>NZ_QVQV01000001.1:0-613708 GCF_003429005.1 Paraburkholderia sp. DHOC27
CTGACGAATGATTAACCTGCGACTCTTCCGAAAAAGAGACAGGAAAACCTTCCTTTCATTACTGTGTGAGACTTGATACTTTCGCTTTACGTCAGGTTCCGAAGAACCCGACCGCGTCGCGCATCAAGCGCCCACACTTATCGGCTGTTAATTTTTAAAGATCATTCGCTCAGAAGCTCTGCTTTCTTCGCGTCCGTCATCAAACGGGAGGCGAATTATGGAATGCGGTTCGCATGCCGTCAAGGCTATTCGCGAAAAATTTTTGTGCTCGTGATGCGGTCGTATTCATCGCACTCGTCGCGCCGTTCGACACAGCGCCCCGGCACAAAGCGCGCACCCCCTTGCCAAAATCACTTGTGTCTCCATATAGGCAACCAGGGACGAAACGCGACACGTTGAGTGCGATGCAACCGCTCGCAACACGTCGCGGCGCATCGCGCGGCATCCATCTTTTCAGATACCGCAAAGATGTATTGCGATAAGTGAGCAACAACTGAGCTTCAACCGAGCAACAACTGAGTTGCGTCGTTGCGAGGATTGATCTGCCCCCAGGGCGCGCACCACTTGACCTTTTTCTACACATATCGCACGAGAGAAAGGAATGCGACCCAGAGTTCGTATATAATCGCTGGCCGCGCGAAATTTGCGCGTCTCTATGGGCCCGCTTCGCGCGGGCCAATCTTTTCGCTCTTTGCGAGCATAGACAAACCAGCCGCACGTATCACTCAGGTGATGTTGCGGCCTAGCCGAAACGCCTGAGCGTCGCGTCTTGCGCCTCATAGCGAGCCTTCGAGGAGAAGACATTGAACCCTTTCGATCGGGACGATTCCGCCGACAACTCCGTCGGATACTCAATCAAAGCCCCTGCCGGGCGAACCGCCAAAGGCAAGGGTGCGGGTAAAGCGATCCCGGTTGCTGCGGAAACCCTGCAGCAAGTCGAAGAGCAGCAACGCCAGATGCGCGCGCTGATCCAGTTGGGCAAGGAGCGCGGCTACCTCACGCACGCGCAGATCAACGATCACCTGCCCGACAACTTCGCGCAAACCGCGGCAATGGAAACCATTGTTGCCACCTTCAACGACATGGGCGTGGCAGTCTACGAGACTGCCCCCGATGCGGAAGCGCTGCTGCTGAACGCCAACTCGCCGGTAGTGACCGACGACCAGGCGGACGAAGAAGCGGAAGTGGCACTGTCCACCGTCGACTCGGAATTCGGCCGTACCACCGACCCCGTGCGTATGTATATGCGCGAAATGGGCGCGACGGAACTGCTGACGCGTGCCGGTGAAATCGCCATCGCCAAGCGTATCGAAGACGGTCTGCACGAGATGGTGCAGGCCATCGCGGCGTGCCCGTCGGCGGTTGCCGCCATTCTGGCAAGCGCTGACCAGGTTGCAGCGGGTGAACTGCGCATCGACGAACTGGTCGACGGCCTGAACGAGAACACGGCAGCAGAAGAAGAATCGGACGCCGGCGTCGAAGCCGCGGCCGATCTCGACGCCGAAAGCGACGACAGCGACGATAGCGACAGCGACGACGACATCCCCGCAGATTCGAACGCGGTGGACGAAGCGCGCCTGAAAAAGCTCACGGCCGATTGCCTCGAGATTTTCGCTCGCGTGCGCACCCGCTTCGACGAAGTGAACTCGCTGCATGCGCGCGACGCCACGTCTTCGAAGGCCCATCTGCGCGCACGCGAAGACATCCAGCAGGAACTGGCGGCGCTGCGCTTCACGGCGCGTACCATCGACCGCCTGTGCGGCGACGTGCACCATCAGGTCACGCAAGTGCGCGCCATCGAGCGTCGCATTCAGCAAATCGTGCTGGAAAAGAGCGGCATGCCGCGTGATCTGTTCATCGAGACCTTCCCGGGTCACGAAACGGATCTCGACTGGACCATGCGCATGGCTGGCAAGTCCAAGGAATTCGGCGCGGCGCTCGAACGCAATCTGCCGGCCATCCAGGCCGAGCAGCAGAAGCTGGTCGCAATCGAAGCCAATGTCTCGCTGCCGCTCAAGCAGTTGAAGGACATCAACCGCAAGATGGTGGCGGCCGAGGCCAAGATGCGCAAGGCCAAGGGCGAAATGATCGAAGCCAACCTGCGTCTCGTGATCTCGATTGCCAAGAAGTACGTCAATCGCGGCATGCAGTTCCTCGACCTGATCCAGGAAGGCAACATCGGTCTGATGAAGGCCGTGGACAAGTTCGAATATCGTCGTGGCTGGAAGTTCTCGACCTACGCGACGTGGTGGGTGCGCCAGGCGGTGACGCGTTCGCTGGCCGATCAGGCGCGCACGATTCGCGTGCCGGTGCACATGATCGAAACCATCAACAAGCTGAACCGTATTTCGCGCGAGATCCTGCAACAGACGGGTCAGGAAGCGCATCCGTCGGTGCTCGCGGCACGCATGGATCTGTCGGAAGAGAAGGTCCGCAGCATTCTGAAGATCGCGCGCCAGCCGGTGTCGATGGAAACGCCGATGGGTGAAGACGGCGACGCCACGCTTGGTGACATGATCGAAGACTCCGCGGCCACGTCGCCGGCGGATGCCGCCGTGCAGGCCGACTTGCGCATCGCCATCGACGACGCGCTGGATTCGCTCTCGCCGCGTGAAGCCAAGGTCTTGCGTATGCGTTACGGCATCGACACCAAGTCGGATCACACGCTCGAAGAAGTCGGCAAGCAATTCGACGTGACGCGCGAACGGATTCGTCAGATCGAAAGCAAGGCCATGCGCAAGCTGATGCACCCGAGCCGCGCCGATCGCCTCAAGTCGTTCCTTGACCGTTAAGCCGTAACACGCTTTGCCCAGTAGAAAGTCACGAAGGACCTGAAGTGAAACGCTCGCACTACGCTGCCGCTCTCCTGTCTGTGTCGTTTGGTTTGTTGTCGTCGGCCGCTTCGGCGGCGGACTGCGATCATCTGACAGGAGGCGTCGGCTTTGCGAGCGCGCAAACCAGTTTCGACTGCGCCGAGAAAACCCGCGTTGCCAACGAGCAGCAACTGGACGACATGGTTCAGAAGCTGCTCGCGACGCTGCGCGACGACAACAGGCGCGGCATCAAACCCCACACGGACTTCATCGCCGGCCAGCAGGCATGGGTGGCGTATCGCAACGCGGAATGTCAGTTCCGCAATAGCCTCGGTAGCGGCGCGCCCCAATGGGCGAAGGTGAACACCTCGCAGTGTCTCGCCAACATGACGGCCGCTCGCGTCAAGAATCTGCAGGACTATCTGCTGCAATCCAAGTCGGAATAACGGCTTGAAAATCTGAACGCGCGCAGCGTCAGAGCGTCAAAAAATCTTCCCCGGATTCAGAATACCTCGCGGATCGAGCGCGGCTTTTACCGCGCGCATCGCCACCACGTCCGCGTCACTGCGCGTGAACCCGAGATACCCCTTCTTCTTCGTACCAATGCCGTGCTCCGCGGAAACCGAGCCGTGGAATTCGCGCGTCACCTCGTAGATCACGTCGTCAATCTCGCCATGCAGCGTCTTTCCCGCACCAGGCACGTCGACCACGATATGAATATTGCCGTCCCCGAGATGGCCGTAGATCATCACCAGCGCCTGCGGCCAGCGCTCGCTCAAACGCGCATCGCAACGCGCGGCGACGTCGCCCACATCGCTGATTGAAAAGCTGACGTCGTAGGCCGCATGGTTCGGGATGAACTTCGGATACTCACCCGGTGCATCGCGTATCGCCCAGAAGGCCAGCGCATCCGACTCCGAACTCGCCACAGCGGCATCCGCGACCACATTCGCCTCCAGCATGCGGCCGAGAAACTCCTCGAATGCCTGCGCATGCCGAACCGGATCGCCGCCCACGCTTTCCAGCAAGACGTAATACGGATAGCGCTCATTCACCGGCGCTCGCAGACTCGGCAAGTTGGCGAGCACCGCGTCGTAGTATCCGGCCCACATCACTTCGAACGCGGAGACACCCGCCGCGAGCCCAGCCTGGGCCTCTTCGAGTAACTGCGTCACTGCGCTGTACGAAGGCAGCGCACACCACGCTGTCGCCACCGCTCGCGGCCGCTGCCTCAACCGCAAGACAGCCCGCGTGATCACGCCGAGCGTGCCTTCGCTGCCAATCATCAGGTTGCGCAGATCGTAGCCGCTATTGTTCTTGATCATCTTGTGCAACGCGCCGACCACTTCGCCGCTCGCCAGCACCGCTTCCAGTCCGAGCACCTGATCGCGCATCATCCCGTACTTGATGACGCGGTTGCCACCCGCATTCGTTGCGAGATTGCCGCCAATCGTGCAACTGCCGCGCGCGCCGAGATCGAGCGGGAAATACAGGCCGGCGTCGAGTGCAGCTTCCTGCACGACCTGCAACGGCGTACCGGCCTCCACCGTCATCGTGCCCGAGGTACGGTCGATCTCGACAATGCGATTCATCCGTTCCAGGCTCAGCGCCACCTCGCCGTCGCGCAGATTCGCACCGCCTACGAGGCCCGTGAGGCCGCCTTGCGTCACAACGGGCTGACGGTACTCGTCGCAGACACGCAATGCCGCAGCGACTTCCTGCGTATTGCGCGGCCGGATGATGGCGCGTGGCGTCGCGCCCGGCAAGCCGCTCCAGTCCACCACCTGGCGCGAGCCGAATCGCGCCGGCAACGTCACCACTTCCGTACCCAGCGCTTGAAGCAAGGCATTGATCACATCGTCGTGCTGCACCGCTGCCTCCTTTGCGTCAACGAATGACGTGGCGCGATCAAAGCAGTCCGCGTTTGGCGAGACTCTGATACAACGCCCTCACGCCGAAAGTCCAGGGCGTAATTTCGGTGGAAAGCTGCACCGTGTTGACGAGCGCGCCGAGCAATGGCGTTGCAATCGTCACCACATCGCCCAGATGATGCGTGAAGCCAGCGCCGGTTGCATCGCGGTCTTTGATCGGCGAGAACATCGTGCCGAGGAACAACATGAATCCATCGGGGTACTGATGATGCGCGCCGCACGTCTGCGCAACGAGATCAGCAGGATCGCGGCTGATCTCCCGCATGTGGCTCACGCCTTCCAGCACGAATTCATCCGTGCCTTCAATGCGCAACGACAGGCTCGCGGCGCGCACGGTGTCCAGCGTGAAGCGCTCATCGAACAGCCGCACGAACGGGCCGATTGCACACGAGCCGTTGTTGTCTTTTGCCTTGCCGAGCAGCAAGGCCGAGCGGCCTTCGATATCGCGCAGATTTACATCGTTACCGAGCGTGGCGCCCACAATCGCACCGGCGCTATTCACCGCCAGCACGATCTCCGGTTCCGGGTTGTTCCACACCGAAGTGGGATACAGACCGACGTCCGCGCCCAGCCCCACGGCAGACATGGGTTGCGATTTGGAGAACACTTCGGCGTCGGGTCCAATGCCCACTTCCATGTATTGCGACCACGCCCCGCGACGTTCGAGTTCGGCTTTGAGTTTCATCGCGGCATCCGAACCCGGCTTGATCTTCGCGAGATCGGTGCCGATCAGTTCCGTGATCGTGCGACGCACTTCGAGCGCCTTCGCGGCATCGCCGCCCGCTTGCTCCTCGATCACGCGTTCGAGCAGACTCACGGCGAAGGTCACGCCGCATGCCTTGATAGCCTGCACATCGCACGGCGCGAGCAAGCGTGGCCCCGCGTGTGCCGCCTGGTCAGAGGATGACGCAAAGCTCGCTTCGATCAGCGCAGCGACCGGACCCAACGCTTCACCCTGCGCGTCACGGGCAATCTGCACGGCATCCGCGCGGTCGAACAGATCGGCGGTGGTCGGCACCGTGCGCGTGATATCGAAGACCTGGCCGCCGCGCACCACCACGACGGCCGGTCCATCGACCGGCGCGGGACGCCACACACGGCCTATCAGCAGCGCGTGGTCGAGATCATCAGGAAGGCAGGAGGCAGGATCGGTTCGCATATCGGCATGTCCGCAACGTTGACCAGAAACTGATGCTATCCACGGGATCGCTCAGTGTCCACCGGATTCATGACATTGCGGATCGGCACGGCACTATCTGGGACCGATGCGCGCTAACCGCCGCGCTGCGCTGCATGCGCCGCCGCTTGCCGCACGTACCAGTCCAGACATTGCGGGTTCGCCATCGCCTCGCGATTGACCACCTTTTCAAGCACATGCCCGAGAAACAGCTTCTTGATCGGCACTTCCTGCTTTTTGCCCGACAACGTACGTGGAATTTCCGGCGCCTGCAAAATCTGGTCCGGCACGAAGCGCGGTGACAGCGAGGTCTTGATGGCTGCCGTCAGGCGTGCTTCGAGTGCCGCATCGAGCGCGATGCCGTCACGCAGCACCACGAACAGCGCCAGAAAGCTTTCGCGTCCGAGAAACTCCAGATCGATCACCATCGAGTCGAGCACCTCAGGCAACGCCTCTACAGCGGCGTAGATCTCGCTCGTGCCCATGCGCAAGCCCGCGCGGTTGATCGTAGCGTCGCTGCGTCCATAGATCGTGCATGCCCCGTCTGCGTCGATCTTGAGCCAGTCGCCGTGACGCCATACACCGGGGTAGACATCGAAATAGCTCGACAGGTAGCGCGCATTGCCGGCGTCGCCCCAGAAATACAACGGCATGGCAGGAATGGGACGCGTGCACACGAGTTCGCCCACCTCCTCC
The DNA here is from genome assembly GCF_003429005.1 of Paraburkholderia sp. DHOC27. Taxonomy (GTDB): domain Bacteria; phylum Pseudomonadota; class Gammaproteobacteria; order Burkholderiales; family Burkholderiaceae; genus Paraburkholderia. The sequence goes on from NZ_QVQV01000001.1 coordinate 6,618, forward strand.
AGCACCGCTTGCCCGGCCTCATTCCACGCTTCGACGGCGGCGCCAAGCTGGCGACATTGCATCCGTCCTGGCACTTGCGGTAGTTCGCGGTTGCCGGTGAGGAAATTGCCGCTCAAATCCGTGCCGCCGGAAATATTAAGCCACCAGATGTCCGGATTGCCGAGCGCGGCGAATTGCGCGCTACCCCAGCGCTGCACGTCTTCAGGCAGCGGCGAGCCGGTTGTGCCGATTGCACGCACACGTGAAAGGTCACCGCACTCCGCGAGCGACAGCCCCGCCTTCATGCAGTTGCCGTGGAACGCGGCGCCCGCGCCAAACACCGTCACGTGGTGGCGGGCGGCAAAGCGCCATAACACGCCCCAGTCGGGCCGTTCCTTGCTGCCGCTGGGGCAACCGTCGTAGAGGCAGATCGTGGCCCCGACCAGCAAACCCGTTAGCTGCACGTTCCACATGATCCAGCCCGTGGACGTGTACCAGTGGAAGCGCTCGCCCCAGTTGTTGCTGCTGTAACTCGCGCCGTAGTCGGTGTGCAGAATCACGCTCAGTGCCGTGACCAGCACACCGCCGTGGCCCTGCACGATCGGTTTGGGCAAGCCGGTCGTGCCGCTCGAATAGACCACCCACAGCGGGTGATCGAATGGCAGCCATTCGGGGACGAACCCAGCGGTGGCCGCGTCGTCGCGTGCCGTCACCGCGGCAAAACTCAGCGCGTCTGCAACACGGGACGACGCATTCGGTGTTTCCAGCACGATCAGCGTTTGCACCGTGGGCAGCGCGTCACGCAGCGACGCTACCACCTGGCTGCGATCCAGTGGACGCCCCGCGTAATGCACACCATCCACGGCGATCAGGACACGCGGTTCGATTTGACGAAAGCGGTCGCTTACGGCCTGCAAACCCATGTCCGGCGCGCACACGCTCCACACGGCACCAATGCTGCTGCAGGCGAGAAACGCCACCACGGTTTCAGGCACGTTCGGCAAGTACGCCACCACCCGGTCGCCGCGCTGCACACCTTGCTCGCGCAACGTTAGTGCGAGCGCGGCCGCCTGCCGCTTCAATTCGCGCCAGCTCAGTTCCCTGACACGCCCCTGTTCGTCCTCGCTGACGATGGCCGGCATACCCGCCGCATGGGCCGCCTCTCCATGCCGCAACACCTGCTGTGCGTAGTTCACCTGTGCGCCGCTGAACCAGCGTGCGCCCGGCATACGTTCCTCGGCGAGCACCTCATTGTAGGGCGTCGGCGACTGCATCCCGCCGTATTCCCAGATGCTCGCCCAGAACGCGTCGAGATCCGTGACTGACCAGCGCCACAGCGCATCGTATGAATCGAACGCAAGCCCTCGGCTTCGCTTTAGCCAGTCCTGATACAGACGGATTTGCGGAACATGGGCGGCACGCGAAGCCTGGTTGCCGGCGAGAGAATCGTTAGTGCTCATATTTTTCGTTAGCCATCCCTGGGACTTTATGAAAGCAACGACATGCGATCAAGCGGCGCCCGTGCACTACACTTCCAGCCACTCCTTGCGCACCTGTGCATTCGCCTTGAGCTCCGCGGGTGTCCCTTCGAAGACGATGTTTCCGTGCCCCATCACGTAGACGCGCTGCGAGATGTCGAGCGCGATGGCGAGCTTCTGTTCGATCAGCAGCACGGATACACCGCGCTCTTTCAACGCCTGCAAATATTCGCCCACCAGCGCCACCAGTTTGGGCGCGAGTCCTTCGGTGGGTTCGTCGATGAGAATCAGGTCGGGGTCACCCATCAGCGTGCGGCACAGCGTCAACATTTGCTGCTCGCCGCCGGATAACACGCCCGCCGCGGTGTTTTCGCGCTCTTTCAGGCGCGGGAACATGCCGTACATTTCACTGAGCGTCCAGCGCGGTTTGCTTTGCCGGCGATTGCGCTTCTCGCCCAACAGCAGATTCTGACGCACGGTCAGCGTAGGAAAGATGTCGCGATTTTCCGGCACGTAGCCAATGCCAAGCTGCGCGATTTCGAAGGTACGACGCCCGAGAATTTCCTCGTCACGAAAGCGCACCGAACCCGCGGCCTTGACCATACCGAGGATCGTCTTCGCCATCGTGGAGCGCCCAACGCCATTGCGCCCAAGCAAGGTGACGATCTCGCCTTCGTCGACGTGCACATCGACGCCCTGCAAAATATGGCTCTTGCCGTAGTACGCGTGCAGCCCTTGCACGTCGAGCATGCGCTGAACCATCAGTGCGCTCCTTCTATGGAGCTTTCGTCGAGGGACGCGCCGAGATACGCCTCCTTGACCTTGCTGTTGTTGCGGATTGCCTCAGGCGTATCCGTCGCGATCACTTCGCCGTACACCAGCACCGAGATGCGATCCGCGAGACCGAACACCACGCCCATGTCGTGCTCGACCATCACGAGCGTTTTGCCTTCCGTGACCTTGCGGATCAATTCCACCGCCTGATCCGATTCCGACCGGCTCATGCCCGCCGTGGGTTCGTCGAGCAAAATCACCTCGGCGCCGCCGGCAATGGTGATGCCGATTTCCAGCGCGCGCTGTTCCGCGTACGTAAGCAGACTCGCCTGCGTATCGCGCCGACGCTGCAGTCCGATCAGTTCGAGCACCTCTTCGGCGCGCTGCCGCGCGTCGTGCAGTTGGGACAACCGGTGCCAGAAAGAGTACTTGTAGCCGAGCGACCACAGCACCGCGCAACGCAGATTCTCGAACACCGAGAGCCGGTGGAAGATGTTCGTAATCTGAAAACTGCGCGACAGTCCCATGCGATTGATGACGAACGGCTTCAGGCCGCCAATCTCCGTACCGTTGAGCTTCACTGAGCCGGAACTCGGCGCGCTGCGTCCCGAGATCAGATTGAACGTAGTGGATTTGCCCGCGCCATTCGGACCGATCAGCGCGTGACGCTCGCCCTTTGGGATGCTGAGATTGACGCCGCGAATGATTTCCGTCTGGCCGAATTTCTTGCAGACGTCGCTAAGTTCCAGTGCCGCTGTCATCGTGCACCTCTCACAACCTGCGCCACGTCCGCTATTTCGACCTGCACGGCGTCCCACGCGCGATGCACGCGCGCCACGGCCGCCCGCCAGCCCAATGCCCCTGCGACCCACAATACGGCCGCGACGACCCACGGCTTGAAGGACGCCGCGTCGAAACCGATGCCAGCCATCGTCATGCCGGTGCCGTTGTCGCTATCAATCTGCAGTTTGTAGGTGAGTTCAACCGTCAGGATCAACGCGGCCAGAAGGACGACGCCCGCGCCCAGCGCGACCGCGTAAGAAGGCAGCATGCGATTGAACTTACGCGCGGCGAACAGCGGCACCTGCTTCATCAGCAGACTGGACACGCCGCCAGGGACGAACATCACCATCAGCACGAAGAACAGCCCCAGATAAAGTAGCCACGCCTGCGTCAGGCTGGACAGTGCAACGGCAAACAACACGAAGATCACCGCGCCGATCACAGGCCCAAAGAAAAATCCGCCACCGCCGATAAACGTGGCCAGCAATACACTGCCCGAATGCGCGGCGCCCACGTTTTCCGCCGAGACGATTTCGAAGTTGATGACGGACAGGCCACCGGAAATGCCCGCAAAGAAGGCCGACAGGATCACCACGAGATAACGCACGCGCTGCGTGTTGTAGCCGACGAATTCGGCCCGCTCGGCGTTGTCACGCACCGCATTCGCGATGCGGCCCAATGGCGTCTGGGTCCACGCGTACATGGCGATCATCGACACGAGGCACCACACCGCGATCAGGTAATACACCTGACGTCCTGGTCCATAGGTGATGCCGAGCACCGCATTGCCCACCACGCGGTTGGTGGAAACGCCGCCCTCGCCGCCAAAGAAATCCGGAAACATCAACGAACTGGCGAACACCATTTCGCCGATCCCCAAGGTAATCATGGCGAACGTGGTGCCCGCCTTGCGCGTGGTCACGTAGCCGAACAGCACGCCGAAGAACGCACCACCCAGGCCCCCCACCAGCGGCAGCAGCGACACCGGAAACCACACCGCGCCCGCGCCGATCTGGTTGAGCAGATGCACGGCGATAAATGCACCCATGCCCGAATACACCGCGTGACCAAACGACAGCATGCCGGACTGTCCGAGCAGCATGTTGTACGACAGCGCGAAGATGATCATGATGCCCATCTGCGATAGCAGCGTAATCGCGAAGCCGCTGGAAAAGATCAACGGCGCGATCAGCATCACGAGGACTGTGAGCCCCCAGATCAGATAGCGCGCGAGGTGACGAGGCGACGCGGCGGTACGGCCAGGGGCCATGACCTGGTCGTAACCGTGACGCAAGCTGGGTTTCAAAGTGGGTTTCATGCGTTAGCCTTCCCGGGTTCCCATGAGACCACGTGGGCGCACGATCATCATCACCACCATCAGCAGGTAGGGCAACACGGGGGCCATCTGCGAGATGGTGAGTTTCCACACCGAGGACAGCGGCGTCGCGCTCGTCACATGCAGACCGATGGCGCCGAACAGATCGGCGAGCGACGCGTCGATCGTCACCGCGAACGTTTGCAGCAAGCCGATCAGCAACGACGCGATGAAGGCGCCCGCGAGCGAGCCCATGCCGCCCACCACGGCGACCACGAACACGATCGTGCCGACCGACGCAGCCATCGAAGGCGACGTCACGAACGCATTGCCGCCAATCACGCCCGCGAGGCCCGCGAGCGCCGCGCCGCCAGCGAACACCATCATGAACACGCGCTGCACGTTGTGGCCGAGCGCTTCGACCATCTGCGGATGCGTCAACGCGGCCTGAATCACGAGACCGATGCGTGTGCGCGTTAGCACGACGTACATGGACACCAGCATCAACACCGAGACCAGCATCATGAACGCACGGTACTTGGGAAACACCGAGGTGAAGACCTGGAACAGCGGACCATCCAGCTCTGCAGGAATGCGGTACGGCACCGCGGACTGCCCCCACACCAGCTTGACGGCTTCCTCGATCAGATACGCGAGGCCGAAGGTGAACAGCAATTCGGCTACGTGTCCGTACCTGTGGACGGTGCGCAAGCCGAAGCGCTCGACGAGCGCGCCCACCACCACCACGAGCAGCGGAGCAAGCACCAGCGCGGGCCAGAAACCGAGCTTGCTGGCAATGGCATACGCAAAGTAGGCACCGAACATGTAGAAGCTCGCGTGCGCGAAATTGAGCACGCCCATCATGCTGAAGATGAGCGTGAGCCCCGACGAGAGCAGGAACAGCAGCAGCCCATAGCTGATGCCGTTCAAGCAGGAGATGACGAAGAATTCCACGGACAATGTTCCTTACTTCATGCAGCAGCGCGGGCCATGCGCCTCGTCCAGCTCATCGCAGTGCGCTCTAGTTAGGGCGCTTCATCTGGCACGTGGTGGGTTGGGTAGCGGACGCAGCGTCGAGCACGGTTTCGGTACGCCAGCCGTAGCCCGTTTTTTCCTGGTCGTATTTGACGTCCTTGCCGTCCACCTTCACCCACGTTGCGATGACGAGAGGCTGCTCTGCCTGATGGTCGGAGGCGCGCATTTCCACCGTGCCGTTCAGGCTTTCCACCTTCATGCCTTCAAGGGCTTTGGCCACCTTGACCGGATCGGTGGATTTCGTTTCCTTGAACGCCTTGCTTAGCAACGCGACCCCAGTATAAGCGGCCATTTCGAAGAAATCGTCATCGTATTTTTTCTTGAAGCCGTCCATGATCTGATCGGCCTGCGGCGGATTGCCCTTCGTATTCGGGCCCATGTAGCCCACGTAGCGCACATGCCCTGCGCCTGCCGCGCCCATCGCGGTCGGCACGCCCGTCGTGGAGGCGTAGTAAGTATAGTAATTGGCGGTCACGCCCGCGTCCTTGCCCGCCTTGATCAGCAGCGCGAGATCGCTGCCCCAGTTACCCGTGATGACCGTATCGGCACCGGATGCCTTGATCTTGCTCGCGTAGGGCGAGAAGTCCTTGACCTGGGCCAGCGGGTGAAAATCATCGCCTACGATCTGGATATCCGGCCGCTTGCGCTTGAGGTACTCCTGCGCGGTACGCGACACATCGTGGCCGAACGAATAATCCTGATCGATCAGATAGACCTTCTTGACGTTCGGATCCTTGGCAAGGAAGGTGGTCAACGCTTCCATCTTCATGTCGGAGTTCGCATCCAGACGGAAGTGCCAGTAATCGCACTTGGCATTCGTCATGGCCGGGTCCACCGCCGCGAAATTCAGGTAGATGATCTCCTTGCCGGGATTGCGCGCATTGTACTTGGACACCGCATCTTCGAGCGCCAGCCCAACCGAAGAACCATTGCCTTGCGTGATATAGCGGATGCCCTGGTCAGCCGCCTCGTTGAGCAAGGTCAGGCTCTGCTGCGGCGACAGCTTGTTGTCGAACGGCACCATTTCGAATTTGGGTCCGCCGGCCCAGTCCTGCTGATTGGCCACCTCGGTCACGTATTGCCAGCTTTTCAGTTCGTTGTTGCCGAGGGAGCCCATCAGGCCCGACAGCGTGTCGATATACGCAATGCGGACTGTCTCCGCCGAGGCGACAGCGGAGGCGAGCGCAAAGACAACCGCAGCGCCAGCCGCCAGGGAACGCACCATTTTCATTGTGTTGTCTCCTACGATCCTGGAATGGATGCAGCTATTTTGTATAACTAACTATCTGTCCAGACATTGCCTGGACAGATCAAACGAACGTTCGCGCGGGACGCGCCGTGGCTGTGTGCGGCATGGCCGCGGCAAGAAAACGGACGAGACTGCAACAACGATAGCAAGAACGGCTGGCCGACATGCTTCGTATCTCCATGCCAAATGAAATTGCTTCAATTGACGAAGTAATGCGCGTCTATCAGGGATGACTATAGCGGGAATTCGACACACAATTTCGCACGACCGTTCGGAGCATGTCAACGGGCAAACGGCGCAATCGGCCTTTCTGGCGGGGCGTAACCGGGAAAACACCTAGCGCAAATCGACGCATCAACAGAAGCGCATGGGCGTGCTTTTATTTACACGACGATGGCCCGCACGTATGATCGTCCGGCATCCGGCGTGGACGTCTGCACTACAGAACAACATCGAGGAGCGTTGTAATGGCCGTGAAAGTTGCGTTTCAATCGCGCAGTAAGGTCACGTCACGATTCGCGCTGAATCGCGATATCGCAGACCGCGGAGGTGCATGCGCATGAGCTGGCTCGACGCGTTGCAGGACCAGCCGTTCGTCTGTATCACCGACATGCTGAAACGCTTCGCAAGCGAACGTGCCGGGCATGCCGCCCTGATCTGCGACGGCCGCATCGTCACCTACGCGGAACTGGATGTGCAGGTCGATCGTTTTGCCGCGGCCTTGCAGCGCGAGGGACTCATGCCTTGCGATGCCATCGCACTGTGCGCGAGTGCCTCGGTCGACTACGTCGTGGCGTTTCTGGGCGGTTTGCGCGCGGGTGCAGTGGTGGCGCCGCTTGCACCGTCGTCGAGCGCGGCGAGCCTGGTCGGCATGATCGACAATTCACGCGCACGCTGGCTGTTTCTCGACGCCGAAGTCTTCGGGCTGCTTGAACCGTTGGCCAGCGAAATCCGCGCAACGGCGATCGCACTCGACGATCATCCAGGCCACCTCGCGCTGCGCACATGGCTCGCACCTGAAGGCGTGGCGCCGCGTTCTGTCGCGATCGACCCCGCGTGGCCGTTCAACATCATCTATTCGTCCGGCACGACGGGCACACCCAAAGGCATCGTGCAATCGCACGGCATGCGCTGGGCTTACGCGCAACGCAGCATCGAACGTGGCTACGGGCCGCATGCCATCACGCTGATTTCCACGCCGCTGTATTCGAACACCACGCTGGTCAGCTTCATGCCGACGCTCACGTTTGGCGGCACAGTCGTACTGCTGCCGAAATTCGATGCCACGCAATATCTGACGCTCGCCCAGCAGCACCGCGTGACACACACGATGCTGGTGCCGGTGCAGTATCAGCGGCTCATGGCGCACGCTGACTTCGACCGTTACGATCTCTCCTGTTTCCAGGCCAAGTTTTGCACCAGCGCGCCATTTGCGGCAAGCGTGAAGGCCGACGTCGTGCGGCGCTGGCCTGGCAAACTCACCGAATATTACGGCATGACCGAAGGTGGCGGCTCATGTCAACTGGACGCGCACGACTTTCCGCACAAGCTGCACACCGTGGGCAGGCCGGTGGAGGGCCACGATATTCGCCTGATCGACGAGTCAGGCAATGAAGTGCCGCGAGGGGACGTGGGCGAAATCGTCGGTCATTCACCGGCCATGATGACGGGCTATTACCGGCAACCGGAAAAGACCGCCGAAGCGGAATGGTACGACCCGAGCGGCAAGCGCTTCATTCGCACGGGTGATATGGGCCGCTTCGACGCTGACGGTTTTCTCACGCTGCTCGATCGCAAGAAAGACATGATCATTTCGGGTGGCTTCAACGTCTACCCAAGCGATCTGGAGGCGGAATTGCGCGCCCATCCAGACGTTGCAGATGCAGCCGTAATCGGCACGCCCTCGGAGCAATGGGGTGAGACGCCTGTGGCATTCGTGGTGCGAAATCCGAATGCCACGCTCGACGAGAACGCGTTGCTCACGTACATCAATACGCGTCTCGGCAAGATGCAACGCATCTCCGCCTTGAAGTTCATTGATGTGTTGCCGCGCAGTCCGATCGGCAAAGTGCTGAAACGGGAGCTACGCGAGCAGTGGCGTGGTGCCGCGGAACCGCTTTAATCGAGGCTTCGACCGGAGGCGTGCCTTCGATAAACGTGTCGATGCGAGCGGCCAGTTGGCGCGGATACTGGTACATCATCGCGTGCCCCGCATCCTTGACCTCTACCAGCGTGGCTTGCGGCACGACGTGACTGAGCACCACGGTATTGTCGGGCTGCAACACCTCGTCGTCGGTCCCAACGAGCGCGAGAGTCGGCACCGTCAACTTGCTCAGACGCGCATACGCGTGATCGTCCAGCTTCCAGCGCTGCATCAATTTTTGCTGGGCGGTAGTCACGTCCGCCGGAATCGAGGGTACCGAATAGCCCGCGGGAATGAACATGTCCTGTCTGAAGCACGCGTTGGCCTCCTGCTCAACGTTGGCGGGAAACAGCACATCCATCACGCGTGCAAAGGTGGCGCCTGAGCCGCCGGACAAGATGTTTTCAACGTCATGCGGCACGGCCACCGCGCGTGGCCCCGGCGGCATGGTCGACATCAACACGAGCCGCCCCACCAGCGAAGGATGATCGAGCGCCAGTTGCTGTGCAATCATGCCGCCCATCGACCATCCCACCACCGTCGGGTCTTTGAGCTTGAGGGCCGAGATGAGCGTGGCGGAATCGCCCGCCAGATCCTTGATGCGGTAGTCCGCATTCACGGCACTCGATTTGCCGATACCCCGGTTATCGAAGACGATCACTTCGTGATGCTTTGCCAGCGCGCCGAGGAAATACGCGTTCCAGTTCGCGATGGTGGCGCGATAACCGGTGATCATCACGATCGGACTACCCTGGCCGAAGCGGTAGTAGCCAATCGAACCATGCGGCGTCCGCAATACCTGCTCATTGCCGACAGCGCCGCGATCCGGGCGCGGCATGTCGGCGCCGCACAGCATATCCGGCTGATACGCGACCGGCGCGGCGTGCACGATCACCGTGCTCTGGGCCGCCACCAGTCCGACACACACCAGCACCCTGGCGAGCAGATGGCGCAACACGCGTGTCTTGCGGGCGGGCACAACGTTCGCGCTTTCCGGCAGACGGAATTTCATGGCAGCCTCCTTTAACAGGTACGCCTCGATCGTACCGGGAGACACTTAGCGGAAAGTGAGCCAAGCCTGGGCTTCCGCGCATCAGCGGCCCACTACCTCGTGCCGTCGAACACGACGATGTCGGAGCGATCCTGCCTGGGTAACGCAATCAGCAGGCGCCCTTCATCGAGCAGCGCGCGTCCGGTCACCGTGGTGTTCGGCACCGCGCAAGGTGCTGCGTTGAAGGTGATGGAGGCGCTATAGGCGTTGACACCGTTATCCGGTGACACGCTGCCACGAAACTCGCAACCGTTCGACGTGGTGCCCGCCAGCAAGCCGTCGCGCGCGACCAGCATCTGTGCCGAGCCCACGCTCTGCAAGGAACTCATCTGCCCGCTGTATTCGCCCGCGACGGCGCCGAGACCCGGACCCTGCCCGAGCGAAGGCGCGGGACTCGCGGAGAACGTCATCGGCGTTCCGCCACTATCCGCGACGATGGTTCCGCTCACGTTCGGCGAGCGCGAGAAATCGATTTGCACCTGAACGGGTGCGGCTGCCGCGTCAGGCGCGAGACTGTAGCGCGTCGCCGATTTGCCGTTGAACTGGCCAGTACCGGACTGTTGGCCATTGGTCGCGACGATCACGCCCACCGTGGGCTTCTGATAGAAGAGCCAGGCGGAGCCGTCGAAGACTGTCAGCAGCGTGACGGGTACACCGGTAGAAAACGCCCCGTGATAAACACCGGCGGACGAGACCAGCAGATTGCTCGCCGACTGGGCCGACAGCCGCGGTGGACTGCCCGTGCTGCATGCACCGAAAACCATGCTACAAGCCACGCCCATCAGTATTTTTTTCATGACCGCACCTTGGCAACGGGGATTCGATGAAGATCGGCTTACAGGGAAAAGAGTATGCATTAAAGCGCGCCCTGTCACGCGGATCTTCTTCAGTTGACCCGCTCCGTGAGCAAGCGGTCCAGCTCGGCGTGCGCGTCGTCCACCTTGCGTTGCCGTTGCGCGAGTTTCGTCGCGCCGTTGCCTTCGCTGCGGGCAACCTGTAAGTCATGTTCGCGTTCTGCGAGGCGCGTTTGTGCCTTGGCGATGTCGCGCATCGCGCTCCTGAGGGGGCCCGCTGCGTCCGTTGCGTACGTTGCCGCCTTAAAAACGATAATGGGCATTCTTTGCGATAATGCAGAACGACAGTCAACGATTCTGACAGCGTGCTTTCAGCATTGCACGCATCGCCTCGCAGCACGATCCATCATGCTCGACCCGACTTGCTCCACGCCTGACGACACGCGCATCCGGCTTCTCTTCCACATCACGGACTTCAACGACGGCGGAATCGAATCCTCGCTGATTCAATGGTTGCGCATTCTCGACCGTGAACGCTTCCATCTCGCGCTTTCGGTGACGTACCGCTCGCCTGCCTTTGAAAGCCGCTATCGCGCGCTGATCCCAAAGGATGTGTCCGTCGAAGTCCTCGTTGACCGCCCATCACTGGGTTACTTTCAGAAGAAGCGTTACGCGCGCCAGCTCGGCAAGCTCGGACGGATTGCGCGCGACATCCACAACGCGTTGCTCGTGCGTCCCCACATGGCCGCGCGTATCGAACATCTTGCGCGCAAGGCCGACGTCATCGTCGACTTCGATATGTCGTTGCGGCGCCTGGCGGGCCGCTTCAATGTTGCATGGCTGGGCGTGAATCACTTCAGCTTCGACGCGCGTCTGGGCGGCCGCCCGCGCAGAATCCGCCGGATGCTGCAGCAGTACCAGCGTTATGAGAGCATCGTTGCGCTGACCGAGCATATGGCCGACGAAGCCACGCAGATGTTCGACGGTCAATTGACACGCCTCGTCGTGCTGCCCAACGCAATTGATATCGAATCCATTCGCGAACGGGCGGCGCTGCCCGTCGCATCGACGGCGCCGGACGGTGCTTCATACATCGTCTCAGTGGCGCGGCTCGACGAGATCCAGAAAGATCACCGGACCTTGTTGAGAGCCTACGCGGAGCTTCGAAACCAGCACGCCATCGCGGAACACCTCGTGATCGTCGGAGACGGTGCGTATCGCGATGAATTGCAGAGCTTGACGCAAGAGCTTGGCGTCGCAGAGTGCGTTCACTTCATCGGTCATCAGGACAACCCATATCCGACCATCGCCAATGCGTCGGTTCTCGTGCTGAGTTCCAAATACGAAGGAATGCCAATGGTTTTGCTGGAAGCGCTCGCGCTCGGCAAGGCCATCGTCGCGACAGACTGCCCCACCGGTCCACGCGAGATTCTGGACGATGGCAAAGCCGGCACACTCGTTCCAATTGGCGACACACGTGCCCTCGCCTCTGCCCTGGCGCGTCTCTTGACCGACGACAGATGGCGCACCGTATCAGCGGCGAATGCGGTGAGACGTGCTTCGTATTACGGAATCGAGGAAAGTAACCGGCGGCTTGTGGCGTGTATCGAAGCCATGCTGCCGCGCACTGCGTAGTCGATGAGCACGTTTGCGGTTACCGCGCATGCAACCGGAAGACCAGCAAAAAGCGCATGTTTCAGGAGTTTGAAACCGCTGAAAAAGCGCCAGGCGTCGCCTATTAGCAACACACCGTTATCGTCTGATGAAGCGGCGGCCTGATGCAGCGGGCCTCTCCAATATCACCATAATTCTCATACAAAACACCCGATTTGAAAGCTTACAACTGGCATGTACGATGCACTGGCGTACGCGCTTCCCGGCGCGGCGTGTGTGATTCAGCCGCGGCTTCGCCTGCGGCTTTTTTTTGCCTGACGATGACTCGCGCTTTGCCCGAATTGTCACGCGAGAGTCGGCTTGACAGGCCTAACCGCCCGCTTTCGTCACCCGCCAGACGGCGTTGCCCACGTCGTCGGCGATGATGAGCGCGCCGTCGCGGTCCTGCGCGAGTCCCACGGGCGCGCCATACAGTTCTTTCTCGTCGCCCGAAGCGAAGCCCGTCACCACCGGCTTCGGCGCGCCCACAGGCTTGCCGTTCTCGAATGCGACGTACACCACCGCGTAGCCGCTAAGCGGCGAGCGATTCCAGCTGCCATGCTCGCCGATGAACGCACCGCCCTGATACGGAGCCGGCAAATTGTTGCCGCTATAGAAAAGCAAACCGAGCGGCGCGACGTGTGAACCAATTGAGTAGTCCGGACTAATCGCTTTTGCGACCAGATCGGGGCGTTGCGGGCGCACCCGGCTGTCGACGTGCTGCCCCCAGTAGCTGTACGGCCAGCCATAGAAGCCGTTTTCTTTCACCGAGGTCAGATAATCGGGCGCGAGGTCCGGGCCGATCTCGTCCCGTTCATTGGCCACCGCCCACAGTTGTCCGGTTTTTGGCTCCCATTGCAGCCCGGTCGGGTTGCGAATGCCTGCCGCGTAAATGCGGCTGCCGCCTGTGGCGATATCCACTTCGAGCACATCCGCCCGACGATATTCGACTTCGAGTCCGTTCTCGCTGACATTGCTGTTCGAACCCACACCGACGAACAGCTTCTTGCCGTCGGGGCTCGCGAGCAACGCCTTGGTCCAGTGATGGTTGACCGTGTCTGGAAGATCAGTCAGTTCGACGCCGCGCGTCGCAATGCTGGTTTCGCCGGTTTGGTACGGGTACTTCAGGATCGCATCCGTATCCGCCACGTAAAGCGTGTCTCCAACCAGTTGCATGCCGAACGGCGAATGCAGATGGTCGATGAAGGTGTATTTGTCCCATTGGCCGCTGCCGTCAGCACGCTTGCGCAGCAGCGTAATCTGGTTGGCCCCTTTGGCTTTCTTGCCGGAGCGCTCCGTAATCAGGCCGGCAATCAGCTGCTTCGGCGTGGTCACGGCTTCTTCATTGGGGCTGTTCGATTCCGCAACAAGGATGTCGCCATTCGGCAAAACGTAGACTTGCCGCGGATGATGCAATCCCGCGGCGATCTCTTCGATCTTCAGACCGTTCGCCACCTTCGGCTTTTCACCGTTTTGCCAGCCAACGTATTTGGGCACCTGAATGGGAGGCGCGAGGAAGGCACGCGCGCCAGGCAACGGGGGATTGGCGCCGGCCTGATTCTCCGGGTCGTATTGCGCGTGATCCGAGCAACCGGAGACGAAAACCACGCTAACCGTTATTGCAGCAACGAGGACGCCGCTCGAGATTGGCCTATTCACGGAGCGCCCCTTTGAAAGTGAACGAAGCAATGGCCAGTGCGAGCTGTCCGACGCTCAGCAGCGCCACCGTCAACACCGACAGGATCACGTTGTCCGGCACCATTCCGTAAGCATCCCGGCTATGGATAAAGGCATTGGCGATGGCAGCCAGGATGCCCAGCAGGTTCAGCAGGAAGTCCACTCGCTCGACAGGCAGCACCCGATTGCGCGAAGGCAGCCATACATGGAACAGATTGATCAGACGCGGAATGATGGCGAAGAACAGCCCCGTGGTGATCATCCATGCTGCGCCTTTCCCCCAGAACACGTTGCCCGTGGTGGCGTAGGTGATGTCGAAAATGAGTGCGCCAACGAACAGGCCATACGGAACTGGATTGAGCAGATCGAAGACTGCCTTGGCGAAGCGGGATTGATAGGTGGTGGCGGTGAGGGTCATGGGTCGTCCTCGATCAACTTCTGGCCGATGCCACGATGTGGCTGGCCGGCGGCTTCATGCTGTCGTTGCCCGCTTCGTGGGCCTTTTTACACGCGCCCACACCACACACCAGCGGAACTACGGCCATCGCAACCCATACGAATCGTTTCATTTTGTCCTCCTTACGACACACTTTGGATCGGGTATCGACGCCCTTCGCGTCCTGCCTTTCGCGTCCTGCTTTCGCGTCCTTACCCGATGCGATCGCCTTCGTATTCCGTGCGGACATGCTGGGGCAACCACGGCTCTTTATGGCAACACCACAGTTCGTACGTTGGCTCGTAAAGACCCGGTTGATCAAATGCGCCCAACGGTATGTCCACTTCGTCGTTGCCCACTTCTTCCATGTATGCGACCGAGCCGCACGTCGGGCAAAAATATCGCCGCTTCTCAGGCGAGCTTTGCCAAGCCTGTAGCGGGCCCGAAAATTCGACTGCGTCGCGGGCGAACATGGCAAACGCGGCAAAGGCGCTGCCATGCATGCGACGACAGGTCATGCAATGGCACAGCGAAACGCGCCGGGGTTTCGCGGTCACGCGAAACCTCACGGCGTGACACGCGCATCCGCCGGTTTGCTCTATCAGCCCTGGTTCTTGCTTTGGTTGCTGCGTCAGTTCCGTTTGCCCAACTCGCCTGGAATCCGCGTTCATGATGACGTTGCCCCGCTGATCGACATCAACGATCAGCATGTGACGTGCCACGTGGTAACGCGCGCATGCGAACGCCCTTCGCACCGGGCACGCGATATGCAAAAGCTCGCGGCGCTTACTGGCGTGAAGATGACACCGCTGCCATCAAGCTTTTTTGGAGCGCGGCGGCGCCGCATTGAGGAGCGGATTGAAGCCGCCCGAGCGGGTCGGTGCAGAGGGGGCTTTCGCGCGGCGTCGCTTGTCCGGCGGCGCGCTATCGGATAGTTGGGTCAACAGATCGTCCGCGCCGGCGGCCTCGTTGGCACCCGTCTTGTTGCTCGCTCGCGCACGGGGACGCGTTTCGCGCGCGCCGCGCGCCTTCTTCGTGGCCGGCGCTCGCGACGCGCCAGCAATATGCTCGATCACCGAAGCGAACGAATCAAAAACCGACTGCAGCGCATCTCCCGGCAGCATGGTCAGCACCACGACCTCGTGCAGGGATCGGCCGTCTACGGCAGTGACATCCAGCGCGCCGTCCCACTCCATCCCCGTGTGCGCGAATCCGCCGGCGACGCGTTCCAGCACCGCAGGCGACAGCACGCCACCGTCATACAGGCCGATGACAACGCGTTCGAATAGCTGAAACGGAGTCGGTTGTGCAGCCTTTGGCATGGTTTGACGTCTCCCTGATGGTGCTGCAACGAAGGCCGTGGCCGCGCGTAGAAATACTGTATTGCCTTATATCGTCGAGCGGGTGGACAGTCTCGCGGCCTCCGAGCTTTCTTTCCGCGCCGCTAAGCCCGCAGCACCGAATGTTATGATCGGAAACAGCGCACGCCAACGGGCCTGCCATTGCTCCGACACCTCATGGATACCCATCTCACCAAATCCGCCGAGCCTTCTACCTCGGATCTGGGCCGCCGTGTGCGCGCCGCGCGTCAGGCGCAGGACCTGACGCTGGAAACCGCCAGCCGCCTGTGCGGCGTGTCGCGCTCGACCCTGTCGAAAGTCGAAAACGGCCTGATGTCACCCACTTTCGACGTGCTGCAAAAGATCGTGCTCGGCCTCAAAATCGAAATCGGCGAACTGTTCGGCTCGACGCCGAAGGTGAGCGCCGGCGGCCGCCGCGCGTTGACCCGCAAGGACGCGGGCCAGCGTCACGCCTATCGCGGCTATCAGATGGAGTTGCTGGCCACGGACCTCGCCCACAAGGCGATGCTGCCGTTTCGTATCCGCATCTCCGCGCATACGCTCGACGCGTTCGACGATTGGGGCCGCCACGAAGGCGAAGAATTCCTGTACGTGATTAGCGGCAGCGTGTGCCTGTATTCCGAACTCTACGCGCCCACCCATTTGAACGCGGGCGACAGCCTCTACTTCGATAGCCGCACCGGTCACGCCGCGGTTTCCACCAGCGAGGAAGATGCAGAGGTGCTGTGGATGGCGACCAACGCCGATATTCCGCACGCGCCGTCGACGGAAACCGCGAAGAAGTGACGCGTATCGAGCGGCGACTGTGGCGTGTTATTCGCGCGGTGCAGACGTTAGCGCTTCTTCCGTAGCCGGTCCCAACCCCTTCGATCTGCCCTGCGATCAACCAGCTTTGGACCGGTCAGCGCGCCTGCGCCAACGCACTCAGGTTGCCCTCACCAAAGCCGTGATGGCCTTTGCGCTGCACGATTTCAAAGAAGATCTCGCCCGCGCGGCGGCGCACGAAGGTCTGGAAAAACAGCAACGGCACGCCATCGCTGCCAATCTCGCCATCCACGAGAATCCGGTCACGCTTGAGGCGTTCGAGATCGAGACCGTGGCCCGGCAAACGCGCGTCGATCTGTTCGTAGTAACGCGGCGGCGGCTCGACGAGTTCGATACCGTTGGCGATCAGTTGCTCGACGCAGCCGAAGATGTCGTCCGTTGCCAGCGCAATGTGCTGGACGCCCTCACCCGGATGATCGGGCAGATACTCGTGCATCAGGTTCGTGCGGCGCGTGCCTTCCTCGTAGAGCGGAATGCGGATCGCACCGCACGGCGAAACCATGACCCGCGATTCCGCCGATACGTGCCAGTTGGCATGCAGCTCGTGAATCTCGCGGAAATTCAGCAGGTCGCGATAGAAGTCGAGCCACTCCTGCATGCGGCCCGCGCCGACGGTTTGCGTCAGATGATCAATGGCGATGAGACCCGTGCCCGCATGACTGAGATCGGCGTGCGCGGTGCCGATTTCGATGGGGCGAAAATCAATGTCGAAGATCGAGATGTCGCCGAGTCCACCTTGCTGGCCACCGCGCCCGCGCCAGCGGTCCACGAAATAAATGTGCGAATCGCCGATGCCTTGAATGGCGGGAATCAGCAACTCGCCCTTGCCGACCTTTTCGCCTTCGAATTCCCACGCGCCGAGATCAAGCGCACGATCGAACGCCTGTTGGGCGTCGGCGACGCGAATCCCCACCGCGCAAACGCCGGCGCCGTATTCCTCTGCGTAGCGCGCGGCAAATGAATCCGGCTCCGCGTTGAGCAGAAAATTCATGCCGCCCTGGCGGTACAGCGTGACGTCCTTGCTGATGTGACGCGCAATGGGCTTGAAACCAAGCTGCTCGAAGGTGAGCCCGAGTTGCTGCGGGTCGCGCGCGGCGAATTCCACGAACTCCAGCCCCGCAGTGCCAAGCGGATTGTGCTCCGCGTCCGATACCGCCCGCAGCGTGTCGTCCGGGCCAGGCAGGTCGCTGGACATGGCGTTCTCCTTGAACATACGTTTAATGCTCGTTCTGATGTTGTAGGCAGGCTGGCGGCATTGCGCAACGCTGCGGCACTGCGACCCAAAGGGTGCTTTGTATACGCCTCAGACCACCGGGAGTGCGCGCGTACACCGTTGATCACTTTCGCACCGTGTTTGTACACCGCCCACGGTATCGTCGCAAGCACGAAATGTACCGAACGGTTCAAAACATACGATTCACCTGCACGCTTTACCGCGGGTACTTTCACGGCGCCGCTTAGCGTGCACGGCACCGCACATCAGCGAGCGGCGCGCCTACGCTTAGGCGCTTTTGCCGGCTCGGCCGCTGCGGCCATGCGCTGCCGGGCGACCGTACGCAGCGCGTCGATCAGCGCATGCCCCACCGGCGAGGGCTGCGTGTCGGAGCGGCGGATCAGGCCAACCGGCTCCTCCGTGCCTGCGAATGGCAGCGGCAAACGCACCAGCATGCCGTGTTTCAGCTCGTATTCCACGGCACTTTGCGGCACGAACCAGACCGCGTCGTTCTCGAGCGCAAGCGCGCGCCCCGTGGAAACCGACAACACTTCCACGAACGCCGCGAGCGGCGGCACGCCCCACGCAGCCAGCAAACTCTCCGCCGACTGCCTGATCAGCGTGCCGAAGGGCGGTACGACCACGGTATAGCCGTCAAGCAACATGGCAGGCAAGCCGCTGCCCGTGGCCAGCGGGTGGCCGGCGCGCACCACCGCTACGAGCGGTTCGCTAAACAGTTGCTCGAAGTTCAGACCTACCATGCGCTCAGGATCCGCCAGCCGTCCCACCGCAAATTCGATGCTGCCCGCTTTCAGGCGCTCCAGCAACTCCGCGTTGGACCCCGTGGCGAGCCGCACGATGACCCGCGGCCACTCTACGGCGAACAGCTTGAGCACCGGCGGGGCCAGCGCGGCCGCAATGGTCGGCAGAATGCCGATCTCCAGCGTGGCGGCCACTGCGCCCTCGGCCCGCGCGAGCAGGTCCACCCCTTGCCGCAACGCGCTCACACAGGCGCTGGCGTGCGGCATGAAAAGCTGCCCGGCGTGCGTCGGCACGGCCCCATGACGGCCGCGTTCGAACAGCTTGACGCCCAGAATGGTCTCCAGCTCCGCCACCGTCTTGGAGACCGCCGGTTGCGTGATGGACAGGCTCTCAGCCGCCTTCTGGACCCCGCCGAACTGCGCGACGGCCAGAAAGCACTGAAGGTGACGGAATTTGACGCGGCTGTCCGCGAGGCTGCGTTGCATAACGACAGGTTATACGAAAGGCGAGAAAACGTCATTTTGCATAACTTCCCGGATTGGCTAAAGTTCGCACATACCCGCTGTGGCATCGCGAATCCAACAATCCCCTCACGGAGACACCTCATGGACGAGTCCATCCTGAGTCCGCGCGACTTCGAGTCCCATCCCCTATACGTTTCTCCCAGCTATGGGTCGTCCGTGAAGCGCGGCCCGACCCGCCCGCTGATTCCGCTGAAGGAAAAGCTGCGTGATCAACGCGTGCCGGTGTATGGCACGGAGGACCTCGGCGCGCTGGACAACGACCTGACCCGCAATGCCGCGCGCAATGGCGAGCCGCTGGGCGAACGCATCATCGTGACGGGGCGCGTGCTCGACGAGGGCGGCCGGCCGGTGCGCAACACGCTGGTCGAGGTATGGCAGGCGAACGCCGCCGGGCGCTACGTGCACAAGGCGGATCAGCACGATGCGCCGCTCGATCCGAACTTTCTCGGCGCGGGCCGCTGCATCACGGACAACGACGGCCGCTATCGCTTTCTGACGATCAAACCGGGAGCGTACCCGTGGGGCAATCATCCGAATGCATGGCGCCCGAATCACATTCACTTTTCACTGTTCGGCGATTACTTTGGATCACGCCTTGTTACGCAGATGTATTTCCCGGGCGACCCCTTGCTCGCTTTCGATCCGATTTTCCAGGGCACGCCTGAGCAAGCGCGCGAACGTTTGATCTCGCGTTTCTCGCTGGATACGACCAAAGAAGCTTACGCGCTGGGTTACGAATTCGACATCGTGCTGCGCGGCCCGAATGAAACGCCGATGGAGCGCTAAGCCATGAGCACACTCAAGCAAACCCCTTCGCAAACGGTTGGACCGTACTTCGCGTATGGCCTGTGTCCCGAGCAATACAACTTCGATCTGAAGAGCCTTTTTACGCCGGCGGTTGCCGACCATGAAGCAGCGGGCGAGCACATCACGATTGTGGGTCAGGTGTTCGACGGCGACGGCAACGTAGTAGGCGACGCCATGCTGGAAGTTTCGCAACTGGACAGCAACGGGCGCTATCCCGCCTCACGCGCGGAAATCGAAGCGAGTGGCTTCCGCGGCTTTGCGCGCGTCGGCACGGGGACTGATCCACAGAAGCGCTTCATTGTCGAAACGGTGAAGCCCGGCTGTGCGAGCGCTGACGAGGCGCCGCACCTGAACGTGATCGTGACGATGCGGGGGATGTTGCTGCATACGTTTACGCGGATTTACTTCGATGACGAAGCGGCGGCGAATGAACGCGATTCCGTTTTGGGGTTGGTGCCTGCGGCGCGGCGGGGGACGTTGATCGCGCGGCGCGAAGCAGGGACGAGCAAGACGGTTTATCGGTTTGACATTTATATGCAGGGTGAGCAGGAGACCGTGTTTTTTGATGTGTAATATTTTTCGCTTTTCATTTTCGCTTCATATTTGATGGGTATTGTGAAGGTTCAGGATTTGGGGTTTTTTCATCTCCTGAACTCCGAGTATTTTTGCGGCCCGCCAAGTGCGGGCTGTTTTTTTTGGTTTTTTTGCCTTACAGGCAGTCGAGGTGTTGTTTCGGGCCGGTGGTCTTACGTTTTTTGGCCTTTCCTTGTTTTCTTGTTGGTTTGCTTGCGTTGCCCCTGTGCGGGGCGGCACTCACTTTCTTTGCCGGCGTTTGGTCGCCTCTCGGCGTTGGCCTTTCCTGGTTTTGCTTTGGTCTATCTGCGTTGCCCCTGTGCGGGGCGGCATTCACTTTCTTTGCCGGCTTCGGTCGCCTCTCGGCGTTGGTCTTTCCTTGTTTTGCTTTTGGTCTATCTGCGTTGCCCCTGTGCGGGGCGGCACTCACTTTCTTTGCCGACGTTTGGTCCCCTCTCGGCGTTGGCCTTTCCTTGTTTTGCTTTTGGTCTATCTGCGTTGCCCCTGTGCGGGGCGGCACTCACTTTCTTTGCCGCCGCAAAGAAAGTAAGCAAAGAAAGCGGGCTCACACCGCCAGCTTGTAGGTGTCCCCCTCGCCGCTCTCTCGACATTGGTCCGAGACGAGATGTGTCCTCGCACCTTCCTCGTTCATGACAAGGCACTCATCCACCCCGCTCCGCACTCCGTGCGTCACGGACAGGATTGCATCGGAACCCCCACTGCCTCGTGGTGCCTGTGCGCGTTCAGCACTAAGTGATACGGATACCTAATCACCAAAAACCAGGAATGGATGGCTCGAGATTGCTGAGTCTTCACATGCACGGGCGTTCGCTTGGGGGGTATGCCAAACGACGGAGCGCGTAGCGCGAAGTGGAGCGGATGACTGCCTGGTCACGAAGGTTGAAGGTGCGAGGTCGCATCTCGTCTCGGACCAATGCCGCGTGAGTGGCGAGGGAGACACCTACGAGCTGGCGGTGTGAGCCGCTTTCTTTTGCCTACTTTTCTTTGCGGCAGGCAAAGAAAAGTAGGTGCCGCCCCGCACAGGGGCAACGCAAGCAAACCAATAACAAAACAAGGAAAGGCCAAAAAATAACGCAAGCAAAGGCCAAGAAACGACTGAACAAATTGCAAGGAAAGGCCCAAAAAAACCAAAGCGCCGCAGGCAAAACAAAAAACATCAACCAAAAACCCGAACCCCTATCAACCACCCATGAACCCAAAACCCAAACACCCCCCAAACAACAACCCCAATCAAAACCGCAACCAAATCCCCAGACCCGCGCCCAGCAGGATAAACAACGCCACCAGCAAAATCACGCCGCCGCGCAGCGGCAAACGCAAGCACACCCCAAACGAGAAACGCTCCAAACAACACCACCGCATTCAGCGTCCCATTCGCCACCAAATGCGCGAATGCCCATATCGCGGCGCTCAGCGCCATCGGATGCCCAACCCACACCTTGAAGTGATTCGCCGGCACATACGCGGCAACGAACAGAATAAAGGCAATCAACGTCAGCAACGCGGCCAGATGCACGGTCCAGACCGGCGGTATCCACAGGACGACGGGCGCTTTGCGAGCTATCCCATACCCGCAGATAATCAACACCAGCCCGACTGCCGACGCTATCGAATATGCACCCTTCCAGCCATTCGGCCCGATGCGCTCGATCTGCCGTGTGCGCCAGGACTCTGCAAAAATCCGCACCGAATGTAAGCCCAGGAAAATCACCAGCCCCAGCACCAGTACCGACATGGCCAACTCCTCGCGACAGGTATCGACGGATTGAAGCGCCCCACTCGTTTTGGCAAGTCATCACCACGTACGCTTGACTGCCCCGCGGAAAACCACACGCGGCTTTGCTACTGGTCCGACAATAAAATTCAGCGCCGATTTAACAGCGGA
Source organism: Paraburkholderia sp. DHOC27 (assembly GCF_003429005.1). Taxonomy (GTDB): domain Bacteria; phylum Pseudomonadota; class Gammaproteobacteria; order Burkholderiales; family Burkholderiaceae; genus Paraburkholderia. Next base: position 28,956 of record NZ_QVQV01000001.1, read on the forward strand.
AATGGTCGATATTCTGGCCGGCGTAAATCGCCCGTGCTAACCAGTCGGGTTTGTCGCCCTGGCCGTCCCATGTATTCCCATAAGCGTCACGATACATGACCGCATGGCTTTTGGCGGCATCGGCCTCGATGGATTTAGCCAGCGCCTCCAGCGTGATTCCGTACTCTTCCATGCGGCGACGCACCCACAGGACAAGACGCTCCCGCGCATTCCCGTCGAGGTCGAACAGCCGTTGTTCTTCTCGCTCTTTCATAACGTATCGATGTCGCGTTTGAATAACGCGCGTTCTGGAAAAATGAAAACCACTCGCTTAACGACGCGAATTCAATAAACGATTCGAGTGTGCCGAACGGCATTCGATCTCGCAGCACGTATGTGCGCGCACTTTCGCCCCGGAAACGATGCCCGACTCGTCTAACATTCAGGAAAATTTCAGGAAATCCGTGTGGTACGCGGCTCGATCGTCGCCCGTCAGGCACTCGGCCAGCAAGGGCTGCTTCAGCGTCTATGCGCGGATTCTAGCACTCATTTTCCGCCCTGCACGGCGAGCGTTTCAACCCACTCGATACACGCGCGCCGACGTGTTATTTTGTCGTTCCAGCCTGCTTCGCGCGCTTTCACAGGAAGCTGTCATGTCACCCTCAGCCGCAATCGTCACCATCCTCTCCGCGCTGCTTATCGGCGCAATGAGCCCCGGACCCAGTTTCGTCATCGTCGCGCGCAATTCGGTCGGACTGTCGCGCCGCGATGGTCTCGCCACGGCACTTGGCATGGGCGTCGGCGGCGTGTTTTTCAGCGGCATCGCGCTGCTCGGGCTCTACACACTGCTCGCCGCCGTGACGTGGCTGTACGTGAGCCTCAAGGTGGCCGGCGGTCTGTATCTGATCTACCTGGCGTCGAAAATCTGGCGTGGCGCACCCGCACCGCTCGCTTTCGATGCGGCCCAAAACGGCGCGCTTGCCAACAGCAATCCGCGCAAGTCATTCTGGATTGGTTTGAGCACCCAACTCAGCAATCCGAAAACCGCGATCTATTACGGCAGTATTTTCGCTGCGCTGCTGCCGCAACATCCGCCGGTGTGGTGTTATTTCGTGTTGCCGCCGGCCATTTTCACCATTGAAGCCGGGTGGTACACGGTGGTCGCTTTGGGCTTCTCGAGCAAGCGGTCGCGCGAGTGGTATCTGCGCGGCAAGACGTGGGTGGATCGCGTGGCGGCGGGCGCAATTACCGCCCTCGGTCTGCGTTTGATCTTCGCAGCCCACCGCGTTGGGCTTTGACTCGCCCTTCATTGCCCACCAAATCGCGCACCCTGCTCCACTGAACAAACGGCTCGTCGCGAAGCCCGTCGCCACTCGCAAGAAACGCTGCGCGCCATACCAGGCATGAAGGGCAGCGTTTCGAGGCACGACGTTTTTCATCAGGGGGCCTGATCGTTTCCCGAACCGCTCACGCCATCTTAACGGAAACTTTACAAGAAAGTCCTTGACGGCCCAGGTGTCATCCCGTTATTGTGGCTCCCGAAGTTCAAGAAGTTCGATTGCTGTTCATCAATTGCTCGCTCCCTCAGCGGTATTCGTTGTCCTCTCCCTCCTTGACGCTTCGCGTGCTCATTTCAGAGCGATTTTTCATTTATTTTTTCCTCAAGGATTCTTCATGGATACCGGTACCGTTAAGTGGTTCAACGACAGCAAGGGCTTTGGCTTCATTACTCCGGACAAGGGCGGCGACGACCTGTTCGCTCACTTCTCCGAAATCAGCGGCGACGGCTTCAAGACGCTGGCTGAAAACCAGAAGGTGAGCTTCGAAACGAAGCAGGGCCCCAAGGGTCTGCAAGCGGCTAACATCAAGCCGCTGTAAAGTTTGACGGGTCCGGTATCCGCAAACGGGTACCGGGCTGCAGCGACATCCTCGCGGAGCTTTGTCTCCCACAGTTGGCGTAATCGCTCGAGCTGTTTTCGTTGCGCCCAACGCCTCGCTTGGCCTCCCCGCATACTCCCTGGCTTGACTCGCCTTCGCGCCTTTCTTAATCTCCATTCGCGATTACACCGCCATAGCGCCTTAACGCTGCTTCAACACCGCGTTAACATCGTTTACACATTCGGCGCGTAGCATCTGGCTAGAACGGGACCCACCCGATCGCCTTCGCGCGTGGTCAACTTATTAAAATTAAAATGCAGAACGAACACATTCAACATTACAACGGCTATGCCGTCCAACCCTCGGCGCATCGCTTGCCCGATGGCACTTTTTCATCCAATCTGCTGCTGGAACGCACCGGCAATGCACCGGTCGAGTCGCGCTATCAGTTCTATTCGCTCGACTACTTCAGCAATGAAGAGCAGGCGTTGCAGCACTCGTGCCGCTGGGCACGCAACTGGGTCGACAGCCGCGGCTAATCGGCAGATAAGCGCAGACAAGCGCAGCTAAACGCAGCGGCGCGCACCAGCGCGCCGTCATCACAAACCGGCCTTCACCCGCGCACGCAATTCGAACTTCTGGATTTTCCCGGTCGACGTTTTCGGTAGCTCTCCGAAGCAAACTGCCTTGGGCAGTTTGTAGCCGGCGAGCAACGAACGGCAGTGCTCGATGATTTCCTCTGCTGTGACGCTAGCGCCTTCCCTGAGTTCGACGAAAGCGCACGGCACTTCGCCCCATTTCGCGTCCGGCATCGCTACCACGGCGGCCACCGCCACTGCAGGGTGCCGATACAGCGCATCTTCGACCTCGATGCTCGAAATGTTCTCTCCACCCGAAATGATGATGTCCTTGCTGCGGTCGCGAATGCGCATGTAGCCGTCGGACATCAACACGCCCAGGTCGCCGGTATGAAACCAGCCGCCCTGGAACGCTGTCTCCGTGGCGCGTGGGTTCTTCAGATAGCCCTTCATGCAGATATTGCCGCGAAACATGATCTCGCCGAGCGTCTCGCCGTCGTCGGGCACGGGTTGCAGCGTGTCGGGATCCAGCACCGCGACAGCGGCCTGCAGGTGATAGCGCACACCCTGGCGCGCATTGAGTTGCGCGCGCTCGTCGTCGCTGACGGTGGCCCAGCTTTCCTGCGTCGCGCAAACTGACGCCGGTCCGTAGACCTCCGTCAAACCGTAGACATGCGTGAGATCGAAACCGATTTCCTTCATCTTCGCAATCACCGCAGGCGCGGGCGCGGCACCTGCCACCATCGTCGCGACGCGGTGCTCGATACCCTCACGCCACTGCTGCGGTGCATTGGCGAGTGCGCTCTGCACAATCGGCGCTCCGCAGTAATGCGTCACGCGCTCGTTGCGAATCAGCTCGAACACGGTCTTTGCGTCGAACTTGCGCAGGCACACATTGACGCCCGCCCGCGCCGCCACCGTCCACGGAAAACACCAGCCGTTGCAGTGAAACAGCGGCAGCGTCCACAGATATACCGCATGTTTGGGCATATCCCATTCGAGGATATTGCTCAGCGCATTCAGATACGCGCCACGATGGTGATACACCACGCCCTTGGGATCGCCTGTCGTGCCGGAGGTGTAATTCAACGCGATCGCATCCCATTCGTCGGCGGGCGGCTGCCAGGCAAATTGCGGATCGCCTCCTTGCAGGAACACTTCGTAATCGGTGGCACGCGAAAATTTTGCGGGGTCGGCCGGCATCACGTCGTTCACGCTGATGATGCGCAAGTCGGGAAACTCTTGCGCGGCGCGCGCGGCCACATCACCGAACTCCGTATCGACGATCAACACCCTGGCTTCGCCGTGCCGCAGCATGAACAGAATGGTGGCGATATCGAGCCGCGTATTGAGCGTATTGAGCACGGCACCCGCCATTGGCACGCCGAAATGCACTTCGATCATCGCGGGAATGTTGGGCAGCAATGCGGCTACGGTGTCGCCCCGGCCAATGCCCGCCTGTTGCAGCGCACTGGCGAGACGCCGCGTACGCTCATAGGTTTCGCGCCAGGTGCGACGCACCTCGCCGTGCACGATCGCGAGACGCGCGCCGTAGACCTCGGCCGCACGCGCAATAAAGTCGATCGGCGTAAGCGGGACGTAGTTGGCCTCACGGCGGTCCAATCCTTCGTCGAACATATGCATTGCTTCGTCTCCTGGTTGGCCACGCGTGCAAACGGTGTGCACGCCTTGCCGCGCACACCGGGCTACTCGTGCGCGCCGCCGCCTTCGTCGCCGATCTGTTCGAGCCGGTATCCATAGCCGTAAATGGGCGTCAGACGGTAGCCATGTTCCGGCCGCAAGCCGAGTTTCGAGCGCAACATGGATACGTGAGTATCCATCGTCCGCGTCGGAATATCCACGGTCTGTTTCCACACCCTGTCCACGATATGCGCGCGACAATGGACGATTCAGATGCTGGAACAACAGCAGCGCAAGCTCGAACTCCTTCTGCGTAAGCGCAACGAGTTGCCGCTTCACGTGTACGTGCTTCGCATTCAGGTCGAATTCGAAATCGCCATATGCGGCCTTGAGCGGCGCGGTGTCGAGTTGATAAGTGCGCCGTAGCAGCGAACCCCCGCGCGCCAACCGCGCCAACCGCAAGACTCCAAACGCGGACGCCAAACCCATGCTTCAGTCGCCTTGCGCGTCGCCTTCACCTCCAAATCCGGCCAGCAGTCCGCTCGCCCGATGCACCTTCGCACACACCGCCCGCTCCAGCACGGGCTTGCCTTCAGGAACGGCCAGCGTGAGAAACGCACGGGCCCGCGTGATGCCCGTGTACACCAGTTCGCGCGTGAGAATCGGACTGAAGGTATCGGGCAACACCAGCGCCGCGTGCATGAATTCGGAGCCTTGCGACTTGTGCACGGTCAGCGCCAGCACGGTTTCCACCGCTTGCAGACGGCTCGGCAACACCCACTTGATACCACCTGCGCCATCGCCAGCGGGAAACGCCACCCGCAGCACCGCACTCTCGGGCGTGGCACCCGGCAGTTCGAGCGTGATGCCGATATCGCCATTCATCAGCCCAAGCTCATAGTCGTTGCGCGTGACCAGCACGGGTCGGCCCGGATACCACTCGCCACGCGCGCTGATGAGCCCTTCTTCCTGTAAGAGACGCGCAACCCGTTTGTTGAGTCCCTCCACGCCCCACGGACCACGCCGCAATGCACAAAGCAACTGGAACTCGCCCTGCGCTTTCAGGACCTCACGCGCCCACGCGTCGAAGGCTTCCTGTCCCGCGTGCCGTGACGGTTGCCGCTCGCGCATGGTCTGCAAATAGTGACGATAACCATGCCGTGCATGCGCCGGCTCACCATTCGCGCCGAACAGTTGCGCAGACGCCGCCGCGCCACCTTCGCCGTCGATCACCAGCGCCTTGAACGCAGCATCGTCCGTCGCCGAACACACCAGCAAGGCGAGATCCGCATGACCGTGCGTCCAGATGCGTGCGACGGCCGCCGCGTCCCCAGCGTTGACCAGCGCAGCAAGCTGGCCGATGCCGCTTTCCGCAGAGAAGCGATGGCTTTGCCGCAACATCGCCACCGACTGATCCAGCGCCGTGCCCTGCGCATCGAGCATGGCCGCTTCGATCTGCTCACCCGTGGCGGCCTGCAGCCAGTCACGGGTGGCGGGCGTGTAGTGGCCGTCACCGGCGCGCTGGCAGAGTTCACCGAGCACCGCGCCCGCTTCGACCGACGCCAGTTGATCCTTGTCGCCCAGCAGAATCAAACGCGCGGACGCAGGCAATGCATCGAGCACGGCCGCCATCATCTCAAGATCGATCATGGAGGCTTCGTCGATGACCAGCACATCTACGGGCAATGGGTTGCTGACATCGTGACGAAAACGCCGGCTATCTGGACGCGTACCCAGCACGCGATGCAAGGTGGTCACCACAGTCGGGATCGCTTCGCGCACCGCCGCGCCATTCGGCAGTTGCTCCACCGGCAATTGCGCCACCGCACTGGCAATGGATTCGTTCAGGCGCGCCGCCGCTTTTCCGGTAGGCGCGGCCAGCCGAATCCGCAATGGCCGCACTGCCCGCCCGGCGCGCTGTGACGCAGCGTTTTCATCCAGCGCGAGCGTTTGCAGCAAGGCCAGCAAGCGCACCACTGTCGTGGTTTTACCCGTACCGGGCCCACCCGTGATGATGCTAAACGCGCTGCGTGCGGCCAGCGCACAGGCGAGCTTTTGCCAATCCGCGCCTGTGGCTTTGACGTCCCGACGCGGAAACAATACGTCGAGCGCGGATCGTGCGGCGCCGGCCTGCAACGACGCTTCGAGATGAAGAGACGCGGCGAGCCGCCGTTCGATTCCAGCGCGTACGTCCTGCTCGTATTGCCAATAGCGCCGCAAATACAGGCGCGTCCCCACCAGAACGAGCGGCGTATTGCCCGCGCCCGTGCCAACCAACGCCGGTTGTTCGAGCGCAGCCCGCCAGCGCGCGAGATCGACACCCGCCAGCACTTCCGTCGGTGCCGGTGGCGGCTCCACCGCGGTTTGCAGCGGCGGCCCATCGGGCGGCAACGACAAGGCGAATGCCGGATCGTCGAGCGTGGCCTGCAAATCGAGGCAAACGTGGCCACGGCCTAACTGATGACTCGCGAGCGCCGCGGCCAGCAGCAACAAGGGCGGCGTCTGCGGTGCTTCAGTCCGCAGAAAACGCGCAAAGCCCGCGTCGAGCGCGCGCAGCCAGCCGCGCTCCACCCACTGATCGAGCACGGCCAGCATGCGTGAGAGGGGGCTTTCGCTGTCCATGACGACTAGATTGTCAACGGCGTGCATCGTCATTCAGTTTCCTCGGATACGTAATCGGCGGCATCCGGTTCGCTGGCTCGATGAGCGAACAATGCATCCAGCGCTTCGATCAATTCGCGCGGCGGACGCTCGACATGCAACCCCTGGCCCGGCGCGCGGCCACCGCGCAAAAACAGATACACCGCGCCGCCCACATCGCGATCATAGTCATAGTCTGGCAAGCGCACCTTCAGCAGACGATGCAGCGCGAACAGATACAACACGTACTGCAATTCGTAGCGCGAATGCAGAATCTGCGCACGCATCCTCGCAGGCGTATAGGCAGAATCCTCAGGACCGAGCCAGTTGGACTTGTAGTCCGCCACGTAATAGCGGCCGTCATGCTCGAATACCAGATCGATAAAGCCCTTGAGCATGCCATTCAGTTGCGCGGCTTCGAGCGCCGGGCGCTCGGCGCCATCCAGCGTCAAACCGGAGACGAGTTGATCCAGCAACAACGTGTCCACCGTATGCGCGGCGAGCCAGAATTCCATTTCGGCCATATACGCCGTCAGCTCCGACAACACCACCGGCGGCACCGGTTCGCCGTCTACGGCAGGCAGTTCGAGTGGCGTACGCAACAGGTATAGCAACCAGTTGGTGAGCGGTTCAATCCAGCGCGCCCAGCCGCGCAGATTGCAACGCCGCGCTACCGTATCGCGTACCAGTTGCTCGTTAGCAGCGACCTTGTCGAAGCCTTCATCTGCGGCCCACTCCATCAGGTCGTGCAGAAAGCTGCCCGCATCCGCCCCGCGCAAGAAACCGTGCAAAGTGTCTTCGCTTGCCGGCACCGACACGGGCGCGCTCACTAACGATGCGGGCGTGGAAGGCGCTTCTTCCGTTTCCGCGTCCTCGGGCGCTTCGGCCTCCAGCAATTCATGGAACACGTCTTCGCTACGCGTTTCGGGGGCTTCGCGCGCTTCATCCAGTTGCGTGTCCGCGCGCTGTGCAGCGAGCGTAGCAGCGACGCCGCCACCTATCACGCCGTTGTCCTTCTTGAGGCTCGAATAGCTTGCGATCCACCAGTTTTCGCGCACGCGCTTGAGCAACTGGCGCGCGCTGCCACGCATCTGCTGCGAATCAAGTTGCACGAATGGTTCGATGCGGGCGGCAGGCGCTTCGCCAACGCTCATTTGCGCAAGCGTGCCCCGCATCTGTTCGAGCAGGGCGCCTAATTCAGTGGACGCAATCGCCTTGCCGCCATTGAGCAGATAACCCAACGCGCTCGACTCCAGATTCGCAATGGGCGCCATGCCCACCCACGTCGCGTAGCGTGCGCGCGTGAGCGCCACGTAGAGCTTGCGCAAATCTTCGCCAAGCCGCTCGCGGTCGACACGCGGCAACACGTCCGCATCGCCGAGCGTGATGTGCAGTTGGCCCGTTTCATCGTGCCATTTGAGCGGCATGTCGCTTGCACTCGCAGGACGATAGGTGCAGGCAAATGGCAGAAAAACCAGCGGATATTCGAGTCCCTTCGATTTGTGCACCGTCACCACCTGCACGAGACCCGCGTCGCTTTCGAGGCGGAGCTGTCGCGCATCGCCACCTGCACTGGCGCCCTCGTCCTGGCGCTGCTCGTCCAGGTAACGGATCAGCGCGTGCTCGCCGTCGAGCTGCGCGCTCGCCTGTTGCAACAGCTCCGCCAGATGCAGCAGATTGGTCAGCACGCGTTCGCCGTTCACGGCCGCGCCCGCTGTCTGCCCAAGCAGCCGCTGCGGAACGTGGAAGTCGTTGAGCAGGCGGCGCAGCATCGGCAGCACGCCCTTTTTGCGCCAGCTCTCACGGTAGCCGCGAAACTGCAGCACGCATTCTTCCCACGCCAGTTCGTCGCGATTGAATCTGTCGAGCGCGGCCCAATCCAGACCCAGCGTGACGGTGGCGAGCGCCGTACGTATCAGGCGTCCATCGTCCGGATCAGCGCACGCCGCCAGCCAGTGACGCAGTTCGACCGCCTGTTCGGTTTCGAACACGGAATCGCGATCGGAGAGATACACGCTGCGCACGCCGCGTTCGGCGAGCGCGTGACGAATCGCCTTCGCCTCGGTGCCGTTGTTGACCAGTACCGCCATATCCGCAGGCCGTAGCGGCGTTAAACCGCCTGACGCCTGAAAGCCCGCTTCGCCTCGTTGCCCGGCGTTCAGCAGACGCACCATTTCCGTTGCGCAACTAGCCGCCATACCGCTCAGATACGCGCTCTTGCTAAGCGGCTTGCCCTCCTCGCCCGCAGCTAGCCACCATACCGTGAGCGCAGGCAGATCCGCGCCCGCATCCTGCAAACGATCCTTGCGCCCATGCGCTTCGGCGGCTACGAATGGCAACGGGTTTTCGCCACTGTCCGCGCCACGAAACAGAAACGCGCCCTCGCCGTCGTGCCGCTCTTCCGCTACCTCGAAGCAGCGGTTCACGGCGATCACCATGTCCAGCGTGGAGCGGAAGTTTTTCTTCAGCGTGTACAGCCTGCCCGCGCAGGCACGCCGCGCTTTCAGGTACGTATAGATATCCGCGCCGCGAAAAGCGTAGATGGCTTGCTTCGGATCCCCAATCAAAATGATGGCAGTCTGCGGATCGTTGTCGGCAATACGATAGACCGCATCGAAGATTTCGTACTGCACCGGGTCGGTGTCCTGGAACTCGTCGATCAGGGCGACCGGATACTGCTGCCGAATGATTTCCGCGAGACGCTCGCCATTCGGCGAATGCAGCGCCGCATTCAAACGGGTCAGCAGATCGTCAAAGCCCATTTGCGAACGACGCGCTTCTTCAGCCGCGAAACGCTCGGCCACCCAACGCGCGGCGTGGCACAGCACATCGTGGTAGGCGGTGGGGCGCGCTTTCAGCGATGCCCGCAGAGACTCCATTGCAACGAACGCCGGATGTGACGGCGGTTCACCTGTCAGCCAGATTTCCGCGAGGCCCGCCGGCGTGAAACGCGTCCACACCGCGGCCGTGGCATCGAACTCGGGTTCGAGCATGTCGGGGGTGGTAGCCCAGTCGCGCAGCTTGTCGATCCACTTCTTGCAATTGGGCGCGTTCAGACTGGTCGCCTTGAACTGCTTTTTAGCGCGTGCATCGTCGAAGAGAATCTGCATCTCGTCGCACCATTGCGGCCAGTTTGCCTTGAGCGCGTCGAGATGTTCACGCTGCTTGATGCGAAACGCCTGCAACGCGTCGAGCGGAGCGGGCGCATCCGGCAGCAATTCGGCGTGGCCGGTCAAGCCGCGAAGTTTGCCCTGCAGATCGGATGGGCTCGCAAACCAGCCGCGCACTTCGCTGGCCGACGCCGCGTCGAGCGGCGCAAGGAAGGTGCGCCAGTAATCCCGCACCACTTCCGCACGCAACTCACTCTGATCGGTTTCCAGCGTCTGCGAGAACAGACTGTCGCTGTCGAACGCGTGCTCGCTCAACATCCGGTTGCACCATCCGTGGATGGTCGAGACCGCCGCTTCGTCCATCCATTCCGCGGCCAGCTGCAAACGGCGCGCACAAGCGGCCCATTGATCCTCGGCATAGGCGTCACGCAGATCGTGCAGCAGGTCTTCGCCTTGAGGACGCGCTTCGATCTCGCCCGGCTCCGCGCGGAAATACGCCGCGGCCTCCATCAGGCGCGCACGGATACGCTCGCGCAATTCCTTGGTCGCAGCGTCAGTGAACGTCACCACGAGAATTTCGGGCGGCGTGAGTGCGCGCGCTTCCGTGTCCGCATTCAAGCCACGATGTCCGAGTACGAGGCGCACGTAGAGCATCGCGATCGTAAACGTCTTGCCCGTGCCTGCACTGGCTTCGATCAGGCTGCTGCCTTGCAACGGAAATTGCAGCGGTTGCAGTACTTCGGCTGGCGCGGCAACTGCCGCTTTAGACGTCGCCGTCATTGTGTGTCTCCCGCACCTGCCGCAGCGGCGCTGCCGGTCGCGCCCGCTGCATGTGCAGCGGCATGTTTCGCTTTCGATGAACCCGCGGGCATCGCACGTTGCAGCGGCGCCAGCAACGCGACTGCAAGCTCGTCGAACTCGCCGCTCTGCGCGAGCGCGCTAAAGCTGAGGTAGGCGCGCCGCAGGTAAGGGTTGGTGTCACGTTCGCCCTGCTGGTTTGCGCCCCCCTCGTAGGTGACGCGCGCGGCGTCCTCGGCTTCGACGAGCTGGCCGTGAGCGTGCATGCTCGAGCCTTCCGCATCGCGATTTGCCGATAGATCGAAGTTATCGGGCCGCTTTCTAAGCCACGCAAAGGCAGTTTTGACAGCCAGCGGCAACGGCCTGCGCATCCCTTCGTCCCAGGCCCGCAGCAAACGCAGCATCCAGCCATGCGCAAGGTCCGCCGCAACCGGCGCAAGCTCGACGCTACCCACCTTGCTGACGATCACCGTCGTCACGGCGCCCACAGCCAGTTGCGCGGCCAGATGCGCCACCCAGTAAGCAATGACCCGCTCGCCGCGATACTTGCGGTCCTTGATCAGCGTGCCCGGATCGAGAAATACGCGGCCATAGGTGCCATCGGGACCGCTGCGCAAACCGCCCACCCAGTCTTCCACGGTCAAACCACGCGGTCCGCCTTCGAGACGTAACTCGAACTGCTCATCGAGCAAGGTCGGCCAGCGCTGCAATTCCGCCCGGTAGCGTTCGAACAGATCGGCCATTGGCTCCATCAAGTCGCTTGCGATGATTTCGCCGAACCCGCCTGCCGCCAGTTCACCGCTGCGATGCATGCTTTCCAGGCGGCTCTGCGCAGCCGGTAGCAAATCCTCTTCACCCTGCTCCAGCGCGAGGGTCTGTGCACGAATCAATTCGCTTTGCAGTTGCCATGTTTCGAGCTGGTCCACGGCAAACGGCTCGTGATTGTCGCTGGCCGCGTCTTCGGTTTCGAATGCCACGCGCAACCGCTGACGGAAAAAACTCTTCACCGGGTCGCGCAAGAAATCAGCGAGTTCACGCACCGAGAGCGGTTCGTCACGCTCGAGCGGCGGCAGCGCGGTGTCAGCGGCAGCGAGGGGCGCAACGGGCACGCCTTGCACGCTGTCGTGCGTGAGCGCACGCGGCGCCGGCTGGCTCCATTCGCGCGCATACGTGAATAGCTTCGACTCGCCGGGTAGCGCCGGAAAGTACGCGGCGCTAAACGGCTGGAGGCGATGATCCACGGTCAGTGCATCGAGCAGCGCGTCCTGCCTGTCATCCGCCGCGCCCTTGAGATGCCAGCCCGCCTTCAAATGATCGCGCAACTGACCGACCAGCACGGAGGGCGGGCGCGGCGTATTGTCATTGACGCTGCGGCCCACCCACGAGACATGCAGACGTTCGCGCGCCGACAGCAACGCCTCCAGAAACAGATAGCGGTCGTCCTCGCGGCGCGAACGATCACCGGGCCGGTAATTGCGGCGCATCAGGTCGAAATCGAGCGGCATGCGGTTGCGCGGATAGTCGCCGTCGTTCATGCCGAGCAAGCACACCTGGCGAAACGGAATGGCGCGCATCGGCATCAGCGTTGCAAACGTGACGGCGCCCGCGAAGAAACGCTGCGACAGTCCCCCGCTTTCGAATTCCGACAGCCAGTAATCGCCCACGATGGAAAGCGGCAGTTCACCCGTTAGCGCCGCCTCGTCGCAGGCGTCGAGCCACGCTTCGAGCGCAGCGTCCAGCCGTTCCAGCGTGTAGGCGTCTTCGCTATCGTCGGCGGCAAAAAACTGCGCTTTCAATGCGCGCAAACGGGCGCACCAGGCGGCAACCGTCGCGGGTTGACGCAGCGTTTGCCACGTGATGTCGAGCGCGTCGATCAATTGCGTCAGCGGTCCGAGCAAGGCCGCATCCAGACCGCCGATTTCCGCGTAGGGTTCGATATCGCGCCACGCGCCGGCCCTGTCGCCTGCCGCGTAACCCAGCAACATGCGGCGCAGACCGAAGGCCCAGCTATTGGGCGCGTTGTCGTCGTCCGCTTGCGGCAGGCCCAGACTGGCGCGTTGCTCGGCGTGCAGGCCCCAGCGGATATTCGCGCCACTGATCCACGCACGCAGTTTCGGCAGATCGTCCGTGCTGATGCCGAAACGCGCGCGCAACGCCGGCACTTCGAGCAGATCGAGCACGTCGCTCACGGTGAGGCGCGATTGCGGCAACGCCAGCAGTGTTTCGAGCGCGCCGATCAGGGGATCGAAATCGCGCTGGCCACGGTCGGCGACGCTAAACGGAATATGACGCGGGTCGTCGTTCTCCAGCAAGCCGAACACCGCCTGAATGTGCGGTGTATAGACCTCGATGTCCGGCACCATCACGATGATATCGCGCGGTCGCAGCGTCGGATCCGCAGCAAAAGCGGCCAGCAACTGATCGTGCAGAATCTCGACCTCGCGTTGCGCGCTGTGCGCGATGTGAAAACGGATCGACGCGTCACGCTTCGGATCAACCGCGGGCCACAACGTGCGACTCTCGCGCAGCGGCCGTAGATCACGAATATCATCCTGCAACTGCTGCAGCATCGTGGTGGCTTCGTCGCTGTCGAACAGATCAATACGCTGGCCAATGCCCGTGAAATGCCGCGTGTAGCTTTCGCGCGCTTCGGCGCTGTCGTATTCGTCGAGCAGACCGATAAAATCGCGTCCCTGTTTGCCCCACGCCGCCAGCAACGGTTGCGCATGCAGATGCAACTGGGCCTCTTCCATCACCGCAGGCGCGCCATGACGGCGCTGCTGACGCGAGCGCTGCGCGCGCAATAAATCCTGATCGGCCACGATATCGGCCCAGTAGTGCGCGCAGGGGTTGTGCACGCACATCAGCACCTGGGTCCAGCGCGCCAGGGCGGCCAGCACTTCCACCGCCTGGCGCGGCAAGCTGGAAATGCCGAAGATGATGACGCGGCGCGGCAGGCCCTTTGGCCGGTCGCCTTCCGGACGTGACGACGCTGCGCGCATGAAGGCCTCGTGCACGGCGGCACGCCCCGCCTTCGACATATCCACGCCCGGCGCGCCATGCGCCTCCACGTCGTCTAGCAGTGCGCGCCACAGCGCTGCCTGCCAGCGGTATTCATCCGGCAGGGGCGTGCGGTTGTTGCGCGCGTCGATCTGCACGTCCTCACCAGCGGCCCAAGCGGCGAGCCAGTCGGCGCGATACACCTGGTACTGGTCGAACAGATCGGCAACCCGCTGGGCAAGCTGGAAGCGTTTGCGCTGGTCGTCGTCGCGCGCCATGAAGCGTTTGAGCGGCGCATAGCCCGGCAAATCGAGCAGATCGGGCAAGAGCCGCGTAAGCCGCCACACGAGGCGCGATTTGTCGAACGGGGATACGGCCGGCACCGCGTCTTCGCCGAGCACGGCACGGTAGACCTGCCAGAGAAAACTGGCAGGCAACAGCATGTCGAGCGCGGCCGAGATGCCGCAACCACCGTCTTCGGGATCAGCGGCAAGCGCCAGTTTCAGCCACTGCGCAATGCCGTTGCTCTGGACCAGAATGATTTCTTTTTCGAGCGGCGCCAGCGGGTGCTGGCGAATCCAGTGAACCATCAGGTCGCGCAGACGTTCCGGCTGATTGCCGTGCACCAGCATGAGTCCGGCGGGAATCGAATCTACTGTCAAACGTGGCTCCATCGCGACGAAACGGTTGATCGCACCATGTTACGGCATCGTGAGGCCACGCGGGCGCTCGTGCCTGGGTTCGTGCGAAGACATTGATTGACCGCGTCAGCATATTGGCGCGGCCTTTTTTGATGCGCACGCAGCCGATTTTCCGCGAAAGGCTGTGATAATTGCTGATGCGCCGAAGCACGATCAGTCGTGCGTCCATTCACGCGCCTTTCATCACCAGCCTGCTCGCAACCTCACAGCCCTATAGTTTACTTCTCAATGCGGATTCTCCACACCTCCGACTGGCACCTCGGCCAGCATTTCATGGGCAAGAGCCGTCAGCCCGAACATCAGGCGCTGATCGACTGGATGTTGGTCCAGGTGAACGAACGAGCTGTGGATGCCGTGGTGATTGCGGGCGACATCTTCGATACCGGCTCGCCACCCAGCTACGCGCGCGAGCTTTACAGCCAACTGGTGGTGCGCTTGCACGCAGCGGGCGTTGCGCTGTTGCTGCTTGGCGGCAATCACGACTCGGTCGCGACGCTGCGCGAAAGCAGCGCCTTGCTTGCGTGCCTGAGCACCACCGTGGTGGCCGCCGCCTCGGACCCCGAGGCCCAGGTGCAGGTGTTGCCCTTGCGCAGCGCAAGCGGCGACATGGCGAAGCCGGGCTGTATAGTGTGCGCCGTGCCGTTCATTCGTCCGCGCGACGTGCTGCAAAGCAGTGCCGGCGAGAGCGCCGATCACAAACTGCAATCGCTGCAAGCCGCGATTCAGGCGCATTATCAAACCGCCTACGTTGCCGCGCTTGCAAGGCAGGCAGAGATCGCCGCAGATAGCGGCGAGACGGTGCCCATCATCGCGACTGGGCACCTCACCACACTAGGCGCGCATATCACCGAGTCCGTGCGTGAGATTTACGTCGGCTCGCTCGAAACGTTTCCCGCCGCCGCGTTTCCGCCGGTTGCCTATGTTGCGCTCGGGCATATCCATCGTCCCCAAAAAGTGGGCGGCCAGGAGCACATTCGCTATTGCGGCTCGCCCATTGCGTTGAGCTTCGACGAAGTGCGCCAGCAAAAGGAAGTCTTGCTGGTCGATCTGGATGCGAGCGGTTTGACCGCTGTCACGCCGCTCCCGGTGCCGCGCTTTCAACCGCTGGCTTCGTTGAGCGGGAATTTGAGCGAACTCGCTGCGGCAATCGCATCGGCCGCCGCCAATGGCTCTCAAGCACAGCCGGTCTGGCTGGAAGTGACCGTTTCCGCCGACGACTACCTTGCCGATCTGCCCGCCCGCATCCAGCACATGGCCGAAGGTCTGCCCGTCGAAATTCTGCGCATTCGCCGCGAGCGCGGCAATCAGACCGCGATGCTCAACGCACGCAGCGACGAGACGCTCGCCGAGTTGAGTGAGTACGACGTCTTTGCGCGCCGTCTCGAACAAGAGGAACTCGCCGCAGAGCTAAGCGCGGCTTTGAGCGAGCGATACCGTGAAGTGGTCAGCAGCCTGCAGGAGCCCCAAGCGTGAAAATCCGGACGCTGCGACTCAAAAACCTCAACTCACTGAAAGGCGAATGGCACATCGACTTCACGCGTGCGCCCTTTCTCGACAGCAGTCTGTTCGCCATTGTCGGACCGACCGGCGCGGGCAAATCCACCTTGCTCGACGCGATATGTCTCGCGCTTTATCACGAGACACCGCGTCTGAAGAGCATCACTGCGTCGGCAAACGACATCATGACGCGTCATACCGCAGACTGCCTTGCGGAAGTCGAGTTCGAAGTTAAAGGCGAGGTGTATCGCGCCTTCTGGAGCCAACGGCGCTCACGCGACAAGGTTGATGGCGCATTGCAACCGCCTAAAGTGGAACTCGCACGCGGCGACGGCACGATTCTCAGCTCGCAAAGCAGCGACAAACTCAAGCAGGTCGCGCAGATCACAGGGCTCGACTTTGCGCGCTTCACCCGTTCCATGCTGCTCGCGCAAGGCGGCTTCGCGGCTTTTCTCAACGCCAACGCGAACGACCGCGCGGAATTGCTCGAAGAGCTGACCGGCACTGAAATTTACGGCGAGATTTCCCAGCGCGTGTTCGAAAGAGCGCGGGAGGTCCGCGAACAGTTGAACCAGTTGAAGGCGCGTGCCGATGGTGTCGAGCTGCTGAGCGACGAGGCGCGCAAGGAGATGCTGGAGCGTATCGGCGTGCTGGACGGTCAACTCTTAGCCGTGCGCCAACAACTGGAAACCGTGCAGCGCCACCGGCAATGGCACGTGAACCTCGCGCTCACACAGAAAGAAGTCGAGGACGCGCAGCAAAAAGCCGTCTCAGCCGATCAAGCCTTAGCGGCGATGTCCGCGGAACTGCAGCGTCTTGCACAAAGCGAACCCGCAGAAGCGCTGCGGCCGTTGCATCAAACGTGGCAGCAAGCTGGAGCGGCATGCGAACGCACGTCCGTGGAATTGTCAGGGCTGCAACGCGAGCGCGTCGAGACGCACCACGCGCTGTATCGAGGGCAGCGGCGCGCGCATGCGCTGGCCACCCGAATCGCAACGGATGCACAGCGTAAATGGGACACACTGCGCGAGGAACAACAGCAACTCGATCGACGCTGCGCGGAAAATCCTCAACACGCCGCGTTGGGCGAGCGAATCGGCGTATGGCGCGAGCATTTTTTGCGGCATGAGCGGCTTTCTCAAGAAATCGCGCAGCAGCGTGCGTCGCGCGAGCAGCTCACGCGGCAGCTAAGCGCGAAGCAGGATCAGCACACCGCCGAGAAAGCGCGGCTCGATCAGGCCGCGCAGACTCAGGCAACCGCCAAAGGGGCGCTCGATACGGCGCTGGCCAATCAGAGCGCCCTACTCGCGGGTCAGGCGCTGCCCGCGTTACGCGAGGCGTGGCAAAACGCGCAGATGCGGCTGGGTCAATGGCGTCAACTGGCGACGCTCGCGCAGCGTCAGCGCGACCTCGTGATCGAGCGCGACGATTTGAGCGGTCGCATGCAGGTGGTTCAGGCCAGCATTGCCGAACAGGAGACGACGCAGCACACGCTCAAACAGCAACAGACAGGCGCGCAGGCGCGATTCGACGACAAGCAGAAATTGCTGGAACAGGAGCAACGGATACGTACGCTCGAAGCGCACCGGCAGCACTTGCAGGTAGGCGAGGCGTGTCCGTTGTGTGGATCGCTGGAGCATCCCGCCATCGAGGCGTATCAGGCGCTCGATGTGTCGGTCACGCAAACCGCGCTCGTCGATACGAAAAACGAGCTGGAAACGCTCAGCGCGCGCATCACGCATCTGGCAGGCACGCTGGCCGCGGCGCGTGCCACGCATCAACAGTTGCAACAGCAGCATGGCAAGGTCGTGGTGAACGTCTCACTGGGTCAGGAGGAATGGGACGCACAGACGCTTCGTTCGGATGACAGTGCATCGCTCGATGCGCAAGCCTGGCAAGACCATGCCCAGCTCGAAGCGGGATGCGAGCACGCCGCGCAGACGCTTGAACAACTCCGGCATCGGCTCGAACACGCGGAAGCGGTCGAACTGCAACTGAGCCATGCGCGTCAGACATTCCACGATCAGACCGAAGCGTTGCAGGCCGCGCGCAACCGCGTCGTGTTGACGGAACAGGAAATCCAGCAGAACCGGACGCAGCATGCCGAGCTGCAGGCAGCCGTCGAAAAGCTGCAAGGCGAGCGCACCGAATTGCAGATATTGATTCTGGCGTCGCTAAAGGAAGCGGGTTTTGCGGAGGCCGCGCTGCCGGACAATCACGACTCGTGGTTGCAGGCCCGCGCGGCGCAGTGGCAAACGTGGCAGGAAACACAACTGCGTTTGCAGCGGCTGGGGGAAATGTTGTCGCGACAGCAGACGGTCTGCGAAAGCGCTCGCGCCACCGTGGATGCGTGGGCAGCGCGCACCCATGCGGTGGATTCTTCTGAAGACGCTGCTCTCGTGGATGACACGGCCACGCTAATTACACTTGCCGCCGCTGAGAACGATCCAGCGCACGCGCTTGAATCCTGTACTGAACAAGTCGAACAGCATGACAAGGCTCTCGCCGCGCTGAGTGGGCGGCAACTGCAACTCGAGCAGAATCTGATGCAACAGCAGCGTGCGCTCGCCGAAGCTCAGCAGGCCTGGCAAGAAGCGTTGCACACCAGTCCCTTTGCCGATCACGCGGCATTCGCCTCTGCGCTCTTGCCCATCGAGGGACGACAGCGGTTGCGTCAATTGAAAGAGAACGGCGAGCGCGCGAAGCAACAGGCCGACGCCGTGCTTGCGGCATCCCGCGAGAAATTGCGTTTGCTGCAAACGCAGGCGCTAACGGAAGCGCCGCTGACCGAAATCGAATCACGCATTGCCGAACTGGGTCAGCAGCAAAGCGGTCTGACCGAACAGCTTGGCGCACAGCGCGCCCTGTTGTCTCGCGATGAACAAAGCCGGCAGAGTCAACAGGCCTTGTTTGCCGAAATCGCCGCGCAAGCTAAAGAGACCGATATCTGGCAGCACCTGGACAGCTTGATCGGGTCCGCGCGCGGCGACAAGTTCCGTAAGTTCGCGCAGGGCCTCACGCTCGATCATCTGCTTTACCTTGCGAACCGGCATCTGGACCGTTTGCATGCGCGCTATCTGCTGAAGCGGAAATCAAGTGGCGAGTTGGAACTGGAAATCACGGATGGCTGGCAAGGCGACGTTAGCCGCGATACGCGCACGCTGTCGGGCGGCGAGAGCTTTCTGGTGAGCCTTGCGCTCGCACTCGCGTTGTCCGATCTGGTGAGCCATAAAACCTCGATTGATTCGCTGTTTCTCGATGAAGGCTTCGGCACGCTCGATGGCGACACGCTCGAAGTGGCGCTCGATGCGCTCGATTCGCTCAATGCGAGCGGCAAGATGATTGGCGTGATCAGTCACGTAGAGGCGCTCAAAGAGCGCATCAGCACGCAGATCCGGGTGGATAAGGGCGGTGGGGTTGGGCATTCGCGGGTGGTGGTGGCGGGGGTGGCGTCGTGAAAGGCGCGAGGGATGAAGTAGGCAAAATGTGCCATTATCATAAGCATTCGTACCCAGGCCGAGCGCAATACCCAGTCATCTGACCTGTCCCGGCCCGGCAACCAGCGGGGGTGGCCATGCGAGTCGTCGTACTAGGCAGTGGTGTCGTGGGCGTGACGAGCGCCTGGTATCTGGCCCGCGCCGGGCACGAAGTCACCGTCATCGACCGCGAAGCCGGCCCCGCGCTCGAAACCAGCTTTGCCAACGCAGGACAGATCTCACCGGGCTACGCCTCCCCTTGGGCCGCGCCCGGTGTGCCGCTGAAGGCCGTCAAGTGGATGTTCCAGAAGCACGCGCCGCTGGCCATCCGTCCGGATGACGCCAACAAGCAGTTTCAATTGCAGTGGATGTGGCAGATGCTGCAGAACTGCACCGCTGAACGCTACGCCATCAACAAGAGCCGCATGGTGCGGCTCGCCGAATACAGCCGCGACTGTTTGCAGGCCTTGCGTGCCGAAACCGGCATCCAGTACGAAGGACGTACCGGCGGCACGTTGCAGGTGTTTCGCACCCAGCAGCAACTCGATGGCGCCGCGAAGGACATCGCCGTACTCAAGGAAGCCAACGTGGCCTACGAGTTGCTGATGCCGGCCGAGTTGTCGCGGGCCGAGCCTGCACTCGCGGCCACCGCGCACAAGTTGACAGGCGGCCTGCGCTTGCCCGGTGACGAAACCGGCGACTGTCAATTGTTCACCACGCGCCTCGTCACACTCGCCGAGGCGCTCGGCGTCACGTTCCGCTACAACACAGCGATTGATGCGCTCGTTACCGAGGGCGGCAAGATCGTCGGCGCGCGGCACGGCAACAAACTCGTGCATGCGGACGCCTTCGTGGTCGCATTCGGCGCGTATTCGACCGAGTTTCTTGCCAGCATCGTCAAGATTCCCGTGTATCCGCTCAAGGGCTATTCGATCACCGCGCCTATCGCCAATGAAGCCGCAGCGCCGGTTTCGACGGTGCTGGACGAGACCTACAAGATTGCCATTACGCGCTTCGATCGACGCATTCGCGTGGGCGGCATGGCCGAGATTGTCGGCTTCGATACGAAGTTGCGCGAAGCGCGCCGCGACACGCTGGAGATGTGCGTGAACGATCTGTTCCCCGGCGGCGGCGATACCGCCAACGCGACGTTCTGGACCGGCCTGCGCCCCATGACGCCGGATGGCACGCCTATCGTCGGCCGCACGGCCGTACCCAATCTTTTCCTGAACACAGGGCACGGCACGCTCGGCTGGACGATGTCGTGCGGATCCGGTCAGTTACTGGCCGACATCATTTCCGCCAGACAGCCAGCGATTCGTTGCGACGATCTCAATGTATTTCGGTATGCCGATGAATCTGCAGTGCCGGCTGATTTCCAGATCGAATGATCGACAAACACTCCAACCCATAGAGGCATTGCGATGGAAGCATTGGTACTCGAAGAAGCGCGACGCATCAGTTTGCGGCCGTTCACCCTGCCACAAGTGGTGGGCGCGCGCGATGTTCGCATCCGCATTCACACGGTGGGGATTTGCGGCAGCGACATTCACTACTACAAGCACGGGCGTATTGGTCCGTTTGTCGTGAACGAGCCGATGGTGCTTGGGCATGAAGCGGCAGGGACGATCGTTGAAGTCGGCGAAGAGGTGACGCATCTGAAGGTGGGAGACCGCGTATGCATGGAGCCAGGCGTGCCCGACATGGATTCGCGCGCCGCCCGTGAGGGTCTGTACAACCTCGATCCGAAAGTGCGGTTCTGGGCCACGCCGCCGGTGCACGGGTGCCTTACGCCGTTCGTGGTGCACCCGGCTTCGTTCACGTTCAAGTTGCCGGACAACGTGAGTTTCGCGGAAGGCGCGATTGTCGAGCCGCTGGCCATTGGCTTGCAGGCCGCGAAGAAGGCGGCGATCAAGCCCGGGGACGTGGCAGTGGTGCTGGGCGCGGGGACGATTGGCATGATGTGCGCGCTTGCAGCGCTCGCGGGTGGATGCAGTCGCGCGATTGTGTGTGACATGGTGGAGGAAAAGCTCGCTCTGATTGGCAGCGTGCAGGGCGTCACGCCGGTGAACATTCGCGACCGGTCGCCACGAGAGGTGGTGTCTGAACTCACGGACGGCTGGGGTGCGAACGTCGTATTCGAGGCGAGTGGCAATGAGAAAGCGTTCGATGGGATCATCGATCTTCTGTGCCCCGGTGGATGTCTCGTGATGGTGGGGATGCCGCAGAAGGCCGTGCCGCTCGATGTGGTTGCGGTGCAGATCAAGGAAGCGCGGATCGAATCGGTGTTTCGGTACGCAAATATTTTTCCACGGGCGATTCAGTTGATTGCTTCGGGGAGGCTGGATGTGAAGCCGTTCATTTCACGGACGTTTCCGTTTGCCGAGGGGATCAAGGCGTTTGAAGAGGCTGCGAGTGGGAAGCCGGGGGATGTGAAGGTGCAGATTGTGTTGGGGTGAGGGGGACCGAGTTCGTTTCCCTGTGCTCCGTTTAAAGTAACCTGAAGCGTTACGCTCTATAAGAGACTTTCAAAATCTCGCGAATCTCTTCGTCCTGCAAATAAGACACCACTCAATCCAACCGATTTTCATCAAGGGGTGAACGACCGCGCAAACGCGGACCATCCCTTTGATTTCCCTTTTTCATCTAATCAGAACGGCCCTCGGGTGCAAATATGTGGACCGTCAACAACTCGACGAAATATGAAACGGGTCGAGCCTGGGTTCGCGATATGTCCGGTCGCGAGGTTTGGATCGTGGCTATACGTGCGCGGTTTCGAATTGCGCCGCACGTTGAAGCATTCTGGGATCCTGATCTACCCCAAGCACCGGTGAAGGTCGCTCCGGAAATAATTGGCGGGGGAGCGCAATGCTTTCTCCTGGCGGACAGTGACTTGGTGCTCGAGAAGCAGGCAACAGATGTTCTTCTATCAGGACACGCGCGGGCGCCGCGTGGATACATGGTAGGGAGACTGACCACACGGATGCGGGTTGGCCCGGTAGACAAGCGAATTGCCGTCTTCGGCGATCGTGTGTGGCTATCGGGCAGGCCTTCCGAACCGGAACCATTCGCCATCATGCCCATTGACTATTCCAGGGCGTATGGCGGCCCTAACCTAGCAAGTGACGAGCACGCAGCGGCCGATTGGTACGAAACAAATCCCGTCGGTATCGGGTACAGCTCTCGGAAATCAGCGCTCACGGGTCAAAGGATTCCAAACCTCGAGGATCCGTCCACCCTTATCAAATCCCTTTCCGATCACCCCAACCCGGCTGGGTATGGAGCGATCATGCCGCACTGGATTCAACGCCGCCGCTATGGCGGAACGTTCGACGCAACGTGGCAAAAGGAGCGTATGCCTCTTCTACCCTTGGATTTTGACCCAAGGTTCTACCAGCAGGCCCCAGAGGATCAGCAAGTTCCCGGATTCCTTCGCGGTGGCGAGCCCGTACTCCTCGAGGGTGTCCATCCAGATGGACCGCTCGAATTCTATCTCCCGCGGATATCGCTAGCTTTCGAGACTGAGTTCGATGATCTAACTGAAGCATCACACCGGGCGCGTCTCCACACGGTCGTGTTCGAACCTGATTTTCCAGCCGTTACTCTCGTTTGGCATACCTCGCTGGAGTGCCATAGACAAGTGAACCAGTTGTTAGAAACACGGGTCTGGGAACGGCGTCGGCTTCAAACAACGGCGAGGCGACCAACATGATCCCGATCTGCGTGTTGGATACAGCTATCTGGAGCAGTGTGGGCCTGACATCGGCCGCCGCTGCTGCTGCAGTCCGATGTGGGCTTTCTGGTTTTGCCGAATACGAGCATGCTCGCGACAGGCTCGGCGAGCCAGTGGTAGTCGCGACACCGCCAGCGCAGGCCGGCAATGACACTCCTGCTAAAGCCATGGCCGATATGGCTGTCGCGGCGGTCCTTTCGATGGACGGACTAGAGGAGGTCGATGATCGCTCTCAGGGTCTTGCGGTCTTTCTTTCATTGCCAGAAGCCAGGCCGGGCCTCTTAGGCGCGTACCCTGAAACAGTCGCAGCGGAGATCAGAGCGCGGGTCAATGGAGCCCGTGTCGCGAGACCCGAATCATTTGGACACGCATCTGGCGGGGCGGCACTCTTGCAGGCTGCGGTGTATCTGCAGACGAACTCCAGCGGATACGCAATAGTGGTGGGCGTCGACACCTACATCAATCGGGACACGTTGGCATGGCTCGATACAAATCGACAGTTGCACGCAACCTATAACGCGTGGGGTTTCATTCCCGGTGCGGCAGCTGGCGCGTGCCTTGTGTGCCACCCGAATCACGTGCCGAGGACGAGACGACCTGCGCTCGCGATAGTGGAACAGGTTGCTTTTGGGACGGAAGCAGTGCCAATCAAGTCTGCAGGTGTTTGTCTGGGCCGCGCGATAACCGGCATCGTTGATGCACTGGCCGGAAGCGGTGTAGTGAACCCAGTTTTCGATTCACTGTACTGCGATCTGAACGGTGAAGCCTATCGCTCAGACGAACTTGGATTTATGTTAAGCCGGTGCTCTTCCCGCTTCCGTGAGCCTGGGGCTTTTCACGCTCCAGCTGATTGCTGGGGCGACGTGGGCGCCGCGTCAATCCCCCTGTTTATTGCTCTAGCCATCCACGCCGCCGAGTCAGGTTATAGCGCCGGCCCAACCAGCTTGCATCTGGCAGGCTCCGAGGCCGGGCTGCGATCGGGCGTAAGACTTCGCACGCGCACATGGGGAACGTAGCGTGCCAGTGACAATCCACGTCAACGGTGCTTCGAACTCTCTCGTCCACAAAGGGTCCATGGGGTTCGCGAAATCTACCCTGCCCGACGTCTGCAAAACGCCCACTCCCGGTGGCCCGGTGCCGGTGCCATACCCAATCATTGTATCGACGTCCTCCGATCTCGCGCACGGAACCACTACGGTTACGGTAGATGGCGGCAACATGGCCGCGATCAAAGGATCTGAATTATCTCGTTGCACCGGAGACGAGGCAGGTACTGCAGGTGGAGGGGTCAAGTCGAGTACCTTCATGAAGGAGGCATCCTGGCTCCTCTATTCGTTTGACGTGAAATTTGAAGGTCAAAACGCCTGTCGCCTCAGCGACAAAATGCTGATGAATCACGGGAATACCGCTTGTCTGGGCGGTTTCATCCAGTCACCCGTTCCGGGAACTGGAGAAGTTGTTCTGGAATGTGACCCAACGTGGGATGAGTGTCAGAAGGCACAAATGCGTGCTAAAGCGCGAGAGATGAATAACGGTATCGCATCACAAGGTGGCAGCACCACTCTCAGGAAACCTAGTCCAAAGAATGTCGCGGCTGCGGAGCGCGCCCAGGCTCGCTATGCGAACAACTGGAACAAAGACTACGTGACCGGGAAATTCTCTAGTCCCGATCAAGAGCCTTGCAATCAACCAACTCAGTTCTATCATTCCTGTGCAAAGGAAAAAGCTGATGGCGATCCCCTAGGGGCGAACATGCAAGCCGATCACGTAATGGAAAAGCAGATGGTGGGTGGTAGAGCAGATGGCCCATTTAGGTGGCTTGATGCTTCCGTCAACGGGTCCAGCGGCTCCCAGATCAAGGCTGTTCGCAAGAAATACGGAAACGTAAAAGTGACGAAATTTAGAACGAGTGGTTGCTAGGTTACGCAAACGAACCAATAACCGTTCAACCCAAACACAGTAACCGCCAGGAACGCCACCCAATCGAAATTCACCGGCGCATCGACTCACTATTTCCCCTGAACGAGCTCCGAATAATCGTTTTCCGTTGCCCTCAAAAATTCAAGAAAATTCAAGTATGTAAAGTCGGTGGATTCATCGACATAGACCAGTGGAAATTCGCTTTCTGGTTCATCAGGTATTGAGGTTCTGCGAATCGCGTCATGCAGAACTATGATATAAGCACCGTTTGTCATCGACGAACGACCGAAGACGAGTGCATTTTCCCTCGGCCCCAGATCGTCGTCCCAAAACGACGATAACCAGCCATCAAACTGGCCTTTTCTGTTGCCCTCCGCAATCTCTGCGCATGACAGTAGCGAGATCGTAGCGGACACATAATCCCATCCGTTTGATATCAGAAAAAATTCCCTGTAAGTGGGTGAGAGTTTAGTGCCGATCGTTTTCTCCAACGCCTGAAGATCTGCTTCCGTTGCCGCGTGATGCAACTGCGAGACTGGCTCACCTTCAAAATAAGTGTTCCGCACAGAAACACCGCGCTGAAGTGCATCCGAAATTTCATCGTGTAGTGATGGCATACCTACCTCCTGAAAGCGCGCCTGAATCCCAGATGCCCCGCGTGGGATCAACAAGCGTAATCTACTCCAACCTTTGCCGTTCTGCCGGAAGATCCGCTCGCACTGTCGATTCACCCCCCAATCAATCTGTTGAGCCCGCGCAACTGACGCCAGGCGGGCGCGGCACAATTGAAAACGATCGTACCAGGTCTCAGGAGGCAAAGATAATGTGCTGCCACGACGCGTTGGCGTTGGTATCCATCCTGTAGTACCCGCAGACAATGCTCCCAACTCGGCGGTGCACCAACGAAATACCGTCGTGCTGGACTAAATCGCCGTGCATTTCTGTTCCACCACGCACTTACTTTTTCCGCATCTGGCCATGGCAATCCTTCGTCTTCGTAATCAGCATCCTCGCCCAGGCTGTCGCCAGCGACCGCACGCACCGCTAGATGCCGAGGTCGATCCAGTTGAAGCGCGATAAAATCGGCGCCCGTTATAAAGCTAAAGGCTTCCCCCGCGAGGCGCGCCAACTTGGTATCGCTCATTAGTTCGATGAGTTTCGGGATATTTTGCGTGTCTCCCGCGTGGGCAATGGCGCGCAATGTTAGACGTTCATCACCAGGCGGTGAGGACACGCGGTCAAGCAGCAAGCGTGTTGCATCAGGTTCTGCGGCTATCATTGCAAGCGTCGTTGCCAGAGCGCGCATCGGTCCGGGGGTCTGCGCGACATCGACCATGGCGTCCAATGCAACTTGCCGGTCACCCAGCAACAGGCTAGCCTTCGCTGCAAAGAATCGGCATTCGTCATCATCGCTTTGCAAGCGTTTCAGACACTGGCGCAACAGGTCGCATCGCCCCACTTCACCGGCACAACGTAGGGCACGATTGCTCAACACGGAACAACGCGAGACCAACGCGCTCTCGAGAGCGATGCCCGGATTGACGCGATGCATCGCACACGCTGCGAGTCCAGTAAGCTGTGCCATCACTGAATTGCGATGGAGTAGTGCGCTTACGATCTCCCGAAGACTGGCGGCAGACGCCCAGCCAAAAGCCGAATGTAGTCCCGGCCAGGTTTCAGGCAATGCCTCAGCCAGTGCCATCAAGTTCACAAGTCCTTCGTCAAATCCACTCTCGATATATCGGACAGCGGCCGCAAATACCTCGCCTCGTGCGGGTCGCTCAAGCGCCACCTTACATAGATGCATGCCCAACGGTCCCGACACTGCAATCCCATCCAGATGAGCCGCTATCCTTTCATCGAGACGACCAAGATCTTTAAGTTTGATGTGTGGGGCACGCACCAGATATGCCCTGACGTTCCGGAGGGCTGCTGCCTCATCGACGTGTTGCTGGACGATAGCTGGAATCGTCGGTGGAAAATTTCTTGACATGGAGTTAGTCCGTGCATGGTCCATGCGGTGCTCTTATTGCTTCATCAGACCTCAAAACTTCAAGTCTTAGTTTAGCTGGACAGATCCCCCCTTGATTCGATTCACCCCAGACGCCTGGCTGGAAAGATACGTACCCTGTATTAATACTCTTCCCGCTTTCGTCAAGGTTATACTCGCGCGCCCGCAACGCAACACAATCTCTTCCTTGGCAGTCACAACGAGTCGTTGCCCATCAGCATCAACCTCGACCTGCGCAGATGGTTCCCCGATCGGCAGCACCTCGTCTATCTGCAGGCAACCCATAACAACTGGACAAACTGGATCGCCTCCATCAAACGCGAGCACTACTTGCCGTCCAATGTGTGCGCCACGCAAATCGGGAATCATGCGCGCAACCATAGCAGCAGTACCCGGTTGCCCGGGATAGACAACCAGGGGGCTAGCCCCATTTTCCGCAAAGCCAACAACCTCTCCGACACGCACACCGTCGATCCTTGGCACCCCCTCCACAGAACCGACGGCCGCGACTGGTTTCTCAAAGTCACGTTTCATCCTGGATTCTCCGGTCACATTACTTCAACCACCATTTCGACGATCACGTTCTTCTGCACCGCTTCAATTCTGCAAAATCTTCGACCCTTTCATCACGATGTCGCTACTCGCCTTGACATTGATCTTGCCGCTACCATCAACCGTGATGTCCTTGCCTTTGATCACAATCGTTCCATCCTTCTTCATACTGATGCTTGCACTGCCGGTCGTAATAGTCACGGACTCACCCGCATCGATCACCAGATTCTTGGTAACGGTGAGCGAGTCATCTTCACCCACTGACGTTTTGCGCTCTTTTCCAACCGAGCAGGTCTGTGCGCCGGTAATCGTCTCGCCGTCGTCATTCGCCACGCTGGCCGTCCGGCCTCCACCCACTTCGAATGACTGATCGGAGCCAACCTTGGTCGATTGCGTCCCGGTGGTATCAAAAGACTGATTGCCGCACACCTTGACCGTCTGGTCGCCACCCACTGATTCCTTGTGATACGCAGCGATATCGACCGTCTGATATGCCCGCACGTTAACCGCCTGAAACGCCCCCACCGTCACTTCCTGCGCCCCACCCACGGTAATCGTCTCATTCACCCCAACCACATGCGTGCGCTGCAGCTTGACCGACACCGTCTCGCT
Source organism: Paraburkholderia sp. DHOC27 (assembly GCF_003429005.1). Classification (GTDB taxonomy): domain Bacteria; phylum Pseudomonadota; class Gammaproteobacteria; order Burkholderiales; family Burkholderiaceae; genus Paraburkholderia. The sequence continues at coordinate 57,082 of NZ_QVQV01000001.1, forward strand.
CGCCCCCACGCTTTTCGTTCGATTGGCCACCACCGTAATGCTCTCGTTCGCGCCGACCTTCTCGGTGCGGTTCACGCCAATCGAAATGTTCTCGTTGTTCCCCACCGTTTCGGTGCGGTCATGCTTCACGACCGTCGTCTCATCATTGTCGACATTCTTCCTGCGGTCATGTCCAACCCAATGCGTCTCATCGTGCTCGACTTCGATGCTCTGATCCTTTTCCGCGTGCAGCAGCACCTGCTCCGCGCCCTTCTTGTCCTCAAACCTGAACTCGTTGCAATTCGCCGCGCTGCCGCCCTTGCTAGAACGGCTTTTGATGCCCGTTTGCGTCATATTGGCCGGCAACTCATAAGGCGGCATCTGCTCCGCGTTATAAACGCGTCCGGTGATAATCGGCCGGTCCGGATCACCCTCCAGAAAGTCGACGATCACTTCCTGCCCGATTCGCGGTATCGCCACTGCGCCCCAGCCCTTGCCCGCCCACGGCTGCGACACGCGCATCCAGCACGAACTGTTTTCATCGCGCTTGCCCTGACGATCCCAGAAGAACTGCACTTTCACACGTCCGTAGTTGTCCGTATAAATTTCATCGCCACCGGGGCCAACCACGGCCGCAGTCTGCGGTCCCTGCACAAAAGGCTTGCGCGTGCTTCGCGCAGGTGCGAATGGCTGCTTCGCGTCGATCGCTGAAAACCAGCACTCGCAGCGACTCGCCTGACTGCCTTCGAACGCCTCGTAGTCGGCGAGGTCGACTTCGTATCGCGCCCGCGTCACCAGATATTGCGTGTTCTGATCGCTGCGTGGATGACGCTCCAGCTTCAACAAGCTGCCAATCCGCACGCTCATGCTGTTAGTTCGCGCATCCACCTGATGCCAGTTGATACCGCCCGCCGCATCGCCATCTAACGCAGGCTCAGTCCATAACTCGTCGGCCCGTGCTTTCGCACGACTGTCGCCGTAATCCGGATCCACGTACCCACCCGGAAAATCGAAGTGCTCCAGATCGCTAAACGCATCGAACCCCGGCATGCTCTTCACCGCTTTCTTCTGCAACGGCCGCGACGGATTCTTGAAATCGTAGTCCGTCAACAGCCAATTGCGCGTTTCGATCTCGTGATGCATCTGCCACTCACTCACGAACTCCGCACCCGGCGCCACGTTCATCACCGCGCCATACGGCAACGTGTCGAAATCCGGCACGCTTTCGTGCGTCGATAACGTGTCGGTCAAGATCAGCGTCTCTTTACCATCGCGATCCTGGAACCAGTAATAAATCCCTTCATCTTCCAGCAAACGGCTCACGAAGTTGAAATCCGATTCGCGATACTGCACACAGTACTCGCGCGCAGGATGTTTGCGTGCGTTCGCCTGCCACTTGATCTCGCCGAATTCCACGCTCTTGTAGACAGGATCAGCGAAAATCGCCTTCACGATGTCTTCGACATTCTTGTTCTGAAAGATCCGGCAATTGCTGCGGCGCGTGAGCAGCCATAACCACGGCCTTACGATGGCTTCGTACACGTACAGGCGGCCGCGCATGCCCATTTGTCTGAAACCGACCACGTACCCCGCGAAAATGCGCGGCTTCGCCTTCGGCACCTGTAGCGAAACGGTCACGCGCTTGCCGAGAATACGTTTGAAGTCGATATCCGGCCGCTTCGAAACCAGCGTCACGTCGTAACGAAACATGCGACCCAGTTCGACGGTCGCGCGCAAGCTCAGAAAGAACAGGTCGTCGCCAAGCGGCGTGTCGATTCTCGCAAGCGGCGGCGGCGCCATGATCTCGGATGCGCTGGACGTATGACGGTTTCGCGCGCTACGGCTAGCGGGTTTCGGTTGTCCTCAGATCGAGGCCGAACTTTACCGACCCACTGGTCGCACCCTTGTCGTCCTGCGCCTTATAGTCGAACTCGATGTCGGCATACGCCATGCCTACTGCCTCGTTGAGGTTGCCGTTTTGAATGCCTTCATCGCCCACGTGCACGATGGTGACCTGCTTCATCGTAACGGTCAGAAACTCTTTCTGGCCCTCGCCCGCTTTGCTCACGGTGAGCTTGGCATTGGCGAAGTGCTTGCCGGATGCGCAAGCCTTCGCGAGTGTGGGCGACGCCTTGTCATAGTTGTGCGTGAACTCGAACAGGCCGGGTACGGCCTTGCCGACACCACTGCCACCGCCCGTGACCGCATTACTCGCGTTGTCGATGCTCCAGTGAAACGAATTCACTTCGATCTGCCCTTCGGCACCTTTGTGCTTCGATTCGCCGTCGACTCCGTCGATCTTCATGTAGCTGTCGATTGTGGCCATGATCTGGTTCCTGTGATGTGCGTGTGACGTGACCCGTTACCCGAATCCCGCTACATAGACGAAACGCGTCGCGCGATTTTTTAAGGCGCGAAATTGAAAAGTCACGCACCCTCCATCGTCTTTTCTTCGTTACGCCACCATCCGGTCACGAGGCGAGAATCAGCCATGCCGAGCCCTGACGTTTCGCCGCCATTCGTTACGAGCCGCCTGTCGCTCGACTACGCGCGCCAGTTCGACACGCTCGCCTTGGCCACTACCGACGACATGCTGCTGCAAGTCGTGCCCAAGCGCAGCAACTCGCCCGTCAAAGGCGAAGCACCCGCGCGCGCCGACTGGGACACCCCCATGCAAATCCACGGCTGGCGCTGGGCCGAGGGCTACGAAACGCATCACGCCGGACATGCGCTCAACGCCAGTGACATGCGCGTGGCCGATCTCGGTGTCGTAAAGATCGTCGACTCGGCTTCGCCCGCCATCGCCAAACTGTGCGCGCAGGCGGAACTGCTCGCACTCGCTCATATCAAGTGCTTCAAGGCAGGCGGCGCCGCCCAGGGCGGACAAATCGAATTTCTCTCGTTGAAACTGGAAGAGGCCTATATCCGCAGCTATCAGATTTACACCAGCGTGCGGCTCGGATGTCTGTGTGAAGTATTCGAGTTCTCGGCGCAAAAGTTGACCATGACAGCCGCGACGCAAAAAGAGACCGGCGCGCGCGGCGCTGACGTCACTTTTCCGCTGGATGTCATGACGCGACGGATCACGTGACACGCCATGCGCACGCGGCCCGTGCAAAACCACCATGACCGAGCCCACCGCTACCGAACGCCTGCAACCGTCGCTCCTCGATCGTCTGATCGACAACGATCCGGCGAGTCGCAGCGAATCCGCCGACACCTCGATCCTCAACCGGCGCTCGCTGCGTGCGGCTGTTTTGCGCGACCTGTCATGGCTTTTCAACAGCACGAATCTCAGCGATGAAATTCCCGTGAGCCGCTACCCGGACGTGTCGGCATCCGTGCTGAATTTCGGCTTGCCTTGTCTGTCGGGACGCTTTGCGTCCACCGTCGATGCGGTGGTGCTCGAACAGGCCATCCGTGAAGCCATTGTGTTGTTCGAACCACGCATTGCGCCTGAGTCGATCGAGATCGAAGCGCTCCTCGATCGCCCCGTGCTCGACATGCATAACCAGATTTCTCTCGTGATACGTGGGCTTTTGTGGGCGCAACCCGCACCACTGGAATTCGCGCTGCGCACGCAGATCGACCTCGAAGAAGGCGGTATCACGGTAACTGAATTGCCTCGCTGACACGCCCACTCAAACCTTACGTCAACTCGAGACATCATGGACCCGCGCCTGCTGCGTCACTACAACACCGAACTGGCTCACCTGCGCGAGATGGGCGCGGAGTTCGCGCAGCAATTCCCCAAAATCGCGGCGCGGCTCGGTTTGAGTGGCTTCGAAGTTTCCGACCCGTACGTCGAGCGCTTGCTGGAAGGCACCGCCTTTCTCGCCGCCCGCGTGCAGTTGAAACTGGAAGAAGAATTTCCGCGCTTTACCCAGCAGTTGACGCAGGTGGTGCTACCGCAGGCAGTGTGCCCCACGCCGTCCATGTTGATCGCACGGCTGGCACCCGATCTCGCCAATCCCAATCTCGCGACGGGTTTCACCGTACCGCGCAACGCGGCACTGTATGCCCCGCATCCGGGCGGCGAGGCGAATGCCTGCGAGTTTCGCACCGGCGCTGATGTCACGCTCTGGCCCATCGAACTCACCGACGTACACTATCTGAGCCAGATATCCGATCTGCCGCTCGCCACGCTGCCGGGCACGCGCGCGCTGGCACGCCGTGTCAAAGGCGCGTTGCGTCTGCAACTGACCGCTGCTGAGGGTTTGAGTTTCGATTTGCTCACGCTCGACCGTTTGCGCCTGCACTTTTCGGGCGGCGACGACACCGCCTGGTCGCTATTCGAACGCGTGACGGGCAGTGCGCTCGCCATCGTGATCTCGACACCGCAGCGCCCTGCATCGCACATCCAGACACTCGCGGGCGACGCCATTCAATGCGTTGGTTTCGACGACGACGAAGCCCTGCTTCCCGTCACGCCCAACGCTTTCCAGGGCTATCGTCTGCTGCACGAATACTTCGCGTTTGCGCCGCGCTTTCGCTTTGCCGAAATCGAAGGCCTCTCTGACGTGTTGCCCCACGTCACGTCGCGAGAAATCGAACTCACCATTCTGCTTGGCAACGGCGACCCGGCACTCGAACGCATCGTTTCGCGTGAACACGTGCTGCTCGATTGCGTGCCTGCGATCAATCTCTTCCCCAAACACGCGGATCGCGCGTTCGTTTCCGATGGCGCGGCGGAATTGCATGTGGTGCCCGACCGCACCTGTCCGCTCGATTACGAAGTTCACACGATCACCGCGGTGGGCGGGTATGGCGCCGGGCGCGACACGGAGCAGATTTTCCAGCCTTTTTATGGGGACTTTCTCGCGGACCGACCGGACGGCGCGGCTTATTTCACCGTGCGTCGCGAGCCGCGTGTCGTGCCTGCCGAGCGCAAACGCAGCGGCTACCGTACCGATTACGTGGGCAGCGAAGTGTTCGTCTCCATCGTCGATCCGAACGAGGCGCCGTATCGCGGCGATTTACGCCAAGTGGCGTTCGAGACGTTGTGCACCAATCGCGATCTGCCCTTGTTGATGCCGCACGGAGCGGCGCAAGGCGAGCTGACGCTGGACATCGCCGCGCCAGTGTTATCCGCGCGCTGCGTGACGAGGCCGTCACCGCCCACGGCGCCCTGTCTCGACGCAGGCCAGGGTTGGCGGCTGATCGACCAGCTCTCGCTCCACTATCTGTCGCTCTACGATGGCGACGCACATGAGGGCGCCGCCGCACTGCGCGCGCTGCTGACGCTGCACGTTCCCGCCGGTGACGATGCCGGGCGCCGGCAGATCGCTGGCATCCTCTCGGTCCACGCCACGCCTGTCGTGCGACGCTTGCCCATGCCGGGTCCGATCGCTTTCGGACGGGGCCTGCAAATCGAAGTCGAAGTGGAAGACCACGCGTTTCAGGGCGGCAGCGCCTATCTGCTAGGTCACGTGCTGGACCGTTTCTTTGCCCGTTACGTCTCCATCAACACCTTCGTGCAGACCGTCATGCGCACCACGACGCGCGGCGAAATTGTGCGGCTCTCCCCAAGATGCGGAATCCGGTCGATCTTCTGAACGGCGCCGGCGAGCCGATGCCGCCGCCGTCTGCGCTCAATGCGTCCGCCAAGGCAGACGCACTCGCCGCGTTGTTCGCACAGGTCGGCGCCGCGCCGCATCGCTATGACTTCTTCCACTTGATGCGCCGGGTCGAAGCGTTGACGCCCGATCTTCCGCGGCTAGGCCATGCATCGCGCCCTTCTGCTGAACCGTTGCGGCTCGCTCAGGCCGTCTCGCTCGCGTTCGCGCCCGCACCGCTAGCCAGCCTGACACGCGCGGACGAGCACGGCACCCCCATCGTCCCGCGCCTCGCGCAGCATTTCTTCGGCCTGCTGGGACCGAACGGACCCTTGCCGCTGCATCTCACGGATTTTGCGCGTGAGCGCATCCTGCATCATGGAGACCCGACGTTCTCGCGTCTGCTCGACATGCTGTCGCATCGCTTTTTGCTGCTGTTTTACCGCGCGGCGTCGCAAGGGCGGCCGGTCAACCAACTGGATCGCCCGGACGGGGACCGCTTTGCATTCTATGTGGGCTCGCTGATTGGCCTCGCGGACCCAAGCTGCCGGCAACGCGACGCCGCATCGGATCGGGCCAAGCTGCATTTCGCCGGACTCCTGAATATGCAGACGCGGCCGCCCGAAGTGCTCGAAACGCTGATCCGCGCCGTGTTGCGCGTGCCCGCGCGCATCGAACCGTTTTGCGGACACTGGATGACCCTGGAACCCGGCGAGCGCACCGCGCTGCATACGCAGAGTGTGCACCCGCGCCGCCGCGGCAACCGTACTCACATCGCGCAGTTAGGATGTGGCGCCGTGCTGGGTTCACGCGTATGGGACCGCCAGCATAAGTTTCGTCTCGTGATCGGACCGCTTTCTCTCGCGCAATACGAGGCATTTTTGCCCGGCGGAGCTGCACTAGCCACGCTGGTGGCGCTGGTGCGTCAGCAACTGAATCGCGAACTCACATGGGACGCGCAACTGGTGCTGCGCGCGAACGAGGTGCCCACGGTACGACTCGGCCGTCATGGTGCGTTGGGTTACTCAGCATGGCTCGCAAATCATAGACGTCGGGTGGATGCCGCTGATCTCGCACTCGATGCGGACGCACGCGTTCCCCTATGAAACCGCGGCGCCACTCGCCGCGTTGAAAAAAGCGCGCCCCACACCCGTCTTATTGAATGACGACGTGCGCCTTCGCGCCGCCCGTCCCACGTTCATGGAGTCTTCACGATGGCGGAAATCAGTCGTGTCGCCTTGTTCGGCAAGCTCAATGCGCTCTGCTACAAGTCCGTCGAAAGCGCCACCGTATTGTGCAAACTGCGTGGCAATCCCTATGTCGAACTCGCGCATTGGCTCATGCAGATCGTCGAGACGCCCGGCTCCGATCTGCAGCGTCTGATTACGCACTACCAGATCGATGCCGCCGTGCTGGCACGTGAAATGACCGTGGCACTCGACCGTCTGCCGCGCGGCGCCACGTCGATCTCCGATATCTCCGAGCACGTCACGGATGCCATCGAACGCGCGTGGGTCTACGGCACGCTGTTATTCGGTGCAAACCAGGTGCGCACCGGTCATCTGATGGTTGGCCTGCTCAAGACGCCGAGCCTGCGCAACGTACTGCTCGGCGTGTCACGCCAGTTCGAACGGATCAAACTGGAGGACCTGTCGGATCATTTTGTGCGCATCCTCGCAGGCTCCGCCGAGGAACCCAACGAATCGGACGCGCATAGCGACAAGCCACATGAAGGCGGCGCAGAGCCCGCTCCCGCCAGCATGGGCAAACAGGAAGCGCTCAGGAAATACGCGACCGACCTCACCGAAAAGGCCCGCAGCGGCAAGCTCGATCCGGTCAGCGGCCGCGATGAGGAAATCCGCCAGATCGTCGACATCCTGATGCGGCGGCGCCAGAACAATCCGTTGCTCACGGGGGAAGCGGGCGTCGGCAAAACGGCGGTCGTCGAAGGATTCGCGCAACGGCTCGTGCGCGGTGACGTACCGCCGCCGCTGCAAGGCGTCACACTCATGGCGCTCGACCTCGGCCTGTTGCAGGCAGGCGCCAGCATGAAAGGCGAATTCGAACAGCGTCTGCGTCAAGTGGTGGAAGAAGTGGAGGCAAGTGCGTCGCCCATCATTCTGTTTATCGACGAGATTCACACGCTCGTCGGTGCAGGTGGCGCAGCGGGTACGGGCGATGCGGCGAATCTGCTCAAGCCCGCACTCGCACGCGGCGATCTGCGCACCATCGGCGCGACCACGTGGGCCGAATACAAGAAGTACGTCGAAAAAGACCCCGCACTGACGCGGCGTTTTCAGGTCGTGCAAGTCCACGAACCCGACGAGATGAAAGCGGTACGCATGTTACGTGGAGTGGCGTCGATGCTCGAAGCGCACCACCGTGTCCAGTTGCTCGACGAGGCGATCGAAACCGCCGTGCACCTCTCGCACCGCTACATTCCGGCGCGTCAGCTACCGGACAAGGCCGTGAGTCTCCTCGACACGGCCTGTGCGCGTGTGGCGGTCAGCCAGCACGCCACGCCACCGCAAGTCGACGATTGCCGTCGCCGTATCGAGGCGCTGACGATCGAAAGCGACATCATCGCACGCGAGGCAAGTGTGGGCGTCGAGGTCGGTACGCGCAGCACGGAGGTCCTGGCCGCACTGGAGCGCGAGCGCGCCGCACTCGACACGCTGGAAGCGCGCTGGAACGAAGAGAAGGATGTGGTCGATCAGCTGTTGAAAGTACGCGCCGAATTGCGTGCAGGCGGTGCGCCAGTTGATGAACCACAGTCACAAAACCCCGACCCGGAACCGCTTGATCCACGCGTCGAGCGCGCTACCCTGCTTGAGCGCCTCGCGCAAATCCAGACGCGTCTCGCGGAGCTGCAAGGCGAAGCGCCGCTGATTTTGCCCAGCGTCGACGCCGCCGTCGTTGCATCCGTGGTCGCCGACTGGACCGGCATTCCCGTGGGCCGCATGGTCAGGAACGAGATGGCGGCCGTGCTGAATCTTGCGGAAACACTGGACCGGCGCGTGATCGGTCAGCGCCACGCGCTCGACATGATCGCGAGGCGCATCCAGACCTCCCGCGCACGGCTCGACAATCCCGACAAACCCATTGGCGTATTCATGCTGTGCGGCACCTCGGGGGTCGGCAAAACCGAAACCGCGCTCGCGCTCGCCGAAGCGCTCTATGGTGGCGAGCAAAACGTCATCACCATCAACATGAGCGAGTTTCAGGAAGCGCACACCGTATCGACGCTCAAGGGCGCGCCGCCCGGTTACGTGGGCTACGGCGAAGGCGGTGTGCTCACCGAGGCGGTGCGGCGGCGTCCCTACAGCGTGGTATTGCTCGACGAAGTCGAAAAGGCCCACCCGGACGTGCACGAAATCTTCTTTCAGGTCTTCGACAAGGGCTGGATGGAAGATGGCGAGGGGCGCTACATCGACTTCAAGAACACCATCATTCTGCTGACCTCGAATGTGGGCTCCGAGATCATCATGCGTCTGTGCCGCGATCCCGAGCACATTCCCGCGCCCGATACGCTCGCCACCGCGTTGCGCGAGCCCTTGCTCGAGGTATTTCCCGCGGCGCTGCTCGGCCGCGTCGTTACGGTGCCGTACTATCTGCTCTCCGATGCGATGATGGCCAACATCGTGCGCCTGCAACTGGAGCGCATCCGCAAGCGCATCGCGGAGAACCACGGCGTACCGTTCGACTACGACGATACTGCCGTCAGCCTGATCGTATCGCGCTGCACCGAGGCGGAATCCGGTGGCCGCGTTATCGACGCGTTGCTCACCAACACCGTGTTGCCACGTATATCCAACGAATACCTGACGCGTTTAAGCGAAGGCGCTGCGCTCAGGCGCATCGGCCTCTCGGCCACGGCAGGCGAATTCCACTATGCGTTCGACTGACGCGCGACCAAGGGCGGAGTTCATTCGATGTTGACGCTGACGGTCACGCACTTCAATGGCAAACCGCCTCTCCAGCGGATCGCAGCCACGTTCGACAACGAAGGTGGCACGATTGGCCGTGCGGAGACGAACCAGTTGGTGCTCGAAGACGCGGAGCGCACCGTCTCCCGCGTGCATGCACAGATCGTGTGGCGCGAAGGACGATACCGATTGATTGATCGCGGCAGCAATCCGGCGCTGGTGAACGGTACGCCGCTCGAACCCGGTGAAGAAATCGTCGTCGCAGAAGGTGACGAAGTGCAGATCGGTGGCTACCAGTTACGCGCGACGCTCGATGGCGACCGCGAACCACTCAACTCAAACGCCGATCCGTTTGCCGACATTTTCGGTGACGCCGCACCTGCCTCGCCCACCCAACGCAAAGGCTACGATCCCGACGATCTTGACGAACTGTTGCGCCCGGCCCCCGATCGCGTCGACGCAGTACTGCAACCGCAAAGACCATCCTCACTGCTGCCGGATGATCTGGACCTGGGTTTGAACGACCCCGTCGCGAATCGCAGCATCGACGAACTGTTCGATCTCGGTCCCGGCGCTGATCTCGACAGCCTCGATCATCGTGACCCTCGCGACTTGAAACAGCGTGGATCGCCAATCGACGACCCGCTCTGTGCGCCCAACACCGCCAACGATGCCGATCCGTTTGCGAGCCTCACTGCCTCGAAACGCGCCGATGCACCACCGCCTACGCAGCCGGATCGCGGCTCGGAACTGCACAGCGCGTTTCCCTTACCGCGCATGCGGCAAGCGCAAGCACAGACACAAGCGCAAGCGCAGCCAAAGCAACCGCGTGACGCCGAACGACATGAGCCCACCTGGCGCAACGCAGATGAAGCGCCGCCAGCAGACCAGCGCGCCTTACTTGAAGCGTTTTTGCATGGCCTCGCGGCACCCCATCTTCGGATCGACGCGTTGAGCCCAGCCCTGATGCAATTGATCGGCACCCTGTTGCGCGAAGCCACCCAAGGCACACTCGATCTGCTGGTGGCGCGCGCGGCGACACGCCGCGAAATGCGCACCGATGCCACCATGATCGTCGCGACAGGCAACAATCCACTGAAGTTTTCGCCAGACGTGGAGACCGCACTCGGTCATCTGTTGAATGCGCCCACGCGCGGTTTCATGCCGGCGCCGGTGGCACTCGCTGATGCCTATGACGATCTGCGGGCGCATCAGGTGGGTTTCGTTGCCGGCATGCGCGCCGCGCTCGACGGCGTGTTCGAGCGCTTCGAACCCGCGCGCATCGAAGCACGCCTGACCCAGCATTCGTTGCTCGACGCGTTGCTGCCGAACCTGAACCGCCGCGCGCAGTGCTGGAACCTGTTTGCCGACCTGTATGCGCAACTCTCACGCGAAGCCGCGGACGATTTTCACGCGCTGTTCGGCAAGGCCTTCGTCGAAGCGTACGAAGCACAAATAGACCGCCTGAAACAACGCAAGCCATGAGCCGCACGTTTGCGGACGGTATGCGCCGGAGGACATCGTGCAATTGCAAACCGCGAGCGTAAGCGATGCCGGTGGCCGCAGCCGCAATGAAGACGCTCACGGCGAGTGGCGCGCTCAAGCGCTCTTTGCGTGCGTCGTCGCGGACGGCGCCGGGGGACATGGCGCCGGCGACATCGCGTCGCGCATCGTGGTGGATACAGTGCAGGCCGAACTCGGACGGGTCGCCACAGCGGGAATGGCGCTGAACGCCGCGAATCTGATGCGTATTTTGTTGCGCGCCAATGACGCCATTATCGACGCTCAGGAGGCCGGCAGTGAGCGGGAGAATATGCGCTCGACCGCCGCACTCTTCGCCATTGATGAGCAGGCGCAATCCGCCACGTGGGCGCACTGCGGTGACACACGCGTCTATTGTTTCCGCAACGGCGTGACGAGAATTCAAACGCAGGACCACAGTCTCGTGCAGAGCATGCTCGATGCAAATCTTCTAGCCAAAGAGGATGCGCGGCATCATCCACGCCGCAACGTACTGTTTTCGGCGCTCGGTACCGCCGATGATCTCTCCATCGCAGTCTCGGGTGAGCCCTTCCCCCTCGCGGAAGGCGATGCGTTTTTGCTGTGCACCGATGGCTTTTGGGAATACGTGGAAGAGACGGAGATGATCGAAGCCATCGGCAGCAGTATTACCGCCGGTGCATGGCTCGATGCTCTCGCGGCACGCGTACGCGCGAATGCGCCTAAGGGACACGACAACTTCACCGCAACGGCCGTCTGGATCGGCGAGCCGCAGCAAAGCACGATATTGAAGCTGCGCTAAGGCGCCGCTACCGTTGGGCCATCAAACCAGACTGGCGACCACGATCAGCGGCGCTACTTAATAACTACTGTGAATTCAGCCCGGCAGCGCTTTTTCAGGCCGCCGCCTTCGCCGACGGCAAACGCGACACCAGCCGCAACGACACCGTCAGCCCTTCGAGCTGATAATGCGGCCGCAGATAAAACGTCGACGTGTAGTAACCCGGCGCGCCTTCCACCTCCTGCACCTTCACTTCGGCGGCCGCGAGCGGCTTTTGCGACTTGGTGATCTCGGATGAGTTCGCCGGATCGCCGTCGACGTATTGCGTAATCCAGCGGTTCAGCCAGATCTCCATGTCCGAACGTTCCTTGAAGGTGCCGATCTTGTCACGCACGATACATTTCAGGTAGTGCGCAAAGCGATTGCATGCAAACAGATACGGCAGCCGTGCCGCCAGCGCTGCGTTGGCAGTCGCATCCGGGTCTTCGTATTCAAAGGGCTTTTGCAACGATTGCGCGCCAATGAAGGCGGCGAAATCCGAGTTCTTGCGGTGGATGAGCGGCATGAAGCCATTCTTCGCCAACTCCGCCTCGCGACGATCGGAGATCGCGATCTCCGTGGGGCACTTCATGTCCACGCCGCCGTCGTCGGTCGGGAACGTATGCACGGGCAGACCTTCCACCGCGCCGCCCGATTCCACGCCGCGAATCCGCGAGCACCATCCATACAGCTTGAACGAGCGGTTGATATTCACGGCCATCGCATACGCCGCGTTGGCCCACGCATACTTGTTGTGATCGGCCGAACCGGTGTCTTCCTCGAAATCGAATTCGTCCACGGGCGCCGTGCGCGCGCCATACGGCACACGTGCGAGAAAGCGCGGCATGGCAAGGCCAATATAGCGGGCGTCCTCGGATTCACGCAGCGAACGCCAGCTTGCATATTCCGGGGTGCCGAATATTTTTGTCAGATCGCGTGGATTGGCGAGTTCCTGCCACGAGTCCATCTGCAGCAAACCAGGGTCGGCCGCCGCGATAAACGGCGCATGCGCCGAGGCCGCAATCTTGGACATTTCGCCAAGCAGTTCGACATCCGGCGGATTCTGGTTGAAGTAATAGTCGCCCACCAGTGCGCCGAACGGCTCGCCGCCGAACTGACCATACTCTTCTTCATAGACACGCTTGAACAACGGACTCTGATCCCATGCAATGCCCTTATAGCGCTTGAGCGTCTTGCCGAGATCCTTCTTCGAGATGTTCATCACACGGATCTTGAGCATCTCGTCCGTTTCCGTGTTGTTGATCAGGTAATGCAAGCCGCGCCACGATCCTTCGAGTTTCTGAAAGTCCGGGTGGTGCATGACCTCGTTCACCTGTTCGGTGAGCTTGGCGTCGATTTCGGCAATCATGCTCTGGATCGTACGGATCGCGTCGCCGGAAATCAGTTGCGTCTTGGAGAGTGCCTGTTGCGCGAGCGTTTGCACGGCCGTCTGCACGGCGTTCATCGCTTCGTCGCTCTTCGGGCGAAACTCCTTGTTCAGGAGCGCGGCGAGATCGCCACCTTCGAGCGTGCTCGCCGGTTGCTCGACCGATACGTCGGCGGACTTCGGAATATCAGACATGTTGGTGTCCCTTCAAAGGGAAGCTGCGGCACGCGCCGCGCCTCATTCGGCCTCGGCCGCCGGTTTTTGCGCAGCGCTTGCCAACGTCTGCAATAGCGCGGGATCTTCGAGCACACGCGCAATCAATTCTTCCGCGCCCGTTTTGCCGTCCATATACGTGACGAGGTTGGCCAGTTGCGTGCGCGCTTCCAGCAAGCGGTTCAACGCATCCACCTTGCGCGCAACGGCTGCCGGCGAAAAGTCATCCATGTTCTCGAACGTGATGTCGACGCTGAGATTGCCCTGCCCCGTCAAGGTATTCGGCACCTGGAAGGCGACGCGTGGATTCATCGCTTTCATGCGACTGTCGAAGTTGTCGATGTCGATTTCCTGAAACTTGCGCTCGCCAACCGGCGGCAGCGGTTCGGCGGGTTTGCCCGACAGATCGGCAAGCACGGCCATCACGAACGGCAACTGGATCTTGCGTTCACTGCCATATGTTTCGACGTCGTACTCGATCTGCACGCGCGGCGCGCGATTGCGGGCGATAAACTTCTGACTGCTGGTTGCCATGACCCCTCCCTGCGTGTACGGGACCCACTCCTCTAAGACGAACGGTTTGCTCTCAATTGAAAGCCCTGTCGTCTGGCAATGCGAAAACGTCCTTTATTCCGGCTCTTTTCCAACAATCTGATGAATCTGCGCGAGACTGTCCGGTGCGAGGTCCTGCATGATGGCGATGAAGTCCTTGCCCATCAGCGCGCGGGCGCGACGGATCAGCAACGGCGCGGGGTTGGTGGGCTCGGTCTTTTCCAGAAACGTGCACACGGCGTCGAGCATGGCAATCGCGTCATCCCGTGTGGCGAGTTGGCTGTTGCCATGCTTCTGCGACGATGCCTTAACCAGGCTGTCTAATCTGTCTGGCGAAGGCATTGCGACAAAACCCGTTTGCTGCACGGACGCCACTCCGTTCATGGCCACCCCTGACGCTGGCGTTGACGGTTGATCCGCCACCACCGCACGACACGCGCCGGCCACGCTTTGCGCCACGCTCATCATGACCGTCAGGCTCGGCGCATCCGTCGCGCCAAAGCGCGCGCTCATCAGGTTCGCGAGTTGCTCGACGGTTTGCGGCAGGCTGAGCGCATCCGCAAGCGCTTCACGATCCTGCTTGACCGCTTCAGCCAGTACGCCCTGCACCAGTGACAGCGTCACCGTGCGATCGCCAGCTGTTGCGGTGAGCTTGCCGAGTCCGATCAGGATGTCGCGCACACTCAGGCGCTCGCCGGGCACCTGACACACCTGCGCCGCGCGCAGATCGTGCAGCAGCGTCACGTGATCGTCGAACGGTGTGTACGGATCGGCAAGCGCTGCCAGCGCGTTGACGCGCAACGCGGTGCTGTTGTCGTCCTCGGCGTCGAGCGGAGGATACAGATCGTCCCAGTAGCGATCGAGCATGCCAGTCAAGATTCGCAAGCCTGCGTGAAAGCCGCGCAATCCGCTGTCATGCGCGGCTGCCCGCGTATATGTGATCGCGAGGCGCAAATCCTTCGATCTGCCAAGCAATGCGCTCACGCGCGCCATTATGTCGTGCCACGGCGGCTCGTCCGCTTCCTCCTGGAACTGACGTTCGGGTTTCGCGCTGGCAAGCGCTTCCAGTTCGAGAAAATCGGCGTCGTATTCGAGGTCCACGCCGCACGGCGGCATCGAACCGGTAGCGGCCAGCAGCGGTTCCACATCGAGCATCGCAGTCTCCGTGGCTAGAACTCGTCGCAGCCGTGCTGGCCATTGACGACGAGACAACTGTTCAGATTCGGCCGCGAGCGGACCCGCTTCCATTCCACGGCGAGCGTATCGGCCGCGCCTTCGGGCTGCTGCAGCGCAAGCAAGGGTTGATCGGAACCGACGCACACATTGATACCGCCCAGGTTGCTCTCGTAGACGAAGCTCTGTTCCTGCGCGGTGAACAACGGTTGCAGACCGGACCGATCGAACGGCCGGCCGTTGAGCGGTAACGGCGCGGGTGCTGCCGCAGACGCTGGCGCGGACGTGGTTCCGGCTGCCCCGCCAGGTGGCGGTAGCGGGACGTTGGTGACGGGTACGACCGTCAACGTCCCCGGCTGCATGGCCACCTTGTATCCCACCGACGAAGTGAAGCTGCCGGTAATCGGATAGTTGCCAACGGGTGACGCCGTGGTTGCGGTCGTGCTCAACGGACCACCTGTGACAGCACTGCTGCTGGCGTCGCCAGCCACCAGACCGCTCACCGAATCCGAGAAGCTCGGGTTGGTCGCACCCACCGCACGGCTCGCATTGCCGACGGTAACCGTGAGCGTCGGCTGCGCGACGTACACGAAATGATTGCTCGCGAGCGGCACCGTGCCGCCCCAGCTACAGGTGCCCGGAAAAATGCAGCCGTAGTAGTTGGGTGCCGGGCCACCGGGGTTGAGACCGCCGCGCGTCTCACCCTGCCAACTGGCTTCCCAGATGTGCCACGCGTTGCCTGCACTGAGCGTGCCGCCGCCGACGTTGTCGAACTCGCCCGCCTCCATGACGAGGTCGATCGTGCCCTGGGCGTCGATACCGGTTGACGTGCCCGCCTTACCTAGCGTAATCCCGCCAATCGTCGAACTCGCCTGCAACGATCCGCTCAGGGTGGAGTTGGTGGCGTTGATCGTGGTGACGCCGCCCGTGGCGCGATCGAACGTCTGAGCGCTCAATGGACCGATGGTGAAGCTGCCCGGCTGCGAGAACGTGACATTCTGTGCGCCGGGAATGGCGAGCGTGCCGATATCGTTGCCCGGATCGGTCAGGGTAAAACTGGTAGCCGGACCGTCCAGCAGCAGACCGGCGGCCTGAATTCCGTTGGGGTCGGTGGGTGGAGCTGAGGTGACGAAGGCCAGCGTCTTGCCCGACAGCGACACGCCGTAAGGCAGCGCGTCAGCCTGGCCGCCAAGTGCCGGATTGTCGAGCGTCAGATTGGTGGCCACCGTGGGCCGCGTGAATTGCGCGCAAGTCGCGGCGCCGCCCGCACAGGTACCCTGCACCGTGATAGAGGCCACTTGGGTGGACGAACCGAGCACGAGCGTATTCAGATCGTTCGAGAGCGTTTGATAAGTCGTCGGGTCGATGCTGAGACCCGGCGTGGCCGCGCTGCCAAATAGCGTGATGGGCACGTTGTTTTGTGGTGTCACGGCGAAACTCGCGGGATCGACCGAAGCACCCGTGAGGATTGCCGTGCCACCCAGGCTCGATAAAGAACCCACGGCACTGCGGCTGAGCAGACTGGTAGCCGTGCCGTTGTTGAACGACTGCAACAGGATGACGCCCTGCGGACCCGCGCCGATCGAAACGGGGCCGCTTGCCAGATTCCATTCAGTAGACAACGGCACCGCGCCAATCCCGATGCCCGCATCGCCCGTCACCGTGGAGCCAGTAATGGAGATTTCGCTACCCGTGCCACTCGCGCTCACCGAGCCGTTCGCCAGCAAAACGCCATAGCTGTCGCTCTGCTGGGACGCTACGGCTTGCGGCGCGACCTGTGGTGCGACGGTGACATCAAGCGCCGGAGCCTGTGCCGTAGATGCTCCCGCATAGGCGCCGCGTATATCCACCGTGCCGCCTGCGGTCGTCCTGATCGTCGAGCCATTCAGCAGATCCACACCGCTGTTTCCCGCGCCCGTTGCCGAACCGAAAATGCCGATCCTGCCGGTCGTGGTGGTAATACTCGAAGCGGGATCCGCATCGAACGATAGATCGTTTTCGATCACCACGCCGCGTCCCGCGATGGTCCCCTGCACGCCGCTCTGCCCTTGCAGATCGACGTTCCCCGACGCGGCGACGATCGACGCGCTGTTGAAATCGAGCGCCGCCTGGCGCAGTGAAGCGCCCTTGTTGAAACCGTGCAGCGTGACCGCGCCGCCCGTCGCGCCAGGCGTGCCGCCAGTCACACCGACGCGCGTGTCGATATCCACGAGGTCGAGGTTCACCGCTGCATCGTCGAAGCCGCTCGCAGTGCCGTTCAACGTGCCGGCCGTAAAGTTGCCACCATTGGTCCAGATCTGCACGCGGTCGGTTGAACTGTCGTTGTTGCTGCCTATGTCGATCAGGTTCGCCGCGTTGAGCGTGATATTCAGCGCACCGGAACTGGACTTCGCACTGCTCGGACTGAAATAGATGGAGCCCGCTGCGTTGAGCGACAGCGTCGCATCGCCGCCCGCGTTCTTGAGGATCGGGCCCAACACGTCGATGTTACCGCTGGAGGTCGGCGTGGCCGTGGTCGTGATCGTCACGTTCGCAGTGGGTGTCGATTCGTTGCTCAAGATCGGCACGAGCGTATTGGTTGCATTATTGAATCGGTAGGATTCCGTACCGTTTATTTCAAGGTCCCCAGCGTTGCTGAACACCACCGTGCCGGCTCCCACCATCCCCAGCACATTGACCTGATGCGGCACACCACCCAAAGCAAACGTACCAAGACCGTCGAGCACCAGATAATCGGTGCTGATCGGCGCGTTCGCGCTGGACGCTCCCGTTGAGGCCAACGTGAACGTGGAGGCCAGTTCACCCACCATCTTCGCACCAACCGGCAGCGAGATGCCCTGGCTTCCGGCACCGGAATTGTCGAGCGTCACATTCGCATCAAAGCTGGCGGTATTCGGCGCGCACGTCGCGCCGCCCGTTTCACAACCCGCGTTGAGTGTGATCCTGCCAACCTGCGTAGGCGATCCGATAATGAGGTTGGCCGTCTGCGTCGAAACGATGTTGAACAACGCCTGCGGCAGACTGAAACCCGCGCCGCCGCTAAAGACGTTAGTGGACGTGCCATTGTTGGGAAGCACGGCAAACGTGGTGGGGTCTACGCTGCCTGGCACGAACACCAGCGTTCCGTTAATGGCCGCAATCGACGAAGCCGCGTCCACGCTAAATGGCGAAGCGCTGCCATCGTTCGCCGCGCGCAGCACGATCATGCCGTTGGGCGCGGCGCCACCCGGCAGGCCCGTGGTGGAGAACTTGCTACCGGTCAGGCTGATGGCACTCTGCGCCGAGGGCTGCGAGGCGGTGACCAGAATTTGTCCAATGCCGTTTGCCGTCACATTGACATTGTCGAATTCCAGCGCGGAAAAGTACGTATCGCCGCTGGAGCCGGTTGCGGCTACGCCGTCGCTGACCGCACGCAAATCGATCGTGCCGGTGTTGGTGGTGATCGTCGCGGGCGCTGCCGCGCTCAGGCCACTCGCGCCAATCCCCTCGAGAATGTGGCCGCTGCCGAAGATCTGGATGTTGCCGGACGTGGAGTTGATGCTGGTGGGGAAAGCCGCGTTGCCAATCATTTCTACGCCTAGCGCGGGTGTCGAATTTGCGTTGACGAGCGCCGTGCCTTCAATGTCGATGGGCGCGTTCGTCGTGTTCATGGTCACGCCTTCCAGATACACGCCAGTACTAACCGGCGACGCGCCGTGAATCGTGATACTGCCGCTCGCGGCGTTGGGTATGGGCTGCAGTTCCGTGGAGATCGCGCGGGTGTCGATCTTGACATTGGTCAACAGCACTTGCGGGCTGATCGTTCCCCCCGGATACGGCACGCCGATCACCACGTTGCCGCCGTTCGTCGCCAGCGTCGGGCCTGCCAGCGTTTCGGCGATGCTGGAGATCGTGATCTTCGCGCTGCCATCGGTCACCTGCTTGCCGTTCGCGATCAGCGTGATATCGAGCGGCCCAGGCGTATTGCCGTTCAGCGGCTCATCCGTAATGGACGGCGTGTCGCGATTGTTCATCGTGATCGAGCCGCTCGCCTCCAGCGTGAGCGAGGTCCTGCTGCCATTGTCCTTGAGGATGGGCCCATTCACGATGATGTCGCCGGGTTCGCCACCGCTCGGCGTGGTCTGCACGGTCGAGATCGTCACGCTGACGTTGTGATCGAGCGCGTAGTCGATCGTGCCTGTCGAAATCGTCGAGGTGGTTGCACCCGAATTGAATGCGCCGTTAAAGAGCGTGTCGGTCGACGAGTCGGCCGTGATGGTCGCGTTGTACGGATCGAGCAGCCACGTGCCTGCCGCGCCGTTCGCTCCCGACACGTTCACCTGCGCGCCGTTGACATCGAGGTAGCCGCCCGACGTTTCGACGCTCCCGCCGCTGCCACCCTGTGGGCCACCCTGCGCCGACAGCGTGCCGTAGAGGCGCGCCGTCTGCTCCCCATACGCGACGATCTGGCCACCGGGTCCATTCGCCAGAGCGTCCGCATGAATCTGCGCGCCCGGCGCCATCCAGATGCCCTCGGCATTGCGGATGTCGGTGGCTGTACCGCCCGGGCCGCCGCCGAAACGCACGCGCCCGCCGCCCGTTGCACCGCTCGCATTGAGCATCGCACCGGAGAGCAACGCCACGTCTTGCCCCGTCACGTCGATCTGCCCACCGCTGAGTCCCGTGCCGCCGTTGGCCGCGACGCTTCCCGACACCAGCGTCACCCCTTGCGGGCCACCGTCCAGGACGATGTGTCCATTTCGTTCAGCCAGGCTTTGCGCCTGCACGATGCCAGTCTGGTTGAGTACCGTGGCAGCGAGCGCGTCGGCGCTTTGCACCGACATCAGCACCTGGCCACCGTCCGCTGCCAGCGTGCCCGAGTTCTGTACCAGCGCCTGCGCTGCAGGACCGTTGATCTTGAGCATGGTGAGACCGTCGCCGGCAAAGTCGAGCGTGATGTCGCCGCCCGCGCCGAGCGCCACCGTACCGAGTTTCGCGCTCACCGTGCCGCTGTTGTCCACCTGCGCGCCGAGCAGCGCCACCGTGCCGCCGGAGGTCGCCTGAATCGCGCCCTGGTTCACTACGCTGCCGCCCTGCTGTCCGGCGGCGGTGAAGTGATAATTGCCAGCAAGGAAGTCCGCGTTGGAAATGCCAAGCGTCGAAGCCACCAGCGAACCGACGTTGATCGACGCACCCGGCGCGAACAGTACGCCGGCCGGATTGACGAGAAACACCTTGCCCGTTGCGGTCAGGTGGCCCGCAATCACACTTGCGTTGTTGCCGAGCACGCGGTTGAGCATCACCGAGTTGACGTTCGGTTGCTTGATGTTCACCGTTTCATTGCCGTTGATCGAAAAGCCGTTCCAGTTGACGATCGCGCTGCCGGAGTTCTGCTGTATCGAGAGTGCATTGTTGGACGGCGTGCCGAGGGTGACGCTGCCGCTCACGACCTGGCCGCCCACGGGCAACGCCAGCGCCTCGGATGCCGCCAGCAGCACCAGCAGCGGCATGAGCCGCATGGCAAAGGGCTGACCGCAAGACTTGCCGCGCGGTGCGCGAGCGCTCTGCTTGCGGCAGGCCCGCTCGGCTGCCCGGCGGCGTTGCCGGTGAAGCACGCAGGAAGTGTCGTTCATGGCTGGCTCCGTCAAAACGCCTTCGACAACTGCACATAGAGGCGTGGCACCTTGTCGTCGCCGGTCGAGTCGGCGCGGGTGGTGCGCCAGGCGAGGCTCGAATCGATCGTGATGCCGGCCGGTCCGGTCCAGTAGAGCGCGACGCCGGCGCCACTGCGCGTCACCGTGTTAGCGCCCTGGCCGTGCACCGAGCGTTCGTTGTAGCGACCCACCGCGATATCGAAGAATGCAGACAGAGTGAGTGGCGGCAGCGCCGCGTAGCGATACGAGGCCGTGGCAATCAGGCCGTCATCGACGATGGCTTCGGAAGGCGAATAGGCGCGCACGGCATGCGGTCCGCCGAGTGCGATACGCGACGAGCTGTCGAGGTTCTGGTTAGCCCATTGCCCGGATATGCCGACAAACACACTCGATTTGTCCGTGATGGCGTTCAGGCGATTGGCGAGCATCGTCACGCGCACGCTGTTGCCTTGCGTATCGCGACCGCCCTCCGATTGATCCTGCATGCGGGCGAGATCGGAATCGATCGTCAGATGCGCGAGCGACAGTTCCACTTCCGCGCTATTGAAGCCACCCTGCAGGAGACTGTCGCGCCCTTCATACGACAGCCCGACGCTCGCCACCTCGAGCTTTTGCGGGTTGGTGAAACCGGCGGTGCCGATCCGGTCGTTGAGCGCGCGATATTCGAAAGCACCACGCAGCAGCAGATTCTGGCTACGCGAGCGGATCAACGGATGCGTGATCGACGCCGTGACCACGTCCGCATCGCCTTGCGCATCGAGCGGCGAAAAGTTTTGCCCTAGGTAGTAATACAGATGCGAATACGCGATCCCCGCACGTGTGCCGTCGGCGTCGATGGGCACATCCTCGCCAATGCGGCCATACAGCGTGTCGGCACGCTCGGCCCCGAGAATGTTGATGTCCGTGTTATCGCCGATACCCAGCAACGATTTGCCGCGTCCAACGAGACCAATGCGTGCACGTCCCGCCGGCGCCGCGCCGTAGTTATCCGCGGCAACGCCGAAGTCCCAGCGGCGCGCAGGCTCGACGTTGATCGTCAGATCCACGGTGCCAGGCACGCTACCCGACTCCAGCGCCGAGGTAACGCGAATGCCCGGCACGTCGGACAGCAACAGCATCGTGCGTTCGAGTTGACGCTGCAACAGCGGTTGACCCGGCTTGATTGCGGCGACCCGCGCACGCAACAGACTCTCGCGCACCGGCGTGCCCGGCGCGACATTCAGATTCACGCGGCCAATCTTGCCTTCGAGCACGGTGAACGTTACGTCTCCGCTCGTCACGTCCTGCGGCGGCAGCACTACCTGAGCGAGCGCATAGCCACGTTCGCGATACGCTGCGGCAATGCGTGCTGCCAGAGCATTGAGATCGTTGAGCGAGACCTGTTGACCAATCTTGCCGTTGACGAGCGGCATGAGTACATCCGCCGGGAGCGTTTCGTTACCCACCAGATGAATACTGTGCAACTCGAAGGTCGTGCCTTCCGGCACCACGGGCGCTGCTGCGGGCGGCGGAGGCAACACGTTCGCGCCGCCGGTTGGAGGTGCGACGGGCGTCGGATTGGGTTGCTCGTTCAGAATGGTGCCTGCATTGGGCACCTGCTGCGTGCCTGCACCGGGAATCTGCTGCGCCCACGCGCCCGCCCACATCGCACACGCGAACGTAGCGGACACACAGCGTGCAATATGGCGCGGCGTGAGCAGAGAAAAGCTGCGCGCTGTGGCGTGCGTGGCGAGATCGCGGGTCATGGCAGCGTCCTCATTGCGCCACCGTGAGGCGCCAGCCGCCCATCAGATCGAAGGGTGCCCAGTAGAACGGATGCGAGAACTTGCTGTTGGCGAGCACGGCAAGCTGCGCCTTGCGCATTGCGTCGATCGCTTCGTCGCCGTGCGTGAGCGCGGTATAGAACGTATCCATCGTGAGCGCGGTGGATTCATCGGAGACGGGCCACATCGACACGATCAACGTGGAGGCACCCGCATAGAAAAAGGCTCGCGTGAAGCCGAGAATTTCGTCGCCGCGCTCTACGCGCCCCAGCGCCGTTTCGCACGCCGAGAGCGTGACGAGCGCCACGGAATCGAACTTCAGGTTGTAGATGTCTTCGGCTAGCAGAAAGTCGGGGCCGTCTGCCGGTTGCGTGGAGGGTGCCAGCAGAATGCGCGAATGCAACGGATCAATCGTGTCCGCCTGCGCGTGCGTCGCCACGTGCACGACGCGGCCCGTCGGCGCATTTTCGCTGAAGGCGGTGCGTGTCACCTGGGTTTCCAGAAAGGTTTCGTGCTGGGTGAAAAGCGGCGCGATGCCACGCACTTCAGCTTCGGCCCCCGGCAAATCGAGTTCCGGCGCGATGCGTGGATTGCCAAACGCCACCAGTTCGCTCGACACCCGTTGGCGCCGCCGCACGAGTTGCACCGCCACACTCGCGGATGGCACCAGCGCAATTGCGTGACGCTGGATCAGGAAGCCTTCGCCATTGCGCAGGGCCTGAAACGGCATGTAGTGGAGTTCCCCGTTGGGCACGACGATCAGCCGCTCGTTGGGCCGCAAACCGAGCGGCTCAATTAGCAGCGTGTCGAGACGTGCGCCATAGCTGAGCGCCTGTGGCCGCCCGTTGATGATCGCGTTGCGAAAGTCCCTGACGGCCAGCGTCATATCCTGACGCGCGATGGGTAACGTGAAGCCTTTGAGCCCATCGGCGCGCACCACCCACACGATCATCTCGCGCGGCAGGCTGTGAAATTCGACGATGGCTTCGTCGGGTCGCAACGTGGCGCGTACTTCGCTTAGCGAGAGCACGCGGCCATTCAACTGCTGCTGGTTGACGTCGCTCGCCAGACGGTTGCGTACCACATCCAGTAGCGCGCGGCCACGGCTGCGCTCGGAGAGCGTCCACGCGGTTTCGTAATCGCCGTCTTCCACCACGAGTGCGATGGTTTCCTCGAATACGGTCTGCGTGTCCGCGAACAGACCCGTCTTGAACTCGTCGCTGCGAAAACGCGCGCGGATGTTTTCCGAATCGTCAAGCGCCTGCAACCACACCGCGCGTGCTT
Source organism: Paraburkholderia sp. DHOC27 (assembly GCF_003429005.1). Lineage (GTDB taxonomy): Bacteria > Pseudomonadota > Gammaproteobacteria > Burkholderiales > Burkholderiaceae > Paraburkholderia. Next base: position 80,867 of record NZ_QVQV01000001.1, read on the forward strand.
CTGCACGTTGGCCCATCGCCAGATACGCGCGGCCCATGCCTTCGTGCGCCCAGAGGTTTTCGTAGCTGGCGTCGCCTTCGTCGCTCTTCGTGACGCTCGCTGAAAATGCCGCGAGCGCGTCTTGCGGCTTGCCTTCCGCTAACAGGAGATTGCCCTGGATGCGCCGGTAAAACGGCGCGAGCAACGAACTCTGCGCGTCCCTGGCCTGCTCGAAGGTCGCGCGTGCCGCTGCCGGATCGCCCGCCTGAATCTGCGCATTGGTGAGCGACAGCAGTACCAGCGGACGATAACGCGCCGATGCGCTAACCAGCGAGGTTTGATATTCGCTGATCGCCGTCTTTGGATCTCCCTTGCGGGCAGCGATATCGCCCAGCACCTTGTGCACGGGCGCGAGCACCTGCTCCGCGTTTTTCGTGCCTGTGGCGAGCGATTCGTTGGCGTAGCGCTGCGCGTCGTCGAGATCGCCGGCATAGCCATAGGCAATCGCCAGATCGCGTTTGGAGAGGGCGAGCAGATTGGTGTTGTCCGTTTGCTGCGCGACCAGCAGCGCACGCGATGCCGCTTCGATGCTTTCGCGAAACTCGCCGCGCTCGGCTGCGGCCACCGACATGCTGCAATACGCGTAGCCGTCGAGCTTCACCTGATCGCGTTCGAGCAGCAGACGGCCTTCCTGCGAGAGCGACTGGATCGTTTCGGCGTCGCGTGCTCGCGCTTCGGCCTGTCTTGCTGCGGGTGTCAGTGGCGCGTCCTGTGCCGCGACCGGAAGCGATAACACGAGTAGCGGGTACAGAAGCGCGCTCGTGGCCATCAACGCCCATCGCCGTGTTGCTTCGACATGCTGGATCGGATTCACGAGAGATTCCGCCGGAGAAAGTGGAACGACAAGCGCCATTCACTATTTGCACGACTCGGTTAAAGCGCTGCATTTCGTGCACCGCCCTTGCCGCTGCTCGATAGACGAACCACGCAAACGTTTTTCAAAATCGCTTCTGACGACTCGTCTGCCAGACAACACAGGTCGTGCGCGCTTTTTTGCTGCGTTGTGCGGCGCGTGACCGACGCCTGCCGATACACGAAGGGCGAGAAGCAATAACAGACGGCTGACCGGGAAGTGTCATGCAAGGTATCGAATCCACTACGAGGTATGGGGAAACGCGTGATGTGCGAGGCGTTGGGTACGTCACGAGAGTTTGCGCACGAGCGCTTACCGCTACGACGCAGTGTGGCCACGCTGTGCTGCTCGGCCTTGTTCTGCTCGCTTCGTGCGCGCTACTGACAGCATGCAAATCGCCGCCCCCGCCGCCCCCACCCACCGCCGTGAAAGTCAACGTCGCGGTGCTTGCCGCAGCGAATCCCGACAGCAATGGACGGCCCTCGCCGATTCTCGTGCGCGTGTACGAACTGAAAACCACGGCCGCTTTCGATAGCGCCGATTTCTTCACGCTGTATGGCAAGGATCAGGCCACGCTCGGCGCCGACCTGAACGCGAAAAACGAGTTCATGCTGCGCCCCGGCGAAAGCAAAGGCTTCGAACAGAACGTGCAGCCCGGCACGAAATTCATTGCGGTCGTGGCGGCCTACCGCGACATCGAACATTCGCGTTGGCGCGCGACGGTGCCGGTGCCGCCGAACAAAACCACACCGTTGACGGTGAGCGTCGGCGCCGCTGACGTTTCGATCGCGCCACCTTGACGACGGCTGAAAACGCGTCGTTGCGGCCTGGTCGTTGCACCGCGCGCGTTTGCAAATTGCGTCTGCATCAATCGTTCTTGAAGGTGGGCGCCGCCGCCGCAGGTTGGTGTACGCCCTGGCTAATCTCCCGCGCCGTGCGAGGCGTTGCCCGTCAATGCGAGCCACCATGACCTGGCATCAACGAATGATCTGGTCCGAAGGGTTATTCCTGGAGCCCCAGCATTTTCAGCAGCACGACCGCTTTATCGAACACCTGGTGCATTCGCATGGCCGGGCGACCGAGGCGTGGGCGTGGGGTTGGGTTGCCTGTCAGATCGACGAGGTTGCGCTTGGACTCGGCAAGGTCGCGCTCACGGCGGCGTTCGGCGTGTTGCCCGACGGCACGACGTTTTCGTTTCCCGATGAAGGACCGGCGCCGCCGCCGCTCGACATTCCCGCCGGTACGCGCGACGAAGTGATCCTGCTGGCGTTGCCGCTCTCGCGCAATGGCGCAAAGGAAGTGGACCTCGAAGGCAGCCCCGCCGATGGACTGCGCTACGTGGCCACCGATACGCAGGTCGCCGACGTGACCACCAGCACCGACCGGGTCGCCGAAATGCGCCTCGGCATGCCGAATCTGCATCTGATGCTCGCACACGAAGCGACGGATGCGTACGCGACCATCGGCCTCGCGCGCGTGGTCGAACGGCGCGCGGACAACACGGTACTGCTCGACGCCCGCTATATTCCGCCGATGCTGCACGCGCTCGCGCAACCCGTTCTGCTTGGCTATGCGCAGGAAATCGCCGGTTTGCTGCATCAGCATGCCGACCGGCTCGCCGCGCGTATTGCGAGGCCCGGACGCGGCGGCGTGGCGGAAATCGCCGATTTCCTGCTGCTGCAAACACTCAACCGCTTCGAGCCGCAATTCATGCATGCGTTGAACGTGCCGCTCCTGCATCCCGAGCGGCTTTATCAACTCACCGTTGCACTGGCCGGCGATCTCTCCACCTTCGACGATCGCCGTCGCACCCTGACATATCCCGTGTATCGTCACGACGACCTCGAAGCATCGTTCGAGCCGGTAATGAGCGAATTGCGTCAACTTCTTTCACAGGTTCGCGAACCGGATGCGGTCGCCATCGAATTGCAGAACCGCAAATCCGGCGTACGTGTAGCGGCCATCAACGATCTGGATCTCGTGAAGCAGGCCGGCTTCGTGCTCGCGGTGAATGCGCAAATGCCCAGCGACACGCTACGGGTGCGCTTTCCGACGCAAGCCAAGCTCGCGCCCGCCGACCGCCTGCGCGATCTCGTCAACCTGGCACTGCCTGGTATCGGGCTGCGCGCGATGCCGGTAGCCCCCCGACAAATTCCCTTTCACGCGGGCTTCAACTACTTCGAACTCGACCGCAACGGCGAGCTGTGGAAGGAGCTGGAACAGACCGGCAATCTGGCGATGTACATCGCCGGTGATTTCCCGGGTCTCGAACTGGAATTCTGGGCAATTCGCCAGTGACCGCCATGACAAGCGACGATCCGTTTGAAGGTTTCGAATCCGATCAGACCATGATCAAGCCCAATCCGGGCGCGCGCCGTCGTCCGGAGACGGCAGGCTCGCCGTTCGGGTCGGAGCGGGCCGGCGGTGGTGCCAATGGCACGCATAGCGCGTACAGCAGCGGCAGGTTCAGTGGTGACGAAGCCACCCTCGACGCGGTTTTCACTGCGTCCGGCACGAGCAGTTCGGTGAATCCGTTGATCGCTGCCTGCACGCCGCTGTTGCGTCTCGCACCGCAGATTCGCACGATGACCTCGTGCGCCGACCCGGTCGCGCTGCGCGATTCGCTTGCGCTCGGTGTACGCCGTTTCGAAGCGCAGGCGCGCGCGAGCGGTGTCGCCGCCGAGCATGTGACGGCCGCGCGCTACATCGTCTGCACCATGCTCGACGAAGCCGCTTCCGGCACGCCGTGGGGCGCGGGGGTGTGGGCGCGGAAAAGCCTGCTCGTGACCTTCCACAACGAAACGTGGGGCGGCGAGAAAGTGTTCCAGCTGCTCTCACGGCTCGCGCAGAAGCCGGCCCAACATCTGCCGTTGCTCGAACTGATGAGCCTCGTGCTCGCGCTTGGTTTCGAGGGCCGCTATCGCGTTGCGGGCGAAGGCCGGCAGACGCTCGATGCCGTGCGCGAACGTTTGTATCAGATGATCCGCAAGGAACGCGGCAGCGCAGAGCGTGCGCTATCGCCGCATTGGCGTGGCGTTGCAAGTCAAACGAGGCAGGTCACGGAACTGCTGCCGGTATGGGTGGTGGGTGCGCTCGCGCTGCTCATGCTCGTGCTCGTGTATCTGGCGATGAGTTTCAGCCTCGGACAGCGCTCGGATCCCGCCTTCGACACCATCGCTTCGATTCGCGTCGGCGCGACCCGCCCGCTGGTGATCGCGCAAGCGGCCAAGCCACGCCTCGCGGAATTTCTCGCGCCGGAAATCCGCGACGGGCGCGTTACAGTCAATGATCAGGTGGACCGCTCAGTCATCACGATTCGCGGCGACAGCGTCTTCAGGGCAGGCAGCGCGGAAGTCGCCGAGCGCGTGAAGCCGCTCATCCAGCGCATCGCAGCGGCGCTCAACGCGGTGCCTGGCAATGTGCTCGTCACAGGACACACGGACGATCAGCCGATCCGTTCCGCGCGTTATCCCTCCAACTGGGAACTCTCGCAAGACCGCGCCGCGAACGTGCGCGATCTGCTGGCAGCCACGGTGCCGCCAGCACGTCTGAAAGCCGAAGGCCAAGGCGATGCCGATCCGCTCGCACCCAACGACACGCCCGCAGGCCGCGCGCTCAACCGGCGCGTGGAAGTGACGCTGTTTGCCAAACCGGGTACGTGACGTTATTGATCGAGTGCTGTTTCGATAAATACGCGCTAAAGACAGGACCACTGGACATGTGAGCATGAAGAAAATTCTGTCACTGGTGTTTCATCCCATTCTGTTGCTGATCATCGGTTTACTGATGGTGGCAGCGATTATCTGGATCATCGGGCCGCTCGTTTCCATTGCACACAGCTATCCGCTGGAGTCGGAAAGCGCGCGGCTGATTGCGATCGGCTGCGTCGTCTTGCTGTTGATCCTGCGGCGGCTGTTCGCCGCGTGGCAGGCACGTCATAAACAGACGGCACTGGTCGACGCACTGGCGGCGCGCCCAACTCCATCACGAGAAAGCCCGGCAGGCCCCGGCGATGCCGAAGTCGCCACGCTGAACGAGCGCTTCGACGAAGCGCTCACGGTATTGCGCGAGGCGCGCGTGGCGTCGTCCGGCAAAAAACCTGGCTGGCACGACTGGCTCTCGTTGTCGTCGCGGCAATATCTCTATCAACTGCCGTGGTACATGTTTATCGGCGCGCCCGGCTCAGGAAAGACCACGGCGCTCATCCACTCCGGCCTGAGCTTTCCGCTCGCCGACCGGCTCGGCACGGAGCGCATCCGCGGCGTGGGCGGCACGCGCAATTGCGACTGGTGGTTCACCGACGAGGCCGTGCTGATCGACACGGCCGGCCGCTACACCACCCACGAAAGCGATCGCGATGCGGATCGCGCCGCGTGGCAGGGCTTTCTCGGCTTGCTCAAGAAAACGCGGCCACGTCAGCCTGTCAATGGTGTCCTGCTGACGGTGAGCGTGGCCGATCTGCTTGGCGCAACGCCCGAGGCCATCGCCGAGATGGGTGCTGCAATGCGCGCCCGCATCCGTGAGTTGACTGAACAGTTCGGCACGCGCGTACCGCTCTATCTGCTCGTGACCAAGGCCGATTTGCTCGCCGGCTTCACCGAATATTTCGCCGATCTGAGCAAGGAGGAACGCGCCCAGGTGTTCGGCTTCACGCTGCCGTACCCGCCCGATGCGTCCAGTACGCCCAATGCCGCTGATCTGACCAAAGCCTTCGACACACGTGTGAGCGACGAACTCGATGCGCTGCAGGTGCGTCTCGTCGGCCGTCTGCCGGAGCGTTTGCATGCGGAAACAGGCTTGGCGCAGCGCGCGGCATTGCTCGGCTTTCCGCAGCAGTTCGCCACGCTCAAGCCGCTACTGACGGAATTTCTGCGTGCCACGTTCATGACCTCACGCCATGACGAGACACCGTTGCTACGCGGTGTCTATTTGACGAGTGGCACGCAGGAAGGTACGCCCGTCGATCGCGTGATGGGTGTGATTTCGCGCGCCTTTGGGATTGAACGCAACATTCAGGCACCACGTGTAGCGAGCGGGCGTAGTTACTTCATCGAGCGGTTACTGAACGACGTCGTGTTTGCCGAACAGGGGCTGGCCGGTTCGAATCTCGCATGGGCGCGACGCCGTCATCTAACGCGGCTGGCTGCATACGCGGTGATTGCAGTGATCGCCGCTTGCATGCTCGCGCTGTGGACCAGCAGCTATTTGCGCAACCGCGCGTATGTGGAGAATGTTGCGCAAGCCGCGCACGCGGCGCAGGCAAGCGCAGCCGGAACCAGTGCCGCGAATGCGAGCCTGGTGGCGCTGCTGCCGCTGCTTTCCTCGGTGCGCAATCTGGCCTCGACACCGCAGATCGACGCCGCGCATCCACCGCTCGCCATGCAAAGCGGCCTGTGGCAAGGGCGCAAACTCGATGCCGGCGCCGACGCAGCCTATCAGCGCCTGCTCAACGATCTGTTCTTGCCGAAGCTCGCGGCTCGCATCGAAGAACAGGCGCGCAGCGCGAATGCCGCCAATGCCGGCTACGCCTATGAAGCACTCAAGGCGTATCTGATGATCAACCAACCAGAGCATCAGGACCCCGACGCGCTGAAGGCATGGATTCTCACCGACTGGGACCGCACGCTGCCACGCGAAGTAGGCAACGACCAGCGCGCGGCATTGAGCGCCCATCTCGATGCGCTGCTCGCGCGCGGCGCGGTGCATTCGAATCTACCATTCGATGCGAGCCTCGTCACGCAACTGCGCAACATGCTCGCGACCAATCCACTCGCGCAACGCATCTATGGACGGCTCAAACAGCAAGGCGTGGGCGCGGACTTTCCGGACTTCACCGTGGCGCGCGCGGCCGGCCCCAATGCCTCCATCGTATTCGTGCGCACGAGCGGTGCGCCGCTCACGCAAGGTGTGCCCGGCCTTTACTCGTTCGACGGCTACCATCAGGCGTTTCTCAAGGCGATTGATTCGGTGGCCGCGCAACTCGCGGCAGAAGAACCGTGGGTGCTCGGCATCCAGGATCAAAGCGGTCTGCCGCGCGGCGATCCGGCGGCCATGCTGCGTCTGACCGAAGACGTGCGGTTGCTTTACCTGCAGGATTACGCGCGGATCTGGAGCGCGTTTCTCGACGATATCCGCATCGTGCACGCGACCACACTCACCCAGGCGACGCAGATTGCACGGATTCTCTCCGCCCCCGATTCACCGCTGGTGGCGCTGGCCCGCGCGGCGTCACGCGAAACGACGCTCGCGTCGAAACCCGAGAGCGAAGCGAGCGTGGTCGACAAGGCCAACGACAAGCTCACCGCCGCGCGCGACAAGCTGCTGAAAATCATCGGTGGCCCGGACCCGACGAAGGTCGCACCTGTCGCGCCCGGCGCGCAACTGGAGAGCATCGTCGACGATCGCTTCACCGCGCTGCGTGCACTGGTCGCGAGCGCCGGAGGTCAGCCTGCGCCGATCATGCAGACCGTTGGCCTCATCAGCGACATGTACGTCTATCTGAATGCCACCGATCAGGCGCTGCAACAGAAAACCGCGCCGCCGCCCTCGGACGTGCCGGCCAAGTTGCGCGCGCAAGCCGACCGTATGCCCGAGCCGATTCGCTCGGCGCTCGTGGATCTCGGCAGCGAAGGCGCCGTGCAAACGCAGGAAGCGCAGCGCGCCAATCTGTCAGCGGATCTCAAGGAATCCATCTCGTCATTTTGCAATCGTGCCGTGACGGGCCGTTATCCGTTCAACCAGAGTTCACCGAACGACGTGCCGCCGGAGGATTTCGGCGCGCTATTCGCACCCGGTGGCAAATTCGACGCTTTCTTCCAGAAGAACCTGGCGGCCAACGTCGACATGTCGACGAAACCTTGGGCCTTCAAAAGGGTCGACGAGTCGCAGACGCAAATCAGTCCGGCCGGCCTCGCGCAGTTCGAACGCGCGGCGACGATCCGCGATGTGTTTTTCCAGGGTGGCAAGGGTCCGGCGCTGACGTTGCAATTCAAGCCGGTGGAGATGGACCCGTCCATCCTCCAGTTCGTGCTCGATGTGGACGGCCAGGTTCTCACGTATGCGCATGGCCCGCAAATGGCCACCACGATTCAATGGCCCGGTACGCGCGGCAGTGGCCGTGTGAGCCTGCAATTGACGCCGCCGCCTGGCAGCGACGCCGGCAACCTCGTTTTCGAAGGCCCGTGGGCCCTCTTTCGCATGTTCGATCAGCTCGATATCGAAGCCACGGATCAGCCCGAACGCTTCTTCGTGACTTTCAATGTGGAAGGCCGCAAGGCCCGCTTCGAAGTCACTGCCAACAGCGTGCAGAATCCGTTCCGGCTAGCCGATTTGCGCAGCTTCGCGTGTCCGTCGCAGCTATGAGCGAACCCGTCGTGCCCACTCCCGAACAGGCCGAAGCCGCCGCGCCGCGCGTGGCGGGCTGGTACGGCAAGCTGCCCTCGCTCGGCGACTTCGTGACGCGGCGTTTGCCCGATGAGTTCGTGCAGCCGTGGGACGCATGGCTATGCGCGCGGCTCCTCGACGTGCAACAGGCGTTGGGCGAGCGCTGGCTTTCGATGTATCTCTCGTGTCCGGTGTGGCGCTTCTTTGCCATGCCCGGCGCGCTTGGTGAAGCACAACGGGAGTGCTGGACGGGTGTGTTGATGGCGTCGGTGGATCGCGTGGGGCGGCATTTTCCGTTGACGATCGCCACCGCGTTACCGGCCGCGCCCGCGACCAGTGCGGAGATTGATATTGTCTGGCAGTGGCTCTCGGATATCGAAGGCGTCGCGCTCGCCGCGCTCGATTTCGAACACACCGTGAGCCAGCTCGATCAAGCGTTGGCTACATTGCCGCTCATCTTGTCATCTGAATTCGTCATGCGTGATGTTCAGGATAGCCAGGCAGTCAAATCGGAGCCGTGGGTAGTGACTTGCGACGGCAGCTTTGCCGAGCAGCTTGCCCGCTCCCTGGCGTCCGAGTGGCAAACGCCTGCCCAGGGAATGAGCCTCTGGAGTGCTGCGTTTAACGAAAGCAGTGATTTGCCAGGAGACGCCGAGGCTCACGACACGGGCGCCGACGCAGACAAGGCTTCATCGGCACGCGTCTTTCGTGTATGGGCCGCCTCGGGATTGCCAGACGACGCGCTATTCACCGCCATGCTCGCGAACCAGACGCCATGAGCGATTCCAGCAACGTCCCGCGGCAACCCGAGGGTGCCGCAGAAGCGGACCGCACCGTGATTGTCAGCATCACACGCGACGCGAACGACACCTCCCGTCCGGTGACGCAAGCGGCCTCGCTGACCGGCGGCCACAACACCTTGTCGCAAGGCACACTGCTCGGCGAGTTCGAGATCGTGGGCCTGATCGGGGAAGGCGGCTTCGGCATTGTGTATCTGGCCTACGATACCTCGCTCGGGCGGCACGTGGCGCTCAAGGAATACATGCCCTCCGCGCTCGCGGCGCGCGTCAACGCCACCGAAGTGCAGGTCAAATCCGAACGTCACGAGGGCACGTTTCGCGCGGGGTTGAAGAGCTTTATCAACGAAGCACGTATTCTCGCGCAGTTCGATCATCATTCGCTCGTCAAGGTGTATCGCTTCTGGGAGGCGAACGGCACGGCCTACATGGTGATGCCCTACTACAAGGGCATCACGCTCAAGGACGCCCTCAAGGCGCGCAGCGCACCGCCCGATGAACGATGGCTGCGCGCGCTGCTCGCGCCGTTACTCGACGCGCTCGCCGTATTGCATGCGTCGAACTGTTATCACCGCGACGTCGCGCCCGACAACATCATTCTGCTCGAAGGCAGCGGCCGCCCCGTGCTGCTCGACTTCGGCGCGGCCCGCCGCGTGATTGGCGACATGACGCAGGCGCTAACGGTGATACTCAAGCCAGGCTACGCGCCGCTCGAACAATATGCGGAGGTCCCTTCGCTCAGACAAGGCGCGTGGAGCGACGGCTACGCGCTGGCGGCGGTGATTTACTTTGCGATTCTCGGCAAGACGCCACCGCCTTCCGTGGGCCGCATGGTCAGCGACAGTTATCAATCGCTCGCCACCCTTGCTGATGGACGCTACCCCGCGCACTTTTTGCGTGCGGTCGATCATGCGCTCGCGGTGATGCCGAACGACCGGCCGCAAACCATGCAGCAGTTCGCGGATGAACTCGGCATCGCAATGGGCGAGCCGCAGCGGGACGTAGTGTTAGAGGCGCAGTCAGGGAAGGCGCGCGTGGAGGCGGATCGCGCGCAAGGTGCGGCGCGTGCGAGTCACACGGGACGCAAGCGCAATGTGTGGACCGGCGTAGGTATTGCCGCGCTCGTGTTGGCCGCAGCGGCTGCTGTCGGTATCTGGTGGTTTGGGGAAAACGGCGGTACGTCGAGTTTCAGGGCGATGCTTTCGTCGACGCATCGCGGTGCTGTATCCACGACGACGCCCGGCATGGCGAACGGCAGTAGCGAAGCGGTTGCGGACCGAACCGGAAAGGCGGTTGACGGTGCCGCTTCAAGCGCCGCTGAAAGTGTGGCGGACACGCATGCGACGGGCGGGACGATCGGCGCTATGAGCGCGGGCAGTGCATCCGTTGCGGCATCCTCCGCTTCCGCGCCAGCCGGCGCCACGATCGCCGCCGTGCCGTTGCCGCCGTACACGCCGTCTGGAGAACTGGAGCGCATCGCGGCGCTTGCCGATCCCGACATCGCGGTCAACGTCACCCTGCCGGTGAATCGCGCCCTCACTGAAGGCGAAAGTCTGAGTTTCACCTTGACGAGCAATCATGCAGGGTACGTCTACGTGTTTCTGGTCGATCCGGCCAACCAGTACACCATGCTCTTTCCAAACGAGTTCGACAAAAACATACAGATTGCGGCTGGCCAGGCGCTTTCCCTTCCGCGTACGGGCTTCGCGCTGGAAGCGGGCAGACCGTTTGGGGACAACCACTTCGTCGCCATCGTCTCGCTGGCGCCGCGTGATTTTTCCCGTCTCGGCATGACCTCCAATTCGAACTATGCGCTGCTTCCATCTGCTGCTCAAAAAGCCGCTGCCGCGCGTCGCACGGCGACCTCGTCACCGTTCGTCGGCGTGCCGAAATGCAGTGACGCAAGCACGCCATGCCCGCAACAATACGGTGCTGCGGCCTTCAAAATCGAGGTCGTGAGATCGTCTAGGTAGCGGGGCCGCCCGGTGCGCAGGCATGGTTGAACGGGGCGCACGCGGCCGCAGCACGAGGACCATCATGCCCACTACCCAGACCGCGCCGCACGCTTCGCTGCGGATCGCCGCCCTGTGCACGCCTTGTACAGCCGTCTCCGGCATGCTGTGCCTCGCGCTGGCGGGATGCGGCAGCACGCCGCCGCAATCCGCAAACCAGCCGGCCACGGACACCAGTGCAGTCCAGGGCGAGATGAGTGTGCCGACGCTCACACCCGCAGTTGGCGCCGACGCCGGCGTGAAGTACCCGCTACCCGCTGCCCCTTCGCCGGATGTGGCGAGCACCGCGGCGCCTTTTGCGACCCGCAATGCCATCTATCAACCTGTGCGCTTTGCCGATCTGCCGGGCTGGAGTCACGACGACGTCCAGCAATCGTGGGATGCGTTTCAGCACAGTTGCACGGCACTCGCTACGAGACCCGGATGGTCGGGACCCTGCTCCGCCGCACGCTCGGTCGACGCAGGCAACGCGACTGCGGTAAGGCAGTTTTTCGAGCGCAATTTCACGGCTTATCAGATCCGCAATGTAGACAGGACCCCGAACGGTTTGATGACTGGCTACTACGAGCCTACGCTCAATGGCAGTCGCAAGCGCAGCGGGCCGTATGTGTACCCGGTATATGGCGTGCCGCGCGATATGCTGTTTCTCGATCAGCGACGTCTTCCGGCTGGCGCACGTAGCGGGCCGATCGCTGCGCGCATCGAAGGCCGCACGGTGATTCCACTCACTACCGTCTCCACCGGAAGTCTGAACGAGGTGTACGCACTGGAGCTGGGTGACAGCGTGCCCGATATCCGCGACAAGAAGCTGCGTCTGCGACTTTCCGGCAACAAGATCGTCCCCTACTACTCGCGAGCCGAAATAGAACGGGGCCATTTGAACGCGCCGATTCTCGCGTATGTCGACGATCCCGCCATGCTGTATTCGATGCAGTTGCAGGGCGCGGGCCGCATCCGTCTGCCGGACGGCGCCACGCTGCGTCTCGCGTACGCCGAGCAAAACGGCATGGCGTTCAATCCGCCGCTGGCGAGCGCGAATGCCAAAGGCCGCAAGATACTGGTGCGCGGCGTCGAGCTGGATGTCGAGGAAGGCGAGGCGATGAGCGATACCGGCAGCGATATGGGTGGTGCGGGAGGTGTAGGTGGTGTGGGTGGCCCGGCGAACGCGAGCACGGGCGAAGACGGAGCGCCGCCGTTATCGCCGTTGCTGCGCGGCGCGGATTCGGCCGCCGCTGAAACGCAAACTGCCCAGACGCAGGAGAGTGCCAACGAACCCGCCTCACAGGCCACGCGAGGGTTCAATCTGATCAAGCTTGCACCGCCTGCCGTGCACCCGGCTCGGGCGAACACGCCTCAGGCGGCGCAGTCGACTCCGCCCGCGGCGACCTCGGGCACGCAGCCCCACAACTCGCAAGCTACAGCGGATAACGACGCGCCGTCGTCATTGTCGGGCAAACCCATCAATTATCTGTTCGCCACATCGGATCCGAGCTACGTGTTCTTCAAGACGATTCCCGACTCGACCAACGGACCGATCGGTGCGCTCGGGGTGCCGCTCTCGGCAGGACGTTCGGCGGCCATTGATCCACGCACCACGCCGCTTGGCGCACCCGTGTTCGTCAGCACCAGTGAAAGCGCATCCGGGACCGTGCCGATGTCGCGCCTCGTGATGGCGCAGGATGCGGGTGGCGCGATTCGCGGTGCCGTGCGCGTGGATTTCTTCTTTGGCTCGGGTGCGCAGGCACAGGCGCAGGCCAGCAAGGTTCGGCAACCCGCGCAGATGTGGGTGCTGCTGCCGAATGGCCTGAAGATCGCGGCGCGTGACTCGGCCGTACGTGTACGTGGCGGTGCACCGATTGCGCCGCAGACCGATTGCCTGATCAGTGATCCTGAATTGTGCGTCGACAATGGGCCTTGAAGTTCAGGTGGTTTTAACCAGGCCGCCAAACCTGCACATTCGAGCAACTGGACTGCCCAATTTCGATGACGCATCACCACGAGCGACACCTACCTCATGAGCGAACTCAAGGTTCTGATTGGCCTGCCGACCTATAACGATCAGGTGCATGTCAACTTCGCGATGGCATTGGTGAACGCGACGCGTGCGCTCAGCGACGCGGGGGTGAAGTTCCAGATGATGCATGTGAGTTCGTCGTTGATCGCGCGGGCACGCAATCTCTTTGCGAACTACGTGCTGGAACATGCCGAGTTTACGCACCTGCTGTTTCTCGACACCGACATGTATTTCCTGGCGGATGCCATTACGAAGTTGCTGGCGGCGAACCGCGACGTAGCAGGCGTGGCGTATCCCTACCGGCAGATCAATTTGAACCGCCGCATCGAGTCCGATGACAAGGGGCTGTCACTGCGCGAGTGGCTGGAGAAGCATGCGGACTATACCGTACGGGTTAAAGGCGATCCGCGCGGCCGCGCGCAGGTCGTGGATGGCCTCGTCGAGGCCGAACATGTTGGAACAGGGATCATGCTGATCCGGCGCGACGTCCTCGAAAAGACGATCCCGTTCGCCCAGTGCTTCTTGCCGCCCGAGCAATATCTCACCTTGATTTCGAGCGGCCGATTTTATGGCTTGTTCGACACATTCGACGACAACGGTGCTTACCTTTCAGAAGACTTATCGTTTTGCCGACGAGCGCGTTTGGCTGGCTGCACGATCTGGGCCCTGGTGGATCAGACCGTCGTGCACTACGGCGCATCGGAAGTGGCCGGCCAATATCTACGAGCGCTGCAATTGCGCGGCAACTTCGCTTAAAAAGCAGGGGATGTCGTGGTGTTTTTGTTATTTTGCCTGGCAGCAGCGTTGTCACTGCGTCCGGCGATCATGCCGCTGTCATGGTGGTTTCTGGACCAGACGAAAGCCAAAGTGCGCGTTGCAACGTAAGCTTCCTGAATGCTGACGCAGCGGGTTGCGCCGTTTGTTGAATGCGAATTGCCCGTTTCGCTGAGGTGTTTTTGCGAGACATGCTAGGATTTTTCCCGACGCGTTGGGGCGATTCGGATTGTGTCCTGACGGTTGGGTAATTTTTATTTTGTAGTGTGTCTGGAGGGTTTGTGGCAATTCAGCATCGTGGGTTTCGGGTGGACGTGAATGTGGCGCCGGATGAACTTGGCGTGCAGTGGATATGCAAAGCGGTGATCGAGCGTATTGATGGGGATACGACGGGGGAAGTGCCCGTTGGGCCGGAACTCGCGATTCCTCGCGTGAAGATTGATCCGCTTATGGCGATTAGTTCGCTTGAGCAGCGGGCTGTTGTGGTGATTGATGAGTTTTTTGAGCGGAAATAGAGGGGGGGGTTTTGCCGTACGGCGTAGGGTTTTTGTTTTTGCTCGCGCTGTTGGTTTCGCCCTGCGGGGTTGGCCTTTCCTTGTTTTGTCTTTGGTCTATTGGCGTGGCCCCTCCGCAGGGCGGCGCCTACTTCCTTGGCCTCTCCTTGATTTCTTAGTGGTCTATTCGTGTTGCCCCTGTGCGGGGCGGCACTCACTTTCTTTGCCGCCGCAAAGAAAGTAAGCAAAGAAAGCGGGCTCACACCGCCAGCCCGTAGGTGTCTCCCCCACCGCTCTTGCGGTATTGGTCCGAAACGAGATGATCTCTCGCATCTCCCACGTTCGTGACACAGCGCTCATCCACCCCACTCCGCACTCCGTGCGTCGCGGTTCGGTATACAGGTGAAGGCGAGGACGTGGCTTTGTCAGTGCCGCGCAAGATAGATTAGGATTCCAACAGAGTTGGCGGGAGAGTTCACGGAACGCCGTTTGCCCCAACGACGGAGCGCGCAGCGCGACGCGGAGCGGATGACTGCCTGGTCACGGGAGGGAGTGGTGCGAGGGATCGTCTCGTCTCGGACCAATGCCGGGTGAGCGACGAGGGAGACACCTACTGGCTGGCGGTGTGAGCCCGCTTTCTTTTGCCTACTTTTCTTTGCGGCCGGCAAAGAAAAGTAGGTGCCGCCCCGCACAGGGGCAACACAAATAGACCAATAAGAAATCAAGGATAGGCCAAAACCAAAAAAAACAAGAAAAGGCCAACACCGAAGGCAAATCACCCAGCGCCGCAGGCCAAACCCCAAAAACCAAAAACCAAACCTTAAGTCCCAATAACAGCCTTCAAACTATCCACCGCTTCGGTATAACTCCCAACCTGCCCATTGGCACTAACAGAAATAGCAACACTGGTAGCACCCGCCGGCGTAATCGTCTCGACGGCATTATCCGAGGTCAACTGGATCTCCCCTGCTTCCAGATTGCCATCGCTCACCACCACAGGCGTCGGTGTCGTCACATCAAACGCGATCACTGCATCGCTCGCCTGCACATTGATCGACGCGCTCGTCGATACCGTATCGCTCGTCGGGTCCGTGCCATGCACGCGCGAATACGCCAACGAACTAACCGTAATCGTGCCGGTAACATTCCCCGACGCGGCGGCCTTCGTCACCGCGAGCGTCACGGTCGGTGCGCTCGCTGTCGTTGTCGTCGTGCCCGTCGTGGCGTCGTAACTCATCGTGAACGTCACCGTGCCGTTCAACACCGTTGTGCCATTCGATGACGTCAGCGTCACGGCGTTAGCGGTCTCGACTGCGGTGTATGACCAGTCCGCCGTAGTACTGCCTACCTTGCCCTGTGCGCTCTGCACCTGCACCGTTACCGAGCCCGTAATCGCGGCCGACGCCGATACGCCCGGCGCACTCACCTGTCCCACGCACTGGTTGAAACCCACCGTCGCGCTTTCGCCGCTCTGCAAGCCTGCACTGCCCGCGCTCTGCGCGGCGATGCTGATCGAGCCGCTGGTCGGGCACACCTTCGTGCTGTTCGCTGCATCCGAGGTCACGCCGGTCAGCAACGATTGCACCACCGAGGTGTAAATCGTCGCCACACCCGGGCCCGACAGAATGCCGACTGCGCCCGCATATTTCGCCACCGGTTCGCTTTGCACGGCGGTAGAAAGCTTCAAGACATTCGAACTCGCGTTGCTGCTTGCCGACCCGCCACCACCGCCACACGCTCCTAACACTGCCGTTGCCGCAATCAGCGCCACTGCGCCGAATGAACGTGACGTTCGATACAAAGACATGCCTGCTCCACGCTAGAAAAGATTGGGACGTGTACATCGCCACGCCATTGATAACGAAGCGCGCTGCGCCTCCTGCATCGGCCGTTCCGTCCGTCATGCCGGTTTCTGTATCACCCGGACGGTGCCTGTCGTGCGATGCATTATCAAAGCGCGAGACCACAATCAATTACTCGAACAAGCTGCTAAAAACCGGCCATATCGCAATGAGAAAAAAGCGCCAAACGCCGGTTTGGCAAAAATTGCGGGTATTTTCTTCTGTTTTCGCGAATTTCTGATTCTTGAGCGCGAACTGCATGCGTAACTGCCTCCTAATCCGCTGATTGAACCCGTCACTTAAACCGTAAAGTCAGCTCCGCGGAATGACCCTTACGGAGAAGGTGCGTGAATCAGGCAAGACATGCGGCGCTCGCCGCAGCAATCGCGTTGTTCGCGGCAAGCGCCGGCGCGCAGGAAGTGTATGTTCAGGGCGGCTCGCTCGGTGCCGGCATTGGCGCGTCGATGCCGCTCAACTCATGGGCCGGCGTGCACGCTGAACTCGAAGGCTTCGGTCTGTCCCACAACGTGAATGTGGACGGCAATCAATACGACGGCCGGCTGACGCTGCTGCAAGGCGGTCTCTACCTCGATCTGTTTCCATTCAAATCGAGCGGCTTTCGCGTGACGACCGGCGTGTTGATCAACGGCGATCATCTGGACGCTGACGCGGTGCCGAATGCGGACGGCAACTACAAGATCGGCAGCTCCTATGTGCCGGCTGTGGGCCCTGCGCCCAGCGCCGAAGCGTCGCTGCCGCACGCCATGCCGTACCTCGGCATTGGCTACGGACACAAGCCGGTGTCGAAAGGCTTCGGCCTGACCTTCGACCTGGGTGTGGCGTATGGCCGTCCGCGCGTTTCCTATAATGTGCCGGAGATCTACACGCTCTTCACGACGCAGGCCAATATCGACCAGGAAGAGCAGAACATCACCAACAAGGTCAATCGCTACCGGGTCTATCCGGTTGCGCAGATCGGCGTGACGTATCGGTTTTAAGCCGGTTCAAGTTGACTTAAAGGCGGCTCGAGGAAACGTCTAGCAACGCTTCTAAAGCGCCGTTGAATGACAACGAAGGGGCGGGCACGTGGATTGCGGCAGGCAACAGCCTGCCCTCTTCATACTGATCGTGCTGATTGTGCTGATCGCGTCGATGGCGGGCATACGTTAAGTATCCGGCCGGAGACCCCATGCCCCTCTCTCTTCGTGACCAGGTCGCGATTGTCACCGGTGCCAGTTCCGGCATCGGACTTGGCGTGGCTAAAGCGCTAGCGGAAGCTGGCGCATCGGTCGTCGTCAACTATCACTCACAGCCCGAGCCCGCAGAGGCGCTGGTCAAACAGATCAGCGAAGCCGGCGGCCAGGCGCTTGCGGTCAAAGCCGACGTTTCCGTCGAGGCCGACGTCGATGCACTGTTCGAAGCGTGTCGCAAACGTTTCACCAGCGTCGATATTGTCGTCGCCAATTCCGGCGTGCAAAAAGATCACCCGTTTGTAGACATGCCGCTAGACGACTGGCGCCGCGTGCTTGACATCAATCTCACCGGGCAATTCATCACAGCGCAGCGCGCAGTGCGCGAATTCATCAGGCGCGGTCCACGGCCGGTTTCAAAAGCCTTGGGCAAGCTGATCCTGATGAGTTCGGTCCACGATCTGATTCCGTGGGCCGGACACGTGAACTATGCCGCGTCCAAAGGCGGCATTCAGATGATGATGAAATCGCTCGCGCAAGAGGTCGCGCCACAGCGCATTCGCGTCAATGCCATCGCGCCCGGTGCAATCAAGACGCCCATCAATCGTGCCGCCTGGGACACGCCAGCGGCCCTCGAAAAGCTGCTGAAGCTGATTCCATACGGACGGATCGGCGAGCCCGACGACATCGGCAAAGCGGCTGTGTGGCTCGCCTCCGACGAGAGCGATTACGTCACCGGTACGACGCTCTACGTGGATGGCGGCATGACCCTCTATCCGGAGTTTGCCGACAATGGGTGATCGCCAGCGCGTGCGCGCAACGAAGACTGAACTGCCCATCGATGCCCGCGGCATTGTGGGCAATATGAAAACGACGGCCCTCGTGTCGCTGGAAGGGACCGTGGACTTCATGTGCTTTCCGCGCGTCGACTCGCCCACGGTGTTCGCCGGTCTGCTTGATGCCGAGCGCGGCGGCGCCTTCGCCATACGTCCCGCGTCCGACGAATTCAACGTCAAGCAGATGTACATTCCCGAGACCAACATTCTGCTCACGCGCTTCATGACCCCCGATGGCGTCTGCGAATTGCTCGACCTGATGCCGGTGCGAGGCGACACCAGCGGCGAGGCAAGCGGCGAAGTGGCTGAAGGCGAGGCCTCGCTGCCCAACTGTCTGGTGCGCTTCGTGCGCATGGTGCACGGCTCCATGTCCCTGCGCATGCATTGCGCACCTCGCTTCGACTACGCCCGCGCCACGCACAGCGCTGCGTCGACGGACGAGCACACCGTCGAATTCACCGCTGAAAAAAACGGTGTACCGCTGCAACTGCAATCCACCGTCACGCTCTCGATTAAAGACGGCTGCGCCGAGGCGCAATTCGAATTGCAATGCAAGGAGTCCGCGAGTTTCGTGTTCGGCGCCGCCGAGGAGATGCGTGGCCATCGCATGGACTGTCACCTGGTCTACGATGAAACCGTGCGCTTCTGGCAGAGCTGGGCGTCCCGCTCGATTTACCGCGGACGGTATCGCGAAGTCGTCATGCGCTCGGCGCTCACGCTCAAGCTGCTGAGTTCGAGCGAGCACGGCGCCATCGTCGCTGCGCCGACCTTCGGGCTTGCCGAAGCACTGGATGGATCGCGCCGCTGGGACTATCGCTATGCGTGGATTCGCGATGCCGCGTTTTCTGTGTACGCGCTGCTGCGGCTTGGCTACACCTCGGAAGCGCGGCACTTCATCAAGTGGATTGCCGCGCGCAATCAACGCTGCCATTCAGACGGCTCGCTGCACGTGATGTATGCGGTGGACGGCGAACCGCCGCCGGAAGAGATGGAACTGGAAACGCTGCCCGGCTCCTTGCAGGGTACGCCGCTCGTCGGCAACGGCGCACGCGATCAGACCCAGCTCGACGTGTACGGCGCCTTGCTCGATGCGCTCTATCTGTACAACAAGTACGGTTCCGCCGTGCCGTACGAGGGATGGCGGCACGTCACGCAAACCGTCAACTACGTGGTCGAACATTGGCGCGATCCGGATCAGGGCATATGGGAACTGCGCAACGGCGCGCGGCCGTTGCTGCACTCGCGGTTGATGTGTTGGGTCACGCTGGATAGGGCGCTGCGCCTCGCGGAAAAGCGTTCGCTGCCTGCGCCGTTTTCAGCGTGGTTTGGCGTACGCGATGAGATCTATCACGACATCCACGAAAATTTCTGGAACGACGAGCTGCAATCGTTCGTGCAGACGCCGGACTCGGACACGCTCGATGCGTCCGTATTGATGATGCCGCTCGTGCGCTTTATCGGCGCCACCGATCCGCGTTTTCTCGGCACGCTGGACGCCATTGGGCGTGAGCTGCGCGTCGATCCTCTGATCTTCCGCTATACGCGCGGCTCGGAACTGGATGGTCTGCCTGGTATCGAGGGCGGCTTTAGCGCGTGTTCGTTCTGGTACGCCGAAGCGCTCGCGCGGGCAGGCCGCGTCGACGAAGGCCGGCTCGTGTTCGACAAGATGCTCGAATACGCCAACCATCTAGGGCTTTTCTCCGAGGAAGTGGCGACGACCGGCGAGGCACTGGGCAATTTCCCGCAAGCGCTCACGCATCTTGCGCTGATCAGCGCGGCGTATCAGCTCGACCGCAGCCTCGACAAAGTGCACGTCCCCTGGACCTAAAGCGGCTTTGCTCACGCATTGCGTGGCAAGAACGCTCTCGCATCTTCGCCTCGTTTCTCACCCATCCTCACAACGCCTTACGGCGCACGTTTTTTGCTTACACGGATAGCACATCGGGAAGATGTACTTTCCATAAACACACAAAAGGCCGCACATTAGTCGGCTGGCCAAGGAGCAGACGTCATGCGAGGAAAAATCAACACGGTCCGCACTGCAATTTTTGCCGTGACTATCACCCTGCTTTCAGCATGCGGCGGACATGGAGGCGGTTCCAGCAATAGCGGCAGTTCGACTGCCACGCCGGCGGGCGGCGTGAATCTGCAAATCGTTTCGTTTGGCGACAGCCTCTCCGACGTTGGCACCTACGCACCTATCGCGAGCGCAGTGGGTGGCGGCCGGTTCACGACGAACCCGGGGCAGGTCTGGACGCAGAACGTCGCGCAATACTACGGTGACACGCTAAACGCAGCCTTTACCATCGACCTCACGCACGAACTGAAAGCGCAAAACGGTTTCGGCTACGCAGAAGGTGGCTCGACCGTCGCCACGCCGGCTAACCAGAGCGACTTCCTCACCGATGTCATCGGCAATGTGGAGATGCCTGTGAATCAGCAGGTATCCAGCTACCTGAGCGCGCATGGCAGCTTCAACTCGGGTCAACTGGTGCTGGTCTGGGCCGGCGCCAACGACGTGCTGCGCGCCGGCGCGCTGCCTGCCGCCGCAACCACCGTTGAAACAGCTGCGACCACGCTCGCGCAACTCGTCACGCAGATCGTGCAGAACGGCGCCGCGCATGTGGTGGTCGTCAATCTGCCGAACATCGGCCTGTCGCCTGACGGCCTCTCGCAGCCGGACGGCGGCGCGACCTTCACGCAGTTGTCGCAACTGTTCAACAGCACCTTGACGTCCGCATTGCAGACCGATGGCGTGCAAAGCAAGGTCATCCAGGTCGACGCCTATACGTGGTTGAACGGGATCATTGCGAACTATCAGGCGAACGGCTTCACCGTATCGAATACAGGCCAGGCGTGCGACCCGTCGAAAACGCCGGACAACACCTCGTTGCTCTGCTCGCCGTCCACGTATGTGAGTTCGAACGCGGACCAGACCTATATGTTCGCCGACGACCTGCATCCCACCACGCATCTGCATGCGTTGTTTGCGCAGTACGTGGAGCAGCAGATTGCTGCCAGCGGCTTGGGCCACTGATCCAGACCACAGACAGGTTGCCGGGCAAGCTTGAACGCCCGGCAACCTCGCTGCTGAAGCACTGAACGCGCGATCAGAAATAAAAAATCCGCGCATGCCCCTAAATATTTCCTGAATATTTCCGATGTACAGAGGACTGGCACATTTCGCGCCCGTCGCGCCTGCGGCCGCCTGCTGCAGTCGTACAAGCTGCAAACCATACCAACATGACCGTACAAAGCCGTTTATATCAGGCGCTGCAGACCACAGCGCTCGGCACCGTGCTTGCGCTGTCCATTGCTTCCGCGGCACACGCGGCACTGGGCGGATCGAGCGCCACCGTGGCAAATGACCAGATTCGCATGAACGCGACCCGCGCGACTCACTCGGACACCGGCTACACCGTCCATGAGATGACGTTGCCGCGTGGGACGCTGGTGCGTGAATACGTGGCACCTTCCGGCGTGGTATTCGGCGTGGCCTGGCAAGGTCCCTCGATGCCCGATCTGCAAGGGCTGCTCGGCGCTTATACCGGCGAGGCGAGTGCCGGCGTGAAGGCATTTCGCGAGGCGCATGGGGGCATTGGGCCCGTCAGCGTGCAGACCACGGACTTCGTGATGAGCGCGGGTGGCCACATGGGCCACTACGTGGGCCACGCCTACCTCCCCGCCGCACTGCCGGCCGGCGTCACCGCACAAGACATCCAGTAAGGAAACTTCATGCGTAAATTCACTATCGCGGCCGTGTGGTGCCTGAGCGTTGCACTTGCCGCATGCGGCGGCGGGGGCGGCGGCTCCAGCGATTCGGGCACGGCGGCGTCCTCGGGCACCTCGAGCGGTTCGCAGAACTCGTCGACATCCACGCCCACCACGCCGACGCCTGTCCAGAACACGATGAATGTCACCGTGGGTCCCAACACGTTCAGTGTCGCGAATCTGCTGACCGCGTCCGTGACGATCTGTGTGCCTGGCACGTCGAACTGCCAGACCATCAACAACGTCCAGGTGGATACGGGCTCGTTCGGTCTGCGCCTGATTGCGTCCGCCGTGACGCTGCCGCTGCCCAAGGTAACGGCCGCCGTGGGCGGCACGCTCGCCACCTGCGCGGTGTTCGGCACGGGCACGACCTATGGCAGCGTCGCCAAAGCCGACATCAAGCTCGGGGGTGAAGTGGCCGCGAGCGCGCCGGTGCAGATTGTCGCGGACCCGTCTGTCGGCGCGTCACCCGCTGACTGTTCGAGTCAGGGCGTCCAGGACCTCAACACGGCCAAGCTGCTGGGATCGAATGGCATTCTCGGCATCGGACTGGAAGCTGCGGACTGCGGCCCCGGCTGCGTGGCGAAGTCGTATTCCGCGCAAACGCCGTATTACGGCTGCACGTCCGCCACTTCCTGCGTGCCGACCACGGTGGCGCTTGCTGACCAGATCACCAATCCGGTGAGCATGTTCGCCACTGACAACAACGGCGTGATGATCCAGTTGCCCACTGTGCCGGCCAGCGGTTTGCAAACGGTCAACGGCACGCTCACGTTCGGGATCGGCACGCAGAGCGACAACGCGCTGGTATCCGCCACGGTCTACACGGTCAGCCCTTCGACGGGCAGTCTGACGACGCAGTACAAGGGCACGAACTACACGTGGTCGTTCCTCGATAGCGGCTCGAACGGTCTGTTCTTTGAAGACCTGAGCATCAATCAGTGCGGCGGCAATGCGTCGACGTTCTTCTGCCCGAGCGCCAGCACGAGCCTCTCCGCACTCGTGACGGGTGCGAACGGCAACAACACGTCGATCGACTTCAACGTGGGCAATGCCCTCACGATGATCAATAGCGGCGCCTACGCAATGAACGATCTCGCGGCGTACTCGAACGGTCTGTTCGATTGGGGTTTGCCGTTCTTCTACGGTCGCACCATCTATACCGCTATCAACGGCAAGTCCACGCCGGGCGGCAATGGTCCGTACTTCGCGTTCTAGAGGTTTCTCCACGCAGGTGGCCAGCGCATTGCCTGATGACATGCGTTGGCCACCCGGCAGGCACGCTAACACTTAACGGGTGGCGAAGAATCAATCGCCCGGCAGGCTCTGCGGATACGCACCGATCTGTTTGAACACCGACAACCAGTCTTCGATGTGCCAGGTTTTGGCGACCACGCCATCGCGTATCTGATGAAATGAATGGATCGCGAAGTGCAGCGGTTTGGCAGTGGGATCGATGCCCAGCAGCCTGCCCGACTGCGTCCCGCTGACTTCCGCGCGCACGGCGACCCGATCGCCATGAATGAGCACATCAAGCAACTTTATGGACATATCGGGCAGCGCGGATTCGATCCGTTTGAAGGCGGCGATCATCTGATCCGGTCCCGGCACGGCGCCCGGCGGCTCCGGGATGTACTCCCAGTCTGCCGCCACCACCTCGCGTAACAGCTCGACGCTCTTGCGCGAAAACGCCTCGTAAAAGCGACCGATCAACTCGCGGGTTGCCTGCTCATCCAAAACGGTGCTCATGGTCACGCCTCCGGGCGACAAGGGTATCGTTCGATTAAGACCTGCGTAACAGGCGCGCGGCGGCGCCTGCCGCCTGTCATTTCTCGTTTTTCATTTCTCGCTTCTCATTTCTCACAAGATAACGCAACTCGGCCCTTTGCGTCATGGCGGTGTGACCCTGCATCAGCGGCAACGCGGTGCGGCTCGAAGTTCGCGGCTACTACCTCATTCGCACAACTCACCATACAGCGCTCGATACTCCTGCGAAAGCTTGTGCCCTGGATCGAGGTGAATGAGGGGTCTTGCCTGCTGATGCGATTCACGAATCTTCACTGACGAAGACAGTCGCGCGGCCAGCACCGGCAAACCTTCGCCGATGAGTTCATCCACCAGCTTTTGCGGCAAACTCGCACGCGGCTGAAACTGGTTGATGACGATCCCCTCCACTTCCAGCGAAACATTGTGATCCTGCTGGATCTCCTTCACGTTTTCCAGCAACGTGTACAGCGCGCGACGGGAGAAATCGTCGCAATCGAACGGGATCAGGCAGCGCTCAGCCGCGATGAGCGCGGAGCGCGTGTAGAAATTCAGCGCAGGCGGGGTGTCGATATAGACTTCATCGTACATATCGAGCTCATTGAGCGCGTCACGCAACTTGTAGATCTTGTAGCGCGATTCCAGCTTGCCATGCAGCGTGTCCAGATCGGCATGCGCGGGCATCACGTCGAGATTTTCAAATGGCGACGCGTGAATGAACGAGGTCACTTCAATGGGCTTGAAACTGAACGTGAGCGCAGTTTCAAAGAAGCCCGCCACCGTGGGATTGGCCTCGCTGACCTGCGCGCCGAGCAGATACTGGCTCGAATTCGCCTGAGCATCCAGGTCGATGACCAGCGTGCGCTTTCCCTCGCTGGCACTGATTGCCGCGAGATTACAGACAATGGTCGATTTACCTACGCCACCCTTCTGGTTGAATACGACGCGCCGCATGTTCTCCCCTTGGACGGAAAGCTAGCCAAAAGCGCTCAGCATACCTGAGGCAACGGTCGTGTTTCGTGACGTCAAATTGTTTTCTGGCAAAATGCTGGACCACGCCAGCGGGCGCCGAATCGGCCCTACTTTTGCCGCGTGGCACGCAGCGAGCGGGCGTCCGGCATCTCCGTTATTCTCGGGTTTGTGCCGGGTCTGACGTGGTCTCGCCGCCGTTACCCGCGCCGCTGTTACCTTCGCCGGTATTACCTGTTAGCTGCTGCTGTGCCTTCAGCCAGTACTCGTCCGAGCGGCCGTCCGGGCTGCCGTCCTTCTCCCACAGGTAAAAAGCCAGGGTCCGGATCTGTTCTTCGGTCACGGGGAAGTCCATGTGTGCCTCCAGGCGGATAACAGTGAGAAAGCGGCCCAGTTTCGCCGCTTGATATGGCGGCTTGATGTAGCAACTTAAGGTGGCTACTCGATGTGGCCACATCTCAGCAAACGCTGTGCCGCGCAACTCCCTAAAGCTTTGATCGACATGGTCGATAACTGCTTCATGGACAAACAAAAAGCGCGGGCAATCCTGGAGTCGGCAAGCGAGGCCGCAGAAGCAATCGTGACCGCGCAACTGGGACGCTTCGATATTACCGACCCAGAGTGCGGCGCGGCCTATGACCGGGTGTTGTTTCCGCTGCTCGCGGAAAACGCCCGCGATATGACGATTGCGGATTTTCTGGATTTATTAGGTTGATCGAATACGAAAGCATGAAACACTTTTTCGACAAAGCACTCGCCGCACGATATGGCTACGGCCTCGCGGTATTTATCGCCGCAGAGACTTCGGATCTGCAACGTGCCATCGACCGCACGAATGAACGTCGCGAACGCGACGGCCGCAGACTGCTCGAAGACGTGATCGTCGACGATGTCATTTCCGTCATGCGCAAACGCGGCATGCTGCCGGGACGCCAGAGCGAAGACGACTCCAACGTGACGGACGCGGGCGCCACTGGCTAAGCGGAAACGACGCGCGCGCCGGCCATTCGCTTCAGGCGCTGTTTCCCCGATTCGCTTCGCAGTCTTCCCAGTATCGCAACGGATCGCGATGCTGCGGATAGCGCGCGTCGAGCCAGGCGGATAGCCTGGCATGATCGGGATGATTCGTGCCGGTCTGCGCCGACCAGGTGGAGGACCGCTCGAGAATCTGGCCGGTTTCCCTGTCGCGCACGATCAGGCTGCCAAGGCCGCTCGTGCCATTCGACTGCGACTCCACCAGATAACGCGGCAACAGCCTGAGTTCGGCATCCTCGGCCCAGCCATATAAAGCGCGCACTACGCCGGCCGCATCGCGCAGTTCGATCGGCCCGCTCGGCGGCCGGACGGCCGACCATCCCTCGGGGAATTCGGTGACGAGTTCGTTCTTGCCTTCCCTGACCCACTTCACGCGCCACGCCTGCTCCATTGCCTCACGTACGCGCGCCGCGGATTGATAGCCGGCCGGGACTTCGAACGTTGCCGGGAGCGTGACGAGATTGTCTTTCCAGAGCTTCGTTTCGTCGTCGATGCGCTCGACCTCGTCGAACATGCCGGTGTCGAAGGGGTTTTCGGCTTTGGACGATACCTTGGCCGCGCCCGTGGGCAGGCCCTCGAACAGCCGCTCCGCATCGTGACGGGTCAGTTTGGCTTTGCCTTGTTTCATTGCGCTCTCTGCCTTGAGTGTGAACTTGCCACCCTACTCCTTTCAGCAGAGCTTACATCGCTTCCTTGAGATTGGACGGATTTTGCCGGCGATAAACCGTCGGTCTTGCGAACAGATGCGGCGCACCTTCGCGCAGCGCGGGAATCAGATGCAGTACGTCACGCATATGCACGCGCGCGGCGGCTTCGGCACGGTCGGGATGCGAGTCGATGATCGCATCGACGATCGCCGCATGCTGCTCGAGCACATTTTCAATCCGGTCATGGATAGGTAAGGTCAGGCGCCTTACACGGTCCAGATGGATCTTCGCCGACTGCACCGTCTTCCACACGTCGACGACGCCACTCAGCCTGCAAATGTCTTCGTGCATCTGCTCGTCGGCCGCATAAAACGCCTGCCAGTCTTTGGCCTTGGCAAGCGAGCGCTGGCGTTTGAGCGTGGCGCGCAGAGACTTCGCCGCCGCTTCGTTGAT
The DNA here is from genome assembly GCF_003429005.1 of Paraburkholderia sp. DHOC27. Lineage (GTDB taxonomy): Bacteria > Pseudomonadota > Gammaproteobacteria > Burkholderiales > Burkholderiaceae > Paraburkholderia. Next base: position 107,739 of record NZ_QVQV01000001.1, read on the forward strand.
CAGCTCGGCGGCCCGCCGCGCAATGGCGCATTCCAGCGCTTCACGCACGAACTGCGAGCGGTGGATCGTATCCAGCCGCAACGGCGCAACGAAAGTGCCCAACTGCGGGTAGGCATCCAGCAAGCCTTCCTCTGCCAGCAACAAAAACGCCTCGCGGATCGGTGTACGGCTCAGCTGCAACGCCGCCGCCACGGCCTGCTCCGAAACAGGTTCATTGGGCATCAGGTCCAGTTCCGCAATCGCCCTTCTGAGGATCTGGTACACCTGCCCGCCCGCCTGCCGCCCCCGGTCGATTTCGACATCGCTATGCGCGAGTTTCGCCAGAAAGCCCGCTTGCCGGGCGTCGATCTGCGCGTCGTTGACATTCATGAATGCTTCTCCGTGTGGCCATGCAGCAAGACTGCGGCTCCATTCTATCGACGCGCGCAAAAAAACACTAGTATACAAGCGTACATGGTTTCGCTAAGCTAGCCTCAAGTCGAAAGAAGCGGAGATGCATGTGGATCAGGAATTCGCAAACAAGCTCGCGTTCGTCATGGGTGGAGGCTCGGGAATCGGCCTCGCCGCGGCCAGGTTGATGGCCGCGCGCGGCGCAGCGGTGGCGATTTTCAGCGACCGGGAAGACAGCATCGAAGCCGCGCGGCGCATCGGGGAAGAAACCGGCGCGCGGGCGCTGGGCTTTGTCGGCGATGGCGCCCAGGCCGCCGACGTCGAACGCGCCATCCATGCCACTGCCGCCGCCTGGGGCGGCCTCGACATCATCGTCAACTCGGCGGCAATCCACCCGTACGGCGACGCGCTTTCCACCGACGAAGCCACCTGGGACCGCACCCTCCAGGTGAATCTCAAGTCCATGTATCTCACCGCCCACACCGGCATCGGCTTCATGATCGAACGGGGCGGCGGTGCCATTGTCAACGTGGCGTCCAACCAGGGTTCCGCATGCAGCCGGAACCTCTCGGCCTACGCAACCAGCAAGGGCGCGATTCTCGCCTTCACGCGCACCCTTGCAATGGATTTCGGCGCACGCGGCATACGCGCCAATTCCGTGAGTCCGGGCCCGATCGCCACGCCCATGCTGCAGCGCGCCGCCGAATTGTTCGGCGACGGCAAGACGCTCGACGAAACCTACCGGGATTGGGGCAAGCGAGTCCCGCTACAACGCATTGGACAACCGGAGGAACTGGCCGAAGTCGTCGCCTTCCTCGCCGGCCCACGCAGCAGTTATTGCACGGGCGCCGACTTCGTTGCCGACGGCGGATTGCTGGCGAATCTCGGTTTCTAGACGACACGGGAGAATCCATGTCCAAACCGCCCGACTTCACTTCGCGCACCTGGCTGCGTGAGCACATTGCAGAGACATGGGCCTTCTACCATCCACGCGGCTTCGACGAGGCCGGTGGCTTCTACCAGTTCTTTAGCAACGAGGGCGAGATTCTCGATCGCTCCACGCGCAATCTGGTGTGCTCGTCACGCTACGTCGTCAATCAGGCGCATCTGTACCGTCTCACCGGCATGGAGCAATTCAAGGCTGCCGCGCTGCACGGGGCCCGCTTTCTGCACGAAAAACATCGCAACGCGGCAACCGGCGGCTATCGCTGGCAATTTCAGGTGCGGGGAGCGCCGACCACCGCGGATTCCGACGACAACGTCACCTACGGCATCGTATTTGTCGTGCTGGCTTACGCGCATGCCATCATGGCCGGCATCGACGAAGCGCGCGAGTGGCTGAACGAAGTCGTCGACACGCTGGAGCAGCATTTGTGGAGCCCCAACGCCGGTCTCTATGCGGACAAGGCGTCGGCCGACTGGTCGAGGGTCGATCCGTATCGCGGACAAAACTGCAATATGCACGCGTGCGAAGCCATGCTGGCCGCCTTCGAAGCCACCGGAGAAAAGCGCTATCTGGATCGTGCCGACATCATCGCACGGCGTGTGACGGTCGATCTCGCGCGGGCCAATCCTCGCAATCTGGTGTGGGAACACTACGACGAAAACTGGGTTCCTGACATGGAGTACAACCGCGATATTCATACGGATTCCTATCGACCGTGGGGCTATCTCTCCGGGCATCAGACCGAGTGGGCCAAGTTGCTGCTAATCCTGCGGCGGCATCGTCCCGAGCCGTGGCAATTGCCGCGCGCGCAGTTCCTGTTCGACGAAACCATGCACTGGGCGTGGGACGACCGCCTTGGCGGCATGTTCTATTCCTGCGCCCCCGATCGCGCCATCTACGACACGGCCAAACATCAGTGGACGCACGCAGAGACCGTGGCTGCTGCCGCGCTGCTCGCGCTCGAAACGGAAGAGACCCGCTACTGGATCATCTACAACTCGTTGTGGGACTTCATCTGGTCACACCTCGTCGATCATCGCCACGGGGCCTGGTTCCGCATGCTGGACGGCGATAACGCGCTTGCCTCGAGCGAAAAGAGCGCTCCCGAGCCGGACTATCACAACATTGGCGCATGCGTGGAAGTGCTCCTCGCATTGCAAGGCCGAGTCGCCGCGGAACACTGACCGATGCCGATCCAGATCACGCGCCTGGTACCGTACGTTTGCTATAGCCCGATCTCCGATCTGGTGTTCGTCAAGGTGGAAACAGATGAGCCCGGTCTTTACGGATGGGGCGAAGCCTCACTGCCGACCAAGCCCGAAGGCGTGGCCGGCGCGATTCGTGACCTCGAAAAACTGCTGACCGGCGCCAATCCGGAACACAACGAATGGTGCTGGCAGCGCATGTATCGCCACGCGTACTGGCGCGGCGGCCCGATCCAGACCGCCGCACTATCCGGCGTCGACATGGCGCTGTGGGACATCAAGGGCAAACTCGCCGGGCGCAGTGTCTGCGATCTGCTGGGTGGCCCCGTGCGCGAGCGCGTAAAGGCCTATGCAAATCTCGGCCTTTCCACCGACCCCGCCGAGTTTCGCCGCCGCGCGCGGGAAGCACTGGAAATGGGCTTTCGCAACGTGAAGATCTATCCGCTGCCAAACGTGGCGCAGATCGAAGGCAAACGCGTGATCAACGATGTCGTTGCATGCTGCGAAGCCGTGCGCGACGAGATTGGCGACGACTGCGACTTCGCCATCGACATGCACGGCAAACCGGGCGCGAGTCTTGCCATTGTCATCGAAGCCGCCGTGCGCCACACCGCGCCACTGTGGCTCGAAGAGCCAGTGCCGCCGGAATCGAATGCAGCGCTGGAGCGGCTCGCCCAGCAATCGCAAACGCCGCTCGCGGTCGGCGAACGGTTGTTTACGCGCTGGGCGTTTCGTGAGGTGCTGGAAAACCAGTGGGCCGGCATCATTCAACCGGATTGCGCGAACGCGGGCGGCATCACCGAAATGGCGAAAATCGCCTCCTTGGCGGAACTGTATGGTGTGGTATTCGCACCGCACAACCCCAATGGTCCGGTGCAGGCGGCGGCGAGCCTGAATCTGGCCGCGCATGCGCAGGCGTTTACCATGCTGGAAACACGGCACACCAACCTCGAATGGACAGCGCAGCTTTCCAGCTACGTGCCACACGTGGATGCCGAGGGCTTTCTCGCCATGCCGAAGGGCCCAGGGCTCGGCGTTGAACTGGACGAAGCGTTTCTCGCCGCCAACACCACCGGGCGCTGGATTCCAGAGGCATTCCGCGAAGACGGCAGCATTGCAGACTGGTAAGGAAAGCGAACCATACGACGCAGCTCCCAGGTTAACTCAGGAGAAAAGATGGCCACTCCCATGCTGCTCGAAGCACGCGGCATTACCAAGCGGTTTGGCGGGATCGAGGCGCTGCGCGGCGCCAATTTCGCCATCGGCAAGGGCGAAGTCGTCGCCTTGATGGGCGACAACGGCGCGGGCAAGAGCACGCTCGTCAAAACCCTGTGCGGGGTGTATCAGCCTGACGAAGGTCAGATCCTCTTCGACGGCGAACCCGTCACGTTGACGTCGCCCCGCCACGCTCAGGCGCTCGGCATGGAAACGGTCTATCAGGATCTCGCGATGGCGCCCGACCTCGACGCCGCCGACAACATGTTCCTCGGCCGTGAGCCGTTGCGGGCGGGTTTTCTCGGCCGTCTGGGCATCGTCGACCGCGCCTTGATGCGCGAACGCACGCGCGAGGCGCTGGCCTCGATGCAGGTCAATCTGAAGAGCACGACCGCGCCCATTGCAACCCTCTCGGGCGGCCAGCGGCAGAGCGTGGCCGTGGTGCGTGCAGTCACGTGGGCCCACAAACTGGTCGTGATGGATGAACCCACCGCCGCCCTGGGCGTCACTCAGGGCAAGGCGGTGCTCGACCTGATTCGCCGCGTCAGGGATTCCGGCCGTGCGGTGATCCTGATCAGCCACAGCGTACCGGACGTGATGGAAGTCGCGGATCGCGTCGAGGTGTTGCGCCTCGGCCAGCGCACCGCGCGGCTCACGCGCGAGGAGATGTCGATGGAGCGCATCGTCGCGGCGATCATCGGCGCCTATTCCAACGAGACCAACAAGGCGAACGAGGACCACTCATGAAGGAACGCACATGATGCCGGCGCAACCTCCCATTCTCGTCAAGGGCGGACGACGCGTCGCTTTGCCGAGCGCGGCGATGAGCATCTTCCTGATCCTGCTCGCCATCGTGGCCGTGTTTGCGACGTTCCGCTTCGAGAGTTTCGCGAGCGTCGCGAACCTGAAGAACATCTGCACGGCTGCGTCGATCCTGCTCGTGATGGCGGTTGGCGCGACCTTCGTCATCGTCACGGCCGGTGTGGATCTGTCGGTGGGCTCCGTGCTGGTGTTCTCCGGCGTGGTCGCCGACAAGGTGATGGCCGCGGCGGGCGGCCAGGGCTGGGGCGTGGTGCTACTCGGCTTTGTCGCTGCCGCTGTGTGCGGCGCGCTGTGGGGCACCATCAACGGTACGCTGATCGCCAAAGCGCGCGTGCCGCCGCTCATCACGACGCTCGGCACGCTCGGCGCGGCGCAAGGACTCGCGCTGATCATCAGCGAAGGCGTCGATCTGAAGGACGTGCCCGACGTGCTCGGCGATACCCTGGGCATCGGCGATTTTCTCGGCGTGCCGTGGCTCGTGATCATTGCGCTGGTGGTGGCATTGGTGGGCGGCGCGGCGCTCACGTTGACGCGGTTCGGCCGCCACACCTTTGCGATTGGCTCGAACCCGAATGCGTCGCGTGAAATGGGCATCGACGTCACGCGTCATCTGATCATCGTGTATGCGCTTGCGGGACTGCTTGCCGGCGTGGCCGGCTTGCTGTCGCTGGCACGGTACGGATCGACCACGATCTCCGGGCATACCACCGACAATCTGAGCGTCGTCGCCGCCGTGGTGATTGGCGGCACGAGCCTGTTTGGTGGGGCGGGTGGCGTATTCGGCACCGCGATTGGCGTACTGATTCCCGCTGTGCTCGACAACGGTCTGGTGATGCTCGGACTGGAGTCGTTCTGGCGCGATGTGATTGTCGGCGTCGTGCTGATCGGGGCAGTGTATCTCGACCAGCTAGGACGGCGGGCGCGCGCAGGTAGATAGTTTGCTTACCTAAACAAATATCTCAAGACACTGGAGACAGTCATGAAAAAGAACGCGCTCAAGGCGATGTGCGCTGCTCTCGCTGGCACCGTCATCGTGGCTGGCAGCCTGCTGCCGGCACCAACCGCGCAGGCGGCCAAATCCTATACGATCGCCTTCATTCCAGGGGTGGCGGGTGACGCCTACTATGGCTCGCTCGGCTGCGGCATCCAGGCGGTGGCCGCGCAGCAAGGCGCGAAAGTGGTCACCCAGGCGCCACGCAGCTTCGACCCGGTTGCACAGATTCCGATTCTCAACGCAGTGGTGGCGCAGCATCCCGATGCGATCGTGATTGCACCCACCGATTCGAAAGCGCTGATCGCACCGTTGCGTGCGGCCGCCGCGGCAGGCATCAAGATCGTACTCGCGGACACCACGCTCGACGACACCTCGTTCGCCGCCGCCGAGGTCTCCGCGGACAACAAGGAAGCGGGCGCGGTGGCCGGCCGCGCGCTGGCCGATCTGCTGCATGGCCGCAGCGGTTCGGTAATCACGGTCAATCTCTCGCCGGGCGTGACCACGACCGACGCGCGTGAAGTCGGCTTCGCGGACGTGATGAAAGCGACCAAAGGTATCGAGTATCTGCCTCAGCAGTTCTCCAACAACAGCGTGCAGAAGGCGGACCAGATCGTCTCGTCGACGGCGCTGGCCAAGCCAAACCTGGTCGGGGTGTTTTCGACGGCGGCGTTCAATACCGAAGGCACGGTGGCCGCGCTGCGGGCGACCGGTAAAACGAAGGATGTGATCGTGGTCGGATTCGACGCGAATCCGCCGGGTATCGACCAGTTGCGCAAAGGCACCGTCGCCGCGCAGGTGGTGCTCAAGCCCTACGACGAAGGACGCGACGCCGCCGAACAGGCGCTCAATGCGCTGAACGGGCGCGCGGTCACGAAGAAAACCCTCACCACATCGGTCGTGGCGACGCGCGAGAATCTCGATCAACCGGACGTGAAGCGCTATATCTATAGCTTCGAATGCCCGGCTTCCTGATGCCGCAATGCGGGTGGGACGCGCTCGCTCAAGCCGAGGTCGAGACGAGGCCCGTGGTCTGCCCGCTTGCGAGCATCAGTTGAACGAGTTCGGCTTGGGTCGTTTCGATCTCCCCTTCGATGCGGGCCGCCGCGCTGGCATTTTGATTGCCGGCGCTGCCGCCTTGGGACGACTGGGCAGCGGAAGAGCCCGCACTGGCGGAATGGCCGGCGCCATTCGAACCGCTCGTGCCGCTAACGGCGTTGGCCCCTGTCTGATTCGAAGCCGAACCTGAAGTGCCCGACGAACCGCCTTGCCCGCTCACCGAGGCCAACTCGGCCTTGAGGGCTTGAATTCGCGCTTTCAGCTCGTCAATCTCCGAGGTCGTCGTGGAACTCGAGGTGGACGAACTGCTGCCGCCTCCTCCACCACCACCGCCGCCGCCGCCGCCCTTGCCGCTCGCGCTGCTTGAAGTCGTGGAGGATGTGGAGGACGTGGTCGAACCCGATGAGGACGTGGAACCGCTGGACGACGTGCCGGAAGATCCGTTAGACGATGTGCTGGATGACGCGCCGCCGGACGCGGTGTTCGTCGTCGACGTGCCTGTATCGACACCGCTGTTGGCAGAATTCGACGCGACCGTGCTGCTCGTCCCGAGTGCTGCCGTCGCAGCAGAAGTGGTGGACTGTATCTGCATGAGCCTTGAGTTCAACGCGAAACGATGCGACGCGGCGGCGCGGGGCAATGCGCGCCAGCGTCGCAGGAAAATACCCGAAAGCTGCCCAATACAGGTTAACGGCAGCGGTGTTTGATTTCTTTAGCGGACCGCTGCAGTTGATCGCGACGCTACGAGTCAGTCGTGCGCAGGCCGATCTGGAAACTATCGAGCAACGCTCGCGCCTGTTGCAGATCGGCGGTGGCAAACCCCTCCGTGAATTTATCGTAGGCCGCTACGAGCACGGACTCGGCCTGCGCGGTTTCACCCTGCCGGTGTTTCAGACGGGCCATGCTCATTGCCGCGCGCAGCTCGAGGAACAGCGCACCTTGCTGTTGCGCGCTTTCGAGCGCCTGCCAATACAGCGCTTCGGACTCGCCCAGCGGATCGAGTCCGCTCGCCCCGGCAAGAATGTCGCCCTTGATCCGCAATAGCTCTGCGATGCACCACAGTTCGTCGTGCGCCTTCGACCAGGCGAGGGCTTCCTCGATCGTCGTCAACGCTTCCCTCTCTCGTCCAAAGCCGAGCAAACCCTGCGCGTAGAGGCCGGCGAACATGGAGTAACGCATGCCGATATGCTCGCGCCGGAGTTGCTCCAGCGCATCGGAGAGGATGGCAAGGCCGGCCGGATCCTGTTTCTTCAGCAGCACCGCGCCATGCAAGCCACGCGTCATGGCGTCGAACAGAATCAGATCGTTGCTGGCCACGCTGTCCTGCAACGTGATCATGGCCTCCTGCGCCGCATCGAGATCGCCTGCGTAAAGCGCCAGCGGGATGAAGGCAAACACCAGCACGTAACCAACGGTCAGCGTATGCCCTCCCGCCTGCGCATCGTCGCGCGCTCTTTGTGCCTCTGCGCGCGCACGCTCGGGAAAGCCCTGAAACCATAAAACGCTGGCCATCAACGAGCGCGTGCCCTCGAGTCCCCTCACATGGTTATCCGACAGGGGCGACCGGTGGCTGGGCGCGGCATACCATTCGAGCACCGCTTCCACGAGGCGCCGGGCCTCGGCCTGCCGGCCCATGTGATGCCAGGCAAACGCCGTGATCCGGCTGCCCTCCGAGATCGACACTTCGTTGTGCGTGGCCTGCGCGATGGCACGGAATTTCCGCAGCAACTCGTCCGCTTCACCGTGCCGTCCCGCATAGACCAGACCACAACACCCGGCAAACATCGAACGTAGTTGGTATTCCTTATCATCCAGACGTTCGGCGATGGCAAACGCATTGGTCCACGCAGAATCGACTTGCGAGACCATCCCACGCGTGTACAGCGCGGAGGCTGCCAGCGCCGTGTAGAGTTTCATGCGCTGGGTATCGAATGCAGACACCGGCAGCGCGGATAGCGGCGTGCACGTGCCGCCCTCCGCGCGCTGGAGAGCGTATTCGACGCGGCTACGGCACTCTTCCAGCGAGGAGAGCCGGACCCAAGCGGGTATTGCGGAGACAGTGAGCGCAATGCCGAGCGCGGCGTCGCCTTGCGTGGAGAACGCCCAGTTCAGGGCGGCGCGCACATCGTCGAGGGTGGGCTTATGGTCTTCCAGCCAGCGTGCGTCGGGCGGCCGGCTCCAGCATTCTTCCGTACGCGCATAGACGTCGAGGAAATGCACGGCATGGCAACGCGCTACGGTGTCCCATTCGCCTGCCTCGACGAGCTTGCGCCTCGCGTAATCGCGGGTGGTATCGAGCAGACGATATCGCATCGAATCCGACGCCGCGTTGGCGGACAGCATCGACTTGGCCACGAGGCTCGCGACGGCGTCGATCGCCCTGGCATAAGGCAGGGTGTCATCTCCCCCCACCGCTGCCGCCGAACCCAGCGAAAAGACCCCCGGAAATATACCGAGCCGGCGCAGCACGACGCGCTCGACTTCGGGCAACAACTGATGGCTCCAGTCGAGCGTGGCGAGCAAGGTCTTCTGGCGCTCGGGTGCGGTGCGGCTGCCTTGCGCGAGCGTGGCAAAGCGGTCGTCGAGGAGGTGGAGCAACTCTTGCACGCCGAACGCGTCCAGCCGCGTGGCCGCCAGCTCGATGGCCAGCGCAATCCCATCGAGGCGCCGGCAAATCTGCGCAACGGCGGGCGCGGCTTCGTCAGTGAGCGTGAACGCGCCGCTTGCGGCCGTGGCACGTTCCACGAACAGTTCGACGGCGGAATACTGGAGCGCTTCGTCCACGGTGAGACGCGCGGAATCGGGCGGCGTTTCGAGCGGTTCCAGACGGTAGACGTGCTCCCCTACCACCTGCAGCGGCTCGCGGCTCGTGCCGAGCACATGCATTTGCGGCGCCGCCGCCGTGATCTGCTCGGCGAGAATCGCGACGGCCTCGATCACATGCTCGCAACTATCGAGTATCACCAGCTGCGGCCGATTCCGCAGACGGAAGTAATTGGCCAGCGCCCGTGGTATGTCGTCGGAGTGGACGGCGAGGCCCACTGCATTGGCCACCGCGTGAGGCACGAAACCCGGCGCGGAGAGCCGGGACAGATTCACGAACCAGACGTCGTGCTCGCCCGCCTCGACCATTTCGTGCGCGACCGCCAGCGCGACGGTGGTTTTGCCGATGCCACCGGGGCCTGTTACCGTCAGCAGCCGCACGCGCGCGAGGCGGCTCAGCAGATCGCGAATGGCCTCGGTTCGTCCGATGGGCCGCACGAGAGCAGCGGGAACATTGTGTGCGACACGGAGGTGCGTATCCAGTGGTGCCCCGGCAAGCGGCATCGTTTCGTGCTCGACGGGAGCAACGAACCGGTAGCCACGGCCTACGACTGTTGCCACGAAGCGCTGAGTCTGCGGCCCTTCACCGAGCGCTTTGCGCAGCGCGGCGATGTGCACCTTGAGATTGCTTTCCTCCACCACGCTGCGCGGCCAGGCGCGCGCCATCAGCTCTTTCTTGGTGATGAGTTCGCCGCGCCGCTCGACCAGCGCTGTCAGCAAATCGAGCGCGCGGCCGCCGATTACTACCCGTGAGTCTCCGTCGAGCAAGGTTTGCTGCGATGGGATCAGGCGAAACGAGCCGAACAGATACGCTATCCCGTTCGCGTTGCGTGGGTCCGGTTCAGTGGTCGGATCGTGACTGGCCGGCGGTGGTTGCATGGTCGAGTGGTCAGGTTTTAGCCTTTTGTAAGTCTACCTGTGTTTTGTAGTGCTATCTGGATTTGGTTTGTCGTCGTTTTTTTTATCCTTCTCTGTTTGGTCTTTCTCTTTCTGGCCTTTACTTTTGGCCTTTCCTTGATTTCTTATTGGTCTATTTGTGTTGCCCCTGTGCGGGGCGGCACCTACTTTTCTTTGCCGCCGCAAAGAAAAGTAGGCAAAAGAAAGCGGGCTCACACCGCCAGCTTGTAGGTGTCCACCACTCGCCTCATATCGAGGTGGTCCGAGACGAGACGCGCTCTCGCATCTTCCCTCTTCGTGACACAGCAGTCATCCGCTCCGCGTCGCGCTGCGCGCTCCGTCGTTGGGTTCATCGCCCTTTTGCTAACTCCGCTTGCGGTACTCATCGCTTCTACACTGCCTTGTGCAAGCAGAATCTGATCCACTTGCCGCCAAACACTAATGCTCGGATTGAAGCTTGAACAGGCTCGTTATTTAATTTAGGCGCGCTTAGTTGTTTGCGATTGAAACGTGTTGCTGTTTCCTACGACGCGGGTAACTCGCCTCTCATACAAAGCAGCCTCATCTGGTACATCCCCGTTTTCAAAATAACTACGCTTTGTGATGAACGCCTTCGCGTCCCAGTGCGTGTAAGCGTTCGTTTCGAATACCAAACGTATAAGCAGGGGTACCCAGAATATGAACAATGAGAGACTTAGTAGCCTTACGCAACCGTCAGCCCGTCCACAGACATTGCTGAAGCCACAATCGTGGCGACATATACACAGTAAGTCATCCTGAATCAGCCTTCGCTCCTGTCATCCCTGTGGACCGCGCAGGAGCGCCAATCGTGTTGCACCATCAACTGACAGGCAAAGAAAAATGGCTCAGGATTCACACGACGAACGCGTTGCACCCGGCGCACAAACAATCCTTCATCCCTCTTGCACGACTCGACCCGTTGGAGACCTGGACATAAGCGATATCGTCGCAAGTGCCGATGCGGAATTTGGGGTTCGTCGTCTGGAAAAAGCCGTAGAGCTTTATCAGATCGTGCTGCGCAACTGCCCTGATCATTCGCACGCTTTACACCGCCTGGCACTCGCGGCTGTACATGGAAACAGGTTCGATGAGGCACAGACTTACATTGAGTCGGCACTGCGAGTCGCACCCGATAATGCAGAACTGTGGGAACACGCAGGATTGATTGCGGCAAGCAGAGGCGCATATGGGCGTGCAGAGATCTGCTATCAACGGGCCATTCGCATTGCTGGTGGCACAGTCACGCTGCACAGGAATCTGGGTGATTGTCTTCTCCTGTCTGGCCGGTCGCTCGAAGCCAGGGAGCAATACCTGAGAGTGATTGCACTCGAACCGCAGCTGCATCATGCAAATCGCGCGCTGGCTCAAATTTGTGAGCAGTTTGGCGATAACGTCGGTTCGGCAAACTATTGGGATCACGCATGGAAACTCAATCCAGCGGACCCGCTAGACGGAATCTCTCTGATCACGGCTCTCGCAAAAGTCGGTCGTAGCAAACGGCTTGAGGAAGTCGTTGACGAAATGAAGCGGCGGTTTGCGGATAACGTGCCTGCATTGGAGAGACTAGCGTTTGTGTTGTACAAACATTATCTGCATACCGAAGCGCTGGATGTGATACGTCATGGGCTCATCGTCGCGCCGAGGTCGGCGCCGTTACATCACTACGCAGCACTCACGCTTGGCGTCTGTGGAAGAGCGGAGGAAAGCCTGTCGCACAGCATGGAAGCCGTCCGGCTCTGGCCGGAAAATCTGGAAATGCAATATCACCTTGCCGGGTTGGAGCTTGCGCGCGGTGAATTCAAGGAAGGATGGAAACGGCACAAGGCAATCTATGCACTGCCAAACCCTGAATTGGTGATACCGCTCGGCATACAGGAATGGAACGGCGAACCTCTCGAAGGGTGCGAAATTCTGCTGGTCGGTGAACAGGGTGATGGCGACAAGATTCAATGCATCAGGTTCGCGGAGTGGCTATCCGCGCAGGGTGCCAGGATAGATCTGCTCGTGACAGGCCGACTTGCGGGAATCTTCGCATCCATGAAGTGCATCAGGGCAGTCTATTCGTCCACGGCGCCAGCGGGGCAATACGACTACTGGACCTACCTGATGAAGATACCGGAGTACATGGGACTCGAGGTGTCGATGTTGCCGGCTGTCACGATTCCGTACCTCTTCCCGACACCGGAGAAGGTGCACCACTGGCGCAGTCGCCTTGATTCGATGTCAACGCCTCCGGGCAATGTGAAAGGCCTTCGCATCGGCGTGGCGTGGGCGGGAAGAGCGCGTTACATCTGGGACCGATTCAGGTCAATTCAACTGGACTTGTTCAAGCCTCTGTTCTCGTCACCTGAGACGTCGTGGTATTCAGTGCAGAAAGGTCCGCGTGAGACCGAATCTGAAGCGCTTGCGAACGAGTTCGATATCCATACCCTGGGTCCGTTGATAGACGACTTCATGGATACGCTCGCCATCCTCGAAACGCTTGACCTTTTGATTACCGTTGATACGTCTGTTGCGCACCTCGCGGGTGCGGCTGGGCGTCCCGTATGGGTTCTCGTCCCTGCCTATGCCCAGTGGCGATGGCTCGGCGACCGGACCGACACGCCCTGGTATCCCTCGATGCGTGTGTTCCGCCAGCGAGAACTGGACCACTGGGAGCCAGTGATCGAGGAAGTGCGACAAGCCTTGCTAGAAATCAGGTACGAAGGAAATTCGTAGAAGTCGGAGTGCCTTGTCCATTTTGAGGTGAATTCACCGGCTTCTTGGGGGTGCGCTGCGGTCTGTAAGTCGTGCAAGCAAATGCGCGACGCTAGTGAAGCCGTGGGAAAAGAGGTTTGCTGGCTGACTCAGGAAGCCTCTTTCTCACGCGCTTTTTTTCGAGTACCCGTCACGCGGATACATGCAGAGGTTGCGACATCATGCTCGCGATCGTGCCGTCAGGGCGTCTGAAAATCGTCGTGCCATGTCCCGTTGCATCCAGTTGTTGCACGGACAACACTTGCGAAAATCCCACGCTCACCGATTGCAGCGTAGCCGCTGTCTGCGCTACGCCGCCCGTCGATGCACCTTCATTCGTCTGACTCGCGGCTTGACTCATACGCTTGAGGGCATCCTGCGTGTCGGCGTCACCGTAGAGCCTCGGATGCTTCGAATTCGCGTTCAACCAGTCGAACAGGTTGTAGTTCGCATTCCCTGAGCTATTGGATGCTGCGTTTTCACTGCCACGCTGTGAATCGTATTCCACCGCTGTGTTGCCGCTCGCGGTACTCATCGCCTCTACACTGCCCTGCGCATCGAAGGAGGATGCCTGTTGCGACATCACATACGAATACGCCATCGTCTCGGACAAAGGCGAATCAGCGCTCGAGGTATCCGCACCATTCAATCCATTCGGCGCGCCGGCAACATAAGCCGCGCTATCAACGGAAGGTGCCCCCTGACCGTCCCCGCCCATGTTCGCGGCCAGGAGCCCGTACGTCGAGCCGCTTTGCTCCGTGAGCGATACGCTGAGCTGCCCCGTCTCCAGATCGAGGCCGATCGACACTGACCCCGAACGCTCGCTCACCGCCACGGCGCTCGTTAAGCTGGACTGTCCCGCATAGACCTCGGCCGACGATGCGCTCGCGGTCGTCGTGTCTTGGAACGCCGCCGAGAGGTTGATGTCCCCACCCGCGGCAAGCTGCCCGGCGAGGCCGCTGACGCTCGCAGCCGCCTGTTGCGCGCTAAAGCCGTTGGCCTGCAGGAAGGCGCTCAGCGCTGACGTGAGTTGCTGGTTGGCGCCGTCTGTCATTTCACGGTAGCCCGTGGTGGGGTCGACCGTGGTCGTGGATTGCAGCATTTGCGCGAGCGTCAGCGCAAGTTGCCCGGCGGCGGTGTTGGCCGTCGCGGAGCCCAGTTTGGCATCCAGCGACACCGAGGCCTGTTCGACGACTGCCTGTTCGACATCGCCACCCGCGCGGGTCACAGTCCCCGACTGCGTACCGGCGTTCGTCGCGGAGAGCACCGTCGCGCTCAGTTGACTGCTGATGGTATTGGCCATTGGGATTGAATCAACATCCTGTATCGTCGAATTGATCGAGTTGATCGCTGTATTCACAAGAACGCCGGGTTTCCTCGACGCTTCAGCGAGGCCCACGTGTATATCGGAAGAAACTGGCCATTTCTTTAGCGCAGAGATCCCGCATTCCCCAATCCCTGGAATTCGCATCAGTAGCGGGTCAGGTAATATGCCTACCTGCGCTGAAGAGCGCCGCAGCACTCTCCTACGACGACCACCCTCGCACCATGCCCCACGCGTCCAAGCATGCGCTTGCAGTTGAAAGCCGCAATCAACGAGCGGTGTCGCTCTATGCGGAAGGTAAATTTGCTGACGCGTTGGCAATGATCGCGCCCACGCTACAGTCAAGCACGGAAGCGGCGCACGCGTTGAAGGCCGATGCATTGAACATTGCGGCGACCTGCTCGCTGCGTCTGAACCGGGTAGCGGACGCAGAAAACTACTGGCGACAGTGCATCGAAACACAGCCCGATTTTGCACCGGCCTATGACGGTCTCGGCATGCTGTACAAGTCGCTCAAGCGCCTGCCAGAGGCAGTGACGGTCTACCGTACGTTGCAAACGCTGCGCCCCGGCATGGCGGAAGTTCATAACAACCTCGGCACCCTGCTTCACGATCTGCGCCGGTTGCCCGACGCGGAGGCGGCGTACCGGCAGGCACTCGCGCTTCGTCCCGACTACGCGCAGGCCTACTTCAATCTCGGTCTCGTGCTGCACGATCTGCGCCGTTTGCACGACGCCGAAACTGCATACCGTGCTGCGCTGGCGGCACACCCGGACTACGCGGAAGCCCACAACAACCTGGGCAACGTATTGAAGGAACAGGGACGTCTCGCGGAAGCGGACGCCGCCTACCGGCAAGCGTTGCTGATCAAGCCGCATTACCCTGCCGCCCTCAACAACCTGGGCACGCTCCTTGAGGCGAGCAACCGGCTCACCGAAGCCGAACTCGCGTTTCGGCTCGCCGTCACCGTGCAATCCGATTACGTGGAGGCGCACGCCAACCTGGGCGCGTTGCTAGTCAAGCTCAAACGGTTGCCCGAAGCGGAAACCGCGTTGCGTCAGGCCATATCGCATCGGCCTGGCTTTGGCGAGGCTTACTACAGCCTCGGCAATGTATTGCATGCCCAGGGCCGACTGCCTGAAGCCGAAGCGGCGTATCGGCAAGCCATCGCACTGCGCCCCGATCTCGCGGAAGCGCATCACAACCTCGGCGTCATGCTCGCCGCGCTCGACCGGCTACGCGAGGCTGTCGCGTGCGTTCAGCAGGCGCTGCGCCTACGCGCCGGTTACGCTGAAGCGCACTACAACCTTGGCAACATCCTCAAGCGCCTCGACCGTCTGCCGGAAGCCGAAGCCGCCTTTAGAAGCGCCCTCGCGTTGCGTCCCGACTATGCCGACGCCCATTTTTATCTGGCCACATTGCTGCTTGCCACCGGCCAGTTTGCAGAAGGATGGCAACGCTACGAGTCGCGCTACGAGCATCCCGGTTTCGCGCATCACAATTCGCGAACCCTGCTGCATTGTCCGCAATGGCAAGGCGAGCCGCTGACAGGACGCTCGTTACTGGTCTGGCAGGAAGACGGACTCGGCGACATGATTCAATTCAGCCGTTATCTCGCACTGCTCAAGGCGCGGGGAGCCGCCACCATCACGCTCGCCTGCGCGCCGGTCTTGCGCAAGCTGATGACCGGCGTGGATGGCGTCGATCGTATCGTGGACCCGCACACGGCGCTCTCGCAAGCTGCGCAATACGACTGCTGGACGAGCCTGATGAGCGCGCCGTGGCATGCACGCACCACGCTCGCAACCATTCCCGCCGCCACGCGTTTCGTGCTCGATCCGGGCAGCGTCGAACGCTGGCGGGCAAGGCTGGATACGCTGCCCGCTGGCCGCAAGATCGGCCTCGTGTGGAAAGGCAATCCGCAGCATCACAACGACGCGCATCGGTCACTGCCTTCGCTCGCGACGCTGGCTTCGCTCTGGACGCTGCCGGAGGTGAACTTCGTGAGTCTCCAGAAAGGCCCCGCAGAAAGCGAGGCGCACGACGCGCCCGCGAGTTTGCCGCTTCTGCACCTCGGCTCGGACGTGCAAGACCTCGCCGACAGCGCCGCCATCATCAGCCAGCTCGATCTGGTGGTGTGCGTAGACACGTCGGTCGCGCATCTCGCTGCTTCGCTGCGTCGGCCATGCTGGATATTGCTGCCGGCAACAGCCGTGGACTGGCGATGGCTGCACGGCAGAGACGACTCGCCGTGGTATCCGGATACCGTACGGCTGTTTCGACAAGCCGCGGGCGAGCCGTGGACTGCCGTGGTCGAGAGAGTGCGGCGCGCGTATATCGAGCAGTTTGTTTAAGGCGCGCAGCGCAGCGAGTCATTGCATGCCGATAGCCCGCACTTAATGGGCTGCTTCAATCACCATACGTGGTTGACGTTTCCAGAAAACCGGCAATACTTCGAAACACTGCACTCCCGATTTTTCTTTAATTCAATGTTCCCTACGCTTTGCGTCGACCGTCGACGCAATGGCGTGGTGCGTCTGTGCCTCACCTCCGCATGGCACACATTCGAATCCGGAGAGTCCTGTCATGAACTTCTCGCACACGCTTATCGGGCTCACCCTTTGCGCTGGGCTGGCATTCGCAACGCCCCTCACCCACGCACAGACGTCTCCCTCTTCCGACACGCGAGCAGGCTGCGTTTATCGTGGCCCCAATGGCTTGCAGTTTCTGGACCGCACGCAACGAACGCGCGCGCAACTCACGGCGGATCTTCAGGAGGCCTATTCCGCCGGTGCAAGTCTGAGTGACCCCTGCCTTTCCGGACAGGTCGCCGCCATGCCGGCGAGCGCCTATGCTGCACTGGCAAGCCAGTATCCGAAGAGCTATCAACCGTTGCCGCCTTCCACAGCAAACCTGTCCGCCGCGGCACTCGTCTCTGGCAGCGCCACCGCAGCGCTTGGGGCTTCTTTCGCGGTCAAATTCAGTTTCACGAATCTGGACAACCTGGTTCCAGCGGGATTTCTCCCGTTCTTTTCGCCACTCGGGCCAACGCTGGATGGCCGCGTCTTCGGCACGGCCTATGACAGCAACGCCAACGGCTATGTCTCGGTGTACCAGGGCGGCACCATCAAGGCACTGGCAGCGGGCTATGCGAACGTGGTCTCGCATCTTGGCCTGGTGGGCGGCTATGTCATCACGGACCCGGTCAATTACTATCAGCAGGCAGCCGTGTTCGTCGGCAATAACGTGCAACTGATTCCGCGCGTGCAGGGCGAGGTCAGCAGTTTTGTGCAGGCCATCAACGACTTTGGTCTGTTGATCGTGGCATCCATTGATGCCAGCGGCAACGAGACCCACTACCTTTACCGCAATGGTAAAGCCAGCGTCATCAAGATCAGCGTAAGTGGTTTGCAAACCGTGCTGACCGGCATGAACGATTCTGGCGTGATAGTCGGATACGAAATACTGCCTGGCTTCCAGTATCTGGCATTCAAATACGTAAGCGCGACGGGCACGACCACCCCCCTTCCACCGCTGCCTACCGAACCCAATTCGTGGGCGTTGGGTATCAACGAACTGGGCGACGTGGTCGGCTATTCGTTCGTCTCTGGAGGGATAGAGCGCGTCGGGCTCTGGCAGGGCAATAGCAGCTTCACGCCCTACTTCGTGGAAGGCACGCCCGCCGTGCCAACCGTCAGCAACTCACTGCTCGTGAACGATCTTCGGCAGATCGTGATAACGTTCACGAACGACGGCCAAAGCTACCTCGTGCCGCAAAAAGGCGTGCGGGTAGCGCTGGTGAACACCATTGCCTATGACCCCAGCGTCAACGGCACGCCGTCGTACATTTTCGGCCTTAGCGATTTCGACGTGTTTTCCGGCACGACGTCCCTGGGCATTGATTTCGTCGCAGCACCCAGGCTGCCGTAGCCCACTCTGATTTGCCGAGGCATCGCCACTGTGGACTGGTTTTCCGCGCCGACGGAGCTCGCCATGCCGGACATCGCTTCCTCTGAGGTGGGCCTCACGAACCGGCGCAGCCGCCAGCTCGGCTTTGCGGTTTTCTTTGCCATCCTCGCGTGCGGAGCCGTGTATGTTGCGGCGCATCTGGCCGCTGACCTCCGGCCCGTCCGGCAGGCTTCCATCCTGCCTTACCTGCTGCTTGGCGTGGCGCTGCTGATCGCCCTCGGATTCGAGTTCGTGAATGGCTTTCACGACACCTCGAACGCCGTCGCCACGGTCATTTATACAAACTCGCTCGATCCCCATCTCGCCGTGATCTGGTCAGGGATCTGGAATTTCCTCGGCGTGCTCGTTTCGACGGGGGCGGTTGCTTTCGGCATCCTGCAACTGCTGCCCGTCGAACTCATTCTGAAGGTTGGGCAAAGCGCGGGCTTTGCGATGGTGTTCGCGTTGCTCGTCGCGGCCATCGTATGGAATCTTGGCACGTGGTATCTGGGCTTGCCGTCGTCGAGTTCGCACACGCTGATCGGCTCGATCATCGGCGTGGGGCTGGCCAACGAATTGATGCAGGGGCCATCGGGCACGAGCGGCGTGGATTGGGATCAGGCGCTCGGTGTGGGCAAAGCGTTACTGTTTTCCCCCATCGTCGGCTTCGTTCTTTCGGCGCTATTGCTCCTCATATTGAAAGCGGTCGTGCACATTCCGCAGCTTTATAAAGAGCCAAATGGCGAAGCGCCGCCGCCATTGTGGATTCGGGCCCTGCTGATCTTGACCTGCACCGGCGTGTCGTTTGCACACGGCTCGAACGACGGCCAGAAAGGCATGGGGCTCATCATGCTGATCCTGATCGGCACCGTGCCCACGGTGTACGCACTGAATCGGACCGTGACGCCTGCGGAAACGCAGGCATTTGTCGCTATCGCACGCAACGCATCCAGCGCGCTCGCCCGCTACACCGGCGACGTAGCGCCGCCTGCCGACGCCCGCTTGGCGCTCGAAGCCTATATTGGCACGCGTCATTTAAAACCGGACACGCTGCCGGCCCTCAAGCAGATCACCGACACGATTGCCGATCAGGTGGCGCAGTCGGGTTCCATTGCGAACCTGCCGCAAGATCTCGTGGATAACGTGCGCAACAACATGTATGTGGCTTCTGAAGCGCTGCAACTGATCGAGAAAACGAAGGCCATCAAGTTCGCACCGGATGACGCAACCGCCATCGACGCATACAGAAAACAGATGGACCACGCCACCCGCTTCATCCCGTCATGGGTGAAAGTCGCCGTTGCGATGGCATTGGGACTCGGAACGATGGTGGGATGGAAACGCATCGTGGTGACCGTGGGCGAGAAGATCGGCAAGCAACATCTCACCTACGGACAGGGTGCCGCGGCCGAAACGGTGGCCATGCTCACGATTGGTGCAGCGGACGTCTGGGGTCTGCCCGTTTCGACGACGCACGTGCTTGCCTCCGGCATAGCCGGCACGATGGCGGCTAACGGTTCGGGACTGCAATGGAACACCGTACGCAATCTCGTGCTCGCATGGGTGCTGACCTTGCCGGCGTCAATCACGCTCGCGGCCGTTCTGTACTGGATATTTCATCAGATGTTCTAAGCAACGTGGCGTTCGCGCAACGCCCGCCACGGCGTAAACAAAATTAAAACGCTGCGAGCCGCCCTGCGCGCACCACCGGGCCCGTGAAATTTTTATGACGTGGCCAACGCTTTTTCCGCAAAGGCAATCCTTCGGACCGTGGCGTATTCTGGCGTTCCCCTTCCCCGTACCCCGCCCGTTTAAATTACACCAATTGCCGCGTGGTATTGAATCTGTCCCATCACGGAGAGATCTCATGAAATGTCCGCGTATTGCTCTCGCCGCGTCGCTACTGGTCGCCAGCGCCGCGCATGCCCAAAGCAGCGTCACGCTGTTCGGTTTGATCGACACCAGTCTTCTCTATACCAACAATGCCCGTAGCAATGCAGCCAAGCCGTCAGCGGGCGGCGGCACGCAATGGCAGGAGTTTGCCGGCAGCGTCTATACGCCGCGTTGGGGCCTGCGTGGCAGCGAAGATCTCGGCGGTGGCTTGAGCGCCGTGTTCTGGTTGGAAAACGGTTTCAACTCCACGAACGGCACGTTCAAGAACGGCGGCGATCTGTTCGGCCGGCAGGCGTGGGTTGGCTTGAGCGCAAGCCAATACGGCACAGTGACCTTGGGGCGGCAATATGATTTCATGGTGACCTACCTCGCGCCGCTCAGCGCGACAGGGTCCGGCTTTGGCGGCAACCTGGCGGATCACCCGTACGACAACGACAACCTGAACAACGACATGCGGATGAACAACTCCGTGAAGTTCGCCAGCGTCGCGTTCGACGGCCTGAAGGTGGGCGCCTTGTACGCCTTCTCGAATCAGGCCGGCCAGGTGTCCAACAACAATGCCTATAGCGCGGGCCTCGCCTATACGTACGGCCCGATCAATCTCGCGGCTTCCTACCTGCAGATCAACCGCGACGCAAACGCACAGAACGCAACCGGCGCGGTGAGCACCGGCGACGGCGACGCGCTGACGGTAGGCGGCCTGCAACGGATGTTCGGCGTGGGCGCGCAGTATATGTTCGGCAAGTCGTCCGTTGGCCTGCTCTGGACCCACAGTTCCACCGAGAGTCCGTCGAGTCTCTGGTTCGGCGGCAGTACCGCCAACGGCGCGCTGCCCGGACCTTCGAACGGGGCAGGCAACTACATCAAGTTCGACAACTTTGAAGTCAACGGCCGCTACTTTCTGCAAACCAACCTGAGTCTGGGTGCTTCCTACACCTACACGATGGCCTCGTTCGATTCGGCAACCGGCAATGCGTCCCCGCACTGGAATCAGGTGATGGCGCAGGCCGATTACCTGCTTTCAGCGCGCACGGACGTTTACCTCGAAGGGGTCTATCAGCGCGTGGGGGGCGGCAATAACATTTCAGCGTTCGATGCGGGTGTCTATACCTTGAACCCGGCTACCGGAAATCAGCAGGTGGTCGTAGCGGTTGGGCTTAAGCATAAGTTTTAGAGGGAGTGACGGTCGCCTGCGGTGTGCAATGCCGGCAGGCGACCGGCTATTTCTTTGGAACCAATGTCATGTGCTCGCGCTCGACGCCGCCTCGCTCAGTGTGGGCAGATTCGGCAAACAGCTTGCGTACGAGATAGATCACCGCGAAACCCATCAGCAATCCTGACAATGTATCGCACAGGTAGTGTGCTTCCTGGGTTGGGTGGTTTTATCTATTTCGACTGGCGACGAAAGCTCCGGCTGGAGATTGAAATGGAATTGCCGTCAGGGTCTTTGGCGTTGGCAAAGCTGTAACCATCGGCTTGATGGGACGCGCCAAATTCGAGTCCGTCTTTCGCACATTGCTCCTTGAAGCCCTCGACGTCCTCAACATCGAAGACCAGTTTCACCAGCACCTGTCCGCTCTTTTGTCCTTTTGCGGCCTGGTGAACCATCATAATGGCGCCACCCTGCGGCGATATCAGCTCGGCTATTCTCCCGTCGGCATCCCATTGACATGCGAAGCCAAAATGGCGCACATAGAACGCGCAGGTCTTTTGCATATCTCTGGCATAGAGAAGTATCCGGTTCAGTGCCGGTCGCGTCTCTTTCCCGCTGTCGTCCATATACGCCCCTCTTTGTATGTTCTATGGTTTGCGCGGCTACTGCGAGATCAGATCCTGAAGCACCATCTGGGTTGATTGCACGCCGCTCGCCCGGCTGACGACGACAGGCACACTCGCCACGCGCGGCGCTTCGAGCATCTCGCGTATCGTGAACAGGCTTTGCGCGTCGGCGGGAAGCGCGCCGACTTTCGTCACAATGTCACCGACCTGGATACCGGCCTTTGCTGCGGGTCCGTTGGCCGTTACATCCACCACGCGCAGCCCTTGCTGTTCGGATAGCCCTAGCCACATGCCACTTCGATCGTAGCGATCCGGCGCATCGAAGCCGGCATTCTTCGAAAGCCACATGACGTGGCGCCCATAATCGAAGGACACCGTGAATCGCTTCAGGATGCCCATTCCAATACTGCCTGCACGGTCGCCTCGGGTGAAAGCGCCCGCCTTCTGAAGCGACAGGCGCGTCACCGGCGCGGGTACTGGCAGGTCGCCCATTGAAAACCGTGCAGGGCGACCGACGATGCCACGAATCGGGCCGCCACCGCCATATCCCGTCATCGCCTCGACGGTCTTGCCCATTTGCGTGTCCAGATGGTGCGCGCGCCAGAAAGCACCGAACAGCGTCAGACTGAAACGGTCGCCGGTATCAATCTGGAACGACGCGCTTATGCCATCAACCGAAGCTTCCACGACGGGCATGGCGTTCTCGTCCAGCGAGAAAGGCATTGCGATCGCATTTGCCGCGGGCTTGAAGTGATTGCGATCCTGAATCGTGATCTGCCTGCGGGCGGCGTCTAACGTCAACACGTACTTCTGGAAAAGCTCCGTGCCCAGCACGCCGTCGAAATGCTGAAAGCCAATCACGCGGGCAAGTTTGACCGTGTCCATTGCGGGAACATCCACGGCGCCGATGGAGAACGAACCCACAGCCACATCGTTCAGATGTACGTTGTCAAAGGACAGTTGCTGCTCGCCGGTTCCCGTTCCGGTGCCGGCGCTGGTGGGGACCAGCTTCAACTTCTCCGCGAGAGCCGTGCTGATGGTCGAACTCGACGAGCCGGTATCCAGAATGAAAGAGAATGGGCCCTGTGCATCGACCTGCACGCTAACAAAGGGGCGGTTGTCGATGATCGAAAGGGGAAACGTTTGACGCGCGAGATCATCAGGGGTCCGCGCGAAACCGGTCGCCGAACTGGAAACATAGGCACACACGCAAAGCAATGCCAGCAAGCTGTATCGTACGAAACGCATTCTTGTTCTCCCCCTGCTCGACCATTATCAGCGTGTCCCTTTCCAGCACCCTGCTCATTATTATCGCGCAACCATGCCCATGGACAGCGCCGCACGTAAGCGCCGATTACGGCAACGGATGGGCGGCGCCCGCTGCGGACAACAGCGAAACGGCAACCTGATCAGGCATGCCGTTGGCGTCGATCGCCCCCGCTGCTGCCAGCGCGCTGAGATCGCTGGCGACACCCGCTTGCCCGAGCGCGAACGATGTCGTCAGAAACGCGGGTGTGCTCAGCGTGAGCGTGTAATGCTGCTGCAGATTCGTCACGACGGCTGCTTGCGCGGCCTGCACGTCCGACTGATTCGACAGCACCTGCTGGAACTGCGCGTTGGTCTGGAAGCTGGCGATCAAACCATTCTCGTTGGTGCCGAGTTGCGAGGCGAGGTAGACCATCATCAACTCGGTCTCGGGCGTCGTGTTGAAAGTACCTCCGGCGTAGGCCAGCGAATGCAGGCTCGTGCTGCCGGAGGTCACGGTGAGAAGGCACGGCGGTGTTGCGTTGAGCGCGATCGTGTAGTGCCCGCCGCTGTCGGACACGGCCGTGCCCGAGCCCTGCACGCAACTGACGCCAACCGTTGCGTTGGCAAGTGCACTGCCGGTGGCGGCCGTGCCGGACAGAGAGACGTTGGGCGGCACGCCTCCGCCGCCGCAACTGTCGAGGCCGATGCAGGAGTTGCCACCACAGGCTGCCAGCGTGACGAGGGTCGCCGCACAACAGGCAGCGCGCACAGGACGAACCCAACACGCGAAGTGCGCGTTCATGATTGCCCCCGTTGAGGGATCAGGATGGGGAAGTCGGCTCCAGCCAACAGACCGACGCCAGCGGCTATTCTAGCGCCCCATTCATGAAGAGGGTGCCCCCGCCCGGTCAGGCCGCCCGCGCCGTAATGAGACGCTGGCTCCATCCTGTGCGGATTCGCCCGTCGTCGTCCTGCACAGCAGCGAGCGCAGGCAGCAGCCTCTCGCGGAGCATGCCTCGGCCCTTGGGTGACAAGCGGTCGACATCGTACGTCGTGGACAGCGATTCCCAGAACTCTTCGGGTGTGGGATGCCAGCTCACGTCGACATCCTGGCATCCAACGTCGCAAAACGCTTGCGCAAGCAGCGATCGCCACCCTGCTTCGGATTGCATCCTCAGGTCTCCGAAACGAACATGCGCGCCTTCTTCATGGACGACAGGCCGAAGCACGTCGAGATAGACCTGCTTGACGGGACCGGATAGAAACGCCCGTCCGACGATGAAGGCCAGGGTTCCGCCGGGCCTTAGAACGCGGTGAATCTCCGAGAAAACCCGATCTATGTCGTCCATGAGCATCAGCGCCATATGGCTTAGCACATAGTCGACGCTGCCTGTTTCCAACGACAACGCTTGCGCGCGCTCTTTAAGCAACGACACGTGGCCAGGTAATTTCGCTCTGGCCGCGTCGAGTTCGCCCTGGCTCATATCGACACCGACTAGCTTGAGATCGGCGTCTGCCCTGGCAGAGAGCAACGCGAGAAGCGGACCGTCACCGCAGGCGAGATCCACCACCGTCAGCGCACCACGATGCGCCGGAATCAGCGAGGCCAGCAGGTGATACGACGATGCGTAGGTCGTGCCGTCTGTCGTAGCAGGAAGGCCGCCAAAGGCCGCGGTCGTGGAGCCTGCGGTGCGTTGATGGAAGTCCTGCAAGTAGCGTTCGGCGGCTGAAGGTTCGTTCAAGGGAATCGCCCGGCAAGTAGGAAAGGTCACTACTATAGATTGCCGCGGGCATGCTGTGACACATCGTGGCACGCCGACGTACAACCCCCGACGTACAACCCGTTAGCGCAATAGCGAATACGGTTCGAACAGTGCGACATCCCAATTCGCTCAAATGCCCCCCGGCGTCTGTGAGCAGATCAAGACGGCTTGCCGCATGAGAGCATGCTTCGTCGGGTCCTGAAACATTTGCGCGACCGACAGGCCAGCATTGCTCGCCACTTCCTGCAAGCACTGCGGGTTGTTCAGGCGCACCACAGCAGGCGAAATAGTCGCGGCAAGTGCGAATCCCGCGACCACGATGAAACCCGCAGTCACGACGATTGCAATGCCCAGGCGAACGTGGCTGGCGAAAGCGCCCCGCTGCCCCATTGGCGAGTGAGAAATTCCAGGCTGCTGACTCCGCACTGAGTTCATGATCGACGCCGCTCCACACAAGTTAATGAACAACGGCATTGTGCGTGCGCAGAGTTAGCTAAAAATGATGAACGCGGGAGCTTCGTTGGTCCTCGATCAGGCGCTCTGAAATCAATGCACACGCGCCACATGTTGCGTTTTACGGAACACGTGGCGCGTGGTGCGTGCCGGGAGGAATCTAGACCAGAACCGGGATCAGGACCCGGCTAATGCTTAAGCCTGATCGATTGGCAATGGCGCGTTAGCAGCGACGAGCTGTTGCTCGCGCATGTCGTGCCAGAAGTCAGCGGGAATGGCTTCCTTCGCGGCGGCCTGATCTTCCGCGATGCGCTCGGGACGGCTCGCCCCCGGAATCACCGCGGCAACCGCCGGATTCGCCAGCACGAACTGCAAGGCAGCCGCTTTCACGCTCACGCCATGACGTGCGGCGAGCGTCTTGATGCGTTCCACCCTGGCGATAATTTCCGGCGACGCCTTCTGATATTCGAAATTCGGACCGCCTGCCAGCACCCCCGAACTGTACGGGCCGCCCGCCACGATCTCCACCTTGCTGGCCGCCGCTGCCGGCATCAAGCGCTGTAGCGCACGGTCGTGATCCAGAAGCGAGTAACGGCCTGCCAGCAGGAAACCATCCGGTTGCGATTCCGCCAGATCGAGCGTCAATTCGCACGGCTCGACACGGTTCACGCCGAGGCCCCATGCCTTGATCACACCTTCGTCGCGCAAACGGGTCAACGCACGGAATGCGCCCTTACGCGCGGTTTCGAAGACCGCGAGCCAGTCGTCGCCGTAGAAATCCTGCGCCACGTCGTGCACCCACACGATCTCCACGTGATCGGTCTTCATGCGCTTGAGCGAATCTTCGATGGAACGCAGCGTAGCGTCGGCCGAGTAGTCGTTGACGATCTTGTTCGGACGGCCGAACGCGAACACGCCACCCTTCTCGCCCAGATCACGCGCGCTCACGTCCTCGGTCTCGTCGAGAATCACGCGTCCCACCTTCGTGCTCAGCACATACTCGTCGCGCCTGTATTGCGCGAGGACTTCGCCAAGACGGATTTCGGCGAGACCCGCGCCATAAAAGGGCGCTGTGTCGAAGTAGCGCACACCCGACTGCCATGCGGCTTCCACCGTCGCCACCGCCTCGTCTTCGGGGATATTGCGGAACATATTGCCCAGCGGCGCCGTACCAAATCCCAGAGCCGTACCGGCAGGCAATTTATCCTTGATGCTCATTCGCTTGCTCCATTGCTTGAAAAGTGGACGCCAGTCTAGGTTGGCAAGTTAAGTCTGTCCAAGACATAATATGGAACAACTGAGTCCTTGCAGGTCTTAATGCTAGACATACGCCAATTGCACTATTTCGTAGCGGTCGCGGAAGACGAACACGTCGGGCGCGCCGCTGAACGACTGCATATTTCGCAGTCGCCGCTGAGCCGCCAGATCGCGCAGCTCGAAGAAAAGCTCGGCCTGACGCTGTTCGAGCGTACGCAGCAGCGCATTCGGCTGACCACGGACGGCCGCACCTTCCTCGAAGAAACCAAGGCATTCCTCACGCACGCGAACCGCCTTGAATCGATGGCCCGTCGTCTTGGTCGCGGAGATGAAGGCGGTCTGTGCATCGGTTATCTGGAGAACGCCATGCACTCGGGTGTGCTGCCCAGCGCGTTGCGCACATTGCAGGAAGACCGGCCCGATGTTCATATCGCGCTCTACAGCTATCGCTCGGCAGAGCAACTCATCGGTCTGCGTCAACGCAGTCTCGACATCGCACTGGTCTGCGAACCGCCTGCTGTCGACGATGCGGAACTCGCCTGCGCCCAGGTGCTCGACGATCCGATGTTGCTGGCCATCCCCGCGCGGCACCCACTCGCCAACGCCAGGCGTTTCAGCACCGACGATCTCTCGAAGCAGAAGTGGATCGGCGTCATGCACAAGGAAGGCCCGCTGCGTCACGACAACTTCATCGCGGCCTGCGCCAAAGCGGGGTTCACGCCCAACATCGCACTGGAAGCGACCGAGCCGCTCGCGGCATTGGGGCTCGTCGCCGCGGGGCTCGGTTTGACGATGGTGCAGCGAAGCCTTCGACATCAGGCACCCGAAGGTGTCGTGCTGCACGAGCTGTCATGGTTCAGTTATCGCAGTGCATTGTGGGCCGTTTGGCACAGGAGCAATCTGCGTCCGCTAGTCGAGCACTTTCGCACCATGCTGCTAGCTTCGAGTGCCATGCCTGAACGTGCGCCAGCGCGGGCGCGCACTCGCCGGCCAGCAGCAGTGGCGTAACGGATGGCGAGCGCCTGCGTCGATTCGACCAGATCACACAGAGGGCTGCTCATTTCTGCACTCAAATCGGGCATCGGGTGGGTGGCAAGATGGACGCCGTCGCTTGCAACGGGTGCGGTGCGGGCTGCGTCAAGTCCAGCAGACTAGCGGGCGTGTAATCGCCTGACGGCGCACCGGGCAAAGAGAATTTCACTACGAGCGCGCCGCTGATCCAGCAGGATTCTCCAGACAGGCAAGCCCGGCGCTTCGCCTCGCATCGGAATCAGGCACTTCTCAAACCGGCACGCCAGGGCGGGAACATCTGTTGCGGAGTACTGGACAGTGGCGACGTCCACACCGCGAAACACGGAACGAACCCAAGGCACGCGCACGAAAATCGTGCACGCGAATTGTGCTGACGTCGTCGGCCACTTTCGAGTTCTCATTCGCACCGAAACGCAACGCTCGTTTTAACCATTGTGGCGTGATGCATCGGACGACCGGATTGTCTGTACAGGAAGCGCCATGAACCTGCGCGTCGGCTTTGAACTGGTCTTTTCATGCATGCAGCGCACGCCCATGCTGCTGATGCTGAACACCCATGCCTCGCACGCCAACGAGGTGATCGTGCCTGACCGCTTGCGGATCGACCGGCCGCTTCCTCTCGCGCAGTACTACGATTCGTTTGGCAATCTATGCAGCCGCATCGTCACCCCCTCTAACGGCTATCTGACGATCTCCACCGAGGCGCTGCTAAACGTGTCTGAGCGTCCCGAACAGCCCGGCCCAGACAACTACCAGAGCGCGGTCGAGCATCTGCCCGACGAATGCATGCAATTTCTTCTGGGCAGTCGTTACTGCGAAACCGACCTGTTATCAGAGACCGCGTGGGCGATGTTCGGAAACACGCCGCAAGGACGCGCACGTGTGCAGGCAATCTGCGATTACGTCCACCACCATATCGTGTTCGACTACCAGCAGGCGCGCCCTACGCGAACGGCGTTCGAAACGTATCGCGAAGGCGCGGGCGTGTGCCGGGACTATGCTCATCTTGCCATCGCGCTGTGCCGTGCGATGAATATTCCCGCGCGCTATTGCAGCGGTTATATCAGCGATGTCGGTCTGCCGCCGCCCTATGCGCCAATGGATTTCTGCGCATGGTTCGAGGCGTATCTCGGCGATCGCTGGCAGACCTTCGATCCCCGCAACAACGCGCCCCGCACCGGCCGCGTGCTCATGGCGCGCGGTCGCGACGCGGCGGATGTCGCCTTGAGCAATGCGTTCGGTGCAGTGCCGCTCGTGAAGTTCGCTGTGATCTGCGAACCGCAATGACGCTGCGACGATAACGCGCTGGCGATTCATGCCGCGCGGGCCGATACCAGCTTTGCCACCACGCTTTCCGAAAGCGTGTGCATGACGTCAGGATCAATCAGTTCTTCCGCATAGGCGATATTCGCAACCAGTCTGCCGTCATACACGGAGATCGACGCGTTGGGAAAGTTTCTCAGCCCGCACGCATAGTCGAACGCTGTCACTTTCAACTGCTGGGTTAGCCAGCGAAACGTGACCGCCTGCATATCCGACACGTTGAGCGCAATCGGTGGTTGTTGTGGACTCCCGAACGTCTTCGAATACTTCACGTAATCTTGCAGGACAAGGCCGTTGCTGACGCCCGCATGAATTTCGTCGAAGATGTGCCTCGCAATCTCGAACAGCGGGCGGTCGAGATCAGGCACAGGCGTGATATGTCCGGTGATGGCCGAGAACACGAGTTCCGTCGAAACATGCGGCTCGAGCCGGCGGCGCATATCCACGCTCGAGCGCATCAGGATTTGACGCGGCTCTCCTTGCGCCATATCACCAATGGCAAGCGCAAATGCGGCAAGCAGAAGCGAATGCACTGACGAGCCGTGCGCGTGGGCCGCAGCGCTGATCCGCTGCACGTCCGCAGGTTCGATCACCATCCGTTCCAGGCGATACCTGCAAGGCTGGCCAACCAGCGCCGTCCGCTGCGGGATTCTGGCAAATGCACCGGAATAGCTGACTCGAGCGCCGCGCTGGTCCACCGGCAGTGCGGCGAGTGCCCGATTGACCGCCGGATCCACGGGATGCGGAAACGGTTGCCCCTCTAGCGCCGGCGTTATGCCGCGCGCGATGCAGTCGCACAGATACGCAAGGCACGCATGCAGCTCGACCAGCGAGGTGGCGTCGGTAAACGCGTGAGAGCTCAGCATGAAGACGTCGAGACCGTCGTCCGCGGCGAGAACATAGATGCTGAAAACCTTGACCCGCGTATCGAGTTGCGCGTTCAGCAACGTCGCGTAGACGTCCTCGGCGGAATAGGTATGGGCGGGCAACCACGCTTCGACTGCCGAAAAGTCGTCCTCACGCTCCACGATTTGGCCGTCTTCGACCACCGCGCGAAGAATGCCGTAGCGATCTTCCAGATAGGCCACCGCGATGTCGAACTCGTCCCGGCTCACCGCGCCCTCGATATGGCTGCGGCTTACGACGACCGTGCCGGTGCGGATATAGGTCAGCTCCGTCGGGGTGGCTTCGCGATAGGCGCGCCGCGTGAAGTAGCGCGGTCCACCTGAAGTCAGCTGGCAATTTAATGTGTCCATGATCGGCTCCTGAAGGCAATGAAGCGAGGCGGCGTGGGCCACTCGGACAGCGGCGGCGACCTCGATGCAGCGGGTAGGTCATGGATCGTAGCGACCGGGAATTAGCGCAGTGTTAGCAGCCGACGCGGCAAGAAGAAGCCCCGTGGCCCTGTAATTCCCGGCTAATTCTTCATGGCTAAGCTGCGCAGCAAGCTTGCCCCTTTTCACCCTTTGCCTGACTCAAGAGGATCCGATGAAACTCAGATTGGCCACTGTGCTGGCTGCAACGAGCGTGTGCGTGCTGGTTGCCGGATGTGCAACACCTGTCGAACGCGCCAACGAGAAGAACGATCTGCTCGCGGCTGCCGGCTTTCATATCGTGCCCGTCACGACAGACGCGCAGCGCGTCCAGTTGGAGACGCTGCCGCCGAATCGCGTGGTGCAGAAAATCAAGGACGGCAAGCCCGTGTTTCTCTATGCGGATCCGTACTCATGCGGTTGCCTGTATGTCGGGGATGAAAATGCCTGGGACAACTACAAGCGTGAGCAAATCCAGCAGAAATTCCTCGATCAGGAAAGCATGAATGCGCAGATGAATGAAAACGCGGCGTGGAACTGGAGTATCGGACACCCAGGTTGGTGGATGTACTGAGCCAGGCCGCCGCTACCTAGCCCTTGCGATCTATCGCCGCCTTGAGCAGCAGCTTCCAGCCCAGAATGTGCCGGCTGATCAGCTCGCCAATCGCGTCCACGTCCTGCTTGCAGGCGTAGTCCACCAGTTGATAGTGCTCTTGCACCGAGTCTTTCTGGCGTTCAAGGCCCTCAGCGGACTCGATGCCATAGAGGCGCATGTCGTCGCGCAACTGCATCACCATCTTCGTGAGCAAGGGGTTCCCGGCCTGCGCCACCAGCGCTTCGTGAAAGGCGCGGTCGGCTGCCAGATAAGCCGGGACATCGCCTGCCTCGACCGCCTGCGCCACGTCGTCTGCGCGTGCATCCAGTGGAGCGCGGTCCTTTAGCCCCTGACGGGCAAGCGTCTCGAGTGCGAAGCGTTCGAGCAATTCGCGCATCGTGAAGAGATCGTCCAGCGCGTCGACAGAAAGCGGTTCGACGCGAAACCCGCGGTTTCGCATTGCGACCAGCAGTCCACGTCGCGTCAACTCCAGCAGCGCCTCGCGCACGGGCGTGGTGGAGACGCCCATTTCCGTGGCGAGCCCCGGCACCGAATAGACCGCGCCGGGCGCAGTCCGTCCCGATACGATTTCGGCGCGCACGCGCTCGACTACGCGCTCGCGAAGATTCCCTGCACCGGCACCCGCCAATACGTCCATCTCGTCCTCTGCGTCGATCGTCTTCCTGACGAGTTTACTAAAAGAATCCCGAGGTAACGCGTCACGCGCTGCTGCCATTCTCTTTGAATGCGCTGCTGCGTTAATGCATAAAAGTCGCCAAGCCGGCACCGCCTTTCTTCGCAATTCGTTGAGTAACGCGCTACTCTAACTCAACTGGTTTTTAATCCAGTTTTTCGCTTTTGGCCGCACTATCCGGCCTCACTAAAGACTCGTTTGAAGAGAAATCTTGGTCTCAACTGGTATCTCCCGTGAAACCTTTATTTCATGCGGAGGAAGCGCTTCCATTAAATACCACTTAGGCACCAATTTTATGTAGAAAAATCACGGGTAAACGTGTATTGTTCGGCGACGAAGGCATCCTAAAATCGTTCCAGTTTTTCGGTAATGCGCTACTACAACTACTAGAACAATCGTCTATCCAGGACGAGCGGCATTTCAGTTCTTGCAACTGCAAACAAAGACATCTCGAGTACGGCGTCCGGCCACAACAATTAGCAAACGGCAATCGCGCTCGGGGAAAAAAAGTCTGATAAATCCACAAAAGCACCAATACGAATCATTCGGGGAGGTTACTGATCCCGACAGCGCTCCCAGCGGACGAACACCGAGCGCTTGCGGCTATTCGAAGAGGGAAAAATGCGAGTATTGCTGGTTGAAAGTGATCACGAGGTGGGTCAATCCTTATTCGGCGCGTTGAGGGGCGCCGGCTACTCCGTCGACTGGGTGCGCAATGGTGTGTCTGGCAGCACTGCGATTGCCTGTGAGCATTACGCCGTGGTGTTGCTCAATCCCACTGCCGCCGGCATTGCAGGCATGGATCTGCTGCAGGCATCACGCGCTGCGGGCAACCGGGTGCCTGTGCTCCTGCTGACCGAGCGCCACGATTCGGACACGCGTGTGCGTGGCCTTGAAATGGGCGCCGACGACTGTCTGCTCAAACCATTCGATGTGCGCGAAGTATTGGCGCGCATTCGAGCCGTGCTGCGTCGCGCAGCCGGTTATGCGACCTCACGTATCGGTGATGAAGGGCTCAGTCTCGATCTGAACAAGCGCACGCTGTGCCGTCATGGCGTGGAATCCGCCTTGTCGGCTCGCGAATTCGCGTTGATGCATGCGCTTCTCGAACGGCGCGGCAGCATTCTGTCGCGCGACCAGCTCGAAGAACGTCTCTACGGATGGGGCAAGGAGATCGAAAGCAACGCCGTCGATGTGCTGATCCACACCATGCGGAAGCGTTTTGGACGCAACCTGATTCGCAATGTGCGGGGATTGGGTTGGACGGTCGCACCGGAAGAACGCTCCAGCAGTGCACCCAGCAGCGCCAAACTTGCTGCGAAGAATCGCGCACCGCAAACCGACGACACGTTAATTCTTTGAGCGCGCAAGCGGCAAAGCAAGCCAACAGGCAATGGCGGCCAGGCGAACTGCGCCTGACCGACCGTCTTGTCCGCACCGCAATGCTTGAACGAAAGCGTGCTCAGCCAAACAGCTTATTAGCCGTTTTGGCGATCAATTCGCCCTGAAAGCGCGCGCCGCCGAGTTCGATTTCACTCGGCTGGCGCTGGCCGCGCGTCCCGGCAATTGTCGTCGCGCCATAAGGCGAGCCGCCCGTTACTTCATCCAGCGTCATCTGCGCATCGTAGCTATAGGGCAGCCCGACAATGGTCATGCCGAAGTGCAACAGGTTCGTGATCACCGAAAATAACGTCACTTCCTGGCCGCCGTGCTGGGTGCCGGTTGACGTGAACGCACCACCCACCTTGCCGTTGAGTGCACCACTCGCCCACAGGCCGCCGGCCTGATCGAGGAACGCCGCCATCTGCGAAGAAATGCGCCCGAACCGTGTTGGCGTGCCGACGATAATCGCGTCGTAATCCGCGAGTTCGGGAACCTTGGCCACTGGCGCCTTCTGGTCGAGCTTGAAGTGGGCGTTCCTCGCCGCTTCTTCGGGCACGGTCTCCGGTACCCGTTTGATATCGACAGTGGCACCCGTGGAGCGCGCCCCTTCGGCGACGGCTTCCGCCATCGTCTCTACGTGACCATACGAGGAATAGTAAAGCACCAGGACTTTCGACATTTCGACCTCCTTTGTATTTCTACGGTGATACCGCTGGGGGGAAATCTACTCGATAGACAGAAGTCACCAGCCGAAGACTCGCATGGTCGGGCTGGCTGCGCTCGATGTGCTCGTGTTGCTCGTGTTGCTCGTCACACACAGCAGCGCGGCTCGGTTCGCGTGCTGCGTAGAAACTACGTAAATCTTGCGTGCCCTCCGCAATTTTTTCCAGAACTATTTTCGTGCATTTTTCTCATCATTGTGGGGCGCGAACCCGATCGCCCGTGCCACCTCGCCTCGCTACGCAATACCCGGCGGGGATCGGCGGAAATCGCATCCGTGCATGATTTTTGCGTGGCACGTTACGACGTATGTCTGTGATACCCTGCTTTTCTGCTACCCCTCTGCACGGCAAAACTGCCATGCGTCGCCGGTTGTCGAGTGACTTGCCGCAACCATTGCGCGCAATGTGTCTGTCTAACCCGACCCCAAGCTCACCTATCGTAGACATATTTCGTGACATGCGCGAAGAACCCCATTTGATCGACCGCAGCGGCATCCAGCCCGGCCTCGATCCCGCCCATCTGCCGCGTTACCCCTCGCAACCCGAAACGGGCCGCGCAGATCATCGTGAGCAGCCGGACATGGCGCGCACCTGGAAGAAACCGCCGCATATCTTCTGGCGCAAGTTGCGCGCACTCGTGCTGCCAGTGGACACCGAAACAGGTCCATCTTACGAATCGCCGTCGCGCTTCGACTACGCGCGAAATACGCCGCACGCCACGTGGATTTACGGCCTTACCATCGTGCTCGCGCTGCTGGCGCTGACCTGTGCGACCTTGAGCTCGGGGCTTTTCAACAAGCGTGACGATGCGGTAGCGCTGGCCTTGCAAAGCTCGGAGGGCGCCGTGACCAGCGCGGTGCCGCTTTCATCGTTGGCATCGACCTTGCCTGCCATGCCGGTGCGGCAAACGCCTGCTGCGCCTTCAACGTCTGCGCCTGCCACAGTCGCACCCGCCGCTACAACCACCACGGCCGCTGCGCCAAATGCGGATCTGCAATCCGCCGCGCCGACGCCCGCAGAGCAGCAGGCTGCCGCACGCCAGGCACGTGCCGCCGCCGCGCGTGCCGCAACAAGGCAGGACGTGAAAACTGCGGCAGCTGCTGACGCCACAGTGCCACCCGCAACGTCGAACCCGCGCGCGCAATACGATCTGCAAGTAGTTCGCGCCAGCATGGACAAGAACAATCTCACCACGGCACGCGCTGTTCTATCGAGGGTGCTCGCCAAACAACCCAACAACATCGACGCAATCAAACTGAATGCCGATCTCGAAGACCGGGAGTTGAAGCGCAATTCGCTGCTGCTGGCTGCACGCAGTTGCGCGGAGCAGGATCAATGGCACTGTGTATGGCGCAACGCCGGTAACGCCCTCGTGACCGACGCGTCGAACGCGGAAGCGAAGCGTCTGATGACGCAGGCCATGTGGCAGTCGGAACTCGATTCGCGCACCGGTGCAACGCCGCCGCTCGGCCTGAGTCACGAGCCGGTTCGAAGCACTCAGTAAAGACCGTGCGGCTGCACTGGCTGAAAGATCATTCAGGCAGCCACGGCGCGCGTGCTTTGACTCGTAGGGAGTTCGAAGCAAAACACCGCACCCGCGCCCTCGTGTTCGACTAGCCGGATCTGCGTGTGATGCAACTGCAACATGCGCTGCACGATCAAGAGCCCGAAGCCGCCACCGCGATGCGTCCCGCCTGAACCGAACGGCCGCTCGAATAGCCCAACGCGCTGGGTAGCCGGCACACCGGGACCGGTATCGCTGACCGTCACCGCTACCTTGTTGTCGCGATACGCGAGTTCGACGCTCACGGTGCCCTCAGCGGGCGTATGGCGAATCGCGTTATCGAGCAGGTTGGTCAGCACGCGCTCGATCATCCCCAGATCGGCACACACCGTCGGCACGCGTTGCGGAATGTCGGCATGCAAGCGGATATGGCGCGCCTCGGCCGGCAGTTCGAATTTCTGGAACACGTCCTGCACCAGATCGACCAGCGAAAACTCTTCCCATGCGGGCTGCACATTGGCGTGTTCGAGCCGCGCGAGTTCGAACAGCGCCTGGGCGAGCCGTCCCACTTTCATACTCTGCGCAATCGCGATCCCCAGATAGCGTTTGCGCTCCGTCTCGCTGAGCGTATCCGCCTTCAGGGAAAGCGTTTCGAGGTAGCCGTGCAGCGAGGTCAACGGCGTGCGCAAGTCGTGCGAAATATTGGCCAGCAACTCGCGCCGCTGTTGATCCTGCCGCGTCAACGCACGCCATTGTTCGCCGATGCGCTCTGCCATCTGCGCGAACGTCGTCTCCAGAATGGCGATTTCATCACGCGGCCCCGCGGATGACGAGCGCGGCACCTTCGGCTGCGTATCCGGCTCACCGTTGGCATCGAAGCGCAGCATCGCCGCCGAGAGCCGTCGCAACGGCCGCGTAATCAGCCCGAACGCGGTCAAACCCGCCAGCAGGCCGAGCAGGGCCACCAGGGCCATGTACCACAGCGTGGTGCGCAACACGGAACTCGCGCTCACGCGCTCGGCGAGCGCGTCGTGTGCTTCGCCCAGCAGCACCACGTAGATATAGCCGGACGGCGCATGTCCATCCACTTGCAAGGGCGCGGCACTAAACACCTTGCGACCACCGGTGCTGCGTGGATCGTCGCCGAGAATCGGCAAGGTGTCACCGGCAATGAAGCGGCGAATCGGCGCGAGGTCGATCTGGGTGCGCTTCACGTGTCCCACTGGCGCATCGTCGCCCTTGATGCGGCCTTGATTGTCGAGCAGATACACTTCGACGCTCGGATTGACCACCATCAGTTGTCCGAACAATTGCCGCACGGCATCGGGCCGCAGGCCTTGCGCGTCCATGAGCGTCGCGCTGCGGGCAATGTGCCCCGCCAGATCGCGCGACAACCCCTGAATGACTTCCTTGTCGTGCAGATCGCTGGAGCGGATTTGCAGCCAGGCCGAAGCGCCGCAACACGCGAGCAGCAGCACGGAGAAGACGATCGAGAGGCGCTGGGTGAGCGTGAGATTCATTGCGCGTCCGTGGCGGAAGGGTCTTGCGGCGAAGCGCTGTCCGACGCCGCGGCCAGTTTGTAGCCACGCCCCCAGACAGTCAGGATGCGCGTCGGCTGCGCCGGATCGGTTTCGATCTTGGCCCGCAGGCGGTTGATGTGCGTATTCACCGTATGTTCGTAGCCTTCATGCTGATAGCCCCACACCGCGTTGAGCAGATCCATCCGCGAAAACACCTTGCCTGGCTGCTGCGCGAAGTAATACAGCAGATCGAATTCGCGCGGCGTGAGTTCGATGGGCCGCCCCTCGACGCTGGCCTCACGGGTCAGCGGATCGACGACAAGGCCGGCAATCTGCAAGGTGCCCGCATCGATGCGCGAATCCTTGGCCATCGCTTCGACGCGCCGCAGCAGCGCCTTGACCCGCGCCACCAGTTCGAGCACCGAAAACGGCTTGGCGAGGTAGTCGTCCGCGCCGAGTTCGAGGCCGAGAATGCGGTGCACTTCGCTCGAGCGGGCGCTGGTGATGATGATCGGCGTATAACGCGTCATCGCACGGGCACGGCGGCAGATTTCGAGTCCGTCCACGCCCGGCAGCATCAAATCGAGAATCAGCGCGTCCCAGCCGCCCTGCTCCAGCAGCCGCAAGCCTTCGTTGCCGTCCGCGCTGTGCACGACCTCGTAACGTTCGTCCCGCAGATGCAGGCTCAACACATTGGCGATGTCGTTGTCGTCTTCGACTATCAAAATCCGCTTCGGATGATCCATTGGAGGTGTGTGTCTACAGCGGTTACAGGAACGGCCCGAACCAGCCGGCGTGGGCCTGAACGGCCCCGCCCCGTTGCGCCATTGTGCAAAATTTCGGGCCAGCGAGTTATCACATTTAATTTAACTTTTCGTGAGGACTTTGACACCGCCCGCGCTCTAGGATGACGCTACGTTCAGCAGATTGGCCCCAAGGAGCACATCATGCAAAGTCGTAGACGCTTCCTGTTTTCCAGCGCCGCCGCCGTGGCGGCGCTTGCAGCCGCGAGCCGCTGGCGGCCGCTCGCCGCCGCGCCGACGGACACCGGCAAGGCTGCCGAAAGCTTCGAATTCGTCCGCACGGACGCGCAGTGGCACCAGTTGCTGACTCCCGCACAGTACAGCGTTTTGCGCGAGGAAGGCACCGAGCGGCCTTACACCAGCCCGCTGAACAACGAGCATCGCACCGGCGTGTTCTCGTGCGCTGGCTGCCGGCTCGACCTGTTTTCATCCAGCACCAAATTCGACAGCCACACGGGCTGGCCCAGCTTCTGGGCGCCGCTGCCGCATGCCGTGGCGAGTCACGAAGACAGTTCGTTCGGCATGTCGCGCACGGAAGTGCATTGCCGGCGCTGCGGCGGCCATCTGGGGCACGTCTTCGACGACGGCCCGAAGCCCACCGCCCTGCGCTATTGCATGAACGGTCTTGCCATGAACTTTACGCCGGCGGCGGCCTGAGTCCCGACAGCCCCGAGAAGAGTTCGAGAAACGCCCCTGAAACCTTACCAAAACGAAGCCCGGAACAGTCATGTTACTCATCGTTCTTGCCTACCTTGGCGGCGCCCTGACGATCCTCAGCCCGTGCATTCTGCCCGTGCTGCCGTTCGTTTTCGCGCGCGCCGATCAGCCGTTCGTGCGCAGCGGGCTGCCGTTGCTCGCCGGCATGGCGCTGACTTTCGCCCTCGTGGCGACGCTCGCCGCCATCGGCGGGGGCTGGGTCACGCAGGCCAACCAGTATGGCCGCTGGCTCGCCATCGCGCTGCTGGCCATCTTCGGCCTGACGCTGCTGTTCCCGCGCTTCGCGGATCATCTGATGCGGCCTCTGGTGAGCGCCGGCAACCGCCTGTCGAACTTCGCGCAGGCGGACGGTCAACAGGTGCGGGTGGGCTCGTCGTTCCTGCTGGGCATCGCCACCGGCCTGCTGTGGGCGCCGTGCGCTGGTCCGATTCTCGGGCTGGTACTGACCGGTGCCGCGCTGAAGGGCGCGAGCGTCGGTACAACGCTGCTGCTGATCGCCTATGCGGCCGGCGCGGCGACTTCGCTGGCGGTGGCGCTGCTGATCGGCGGCAAGGTGTTCACGGCGATGAAGCGTTCGCTCGGCGCGGGCGAATGGATTCGCCGCGGCATCGGTGCGGCCATGCTGTGCGGCGTGGTGGCGATCGGCTTCGGCTTCGATACCGGTGTGCTGGCGCAGGTTTCGACCGTGGCGACGAGCGGCATCGAACAGAAGCTGGTGGACCGGCTCTCGCCCGGTGCCATGCATGCCGGCGCTGCTGCCAACCCCACGGTGGCGTCCGACGCAGGCGGCGCGATGATGGCGGCGGCGAATACGGTGGCGGCTTCCTCCTCTACGGATGCAACTACAACGCCCGACGTCATCAGCAGCGACGCCAAAGGTGGCGCCATGATGGCCGCTTCGAACGCCATGATGCGTGCCTCGCAGACGGTACCCGAAGCGGCTCCGGCGTTGCCGGTGGAAGGCACGCTGCCGCCGCTGAACGGCGCGGTGCAGTGGCTCAATTCGCCGCCGCTGTCCGCTCAAAGTCTGCGCGGTAAGGTCGTATTGATCGACTTCTGGACCTACTCGTGCATCAACTGCCTGCGCTCGCTGCCCTACGTCAAGGCGTGGGCCGACAAGTACAAGGACCAGGGTCTCGTCGTGATTGGCGTGCACGCACCGGAATTCGCGTTTGAGCGCAATATCGACAATGTGAAGAAGGCGACCCACGAACTCGGTATCGACTACCCGGTGGCGATCGACAACAACTACGCCATCTGGCGCTCGCTGAACAACCAGTACTGGCCCGCGCATTACTTCGTCGATGCACAAGGCCGTATCCGCTATCACCACTTTGGTGAAGGCGATTACACGGAGTCCGAAAAAGTGATCCAGCAGTTGTTGACCGAAGCCGGTCACGCAGACGCCGCAAAGATCGCCACCGGCTTGCCCGGTGGCACCGCGAAGGGCGTGCTGGCGGCTGCGGACAACGGCGACATGCAGTCACCGGAGACGTATATCGGCTACGCACGGGCGGAAAACTTCATGTCCCCCGGCGGCGAAGTGGAAGACCATGCGCAGACCTACGCGGCGCCCGGGCAGCTTGCGCTGAACGACTGGGGGCTGGCCGGCAAGTGGCGCGTCAATTCCGAGCAGGCAACGCTCGCAGCGCCCGCCGGACAGATCGTGTACCGCTTCCATGCCCGCGACCTGCACCTCGTGCTCGGCCCGGGCAAGGACGGCAAGCCAGTGCGCTTTCGCGTGAGCATCGACGGCGCCACGCCGGGCGATGCGCACGGCAGCGACATCAGCGCGGACGGCACGGGCACGGTGACGGAGCAGCGGCTCTATCAACTGGTGCGCCAGACCGGCGACATCAAGGACCACACGTTTTCGATCCAGTTTCTGGACCCGGGCGTGCAGGCGTATTCGTTCACGTTCGGCTAATGCGTCAATGCAAAACCGGACACGACGCCTGTACTTCCACACCACCCATATTCAAAAGGGGCTGACCATCGTGAGCAAGATCGTGAATTCCCAGGCTTCCTCGTGGAAGCGCCCAACCGTCGCCAAACTCGCCGGCATCCTGGCGCTTGGCGTGGGCATCATCGCAACACAGCGGTTCGCGAATTCCGCGGAACCCGCCACGAAGATTCCGCCGCCGGCGCAGGATGAGAAGGTCGTGGCCAACCATACGGAAACCGCCGTGTTTGCGGGCGGCTGCTTCTGGGGCGTGCAAGGCGTGTTCGAGCACGTGCACGGCGTCAAACAGGTTGCCTCGGGCTACAGCGGTGGCGCTGCCGGCACCGCGCAATATGAAACCGTGAGCGAAGGCGATACCGGTCACGCAGAATCCGTACAGATCACGTACGACCCGACGCAGATTACTTATGGCCACTTGCTGCAGATTTTCTTCTCCGTGGCGCACAACCCGACTGAACTGAACTACCAGGGCCCGGATCATGGCACGCAGTATCGGTCAGCCGTGTTCCCCGTCAACGCGGAGCAACGCAGCGTCGCGCAGGCGTATATCGCGCAACTGGACAAGGCTCACGTGTTTTCCGCGCCGGTGGTGACGCGGGTGGAAGAGTTCAAGGGCTTCTATCCGGCCGAGGCGTATCACCAGAATTTCCTCGCGCTGCATCCCGACTATCCGTACATCGCAATCAACGATATGCCCAAGATCACTGATTTGAAGCGGATGTTCCCGGACGTGTATCTGAACAATCCGGTCTTGCTCAAGACCGCTTCATCGTAAGTTGCGGGAGGCGATGTCGCAAACGGGCTGGACCGCGTAGGTCCAGCCCGTTTTGCATTGTTGTGTTCAGGTTTCGGCGTGTTCGACCGGATGCGCTTCGAGCCAGCTCCACTCGGCGTCATCGAACAACCGCGAGCGCGTCAGAAAACGCAGACCTGTGGGCCGTTCCAGCGAAAACATCCCGCCGTTGCCGGCCACGCAGTCGATGATCAATTGGGTGTGCTGCCAGTACTCGAATTGCGATTCGCTCATGTAGAACGGCACGCCGGCGATCTCGCCGAGTTTGACATCGGCGCCGCCCACCATGAATTCGTGCACCGGAAAACACATCGGTGCGCTGCCATCGCAGCAACCGCCCGACTGGTGGAACAAAATCTCGCCGTGCTCCGCCTTCAGCTTCTCGATCAGTTCGGCGGCGGCGGGCGTCGCAACGACGCGTGGCACTGCATCGATACTCATGATAGTTCCCCGTTCATCGGCTCGGCTTTCAGTGTACGCGCGTTCGCAAGCTTTCCGTCTTTGCAGTGCAAAAATGCCGGCGTCGCCGACTATACGCCTGTGAAAGCGACGCTCGAATCGGGCGCTGACGTCTGAGTCTGCACAAGCGTGTGCGACGTCACTGAGACTTCACTGAGTCATCGTTACTGGTCAGCTTGGGTGACCGGGGCGCAGGTTGCGATGCGGCCGGCAAACCACCAATTGTCGGCACGGGGGTAACGTTGGGCGCTGGCGGGACCGCTGGCGGTTGCGTGGCCGGACGGATGGTCTGCGCGCTGCACGCCACCGTGAGCAGCACGAAGACAGCGGCAATGGTTCCTGTCGCTCCGCGTATAACTGCCCTGCGTGCCATTGCGCGTGCGGTGTTACTCACCGCAAACGGCGCTGGTGCATCTGCGTTCATGCTCCCCTCCTTCGTCCCTAAAGCGGTTGCCTAAAGAAGCCGCAAGGTGGCGGCGTCCCCTTTGCCGTTGAAATATTTACGCAGCGCTTCGACGAAGTCCTCGTTATCCGCTGTGGCCCGCTCGAACAGGCTGATCGAAGAATGGAATTTCAGGTGATCGGGATAGCCGAAGATGTCTTCGATGGAACGGTCCTGGACGCTATTCACGAGCCGCGTGGTTTCGCACAATCGCGGACCTAACAGCGGATGCCGCATGTACGCCTCGGCCTCCTGCAACGATGTAATGGCAAAGCGCTGCGCCATTGAACTGCTGCCAAGACCCTGAATCTGCGGAAAGACAAACCACATCCAGTGGCTGCGCTTGCGGCCACGACCCAGTTCGTCGATAACGTCGGCGTAGAGGGGATTTTGAGCATCCACGAAGCGTTGGAGGTTATACGGATCGTCCACGGTTGCACTCTCTCCTCTCATGACCGTCTGCGCTGACTGCGCGCGTCAACCTGGTCAAGACACACACTTAAAACGCAGCAACACGCATTCCCACGATAGACGCAAACCGGGCATGAGCGGGCATGAGCGGGCACACCCCATGCTGCTGTGACACCGACACGCGAAGCAACTCCGCCTGCAGTAGCAATAGCGCGGCACTTCTCGCATCCCTATTTTCGCAGCCGTTTTAGCCGGCTTTTCAGCATCGAAACCCGATCACCCGCGGTGGAAGC
Organism: Paraburkholderia sp. DHOC27; assembly: GCF_003429005.1. Lineage (GTDB taxonomy): Bacteria > Pseudomonadota > Gammaproteobacteria > Burkholderiales > Burkholderiaceae > Paraburkholderia. Next base: position 150,476 of record NZ_QVQV01000001.1, read on the forward strand.
ATCTTGCCACGCGCCCACTATTCCCGGAGATTGCAATGAGCCAAACCGTTGGCGACTTTATCGTTGAGCGACTGTCCGCATGGGGCGTGCGCCGTATCTACGGCTATCCGGGCGACGGCATCAATGGCGTGTTTGGCGCGCTCAGCCGTGCCAAGAGCACGACCGGCAAGATCGAGTTCGTGCAGGTACGTCACGAAGAAATGGCCGCGTTCATGGCTTCCGCTCATGCAAAATTCACCGGCGAACTGGGCGTCTGCATCGCGACCTCGGGGCCCGGTGCGTCGCATCTGATCACCGGGTTATACGATGCGCGCTGCGATCACATGCCCGTGCTGGCGATTGCCGGACAACAGGCGCGCGCCGCGCTGGGCGGTCATTATCAGCAGGAACTCGATCTGGTGTCGATGTTCAAGGACGTGGCCGGCGCCTTTGTCGAGCAAGCCAGTGTGCCCTCGCAAGTGCGTCATCTCGTGGATCGTGCCATACGCACCGCACTGGCCGAGCGCAAGGTAACAGCCATCGTGTTGCCGAACGATCTGCAGGATCTGCCCTACGAAGCGCCTGGCCGCAAGCACGGCACGCTGCACTCGGGCGTGGGCTATCGCGCGCCACGCCTCGTGCCGTTTCCCGAGGATCTGCAACAGGCCGCGGATGTGCTCAACGCCGGCCGTAAAGTTGCGATTCTGGTGGGCGCTGGCGCTTTGAACGCGACCGACGAAGTGATCGCGGTCGCTGAGAAACTCGGTGCGGGCGTCGCGAAGGCGCTGCTCGGCAAAGCCGTGTTGCCCGACGATCTGCCGTGGGTCACGGGCTCGATCGGGCTGCTCGGCACCAAGCCTAGCTATGACCTCATGATGGAATGCGACACGCTGCTGATGATCGGTTCGGGCTTCCCGTATGCGGAGTTTCTGCCCAAGGAAGGCGCCGCACGCGGCGTGCAGATCGACCTCAAGGCGGACATGCTGAGCCTGCGTTATCCGATGGAAGTGAATCTGGTGGGCGACAGTGCGGAGACGTTGCGCGCCCTGCTGCCGCTGCTCGAACAGAAAACGGGCCACGCATGGCGCAGAAGAATCGAGCGCTGGACCGACGACTGGTGGAAGACGCTCGACAAGCGTGCCCACGAAGCGGGGGAAAACGCCGTGAACCCGCAACGTACCGTGTGGGAACTGTCGTCCCGCATTCCCGCCAATGCCATCGTGACGAGCGATTCCGGCTCGTGCGCAAACTGGTATGCGCGTGATCTGAAGGTACAGCGCGGCATGATGTGTTCATTGTCCGGCGGGCTGGCTTCGATGGGCGCTGCCGTGCCTTACGCGATTGCCGCCAAATTCGCGTACCCGGAGCGGCCCGTCATCGCCCTCGTCGGCGACGGCGCCATGCAGATGAACAACATGGCTGAGTTGATCACCGTGGCGAAATACTGGAAACAGTGGGCCGATCCGCGCTGGATCTGCATGGTGCTGAACAACGGCGATCTGAACCAGGTCACGTGGGAACAGCGTGCAATGGAAGGCGATCCGAAGTTCGAAGCCTCGCAGGACATTCCGTCCGTGCCGTATCACCGCTTTGCGGAATTGATCGGACTGCGGGGCCTTTACGTGGACAACGCCGAGCGCATGGGTGCCGCGTGGGACGAAGCCTTGTCGTCGGACCGGCCGGTCGTGCTCGAAGTCAAGGCCGATCCGAACATCGCACCGTTGCCGCCGCACATCACGCTGGCCCAGGCCAAAGCCTTCGCGTCGACGCTATTGAAGGGCGACCCGGACGAGGGCAACGTGATCGTCGAAACTGCGAAACAGGTGCTGGACGCAGTGCTGCCGGGTCATCGTGACAAGTGAGACGGTGAGGTGCGAGGCCATCAAAGGCCATCAGCTCGCACGCACCGACAACGACTTGAGCAGGCTTTCCACGTTGACGGGTTTGACGAAATGCAGATCGAAACCCGCTGCCTGCGCGCGAATCCGGTCCTCGGCCTGGCCGTAGCCGGTAATGGCAATCAGCAATAACGGCGCCTTGCATACGGCGCGCAAGGCGCCCGCCAGTTCATAGCCGTCCATGCCGGGCAAGCCGATATCGAGCAACGCAACGTCCGGCTTGAACACCTGCGCGGCCTCCAATGCTTCGGCGGAGGAATACGCCACCCTTGTTACGTGATCCTCCGTTTCGCATAGCATGGCTAACGAATCGGCGGCGTCGCGATTGTCGTCCACGATCAGGATATGGCGCACGGAGGCGTCGCGCGGCGCATCTAGCGGCGAAAGGATGGCAGCGGAATGACGCTCGTGATGATGCAGACGCGGCAGATCCACCGTCACGCTGGTGCCCTTGCCGGGCCCTGGGCTGCGCACCGAGATTCTGCCGTCATGCATTTCCACGAGCTTCTTGACGAGCGAGAGGCCAATGCCCAAGCCGCCTTCCGAGCGGTCCAGCGTGCGCTCGCCTTGCGAGAACAGATCGAATATATGCGGCAGCAGCTCAGGCGAGACACCGGAACCCGTATCCGCTACCACGATGGACACCCATTCAGCGTCCGCCTGCGCGGTGATACGAATGCTGCCGCCTTCCGGCGTGTACTTGCTGGCGTTGTTCAGGATGTTGACCAGAATCTGCGACATACGTGTGGCGTCCGCGCAAATCCAGCTCGTGGCATCCGGCACTTCGACGTGAATCTGCTGGGCCCGCCCTTCCACCAGCGAAGCCACGGACTCCACCGCGTGATACACCGCCGTGACCACCAGAATCGGCTCGTGCTTCAGCGCAATGCGGCCCTGCGTGATACGCGACACTTCCAGCAGATCGTCGACGATGCGCGTCATATGTTCGGCCTGGCGCTGCATCAGCCCCAGCAGATCCGGTTCGCGCGCATCCGGCTGGGCAGACTTTTGCAGCAGGGCAATTGCCGTGCGCATCGGCGCCAGCGGATTGCGCAGTTCGTGCGCCAGCATGGCGAGGAATTCATCCTTGCGACGGCTCGACTCGCGCAACATCAGTTCGAGCCGCTTGCGCGCGGTGATATCCAGAATCGAGCCAATGAGCCGCAACGGCTTGCCCGTATCGTCGCGTTGCAGCAGCGCGCTGCCGCTCACCCATTGCTCACGCCGCGCGTGCTGGATGCGAAATTCGAAGTTGGCGCGCGGCGCTTCGCCGTCCACCAGACGCCGCACGTAGCGGTCGAGCGCCGCACGATCGTCCGCATGCACGCGGCACAGCGCAACCTGGTAAGGCATGCGCGCAATCCGGTGGCGGTCTCCGGCGCTTTCGCGCGACAGGGTCCAGTCGGACAGATCGAGCGTGACGATGCGCAGCTTGGCCGCCTGCATGGCCGCTCTCAACCTGAGGCTGCGCGCTTCGATCGCGCTCTGCGCCTGGCTCAGTTGCTCTTCGCGGATGCGTTGCTCGCTGATATCGAAGCTCACGCCGTAGACGCGCACGAGGCGTCCCTCGGCGTCGTACTCGGGATGGCCGCGCATGCGCAGCCAGCGGCACGGCCCCAGTTCTTCCTTGAGACGGTAATCGAGTTCGAAGGGCGCGCGGCGGCGCAGAAACTCGTCCAGCTTGCGGTGATAGACCTCGCGGTCCTCGGGTACCACATGCTCGCTCAATTCTTCGATGGTCGCGGACTCGACGCCCTCGGGCAGCGCGTAGATTTTTGCCAGTTCCGCGGTCATGTGGACCATGTGGGTCTTCATGTTCCATTCCCAGCCGCCCATGCGGGCAGCCTGGAATGCGGCACGCAGGCGCCGCTCATTGGCTTCGTAAAGTGCCCACGCGTAGCGGCTTTCGTGAATGTCGATCGCCACGCCCACCGTGTCCGCAATGTTGCCGTGCTGGTCGCGAGTGGCCTGCAGATGCAGCGTGTGCCAGCGGAATTCGCCGTCCGCGCGCAACAACCGCACATCGGCGTTGCGCAGCAACGGACCGTCTTTTGTCTGACGTACTGCATCGAGCACGGCTGCGACGTCTTTTTCATGCACGAACGTGCGCCAGTTCAGCCCGATCACGGCATCGGGAAGCGCGCCGAGATAGCGATACGCCCAGGGATTCGCGTAAATAATCGAACCGTCGCGTGAAGCGCGCCACACGAAGGCGGGCAGAAATCTGGCAGGTGCCGGATCTGCTTCGCTTCCGGTAGCCTGCTCAACCGTCAAGCCGGTGTCTTTGGCCATAACAAAAGCTCGCTGTCTGGTGTACGCGGAAACGGGCGGCTCATCGAGCAGCAAGTGCATAGAATACGCCGAGACCAGCGCGTCGGCATTGCGTTTGCATGAAAGCACCACCTGCGGGCATGGATACTGCGCTCATGCACATGGAGCCGTCTGCCAAGCAGCGTCGAGCGCCGCTTTCCGGCGGGTGGCCGTCCATGAAGCGCAGGGAGGAACATGTCGCTGGCGAGGCCAGGCCAGAGCGGCCCGAGGATGGAAGATGGCCAGGACGACGCCGTTCCCGCACGTTCGTGGGCCGCAGACCTGGGCCCCGGCCTCGTCTCCGCCGCCACGGACAACGACCCCAGCGGGATCGTCACCTACTCGCTCGCCGGCGCGCAATTCGGTTACAGCATGCTGTGGACCTGCGTGCTGATGTATCCGTCGATGGTCGCCTTCCAGCTCGTCGCGACGCGAATTGCCGTGCTGACCGGCAAGGGGCTGACCGCGAACATGCGCGAGCACTATTCGCCGTTGCTGTTCTATCTCGCAGTGGGCCGGTTTCTGGTTGCCAATACCTTCAACATTGCCGCAGACGTGGTTGCGATGGGCGTGGCAGCGCAATTCCTGTGGCACGGATCCGTTGCAGTGTTCACCGCGCTCGCGGGCATCGGCTCACTGCTGCTGCAGTGGTTCGTGCCCTACGCCCGTTACGCGCAGGCGCTGAAGTGGCTCACGGCCACGCTGTTCGCGTACGTGGGAGTGATCGTCGTGCTGCACGTCGCCTGGCGCCCGGTCGTATTCGCGGCCCTGGTGCCGCACATCACGTGGAGCGCGAATTACTTCACCATGCTGCTCGCCGTCTTCGGCACGACGATTAGTCCGTATCTGCTGTACTCGCAGGCTCAACAGCAGGTCGAGACATTGCGCGAGGACGGCCAGCTGAACGGTACGCATCGCACCGAATTATGCGTGCAGCACTTGCGCAAGGTGCGCAGGGATACCTTGCTCAGGACGGCGTTGTCGAATTCGGTGGGGATTTTCATCATGTGCGCCGCAGCGGCCACGCTCTACGCCACGCAGCGCCCGCTGCACGATGCTTACGATACGGCGCGCGTCATCGCACCGCTGGCACACGGCTTTGCGGGCCCCGTGCTCGGGCTGGCGTTCATCGGCACTGCGCTGCTCGCGTTGCCGCCGCTTGCGGGCTCAGCCGCTCATGCGGCAGCGAGTGCGTGGGAAAAGGGACGCGATGACGAACGCGTTCAACTCATCGCGCGAGCGCTGCTGGTCATCATGGCCATCGGTGTGGCGACGGGCGTCCTGCTCTGCGCACTGCGCTTCGAGCCGATGCGGGTGCTGTACTGGGCCGCGGTGCTGAATGGTTCGACGGCAACGCCGGTCATGGTGTTGCTCGTGCTGCTGAGCACACGCCGCTCGGCAGTGGGCGATCTCAGCGCGCATTGGACGCTGCGCGCACTGTGCTGGCTTGCGACGCTGGTCATGGGCGCAGCCCTCGTGGCACGGTTTGCGTGCGCATGGCTGGGCTAGTGGGGAGTCTGGCGGTGGGTTGCGTTACTGGATCGCGGTACTGGACCGCGGTGGGCCCCGCGGTGGGCACGATAGCCGCGCTATAGAAGTTTCGACGCTGCGCGGACCCGGTGCTTGCGCTGCTTTTCCAGTGCAGCGAACGCCGTTGCCACAGCTTGCTCGTCGCCAAAGATCTCATGGTGCTGGCGCAGCAGTGCCTCTGAAGCGACCACGTCGTTCAGCGTACCAAAGCGCTTTTGCAGCTTCTTTAGCTTCTTGCGCGCCCGCAACTGTTTCTTCGACAGTAACGGTTCGAAGAATTCGAGCAGATAGCGCACCTTTTTGCCGGCCTTGCGCACGTCGTGATAAGACGTGTATTCCGGATGTCGTGCCCGGCTCGCGTGTCGCATGCGCTTATGCAGCGACTTGCCGGCTGCCGCCACGCGCTTGCGTGCAAACTTCTTCAGCGAAGTCCGTACGTGTGAACCATGCTGCAATGCATCGCGCGCATCGGCTAGCGACTGTTGCAGCACGCTCTTGATGCCCGCGTGCGAGAGGGTCTCGCGGCTTTCTTTCAGCGCCGTGCTGCGCGCGGCATGCAGCTCGTGAATGGGCGCCTGCTGCGTGCCCAAGGTTTCGGTGAGCAGTTCGGTGAGGATGTCCCAGTCGCGCGTTTTCCCCGCGGCATCCGCGAGTGCCTTGAAGCTGTCGCGTTGCGCGTCGTCGAGCGTGCTACCCAGCAAAGGGCGATACGCCCATAACAGTGATCTCAAGCGCCGCAACGCGACACGTAATTTGTGCAACACCTCCGCGTCAGATGTAGCGCTCAACGACTCGGCGTGCTCGATGGCCGCATCGGCGAGCGGCTGGGCATAGGTCGTGAACTGCGATTCCGCGCTGGATTCTTCATTTGATTGCATCTCTCCGGCTTTTTTCATTGCCCCTCCTTGACCCCATTGCTCGAATGAGCAAAAACGGTTCCTAAAGGAAACGCGAAGACGCACGGCAAGACCGGCTTCCAGATACGCCGCGCCGCACAAAACCCGCTTTTTGCGAACTATCGGCTTGCTGCGTGCGCGACGTCATCCGGCAGCGCGCAGCCCTGCATTGACACGGCAACCCGCAGGCAGAGGCGGCAGTCCGGCCGCGCCGCCTCAGCGACACGTCACGCCTGCTCCCGCTGCTTCGTCGCAAACCGCTCGCAGGCGTGCGTGCGTCCGGCGAACATAGCGTCACTCCAGCCAAGCGGGCTTCAAGCGGGCTTCAGGCGGGCTTCAAGCGGGTCCCACGAAGGCCCCAAACGAGCCGTTTCCCCGGAGTCGAAAAAATTCGCGAAAAAAAGTTGGAATAACCGGCGCACCGCTGTGTTTGCCCCAATGTAGACGCGAAACAAACTGACCTGCCGCGCTGGCGAACGCAAGTTCAAAGGCAAGCCCCTGGAAGCAGGCAGACTTGAACGACGGATCTTTGCAGTGCCATTTCGGCCAACCAGATTTTTTATTAGTTAGGAATCCATCATGAACACCAAATTCGTTCTCGCCCTTTCGACGATCCTCATCGCCTCGGCTGCAGCCGTCACCAGCGCCTCCGCTCAGGAAGTTACCCGTGCGCAGGTTCGTGCCGATCTGATCCGCGTCGAGCAAGCCGGCTACAACCCGTCGAGCGGCGCCGATCCGGCTTACCCGGCTGACATCCAGGCCGCTGAAGCGAAGATCGCTGCGCAAGACAATATGAATCGCGACGCTGTGGGCGGCACGCCCCTGAATGGTTCGTCGGCTGCGGGTGGACGCGTGCATAGCGCTGCGCAATCGACGTGCGTAGGTCCGGTCAGCTTCTGCAACATCTACGCAGGCGGCTAAATGCCGGCCACTGCGCAGACGCAGCGGCGCAACGCAACGGTGTTGTTTGGCGTAGGAAGTGTGGTTAAAGCAAGTGCAAGATCAGGTTGCGACTTCCACGTCGCGCACCTCAGCGAACAGAATCAGGCGGGCTGCAGCGGATCATTGCGCGGCGCCGCCTGTTTTCTCGTCTGCTTCTCCCCGGCCGCCTTCTGCGAGCGGCAAGCCTGGGCTTGCGCCTTGGCCTGATACATGGCCATATCCGCCCGCCGGATCAGGTCGCGTGACGTGTCACCTGATTCGAGCACCGCGGCGCCGAAACTCGCGCCGATCAGACCCACTGGAACGCGTGCACCAAACGGCGCGGCGAGTGCCGCCTTCACCTCTTCGACGGTTTGCTCGGCCACCGTCCGTGCATCTGCCGCCTGAATGACCAGCAAAAATTCATCGCCGCCCAGGCGGCCGGCCATCCCGCGGCCTGTGATGGCCGCGCGCAGACGCAGCGCCACGGTGACTAGCACTTCGTCGCCGCATTGATGGCCGAACGTATCGTTCAGTTCCTTGAAGTTATCGAGGTCGATGAAAATCGCGGCCACGTTGCCAACCGCATTCGGCGCACCGATCGCGGCATCGAGCATGTCCATGATCCGGCCACGGTTAGGCAGGTCGGTGAGGCGATCGGTTTGCGATAGACGCCGCAGCGCGTCCTTGCCCTGCACCAGTTTGCTGATCAGCGCCGTGATCCACGCCGACAGCCCCACCAGCGCCACCGAAATTACCGCTGCCATGATCACGTAGACACGGCGCATCCTGAAGTAATCGTCCAGCGCCTCCTCCACGGAGAGCCCTGCGACCACCGTCAAACCATATCGGTCCAGTTGACGGCTCGCTACGATGCGTTCGACGTGGTCGATCGGGTCGGCGAAGTCGTCGAGCCCTGTCTTGTGAAAGCTCACGTAGCTGGCTGGCATCTCTTCGCCGGTCTTGCTCGGCGCTTCGCCTGCCCGGCGTGACAGCATGAAGCCTCTCCCGGACACGACCGCGATCATGCCGTGATCGCCCAGCGCGGCGCTGTTGTAAAAGCCATCGGTCAGATAAGCGGGGTTCTCGGAGACGATCACCACCCCGCCAAAGCTGCCGTCACGACGCTGGATACGCCGCGTCGCCTGCACCGACCATTGCTTCGATATGCGACCAATAACCGGTTGACTGATGAAAAGACCCACGTCGGCGTGTTGACGATGCACGCGAAAGTGCTCGCGATCGCTGAGATCCACCGCGCCGGTGAAGGGAATCGTCGAAGCGATCACATGGCCATCCGCGCCCGCCAGCGTGACCTGGAGTGCGGTGTCCGCGCTGATCAGTCCGTAGTGCTGATAGGTGGCGAGATCGAAAGTTTGCGGCGAGCTTTCATAGCCGTATTTCACCAGCAAAGCGATTTCGTCGACGTCGTGGATTGTCTTCAGCGTGTGCGTTTCGAGCGCGTCGGCAAGTGTACGCGCGGCCACGCGCGTGTCGTGCATCACCGCGGCACGTTCGACGTGCAAACGCAGCAGGATCGTCACCCACAACACGGCCAGCACCAGCACGGTGAGCGTCGGGACAAGGATCAGCGCGCGGTGCGAAGGTTTCGTGCGGTTAGCAGCGTGCAGTCGTCGTTGCATGGAGAGGGGTCGCGTCGCGCGAGTGTCTTGCCGGTATAACGGCGCGGCGGCCGAAAAGTTTATTGCTGCCGTTTATTTGCGTGGTAGGGGCTGCTGGTTTTATCTGACGAATGCCATTGCAGATGCCTCACGCTGCAATGCGCAATGCATGCGCCGAGATCATGTGCTCGCAAACCCGAAGCTGCTTGCCGCGCAATAACGCATGTTGCACCGCACGCTGCCGTGCGAAGCGCACCAGTTGGACTCCACGTATGACGCCCGAACCTCGCCGCACGGCATGACCGACGCGCACGCAACATAGGGCAAGCCCCTAGCGCTGTTTAGCCGAGCATTACCTCGGCTCATGAGGTGCCACCTAAACTTGAAATACAAAAAGAGGAGGCACACAGATGGCGAAACTCATCCACACCATGATCCGGGTAAACGATCTCGAACGCTCGCTCAAGTTCTACCGCGACGCGTTTGCTTTCGAGGTATCGCACCGGCTCGACTTCCCCGACTTCACACTCGCCTATCTGCGCAACGACGAAGCCGATGCGGAAATCGAATTGACATGGAATCGCGGACGCACCGACGGCTATTCACATGGCGACGGTTACGGCCACGTGGCCTTCTGCGTGGACGACGCCAAAGAGGAGCGCGAGCGCTTGCTCGAACTCGGGCTCGCACCGAACGACATGCGCGAATTTCATCACGACAACGGCGAACTGATAGCCCGCTACTTCTTCATTCAGGACCCTGACGGATACAAGATCGAGGTGCTCGAGCGCTATGGCCATTATCAGTAAGACGCGGGTACACCGCGCACCCGGCCTGCGCCACCCACCTGACTAGAAAACAGCAAACGAGCGGCCAACGCTTCCGGTTCGGCTCACACCGAGCAACAGCAAGGAGACAACCATGCAGACCAAAGTCATCCCCATCATGCACGACCACCACGAGCATGACCATGAGCACGGGCACGATCATCCCGGCGTCTCAGCCGCCATGAAAATACCGCTGACCCGCCGCGAGTTGCTGAAGGGCACCGGCATCCTCACCGGCACGCTGGCGTTCTCGTCGATCTTCGCAGCGCTTGCCCCCAGCCGCGTGTGGGCGGTCGAACTGCAGGGTCTCGACAGCCATCAGGGCGAGGTGATTCTCGCCTTCACGCGTCAGGTCTATCCACATCCGAATCTGGATGATGCGGTGTACGCACTCGTCGTCAAAGACCTGGATGCCAAAGCGCGCAAAGACCCCGCCGTGCAGCAGCAGTTGGCGAGCGGCGTACAGCAACTGGATGCGCTCGCGGGCTCGAACTGGGCGAAGCGCGACAGCGCGGCCCAGGCGCGTGACGTGGCTGCGATGGCAAAGACGCCGTTCTTCAATATCGTGCGCAGTACCGCCGTGGTCTCGCTGTACAGCAACACGCTTGCCTATACGCACTTTGGCTACGGTGCTTCGGAAGGCGACGGCGGCTACCTGTACAAGGGATTCAACAGCCTGTCATGGTTGCCCAATCCACCTGCCGTCGATAGCGGCCCCATTCCTTCGGATAGCTAAGCACACTCAGACACTAAGTTGCATGGGACAGGAGACGAATGATGGAACAGGACAACAACAAAGTGCGGTTTTCCCACAATGATGATCACGTGGTCGTAATTATCGGTTCGGGTGCAGGCGGTGGCACGCTGGCGAACGAACTGGCGCAAAAGGGCATCAACGTCGTCGTGCTGGAAGCAGGCGCCCTGCATACCCAGGGTGATTACGTCACGGACGAATGGGGCTCGTTCCAGCTGCTTTCATGGACGGACAAGCGCACTACCTCTGGCACCTGGCGCGTCGCGCAGGACTTTCCCAATCTTCCTGCATGGATCTGCAAGACCGTGGGCGGCACGACGACGCATTGGGCCGGGGCGAGTCTGCGTATTCAGCCCCATGAATTCAAAGCCAAAACCACCTACGGCGACATCAAGGACGCCTCCTTGATGGACTGGCCGCTCACGCGCGAGGACCTCGACCCGTATTACGACCGCGCCGAAAAGAAAATGGGCGTGACGCGCACCAATGGTTTGCCGGGTCTGCCTGGCAACAACAACTTCAAGGTGATGTCCGCGGGCGCGACGAAGGTGGGTTACAAGGAATGCAACACCGGCCATATGGCGATCAACAGCGTCGTGCGCGACGATCGCAGCCACTGCTTCCAGCGCGGCTTCTGCTTCCAGGGCTGCCGCACCGGCGCAAAATGGTCGACGCTCTACACCGAATTGCCGCGTGCTCAGGCTACCGGTCATATGGAACTGCGCACCCAGGCGCAGGTAGTACGCATCGAGCACGATGCGCGCGGCAGGGCCAAAGAAGTGGTCTACTACGACAGCGAAGGCAAGCTGCAACGCCAGAAGGCGCGCCTCGTCGCCGTGGCAGGTAATTCGATCGAAACGCCGCGCCTCCTGCTCAACTCGCATTCAGGCAAATTCAGCAACGGCCTTGCGAATTCGTCGGGACAGGTGGGGCGCAACTACATGCGCCATACCACGGGCTCGGTGTACGCAGTGTTCGACGACAAGGTCGAGATGTTCAAAGGCACCACGATGGCCGGGATCATCGAGGACGAAGCGGTTTTCAATCCGCAGCGCGGTTTTGCGGGTGGCTACCATATGGAAACGATTTCGCTCGGCTTGCCGTTCTATGCCGCGTTTCTCGACCCCGGCGCATGGGGTCCGCAATTCACCCAGGCAATGGACGAATACGCGTACACCGCCGGCATGTGGATCGTAGGTGAGGACATGCCGCGCGCCACCAATCGCATCACGCTCAATAGCGACGTGAAGGATCAGTATGGCGAGCCGGTGGCCAACGTGCATTTCGACGACCACCCGAACGATGAAGCGATGCGTGAACACGCGTTCCAGCAAGGTTCCGCTGTGTATGCGGCGGCGGGTGCGAAGAAGGTGTACCGCGTGCCGCCCTATCCGTCCACGCATAATCTGGGGACGTGCCGGATGAGCGCCGATGCCGACGACGGCGTATGCAACAGTTTCGGACAGACGCACGACATGCCGAACCTGTTCATTTCCGACGGCAGCCAGTTCACCACCGGCGCGGCTGAAAATCCCACCCTGACTATCGTGACGCTGGCGATCCGGCAGGCCGACTACATTTCCGCGCAAATGAGCAAACGCGCGGTCTGAACCGTGAAAAGGATACCAACCCATGTGTGGGATTTACATTAATGCCGATCCGATTCTTTACGAATCGCGTACGCGTTCGCTGCGCATTCACGGTGTCATCACCACCGTGCGGCTGGAAAATCTGTTCTGGGACGTGCTACATGAAATAGCCGGGCGCGAAAGCATGACCACCAGCCAGTTCGCGGTGAAGCTTTACGACGAACTGATCGCGCTGCGCGGCGAAATGCCGACCAATTTTGCTTCGTTCTTGCGCGTGTGCTGTCTGCGGTATCTGTCCATGCGTGAGGCGGCCGGCACCACCGCCACCAGCAGCGCGGCAGATTCTGCGCATGTCAGCGAACCCCGCCCGCGCATGCTCAAGACGGTTTGAGCGCGGGGCAACGCCAGGTTAAGGCCGGTTTAAGGCCGGGTTTAAAGCCGATCGTCAGCAAAATGAAAGCGCGTCATGTTCAGGCCAATGTGCCTGCGCATGACGCGCTTTGGTGTTTTTAACGTTTGTTCGCTGCGCGCCTCGTGAGCCGTGGCGCGGGCCTTTGCCTACGTGTTCGCGTGGGCGCCCGCCAGTTCGAAGCGGCGGCGCTCGAACCGCAAATGCAAAATCACCAGCGCACGCACCGGACAGGCCAGTGACACCGCCACGCGCTGGCCGTTGGCCCCCTTGAGCGTCGCGTAGCGATGCGCCACGGCCGAGCAATACACGACATTCGCAACGTGCTTCACGATCAGCACGGCAGCGGCAACGACAACGGCCGCGCACATGCGAAACAGGGAGGAAGTGAAAAACTGCTCGGAAACTCCGAACACGTCCATCGCGACGAGCGCGGCCACCTGAATTGACATGGCAGCAAGCGCCGCTGTGATCAAATAAGCGCGCAGCATGTCCACGGTGGACGATTTGATGGCCGCAACCTGATGGAAGCATGTGGGAGTCTGCATCGACGGTGCTTTCATTTACCTTGCTCGTTCAGCGACAGCGCGAATGTGCGCCTAGGGGCTGGACGCAACAATCGTACCGGTCCAAGCTGATGGGAACCTTAAGCACGCGTTAAGCTGCTGCGAACGACAATAGCGCCGTATAAACGGGGAGATTGCGACCATGCGCCTGCTGCTGGTGGAAGACGATGAGATGATCGCGGAGACGGTGCTCGAGTCGATGCGGCGCGCCGGCTACGCGGTCGATTGGGCGGAGGACGGCCGCGCGGCGGAGCTGTCGCTGGACAACGATGTCTATGATCTGGTGCTGCTCGACCTCGGCTTGCCGAGGCAGGACGGAATCGAAGTGCTGCACACCTATCGCAAGCGCGGCGGCACCGCGCCTGTCATCATTCTTACCGCGCGCGATGCAGTCGACGCCCGCATTCGCGGACTCGACGCCGGCGCCGACGACTACCTCATCAAACCATTCGACCTGGACGAACTGGCTGCCCGCGTGCGTGCGCTGCTGCGCCGCCGCACCGGCCAGAAACAACCGCTCTACACCCACGGCGATCTGACGCTCAACCCCGTCGCGCATGAAGTGACGAAGGGCGGTGAACCGCTCGCGCTGGTGCCACGCGAATTCGCCCTGCTGCAAGTGTTGATCGACGAACCGACGCGCGTGTTTACGAAGGCTGAACTCGAAGAGAAACTGTATGGCTGGGGCGACGAAGTGGGCAGCAATACCATTGAAGTCCACGTCCACAGCTTGCGGCGCAAGATCGGCGCGGAGCAGATCGTGACCATCCGTGGCGTGGGTTATCGGCTGAAGAGGTGCGAATGACGTCCATCCGGCGCTGGTTGCTTGGCTGGCTGATCTTTGGTCTCGCGGCCGCTTCGGCCATTGCCGGCTACGGCATCTTTCAGACCGCCCGTGTCGAGGCCAGCGAGCTGTTCGACTACGAACTGCGCACGGTGGCGGTCTCGTTGCCCGCCACGCTCGCGAGTGCCCATAGCGCGTCGCAGTCCAATCCTGACTTCGGCGATATTGCAGACGACCGCATCGTCATCGAGATCTGGGACCGCAGCGGCCAGCTCGTCTATCACTCGCTCAATGCGCCTGCGTTGGGGCGCTATCCCGCGGGTATCCGCACGATCGAACGCGGCGACTATCAATGGCGCGTGTTCGGTTTGCAGCAAGCGGAGCGCTTCATTCAGATCGCGCAGCCGTTTTCCGTGCGCGAAGATCTGGCGCGGCATCTCGCGCTGCACACGCTGTGGCCGCTCTGGCTGATGGTGCCGGCTACGATCGCACTCGTCCTGCTGGTGGTCGGGCGCGGCCTCGCGCCGATTCGCAGCCTGTCGCACGCGCTTTCCACGCGCTCGGTGGATTCACTCCAACCCTTGCGTCTGGACGCCAACGTGCCGGTGGAAATCCGCCCGCTGGTGGACTCACTCAACGATCTGCTGCAGCGCCTGAGTGCGGCGTCGCAGGCGCAGCGCACATTCGTGGCCGACGCCGCGCACGAATTGCGCTCGCCGCTCACGGCCATGAAGCTGCAATTGCAATCGGCCGCGCGCGACGGCACGTTGAAGGCCGAAGGCAAAACGCTGGAGCGGGTGGAAGGACGCCTGAACCGCATCATCCATCTGGTGCAGCAACTGCTGACGCTGGCGCGTGAAGATGCGCAGCCGGCTACCTCGATGAAGCCGGTCAGTTTGCGCCGTCTCGGCGAGCAGGCAGTCGGCGATTTTTCGATGATCGCCGAGGCCAAGTGTATTGATCTCGGTCTGGTCTGCATCGAACCCGCCTCGCCCGACGACACGTATACCGTCCTCGCGGAACAGCACAGCTTGAGCGTGCTGCTCAGCAATCTGATCGACAACGCGATCCGCCACACACCGGATCAAGGCAAAGTGGACGTGATCCTGCGGCGCGCGGCGGGCGGCGTGTCGTTCGAAGTGGTGGACAGCGGCCCCGGCATTCCCGAACACGAACTCGCGCGGGTGCTAGACCGCTTTTATCGCGGCGAGGGCGCGCAAGGACAAGGCAGCGGTCTCGGGCTCGCCATTGCCACGCGCATCGCCCAGCGGCATCACGTAACGCTGACCTTGCGCAACAACGCGGGCACGAGCGGATTATCGGCCGTGGTGAGCGGGCTTTAATGTAGAGGCCCGGTGACTCAATTGCCCCGCTTGCTCACCACCACCACGCCGCGTGAAAGGCCGCTGACGTTATCCACCGCCTGCGAGCTGGCATACAACTGCGCGATCGGCACCCATACCGCGGGATACTTGTAGCGCGCCACGTCGAGCACGAGGGCGCTGTCGCTGGCGGCATCGTATGCGGCCACCGGCGACCAGTGGCCGCCGCCTTCTTCACCAATTTCCACGCGATGAAAGTTAAGCAGAGCGAAGCGGTAGCTTTGCGCCGTCGTGGAGCGAATCAGGTCGCGAAACTGGCTTATGCTCAGATCGCCGGCATGATATTTCTTGACGTCAACCGGGAAGCCGCTCAAGACTGTACTGAGTTGATCGAGCGTCATGCCTTCACGCGAAACGCGCGCTGCCGTGGCCACTTGCGGATCGACGTTGCGAAAGAAGTCTTCCTGCGAAAAATACGGAAAGTCGGGATAGAGCGTCGATTCAGGCCGGCGGATGCCGAGCGCGTTGAGCGCCATCACCGAACTCGCCACGGAACAATATGCCTGGTTTTTCTGCGTTTCGAAGTACTGTGCAAGTGCCCAGTAAGACTGCTTGTTGGCGGCCGTCAACAGGCGCGTTTGCCCTTCAGGCTGCGTCAACGCAACGAGGTTAGGCGGGACGGCGAGCGGGCCATCGGCGGATTGAACGGCAGCGGGCGCACTGGCGTTGTTCGCGCCAGGCTGGACCGAGGCGCAAGCCGCGAGCGCGGCGACCATCGCGGCGGCGAGCCAGCTTCTCGACGTATGCCACGTGCGCCACGGGCGCGCGTTCGTGGAAAGCAGTGAACGATCGGACATCGAATCCTTCTCATACGAGTGATTGATGAGGGCACGGCTGCTTCGCCCCGCACCGCATCGAAGGACGAACCCCGGTTTTTTAACACGAAACTCGCAACCTCGTGCAGTTCGCCGCTGCGAACGAGGTTGAGGTGATTTGCCAGCATGGCAGGAAATCCGCAAGATGACAGAGATCGACGCAGCACGATTTCCCCAGCAACTCGACGAGGTCCAGGCTATCTTCCGCGAGTACGCCGCGAGCCTCGAGATCGACCTGAGCTTTCAGAACTTCGAAGCAGAACTGGCAGCGCTGCCCGGCAAATACGCCGCGCCACGCGGCTGCGTGCTGCTTGCTTCGGACGCCGGCGTTACACTCGGTTGCGTTGCGCTGCGTCCGCTGGATGACGACGCAATCTGCGAAATGAAGCGCCTGTATGTGCGACCTGAGGGACGTGGGCAGCAACTCGGCCGGCGCCTCGCCGTGCAGATTGTCCAGATTGCACGCGCAGCCGGCTATGCCCGCATGCGGCTTGATACACTGCCCAGCATGCAGGCCGCTCAAGCGTTGTATGCATCACTTGGCTTCAGGCCCATTCCTGCCTACGTATTCAATCCGGTGCAGGGTACCCAGTTTCTCGAACTTGATCTGCGGGCGTCCACATAACGGCGCACACCAGACCTCGATTGTTTAGATAAAACGGCAAATGTATTCGTCGCGAAGGCGATTATTTTGCGCCGTCGATTCACTACAGTGCTTCCAGTCGCATCGGACACGCAGCGCGCGGGATCGTCCCCGCCTGCTCCGATACCTGAACCGTCTAAGGAAACCATCATGAGCAAGCTCGCAGGCAAGGTTGCGGTCGTTACGGGTGCATCGAAAGGCATTGGCGCAGCTATCGCCAAGGCGTTGGCCGCGGAAGGCGCGTCGGTGGTCGTGAACTACGCAAGCAGCCGGGCAGGCGCCGACGCGGTAGTCGCGTCGATCACCGCAGCGGGCGGCAAGGCAAGCGCGGTGCAAGGCGATGTGTCGAAAGCCGCGGACGCGCAAGGCATCATCGACGCCGCGATTGAAACCTATGGCCGCCTCGACATTCTCGTGAATAACTCAGGCGTTTACGAATTCGCGCCGATCGAGGAAATCACGGAAGCGCATTTCCACAAGCAGTTCAACGTCAACGTGCTGGGTCTGCTGTTGACCACGCAGGCTGCGGCGAAGCATCTGGGCGAAGGCGCCAGCATCATCAACGTGGGTTCGGTGGTGAGCCGTATCACGCCCCCGGGCAGCGCCGTGTACTCGGGCACCAAGGGTGCCGTCGATGCCATCACGGGTGTGCTCGCCCGTGAACTCGGCGCGAAGAAGATTCGCGTCAACACGATCAACCCCGGCATGATCGTCACCGAAGGCACGGAAACGGCCGGCATCATCGAGTCGGAAATGGCGACCCAGGTCGTCGCTCAAACGCCGCTCGGACGTCTGGGTCAACCGGAAGATATCGCCAAGGTGGCCGTGTTCCTGGCATCGGATGACGCGGGCTGGCTCACCGGCGAACAGTTCTTGACGAGCGGTGGTCTGCGCTAAGTTACGCGGCAGTTTTCGCGGCAGGTCACGCGTGCGGCGTTTTCTGCACGCAAAAACGCAAACGGCCGGGGCAACCCGGCCGTTTGCGTTCAACCATTTCCACACGATAACCTTCAGCTTTCCTCAGTACGGTACAGCTTGATGACCGCCGAAAAATCGAGCCGCCCCGCGCCTTTCACGCTCATGGCCTGATAGAGCTGCTGCGCGAGCGCGCCGAGGTAGACCGGTTGGCGCGCCAGCCTCGCCGCGTCCGTGGCGAGTCCAAGGTCCTTGAGCATCAGATCCGTGCCAAAGCCACCCGTGTAACCCCGCGTGGACGGTGCCGTTTCGATCACACCCGGGAACGGATTATAGGTATCCGAACTCCAGCAGCGGCCCGTCGAGGTATTGATGATGCCACCCAATACCTTCGGGTCGATGCCCAGCGCCGCGCCGAGCGACATGGCCTCGGCGACGCCCGCCATCGTGATCCCAAGCACGAGGTTGTTGCAGATCTTCGCCACCTGCCCCGTGCCGGTGTCGCCGCAATGGACGATGTTCTTGCCCATTGCCGAGAGCACCGGCTTGACCTGTTCATACGCGCTCGCGCTGCCGCCCACCATGAAGGTCAGCGTGCCGGCCGCCGCGCCACCCGTGCCGCCCGAAACCGGCGCGTCGACAAACGCGTTGCCGTTGCGCGCGGCGAGTTCGGCGAACGCTTTGACGCTGGCGGGATCGATGGTGCTCGAATCAATGATGGTCACGCCCTTCGCGATACCGGCCAGCACGCCATCGTCGGCGGTCAGCACGCTACGCACATGGGCCGCTGCGGGCAGCATCGTGATTACGCATTCCACATCCGTCACCGCGGCTTTCGGCGAGGCCGCGGTTTTGGCGCCGGCTTCGGCCAGCGCCTTCAGGGCCTCTGCGTTCAGATCGAACACGTTGACTGTGTGGCCAGCTTTGAGCAGGTTGTGCGCCATGGGCGCACCCATGTTGCCGAGTCCGATAAAACCGATCTTCATGATTCGTCTCCCCTTCCTGGCTGAAGGCCGTTTGTCTAGCGCAGGCTGATCGTGGTGTTGACGCCGTCGCTGACGGTGGCGTCGTCGAACCAGCGAGCCGTGACTGTTTTGGTCTGCGTATAAAACTGCACCACCTGCTTGCCGTATGGGCCGAGGTCACCGAGTTTGGAACCGCGCGAACCCGTAAAGCTGAAAAACGGCACCGGCACGGGAATGGGAATGTTGATTCCCACCTGACCGATGTCGATCTCGCTCTGAAATTTGCGCGCCGCCGCCCCGCTTTGCGTGAACAGCCCCACGCCGTTGCCAAACGGATTGCGGTTCACCAGGGCGATGGCCTCGTCCAGCGTAGGCACGCTCAGCACCACCAGCACCGGTCCGAAGATTTCGGTGCGGTAAATCTCCATATCGGTCGTGACGTCGGTGAACACCGTCGGGCCAATGAAGTTGCCGTCTGCGTAGTTGGGCACCTCGATGTCGCGGCCATCCAGCGCGAGCGTCGCACCTTCTTTCACACCGGCTTCGATCAGACCGAGGATACGCTGTTTCGCGGCACGCGAAACCACCGGGCCGATATCCGTGCCGGCTTCGTGGCCCGCGTTGACCTTCAGCGTCTTCGCCTTGGCGACCAGATCGGGCAACCATTGCTGCGACGCACCCACCAGCACCACCACCGAAGTCGCCATGCAACGTTGCCCCGCGGCGCCAAAACCCGCGCCGGCGAGCGCGTTGAGCGTCTGCTCGCGGTTGGCGTCCGGCAGCACGACGGCGTGATTTTTCGCGCCCATCATCGACTGCACGCGCTTGCCGTGCTCACTGCCCAGGCGATAGACGTGCGTGCCTACCGCCGTCGATCCGACGAACGAAATCGCCTTCACCAGTTCGTGCGTGCACAGCGCGTCCACCACTTCCTTGCCGCCGTGCACCACGTTCAGCACGCCCTTCGGCACGCCGGCTTCGAGTGCCAGTTCGACCAGTTGCATGGTCGAGAGCGGGTCCTGCTCGGACGGTTTCAGCACGAACGTATTGCCGCACACGATGGCCATGGGGAACATCCACAGCGGAATCATCGCGGGAAAATTGAACGGCGTGATACCGGCGCAGACGCCGATGGGCTGGCGCAACGTGTAGGTATCCACGCTGCCCGCCACGTTCTCCGCGAATTCGCCCTGTTGCAGCGTGCCGATCGAGCACGCATGCTCGACCACTTCCAGACCGCGGAAGATGTCGCCCTCGGCATCCGGCAAGGTCTTGCCTTGCTCGGCGGTGAGCGTCTTTGCAATGCGCGGCATGTGCTCGCGAATCAGCGCCTGGAACTTCAGCATGATGCGCATGCGGGCGCCAACCGGCGTGTTTTTCCAGGTGGCGAAAGCAGCGTGCGCCGAGCGGATAGCGGCGTCCACTTCGTCCAGCGTCGCAAACGGCACACGCGCCAGCACTTCCTGGGTAGCCGGATTGACGATATCGCGCCATTCACGCGTATTCGATTCCACGAACTCGCCGTTGATCAGCAGCTTGACTGTGCTCACGCTGGCTTGGGAGGCTTGGGATGCTTTTGTAACGGCATTCATGATTCACTCACCTGGTTTGGATCGAAGAAGGAGACAGGCCCGGCTGTGCGGCTTGCGCGTCGGCGTAGGCGTCGGGGCGCATCAACAGCGTGCAGAACAACGCCACGATGCCCAGCACCACCATATAGCCCACCACGTAATGCGGATTGCCGCCGCCTGCGGCCAGTAGTGCCGTGGCGATGATCGGCGCGACGCCGCCGCCGAGCACGCCAGCAATCTGTACGGACAACGAAATACCGCTGTAACGAATCTCAGCGGGAAACTGCGAAGCGAACAACTGCGACTCCGGCGCATACAGAATCGGAAACACCACGCCCACGCCGAGCACCATTGCCCACCATACCGTGACGGGATGGCGCGTTGCCAGCATCGCGAAGAACGGCGCCGCGAACGCGCACATGATGACGAGGCCGATCAGAAACAGACGGCGTTGACCGATGCGATCGCTCAGATAACCGCAAAACGGCATGGTGAAGAGCGACAGCACGGCCCCGGCAGTGATGGCGTGCAGGATATCGGGCTTCGGCACCTTCAGCTGATTCGCTGCGTAGGCCAGCGCGAACGCCACGACCAGATAGAACCAGGTATTCTCCGCCGTGCGCGCGCCGAGAATGATCAACAGCTCACGCGGATGGCGACGCATGACGGCGAGTATCGGCGCCTTGACGGGCTCACCGAGTGCCTTCACCCGCTCGAAGTCCGGCGATTCGGGCACACGTACGCGGATCACATAGCCAATCACAACCAGCACGATGCTGGCGATAAACGGAATGCGCCAGCCCCAGGCGAGCAGGTCCGCTTCGGGCAGTGCCGTCACCGCGGCCATGGCCAGCGACGACAGGATCAGGCCGAAACCCACCCCCGTTTGCGGCAGGCTGCCAAAGAAGCCTTTGCGGCCAGGCGGCGCGTGCTCCACGGCCATCAACACGGCCCCGCCCCACTCGCCGCCCACTGCCATGCCCTGCAGAAAGCGCATGGCAACCAGCAGGCCCGCAGCCCAGTAACCAATGCTCTGATACGACGGGATCAGGCCGATCACCATGCTCGGAATGCCCATCAGCAGCAGCGTAAAGAGCAGCATTGACTTGCGCCCGACGCGGTCGCCGAAGTGGCCGAACACGATGCCGCCCATCGGCCGGCCGATAAAGCCCACACCATATGTGGCGAAGGCGGCGAGCGTGCCGAGAATGGGGTCGAGCGTGGGGAAGAAAATCTTGTTGAAGACGAGTGCGGCGGCCGTGCCGTACAGGAAGAAGTCGTACCACTCGATCGTGGTGCCGGCCATGCTGGCCCAACCCGCAATCAGGTAGTCCCTGGCGCGTTTTGGAACTGGTGCGGCAACAGCCGCCCCGCTGGGGGTCGATTGCTTTTGCATCCTGTGTCTCCGGTGTTTTTGTAGGCGTGGGGCCCGGCGCATTGCGCGGGCGTCCGCAGCCGCGGTTGTTCCGCCAGCTTGCAACCGAGTATAGTTATTCGAATATCCACGGCATAGACATGAAAAAGCCCATCGGATATGCAAAAAAACACAAGCACCCGCCGAGGGGCATGAGACCGGAGACTCGATGCAAAGCGTCAACTGGGACGACCTGCGCTACTTCCTCGAAGTGGCGCGTACTCAACGCGCGAGCGGCGCCGCCAGGCGCCTCGGCGTGGATCACACCACCGTCGCGCGGCGCGTGAGAGAACTGGAGACGGCTCTTGGCACGGTGCTGTTCGACAAGTCACGCGCCGACGGCTTCGTGCTGACCACGGACGGCCAGCGCCTCCTCGCCTACGCAGATGCCGTGGAAACCACGGTGCAGTCCGCCGCCGAGCAGTTCACAGGCGGCGCGCATTCGCTGTCGGGTCATGTGCGAGTGGGATCGACGGAGGGATTTGGCTGCTTTTTTCTGGCGCCCCAACTGGCGCGCTTCATGGGACAGCATCCGGACATCTCGATCGACTTGCTGCCCGTGCCGCATTTCGTGAGCCTTTCCAAGCGCGAAGCGGACCTCGCCATCATGCTGGAGCGGCCCGAACGCGGGCAGTACGTCTATACGAAACTGTGTGATTACCGGCTCAAACTCTACGGAACCCGAAGTTATCTGGAGCGGCATGGTCCCGTGAAAACAGTGGCCGATCTGCGCGACCACGCGTTCATCAGCTACGTCGCCGATCTGGCGTTCAGTCGCGAACTGCTTTATCTGGACCGCACCATTCCCGGCGCCACGGCCAACCTGAGCAGCACGAGCGTGATTGCGCAATATCACGCTGCGCTGCAGGGCAATGCGCTGACGATTCTGCCGTGCTTCATGGCGGAAACGAATCCGTTGCTCGTGCCCATCCTGCCGGATGAAGTGGTGGTGACGCGACACTTCTGGCTATGCTGCCGCGAAGAATTGCGCAAGCTGCGCAGGATCACGTCTCTGTGGGACTATCTGCGCACCGCAGCGGATTTGAACCGGGGACTGTTGATGGGCGAAGAGAAGGAAATCCGCTTTCTGGAGGCGTATCCAGCGGTGTGAACCGCGCCTCTCCGAGCACGATATTGATGACGCAGCACGCACTACTCGCTCGACCACTCCGCGAGTTTGGCCACTGTATTCATGTTGCGCGCGGTGCCCGTGCTGGCGGCCGGGATTTTCAGTTTCGACTGGCCGATGCCATTGGGGTAGTGCACATATAGCTCACGCGTTCCCGCCACGATTTCTTCGGACTGTTGACCGCTTACCTTCGCCAGCACGTTGGAAGGGGGCGGCGCGTCGAGAAAGATGACCACCGTTTGATTACCAGCGGCCGACGCGAATGGGTTAGCGGCGAGAATCGCGGCGAGTTCGGCGCCGCTGCGAACCAGCACGCCAACGGGCTTGCCGACATACGCATCAAGCGCCTTTTCGAGCTTCGCTTTGACCGTTTTCTCAGCGAGTTGGCTTTCGAAGACCACATTGCCGCTGGCGATATACGTCCGCACCTTCGCAAAGCCCAAGGTCTCGCACATGGCCCGCAATTCGGACATGGGCAGCTTGCCGGTGCCGCCCACGTTCACGGCCCGCAGCAACGCGGCGTAAGCGGTCATTGGTGCTGATCCGCAGCGTCTGCAACGGATGCCGTATACGACATGAAATGCCGCTCCTCGGTCGAGCGATCGATCGTAAAACCATTGCGCTCGTAGAGCTGTCTTGCCGGATTGACGCGCAGCACGCGCAACCGGATTGGCTTTCTGTCAGCATGCGCCTGCGCGATGAGCCGCTTGAGCAACGCCGTGCCAATGCCCAGGCGCTGATGGCTCGGCACGCCATACTCACGCATGCACGCTTCGTGAACCGCGCTCAGGAAGTCCCAGTCGTGCAGCGTTCCCTTGCGCAAGCTTGGCTTCGTCATCCCGCGTCCCCGCCCCTCATCCTTCCACCTTCGACATCACTGCCGTCGATGGGTCGTACCTGTACCCCTTCGCCGCGAGTTGCTGCGTCATGGCGGTGCTGATGAGTTTCTGCTGCACCTCGCGCGAGACGAGTTCGTGGTCGGGCTTGAGCCGCTCCAGTTCAGACGATAGCCGCCGCACCAGCGCCACCTCGCCCGTGCTGCGGGCGTCGATGAACAACACTTTTTCGCTGGCATGTCCCAGCCGCTGCTTGAGTTCCTTGGCGTGCGCCACCCATTGCTCGGCATTGGCGCGCAGTTCACTGAAGGCTTTCGCATGCGCCTTGGCCTGTGCGGACATCTGACGTTGCAACGCGGCGACTTCCTCGCCCTGATCCGCATCCGCAACCGGCGCGTCCGGTTGCGGGCCGCGCTGCGGGTGTTCCGCCCGCGTCTCATTGAGCTTCGCGATCCGCTGCGCCAACTCAGCCGCGCGCTTCTCGGCAGCATCGGCGCGCTCACGGGCCGCGGACACTTCCTGGGTGAGTCGCGCCAGTTCGCCGTCGGACGTGGTTCTGACCTTGGTGAGCGCCGCGAGCTGCCGGCGCGTTTCCTCGAGTTCCCGCGTGAGGCGTTCGAGTTCAGTACGTTGAATCGCGGCTTCGTCGTCCTTGGCGATGAGCGCCTGACGCCCGGCGGCGAATGCCTTGCGCGCCTCGTTCAGTTCCGCTTCCACCGCTGCAACGCGTGTGGCGCTTTCGCTTGCCTTCGTGGTCGCGGCTTCGGCACGGGACACCGCCGCGTTGGCTTCCTCGGCAAGCCGGCTCGCTTCGTCCGCGCTGGCCCGCTGCGTGTCCGTCAACGCGGCCAGCTCCTGACGGGTTTGATCGTGCTCCTGTGTGATCCGCGCGATTTCCTCGCCGTGGCTCGCCACGGCCGCCTCGGATGCTTCACGTGCCTTGCGTTCCTCGTCCAGCGCCGCCGTGGTTTGCGCGAGCCGCGCGGCCTCTTCCTGCGCGCGTTGCGCGAGTTCCTCTGCGCGCGACTCGGCGGCATCCGCGCGTGTCTTCGCGGCAGCAAGCTCGGCCGTGAGACCCGTCGCCGTTTCTTCCGCGGCGCTCAATGCGCTCATCTTCTCCTTGAACGCATCGCGCAGATTGGTGGCCTCACGCTGCACTTCATCGCGTTCCTGACCCATGCGCGCAATCTCGTCGCTTTGGCTCGTCACCAGGGACGCCAGTTCTTCGCGCGAGCGACGTTCTTCATCCAGCGAGGCCGTGGCGTATTCGAGGCGAGCGGTTTCGTCCGAAGCACGGCGCTCCAGCTCCTGCGCGCGTGACTCGGCCGCTTCCGTGCGGCTCGCCGCCGCGGCCAGCTCTTCTTCGAGGCGACTGACGGTTGCTTCCGAAGCGCTCAGCGCCGAGGTTTTCTCCGTCAGCGTTTCGCCCAACGTCGTGGCCTCGCGGCGGGCCTCGTCGCGCTCCTGCGCGGCTCGCGTGATGTCGTCGTTCTTGCTGGCGACCGTGGTAGTCAGCGTGTCGCGCTCCTGCTCGAGCTTGCCGATCTGCTGGGTCTTGCTTTCGACCACGCCGGCAAGTTCATCACGCGCCCTGCGCTCTTCTTCGAGCGTCGTGCTCGTCAAGGCGACTTGCGCGTCCGCCTCGGTGGCGCGCTGCACGAGTTCTTCGACGCGGGTCTCGGCGGTTTCGGCGCGCCCAATCGTCGTCGCCAGCTCCATTGCAAGGCGCGCGGCCTCGTTTTCAGCGACGCTCAGCGCCTGGGCCTTTTCCTCCAGCAGTGCGCCTGAACTGGCCGCTTGCTGCTGTGCCTGCGCGTGCTGCTGAGTGAGGCGGTCAATCTGTTCGCTCTTGCTGGCGACGACCGAATGCAGCGCTTCATGCTCCTCGGTGAGCTGCGCGTGGTTCTGCGTGAGCAGGGAAATCTCGTCGCTCTTCGTCGCGGCGAGATCGATCAGTTCATCGCGATCGCGCGCAACGCGGGCAATTTCATCCGTCTTGCTCGCCACGGCACGCCGCAGTTCTTCATGCTCCTGCGCGGACTTCGCGATTTCGCCGTTTTTGCTCTGTACGGCTTCGAGCAGTTCGTCACGTGCGTCTGCCAGCGCCGCGATCTCGTCATCCTTCTTCGCGACCACGTTGCGCAGTTCTTCGCGCTCGTGAACGAGCTGGGAGATTTCGCCCTGGTGGCTCACCGCGGCGTTACGCAATGCGTCCTGCTGCTGGACGGACGTTGCGAGCGCATCGTTTTTGCTCTGCACCACGTCGAGGAGTTCTTGACGCGCCTCGCTGAGCGACGCGATCTCGTCGTCTTTCTTTGCAAGCGCGCTGCGCAGTTCTTCGCGTTCCTGAGCGAGCTGCGTGATCTCGCCATCCTTGCTCGCGACAACCGCAGCCAGTTGTTCGCGCGCGGCCCGTTCTTCGCCGAACGTGGCCTGTATGGTCTGCAGATTGGCTTCGCCTTCCGACAGTTCGTGCTCGAGAGCCGCAATGCGGGTCTCGGCGGCGTCGGCACGTTGTGTCGTTGCTGTGTATTCCGACTTGAGGCGCGCCACCTCCTGTTCCGCCGCGCCCAGCGCATAGGTCTTTTGCTGCAGTGCGTCGCGCAGGATGGTCGCTTCCTGGCGCACCTCGTCGCGCTCCTGATTGGCTTGCGCGATCTCTTCGTTCTTGACCATGACGATGGTGGCCAACTCGTCGCGCGCCTTGCGCTCCTCCTCGAACGCCGTCTGTGTCTGCTCCAGCTTCGCGTCCACTTCCGAGGCGTGCAGCGCGAGTTCGTCCGCGCGCGTCTCCGCGTTTTGCGCACGGCCCTTCGCGTGTGCCACTTCCTCAGTCAAACGCGCCGCCGCGCTCTCCGACGCATTGAGCGCGTTGGTCAGCGCGAGGATTCGCTCGCGCTGCGTGCTGGCTTCTTCAGTGGCGCGCTGATATTCGATCAGCGCATCGTCGCGCTCCGCCACGGCAGCTTCCAGATGACGGTTCACCGTGCCGAGCCGCTGCCCGAACGCCTGCTCTGCCTCGTCACGGGCCGCCGCCCACAGCCGGGCCGCCGCGCTCATCATCGGTTCGGCCAGGTCGTCCGGCAAAACCGCGTGCCCTTGGTCGGGAGGTGTCTCGGGTTCGCGGGCCTCGCGCCAACGCTGCAACGCACCGGCAATTTCCATGATCGAACCGCTCTGGACTTCCGTCCACACGGTTACCGGAGACACTTTCCGGCCCTCTTCGCTCAACCGGTCCGCAATCTCTGCGATCCGTTCATCTGTGATCGTGTCCACGTCCATCGACATAAGGGCCTCAAGAATCAATCTGATCTGGCAGAAAGTAGAGTCTGCTATACGTTGCGCCGTCCGGCAACATACCGATGAAAGGCAAATGAAACCATGCTTCGCACGGACTCATGTTACCAACCCGTTTTGCGGATGAGACGATTGTGGCGCGCCGATTACGGTTTTTTTGCTGGCGCGGCGGTCGAGCCGATGATGATGAGGGATGCAGTGCAGACCAGGGCGGCGGTGCTTCGTGTGAATCCGTCCAGCACGTGAAGGCTCGACGAGGCCACCAGGCTGCGACCGATCAGGTCAGATGAGAGATGCAGGGCGTGAGGCGGTGGGTGGAAAACGGCGCCGGCCGCTGTAGAAACCGGCGCCTTCTGATCCCGTTGAACGAACCGGACGAATGGTGCGCCGCGTGTTACTGGCTTGCACCTTGCCCGATGCCCGCTTTCTTCTGGGCGTTTTGCAGGTCCTGCGGATAATTCGGATCCGCGCGGCCCGGCTGGTAGCCATTCTCTTCGAGCTTCTTCAGTTCAGCGTTCTTCTTGGCCCGCGCCTGCTTGCGCGCTGCCTTGCGTTCGGCTTTGGTCGTGGCACCCGAGGCTGCCATAGCGCCACCTGCATCCGTCGCGCCAGTGTCCGTTTGTGCGATGGCCGGGACGGCTGTGCCCGCAACGAACGCGGCGACCGTGAATCCCAATGCGATTGCTGTCAGGCGAAAACGCTTCATGGTGGACCTCTCCTTTATATATTGTGAGCCGTCTCGCAGCGTGTGAACGCAACCAGCCTCAAACGACGAAACGCGCTTGATGGATGCCAGGCAGCACCCGGAAGCAAGGTTACAACAAAATAACACCCACCCGCCACGACAGTGCTACGCGCAACGTCCTGGTACGTCCTCAGGTTTTCTCGCTGCCTGCCGGATGGCAACGCGCCGCGTCCTCCTCCTGTAGCTTGCGCCAGAGAATCTTGCCGCTGCCGGACTTCGGCAGCTAGGTCACGAATTCGACGATACGCGGCGCCTTGTACGAAGCCATCTGTTCATGCGCCCAGCTCACGATGTCGTCTTCGCTCAGCTTGCCCGCATAGCCCGCCGCCGGCACCACCAGCGCCTTGACGGTCTCGCCGCGCCGCTCGTCGCGCACGCCGATCACGCACACCTCGTGAATACCCGGATGGCGATACATCATCGTCTCGACCTCTGCGGGCCACACCTTGTAGCCCGACGCGTTGATCATGCGCTTGAGGCGATCGGTCATGAAGAAATAACCTTCTTCGTCGATATGGCCGAGGTCGCCCGTCCGCAGAAAACGCTTGCCGTCCAGTTCGATGAAGGCCTGCGCCGTGGCCTGTGGGTCATTCCAGTAACCCTGCATGATCTGTGGTCCGTGCACGACGATCTCGCCCGTTTCACCGCGCGGCAGTTCCTGCAACGTGGTCGGATCGATGATGCGCGAGTCGAGATCGAATACCGGAATGCCGAGGCACTGCGGCTTCGGACGATGCGGCGGGTTGATGTGGGTACCCGCAATGGTCTCCGTCATCCCGTAGCCTTCCACGTAGTCGAGGCCGGTGAGCGTCTTGAGCTTGCGCGCAATCGCTGCGGGCATGGCGGCACCGCCACCGCGCGTGCCTTTGAGTTGGGACAGGTCGTATTCGCCGAGCCGCGGATTCGACAGGAAGTCCACCATCATGGTGGAGATGGATTGCCACGCGGACACGCCGTAACGCTGCATGATCTGCGCGGCCGCATCGCGATCCCAGCGCGGCAGAATCACGATCGTGGCGCCCGAATAGAGCGGGCCGTTCATGCCGCCCTGCATCCCCGTGACATGGAAGAGCGGCAGCACCGACAGATGCGTGCTGTCCTGCGAGCCCGCGAACCACGAGCAACCGCCCACCGCCGTACTCATCACACTGCGGTGCGTGTGCATGCAGCCCTTCGGCTTGCCGGTGGTGCCCGAGGTATAGGGCATCACCGCCAGATCGTCGGGACCCCTGGTGAGCGGGCCGGGCACGAGGCCGAGCGCGAGCATGTCGCGCCACGCCGTGACGCCGCTGTGCTGTATGGCTCTTTGTGGTGCGCAGACGGAATCGGGCGGCGTGATGCAGGGTGGCCGCTTCAGATAATCGCTATACGTCGCGACGATCACATGTTTGAGGCCCTGCTCCGCTGCGTCGCCAATCAATGGCTCCAGTTGCGGATACAGGTCCTGTGGCACGAAAGCGGTGGTTGCGCCGCTATCGCGCACGTAGTGGCGCAGTTCATCCGTCAGGTTCATCGGATTGATCGGCACCACCACTGCATTCGCACGCAAGATGCCGTAGTACGCCAGCACCCACTGCGGGCTGTTCTGCATGTAGAGCAGCACACGGTCCCCAGCCTTGACATCGCACTTCTGCTGGAGGAATGCGGCGATACGTTCCGCTTCGTCCACGAACTCGGCGAACGTCACCGGCGTGTCGTAGAAAATCATGAACGGCTTGTCCGGAAAGCGCTTCGCCGATACTTCCGCGTTATAGAAGAGGTTGGTTTGCGGCAAGCTCAAATGATGCGGAATGCCGGGCGGCCAATGGGCGTGATGAAGCGTGTTCAAGGTGTTCTCCTGCCGTCACGTGTGAATTGCGAGCGGGTGCGTGGGCGCCGGGACTTTACACGATGCTGGCGCCGCCATCCACCGCGAGGTGCTGGCCGGTGATATGGCGGGACGCTTCACTGGCAAGAAACACCACCGCGCCCTTCAGATCCTCTTCACCACCCAGGCGATGCAACGGCGAGTGCGCAATGACCTCGTCTGCCATCGTGGCGAGCAAACCGGCCGACATCTTCGACGGGAAAAAGCCGGGGCAAATCGCGTTCACGTTGATGTTGTAGCGTCCCCACTCCGAGGCGAGCGCGCGTGTGAAGTTGATGGCGGCGGCCTTCGAGGTGTTGTAGGCAATCGTGGTCATGCCTGCCGGTGCACCCTTGAGCCCCGCAATGGAAGCGATGTTGATGATCTTGCCGGCGCGCCGTGGAATCATGCTGCGCTTGCCCACCTCGCGCGCCAGAAAGAACGGCGCGTTGATGTTCAGATTCATCACCTTGTGCCACGCTTCGTCGGGATAATCTTCGGCGGGTGCGCCCCAGGTGGCGCCCGCGTTATTCACGAGAATGTCGATATGGTTGTGCAGGCCCAGCACTTCGCCAACAAGATCGGGAATCCTATCGAATTTGCCGAGATCGTTCACCACGGTATGCACTTCGATGCCCTGTGCGTGCAGATGGGCCTTTGCCTCGGCGAGTTCGTCCGCCTTGCGCGCCGTGATGGCGACGCGGCAACCCATTTCACCCAGCGCCTCAGCCATTTGCAGGCCCAACCCGCGCGAGCCGCCTGTTACCAGCGCTACTTTGCCTTCGAGTTGAAACAGGTCTTTTACGTGCATCCGGCGTCTCCATTGTGTTGTGTTCTGCGCGGCAGATTTTCTCTGGCAGATTCGGTTCATCATACGTGCGAGTATCGGCCGTGTAAATAAAAGCACGATCATTCGCTTTCGATATAAACTGACCCGCATGGCCTGTCATCGGGACTAACCCGGCTGTCGAAGTCCAAACGCGCAACCTGCTTCGCGTGCTTCGACTAAGCGTTTTCCCCTGGATTCGCGACGCACCGTCGTGTGCGCCAACACGCTCGCGGCACGCTCTCTTTCTTTAACGAGTCACTTCACATGCAAGATGCCCAGCTCATTCATCCGCGCGATCTGACGTTCCAGCTCTTCGAAGTATTGGACGCCGAAGCGCTGACGCAACGCGCACGTCACGCGGATCACACGCGCGAGACCTTCAACGCCGCGCTGGAAACCGCGCATTCGATCGCCGCGGAAAAATTTGCCACCCACAACCGGCTGGTGGACGAGCACGAACCGCAATTCGACGGTCAGCGTGTGACGATGCCCGCCGAAGTGAAAGACGCACTCGACGCGTTTCGGGCAGCCGGACTGCTCGCCGCCACCAAGGACTACGACGCGGGCGGCATGCAACTGCCGGCCGTCGTGGCGTTCGCCTGTCAGTCGCTGTTCAAGAGCGCGAATATGGCCACCACCTCCTACGCGATGTTGACGATGGCCAACGCGAATGTGATCGAACGTTTTGGCAGCGCGGGCCAGAAGCGCAAATATCTGCAGGCGCTGCTGGATGGCCGCGCGTTCGGCACGATGGCGCTCACCGAACCCCAGGCGGGTTCCAGCCTGTCCGATCTCGTCACCAGTGCCACGCCCAACGAAGACGGCACCTACTCGCTACGCGGCAACAAGATTTTCATTTCGGGCGGCGATCACGAACTCAGCGAGAACATCGTGCACCTCGTGCTCGCACGGATTCCCGGCGGGCCGCCGGGCGTCAAAGGCATTTCGCTCTTCACGGTACCCAAGTTTCATGTGCGCGACGACGGCAGCCTTGGAGAACGCAACGATGTCGCGCTCGCTGGCCTGATTCACAAGATGGGCTGGCGCGGCACCACCTCCACCATGCTGTCGTTTGGCGAGCACGGTCAGTGCATCGGCGAACTGGTCGGCGAACCGCATCAGGGGCTCGCCTGCATGTTTCATATGATGAACGAGGCGCGCATCGGTGTAGGGCTCGGCGCGGTCATGCTCGGCTATCGCGGCTACCTTGCCTCGCTCGATTACGCGCGGGAGCGGCCGCAGGGACGGCGCCCGGACAACAAGAATCCGTTGGCCCCGCAACTACGGCTCATCGAACATGCCGACGTACGCCGCATGCTGCTCGCGCAAAAAGCCGCTGTAGAAGGCGCCTACGCGCTCTGTCTGTACGCCGCGCGTCTCGTCGATGAACAGAACACCGGCGAGACCGACAGCGCCCGCGCCGAAGCAGGGTTGTTGCTGGATATGCTGACGCCCGTTGTCAAATCCTGGCCGTCGCAATGGTGCCTCGAAGCGAATAGCCTCGCCATCCAGATTCATGGCGGCTATGGCTATACGCGTGAGTATCCGGTGGAACAGTACTACCGCGACAATCGCCTCAACCTGATTCACGAAGGTACGCACGGCATTCAGGCGCTGGATCTGCTTGGGCGCAAGGTGACCATGAAACAGGGTGCGGCGCTCAAACTGCTTGGGCGGGAAATCGAGCGCAGTATCGACGACGCACGCGCGCACGCCGAACTGCACGGCTGCGCCGACGCGCTGGCGACCGCGTGGGCCGATGTGCTAAACACCGTTGAAGCGCTGGTTCCCGCGCTCGCCAGCGACACCGAACGCGCACTGGCGAACGCCAACGCATTTCTCGAAGCCTTCGGCCATGTCGTGATGGCATGGACGTGGCTGCGTCAGGCGAGCGTTGCAGCGGCGGCATTGAGCGCGGCGCAAGGTGACGACGTAGGCTTCTATCGCGGCAAACTGCACACCTGTCAGTGGTTTTTCCGTTGGGAGCTGCCCCGCACGGCTCATCAACTGGCGATGCTGCGCAGTCTCGACGATACGACGCTCACGATGGCAGCCGACTGGTTCTGATGAATCGCGGTGCGTGGGCAAAGCCATAGTCGAGGCTTGCCGGTAGAATCCTTGCGGTTAGCAGTGAATCACGCAAACCTTCTACCGTCAGGCCTCGTTCATTACCGTGACCCGCACCCTCGACTTACTCCGCTCGGGCCAGCTTGCCGGCGCGACCAGCCTGAAAATCGCCGGCGGTCTGACTGAATTCCCGCGCGAAATTTTCGATCTCGCCGATACGCTGGAGGTGCTCGATCTCTCGGGCAACCAGTTGTCGTCCCTGCCTGATGACTTGCCGCGTTTGCGCAAGCTGCGCATTCTCTTTTGCTCCGACAATCCCTTCACAGCATTGCCCGACGTGCTGGGACAATGCGAGCAACTCAGCATGGTGGGCTTCAAGGCAAACCGGATCCGCACGGTCTCGGGCCAGTCGTTGCCGCGCGCGTTGCGCTGGCTCATCCTCACCGACAATGAGATCGAAACACTGCCAGCCGAAATCGGCGCCTGCACGCAGCTGCAAAAGTTGATGCTGGCGGGCAACCGCTTGCAGCGACTGCCTGCGGAACTGGCCGACTGCACGCGCCTCGAATTGATCAGGCTCGCCGCCAATCGACTGACCGAATTGCCCGCGTGGCTCATGCAATTGCCCCGGCTCGCGTGGCTCGCGTATGCGGGCAATCCGTTCGACACACCGCTCGAATCCGCCGCGCTGGATGACACATCAATCCACGCTATCCCCTGGCACGCGCTGCAACTCCAGGAGACGCTCGGCGAAGGCGCCTCGGGCGTGATTTATCGCGCGCTGTATCGAAGCGCGGAGGGACACGCTGCGCAACCCGTTGCGGTGAAGCTGTTCAAAGGCGCGGTGACGAGCGACGGCCTGCCTCACTGCGAGATGGCCGCGTGCATCGGTGCGGGGCGACATGCGAGTCTGATTGGCGTGCTCGGCCGCGTGCAGGATCATCCCGCGCAAACGGAAGGTCTCGTAATGGCGTTGATCGATCCGCGCTTCACGAATCTTGCGGGGCCACCGAGCCTGAATTCGTGCACCCGGGACATCTACGCCGCGGATGCTCGGTTTGAACCAGCGGCGGCGCTTGGCATCGCACACGACATTGCATCGGCGGCGAGCCACCTGCACGCGCACGGCATCATGCACGGCGACCTTTACGCCCACAACATCCTGCACGACGGCGAAGGACATGCACTGCTGGGAGACTTTGGCGCCGCGTCGTTTTACGGTCTG
This sequence comes from Paraburkholderia sp. DHOC27, assembly GCF_003429005.1. GTDB lineage: Bacteria > Pseudomonadota > Gammaproteobacteria > Burkholderiales > Burkholderiaceae > Paraburkholderia. Next base: position 184,240 of record NZ_QVQV01000001.1, read on the forward strand.
GACGATACGGTACTCGCGTCCTTGCTTCAGCGCGTGGAGGTCCGTGCGTTTGGTTGTTTGCTGGAGGAATTGATCGAGCGCACCGAACAGCAGGAGTCAGCAGCAGACGTCATGGGCACGCTCGAGAAGCTGAGAAACGCTTGCTTGATGGATCAGATTGATCAGAGGCCAGCGTTTGGGGAAATTGTCAGGACGTTATCCGGCGTGATGACGCAACCGGATCATTGATACGGACGCCGAACCACTTTTGACAAGGGAAGTTGCGAGGGTAGCGCGCGTCATGCCGGAGCGGCATCAAACGCCGCTCCTTAAGGCTTGCTTCGTGGTCAATCAGCAGCCCGCTTCTAGACGGTCTCTTTTTGCTGCACCACAGCAGATTGCACTCACTCAGCGCGGCGTCGCTTCAACAGCGTGTATCTGCACAATACGTGCCGCTTAAGCGGAAGCTTAATCGCGTGCCACCAGATTATCGACGCGTGCTTCGCCCGTCACTAGACAGCTGGACAGGAAATTCTGCCCTTGCCCGCTAGACGCCGCGTCGGAAAACCCCTTCGTCAACGCGTTCGTGCGGACCATTTCGGCCCCTCTCTCGCACGTGATCGAACCGGCTTCCCCAGCCTGGGCGTGGGTTAGCGCGCGACCTACCGTGAAATAGGCAAGGAGCATTAGTACAGCAACATTGAATACGCGTCTCATGGTTTGCCTCCTCTGTCGAGAAGACTAGCGCGAACCCTGTTCGCAAGATGCTAGGGGTTTCCCGATGAAGCGGGCCCCGCGTGACGCAAATCAATGAGGATGGCACACTTAATTCATTACGGGTTTTCCCTCTGTTTTTACGCTGTTTTTGCTGCAATGCGGCGAATGATGCAGTGCGAAGCATCGCTCGCCATCACGGAGTCCTGAGGACAATCGCGCCGGGGTCGGCAGCGGGAGTGGCCACGTGTCGCCGCTGCGCTCCGCTCCGCCGGTTCGATATACCATCGACGCATCACACCAGGCTGCGCACCTCGTTTGGCGCACCACGCACAAAGGACAACGCGATGCTTCCCGAAGCCACGACCTTCGAGTCACTCGCTGCCAGCTTCAAATGGCAGATTCCAGAGCGCTACAACATTGGCGTCGATGTATGCGACAAATGGGCCGACGGCTCGGGCCGACCCGCACTGATCTATGAGCATCGCGACGGCACGGCCACGCGTTACAGCTTCGACGACCTGAAAGCCCGCTCCAGTCAGTTCGCCAACGCGTTGCGCCGCAGCGGCGTGACACGCGGCGACCGCGTGGCGATCTTCCTGCCGCAATCGCCGGAAACCGCGCTGGCTCACATCGCCGCCTACAAGGCCGGCTGCATTGCGGTGCCGCTATTCGCACTGTTCGGTGTGGACGCCATCCAGTACCGCCTCGCCGACAGTGCGGCCGCAGCACTCATCACCGACGCAGCCGGCTTGCAGAAGCTCAGCGAAATCCGCCATACGCTGCCCGAACTGAAAGCCGTGTACTGCATCGACCCGCTCGAAGCCGACCCGGCTGCTGGCCATCCGGTGATGAGCTTCTGGGATGCGCTCAACGCAGAATCGGAGCAGTTCACGCCGGTCGATACCTCGTCGGAGGACCCAGCCGTCATCATCTATACCTCGGGCACCACCGGCAAACCGAAGGGCGCGTTGCACGCCCAGCGCGTGTTGCTGGGTCACTTGCCAGGCGTGGAGTTGTCGCAGGCGCGCTTTCCCCAACACGCCACGCTAATCTGGACGCCCGCTGACTGGGCATGGATTGGTGGACTGTTCGACGTATTGCTGCCCGCGTGGCATCACGGCGTGACCGTGCTGGCTCGCCGCTTTGAAAAATTCGACGGCGAGGCGGCCTTCGATCTGATGGCGCGCCACGCAGTGACGCACACCTTCCTGCCGCCCACCGCGCTCAAGATGATGCGCACCGTCGCGCATCCCGAACAATGGCGCCTTTCGCTCAAGGCGGTGGCGAGTGGCGGCGAATCGCTTGGCGAAGAACTGATTGCATGGGGACGCGCCGCGCTTGGCGTGACCATCAACGAGTTTTACGGGCAAACGGAATGCAACGTCGTGGTGTCGTCGTGCGCCTCGCTGTTCGAGCCGCGCATTGGCGCCATCGGCAAGGCCGTGCCTGGCCATGATGTGGTGATCGTGGACGACGAAGGGCAGCCGCTGCCTGCGGGCACGCCGGGCAACATCGCGATTGCGAGTCCTGACCCGGTGATGTTTCTTGGCTACTGGCGCAACGCAGCCGCGACGCGCGAGAAATTTCGCGGATGTTATCTGCTCACCGGCGATCTCGGCCAATGTGATGAAGAAGGTTTTATCCGCTTCGTGGGACGCAACGACGACGTGATCACCAGTGCGGGCTACCGCATCGGACCTGCGTCGATCGAAGACTGCCTGCTGCACCATCCCGCCGTTTGCATGGCCGCGGTGGTCGGTGCACCCGACCCGCAGCGCACCGAAATCGTCATGGCGTTCGTGGTGCTCAACGCGGGCTTCAAACCCGATGACAAACTCGTGCGCGACATTCAGCAGCATGTCAAAACGCGCCTCGCCGCCCATGAATATCCGCGCGAGATTCGCTTTGTCGACAGTCTGCCCATGACCGCGACCGGCAAAGTAATGCGCAAGGAACTACGTGCGGGTCTCGCGGCAGCGCAGCCGAAGCGTTGAAAGCGCGGGCTCTCTATATGATCTAACGCGGCATGTTAAAACACGTCCGTCACGTAGCCTGCACGGCTACAAGCAAGCGGGCATAATCCTGATGCCGCGCACGCAGCGCGGCCTCTTGCTCACGCGCCGGCTTGCCGACTTGCCAACCCATCGCGCCTGACTCAACCACCGGAACGAACGAATTGCTCAGCCTAAGTGCCGACGCAGCACTCACCCATCCAGGGTCTCTGCTCGATCCGCACGGTCGCATCATCGCACCGTACGATCTGGAGCAACGTGACGCGCCCATTGGCGAGCACTTCGCACTCGCCGCTCAACCCGGCATCCTCAGCGCGGCGTTGCGTCCGTTCCGGCTCGACTACGCGTCGGTGCGAACGGTTCATGTGATCAATGGCATGGGCGTGACGCTTGGCGATTCCATCATTGGATTGACCGCTATCGCCGCGCTCAAGGCCGCTCATCCTCACCTGCATTTCGTGGTGTATCGCCCCACCCTCGCGCCGGCCTATGTCGAAGCGCTATATGCGCTTGCCTCGGAGCGCTTCATCGAAATACGCCGCTTGCCCTGGCCGCTGAACGACATTCCACGCGACGAAGCGCGCATCGATATCGGCAATCATCTGTTCTGGCCGGATTTCATGACGGCACCGATGATCGACTTTTTTCTCGCGTCTCTGGGGGTCGACACAGCCACCATCGCCGATGCGCTCAAGGCCAACCGCTGGTTGCAATCCTTGCTGTTGCCGCAATTACCAGAGGCCTGGCGGGATCGTCCCTACGTGCTGTTTTGTCCAGACGCGAGCACGCCGGTTCGCAGCATTCCGCCGGCCGTGCGGGGCGCCCTCGTCACGCGCCTGTACGAACGCTTTGGTTTGCCGGTGCTGGGCTTCGGTGCGCTGGACCATCCTCACTATGAAGACGTAACGGCGCTCTCCGGCAACACTGCCGAGTTCCTTGCCTGGGTCAAACATGCGCGCTACGTGCTGACGTCCGACACTGCCGCCGTGCACATCGCCGCCGGCTTCGATGTGCCCACCACCGCCTTCTTCACAACGGTCGCGCCCGAGCTGCGCGTGCGTGATTACCCGTTGTGCCGGCCGCTTGCACTCGCGCTGCCTGCACTGCGCAACATTCAGGCAAGCGATCGGGCGCAGGACGTGGCCCGCGTGAGCGCAGCCTATGAAGAAGCGATACTGGGCGAGTTGCCGTGGGCTGCAACAGCATTCGTCTGGAGCCCGAAGCACTGACGTTGCACACAGGCGTGCAGGGCCGGGTTCGCGGCGCGAAAGCACGCCGCCGCACTACGCGCAGCGCGAACTGATCAGATCAATCCTCCGAGGTCGGGCACGGGGTGTGCTGAGAGATACGCGTACCCAATCAACATTCGGAGGAGATCCATCATGCCTTATATCCTTGGCTGGCTACTCGGCGTTCCGCTGTTCGTTCTGGTCATCCTGTATCTGATCTTTCACTGATACCTCGACCTCGTTTTCGCTTTTCGACGCGCCAGCGTCCGCTTCAAGCGGATCGGCGCGTCTGTCGCGTTCTGACACCCTGATTCCCTCGGCACACACGTCAGCAGCGTGATCATTCTGCCCAGTGGATTGCGGCGGAACACCCGGTGGAAAATACAGCGCTGTTACCGGCGCGCAGGACGGCATCCACGGTGTCGTTGTTCTTGCGAACCCACTCCCCGAACACGCAAAGCCCATCGCGGCGGCTGCCGACGCAAAAAGAAAACGAATCTTCACTGGAACTCCCAATGCGATGCAATCGCCGCTATGGCCTGAAGCGCACCCTTGAAGTGCACCCTTGAAGTGCGCCTATAGCAGCGGACGTGAAGCGCACGCGGCGCTGACCAGCGAACGATACAAAAAACGCCTGAAAAACAGCAGCGAAAACGTATTTCATTCCATGTCGCGCGTCGCACGAAATCTAACGACCATTCTCACGACAAATCCCGCTTCACGGACCACGATATGACCACGATCCGACCGCCACACATTCCACGACATACGGCGACATGATTCTGAAATTGCCTTGCGTGCAGGCTTCGATAAAAATTCGGCCTGTCGTTGAACGGATCGCAGCACAACGCTAGCGACGCACAACGACACACTCCACGGAGAACGCAATGAAAAAGACCTTGATCATGATGGCGCTGTGCCTGGCATCCACCGGTGCATTCATGCAAACTGCTTCTGCACAGACTGCACAGCAAGCCAATCCGCAACGTATGGCGCAAATGGCGCAGCAGTTGCAAAGCCGCTTTGCGAGTGCCAACACCACGCAGGACGGCAAGCTCACAAAACAGCAGGCAGCCCTCGGCATGCCGATGGTCGCGCGGCACTTCGATGAGATTGATAGCGCGGGCGCCGGTTATGTCACGTTGCCGCAAATCGAAGCCTTCATGCAGCAACACATGTCGGCTCATTAAGTGTTGCAATTGAGACTCGCAACTAAGCCGTGCAAACAGCGGTTAAACTTGCCGGGCAAACCTGTCAGCCCCACTTGGTTGTTACCCTTCGCTCAGCGTTCACCCTCTCAGGGCGAACGCGCGTTTAAGGAGCAACGCATGGACAAACCCGCGAAGATCATCGTGCTCGACGACGAAGCCGAACTGCGCAACATGCTGCAGCGGTTTCTCAGCGGGCAAGGCTTTGAAGTGCGTGTAGTGGAAGACAGCAAGCGGCTCGACCGCTATCTGCAGCGCGAGCCGTACGATCTGCTGGTACTCGATCTGATGATCGGCGAAGAAAACGGCCTCGAAATATGCAGCCGTCTGCGTGCGGAAGGCCAGACGCTGCCCATTTTGATGCTGACCGCCAAGGGCGACCCGCTCGACAAGGTGGTGGGTCTCGAAACCGGCGCCGACGATTATCTGGCCAAACCCTTCCTGCCGCGCGAACTGGTGGCGCGCATTCGCGCATTGCTGCGCCGCCAGAAAATCGCCTCCGGCGATCCCACCGTCACATCGCAGGCGGTGCGCTTTGGCAACTTCGCGCTGGATATCGGCAAGCAAACCTTGATGCGTGGCGGCGAAACGCTCGACATCCACTCCGCGCAAATGCTGTTACTGGTGGCGCTGGCGTCATCGCCGAACCGGCCGGTGAGTCGCGACAATCTGATTGCGCGGGCGCGGGGCCGCGATCACGATGCGCTCGATCGCAGTATCGACGTCCAGGTGCTGCGGCTGCGTCAAATTGTGGAAGACGATCCGTCCAAACCGCGCTTCATCAAAACGGTGTGGGGCGTGGGCTATATGCTGATCGCCGACGTCGAATCATGAGGCTCGTCGCGCTGCCCAAGACACTGCTCGCACGCAATATTGCGCTCTTGATCGTGCTGGTGCTGCTTTCGCAACTGTGTTCACTCGTGGTGTTGCTGCACTACGTGCAAAGGCCGCGCGTCGAACGCACAGCGCAGGTGTTCGCGAGCTACGTGAAAATTCTCGACACGCTGTTCAACGCCGCGCCGGATAGCGAGCGCAGCGCGCTGATCACGCGTTTGAACGGCCAGTTGCAACCGCCCGCTGACGTCGCGTCCTTTGCTCCACCGCCTGGCGGCCTGTATTTCTATACCGCGTATCAACGCGCCATCTTCCTCGACACCCTGCGGCACAATCTGCCCGCCGACATGCCTGTGCGCTGGCAGTCCGAAGGCGGCCAACACCTGTGGATTCAAATGCACGCGCACGGCGAGCACTACTGGCTCGCGCTACCCGTCCCCGAGGATGCGCGCGGCGCCGGCCTCGATGCGGCGATCCTGCTTTCGCTCGGCCTCGCCGCATTGGCCGCGTTCACCGGCTATCTGATCCAGCGGCACCTGAACCGGCCGCTGCAAAACCTCGCGCGCGCGGCCCGGCGCGTGAGCGCCGGCGAAATGCCCGAGCCGTTGCCCGGCGACGGCCCCACGGAAATCGCCGAAGTCAGCGGCGCCTTCAACCAGATGACGCACACGCTGCAACAGGCCGAGGCTACGCGCGCGCTGATGCTGGCCGGCATCTCGCACGATATCCGCACGCCGCTCACCAAGCTGCGCCTCGCGATGGCAATGGCCATCACGGATGATGGCGACGACAGCTTCGTGATCGCCGCCGAAGCGTATCTCGACCAGATCGAAACGATCCTCCAGCAGTTCATGGATTACGCGGGCAGCGGCGAGCGCGAGCTTCCACAGACCGGCGACATCAATGCGCTCATCGAGCGGCTGGCTGGAGATTTCGCGGGACTGGGTCACGAATTCGCGCTTTCGCTCGGCGCGGTGCCGGTGTTCGCCTTTCGCCCCATCGCCATGATGCGGCTTCTGATGAACCTGATGCAGAACGCCGTCGTGTATGGGCAGACGGGGTTCGCGGTCCGCACGTGGGTGCAGAACCGCAGCGTTTATGTGGCAGTGGGCGATCGCGGCAAAGGACTCGCGCCCGACGAACTCGAAGCGCTGAAGCAGCCTTTCCAGCGCGGGCGCAATGCGCGCTCGCAACCCGGCGGTACGGGCCTCGGGCTTGCCATCGTCGAACGGATTGCGCGGCTGCATAGCGGCGCGCTGCAATTTCACGCGCGCGAAGGCGGCGGTCTGGAGGTGTGGGTGGTCGTGCCGCTGGCAGCGTAAGAAGTCCGCAGCGGCACACACAGCGTCGCGCAAAGCAACACGTTCAGGTGCGATGCGCCGCCCGCATCATCACCACATACAGGATCGCGCCCACCGCCGCGCCGATTAGCCAGCCAAAGTTGTTGGGCGGCAAAATCTGCAGCAGTTGCGTGCACAGTTCCCATCCCACTGAAACGATGCCGGAGATGATCAGCGCAGCAATGCCCACCTTGTTCCAGCCGCCGTCGTAATAGAAACGGCCTTGCGGCGACATGCTGTACAGCTCGCTGGTTTCGAGCTGCTGCTTCTTGATGAGGTAGAAGTCGGCCATCATCACGCCGTACAGTGGCGCCAGCACGGAGCCGAATACGCTCACGAAGATCGTGATGGCCTTGGGGCTATCGACGAAGATCCACGGACACACCAGTACGGCCAGGATGGAAGCGACCAGGCCGCCTTTCTTGAAGTCGATATGCCGCGGGAAGAGATTGGCGATGTCGTAGGCCGGCGAAACAAAATTGGCGACGATATTGATGCCCATTGTCGCCACGATGAAGGTCAGGCTGCCGATCACGACGGCCACCTTGTTCTGGATATGGCCGACAATCGCCACCGGGTCCATGATCATCGAACCGAACACGGTCGCACTGCCCGAGGTCACGATCACCGTGATGATGGCGAACACAATGAAATTGACTGGCAGTCCCAGGAAGTTGCCGAGTTTCATCTGGCGCTCGCTCTTCGCGAAGCGCGAGAAATCGCCGAAATTCAGCAGCAGGGCTGCGAAATAGCTCACCACCAGCAGCGTCGCGTTGCCCATGCTCGCGAATTGTTCGCTGCCCGACAGCACCTTGCCGCCCAGCGTCAGGCTCAAACTGCCAAGGCCCGCCTGCGAGAGAATCCACGCCATGAGCGCGAACATCACCACGTACACGGCCGGTCCGCAGAAGTCGATGAACTTGCGGATCGCCTCCATGCCGCGCTGAAAGATAAACAACTGAAACAGCCACATGAAGAGAAAGCTGGCCCATCCCAGGCCATCCAGCCGCATGAAGCCGACGTCACGCAGCGAAATGGCCGCAGGGAAAAACACCAACACGAGCGTGGCCACCGCTTTCGACGCGAAATAGGTTTGCACGCCGTACCAGACAATGCCCACCACGCCGCGAATCACTGCAGCGAGATTTGCGCCCATCACGCCCATGCTGACGCGTGCCATGACCGGAAACGGGATGCCGTGCACGTAGCTGGGTTTGCCGACCAGATTCATCAGCAGGTAGACGATCAGGATGCCTACGGTCAGCGCAATGAGCACCTGCCAGCCGGAGATGCCGAGCAGAAACAGACTCGCGGCAAACGTGTAGCCGCCCACGCTGTGCACATCGGACATCCACATCGCGAAGATGCAGTAGCCCGTCCAGGTGCGCTTGTTGAGCGGCACCGGCGCGAGGTCATGGTTGTATAGGCGCGCGTCGTTTTGTGCCACCTGCCCGCGCGGAACGCCACCTTCGATAAGCGGTGAAGTCGACATGTCTCCCCCTGCAGTTCTCAACCGTGTCTGACGACGGATCCCGGCGCATGGCGGCGCCGGGCGGCGAGCAGGTGGCGCGGGAATCCGCCGCTTGCTATTGCAACAATATAGATCGTTTCAATAAAAAAGTGAGCGGGCGGAAATAATCACGCGTCGTACGCAAGAACGGCTACACGCTCTGAGACGTGCTGGACGGCAGCACCGCCTCAACGCTGCTTTCGGCCATATGCACCGCTTGCCGCACTGACTTGTTGACGCTGTCGTACAGCGCGTGGCTCGAACCCATCACGCGTTTGAGTGCGACCACGGCGGCTGCCGAGCTGGCGGGCATCTGCCTCGTTGCATCGTCGAAGAGGGCCTGGACGCGCTGGTTGTACGCTTCGAAACGCGTGCCGGCGAGCGTCGCCAGTTCGGCTTGCGTGGTCAACGCGATCTCGTACAGCGCCTGGTGATACGACTGCAGGCGTTCAACCTGCACGGCACTACGGGTGCTCTGTTGCGCGAACAGATCCTGCTGGTGGGTGCTCAGCAGCATGTTTTGCGTATCCGCCAGCGCGGCTTTGGTCGCTTGCAGATTCAAGGCGGTCAACTTGTGCAGATTCTCAAAGGCCAGATGCGCCAACCCATAGAACGCTGCCAGATTGGCCTTGTGCGCAGCGCTGTACTGCTCGGGAAACCACTCGTTCATCGTGCATCTCTCCAGAGAGGGAATAGAGCGTGCGCTCCCCCGATCAAGGGTGAGCGCACGTTCGTGGGTTTTGGAATGGCTAGATAGGTTGACGAATGTGATGCTCCGCAAGGGGACCACCACTACGCCAGACTCTCGGTTATTGTGATTTTTAAATAAGTACACCAAACTACCTGAACGACTTTTATTGCGGGCTCTTGCTCTGGGTTGTACCGCATACAAAGGCACGCTCGTCCGATTTATCGAAGCGTGGTCACAGGTCAGGAGAAGAGAAAGGCACTTTCGGTCAACACACCCCCGTTTATCAAGTGGCCGCTTTAGCGGTGGCGCCCGGCCGCTTTCAGAAAGAACCTTCCTTCGTGGGTCAAACGCGGCAGCGCCTGACCGGAAGCCAGTCTCTCCAGCCTCACAAGTTGACGTTCCAGCAGCGCATTGAGATCGGCATGGTCGACCTCCAGTTGCTCCGTGGCGTCCATCACCAGCATCAGCGTTGCGAATTCGTGAGGGCTCAGCATCTTTTGTCTCCTAAGTTTTAGGTGCTGCGTTGACGAGGCGCCGACGTGCCGCCCGTGCCTCGAACCTGACTCATTGAGCAAAAACCGCGAATCTGACTCTCTTGCGCCGACTCGATACGACTTGCGTGTCGAGGGAGCCATCTTAATTCGGGATAGCTGAAAAGATCAATATGTGGGAAAGAATCTCTTTCATAACGAGGCTGACGCGGGACAAAAGTGGTCAGGCGAGGGGGCGGTGCGTTCGCCCAGAACGGGCGCGCGTTTGAATTGGCTCGCACATCGCCGTGCAAGCCTTGTCAGACAAGGGTGTGTCAGGGTAAACATGAAAGGCGGCCGTTTGAATCAGCGGCCGCCCGGTGAAACCTTCGGCAGTTACACGGTCTGCTTCAGGCACTCACGCCATAACGCGCGCCCGGCACCTCGCGCGACAGATTCGGCCCGAGCGCCACGCGCGCGGCTTCGAAGGCGTTCCAGTCCGCCGCCTCAGGCAGCGAGGGAACCGTGGCGAATTCGCCTTGATCGAGCCCGGCAAGCGCCGCGTCGACCAGATGATCCACGCTCATCACCATGCCTTGCGGCAGATTTTCGACCGGCATACCTGCGACGTCCCAGAACTCCGTGCGGATCGCGCCCGGCAGCACGGCGTGCACGCGCACGCCCTTGTCCGCCAGTTCGTGTCGCAGCGACTGGCTGAATGCCAGCACGAACGCCTTGGTGCCGCCGTACACGCCGTTGAGCAACTCGGGCGCCACGGCCACGATCGAAGCAATGTTGACAATGGTGCCGTTGGCACGCTCGACGAAGCGCGGCGCCACGGCATAGGTCAAACGCGTGAGCGAGGTCACGTTCAGGTCGATCATGGCTTCCATCTGGTCCGCGTCGGATTGCAGCAAGGGCGCCGCGCCGCCAACGCCGGCGTTGTTGACCAGCATCGTGATGGACGCGTCGGTGCGCAGGATGTCTTCCACGCGGCGCACGTCTTCCTTGCGGCCCAGATCCGCCGCGACCACCTGCACGGAGCGTCCGCTCGACGTGCTCAGACGGTCCGCCAGCTTGCCCAGACGTTCGCGATTGCGCGCCACCAGAATCAGGTCGTAGCCGCGGCGCGCCAGCCGGTCGGCGTAAACCGCGCCAATGCCCGTCGACGCGCCGGTAATGACGGCCGTGCCCTTGTGTGTCGTTTCACTCATGATTGATTGGCTCCGTTGAAGCAGGCGCCGTGACGGGCCTGCACGGAGAGGAGATTAAGCGCGCAGCGCCATGTCTCCAATGCCATATATGCCACCTTTTAGGCCATCTCCCTCTAGAGCGCCCGGAGATGGCGGAGGGGGGCACCCGAACGGCAGCCGCAGCCGTGGACTAACCCGCGTCCCCGCCCGCCGATTCCGGCTCATGCGAGAGGCGCGCCTTCGCATGCCGCATCTTTTCCAGCGTCTTCGGGCCGAGCTGCAACGCCACGCCGATCACCAGCGCGTCCATGATGCACAGATGCACGAGCCGCGAGACGCCCGGCGTATGCGGATCAATCGTGCTCGGCACGCGCAACAGCAGGGGAATATCGACCAGCCAGGCGAGCCGCGAGCCCATGTTGGTCAGCGCGATCGTGGTGGCGCCACGCTCCTTGGCAATCTGGATGCTCTCGTTGACTTCGACACTGCGCCCGGAGTGCGAGATTGCGAAGGCCACGTCGCCGGGTTCGAGCAAACCGGCATAGAGGCGCTGCAGGTGTCCGTCCGTGAAGGCGCTCGCCGCGATATCCAGCCGCAGGAAACGCAGCGCCGCGTCCTGCGCGACCAGTCCCGAACCTGAACCCACGCCGAAGAAATACACGCGATGCGCTTTCGCCAGCGCGGCAATCGCCGTTTCCACCACCGCGGGGTCGAGATCGCCACGCGCATGGACGATGCCGTCCACGGCCGCTTCACCCACCTTGTCGAGCAAGGTCTGGATATCGTCGTCGCGCGCAACCGCCGTCGAGGCGTACGGCAGGCCGCCCGCCACGCTCTGCGCAAGCTGCATCTTGAAGTCACGCAGCCCATTCGCGCCCACGGCGCGGCAGAAGCGCGTCACGGAAGGCTCGGACACATCCGCACGCTGCGCCAGTTCGGTGATGCTCGCGCGCATCGCGAAGTCGACGTCGCTCAGCACCATGTCGGCGACCTTGCGCTCCGCCGGGCGTAGCTCGGTCAGCGCACCGCGAATGTGAGGAATCAGGTTGGATGCGGACACCCGGGTGTTCCTTATGGGTTCAAAGGTCTGGAATCCGCGTCTTGCCGCCCTTTACCGTCATGGCCCGGCTCTAACGCCGTCATTGCGCTGCGCGCGATAGAGGTGCCAGGGCGTGGCCGCGAGCGGCGGCGCTACGCGGTTTCAGTCGAGCCTGCGTCCGCTCTCCGTATCGAACAGGTGGATGTGGTGATCCGGCAGGCGCAGCGAGACGCGCTGACCGGGCTGGACGTTCGAGCGTTGCCGCGTGGTCACGCACCACGTGGCGCCGCCAATCTTGCCGTACAGATGCGTTTCCGCGCCGGTCGGCTCGACGACCTCGACCTCCATCGACACACCGTCCGCCGTCGTCAAGGTTTCGACGTGCTCGGGCCGCACGCCGAGCGTCGCCTTCGCGCCGACCTTGGCGGAGGCGGGTGCGATCGGCAGCGCCACTTCGGTGCCGTCGGCGAGTTTGAGCGCGAGGCCACCGGCGCTGTGATTCGTCAGTACGCCTTCAGCGAAATTCATGGACGGCGAGCCGAGAAAGCTCGCCACGAACAGATTGGCCGGGCGGTCATACAGATCCAGCGGACGGCCGATCTGCTCGATACGCCCCGCGTTCATCACGACGATGCGGTCGGCCATCGTCATGGCTTCGATCTGATCGTGCGTGACGTAGATCACCGTATTCTTCAGACGCTGATGCAGCGCCTTGATTTCGGTGCGCATCTGCACGCGCAGCTTCGCGTCGAGATTCGACAACGGTTCGTCGAACAGGAACAGCGACGGTTCGCGCACCACCGCGCGGCCCATCGCCACCCGCTGACGTTGCCCGCCCGAGAGCGCACGCGGCAAGCGGTCGAGGTAGCTGCCGAGGTTCAGCATTTTGGCCGCCGCTTCGATGCGCGGCTTGAAGCTGCTGGACGATTCCTTGCGGATGCGCGGGCCAAAGGCGATGTTCTCGTAGACGCTCAGATGCGGATACAGCGCGTAGCTCTGAAACACCATCGAGATGTTGCGCTGCTGCGGCGCAAGGCTGTTGGCGCGCGTGCCGCCAATCATCAGATCGCCGCCGCTGATTTCTTCGAGTCCGGCCACCATGCGCATCAACGTGCTCTTGCCGCAACCCGACGGACCGACCAGCACGACGAATTCGCCGTCGTCGATGTTCAGATCGATGCCATGCACGACTTGCGTGTCGCCGTACCGCTTGAAAATGCCGCTCAGTTGCACTGCTGCCATGCTGTCCTCATCGTCGTCCGGTGCAGCGGCCAGGCCCTTGCACCACGTTCATTGGTTCAAAGCGATTCGAGCGTCAATTCTTCGGCCATCAGCCGGTTGCCCGCCATCAATCCACCGTCGACCGGCAACGCGACGCCGGTAATCACCCGCGCCATCGGCGAGGCGAGAAACAGCACCGCGTCGGCGATGTCATCCGGCGTAGCAAAATCACGCAACGGGTACCACTTCTTCAGGTTTTCGAAGACCTGCGGATTCTTGTCCACGCGCGCCTGCCACGCCTGCGTCTTGACGGTGCCCGGACACACGATGTTGGCGCGGATGCCGTAGCGGCCCAGTTCCAGCGCAAGGGCTTTGGTGTAGCTGATGAGCCCGGCCTTGGCCGCGCTATAGGCCGGATGACCCAGCGACGCCATGCCGTTCACCGAGCCGATCAACACCAGCACGCCGCGCTGCCGCTCGATCATCGACGCGCGCACCGCCTCCACCGTGTGATACGTGCCGTTCAGATTCAGATGGACGTCACGCTGCCAGCTTGCCGCGTCGGTGGTGGCGAGCGTGAGGCCCTTCGCGGCGCCCGCGTTGGCAACCACCACGTCCACCGGACCGCGCAGGGCGACCGCTTTCGCGACCGCCTCTTGCACGGCTGCGGCGTCAGCGAGGTCGGCGACCACGGGCGTCACTTGCGCGGCGCCCAGTTCGGCTGTGAGCGCGTCGAGCGCAGCCGCTTCGAGGTCGAGCGCCAGCACGGTGTCGCCCTGTTCGACGAAACGCCGGCACAGTGCGCGGCCAATGCCCCCGCACGCTCCGGTGATCAATACCACTCGACTCATGTCCGTCCTCACAAGGTTGCCTGCCAATGTTTCAGCGACGCGCGCCCGGCGCTTTTCGCTTTGTCATGCAGCGCCAAGACGCTTTCCAAGGGTTTTCACCTGGCCCAGCGCCCTCATTCGCCTTGACGATCGCACCAGGATAAACCCGTACGCCGACGCCGTTTAGCGGCGCTTAACGCGGTCTCAGCTTGCTCACCGCTGCGACGCTCCTGACACCCCCTCCGCAGCCGTTTCGCTTGTAAATTTCCAACACGTCAAGCACTTCGCGTAGATTCAGGGCTACTCCGGGACCCTGCCCGGCGGTCGCGGCGGCGCACAAAATACCCCTTCTTTACAGCATCTTATGCAAAAACGGCGTTGAGAAAAAATATCGTAGACCCTACGTGACAACAATTTTGACGTCCTGTAGGATTTTTTCAAACAATTTATTAACCCAGCGGCCGGCGACGGCAGCGGACCACCAGGAGAAGGAAATGTCGTTGCAAGCCCGTGCTTCTTTCACGCTCGGCAAGATTGCCGTTGCGCTCGCGTTTGCAGGTCTGACCGTCGCGGCGCACGCCGACACGGTCCGCGTGACCGTCGCGCACTACAGCGACGCCACCGCCCCGTACTTCCAGCAAGTCGCTTCGGAGTTCGAAAAGGCCAATCCCGGCACGACCATCAAGATCGAGGACGTCAGCTGGGACACGCTGCAACAGAAGCTGCAAACGGACATCACCGGTAACGCCAACGCCGACCTGGCCATCGTCGGTACGCGCTGGTTGCTGGACTTCGTCAAGGACGACGTGGCCGAGCCGCTCGACGGCTACATGGACGCCAGCTTCAAGAACCGCTTCATCGGTCCGTTCCTCGCACCGGGTGAAATCAATGGCAAGGTCTACGGCCTGCCGATCGCCGCTTCCGCCCGCGCGCTGTACTACAACAAGGATCTGCTGGCCAAGGTCGGTTATCCGAACGGTCCGAAGACCTGGAACGACGTGATCGACGCGTCGAAGAAGCTGAAGGCGCAAGGCATTGCCGGCTTCGGTCTGCAAGGCAAGGAAATCGAAACGGACGTGTACTTCTACTACGCCCTGTGGAGCTACGGTGGCGAAGTGGTGGGCAAGGACGGCAAGGCCGCGTTCAACTCGCCGGCTGGCGTGAAGGCTGCCACGCTGTACAAGACGCTGATCGACGACGGTCTGACGGAGCCGGGCGTGACGGGCTACAGCCGTGAAGACGTTCAGAACCTGTTCAAGCAGGGCCGCGTCGCCATGGTCATTTCGGCACCGTTCCTCTCCAAGCAGATCGCGAAGGAAGCGCCGAACCTGAAGTACGGCATCGATCCGATCCCGATGGGCACGAAGAACGCCACGTATGCCGTGACGGACTCGATCGTGATGTTCAAGAACTCGAAGGTGAAGAAGGAAGCCTGGAAGTTCCTGGACTATCTGTTCACGAAGGAACCGCGCGTGAAGTTCACGAGCACGGAAGGCTTCCTGCCGACCACCAAGGCCGAAGCCACCGACCCGGCATTCGACAATCCTGATACGAAGGCCTTCATCGCGCTGCTGCCGAGCGCGAAGTTCGCGCCGACCATCACGGGTTGGGAAGACACCGCGAAGGCCGTTTCGGACGCCATGCAGTCGATCTACCTCGGCAAGGCGCAACCGGCCGCTGCGCTGAACGCCGCTGCCGACAAGGCAAACCAGTCGCTCGGCAAGTAATGCGAGTCGCTGCAAAGCGTTGATGTAGAACGGCGCGCGCCATCCCTCGTGGGGCGCGCGCCGTGCTGTGTTTTTTTCCCCGGCCCATCCCGTCGCGCGAACCTGTCCTGCTCACCGAGCGGGGTTCACACAGGCTCAAGCGACTTACGATCGAGCACGCATGAGCCGTCCTGCTTCTCCGCGCCTGTCGGCGCCCTGGTTGCTGATTGCGCCGAGTCTGATCCTCGCGCTGTTCATCATCAGCTATCCGATTTTCAACATCGTGTATCAGTCGCTACACGACGTCTCGCGTTTCGGTGCGATTCGCGACTTCACGGGTCTGCAGAATTTCTACACCGTCTTCAGCGATCCGGAATTCATTGGCGCGCTGCGCCGCACGGTCTACTGGACGTTTTTCGTGGTGGGCGGCACGGTGCTGATTTCCGTGCCGGTCGCGCTGGTCCTCAATCAGGACTTCTATGGCCGTGGCGTGGCACGCACCATCGTCATGCTGCCGTGGTCCGTTTCGCTGACGATGACCGCCGTGGTGTGGCGCTGGGCCTTCAACGACGACTACGGCATGGTTAACGTGACCTTGCACCGGCTCGGTCTCATCAATGGTCCGATTCATTGGCTCGCTACGCCGGAACTCGCGTTCCCCGTGGAAATCGCCGTGGGCATTCTGGTGTCGGTGCCGTTTACGGTGACGATCCTGCTCGGCGGTCTCTCTTCGGTGCCGGGCGATATCTACGAAGCCGCGCGCATCGACGGTGCGAGCGCCTGGCAGCAGTTCCGCAAGCTGACGCTGCCGCTGCTCAAACCCTTCGTGAACATGGCGATCCTCTTGAACGTGATCTACGTGTTCAACTCCTTCCCGATCATCTGGGTGATGACGCAAGGCGGCCCCGACGAGAGCACGCATATTCTCGTCACGTACCTGTATGAGATCGGCTTCCGTCTCGGCCGGCCAGGGCAGGCGGCGGCCGTGTCGCTGATCATGCTGGTGATGCTGTTCGTGTTCTCGATGCTGTATCTGCGCATGCAGCCGTCGAAAGAAGGAGATAACGCATGAGCCTCAAAATGAAACGCACGCTGTGGTGCTGGCTCGCGCTCTCTCCGTTGATCGTGCTGGTGCTGTTCCCGTTTGCCATCATGTTCTTCACCGCGCTCAAGCCGGCCAACGAAGTGTTCGTGTATCCGGCGCGCTGGCTGCCGGTGCACTGGCAATGGCATAACTTCGTGGACATGTGGGAAGCGGCCAATTTCGGCGTCGCGCTGCGCAACAGCGTGATCATCAGCCTGCTTTCGATGGCGCTCGCGCTCGCGGTCAGCCTGCCCGCGGCCTACGCGCTGGCGCGCTTTCCGTTTCGCGGCCGCGGTCTGTATCGCCAGTTCCTGCTGGTCACGCAGATGCTCTCGCCGATTCTGCTGGTGGTCGGTCTGTTCCGGCTCGCCGCGATGATTCCGTATGGCGACGGCAACCTCGTGGATTCGAAGCTCGCGGTGATCGTCTCGTACGCGGCGTTCAACATCGCCTTCGCGGTGTGGATGCTCTCGTCGTATTTCCAGACCGTGCCGCGCGATTTGGAAGAATCCGCGTGGCTCGAAGGCTGCGGACGTGCCAAGGCCGTGTTCAAGGTGTTTCTGCCGCTGGCCGTGCCCGCGATCGTCGTCACCGCGATTTTCACGTTCATCAACGCGTGGAATGAGTTCGCCGTGGTCTACACGCTGATCCGCTCGCCGGAAAACAAAACCCTCACCGTGCAGGTGACGGACATGGTGGCGGGCAAATACGTCGTGGAATGGCACCTCGTGATGGCCGCGACGCTGTGCGCCACGCTGCCGGTTTCGGTGGTGTTCGCGTGGCTGCAGCGCTACCTGGTCAAGGGCCTGGCGCTCGGCGCAGTCAAGTAAGCCGGAGGACGAAGCCGGCGGTGGCCGGACTTCGTCTGCTGGGCTGCGTGATGTGTTTCGCCGCTACTAGCCATTGAAAAGCGCAAAAGCGGCTCTCCCCTCCACCCTTGCCGCCACCGCCCCCGCCTTCGTCAGGGTCGGAACCGCGCACTGACAAGGTATCCCTCCGCCTCTTTTTCGTCACCCGTTTGAACGGACGCTAGCCTTGCGCTTTGCAAAGCGTACGCTGACCGCAGGCGGAAAATTTTCCGAAGCGCACGCTTTCCTGCTGACAAAAGCAGGGAATGGACGCCGGCAACTCACTCAGGTTTTTATTGCGATAGACTCCGGGGTTCCAGAGGCCAGGCCTTGATAAAAACTATGTCACCCCTGATTTTTTCCGCGACTGCGGCGTTGCTGATGAGCACGACGATGCTCGCGCATGCCGCGTCCCCTTCGACCTCGACGGGCGGCGCGTCGGCGATCGCCTCCGCGAGCCCGAACGTGCTGGCTACCGCCAGCCAGACAGCCAGCCAGACAGCCGCTGCCGGCGAGCCGCCGGCAGCGCGAACCATCTCCGGCGATAACCCCGTGGCGATCCGCGACACGCTGGCAAAACAACCGTTGCACGCCGCGCCGCCTTCACTGCCCGACCGTATCCGCAAGCTGGTCGACCTGCCACGACACACGCCGCCGCACGATCCCAACCTGGCCCGGCTCGGCCTCGACCGCGAACTGGTATTCGTGATCGCCGTGCCGTACGGCGTGCTGTACGAATCCAAGACCCACGAGTTGACGGTCGACGCCGACCTGTCCGGCGACGACGTGCCCGGGTCCATCCTGCTCAAGAAATCGGTAAAGGGACCGAGTGGCCGCGACCTGGTCATCGCACCCGAAGCCAAGGCAAAGGGCTACATCCAGCACGTCGATCTCATCGAACTCAAAGCCAACGGGCACGCCAGGACACTGATTCATGGCCGCTACGCGGTGCCCGAAGATGCGTTTACCAAAACGCACGGCGATTTCGCGGTTGAACTCCACTGCACGCTGTTGCCGCCTTACCTCAAGGATCAGCACGTTCACAGCGATCCGACCGACGAAAATCCCACCGACATCACGACCCGCACCTCGACGTTGTACGCGGACGTTCACGCCATCTGGCTGGTGAGTCCGCAGTCGGGCACCGTGCTGACCAAAAAGCTGCGGCTCTCGGATTGAGGTTGCGCGCAGCCAGGCTCAGGCGCGCAGGACCATAACGCCCTTCCTATTGATGACATATCGCGGCCCCCATAAGCCCGCGCCAGCGAGGGCCCGGCGTTATTGCGCATGGTTCCTCCGAATTGACGCTCGTTATATCCGCCGATATATTTCGAGCGCTATCTCGACCCGCTTCAACGACGTTCGCGTCGTGCCGAACGAAGAGGACTGTGCGCGTGATGTCCAAGGAAGTCATCGATTCTCATCTGCTCAAGGTGCTGCATACGCTGCTCATCGAGTCGAGCGTCTCGCGCACGGCGACGCTGCTTGGACAATCGCAACCCACTGTCAGCGTGGCCTTGCGCAAGCTGCGTCAAATGACAGGCGACCCGTTGCTGGTGCGCAGCGGCAGCCGCATGATTCCGACCGCTCACGCGCTCACCTTGATCGACCCCGCGGCGCAGGCGTTGAACAGCATCTCAGCCATTCTCAATCCCACGACGACGTTCAATCCGGCCACGACGAACCGAACGTTCCGGATTGGCTCGCCGGATTATCTCGACGTGTTTTTCGTGCCGGCGGTGGTGGACGTGTTTCACACGGAAGCACCGCACGCGAAGATCGAATTCAAACATCTGATGATGGTGGACGGTGGCTATGAGCATGGTCTGGAGAGCGGCTTTCTGGATCTGGTGATCGGCAACTGGCGTACACCGGCGGAGCATTTGCACCTGCAACCGCTGTGTCAGGATGAACTGGTTTGTCTGATGCGCGAGGGGCATCCCATCAAGCCGGGCAGGTTGACCAAGCCGGTTTATCAGGAGGCCGAACATCTTGCAGTGACCACGTACAACACGAACGCGTGGGGCACCATCGACGTGGAACTCGCACGTAACGGGCTATCCCGCACGGTGACCACGACTCTGCCGTACTTTGGCATGGCGCCGTACGTGCTGGTGCGCTCGAATCTGCTGTTCACCACGACGCGTACGTTGGCGACGCATTACACGCAATTGTTGCCGCTGCGGATCGAACCGATTCCGGGCGAGCCTCAGGCGCTGACTTATTACCAGCTCTGGCATGACAGGACGCATCGTAGTGCGGCGGCGGCGTGGCTGCGGAGGTTGGTCGGGAAGGTGGCGAAGGAGTTGGGGGAGTGAAAAAATCGCCGCAAGCCAAAGCTTGCGGCGCCGCATCTAACGGCCGGACGTTTCGAGGTGACAGGCCCTCCTGGACGCCCGGCCGACCGCGAAGTGAGGTCGGTCAGCGTGAAGCCGTTGTTATCGTGCGGGAGTGTCTGCCGCAGCCACGCGGCTCATTCCCGGGGCCATCTCCTTCAGCAACGCGGCCTTGCCTTCAATAGCCGCGCCCACCAGCGCAAAGCCAATGGCTCTGCCATCGTCCGCGTGATGACAGACTGCACGTGCCGCGTATGTTCCTGCCGCTGCGACAGGTTCGAGCGACCATTCACCCGCCGCATCCGGCGACACCACCACCGCTGGCGCAGCCGGCGTCTTGACGGTCACCGGCATTACCGGGAATGCGACCTTGGTCGGCTCGCCGCTAAGCGTGCGCGCCAGTGCCCGGGCGGCGTGCATGATCGGCAGTACGTAAGGTTGCAGCTTACCCTGCAGCGCCGCGCAATCGCCAAGTGCGTAGATATCCTCGACGCTCGTACGGCACGCGGCGTCCGTCCAGATACCGTGTTCGATCTTGAGACCCGCCTGCGCAGCCAGTGCGGTGCGCGGCACGAGACCCACCGCCGAGACCAGCAGATCGGCATGGATCTGTTCACCGCCTGAGAGCGTCAGCCGGTAGCCCTTCGGCTGCCGCTCGGCACGCGACACGCTGCGTCCCAGATACAGACTGACGCCGCTCCCGCTCAGCGCATTCGCAAACACCTCGCCCGCTGACGGCGGTAGCAGTCGGGCCAGCGGTGTCGGCGCCGGGTCGATCAGCAGAACCGCAAAGCCCGCTGCAATCAGGTCATTGGCAAACTCACAGCCAATCAGCCCCGCTCCGAGAATCGCTACGGACTGGCACCCTGTCAGGGCGTCCCTGAACCGCGTATAGTCGTTGAGGTCGTTGATGGACAGAATCTGCGCATCGCCTTCCACGTTGAGCCGCCGCACATCGGCGCCTGTTGCGAGCACCAGTTTGCTGTAGCGCAACGGCTCGCCGTCGACGACCACGCCATGTTCAGCCGGCAAGATGCGCTCGACCTGCCGATGCACGCGAATCTCCGCGCGCAACTGCGCGGCCATCGCCGTGGCGTCGAAACTCGCCAGCGCATGCGCTTCCTTTTTCATCGCAAGCGCGTTCGACAGCATGGGCTTCGAGTAGAACGCGCCATCGTCCTGCGTCAACAGCACGATCGGCACGGTGCTGTCCAGTTTGCGCAGTTCGCGCGCCACGGTGTATCCCGCGAGGCCCGTGCCGATGATGACCACGGGTTCCTGTGACCGGCCTTCATGCGTATCCGTCATGCTGACACCACCTGCATCTCGAAGTCATGTTTGCCGGTCGCGCAGTCGGGGCACAACCAGTCGTCGGGGACATCTTCCCAGCGCGTGCCCGCCGCAATCCCTGCCTCGGGCAGGCCCAACGCTTCGTCATAACGAAATCCGCAGATCACGCATTCCCAGATTTTCATGTTGCTTCTCCTGATTACCGCTACATGACCGACCAGGGCGTTCAGCGCACGTACGCCTGGCCGAGACCAATCTCCGCCAGCGCACGCCGATACGCACCCGAGGACCGGTCGGCGAGAATCGGCGCCTCGGCGGCGCGATCAATCGGCAAATCCTCGGGACGTTGTTGCTCCACGATCGCCCGGTCCTCTTCGAAGACCTGGCGGTTGAACACGTACACGTCCTCCAGTGGCAGGTCCTTGTCGAAGTTGCGCACGATCGGCACGAACAGGCGCGTCATACGGGCCGATACGGGACTCGCGGCATTCAGGATCGACAGCCGTCCCTGCTCTGGAAACTGCACGGTCAACCGCGAGAAAAACGGCGCATCGACTTCGAACACACGGCGCCACAGAAATCCCTCGGGCGCACGGTGCTGCATCGACTTCGGAAAATTGCTGACGGAGCTCACGTATTCCGCGCGCAGGCCGCGTTCGCGGCGCGCCACGGAATATTGCGGCACCACCGGGTTAGCGCGATCCGCGAAACTGTCGTGATGAATCCACGCGAAGTGCGCGACGTCGATGAAGCCCTCGGTCTGCCGTCCCGCCGACGCCTTGATGTCGATCGACGGCGGCAAGATCTGTTGATACGTCGGGTCGTCCCATTCCGGAAATGCCGGCAATGGCTGCGTGCCGCCACCGAGCGATACCCAGATCAGCCCGTAGGCTTCCTGCGCGGCATACGTGGTCAGATGCAGACGCTCGGGAATCGGACCATCGCCTTGCGACGGGATGAATTTGCACTTGCCGTCCGCGCCGTAACCCAGACCGTGATACGGGCAAACGATGTTGCCGTTCTCGACCCAGCCCTGGCTCAGCGGCGCGCCGCGATGTGGACAGATATCGCGCGCAGCCACGACCTGGCCGTTCGCGCGGAACACGACCAGCGGCTCGTCGAGCAGCGTCGCGCTGATGGGCTTCTCGCCGAGTTCGGCGGCAAACGCGACAGGGTGCCAATACTGGCTGAGGATGTTCCAGTCGTGGCTATCGAACGTGCAATTGCGCGGCAACGCGGGCGAACGCTGGAACGTCAACGGGGCGACGTGGGAGGAAGTCATACGTGTCTCCAAAACCTGGTGGGGGTTCGTTTTGCCGCCGTGGTCCTGAACGACATCGGGACCACGGCATGGACCCCACGATAGCGGGACACGCGCCGCCCACCCATCCCCGGCCGGGCATTGACTCTATGTTCGGATCGACATAGGGCATGCGGCATGCTGGGACAACCACGCATGATCACGGCCTGTGGCCTGTCGAGACGTAAGGTCGAGGTGTGTATTAGGATGCGATAGGACGAAAAACTGCTCGCGCTTGCTTGATGAACCGCACCGGGCAGGCATCGGTCGGCGATCCGCTCTATCACTCAACCCGTTCTGGAGGAAACATGGCTGTCTCGCCTGCTCTGCTACGTCATGCCGCGAACCTCGTCTCCGCGGCGGCCGTGCTGGCCGCGCTGAGCGCATGCAGCACGCCGGGGGCAAGCACCACGTGGCCCGCCAAAACGGAAGTGAGCGCGCAGCCGAACGGCGTTGCGGTGAGGCCATCGGACGGCATGATCTTTATCACGGACGATCGCACCAGCAGCGTGCTGTCGTCCACCGGCGGACCTTTCACTTCGTATGCCTCGATTCCCGTCGCTGCCGGACAAGGAAAGAGCCTGAGTCAGCTGAGCGTTTCCAGTTCGGGTGAACTGTTCGCCGAACGCTTCGGCTTCGGCACGGCCAGCGCAATTTTCGCAGTGGATGGCAAGGGCACGGCAACGCCCCTCACGGGTCTCGACGGAGCACGTCGACGGCTCGGCTTGCTCGCCATTGCACCGGGCCAGTTGCTGTCCACATGGTTCATCAAGAACGGCAGCAATCCGCCGCAAGGCGCGCTGAGTCTCGTCACCTACGACGCGACGACCCATGCCGCGACCGAACGCGATCTGCTGACGGGTCTAGGCAAGCCGGTCGGCGTGGCGGTATCCGATGGCAACGTGTACATCTCCGACCAGGCCAACGGCGTCATCGTGAAGGCCAGTCTGGCTGCGCTGCTAAGCGCCACTGCGCCGAGCACCGGCGCGGTGTTCGTGCATATCGACAGTCCCGATCTGATGGCTGCGGATGCCGCTGGCCGTCTGTTCACGAAGTGCAACAAGAATGGTCTGTGTGAGGTTGCGCCGGACGGCTCGATCAGCGTGCTCGCCGACGACTTCCAGGAACCGCGCGGCGTCGTGGTCGACGCCGCGCATCATCAACTGTTTGCCGTGGACCGCGCGGCCTCGGCGAGCGGCACGAGTTATCTGCGCACGTTTCCGCTGAAATAGCGCGGCTTCACGCGGCCTCATGCGACCTCATGTGGCCTCACGCGCCTTCATACGGGACAAAGGCAGGATGACGAAGCACTAGATACCAAAGCGCCGCACCTCACCCGGCGCGCAGCGCCTTGGCGAGATCCGCGAGCCGATAGGGCTTGTGGATGAAGGTGAAATCGCTCAGATCGCCGTGCTCGCGGCGCAGCACGCCAAGTGGATAACCTGAGGCCAGCACGATCTTGATATGCGGATGCCGCTCGCGGATCTGCCGCGCGAGTTCGAGTCCACTCATGCCGTGCGCCATGACGATGTCGCTGAATACGATGTCGATTTCGGCGCGCTGCTTCAGAATGTCGACGGCATCCGTGCCATTGCTGGCCGTCACCACTTCGTAGCCGATGCTTCTGAACAACTCGGCCGCGGCGGCCAGCAAATCGGGTTCATCCTCCACGAGCAGGACCGTCTCCACCACCGGCGCCGGATAGCCGCCGCTGCTTTCGACCATGTCCTCCGCTGCCTGCAGATAGATGCTGATCGTGGTGCCCTCACCTTCCTTGCTGTGGATCTCCACATCACCGCCCGACTGCACGATAAAGCCGTACACCTGGCTCAAGCCGAGCCCCGTACCCTTGCCCGGCTCCTTGGTGGTGAAGAACGGCTCGAAGGCGCGCGCTACCACTTCGGGCGGCATGCCCGTGCCGGTATCGGCCACCCACACGCGGACATAGCGCCCCGCGCGCAGCGTGCCCACCGTGTTGTCCTTGACGTCCACCCGCTCCGCGCCCACCTCGATGCTGCCGCCGTCGGGCAGCGCATCGCGCGCGTTCACCACCAGATTCAGCAAGGCGGTCTCGAAGCGCCCGGCGTCGACGATCACCGGTGTCTGGTCCTCGTCGAGCGCCATGCGAAGACGGATCGACGCATCGCCCGCGCGTTGCAGCATGGGTTCGAAGGCGCGGATCACCTTGTTCAGGTCATGCGGTTCGGCCTTGAGCGGCTGTTGCCGCGCAAACGAGAGCAACTGCTGCGTGAGCGACGCGCCACGCTCCACCGCGCGCTGCATCGTCTCCAGCATTTTGGTGTCGAGGTGCGTGCGCGACTGCGAATTGAGCACTTGCAGCCCGTTCGACAACACCGCCAGCAGGTTATTGAAATCGTGTGCGACGCCGCCCGTCAACTGGCCGATCGCTTCCATTTTCTGCGACTGAAAGAGCGCAGCGTTGGCGCGATCCAGCGCGGCGGCCGCCTCTTTGCGCTCGGTGATATCGCGCGTCACCTTGGCGAAACCGACCAGCGAGCCGCGGTCGTCGCGGATCGCGTCCACCACCACGTTGGCCCAGAACCGGCTGCCGTCCTTGCGCACGCGCCAGCCTTCACGCTCCACGCGGCCGTCGCGCGCCGCGATGGCGAGCGTCAGCGCCGGCAGACCGTTGGCGCGGTCCTCTTCCGTATAAAAACGCGAGAAATGCTGGCCGATGATCTCGTGATGCTCGTAGCCTTTGATGCGCGCGGCGCCAGCGTTCCAGCTGGTCACGTCGCCCGCTGGCGACAGCATGTAAATGGCGTAATCCGTCACGCCCTGCACGAGCAGACGAAACTGCTGTTCGCTGCGGCGCAATGCCTCCTGCACCTGTTTTTGCTCGGAGATGTCACGCGTGATCTTCGCGAAGCCCACCAGTTCGCCCGTGGCGTCGCGGATCGGGTCCACCACCACGCTCGCCCAGAAGCGCGTGCCGTCCTTGCGAACCCGCCAGCCTTCGCCCTCGAACTTGCCTTGCTCGATGGCCATGCGTAAGGCTTTTTCGGGGATACCGGCGGCGCGGTCCTCCGGCGTGTAGAACTCGGAGAAATGCCGACCCACGATCTCGTTGGCCAGATAGCCCTTGAAGCGCTGCGCGCCCGCGTTCCAGCTCGCCACGTAGCCGTCGCAATCCAGCATATAGATTGCGTAGTCCCTCACGCTCGTCACCAGCAATTCGAAGCGCTGCTCGTCGGTCACTGTGCTTGGCATGTCACGCTTGTCGTATTTCGTCGTTACGGTGGAAAGTGATGCGCAGGTCTTGTCGCCCGCGCATGGTCTGAGCCAATTCTACCCCGCCTGACGGCACCCCTTGCATGCGGCGGCTCCGGCTCGCGCCACGGCGGGTTTTCACGCCCCTACGTGACCTTTCAAGGGCCCGCGGGATTTTCAGGCGGAGCCGACCGGATCGTGCATCGCACCATCGCGCTCGCCTTGCGTCGGCTGCGCGTGCGGTTCGCCGAACTGCAACGCAGCGAGCTGGGCATACAGCGGCGAACTCAACAGCAGGTCGGCGTGCGCGCCTTGCGCCACGATGCGCCCCTGTTCGAGCACCACGATGCGATCGGCGCGCTGGACAGTCGCCAGCCGGTGCGCGATCACGAGCGTGGTGCGGTTTTGCGCGGCGTTATCCAGTGCCTTTTGCACCAGCCGCTCGCTGGCGGCATCCAGTGCGCTAGTGGCCTCGTCGAGTAGCAGGATGGGCGGATTCTTGAGGATTGCACGAGCAATGGCGATACGCTGACGCTGCCCGCCGGACAGGCGCACGCCGCGCTCACCGAGGAAGGTGTCGTAGCCTTGCGGCAGTTCTTCGATGAAGCCCGCCGCCGCGGCCATCGCGGCGGCCTGCTGCACTTGCGCGAGGCTCGCGTCCGGCGCGCCGTAGCGGATGTTGTCGAGCACGCTGCCCGAAAAGATCACCGACTCCTGCAACACGACGCCGATCTCGCGCCGCAACTCGGCGAGCGGCACCTGGCGTGTCGGTACGCCGTTGAGCAGGATGCTGCCCGATTGCGGATCGTAGAAGCGCAGCAGCAACTGGAACAGCGTCGTCTTGCCGGCCCCCGACGGGCCGACCAGCGCCACGTGTTCACCGGCACGCACCTCGAGCGACAGCGCGGACAACGCAGCAATGCCAGCACGCGACGGATACGAAAAGCCGACGTTATCGAACCGGATGCCCACGCCGCGCGTGGGCAAGGGCACGGTGACGGCGGCCTGCTCCACCGGCGAGCGCGCCGCCAGCAGTTGCAACAGACGCTCCGTGGCGCCGGCTGCGCGTTGCAGATCGCCCCATACTTCCGCGACCGCGCCTACCGCGCCCGCCGTGAATACCGCATACAGAATGAACTGCGACAGTTGGCCGGCCGTCATCCGTCCCGCCAGCACCGACTGCGCGCCGAGCCACAGCACGAACACAATGGCGGCGAACACCAGCACGATCACCACCGCCGTCAACCAGGCCCGCGCGCGAATGCGCGTGAGCGCCGTGTCGAACGCCACTTCGACGGCGGACGCAAAGCGGCGCGACTCGAACGGCTCCTGGGTGAACGACTGCACGGTCGGCATGGCATTCAGCACTTCGCCGGCCAGTGCGCTTGCATTGGCCACCTTGTCCTGACTCGCGCGCGACAGACGCCGCACGCGCCGCCCAAACGTCACGATCGGCAAGACCACCACCACGAGCGTCGCGATGATGTAGGCCGACAGCACCGGACTGGTGATCGCCAGCATCACCACGCCGCCCGTCAGCAGGAAGAAATTGCGCAAGCCCAATGACAGGCTGGTGCCGACCACGGCCTGGATCAGCGTGGTGTCCGTAGTGAGCCGCGACAGCACCTCGCCGGTCTGCGTGGTCTCGAAGAACTGCGGGCTCATCTCCAGCACGTGGTCGTAGACGGCGCGTCGCAAGTCGGCGGTCACGCGCTCGCCGAGCCACGAGACCAGATAAAAGCGCAGCGCCGTGGCGCCCGCCAGCAGCAGCGAAACGAAAAACAGCGCGAGGAAATAGCGGTCTATGTGAGCCCGCTCGCCGCTCGCAAAGCCGCGGTCGATCAGATAACGGAACGCCACCGGCAGCGCCAGCGTCGCCCCTGCCGACGTCACCAGCGCGACGAACGCAAGCGCCCAGCGTCCGGCATATGGGCGCATGAACGGCCGCAGCGCGAACAACGGGCCGAACCGGGACGAGGGTGACGCGGACGTGGAAGCGGGTACGGCAGCGGACATGGGATTCCCAGAGGGGTGACGAGGGAAACGATCGAAGCGACGGATCACCCCATTGTGCCAGCCCTGTGTTCAGGCGTCGTCGCCGAACAGGCCATTGAGCGTCGCGCCGGATGCGGCATTGCCAAAACCGTCGAAGCGCCCTTCGGCGAGCCGCTGCGCCGCGTGCATCATGCCGCCCCACGCGGCCCGCGCCAGCGCGCCGCCCACGCTGATACGCCGCACGCCGAGCCGCGCGACGTCCTGCACGGTGAGATCCGAAGTCCAGCCGATAAGCAGGTTCACGGGCTTCGGCGTCACGGCGGCCACTACGGCTTCGATCTGCTCGCGGGTCTGGATGCCCGGCGCGTACAGGCAGTCGGCGCCTGCTGCGGAATAGGCTTTCAGCCGCGCAATGGCGTCGTCGAGATCGGGCACACCGGCGATGAAATTCTCCGCTCGGCCCACCAGCAATGTGTCGCCGCCGTGCGCGTCGATGGCATGGCGCGCGGCTTTGAGGCGCTCCACGGCAACCTCGACAGGAACCAGCGGCGCATCCGGATCGCCGGTCGAATCTTCCACCGACAAGCCCGCGACGCCGGTCTCCACCGCGAGCCCGACGCTTTCCGCCACGCCGTGCGCGTCCGCGCCGAAACCGTTTTCAAAGTCCGCATTGACCGGCAGATCGGTCGCCTCGACGAGCGTGCGCAGGTGCGCGAGGATCGCCTCGCGCGGCGTATGGTTGTCCGGCTTGCCGACCGACCACGCAAAACCGGAACTGGTGGTGGCGAGCGCCTGGAAACCGAGGCTCTGGAGATAGCGCGCGCTGCCGACATCCCAAGGGTTGGGCAGCACGAAACAACCCGACGTATGCAGCTCGCGAAAGATCGCGCGTTTTTCGGCAACGGTGCGAGGCATGAGGTGTCTCCTGTAGTAGTGGCGTGATGCAGGTTCGAAGGCCCGGTTCAGGGCGAGCGAAACGACATTACGCCCGCCCCGGCGGCGAGTCAAAGTGCGCCACGCGGCCATGCCGGTCAACGCGGCCGCGCTTAATGGAAAGTACGGATCGACTCATCCGGTCTTGCACCGGATCATTACTCAGGTAAACGACGCGTTTATCTGTGAGCGAAATCCACCATCCATCGTGACTCGACCATGACTATCACCCTGAGGGGCATGACCTGGGACCATCCGCGCGGCTACGCGCCGCTCGCGGCCTGCGCGGCGCTGTGGCGCGAACGGGAAGGCGTCGAGATTACGTGGGACCGGCGCTCGTTACAGGACTTCGAATCGTTTCCCGTGGATGAACTCGCGCGCCGCTACGACCTCATCGTCATCGACCATCCTCACGTTGGCCAGATCACCCGTGAAGCGTGTCTGCGGCCGTTCGATCTCAACGGCGTGCGCGACATTGCCGAGGGGTCGATTGGCGAGTCGTTCGCGAGCTATCACTGGCAGGGGCAACAGTGGGCGCTGCCAATCGACGCCGCCGCGCAAGTGATGGCGTGGCGCCCTGACCGTCTGCCCGACGCGCCGCGCAACTGGGAGCAGGTCTTCGAACTGGCGCGCGCGGGCCGCGTCGCGTTGCCGATGCGCGCGCCGCATTCGCTGATGTGTCTGTACACGTTGTGCGCGCAGCTTGGCGCGCCGGGCAACGTCACAGGACCGGACCTGTTCGAGCCGGAGATCGCCACGCAGGTCTGCGATTATCTGCGCACGCTCATGCAATGGATCGATCCCGCGTGCTACGAGATGGACCCCATCGCAGTCTACGAAGCAATGGCGCAGCCCGACGCGCGCATCGACTGCGTGCCGCTGATCTACGGCTACGTCAACTACGCGTACGAAGGCTTTCGGCCCGTTCAACTGGCGTTCGCGGATATTCCGCACTGGCAGGGCAACGGCCCGCGGGGCTCGGCATTGGGAGGCACTGGCATTGCGGTGTCGGCGCGCAGCGAGCATCCGGATGAGGCGTTCGCCTTCGCGCGCTGGGTGGCGGGTGCTGCCGCGCAAAGCGGACCGTTTGCCGCCGCCGGTGGTCAGCCGGGTCATGCAACCGCATGGGATGACGCCACCGTCAACGCGGCTTCGAATAACTTTTATCGGGCCACGCGTGAGACGCTGGATCGCGCCTGGGTACGGCCCCGTCACGATGGCTACATGCCGTTTCAACACGCGGCCTCCGAGCGCTTCGTGCAGGGCTTGCGCACCGACGAGGCGCCCGCTGCGCTGATCGCCGAACTCAACCGCATGTTCCGGCAAAGCCTGCCCGCATGAGCGCTTCTCTTTTCCAACAGCAAAACGGCAACGGCGCCGATGCGACGACCGCACCGTTGCACGGGTTGCTGGTGCTGGACCTCGCCCAGTTCCTCTCGGGACCGTCCGCCGCGTTGCGGCTCGCCGATCTCGGCGCACGCGTGATCAAGGTGGAGCGGCCCGGCAGCGGCGATATCTGCCGCACCTTGTATCTGACCGACACGGATGTGGCCGGCGACTCGACGCTCTTTCACGCCATCAACCGCAGCAAGGAAAGCATCGCGCTCGATCTGAAGCAGCCGGACGATCTCGCCATTCTCAAGCGTCTGCTGGCGCGCGCCGACGTGTTGATCCAGAACTTCCGGCCGGGCGTGATCGAACGGCTCGGGTTGGGTTATCACGCCGTGCACGCGCTGAATCCGCGCCTCGTCTATGCGAGCATTTCAGGCTATGGCGAGTCCGGTCCGTGGGCCGGCATGCCCGGTCAGGATCTGCTCGCGCAATCGCTTTCCGGCGTCACCTGGCTCAACGGACACGAGGGCGAAGGCCCCGTGCCGCTGGGTCTTTCCATTGCCGATATGCTGGCGGGTCACGTGCTGACCGAAGGCATTCTTGCGGCACTGGTGCGGCGTGGCATCGTCGGTACGGGATCCTTGGTGCAGACCAGCCTGCTCGAAGCGTTGATCGACCTGCAATTCGAATTGCTGACCACCCATCTGAACGACGGTCGACGCCCACCCGCTCGCGCCGAGTTTCGCAACGCCAATGCGTATCTCGCCGCACCGTACGGCTTGTATCCGACCGCGGACGGCTACCTCGCGCTCGCCATGATGCCGCTGTCGCAACTTGCCGCGACGCTGCCCTTGCCCGAGTTGCAGCAATACGATGCCAATGCGGCGTTCGAACAGCGCGATGCCATCAAGCGGCTGATCGCCGCCACGTTGATTCGCGAGCCCACCGCGTACTGGCTGAGCCGCCTGCAACCCGCCGACATCTGGTGCGCCGAAGTGCTCGACTGGCCGGCGTTGCTGGAAAGCGAAGCGCTCAAGCGACTCGACATGCTGCAGACCGTGGCGCGCCAGGACGGCACCGCCATTCATACGACACGTGGTCCGCTAAGGGTGAACGGTGTGCGCGCGCAGAGCACGCATGCCGCGCCGCGCGTGGGTGAGCACACGGCGGCGATTCTTGCCGAATTCGGACTCACTGGCCCGGCTTGAGCGGCACCGGCGTGGCAGCGCCCGCAGCGCTGCGATAACACGCTTCGACCAATGCCATGGTGCGCCACGCATCGTCGACGCTCGACACCAGTTGTGCATCTTCCCCGCTCACGAAACGTTGCAGGTTCGCCATCGTGCCGATGAAGGCGTGCGGGAACCACGCACCCGCAAGCGGAATCTGCATCCACTCGCCGCCGCGCGGGCAGAACCACAGTTCGTCCGCTTCACCGGCGGGATAGTCGAGCAGCACGCCTAACTTCACGAGCGCGACGCCGCGCTCGCCTTCGAAGCGAAAACTCGCGTCCTGAAAGCGCCGTCCAAAATCGTGATGATGATTCAGCGAGAGCGTGCAGCGCAACGACTCGCCGAAGTCGAGAATCGCACTCGTGCGCGTATCCGCGAGCCCACTGCCGGGATACGTGTAGCTGCGTGCGAACACGCCCTGCGGTTCACCGAGCAGGCCGCGAATCAGATCCAGGTAGTGGATGGAATGCGAAACAATTTCGACGCGCCGGTTCGCCTTCAGATGCGGGAACAGGTGCCACGGCGTGGCCAGATTCAGATGCACTTCGACGTCCACCAGTTCGCCCAGCAGGCCTTGTCCGATGGCATCGCGCACCGCCAGCATCATCGGCGCGAAGCGCAACTGGAAGTTGACCGCCGCCTTCAGTTCGCGCGCATGACATAGCGCCAGTAAACGGCTCGCCTGTTCCAGATCGAGCCCGAATGGCTTTTGCAGTAGCACCGGCGCGCCGTGCGGCAGACGCGCGACGATGCTCTCATGGACCTCGGCGGGCGCGGCGACATCGAACACGCAATCGCGTTGGGCGAGCGCGGCGTCGAGCGTGTCGAATACCGTGCCGATCTGCCAGCGCTGCGCGAACTGCGCCGCCTTCGCTGGGTCGATATCGAACACGCCGGCCACGTCGAAACCTGCCGCACGGTAAGCCGGCATGTGCGCATCGTTGACGATACCGCCCGTGCCGATCAGCACGATCGGGCGCGGTTGCGTGGGCATCGGCCACGCTTGCGTCAGGGTAGGAACGGCGCTCATCGCACGATCTCCTCGATCCGCACCTGGGTGGCTTCGAGCAGTGCGCGGCTCGCTTCGTTGCTGTTCACGGCACGCTCGATCATCGTATCGACCGCATGCGAGATGTCCGCGAGACGCGCATGGCGCGGCATCTCGCGCGCGCTTTCGTGCAGCGCTTCCAGCTTGTGATAGAACGGGATGCGCGCGTTCACCTCGGCATCGCGCCAGGTCGAAAGGCGCGTGCCGATTGCGCCTTCGAGCGTCGTCAAACGGTCCATCGGCGCGCTCGCACAGTGGCGCATGAAACGCCATCCGAGGTCTTTGTGGCGCGAACCGGCTGCCATCGACAGCAGCCAGAACACGTTCAGCGAGACGCTCTTTGCACCCAGCGCTGCAGGAATAGGTGCCACGTCGACGAGACCCGTCACCGCGCTATCCGGCGCTTGCGCGAGCGCCGCGAAGCCGAACCAGTTCACCGCCAATGCGACTTTCCCCTCGCAGAAGGCAAGGCCCGCGCGCACGCTGTCATACGTCTGTGGTTCAGGCGCGAGTGCTGATGTATCGCGCGCCAGTGTGCGAATGAAATCGAGCGCGGCGCAGGCCGCATCGCTTACGAGCGTAGGCGTGCCATCTGCCGCAAACGGCTCGCCGCCGCGCGTCCAGACGTGAATGCAGAAATCGTAGAAGCCGTTGTGACCATCCGGAAAGAGGGCGAGCGCCGTGCCATAACGGCCCTGCTCAGGCTCATTGAGTTGGCGTGCAGCTTCGACGTATTCGTCCCACGTAGTCGGGACGGCAAGCCCCTTCGCCTCAAACAGATCCTTGCGATACATCAGGCACTCGGGGCCGTCGTGATACGGCATGCCCCACAGGCCGCCCGCGAACTGTTGCAGGCCGAGCAAGGACTCGCTCCACGCCTGCGGAAAATCGTCGATCGGCTCGCGTTGCTGAAACGGCAGCAGATCGACCACGAGTCCGAGCGCCTGCACCTCGGCAATCCAGTCGGTCGAGAGAAAGGCGAGGTCCCACGAACCGTCCGCCAGGCCGCGCTGCTCGATCAGCGTCTCATGCAGCGGATTCAGGTCGAACGCTTCGATTTCGATGCGTGCATCGACACCCGTGGTCGCGGCAAAATCTTCGAACTGTTTGACGATGCCGGTTTCGAATGGACCGAAGCGGCGCACGGCCACGCGCAACGTAGTGGTCAATCTCAGTCTCCCATCAGTATTGCTTCGGATTCCTGCAATTTTTTTACGCCACCACTTTCAGCGAGAACCTTTAGCTACTCTTGAGTATCCCCGCCGACAAACCGATATCCCGCGCGCACTGCTGCAACGCAGGCAGCACTTGCTCCAGCGTCGGCCCCTGACCCTTGCGCCGCAAGGTCGCCATCACGAGCGCGGCTTTGACATGCGAGCCCGGTGCGCCGACCAGCACGCCCAGGTCGATACCGCCTTCGAACCATTCGCCTTCGGTCCATTCATAGCCGCGCGTGCGAATCTGCTCGAGCCGCGTCTGCAATGCCTGCTTGTCTTTCGCGCTGCGCTGGTGATACGCGTGATCGCGCTTGAGCAAGGCGCTCGCTTCGGCGTCGTCCATATATGCTAGCAGCACCCGTCCCGAGGTCGTGCCCGATACGGTATGCAGCGAACCCACTTCCACGGAGAGCCGGAACGGCTTTGGACTTTCCTCCTGCGCGAGCACCATCACTTTGTCTTCATGCAGCATGGACAGATGACATGACTCGCGCACTTCGCCCACCAGCGAACGCATATGCGGAATCGCCACCTTCAGCAGTTCCTCATAAGGCGAGTGCGTGCGGCTGAGTTCGAACAGTTTGAGTGTGAGCGAATACGCGTTGCTGCCGGAGTCGCGCCACAGATAGCCGCGCGATTCGAGGCACGTCAGCATGCGAAACAGTTCGGCCGGTTGACGGTTGAGCGCGCGGGCGAGCTGCGCGCGCGTCATCGGCACCGCTTCGGCCGAGAGATATTCGATGATGTCGAGCGCCTTTTCGACCGCCGGTACGGAGTAGTTAGGGCGATTCTCCCCGCCGCTATCCAGATCGGATTCGAGGGCCACGGCAAGCGGGCTGGATGCGTCGACGCTGACGCCTTTCGTGCGAGGCATGAGTCTCCTTCAGCAGAATCAGTTTTCCTTTGCGCGGCGCGAGCCACCCACCGTGTAGATCGCGGCCGCCGTCACCACGACGGTGCCTTCGATCACGCCTTGATAGTTCGCGCCCAGGTTCAGAATGTTGAAGCCATTGGTCAGCGTGAACAGCAGCAGCGCGCCTACCAGCGTCTTGATCACACTCCCCGCGCCGCCGTACAGCGACGTGCCGCCCAGAATGGCCGAAGCGATCACCGTCAATTCCGCGCCTTGCAACGCCGTAGGATTGATTGCACCCAGCCGGCTGCCGAACAGAATGCCGCCAAAGCCGGCCGCGGCGCTGCACAGAATGAACCCGACCATTTTATAGCGTTTCACATTGATGCCCGAGAGCCGCGCGGCCTCGGCATTGCCGCCCACCGCGTAGAGCCGTCGCCCTGTGTTCGTGAAGGTCAGCACGAACCAGACGATGAGTGTGAAAATCCCCATATAGATGACCGGCTTGGCCAGCACGAGCCGTGGCCCGCCGACCCAGCCCAGCACCAGCAGACACACGCCGCCCAGCATCATGCCGAGCGTCGCGGGTGAGACCGTACGTTGGCGGCGCATGAACAAATACACACCGGCGAGCACGAGCACTGCGCCAAGGATGATCAGCGGCACGCCAACCGGCACCCGGCCCGATTCGAACGCGCGCATTGATGCAATGGCTTCCGGCGTTTCGACCGAGAGCGAACGGCCATCCGTCACGATCAGCACGATGCCGCGAATCGCGGTCAACGTGCCTAGTGTGACGATAAATGCGTTGATGCCGAGCAGTTGCACGATCGCGCCGTTCAGCACGCCGGCTGCCATCGCCACCAGCATGGCCACCAATGCCGCCGGCCAGAAACCGATCGAATCGGCGAGGCCGATCATCACCGCTGCCGCGAGTGCCGCAACGGAGGCCACCGACAGATCGAAGTTGCCCGTAATCAGAATCACCGTCATTGCCACCGCCATGAAGGCGATGAGCGACGACTGGTACAGCACGTTGGTCACGTTGATGATGCTCAGATAGTTCACGCGCCCCGTGTACGCCGTCACCGCAGAGAGCACGAGCACCAGCAGGATCAGTGCGTAATACACGCCCATTTCGCGCAGTCCGAACAGACGCCGCCATTCCGGCGCGGCTCGCGCATTGGCGATGGGCTGACCGTCACGCGACGGCACGGGATGCTCGGTATGAGTCGACGAAGTCATGTTCGCTCGCTTGAGGTCGATGCTGCGTTGCCCGCAGCGGCGTGCGCGGCATCTGGCGCCGCGCTCTGGCCGCCCGCCAGCAGAATGAGTTCATGTTCGGAGGTGGCATGGGCCGCGCGTTCCGCAATGCAGCGGCCGTCGCGCATCACGAGAATCCGCTCGCTCACCGCCAGCAGTTCCTCGAATTCCGACGACACCACGATCACCGCCTTGCCTGCCGCAGCCAGTTCGCGCACCAGCAGCAGAATGTCGGTTTTCGCGCCAATGTCGATGCCGGCAGTGGGCTCGTCCAGCAGAAAGACTTTCGCGTCACTGAAGAGCCACTTGGCGATAGTCACTTTCTGCGCGTTGCCGCCGCTCAGTTCGGTGACGAGTTCTTCCGGCGATTGCGCCTTGATCTGCAGCCGCCTGATCCCGTCTGCGGCACGGGCGATTTCGCGTTCGCGCACCGGCAGCCAGTGATGTAGCGACACGCCTTCGAGCGCGGGCAAGGTCGTGTTGCGCCAGATTTCGAAGATCGGCACGAGCCCCTGTTTCATGCGGTCTTCCGGCACCAGCGCGAGGCCCGCCTTGACTGCGGCCATAGTGGAACGCGAGAGCGTCTGACCATTGAGCCTGACCGTACCGGTTGCATCCGTGTCCGCGCCGAAAATGGCATGCAGCAGTTCGCTGCGTCCAGAGCCGAGCAGCCCCGCAATGCCAACCACCTCGCCGGCACGCACCTGCAGTGAGACCGGTTCGAGCTTGCCGCGCGAAGCCAGCTCGCGCAATTCCAGCACGACGGGCCGCGCGACGGCGTCATCGGCGGGTGGCGCGACCTTTTCCAGCACGGTGATGGCGCGACCAGCAATGGCTTGCGCAATGCGCGCTTCGTCCAGATCGCAGGTGTCGGCGCGCATCACGGCAGCGCCGTCACGCAGAATGGTCACGTTATCCGTGAGCGCCACCACTTCGTCGAGAAAGTGCGAGACGAACAGAATCGCCTTCTGTTCGATGCGTGCGAGCCGCCGTACGGTCTCGTAGACAATCTCACGCTCGCCGGTGGCAAGCGACGCCGTGGGCTCGTCCATCACGATCAGTTCAGCGCCCGTGCCAAGCGCCTGGAAGATCGCGACCATCTGGCGCTGGCCGATGGAGAGATCGCTGACGAGCGCGTCGGGATCGAGTTGATAACCCACCCGCTCGCCCAGTTCAGCGAAGCGCTGACGATACGATTGCTGACGCCGCCAGCGTCCGGTATCGCCAAGAAACACGTTTTCCAGCACCGACAGCGTCGGCACCAGCGGAATGTGTTGATGGATGGTCGCCACACCCATCTCGTTCGCTTCACGCGGGCTCGACCATTGCACCGGTTGACCGCGCCACACGATGCGCCCGCCCGAAGCTGGAAACGCGCCGGAGAGGATCTTGATGAGCGTCGACTTGCCGGCGCCATTGGCGCCAAGCAAGCCGTGCACCTTACCGCGTTCGATATCCAGATCGACACCGCGCAACGCCACCGTGCCGTTTGGGAACGTCTTGGCCACCTGCTCCAGCCGCATCAATGGCATGTGCGGTGTTTCAGGTGGCACGGGCTGTCTCTGCGCAGTCACGCTCATCGTGATTCCCTGCCCGCGCGAGACGGGCCCAGGTCGTGGCGCAATATCACCATTGCGGCACGCAGCTTTGCAGGTTCGCCTTGGTCACCGGCGGCGTGTCGTAGGCAACGAATGCGGCCTTCGTGGTGTTCTTCTTCGTCACCGCGCCATACAACGCCTTGAACGCAAGGTGACCAATTTCTTCCGGCTTGTAGCAGACGGTACCGGCCACGTCGCCGGTCTTGATGGCGTTGATGGCCAGACGCGAGCCGCCCATGCCGATCAGCTTGGCATTGGAGCCCGCTGCGCGCACGGCGAGTCCGCAGCCCACCACCATGTCATCCGATTGATTGAAGAACAGATCGATGTCCGGGTTCGAAGCCAGGATGTTCTGGCAGGTCGATTCGGCCTTCTCGGAAGTCCAGTCACCCGGCTGCGACGCGACGATCTGATACTTCACGCCGGCTTTGTCGAGGCCGGCCTTGAAGCCCTGCGTGCGTTGCGTGACTTCGGCGTAGCCCGCCGAGCCTTCAATGATCGCGATCTTCGCGGTCTTCCCCGGCGGCAGCATTTTCGCGGCCATCGCGCCGGCCTGCTCGCCAGCGGTCACTTCATCCTGCGTGACCAGCGCCGAGAGTTTCTCGTAGACCTGTTTGATGGGACGCTTGTGCGGATCGCCGATTTCGGATGCGACCGCGACCGTGGGAATGTCATGCGAAGCGGCGCGGTCCACCCAACCCTGCGCGACGGTGGAATCGAGCGGCATGATGGCGATGCCATCCACTTTCTGCGCGATCAGATCGTCGATATCGTTGGCCTGCTTTTCGACGTTGCCCTTCGCATCGAGCACGACGGCCTTCACGCCCGCAGCCGTGGCCGCGTCCTGGAAGCCCTTGGCGATCGCCGCCGCAAACGGATAGCTGAGGCCGACGCTCGAATAGCCGAGGGTGACGTCTTTGGCTTCGGCCAAGGGCGCCGACATGGCGAGGACGCTGGCTAACCCGGCTACGCCGAGTGCCTGAAGAATTCGGTGCATGCTTGTCTCCTGTGACTTCGTGTTGTTGTGATTCACGTATGCCCATCGGAACGCTGCGTGCATGGCCTGGCGTCCCGCCCGGTTGCCACTACGGCGCGGCGGGCTCGCGCCGCTCGACGAGATAAAGGTGATCGCACACCAGCACGGTCGCGCCATGCTGGTTGGTGATGTCAATCCGTTCGACGACGATGCCGTGCGTGGCCCGCTTGGGGTGCGCGCGCTTTTCGGTGATCGTCGCCGTGACCTTGATGGTGTCGTTGATGAACACAGGCTTCACGAAGCGCACGCGGTCATACCCCGTGGACATGGCGCGCGGATTGATCGTGCTGGCCGTCATGCCGATGCCGACGCTGAACACGAGCGTGCCATGCGCCATGCGCTGGCCGAAGTCCTGGGTGGCACACCATTCGGCATCCATATGATGCGGAAAGAAATCGCCGGTTTGACCCGCGTGCAGCACGATGTCGGCTTCCGTGATGGTGCGGCCGAACGTAGTGCGCGAAAAGCCGGTCTCGTAGTCTTCGTAGAATTGCTCGGCGATCACGTTGCTCACTCCGTGGGATGCGTTGGTGTCGCATCGATTTGCCAACCGGCCGCGACTTGCGCAGTGTGCTCGCCGAGTGCCGGCGCCGCGCGTGGCGACTTCAGCACCACGCCGTCAATGCGAATCGGACAGCGCAGCGTGGTCAGCGAATGACCCGCGCTGTTGGTAATGGCCTGCGTCATGTCCAGCGCCGCAAAGCCGCCGTGCGCCGTGAGCGTGGCGTAGTCCTGCACCGGCGCGCACCAGATGTCGGCGGGCTCCAGCCGCGCGAGCCAGTGTGCGGTGGCCTGGGTCGCGAGATGATCGCGCAGGATGGCCTTGATCTCGTCGCGCCGCGCGAACCATTGCGAAGCGTCGTCGAACGCGGCGAGCGGTGCGCAATCCAGCAACTGCGCGAGCCTGGGGATAGGCGCCATGGCGAGCGCGAGATAACCGTCGGCGGTCGCATAGAGACCATAGGGCGCGGCACCATAGACGCTCGCGTTGTTGACGCTGGCGCGGCGCGGCACGCTGCCGTCGCCGCACAGAAACGTGGTGATCTGCTCGAACTGCAAGTCCAGAATCGATTCCATCAGACTTACTTCGACGCGTCCGCCCCGGCCCGTCACGCCTCTGCGTAACAGCGCGGCCAGCACGCCTTGCACGAGATGCGCGCCGGTCACGATGTCGGCAATCGAAACGCCAACCGGCACCGGCCCCTGGGTGGCATCGCCGCTCAACCAGGTGAGGCCGGAGAGCGACTGCGCGAGCAGATCCTGACCCGGCTTGTCCCGCCACGGGCCCAGTTCGCCATATCCGGTCACCGTGGCATAGACGAGCCGCGCGTTCAGATCGCGCACCACCTCGTAGCCAAGACCGAGCCGCTCCATCACGCCAGGCCGGAAGTTGTGGATCAGCACGTCGGCGCGGGCGACCAGCGCCTTCACGCGCTCCAGATCGGCGGGCTGCTTCAGATCGGCAGCAAAGCTGCGCTTGTTGCGGTTGATGGTGTGAAACAGGACGCTGTCGCCGTCGAGCGCCTGGTCGGCGACATACAACTGGCGGCACAGGTCGCCCCCTTGAGGGCGCTCGATCTTGACGACATCCGCGCCGAGGTCCGCGAGACGCAGCGCGCACGAAGGACCGGCGAGGAACTGGCTGAAGTCGAGGACGCGCAGGCCTTCGAGCGGCAAGGGTTCGGCGTGCGGGGTGGCTTGCGTGGCTGA
This sequence comes from Paraburkholderia sp. DHOC27, assembly GCF_003429005.1. GTDB lineage: Bacteria > Pseudomonadota > Gammaproteobacteria > Burkholderiales > Burkholderiaceae > Paraburkholderia. The sequence continues at coordinate 224,525 of NZ_QVQV01000001.1, forward strand.
TTCTGTGGCCGATCTAGAGGCAAAAACGGTCTCGTCGTCCGGCCTGGCGGAGGCGTCATCACTACCGGCTTTCGGGTCGAGTGATTCGTTCATGGAGGAACTATATGTTTGTGGGCGAACGCTTTCAATCTAGGGATTTCCCTCGCAGGGTGGGCGCGCGGTGAGATGCCGCAACGCGGAAAAATCGATGTCGATGCGCCGTCCCACCACGCTCATCTGCCACAAGGCGGTCGGCGGTAACGCCGTAGTCGGTCGTGTTGATATTTCTTCCTGATTTCCCCATTAGCCCTTTCACTGCCAGCTCTACCAATCCGCGCTGGATGGCATCACTCTTCTTCCAATCGCTCAAAGATGCGAAATCCCCATCGTGCTGACGCGTTTTCCTCAAACAATTTGCCAAATGCAGAGGATTCCTACTTTTATGTTGTGTCCACCCTCTCAATTCTTGCTAGCAAACTCCATTTGTGATCTGACCATTGTTAAAAGTGTCGCTAAGGAAAACTTGCCGAGCTTCTTAGCCTGAGTCTTGTGTGAACTCAACAAATCACCAGTTTAGGAGCGGTCTGATACCTGGCTTATTCAATCTCAATAAGAGTCGCTACGCGTGTTACCCAAAACGAAGAGTCAAAGGAGAAGAAATGAAACCGCGGAGATTTTCTTTGAGAACGCCGGGCGTCGTTAGCCGCCTGATTCTTGCATCAAGCCTCTTGATTTCTGTTGCCCACACCGACGCGGCGACAGAAGACCAGTGTATGGAGCTATTCAGCAAATCCGAGGGAGTTCCAGGTACCTCGACTTGTGTTCCGGTAACAGTCGGCACGATGCCGCTGACAAACGGTCCAGAAGATCCGTACAACCAAATTAACTACTACAACTGCGGGCACTACATCGCAGACTATTGTGCCGGCGAGACAGGCGGTGCTCCTCCCGATGCCACCTGTCCCGTGGCCGATCCCGTATTCGCCGCAAGCGGTGTTGTGTCCACAACGGAAAACGAATTTGTCAGCGGCGATGAAATTCCCTTCGTTTTCGCGCGCACATACCGCTCTGTTGCGTATCCGTTGAATGCAAAGGACATCGGTTCAAACTGGTTCCACAACTGGCAGCGAAAACTGGGAATTGTTGGCGATCCAGTGAGTGCTCAAAGGGTCAATGCTTATCGGTCTGGTGGCGAGCCGATAACTTTCACGTTGACAAACGGCGCGTGGCGATCTGACACATTCAGTGGCTTGGCACTTATCCGCACTGCCGCAGGTTGGTCTTTAACTGACCTGATGAACGATTCGGTGGAAGTCTATTCCGCCCAAGGTGTCTTGCTATCAGAGATAACTAAAACTGGCTTCGTTCGCACTCTGAGCTATGACGGGTCGGGGCGGCTCTCAATGATCAACCAACATGGTCCCGGAACAAAAGCCGCGTATGACCTGACCATCCGGCTTGAATATAACCAGAATGGTCATATTCAACGAATGACCGACCCATCAGGCGGCATCACCCAATACCGGTACGATTATTGGGGCAATCTAACTGCTGTCACGTGGCCCGATGGAAGTATTCGCCAGTATCTATACGAGGACGTTAGTTCGAAACATGCTTTAACGGCAATCATCGACGAAACAGGTTCCCGTATCGCATCCTGGACTTATGACACTCAAGGTAAGGCGACCATTGTCAGTCATCCTGATACAGCCAAAAACATTCAATTTGTCTACGGTTCAGGAGCGACAACAGTCACGGACAGCAATGGTGCTCGATCACTGACCTTTGCAGCTATAGCGGGCAAGATCTTTCCAACCGGTAGCAGCGGTTCAGTGTCCAGAGACTTGACTTGGGACGGCGCGGGTCGTCTTTCGAGCACCACTACGCCCACCCGCAAGGCGGTCTACGAATACGACAGCACCGGTCGCCCCGCGAAAGCAACCGTCAGCACCAGCTCTGGCATTGCGGTAACTTCCGTGCAGTTTGTTGACGCGACGAGTCTTCACCCTTCGATGGTGAGCATGCCAGGGAAGCTGTTGGCGTTTGTATACGACGTTAGCGGCAATATCACTGGCTATAGCGAACTGGCGACCAACGATTCGACGGGAGAAGCCGGGTTCAACGCCACTTGGGACGGCCAGCGACAACGAGCGGTTGGGGCTCGCTACGACCAGTTCAACCGCCTGACCGAGGCAATCACTTACGTGAACAAGGTCAAGGTTGCCGACTGGGTGTACTTCTACGACAACACTGGGAACCTTAACACCGCGCAAGATCTTGTCTCGGGCTGGATTTTTGGTGATCAAGATCGAGACGCGGCGCACCGCGTCACCTGGCAAACGGGCAATTATCGCGAGGCTCGCATCGCGTATGACCTCCGGGGGAGGCTCACCAGATTTACATATGATGAGCAACCGATAGCGCAGACAGCCCGGAAAGACCGTTTGCTGACCGTGAACTACGGTTATTCCCTTGATGGAAAAGTGCTATCACGCAGCGCGACCGTCGCAACCGCCGGCGAGCCACCCGCTCCCATTAGCAGCGATGACACTGACATCTGGCTTGACAATTACCAAGCTGGCCTCGACCCAGTCGGACCTTCGAACGGACTTCTCGGATGGGTGAGATCGCTTGCAGCAGATGATTCAGTGAATATCAGCGCGGTTTGCACTGAATGCGGATTTATACGGACGCGGCCCGCGTGGTCATTGTTGATGCACGACTTATATATAAATGCGCAGTCCGGCCAACCAGTTGCTGACGATCCTGTTGAAATTCAGGTGGCAGCACAGAATCAGGTGCCGTTCCCCGTGCTGACGCCGAATCTGTCACAGCGGCGCGCACTCTATACCAAGCTGTTTGGCACGGAGTCGGTTCAAGCGTCCGGTTTCATAAAATGCAACGAGGACTCCGGTTGCGCGGCTGTGAGGGAGACATGCCGCGCAAGATGCTCGAAAACAAAATTACCTACTGGCGATTGGGGATTCACATTCTGGAATTGCGTGAACGACTGTGCAGAACGGGCAGGTTGCCCGCGAATCTAGCCCGTAACATATCTTCGTTTCGGTAGCACGCCACAAGTGGAACGCGAAGCGCTTTATTTAACTTGCTAAGGAGCATGAAAAGATGATTCACGATAAAACTTCAGCTACGGAAGTAAGCAATAGGATGCTGAAAATAAACGGGGAACTGGACGAAGCTGTCTCTTTTGTCCAGGACCATTGCTCGGCCGAGGAACTCGAGCAATTCAAACTTGCTGTCGGGGAAGTCATGTATATGGTCTTCGAGAAAGCACTGATTCCGATATTCAAGGAACATCCTGACCTGATTCCCGATGGCCAACGGGTGAGTGGCGTCACTGATTGATCGTCAATGGGTCCAATAGCAGCACTAGCCGCGATCGCCACATAGCCCTTTCAGACGTCGCTTGCGACGCCCTGAGCAGCGAAGCGAACCAGGCTCATGCGGGTGACAAGCTTGTGCGGATAAAAAAGAGCGCAGACGGTGACCCGTTGCGCTCTTCTTTTTGGCTGGCCTCTCAACCCTGCCAGCCGTCCCCGGAATCCCGCGGATCCAGTTAGCCATCCCAGGCGCAGCCGCCTCAACTCCCTGCCACACCCGCCCCCTCGCGAATGGGCTGACGGGCCATGAACCAGTAGAACAGCGCCGCGCAACCCGCGATCACGCCACCGGAGATAAACGCCAGCGCGTAAGAGCCGGTGCGGTCCACGATGAAGCCCGCCACCACGGGTGAAAACGCCCCGCCAAAATAGCCGCCGAAGTTCTGGATCGCACTCACCGACGCCACCATCGACGACGGCGCGATATCCGCTGCCAGCGCCCACGCCGAGCCGACCACCGCGGCGATAAACGCGAGGCCCACGGTGAAAAGCGCCAGCGTCACGTTCAGCGAACCTGTGAATGGCAGGGCAATTGCGCACACTGCCGCGCCCGCCGCACAGCACGCAATCAGCAGACGCTTGGCGCCGATGGGCGAGGCCAGTTGGCGGTCCACCATTTTCTTCGCCAGATAACCGATCGCGATTTCGCCCACCGCGCCGCCCGCCCAAGGAATGCCGGCCACCACGCCAAGCTGGCTAAACGAAATGTGAAAGCGGTCGAGCAGATACAACGGCAAGAACACGAGGAAGATATTCCACAGCCAGATGGTGCAGAAGTAGCCGAGGATCATGCCCCACACACTGCGACGCGCGAACAGCGAGCGCCACTTGATGGCGCTACTGACGAGCGAGCGTTCATGTCCACCGCCGCCTGCTTCGATATACGCGAACTCTTCTTTCGCGAGGCGTTTGCTGTCGACGGGATTGCGATAAAACATCAGAAACAACAGCGCAAACGCGACGCCGAACGCGCCCGTGACATGGAACAGCGAGCGCCAGCCGAAGGCGATCATCAACGCCACCAGCATGGCGGGCGCAAGCGCCGGTCCCCACTTCGAGGACGAATCCCATACGCCGGTTGCAAAGCCGCGTTCCTTGGCGGGAAACCATGCAGCGGTAATCTTGGCCGATGTCGGCCAGCACGGCGCTTCGCCGACGGCAAGAAGTGCCCGCATCACGAGCAACGCAGAGATGGAACCCACCACACCCGTGAGCCACGTCGCGACGCTCCACCAGATCATGCCGAGTGCGTAGGCACGTTTCGCACCGAAGCGGTCGATCACCCAGCCCGCCGGCAATTGCATCACTGCATAGGTCCACGCGAACACGCTGCCAAGCAGCCCAATCTGCGTGCGCGTCAAACCGAGTTCGTGGATCATGCCCGGCGCGGCAATCGACAGGCTCGCGCGGTCCATGTAATTGATGATCCCGCCGACCAGCAGCCAGACGAGCACATGCCAGCGATAGTTGAAACGCGCCGGACGGGCCGCCGCAGACGTGGCGGAATGGATGGGTTCGTTCAAAACGCGTCTCCGTGCAGTGGGCCTGTCGCGGCCGATTATCGTTGTGGGCACAATAAAAAACGGCGTGGCCGTCTACGCCACGCCGCTTTTATTGTGCCTCACTGCAGCAAGATCTGTATGCGCTGAATCGGTCCGGCGAGTGGGAAGCCGTACCAGCACACCGTATTCCCTTTCGAATTGATTCGGACTAGACTGAATTTGCCTTCTCCATCACTTCACACTGCTGCCAGTCTTCAGTAACCGTCGCTTTTGTCGTGCTCTGCGAGCCGAAGCAAGCCGGATCGGTTCGTGCCCAAAACCATTTGAACGGGACGACTCATCATGGCTGATACGAGTTACATGGCGCGGAAATCCGTCGCCGATATCGTCGGAAGCGCGGATGCGGAAGAGGGCCACTCGCTCGCGAAATCGCTCGGCGCCACCAGTATCACGGCAATGGGCATCGGCGCCATCATCGGTGCCGGCATCTTCGTGCTGACCGGCACCGCGGCCGCGCAATTCGCGGGCCCGAGCATCACGCTCTCGTTCGTGCTCGGCGGCATTGCATGCGCGTTCGTGGGGCTTTGCTACTCCGAACTCGCCGCCATGCTGCCGGTGTGCGGCAGCAGCTACACCTACACGTACGCCACGCTCGGTGAAATCTTTGCGTGGATCATCGGCTGGGACCTGATTCTCGAATACGCAATGGGCGCGGCGACCGTCGCCGTGGGATGGTCCGGCTATATCGTGAGTCTGTTGCGCAACGTAGGCATCACGATTCCACCGGCGTTTTCCGCGGCGCCCGGCACCGTCATCAAGATGGCCGACGGCAGTACCGTCACCGGCATCGTCAACCTGCCGGCCATCGTGATCATTGCCATACTCACCACCATGCTCGTGATGGGAACCAAAGAATCAGCACGCCTGAACAACATCATGGTGGCGGTCAAGCTGGTCGTGGTGGTGGCCTTCATCGCGCTCGGCGTGTTCTTCATCAAGCCGGCCAACTGGCACCCGTTCATTCCGGCCAACACCGGTGCGTTCGGCAACTTCGGCATGAGCGGCATTCTGCGTGGCTCAGCCGTGGTGTTCTTTGCGTTCATCGGCTTTGATGCGGTGTCCACCGCCGCGCAGGAAGCGAAGAAGCCGCAGCGGGACATGCCTATCGGCATTCTCGGCTCGCTCGTCATCTGCACGGTGCTGTACATCCTCGTCGCGGGTGTGCTGACCGGCCTCGTGCCCTACGCCGACCTCAACGTGCCGGATCCGATTGCGAAAGGCGTGGATGCGATCGGGATGACCTGGTTCTCCGTGCTGATCAAGATTGGCGCACTCACCGGACTGACCACGGTGATTCTCGTGCTGCTATACGGACAGAGCCGCATTTTCTTCACGATGTCGCAGGACGGCTTGCTGCCACCGCTCTTCGAGCGCGTACACCCGCGGTTGCAGACGCCTTATCTCAGCCAGATCATGATCGGCACGATCGTTGCAATCGTGGCGGCACTGACGCCCATTAGCGTACTCGGCGAAATGGTCAGCATCGGCACGCTGTTCGCGTTCATCCTCGTGTGTGGCGCGGTGATCTATCTGCGCCGCAGCGATTCGGGCGCATCGCGTCCGTTCCGCGCACCAGGTGTGCCGATCGTGCCGATTCTCGGCATTCTGTTCTGTCTGCTGCTGATGGCGGGGCTGCCGCTTGTAACGTGGGTGCGGCTCTTCGTGTGGCTGATCATTGGCCTGATTATCTATTTCTCGTACGGCCGCAATCATTCGAGACTGCGTTTTCCCGAGCGCCATTGAGCCGTGAAGGAAGGCTGGTGTCCTGCCAGCCTTCTTCAATAAGCGCTCGCAATCCGCCGAACTACGCTTCGGCGAGCACCTGCTCGATCATCTCTTCGAAGGCTTCCACGGGCTGTCCGCCCGTCACCAGGTACCGCTGGTTGAAGATGATCGAAGGCACCGACGAGATGCCCAATGCCAGGTACTCCTGTTCTTCGTTACGTACTTCCTGCGCATAGGCCCCGCTCTTCAGCACTTCGCTCGCCTCGGCGGCGTCGAGCCCGACTGAACGTGCTGCTTCGACCAGCACCTCGTGATTGCTCGGGTCGTTGCCTTCGGAATGATAGGCGCGCAGCAACGCCTCTTTGAGCTGCAACTGCTTGCCGTTCAGTCCCGCCCAATGCATCAGGCGATGCGCGTCGAACGTGTTGTAGATCTTGTTACGCGGGCCAAACGTGAAACCGACACTCGCGCCGCGCTCACGAATCATGGCCTGCGCCTCGGCAACCTGCGCCGGGCTGCGTCCATATTTCTTGCCGATGTAGTCGACGAGAGACTCGCCCGCCGGACCCATCTCTGGATTCAGCTCGAACGGATGCACGACGATCTGCGCATCGACCTTGTCGCCGAGACGTTCGAGCGCGCGCTGAAGCGAGGACAGGCCGATCGCACACCACGGGCATGCAATGTCGGAAACGAAATCAATGGTGAGGGGTTTGCTCATGGCTATCCTGATGGGTCTGGTTTGCGCCGGCGGAATGGCAACACGCATTCACACCGGCGAAAACAAACAGGGTAGCCCGAATCGGCAAAATTTGCAGGGCACGCGGCAGGCTACTGTCCGGCTTCCACGTGCTCGATTTCCAGCGCATCGAGAATGATCGCCATCAAGCCGGCGCGGCGCCATTGCAGCCATCTGATGTAACAGGTCTGGGACGGCGGGAAGTTGGCCGGCAGGTGATGCCATTTCTCGTTGCTCATGGTCACCCACAGGATCGCATTGAGAATATCCCTTGGATCCCGCGCCGGACGGCCGAAGCGCTGGCGCACGTCGCGGGAGACCAGGTGGCTGACGCGTTCCCACGCTTCATCTGAGAGAGGAATATCCATTTCGTGACCCCAATTAACCAGACAGTACATTCCCACATACTAGGTTATGGTGGATACCCTCTAAATCGCGATCTAGGCAGTAGTCCACAGCCTGTCCGGCGAATTGGTTTTTGCTCTGCCGTGATACTTCTAGCAGGCGCATTACAGCAGACAAATACCCCCCACCGCCCCCGCAATACCGCCACAGTTGTTACTCCCCTGCGCCCCACTGTCAGTGCCAGACTATTCTCGTAGATAGCAACGAGCCGGCGCAGCCGATGCCGCGCGCCGGCTGCGAAGTCTGGGAATTCACGCTGACTGGATCAGGAGGATGAAGGCCATGAGTACATCATCAGAAAACGGACAGAAGGACGCACAGACCGCGATGCGGACGCCCGCGGTGGTATCGAAAGAGGCGTGGGAAACGGCGCACGCGCAGTTGCTCGTGCAGGAGAAGGCCAACACGCGCGCCCGCGATGCGCTCGCGGCCGAGCGGCGGCGCATGCCGTGGATGGCGGTGGAAAAGAGCTACACGTTCGAAGGACCCGAGGGCAAGCTCAGCCTGCTCGACCTGTTCGACGGGCGGCGTCAACTGATCGTCTATCGTGCCTTTTTCGAGCCCGGCGTATTTGGCTGGCCGGAGCATGCCTGCCGTGGCTGCTCGATGGTCGCCGACCAGGTTGCGCATCTCGCGCATCTGAATGCGCGCGACACCACGCTGGTGTTCCTCTCGCGTGCATCGCAGGCCGACATCGCACGCTTGAAGGAGCGGATGGGTTGGACCATCCCGTGGTTCACCCTCACGGATAGCTTCGACACGGATTTTGGCGTCAACGAATGGCACGGCACCAACGTGTTCTTCCGCAATGGCGACCGCGTGTTCCGCACTTACTTCCTCAACAATCGCGGCGACGAGCAGATGGGCGGCACCTGGAATTACCTGGACATCACGCCCTTGGGACGACAGGAGGTGTGGGAGGATTCGCCCGCCGGCTATCCGCAGACGCCGACCTACAAGTGGTGGAACTGGCACGACAGCTACGAAGCGAACGCGGCGCCCGACAAGCGGTGGGTCGAGGTATCGGACGCGGGAGAGGCGGCGTTTCGAAACAAGGACGGCAAGGAGGCCGACAAGGCGCCGTAAGGGTCAGTGCCGTATGGCTGCGAACCCGGTGGGATCGACTTTGCGCATGTAGATCCTGCCGAACCGATTACCACACCCGAGAAGCTCAAGGTGTGATTCGCGTAGGGCAGATGAAAGGCAATCGCTGCCAGGCGCCTTGCGACGGGGACCCGCATTACGTCATACGAGGACATCACGGCGCGGCACGCGGCTTGCTACATCCTGTTCTCTAAGCCGAATTGCACCGAGATACCATGAACGACCATTGCCACCTCGACGTTGAACTGAATCACCTGGAAGGCATCCTGCCGTACATTACGCAGGGCCCTTTCCCGCTTTCTTACTGGCGTCAGCGTATCAACAGCCTGCAACCCACCAGCGCATTGGCTTCGCAGAAAACCCGCCTCGCCACTTTGAAGAATCAGCTTGCACAGCTAGAAAAGGTGCCCACCGCTGCATGACAGGTGTAGTGCATGAGAAAGGAGGCGTCATCGTGAGCGATATCGACCTGGGCCAGCGTGTGGAAGAGATCGAACACGCGTTGTCAAATCTGTTCGATTCTCCGAAGAATCCTGCCGTCAGCAGTTACGACGAAGAAAGCGCCTTCTACATTCAGGTCTCGTGGGTAGTGGAGTCGCATCGCGACACGACGCTGGATTCGCGCTGCGTCGTGACGATCCGCTTTACACCCGCGCAGATCCAACGCTACGCGCAGACCGATACGGCCAAACGCCTCGTGATCCGCGAGCGGCTCTGCGACAAGGTTCGCGAGCAGGTCTCGGCACAGCAAAGCGCCCCGTCCACCAGTGATGATTGCGCAACGGAATTCACCGTGGACGATGCGCTGCTGGATGTCACCGACCCGCCGTACTGATTGCTTCATGATTGCTTCAGTCGCGCTTCGTCGGCACATTGATACGCGGCTCTTCTCACTTCGTTTTCACAGCACGAAAGCCACGCTGACAGGGGCGGCCTCCTGCACAGAGTGGCCAGTATCGGTCAACAGACCGGATACCGTGTCGATGCCAAACACGTTAACCGTCCCGCTCTGTTGATTCGCCACCAATAGCCATTTGCCCGACGGATCAATGCCGAATCCCCAAGGCTTCGTGCCGCCCGCGTGTACACGTTGCAGGAGCGCAAGCTCGCCGGAATCGGGATCGACGCGATAGACGAGCAGCGCGTTTTCCGCGCGGTTTTCGACATACACGAAACGCCCATCATGACCAAGCGCGAGTTCGGCACCGCTCTTCACGCCCTGAAAATCCTCGCTGGTCGTTTGCAGCGATTGCACTAAAGTCAGATGCCCTTGCGATGCGTCCCATCTCAGCACCATCAATTGCGCGCTCAATTCCGTGAGCAGATAAACGTAGCGTCCGTTCGCACCGAACACCAGATGGCGAGGACCGCTGCCAAACGGCGTCACAAAGGAAGGCGTTTCGGCGCTGGTGGACAGCGTATGTGTCGCGCGATCAAAGGCATACACGAACACCCGGTCTGCGCCGAGATCGGGCACGAGCGCGTATCTGCCTGAAGGATCAACGGCCACGCTATGTGCATGGGCGCTGGCCTGGCGCCGGTTGGGACCCGAGCCGCTTTCCTTGACCGTCGATACGAGCGCTCTCAGGCTGCCGTCGCTGTTGACCGGCACGCTCGATACCGAACCGCTGGCGTAATTGGCCGCAAACAAGGTCATCGAAGGAATGTCCCAGCCCAGATACGTGCTGCCGTTGCCGCCGGTAGGCACCGCATTCATTCTGGTCAGCGCACCTGTTGCGCGATCCACCGAATACGCGGTGATGCTCCCCTCTTTGGCGTTGTCGTCGTCGACACCGTAGAGAATGGGCAAATGAGGATGCACGGACACCCAGGTGGATTTGAGCCCCTCGGCAGCCGCGCCGATTGCGGTGAGCTTGCCGCTGGAGACATTGAGGCGCAACGCGTCGATCTGGTTCTTCTGCGTGCCAACGTAGACGAGTTCCGTTGCTGCGCCTTCCGGCAAGGTCGCGGCACGATCTTGCGTGCTATACGTTGCGCCCAGCAGCATGGATAGAACGACCGCCGCCACACCTCCGTACCGCTTCGATCTGTTTCGTTGGGAGGGCTGCGTCATAGTCCAATAGATGAACGACCTGGAGCCTAAGCGTAGTCGAATCGCCGCCGCGCGTCCCTGCACAAAACTGCGGTTCGCTGGCACTTTTCTGATGCGCGGCGGCAGTCGTTGCAGCGCTTACTGCGTGACAGACTTGCGATCAGGCTGTTGGCGCGCCGTGATGCGAAACTGACTGGGCGCCTGCCCCACTTCCCGGCGGAAAAAGCGTGTGAAGTACGCGGCATCCGCGAAGCCGAGGCCGAACGCAATCTGTTCCACCGACATGTCACCGAAAATGAGGTTGCGCTTGGCTTCCGTGATGATGCGTGCGTGAATCATCTTGGTTGGACTTTGCTCGGCCGCGGAGGCGCAGGCTGCGCGCAATTGCACGAGGGACACGGCCATCATCGACGCATAGTCCTGCAACTGCAGATTCTCGCGGTAGTGCTCGTCGATCAGTTTGCGGAACCGGTCCACCAGACGCACGTCGTTGCGCGATGCGCCTTCGTTAGCCGTTTGATCCAGCCGCGCTTCGCGAACGAGCATGAGCAGCAGACTCGTCAGCAGCGCCTCGATGCCCACCACGTGACCCACCGCATCCGACTCCACTTCGCGCTTGAGCCCCTTGATCAGGCTGCCAAACTCGACACCCGCCTCGGCGGAATCGGACAGTGGAATCACGCGCGGCAGCGCCCACAGTGCGATGAATTCCTGAAGCTTGGCGTTGACCTGCGTGAGATAGGCCACTTCGATGGTCACGACCCATCGGTCTACGTCCAGCTCGTAATCCAGACCGTGCACGCATTCCGTGGGCAGCAGCAATGCACACGGCCCTTCGAACGGCACGTCGCTGCCTTCGAGGTTCATGACACCGCGGCCACTGCGCACGAAAATGACCTGGCCATATTCCGGATGCGCGTGCGGTTCGGTGCGCCAGCGGCCCCGGTCGGTCACGTGCCCAACGTGCACAAACCAGCTTTTCGTTTCAGGCTGCTCGACGTACAGCCGGACCTTGGGAACGCTTGCCTTCTTCGCCTTCTGGGCCGATCTGGACGAGTGATTTGCCACGGCACGATAAGTCATAAAGTCTCCTTGACGGCCCTGGCTGTGGCCGCCTCTACAACGCCCCGATCTCTCATGGTTTGAATCGTCGGAGTTGACAACCTTGTACAGGCTTCTGCGCGAATCTTAACAGCGGTCAGGGTCTTTTCTGGGCCCGCTATGCAAGCCAGAGCGGCCACGAGGACATAGCGAGGGTATCTACCAATAGACCCGATATCGCGCTAAATCCCGCACTTCGAGCGGGCCTGAACGACGCGCGTGTTTTCGACTTTGCTCGCTCCTGCCTGGGATCATAACGCGCTGCCCGAGCCGCGAAAACAGCAGATATTTTTCCATACATTTCCGCGTCACGTCACTTGCGACTTACCCCGATGACGGGTGCGAGCGCCGAGCAATCTGATACGTATGCCTAAGCTTTGATGCTGCGTTAAAGCCCTCTCCCCACTCCCCAGCACGCCTGCGCCATCGCAACAAAAAAATGCAAGCGAATCTAGTTTTTGTGTAAAGGCATGCGGCCAGCCTTCCCATAGTATCCACTCAACCGCCAATGAAATGTTCCGTGCTGGTGTAGTCGGCGAAGCAGCAAAGTCTTTTGACAGCATCACCCCAGCCACTGCCTTTTCAGCCGTCATCAACGCGGCTGGAGCGCAGCGAAGCTGATAAAAAACCATATGGAAGGAGACATGCAAAAATATTCGGTAGCTTTGCGCAAACCGCTTCTCGCCGCAGCCCTCTTTTGTTGTCTGAGCGAATTTACTCACGCGGAAGAGATTCTCAACGCGCCCAGTGAATCCTCCACGCCGCAAACCCAGAAAAGTCAGCAGAACGCGCCCACTCCGGCGAGTCCGCAAAATCAGCAAAATCAAAAGAACGGTGCTGCACCACTCAGCGCGCCGGATCTGAAATCCGCGGAACAGTTCGGCGTGCCGCCCGTATCGTGGAACGACACGTACATCGGCTACCGCTATGGCAGCGATTTCCATTATCCGGGCGTCGCCGACAAGGTCGCGCAGAACATCGGTTTTCTCACGACAATTGGCGGCTTCAAGTTTGGTAGCTACGCGTTCAACGTGGACTACCTCGTGTCGAACTCCGCGAATCCCGAGGCCGGTGGACCGTCCAATGGCGGCGCCCAGGAAGTCTATAGCGTTGGCCGCGTCGAACTGAGTGCGGGCAAGATTTTTGGCCGCTACCTGGGCTACGGTTTTATCCGCGACTTTGGCTTTACCGGCGGCTATGAATTCGGCGTCAAGAACGACGCATACGGCGAACGCGCCCGCATGCTGGTGTTCGGTCCGACCATCGAATTCGCGGTGCCGCGCGGCTTCTGGAACATCACGGCCGGCGCGCGTACCGAGAGCAACCACAACGGCATCACCGGCGTGGACGTGCACTTCAATACCGCATGGCACGTCGAAAGCTCGTGGCTCGTGCCCTTCAACGTGGGACCGTTGCCGCTCGTCTTCAAAGGCTTTGCCAGCATGACGGGGCCCAAAGGCAGGGATGGCTTCGGCGTGGAGACCACCACCGAATTTCTCGCACGCGGCTCGTTGCTGGCGGATCTGGGCTCGTTTGCGGGCCATCCACGCACGGTGTATGCGGGTATCGGCTATGAGTACTGGCATCACATGTATGGATCGCCAACAAGCGAAACCGTGGGCACGATTACCTCAGTACCGATGTTCGTGGCCGAAGTGCACTTCTAACCAGCGCGTCTTTTAACGCTCCCATTGGCGACCTGCAAACAGGTCGCCAATTTCGCTTTTGCTGTCGCATTCGAAGAGCACGTCATGGAGACGAATCAACTGCAACGATCAGCCGCCGAAAAACCCTGGCGCGTTCTCGTGCTGCTCGCGCTCGGGCTGCTGATTTCGTTCGTGGATCGAACCAGCCTGTCTGCCGCCCTCGCCGACAAAAGCTTCGTGCGTGAGTTCATGCTGAGCAACGTCGAACGCGGCTGGCTGAATTCGGCCGTGTTCTGGTCATATGGTTTCATGCAGATGCCAATGGGTTGGCTCGTGGACCGCTACGGCGTGAAATGGCCGTATACCTTCTGCTTCGCGCTGTGGTGCCTCGCCGCGGCCGCCACCGGCCTCGCGACGACACTGACGGCGCTGATCGTCATGCGGCTGCTTATTGGCGTGGCCGAAGCCGTCGTGGTTCCCGCAACGTACCGCTACCTCGCCGATCACTTCGAAGAAACGCAGAAAGGCACGGCGCTAGGCATCTTTTCGATTGGCGGCAAGATGGGCCCGGCGCTCGGCGCGCCCATCGCCGCGTGGATGATCGTCATGTATTCATGGCCAGCGATGTTCGTGGCGACCGGGCTTGTCGGGCTGCTGTGGCTCGTACCGTGGCTCGTCATGGTCCGCAACGATTACCCGTCGCGGCAACAGCTCGCTGCGGCGCGACAGCGCGCCTCATCAGTGCCGCTGAAAAATCTGCTGGTGAGTCCGGTGGTGTGGGGCGGTCTGGTCAACAACTTCTGCTACAGCTATTTCGCCTTCTATTGCATGACGTGGATGCCTGCCTATCTGGTCGAACAGCGCGGGCTTTCGCTAGCACGCTCGGGCCTCTATACGTTCTTCAGTTTCGCGGGCATTGCGTTCGTGGCCGCCATCGCAGGCTGGGCCGCAGACAGGATCATCGCGCGGGGGCACGACGCCGTTGCGGTGCGGAAAGCCTTCATCGTCGCGGGCTTTGTGGGCGGCACGACGGTTCTGCTCGGTGCCTATGCGCCCTCGCTCGATGCGGCATTGTTCTGGAACGTGCTATCGCTTTCGCTGCTGGGTCTCGTCACGGCAAACAACCTCGCGCTGGTCAAACTCACCTTGATCCCCAAACAGGCAGTCGGCTTGAACACGGGTTTGCAGCAAGTCGCTACCAGTCTCGCGGGCGGCGTGTCAGCGAGTCTCTCGGGCTGGTTGCTGCATGTGGGTGGCAGTTACACGCTGCCGATGCTGGCCATTTTCGTGTTCCTGCTGATGGGCGCAACCAGCACCCTCGTACTGCTGCAACGCAAGTGGGCGCCAATGGTCAACGACGTAGGGCACGAATCGACGCGCGTGGACCCGCAGACTACGCAATAGCGGCGGCTCGCATCATGCCCGATGACGCGCACGCGGCGCACCTGTACGCGGACTCAGCACATACACTGCCGCGCCAAACGCCAGCGGCAATGCCGTCACGGCGAACAACGACGCGTAGATCCGCGCAGGCGTGGCGTGTGCCAGTCTGGCGTGTCCGGCAATCCATCCAAAGCAACCGCTTGCCAGCGCAACGCCTAGAAAAACGAGGCTATTGAGAAAACCCAGCGCGAGGCCCAACCGCTCGGGGACGACGATCGCACGCGCTTGCGACATCACCAGCGGGTGAATCGCGCCCACCGAAAACAGCACGCAGATGAGCGCCACGCCGAGCACGCCACTGACGCCGGGAAATAGCGCGAGCATCACGGCCGCGATTGCACCGACGATAAGCCAGGTCAGCGAAATCCATTTCGGCGCCCAGCGGCGGACCATCAAGGGAACACAAAACGACGCGACGGTTGCGACGATGCTCGTGATCGTCATGGCGTTGCCGCGCGCCAACAAGTCGAAGCCGAACACGTCCGCGAGGTACGGTCCGCCCCACGAAGTGCGAAACGTGGCCCCGACTGACATCGCGAGGCAGGCGGGGGCAAGGGCCCAGAAGCGGCCCGTCTCTGGTTGCATTGCACGGTGACGCTGGGTCGTCTGCGTTGAATCCGTTGCGTGCAACACGGGTGGCCGGCGCTTGACGAATACGATGACGACAAGCGTAGCGGCCAGCATTGCCACCGTTGCAGCCAGCATGGGCGCACGCCATCCGGATTCAGCAGTAGCGCGACTGAGCGGCCACGCCGCGAGCAACGCGCCTGCCATGCCAATCGCGCTGGCCGTGGTGATCGCACTCGTCTGGCGCGGTCCAGCGCCGCTACTCAGCACGTAATTGAGCAGACCCATGAAGATGGGCGCGCAGCCCAGTCCTATGCCGGCCTGCGCGGCAATCGCGCTCCACGGATTGGTGGTGACCATGAGCAACGCGGCGCTCAACGTCCCCAGCGCCATGAGCGCCGCAGTTGGCACA
The DNA here is from genome assembly GCF_003429005.1 of Paraburkholderia sp. DHOC27. Classification (GTDB taxonomy): domain Bacteria; phylum Pseudomonadota; class Gammaproteobacteria; order Burkholderiales; family Burkholderiaceae; genus Paraburkholderia. Next base: position 240,662 of record NZ_QVQV01000001.1, read on the forward strand.
CGTACGCCATAGCGATCGAACAATACGCCGACGGGAATCTGCGCCAGCGCGAACACGAGAAAAAACGCGCCCGCGAACCAGCCGAACATCTCCGCTGAAAAACGGAAATCCGCAATGAGCTGCGTTGCGATGACTGCCACGTAGCTGCGAAAGAACTGGCTCAATACATAGCTGAAAGTCAGCGCCCATAAACCGTAGTCGCGCAGAAACGACGTCCCATCGTTGCGCTGTTCGGGAGACACGCGCGAGCTGTCAGCCATCGATGCGGTCCTTTAGGCGGCTAGATCAATCATGATAAACGCTGCCCTGCGATATTGCTCATTCCTGCCCGGTGTAGGCTGCACGCTGCACGCCAAAAAAAATGGCGCGGTGCTCACGCGCCGCGCCTTCTTCAAACTGCATGCCCTAACGCATCACGATGGGTTTGGAATGTAGAGCGGCATGGCCTCTTCCCACAGCGTATCGGTGATCGGATGTTGGTCGCTGCCGTCCGCGTTCATCACCCAGTTCTGGCCGTCAGGCTGGAAACTGTTGTCGTAGAGCGCGAGTTCGTCGCGGAAGCCATACACACCCGAGCTATATGCAATGCGGCCGTCGTAGGTCCACACGGCATGTCCCTGGTTGGCGCCCGGCGTCGTCAGACGCGTCAGGCCCGTGCCATCCGGATGAATCGTGTACACGTCGTAGTGGAATTTGTTCGGGTCGGTCGGGTTGATCTCCTTGCGCGTGAAGACGATCTTGCTGCCATCCGGCGACCAGCCCGGCAGGTTGTCCGGATCGGTGGTCAACTCGGTCGTCGTGCGTGTGTCGAGATCGAGTATACGCAGACCCTGGACCTTCGGACTCCACACGCGGTAGACGATCTTCTTGCCGTCCGGCGAATAACTCGGGAAGCCAGCGTTGATCGAACCATCGGTCAGCACTTCCGGATGACCATTCATGCTGCCATCGGTCTTGATCCGCTCAATGCGGCCGGGGCCCGCACCGCGCGTGAAGAACCAGTCACCCACACCGAACGCCACCCACTGACGATCCGGCGACCACGTCGGCTGGAATGCACCCGCCAGGCCCTTCTTGATCATGTCCGGCGCGAGGCCGCTGTTCTCCGGATCGTAGATGCGCGTATAGCCCGTGAAATCCGGATTCATGATCGCGATGGACGAGTTGATCGCCTTCTCCGTGTAAACGAGTTGCTTGCGATCCAGCGACAGTTGCGGGAACACGTCGATGTAGCGGTAATTCCAGTCCGGCTCGAAACTGTAGAGCGGTGTGCCGTTGGCGTGCGCCGGGCGCATCGTGATCTTTTCGTAGACCATTTTCGTGCCGTCCGCCGAATAGCGCGGCGAACGAATGCCCGAGTTGGCCGTCGAGCGGAACGTGCCTGCCGTGGTGTACAAGCCTTCCGTGTCGCCGCCCTTCACGTGATACGCGACATTCGTCGCACTCAGGTATTGCGGAAACACCTTGAAACCCGGCGTGGACGTGAGGCTCGAACGCTCGAGCGTGGACACATCCACGGAAACGATTTGCGAACTCACCTGATTGATACCTTCGGGGCGGTGCGCGCCCCACGTCGACTCCACGGGCGTTTCGTAAAACACCACGTGCTTGCCATCAGGCGACCACGCAGGCGAGCCCTCGTCAAAGCCAGGGTTGCTGGCAATCTTCTTCCAGCCCGAGCCATTCGGGCGAATGATGTAGATGCTGCTTTCCTGCGTGCGCTCCCAACCCACCGGCAGATTGTGACCGCGCCAGTCGGAACCCGTGTCGGAGGAAAGCACGAGCCACTTGCCATCCGGCGACCACGACGGCCTGAAATAGCTATGCGGTTTGCTCGGATCGAACGGGATCGCACCGGTCACGTTTTTCAGCGCGCCCGTTTTGATGTTCAGCGTCCACACGTTGACCGTGTCCCAGCTCTTTTCGCCTTTGCGCGACGACACGAACGCAATCACGTTCGAATCGGTGGGTGAGAAAACCGCGGCATCCGATACGCCCACATGATCGGTCAAACGCTGCAGGTCGGTGCCATCCACTTTCACGCGATAGAGATTCGACTGACCGAGCCCGTCGCGTTCCGACGTGAATACGATCCACTGCCCGTCTTTCGAAAACGAGGCGTGATAGTCGAATCCATCGGTGGGCAGCAGACGGTGCTCATCACTGCCGTCCGCATTGGAGACGTACAGCTCGGATGTCACGGGTCCCACGCGATCGAGCAGCATGGTGCCTTTGGTCGCCGCGCCGGCGCCGGCTGGAACGAGTGTCCAGACCGCTCCGATGGCCACGCAAGCCAGGAGCTTTTGCAAAGACGTAGTCAAATACACAGCTAGGTGCCTCCATTAATTATGCGTAGGTGAGCGGTTTCCACGCACCTCATCACTTAACCGCTCAACCGCTTATGCGTCACGCTTTTCGTCGACGCATGGTGTTTCCGTTCCTTACCGCGTGCGTCCTCTCAACCCAGACTACCCGTTACGTCATCGAACAGTTCATCCACCGACAAGCGGCGCGGAATGATCTTCTGATCGAGCGCCCAGTCGATTGCCAGCTGAATGCCCTTGCGGTTCTGTTCGAGTCCGATGGGCGGGAATATCGCGGGCACGCCGCCTTCGGTGAGCGCGCGGCTCTCCACGATCATCCGGTACAGTTCGCGCACCACCTCGGGATGTCTCTTTGAAATGTCCGCGTGCACCACGAACATGTGATTGATCGGCACCACGCCTTCGCGTGCAAACCAGTCTTTCGCAGCGGCCTGCGCATCGGGCACCAGCGTGCGCACGCGCGGGTCTTTGGGCATGTCCTCGCCCAGCAAGGCCGCACTCAATTGACCTTCGAGCATCATTTGCGGAATGGACGAACCTGCGGGCAGACGCACACAGTTGTCCGGATCGTGATACTCGGAGAGATGGCCGTCACCAAGCGTCATCCACGTCACCTTGTCGAGATCGACGCCGTATTCGTGGCGCAGAATACCGCGAATCCAGAGCGCGGTTGTCTGCGTGTAGGTGCGCACGCCGACCTTCTTGCCTTCAATATCTTTCGGATTGAGCGGCCCAAAGTCGACGTTGTAGCCTGCGCAGTGATGCTGGAAGCGTCCCGAGATCGGCGTGGGCAGCAGCACGTAGGGCTTGCCATACGCCTTGGCCTGCAGGAAGGTGACGATTGCCAGTTCGCCCGCATCGAACTTGTTCTCGCGCACCATTGCCTTGAAGCCATTGTGCGCCGGCGTCGGTCCACAATAGTCCAGATTGACGAGGTCCGAGCGCACGCGGCCATCTTTCATCGCCTTCGTGACGGGGTAGTCAGCAAGATTGGTGCGCAGCGTGGGAACCGCGGTTTGCGCCTGGGTTGAAGCCTCATTTGATACCTCAGTTGACGTGCTGCTTAGCGTGCTTGTCATGTAAGTCACTCCTTATGCTTGGATCGAATCACAGTCTGACTTCGATGAGACATGGACCCGCCTCGTTGACCGAATCGGCCATCGCGCGATGGAACGCCTCGGCGCTTTCCACGGCAACGGCGGGTACACCCATGCTTTTTGCCATCGCCAGCCAGTCGATACGCGGACGGTCGATGTCGATCATCGCGAGCGCGCGCGCCCCAGGCGCACCCGCGCCCATGTTGGCGTACTCGGCCTTGAGAATCGCGTAGCTGTTGTTGGCAAAGATGATGGTCGTGATGTTCAGGCTCTCGCGAGCCTGCGTCCACAACGACTGGATCGTGTACATGGCGCTGCCGTCGCCCACCATGCAGAAGACGCGCCGCTCCGGACAGGCCAGCGCGGCACCGGTGGCAACCGGCGTGCCGTAGCCAATCGAGCCACCCATGTTGTTGATCAGATCGTGCGGCGCGGCACCCACGGTCAAGCCCATCGTTTCGCGCCCCGTCGTCAGCGACTCGTCGACGAGAATCGCGTTTTCAGGCAGCGCGGCGGCGAGAGCCTGCGCAATCGTGGCCGGCGTCAGCGCGCCAGTGGGCGGCGGCGCGTCCGAACGCGGCTGAAGTGCGGCGTGCGTGTTGCCTGCGCCCAATGCTTCAACCAGCATTTCAAGGGCCGCCGCGCTGTCCTCGCCGGATTCGACCAGCGCATGAACACTCGTCCCTGGCGCCTTGAGTAAACTCGGTTTGTCAGGATAGCTGAAGAATGCGATAGGTTCGGTCGTCTCGACCGTAATGATGTGCTTGAACGCTCTCAGGTATTCGACGGCCAATCCCACCGCATAGGGAATCCGTTCCAGCGTCACGCGTCCCGCGCCCCGCTCTATGCGCGCGCTGAAGAATTGCGTCGCAATCCGGCAGCCGGTCGCCGCCTTGAGCTTGCCCGCCAGTTCGAGCGCGCGGCCGCGTGTGGCGCTGCCAGCCAGCACGATCAGCGCAGGCTCGCCCGAACGCAATACGCGTGCAATATGCTCGACACTGGCGGCATCCGGCAACTTCGCTTCCATGACCATACGCGGCGGCGCGATGGACTCGCCTGCGTCTTGCCACGATGTATCGCCGGGCAAAATAAGCGTGGCGATCTGCCCCGGCTTTTCACTTGCCTTGCTCACCGCAGCGGCGACGTCCCATGCCACCGCACGCGGCGACTCCACGCGGCGCACCCAATGACTCAGCGGACGCGCGAGGCCTTCGATATCCGACGTCAACGGCGGATCGTATTTCAGGTGCGCCGCCGAATGCTCGCCCACGATATTCACCATGCCCGACGAGGCCCGTTTGGCGTTGTGGATATTGGCGAGACCATTCGCAAGCCCCGGCCCGAGATGCAGCAGCGTCGAGGCCGGGCTCTGCTTCATCCGGTAGTAGCCGTCCGCAGCACCGGTGCACACGCCCTCGAACAGACACAGCACGCTACGCATGCGCGGGTTTTCGAGCGCCTTCAGAAAATGCATCTCGGAAGTGCCCGGGTTCGCGAAGCAGATGTCGACGCCTTGATCGGTCAGCGTCTGAACCAGGCTTTCGGCGCCGTTCATTTAATACCCCGCCATCTCACGTGCCATACCCACTACGCCGTAGCTCTTCAGCGGCGCGGAGATCAGGAAGCGATAACCCTCTTCGAGCAGACGCTTGTGATTCTTGGCGTTGACATGGGGATTGCCCACCACGACGTTGTGTTTGTGGCACGTCTCGACGATCTGGCGCATGGCATCCGCCACGACCGGGTGCTCGTAATCGCGCGGATGCCCCAGTTGCTGACTCAGGTCGCCTTCGCCGATCAGGATGAAGCCGATGCCCGGCACGTTCGCCAGAATGTCATCGAGGTTTTCGATCGCCTCGGTGCTTTCGCACATCAGCCCCACCAGAATTTCGCCTTCGGGCGCGAGCGGCCACACGTCAGCCTTCTTGTAGTAATCGGCCATGCTCAAGCCCCAGTAACGCGCGGCGTTGGCCGGGCCGTCACCGCGAATTCCTTTAGGCTCGTACAGCGGTGCGCCCTTGGGCCGCGCGTAACGGCACGACGCCACCGCGTTATAAGCCTGCTCCACGGTCGACACGTGCGGCCACACCACGCCATACGCGCCGCGATCGAGCACCTGCTTCGCAAACGACTGGTTCATCTCGGCACCGTTGGCGGGAATCCGCGCAATCGGCGTAACACGCGGCGCCACCGAGCCGGCTTCGGCAATCTGCTTGCGGCTCAGCATGTACTGCAGCGCATCGCCGAGCGCCGCAACGTCGTACGGGTTATGTTCCATTTCGAAGATGAGGCCGTCGTAGGGCGCATCGCTCATCTCGATGGCGTTCTGCTTGTCCAGTTTGGAAAACGCGGCGAACGCGGGCTTGCCGGATTCGAAAGCGCGAATGATGCTGTTCAGACGGGTGCTCATGATCGTTGTCTCTCGTGAAAAAAGAAGCTCAGTGCGTGCACAGGGTTGCGACAGTCCACATCAATCAGCCGCTTTCCAGTACATGAATCCCATGCCTTCGCCGGTGCCCGCCGGCGTTCGCCAGCAGGGCACGTAATCCACCAGCGTCATGGCGGCGCCGGTTTCCTGCACCGCCTTCATCACGCTCACGTAGAGCTTGATTTCAGAGGTGCCCGACTGATACGAGCGGTCATCCACGGCGGCAAGGCCCTCGTAGTCGTAGTCGGCCAGCATCTTCATGATGCGGTGGTCGAACTCCTCGTCGTTGACGAAGTGCGAGAGACCGCCCGAGGCGAAGATGCCCACCCGCACGTTTTCGGGCCACGCGGTGATGGCGTCGCGCAACACGCGGCCAAATTCGATGCAACGGGACATCGACGGCTGCGTGGGCGGGTAAAAGCAGTTCATGATGATCGGCACATGCGGCGGCGGGTTGTCGCCCATGATCTGGTGATACACGAAGCTGTACGCGTGCGGCACCACGGGGTACTCGGGCAGCGGCTTCATCCAGACGTTATCGGGCCATGCGAACAGGTCGGTCAAATCGAAACCCACGCCCTGAAAATGATCGATCAGATACCGCGCCAGCTTCGGATGGCATGCGTGCGTGACGTGATGATCGGGTGCATACACGGCACGTTGCGGCGGACCGTTATGCACTTCCTCACCGCTATAAATGGCAATGGCCGGCGAGAAATCGGTGAAGATCTCTTTTTGGTCTTTGCCAAGAATGATGGCGACATCAATCTCTGCATCACGGTAGGCGGCGGCCATGCTGTCGAGCGCGGTGCGGCAGCGCGCGGCACGTGCCGTGCGCTCTTCGAGTGTGAGAAACGGCTCGAATGCTGCGCCACGGTGCGCTTCCAGTTCGGGGTACGTCCACGTCCGGTTGCGGTACCAAAGTTCCGGATTGTTGCGGTCGCGTTCGCCGTTCTTGAGCCAGTCCTCGGGTGCCTGACCCAGCATGCCGCTATGCGGCACCGCCATCCCGAATACAATCTTCGCCATTTAGGATTTCTCAGTAAATTGATGTGTTTACGACAGGACTGCTTACGGATTGTTACTGTCCGATGCTACGTTTGCGTCAATGCTGCGACGACTAGGCTCGCTTGAGAGAACCGTGTGCTTCAGTCACCTTGGGCGCCCACTCGGGACGGAACAGGGTCGCCGTGGCCAACGCGCCGACCAGCAGAAACACCAGGATCACCAGCATGGGCAATTCATAATTGCCGCTCACATGCAGCAACCAACCGGACAGACTCGCGGCCACTCCCCCCGCAAGACTGGTGGCCACCTGTTGCACGCCAGTCACCAGACCGATGGCCTGTTTGGGGATGAGCGTCAGGCGCGACAGCACCAGGTTGTTGGCGGTGGCGAGACCGAGCAGCGACAGCGAGAGCACGTTCCAGAACAGCGCGACGTTGAGCGAATGTGCGTAGGCGCCGAGCAGAACCGTGCAGCCGCCTACAAACCCCGCGATCGTGAACGCCTTGCGCACGAAAATGGCGTTGCCGCCGCGGGCGATGATGCGATCCGCCGCCCAGCCTGCCAGCGCCGCGACAATCGCGATACCGGCGAAGCTGAAGAAGGTGAAAAGACCCGAGCGCGAAATCGAAAGGTTGCGTTGCTCGACCAGGTAAGCCGGCATCCACGTCATGCAGAAAAACGTGAAATAGCCGTAGCAGAAGTTGGTGATCATGCCGCCCCATACCACCGGGCTCGCCAGGATGCTGCCGAGGCCCACCGTGCGTGCGCTGCGATTGGCCAGCGTGAGTTGCGCTTTGGACGGCAGATCGTTGCGCACCAGCAGCAGCCACGGCGCGAGCCAGATCATGCCGACGAGGCCAGTTGCGATGAACATCACCTGCCACGAGTAATTCACGAGAAACCATGCACCCACCGGTGCGCCGAGCGCCGGACCAAACTTGTTGCCCATCGCGAGAATGCCCACCGCGAGACCATTCTGGCTTTCGCCGAAGTTGTTGCGAATCCAGCGGTAGCTCGCCGGAATCACAATGGCTTCCGCCATGCCGATGATCAGGCGCATGACGACGAGACTGGCCAGCGCCGTCACGGCACCCATCATCGCGGTGGCGAGGCACCACAGCGCAAAGCTGATGGCGTAGGGCCACTTCACGCCGTAACGGTCGGCGACCCAGCCCATCGGCACCTGAAACAACCCGTACGACCAGAAGAACGCCGCGTTGATCCAGCCGCGATCCACGTCGGTGAGCGCAAAATGTCGAACGAAACCCGCGTCCGCCAGCGTCGAAGAGATGCTGGTGCGATCGACAAATGAAATCAGCACACCGATCGCAAGGAGCGCGAGAATCGCCCAGCGGCTCGCGGTCCCACGTCGTGCAGGTTGGGTTGTCTCCATCTGCCTGTGTCTCTTTAGATGTTGGTTCTGCAGGCCGGCTACGGGAAACTGCGTCAGTAGCCAGCCGGGTTACGACACAACCTCATGCCAGCGCCGGATACAGTTTCTGCGCGGTCTTGCCGAAAATCCACGCGCGATCCGCCTCACTCAAGCATGCCAAACCTGCCTGCGCGGTTGCAAGGATTTCCGGCAACGTGCCCGTGGAGGTCGGGTAATTCGAGCCCCATGCCATGCGCTGCGCGCCGAACGCTTCCACCACGCGCGGGAAAAACGTCTGCGCGCTCGCCTTCTCTTTCTTCACGTCGGCAAAAATGCGCGGCGTCAGCTTCAGGTAGATGTTCGTGAGCGGTGCCAGATCGAACAGGCCTTGCGCTGCCGCATACGGCGCGCCGTCCGACACCTCGGGACGACCCAGGTGATCGAGAATGATCGCGACATTCGGGAAGCGCTTCGCGAGCGCTGTGACCTGCGGCAAGCCGATCGGTCCCGTCTGGATGCACATGGGCAGGCCGAGTTCGCCGCACAGTTCCCACGCGGGAAACGAACGCGCGTCGTCCAGTTCGCTCGGATCGAATTCCTTGGTGCTGCCGCCCGTGAAGAGGCGCAGTCCTGCGAGACCGCGTCCCACCCACTCACGAATGCGTTGCGGTGCGTCGGCTTGCAGCACGTCCACGGAGCCCACGGCGACCAGACGGTCTGCGTATTTCGCGCAACCGTCCACCACGTAGCTGTTATCGAAGCCGTAGGTGGTCGATGAATGCACCACGGCGGCTTTCGCCACGCCGGCTTCATCCATTGCCGCGATCAGCGTCTCAACGGTGGTCGGACGCTCTTTCGACCAATCCGAGCGCTTGCCGAACAACGGTGCCGGTGGATAGCGCGTTTCGTCGTCCGAGATGATGTGCGGGTGAATATCAACGATGCTGGTCATAGTGCCTCTGTGCTGCTTCTATGAAAATTGCGTGGTGCGTTTCATTGCGCTTTGCTATACGCCGCTCGCGCTGGAATGACTTGCCGCGTATTACTTGCCGCGTATTACTTGCCGCGTGCTTTCAGGCGTGCATCGAGACGCGGGTAGACACGTCGCGCGTTGCCCTCGAAGATCTTGTAGCGGTCCTCGTCCGTCAGTGCGTCGCAAGCGTCGAGATAGCGTTTGGTGTCGTCGAAATACTGGCCCGTGGCTGGGTCTTTGCCGCGCACCGCGCCGATCATTTCCGAACCGAACAGCACGTTGTCAGCCGGAATCACCTTGGTCAGCAATTCGACGCCCGGCTTGTGATACACGCACGAGTCGAAGAAAATATTGTTTAGCAATCCTTCCAGTGGGCGTTCGCGCATCTCGAGCGACATGCCACGGTAACGTCCCCAGTGATACGGCACCGCGCCACCGCCGTGCGGAATCACGAGACGCAGCGTCGGGAAGTCCTTGAACAGATCCGATTGCAGAATCTGCATGAACACCGAGGTGTCCGCGTTCAGGTAGTGCGCGCCGGTGCCGTGAAAGCACGGGTTGCACGAGGCCGCAACGTGAATCATGGCGGGCACATCCAGATCGACCAGTGCCTCATAAAGCGGATACCACTCGCGGTCCGTGACGGGCTTGCCGGTCCAGTAACCGCCGCTCGGATCCGGATTCAGATTGCAGCCCACGAATCCCAGCTGCTCGACGCAGCGGCGCAACTCTGGAATCGAATTGGCGGGCGCCGCGCCGGGCGATTGCGGCAACTGGCACACCGGCGCGAAATTGTCCGGATAGAGTTCGGTCACGCGGAAGACGAGATCGTTCGAGACCTCGGCCCATTCCAGGCTGGTGCGTTCGTTGCCCAGGTGGTGACTCATCAGGCCGGCGATCGGCGAGAACATGGTCAGGTCGCTGCCGCGTTCGCGTTGCAGCTTCAGTTGGCCATTGCCGATGGCTTCGCGAATCTCGTCGTCGCTCACAAAAGCGCCATCGCGTGACGGCGAGTTGGCCGGGTCGTTGGCGAACTCAACCTGTTTGGCACGCCAGGCGCGGAACGAGGCGGGGACGGTCGTAAAGTGGCCGTGACAGTCGATGATCATGGTGTTCTCGGTTCGGGGGTTCAGCGTGCCAGCGGGTCAACGAACAGTTCGTTGATAGACATGCGCCGCGGCGTCAGCCCTTGCTTGAATGCGGTGGCTTCCAGCGTCTCGATGGTCTTGAGGTTTTCCTGCAGGCCATACGGCAGCGGATCGTGTCCGACGATCTTGCGCAGTTCGAGATACTTCTTGTCGCTTGCGCTCGTTGCATCACCGGTATCCAGGCGCGCGAGCCATTCTTTCTTCGCTTGCGCGAACGCGTCGTAAATCGACCTGGCAATCCACGGGTGTTCGGCGAACACCGAGTCCTTGACCACGATCGTGCCGTGCATCGGATACACCCCGGTGCGCGCGTAGTACTCGGTTTCGAGTTCGGCCGCATTGGGCAGCAGATCGGGATAGTCGGCCTCGACCTCTTTCCATCCGCCTGTCGGTGCGCCCGTGCGACCAATGCCCGCTGCTGCGGCAAACCCCGCGGACAATTCGCCCGAGGCCATCATCTCGGCGAGCGAACTGCCTGCCGGTGCGTGAATCACGTTCGACGGCAACTTGAGCTGCGTAACGTGCTCCTCGTCATCCACCACCCAGGTGACCTTGGAAGAGTCGAGGCCGAATTCGTCGATCAGCACCTGGCGCGTCCACACACCCGTCGTCACCGAATAGGCACGCACGCCGACCTTCTTGCCTTCCAGGTCTTTCGGATGCGTGATGCCTGCATCCGGGCGCACCAGCAGGCCGCCGTGATGGAAACGCCGCACCACGAAGATCGGCAAACCGACGAACGGCGCGCCATAAGCGCGAGCAATGATGTACGTGGTCGGCGCCAGTTCGCAGACGTCGAATTCGACGTCGCGCACCATGCGGCGAAACGCGCCAATCTGCGGCTGAACGGTGATGAACTCGGCATCCACGCCCTCGATGGGAATGGATCCATTGCGGATCGCCGACGTGTGCGGATGCTCGGCAATCGCGATCTTGAGCGGGACTTTCTTGGTCAACATCGTCTCCTGTGGGTCAGTCGTCGCGGACCCTCTGGCGTTAGGCGTCAGGGCCGCACGGGTAGTCTCGATGGATGAAGAATAGGGGAGAGCCGCCCGGCAGTCCCTACACAAAAATCAGATTCAATGGCACTTTTGTAGAGGGGCGAAGTGGGGGTTTTTGCGGAGGGTCGTGATTCGCGGACCAAGGCGCCGTACGGCGGCAACGTGAAATTTACCAGGGATAACTGATTATCTCTGTGCCCTTGCCTGTACTTTTCGAGCACGCTTACGTCACGCTTTCGCACCGGCTTTACCAACTTCACTGGCAATCCGTGCCGGCGCATGCGGATCGCCGATACTGTATAAATAAACAGGTATAATCGCTGAAACCGTTGTCCCTGCTCACGCGCGCTGGCCTCGATGTTCGTCACCAGACGCGAAGCCCTTATCCGCACCCGTTTTCTGTCAGCAATCCATGATTTCTGAAACCCGCCGCATAGCGCATCTAGACATGGACGCGTTTTATGCATCGGTCGAACTGTTGCGTTATCCGGAGTTGCGCGGGCGCCCCGTGGTGATCGGCGGGGGCAGAAACGCAGCGCCGCAGCTGTTGCCGGACGGCAGCCGCCAATACGCCAAACTGCGCGATTACGCCGGCCGGGGCGTGGTCACCACGTCCACTTACGAGGCGCGGGCACTCGGCGTGTTCTCGGCTATGGGCATGATGAAGGCGGCGCAACTCGCGCCTGAAGCGATCCTGTTGCCCACCGACTTCGATTCCTACCGGCATTATTCGCGGCTCTTCAAGGCGGCCGTGGCCACGTTCACGGAGCAGATCGAAGATCGTGGCATCGACGAAATTTATATCGACCTGACCGACCTCCCCGGCGAGCCCCGTGAAATCGCCGCGCGCATCAAACGCGCGGTGAATGACGCAACGGGGCTGACCTGCTCGATCTGCGTCGCGCCCAATAAACTCCTCGCCAAGATCGGCTCCGAACTCGACAAGCCCGACGGCCTGACCATGCTCACGCCGCAGGACATACCGCTGCGCATCTGGCCGTTGTCGGTGAAGAAGGTCAACGGCATCGGGCCGAAGGCAACGGAACGGCTGGCGGCGCTCGGCATCAACACGGTGGGCGAACTGGCGAGCGCGGATCTTGGCTTGTTGCAGGAGCATTTTGGCCGCAGCTATTCGTCGTGGCTTGCCGAAGTTGCACAAGGCTACGACGAGCGGCCGGTGGTGGTGAGTTCCGAGCCGAAGTCGATGAGCCGCGAGACCACCTTCGAACGCGACATGCACCCGCGCCAGGACCGCCCCACGCTTTCAACGGCATTCACGGCCTTGTGTACGCGCGTCGCGGACGACCTGGTCCGCAAGGGTTATGTTGGCCGCACGGTTGGCATCAAGATCAAGTTCGCGGACTTCAAGACCGTCACGCGCGACGTCACCCTGCCCGCCTCCACTGCGGACGCGGCGTCGATCCGCCGCGCGGCCACCGAATGCCTCAAGCGCATCGTGCTGGATCGCAGGCTGCGTCTGATCGGCGTGCGCGTCAGCGCGCTAAGCGTTCCGGGTAGCGAGCCGCAGGAACGCATGGTCATTCAGCAAGAGTTGCCCTTCTCCGCTGAAGAGCCAACCGGACACCCGGATCAACCCTGACGCGCCGGATCAGAATTTCTCCACCCACGGCCGCAGGTCGATCTCATGTGTCCACGCGCTGCGGTGCTGCGACAGAACATCGAAGTACGTCTGCGCAATGGCGTCGGGAGACAACAGACTGTCGGGCTCGTCCGGTTGATTGCGGCGCCGTTCGCTCTGCACTGCGCCGTCGATGATGAAGTGCGCCACGTGGATGCCCTTCGGCCCCAACTCTCGCGCAACGCTCTGGGCCAATCCGCGTAAACCGAACTTGCCGGTCGCGAACGCCGCTGACAACGCAAAGCCCTTCACGCTCGCTGTCGCGCCGGTGAACAGAATCGCGCCACGGCCTTGCGGAATCATGCGCAACGCAGCCTGCTGTGCAGCGAGAAAGCCGCCGAACGCCGAAATGGACAACGAGTGCCGAAACGCTTCGGGGTCGATCTCCGTGATCGAGCCATGCGCCCGCGCGCTGGCGTTGTAGATCACGAGATCGGGCTCGCCGATCTTCTGATCCACCTGCTCGAAGAGACTGGCCACGGCTTGGGGATCGGCTGCGTCCGCCGCGAAGGTGTGCGCGCCGGTCTCACTGGCGAGCGTTTCCAGCTTGCCGACATCACGCGCCGCCAGCGCCACGCGCAGACCCGAGCGCGTCAACAGCCGGGTGAGCGAAGCACTGATGCCGGGCCCGGCGCCGATGATCAATGCGGTCTTGTAGGGGATGGTCGCCATCCTTGGCCTCCATGTCTGAAGATTGAACGCTGCTCGAAGCAGGCGAGTTTAAGCAATCGCTATTCCTTGGGTGCCACGCTCGGTTCGACTGCCCGGAAATGCCAGCCGTCGCTGTCCTTCACATAGACGGCCATGATATGCCCGGACTCCTGCCTGAACGTGCCATCACCTTGCGGAACCTGTACAGAGAATTCGGCAATGCTGAAGCCACCGTTGCCCTGCGCGTTGGCGTCGATGACGTGAATGTGATGTTCCTTCGCGCCCGAACTGAAACGCGCCTCGTAGTATTGCCTGAGAGCGGGCCGTCCTTTGATGAGCTTTCCGGCCGGCGATACCAGCGTGCCATCTTCGGCGTACAACTGTGCCATCGCGTCGGCGTTTTTGGCTGCGTAGTTGCTGTCGTAAAGTTGCCCGAGCTTCGCAGCCGCCGCGCGCGCTTCCTGTGACGATGGATGTGACGCGCTGGCGTTGGCGCTGGGTATGGCTGCGCATGCGAGCGTGCCGCTAATCAGAAGCGTGGCAAGTACAGAGGGAATAGGTCGTTGCACCGTCGAACTCCTTGGGCCGAATGCCATCATGGGTTGGGTAAAGCCGTTATGGTGCGCGGCACCATGTGCGGCTTTCGTTGCATCTGACGAACTTTATCCCTTTGGGAGCGCGCATGTTCTGCGGCTCACAACGCGTTCCGTTGCCATTGCCGTCAAATTGCGGGACGTGCCCAGCCATGCGAAGATTGCCGCGTGTCAGCACATTGCTTTCATCGGAAGAAATGCGGGTATCTTTCCAGTTCGACCGCTCCGCGGATTCATCAACGTTCCGGCCACTCATCGCATGCTGAACAATCACGAACTCACGGGACGTGTACGTACCCATGTGAAGCAGTATGAGGAGCCAACATTTGCTGCGCAGCCCGAAGTGGCGAAGGCGTTTCTTGCGATGCGCGAAAAGGCGCGCCGCGCCGGAATCGATCTGATCCCGTATAGCAGCTTCAGGGATTTCCGAACCCAGTTGCGCATCTGGAACGGCAAGTTCAGCGGGAAAAAGCCGCTCTATGACATGGACGGGCGAGTGCGGGATTTCGCTTCGCTTTCTGAACTCGACATCATCGACTGCATCCTCAACTGGTCGGCATTGCCTGGAGGCAGTCGACATCAATGGGGCACGGAAATCGACGTGATAGACGGTGCGAGCGTTTCACCTGGCTACGTTCCAAAACTGCTGCCCGAAGAGGTGTCCGCGGGCGGCGTTTTCGAGGCGCTCCATCACTGGCTGGATGAAAACATCGCGGAATTCGGCTTTTTTCGGCCCTATGCGTCGTACAACGGCGGGATGTATCCGGAACCGTGGCATCTAAGCTTTGAGGCGGCATCCACCCCGGCGTTGCGCCAGGTGACGCCCGAACTTCTCACGGCCGTCATCCGCAGAGCGGACATGCTCGGCAAGGACGTGGTCCTTCCGCTGATTCCGCAGATATACGAGCGTCACATCCTCAACATCAATGGCCCCGGAACAGGTCAGCGCTGAATTGCTGAAGTGGAATCGCTGTGGCCGCGTCGGTATCGACGCGGCCATCGTCGGTCGAGGCTATCCGAACGCACGTGCATTCGGATAGCACTCCGCCGGGCGGCTGGCGTCAGGCAATCCATCCACCGTCGACCGTCAGGCTCTCGCCGGTCGTGTAGCCTGCTTCGGGGCTGGCAAGGTAGGCCACGGCCGCCGCGATTTCTTCCGGTTTGCCGAAACGGCCCACGCTCGCAAGCTTCGTCATCGTTGCATGGTCTTCCGTGCCGGGTTGCGGAGCCAGTTCGGTGTCGATCGGGCCAGGCTGAACCGCGTTGACCGTCACGCCGAATTTGCCGAGCTCGCGTGATAACCCGCGCGTGAAGCCTCTGAGGGCAAACTTCGATGCGATATAGAGCGTCACGCCGGGCAGCGGCGCCGCTTCGCCAAACGCGGAGCCCACGTTGATAATGCGGCCCCAGCCCGCCGCGACCATGCGCGTTGCCGCGTCTTTTGCCAGTTCGATCGGTGCACGAACATTCAGGTTGAAGTGCGTGTCGTACGACGACTCAGCAGAATCGAGGAACGGCCCATACTCGACCGTGCCCGCGTTGTTCACCAGGATGTCGAGCCGCCCCTCGAAGCGGCCGCCAAATGCGCCGTTCAACGAGTCAATCAGCTTCTTGACGCCTTCCGGCTGCGCCAGGTTAGCGCCCACCGCTTCGGCCTCGCCGCCAGCAGCGCGGATTTCCTTCACGACTGCTTCGGCCCGCGCCGCATTCGACGCATAGTGAACGACGACCGCGGCGCCATCGCGCGCAAGACGTGCCGCAATAGCAGCACCGATTCCGCGTGAAGCACCGGTAACGAGGGCGAGTTTGCCTTTCAGAGCTTGAGTCATGGTTTTCCTCAACAAACAGGTTTCGGAGCAGTCCACCGGCTTGAACAGCCGGAGCGACTGCTGCATCGGAACCAATGTTTCGTGCATTGGTTGAGGCGTATCGTCCGCTCGCGTGACATTGCGCGGTAGTCGCGCGCCAGGAATAGCTCATATTCCCGCTACGACGGGCCGTGCGGACAGCTGGCGCGCACGTGCGAAGCGGCTAGGCGATGAGGTCCTCGCCGGATTGGCGCTCGTTGAGAAGGTGCTCGACGAACGCGACGAAGGCACGCGCTTTCGTGGTTGCCATGCGGCCCGACGGGAACACGGCCCACAGGTCGATATGCGGCAGCGTCCAGTCGGTCAGGACGGCCTGAACCGCGCCGCTCGCGAGTTCGGGGGCGAACATCCATTCGGAAGCAACGGCGAGACCCATGTGACCCAGTACTGCCGTGCGCATGCCTTCGGCTGCGTTCACGCTGATTCGGCCGGACAGGCTCACGGTTGAATCGGTGCCGTCAGCGTGGCTGAACAGCCATGATTCACCGCCGCCGCGCAGGGAGTACACGACCGCCTGATGCCGGCTCAGCTCGGCAGGGGTGTCCGGAATTCCGGCTTCAGCGAAATACGACGGCGTGCCGACGACGACCCGCCGCCCGGTCGCGATGCGACGTGCGGTCATGGTCGAGTCGTCTAGCGTGCCCATCCGCAATGCGACATCGACGCCTTCTTCGAGCAGATCGACGGAGCGGTCATCGAGCACGATCTCGATGCTCAGATTGGGATGTTGGTCGAGGAAAGACTTCAGTGCCGGCAACACGTGCAACCGGGCGAAGGTGACGGCTGCACCGATGCGCAACCGTCCTGACAAGCCATCCGACGACTCGCGCACGGCCTGCTCGGCTTGCTCGGCCTCGTCGATGGCCCTGAGCGCGTGCTCATAGAAACGCTGTCCGGCATCCGTGGGCGCGAGGCCACGCGTCGACCTCAAGAGCAAACGGGCGCCCAGGCGTTCTTCCAACTGTGCGACTGCCTTCGAGACCGCTGGTTGACCCAGCTTCAGGCGGCGTGCGGCGGCAGAAAATGAACCCGCGTCGACCACTGTTACGAAAGTCTCCATCGCCACCATGCGGTCCATGCATCCTCCTGACAAGTGTCAGCGAAAATGCGCAGTGTAGCGAAACGCGTCGAAGGGGCCCCTCGCTGGAGGAGCCCCGACCTGAATCACCGTGTTTCTGTCAGTACGTCACAGAAGTCCCGCTGCCGGTGAAGCTGTGCTGGACAGGCGAGTCATTGGCGTAGTCGTTGACGGCCTGGATGATGTTCACGATCTGCTGCGGCAACGTTCCGCCGCTGATGGCGCTCATGGCAGTGCGATCCATCTCGATGGTAGCTTCGGGAAGGTCTTTGATTTCCAGTGTGTTCATTTCGATTCTCCAAGGGCAAATTGGGCGATCAGGGGATGTCCGTTCTGTTTTGAGGGTGTCGCCACTCCTCGGAGGGTATTAAGGCAAGGTGCATGCCAAACGGTGGCGCGGCGGTTTGCGATCGCGCAATCAGTTGAAAATATTGGCGTTTTAAAGGCGATGGGCGGATTCGTGTGGAATTGCGAACAGGCAGCTGCGCTAGGGCGGTGGGTTGAACCCAACGCTCCGGCATGCGCTGTTGGTTGGATAGCGACACTCGCCGCCTTCGGCACGAAGGCGGCGTTTCAATGTCTGGTCTAGCGTGGAAAAGCCACGCTCTTCAGGCGTTCTTCACGCGTTCTTCAATAGGTCAGCGCCCGGACGACTTACGACGCCCGCACGGTGGCCAGTCTCGTGCCGGCAAACGGGTCGCGGCTCCAGTCGGTCGCAGCACGTGCACGGCTAACTGGCGTCGACGCTTTCTCGATAGCGAAGTGCGACAGCGACTGGCCGGCGCTCGTGGCCTGGCGCAACCACTGAGGCATATCGCCCTTGCCGTCCCACGTGTCGCCGAAAGCACTGCGGTATCGCGCAGCCTTCTGGCGCGTCCGCTCCTCGGCGATTGCTGCTGCGACGTCACCCAATTTGATTCCCACCTTCGCCATCTTGCGACGCAGGTAGGCGATCATGCTTTGGCGTTTTTGCTCATCCATTTCGGTATCCCTCGAAATTCCGGCCTTGTGGCCGTCTCAAGCCGCCTTGCGGCGCGCCCTGCCATCAGGTGATTCGGATGGCCAAAGTATCCCGTTGCGAAAAGCCGCTGTCGATGCGCAATTCTGAAAACATTGTTTGCGGCAAACGGATAAAGGCGGGTTCAGCCAAACCTTTCCCCCGCAGCGCACCACACCATTTACTTGACATCTAAACTATCTAAACCTAAATTACCTCGCAGAATCCTTGCGAGGTGCTGGTATGCGTATCGTCTGTATCGGAGGGGGCCCCGCCGGTCTCTACTTCGGGCTGTTGATGAAGAGCCGCGATCCGTCGCACGAAGTGACCGTCATCGAGCGAAACCGGCCTTATGACACCTTCGGCTGGGGCGTCGTCTTCTCGGACCAGACGCTCGGCAACCTGCGCGCGGCGGATGCTCCAAGCGCCGACGCCATCCTCAGCGCCTTCAATCACTGGGACGACATCGAGATCAACTTTCGCGGCCAGCAGGTGCGTTCCTCTGGGCATGGATTCTGTGGCATTGGCCGCAAGCGTCTGCTGAACATCCTGCAGGCGCGTTGCGAAGCGCTCGGTGTCAAACTGGTGTTCGAAACCCAGGTCACGGACGACAGCGCCTACGAAGCCGATCTGATCATCGCCTGCGACGGTGCGAATAGCGCGATCCGTCAAAAGTACGCCGCCACGTACCGGCCCGACATCGACATGCGCGACTGTCGCTTCGTCTGGCTCGGCACGAAAAAACTATTCGAGGCGTTCACGTTCGCCTTCGAAGAAACTGAGTGGGGCTGGTTTCAGGCCCATGCCTACCGCTTCGACGATCAGACCTCTACCTTCATTGTCGAGACGCCGGAGCGCGTGTGGCGCGCGGCCGGTCTCGACGAGATGAGCAAGGAAGACAGCATCGCCTTTTGCGAAAAGCTCTTTGCGAAGTATCTGGACGGCCATCCGTTGCTGTCGAATGCCGCGCATTTGCGTGGATCGTCGCAATGGATCCGCTTTCCGCGCGTGGTCAATCAGGAGTGGGTGCACTGGCGTGATAACGCGGACGGCACCCGCACGCCTGTCGTATTGATGGGCGACGCCGCGCACACCGCGCACTTTTCGATCGGCTCGGGCACCAAGCTCGCGCTGGAAGATTCGATCGAACTGGCCAACAGCATCGGCGCCCACCCCGGCAATCTCGCGGCCGCGCTCACGCATTACACGCAGGTGCGCAGCATCGACGTGCTGCGCATTCAAAACGCTGCGCGTAATTCGACGGAATGGTTCGAACACGTCGACCGTTATACGTCCTTTGCGCCGGAGCAATTCGCCTATTCGCTGCTCACGCGCTCACAACGCATCTCGCACGAGAATCTGCGTGAACGCGATGCGCGCTACGTTTCCGCTTTCGAGGACTGGCTCGCAAACGCCAACGGCGTACAACGCGCGCCAGAAAAGCACTCCATTCCGCCCATGTTCACGCCCTTCAGGCTGCGTGGTGTCACGCTCAAGAACCGCGTGGTGGTGTCGCCTATGGCGCAATATTCCGCCGTGGACGGCGTGGCCGGTGACTATCACCTGATGCATCTCGGCGCACGCGCGCTGGGCGGCGCGGCTCTCGTGATGACGGAGATGACCTGCGTGTCGCCCGAAGCCCGCATTACGTCCGGATGTCCCGGCATGTACACGTCCGCGCATCTCAGCGCATGGCGGCGCATCGTGGAGTTCGTGCATAAGCAGTCGGATGCGAAGATCGGCATGCAACTCGGTCATGCTGGCGCGAAGGCATCTACGCGTGTGAGTTGGGATGGCATCGATCAGCCGCTACCCGACAACAATTGGCCGCTCGTTTCCGCCTCTCCGCAGCAATATCTGCGCGGCGTGAGTCAATGGTCGCGCGAAGCGAGTCACGAAGATCTGCGTGAGATCGAAGCGCAATTTGTGCGCGCAACGGAAATGGCCGCTGAAGCAGGCTTCGACTGGCTCGAACTGCACTGCGCCCACGGTTATTTCCTCTCCAGCTTCCTCTCGCCGCTCACCAATCAGCGTCGTGATGAATATGGCGGGTCATTGCAGAACCGTCTGCGTTACCCCTTGCAGGTGTTTGCCGCGATTCGCAAGGTGTGGCCGCAAGACAAGCCCATCTCGGTGCGCATCTCCGCGCACGACTGGGTAGACGGCGGCACGACGCCGGACGATGCGGTCGAAATTGCGCGAGCCTTCAAGGCCGCGGGCGCGGACATGATCGACGTCTCGTCCGGCCAGGTCAGCAAGGACGAAAAGCCCGTGTATGGCCGGATGTTCCAGACGCCGTTTGCGGACCGCATCCGCAACGAAGCGGGCATCGCTACCATCGCCGTGGGTGCGATTTCCGAAGCGGATCACGTGAACAGCATCATCGCGGCAGGCCGTGCCGATCTATGCGCGGTCGCGCGGCCGCATCTGGCCAATCCCGCGTGGACACTCAACGAAGCCGCCAAAATCGGCTATTTCGACGTGATGTGGCCGAAGCAATACACCGCGGCCAAATCGCAACTCGAACGCAATCTCGAACGCGAGCGTGCGCAAGCTGCGGCGAATGCCGGTTTGTCGCCGCAAGAGCGCGCGCAGCGCGCAGAAGGAACCGTGTGACTATGAATACCGTAGCGAGCGTTCAAGCTTTGAAGGGACAGCATGCCGTGGTCACGGGCGGTGGCAGTGGCATTGGCGCTGCAATTGCCGAAGCCCTGTTGCGCCACGGCGCACGCGTCACGTTGATGGGCCGCGACCGCGCCCGTCTCGACGCGCAACGTAACGTGTTGAGCGCGCTCGGCGAAGTGGCGTACGTGAGCGTGGACGTTGGCAACGAAGCCGCCGTCGCTGCCGCGTTCGAACGGGCTGGCCCAGTCGATCTGCTGATCAACAACGCCGGCCAGGCGCAGACCGCGCCGTTCGCGCATACGGACATGGCGTTGTGGCAGCGCATGCTCGACGTCAACCTCACCGGCGTATTTCTGTGTACCCGCGCGGTGCTGCCCGGCATGCTCGAACGTGGCGCGGGTCGCATCGTCAACGTTGCGAGCACGGCGGGGCAGATCGGTTATGCGTACGTCGCGGCGTATTGCGCGGCGAAGCACGGCGTGATCGGATTAACGCGTGCCCTTGCGCTCGAAGTGGCCACGAAGGGCATCACGGTCAATGCGATCTGTCCCGGCTACACGGAAACCGAACTGTTGCGCGCGTCGCTCGAACAGATTACGAGCAAGACCTCGCGCAGCGAACAGGAAGCGCGCAGCATCCTGTTGCGTCACAACCCGCAGCAGCGTTTCGTGGTTCCCGAAGAAGTCGCCAACGCCGCCCTATGGCTCTGCATGCCAGGCTCGGCCGCGATAACCGGTCAATCCATTTCCGTCTCCGGTGGAGAAGTCACGTGACACGATCAGCCAACGCGAAAAAGACTCCCGCCGCAGACACGAAGCCACCGCGCAAAGGTGTGGCCAAGCCCGCAGAGAATGTCGTGGATATGGAAATGAGCACGGGTGTCGACAGTCACATGGGTCTGCGTTTATGGCTGCGCATGCTGACCACGACCAACCTCGTGCAGGCCGAATTGCGCAAACGTCTGCGCACGGAATTCGACACCACGCTGCCGCGTTTCGACTTGATGGCGCAACTCGAACGTCACCCCGAGGGACTCAAGATGACTGAGTTGTCGCGCCGTCTGATGGTGACGGGTGGCAATGTCACCGGCATTACAGATCAACTGGAAAACGAAGGCTTCGTGGTTCGCGACGCTGATCCCAACGATCGCCGCGCGATCAGCGTGCGTCTCACGCCTGCGGGCCGCGCGCAGTTCGACCGCATGGCCGTGGCGCACGAGCAATGGGTGGTCGAGATGTTCGGCGGCCTGAGTCTCGACGAGAAATCGCGCACGCACCAGCGGCTGGGCAAACTGAAAAAGCATCTGCTCGACAACCTCAAAGATTGACGCGCACAGAAACAGAGGGACATTCCCATGACACGATCCAACGCCGACGCACTGCTCGCCGGCAATCGCATTACGCTCGCGCAATATCAGGCCCAGCACTTCGGCTGGTCTGTGGCGGCGAACGTGGCGACCATCACACTCAACCGGCCCGAGCGCAAAAACCCGCTGACGTTCGAATCCTATGCGGAGTTGCGCGACCTGTTTCGTCGACTTGTCTACGCAACGGACGTCAAGGCCGTGGTGATTCACGGCGCCGGCGGCAATTTCTGCTCGGGCGGCGACGTGCACGACATCATCGCGCCGCTGATCGATCTGCCCATGCCGGAGTTGCTGCTGTTCACCCGCATGACCGGCGATCTCGTCAAGGCGATGCGTCACTGTCCGCAACCCATCGTCGCTGCCGTCGACGGTGTATGCGCGGGCGCGGGCGCCATCCTCGCGATGGCCGCCGATCTGCGCCTCGGCACGTCACGCAGCAAACTCGCGTTTCTGTTCTCACGCGTGGGTCTCGCGGGCTGCGATATGGGCGCGTGTTCGATCTTGCCGCGCATCATCGGGCAAGGTCGCGCCACTGAATTGCTACTGACCGGCCGTTCCGCGAGCGGCGACGAAGGCCATGCATGGGGCTTCTATAACCGTCTATGCGAGCCCGACGCCCTGCTCGACGATGCCGCGCGCCTCGCTGCGGAGCTGGTTGCGGGGCCCACGTTTGCGCATGGCGTCACGAAGAAAATGCTGCATCAGGAATGGAGCATGAGCGTCGATGAAGCCATCGAGTCGGAAGCCCAGGCGCAAGCCATCTGCATGAGCACGCGCGATTTCGAGCGCGCGTACCGCGCCTTCGCGGCGAAAACGCGTCCCGTGTTCGAAGGAGACTGACGTGAGCGCTTCTGCAAAAGTAGACCTGCATGGCGCGCTGGCGTGGCCGTTTTTCGAGGACCGTCATCGCGAACTCGCGGCCGGCGTCGAAGCATGGGCGCGTGTACATTTGAGCAATGCGGCGCATGGAAACAGCCGTAACGAGGTCGACGCCACCTGCCGTCATCTGGTGCACGAACTGGGACAAGCGGGCTGGCTGAAGTATGGCGTGGGCGGCACGGCCTACGGTGGACACGGCGACACCATCGACACGCGCGCCGTCTGCCTGCTGCGCGAAACGCTCGCCCGTCATTCCGGCCTCGCCGACTTTGCGCTTGCCATGCAGGGGCTCGGCTCGGGCGCGATCTCGCTGGGCGGCACGCATGCACAGAAACAACGCTACTTGCCGCGCGTTGCCAACGGCACGGCAATTGCCGCGTTCGCGCTGTCGGAACCCGAAGCCGGTTCGGATGTCGCCGCGATGGCGCTCACGGCGCGCGCCGATGGCGATAGCTACGTGCTCGACGGCGACAAGACATGGATTTCCAACGGTGGCATCGCCGATTTCTACGTGGTGTTCGCGCGCACCGGCGAGGCGCCAGGCGCACGTGGCATCACCGCGTTTATCGTCGACGCGGACACGCCGGGCCTGGAGATCGCCGAACGCATCGACGTGATGGCGCCGCATCCACTTGCCCGTCTGCATTTTGCTAATGCACGTGTACCGCGCAGCCAGATGCTCGGTGAAGCAGGCGAAGGCTTCAAACTGGCCATGCGCACGCTCGACATTTTCCGCACGTCGGTGGCAGCGGCGTCGTTGGGCTTTGCGCGTCATGCAATGGCGGAAGGCCTCACACGTGCCGCTTCACGCAAGATGTTCGGTCAGACGCTCGGCGATTTTCAGTTGACGCAGGCGAAGCTCGCACAGATGGCGCTCACCATCGACAGCAGCGCACTGCTCGTCTATCGCGCCGCATGGTTGCGCGATCAGGGCGAACACGTGACCCGTGAAGCGGCGATGGCGAAATGGCACGCCAGCGAAGGCGCGCAACAGGTGATCGACGCCGCCGTGCAACTGTGGGGCGGCATGGGCGTGCAGAGCGGCACCGCCGTCGAAATGCTGTACCGCGAAATTCGCGCGCTGCGCATCTACGAAGGCGCAACAGAAGTGCAGCAGTTGATTGTCGGGCGCGATCTGTTGAAGTCACACGCCGCGCATGCTGCCCATCTGGCAGCGGGCGATCAGTCATGAGCACTACGTTCGACATGCCGGTGCGCATCCGTTTCGCGCATTGCGATCCCGCCGGCATGGTGTTCTTTCCGCAATACCTCGTGCTGACCAACGCGCTCGTCGAGGACTGGTTCACCGAGCGGCTGCACGTCGACTACGCGCAGATGATCGGAAACCGCCGCATCGGTTTGCCGATCGTCAAGCTCGACTGCGAATTCTCGAAGCCGAGTTTGATGGGCGAGCGCATCACGCTATCGCTTGGCGTCGCGTCGATCGGCAAACGTTCTATTCGCATCGACATCGTCGGTCATTGCGACGGCGAGGTTCGATTCAAGGCCCATCAGGTGCTCGTGACGACCTCGCTCGAAACCGGTCAGTCCATCGACATTCCCGACGATATCGCCACTGCACTCGCTGCATTTCACTCCGACGAGCCACGTCCATGAAAAAAGCCCTTCTCCCTGCTGGCTGGATCAAGCCCCGCGGCTATGCCAACGGTGTTGCCGCTGTCGGTACGCAAGTGTTCATCGCCGGTCAGATTGGCTGGGATGCCGAGGCGCGCTTTCACAGCTCAGATTTCGCCGCGCAAGCCATTCAGGCCTTGCGCAACGTACTCGACGTACTGCGTGAAGCGGGCGGCCAGCCCGAGCATCTGGTGAGGATGACCTGGTACGTCACCGACAAGCGCGAATATCTCGCGGCGCTCAAGGATATCGGCCGCGCGTTTCGTGAGCTGATTGGCGACTACGACATCGCCATGAGCGCGATTCAGGTCGTGGCGCTCATCGAGGACGAAGCGAAAGTCGAGATCGAAGCCACCGCTGTGATTCCCCACTAAGCTCGCCAAACGTTCGAGAGACCGTCATGGAACCGTCAGCTCACGTCGATACTTTCGCCCGCGACAATCTTCCGCCACAGGACCAATGGCCGGTTTTTCTGCTGGACAATCCCGATGTCGCCTACCCGGCCCGGATCAATTGCGCGACCGAGTTACTGGACCGCACCATCGCCGCCGGTCACGGCGATCGCCCGGCCATCTGGTCCGAAGTGGACGGCGCAGCACGCGCCACGACGTATAACGAGTTGCTCGCACTGGTAAATCGCAGCGCGCATGTGCTGGTGGATGAAATGGGCTTGCGGCCCGGCAATCGCGTCTTGCTGCGCGGGCCGAACACCTTGCAGATGGCCGTCGCCGCGCTCGCTTCGCTGAAGGCCGGACTGGTGCTGGTGCCCACCATGCCGCTGCTGCGCGCGAAGGAACTCAAGCAGATCATCGACAAGGCGCATATCAGCGCAGCATTGTGCGATGCGCGCCTCACCGACGAACTGGCGCGCTGCCGTGATCCCCATGACGAGTTTTTCTGCGCGACGCTCGAACAGACCTTGCAGTTTCACGACGACGCGGCCACTTCGCTCGATACGCTCGCCGTCAACAAGCCTTCTGTATTCGACGCCTGCGACACCGCCAGCGACGACGTCTGCCTCATCGCCTTCACGAGCGGCACGACGGGTGCGCCGAAAGGCTGCATGCATTTCCATCGCGACGTGCTGATGATGTGCGATCTGTTCCCGCGTCATGTGCTCAAGCCCACGGCCAACGACGTTTTCTGCGGAACACCGCCGCTGGCATTCACCTTCGGCCTTGGCGGCGTGCTGTGTTTTCCGCTACGCGTGGGAGCCTCGACGGTGCTGATCGAAAAGCTCACGCCCGAAACGCTGCTGCGCACCGTCGAACGTTTTCACGCGACCGTCATGTTTACGGCGCCCACGTTCTACCGGCAGATGGCGCCGCTCGTGCCGCGCTTCGACATTCGCAGTCTGAAGAAGACCGTCTCAGCGGGCGAGGCCTTGCCCGACTCCACGCGCGCGCTTTGGCGTGAGGCGACGGACATCGAGATGATCGACGGTATCGGCGGCACCGAGATGATTCATATTTTTGTTTCGGCAGCAGGCGCGGAGATTCGTCCGCACGCCATCGGCCGCGCCGTGCCCGGCTATCAGGTGCAAGCCGTGGACGACGACATGCAGCCGGTGCCACCAGGCACGATCGGCAAACTTGCGGTGCGCGGGCCAACCGGTTGCCGTTATCTGGCCGACTCCCGGCAAATGAAGTTCGTGCTTGACGGCTGGAATCTGCCGGGTGATGCGGTCTATCTGGACGAAGACGGCTACGTGTTCTACCAGGCTCGCGCGGACGATATGATCGTCTCCGCCGGCTACAACATCTCCGGGCCGGAAGTGGAAAGCGTGCTGATGCAGCATGCCGCAGTAGCCGAATGCGCCGTGATCGGCGTCGCCGACGAAACGCGCGGCCAGATCGTGAAGGCCTTCGTGGTGCTGAACCCAGGAGTTGCGACGGATGACAAACTAGTCGCGCAGTTGCAGGATTTCGTGAAGAATAACGTGGCACCGTACAAGTATCCGCGCGTCATCAGCTTCATCGACACACTGCCACGCACCGAAACCGGCAAGCTCAAGCGTTTTGCGCTGCGTGACCTGTAACTTCTGCCAGGAGCCAGGCATGTCCGAGTCGTTCATCGAAGTCGTCGCCCAGGATGGCGGCCGTTTCAACGCATACATTGCACGCCCCGCACAAGGATCGGGACCGGGGCTCGTGCTGTTGCAGGAAATCTTCGGCATCAACGATTACCTGAAGGGCATGGCCGATCGCTACGCCGAGGAAGGCTACGTGGTCGTAGTGCCCGATCTGTTCTGGCGCATGAAACCAGGCATTCAGCTGGGCTACGGCGAAGCCGATATGAAACAGGCGCTCGGCTATCTCGAACGCTTCGACATTGATCGCGCTGTGGACGATATTGCCGCTACGATGGCCGCGTTACGCGCGCTGCCGGAGCAGGCCGGCAAAATCGGCGCGATTGGCTACTGTCTTGGCGGCAAGCTGGCCATGCTGAGCGCCGCACGCACCGACGTGGATTGCGCCGTGAGCTACTACGGTGTCGGGCTCGAAGCGCTGCTCGATGAAGTACCGGCCATCCGTTGCCCGATGGTGTTTCACTTTCCCGAGCAGGACAGCTACTGTCCACCCGAAACGCGTGAACGTATCAGCGCGGCGTTGAAAACGCGGCCGCAGATCGAGCAATACGTGTACCCCGGATGCGATCATGCATTCGCCACGCCGGGGCGTGCACACTACGACAAACCGGCCACCATGATGGCCTATTCGCGCTCGCTCGCAATGTTGCGCAAGGTGTTAGGTCCGGTGTACGACCTGAACGCGCTGTGGGAGCAGCACTGCTATTACGAGTTCGTGACTCGCGACGTGGATGCCGTCATGCCCACGATGGTCGCCGAACCGTATGTCAATCACGTTCCCACCATGACGGGCGGCGTCGGCCATGACCATCTGAAGCGCTTTTACACGCATCATTTCGTTCACTCGAATCCCGAGGACACCAAGCTGATTCCGATTTCACGCACCATCGGCGCGGACCGCGTGGTGGACGAGTTCGTTTTCAGCTGCACGCATACGTGTGAAATCGACTGGCTGCTGCCGGGCGTCGCGCCAACCGGCAAGTACTTCGAAGTGCCGATGCTGGCCGTGGTGTGCTTTCGCGGCGACAAGCTGTACAACGAGCACATCTACTGGGACCAGGCCTCGGTGTTGGCACAAGTGGGACTGATCGACCCGAAGGGCTTGCCGGTGGCGGGCATCGAAAGCGCGCGCAAGCTGCTCGACGAGAGTTTGCCGTCGAATCAGTTGATGGGCGCGAAGGCGGCGCGCTCGAATCCAGCCTAGAGGCCGGCCTCCACGCGCGGCCTCTATGATGTGACACTTCACAGCCACCTCTTCCTCTCTCATGCTGACTGTCCATCATCTGAACAACTCCCGTTCGCAGCGCGTGCTGTGGCTGCTCGAAGAACTCGGCGTGCCGTACGAACTCAAGCGGTACGAGCGTGACCCGAAGACGATGCTGGCACCGCCTGAGTTGCGCGCGGTGCATCCGCTCGGCAAGTCGCCGGTCATCACGGATGACGGTTTGACCATCGCGGAGTCGGGCGCGATCATCGAATATCTGGTGGATCGTTATGGAGAGGGACGTTTCGCACCCGCCCCTGGCACACCGGAACGGCTGCGCTACACCTACTGGCTGCACTATGCGGAAGGCTCGGCGATGCCGCCATTGCTGCTGAAACTGGTGGCGCTGCGCATCGGCAGTGCGCCGATGCCGTTTTTCGCCAAGCCGATTGCGCGCAAGATTGCCTCGACCCTGCAGGACAGCTTCGTCGATCCGCAACTCAAGCTGCACCTCGGCTATATAAATGACGCGCTCAAGCCGACCGGCTGGTTTGTCGGCGACCAGTTCAGCGCCGCCGACATCCAGATGAGCTTCCCGCTCGAAGCCGCCACGGCACGCGGGGGCCGTAATGATCAGATTCCGGCCATCAACGGTTTCCTCGAACGCATTCACGCCCGCCCGGCCTATCAGCGTGCGCTGGAACGCGGCGGCAAGTACGAGCTGGGGAGTTGAGCGGCTTGGCCGGCATTTTGCGGTGTTGCGGGGCGCCATGCGGTAAATGCGCTTCACCGCATGGCAACCGGCCCACGCCCTTCGACTCGCAAACGCTCCACACCGTCAGCCAGCGGTAACACGGCTTGCTGACCATCGCGCGCGCGAATGCTGATCGTCCGGTCACGTTCGTCGCGTGGACCCACCGCAACGAATAGCGGCACCTGCTTTTCCCGCGCATCGACGATCTTTTTTTCGAGCCGCTCCGGCCGATCATCGAGCACGCAGCGGATTCCCGCGTCCTCTAACGCCTGCACGACCGCTTGTGCGTAACCCGCGCTCGCATCGTTGATCGACCCCACCATCACCTGATCGGGCGCGAGCCACAAAGGCAACCAGCCCTCGTGATGTTCGAGCAGGATCGCAATGAAACGCTCCATGCTGCCGAGCACGGCGTGATGGATCATCACCGGGCGCTCCCGTTCGTTGCGTTCGTTGACATAGTGCGCGTCCAGACGCTCGGGCAACACGAAGTCGAGTTGAATCGTGCCGCACTGCCAACTGCGCGCTCGGCTATCCAGCAGATGGAATTCGAGTTTGGGGCCGTAGAACGCGCCCTCGCCTTCCAGCACCTCGAACTCGAGCCCCGCCGCGCGCGCGGCGTTGGCCAGCGCTGCTTCCGCGCGGTCCCATATGACGTCATCGCCCGCACGCAATGCCGGGCGCGTCGCTAGCGCCACGGAAAACGCCGGAAAACCGAGGTCCGCATACACGCCGCGCAGCAAGTCGCAAAAGCGGCCTACTTCCTGGCCGATTTGCGCTTCCATGCAGAACACGTGGGCGTCGTCCTGCACGAAAGCGCGCGTGCGTTTGAGGCCTTCCAGTGAGCCCGAAGGTTCGTCACGATGACAGGCGCCGAACTCGCTATAACGCACCGGCAATTCGCGGTACGAGCGCACGCGCTGGTTGAACACCTGCGCATGACAGGGACAACTCATGGGCTTGAGGCAGAGCGCGCGCGAGTCTGCACCGTCGTCTGGTCCGGCGTCGGGTTCGTGCGCGGCATGCCTTTCCGGGAGCGAATACATCTGCTCACCGAACTTTTCCCAATGGCCGCTACGCTCCCACAACGAGCGCACCAGCAGTTGCGGCGTGCGGATCTCGCGAAAGCCTGCGCGCCGCATGCGCTGCCGCACGAAATCCTCCAGCACGCGGTACAGTTCCCAGCCGCGCGGATGCCAGAAGACCATGCCCGGACCTTCCTCCTGTTGATGGAACAGGTCCAGTTTGTTGCCTAATACCCGGTGATCGATGTCGTTCACAATGCGCTCCGTTTCGATGTAAGCCACGAGGTGAGTCAAAAGCCGAGTCACGCCGGAATCCATCAACGCAGGGCCGTAAACGCCAAGGGCCCCGTCCGTCTCCGGCGGGGCCCTTGGGGGATGTGCAGCAGCGGTTTTGCTTTAACTTAGCGCGCGCACCCCTCGGACGACCCGCCCGTGAGGGTGGTCGTCGTGGTGGTGACAGCCGCGAAGGGAAGCGAATAGAGGTCCATGAAGCGACAGTAATCGAATTGACGACGATCCGTCAACCTCGTTCGCGAACGCTGCACTGTGCTGCACCCGCGCTGCACTGCGCGCATCTCCTCCGCGCCCCACGTTTCGACGCGCATCGAAACATGGGGGGCGTGCCAACGCCTATGATGGCAACATCGCGGCGCTCACGCTGCGCTGGAGTGGAGACACGACCATGTGCGCACAACCCAATATTGCTTCCACCGCGTTTCTGATCGCCGATCCTGCCCGCGCCTGCATGCTTATGGCGCTGGTGGACGGTCGCGCGCTGCCCGCTGGCGAACTGGCCTACGCGGCCGGCGTCACGGCGCAAACGGCCAGCACCCATCTGGCGAAACTGCTGAGCGGCGGACTGGTTGCTGTCGAAGCACAAGGACGGCATCGCTACTACCGGCTGAGCGGATCGAACGTCGCACTGGTGCTCGAGAATCTCGCGCTGATCACGCCCGTGGCGCCGCCACGCAGCAGACCGCTCGGCGGCGAGGCGCAAACGCTGCGTTTTGCGCGGTGCTGCTACGATCATCTGGCGGGTCGACTCGGCGTGGCGATGACGCAGGCGCTGGAGCAACGCGGGCTGATCGTCGCCGCCGCGGACAAGCGCTTCGACGTCACGCCAAAGGGCGTAGCGTGGTTCGCGCAGCTTGGCGTGGATATCGCAGCGTTGCAGGCTCGGCGCGGCGTGGCGCGTCAGTGCCTCGACTGGACCGAGCGGCAGCATCATCTGGCCGGCCCGCTCGGCATCCAATGGATGAACCTGCTGTGCGCAAATGGTTCGTTGCGGCGCGCCAAGACGACGCGCGCCGTGCAGGTCACACCCGCAGGATGGGTCTGGCTGAAGGAGCATTTAGGCATCGAAGGCCGGCTAGGAGAACTGGAACTCGCGCAGCACGCGTGATGCGTATCGCTCAGACTTTTGCTCATGTTCACCGAATACATCGTCCGCTGGGATCTGATACCCGATGGCGCACCGCTGCGCACGCACAGTAGCCGCCTGTTGCCCGTGCGGCAACGCGACGTTCCCGCCATGCTGAAGATCGCGCAGGAGGACGAGGAACGCCAGGGTGCATCATTGATGGTCTGGTGGAATGGCGAAGGCGCCGCGCGCGTACTCGCGCACGATGGCGATGCGCTGTTGCTGGAACGCGCGGAAAGCAGCCACTCGCTGATACAGATGGTCCACGACGGCCACGATGACGACGCCACGCGGATTCTCTGCGCCGCTGCGGAAAAACTTCATGCGCCGCGTGCGCAGACTCGACCGGAGCTGGTGCCGTTGGCACGCTGGTTTCGCAGCCTCTGGAGCGCGTCTCAACAGCACGGCGGCCTGCTCGCCCAGTGCGCACACGCCGCGCGCGAATTGCTCGACTCGCCGCGTGACAGCGTCGTGCTGCACGGCGACATTCATCATGGCAATGTGCTGGACTTCGGTGCACGCGGGTGGCTTGCGATCGACCCGAAAGGTCTTTACGGAGAACGTGGTTTCGATTACGCCAATATATTCTGCAATCCTGATCGTGCTAGCGCCATCGTAGCCGGGCGCTTCGAACAACGCTTGACTTGCGTGCTGGAAGAAACGGGAATGGAGAGAACACGGTTGCTGCAGTGGGTTCTCGCGTGGTCGGGATTATCGGCCGCGTGGATCATCGAAGCGGGCGAGCAGCCCGAGGTAGACATCGACGTCGCGCAATGGGCGCTTGCAGCGCTATCCACGGCGAAATCCACGTGAAGCTGTGATCGACTCGCGCGACGCACTCACACGCACTCAACGCGTCGCGCGAAGTCTTGGGATGAACTGATGCGTCAACCCTTCTCCCCATGTGCCGGGTCCGAAGGTTTGTGCGCTTCACCGTTGAGCCCCGGGAAGAACGCGTTCCACGCGGCACGCACGCCTTCAGCCGCGGTGGCCTCGGCGCTGTAGTGTTCCTGATCGCTTTCATCCGCGCGAGCCGGGTTGGAAGCGAGTCCTCTCCAGTGGGTGAAGACGAGCAACGGCTTCTCGGTCCACTCGTCGGCGCCGAACTTGGCGAACGCCGTTTCGCCGCTCACCAGTTGAACTTCATACCAGCCTTCACGAACGGGCGTGTAGCCATCCAGCGGAAACCACGCGGTCGGTCGAATTTCCATTGTGTCCTCTCTCGTGTAGGGAATGTCACAAGCAAAAAGAGGCATTCTTCATGCCCGCCGCCTTCAGGCAAATGAACTGACCAGCGCCGACCCGCGTGGGCGCTACAAAGACGCTTCATGCGACGCTTTTTATGTGCATCTCTGGCTCAGTTCGAAGCTTCAGAGGACCGCGTAAGGTCTCGCTGCGCGGCATGACGGCGCGCGTAAAACTTACATGCGCGGGCGTAGGCGGACATGGGTTCATATCTGGGACGTGGGGCCTGGACGTTCCGCTGGTTACTTCGCGCGCACGCTTACATCCGCACCTGACCGGCGGCGCGGACGATTCGCTTTTGGCGCCCCCTTGCCCAGCTCAGCGGTAATCCCGGCCAGCAACCGGACAGCCGGTCCGATCTCCTCGGCTGGGGTATTGCCATAACCGATCACGAGGCCGTTGTCGTCCTCACACGGTGCGAGCGCGAAACTGGACAAAGCGCGCGGCGCGACACGCTGCGCGGCAGCACGCTCGACCACCGCGCGATCCGGCACATGCGCCGGCAGACGCAAGGTCAGATGCATGCCGCAATCGCCGCCCAGTATCTGCGCGTCCTCGAAATGCGCGGCGAGCGCCTCGCGCAACGCCTGCTGGCGCTCCCGATAGAGACGTCGCATGCGTCCCAGATGGCGCGCGAACTCGCCCGCCTCGATGAAGTCGGCCAGCGCCAGTTGTTCCAGCCGGTGGCCGCCGCGCAGCATCTCCTGCAAGGCCACGCGGCTCGCGTCGACCATGCCGCGCGGCAACACCACAAAGCCAATCCGCAGCGCCGGAAACATGGTCTTGCTGAACGAGCCGATGTACAGCACCGGCGCCTCCGCCACGAGGCCCTGCATGCTGGCGATCGGCTCGCCGGTGTGGCGAAATTCGCCGTCGTAGTCATCCTCGATCAACCAGGCGCCGGCACGACGCGCTTGCGTGATGAGTTCGAGCCGTCGCGCCACGGAAAGCACGGCACCGGTCGGATATTGATGCGCGGGCGAGGTGTAGATCAGTTTGGGCGGGGTTGTGTGCCAGGCATCGTCCGGCACGGCGAGGCCTTCCTGATCGACGCGCATGGGCACGACACGCAGATCGCCCACGTTGAAGGCCGCCTTGGCGCCCCGATAGCCGGGATCCTCGACCCACGCGATATCGCCGGGGTTGGTGAGCAGCGACACGCAAAGATTGAGCGCTTCCTGCGCGCCTTCCGTGATCACCACCTGCGAACCGTCGCAGCGCACACCCCGCGCGATGCGCAGATGCGCGGCAATCGCATCGCGCAGGGCCGGTTCGCCAGCGGGCGCACCGTAGCCGAGGGCGCGCGGCAAACTGCGATCCATTGCCCGTTCGAGCGAACGCCGCCACGCGCTAACCGGGAAGCGATCCAGCGCGGGCGTGCCGGGCGTCAGCCGCGTGACGCCTTCGACCTGCGGAAGGACGGCTGTGAACGGCGCGAGACGCGCCGCGAACGTCACCTCGGCGGGCGCGGCAATCTGCTGCCAGCCGGCATCCACAGCAGGGCGCGACAGCGACGTGACACGCGTGCCCTTGCGATCGGCCAGCACGTAACCTTCCGCCATCAGATGGTCATAGGCGAGCACGACCGTGTTGCGCGACACGCCCAACTCGGCCGCCAGCAGCCGCGAGGATGGTAGCAAGGCGCCGGCCGGCAGGCGTCCGGCAAGAATGGCCTGTTGCAGACGTTCGATCAACTGCTTCTGCAACGAGACGGGCTTGCCGGCTGCAGTGACGGCGCCGGGCGTCAGCGGGCCGATGATTTCGATCATGCTCGGTGGACCCATCAAAAGAGGATGTGGTGGATCTTTTTAACATACCACGTTCGGCGTATCGTGCTTGCATCGAGCAAGGAGAAAACAGTGGAACCAAGACTCAACGAATACGCGCAACCCATCGGCGCACCGGTCCCGGATTGGCAGGCGGCGCGCCTGCCCGGCAGCGAGCCGCTGGTGGGCCGCTACTGCCGGATCGAACGGGTGGACGTGGCGCGGCACGCCGAAGATCTTTACGAGGCCTATAGCGCCGCAACCGACGGCCGTGACTGGACCTATCTGGCCGTGGGCCCGTTCCAGAGCCTGGATGCGTACCGCGAGCACTTGACGAAAGCCGCGGCGTCGGCTGATCCGATGCACCACGCGGTGATTGATCTTGCCACCGGCAAGGCGGTGGGCACGCTCGCATTGATGCGCATCGACGCCGGCAATGGCGTGATCGAAGTGGGTCACGTCACCTATTCGCCGCATCTGAAGCGCACCCGCGTCGCCACCGAAGCGATGGCGTTGCTGCTGAAGTACGTGTTCGACGATCTCGGCTACCGGCGTTTCGAATGGAAATGCGATTCGCTCAACGGACCGTCACGCAGTGCCGCGCAGCGTTATGGCTTCACGTTCGAGGGCATCTTCCGGCAGGCCATTGTGTATCGCGGACGCAATCGGGACACTGCGTGGTACTCCATCATAAACAGCGAATACCCGGCACTCCGCAAGGCCTTTGCGCAGTGGCTCGACGAACGCAATTTCGACGCCGAAGGGAATCAGCGCACGCGGCTTGCCGAATTGATCGGACCGCAACGATAAGCGCCGGCAGTTCGGGTATTTTTCTTCTATTTCTCTTCAAGCGGGACCGGCCATCCGGCGAAACTGGAGGGTCGGCTTGCCCTTATACGACGTGCGCACCCATTCCACGTAGCCGCACTTTTGCGCGACCCGCAGCGAGGCGGTGTTGTCCGGCGCGATGATGCAGGCCGTGTCGGCCGCCGGCCATTGCGCATCGGCCCAGCGCAGCGCCGCCCGCACCGCCTCCGTGGCATAACCGCGTCCGTGCGCGGCGGGGATCAGCGCCCAGCCGATCTCGGGCGTGCCCTCCAGCGACGGCTCGATCTGGCGGCGAAAGTCCGCGAACCCCACCTCGCCGAGAAAGCGACCGCTGTGCCGGTCGCGCACCACCCAATAGCCGAAGCCCATCAATGCCCAGTGACCGGCATAACGCAATAGCCGCGCCCACACCTCTTCGCGACTGAACGGCTGTCCGCCGATGAAGCGGATCACTTCGGGATCGGACCACATCGTATAGCTGTCGTCGAAATCTCCACGGACGTGGGGGTGCATGGTGAGGCGATCTGTTTCGAGCAGCGTGCTTGGGGAGGGCATGGTGAGGGGCGACGCGGGTGGGGAGGTGGGTGTGATGATGGCAGATTTTTGCTGGTGCGTAGTCGCGTAGTCGCCTCGTGTGTGCCGCGCTGGCCGCGCGGGCGAAATGCGCGTTGCGTAACTAACATCTCAGTCTCAGTTGAAGCGCCAGCTTGATCCATCACGGCGTGGCGGGCTACGATGAATCCCGCGACCGCCGCGCCACGCAAGCACGCCCGCACCACGGACCCCACCGCATGAAGCTGCGCCTCCGATACCTCTCCGCACTCTGCATCAACGTGCTGCTGCCCGTGCTCGCGTATCGGCTCGCTTACCCTCATTGGGGACTGGCGGGCGGCCTCGTGACATCGGCGCTGCCGCCGCTTGCGTGGATGATCTGCGATTTCGTGCGCTTTCGTCACTTCGACGCCCTGAGTATGCTGATCGTGGCGAGTATCGCCCTCTCGCTCGTCGCCGTGCCGCTGGGTGGCCCGCAAAACCGCGCGCTCGAAGAGCCGATCGTCTCCGGCGTGATGGGCATTGTCTTCCTCATTTCGCTCGCGTTTCATCGCCCCATCGTGTTCTATCTGGCCCGCTCGACGACGGCCCGGGAAAACACCGCAGGCATCAGCATCTTCGAGCAAAACTGGAGTGAAAGCCCGCGTATCGCCGCGGAGATCCGTCGCATGACGCTCGTGTGGGGCGTGGGCCTCATCACCGAAAACACGATTCGTTCGCTGATAGTCTGGCGCGGCGCGGACACGCCCCATGCGGTACTGGCGTCGACGCTGGTCTTCTACGGCGTCTACGGCAGTCTGATGCTGTGGACGTTCTGGCGTCGCCGGGGTATCAGGCAGGACGCGCAACGCATGGCCGATGCACGCGCCAACGCGCAATTGCACTCATCCACGCCGGATGCTTGATGCCCGGCGGCCGCACGATATGCCGGGAGGCCAATGTCTCAGGCCAGTTCGAGAAAGCGCACGAGACACGGGTTACGATTGGCCGGCGACCACACCAGCACCTGCTCGATCAGCGGCGCATTGGCGAGCGGCCGAAACACCACGCCCGCCAGTTGTGCCTTGCGCATCGAGGCCGGCACCAGTGCGATACCCACGCCTTCATCCACCAGGCTCAGCACGGTCTGCTGCAACTGCACTTCGAAGCGGATATCCGGCTCGAAGCCACCGGAATGACAATGTTCGAGAATGCTCGCGCGCAACGTGGGCGCGACGTCCTCGGACGCCAGCACGAACGGTTCACCCGCAAGCTGCGCTATCTTCAACTGCCGCGCACGGGCTCGTGGATGCGTGCGTGACAACGCCACGCACAGCGGCTCGCTGACGATGGTGCGCGTGGCGAGTGCCTTGTTCGGCGCGCCGGGAAACATGATGGCCGCATCGATCTGCCCGGCCAGCACCTGGGCAGCGAGATCGTTCGAGACCACCTCGCGCAGATTCAGCGCCACCTCGGGATACGCCGAGCCGAACGTGCGCGCATAGCCCGGCACGACGCTGTAGGCGGCGCACATGGTGAAGCCGATCGAAAGCGTGCCGCTGTCGCCATGCGCCGCGGCCCGCGCATTGTGCGCTGCCTGTTCGAGCGCACCGAGGATGGCCTTGGCGTCGGCATAGAAACGCTCGCCGGCCGCCGTCAACGTGACGCTGCGCGGACTGCGCTCGATCAGCGTGACCCCAAGGCTCGCTTCCAGCGCCGCCAACTGGCGGCTCAACGGCGGTTGCGACAGATGCAGCCGCGCCGCCGCCCTGCCAAAATGGCGAGTTTCGGCCAAAGTCACGAAGTAGCGCAACGGCTTGATGTCGATCACGATGCAAAAAAGGTATTGTTGGGCGCCAGAAACGGTATTTGATTGTATCAATGTGAACCACTACTCTGGCGCATCTTTCCCGTTTGTCTTTACAAGTAGAAGCACCGATGCTATCCACCCTGGAGATTCTGCTCCCTGTTTTCGGCCTGATTTTTGCGGGCTTCGCGTGCCGTCGCCGCAACGTGCTGGGCCCAACCGCGGCGTCGGAGCTGAACCGCTTCGTCGTCTGGCTCGCGCTGCCCGCGCTGCTGTTCGACGTGATGGCGCATGCCACCTGGCATCAGCTCGATCAACCCGCGTTCGTCGCGACGTTCTCGCTGTCGTGCGCCGGCATCTTCGTGGTGATTCTCGTCGCGCGTCTCATGAGTGGACGGCCGCTCGCCGATGCGAGCATCGACGCCATTGCGGGTTCGTATCCGAACACGGGCTACATCGGCTTTCCGTTGTGCCTGATTGCCTTCGGACCGGCCAGCCTGACGCCAACCACCATCGCGACCATTCTGGTCGCATGCGTGCTGTTCGCCATTGCCATCGTTCTGATCGAAGTGGGTCTGCAAAGCGAGCGCCGACCGCATCATCTCGCCTTCAAGGTGCTGCGCGCCCTGGCGCGTAATCCGCTGATCGTGTCGCCTATCCTCGGCGTGTTGGTGGCGGCCTCGCACGTCACGATGCCGCAAAGCGCGGAGACATTCCTGAAGTTGCTGAGCGGTGCGGCAAGTCCGTGCGCGCTCGTCAGCCTCGGCCTGTTCCTCGCCGAGAAACGCCCCGCCGCCAGTAGCGGTGCCGGTATTTCGTTGCTGCTCACTGGCATCAAGCTGATCTTGCAGCCCGCGCTGACGTGGTGGCTTGCCGCGCGCGTGTTCGCGCTGCCCGTCGCGCTCGTCGACATGGCCGTGGTGCTGGCCGCGTTGCCCACCGGCACCGGCCCGTTCATGCTGGCCGAGTACTATCGGCGCGAGGCTCACATCACGTCGCGAACCATTTTGCTTTCAACAGTAGGATCGCTCGTCACGCTTTCGCTATTGCTGCTTTATACGCGGCACGGTGCCTGAATGATGATTCGCATGCCGTAGTACTTCAACGGACGCTCTGCACGCTAGACGCTAGGTTCGAATCAACCCTGTCAACGGCCGCGTCGTACCGGTTTGTGCAAACAACGTGCTGGCCGTGCGATGCGGGTCGAGTCCAAGACTCTCGCTGGCGGCGCCCGCAATCACGGCGTCGAGTGCTGTAGTAGGTCTGAGATCACGCGCCTGATACAGATCGCCGGGTTTGAGGCCGGGCCAGTCGGCGATCACGCGTCCTCCCGACACCGCGCCGCCTATCAGCATCGCAGCGGAACCCGTGCCGTGATCGGTGCCGCCGGTGCCGTTGGCCGCCGCCGTGCGGCCGAACTCCGTCGCGACCAGCACGGTGGTGTTGTTCCAGAGCGGCCCCATGCCATCGCGCAACGCTGCCAGCATCGTATCGAGCGCCTTCAACTGATTCGCAAGCCGTGGGTTCTGCGCGCTATGCGTGTCCCAGCCGCCGGTTTCGATCATCGCGAGACGCGGGCCGTCGTCACGCGAGAGAAACCCCGCCGCCAGTTTGCCGAGGCTCGCCGGGTCTTGACGCGCGCCCGCATCGCCCGCGAGACCACGCGCCGCCATCGCCGACTCCCACAGCGGCCGCAATTGCGCATCCTGATCGTAAAGCTGCGAGACGCGCGTGAGCAGATCGTCGGGCGCCTGCGGCAGGCCCGAAGGCGCGTAGGACGTGACATCCGCTTTACCGCGCAAGGCCATCGGCACGGTGGGCGCGAAAGCGATCGCGTTTTCGCGCGTGGCCGGCATCATCGCGACGAGCCGGTTCAACCAGCCGTCCTTCACCTGATACGGCGACGTGCCGCCGGTTTCGAGCACGTTCTGGCCATCGAAATGCGAGCGATCGCGATACGGCGACGCGACGGCATGCACGAACAACGCCTGACCGCCCGCGTACATCTTCGAGGTTTCGACCAGTGACGGATGCAACGCAAACGTACCGTCGAGTTTGATCGCCGTCGCTGGATCAACCGCGAGCGCGCCGCGCAAGCTCGCATACGACGGCTCGGCGTACGGCACGACGATGTTCAGGCCATCGGCAGCGCCGCGCTGAATCACGAAGACGAAGCGCCGCTCGGTCGCGACATTCGCAAACACCATGCGCGGCGACACGAGCATGGCGCCCGCGCCGGCTGCGGCGAAATTGAGGAACTGTCGACGGGACGTCATGGCGTTATCTCCGTTGAAAATCGGGTGATACGAGCAGCAGCGCAATCGCTGTCGACGCGCTTTCGGCACGCGACACCGCAGTCGCGGTCGGCGCGCTGATCGAGCCGACCAGCAGGGTCTGACCGAGCGTGCGCGGATCGAGCCGGTCGCCGACGCGCGCAGCAAAGCGTTGCGCCACTTCGACGCGTCGCACGAGTGCATCGGGCGCGGCCCAGCTGGCTGCAATGTCGTCGTAGCCAGCGGGCGAGCCAGGGCGCCACAGCGGTTGACCGAGTTGCGTCAACAGCGGCGCGGCCTGCAGGTTGCCGAGGTCTTGCCAGCCGAGTCCACGCATCGACGAAACGGTCCACTCCCACGGCGTTTTGAATTTGACGGCAAGCGGCGACCACGCTTCCGGCGATTCGATCAACGCGCGATACACCGTAGGCAGATCGCCGTTGCTGCGCTCGAATGCGTTGGCGAGCCGCTCGATCACGGCGGGCGGCGGATTGTCGGCAACGAAGTGGCGCGCCAGTTTGGTGGCAACATGCTGCGCCGTCGCGGGCGATGCCGCGAAATCGTGCAGGATGGCCAGCGCCTGCGCTTCGCCGGGCTGATCGTAGCGGCGTCCCATGATGGTTCGCGGCCCCGGCTCGTGCAGCGCGGGGCGAAACACGAATGCGCCGGGCGCGGCGTTGTTCGGCTGCGGCCCCTTGATGCCCGCCACGCTCCAGCCGGTCAGTGCGCGCGCAAATTCGGTGACGTCCGCTTGCGTGTAGCCGCTGCGTACACCCAGCGTGTGCAACTCCATGATCTCGCGCGCGAGGTTTTCATTCAGCCCGCGCTTCTGGTCCGGATTGCGCTGCTCGGCGCGCAGCGCGGCCATGCTGTCGGGGCCCACTGAGCGAGTCTGGTCCAGAAACAGTTGCATTGCGGGATGCTGCTCCACCGCGACCAGCATGTCGTCGAAACGGCCGAGGACGTGCGGGCGGATCGCCTCCATTTCGAACGCGCCGGCCAGCGCCGCCACCTGCGGCTTTTCCGTGGACACTGCGAAGTGATTGGCCCAGAAACGCACCAGCCGGTCGACGAACGGCGTCGGG
This sequence comes from Paraburkholderia sp. DHOC27, assembly GCF_003429005.1. Classification (GTDB taxonomy): domain Bacteria; phylum Pseudomonadota; class Gammaproteobacteria; order Burkholderiales; family Burkholderiaceae; genus Paraburkholderia. The sequence goes on from NZ_QVQV01000001.1 coordinate 281,371, forward strand.
CTCGTCACTGCGCTCGACACGCTGGCATTGACCGCTGTGCGATAGATGTCGCGGATTTCGCCACGAATCGCCTTGTTGGCGGCCTGTCTGGCGGTGGCGGGGTTGTTGGCGTTGAGGTTTGCGCTGGCGTTCGGCTCTGCGTTGCCGTTCGCGTTCGGACTTATGTTCGCACCGGCACCCGCGTTGACGTTGACGTTGGCGTTGGCGTTTTGATTAGCGCCCGCGTTCTGCATGCGCTGCTCGCCCAGCTCAGTGGCCAGCGCGACACTGCCCGGCTCTCCAGCCCACGCCGGGGGCTGCGTTTGATACTGCTCGAACTGCGCAAACAGCCACGCCTTCGGATCGGCCGGTGGCGTGTCTTCGGGGCGGGCGCCGAGGCCAAACCGGTTCAGCGCAATCGCCGCGGCGTTGTCGTTGGGTGACGTGACCATGCGCGTTCCTTCAAATGTTGCTCACCTTCTTTAAACGTCCGCCGCGGCAAAATCCGTCGCGGTCAGCGAAGGTTTTTTCAGGCAGCGTGAGGCGTGCGAAGACACGCTTGACGCGTCCCCATCGCATCAAGCCCGCGCTCCGTCACTGGCTCGCCGCCTTGCGCTTCTGCGCTGGCGTCAGCGGCGCCTCGCGCCACTGTCCGGCGCGTTTCAGGCCGTCGACGAATTTGATGCGCTCGTCGGGCGTCAGCGTCGCCGCAAAATCCGCGACGCCGCTTTCGACCTGGGCGCGCAAATCGCTATCGGCAGCGCGTGTGCGTTGCAATGCGGCATCGAGCGCGGCGCGATCGAGTTGCGGCGCGGACAGCACGTCCAGCACCTCGCGACGCCCCTCACGACCCGCCTGCGCATAATCGCGTCCCACCCTGCGCGCGGCTTTCAGCGCCTCGACGAATTGCCGCTGCCGGTCCGCTGACAAATCCTCCGCGGCAAAGCGCAGCGCCGTACGCTGCGCCGGCCCTTTGGCCGTGCCGCTATGCCCGGCGAACCATTGATACGCGCCGCCCGCAATGCCGCCCAGCAGAAACACGTTGAGCACCAGCGAGGCGATCACCAGGATCTTCCATGAGCGGCCGTTCATTCGCCGCTCCAGTCGGCGGTCGAACCGTCGAAGCTCGATGTCACGTAAGAGGCGTCGTGCGCAGCGGGGGGCGTGCCCGTCAACACGAAGAACGACACCGCGAACGCGCCCGCCAGTCCTCCGGCGAGCCCGATTCCCGCGAACGCCGCGCCTTGCCACCAGAGCCGCGCGCGCTGCCGTACTGGACGTCGCACCGGCGCCGTGGCGACGACGCGCTCAGCCAGCGCCCGATCCGGCGGCGCGACGGTGTGAGCCGTGAGCCAGAGGTCGAGGTCGGCCGACTCGGCCAGCGCCGCGCTTGCCTCGGCGGGGTGCAAGCGGGCCCAGGCCTCGGCCGCAGCGCGCTCGTCCCTCGGCCAGCGACGCGGATCGGCACCATAGGCAGCGACGATGGTCTGGAATCTCTCGGGTGTCATGGTGTGTCCTTGCTAAAACCGCTGCCCGCCAGTTGCGCGCGCAAATTCCGGCGCGCTCGCGCCAGCAGGCTTTCGAGGGCATCCACAGTGATGCCCATCAGGGCTGCCGCCTCGATGTTCGATAGTTCCTGATAGTAATTGAGCACCAGCGCCTCACGCTGGCGCGCCGGCAACGCGGCGAGCGCCGCCCGCACGCGCTCGTCGCGCACGCGCGTGTCGATCTGCAGATCGGGCAACGGCTGCGGGTCTGCCTCGTCGGGCACCTCCGCGACGGGATCTTCGCGACGTCCGCGCAAACGGTCATAACAGAGGTTCAGCGCCACGCGATGAATCCACGTGTCGAAGCGGGCCTCGCCCTCTTTCCAGTGCGGGGCCTGTTTCCAGATCCGCACGAACGCTTCCTGTGCGACGTCTTCCGCTTCCATACGGTCTCCCAGCATGCGCGTGGCGAGCGCGAGCAGACGCGGCAGCTTGCGCGACACCAGCGTGCGCACAGCGGCCGGGTCCTGCGCACCGACCCGTGCGACGAGTTCGGCGTCGGGGTCGCGCTCGTTCAACGGGCGCCGCCCGGCAGTGGGCGCGGCGTACGCAGCACGGCCCGCAGCGCCTTCATCAACGGTCTCACGACACCCACGTGTATCACTTGCCCTGCTCCCTGAGATGCGCCTTACTACTGTGGGCTCGTTAGAAGTTCTACTCATCGAAGGCCGCAGGCTTTTTGAAGCCTTTCTGAAGCCTGTTTGAATACTTTGTGCAGCCGTGTTCAAAGGGTCGAGGATGGTTGGCACCAGCCTGCTTCGAGAATCAATAAACGACGACCGCCGGATGGTAATACGCCGGGCGCTCCGGCACCACCACGCAGCCGGACAAGGTCGCCGCTACCAGCGCGAGAAGTAAAAGGGTTTTCATCACAGGTTGCCTGATTGAGTGGGACGATGAGTGAGACGACCTGAGCCGCTCGCCTGCGTGAAGCGCAGGCGAGTGCAGAGGTGCTCCCGGTTGGATGGATCAGCCGGCCAGCGTCAACCGTCAACGGTCAACGCTCGGCCGGCGGACGGCCGCGAGCTCAGGCCCAGTGGCCTTCGATCCAGCGCCAGCGCGGGCCGCGCTGTGCCCAGTGTCCGGGTACCCAGTGATAGCCGGCGCGCACCATCTGCCAGTGGCCAGGCGCCCACACGTATTGGCCGCGCTCCCAGCGCCAGTGGCCGTTGTCCCAGACATAGCCGGGGCGCGGGGCCGGCATGACTTCCACGCGCGGCGGCGGCGGCGCTGCCGGCGCGATGATCACGGCCTGCGCGAACGAGGCGGACGCAGCAAGCGATACCGTGGCGGTAACGAAAAGGCGTGCGAGGGTCGAATTTTTCATGTCACTCTCCCAAGGGTTCAAGAAACACGGATTGGCTCCGTTTATCCTTGAACGCAGCGGCCGGGGAAAATCCGTCGCCAATTTGTGAAAATTTTTTTGCGGCCTTTTTTGCGCGGCTTTTTTGTGCGGCTTTTCTATCAGTTCACGCGCATGATGGCGCGGGTTGGAACTGCTGGATTGCTTCACGCGGCGTGGCTCGCGCTATCCTATGGTGCGGTTCTTCTGGCCGTACCTCGCGGTTTGCGTCTTGCCGTTCGCCCCTTGGCGTTTGCCCTTCTCTGCCACTCACACTCGAACACGAACCCACCCGAACGACCCATGCCGGAAGCCCGCCCGCCCGAACTGCCTGAAGACGATGACGCGCGCTCGCTGGCGCGCCACTATCCCCGTGGAATGCGTATTGATCCGCACTCGCACACCTGGGCTCAGGTGCTCTATGCGGTGGCGGGGGTCATGTGGGTCGAGGTCGGGCGTGAGGCGCTGGTGGTGCCGCCGCAACGCGCCGTGTGGTTGCCGGCGGGCGCGGTGCATTCCATTCATATGATGAGCGAGGTGGAGATGCGCAATCTCTACCTGCATCAACGCAACGTCCATCACCTGAGCCAGCACAGCGATGTGTTCGAAATGAATGGCCTGCTGCGCGAACTCATCACGACCATTGCCGAGTACGAACATAACCACGCGCGCGACGACGTCTATCTCGAGACCGCCTACAAGCTGGCGATGCTGGAACTCGCGCACGCGCCGCGCTGGCCGCTGCGCATTCCGCTGCCGGATACGTCGGAAGCATCGGATCGCCGGCTCGACGCGCTCTGCCGCGCGGTGATCGACAACCCCTCCATCGACATCAGCTTCGAACAGCACGCGGCGGCGGTAGGCGCGAGCGTGCGCACGCTCGCGCGCCTCTTCACGCGCGAACTCGGCATTGGCTTCGCCGAATGGCGCCGTCAGGTGCAATTGGCGGTCGCGGTGTCGGGTCTGGCGGAAGGGCGCCCGGTTGGCAGCATCGCGCGTTCGCTCGGCTACCTGCCCAGCAGCTTCAGCGATATGTTCCGCCGCGAACTGGGTGCATCGCCCACGGCGTTCGATCCGCGGGAGACGCTGGGGGCGGTTTGACCGTGTTCATGGGGCTGGCGCAGGGTCGGATGCTCGCGATATTTTTTTCTTGTTATTTAACGTTTGACGCGACATAGCAAGAAAAAAATATCCACCCATGCAGGCGAGATGTCCATTTGACGGGGCGCTCCGACCAGTCATCCAAGCTGATTGCTGCAGATATTTTTTTCCTGTTAATTCTGCCTATCGCGGCCGTGGCCTGAAAAACGCGAGGTTTCCCCCTCCCTGTCCGAAATTCGAAACTCCTTGTCTCAACGCCCCCACGCCGGACACCTAGAATGGCTTTCATCGCTGCACCACGCAGCAGCCATTTACCGATCAGGAGCGTCGTCATGAAAGCAATCCAGTTCAAGACCTTCGGCAGCCCCGACGTACTCGAATACGTCGACGTACCCACCCCTTCCGCCGACGCCGATAGCGCCATCGTGCAGCTCAAGAGCGCCTCGGTGAACCCGAGCGACGTCAAGAACGTCTCCGGCCATTTCGGACACACGGTGCTGCCCCGCACGCCCGGGCGCGATTTCAGCGGCGTGGTCGTCGAGGGCCCGCAAGACTGGCTCGGTGCTGAAGTGTGGGGCACGGGCGGCGATATCGGTTTCACCCGCGACGGCACTCACGCGCAATTCATCAAGATTCCCGTGGCCGCGCTCTCGCGCAAGCCCTCTACGCTGAGCCATGAACAGGCGTCGGCCATCGGCGTCAATTTCGTGGTGGCCTGGCTCGGCACCGTCAGCTACGCGCAATTGCAGCCGGGCGAGACCATCGCCGTGATCGGCGCCGGCGGCGGCGTCGGCGGCGCGGTGGTGCAGATCGCCAAGGCGCGCGGCTGTCGCGTGATTGCGGTGGACCGTCAGCCGCTACAGCCAGCAACGCCCGCCGGTCGTCTTGCCGACGAATTCGTGACCTTCGACGAGCACGCTGGCGAGCGCGTCAAGGCGCTGACCGGCGGCGGGGTGGACGTGGTGTACGACGCCGTGGGCGGCGTCGCATTCGAAATCGCGCTGTCGCTCGTGAAAACCCGCGGCCGGGTGGTCGAAATCAGCGCCACCGGCAAGCGCCGCGTCGACTTCGATCTGATCGACTTCTATCACAACGAGACACAACTGTTCGGCACGGATAGCGCGAAGCTCGGCGTCGCCGAATCCGCCCCGTTGATGACCGCGCTCGTCGAAGGCTTCGAGAGCGGCGCCCTGCAAGCGCCGCTCATCGCGCAAAGCTTTCCGCTCGAAAAGGCGCAGGCCGCCTATGAAGCCGTCGCTGCCGGTACGCGCGGCCGCGTCGTCATCACCATGTGAGGAAACCGATTCGCGGTGGGACGCACCGGATGCGTCTTTCGCCGAGCTCTAGGGGCATATCAGTCATGAAAGCGTATTTTGTGTCGTTGATGGTGGGTCTGGTGGTCGGCGTGTTCTACAACGTGCTCAGCGTGAAGTCGCCGGCGCCGCCCACCATCGCGCTGGTCGGGCTGCTCGGCATGCTGGGCGGCGAACATCTGATTCTGCTGGTGCGCTCGCTGCTGGGGTTGAGCGTCAACTGACTGGCCGGGCGAAATGGTTCGTCCGGCACCGTACAACACAGCTGCACAGGGTCTGATACGCTTCGGGACTGCGGATTCGATGTTCGACACGCGGGCGCTTTGCCGCTCGCCGTTCATATCGTGGTCCGCCAAAAGAAAACGACTAGTCAGTTTGCCCCGGAGTGTTGCATGTCAGATGAATTCGAAGTGCACGGACCGCACGACCACGCGGTAGAGCACGTGGGTGCCGGGCACGGCGCCCATCACGATGAGGATCCGTTTGCGAGCCGCATGGCTGTCATGACTGCGATCCTCGCGACCATTGGCGCGATCTACGCCTACCAGAGCGGCACCAGCGAAAATCTGGCGCTCTATTACAAGAACGAAGCGGCCATCAAGAAGACCGAAGCGGCGAATCAATGGTCGTATTACCAGGCCAAAGGCGAAAAAGAAAATCTCGCTGAGCTGGGTGCGGCCTTGTCGAGCCCCGGCAGTGACGCGCACGCCAAATTCGCCGCGGACGTCGAAAAATACAAGCAGCAGAAAGAGCCGATCCGCGCCAACGCGGAAGCCATTGAAAAAGACGTGGCCAATAACGACGCGCAAAGTGAACATCTTTTGCATGGCCACCATCGCTGGGCGCAGGCCACTACGCTGATCCAGATTTCCATCGCACTCACGGCCATCACGCTGCTGACGCGCAAGAAGTGGCTGCGCAATCTCTCGCTCGGCGTAGCGGCACTGGGCATCGTGTTTGGTGGACTGGCGTTTCTTTCTCTGTGACGCGCGCCTCCGGTTGCGACGCCATTTAGTTCGCAGTCCGTTTGATTCCACAAATCCTATTGCGTGACTTCAAACGGACATCCCGCGCGCACGCTCCAGCAGCAGTTCACGTTCGCGTGCGTTGTGCGTCATGCCCGCGGCGCGTTCGAATTCCGCGCGCGCTTCTTCCATACGCCCCAGTTTTGCCAGCAGATCGCCGCGCACGCTGGGCAACCAGTGGTAATGCGCGAGGGTGCGATCGGCGGCGAGCGAGTCGACCAGTTCGAGCGCGGCTGCCGGACCCGACGCCATACCCACCGCCACCGCGCGGTTCAACTCCACCACGGGCGACGGACTCACCTGCGCGAGCGCATCGTACAGCGCGACGATCTGCGCCCAGTCGGTTTGCGCGGCCGTGCGAGCGCGCGCGTGACACGCAGCCAGCGCCGCTTGCAACGCATATGGACCGCTCGCCCCACCGAGTCTTTGCGCACGTTCGAGCGCCGCAAAGCCGCGACGGATCAGCAAGTTGTCCCAACGGCTGCGGTCCTGATCGAGCAGCAGCACCGGGCGCCCTTGTGCATCGGTGCGCGCGTGGGTCCGAGAGGCCTGAATCTCCATCAGCGCGACGAGGCCGTGTACCTCGCTTTCGTCGGGCACGAGGCCCGCGAGTACGCGGCCCAGACGCAGCGCCTCTTCGCAGAGCGCCGGGCGCATCCAGTCATCGCCCGCGGTGGCCGAATAACCTTCGTTGAAGATCAGATAGATCACCTGCAACACCGAGGCCAGACGGCTTGCACGCGCATCTGCCTGCGGCACCTCGAACGGCACTTTGGCAGCACTCAGCGTGCGTTTGGCGCGCACGATCCGTTGCGCGATGGTGGGCTCGGCCACCAGAAACGCGCGGGCGATTTCGTCGGTGGTCAGGCCGCCCAGCAGACGCAGCGTGAGCGCGACGCGCGCGTCGGTGGAGAGCACCGGATGGCACGCGGTAAAGACCAGTCGCAGAAGATCGTCGCCGATATCGTCTGCGCGCGCCGCATCGAGTGCATCGACAAAGTCCGGCACGAGGTGGGCCTCCTGCGCATCGAGATCGCGGCCAAGCTCTTCACGCTTGCGCGCATGCAACCCTTCCTGGCGCAAGCGGTCGAGCGCGCGGTGTTTGGCCGTGGTCATCAACCAGGCGCCCGGATTGTCCGGCACACCGGTGGCGGGCCAGTGTTCGAGCGCCGCGACCAGCGCGTCCTGCGCAAGGTCCTCCGCCACACCCACGTCGCGCACCATGCGTGCCACGCACGCCACGACCTTCGCTGACTCGATTCGCCAGACGGCTTCGATGGCGCGGTGCGTGGCGGCTGACGTCACGGGCATTCAGCGTCTCACCGCATCCAGTTGACGGAAGCGCTCCAGTGCCGGGCCCGGCTTGAAATCGTCCAGCTCGAACAGTTGACGCACCTCGATTTCGCCATCGGCGTGTTCGCCAAACGGCGCCGGGAAGCGTCGCGCCCATTCGACGGCTTCTTCGCGCGAGCGGACCTGGATCAGCGTGTAGCCTGCCACCAGCTCCTTGGTCTCAGCAAACGGTCCATCGATCACCGTGCGCTGGCCCTGTGCATAGCGAATGCGCCAGCCCTTCGAACTCGGTTGTAAACCGGTGGCGTCGAGCAGGACGCCGGCCTTCGCCAGTTCCTCGTGATAGGCGCCCATCACGGCCATCAGGGATTCCTCCGGCATGGCGCCGGATTCGCTGAACGCGGTCGCCTTGACGATGATCATGAATCGCATGGTCGTTTCTCCTGGTTGCCGTGGCGTAGTGGTGTCGTGGTTCGTAGAGTCATCTCGGCGCGTGTGTATTGGGCGGTGCGCTCTGGTCTATCCCGCATCGCCTGCAGACGCTTCACCTCTACGACGAGCCGCCAACGCACGAATCGACATGGCGTTGCGCGCGCCGAGGGAAAACCCTGGCGCGAGATCGCGACAAGCGGCGCTCACGCGCCGATCATTGGTAGCACGGGCCGATCTCGCGCACTTCTATCGAGCACCAAGTGGCTGCGGGACACGCCGCGCCGATCGCCACCGCTTCTTCGCGCGTATCGCAGTTCAGCAGCAGAAAACCGCCCACCATTTCTTTCGCTTCCGCGAACGGGCCGTCGATCAGTCGACGCTCGCCATTGCGCACCTCCACCCGCACGCCCTCGCGGGTCGACTTGAGCGACTCACACGCGACCAGCACGCCACGCTCCTTGAGCGTCGCAGCGTAGTTCGCCATCTCTTCGTAGCGTGCGCGCCCTTCGTCGTCGCTGCGCCCGGCGCGTTGATGAATGGGTTCCACCACCAGCAACAGGTAAGCCATACGAAACTCCATCAAATCGCCGTGCCACGTGACGGGTAATCGAACCGTGCCTGACTGTGCCGTCTTTTTTGTGCACACAGCGTGCACGCAGCGAAGAGGCACTGCTAAGGCAAACGCAAAGTCAAACGCGAAGGCAGAGGCGATGCAAGGTTGGGGAAAGGCAGTCTAGCAAGCACCGTGTGTCCAAAGCAATCCGGCCGCGCGCATATGGACGATGCAACGTGGGTAGCGTGGTACTGGATAAGCGTGACACAAGATCGCCGGGTGGTTGCTGCGGCGCGGCATCCCGTGACGGAGTCCCACGGCACACGGATTGCTTTAGTCCTGCTATCAAAAAACAAAATGTGGAGGTTGAAATGAACAGTCGAATCAGGTGGATGGGCGTCGCCACGCTAGTCGTACTGGCATCGCTCGCGACGGGGTGCACGGTTGGCGGCGCTGCGGCCGGGGGAGTAATCGGCAACGAGGCGACCAATCACAGCACGGCGGGTACAGTAGGCGGCGCGGTGGCAGGCGGCGTGGTGGGTTACGAACTTGGTAAGTAGTCTGAAATACTTTTCAGCATTGTCATGGCGTATTCATGTGCGCGATTTACGAGAGTGGTTTGCATCGACGATCTGCATGCGCGGCCGGGTGGATGACATGTATCCGCCAGACCGCGCTTTAGACTTTTCGTAACGACGAGGCATTCGTGTATACGGGCGGCGTTAAGCAAAACCGCGCGATCTCGCTTATGCTGTCACCCTCCGCGCACCCGCTATCACTATGACCTACCTCGACGTATCGACCATCCATAACTGGCACGCCCACGTGTATTTCGATTCAGCAAGCCGCGATGCCGCGCGGGCGTTACGCGGCGAGATCGAGACGCGCTTCGCCGGCAAGCTGCAAATGGGCCGGTTCCACGAGCGTCCGGTTGGGCCGCACCCCATGTGGTCGTATCAACTGGAATTCGCTGCGCCCCACTTCAACGAAATCGTAGCATGGCTCACGCTCAATCATGGCGCGCTGGACGTTTTCATGCACCCCAATACGGGCGACGATCTGCGGGATCATCGTGATGCTGCTGTGTGGATAGGCCACTCGCACACACTCAAGCTCTCCATCTTCAGTGATTGAGCGGCAGCGTCGCTTACGCAGCCTTACCGATACTAAAGATCCTTCTTCCAGCAGACGACAAAGCAGGCAAGCGGCTATGTGCCGCGTCTTCGGATAGGGGATCGCCTGCACGTCGGACACACTCGGGCAATCCTGACACTCGGATGAGGAAGGATTGCCATGCAGATCAGCCCCGCAGCGTCGTCGCCCGCATCGACGCAACGCGCTTCGACTATCAACGCGACGAAGACCGACGCGGCAACGACGCCGTCTGACGGCAATACGGCGAACGAAAGCACGACACGCAATGGAACGAGCCAGGATGCGGCGGTCAGCATTTCGTCTGACGGCGCTGCCACCTTGGCGAAAGAACGGAGCGGTGAATCAACGGCTTCGTCGCAAGCTCAGCACGCTGGCCATTCCGACGAGACCGAAGCTGCAGAGTCAGCCGACGCAACCGACACGACTGAGCAAGCAAACGAAGCAGACGAAGCCACGGACTCCACAGCATCCACCGGCGCCGACGAAACCAGCAGCGCGCCGCAATCCGATAGCACCAGCGATGACAACAGCGACGGCGACGATGCCAGCGCCGCCGCCGACGTGTCCCCGCTCAAATCATTTGCCTACGGCTCGCTAGGGCTCGAGCGACCCGACCAGACGCAACAGGAAACCAACGCGTTCTACACGGCGGGCCGCTGGCTTGCGGCCGGTATCACCGTAGGCGGTCTGATCTCCCTGTTCGTGTAAGCCACCTGTAACGGCGCGACGTTCGGGCCTCGCGCATCGCTGCGTCACGTTACCGGGCACGGCGCGTGCTATTTGCAGACCAATACAAGCCGCGCCACGCGCTTGCCATAACCCGCGGGTGACACCGTCACCCACGCTATGGCGCCGCTGGCCTCATACAAGGAAAAGCCATGTCCGCCACACCTCATGGGCTGGCAGCAAACCACGCTGCACACCCTCACACACGTTTTCATGTGGTCCTCACCAGCGTCATTGCGGCGCTCGCGGGGCTGCTATTCGGCCTCGACATCGGCGTAATCTCCGGTGCCTTGCCGTTCATCGCAAAACAGTTTCACGTCGGCGATCAGATGCAGGAGTGGATCGTCAGTTCGATGATGGTTGGCGCGGCATTCGGCGCGCTCGGCTCGGGCTGGATGGCCAAGGCAATCGGCCGCAAACCGTCGTTGATGATCGGCGCCGCGCTGTTCGCGGGTGCGTCAGCGTTGTGCTCGTTCGCGTGGAGCCCCGAGGTGTTGATCGGCGGCCGCGTGTTGCTTGGTATCGCCGTGGGTATCGCGTCGTTTACTGCGCCGCTCTATCTGTCGGAAATCGCACCGCGCACCATGCGTGGCGCGCTGATCTCGCTCCATCAACTGATGGTGACGGTTGGTATTCTCGCTGCGTTTCTGTCCAACACGGCCTTCAGCGGTTCGGGTGACTGGCGCTGGATGCTCGGCGTGATTGCTTTCCCGGCGGTTGCTCTGCTGATCGGTTTGCTGTTTCTGCCGCGCAGCCCCCGCTGGTTGATGAGCAAAGGCCGCAACGAAGAAGCCGAGAAAGTGCTGGACCGTCTGCGCGGCGATCGCAAGAGCGTCGAAACCGAAATGCGCGAAATCGCCGATCAACTGAAGGTGGAATTTCAGGGCTGGGGCCTGTTCCGCAGCAACTCGAACTTCCGCCGCTCGGTATGGCTCGGCGTCATGCTGCAGGTCATGCAGCAACTCACCGGTATCAACGTGGTGATGTACTACGCCCCGCGCATTTTTGGACTCGCGGGTTATGGCAGCGCGCACGACCAGTTGTGGGGAACGGTGATCGTCGGCGTGGTGAACGTGGCGTCCACCTTCATTGCGATTGGTCTCGTGGACCGCTGGGGCCGCAAGCCCATCCTCTACACCGGTTTCTCGGTGATGGCGCTCGCGCTCGCCACGCTCGGCGCCATGCTGCACGTGGGCATCACTGGCGGCACGAGTCAGATCATCGCCGTCGCGATGCTGCTGATTTTCATCGCGGGTTTTGCAATGTCCGCCGGCCCGATGATCTGGATTCTGTGCGCGGAAATCCAGCCTATCAAGGGACGTGACTTCGGCATTGCCGCCTCGACCTTCGTCAACTGGGTGGCCAATACGATTGCGGGCGCAACCTTCCTGACCTTGCTCAACACGCTGGGCCACGCACAGACCTTCTGGCTTTATGCCGTCATGAATGCAGCCTTCATCTTGCTGACGATTTGGCTCGTGCCGGAAACCAAGGGGGTTTCGCTCGAACAGATCGAACGTAAGCTGATGGCAGGTGAACCGCTGCGTCGCATCGGGCAGTAACGCGCGTTAGCTGTTTGAGTTCGCCTCTCTGATACGGGGACGCTGTCACGGCGTCCCCTTTTTTTTATCTGCCCGCGAGCGCGGTCAAATCCGCGGGTACGGCAAACGACGCTTCCGGCCGCAGGCGCAGCAGCGCCTCGAACTCCGTGTAACCCCACGCCACCGCACCAAAACCGATGCCGATCTTGCGCGCAGCATGCGCGTCGCGAATCTCGTCGCCAATGTAGATTGCCGCCGTTCTCTCGACCCGCGTTGCCTGCAGGATCTTGCGCAGACGATGCGCCTTGCCGAATAGCGCGGTGCCGCATTCGATCGCCGAAAATTGCGTCAGCAGTTCGTGACCGAGCACCGCCTCCACGTTCGCGCGCGAGTTGGAAGTGACGAGGGCAAGCATGATGCCTAGCTCCGCGAGACCTCTGAGACCTGCTTCGATACCAACGAACGGCCTGATTTCGTTCAAACGCCGCTGCATGATGGACCTGAAATCGAGAACCACTTTCGGCACGCGATGCATCGGCAATTGCAGATCACGCAGAATGTCGCGCGCGCCCATTGCCCGTAACCGGTCCACCTCATGCGGCGCCACTTGCCTGAAGTCGTGGTGCAAGGCCAGGTCGTTGATCGACTCGATAAACAACGGATAGGTGTCGGCCAGGGTGCCGTCGAAATCGAAGATCGCGAGTTTTATCGACATGAAGTGCCTGAACGAGGCCGCGTTTTTGCAGCGCGGCCTTTCGCATGGGGAATGCCTTATATTGACAGACGTTGGCATACCGTACGAAACGTACGCTAAAGTAACGCGCCGAATCGAGGCATGCAGGCGCACGCAATCTCTGCGGCAAGGCGTGGGCCGCGCAGTCCGCCTCACATCCCGCCGAGCCTCCGAATACCACGGCTCAGATCACCTGTCGTCGACTTTGTACGGAGGCAGTCTTGGACGATTCAGTTACGCGCTCAACACAGCAGAACAACCATCAGCCGCCCAGGGCGCGGCCTAAACGGGGCTTTCGTTGGGTTTTCATTGGCGCGGACGGCATTCGCGCCGGCTGGAGCATCGCGATTTTTATCGCGACGTTCGGCGTAGTCGCGTTTGGTATCGGCAGAGTGTTGCATTATTTGCTCGGACCGGCGCCGCAGCATACGACCTCGCTAGGTTTGAAGTTCATCGCCGCCTTTGAGGGCGCGCAATTGCTCGGTGTACTGGCAGCGGTCGCCGTGATGGCGAGGATCGAGCGACGCTCGCTGCTTTCTTTTGGCTTGCAAGGCTCCGCGCGGCTCGCGCGCTTCGTGGCAGGTCTCGTGAGTGGCTTCGCCGCAGTCAGCGTCGTGGTGTTCGCACTGGTGAGCCTGCATGTGCTGACGCTCGACACGTCACCCGCAGCCGATCCTCAAGCGTGGCTTCACGCGATCGCGTGGGGTGGCGTCTTTCTGCTGGTGGGGCTGTGCGAGGAGTTATTGCTGCGCGGATACCTGCAATACACGCTGAGCCGGGGTATCGGCTTCTGGTGGGGAGCGCTCCTGCTGTCCGCGCTGTTCAGCGGCTTTCACGGCGCCAATCCGGGAGAGACGCCGGTCGGCCTGTTTTCCGCAGCGGCGATTGGCCTCGTGTTCTGCCTGAGCCTCTGGTACACCGGCTCGTTGTTCTGGGCGATCGGCTTTCACGCTGCGTGGGACTGGGGCGAATCGTACTTTTACGGCACCTTCGATAGCGGCACGCTGGTCAACGAGCGCTTCATGACGGCGCATCCGCTGGGCAACGCGCTGATTAGCGGCGGCAGTACCGGACCGGAAGGCAGCCTGTTGATCTTCCCGATGCTGGCCGTGATGGTTCTGGTGATGTGGCTGTGGTGGGGGCGTCGCGTTCAGCCGGCCTTCAGCGGCGGTGCGTGGAGGCCGATACGGCGCTGATGAGCGCATACCGCTATGGCCCGATTGGGCGGGGCCTTACGCGGTGATAGCGGCGGAGAGGGAAGCGGAGAAGGTCGGGCGGAATGCCGGTTTGTCAGATGCCGCCGAGGGGATGAGAGGCCGCCGTGATGCACGGCGGCGCTCGCTACACCGTGCTCGCTGCACAGTGTTCAATGCTGCGGGCTTACTGTGCTCAGTTGCCCTGTTCGGCGTTGCTGTCGTGCGTGGTGGCATTGTGTTGCTGCGCGCCGTCCACCTCCGCTCCGCTGTGCTGTGACGCAGCGGTTTCACCGGCTGGCTGCGAAGCTGCGCTGCCGCTTTCGCTGCTGTGCTCGCTGCTGACAGTCGAGGCTGCGCTGTTCGCCTCGCTACCTTGCTCAGCGTTGCTGCCTTGCGCGATGGCGTTTGGCTGTTGCGCCGAGTCCGCTTCGCTCCCCGCAAGCGCGGCCGTGGCCGTGCCCGTAGCCGTAGCGCCATTCTCATGCCCCTCTTGCCCCGCCGCTGCACCCTGCTGAGCCGCATTGCCGTCCTGCTGCGCCGCATTCGCTTGCGCGGCATTCTTCGACTTTTGCCGTTTCGCCTGCAAGCCACGCGCGCGCGCCGCTTCCGCCGGCAGCACCTCGCCCGCTGGCTCGCCATTCAGATCGACGCGCATCGCGTTATCCGTCACGCACGCCCAGTAGCGGCTGCCCCAGCACCATACCTTGATCGCATCGCGCAGGGCTGCTTCGTTCAGGCCGAGTTCCTCGGCGTGCACCAACAGGTCTTTGAAAATGCCCACCTTGAGCGGCACTTTCGGCGCGGGATTTTTGGGGAACGCTTTCGGGAATCGCTTTTGCAGCTTGCCGATAGACAGCACCACCGGATCCACCGGCTTCGACTTTTGCGCGGGTGCATGGCGAGCCGCGCCGGGCGCGGGCCGACCAGGCCGCGCGGACCTTGCAGGCTTCGCGTCGGCCGTTTGGGCGGACTGCTTCGCAGCCGGCGCCTGAGTCGATGCTTTAGCATTTGACTGAGCGCTGGACTGGCCAGACGCGTGAGCGGAAGCATGCGCCGATGCCGTGCCTTGCTTCGCCGGCCTGGCGTGCTTCGCCTGCTTTGCCTGTTTGGCTGCGCGTTTCTCTGCCGCCTGTTTCGCCAGTTGCTCTTTCAGTGCAGCGAGTTGTTCAAAGCCCATGATGCAGTCTACGACGAGGAAAATGCGTGGATTGTAGCAGTTCGACCAGGAACCGCCGGACGCGGACCCGCGGAGCCCTTGCGCGGCGGGCGCAAGAGCGTGCCGCTCAGCTCCCTCGCGCAAACCACGCGCCACGAATTCGGCCCGGTCGCGCGTGCCTCGCTCCGGTCAACTTCCCGGCGGTCCGTCCATTTTCGGATTCTTGTGTGACACTTCAGGACGCGACTGTTCAGACTGATCCGCCGACGGGTTCGATGCCGCGTTTGATCCCGGCGCGGACGCACCCACGGCCTGCCCCATCGCGACGATTTCGCTGCGTTGCTGGCTGATGATCTGGGTGGCGATCTGACGCAGTTGCTCGTTGTGTCCATAGCGCAGTTCAGCCTCGGCCATTTCGATGGCCGCCTGATGATGCGGCTGCATCATCGCAACGAAATCCCTGTCGACGTTGCCGGTGGGCTTGATGTCCATGTCGCTCATCATCTTCGTCATGGCAGCGTCGTTCTCCTTCATAAAAGCTGCGTCATCCGACGTTGAACCCGCGGCGTTGGCCGATGCCATCGCGCACAGACTCAGCGTCACGATCGCCGCGCTTCGCATGGCACCAGATACGCGCATTTTTCTACTCGTCATGGAGATCCTCCTCAAATTCACAGGACGCTTGAGCGTGATGCAAGCGACGTACCACACCCCGCTTCACAAAACAGTGACTCGTTCATGCCTTCGGTAGCACGGATTTCGCACTCCGTCGCTTGCGAGGTTTCGGCTCGACGCCAATCCGCGGATCACGCGCCATCACGAGTGCCGTGAGTTGCTCGGCCGTTTCTTCGAACGCGGGGTCTGCTTGTGGAACATACAACCATTTTCCCAATACCGGATGCTGCCGCAATGCGGGCAGCGTCTCGACGAGCGCCGCGTGACGATCCTGCGAAGTGCAGACCAGCAGGCCATTCCACGGCTTGTCGCGATCTGCGGCGACGAGGCAAAGCAGGCCATCCACATACGCGGCGTCGCAGCCAAACATCCGTTTGCAGAGATAGGTCGGCTCACGCTCGAAGACGTCGAAGATCCAGAGCAGTGAATTGCGGACGGTGGATGGCATGGGCAAAAGTTAGACGACGGATGCGAAAACGAGCTTACACAAGTTGATCGAGCTTCGCTGGCCGGATATCCGGCGTGCCGTGAGAGGCTGACAAACGCGAGTATCCGGGTGCACCATCGTAGCTCCTGCTCGCGCAATCGCCCGCC
Source organism: Paraburkholderia sp. DHOC27 (assembly GCF_003429005.1). GTDB lineage: Bacteria > Pseudomonadota > Gammaproteobacteria > Burkholderiales > Burkholderiaceae > Paraburkholderia. The sequence goes on from NZ_QVQV01000001.1 coordinate 297,732, forward strand.
AGCGCTGGGCGCAACGCAATCGCAACGCAGGCGACCGGACGCGAGTTTCGGCATCGAGCAAATACTCGCAAAATTGACGGCGTGGAAAGTGACTCGCCCAGCCTCAACGCACAAGGTGCACGGAGGCCGAACGGTGCATACGCTCCACAGCCATCAACACGTTTTCCGCGAGATCGATCATGAACCTCCATAAAGAAGCCACGCTCAACCATCTGAGTTTTCCCACCCGTAACGTCGCCGAGACGGCCGCGTTTTTCGAAAAGTACCTCGGCTGCGAAATCGTCGCCGTTGGCGAAAGCTGTCTGCTTAAACGCAACGGCTTCGACATCGTGCTGGACCATGTCACGGGCGACGTACCGGCGTGGCCGCAGAACTTTCACTTCGGGCTCGAACTGGACAGTCTCGACGACGTCAACACGCTCTACCAGGAATTCCTTGAAGGCGGCGTGCAGATGGAAACGAAGGTGTTCAACAACACGCGCGGTTCACGCTTCTTTTGCCGCGCGCCCAATGGCGTGCTCATTGAAGTCAACACCCGTGAGGATATGCAGAAGCAGGAACAGTGGCAGAAACTGTTTTGATATGGACTACTGTCTTTTATTTTGCAATGCAAAACGGTCAGTTCACGATGAACTGACCGTTTCGTTGGGCAGATGTTGGGGGTGAGAATGAACGCTCGGCCGCCCCAACCTGGCCGTCTTACTTGCGCTTCAATTGCGACAGATCGCGCACAGCGCCACGATCAGCCGAAGTGGCAAGCGCCGCATACGCCTGCAACGCCTGCGACACCACACGTTCGCGGGCCTTGGGTTGCCATGCCTTGTCGCCAAGCGCTTCCATGACTTCGCGACGGCGCGCCAGTTCCGCGTCCGACACCACCAGATGCATCTTGCGATTCGGGATGTCGATCTCGATCACGTCGCCCTCTTCCACCAGGCCGATCGTGCCGCCTTCGGCCGCTTCCGGCGAGGCGTGTCCGATCACGAGGCCCGACGAGCCGCCCGAGAAACGGCCATCGGTGAAGAGTGCGCAAGACTTGCCGAGGCCTTTCGACTTCAGATACGAGGTCGGGTACAGCATCTCTTGCATGCCAGGGCCGCCCTTCGGGCCTTCGTAGCGAATCACCACTACATCGCCTGCCACCACCTGGTCACCCAGAATCGCCTCGACGGCATCGTCCTGGCTCTCGAACACGCGTGCGCGTCCGGAGAAGATCCACTGCGATTCATCCACCCCCGCGGTCTTGACGATGCAGCCCTTTTCCGCGAGGTTGCCGTACAGCACGGCGAGGCCGCCGTCCTTCGAATACGCGCTTTGCTTGCTGCGGATACAGCCGCCCTTGCGATCGGTATCCAGCGAAGCAAACGTCGCCTCCTGGCTGAACGCGACCTGAGTCGGCACGCCGCCCGGCGCTGCGCGGAAAAACTTCTGCGCGTCTTCACCGGCGCCGCCGGCGATGTCCCACCTGGCGATCGCCTCGCCGAGCGTGCCGCTATGCACGTTGCCGCACGAGAGGTCGAGCAGTTCGGCACGGGCCAGTTCGCCGAGAATGCCGGGGATGCCACCGGCGCGATGCACGTCTTCGATATGGAATTTGTCGGTTGCGGGTGCCACCTTGCACAGGCACGGCACTTTGCGCGAGATGCGGTCGATGTCGGACATCGTGAAGTCGACGCCGCCTTCCTGCGCGGCCGCCAGCAGGTGCAGCACGGTGTTGGTGGAGCCGCCCATCGCGACGTCGAGCGCCATTGCGTTCTCGAAGGCCCGCTTGCTGGCGATATTGCGCGGCAGGACCGACGCGTCGTCTTCCTGATAGTAGCGACGGCACAGGTCCACCACGAGGCGCCCGGCCTGCTCGAACAGACCCTTGCGCCATGCGTGCGTGGCGACGATCGTGCCGTTGCCCGGCAACGCGAGGCCGATGGCCTCGGTCAGGCAGTTCATCGAGTTCGCCGTGAACATGCCCGAGCAGGAGCCGCACGTCGGGCAGGCGTTGCGTTCGATTTCCGCCACTTCCGCGTCGCTCACGCGCGAGTCGCCGGCCTTGATCATCGCGTCGATCAGGTCGATCTTGGCGATCACCTGGCCGTCTGTGGGCGACTTGACCTTGCCCGCTTCCATCGGACCGCCCGACACGAACACGACCGGAATGTTCAGGCGCATGGCGGCCATCAACATGCCCGGGGTGATCTTGTCGCAATTGGAGATGCAGACCATCGCGTCGGCGCAGTGCGCGTTGACCATGTACTCCACCGAGTCAGCGATCAGTTCGCGCGAGGGCAGCGAATACAGCATGCCGCCATGGCCCATCGCGATACCGTCGTCCACGGCGATGGTGTTGAATTCCTTCGCCACGCCGCCTGCCGCCTCGATTTCCTTCGCCACCAGTGCGCCCAGATCGCGCAGATGCACGTGGCCCGGCACGAACTGCGTGAACGAGTTCACCACCGCAATGATGGGCTTGCCGAAGTCGCCGTCCTTCATGCCGGTGGCGCGCCACAGGGCGCGGGCGCCGGCCATGTTGCGGCCGTGCGTCGAGGTGCGTGAGCGGTATTCAGGCATCTGGTCCTCTGAGTATTGTAGTGATCGAATTGTTAGCGTCCCCAATGCCAGGCGTCGCGTTGTCACGGCGCACACCCGAGAGTGGGCGGGAGACCGCGCCGGCGTTGGGGAAATGTACGAATAGTGCGAGAACGCCAGTAAGACGTCCAATATATTTTTCTGCCGCCTTTAGGTCGTACAAAGTATTAGTCAGTCTTCGTGGTCGTAAATTGACACAATTTACACATTTAGATATTCTGTCTAAATGTCGAAACCATCTAAAGAGCAGCAATTGCTGGTCGAACAGCTGAAGCAGGTCGCGCAAGGCCTGGGCGAAACCTTCGCGCCGTTCTGCGAGGTGGTCGTGCACGATCTGTTGCAAAGCGACCAGGCCATTGTCGCGATCCACAACAACCTGTCGGGGCGCGCAGCAGGCGACCCGGCCACCGAACTCGGCCTCGCGCGTATGGCAGATGAGACATACCCGCAAGTCATCGCCAACTACCTCAACCAGTTCGCTGACGGGCGGCAGGTGAAAAGCACGTCCATCGGCATCAAGGACTCGGGCGGTCGTTATGTGGCGGCGCTCTGCATCAACGTGGATCTCACGCTGTTCGGCACGCTGCAGAACATGCTGGGGCAGTTTGTTGGCGCGGGTCAGGCCACCGGCGTGACGGAGTCGCTCGATCCGCCGGGCGCGGACGGCATCCGCCAACGCATCGACCAGTTCGCCGCCCGCCTCGCCACCACGCCGCGCGCGCTGAAAACCGCCGAACGGCGCGCGCTCATGAGCGAACTGCGCGAGTCAGGCAGTATGGAGGTACGACGCGCCATGGAAATAGTCGCGCTGCACCTGGGCGTTTCGCGCGCCACGGTGTACAACGACGCGAAATGATGCGCGCCGCGCCTTTGATCTGGTCCCCGCGTGAACCGCTAAACCTGGGCGTGTTGCTTTGCCGCCCCTTGAGTCCATTCACGCATCACCCAAAACATCCCACCTTTGACGGACCCATCATGCTGAATCTTCCGACTTTTCAGGACGTCGCCGCCGCAGCACAACGCATCGAAGGCCACGCGAACCGCACGCCGGTTCTGACCTCGCGCACCGCCAACGAACAGATGGGCGCGGAGCTATTCTTCAAGTGCGAAAACTACCAGCGCATGGGCGCGTTCAAGTTTCGCGGCGCGATGAACGCGCTGTCGAAATTCGACGAGCGTCAGCGGGCCGCGGGCGTGGTGACGTTCTCGTCCGGCAATCATGCGCAGGCCATCGCGCTATCGGCGAAGCTGCTGGGCATTCCCGCCACCATCGTGATGCCGCTCGACGCGCCCGCCGCCAAAGTCGCGGCGACCAAAGGCTACGGCGGCAACGTATTGACGTACGACCGCTACACCGAAGACCGCGAAGAGATTGGCCGCAACCTGGCCGAGAAGCATGGCATGACCTTGATTCCGCCGTACGATCATCCGGACGTGCTTGCAGGTCAGGGTACGGCGGCGATGGAACTGTTCGATGAAGTAGGGCCGCTCGACGCGTTGTTCGTCTGCCTCGGCGGTGGTGGCTTGCTGTCGGGCTCGGCGCTCGCCGCTCGCGAACTGGCGCCGGACTGCAAGATCTACGGCGTGGAACCGGAGGCCGGCAACGATGGGCAGCAGTCGTTCCGTTCAGGCTCGATCGTGCACATCGACACGCCGAAGACCATCGCCGATGGCGCGCAGACCCAGCACCTGGGGCAATACACGTTCCCCATCATCAAGCGGGACGTGGACGACATCCTCACCGTCACGGACGATCAACTGGTGGCCTGCATGCGGTTCTTCGCCGAGCGCATGAAGATGGTCGTCGAACCCACGGGCTGTCTCAGCTTTGCCGCCGCCCGCGAGATGAAAGCGCAGTTGCAGGGCAAGCGGGTTGGCGTGATCGTGAGCGGCGGGAATGTGGATATGGAGCGGTTGAGCGGCTTTCTGGCGAGATAAGGGCGGCGGGAGATGCCCGCCCTCACTCGCTAGCCCTGCTGCTTTGCTTGTTGGGGCTGAGCGCCCTGCGGGGTTTGCGTTTGTTGCGGGCTCTGTTGCTGCGCCTGTTGACTCTGTTGCTGGGTCTGCCACCCCAGACCCAGGCTCTTCTGCAACGACACGAAATCCTTCAGCAGTTCCGCCTGACCGGCCACCACATCCTGTTGCGCGGTGAATTCCGTGCGCTGCGTATCGAGCAGATCGATCAACGTGGCCACGCCGGCCGTGTACCGCTGACGCATCAGCGTGGCCGAGTGAACCGCGGACGCCTGCACTTTCTCCAGCGTCACCACATGGTCCCGCTGATGCCCATAACGCGAGAGTGACGAATTCGCGTCCTGCAACGCGCCGAGTACGGCCTTCGTATAACGCGCCTCGGCCTCATCACGCGACGCTTCAGCCGCGTGAACGCTGCCCAGCGTGCGGCCGAAATCAAACACATTCCATTGCAGATACGGTGCGGTGATCCAGCTAAAGTTGTTCTTGCGGATCAGGTGGCCGGGATCGCTTGCGCTGAAACCGATATCGCCGAGCAACGTCACCTTCGGAAAGAAGTCCGCCACGTGCTCGCCGATCTGCGCATTGCTCGACGCCAGCCGCCGTTCCGCTGCGCGAATGTCCGGACGTTGCTGCAACATCGTTGAGGGATCGCCAACCGCCACCGTCTCCGGCATAACCGGCAGCGGCTGCGACTGCGCGAGTTGTGCATCCAGCGAGCCGGGCGTGCGCCCCGTCAACACGGCGAGGCGGTCGAGCGAGTCGGCCACCTGCGCATCGAGCGGCATCAGCGTAGCGCGCGTGTTTTCGACCTGGGTATTGAGTCGTTCAACGTCGATATCCGCAACCGTGCCGCGCTCGCGGCGCTGCTGCGTGAGCGTCAGCATCTTCTGTTCGGTGTCGGCCTGGTGCTGCGCGATCTGCAAACGCGTCTGCTGGTCGCGCAGTTCGATATACGTCTGCGCCACCTCTGCCGCGAGCGACACCTGCGTGTCGGCGAGATCGGCGTCCACCGCTTCAGCATCCGCCGAAGCGGCTTCGATGGCGCGCCGCGTGCCGCCGAACAGGTCGATTTCCCACGAGGCGTCGAAGCCCGCGGTATAGAGCTGCAACGGTCCGCCGCCGCCCGAGGACGATCCTGACGAGTTGCCCAGCGCGCCGAAATCGGGCTCGCGCATGCGCAACGCGGCGGCGTCCCCGGAGATTTTCGGCAATTCGTTGGCGCGTTGCTGCTGCAATTGCGAGCGCGATTCGCGCAAGCGCGCCTGCGCAATGTGCACATCCGGACTGTTGGCAAACGCGGCGGCGACGAGGTCGTTGAGTTGCGGATCGTTGAAGGCGAGCCACCACTGATTGGGCGCGGGCGAAGCCGCCGTGCCGGAAGCGGGCGTGCGCACGAACGTCGCGCTGCTGCGCGCATCCTGAGCAACGGACGGCGCGCCGTGATAATCGGGGCCAACGGTGCAGCCTGACAGAAACGTCGAGGCTGACAACGCGGCAAACAGCGCCGCGGCGGCCAGCGCGGAACGCGAGGGACGGTTGAACATCATGGTGTGATCGAAAGACATTAGTGTCCCGCTGACGGCGGTGGCGGCGCGCCCCTGCGCGGCGTTTTCAGAAACAGCGCGAGCGGGATGCAGGCGAGCAGCGCAATGCCGAGCAGATAGAAGGTTTCCGAATAGGTCATCACGATGGCCTGCTGCTGGATCTGCGCGCCGAGTTGCGCGAGTGCGCGCATCTGCGAGTAGGCCATGTCGCCGGTATGGGCAAACCAGTTCGCTGCGTTCGCAGCGAGGTTGTCCTGCCCGACCAGCGAATTCGCGCTGACCGACTCGCGGATCATCGCGGTATGGAACGTGGTACGCCGGTCGATCACGGTGCCGATGATCGCCAGACCCATCGAGCCGCCCAGGTTACGTGCCATGTTGTAGAGGCCCGCGGCATCGCCCGAATCTTCGCGCGAGACGGCTGCCATCGACGCCTGATTGAGCGGCATCATCGCCAGCATCTGCGCGGTGCCGCGTATCAGTTGCGACCAGATGAAGTCGTGCCCGACGCTCTGCGCGGTCAGGTCGATGTCGATCATGCAACTGATGGCGTACATCGAAAGCCCGGTGATGACCAGCACGCGAAAGTCGACCTTGCCGAGCAGGCGCGGCAGCACCGGCATGATCATGAAAGCAGGCAGGCCGGACAGCAGCATGATCGCGCCCGACTGCTCGGCGTTGTAGCCCGCCACCACGCCGAGAAACTGCGGCAGCAGATACGACACGCCATAGAGCGCCGCCCCCACTGCGGAGACGATCACGATCACGCTCGCATAGTTCGGATTGCGCATCAAACTCAGGCGCACGATGGGCTTCTTCGCGGTCATCTGCGAGACGGCGATCAGGATCATGCCGAACACCGAGACCATTGTGAGCGACACGATCATCGACGATTCGAACCAGCGCTCGCGTTGGCCTTCTTCCAGCACCACCGTGAGCGAACTCAGACCGATAGCCAGCCCGACGATGCCGAGCCAGTCCGCCTTGAAAAACGCTTCCCAGTGCGGCCGGTCGGACGGCAAGCCGAGAATCAGCAGCGTCATCAGCGCGAGGCACACCGGCAGATTCATGAAGAAGCACCAGCTCCAGCTGACGTTCTCCGCAAGCCAGCCGCCCACCACGGGTCCTAGCAGCGGCCCGAGCAGCACGATCAGCCCGAACATGGTCATGCCGACCGGCAGTTGCGAGAGCGGCAGGCGCGTGCGGATGATGGTCTGCGCGGTTGGGATCAGCGCGCCGCCGGTGAAGCCCTGACCGATACGGCCCGCGATCATCATGGGCAACGTGTGCGACCAGCCGCACATCATCGAGAACGCAATGAACAGCGCCGAGTTGGTGAGCAGGAAATTGCGCAGGCCGAACACGCGCGTGAGCCACGCGGCGAGCGGGATCATGACGATTTCCGACATCAGATAGCCGGTGGAAATCCACGTGCCCTCGGTGCCGGTGGCACCAATTTCACCCTGGATCTGCGGCAGCGCGGAGTTCGTGATGGAAATGTCGAGCGTCGCCATCAACGCGCCGAGCGCGCCCGCGGCGACGGCGATCCAGTCGCCGACGCTCGCGCGTTCCTCAGCGTGTGGCGTCGGTGCTACCGGTACGGCCGGCGCCGTTGCGCTGGGCTCAGCCACGCTGGTTCTCGGCGTCGATACGCGCGTCGCGGTCACGCGCCGAGCGCGTGTCCACATCCACCGTCACCGAGAGTCCCGGCAACAGCACGCTGCGGGTTTCCGCGCCCGTGTCGATGCGGATACGCACCGGCACGCGTTGCACGATCTTCGTGAAGTTGCCGGTGGCGTTTTCGGGCGGCAGCAGCGCGAACTGCGAGCCCGTGCCCGGCGAGAAACTGTCGATCACGCCATGCAGCGTATGACCCGGCAGGGCGTCGACATGCATTTCCACCGACTGCCCCACGCGCATGCGGCCCACCTGCGTTTCCTTGAAATTGGCCAGCAGATAGGTGCTTTGCACCGGCACCACGGTGAGCATGCGCGTGCCGGGCTGCACGTATTGACCGACGCGCACCGTACGGTCGCCGACCTTGCCGCCGAGCACACTGCGCACCACGGTATTGTCGAGATCCAGTTGCGATTGCTGCGCGCTGGCCTGGGCGGCTTCGAGCTGCGCCTTGGCCTGGGTCAGTTGCGCAGTGGCCGAACCGATCTGCGAGCGTGCCGCCGCGACCGACGCCGCATTGGCAGCGAGCGTGGCGTTGGCCTGGTCACGCGTGCTGGTCAGCTCGGCCAGGTGTTCGCTGCTCTCGGCGCCCGTCGCGACGAGCGGTGCGTAACGCCGTACCTCGTCGCTGGCGTGCCGCGCGCTCACACTCGCCACCTGCTGCTGCGCTTCGGCCTGCGCAATGTTGGACTGCTGCTGCTTGATATCCGCCTGAGCACGTTCGATGTCGGCCTTGCGCGCGTCGATGGTGGCCAGCGCCTGATTCAGCGCCACCTGATATTGGCGGGTGTCGAGGCGCACGAGCGGGTCGCCCGGCTTGACCACCTGGTTGTCCGCGACGTAAACGTCCGTGACATAACCGGCGATCTTGGGCGCGACCGTCACGCTGTCGGCTTGCAGATAGGCGTCGTCGGTGCTTTCGATAAAGCGCCCGACCGTCCACCAGCGCGCCAGCCAGACTGCGCCGACGATCAGCGCGACAATGCCGAATGCGATCAGCACCGTGCGCCGGTTCGAGCGTTTCGCACCCGTTGCGGGTACGTCGCCGCCGGGCAGGGGACGTGAAGGAGAGCCTGCAGTGGTTGACATCGTGATGATCCAATTATTTCCAGTTGGCACAATTATTCCAGTCGCTAAAATTGTGTCAAGTGATATATTTCTGCGGAAGTAATGGAGAGGAAGGCATGAGCACCGCGAAAAAGCTGCGGCGACCGTCAGAAGGTGGCTATGCACGTGGCGACGAAACGCGCCACCGGATCATCGAAGCGGCGGTCGAACTGTTCGGCGAACACGGCTTCGAAGCCGCGTCCACGCGCGACATTGCCGCGCGAGCCGGCGTCAACGCGCCAGCGCTGCAGTACTACTTCGAGAATAAGGAAGGGGTGTATCGGGCGTGTGTCGAAGCACTGGCCGACGACGCATGGCGCACGTTCGAGCCGGCCATCGAACACGCGCGAAAAGTGTTGGGAGAAAACGTCGACACGCCGACCTTGATCGACGCGTTCATCCGTTTACAGGAAACCCTGGCCGACGCAGCCTTCGCCAAGGCGAGCAAACCTGGCCGGCGGCTCTTCATGGCGCGCGAGCAGGCTGGCCACGAACCGGAGAGCGCCACGCAGATTCTGGCCAGCCGCGTCCGCGAGCCGATCAACGAAGTCAGCGCGGCCCTGGTGGCGCGGATTTCCGGCCGCCCCGCCGACGACCCCATCACCCTGATCCGCAGCTTCAGTCTGCACGGCCAACTGGTGATCTTTCACGTCGCACATCGCTCGACCTTGACGGTGCTCGGCTGGAAGAGCATCGACGCGGAAAAGGCCAAGCTGCTCAAGTCGATCGTCCGCGAACAGACTCGCACGTTGCTCGAACTGTGGAGCCGTGAACGCGATGGGGGGCTCGCGGCAGGTTCACCAGGCACGCACGAAGCGCAGGACTAGCACGCTGCGCCAGCCGCGCCATCGGAACCAGCCACGAAGCCCGCGGCCAAAACCAGGTCCTAAAGTCTGGCCACATCCAGCACAGCATCGGCAAACGCCTTCGGCGCTTCCTGAGGCAGATTGTGCCCAATGCCGCCGTCGATATTGCGGTGCTGGTACTTGCCCGTAAACTTCTTCGCGTACGACGCCGGGTCCGGATGCGGCGCACCGTTGGCGTCGCCTTCCATCGTGATGGTCGGCACCGAAATGGTGGGCGCCGTGGCCAGCTTCGCTTCGAGTCCGTCGTATTGCGACTCGCCCTTGGCAAGACCCAGCCGCCAGCGATAGTTGTGAATCACCACCGCCACATGGTCCGGATTGTTGAACGACGCGGCTGAACGTTCGAACGTCGCTGCGTCGAAATTCCACTTGGGCGAGGCGAGACGCCAGATCAACTCGTTGAAGTCGTGCCGGTTTGCGTCGTAACCCGCGGCGCCACGGTCCGTGGCGAAATAGAACTGATACCACCACGACAGCTCGGCCTTCGGCGGCAGCGGCTTGGCGCCGGCCGCCTGATTGCCGATCAGATAGCCGCTCACCGACACCATCGCCTTGACCCGTTGCGGCCACAGCGCGGCGACGATGTTGACGGTCCGCGCGCCCCAATCGAAGCCGCCCAGAATTGCCTGATCGATCTTCAAGGCATCCATCAGCGCAATGACGTCGACCGCCACCACGGACTGCTGGCCGTTGCGCGGCGTGTCCGCAGAAAGGAAGCGCGTCGATCCATAGCCGCGCAGATACGGCACGATCACCCGGTAGCCGGCCGCCGCCAGCATGGGCGTGACTTCCGCGAAGCTGTAGATGTCGTACGGCCAGCCGTGCAGCAGGATCACCACTGGCCCGTTTTGCGGACCGGCATCCACGTAACCCACGTTGAGCGTACCGGCGTTGATCTGGCGGATGCCGTCGAACGAAGCCAGCCGTCCTGCCGATTGCGTGCCGGCTGCGGCGCTATTCGATTGCGCCTTGGCGAGTCCGCTCAAGCCCAGTTCAAGCAAACTGATTCCGGCGACGGTCGTCCCCAGCAGCAAACGGCGTCGAGTATTGATCTGTTCCTGCATTGCTGATTCTCCTCAAAACAAGCGATACGAGTGCGGTGTCGGCGTCGCCAGTGCGCGTGACGAAAACGGCCGGGGTGACGGCTTGCGGGGCGGCGGTCAATGCTTGCTGTAAAGGGAACCGAAACCGCTCACATCGGCATAGGCGATACGCGACCCTGCCGCGAACGTTCCCGTGGAGGCCGACCCGTACGACGTATTAGCGAGGCCCTGCTGCGCGCCAACGCGCGCCTCGGCGCTCTGGATGTCTTCTGGATAGTGCGTTTCGTCGGCGGTCGGTTTGTAGCCCGCTTTTTCTAGTTCGACCAGTTGCGCGCGAACCTCGGCACGCGTGAGCGGTTGATTCGATTGAGCGAACGACAACGCGGGGAGCGCAACAGCAGCAGCGACGAGCAGCGATTGGATGACTTTCATGATTTCCACCTCAACAGGGTTGATTTCGCAAACGTCCAGCCAGGTGTGTCGCTTGCGAAGCCAGGAAATCTGGCTTGAAAGTATTAGAACCGCTGCACGTATCTGGCTTGTGTCTGCAAAACGCGCCAGTGCAAGCGTATGTATTGATTGGCGCTGTAGATACAGTGGGATACAAAACGGCGACGCGCAGTCAACTTACTTTTTCTTCCGACGCAACGCGCCAAGGCAGAGTGTGGGGACTGCCGAGATGGGCGTCGCGGACGCGACGCGTGCGAGAAGGCAAACGATGTAGCAAAGCAGATATAGCAAAGCCGACGTAGCAAAGCCGCCTAACCGACGCGCCTCAACACGAGCCTCGCTTCGAGGCCGCCGCCGGGCCGATTGTGCAGTGAGAGCGTCGCGTCCATCGCCAGAGCCAGTTGCCGGGCGATGGCAAGGCCGAGCCCGGTACCACCGGTGCCGCGATTGCGCGAACCCTCCAGCCGCACGAACGGCTCGAACACTGCTTCCAGCGATTCAGCTGGTATGCCCGGCCCCCGGTCGAGCACGGCAACCATCACCTGTTTGTCCTCGAGAGCCGTTACGCTGATCTCGGCCGCGCCGCCGAACTTCAGCGCGTTGTCCACCAGATTGCCCACGATGCGCCGCAACGCCTGCGGACGCGTGACGAGCGGCGCCTCGATGCGACCGTGCAGCACCACGTCTTTTCCCGCATCCACGTAATCGAACACGAGGCTCTCGAGCAACGCATCGGGATCGATGCGCAGCGGCGCCTCGGTCGCGCCGTGCATGGTCCGCGCGTAGGTCACGCCCTCCTTCACCATCGTTTCCATTTCCTGCAAATCCTGCTGCAGTTTTGCGCCCTGTGCGCTGTCGTCCATCACGTCCACGCGCAAACGCATGCGCGTAATCGGCGTTTGCAGATCGTGCGAAATGGCCGCGAGAATCTGCAGGCGTTCGGTCATGTACATCCGGATGCGGTCCTGCATGGCATTGAAGGCGCGCGCCGCGCGCGCCACTTCGTCGGGGCCGTCTTCAGGCAGCCGCTCCGCCTTCAGGTCCGGGCCAAGCGTATCGGCGGCGCGCGCCAGTTGACTCAACGGGCGCGTCGCGAGCCGCACTGCCAGCCAGCAACACGCGGCGAGCACCGCCAGTTGCAACACCAGCACCCACGACAGCCACGGCGACAGCGGCGCGCTGGGCATGGGGTGATAGTCGATCGTGAGCGGCGTGCCGTCGCTCAGTTGCAGATGCACCTGTAGGCGATCAGGGTCGCCCGTCACGCTGTTGGCCGTGAGCTTGTAGCGTTTGCCGATGCCCTCCGCGATGGATTGCGCGACACGCGCCGAGAGCTCCGCATCCACGGGGCCACCGGCGGCGCCCGGTCCCAGCACGAAGGTGTAGGTGCGTCGCGCCAGCCGCGGCAACCACGCGGCGCGCTCATCCGGTGGCAGATGATCGAGCAGCGCGACCGAACTCGTGACCTCACGTTCGATGTAACCCATCATCACGTTGGTCATGGTCTGATCGCGCTCCGTGCGGGTGAGCCAGACCGAGAGCGATTGCGTCAGCGCGAGGCTGACGAACAGGATTAGCGCGAGCCGTGCGAACAACGTGCGCGGCCCGCGCAACAGCGCCTTCAGTTTCATGAATCGCCTTCGCTCATCGTCACGGCCGCTGAAAACACATAGCCTTCGCTGCGCAGCGTCTTGATGTAGCGCGGCTCGCGCGCGGTGTCCTGCAAGCGTTGCCGCAGACGGCTGACAAGCAGGTCGATCGAGCGGTCGAACGGATCGGCCTGGCGGCCCTGGGTCAGGTTGAGCAGTTGATCGCGCGTGAGCACACGCTGTGGATGATCGAGAAACACGCGCAGCAGACGATATTCCGCGCCGCTGAGCGCCACCATCGTGCCCTCCGCGTCGAGCAGGTGACGCGCCGTGGTATCGAGCCGCCAGTCGCCAAAGGCGATCATCGACGCGGTTTCCGTCACCTGCATGCCGGGCGGCAGCATACGCGCGCGACGCAACACCGAGCGGATGCGCGCCAGCAGTTCGCGCACGGCAAACGGCTTGGCGAGGTAGTCGTCAGCGCCCATCTCCAGCCCGACGATGCGATCGGTTTCCTCGCTGCGTGCGGTCAGCATCAGCACCGGCACCGCGCGAAACTTGCCCGCCCGCAATTCGCGGCACAACACGAGGCCGTCTTCGCCTGGCAGCATCAGATCGAGCACGATCAGATCGGGCGCACCCTGTTCGAGGACGCTGCGCATCTGCCGGCCGTTGGCGGCCAGCGAAACGCGCATGCCGTTCTTCTCGAGGTAAGTGGCAATGAGTTCACGAATGCCGCGATCGTCATCGACGATCAGCACGTGGTCGGTGTTTTCCATCAAGCGGCCCATCCCTCCTGCGATTGAAACGCACCCTGCTGACATTGACCAGCGAACACTGCACGGGGTGCGCCAGCTCCGCTGCAAGTCCACCCGCCACGAAGGCGAGAATCGCCATCAACCGTCTCATGCATCCTCCACGACGGATGAACTGGCGCCATTGGCCACGCCGGCCTCCAGCGTATACGGGTCGATACCTTCCAGGCAACCAATGTTGGCGCGCCACATGCGCGGATCCGTGCGCGTCTGATGGAACGGATAAATACCGCAGTGCTTGCAGAAGTAGTGCTTCGCCGTGCGCGTATTGAACTGATACAGCGTGAGCGATTCCTCGCCGCTCAGAATCTTCAGCTCGGCGGCCGCGAAGGCCGGCGTCATGAGCGCGCCCTTGCGGCGGCACAAGCTGCAGTTGCAGCGCGTTGCGGGAACCAGCGCGGTGTGGACTTCGAATGTCACGCTGCCACAGTGGCAGGAACCGCGCAGCAAAGCCGCATTTTCCAGCTGGGTCGTTTCAGTACTCACGGTGCACTCCGCAATAGCAATGGCTGCTTTATAGATCACTATGCGCGAGGCTTTGTATCGCAATGTATCTATCGCTTCCCCTGACACAAAACATTGCACCCGCCCCGCCACGCCGACACAAGCCAGATACGAACGGACGTTTCAATACAGCCATGCCCGCTAGCGGCACGCCTTGCGTGCAGGTGGCGCTCCGTTTCTTGTTTTTCCTTCCACAGGACGCTGAAATGTTCTCCCGACTCAAACTCGCCACCACCGTGGCCGCGCTGGCCGGCTTCGCCGCGCTTGCTGCGCTCGCCACCAACCCGGCGGTAAGTTCCGCCGTCACACCCGATGCCATCCAGCCCGGCGATCACAGCCTCGCGCCGGAATTCACCGGCATCGACAAATGGCTCAATAGCGAGCCGCTCACCATGCAGCAATTGCGCGGCAAGGTGGTGCTGGTGGATTTCTGGACCTACACGTGCATCAACTGCATTCACGTGCTGCCTTACGTGACATCCTGGAACCAGAAGTACAAGGATCAGGGGCTGGTGGTGGTGGGCGTGCACACACCCGAGTATCCGTTCGAACGCAACACGGATAACGTCAAGGCTGCCATCAAGCACTTCGGCATCACATACCCTGTCGCACAGGACAACAGCAATGCCACCTGGAACGCCTACGACAACCAGTATTGGCCCGCGTTTTACCTGATCAACAAGAAAGGTCAGGTGGTTTATACGCACTTCGGCGAAGGCGACTACGACGAGACCGAAGCGAAGATCAAGGCGCTGCTGGCGGAGAACGGCTGATCTGGCGCAGCCTGTATCATGGCGGCCTCGCAATCAATCACGACTATCAGGAGGAAGACCGCCATGACCGCCGCCACTCAATTCGATCAGGTTTCCGTTGTCAAACGCGCCAACGTCTACTTCGACGGCAAGTGTGTTTCGCACACCGTGCTGTTTGCCGACGGCACGCGCAAAACGCTCGGCGTGATTCTGCCCGGCACGCTCAATTTCGGCACCGACGCGCCGGAATTGATGGAAGTGCAGGCCGGCCAATGCCGCATCCGTCTCGACGGCAGCGACGAATGGAAAACCTACAGCGCGGGCGATTCGTTTTCGGTGCCAGGCAAGAGCCGCTTCGATATCGACGTGATCGAAACGCTCGACTACGTGTGCAGCTACCTGTAACGACAAATGCACTGCGCACCATGAAGCGCACCCTTTGCGCGCTTGGTGACAACTAGCGCTTGTCAGTTGACGAACCTGCCATTCGCCGATATTGTTCGGCTCATGGCAGATTCAGACTTCATTCATCCAGGCATCACCGTCAGGCAGAACTGCCTCGAGCGGTTCAACCTCACCGTTACCGAGGGCGCGCAGGCGCTCGGCGTCAGCCGTCAGGCGCTGACCAACCTGTTGAGTGGCAAGGCCGGCATCTCGCCCGAAATGGCCTTGCGGCTCGACAAGGCATTCGGCGGTGGCGCTGAAACCTGGTTGCAAAGACAGTTGCTTCACGATCTCGCCAAGGCACGCCTGCGGCTCGACGAACTCAATGTCGTTTCCGTGGTGTCCGCGCAGCAGCCTGCATTGTTTTAGGCGTCGGAGGTCTAGCGCCTGGTCCCGTCCGCTGCACCCGCATTACTAGCATCACCCGCAACATCTGAAGTAGCGGTCCCAATCTGTTAGCAAAGTTGCCTCGAACTCGCGAACCGTCGTGGGTTCGCCTTGTTTCGTCCTTATTTTCGCCCTGATTTCTTAGCATCACTAATTTTTTATTCGACCCGGCTCGAAGGGCGTTTTGCGCCCTGCTGATCTGCAACCGGTCGCCATAGAACCTGCTGTCTCCTCTACGCCGAGTGTGAGCATGCTGAACGATCATCGTCGTTTCTATACGTTTCTCGCTGGGAGCTTTTGCGCGAGCATTGGCGGGTGGATCAACTTCCTCGCCATTCTGAACCTTGCCACGTACCGCTTCGACGCGCGGCCCTTCGATCTCGTCGTGCTGAGCGCGGCCTTGCTCGTGCCGCCCATCCTGCTGACGCGCGTGATCAGCAAGGTATGCGAACGTCACGCGAGTACACGTGTGCTCGTTTCGGCCCTGGCGCTGACGCTGCTCACGACCGCCGCGTTGCTGTGGATCGGCAACTTCCCCGCTTTTCTCGCGGTGGTCGCGCTCAAGTCGGCGGCACTCGGATTCACGGATCCCGCGGAGACAACCTACGTCACCTCGTGCATCGAAGATGCGCAGCAAAGCCGGGCCTTCCGGCTGCTGAATCTGGCGCAGAGCATGGCCAAAATCTGCGCGCCCGCCGCCGGCGGACTGGTGGCCGCATGGGCCGGTGACAATCAAACGGTGCAGGTGTCGCTCGTGTTCATCGCCGTGGCAATCGTGCTGATCGCGGCGTCCAATGTGCGGGGACGAGGTGCATGGGCACGTGGCGCGTCGACAACGCAAGCCGCGTCCGCAGAGGCCAACCAACCTGCAAACCCACGCGCCACCTTCACCGGCGCGATCGTCCCGCTATTGCTCTGCGTGGGCACTTCCTTCGCGCTGGGCGCCGCCGTCAACAACCAGTTTCCGTTGATGCTGCGCAACCAGGGCTTCGCCAAATCCGTGCTCGGCACGGTCGTGTCGTGTTCCGCACTTGGCGGCGTGCTCGGTAGTCTGTTGCCGACGGGACGCAGCGCGCGTCGCACAGAACTGGGCGCGTTGCTTTTCCCGGCGCTCGTGACGTCCGGTGTATTCGTCGCCATAGGCGGCATCTTCCGCTTGCCGCTGTGGCCAGGTGAATGCCTGCTGGCACTGGCTTTCTTCATGACGGGACTTGTCGGCGCACGTTTTCGCATTGCATGCCGCCTGTTCATTGCCGAGCGGCTCGCGGATCAGGTTGCCAGCGCCAGCGCGGCGATGCAATCCACTGGCATGTTCATGCAATTCGTCGCGCCCTGCTTCGGCGCCTTGCTAAGCAGCCTGCTTTCGACAAGCGCAGTGTTCGTCGTGCTGGGCACGCTGTCTGCAGTTAGCCTGGCAGCGGTCGCCCTGCGGTATGGCCTGCGTCGCGATGCAGATTCCGTTGAGCCCGCAACGTCCCCGGTACGCGCCGATCCAGCTACTGCCGTGGTGTCCGACTAGAGCACATCATGCGTCCTGTCACGCGTGAGGAGGCCGACGTGCTGCGTCGATCCGCGCTATGCTTTCCGTTCGATACGCCCGGCATCTTCATCTCACGCGGAGTCCATCATGCAATACCGCAAGTTCGGCCGCACCGGCCTCACTGTTTCCCGCCTGTGTCTCGGCACGATGACATTTGGCTTGCAGACCGAAGAAAGCGTTTCACATCGCATCCTCGATAAGGCCGTCGAAGCCGGCGTGAATTTCATCGACACCGCCGACGTTTATCCGCTCGGCGGCGGCGAAGAACATGCGGGACGTACCGAGGAAATCGTCGGACGCTGGATGAAAGGCAAGCGCGACCGCTTCATCGTAGCGACCAAGGCGGTGGGGAAAGTCGGGCCGTCGTCGTGGGACCAGGGTGCGTCGCGCAAACACCTGCTCGATGCCATCGACGCGTCATTGCGGCGCCTCGACACCGATTACGTCGATCTGTACCAGTTGCACTCCGACGATCGCGACACGCCGCTCGACGAAACCCTCGAAGCGCTCGACGTCATCGTTCGCTCGGGCAAGGCGCGTTACATCGGCGTGTCGAACTTTCTGGCCTATCGGCTTGCGCGTGCATTGGGACGTGCGGATGTGCTGCGCGTGGCCCGCTTCGTGTCCGTGCAGCCGCGCTACAACCTGCTATTCCGCCAGATCGAGCGCGAACTCCTGCCGCTCGTGGACGAAGAACAACTCGCCGTGATTCCGTACAACCCGCTTGCGGGCGGTCTGCTGACCGGCAAGCATCGGCACGACATCAAGCCGGATTCCGGGCGCTTCACGGCCAGCGTGGGCTCGGCAGGCAAGACGTATCAGGATCGCTACTGGCATGAGCGTGAGTTCGAAACGATCGACAAGCTGAATGCGATCGCCAAACAATCCGGCACGCCGCTGACGAAACTGTCGCTCGCATGGGTGCTGGCGAACCCGCTGGTTACGTCCGCGATCATCGGCGCGAGCCATCCGGATCAACTGACGGACACGCTCAGCACGATTGATTTCAAACTGGACGAAGAGCTAAAGACGCAACTCGACGATACGACCGTCGAATATCGATGGGGGGATGCGTTGCGATAACGCTCGATTAACAGCGATCAACGCGCGCCTCAGAAAAGAAGGGTTCGCCTCAACCGCGAACCCTTCCTTTATTGACTCACATCATTCGAACGCACCCGTACGCTGCGTCGCCTCCGGCAACTGCCGCGTTTCGCGCAGCGAGCGCGGATGCCACAGCCGCGCGCCGCCTTCGATCCCCGCATCGTTCGATACGGTCTTGACGTTATCCGGCAGCTTGAACGTGAGACGCGCGGCATTGCCGCCGCCGATCCACAGCTTGTCGTAGTTCACGAGCGAGGCCAGAATGCCGATCACCTTTTCGACGCGCTTGTTCCAGCGTTTGTTGCCCGCCTTCATGCGCGCGGCGTCGCCAATGTACTCGTCGTATGCGTGATTCTTGCTGACCGGGTGATGCGCGAGTTCGAGGTGCGGCATCAGTTCGCCGTCGCGAAAGAGCGCGGTGCCCGCGCCCGTGCCGAGCGTCAGCACGAATTCGATACCGTGTCCTTCGATGGCCGCGAAACCCTGCACTTCCGCGTCGTTGATCATGCGCACCGGCAAGCCGCCGAGGCGCGTTGCCAGCGACTCGGCAATCGGTACGTCATGCCAGCCTTCGATGCCGAAGTGCGGCGCCGTCAGCACACGGTTATTGCGGACCACGCCAGGAAAGCCGATGGAAATGCGCGTGGCCGGATGCTCCGCCATGAGCGGCTCGACCAGCTTCACGAGTTCGTCCACCAGTTGATCCGGCGTGCACGGATGCGGTGTAGCCACGCGCAACCGCTCCGTCAACATCTTGCCGTTGCCGTCGATGACAGCCGCCTTCAGGCCCGTGCCGCCCACGTCGACGGCAAGAATCCGCTCTGCGCCGCCGGAATGGCCCGCGCGTTTGGCGCTGGGCTTGGTGACGGACTTGTTGGCCAACTGCGTGGCCAGCTTGCCGGTCACTTTCTTGGCCGCCTTCGCTGAATCAGCGGCCGCCTTTGCGCCCGACTTCGCAACCGTCGCCGCGCTTCGTTTCGGGCCCGCTTTTGTTGCGCTCTTCACAGTGCTTTTGCGTGTCGCCACGTTGGTCCCCTTTTCATGTGCCGGTATACCGGTGATGGAGTGATTCGGTGTCCCGATGACCCAGGTTCTACTTCTTGTCCGCGTCGCGTTGCAAAGGCCGCCAGGTGTGGCCGTCGCGCGCCAGCAGGGCATCCGCTTCAGCCGGGCCCTCGCTGCCCGCCGGATAGCCATGCACCGGCACCGGATCGCCCTTCGGATGCAGCACGTCGTCCACGGCGGCCCAGCTCGTCTCGATGCTGTCGGCACGCTGGAACAGCGTCTCGTCGCCGAGCATGCAATCGTAAAGCAGCGTTTCGTAGCCCACGTTCGGGCTCTCTGCGAAAAAATCGTTGTAGTTGAAGGCGGACTGCACCGCGCCGATCTGCATCACGGGGCCGGGCGTCTTCACGTTGAAATCGAAACTGGTGCCGTGCGTCGGATCGATACGCAGGGTCAGCACGTTGGGCGTCAAGGCATCCACGGGCGTATCGCGGAACATGCGGAACGGCACCGCCTTGAGTTGCACGGCAATTTCCGTGCGGCGCGCGGCCAGGCGCTTGCCGGTGCGCAGATAAAACGGCACGCCGGCCCAGCGCCAGTTTTCGATAAACACGCGCGCAGCAGCGTACGTCTCGGTCTTGCTGTCCGGCGCCACGTTCGGCTCCTGACGATAGCCCTGTCCCGCCGGCCCCTTCTCGTACTGACCGAACACCACGTCATCCATCTTTAGCGGCTGGATGGCATCGAAGATATCGGCCTTCTTGTCGCGCACGGCTTTGGCATCGAAGGAATTGGGCGGCTCCATGGCCACCATGCCCAGCAACTGGAACAGGTGATTCGGCAGCATGTCGCGAAACGCGCCGGTCTGTTCGTAGAACCCGCCGCGCCCTTCCACGCCGAGCGTTTCCGCCGCCGTGATCTGCACGCTTTCGATGTACTCGCGCCGCCATACCGGCTCGAACAACGCATTGGCGAAGCGCACCGCCATGATGCTTTGCACCGTGTCCTTGCCGAGGAAGTGGTCGATGCGATAGATCTGCTCTTCGTTCGCATACGTGAGGATGTGTTCGTTCAGATCGCGCGCCGAAGCCAGGTCCGTGCCGAACGGCTTCTCGATCACCAGCCGGCGAAAGCCCTTGCCGTCCTCGCCCTCTTTCAGCAAACCGGACTTGCCGAGGTGCTCGGAGATCGGCTTGAAGAAGCGCGACGTCACTGCGAGATAGAACACCACGTTGCCGTCCGGCGTGTTCTCCAGTTTTTGCTTGAGTTTCGAAAACGTGTCCTCGCTCTCGAACTCGCCCGCCATGTATTCGAGGCGCTGCGCGAGCGAGTCCCACGCTTTCTCATCGAGCTTGGCGGTGTGGAAGGTGCTGGCCTTGTCGGCGGCGAATTGCTGCAATGCCTTGGAGAGATCGTCGCGCCACGCGCTGGTTTCCTGCTCGCCATGATTCACGCCGATGATCTTCATCTGCGGATCGAGCAGGCCGTCCACGGTCAGGTTGTAGAGCGCCGGCATCAGCAGACGCTTGGTGAGGTCGCCCCCTGCGCCGAAGATAACCAGCGTGCACGGCGGCGCGGGCCGCTTGCCCGCCGGCGCGGACGACGCAGACGACGCGGGCGCCGTGGGATGGGAATCCAGCTTGGTGCTGGCGGAGGAATCGGGTGCGTTCGGGTTGGTCGGCATGGGGTTCACTTTGCTGGAAGAACGAAAGAAAACTAACGGACGCCAATGGAACGACGTGGCACTACATAAAAGACCAGGCCCGCCGCCGCACAGTTCAAAAACAGTCGCGAATCGTCGGGATGCAGGGATTCTGTAATGCGCCGATGCGCAGCCACAAACAGCCACAAGCAGCCGCTACTTCGTCGCGAGCGCCGCTTCGGTTTCGTCCGTCGCGGGCACCACGCCTGTTTCACCCAGCACGCGTGGCTGCAGCAACAGCGCCACGAGTCCGGTCCAGCCGGTCTGATGAGACGCCCCTACGCCACGGCCCGAATCGCCGTGGAAATACTCATGGAACAGCACGAGATCGCGCGAACGCGGGTCCGCCTGCAGTTGCGGATACGCGCCCATCACTGGACGTTCGCCATTGCTGTCCTTCAGGAACAGCGTGGTCGCGCGTTGCCCGAGGCGGTCGGCAATTTCGCTGAGCGAAAAGTGTTCGCCGGAGCCAGTGGGATACTCCACGCGGAAATCATCGCCGTAATAGCGGTGAAATTCATAGAGCGATTCGATCAATAGATAATTGACCGGCATCCAGATCGGCCCGCGCCAGTTCGAATTGCCGCCGAACACACGCGAATCCGACTCGGCCGGCAGGTACTTAACCGTAAAGCTGTCGCCGTTGTGATGGAACACGAACGGCTCATCCAGATGCACGCGTGAGAGTGCGCGGATGCCATGATCGGAAAGAAATTCTGCCTCGTCGAGGGCACGCCGCAACAATGCCTTCATGCGATGCCCACGCAGCAGCGAGAGCAACAGGTTATTGCCCTTGCCCGGTTCGTTCCAGCGCGACACCAGCTTGGCGAGATCGGGGCGATGCTCGAGGAACCACGTGAGCCGATGACGCAATCCGGGCAGCGAATCATGCAGGCGCTCTTCGAGCACATGCACCGCAAAAAGCGGAATGAGCCCGACAATGGAGCGCAAACGCATCGGCACGTTCGAGCCATCCGGCAGGCGCAGCTTGTCGTAGAAGAACTCGTCGGGCGTATCCCACAGGCCGGTTTCGCAACCGTCGTCGCAACTCACGGCCTCCGCGATGTACAGGAAGTGCTCGAAGAACTTCACGGCGATATCCACGAACACGTGATTGTCGAACGCGAGTTCCAGCGCAATACGCATGAGGTCGAGCGCATAGGCCGCCATCCACGCGGTGCCGTCGGCCTGGTCGATATGGCCGCCGGTGGGCAATGGCGACGAGCGGTCGAAGATGCCAATGTTGTCCAGCCCGAGGAAACCGCCCTGGAAAATGTTGTGGCCGTCGGCGTCCTTGCGGTTCACCCACCACGAGAAATTCAGCAGCAGCTTGTGGAACACCAGTTCCAGGAAATCGCGGTCGCCCTTGCCCGTGAGCGCGCGATCGATTTCATAGACGCGCCACGCCGCCCACGCATGCACCGGCGGATTGGCGTCGCTGAACGCCCACTCATACGCGGGCAATTGACCATTGGGATGCTGATAGCGGTCCTTCACCAGCAGCAGCAATTGACGCTTGGCGAACTCCGGATCGATCAGCGCGAACGCGGCCGCGTGGAAGGCCAGGTCCCATGACGCGTACCACGGGTATTCCCACTTATCGGGCATCGACACGATGTCCGCATTGCACAGATGGCGCCAATCCGCGTTGCGCCCCTGCTTGCGGCTCGCGGCCGGCGTCGGCTGGGCGGGGTCGCCGTCCATCCAGCGATGCACGTCGAACTGGTAGTACTGCTTCGACCACAGCATGCCGGCGAGCGCCTGACGCTGCACGAGCCGCGCGTCGGGGTCGGGCATGTCGTGTTGCAACGCCGCATAGAATGCATCGGCTTCAGCGATGCGGCGCGTGAACAATGCCTCCGCATCCAGCGGCACTTCGTCCGGTGCGGAGCCCGGATGCCAGCGCAGATAAACCACTGCGCGCCCATATGCTTCGAGTTCCAGCGCCACGTGTGCGCCTGCCTTACTGCCAGAATCGTGCCGAATGGCGTCCGCGTCACCGCGCACGAGGTAATCGTCGAAGCCGTCCTTGAACGGCCCTTCGCCGTCCATATTGAAGAGGCGCTTGACGTTGGTGTCGTTTTCGCAGAACAGCCATTCCACTGACGGCGCGTCGTCGGACCACGCGGTTACGATGATCGGGTCATGCCCGTGCTGGGTGCCCACCAGATGCGGCCTGCGATCCATCCGCAGCTTGAGGGACGGCCGGTCCTTGCAGGCATTCCACGACCATGTATTGCGCGCCCAGATCTGCGGCAACACGTCAATGGACGCCGCACGGTCCGCACGATTTTCGACGGTGACGCGCATCACGATGTCTTCGGGCGTGTGCTTCGCGTATTCGACCTGCACATCGAAATAGCGGTCGTCGTCGAACACGCCGGTATCGAGCACCTCGTACTCAGGCATCTCGGCGCTGCGCCGCGCGTTCTCCTGGACCAGATCGTCATACGGATAGGCAGCGTGCGGATACTTGTACAGCATCCGCATATAAGAATGCGTGGGCGTGCCGTCGACGTAAAAGTACAGCTCCTTGACGTCCTCGCCGTGATTGCCCTGCGAGTTGGTGAGGCCGAACAGGCGTTCCTTGAGAATGGGATCGTTGCGATTCCACAGCGCCAGCGACACGCACCAGCTGAGCTTGTCGTCGCCAAACCCAGCAATGCCGTCTTCGCCCCAGCGATACGCACGGCTGCGGGCATGGTCATGCGGGAAGTAGTCCCAGGCAGTGCCGTTGGGACTGTAGTCCTCGCGCACCGTGCCCCACTGGCGCTCGCTCAGATAAGGGCCCCAGCGTTGCCAGCGCGCGCATTCGCACGAGTGCAGGCGGGTCGCTTCTACGGTTGCGAGCAGTTTCGCGGCACGCAGCGTCGGCATGGAGGGCCCTTCCTTCGAAGCTTGACGATCGGACTGACATCCTAGCGCGTTTTGCCGGGGGGTGGCACTGGCGTGCGCAAGGTTGAGTTCTTCAGTCGTTCGCTGCGCGGTAACGTTCGCCGTGCAAGTATTGGCCCTGGTTTGTTAACCTTCACCTATGAGCTTCGCCGCGTGACCGCCTCTCACGCGTTGGCCAGCATGCGTTTCACGCGCAGCAGTTCACCGAGCGACCACGCCTGAAACGGCGTGCCACCCGGCGTGTGCGGCGCGTCGCCGTCCGCGACTTCGGAAACATGGTCGAGACCCGCGTGATCCAGATGCTCCACGAGCGGCGCAAGAAAGCGCGTGCGAGCCTGGGCACGCGCGCCGGCATCCGGTTGATGCACGCGCAACCACGCTTCAACGAACGGACCGATCAGCCACGGCCACACAGTGCCCTGATGATAGGCGCCGTCGCGCTCCACTTGACCGCCGCCATAGCGGCCGCGATACGCGGGATCGGAAGGCGCGAGCGTGCGCAAGCCAAGCGGCGTGAGCAGATGCGTTTCGACCTGTTCGACCACTGCGCGCGCAGCCGCACCATTGAGCAGAGGAAACGGCAAGCCGCCCACCGCAAAAATCTGGTTAGGACGGATAGATCGATCCACGGTGCCGGGCACATGATCCACGTCGACGTTGTCGAACAGCGCCCCGCTCTGTGGATCGACGAAACGCGCAACGAACGCGTTCGACGCACGCTCTCCCACCTCTTGCCATTGCGGATTCCACGCCGCGGCGATGCGCAAGGCGTTGATCCACAGCGCCTGTATTTCCACCGGCTTGCCAATGCGCGGCGTGACCACCCAGTCGCCGACTTTCGCGTCCATCCACGTGAGTTGCACGCCGGGCACCCCGGCGCTCAGCAAACCGTCGTCGTCGGCGCGAATCCCGAAACGCGTACCCTGCGAATAGCCGCTCAAAATGGCTTCGACGGCCTGCTGCAAACGCGTACGGGTGGCATCGCTGGCGTGCTCGGCGGCCAGATAGTCGTGCACGGCAATGACGAACCACAGCGACGCATCGACGGAGTTGTACTCCGGCGTGTCGCCGTAATCGGGGAACCGGTTGGGCAGCATGCCTTCGGAAATCGTCGTGGACCATTCGAGCAGAATTGCTTCCGCGGCCTCGTGCCGTCCGGAGGCCAGCAGCAAACCCCGCATGGCGATAAACGTATCGCGACCCCAATCCGTGAACCACGGAAAGCCGGCCACCAGCGTACGGCCCTGATCACGCGCGACGAGGTAAGCGTCGGCGGAGCGATGCAGGCGGGAAGCAAAGGTGGTGCGGCGCGTATATTCGGTGTCCGCAAGAAATCTGGCGCGCTCGACGGCGGGTGTCGTATGCGTTGACGGACCCGCACTCAGGATCATCAACGCTTCGCGCTTTGCCAGATCGAAGCTGAACACGCCGGGCGTCGCGAGGTCCTCGCTGAAATCGAGCCCCCGTTCGCGTTCCCGCACGTAGCAGAAGTTTCGAAACCAGTCGGGCGCATGCGTGTACTGCCCGTTCGTGGCAGCGTGAATGCGCGGCACGTCGCCATACGGCTGCCAGCTCACTTGCGCGTTTTCGTCGCCGTTGGCGTGACCCGCATCGAACGTCGCGTCAAAGTTGAACGCGTGATTCTCGTGATGCAGCGCATGATAATCGCGGCCCGACAGCAAGGGACGCACTTTCAACGTATAGGCGCGTGACGCCACATCGCCACTGCTGCCCCGCGCCACGTGCCAGCGCAGTACGGTCTCGCCGGTGGCCTTGGCGACGAACAGTTCGGCAGTCAGCACCGTGTTGTCGTCGAGCTGGAAACGCCAGGTGGGCCAGGGCGTGGTGTCGAATTCGAGCAGGCTCGCGCTGATGTCCGGGTACACCACATCGGGCACATAGCGCTGCATCGTCAACGGATAGCGTTGACCGTTCGCCTCCACCCAGGCTTCGATGCCGTTGACCAGCACCACGCGGCCACCTGGCGGGCGCGTCGCCGACAGCAGCAGCGCGTGATAGCGGCGCGTCCGTGAAGTGCCGGCCGTGCCCGAGGCGAAGCCGCCGAAGCCATCGGCTTCGAGCCACTCGTCTTCGAGACGGGCGGGATCGAAAGGGTGTTCGATGCGTGTCATTGACGTGTCTTTGATTTACCCGCTATTCCGACGGCCTTGATCTTAGCGTTTTTGCTCGCGAGGCTGCGCTGAAAGCGACATTTTTGCTGCGCTTTTATTTCCATTTTCTTTCGAATGGCAAACGATTGCGCATGGCATTTTTTGCCACCGCAAACGTTTCAAACTCTTTCATCATATTTTCTTGAAGTGACCCGAGACTGCACCCGCTACCCGAAAAAGGATGCAGACATGAGACGACACTTCAATGCGCTCACCGCCGCGTTCGTTGCCCTTTCGAGCATGGCGCTAAGCGCCTGTGGTCCCGACGATGGACCATCGGCCACATCGGCCAGCGCCGATCAGAACAACACCACCAGCGCGGCCGCGCAGTCCGGCAGACCGACCGGAACATCCCTCAGCGCGCCAGCCGCTCCGCAATTAGCCGCTCAATCCGCCGCTCCGTCAAGCACACCACCCACGGTTCCTGCGCTTGCATTTGGCGCGTCGGCCACACCGGGCGCGACCGCTGACGCCGCCCCGGACACCGCCGTGCAAAGCGTGGAAGCGAGCCTCGTGGCGGACAGCCAGCAAGTCCCGCCGGTGATGCATTTCGCGCCGGGCGACAGCGATCAGAACAGCAGCCGCAATTAGCAGTACGAGCATTACGAGCCCTACGAGCAGTGCGTTAGCCGTGGCGCGAGATGCGCCGATCTTCCTCCCCGCAGAAGGTGATAACCCATGACCTCAAACAGCCGTCGCCGTTTCCTGCAGACCGTTGCCTCATCCGCCGGTGCAGCCGCCGCACTGGCCGCGTTTCCCGAATCGATCCGCAATGCGCTGGCCGTGCCGGCCAATTCGCGCACCGGCACGATTCAGGATATCGAACACATCGTCGTATTCATGCAGGAGAACCGCTCGTTCGACCACTACTTCGGCCATCTGCGCGGCGTACGTGGTTACAACGACCGCTTCCCGATTCCGTTGCCCGGTGGCCAGCAACCGGTGTGGTATCAGCCGTCGAAGGAAAACGCTGCGCAACCCGTGCTGCCGTTCCACCTGAACACGCAGACGACCAGCGCGCAGTGTGTCGGCGATCTCGATCACTCGTGGTACCCCACGCACTACGCGATCAACAACGGCGCGTACAACCAGTGGCCGCAGAACAAGACTGATATGACGATGGGCTACTACCTGCGTAGCGACATTCCGTTTCACTACGCGCTGGCCGATGCCTTCACCGTCTGCGACAACTATTTCTGCTCGCTGGCCGGCCCGACCCACCCGAACCGCGCCTATCTGATGACCGGCATGGTGGACCCGAGCGGCACGATGGGCGGCCCGCTGCTGGACAACAACGATTACGTGGACGGCGACGGCCCGCCCAAGTACGCGCTGCTGTCGTGGCAGACGTACCCCGAGCGTCTGCAGGCCGCGGGCATCTCGTGGCAGGTGTATCAGCAGGGCGTGAACGGCGACGATCCGCTGAACGGCAATTACGGCACCAACATCCTGCAGAATTTCGTCAACTTCATCGACGCGCAACCCGGTTCCGCACTCTATGAGCGCGCGCAGACGGCGCGCACGCTCGTCGATCTGAAGAACGACGTGCTCGCCGGTAATCTGCCGCAGGTTTCGTGGCTGCTGCCGCCGGCCGCTTACTCGGAACACCCGAGCTACACACCGGCATATGGCGCGGAATACACGTCGCAGATTCTCGACGCGTTGACCTCGAACCCGGAGGTGTGGAGCAAGACCGTGCTGTTCATCATGTACGACGAGAACGACGGCTTCTTCGATCACATTGTGCCGCCGCAACCGGCCACGACGCCGGCGCAGGGCAAATCCACGGTGAGCGTCGAGGGCGAGATTCACAACGTGGTGAATCCGCTGCGTGGCGGCACGTACACCGCTGACGGCCTGCCGTTTGGCCTCGGACCGCGCGTACCGATGACGGTCGTCTCGCCGTGGACCAAAGGCGGCTTCGTCTGCTCGCAGGTGTTCGATCACACCTCGGTGATCCGTTTCATCGAGCAGCGTTTCGGCGTGAACGAACCGAACATCACGGCATGGCGCCGCGCGGTGTGCGGCGACCTGACCAGCGCGTTCGATTTCCGCACGCCGGACGTCAAGATGCCGCCGCTGCCGGATACCAGCAACTACATCAACATGGCCAACAACCAATGTGCCGTGAACCCGGCGCCGGTCGTCCCGACCACGCCCGAGCCGTTCGCTCCGCAGGAGCCGGGCATTCGTTTCGCACGCGCACTGCCGTATGAACTGCACGTGAACGGTCACGTGGATGTCACGCGCAATTCGTTTTCCCTCACGCTCGCGAACACCGGCACGCAGGGCGCGCACTTTTACGTGTACGCCACTAACCGCACGGATGGTCCGTGGCGCTATACGGTTGAAGCGGGCAAATCATTGGACGACACCTTCGATCTCACGACAACGAGCGGCGTCTACACGTTCGAGGTGTTCGGTCCCAACGGCTTCGTGCGCAAGTTCACGGGCAATACCGCGCAAACGCAAACCCAGGGGAAAAACAGCAAGCCGTCGCTGCCCGAGGTCACGACGCACTACGACGTCGCCAACGGCAACGTGTATCTGAAGTTCACCAACAAGGGCCACGGCCTTGCACGTCTGACGGTGAACGACAACGCGTACGGTGCGCGGCCGCGTCAGGTGCCGGTGCCGGCGGGAGCCGAGGTCGAGGAGGCGTGGGTGCTGGCGTCGAGCCATCACTGGTACGACCTGACCGTCAGCAGCCAGGAAGATCCGAGCTTCGCGCGACGGCTGGCCGGTCACGTCGAAAACGGCCGGCCGAGCATTAGCGATCCGGCCGCCGTGGAGCCGACCTTGACGGTGAGCTGAAGTCTCGAAGGTCGAGCCGCGCACCGGTTCGCGCCAGCACGAAGGCAAATGGCTGGGTATGATCGGTGTGCGGCGGTTTAGACCCTGGAGACACGAATGGATCGGGAAGCGTTTGTCGCTCAGCTTGAACAGGAAGGATTCGCCGAAGTCGTCACCGTGGACCGTGAGCCGAGCGGTGCGCTCGACACGCATGAGCATCCCTTCGAAGCGAAGGCGCTCATCGTCGACGGCGAGATGCACATTCGCGTCGGCGATGAAGAGCGGTTCTACCAGGTGGGCGACGTGTTTTATCTGGCCGCCCATCTCGCGCATTCGGAACGGTACGGCCCGAATGGCGTGCGCTATCTGGTGGGGAGAAAGTGACGGGCGTGATCGCCCGTCGCCCTGTTTCGCAGTATCAAGCGCCCAGCAACACGCCCGTGCGCACCGGCTTCGTTCCAGTGACGCGCCCGAGCGGCGCCCCTGCCGTCACGAAACGGATCGCACGGCGCATATAGAAAATGCCGTCGGTCTTGCTGCTGATCGTGACGGTTTCGTCCGTCAGCGGATCGACGATATCGAACAGCGGATCGCCCGCGCGAATCGTGTCGCCGATGCTTGCGTGGTGAACGAGAATGCCGCTCACGGGTGCATAGAACTGCTCGCTGCCGGCGAGCGGCGTCGCCGGTGTCAGCAGGTCCGGCAAGGGCTTCGCTTCGCCGCGAATGGCGTTGCGCCACGTCAGATAGTCGACGAGCGCGTCCGCGTCCTGCTGCGCCACCGCGTACGAAACGTCACGCTGCCCACGGCACTCCACGGTCACGGCAATGGTGCCGGTTTCGACGGGCTGCGCGGCCGGCAAGCTCTGCTGCAGTTTCCACCACAACAGACTGTGTGTCTCGTCGAACGCGCCCGCGCCCGAATCCGTTGCGAGCAGCGACGCACGCGCGCCCAGATAACGCGCGAGCGGCTCGAAGTCAGCCCACGCGGCTTCGCTCGTGTACACATGCATCACCGCTTCCAGCGAGCAATGCAGGTCGATCACCACGTCCGCGTCGAATGAAAGTTGCAACAGCGCCAGTTGCAGCGATTCGAACTCGGTGAGCGGCTTTTGCCGGTCCAGTTCTTCACGCATGAACTGCCGCACCATCTGACGATTGGCAACCGGGTCCGCACCAAAAGACTGTTTGGCGCGCTCGATCAAACCATCGAACTGCAAAAAGTGGCGGTTGAAATTCTTGCCGCTCGCGAGGTCAAAGCGGCCAACGAATTGACCGAGCACCGATTGCCCGAGACTCACAGGGTTCGCCACCGGCACCAGCACGATCTCCGCCGCGAGCGCGCCTTGCTGTTCGAGTTCGAGCAGACGACGCTTCAACAGCACGTTGGTCAACATGGCCGGCGTTTCGTCGGCATGCAGGCTCGACGAAATGAAGATTTTCTGCGCGCTATCCGCGGGGCCAAAATGGAAGCTCACCAGTTCGCGATGCGTGCCGATAACCGGCGAGAGAAGCGGGATCGATTGTTTTCTCATGATCAAATCAAAGGGTGTTCGTTAAACGCTGCGTTTAAACGCAAGGGCTATGCTCAGTTGCCCACTCAGTCGCGCAATCAGTTACCGTACGGATCGAAGTCGAAATATTTGTGGGCAATCCGCGCATACGTCCCATCTTTGCGCATCGACGCAATGGCATCGTTCAGCGACGCCTGCAACGCCGTCTCGTTCTTGCGCAAGCCGATTCCCACGCCACGGTCGCCCATGGAAAGCGGCGCGCCCACGAAGGCAAAACCCTTGCCGACGGGTGTGCGCAAGAAGCCCTGATCGGCTTCCACCGCGCCAAGCAGCGCACCGTCCAGGCGACCGTTGACGAGGTCCGTGAAGACCTCATCCTGGCTCTTGTATGCCACCACGTTGACGCCATGCGGCGCCCAGTTCGCCTGCGCGTAGGTCTCGAACTGCGTGCCCGACTGCACGCCAATCTGTTTGCCCGCCAGCGACGCGGCCGTGTCGCTCAGTCCCGAGCCCGGCTTGGCGACGAGGCGCGATTTGAACTGGAACAGCTTCGAGGTGAACAGAATCTGCTGCTCGCGTTTGTCCGTGATCGCCATAGACGACATGATCGCGTCGATCTTGCGCGCCTGCAGCGCCGGAATCATGCCGGAGAACTCCAGCTCCACCCACTGGCAATGGGCGTGCATGCGCCGGCAGAGTTCATTGCCGAGATCGACATCGAAGCCCTGCACGCTGCCGTCCGGCGCTTTGGCGTCCATCGGCGGGTAGCTCGGATCAATACCGAGCCGCAACGTCGTGCCGTCAGCGGCAAACGCGCCGCTGCTGAAGGTCAGCGCGGCGATCAGGGTCATCAAGGGAAATTTCATGGCGAACCGGAGGAATGGATGGGCGTAAGAGCGGGCGTGACGAATCAAGGTAAAACCGCACGCTTCGCCGCATGCTACCGCTCGCCAGTGCGCTGAAGAAGTCTCATACGGGCTATCATGATCATCTTTACCGATCACTGAGACCCGCAGGTTCTCATCCGTCATGGCCCTGACCATTTCGCAGTTGCGTGTGTTCACCGCCGTCGCCGAGCATGGCAGCATTCGCGCGGCGTCACGCGCGCTCGGCACGGCCCAGAGCGGCATCACGCAGCAATTGCAGAATCTGGAGTCGATCCTCGGCGCCACGCTGTTCACGCGCACCAATCGCGGCATTGCGCTGACCGCCCTCGGGCAACGGCTGCTACAACGAGCGGCGGCGATTCTCGGCGAATGCGAGCGAGCGGAACAGGAAGTGCAGCAGTTACGCGGCGACTATGTGGGCGAAGTCACGTTGGGCATGACCACCGAGCCGCTGATCGACTCGCTGGCACCCGTGCTGATGGAATTTCGCAGCCGCTTCCCGCGTGTCTCGGTGCATCTGCGCACCGGCACCTCGCGGATGATGATTGCCTGGATTCGCGAGGGCACACTCGATTTCGCCGCAGCGCTCGTCTCGCAGTACACGGACACGACGGATCTTTCGGTGACGCGGCTCTATCCATCGAATCCGGTGGTGGTATGCCGGCGCGGTCATCCGAAGGCGGGCGCCACCTCGCTTGCCGAACTGGGCGACTGCGCGTGGATCGGTACGCGCTCACCGAATCTCACCGATGATCCGCAGGTCAATCGCCTGAGCAACCTGTTTGCCAGACACGGGTTGCCACCGCCCAACATCGTCGCCACCGTGGAGGGCCTGTTCGAAAGCCTGCACCTGGTAAGCGAAACGGATTGCCTGTCGCTCGAACCGTCCATCGTGACGACGCATCGCCTCTTCGCGCCGACGCTGACATCCATCGCGGTTCGCGAGCGCGCTGTCGAGCAGGACGTCTGCCTGTTGCAGCGCGCTGCGATTCCCGTCACGCCAGCCGCCCAGGAACTGGCCACCATGATTACCTCATACACACGTACGATTCGCGCACGCAACGGATAAGGCCAGACTGTCCGCAAGCAAAATTCACGCAAGCCCACGCAAACTCCCGCCACATCAACCTTTCCGAGGCTTACGGGCTTACCCGCCAAAGCCTCGTCATTCACAGACAGCCCACGGGTCAGCGCCGCTCACGGGTTACGATGGCTGTCAGTCCAACTCTAATACTCAGTCCGCTCATGCGAGTTCTGTTCGTGGTCGGCAACCTCGGGGATTATCACGTACCGCGCTATCAGGCGTTGCTGCGCCTCGCCCATAGTCGCGGCCACGAGGTATTTCTCGTCGAGGTCTTCGGCAAATCCGGTGTGTATGGTTTTCCGCAGGATCGCCGCACTGCTTTTTTCGCTTCACAACCCGCGAACTGCGTCACGCTCATCGAGGAGGCCGGCGAGGATGACGGCCATACTGCGCGTGTGGCGGCTGGACTGCTGAAGGTGTGCCGCGCATTTCCGCCGGATGTGGTGGTGACGCTCGGCTACAACACCAACTATTCGGTCGTGCTGTGCGTGTTGAAGGCGCTGACGCGCCGCTTCGCGCTCATCTATATGTCGGATTCCAAAGCCGACGACGGCATGCGCTATGCCTTCAAGGAGCGCATCAAGCGCATGCTGGTGCGCCGTTTCGATGCCGCACTGGTGGCCGGCGAAAAGCATCGCGCTTACGCGGAATCGCTGGGTATTCCGAAGGAACGTTCGCGGATCGGCTTCGATGTGATCGACGTCGACTATTTTTCCCGCCTCGCGCGCGAGGCGATTGCCTCCGCCGACGAAGTGCGCGCGCGTTTCGCGCTGCCGCCACGCTATGTGCTGTGCGTGAGCCGCTTCGTCGAACGCAAGAATATTGATTTGCTGATTGCCGCCTTCAACCGCTCGGGATTGCATGCAAGCGGCGTCTCGCTCGTGCTGGTGGGGCAAGGCCCGTGCAAGGACGCGCTGCTTCAACAGATCGACCAGCTTGGCATGGCGAAGCACGTGCTTATTCTCAGTTCAGTGCCGAACCAGCACATGGCCGGCCTCTACGCACTCGCCGATTTCGTCGTGCTCGCCAGCAAGTTCGATCAATGGGGGCTGTGCATCAACGAGGCGTTTGCCGCGGCGAAACCCGCCATCGTCACGCGGACCTGTGGCGTGGCCAACGAAATGGTGCTGGATGGCGTGAATGGTTTCGTCGTCGAGCCTGACGACGAGGCCACGCTCACCGAAAGAATGACGCTGCTGGGTACGAACGCCGCGATGCGCGAGCGCTTCTCCGCCAACGCGCTCTCCACGGCGAAGCGCTGGACGCCGTTGCTGTTTGCGTCCAATACGATCGAACTGGCGGAGTCGATGATCAACCCGGCGAGCCGCATTCAGGAAGCGGCCTGAGCACGCGAGGTTGTTTGTGCATGAGCGCTGTTGTTGACGCGGTATACGCAAAGGAGGGGCCGCTTCTGCGTGCCCGCCCCTCCTTGCCGATCTCAACGCGCCAGCGTCACATCACAGATTGGGCGCAAACCCCGACGCCGCCCCCGGCACCATGCGCCGTTTGAGCGTGCGTGCCACCGAGTACAGCGTGCTCTGACGCTCGACCCCAAGGCGCTGCTTCAAGGTCCCGCCAAACCCATCCAGGAAGTTGAAGGTAGCCGGGCTCGAGAAGCCGTCGAAATCGAAAGTCAGTTTTTGTTCGATGGCGTGCTGCAACGCGGTCCAGATCAGCAGGCTGATGGAGCCCGCATGCGCCCCGAGCGTACGCGAGGAGAGCAGGTAATACATGGCGTGCTCGTCCCACACCAGACCGATCGCGGCGATCAGCCGGCCGCCCTCGCCGTAGGCACCCAGCAGATGGCCAGCCTTGCGCTCGACAAAGGCATTCACCAGCTGCCGCATCACGGACGTTCCATACGCGTTCGTGCGTGATCGCTCGTGCAGGTTGGCTTCGTAAAACTGCAGAAATTCGCTGGGCGTAGCAATGGGCGCAACCGTCAGCTTGCGCTCGGCGCTGCGAATCACGTTGCGGGTCTTGCTATGCAAACGGGCCCATGCCTGCTCGATCGTGCAATCCGGCGCAATCTGGAACGTGTAGCGCGCCGACACGGTAAAACCTTCCAGTGCAAACGCAAGCGCATCTTCGACACGCGGATCGAACAACTGGAAAAAGCTGTCGAAAGTCGGCAACTGCTCGATGAGTTGCGAGGCGATGCTCAAGCGATGATGTTGAGCATGAGCGACGTTGCCGTCTGCATCGAATGGTTTGATGACGGGCCCGAGCGTGCGTGTCAGCGGCGGCAAATGTGACACGCGCCACATGCCCATGCGTGCGGTGTAATAGGGCATTTCGCCCAGCACTTCCTTGCCGCGCACGACCTTCGCGAGGTTCCAGTGGCCGCCGGTGGCGATATCGAGCCACCACGGTTCGTGAAAAATGGAATGCACGGGCGACTGGACCGACAGCGGCACGGGTGCGGCCCTGCTTTGCACGACGGTGGGGCCGCGCATCAGGTACTCACGAGGCAACGTATGGTCTCTCACGGTTGTCATTAGCGACTCACCTTCTTCCGGACCTGATCATGTAGTTATTGCCGGGGCGCGTCGCAGGTATCCACGCTCTTGCGTGGTTTTATCCCGGCCTGCGAATCCCCTCGCGCGCCTGCCCTCCCCAAGGCGGTCAAACGCATCGTTCAGACACCTATCCATCGTCATGCTTTTGATTCGACTACGGCGAGTCTATTCGCAACTGGATAGTTTTTTCACGCCATAATCGAGCGAAACCGTCTGAGGGTTATCCTGGCGGCGGAAACGCCTTCGAGCGAGGCTTCACATAGTGTGCGCGAGACCGCATGGGCCGAGCGTTTTGAGAGGATTGGAGCGGTTTTTACCGCTCAGTTTCCCCGCTCAGCTTTCCCGCTCTGTTATGGGCGCAACAGATCGAGGCCGCCGAGCACGACGACGCCACTCAGCGCGATCATCGCGACCGAGTGTTGGCCAAAATACAGAATGGCCGCGGCCGACCAGGTGGCAAGAGCGAATGCAGCAATACGTTTCATGATGATGTGTCGCAATGGTGACGGTATGCAGAACCCGGCCGGGTGAATCACGCCAATTGGTCTGCTTAAACTGCCACCGCTAAAAAACCTGGGAGAGATACACGACCCGTGCATGATTAGCCATGCAACTATACGGCCAAAAAAAATGCTTACCTGAGCGCCGAACGGACGCCGCGAATCTTCGAGACTGCCTCCACGAAATCGGCGCCGCCCAACACGCGTTTCAATCTCGCCGTTACGGCAGTGCTCGCGCCATTCAGCTCGGCCTTGATGCCCAGCGCCTTGGCCGTGGGGAAAATGGACACTTCGCGACCATCGTCTTCCGTGCGACGGCGCTCGATGTAGCCCTTCGTTTCCAGCCCATCCAGTGCCCGCGTGGCGGTGGGCCGGGCAATCAGCAGCTCGTCCGAGAGTTCGCGCTGCAACATACCGGGACGCTCGATGACAGCCCGCAGCATGAAACCCTGCGGCGGCGTGACGTCGAAAGGTTCAAACGCGTCCGCCCACTCGCGTTCAAGACGGCGAGCCAGCGCGGAGGTGTTGAAGTAGAGGCATTGATCGAACATGAGCGAATCATACGTCACGATAGTTAGCAATGCAACTATATTCGAGACAGGCGTCGGGGCAACACATGCCACGCCACGCCGCGCCGTGTCATGTCATTCCGTTGATTGCCCGGGATCGCTGAACAGTTCGGCACACAGGCCAAGGCCCGCATCGTTGAGATGCGCCGTCCCCGTGCCGTCCTCGCTGAAATGCGTTTCGACGATACCGCTCTCCACCAGCACCGTCAGTTGCCGGCGCAATGCGCTCATGGGCAGGCCGGATTGTTTGGACAGTTTCGCGAGCGACCAGGCGCGCCCCGGCGTCTCCTCGTGCGCTCGCCACAGTTGCATCAGCACGGCCACCATCTGCGGATCGATTTCATCGTTCATGCATGTCTCCTCAGGCCATCGTGGCCACGAGGCCACCCAAGGTTTTGAGCGCGGCTTCGGACTGCGCCGTCCACGGGTAGCTGTAGTTGAGCCGGATGAAATGCCGGAAATCGTTGCGCATGGAAAACATGTAGCCGGGGCCCACCGTAATGCCCTGCGCGAGCGCGGCCCGATACAGTCGCATGGAATCGACACGCGGAGATAGCTCCACCCACAGCACGTAGCCGCCCTGTGGTGTGGAAATGCGTGTATCCGGCGGGAAAAACCGCTGCACCATCGCGCTCATCAAGCGGGCCTGTTGGCGATAAAAACGGCGCACGTGACGCAAATGCCGATCGTAGCCGTCCTGCCGCAAATAATCGGCCACCGCGACCTGCGGCACGGAAGGGGTGGTCAGCGTGTTGAGAAACTTGAGCTTTTCCACTTGCGCGCGGTAGCGGCCGGGCATGGCCCAACCAATCCGGTACGACGCGGTCAGGCTCTTCGAAAACGAGCCGCAGTGCAGAACCAGCCCTTTCATGTCGAAGTTCTTGAGCGTCGTGGGCCGCGTCTCGCCGAAATACAGTTCCTGGTAGACGTCGTTTTCGATCACCGGAATGTCGTGCTCGCTGAGCAGTTCAACCAGACGCCGCTTGCGCTCGTCGGGCATCTGAAAGCCGAGCGGATTCTGGAAGTTCGGCATGACCATGCAGGCCGCGATCTTCTGCTTGCCGATGATCTGAGCGAGCACGTCGAGGTCGATGCCTTCGGCGGGATGCGTGGCCACCGCAATCGCACGCATGCCGAGACGCTCGATGGCGTGCAGCATCGCGTAGTAGGTCGGGGATTCGACCACCACTGTGTCGCCCGGCTTCGCGACGGCCTGCAGACTCAGGTTGATCGCCTCGGTGGCACCAAGCGTGACGATGATCTCCGACGGATCCACCGGCACGCCGTTTTCCGCGTAACGCCGCGCAATCTGCCGGATCAGCTCCGGATTGCCCGGCGGCAGGTCGTCGATCAGGTTCCAGCTCGAATGACGCCGCGCAATCGCGTTGGCGTACTGGTTGATGCGCCGCCACGGAAACAGCGTGGGATCGGGATAAGGCGAGCCGAACGGGACCGCGTCGTGAGCGCGAATGCTGCGCAAGGTGGACAGCACGAGCCGGCTCACGTCCACTTCCGCAGCGGGCGTCGCCGGTTTCGCGGTACGGCCACCGTGGACGGCCTTGGGAACGGCGCGCTCGCGCACGAAGTAGCCCGATTGCGGCCGTGTCTCGATCAGGCCGCGCCCTTCCAGCAACGCGTACGCATGCAGCACCGTCTTGATGCTGACGCCGTGCTGCTGGCTCGCCTGGCGCACCGACGGAATCCGCTCGCCGGCGGCGAACACGCCGCGGCGCACGGCTTCGCCTATTTCATCAGCAAGTTTCTCGTAGAGCTTCACTGGGACCCCGGGCGGTGGCGGCTGCGATGCACGCAGTCTAAGCCATTCGCGGCCAACTGTATCCCTCCGGTTTCAGGTTTTCTGTGTTCCGCACAACTTTTGGAACACAGTAGGCTTATCCCATTAGTCAATCCGGCCGTTTTCGCCCCATACGAACATGAAGAAGCCCGAAGCCCGCATCGAACCGTACACGCATCCCGCTGCTGGCTGGGGCGCTCTCAAGTACGTCGCGCTCAATCTGCTGAAGGAAAAAGTAGCGGGCGGCAACTACCGGACCCTGCTCGCGCAGAACCAGCCCAACGGCTTCGATTGTCCCGGCTGCGCGTGGCCGGACCGGGAACACGCGTCCACCTTCGAGTTCTGCGAGAACGGCGTGAAGGCGGTGGCCGCTGAAGCCACCAGCAAGCGCGTCACGCCGGCGTTCTTCGCGCAGCACACCATTGCCGAGTTGATGACGCAATCCGACTTCGAACTCGAACAGCACGGCCGCCTGACCGACCCGCTGGTGTACGACGCCGCCCAGGACCGCTACGTGCCGATCGACTGGGACACCGCCTTCCAACTGATCGCACGCCACCTGCACGCACTCGACGACCCCGACCGCGCCGCTTTCTACACCTCGGGGCGCGCCAGCAACGAGGCCGCGTTTCTGTATCAACTGTTCGTGCGCATGTACGGCACCAACAACTTTCCCGACTGCTCGAACATGTGCCACGAGGCAACCAGCCGTGGCCTGCCCGGCACAGTAGGCGTCGGCAAGGGCACGGTCACGCTGGACGATTTCGAACACGCCGACACCCTGCTGCTGTTCGGCCAGAATCCGGCCACCAATCACCCACGCATGCTCGGCGAACTGCGCGAGTGTGCGAAGCGCGGCGCGACCATCGTGTCGATCAATCCGCTCAAGGAACGCGGGCTGGAACGCTTCGCGAGCCCGCAGCACCCGGTTGAAATGCTGACCATGGGCAGCACGAAAATCAGTTCGGTGTTTATCCGCCCGAAGGTGGGCGGCGACTTCGCGCTCATCAAAGGCGTCGCCAAGCGCGTGATCGAGCTGGATGACGCCGCGCTCGCGAATGGCGACGAACGCGTGCTCGACCTCGACTTCATCGCGGAACACACCGTAGGTTTTGATACCTTCGCCGACGACCTGCGCGCCGAAAACTGGGAAACGGTCGTCGCCGAATCCGGCGTGTCGATCGACGAGGTCTTCAAACTCGCCGACATCTACGTCAAGGGACGCGCCGTGATCTGCACGTGGGGGATGGGCCTCACCCAGCACAAGAACTCCGTGCCGACCGTGCAGTTGCTCTCGAACCTGATGATGATGCGCGGCAATATCGGCCGGCGCGGCGCGGGTCTGTGCCCGGTGCGCGGCCATTCGAACGTGCAGGGCGACCGCACGGTCGGCATCGAGGAGCGGCCCACCGCGGCGTTTCTTGACCGCCTCGGCGCGGCCTACGATTTCGCGCCGCCGCGCGAACACGGCCTCGACGTCGTGAACACGATTCAGGCCATGCTCGACGGCAAGGTCAAGGTGTTCATCGGCCTGGGCGGCAACTTCTCCATCGCCACGCCGGACACGCCGCGCACGTGGGAAGCCATGCGCGCCTGCGACCTCACGGTGCACATCACCACCAAACTGAATCGCAGCCATCTCGTGCATGGCCGCGACGCGCTGATTCTGCCCACGCTCGGGCGCACCGAGATCGACCTGCAGAACGGCGTGGCGCAAGGCGTGACCGTGGAAGATTCGATGAGCATGGTGCACATCTCGTACGGCATGAACCGCCCTGCATCGGAGAATCTGCTGTCGGAAATCGCCATCGTCGCGCGTATGGCGGAAGCCACGCTCGGAAGCGCCAAGGTGGACTGGCGCGCGCATATGAACGATTACGCGCTGATCCGCGATGGCATCGAAAAGGTGCTGGACGGCTTCGAGAACTACAACGAGCGGCTCAAGCACCCAGGCGGTTTTCATCTGGGTGTGGCCTCGCGCGACCGCATCTGGAAGACGCCGAGCGGCAAGGCGCAGTTCCTGGTGAACCCCATTGCGGTGGACACGCCGATTCACCGCGCCCGTCAGCTGCATGGCGAGCGCCTGATGACGCTGATGACCACGCGCTCCCACGACCAGTACAACACCACGATCTACGGTCTCGACGATCGCTACCGTGGTGTCTATGGCCAGCGGCGCGTGCTGTTCGCCCACAAGGACGATATCGCCATGCTTGGCTTTGAGGCCGGCCAGCGCGTGGATATCACGAGTGTGTGGGACGACGGCATCCAGCGGCGCGCGGACAGCTTTCTGCTGGTCGAATACGACATTCCGCGTGGCTGCCTCGGCGCGTACTACCCGGAGACCAATCCGCTGGTGCCGCTTTCTTCCGTGGCGGATGGCGCGGGCACGCCGACTTCCAAGTCGATTCCGGTGCTGCTGACGGCCTCAGCCGCAGTCGAAGCCGTAGCCGCCTGATAGACGCAGCGGCTACCGCCGTTGCCTCACATCAGCCAGTGGAGCAACAGCGAACTGATCAGGCCGCCGGCGCCGACGATCAGCAGTGTCTGGATGATGGTGAGAGATTTACGCGAGGACGAGACAGAAGTAGTGCTGGAAGAAGTCACGGGTCGTTGAAATTTCGATTGAGGGGAAATGACGCTGCGGCGTAGTGGCTCTACAGCAGATTCGGATGAACACCAGCCGATCTGTGCGCCGCCGGATTCGCGAAAGGCGTGATTGTACCGCCCTCGCTCCACGGCCCTCTTTGCATTACCTCAACGAGTGCGTCGAGGCACGTCTCAATGCTTGACCGGGAAGTACCAGAGATTGCGGTCCGAATAACCGAACTGCGCGATGATGACGGCCATCGTGCCGTCCGCGCGAATCTCGTCGAGCGCGCGGGAAATGGCGTTGTTCAGGTCCACGTCGCCCTTGCGCAACGCGTACCGGGCGTAGCCGTATTCCTGCGGCAACGGCTTGTAGTCGTTGACCATCTCGAGCGGCGCGTTGGGATGCTGCCTCAGAAACTGCCCGATCTTGATGTCGTCCTCCATTGCCACATCAATGCGCCCCGCAATCAGATCGGCAAATTCGTTCTCGCTGCTCGTGTAGAGCTTGAGTTCCTTCAGGTCATGCCGCTGGTCGAGCAACTGATGGTTGATGCTGCCGCGCAGCGTGCCCACCGCGCGGCCCGCGAAATCGGCCCAGTCGTGAATCTTCGCCGGATTGCCGCGCTGCACGGCAATGCCCGAGCCATACCAGTACGCCGGGCTCGTAAATGCCACCACCCGCAGACGCGCAGCCGTTTCATGCAGGTTGTCCGCGATCACATCGGCGCGGCCCGCCAGCAGCGTGGGAATCATCGCGTCGAACGGCACGATGTCCCACGTCACCTTGGTCAGGCCCAGCCGTTTTGCGATCTCGCGAAAGATGCGCACGTCCGCGCCGTCGAACGAATTGGTCTTGTTGTCGCGAAACGTGTTGGGCGGATCAGCGGAGATCACGAACGTGACGCCGCTGTCCACCGCACGTTTGTATGAACCGTCGCCGCCGTTGAAACCCACGTCGCTGATCACGGCGTTATCCGCGGCGCTGGCCGTGGACAAGCAGAACAGACCGGTCACGATGGAAGCCAGCAACAGCGTTGTTATTCTCATGAGACGCTCCCGAGTTGTCGGTCTTTGAAATGCGCTACGGACTCACTGCCCCACCCAGTTGCCTGTTCCGCTCCCTCAACGAGCGCAGGAAATCCTGCGTACGTGGCTGCTGGGGCGACTCGAAAAACGCCGCCGGACTGCCCTCCTCGACGATGCGACCGTCGGCCATCAAGACGATCCGGTCCGACACTTCACGCGCGAAACCCATCTCATGCGTGACCACGACCATCGTCATACCTTCGTTCGCGAGCGTGCGCATGACACGCAGCACTTCGCCCACCAGTTCCGGGTCGAGCGCCGAGGTCACCTCGTCGAACAACATCACCTGCGGCCGCATG
Organism: Paraburkholderia sp. DHOC27; assembly: GCF_003429005.1. Classification (GTDB taxonomy): domain Bacteria; phylum Pseudomonadota; class Gammaproteobacteria; order Burkholderiales; family Burkholderiaceae; genus Paraburkholderia. The sequence goes on from NZ_QVQV01000001.1 coordinate 339,521, forward strand.
GCGAGCGCCCTGGCAATGGCCACGCGTTGTTGCTGGCCGCCGCTCAGTTGATGCGGATAAGCGTGCGCTTTGGCCTGTAGCCCCACCTTGTCGAGCAACGCGTGGGCGTCGTGCGTGGCCTCGGAGATGGAGACACCTCGCACGTGAACCGGCGCGACCGTGATGTTGTCGAGCACGCTCAAATGCGCAAACAGGTTGAACGACTGGAACACCATGCCGACTTTCGTGCGCAGCATTTCAATGGCTTTCTCGTCGTCCGCGCGGCGCGCCCCACTTTTGCGCGGCGAAACAACGGGAGTTTCATCAAAATACATCGTACCGCTATCCATCGTCTCCAGATGATTCATACAACGAAGCATCGTCGACTTGCCGGATCCGGATGGTCCCACCACGCTCACCACTTCGCCTTTCGCGACGTTCAGCGAAACGTCCTTCAGCGCATGCAGACTGCCGAAGTACTTGTTGACGCGTTCAAGCCGGATCATGGCGTGGCCGCCGAACCTTGCGGTGTGTTGCTCACCGCCACTTTGCCGCCCACCTGCATCCGGCGTTCGAGCCAGCGTACCAGCAATGCGCTGGGCCAGGAAAACGCCAGATAGATTACGCCGATAATCGTAAAGACCGTCAGGTACTGGAAGTTGGTCGACGAGATGATTTGCCCCGTAAAAATCAGTTCTTTGACCGTGACGATCGACACCAGCGACGTGTCCTTGAACAACGAAATGCCGTAATTGCCGAGCGGCGGAATCACGACGCGGATGGCTTGCGGCAAGACGATCAGGCGCAGCATCTTGCGACGCGACATGCCAAGCGCCTTGGCCGCTTCGATCTGGCCTTGCGGAACCGCGGCGATGCCTGCCCGATACACCTCGGCGAGGTACGCCGAATAGTTGATCGACAGTCCGATCACGCCCGAAAGAAACGGATCGAAGCGAATCCCGAAGGCCGGCAGCACGAAGTAGATGTAGAACAGTTGCAGCAGCGCCGGCGTGCCGCGAATCACTTCAATGTAGATCGACGCCAGCGTGCGCAATACACGCGACGGCCCGATCCGCGCCAGAGCAATCAGCAAACCGAGCGGCAGGCTGATCAGAATGATGCAGAACGTCAGCGCGAGACTGGTGGCGGCGCCCTTCAGCAGCGCGGGCAGATAATCGGCCACGCCGTGAAAATCGAACAGGTCGGAGATTGCCGTCAGCATGAGCTTCCTCCGCGCCTGTCATGCACGCACACGCCTGTCCCGCGCAAGAACCCGCCACACGAACCGCCCACCTCAGCTTTGCGGGTCATTCAGTGCATAGGCTTCGGCGTCGACTTCCGCGCCGAGCTGCCGGCTGACGCGATCCGCGTAGCGGCGCAGCGTGCGTCCCAGTTCGTGCAGATCGTCATCACTCAAACCGCTCTTGAGGGTGGTGACGCTGATCGCCGCCACGCCCTCGCCTTCGCGATTCGTAATGGCCGCGCCAATGCACACCACGCCGATGTTGTCCTCTTCGTTGTCGAACGCGTAGCCGCGCTCCGCGACCAGCAGCAGGTCCTGCATCAACTCCACGGGCGTCGTGAGCGTGTATTCCGTGCGACGCGGCATGCCGGTCTGCGTCAGCAGCTTGACGACGCGAGCGGGCGGCAACAACGCGAGCAGGGATTTGCCGAGCGCGGAGCAATGCGGCAACTCGCGCTGCCCGAGTGCCGAGGCAATGCGCAGAATGCCGGGCGCGTCGACGCGGCTGATCGCCACCGCGTAGCCGTGATCGAGAATCGCAAGACGCGATGTGAGGCCCGTGGACGCCGTGAGTTCGCGCAAGACCGGCATGGCCAGTTGCGAGACGCCGACTTCTTCGGCAGCCCGATCGCCCAGAAAGACGAGCGAAAGCCCGAGCCGGTAGCGGCGCGAGCCGCCTAGCCGCACGTCGGTCACGAAGTTACGCTGCAACAGCGTTTGCAGCAGCGCGAAGGCGGTACTTTTGGATACTCCGATCTGCTCGGCCACCCCTGCGACGGTCAAGCCCTCGCTGGCCGCTCTCCCCAAAGCCTCCAGGACGTCGAGTGCGCGACTCACACTACGCAGCGCATATCGCTCCTCGGCAGTTTGAACTGCATCTGTCATTTGTATTTCAATCCGTCTGATTTGATGAACTACCCTACAAGCATCCCACATCTCATATTGACAGTCACTAAAGCCGAAATTACCATAAATCAAATGCCGAACGCCGTTCGGTATAGCAGAACGAAACGATATTCGAGCGGGCGTTCCAGTTTTCTACGCCTCCATTTAAAAAAATTCGAGAGGAGGCCGCTTTAAGGGCTGACACCGCCGGGGTTTTTTCGCGCGTTGTCACCAGGCTCAGCGGCGCTGCAATATGGGAATAATTTCCGACCAGGGTTTGTGTCGGGATGGGCCGTCGAAAATGTCGGGCACCCATTCCGAGAAGCTCGTGCACAGCGAGCTGCTGCACATCAAACTCGTCACCGAACGGCTCTCCAACGCGGAACTCGACCGCTCGGGGCTGCCCCGCGCATATTGGCGCAAACGCCTGAGCGCGCTGACGCAGACTCATCAATTAACCCAGGCGCAATTCGACGAAATTGACCGGATTCTAGGCGCGCTTCGTGACTAGAAAATCGGTCGCCCGAAGATTTTCCTGGCGGTTTCCTATCCGATATTTTCGTTTCGATGTATTACAACCTGGCGTCAGCAGAAATGCCGTGGCCGCTTGAATTATTCGCAGCGGGCTTAAATGGCCGGCGGTTTCGGCATACCCGCGTTTAATACAGCGCGCTATTGGGCCGTAGATTCAGCCATAAGAAAGGTCAATTCGACTCGAACCTGACCATTTGGTCAGCTTCATGCGAGCCGGTAAAATCGCTTTATCCGATTCGACATTCAGGAGCACAGCGATGAGCGGGCAAGCAGCAAGGCCGGTTGCGGCAACCACCTTCCGCGGCGACGCGGTTGAAAATAGCCATGTTGCGCACGTCGCCGTGGTCGATGCCGAGGGCCGTCTGCTCTACGCGTTTGGCGATCCGGCGCGCATGACGCTGGCGCGCTCGGCGGCCAAGCCCGCGCAGGCGCTCGCCGTGGTCGAGACCGGCGCCCTCGAACGGTTCGGTTTCGACGACGCCGATCTCGCCTTGATGTGCGGGTCGCACAACAGCGAGGAACGGCATATCGAACGCACGCGGCAAATGCTCGCCAAGTCGCAGGCAAGCGAAGCCGATCTGCGCTGCGGCGGCCACCCGCCGCTTTCGGAGGCGGTCTACCGGGCGTGGATCAAGCGCGATTTCACGCCGGGCGCGGTATGCAGCAACTGCTCCGGCAAGCACGCCGGCATGCTCGCCGCCGCGCAGGCCATTGGCGCGGGCAGGGCCGACTACCACCTGCCCGGCCATCCGTTGCAGGCGCGCGTCAAACACACGGTCGCACAGGCTTGCGGTCTGCCGGACGACGCGGTGCAGTGGGCTATTGACGGCTGCAACTTGCCCACGCCGGCGTTTCCGCTCGACCGTCTGGCGCGCCTCTACGCCAGTCTCGCCGACGCCGCCAGCCGTGCGGCCACCGGCACCGTGTCCGCACGTGAGACCGCGCTCGCACACATCTATCGCGCGATGACCACGTATCCAGAACTAGTTGCCGGTGAGGGGCGGTTTTGCACGGCGCTGATGCGTGCGTTCGAAGGGGATCTGGTCGCCAAGGTCGGCGCCGACGCGTGCTACGGAATCGGCGTGCGAGCCAATGCGCAGACGCAACGGCTCGGCGCGCACGGCGCTTTGGGCATCGCCGTCAAGGTCGAGGACGGCAATGCCACCGTGCTGTACGCCATCGTGGCCGAACTGCTGGGCCAGCTGCAGCTTGGCACCGAGACCCAACGCGCCGCTCTCGCAGCGTTCCGCACGCCGCCCATGCGCAACACGATGGGCGTCGAAACCGGACGCCTCGCCGTGACCGTGGCGCTCGAACCCGCCGGTACGACCAGCTAGCCGCCACGGGGCGACGGCCACAGCCGTCCTTACGTGCCCTAATTGCACTTCACAATGGCCGACAGCGCCGATACTTCGCGCTGCTGAGCGCCAGCACGCAGTGGTACGCTCAATGCATATCGACTGCCGCCAAGTGTGGCGACGTGGGGGCTATTCACGTCGTCCGTTTCGATTGCGCGGTGGCGTCGGACACGCACAGCAGCGACACCGCCGCAGGAGGCGCCGCGATGAAAATTACGATCCCGATTGCCCTGACACTATTGCTCACGAGCGGTATGGCGTTTGCCTGGCAGCCCGTGGTGTACCCCGTCCGTGGCCAGACCCCATCCCAGCAAAATGTCGACGCGGCGTTGTGCTACGGCATGGCGAACCGCCAGACCAACGTCAATATCACCCGTGAAGCGCAGGCGCCGATGGCGCCGAAGCCCGCCCCGGCACTCGCCGGCAGTGGCGGCGGCGTCCAGGGTGGACAACCGCCGCTGCCCGCGAGCGGCGTGGGCGCCAGCAGTACCCTCGCGGGTGCCGCCGCACCTTCCGGCGCAAGCGGCGCCATGACCGCCAAAGGCATGCCGGGCATGCCGGCCGGCGCCATGCCGGGCAGCGACGCCGTGGCCAAAACCGACAAGAACGGCGTACCCGAAGTGAGCGGCGCCAGCGGGACAAGTGGCGCGAGCGACGCGCAGCCCACCACCGAAGCCGAAGTAAAACTGCCGCCGCCCCCGCCACCGGAGCCGCCCATGACGCGCTACTGGCGTGCTTACGGCGTCTGCATGCAAGGCAAGGGCTACGCGGTGCAGTAAATCAGGCAGGCGGGATGCGGCGGTTTGCATTGCGCGATACGCCCGAGACCCTGGGCCGGCCAGGGGTCCGTCCCGTTCCCCCGCCTCACCCACGCGGCGATATCACTCGCTGCTGGTCCATTCCACGTTTGCCCCGACCGAGCGCAGGTTCTCCACGAAATGCGGGTGCGCGCGGCGGATCGGCAGCGCATTCATGATTTCCGAGCGTCCCTCGATGCTCGCCGCCACCATCAGCAGCGCGATCGCCACGCGGATGATGTACGGGCTTTCCACGCGCGCCGGGCTCAGCTGCAACCCACCAAACGTGATCAGCCGATGCGGGTCAGACAGGAACACATGCGCGCCGAACTTTGAGAGCTCGCCGGTCCAGCCCATTGCGCCGTCGTAGACCTTGTTCCAGAACATCGCGCTGCCTTCGGCCTTCACGCCGAGCGCGATGAAGATGGGCAGCAGGTCCACCGGCAGATACGGCCACGGCGCGGCTTCGACCTTGGTCAGAATGTTCTGCGTGAACGGCCGGCGCACTTTCAGCGCGCCGTCGCGGACCGCATGCGACCAGCCATCGCGATGAACCACGTTGACGCCGAATTTGGCGAAGGTCCGGTCGATCAGCGGAAACTGTTCCGGCGCCGTGTTCCTGACAGCAATGTCGCCGCCGGTAATCGCACCCAGCGCGAGGAAGGTCGTGATCTCGTGGAAATCCTCGCTAAAGCGAAACTCGCCGCCGCCCAGCTTTTGACCGCCGGTCACGCAGATGCGCGAGGTGCCGATGCCCTCGATCGCCACGCCGAGCATGGCGAGGAAACGACAAAACTCCTGCACGTGCGGCTCGGATGCCGCGTTGACGAGCGTTGACGTGCCTTCGGCCGTGGCCGCGCACAGCACGAAGTTTTCCGTGGTGGTGACGGACGCGTAGTCGAGCCAGTGATCGTTGCGCGCCATCTGCTTCTCCGCACGCACGATCAGCGACTCGGCGGTGCGCGACACGCGTGCGCCGAAGCGCTCGAACACCTCGACGTGCGGATCGATTTCGCGCACGCCCAGCGTGCAGCCCTTCACGTCGTTTTCGAGCCGCGCCACGCCGAAACGCGCCAGCAGCGGCGGCACCAGCATGATCGACGAGCGCATCTCTTCCGGCAGCTTGTGCGTGACCGGGTCGAAGCGCGTGGCGTGATGATGCAAATCGAGGATGCCGGTGGTGAAGTTCATCGACACTTCACTGCCGAGCATGCGGAAGATATCCAGAATTTTCCGGACGTCGGTGATGTCCGGCACGCCGATCAGTCGCAACGGCTGATCGGTCAACAGGGTGGCACAGAGAATCGGCAGAACTGCGTTTTTATTGGCGGATGGCGTGATCTCGCCGCGCAACGGGAGGCCGCCATGTACGATCAGATTCGACATATATTGGGGACGGGCGGGTGGAAGAGTCGTCAAGGCCGATATCATGCCATCGACCGGCATGCACAAACGTTGTCACATGTGAAAACTCGTAAAAACACGTGACGTCATGCATATTCTTCGATATTTGCCCTGGCGGCGTTGCGGTAATCAGAGGGCGAGGCGTGCCTCAATTCGTGCAATCAGGCCGCCTGTCCAGCGCCGCAGCAGCGCGTCCGACGCCACCAGCGGAAGCGAGCCGCCAATCACCTGGTACACCTTGTTGCGTTGAATCTTGGAGACCTGCACGGGATCGAGCCAATGCTCGTTTTGCACCAGCAGGAGCAGCGTTTCGAGACCGATCAGCACCGGCCACAAACAAGCCAGCCGCAGGCGCACGGAAAACGCGGGAATTGCCAGCGTGTAATCGACGGCAGCGCGGAAATGATCCAGCGTCATGCGCACAAGTTCGAACAGCAACGGTTGCGCACGCAGCGAGTTTGACGGCGCCAGCAGGTCCTGCGGCGTCAAACCGTGGTGCGTCAGCATGACATCCGGCAAATAGCAGCGGCCAATGCGTAAATCCTTGCCGCAATCGCGCAATACGTTGGTCATCTGCAGCGCTTTACCGAAGCGGATACCGCGCGCAAACATCGCGTCTGGCGTGTCTTTGAGCGCGCCCGGCACATGCGCGAAGGTCATGCTGGTCCAGAACTCCCCCACGCAACCGGCGACGAGATAGGTATAGCGATCCAGTTCGGCGAGTTCGCGAAGTGCGACGATCTGGCCGGATTGCTCGTCAGGGAACGTGCGCAGATCGAATTCCATGCCTTGCGTGAGCGTGGTGACGATCTCGCGTACGGCCTTGCGATCGGCATCATCCAGTTGCGCTAGGACGGCGAGCGCGGGTCCGAGCGACTCCAGCAGCACCTTCTCGTCCGAATGCGTCTGTTGCGCCGCCACTTCGCCGGCCATGCGTTGCAGGAAGGCACTTTCGTCCGGCGCGCCATTCACCTGGGCGCGCAGCGCCAGCAATAAATCCAGCCGTTGAGCAGGGGGAATCAGCGAGGTATCGGCGATCGTATCCGCGGCGCGGGCCAGCAGATACGCGAGTCCAACCGGATCGCGCATGCCGGCAGGCAGGATGCGCAGCGTGAGGTAGAAAGAACGGGAGACGCCTTTTAGCAGCGGGCCAAGCAGGAAGGCCCGGTTCGGATTCGGCATGGATGGATGGGTTCGGTGTGGGACAAATTCGACGCTGCCGAATTGTATCCTGCCCGTCGAATCTCACTTGCCCGCGACGCCAGGGCTGGCATGCGTGCCACGCAGATTACGCCAACCAATGGGAAACGCCAGCCACGCACGCCGCCATGAACGCCGCCCACTCGTGCACGCTCACCCGCACCACGCGGCGACGCCCTGCCGTGCCGCCGCCCGGACAACGCGATCCGGCGGCACGGCGCGGCTGCACGCAACAGGCGGGCAGACAGCGCCGCGTCCCTCAGCTTGCCGCTTACGTCTTGTCCGGCTTGGGGATGGCCTTTTCCAGGTGGCCGCCGAAGTCGTGCCGCATGGCCGACATCACGCGGTTGGCGTAGTCGTCGTTGCCGCGCGAACTGAAGCGCTCGAACAGCGCGGCGCTCAGCACCGGCACGGGCACGCCTTCGTCGATGGCCGCTTCGACCGTCCAGCGCCCTTCGCCCGAATCGGAGACGCGACCCGTGTACTCCTTCAGGCTGGCATCACCCGCCAGCGAGGAAGCAATCAGGTCGAGCAGCCACGAACCGATCACGCTGCCGCGCCGCCACACTTCCGCGATCTCGGGCAGATTCAGGTCGTATTGATAGAACTCGGGGTTGCGCAATGGCGAGGTCTCGGCGTCGATTTCCTGCGTCAGCTTGCCGGCGTTCGCGTTGTGGAGCACGTTCATGCCTTCGGCGTACGCCGCCATGATGCCGTACTCGATACCGTTGTGAACCATCTTGACGAAGTGGCCCGCGCCCTGCGGCCCGCAATGCAGGTAGCCCTTGTCTGCCGTGCCCGCGTCCGGGCTGCGGCCGTGCGTGGCAGGTGCCGCGCCGGCGCCTGGCGCCAGCGTCGAAAAGATGGGATCGAGGTGTTGCACCACCTCTTTCTCGCCGCCAATCATCAGGCAATAACCGCGTTCGCGGCCGGCGACACCGCCGCTCGTGCCCACGTCCACGTAGTGCAGTTTCTGCGCGCCGAGTTCGTTACCGCGGCGGATGTCGTCGTGATAGAACGAGTTGCCGCCGTCAATGACGATATCGCCCGGTTCGAGCAACGGCGTGAGTTGCGCAAGCGTCTTGTCGACCACCGCAGCCGGCACCATCAACCAGACCGCGCGCGGCTTGGCCAGTTTCTTGACCAGCTCTTCGAGCGACGTGGTTCCATCCACACCGTCCTGCTTGAGCTTGTCGACCGCAGCCTGCTGCACGTCGTACACCACGCACGTCTGACCACCCGCGGTCAGGCGCCGTACCATGTCGGCGCCCATGCGCCCCAATCCAATCATGCCTAGCTGCATCTTTCACTCCTTACGTGCGATATCGCGAGCGGAACGGCTCGCGCCGATCAAGCAGTTATGCGATGCCATTGCGGTGCTGCACATCGCAGTGTGGGCTGCAATGTGCCGGGTTGCAAGCAAGCGCTTCGATGAGACAGGAGGTTGGCGGAGGTCGTTCAATCTTTGGCCGGCCTGGCGGCTAATTTTGGCCGGCCTGGCGGCTAATTGAAGGCCTCGCTGTGGCGAAGACCGGCCGGGTGCACCTCGCGCCTTCAGGCGATTGGCAGCGCTCGTCGCGCTGCCCGCCCTGACGACAAGACGTAGCTTAGTCGTGTTGCGGCCACAGCGTGCGGCCGAAGAACGTCAGCGCACGGTCCCAGGCGAGTTGGGCCCAGACCGGATCGTATTGCGTGCGCGAAATGCGGCCCGGACCGGCCGCCGTTTCGTTAGCGAACGCATGATGCGCGAGGTAGTGGTGCGATTCCAGTTCGACGCCGGCATCGCGCAGCTTCTTCTCGACCGTTTCCACCGTGGCGGGCGGGAAGAACTCGTCTTGCGTAGCCCAGTGCGCCTGCACCGGCACCTTGATGTTGGCCGCGTTGATGTAATCCACCGGCGGGCAGCCATACCACACGAGCCCTGCCGCAATGCCCGGCACCTGGCCGAGCGCGAGCAGCGTCAGCGCGCCGCCCATGCAGTAGCCGGTGACGGCCACGCGCGGCGCCTGTTGCTGCAAATATTGCACGGCGCCGTGGATGTCCTGCGAAGCGGCGTCGCCGAAATCGAGGCCATCCATCAGGTGATGCGCCTCCTCTTCTTCAACCGTGCACTTGCCGCGATACAGGTCAGGCACGAGCGCCAGATAGCCGCAGCGCGCGAGACGATCCGCGACGCCGCGAATCTGCTCGTTCAAGCCCCACCATTCCTGGATCACTACGATGGCGGGTGCGCCTTCGAGTTTTTCCGGGCTGGCGAGATAACCTTGCACTTCCTGGCCGTCGGGGCGACGAAAGGTGATCATGGATCCTGGTGTCGTATTCATGAGGGAGGCCCTGGTTGAGTGGAACGCATAGCATAGCGGTTGTCGCGGCAAAAAGCAGACAGCCGTGCGAACCGCTCATTGATCCGCACCAACGTGGACTAGCGCGCCGGCGGCTGCGGGTTGTGCGCCGGATTGGTGTCGTAGCGGAAGACCTTTTCAATGCCGCCCTGCCCCACCAGTGCAGACAACGCCGCCTCGAGCACGTCCGCAATTTCCTTGCCATACACTTCCTCGCCGTTCGCGTAGAGCGTGAACGAGCGCAGATATTTCGCCTTCTTTTCCGGGTTCTCGATGGTTTTCAGCGTCCAGTCGTAGAGCGGATAGTTATCCGGGTCCTGCTGTTCGGCCTCGTGGACATAATCGGCGAACGCGTCGAACTGGCACTTCAGGGAGGCGTTATGCCTGTGCAGCACATCATGCAGCGCGGGATGAGCGAGTGCCAGCGGATCGTGACGCAACGCGGGCGCGAGTTCATCCGAAACGGTGATCCGCAACTGGAACAGCAGAGTGTCTTCCATGCTTGCCTCGATGCCGCGTGACTTCAGCGACTGCTTTCCAGGAAATTCAGTTCGACGCCATTACCGGCCGGGTCGGTGAAGAAAAGCTGCTGCTGCCCTGTCAGCGGCACGAGGTCGTGCCGGTAGCGCACGCCGTGCGCATCCAGATGCTTCTCGAAAGCCGGCATGTCGGCGCAGGAGAAAGCCACGTGATCGAAGGTATTGGTGACGTTCGCGGGACGCTGCTCGCCGGGTCCCGCTTCGCTGAGATGCAGCACGTCGCGCTCACCGGCATACAGCCAGTAGCCGAAGTTATTGAACGGCGGCCTTGCGCCGAGTCTGAGACCGACCACCTGCACGTAGAAGTCGCGCAGCGTGTCGAGCGTCGCGCGATCCGCGCGCAGATTGTAGTGAGCGAATGCGAGAACGGGCATGGGTGGGCTCAGGGGACGGAGTGCATTAGACAATAGGGTACTCGTCAAACGCAGGATTGGCGAATCCATCTCCGCCCCCTCAACCGCTTAGAACTTGTGACGGATACCGATCATGCCCATTGCCTGCTTGTTGTTGGACGCGTCGTTACCGAAGTCACCCATCGACGCCACTGCGGCGACCACATTGCCCGTCGTCGCATCGATCGTGTTGCCGGAAGCCTTCTGATAGCCCGCGAGCGCGTAGATGTCCGTGTGCTTCGAGAGGAAGTAGTCGGCACCCAGGCTGAACTGGTTGTACGACACCGTCACGTTGTTGCCGCTACCCTTGGTGTAGTCATAGCCGGCGCCGAGCAGCATCGTCGGGGTCACCTGGTAGTTCAGGAACACCTGCCCCGTGTTGAACTTCGTATTGTTCTGGTCTCCGAACGAAGTGGCGTAGTTGTTGTACTGCACGTTGCTGTACGCTACGCCAGCCGTGAAGCTGCCAATCGAGTAATCGGCTGCGGCGCGAATGATCTGCATCGAATTCGCCGAGACAAAGGCGCCGGTCGTCGCCACCGAATCCACCGCGAAGCTGCTCGCATCCGGATTCAGACCGTCGAACGTGGCGGCGCTGCCGTGATCGCTGTTGGCGTGGAAGTAGCCCGCGCCGAAGCCGAACGAGTCGTGGTTATACGCCACCGCTGCTGCATACGTCTGGCCGCTCGCGACGCTGCCGGGCACGCCACCGAACGCGTACATGGCCGACGCCTGCAGGCCCGCGAAATTCGGCGTGGTGTACTTGATCGAGTTGTTGGTGCGATAACTGTTGTCATAGTTATCCATGTCGCCAGGCGTCGCGAAGGTCGGGCCGAACGAATCGTCGTTGGTCAACGGCTGGATCAGGTCGATCAGCGGATCGTACTGACGGCCCACCGTTACGGAACCCGTGTTGTCGCCCGAGAGACCGACCATCGCGGTGCGGCCGAACATGCGTTGACCCTGGCCGAGGCGGCCATTGTCGATGTTAAAGCCGCTTTCCAGTTTGAAGATGGCTGACAGACCGCCGCCCAGATCTTCCGTGCCCTTCAAGCCCCACAGGTTCGGTGAGAGATTGCCGGCTTCCATCTGGAAGGTGCCGCCCGAACGATTCGCGCCCTGCTGGTTGCCGAAATAAGCAATGCTGGTGTCCAATGCGCCGTAGAGCGTCACGCTGCTTTGCGCATGGGCGATCGAGGTCATGGCTGCGAGAGTGGCAGCGGCAACGAGCGTTTTTTTCATGAAATGTTGTCCGAGTAAATTGGAAGGTCCCGAGGACCCTTCAGGAGTGGGATTCCTGCACGGCGACGCAAGTGATCGCGGCGGCCAAAATATATCGGACGTCTTAATGTTAAAAATTACTCGAGGTTGAAATTCTGGTTTTCAGAAACCTGAAGTAACGCAAAGCGAGACAGGGCGGGCGTGGGGCGTTGTTTCACGAACTTGATGCACGCCTGTTGTTGGTTGAGTGCCACAGTTAGAGGGGCTGCGTTGGCGGCCACACGCACTCATGCACACACGCATCGGCACACGCGCGCGCATGCATCAAGCACTATTGGCGCGCAGCCATTCGAGGAACTCCCGCACATGAACGGGCTTGTCGGCATGTAGCGGCACCAGCGCGTAACAGGTCGCGCCGGTGGTGGTCAGTTCCGGGAAGGGCTGCTGCACGCGGCCCGCCGCAACGTCGTAATCCAACGTGGGGAAGGGACCGATCGCGAAGCCGAGGCCATCCACCACCGCTTGCAGCGTGACGAAGAAGTGACCGAAGCGCATGCTGCGCGTGGGCCGCAATGTGGGGTGGCCAACCGCTTCGGTCCACGCCTCCCAATCACCCGGACGCGTTTCGCTGGTGAGCCACGTCTGCGCGGCGAGTTGCTCCACCTGCGTGATGCCGGTCCGCGCCAGCAACTGCGGACTCGCAATCACCGTGTTGTGTTCGCGGAACAACTGCCACCATTGATACTCATCGCCCGCTGGCAGATAGCGGCGAATCGCGACATCGAAACTCCCCTTGATCTCCTGCTCCGTTGAGGTGGCCGTCGAGACGCGCACGTCGACATCCGGCCGGATCGCAGCAAAGTCAGCAAGCCTTGGGATTAGCCAGCGCATCGCCACCGTGGTCGGCGCGCTCACCCGGATGACCTTCATGTGCGGATTCTTGCCGTAGCGCTCGGCGGCGTCCGCGATGTGATCGAAGGCGGCGCTGATCTCGCGCGCCAGCGCGCGTGCATGCGAGGACGCCACCATGCTTTGCCCTTCGCGCACGAACAGCGGCTGCCCGAGCCAGTCTTCCAGAATGGCGATGTGCCGGCTCACCGCGCCGTGTGTGAGATTCAGTTCGCGCGCCGCAGCCGAATAACTACCCGCCCGCGCCGCCACCTCGAACACGCGCAATGCGTTGAGCGGGGGAAGTTTTTGTCGCATATGTCAGTTTTCTTTCCACATCCCGCTAATTTTATTCGGTTGTGTGAGCTGGTTTCTCATCATACGCTTACGCCTGCGATCAATTGGCCGACCTGAAATGGATTACCTGCTCGTTCTCACTGTGGGATTACTCGCCGGCGTGCTGAGCGGCGTCGTCGGCACAGGCTCCTCGATGATGCTGATGCCGGTGCTGGTCATTCTGTATGGCCCGCAACAGGCGGTGCCCATCATGGCGATCGCCGCCATCATGGGCAATCTCGGGAAAGTGCTTTCGTGGTGGCGGGAAATTGACTGGCGCGCGTGCGGCTCTTACTGCGTGACGGCCGTGCCCGGCGCCATGCTCGGCGTGCGCACCCTGCTCGCATTGCGGCCGCACGTGGTCGACATTGCGCTTGGGATTTTCTTCCTTGCGATGGTCCCGGCACGCCGCTGGCTGGCACGCCAGTCGTTTCGCTTCACCTGCTGGCATCTCGCGCTGATCGGCGGCGTGGTCGGATTCCTGACCGGCATCGTGGTGTCCACCGGGCCGATCACCGTACCCATCTTCATGGGCTATGGACTCGCCAAGGGCGCCTTCCTCGCCACTGAGGCCGCGGCGTCGCTGGCCGTGTACGGCGCCAAGGTTTCCGTGTTCCAGCAGTTCGGCGCCCTGCCCACTCACGTGGTCATGGACGGCCTCATCATCGGGACTTCGCTGATGCTCGGCACCTTCGGCGCGCGGCGCATCGTCGCCCGCATGTCGGCTCACACCTTCAGGGCACTCGTGGACGGGCTCATGCTGATGTCGGGCCTGTCGCTGCTGTATGCAGCGATCCGCTGAGCGCGGCTTCCGTATGAAGATCGCGTCGCACGCCTGCACTATCATGCATCTCTAGCAACCCGGCGCATGCACCCCCCGCGCCGCGACTCGCCAACGCAAACGACGACGAGGCTCATGCATGAACGGAACCATCCTGATCTCTGGCGCAGGCGTCACCGGCCTGGCACTCGCTTACTGGCTGGATCGCGCCGGATTCTCCACGACGCTGGTTGAACGCTCGCCGGAATTTCGTCGCGGCGGCCAGGCCATCGACATTCGCGGCGTCGCGCTCGACGTCACGGAGGCGATGGGTTTGCTCGATGCCGCGCGTGACCTGCGTACGCAACTGAAGGGCATGTCGACGCTCGACGCGGACGGCAACGAAAAGGAGCGCACCGAAGAGCGTACCTTCAGCGCGGGCCGGCTGGATAGCGACGACATCGAACTCTTTCGCGACGATCTGTGTGAACTGTTGATGAGCGCCTTGAGCGAGCGCGTCGAGATCCTGTACGACGACAGCATTCGCTCCGTCGACGATCGTGGCGACCGCGTCTTCGTGACCTTCGCCAGCGGTGCAAGCAAGGATTTCGATCTGCTGGTCGGCGCCGACGGCGTCTATTCGAACGTGCGCAAGCAGGTGTTCGACAATGAAGCCTCGGTGGTCTTTCCGTTGGGCGTGGTGCTCGCGCTCTTTTCGACGCCCAATCTGATCAACCTGGGCGACTGGCAACTCGGATTGCGTGAGGATGGTATCGGCTACGTGGTCTACCCGAGCCGCGACAAAAGCGAACTGCGGGTCGGCGTGGGCTTCGGGGCACCCGACACGCCGCTATCGCGCAACGATACGGAAGCGCAAAAGCGTCTGATAGCCGAGCAATGCGCGCATCTGAAGGGTGACTTCCCGCGCTTTCTCGAAGCCATGAAAACGACGGATCAGTTCTACTTCAACGAACTCGCGCAGATTCGCATGCCGTCGTGGTCGAAAGGACGCGTGGTGCTGGCCGGTGACGCGGCCTATTGCGCGTCGCCATTCTCGGGCCAGGGCACGAGCCTCGGATTGGTCGGCGCGCTCGTCCTCGCGCGTGCTTTGGAGCAGCACTGGAATGATCTTCCGCAGGCCTTCGCCGCCTATGAACAGCGCATGCGGCCCTACGTCGATCTCAATCAGGGAATCGTCGATCTCACGCGCAATGGGCCGGTGCCGGATGAGCAATTGACCGAAGCCAAAAACGGCATCGACATCAGCGATCTGCTACGCGAGACAAAGTAGCCGCCTTGCGCGCAGCGTGGCGCTTGAATTCGTCACGCTGCGCACGGGCAAGCTACGCGCTTACTCTTACGTTCACTTCTTCTGGATCAGCAGACGCAGCGGCGCCAGCGGACCCACCGGCAAGAACTCGTACGTCATCAAACCGTCAGCGACCAGCGGCAGCGCATTCAGCGTCGCCTTGGCCTCTTCGACCGACTCCACGTTCATCAAAAAGATCGGGCCCGCCTTTTCGCGGAACCAGAACTGCTCGACCTTTCCGTCCAGATAGAGCTGCAGCGTGTCCGGCACCTCGTGCGGCATATGCTGCTGGAGCTTCTCGGAAGTGAGGGTCGGCTGGGCGGTGGCGATGGCAAAAACTTTCATCAGTGATCTCCTGGGTGGATAAGCATTGCGATGTGCAACGGGATTCACTGTAGCTTCCGCAGAAGAAAAGCTGTATCGTCGTAAATGACAACTTTAGGGTCATTTGCGCCATGCGTATCGCCATCCTCGCGCTTGAAAAACTGTTCGACACGGGCCTGACCGTTATGCTCGATGCGCTCGCGCTCGCCAATGCCTTTTCTGCCCGGCAGATGGGCGGCACGCCGCATTTCGATGTCTCCATTGTCGGCATGCGCAAGAAGGTCCGCTCCGCGCACGGCCTGATCGTTCCGGTGCAGGCCATTACGGCGGATCTGAAACCGGACTGGGTCGTGGTGCCGGCACTGAGCACCGGCACACCCGAGCAGTTGATCCCGGCGCTCTCGCGACCCGATGTGTGTCAGGCCAAAGCGCAATTGCTCCAGTGGCATCACGACGGCGCGCGCATCGCCGCGTCCTGTATCGGCACGTTTCTGGTGGCGGAAACCGGGCTGCTCGATGATCAGGAAGCCACCACGACGTGGTGGCTCGGCCCCCTGTTCCGGCAGCGTTACCCCAATGTCCGGCTCGACGAATCACGCATGCTGGTGCCATCGGACATCGGCGTGACAGCGGGCGCCGCGATGGGGCATCTCGATCTCGCGCTGTGGCTGATTCGCAGAGCGAGCCCGGAACTCGCCGCGGTCGTGTCGCGCTATCTGCTGGCCGACATTCGCTCGTCGCAGGCGCCTTACATCATTCCCAATCATCTGGCGCAAGCCGATCCGCTCATGCAGCGTTTCGAAAACTGGGCGCGTGATCATCTGAAGGCGGGGTTCTCGCTGCAGGAAGCGGCCAGCGCGCTGGCAACCAGCCCGCGCACGTTGCAGCGGCGTTGCCAGGACGTGCTCGGCAAATCGCCGCTGGCCTACTTTCAGGACCTGCGTGTCGAGCACGCGCAATCGCTGCTGCATGGCAGCGGCCTGAGTCTGGATGCGATTGCTGCGGAGGTGGGGTATGTGGATGGCGCGACCTTGCGCACGCTGCTGCGTCAACGGCTGGGGCGAGGCGTGCGCGATCTGCGGGCCGATCTGCGCTGAAGCATCACGTATAAGACTCGCGGTTCAACACCAACGCTTTAACGCCGATGCTTCAACGCATGCACTCAGTCCGCCACGCATGAAATCACACGAAACGCGCCTGATCGAGGTCGGCAATCAGCGTGGGCCCCGTGGGATGCCAGTTCAGGCGTGTCTGCGTCAGCGCGCTGGACGCCGGCATATCCAGCCCGACGAACATGCCCAGCCAGCCGAAATGCGCCGCCGCTTCCTCTGCTGAAATGGACACCACGGGCAACTTCAAGCCGCGCCCCAACGATTCGGCGATTGCACGGCTACTGATGCCTTCCTCGCCCACCGCGTGATAGCGCGCACCCGGCGCGGCCTTTTCCAGTGCGAGCCGATAGAGCCGCGCCGCGTCGGACACATGCCCTGCCGGCCAGCGATTCAGCCCGTCGCCCACGTAGGCAGAGACGCCCTTCTCACGCGCCACCGCGACGAGCGGCGTGATGAGCCCCTGCTTGAGCGGATCGTGAACCTGCGGCAGCCGCACCACGGACACGTTGACCCCTTGCTCCAGCAATTCATGCCCGGCCAGTTCCGATGCGATGCGCGGATTCGGATGACTGGCATTGAACACATCCTCGCTCGCCAGTTCGCCGTGCGAGCCGCTGCCCATGCCGGTGCCGGAGGTAATCACCAGCGGACGGTCCGAGCCCTTTAGCGCAGCCCCGAGCGCCGCGATCGCGCGCTTGTCCTTTTCGCAGTTCTCCATGAAGCGCGAGAAATCGTGATCGAAGGCGGTATGAATCACGCCATCTGCTTTGGCCGCGCCACTGCGCAATGTGTCCGGCTCTTCCAGCGAGCCGTGATGCACCTCCGCACCGGCCTTGCTCAACGCCTGCGCGCCGGCGTCCGAACGCGTCATCCCGATCACGTGATGACCCGCCTTGATGAGTTCGGGAACGAGGGCCGCACCGATAAAGCCTGTCGCACCGGTCAGAAAAATACGCATTTCGAAGCCTCCTGTATTTGGCTTCGTCACTATCCGGCCATTCCGCGTTCCATTGAAGTAGTGACATCATCATATTAAGAGCACTAACAGGATGCCGGGGCCGCGTCCCGGATCGATTCACTGTCGCGCTGAAACGCATTTGCTACACTGAACCGAGCGACGGACTGCGGCCAGCACCCGGTTCATTCCGCGCTCTACGCCATAGCGGGTGCACGCAGTCAGGAGGCACGCCATGCAGCAAGAACCGAGGCCTGATGTCATACGTAAAGCGCTGAATGCACATTGGCAGGCGTCGGCGAGTGGCGATCTCGACGCCGAGCATGACATCTACGCAGACGACGCCATCTGCGACTACCCGCAATCCGGTGAGCGCATTCTCGGGCGCGCCAACTTGCAGGCGCTGCGCGGGCATCATCCCGGCAAGCCGTCCGGTTTCGACGTCCGGCGCATTCAGGGCGAAGGCAACCTGTGGGTGACCGAATACACCATCACGTATAACGGCCGTGTGGCCTACACCGTGAGCGTGATGGAGTTCCGCGACGGCAAGGTCGTGCACGAAACGCAGTATTTCTCGGACCCATTTGAAGCGCCCGCCTGGCGCAGTCAATGGGTGCAGCAGATCGCGTGAGCTTGTTCGCGCGCCATGCACGGCGTCTCCCTCGATGAGGCCCGCGCAGAGGATCTTTAAAGGAGATTGCGATGACGAAACTCGTCACATGCGTATGGTTCGACGAAGGTAGAGCGCGTGAGGCGGCGGAGTTTTACGCCGCGACGTTCCCCGATAGCCAGGTCGATGCGCGCCACGTGTCACCTATCGAAGGCATCGGTCAGGGCGCGGAGTTGACGGTCGAATTCACCGTCCTCGGACGACCCTTCGTGGGTCTGAATGGCGGCCCGAATTTCACGCCGAACGAGGCGGTCAGCTTCATGGTGCTGACGGACAGTCAGGAAGAAACGGATCGCTACTGGAACGCCATTGTCGGCAACGGCGGGAAAGAATCCGCGTGTGGCTGGTGCAAGGATCGGTGGGGATTTTCGTGGCAAATCACGCCACGGCGGCTACTCGAACTCGTCAACGCAACCGACCGCGAAGCGGGCAAACGGGCCATGAACGCGATGATGACCATGCACAAGATCGACATTGCGGCGATCGAGGCAGCGGCGGCGGGGAACTAGCACGCCGGCTGCACGGCACAAGTACGTTTTTGACGGCTGTGGCTCTCGTCAAACGGGAACCACAGCCCATTCACCTGACGCCAGAACGTTCAAACACCCACCGCGCCATCCACCTCAGCCCGCGTCGGAATGGACGGCTGCGCACCTGCCCGCGTCACGGAAATCGCGGCGGCGCGCTGCGCCAGCTGGATCGCGCCTTCCAGCGGTTGACGCGCGGCCAGTTGCGCGGCGAATACGCCAATGAAGGTATCGCCGGCCGCTGTGGTATCCACGGCTTGCACCTGCGGCGCGGGGAAATGCGTCCCCTCACCGCCTTCCAGCAACAGATACGCCCCTTGCGAGCCCAACGTCACGATCACGTTACGGGTGCCGCCGCGCTGCAATTCGGTGGCGGCGCGGCGCGCGCCGCTTTCCGATTCCACCGGCAGGCCCGCCAGAATCGCGGCTTCGACTTCGTTGGGCACGAGGTAGTCGATCAACGGCAGCCATTCAGCCGGTAGCGGGCCGGTGGCGGGCGCCGGATTCAGCACCGTGATCTTGCCGAGCCGGCGCGCCAGCGCGAGCGTCGCGTGCACGGACTCCCACGGAATTTCCAGTTGGCAAACCACGATGTCGCACGCCTTGATCGCGGCTTCGTGACGCGCCACGGCTTCAGGCGTCAACTGACCGTTGCTGCCCGCGACCACCACGATGGTGTTCTCGCCGTCGTCCGACACCGTGACGATGGCAACGCCGGTGGGTTGCGACGGATCGACCTCGATCCCCGCGCAGTCGATGCCTTCCGTCTCCAGATCCTTGACCCGCTGCGCGCCGTTGGCGTCCTTGCCGACGCAGCCCACCATCGCCACGCGCGCACCAATGCGCGCCGCGGCGACGGCCTGATTACCGCCCTTGCCGCCGGCCACCTGCGAGAACGCCTGACCGCTGATCGTCTCACCAGGTCGCGGCAGATGCGGTGAACGCGCCACCAGATCCGTGTTGATGCTGCCCACCACGAGGACGCGGCCCTGCTTGATTTCTTTCGACATGCTCATTCCCCTGCGCACCGCATCACGCGGGACGACGCCGGCTTCGATAGGTATCCAGCACCACGGCCACGACAATCACCGCGCCCGTGATGATGCGCTTGGTCGGCTCGGTCGCGCCGATCTGCGCGAGACCCGCCGCCAGCACCGAGATGATCAGCACGCCAAAGAAAGTGCTGGTGACGGAACCGCGTCCGCCCATCAGGCTCGTGCCGCCAATCACGACCGCGGCGATCACCTGCAGTTCGATGCCGGAACCGGCATTCGGATCAGCCGCTTCGAGACGCGAAATCTGGAACAACGCGGCGAGTCCCGAGAGCAGGCCCATCAGCGCGAACACCGCGATCTTGTACGGCTTCGGATTCACGCCCGCGAGCCGCACCGCTTCCTCGTTCGTGCCAATGCCGACCAGGTAGCGGCCAAACACCGTGCGCGTCAATACGAGCTGCGCAATGACCATGACGACGATCGCAATCAGGAAGGCCGGCGAAATGCCGAACGCAATCGGATTGGACAGGAAGTCGAACGCATCGCCGATATAAGCCGTGCGCGAGTTGGTCAGTTGATACGCAATGCCGCGCGCCGCTTCGAGCACGCCAAGCGAGACGATGAACGACGGAATGCGCCAGGCCACCGTCACGGCGCCGGTCACGCAGCCCGTCAAGGTCGCGCCCGCCATGCCAAGCAAGGCGGACGGCAGCGCCGGCCAATGCCATTGCAGGGCGGCCACGCTGGTGAGCGCCGCGCCCAGCGCCAGCACCGAGCCCACCGAGAGGTCGATCCCCGCGATGATCAGCACGAAGGTCATGCCGATCGACATCACCACCAGATCGGGAATCTGGTTCGCGATGGTGCTGAAGGTGTCGTAAGTGAGGAAGTGCGAACTCAGGAACGAAAACAGAATGATCATGCCGACGAGCGCGCCGACCAGTCCGAGATAGTTCGAGAAGCCGAGGCGCGTGCCGATGGGCTTGGCGCTTTTTGGCGGCTCGTTCTGCACGCCAGGAAAACTGGATGGTGTGGTCATGCTTCAGTACTCCACTAATGTTCAGGCAGGCGCCTTCGCGTCGGGTTCGATCGGTTCCTGCAGGATCTCCTCGCGCTTCGCGTAGCCCGCGAATGCGGCAGCGAGCAGCGCATCCTGAGTCCACCCGCCACGCTCGAATACGCCCGTCAACTGACCCGCCGACATCACGCCAATGCGATCGCAAATGGACATCAATTCACGCAGATCGCTCGATACCACTACCAGCGCGCGCCCTTCTCTGGCGAGCGCGCCCATCAACGCATAAATGTCGAACTTGGCGCCGACGTCGATGCCGCGCGTGGGTTCGTCGAACAGCAGCACCGTGCAATCGCGCGCCAGCCAGCGGCCAATCACCACCTTCTGCTGATTGCCGCCCGAGAGTTCGGACACCGGTTGCCCCGGGCCCGAGGTACGGATGCGCATGGCATCGATCTGCTTGCGTGCGAGCGCCGTCTCGCGGCCGGCATCCACCACGCCCTTGTTCGACACCGCGCGCAGATGGCCGAGAGAAATATTGGCCGCGATGGGCTGCGTCAATAGCAGGCCTTCGCCCTTACGGTCTTCGGTGATGAGCGCGATGCCCTGCTCCACCGCATCGGAAGGCGAGTTGATCTTGACCACCTGCATCGCACCGTGATGCGCTATGGAGACCTCGCCCGCGTCCGCGTGATCCGCGCCGTAGATGAGCCGCATCAACTCCGTGCGGCCCGCGCCGATCAGTCCGCTGATGCCGAAAATCTCGCCGGCCTTGACCTCGAACGACACGTCGCGCACCACCGGCTTGCGCGCCATGCCCTTCACCTTGAAGACGACTTCGCCGATACGCCGTTCGCCCAGGTCGATGCGCTCGCCGATATCGCGTCCCACCATCAGCGTGACGAGCCGGTCCGGGTTGACGTTGGCCATCTGGTCGACATGCACGAGCCGGCCGTCGCGCAGCACCGCCACGCGTTCGGAGATGCGCGCCAGTTCTTCGAGCCGGTGCGAGATGTAGACCAGCGCGACGCCGCGCGCCTTTAACCGCGTGACCTGCTCGAACAGCAGGTCCACTTCGCGGGCGGTGAGCATCGCCGTGGGCTCGTCGAGAATCAGCACACGGCAATCGCCGATCAGATTGCGCGCAATCTCGACCATCTGCTGATGGCCGATGCCGAGCGTGCCGACCAGCGTGTCCGGGTCGATGGCGTCGAGGCCGACCTGCGCCATCGCATGCCGCGCGTCCTCGCGCAGTTTGGTGCGATCGATCCAGCCGAACGGACCCAGCTTGGGCAAGCGGTTCAGAAACAGGTTTTCGGCCACCGAAAGCGTAGGCAGCAGGTTCAGTTCCTGCATGACCATGCGCACACCGAGTGCTTCGGCTTCTTTCCGGCTGGCGGGTGCGTAGGCGGCACCGCCGAGGGTCATCGAACCGGTGGTCGGCGTGACGAGCCCGCCGACGATCTTCGACATGGTGCTTTTGCCCGCGCCGTTCTCGCCGGTCAGCGCCAGCACTTCTCCGGCGAACAGCTCGAGCGAGATGTCGGCGAGCACCGGCTCGGCGTAGGTCTTGCCGATACCCTCGATACGCAGTACCGGGGCATCAGCAGAGGAAGGATTTGGGGTAGACATCGCATCACCAGTGTGAAACCAGGATCGGGAAGCGTGGCCCGCTCAGCAGCGGGCCACGCACCAGGCCGATCTTATTTGGTGACCAGATCGACAGGCGTTTCGACCACGCCAGAGAGTTCAGACTGCTTCTTGTGTTCCGACAGAGCCTTCAGCGCCACGTCGATACCGAATACGGCCTGCTTGGCAGCGTACTGGTCGGCGGTGGCGAGCACGCGGCCGTCAGCCAGCATCGGCTTGATCGCGCTGATGTCGTCGTAGCCCACCACCTGGACTTTACCGGCTTTGCCCGCCGCGCGCACCGCGGAGACCGCGCCGATCGCCATGTTGTCATTGCCGCACAGCAGCGCCTTGACGTCCGGATTCGCATTCAGGATCTGGCCGGCAACTGCATTGCCCTTGTCGATTTCCCATTCGCCCGATTGCAGCGAAACCACCTTCATGCCGCCCGTCGCCATGGCCTGCTTGAAGCCGGCCGTGCGTTGCTGCGCGTTGGTGGTGGTCGAGACGCCTTCGATGATCGCGACGTCGTCACCCGACTTCAGGTGCTTGGCCAGGTAGTCGCCCACCTTCTGCGCGCCCTTCGCGTTGTCCGGACCGACGAACGGGATGTTCAGGTCTTTCGACTTGAGCACGTCCGGATCGAGCTTGTTGTCGATGTTCACCACGATGATGCCCGCGTCGACTGCCTTCTTCAGCACCGGTACCAGCGCCTTCGAGTCAGCCGGTGCAATGACCAGCGCGTCGACCTTCGAAACGATCATCTGTTCGACGATCTGGATCTGCGCTGCCGTATCCGTTTCGTTCTTGATGCCGTTGGTGATCAGGTCGAACTTGGCGGGGTTCTGCTTCTGGTAGTCCTTCGCGCCATTTTCCATGGTCAGGAAAAACTCATTTGCCAGCGACTTCATCACGAGCGCGACTTTCGGCTTGTGAGCGGCCTGGGCGAATGCCGTGGACATGGGAAGAATGGACGCTGCAGCCAGGACTGCGCTGGCTACGATAACGCGACGCCGTGCCGGGTGGAAAGGGCGATTCATTGTTGTCTCCGTATCGCTCGTTCGGTCTACGTACCGTATGTACGGGTAGCCGCCGAGTCGTGTGATGGATTGGGAAGCCACGCCTGCATCCTCTTGGAAGAAACAGTCAGACTGTTTCTCTGCATGTTTCTCTTCAGATGCTGGGAGCAGTTTAAGCGGTTTCAATGCTATCCGCGCAATCCACGATATGCTATGCCAAATTTTAAAACCGAGCGTTTCAAAAATGGAACACATAGACTGGGACGATTTGCGGATTCTGGTAGCCATTGCGCGAGGCGGCACCATGCGCTCCGCCGCGGCCGCATGCGATCTTAGTGCACCCACTCTATCGCGCCGTTTGAGCGAACTGGAGCAGCGGCTAGGTGAACCCCTGATTGACCGCGTGCCCTCTGGATGCACGGTGACCGCCTTCGGTGCACGCGTGCTGGCGTGGGCCGAGCAGATGGAAGAACTGGCGCACCAGATCGAGCGCGCGGCGGACGTCAACGGCGGCGGTGGACCGCACGGCACGGTGCGGATCAACGCGGCGGAATGGCCGTCGTACATTCTGCTGAAACTGCTCGGATCGTTCCAGGAGCGCTTGCCGGGTCTCGCCATCGAAGTGCTGACATCACAGCGGCCGTATAGTCTCGCACGACGCGAAGCCGACATCGCGCTGTGGTCCGAGTGCCCGGATGAGGGCGATCTGTACGTGCGGCGGATCGGCAAGATCCGCTTTGGCCTGTTCAGCTCGCGCGACTACTACCTGCGTCACAAGACGGCGATCACGCGCAAAGAATGGGACAAGCTGTCATTCGTCGGGTATGACGACCGGCGCGCCGATCATCCGGCCACACAGTGGCTCAAGACGTTGCCGGGGGCGCCCGTGCCCACGCTGCGCAGCAGTTATGGTACGGGCGTGTTCGACGGCGTGATGGGCGGCTCGGGCCTCGGCGTGCTCGCGCAACTCGCCGGCGACACGACGAGCGAACTGGTCTGCCTCGAACGGCACATCAAGACGCTCGATCAGGATGTCTGGATGGTGCTGCACCCCGCGCTGCGCGACAGCGAGCGCATCCGCACGGTGGCGAATCTGCTGGCGGACATTTTCCGGTAGAGGCGGACGAGGGTCGCTTAGGTGGATGAGAGGCGGCGGCGAATCGTCTGACGGTTCAAGCCACCACCGGTGGCTCGGCACAAGCCGCGGCAAAAGGCACGCCCCTTGCGGCCACTCACGGTATTCGCTGATATCTGGCGGGTATAGAATCCGCCCAAAGTGTCATAAGGCCCATTCGAATGACTGCTCGACCGCCCGCTACCGCTGAGCCACTAACCGCAAGCAACGCGCACGGCGATTCAGGTTGTCTCAACGAGAAGCTGCCCGGTCGGAGACCACTGTGATCGACTTCCCGCCTTTCCGGCTCGACCGGGCCAACCAGTGCATCTGGCACCTCGCGCCGGACGGGGAGCAGCGCCGGCTCACGCTCACGCCGCGCGCCTACGACATGCTGCAGTATCTCGTCGAGAACGCCGGACGCCTCGTCACACACGATGAATTTCTCGACGCGCTCTGGCCCGACGTGCATGTGCAACCGGAGGTGCTGAAGGCGCACATGCTGTCGATCCGCGCGGCACTCGGCGACGATCCCGCCCAGCCGCGCTTCATCGAGACGCTGCGCGGTCGGGGCTACCGCTTCATCGCACCGCTGCAAAGTGCACCACAGGCTTCGCACCAGGCTAATGCTGGCGAAACGCTCAACGCCGCGAAACTCACGCATGGCAAATTCGTCGGTCGCGCCGCCCAACTCGCGCGGCTCAAGACCTTGTTCGCCGAAGCCTGCGAGGGTGAACCGCGTGTCGTGTTCGTGGCGGGCGAGCCAGGCATCGGCAAGACGACGCTCGTCAACCAGTTCCTCGAATTCGTCGAAGGTCATGGCGATGTGCTGACTTCGCTCGGGCGCTGCGTGGAAGGCTACGGCGGCACGGAACCCTACTACCCCGTGCTCGAAGCGCTTGCCCAGCTTGCCCGCGGCGACGCGGGCGACGCGATCACGCGCAGCCTGATCGCCATTGCACCAACATGGGCCGTGCAGTTGTCCGGTTCCGTGCCGCAGCGTCATCGCGCGGCGCTGCAGCGTCAGGTGATCGGCGCGGCTGCGGGCCGGATGCTGCGCGAGATCTGCGAATTCCTCGAAGCGCTGTCGTTGCAGCGGCCGGTCGTGCTGGTCTTCGAAGATCTGCACTGGTCCGATTACTCGACCGTCGACATGCTCTCCGCCCTCGCCCGCCATCGCAGCCACGCGCGGCTGATGATCGTCGCCACCTACCGCCCCGAGGATGCGGAGGTCGTGCAGCACCCGTTGTGCCGTCTCAATCGCGATCTCGGTTTGCAGAAGCTCTGTCACGACATCGTGCTCGAACCGCTGAGCGAAGACGCGATTGCCGAATATCTGAAAGCCGAAGCGCTGCATGCGCATGCGCGCGGTTTCGCCCATCTGATCCGCGAGCGCTCCGGCGGCAATCCGCTCTTCATGGTCGCGACGCTCGATCATCTGGTCGAGCAAGGCATTGCCCAATCGACGCCGGAAGGCTGGAAGCTGCATCTCTCGCCCACCGAGGTGAGACTCGAAGTGCCGTTGACGCTGAGCCAGGTGATCGAGCATCGCATCCAGCGTCTGTCCCACGATCAGCAACGCGCGCTCGAAGCCGCCAGCGTCGCCGGCCTCACGTTCGACGCAAGCAGCGTCGCGCCGGCTGCCGCGCTGAGCCAGGAAGATTTCGAGGAGATCTGCGAGGCGCTCTGCCGACAGGAAAGCTTCATTCGCCGCGAGCCGCCCACGGCGCTCGGTCCCGATGCACTCGCGCGCACCTACGGCTTTCGCCACACCATGTACCGGCAGACCTTCTACGAACGCCAGGGCATGCTGCGCACCGCGCAATCGCATCTGCGTATCGCGCAGGCGCTCGAAGCACGTCATACGCCCGAGGCACGCGGCAGTCTCGCTGCCGAACTGGCGCAGCACTATGCGGCGGCCAAGCAATGGACCCACGCGCTCACGTATCTGCGCATGGCCATCCAGACCGCCAAGAAGCGGCTCGCCTACAACGACGCGCTCGCCATCTTCGACCGCGCGATGATGCTGGCGGCCAATCTGCCGAACGAGGCACGCGCAGCCGCCGAGACCGAATTCCTCGAAGGCCGCGCGTCGATCTTCGCGGCGGCGCACGACCCGCGTGCGCGCGAAACCTGCGAGCAACTCGTGCAGCGTGCCGCGCAGCACGGCCTGATCGACATCCAGAGCCGCGCCTTGTTGAGCCTCGCTTACGCGTATAGCTGGCGGGACCAGTTGCGGTGCGGTCAGATCATCGACGAAGCGCTGGAACTCAGCGAGCGGCAAACCAACCAGCAGCAGCAGGCACGCACGCGCATAAGCTGCTCCGTCTGGCGGATGTGGGTGCACGGCTGGTCAGCGGACGACATGCGCCGCTGCGACGCCGCGCTCGATGCACTGCGCGCCGGTGACGATCCCTTCACGACAGCATGGTCGCTGTGCGAGTACAGCATGGTGTGCCTCGTGACATCGCGCTATCAGGAAGCACAGGACACCATTCTTGCGAGCTACCGCTTCCTCGTCGAGCATGACGAGAACCGTCCCGAGTTCAACATGGCGCGCGCCACCTGGATGGTGCAGCTCGGCTTGCCGTGGACGCAGCTTTATCTCGGCGAGCTCGGGCGCGCGCAGCAGGAGTTCGACCGCGCCATCGCAACCTATGCGGACAACGGCAATCAGTACGGCGCCGATACGCTCACGCTGTATCGCTGCTGGCTGCAATTTCATGCGCTCGACTTCGACGCGGTGCTGGAGTCGTGCGCACAGGTGCTCGACGAGCGTCGCACGCAACTGTCCGGCCGCAAGTCGATCCTGCCCGCCGAAGAGCGGCTCGCCATTTTGCTGGTCGGTCTCGCCCGCGCCGGTCGCGGCGATACCCATGCGGCCCGTCTGCATCTGAAGAACGTCATGGAGCGCATGGACACGCAACCGGTGATCTTCGACTGGTACTGGCGTCTGCCGCTCGAATGGGGACTCGCGAACGTCGCGCTGATGGAAGGCGAGTTGAGCGAAGCGGCAACGCATGCGGCCAGCCTCGTGCAACTCGCCCAGAATACGGAAGAACGTACGTGGCAGGGTCTGGCGTGGGAGCTACAGGCGCGCGTTGCGCTCGCGCAGGGCGCAACTGAAGAGGCCGTGACCTGCATCGAACAGGCGCTCGACGCCACGCGGCATTTCCAGACCCCGCTCGCGGACTGGCGCATCCATCGCACGGCCGCGCGTGTCTACGACCGACGCGGCGAAACGAAGACGGCGGCGCAGCACGTCGGGCTCAGCAGCGCCAAGAAAGCGGCGCTCACGGCGAGTCTGCCGGCAGGGCATCGTCTGCGCGAGTCGCTCGAAACCGGCGTCTAGGTAAGCACGGTCGTCACATCGTCCGAAAGACGGCGCCCGAAGCTCGAATCCGTACCGAGCGAATCGGTGAGGCGTGCGCGTGCCTCGACGCAGCGTTGTCGCGCGAGCAGCGCCTGTGCATCGTCGCCCCTCGCCTGATACAACTGCGCCGCCGTGCGTTGCAAACGCCACGCCACCAGCGGCGTCTCGAAGCCTTCGCCCGCTGCAAAGGCCGCGTCGATGTGCACGCCGGCACTTTCCAGATCGCCGTCGTGCAGCGACACGCGCGCCATCGAGTCCCAGGCGAGCGTCTGCCAGGTGCGCTCCTCAGTGGCAAGCGCCTGGTCCAGAAAGCGCCGCGCACGATGCCGTGCCGTGACAGGCTCGCCGTTGGCCAACGCGAGATCGACGCTGCCCCATTCGATCGCGAGCCGCCAGTACCAGTCGAACATGATCGGCTCGTGCTCCATCTGACGTTCGGCTTCGGCAAAACACGCGGCGGCCTGCTCACGCTGGTTCAGCCCCGCATGGGCGAGCCCCGCGAGGATCGTCCAGACGCGTTGCTGCGGCGGCAGCATCGCCGTGCGCTCGCGTGCCTGCATGCCTGAGGTGGGACGATCCATTGCAGCGCGGAACTGCCGGTCGAGGTCGAGGACCGTCTCGAAGTCCATCGTATGCACCAGCAGCCAGCCACGATAAACCTGCAACGTACGCGCTGCGAAGTAATTGCCGTTGTCGTGAAAGAGCCGGATGCCGCGGTCGAATTCCTCGAGCGAACGGCCCATCTCGCCAAGTGACAGATACGCCCACGCCACGCCCAGACATACCATCCACATTCCGCGTGAGATGTCGAAGCCGGGATGCTTCACCGCGTGCGCGTACAACACCTGATAGCTGGTGCGCGCGTTGTTGAGCGTCTTGCGATACTGCGTGGATACCATCAGCATCATGCAGTAGTCGAGTTGCGCTTTGGCAATGGCGAGGCCATCGCCGGTGTCGCGCAGTACCTCGAGCGCGACCGCGCATTCACGCGCGTCGTCTGCGGACCAGCCGCGCGTCCAGACGCGCCGGATGCTGCAAATCATTCGCGTCGATGCACCCACTCGTGGATCGGGAAACGCCACGCTCAAGCGCAGCGCTTCGTCGAGACACTCCAGCGAGCGCGCCTGATCGCTCCAGCTCAACACGTACGAGAGGCCCGGCAGCACCCGCAACTGCACATCGGTTCGGCCGAGCTGCGCCGCCTGTTCGTTCAGCTCGACATACGCGGCCACGGCCTGCTGATCGTGTGCGGCCGCGTACAGCGCCGCGCGGGTTTCGAGAAATTCGAGGCGGCGCAGCGCGCGCACATCGGCGGGCAGCCGCGCCAGCAAAGCGTCGGCCTGATCGAGCAGCGCCACGGTTTCGCGGTAAGCGTGCCGCACCTTCGCGGTTTGCAGTGCGCGTCGCACGTAGTCGAGCGCCTTGTCCCATTGCCGCGCGCCGGCGAAGTGCAGGCAAAGCGCAGCGGCGATGCCATCCCGCTCGCCCGCTGGATACAGACACTCGAGACGCTCGCCGATCAGCCGGTGCGAGGTCGAACGTCGAGTCAGACCCTGGCGCTCATAGAACACGTCGCGCACCAAGGTATGGCTGAAGCTGAACACCTGCACTGTGGCGTCGGGCAATTCGTCGGTGCCCACGCGACGCACGAACTGACCATGACGCGCGAGCCCATCGCAGAGGTCTTCGAAATTCGCCACCGGCATGCCCGCGGCCTCGGCCACCGTCTGCGCCGAAAAGCGCATACCGGCGACGCTCGCCGCTTCCAGCGCGCGTTGCACGTCGGGAGCGAGCAGTTGAATGCGGGCTTCGAACACCTGGGCGATGGTGCGCGGCAACGCGTCACGCAGTTGCGAGGTGGGCGCGGTTTGCAGCCAGCCGTCGGGGGTTTTGCGGACCCACCCGCATTCGTGCAGATGATCGAGCAGCGCCTGCATGAAGAGCGGATTGCCGCCACAACGCTCGGCGACGAAATGCGCGAGTTCTTCGTCGAGTGGATTGGGCGCGGCGCCTTGCGTCAACCACGTCCCAATCCCCACGCGTGAGAGCGGCGCGAGTTCGAGCACCATGCACGCGCCGCGCAGCAACAACGCATCGCTCAGCTTGATGACGGGATGTTGCGTCGACTCCGCGTCTTCGCGCCGGAACGTGGCAACCAGCATGATCCGCGCGGTATTCAGGCGACCCGCGAGGACCGCCAGCATGTCGATGGTCGAGACATCGGACCAGTGCAGATCTTCGAGCACCAGCAGCAACAGACGTTGCTTCGCGAGTGCTTCCAGCAGATCGCAGATCTCCCGCAACATGCGTTCGCGTCCGGCGCCCACCGTGTGCGCAAACAGCGATTCCCGCGCCGAGGCGGGCACGTGAGCGGGCAGCAACACGGCCCACGTCGGCGCCAGGTCGATGAGCGCCGCGACGATCTGCTTGCCGCCGGCACTTCTGCACAAGCGAGCCAGTCCTTGCAGCAAGGGATAGAACGGCTCGGTGCCGCCGTAGCCTTCGATGCACTCGCCGCTGAGGATGCACACGTCCTCCAGACCTGCGGAGCCGTGCATGAAATCAGATGCTGGATCGAGCGCCGCGCCGATGAACTCATCGACGAGCGCGGTCTTGCCGATGCCCGCCTCACCGGATACGAAAACCCACTGGCTTCGGCCCGTCTGCGCGCGTTGCCATGCGCTCTGCAACGCGTGCCGTTCTGCGACGCGCTCGACAAAATATTCGCTGCGCCGCGCGGCATGGCCCGATGCCATCGCCGCCGTGGGTGTATCGACCGCCGCGATGAAACGGTAGCCTCGACCCCGATGGGTTTCGATGAAACGCGGTTGCCTGACGTCATCGCCAAGCACGCGCCGCAGCGTCACGATGTGCCCCTTCAGCACTTCCGGCAGCACATGCACGTCCGGCCAGACGGCGTCGAGCAAAGCCTCGATCGACATGAGCCGCTGCGGATGCTCGACGAGCTGGCGCAGCACCGCAAAGGTCTTGGGCGGCAGGTCGATGCGCGTGGGCGCCTGCGACGCGTCGAGCCGCCACAAACATTGATTGGACAAATCAAGCCGGAAGCCTGCGAAGTGAATCGCCGTCGGCGCAAAGAAGTCGGCGTTCAAGCGTACATGCTCCTCGGCACGGGGAAGAGTCCAAGACGGCTCGCCAGCGTCACCGCCTCGGTACGGTTTCTGACCGATAGCTTGCTATAGACGCGCTTCGCGTGCGACTTCACGGTTTCGGGTGCAATGCTGAGCTGGATGGCGATCTGCTTGTTGGACAAGCCTTGCCCCATGAGTCCGATGATCAACCGCTCGCGCTCGCTCAAACCTGCAGCGGCCGGCGCGCGACGGGCGGCGCAGACGTCGTCCGCGTCCACCGTGCCGTCCTGCCGGCGTGACAGCAGCACATTCGCATACGATAGCAACTCGCTGATATCGCCGGCCGGGGCCACCCGCCGCTGCACGATGGCGCGCATCAACGCGGCCACGCAGGGCGTGCAATCCACCAGTGTTTGATGCATGCCGACCGCCGGCGCGAGCCTCAGCAATTCGCTGAGCCGTTCGACTGCTTCATCGCGCTGTCCCGACACGAGGAGCGCTTCGACCAGCAGCAACGCAACCCACACCGACGTGTAGCGCTCACGCCGTCGTAGCGTCTCGTCGTGCAGTTGCCGCAGCGACGCCACATCCACGGCGAGCGGCGCACGGGTCAACGCGAGCCGCGCCTGCGCCACCGTATGACAGCGCTCGATCTCGCACGCTGCGTCGCCGTGTTGCGCGTCTTGCTGATCCGCGAGCGCGGCAAGTCGTGACAGGCAACGCTCGGCTTCGTCCACACGCCCGCTGGCTACGCACAGTTCGATCCGCTGCGCGAGGCTGGCCGCCCGCAACTGCGACCAGTCGCGCTGTCCGGCTAGCGCGTCGGCTTCGTGGAGAATCACGAGGGCGCGTCCGTATTGGCGGCGCGACGCGGCCACACGCGCCAGCAGACCATACGCGCGCAGCGCGCCTGCGAGCGTGCCGTCCGCGCGAATCTCGGGCAGCCGCGCGACCAGCAGCGCCTCGGCGTCATCGAGGCGCCCTTCTTCGTAGAGCACCTGGGCGATGATGCAGGTGGGCAACAGGTCGACGGCTATCGGTGCGCCAGCAAGGCGGCGTTCGACTTCGAGCGCGGCTTGTGCCAGCAGGCGCGCCGCGCCGAAGTGCATTTGCTCCAGCGCGACGGCGGCGTCCATCGCCAGATCGCTGGCTTGTTCTGGAAGGCTTTCGTCAGCAACGGCATCGTTCATTCCGGGCTCCCTCGGACATCTGATCGTCACAACCGCTCAACGAAGCGATGCCGCCCAGACTAAACCGGGTGCCACGAAAAAGCGTGATGATTCGGTTATGTTTCGGTAATGGTCGGGTTGTGATTCAGCAATGACCGGCCTTCAACCGGCTTACATCGCGTCAACGCCGACGAATAGCGCGGGCTGGGCCGGAGCGTGAATCGTCTGATGGAGACGCATGGAGCGAGGCGATCTGGTCGAGCGCCGTTGCGGTTGCGGTTGCGGTTGCGGTTGCGGTTGCGGTTGCCGTTGCCGCTGAAGCGATAGCGTCTTGCGACGCGCCGTTGCGGATTCTCGCGCGCCACACGTTGGGCGGTTCCCCGGTCATGCGCTTGAATACCGAGGTGAAATGCGCGTGCGAGCTGAAGCCGCAACTGAGCGCGACGTCCAGTACGCTGCAATCGTGATCGCGCAACAGCGTCTGCGCGTGTTCGAGACGACGCTGCAGCAGATACGCGTGTGGCGAGTAGCCGGTGGTCGAGCGGAACTGCGCGGCGAAATGCATGCGCGTCAGACCGGCGCTCGCGGCAACATCGGCCAGTCCTATCGGGCTGGCGAGGTTGGCTTCGATGAAGTCGATGGCACGGCGCAAGCGCCATTTGGGCAACTGCGCGCGTCGTGGGCTCGCACGCGCCGACACGCGCTCCGTGCGGGTGCAGAGCAGGCGGGCGAGAATCGCATCGCAGACGCTGTCCGCGAACACGCGCCCAAATGCATCGGCAAGCGGATTGGCCGCTTCCAGTGCGAGCGCGAGCCGCTCGATGGCCACATCGCGGAAAATGGCCGGGCTCTGCGCGAGGCGCTCCGGTGGGTCGAGCTGCCCCTCGGCTTCGTCATAACGTCGCGCCAGCAGTTGCGGCGCGATGAACAGATGCATCACGCGGCACGGCGACGCGTGGCATGCCTTGACGCTCGCGCCCGGTGCGGTGATCTGGATCGACCCCTGCAGCACCGGCCCGTCACAGACGATCTCGCGCTCATGCTGAAACATCACCGTCGCGGGCGTCAGCGCAATGCCGACGGTGTAATAGCCGTCGATGCGCGAGCACGACGCTTCGCGCGACTCGCCGGCATCCTGACTCCAGCTCGCAGCGAGAATGCGCTCCGCCACGGCAGCGCCATGCGCCGCTTGCGGCAGGCTGCGCCAACGGTCCTCGACCGGCACGAGCAGCGTTTCGCCCGCGCGGCCGGCAAGCACCGCGCACTGCGATTCCCTGGACCTGATGTCAGTCTGTTTCAAGGCGCCATCCACTGAGTGTAGATGGCCATCATGCGCGAAAGCCTTGCTGCTTCGATATCCCCCCAATGGGTGAATGAGCCGAGCCTCTCGCCTGACGTCAGCCCTGCCGCCAGCCCCTCATGCCTTTCAAGCCTTGCCGGAACGCCGCCGCACCACGGCGCCTGCGGGATGCGCCTTCGCAATCTTCGAACGCAAGGCCGAGTAGGCCGGCGCGACCATCGGATAGTCCGCAGGCAGGCCCCACTTGCTTCGATACTGCTCCGGCGTCATGCCGTAGCGGCGCAACAGATGACGCTTGAGCGACTTGAGCCTGCGGCCGTCTTCGAGGCATACGAGGTAGTCGTCATGCACCGAGTCTTCGATAGGCACGACCGCCCTCGCCATCACCGCGGATTCCTCGGCATGCTCCAGGGCGGCGAGCGCGGCGTGCGTGCTGGAGATGAAGCCGGGCAGGTCGGCGGCGGGCAGCGGATTGCACGAGACGAAACTCGCAACGATCTCGGCGGTCAGCTCGATCAGGTGATGGCGCTCGGTCACGGGGCACCTCGCAATCTATGGGCGACGGCGGCAGGCAAAGCAATCCCCCGGACGGGGACGGCTTCGCGCAGCCGGTTAGAGATGCAGTCCATGCAGCGCCTCCACACAGCGGGCCACCCACGCGGCGAGACCATGAGGCGTCGCCGGCATGTCGTGGCGGGGTTGCATCAACGCTTCACCACGCTGCTCGCGCTCGGCGAGCTTGGCGGCGAGCGCCTGGGTCAGACCAGGGTGACGCTTGAGCAATGCGGCGATGGCCGCTTTCGGCAGCTCGAAAACGATCGCCTGCGTTTTGGCGGATATATTGGCCGCCGTCGCGACACCCGCCACCGGTCCGCTTTCGCCGAAATAGTCGCACGGCGAGAAGCGCATGACGTCGACCGTCTGGCCGTCGCGCTGGGTGGACGCGTTGATGACGCCATAGCCCACCACTGAAATCGCAGCCGGGACTTCGCCCGCGCGCAGCAACACTTCGCCCGGTGCCAGTTCGCGCACCTCTAAGGCGGCCGCGAGCTGGTCGCGTTCCTCGTTCGACAGCAGACCGAAAATGCCGATGCTGTCGATCAGGCGTCGCGAGACGGACCCTTCGTGCCCGTCGCCCGCGGTACTCGGCGACGACAGGAACGCCAGCGCTTCCAGGTGCCGATGTGCGGCATCGAAAAACGTGTTGAGCGTCTCGTCGCTGCTGTGCTGACCTGAGATGAAGAAGGTCACTTCGTAGTCGATGGCCTGCCAGCCAACCTCTTTCGTGACGATGCTAGCAGGCGGCGCAGGCTCGATGCCGACACACGACACCACCGCGAGCCGCAATGCCGTGACCACCGACGAGGGCCGGCAGGTAGGCGGCGCCTGAAACTTGACGACAGTGGCATGCGCGCCATCCGGCACGCTGGTATTGATGACCTTCGACTTGGCAATCACCGAGTTCGGCACCACGATCAGATCGTGATTGCTCTTGAGCACGTGCGTCGCGCGCCAGGTGACTTCGCGCACAGCGCCTTCGGAGCCATCGTCGAGCACGATATGGTCGCCCACGCGGTACGGCGTAGTCGCGTTGATGACGAAACCGGAGAACAGGTCGGCGAGTGTGCTTTGCAACGCGAGGCCAAGCACGATGGCCACTGCGCCTGAAGTCGCCAGCACCCCTTTGAGCGGAATATCGAACACGTCTGTGATGATGGCGACCGCGGCCGTCAGATACAGCAGTGTTTCGAGCACATCCAGCGTGAAGCGCTCCTTGCGGGTGCGATCGTCGATGGTGAAATAGAGCCGCACTACCGTCATTGCCGTGGATGCAGCCAGCAGCCACCACACGATCTGCACCGCGCCGCGCGTAAAGCGATACTCGGCCGACGCGCTCAGGTCGGGCGTTTGCGTCGGCGTCATGTGGGCATGGAACATCGCCGCCGTCAGCAGGCCGAAGGCGACGCAACGCAGCAGCGTGCGCGGCAGGCCGTCTTCCATGCGCGCGCACCACAACAACGTCAGCAGGTTGAGCAACACCGCGAGTACCGGCAACGTCAGCGGAACGAGCGTGGCGTCGAGCATTTCAATGCCCCACGTGCGTGGCTTGCACGCTGGTTTCGTCATCGCTGCGGTAGCCGCCGCCCAGTGCGCGGGTCAGCGTGATCTCGGCTTCGAGTTCGCTGCCGCTCAGTTGCAGCAGTGCAAGGCGTCCTTCGATGACCGGCGCCTGCGCCTGCTCCGCGGTGGCCCGGTCGGCGAGTCCACGCTGATACTGCGCGGTGGCGCTGTCGCTGGCGAACGTGATGGCGTCGATACGTTCGCGCTGCAACTGGACGCGATGATCGAGATCGTCGATCGCATTGCCGGTTTGCGCCACGTCGCGCACCGCGTCGAGCACCGCCTGATTGTACTGTTCGATCAGCGTGTTGCTGGCCGTGCGTGCGCCATGCAAGCCAGCATTCAGGCGACCGCCGTCGAAAATCGGCAGATAGAGCCCGGGAATCAGATTGATCTGCTGCGCCGTGTGCGTGAACAGATCCTGCATGCGCAGCGCGTTGAAGCCAAAGAACGCGGTGATATCGAAGCTCGGATAGAACGCGGCCTTCGCAGCATCGATGCGGCTAAACGATGCCTGCACTAGCCAGCGCAACGCCTGGAGGTCGGGCCGGCGCGCAAGCAATTCGAACGAGAGCGTGTCCGGCAGACCGGCGGACGGCGTGGGCAACGGCACGGGCGTGATGGCCGGCAGATCGTCCGGACCGGCGCCGATCAATGCGCGCAAGGCCTCGCGCGTCTGCACGATCTGCGAGTTTGCCTCGGCGATCTGCTGATCGACCGCGAGCACTTGCGAACGCGCCTCGGCGGATTGCGTCAATGCCTGCAGGCCACGGTCGTGCAATGCGGTGCGTGAGTCGAGCACAACCGCCTCGACAGCACGCAACTGCTGCAAGAGGTCGAGGCTCGCGTAGCTAATCTGGATCTGATAGTAAAGCTGCGCGACGCCCGAGGCGACCTGTAGCTCCGCCTGCGCCGCCTCGGCGCGCTGCGCATTCTGCTCGCCGAGCGCTGCGCGGATCAGATCGCGTTGCTTGCCCCAGATGTCGATGTCGTAGTGCGCATCCACGCCCACGAGCCCAGTCCAGTACCACGGACCATACGCGCCAATCGCCGGATCGTGCGACGCGTACGCGCTCAGGAAGCCGTGACCGGAGACGCGTTCGCGGTCGGCGTCGGCGCGGGTGGAAATTTGCAGGTCCGAACCGGCGCGAATCAGTTCGACCTGCGCGTGCGCCTGCGAGACATGCTCGCGGGCAATGGCCAGCGTGGGTGCATGACCGAGTGCGCGGTCGATCAACGCGTTGAGTTGCGGGTCGTGATACTGCTCCCACCAGCGCGCGGACGGCCAGCCTTCGGAGGCCAGATGAATGTCGTCGGCGAGCCGGATCTGCTCAGGTTCGATGGCAAGGGCAGGTGGCGTGTCGTGATGGATCAGCGCGCAGGATGCGACGCACGCAAACAACGGCAGCAGGGCGAGGCGGTGCCAGTGGTTGCGGCGCATCACGCGGCCTCCCGCTCGCGCGTGGAGGACGCCATCAACGCATCCGAGGACCAGTCGGGCAGACCCGTTAGCGCGGTATTGACGCGGGACGCCCAGGCGAGCAATGCCGCTGCGTTGTCCACGGGTTCGCCTCCACGGACGGCCGTGACCAGTGCGGTTGCTTCGAGCGCGGCCGGGCGCTCGGCGGCAGGCGGATGACCCGCAAGCTGTTCGGCGTACTGTTCAAGCGTATCCGCGGTGGATGACTGAAACGCACGTGTTGCGCCGAGCAACTGCGCAACGGCATCCGGCGAGCGCGCAACGGCAAACGCGACCTCGTCATGCAACGCCTCTACCGCCAACAGCGCGACCCGGCTTTGCGCGAGCACCGTTTGCGTCAGCAGCGACACGCGCGCGGCCTCGCCTTCGCGCCAATCGGGTTCAAGCGCGACGCGGGCGAGCGTCGCTTCGCAATCGCCCAGCATGGCCCACGTCTGGGATGACGTTTGCGGCGGCTGCGGTGGCGCGTTCACCGGTGTAGCCACAGTCTGCGCGTGACTACGCGAGAGCGCCGCAATCGCGCGCAGCACCTTCGCCAACTGGGTGCGCAGATCATCGGCCTCGCCTTCCGGCCATACGCACAACTGCACGAAAATGGCGACGCCAACGCCCAGCAGAATGCCCACCATGCGGTCGCGAATCTCGGTGAGGTCGGATGGCGGCGCGAACTGCTCCAGCAGCGCGAGTGCAAACGTGAACATGAGTTGCACGCCCGCATAACTGATCTGCTCGGACCCTGCCGAGACCCACGCGCCCAGCGCAATTACCGGCAGGCTCATCAGCAGCAGACCGGTCACGCTTTCCAGATGTGGAATGACGAAGGCGACCATGAAGAGCGCGAGCCCGCTGCCTACCAGCGCTCCGCAGACACGCAACAGGCTGTGCCGGCTCGATGCGCCGAGACTCGGCAGCGCGACGATCAGGCAGGTCAGCATGATGGTATGAATGCCCGGCCAGTTCACTGCGTTGTAGAACACGTAGCAGATCAGCACGGACAGCAGCGTGCGCAGCGCAAAGCGGGCGTAACGCGGGTTGGAGAAGGCATCGGCGGCGAGGGTGGCGGCCCCCTGTGCAGCACCGCCTGCTTTCGCAGCGGATGTAGCCGCTGCGGATGACGCATCCATCAAAGCTTCGAGCGCCTGGCGCATGGCTTCGACAGCGGGTAGCGGAGCGGCCTCACCACCGGCTCGCAGGGAGGGGATGCGTGGCAACGGGGTGGCGTCGGTGATGGCGCGATCGAGCATCGTCACGCTGCTGCGAACGCTGCGGATCGCTGCGACAGCGGTTGCGTCGGAGACACGTGCGGCAACAGGCAGCGCGGCGGCGGCTTCGTACAAACGCGATACCGTCGTCACGCACGCCAGCATCGCAGCGGCGGCCGGCTCGCTGTAATGCTCGCGCATACTCGAAAAACGCAGCAGCTTTTGCAGCGCCAACGCGCCCTGTTGCAAGGCGTTTTCATCAATCGTGACGGTCGGGCCTTCGGCCGGCTCTTCGATCAATTCAGTCAGCCGCGCCTCGACCGCGCCGAGCTGGCGATGCATCGCCGCGCGTAACTGCCGCTCGGGCTCCGCGGGCAACAACAGCGAATTGATGATGAGCGCGACCACCACCGGGTAATTGACCGCGGACCACACCCACAGCAGACCACGCACGAGTTGCTCGGCGTTGTCGGTCAAATCCACGAAGCTCTGCGCGTAAATGACGATCAGGGCCATTAGAAAGAACACCAGCCCGAACTTCGTCATTGCCCGCA
The DNA here is from genome assembly GCF_003429005.1 of Paraburkholderia sp. DHOC27. GTDB lineage: Bacteria > Pseudomonadota > Gammaproteobacteria > Burkholderiales > Burkholderiaceae > Paraburkholderia. Next base: position 378,359 of record NZ_QVQV01000001.1, read on the forward strand.
TCAGATACGTGCTGCAAAAGAACAGCGCGCTGGCCACCGCGATGCGCAGCAGCGGGTAATCGAACGTCAGACCATACAGGCCGATGGCAGCGGCGATTGCGCAGGTCGATCCCACCACCAGCAGCAATGCGATCACGCGCGTTAAAACCACGTTGGACTGCGTGACGAAGAACACCGCGATCAGCGACACGGCCAGCTCCGGCACATGCAGGGTCATGGACGGCAGGATGACGATCGCGCTGCCCAGCACGCAACGCATCACGACATTGCCACGCCCTGGAAACGCACTCAGTTCGCGTTGCAGGAATTGAACGAGACGCGCAAATGGCGCTGGCAACGCAAGGTAGCGCGCCTCACGTGGGACCGTGCTCACGATTTCGCTCCGGCCGCGTCCGACCTGACGCGCTCATCCGGCCGCAACACGGCAACCGCCGAAGTGCCGATGCGGAACAGTCGCGCGTCGGGTCGATCCACGAGAATCTTCACGGGAAAGCGCTGCGCGACGTGCACCCAGTTGATGCTGCGCTGGATGTTCGGCAGGCCGTTGGCCGAAGCGCCGCCGTCCTGGGGATCGACGCCGAAGCCGATCGAATCGACCGTGCCGCTAAAACGGGTACCCGCGTCGCTCATCAGATAGACCGTGGCGGGCGTGCCGGGGTGAATGCGGCCGAGTTCGTTCTCGCGGAAATTCGCTATGACGTACCAATGGCGTGTGTCGATCAGCGTGAAGACCGGCTTTTGCGCTGACACGTACTGTCCCACCGAGGTGCGCAATTCGGCGATGCGTCCATCGAACGGCGCGCGCACCGTGGCGTACTCCAGATTGAGTTGCGCCGAGGCGATCTCCGCCTCCAGCACCGCGCGTTGCGCGATCAACGCATCGACGCCGCTGACAGCCGCCTGTGCCTCGCGCGCCTGGGCCTGCGCCGTAGCCAGCTCAGCCTGGGCCGAGCGCTGCGAGGTACGGGCGCGATCCAGATCGTCCGCCGAAACATAGCCTTTCGCGATCAGCGGCGCCATTCTCGCCAGCGTATCGCTCGCCTGATTGGCCGCCGCCTGCGCACGCGCGACCGCTGCCTTTGCGGCGACCGCGCTGTAGTTCTGCGCATTGACGCTGCGCTGGGTCAGCGGAATCTGCGCGTCGAGTTGCGCGAGCGAGGCACGGGCTCGCAACAGCGCGTACTGATACGGCCGCGGATCAATGGCGAACAGCAGATCGCCTTGTTTGACCGCCTGGTTATCGCGCACGGCCAGCGTAACGATCTTGCCGCTGACCTCGGGCGACACGCCGATGGTGTCGGCGTAGGCATACGCATCGTCGGTGCGCGGCGAAGTATCGACGCGCCAGATCACCGCGACGACCGCGACAGCGGTCAGCACGATCAGCAGCAGTGCAGGCCAGGTGCGCGGCGTACGACGCGCGGCGCCGGCGCTATTCGGAGCATTCATGTTCACAACCCGGTTTGCACCGTCAGTCACAGGTTAAATACGACGGCCCACAGCACCACGGCAAACAGCACGGTCAGCGCCGGATACACGATGGCGGGCGGCGACAGCCAGCCGCCATATCCGCCGCGCGAGCAGAGCACGTGCACGATGGCGGTCAGGACGGTGCCGCCGACTGCGCAGAACAGCCAGTCGGGAAAGTACGCGCCCAGAACGCCGACCGATGGCGCAGCGGCGCAGCCCGTCAGGACCGTGCATAGCAGCAGGCTGGCGAGCATCGTGCCCGTCCGTATGCGTCGAACGCCACTCATCACCGCGTCAGATTCACTTTCGCGAGGTCGATCAGTTCGCGGCCCCGGCCGTCCATGACCGCCTGCATCAGGAAGAGCCCGAAATGCCACGCCTCTTCGACCGTGGTCTTGGGCGGCATGATGAGTTCCTGGCGCGCGCTGACGACATCGACCAGCGCCGGACCATCGTGCGCGAACGCGGCGGTGAGCGCGCCTTCGAGATCCTGCGGCCGCTCGACGCGAAACCCCTTCACGCCGATGGCCTCTGCCATGTTGGCGAAGTTCGGATTGACCAGATCGCAGCCCGTATCGACGAAACCCGAGGCACGCATTTCGATTTCGACGAACCCAAGCGTGCCGTTGTTCAGCACGACCACCTTCACCGGCAGACCCGCTTGCACCAGCGTGAGAAACTCGCCCATCATCATGGCGAAGCCGCCGTCGCCCGACATGGAGATCACCTGGCGCTGCGGAAATGCAGCTTGCGCGCCGATTGCATGCAGCATGGCGTTGGCCATCGAGCCATGATTGAACGAGCCGACCAGCCGGCGCTTGCCGTTCAGCTTGAGATAGCGTGCCGTCCATGCGATCGGCGTGCCGACGTCGCAGGTGAAGATGGCGTCGTCCGCAGCCAGTTGACTGACGAGGCGCGTCACATACTGTGGGTGAATCGTCGTACTCGAAGGATTGCTTTCCGCCAGCGCATCCAGATCTTTACGCGCGGTGGCGTAATGCTTGAGCGCGCTGTCGAGGTGGCTGGAATCGGTCTTTTCGTCGAGCGACGGCAGCAAGGCAGCGAGGGTGTGTTTGACATCGCCGAGCAGGCCAAGATCGAGCGAGCAGCGATTGCCGAGCGCTTCCGGGCGCACATCGATCTGCGCGATCTTCGCGTTGTCCGGATAGAACTGTCGATACGGGAAATCGGTGCCGAGCAGCAGCAGCATGTCGCACGCCTTCATGGCCGCGTAGCCGGAGGCAAAGCCGACCATGCCGGTCATCCCCACATCGTAGGGATTGTCGTGCTCGATGATTTCCTTGCCGCGTAGCGAGTGGACGATCGGCGCCTTGAGACGCTTCGCGAGTTCCACCACTTCGTCGTGCGCGCCGGCGCATCCCGCGCCGCACATCAGCGTCACGCGGGTCGCCTCGTTCAGCAGGCCGGCCAGACACGAAATCTCCTCGTCGCTCGGGCGCAGTACCGGCGGCTGCGGCACCAGCCACGGCGCCACTTCCTTTACCAGCGGCGTGAGAGCCACGTCGCCGGGAATCACGACGACTGCCACGCCGCGGCGCGCAATCGCGACGCGAATGGCACGCGTCAGAATCTGCGGCAGTTGAGCGGCGTTCGACACCAGCTCGACATAGTGACTACATTCCTTGAACAGGCTCTCTGGATGCGTGGCCTGAAAGTAGTCAATGCCAATCTCCGTGCTGGGGATATGCGCCGCGATGGCCAGCACCGGCACGCCGCTGCGCTGGCAATCAAACAGGCCGTTGATGAGGTGCAGGTTGCCCGGACCGCAACTGCCCGCGCACACGGCCAGCTCGCCGGTCAGATGCGCTTCGGCGCCGGCCGCGAAGGCCGCGCCTTCTTCGTGCCGGACGTGAATCCAGTCGATTTCGCCGGAGCGGCGCAACGAGTCCGTGATGCCATTGAGCGAATCGCCGACCACGCCATAAATTCGCTTGACGCCGGCGTGCGTCAGCGTCGAGACCAGATAGTCCGCTGCGGTAGTCATGAAAGTACCTCGAGGGCCGTTATGTGATGTTGTGGAGGAGCGGTTCTGCCCGGCTCAGGCGGATGCCTTGTGCGTGAGGTCGTCGAGCAGTTTCAGGTCGGTGACGGAATAGGACATGCCGAGACGAAAGCCCGCGCCCATACGCACCGGCTGCAATGCCGACAACTCTTCGCCCACCGCTTCGGGGAAGCTGAGCGCGCCTTCGCCCACCCAGGCGTCGACCAGCTTCAGATCGTCGGTGACGGACAGCACCAGTTCGTTGACGGCGGGCTGATCGTGCTGGCCGACAGAGAGTCGCGGGAAATAGCGCAGATTCACGGTGGGACGCGACACCAGCGTCGCCGGATCTTTGACGGGCTCACGCAGTGTTACGCGGGCATCCACGAGCCGCTGTCCGTTCGACGACATGCTCGCGCCGAACCGGCCGCCCGCTGTCACTGGCGCAGCCGCCGCGCTGGGAGCCACGTAGGTACGGGTTTGATACACGCTGCCGAGCCGCTTGGGAAAGCCCTGAATCCAGCCGCGTGCGAGGGCGGCGTCGTTGTCGACAAAGATGTAGGGACACCAGGCGACTGGCGTTTCCCCATGTCTTGCGTCGACCAGCAACAGGAACTCGCGGTACTGATAGCGCGCCGGATCGAGGTATTCGTCGTGTTCGCCGTTGAACTGCCAGTCGATGAAAAGCGCCACCGCGTGACCATTCGCCTGCGGATCGGGCGTGAGACCCTCGGGCAGCGTGGCGGCAGTCGCTTCAGGCGACGCCCAGAACTCGACGCCGATTACATCGCCGGAGTAATGCCACGGCGGCGGCGGATTGAGCGACGCCTGACCCAGCGGCGTGCGCGGTACGACGTATCCCTTGAGCATGTCGATCTCCCGGAAGGTATCTCAGGCCATGAAGTGCACGTCGTGAATAGTGCCGTTGCTTCAGGGCCGATACTGTCGAGATCGCACGGTTGGTTAGTGAATTTGCACGGTGGCGGGGGGTGCTGGGTACGGGGAGGTTGATGCTAGAGGTAAGGGGGTTGGGATTGCACGAGGGTGCGGCAATCCCAGCTTCACACGGCCTCTAATACGTTAAGTCCTTGTCGTCCTCGTTGGCGAATTCGCCCATCACAAGCGAATCATCGCCAGCCTCCGCTATAGCCCTGGAAGCCTCCGCCCAACCTTCGCGGACTTTTTTCTGCGGTTGGGGCACATCGATTACATCGTTTTCAACTTTCATCCCGTTGCTCTCTTCGTTGCATGCGAATCATTTGTCTGAGCATGCAGGAATCAACGTTACCTCTACTCTCGTGCCCGTCGGTTCATACTTACTGTCGGGCATCATGGGTTGGTAGACGTGAGCTACAACTTCCGTCGTGGCGGATCGGACCTGTAGCATATCCAGCGCTTGTTTAACCGTTTCTGCTCTCCTCTGTGCGATACGTTGCGGATCGTGCTCGCGCATATCAGCCAGGCCAACAATAGAAGTACCTTCTAGCGCGGAAAGATTGATACGTGAATCTACGATCCAGTTTGCAAGAGCAAGGACTTCTGTATTGCTGATCGTACTGGAGTTGAAGTCAAAGTTGATGTCCCTTGTTTGGCCTCGTTGACTCTCCGGCCCCGAGCAGGCGAAAGCACGTGAAATGGTGAGCGCTACCACAACCGTTAAAACGATCCACCTCAATTTAGTCTCCCGCAACGACATAGCCAGCTACGCTGTCTGCGTTGTTGAGAGCCAGGTCCGGGTTCTCTTGAGCCCAATCTCTCAGCGTGTAAGCGATTGTGTATTTATTGTCCTTGGTCGCCATCGTGTCCATGAAATGCGAAACCTCATGAATTACGGTTGACACGCGTGAGTCCGCGTTTGCGGACCACTGACGCATAGTGCAAAACAACGGGCCGATACTGATGGTGTGCGTAGCCGTATCGGGTGCGCAGACATGAGCTGCCTCCTGGCCGACACCGGCAGGGTTCGGCATACAACCTGTAACCCTGTCCGCTTCGCTGCCTGTTCGAACAAAATTGGCGGGGCTAAGGCTTCGCAGGATGGCCGAGATTTTCGGTAATCCATCGATGAGAATTGCATGGGCAGATTCGTCGTTACGACCAAACCATCGTTGTACGCGCGCTCGCTCGCTGGACGACCATGTCTTCAAAGCGCAGATACGTGCGTCGACTAACGGGATGGCGCGCTGGAGAATATCGTTGATGATCCCCCTGAATTCTTTGTTCGTCATGTTCTCGCATATCTTTTCCGTATTGATTCTTACATGAACCATCGATCCCGGATTCGTGTTGGTAACCGCCGTTGAATGTACTTTGATCCATTCCTCGTTCCCACCATCCGCGAAGCCATATTTGTTATTGCCAAAGTCACTCATTCGTCGTTGCTCCGAGTCGTGTAAAAGCATCAAGCTGGATGCCGATCTGCTCCACGGGCCGACAAAGCCACGGGTCACGCACGCTGCGCCAGCGCTTTTGACAAAAGCGTAATCACTTTGAAAAAAGGGGGGTAGCAGACGAGGCTTGTTTGTTTGACAGGCAAATTACCTGAGGCGTCAGGCAAGGTCTGACGCCTAACACACGCACTGTCAGTCTGATGCTGGCGACGAGGTGCAGCAGTGGAAAAGAAAAAAGGCGCGAGTATTCGCGCCTTCGTCGTAACGATGGGTGCTGACGAACGTTCTGGCTACAGATCGTCGGTAGCCGAACGCCCCATCCTCAGAACCTATGCCGAACCCCAATGCGCGCCGCAATCTGCTTATCCGATCCCACGCCCGAATTGCCGAAGAAGCTGGAGCTCGAACCAATTTCCGCCTGCACCGGCGTATTGCCGTTACTGCCCGACGCCTTCTGATAAACGCCAATGATGTACACGTCGGTACTCTTGCTCAACTGGTAATCGAGGATCGAGCTGACCTGGTTCCAGCGCCCGGTCGACGAGCCCGTCAAATCCGAGTACGTGTATGCCAGCGCCGCGGACAAAGCCGGCGTGAACATATAGCGGCCGTCGATTTCGAAGTTGTTGAAGTGCGACATCTGCCCTTGCGTGCCTTCGAAGATCGTGTCGGTCCAGTTGCCGAAAATCAGCACCTTGCCGAAATCGTACTTCGCACCCACGCCGAGCGTGGCCAGGTCCTTGTTGCCGAACGTGTTCACGTTGGCAATGGTGATCGGAAACGCGGGAGACGTCGCGGTCGGATAGCGGATATCCGTGTACGCGGCGCCCATTGCAAACGAACCGTGCGCATAGTTCGCGCCGAAGCTATAAGTGCGTGACGAGCCCGGCGTGGTGACGCCTGCGGCCGTGGTCGTCGGTGCGCCGGCGAAATCACCGGCCTCGTTGGAGAAGCCGTACATCGCGCCAAACGTCAGCCCGGAGAAATCCGCGCTAGAAAACTTGACGACGTTGTTGATACGGCTCGAGGTCAACTGGTCCACGTCGTTCATTCGGAACGCGTAGTTACCCACCGTCACACCACCTGCCGCGTAGCGCGAAATGTAGTCGGTCGAAAACGAATATTGACGACCAAAGGTGAGCGCGCCCACGCCGTCCCGCGACAGGCCTACGAACGCCTGACGGCCGAACAGATCGCCACCCTGCGACGCCGTCCCCGTGCCCACGCTGAAACCATTTTCCAGAATGAAGATGGCGCGCAGTCCACCACCCAGGTCCTCCGTGCCACGCAATCCCCACCGATTCCCCTGCGTCACGCCATCGTCGAACTTGAAAAGATGCGACGAGCCGCCCTTGTTGTTCGCGGCATTGCTGACGTAGCTCACACCCGCGTCCATCAAGCCGTAAAGCGTGACGCTGCTTTGCGCATGCGCTGCCGTGGCGAGCACTCCAACGCCCGCCGTGAGGATCAATTTTTTCATGGCTATCTCCTGATTGTTTTCGTAATGATTTGGGTGATGCATCGGCTCAAGGCCTTTTGCGAAGACGCAAACGTCCTCTCCTTCCCTTGGCAAAAGCCTTGGGAAGTCCAGCGAACAGCGAATAGAAAAGCGGGTCGAAAATCAGACGCTAAATTTAGTATTCTTAACTATCCAGGTGCGTGGCCCTCCTCGCCACGCACGCAGCTTCTCAAGCTCAGGACGACGACGCGCGTGCCGCCGGCAGCGCCAGCTCCGCCTCTTTCTTCGGCGCCTCGGGTTCCAGCCGGATACGCAGCGCAAACAGCGGTCCGAGCAGCAGCACGAGCATCGACGCACCAAATGCGACCAGCCAGTTGCCGTGCGAAAGATCGAGCACGAACCCCACCACGACCGGCGACGCCGCGCCCGCCAGCGCCATGCCGGTAAACGTGCATGCTGCGGAAGTCGCAGAGTGTTCGCGCGACACTTCAGTGCCGATCACCCACAACGGAGAATCCGCAATCTCCGAGCAGAAGAAAGCAAAGCCGAGGCTGCCTGCGCAGACCACGAGGTTATGCGTCAGAAGCAACGGAATCAGTCCGAGCATGGAGGCCAGAAACCCGAAGATGATCACGTCACGGCGCGAGCGCAGGCGATCGCCTGTGCGCCGGTAGTGCCAGTCGCACAGCATGCCGCCCACGGCCGTGCCCGCCATGCCGCCCAGCAGCACGAGCGTCGAGAAGATCGCCGTGTGCCCGAGTTTCATGCCGTAGCGTTGCGCGAAAAAGGACGGCATCCAATTGAGGAAAAACCACAGCACCCAGCCGTGACAGAAACAGGTCGCGGCAGCGGGCCAGACCCGGCGGATCATGTCGGGCCAATCGACCGGCGTTGCACCAGGTCGTGGTTGAGAAGGATTCGAGGCATGGGCGGCAGCGGCCAGCGCCGCCTCTTCCGCAGCGGCGCGCTTATGCGAATCCCCGAGCGTGAAGTACATCACGAACATGTAGACCAGCGTGACGCCGCCAAGAATGATGAACGTCAGCCGCCACGAAAACGCCAGGATGAGCGAGGTCACGATCAACGGCGCCAGCGCGTTGGCGAGGCGCCCCACCGCGTGCATGGTGCCAAGCGCCGTGCCGCGCGCTTCCTCTGGCACTGCGCGGCCTATCATGCGTGCCGCCGTCGGATAGATCGGCGCTTCGCCGATGCCCACCACGAATCGCGCGGCCACCAGTGCAACGAAGCTGCCCACGAGACCCGTGACGATGGTCGCCACCGACCAGATCACGCCATACACCAGCATGCCCTTGCGCGCACCAATGCGGTCGCTGTGCCAGCCGCCCGGCACCATGAACACGCTGTACGCCACGGCAAAGGCCGAGAAAATCAGTCCGATGTGGGTGTTGCTGAAACCCAGTTCCTTGCTGATCACGGGCGCCGCCACGGACATGTTGGTCCGGTCGACGTACATGATGAACGCCATCAGGCACAGGAGAATCAGCGTCAGTGGCGTTTTTCTTTTGTTGGCCGGCAGTTCGGGCTGCGGCTCAGGCTGTACAACTGCCATGTCATCCTCCAGTATGCCCGGCACGCGGTCACGGCAAACAGCCGTTGAGCCGTTTGCATGGCAGCGTGACGGGTGGCCCCTCTAGCGGAAAAATCCGTGCAGCACGTCGTAGGTCTGCTTGGGGCATTCTTCCTGCAGATAGTGACCGGACGGAACCGTCGCAGTCCTGACGATATTGCTGGCGTAGCGCGACCACACTTCTGCCGCGTTGTGATTGCGGCCCACACCACCCTTCTCGCCCCACAGAATCAGCGCCGGTGTTTCCACCTTGCGGCCCGCTTCGAAATCCGCCGTGTCCATCTCCAGATCGATGCCGAAGGTCGCGCGGTAGTCTTCGCACATGGCGTGGATGACGTCCGGATTCTTGATGCAGCGAATGTAGTCGGCGAGCGCTTCCGGTCCGAAGAAGCTCGTGCCCTGATCGGTCTTCGACAGCTTGCGGCGGATAAAGAACTCCGGGTCCGCGCCCATCATGCGTTCAGGCGTGGGGAAGTCCTGCGTCATGAAGAACCAGTGCCACGAAAACTTGCCCCACTGCCGCGTGACATTGTTCAGCAGATGATGTTGCGGCAGCATGTCCATGAAGCCCGCTTTCAGCACCCGCCCCGGATGATCCAGGCACATGCGATGCAGCACGCGCGCGCCGCGGTCATGACCCGCTGCGTTGAACTTCTCGAAGCCAAGCGCTTCCATCACTTCCACCTGATCGAGCGCCATCGCACGGAACGAGTAAGCCGAATGATCGGCGCCGCCGGGCGGCTTCGAACTGTCGCCGTAGCCGCGCAGATCGGTCAGCACCACCGTGAAATCTTCCGCGAGTTGCGGCGCAATCTTGTGCCACGACAGGTGATTGAACGGATTTCCGTGCATCAGCAGCAGCGGCGGCCCCTTGCCCCCGGTTACGGTGACGATTTCAGCACCGCTCGTCTTGATGACTGTTTTGGTGAAGTTCTCAAGCATGTTCGTCTCTCTCACTGACTATGGTTCGTTGCGCTTTGTGATTCAGTGCGCCAGCACGGGTTGCTTCGTCATGCGGGCCACGGCGTTGTCGGTGGCGACGCGGAACGCAGCGGCCATCGCGCCCACATCCGCCGTGCCCTGTCCCACGATGTCGTAGGCCACACCATGCGCGGGGGTGGCATAGACGGTTTTCAGGCCGCCGGTCATCGTCACGCCGGACGAGAAGCCGAGCAGCTTCGTCGCAATCTGCCCCTGGTCGTGATACATGATCACGACCGCATCGAAATCGCCACGGCGTGCCTTGATAAAGACCGTGTCCGATGGAAACGGACCTTCGCTCGACAGACCTTTGGCGCGCAGCGCTTCGAGCGTGGGACGAATGATCGTGATTTCCTCGTCGCCGAACAGACCGTTCTCGCCGCCGTGCGGATTGAGCGCCGCCACGCCGATGCGCGGCGAGGTCTTGCCGAACGCGCGCATGGTGTCGTGCGCGAGGGTCAGCGCACCTTCGATGCGATCCGGCTTCACCATGTCCATGGCCTGGCGCAGCGCGACGTGCGAGGTCACGCGGAACGTCGAGAACTGCGGAATGATGTTCACTTCGCCGAAGTAGCCGCTGTGGTCGGTCCACGCAGCGAACATCTGGTGCTCGTCGTGATAGTTCCAGCCGCCCTTGTGCAAGGCCGCCTTGTTGAGCGGCGCGAAGCAGATGCCGTCGAGTCGTCCGGCCAGAGCAAGATCCGTCATGTACTTGAGCGTTTCGCCCGTCAGACGGCCGGATTCCGCGTCGAGCTTGCCGCGTTCGTAGAGCGCCGGATCGATGTTCTTCAGATCCAGCAGCGGCACCGCGTCCGTTTGCTCCAGCCCTTCGCTGACGTCGTTCACGAGGCGGTAGTCGATACGGATGCCGGCGTCTTTCATGCCGAGTTCGAACACGCGAGCGTCGCCGATGATCACCACGTTTGCCTTCTCGCGCGCTTCCGGTGTCGACAGCAGCTTCACGACCAGCTCGGGGCCGATACCGGTGACATCGCCCAGCATGAGTCCAATCAGGGGTTTCATTGTGTTGCTCTCCATTTTCTCGGGGACCTCTATTGCAATCTGTACGTGTGTATCACGCGTTGGGGTTCGACGTACGTCACGCGGGCTGCGCGCCTTGGCCATCCGGCAGCACACGCACCCACGGATTCGACGCCCAGTGGCGCTGTTCGAAAGCGTCGATCTCGGGCGAGAGGCGCAACGACGCGCCGAGCACATCGAGACCGTCCAGATACATCTGCTTGTGGCGCGCTTCGATGGCAAACGCGTACGTCTGATTCGACGCCGTGCGTACCACCTGTTCCACCACGTCGATCATCAGCCGGTTGGTGGCGGGCACGGCCACTTCGGTGCTGAGTGCCGCGATCTGCTCGGGCGTCAGAACGATGGGCAGCAGGCGATTGTTGATGGCGTTGTAGAAGAAGATTTCGCCGTAGCTCGGCGCCAGTACGGCGGCAATGCCGAACTGCTGCAGGCCCCAAACAGCGTGCTCGCGGCTCGATCCGCAGCCAAAGTTCGGCCCGCCCACCAGCATGCGCGTCTGCGCCCAGGCCGGCGTGTTCAGCACGAAATCCTGGCGCGGCGTGCCATCGGGCGCAAAACGCAGGTCGTACAGCAGGCCGTCCGCGAGACCGGACTTGTCGATGCCAAGCAGGAATTGCTTCGGCATGATCTGGTCGGTGTCGAGGTTGGCGATCGGCAAAGGCGCGGCAACGCCTTCGATGCGCGAAAAATCAGGCACGGCTTGACTCCCAGTGACGAATATCGACGATGTGGCCCGCGATCGCAGCCGCGGCGGCCATAGCGGGGCTCATCAGGTGCGTGCGGCTGTCGCGCCCCTGGCGGCCCTCGAAATTGCGATTGGTGGTGGAAGCGCAGCGTTCGCCGGCGCGCAGCACGTCGTCGTTCATCGCGAGACACATCGAACAGCCCGGCTGGCGCCACTCGAAGCCCGCGCGAATGAATACATCCGAGAGTCCTTCACGCTCGGCCATGTCGCGCACCGCGCCGGAACCCGGCACGACCATCGCGCGCACATTCGACGCCACGCGCATGCCGTCGCGCACCATCGACGCAGCGGCGCGCAGATCTTCGATGCGCCCGTTCGTGCACGAACCGATGAACACGCGGTCGATCGGCGTGCCGGCAATCGGCGCGCCCGCGGCGAGGCCAATGTAGTCGAGCGCGCGCGAGGTCGCCGCGCTCACTGTGTGATCGCTGCCCTCGGCCGCGCTCGGAATCACGCCGTCCACTGCAATGGCCTGATCGGGGCTGGTGCCCCAGGTGACGAACGGCGCCACGTCGGCGGCCGAGAACGCCATCTCCAGATCGTATTGCGCGCCGTCGTCCGAGCGCAGTTCGCGCCACTGGACCAGAGCGGTTTCCAGCGCCTCGGGCGAGAGATTGCCGGGATGCGCGCGGATGTAATCGAAGGTCGTTTCGTCCGGCGCGATCAGCACGGCGCGTGCGCCGGCTTCCACCGTCATGTTGCACAAGGTCATGCGCGCTTCGGCGCTCAGCGCGCGAATCGCCTCACCGGTGTACTCCACCGCATAACCGCGCGCGCCCTGCGCACTGATCTTCGAGATGATATACAGCACCAGATCCTTCGACGTGGTGCCGGCAGGCAAGGTGTCGCTGATGTCGATGCGCAGCGTGCGCGCGACGCGATATGCAAGCGTCTGCGTGGCCAGCACATGTTCGATTTCCGATGTGCCGATGCCGAAGCCCAGCGCACCGAACGCGCCATACGTGGTGGTGTGGCTATCGCCGCACAGCACGACCATGCCGGGGCGAATCAGCCCGGACTCCGGCGCGACGACGTGCTCGATGCCCTGCATGGGGTCATTCACGTCATACAGCTTGATGCCGTGACGGCGGCAGTTTTTGGTGAAGTTGCTGGCCTGATTCGCGGCCGCCTGAATCACGATGGTCCGCTCGCTCACCGGCACGGGCCGCGTAGGAATGACGTGATCGACGACGCTCATCTGATGGCTGGGGCGACGCACTGGCAGCCCGCGCTCTTCCAGCCCGCTGAACGCTTGCGGACTGGTGTACTCATTCATGATGTGCAGGTCCGCATAGAGCAGGATGTGCTCGGCGTCGAGTCGGGCTACCGTGTGCGACTCGACGAGCTTCTGGTACAGCGTGCGGGGCATGCGCTCCTCCGGTTCTTGATGTCTCTTGCGATGCGCTCGATGTGCTTTATACGTAAGCGCATTCTTGAGAACACAGTGTATCCAGAAGCTGGAGACGTATAATTCAATCTCCTTTACTCTATTATTAAACTGGATTTAATAATGGATACCGTCTCCGATCTCGCCTTTTTCGTCCAGCTGGTACGCCACGGGAGCCTCTCGGCACTCGCGAGAGATCTCGGCGTCACACCCCCGGCCGTCACCACGCGGCTCGCGCGTATGGAGCAGCGGCTGGGCGTACGTCTGCTGAACCGCACCACGCGGCGGCTAAGCGTGACGCAGGAAGGCGAGATGTATCTGGCGAGCGGCGCGCAACTGCTGGCCGAACTGGAAGAACTGGAGCGCTCGGTGTCGAGCCGGCGCGCGGTGCCGCGCGGTTTGCTGCGGGTGAACGCGACGTTTGGTTTTGGCCGGCGTCACATCGCGCCTGTGATTTCGGCGTTCGCGCGAGAGTTTTCAGAGGTTGAGGTACAGCTCACGTTGACGGACCGCGCCATGAAGCTGACCGACGAAGCCTACGACGTGGGGATCGCGTTCGGGGAGCCGCCCGATTCGCGGCTGGTGGCGCGCAAGATTGCGCCGAACCGGCGGTTTCTGTGCGCGGCGCCCGCCTATCTGGAGCGGGTCGGCATGCCGGCGACGCCGCGCGATTTGCAGCGCTATCAGTGCATCGTGCTGCGCGAGAGCGACGCCGCATTCGGCACGTGGCATCTGAATCGCGGACGCAAGCAGGAGACCATCAAGGTGCGTGGCGCGCTCAGCACCAACGACGGCGAGACCGCGCTGAGCTGGGCGCTGGACGGCCACGGCATCCTGATGCGCTCGGAGTGGGACGTGCATGCGTATCTGCAATCGGGCGCATTGAAGCTGGTGCTGCCCGAGTGGTCGCTGCCGAGCGCGGATGTCTACGCGGTGTATGGCGAACGGCTGACCTTGTCGGCCAAGGTCAGCGCGTTCGTCGATTTTCTGGCGGAGTGGTTTGCGCGGGATGCGCGGTACTGAAGGTCCTGGCGGCGAATCGAGCTTACTCGACGAACGCCTCGACCGTTTTGTGTTCGCCCAGCAGCATGGCGTCGGCCACGTGCTGAAGCGGACGCACATCCACGTCGCTGGTGCCGTTGGCGATCAGGTCGGCGAAGCGCTCATACAGATTCGGGTATTCGCGTTCCGGGCCGATATCCACGGTCTTGCCGTCAATCTCCAGATGCTTGCCGCCTTGCGACAGACGCAGCGCGCCGCCGTCCTGCGTGGTCACGTCGATCTGCCACAGCTCTTCAGGACCATGACGCCAGTCGAATTCCGCGCGGATCGGCGTGCCGGCGGCATCCGTAAAGTCGAGATTCGCGGCAATCGGATTGTGCCGGTTCGCCGGCACGAGCAATTCGGCCGCCTTCAGGAAGAACGTGCGCGGCAGAATGCGCGTGATGATGGACAACGCGTTGATACCCGGATCGAACACGCCGAGACCGCCGGGTTGCCAGATCCATTCCTGATTCGGGTGCCAGCGGCGCACGTCTTCTTTCCACTGCACGTGCACTGACTTGACCTCCCGTGAGGCAAGCCAGGCGCGCGCGGCTTCGACGCCGGGTGCATAGCGCGAGTGCCACGAGGCGAACAGCGTGACCTGGTTTTGCAGCGCAAGCTCGGCGAGCGCGCCGATTTCGGCAACGCTCGCGCCGGGCGGCTTTTCCAGCATCACGTGCTTGCCGGCGCTCAGCGCGGCGCTGGCCTGCGCAAAGCGGACCTGCGGCGGCGCGCACAGCGAAACGGCTTGCAGCGACGGCTCGGCTGCGAGCATCGCCTCGACGTTCGGGTAGTTATTGATGCCGTCGACGGTGGCGTTGCGGCTCGCGCCGGCAATGAGGTGGAAGCTGTGATTCGCGGCGAGTGCCGGCAGATGCTGGTCCCGGGCGATCTTTCCGACCCCCGCAATACCGATCGCAACTGGGTTTGTCATGGTTGAGCCTTCGTGGAATGCGTTGAGAGATGCATGTCGATGCGCGCTACGTGTCGTTCGCGGTGACAATCGTAAAGCATGGCGCGCGCGGTTGCATCGTCATTCGCTGATGGCCAATTGCCAGGACGGCATGGCATCCAGTGCGACGGCGCCCGTCCTCTCCCGCTAGCCGTTTGCCTGCTCTTTTGCGCGTTTCCTGTGCGCCGCGACCTTGGCGCGATTGCCGCACATGGCCATGCTGCACCAGCGGCGCGCGTGACCTCGCGTGTGATCGGCAAACAGCAGCGTGCATTTCGCCCCTTCGCACGCCTTGATCTGCGTGAAGTCCTCGTCGCAGACCAGCCGCGCCAGCACTTCGACGAGCGGCATCAGCAAGGATTCCGCCGTCTGCCAGCGGCGCTGCGCACGTAACTCGAAGGCCGTCACGCCGCTGGCGACGTCCGCGACGATCTGCGCGTGCTGCTCGTCCCGTTCCAGCAATTGATTCAGCGGCTCGAGTTCGCGCAGATCGGCGGCGACCAGGGCACGCCCTTTCTTCGCGCGCACAAAGCCCCTGAACCATTCGCGCAGTTCGCGCGCCCGCGCCGCCACGTCGTCCAGTTCGGCGGGCGTGGACCGCGTGCGAATCGCCTCGAGCGCGGCGCGCGGCACCAGCCCCGCCTGATCGAGCCAGGCCAGCAGACCTTCGCCATTGCTGATCCATTCGACTTGCTCGTCCACGGGTGTTGCCACGGAATTCAGGAAGTCGAGGCCGGCGGTGTCGGCAATGAAAATCGCGGGAGTCTGACGGTAGTCCATCTGTGTGACGAATGGGGAAGCGTTAGTGACATCGTAACCACTAAAAATCATCTTGACAAGTTACATACGCGGTTTGTAACCTGAATATAGCAATCAACAAGGTTACACAGTCCGAGCCGCAGGTTGCGTGCTTTGCCAGTCGCCCTCAACTCAGTAAAGGAACCGCCATGTCCTCCGTGTCTTATCGTCGTGCCGACGTCGACGGCGTCAACGTGTTCTATCGCGAGGCCGGTCGCTCCGGCGCGCCGAAGCTGCTGCTCCTGCATGGATTTCCCAGCTCGGGACACATGTTTCGCGACCTGATTCCGCAGCTCGCCGACCGCTTTCACATCGTCGCGCCAGACTTGCCAGGGTTTGGCCAGACGGACATGCCGGATCGCGCCAGCTTTGCCTACACCTTCGATCACATCGCCGAGGTGATTGAACGCTTCACGGAGGTGATTGGTTTCGACCGCTTTGCGGTGTACGTTTTCGATTACGGCGCGCCCACCGGGTTTCGGCTCGCAGTGCGCCATCCCGAGCGCATCACGGCCATCATTTCGCAGAACGGCAACGCGTACGAAGAGGGCTTGAGCGACGGCTGGAATCCGATTCGCGCCTACTGGCACGATCCGTCAGCAGCGAATCGCGATGCGCTTCGCGCGCTGCTCACACACGAGACCACGGTTTGGCAATACACGCACGGCGTGCCGGACACCTCGCTGGTGTCGCCTGACGGCTACTCGCTCGATGACTTCTACATGAGCCGACCGGGTGCGCACGAAGTACAGCTCGACCTGTTCGGCGACTATCGAAGCAACGTGGCGTTGTATCCGGCGTTCCAGGAATATTTCCGCACGCATCAGCCGCCGTTTTTGGCCGTGTGGGGAAAGAACGATCCGTTCTTCCTGCCGCCCGGTGCTGAAGCGTTCAAGCGCGACATGCCCAATGCGGTGGTGCGTTTCCTCGACACGGGCCACTTCGCACTGGAAACCCATGCCGCGGAAATCGCCGGCATCATTGGCGACTTCCTGAAACCTTGATGGCTTGATGTATTGAAGTCGTGGGACACCTACAACAGGCTCGCTTGCAGCGGTCGGCGGTGTTCCCACACCTTGACGATGATCGACTCGTTGAGCAGCTTGGCGCCAAGTACGGTTTGCACCTGGCGCAAATCGACGATCAGCATGTCACCCTTGCCAAACCGCTTGCCAGAATCAATCTTGCCCAGAAATTCCTCGTCTTCGATCGACACGTGAAAGGCGTAGTTGCCATCGTGCACACGCCACTTGTTGCCGTCCTTGAACGCGAGCGATTCGATCAGCAGCAGCTTTCGGGAGGAAAGAATGTCCGAGACCATCTCGGCATCCGCATTCAGCCCCACCGCGCTAAACGATCCCACCTCGTCGTCATGCACATCGAGCACGACCTTGTCGTTCGTCACCACGCCAAAGTTGCAAATGCCGTCACGCTCCAGCGGTGACATCAACTTTTCCAGGCTGGTCCGGACTACCTTGTTCCAGTACAGACGCACGACGTGCGGACTGACCTCGATACTCTCCACCTCGTTGACCCACACTGTCTCGCTATCGGCCTTCTGCTCGATCCTCACTGGAGGGTGTCCCTTCAGTTTGCGCAACAGGCCGATCAACCCACCGCCGGTCAATCCCACCAGGCCCATGATGGCCGACGCGTTGGAGATCGCCGTCGCCGTGTTGCCCGAGAAAATATCCTTGATGTGCGAAAGCAACTGCTGGCTGGCAATTAAGTCAATGCCGAACGATCCGGCCTTGAAGGTGCCGTTGACGTGCACCCGCACCTCCGACGCATCGCCATTGATCTCCTTGTTGGCTGCCCTGAGTAGATCGGCAACAGCGACCAGTGCCGGCGCGAGGTCGCGCACGTCCATACGATGTTCGATCAAAGCTGGGCCGTCGTACACCACATGAAAACTTTCGTGACTGTTCACTTTCCCTTCCTTGAACTGAAACTTTCTTACTTTCATCAAGCTGCATTCCCACGTGAAGATTCGCCTTAAAAATCGCGCTAACGCTTAGTTAACCGAACTATTTTAAGGCAAAGATTCCACGCCGCAAATCGAAGCCAAAGTGTACCGGACGCGGCACTCCGTAGGATAGTCATCCGAATGGCCAGGGGCCTGGTCTCACGGCAAGCGTCGACCAATCCAAAAAGCATCTCTCGACACCCCAGGCGAAAAATCCGCCACCATCCGATCCTTTTGTTTTAAGCTTGCCAGCGCTACTCGGCATCGATAATAAAAACACCTCGGGACAACGATGATCGACTTCAACGGACTATCCAAACAATACGGCGGCTTCCATGCCGTCGACCGCCTGAACCTGCGCGTCGCGCCGGGCGAGCTATTCGGCTTTCTCGGTCCTAACGGCGCCGGCAAGACCACCACGATCCGCATGATGATGGGGCTGCTCGTGCCCACCCACGGTTCGGTCCGCATCGACGGTTACGATTGCCACGCAGACGGGGTAGAAGTGAAGCGCCGCATCGGCTATCTGCCCGACAATCCGATCTTCTACGACTACCTGCGCGGCCACGAAATCCTGCAGTTCGTCGCGCAGATGCACGGCTTCTCGCGCTCTCAGGCCAGAACACGCAGCGAGCGCCTGCTCGCCGAATTCGGCCTCGACGAAGCCGGCGACGAGTTCGCGGTGAACTACTCGATGGGGATGAAAAAGAAGCTAGCGTTGGCGTGCGCGCTGATCCATCAACCGCGTGTGCTGATCCTCGACGAGCCCATCAACGGTCTCGATCCGCGTGCGGCGCGCGAAGTCAACGAGCGTTTGCTGCAATGCGTCGCGCAGGGCGTGACGGTGTTCGTGTCCACCCACCTGCTGGATATGGCCGAGCGGTTGTGCAGCCGGGTCGGCATCATCCATCACGGCAAACTGGTGGCCACCGGCACGCCGGATGAAATCCGCGCCAGCACCGCCACCAACGGCTCGCTGGAGGACGTGTTTCTCAGCCTCACGAACGACGCCTCGGCCGCTGATACGACTGACTCCACGCTCGCCAACGCCTCCTGACCATGCTACTGAACTACGCACTGCGCGGCACGCTCGTGCTGGCCGGCCTGCGTCTGCGCAGGCTCACGAATATCGTCTACGCCACCCGGCTATGGGGACGCGACAAGCGCAAAGTCGACCACGGCGTCGCAGATAACGCGGGGACTTTGACCAGCCCGATGGGTACCAAGAAGGCCAACGCGAAGAACAACGCGAAGCGCACCGCCGCGCCGAGACGCGCGGGCGTCGGCTGGCTTGTCATGCTATCGGTGACAGGCTTGATGGCGTTGTCCTTCAGCAAGAGCGTGCGCGCATTCCTGTTGATGCTGCATTGCCAGGATGACGCAACCTGCGCGGCTATCCCGCCATCACTGGCCGGCAAGTTTGCCGGCATGCTGCACGCCGCCGCCTTCAACGATCTGATGATGCGCGGCATGGCCATGCTCATCAGCCTGTTGTGGCTGTTCAGCGTGCTGTATCCGTTCGCGCTCGCCGTGCGCGCCGGTCCTGACTGGGATTTCGAATGGATCGCCACATTGCCGATGACGCGAACCATGCAGCTATGCGCACGGATCGTCGAACGCACCATCGTCAATCCCACGCCCTGGTTTGCGTTTGCGGTGCTGGGGTCGATGGTCGCGTGGTATGCGAACGCCGGCTGGCTGTCGTTGCCCTGCGCGCTGTTGATCGCGGCGCCGTTGACGCTGCTGGCCGCCGCGGCGTGGACCGTTCTCGACCTCGGTCTCCATACCGCGCTCGCCCCTGCCACGCTGCGCAATTTCCAGGCAGTACTCGGGCTCGCGCTCGCGCCGGTGATCTACCTGATGATCTCGCTCGACACACCGAGCGGCAGCCACTATGCCCTGATACTCGCCCAAGGCATGCCTGGGTGGGCCATCTGGACGCCGCCGGGCGTCGCCATGCAGGTATTGCGCGCGCCGTTCAGCCTGAACGCGCTCGGCCTGTACGGTCTGCTATGGGCAGAAGCGGCGGTGGTGACGCTGGCCTGCATCGCCTTTTTGCGCTTCCAGCTTCGCAAGGGGCTCGTGGTGCATGGTGCGCGTGAAAGCGGCCGGGGATTGCGTCAGCGGCATGCTTCGAAAGTCCAGGCGGAGGGATCACGCAGAAGCTGGCTGTCGCCCATCAAGCAGCGCGAATTGACGTTGCTGCTGCGTGACCGCCGCTATCTGGTGCAATGCTTTGGCCTGCCACTCATCATGGTGATGGGGCAGTTCCTCATCAACGAGCAGGTGGCCGCACACTTTATTCGCGATTCGTCGGTGGTCGCGACGGCGGCGTTCGGCATTGGCGCGTACACGTTGACGCTGTCCACACTCTCCATGCTCGCCACCGAAGGCGACAAGCTCTGGCTGCTCTACACGTTCCCGCGTTCAATTGGTAGTGTGCTGCGAGAAAAGGCCACCTTCTATACCTATATCGCCCTGCCGTATCCGCTGTTGATGCTGGCGTACTGGTTGGCCGTCTCTCCCGCCGCGTCGTGGCATCAGGTGATCGAGTTCGCGCTCGCGCTGCTCGGCCTGCCCATCTACGCCATCATCGCCACGGCGCTCGGCGTCTTGTCCGGTTTGTCCTCCGGCCTGTCGCCTGGCATGCCGTCAGGCTCACAGCAGCGTCAGCCCGGCGTGCGCTACGTGTATCTGTTCATGCTGCTGGCGGGCTTTTATGCGTACGCGTTGCTGACGCACGCGTGGTGGCCACATCTGGCCATCCCCTTTCTATGTGGCGCGCTTGCCTTCGCGCTTTGGCAAAAGGCCAGTGACCGCATGCCGTATCTGCTCGACGCCTCGGCCGCGCCGGCGGCGCGCGTGTCGCTGGCTGACGGGCTGATCGCAACGACGCTCTTCTTCGTCCTGCAGTTCATGGCCATGTCTGTGCTGAAGGGTGTGGTGCCGGGTGATATCACCGCCCGCATCGTGCTGGCTTACATCTGCGCGGGGGCCATCACCTATCTGCTGATGAGCGCCGCGTTCTGGACTCTGAAGACGCGTGAGGTGCCGAAAATGCTTGGCTCGAACATCGCGGTGGGTGTCGCGCTGGGGGCCGGCGTGGGGCTGTTCTGCGCAGCGGCGGGATTGCTGTATCTGTGGCTGGCGCGGCACTACGGGTTCGAGCCGAAGCTCACGCATGCGCGAATCTTGACGCCAGCCGCGCGGCTCGCCATCGTGGCACTCTCGGTCTGCGCCGCGCCGCTGTTCGAGGAATTCGTGTTTCGCGGACTCATCTTTGGCGGCCTGCGCCGGTCGCTCGGCTTCTCGCTGGCCGCGCTCGGCAGTGCCGTTTTGTTTGCCATCGTGCATCCCCCGTTTTCGATGCTGCCGGTCTTCGTGCTCGGCCTTGGAACCGCATGGGTCTATGAACGCAGAAAGATGCTGCTCGCCTCGATGGTGACGCACGCCGTCTACAACGCAGTGGTGGTCGGCTATCCGCTCATCATGTTGAACAGCTAGGCCGCGCAGGGCGTGGCGCCGACGCCTTGTGCTATGTTCATACGCCTGTAGCGGCCCAGGCACGCCATGACGGCCGACCCGGCCGCATCACTTCCACGGACGACGAGCCATGATGCGCCCGAGCCTCTCCCCAGGAAGACCGCGTTCCGTCAAACGCCGGCGCGTGCTGGGCGGCGGGGTCGTGCTGCTCATCCTGCTCGCGCTGTTCGTGCTGGCCGCATGGCTGACATTGCGCGCGAGCCTGCCGCCGCTCGACGGCACCCGCGCCGCGCCGCTGCTCTCGGCGCCGGTGACGATAGAACGCGATGCGCTCGGCGTGCCTACCGTGAGCGGCGGCAACCGCCTCGACGTGGCCTACGCCACCGGCTACGTGCATGCGCAGGACCGCTTCTTCCAGATGGATTTGCTGCGGCGTGTCGCGGCGGGAGAGATGGCCGCGTTGATCGGCCCTGGTGCGTTGCCACTCGATCTGCGCAACCGGCCCGAGCGGTTTCGCGAGCGCGCGCATCAGTTGATCGAGGCCATGTCCGCCGCTCAACGTGAACGGCTGGAGCGCTATGCGGCCGGCGTGAACGACGGCCTCGCTTCCCTCAAGTCGCGCCCCTTCGAATACTGGCTGTTGCGCACGCGTCCCGTCGCGTGGCGTCCCGAGGACACCCTGCTCGTGGTGTACGCCATGTACTTCGATCTGCAATCGTTCCAGACCCAGCGGATTCTCTCGCGCGCCGCGCTGCGCGAGCGGGTGCCCGACGATCTGTTCCGCTTCCTGCTGCCCGCCACGAGTCATTGGGACGCCCCGCTGGATCTCGCGAAATCGCCGGATATCGCTTTGCCCACCCCGCCCGCCACGCGGCCCGACTGGCTGGGTGGCTCGAAGTCTGCGAGCCTTACGCCTGCCACCCAGAGCAACACGCTCGACGCGCTCAGCCTGCCGGGCAATTCGATGATCGGCAGCAATGGCTGGGCCGTGGATGCCGCGCATAGCGCGCACGGCGGCGCCCTGCTCGCGAGCGACATGCACCTTGGTCTGATGCTGCCCAACACGTGGTATCGGATCTCGCTGAGCTGGCGCGATCCAGGCGGCCAGACGCATCGCGTCACGGGTGTCAGCCTGCCGGGCACGCCGCTCGTCACCGCGGGTAGCAACGGCCAGATTGCATGGGGCTTCACCAATAGCTATGGACGCTATATCGACCTGATCGAACTGCGGCGCAATCCCGCCAATCCGCTGCAATACGCGGTGGCGGGCGGCGGGTGGCAAACCGCCACCGTGCATCACGAGCGCATCGACGTGAAAGACGGCGCGCCGGTCGATCTGCCCGTCGTGGATACGCAATGGGGGCCGCAGATCGTTGTCGGCTCGCACGCGTATGCCGTGCACTGGATCGCGCATGATGCCGCAGCCGTCAACCTGAATCTCCAGCAACTCGAAGAGAGCACGACGGTGGAGCATGCGCTGCACGTCGCGCAGATCAGCGGCCTGCCGACGCAAAACTTCATGGTCGCGGATGCGCACGGCAAGATAGGCTGGACGCTGGCGGGACCGCTGCCACGACGCACGGCTTCGGCTTCGTCTGATGTTGATGCTCCCGACGACCTGCCGTTCACCTCCGACACGTATCAGGGCTGGCAAGGCTATCTTTCGCCGGATGCGTATCCCCAGCGGATCGATCCGCCGCTTGGGCGCGTGTGGACCGCCAACAACCGCACCTTGCAGGATGCCGAAGCGGCCCTCACCGGCGACGCGGGCGCGGATCTCGGCGCCCGCGCATCGCAGATTCGCGACGATCTGCTGGCGCTGCCGCACGCAACCGAGCGCGACATGCTGGCCGTGCAGACCGACGACCGCGCGCTGTGGATCGAGCGTTGGCGCGACCTCGCGCTCACCGCGCTGGATGCGGACGCCGTGCGCGATCATCCAAAGCGGGCCCAGTTCCGCGCGCTGCTGCTTTCGTGGAACGGCCGCGCGGATGCCGATGCGGTCGGCTATCGACTGGTGCGCGCGTTCTACTTCTCGCTCTACGACGCGTGGTTCGGCAAGCTCGACGAAGCACTCGCGGCGCCCGCCGCTGCCAGCGCACAGGCGCCATCGCCAGCGCATCCGCCCATGCCCGCGCTCGACTATCGCCTCGCCAACTCCCGCTATGACGTCGTGATGGAAGCGCTCGCCGCGCATCAGGCGTGGGTGCCGGACGGTCTCGACTGGCACGCCTTCATGCTCGACCGCATCGATCACGCGATCCGCTCCGTGCCCCATGACGTGCCGCTCGCGGATGCCAGCTGGGGTCTGCGCAACCGCGCGATCATCGAACATCCGCTCGCCCGCGTGGTACCGACGTGGTTGCCGTGGTTGCGTAATGCGTTGGGCGCGCCGCACGATCCGCTGCCTGGCGACATCAATATGCCGCGCGTGCAGGCGCCTTCTTTCGGCGCTTCGGAGCGCATGGTAGTGTCGCCCGGGCGTGAGCAGGACGGCATCTTCGAAATGCCGGGCGGCCAGTCGGGTCATCCGTTGTCGCCGTATTTTCTGGCAGGTCACGAAGCGTGGGTGCGAGGTGACGCCACGCCGTTTCTGCCGGGTACGGCAGTGCACCGGCTCGAACTGGTGCCGCGCTTGCCATGACGTATCGCTTCCTTGCGCGTGCTGGCTATTGCGAGTCTTGATTGCCGCTGCGTTAGACTTCCGGTAGCGCCCGTCAGGAGAGTGTGATGATACGCAAGACGCTCAACGCATCGCAGTTGCAGCAGGAAGTGAACCGGCGAATCCATCGCCTGCAAGAAGTCGTCGAAGACGGCGTGAAGATTCGCGTGCCGCGTCCCCAATTGCAGGAGCCCGACAAGACCGGCTGCAACTGGGAGATGAAACATTTCGGCAATGCCGCGGGCTTTGAGCGCGATATCGAAGGTGTGCTCAAGGTTGTCCGCGCCGAATACAACCTCAGCACCGAAACCAAGGACACGGGCAATCCGTTTGGGGATTTTCCGGGTGAATGAGTTTGCCCCACCGGACCTGGCAGTGGCGCTTGCCGCTCACGACTGCGACGGCGGCGCAACGCCATCCAGATTGATGCCCAGTTCCGTGGCCATGTGCTGCACCAACGCCTGAAGCCGGAGCAGTTCCTCGCCCATGCGCTTTTGCTCCGCCTTGAGCGTTTCAAGCTCGGCCGCCGAAACCGATTCGCTGGACACGCTTCGTTCAGCGTCCTCACTCAATGCCGCACCGGCGCTTAAATTCACGCTCACTTCGCCGCACAGCAAATGCATCCAGCGGCTTTCGCGCTCGCCCGGCGTGCGCGGCAACTTGATGACGCGCGCGGGTTCATGCGCCGCGAGTTCGTCGAGAAAAACCTCGACCGACGAAATGTCGGCGAAGTCATGCAGGCGCGATGCATTCAGACGCAATTCCGCGGCCGTCTGCGGGCCGCGCAGCATCAGCACGGTGAGCAGCGCAGCGGACTGGCTCGGTACGCCGAGCACACGGTTCAGATTGTGCTCGAAGCGCGGCACGCGGCTGCTGCTGCCTTCGAACACCAGGCTGAGTTGCTTGAGACCGTCGATCGCGGTGAGCACCTCGGCATCGGACACGTTCATGACTGGCGAGCGCGCCGTCTTTTGATTGCAACCGGCGCTCAGCGAATTGAGCGACAGTGGATAGGTGTCCGGCACAGTATGCTGCTTTTCGACCAGCACGCTGAGCACGCGCGCTTCGATGGGCGTCAGCGCACGCATGGCGGGGCGCGATGGAGTGTCGGGGGTGCTGTTCATAGTGGACTTCGCTGCGGACGGCGCGGCAGGCCGTCCCCGATGATGAGCCCGGCGGGCTGCCGGGCAGTGTCGACTATGATATCCGCCAAGGGAGCGCGCCGGTAGGAGGCGCTGCAATCATCCATGCGCGACGCAAGCGCAAACGAGACGCAACCGAGACCGCATCAAGGAGACACGCAATGCAACGACCCGACTTCATCCGTCACTGGACCGAACTGGAAGGCGCAGACGACTCGCACTACACGGGCAGCACCGAATTGATGGGCATTGGTGCGCCGCTCGCCAGCAAGCTCGGGCTGCAGCGCATCGGCATTCATCATATGCGTCTGCCGCCCGGACGACGTACATCGTATCCGCACGCCGAAAGCGCGGAAGAGGAATTCGTGTTCGTGATTGAAGGCACGCCGGATGTCTGGATTGACGGCCACTTGCATCGGTTGGCGCCGGGCGACTCCGTGGCGTTTCCGGCTGGCACGGGCATCTGCCATACCTTCATCAACAATACGGATCAGGAGGTGCGGATGATGGTGATCGGCGAAACGCCGAAGGCCGAGAACCGGATTCGCTATCCGATGAACGAGGCGCATGAAGCGACCCGGCCCGACCGCTGGACCGACTGGCCCACGCGGCCGATGGGCCCGCACAACGGCGAGCCTGATCCGCTTTAAGGCGGCAATGCCTGCGTCATAAAATGCAAAAGACCCGCCGTAACACGGCGGGTCTTTTTTTCTGCGTGAGTGCCGAAGC
The DNA here is from genome assembly GCF_003429005.1 of Paraburkholderia sp. DHOC27. Taxonomy (GTDB): domain Bacteria; phylum Pseudomonadota; class Gammaproteobacteria; order Burkholderiales; family Burkholderiaceae; genus Paraburkholderia. Next base: position 404,201 of record NZ_QVQV01000001.1, read on the forward strand.
TTATTGCTTCACGCCTTCAGCCTGGATGTGCAGCACCGTTTCCATCTTGAAGCCGTAGGCCTTGCCGTAGTCGATGCCGAAGTCCGCGCGATTGAACGTCGCGGTCGATTCCGTGCCGCACACTTCGCGCTTGAGCATCGGATTCTGGAAGCACTTGAACGATTCGATCTTCAGGTTGACCGGCTTGGTCACGCCGTGCAGCGTCAACTCGCCTTCCACTTCAACCGGCACGTCGCCTTCGAACTTCATCGAGGTGCCCTTGTACACCGCCGTCGGGAACTGCGCGATGTTGAAGAATTGCGGGCTCTTCAGTTCTTCGTTCAGCTTGTCGTTGCCGATATCCACCGAGCTCAGGTCGATGGTGGCTTCCAGCGTACCGGTCTTCGCTGCGCGGTCGATCGTCACCGTGCCGCTGCTCTTCGTGAACTTGCCACGCCAGATCGAGATGCCGCCAAAGTGGTCAGCTTCGAAGCTCGGCGCCGTGTGCATCGGATCGAGCATATAGGTCGTTTCCGCCGCCATTGCGCCAAACGATGCACCTGCCGCCAGCGCGGCGATTGTCACAGCCAAGAGTTGCTTCTTCATCTTTCTTTCTCCAGTCAGGGTTACTGCTTATTTGAGTTACTCGTTTGCGTTACTAAATAACCTACGTCTTATTTATGCATGTCCACGAGGTGGAACTTGATCAGGACTTCATCGGCGACCACCGACGTGTCCTTCCATTCCCCCGTGCCGATATCGAACTGGCTACGCTTGATCGGCAACGTGCCGTCGAAGGTCTGCGTCGCGCCTTGCTGCGTGACCGTCACCGGCACCGTCACGTTGGTGGATTTGCCCTTGATGGTCAGCGTGCCGCTCACCTTGAACTGGTTGCCGCCTGCCGGCGCAATTGCGCTCGAGACGAAGGTCGCATTGGGAAACTGCGCCGTGTCGAACCACTCCTTGCCGCGTACCTGCTGGTTGTAGCTCTCGTCGCCCAGATCGTAGCTGGCGGTATCAATGGAAAGCTTCGCGCTGCCTGCGGACGGCCTGGCGGGATCGAAGTCGAGTTGCGCCGTGAACTTCTTGAAGGTGCCTTCGGTGGGCACGTTCATCTGTTTCGAGGTGGCGCTCACCGTACTCTTCGACAGGTCGACCTGTGCGTACGCGCTACCCGCAAACAACGAGGCAATCGCACTGGCGGTCACCATCAAGCGGCGGAAAGAGCTGTTCATATATGCCTCATGTCCTGGGTTACTTGAGAAAGGGGATCATGCGGGCCAGCAGGCCGTCACGATCGAGAAACTGATGCTTGAGCGCCGCCAGCACATGCGCGATGACCAGCACGGCCAATGTGTAGTCCAGCGAGATATGGATGGTCTTCAGCACGACCTTGAGCGCGGGATCGGGGCCGATCAGGGTGGGCAACGGCAGGATGCCCAGATACACCACCTGGATGCCGGCCGCCGAACTGTACAGATAACCCGAGATGGGAATCGCGAACATCAACACGTACAGCACCACATGCACGACTTCAGCGGCGAGCTTCTGCAACGGCGCCATGCCGAGCGGCAGCGGCGGCGCGCGATGCGTGAGGCGCCAGACGAGTCGGATCACCGCGAGCGCGAACACCGTCACGCCAATCCACTTGTGCCACGAGAAGTACTTGAGCTTGGTGGGTGTGAAGCCAGGGATATCGGTCATGATCCAGCCGATATAAAACCCGACCACGATCAACAAGGCGATGAGCCAGTGCAGGCTCATGGCCATCGCGCTGTAGCGCGGCTTCTGCGAAGGAACGGTTGTCATGGTCGTCTACGCTGATGTCTACGGGCCGTCCTTCCACATCGGGAAAGAACGGGTTGTGAGGCAATGGATTCTAGAAGCCTCGGCGCGCGGTGAATAGCGCATCCATCAATAACAGATTGTTGTGCCAGCGTCGTCAATCGCTCTTTTCATCCGAAGCGGAATCCACTCCTGCCGATTGGCCTCGACGCCCGCCCAGGCTGGAAGACATGGAGTGTGTCATACCCACGCACGCCGATTAGCACCGCCCTGTTGATAATGAATTCACTGCGTGGATGGAATAAATCGCGCAGCACGTCGAAACGAAAGCACACCGAAAGATTGCTGGCGCCAGGCTCAGGCGAGACCGGTCTTGCGCACGCCCCAATTCGTTTTGACGAAGTCGATAAAGAGGCGCGTGCGGGCAGGCAGCAGACGGGTTTCGGTGATGGCATGCACCTGCACGGGCGACAGGTTCCATTCCGGCAGCACGCGGCGCAGTTGCCCCGAGGCGAGGTCTTCGCGGGCGAGTTCGCTGTCCAGCACGGCGATGCCGATGCCCTGGCGAGCCAGCGAACGGCTCAAGCCCACGCTGTTCATCGCGAAGCGGGTCGTGATCGACACGTCGACTGCCTCGTCGCCGCGATAGAAAGTGCGCGTGGTCTCGCCTTGGCGCGCCTCGCCCTGGCCGATGCACAGCACGTGCTGGCTCAGGTCCGTGGGGTGCCTGAGCGGTCCCGCGGTCTTCAGATAATCCGGCGACGCGTACAGAAAGCGCGGCAGCAGCGCGATCTGCCGCGCCACCAGCATGGACGGCGCGGTGGGAGGTGGGCCGATGCGAATGGCGAGATCGAACGGCTCCGACTGCAAGTCGATACGCCGCGGCGACAGGTCGAATTCAAACGCGATCAGCGGATAGGCTCGCGCGAACGCGGCGAGCACCGGTGCCATCGAGCCGGTGGCGAGATCGACTGGCAGCGAGACCCGCAACGTGCCGCTGGGACGCTCGGCCATGTCGAGCAGCGACTCATGCGCAATGCGCGCTTCCTCCACGATGCCCTGACAGCGCCGGAAATAAATCTCGCCGGCCTCCGTCAACTCGACCTTGCGCGTCGACCGATGCAGCAGCCGCAGACCAATGGTCTTTTCCAGTTCGGCGATATGGCGCGACAGCGTGGAGTTCGGCATATCCAGCGCCTCCGCCGCGCGGCGAAAACTGCGCGTGCGCGCCACTTCGACGAACAGGCGCATGTAGTTCAGCACTTCCACGGCCATTGCTCCATGGTTGGATCACTGTATTCGATTGTAGGTCTTTATCTCGCCATTGGATCAGTTCAATCTGTCGTCACCCCTTCTTACTCAGGAATTGCCATGAATCCCCTTCACCAGACTCTCCGCATTGGTCGCCATACGTTGCGCAACCGTCTCGTCATGTCGCCGATGACGCGCTCGCGCGCCGACGAAGCGTCCGGCGTGCCGTCCGCGCTCGCCGTTCAGTACTACGCACAACGCGCCGACGCGGGTCTCATCATCACCGAAGGCACCTTTCCCGCACCGATGGGCAAGGGCTATGTGCGCACGCCGGGCATCCACTCGAACGAACAGATCGCGGCGTGGCAGCGCATCACCGAAGCCGTGCATGCGAAGGGCGGCTTGATCTTTCTGCAACTGATGCACACCGGCCGCATCTCGCATCCGAGCTTGCTGCCGGATCAGGCAACGCCCGTTGCGCCATCAGCGATCGCGGCCGAAGGCAAGGTGTTCACCGCGTCCGGACCGCAGGATTTCGTGGTGCCGCGCGCCCTCGAGACGGCGGAGATCGACGGCGTGATCGAAGAATTCCGGCTCGCGACGCGTCACGCGCTCGAGGCCGGTTTCGATGGCGTCGAACTGCACGCAGCCTCGGGCTATCTGCCGGAGCAGTTTCTTTCCTCCGGGACCAACCAGCGCACGGATCGCTACGGCGGTTCGCTGGAGAACCGCGCGCGCTTCATTCTGGACGTGCTGGCGGCCATGATCGACGAGGCGGGCAATGAGCGCGTGGGCATCAAGATCGCGCCGGAAATGGGCTTCAACAGCGTGAGCGATGCAACACCACGCGAAACCTATCAGTACCTCGTGCAGCAGCTCTCCGCGCTGAAGCCGGCGTATCTGCACCTTGCCCGAACCAAAAGCGCGGTGGACTACCGGGCGTTGCTGCGGCCGCTGTTCGATGGCCCGTTGCTGCATGGCGGCGGCCTGGACCGGCAAAGCGCCGAGTCGTTGATCGCGGAAAGCCGCGCCGAGGCTGCGGTGTTCGGCAGCCTGTATCTCGCCAATCCGGATCTGTTGCAACGGCTTTCGAGCGGCGCCCCGCTCAATACGCCGGATCGCGATACGTTCTATTCGCCGGGCGCCAAGGGCTATATCGACTATCCGACGCTCGACGCGGCGACACCGGGCAATTGAGTTGAGTGTGACGTGATCAGACGCGCGACTTAGGAAACGTCAGGCGCGTTAAAGCGAGACGCTAACAAATGCTGCCGGCGGAGGGTGATGCCCTCCGCCGATCTACTTGCGCTTTTCTACTCTGTGGCATAGAGTACTCTACATACAACCTGTCCGGAGCCATCATGGCACTCACTTCTGAGCAAGCGTCGCAGGCCCTGCGTGATCTCGAAGCAGTCAGTCAGCGCAGCGGCAAGCTCTATCGTTATCAACGCACCGCGCCCATGCTGATCCTGTGGGGCGTAATCTGGATCGTCGGTTTTGGCGCAACCCAACTGGCGCCGGCACGCGCCGGCTGGCTCTGGATTGTGCTCGACATCGCCGGCGTGCTCGGTTGCATCTATCTCGGCCGGCGCGGCCACGCCGACGCCTCCGCCAGCCAGTCGTGGCGCTGGCTCGGGACCATCGCGGCCATCGGCGCGTTTTACGTGCTGGCGCTCACCATCCTGCAGCCCACCAGCGGCGCTCAGGTGGCGGCGTTCATCGGCTTGCTCGTCGCGATGTTCTACGTGCTCGCTGGCCTGTGGATCGGCGTGCGGCTCGCCATCATCGGCCTAGCGCTCGCCGTGCTGACGGTGTTCGGCTACTACATGCTGCCGGCGTATTTCGCGCTCTGGATGGCGGTGGTCGGCGGCGGCGCGCTGATTCTGGCGGGACTCTGGTTGCGGACGGCCTGAATGGACCAACTGGACGAAACCATTCATCAGCCGGTTCGCCTGAAGATCATGGCCGCGCTGAAAGCGTTGCCGAATCGCGAGGCGATTGAATTTGTCCGGCTGCGGGCCATCGTGGATGCGACAGAGGGCAATCTCGGCGCGCATCTCGCCACGCTGGAGAAGTGCGGCTACATCGAGATCAACAAGGACTTCGTCGGCAAGAAGCCGCGCACGCGCGTGGCGCTGACCGCAGCCGGACGGCGCGCGTTCGAGCAATACGTCGATTATTTGCGCGGCATTCTCGACGGCACGTCTTGAGGCTTAGCGGGCACGCGTCGTCATGTGTGCATGGCGGCGCTGCGCGTTAAAACTCGACCGGCGCGAAGTCTTCCTTGCCCACATCGCACAGCGGGCAGCGCCAGTCCGCGGGCACATCGGCCCAACGCGTGCCGGGCGCAATCCCTTCTTCGGGCAGGCCAGCGGCCTCGTCGTAGATCCAGCCGCAGATCACGCAGACCCATTGCTTGAAGTCATCGGCTGAGGTTGCATTGGCTTGCGTTGCGCCGCTTGCTGCATCAGCGGTGCGCAGGGAATCGGCGTGATCGAGACTAACGACCAGCGGCGCGGCCGTGCGCGCACTGTTGCTGGCCAGGTGCGACCGCAAGGTCTCGAGCAGCGTCTGTGCTTCGGCCAGCGTGAGGTCGATCCAGTAGGGATCGCCGGCTCCATCGTTCAGGCGTTGTGGCGCAAACTGGATTTCTAAGGCAACGCCCTTTTTATACATGAGTAACCGTATTCGGACGACCGGCGTTCATCGCGAGTCGCATGGTAAATGGACCCGTATTATCGCCGCCTGCCCGCGCCGCATTAGCGACGTCACGGAGATGGATTGTTTCCTGTGAGTGGGTAAATGGGTACGCCGCTCGCGGACAAGGTCCGGATCGACACCATGCGATTACACCCACCCGTCGATTTTCAGACCGCTGCTCTGTTCCGCCTCTTCGCGTGACACTGCGCGCACGGTTTGCCCGAAGCTCCACACATGACCTTCGGGGTCGCGCGCAGCGTAGACGCGGTCGCCGTAGAACTGATCGGCGGGTTCGCGCGTGATCACGGCACCCGCTGCGCGCGCCCGGGCGCAATGCTCGTCGAGACCTTCGCGCAACTGCACGTGGATCGCTTGCGTGTTCTTGCCGCCAACATCGCTGGGGCTCGCCTGATCGTCCGACCATGCGCTACAGACCATCACATAGCCATCGCCAAAACGCATTTCCGAATGACCAAGACGTCCTTCGTTGTCCGTCACAACGAATTGCCTTTCAAAACCGAATGCTTTCTCGAGCCAGTCCAATGCAGCGAAAGGGTCTTTGTAAAAGACCGCAGAGCCTAATGAAGGACGTTGATAAGGCTCATTCATGATTCGCCTCCATGCATAAACTGTCAGATTGGCATTCCACAATGTAGTGAAATGAAGTTGCAAGTCAAGCAGTAATACTTTTGTTTTTCGAGGCTTCCGCACTGAATGACGTCAATGCCTCGTAAAATCGCTGTCGCGGAATAACAAGCGAGGGGATGGTGACATGGGGTGGTTCGATAAGGACGTGTGGCATGGGCCGACCGTCATCGGAATCTACGAAACGCAGCCTGAGAAGGAACAGGCGGTTTTTCGGACCATCCTCGGCAGCCTGGCGCTGCTCGCCTATGCCATCGTCGCGGTGCCTCATCTAAATGCGGCTCGCATCAACACGATGCTGGTGATGGCCGTCTACGTGGCTTACGGCGCGCTAACATGGCTCACGGTGCGTGTGCATCCCCGCACGTCGTTGCCGCGGCTGATGCTCACCACCATTCTCGACCAGTGCCTCGTCTTTACCGCCCTCGCGCTGGGTGGCCGCGCCGCGCTGCCGCTGCTGTTCATCGTGTTCTGGTTTCTGGTCGGCGCGGGGTGCCGATATGGCAAACGCCCGTTGATTCTCTCATGCGCAATCTCCGTAGCAGGCCTTACCGGTCTGATGATCTGGCAGCCGTGGTGGCAACACAATTACCCGGCGGGCGCGGCACTGTTGCTGGCAGTCGTGGCCTCGTCGCTCTACCTGTTCGTGTTCGTCAACAAGCTCGAGCGTCGCGCGGCCACGGATCCGCTTACCGGTCTCCTGAATCGCGCCAGCCTGGAGCGCACCGTCGGACAGACGCAGCCGCTCGCCAAACCGGCAAACAGTACCGACGCCCTCTTCGTGATTGATCTGGACGGCTTCAAGAAGGTCAACGATTCGTTCGGCCATTCAGCCGGCGACGACCTGTTGCAGCAATTCGCCCAGGCACTGCTCGCACTCAGCCGGCGTGGCGATGCCGTAGCGCGTCTGGGCGGCGACGAGTTCGTGGTGTTTGCCCGTCAGGTGGCAGGCCACACCGGTGCGACCGCGATAGCCGAACGCATCCACGTCGCGACGGAGTCCATCCGGTTCGCCGCGGGCAATCCAGTCAACGTATCGGCCAGCATCGGCGTCTATCTGCGCGCGGAGGCTGCGCGCACCCAGAAGCTGGACGTGACGCGCGCCTTTCGCCTCGCGGACTACGCCATGTACTCCGCCAAGGCACGCGGCCCGAGACAAACGGTATTCGCCGACGAGTGGGCGCAGATGGAATCGGCCTGAAACGGAAAAAAGCACCGCTTGATTGGCCAGGTGTGCGCATCGCGATTTGTGAAGCAAATATTATTGTCCAGACCATTCTCCAGATAGAATCGCGAGCACCGTTCAGGCGTAAAACGTACAGTAAAAACGTGCGCGCACTGACCTCAATACATCATCACTGACCACATCCAACGATGAGTGGAAGCCCGGCACGCGTTTCGATCACATCGAAGCGGGTTGCTCAAAAGAGGCGCAAACGTTTTCCTCGTCCTCCGCCTCTCGCGCGCACCAGATCATGTAGATGAACTGATTAATTGCGTTCAAGTTTTCTCTATCCATGCCGTAACTGAGTTGAGGTGGAATTCAGCGATCGTTGCCAGGCAACAAGCCGTGAGGGCCTGCCTTTCTAAAAACTTTCGCCCGCCTTTCTTATTCTGGGGGTCCAACCGTGCGCCGCCCGCCGCTGAGAATTTTCGTGCTGATCGCGTGTACTTTCGTATGCCTGCATGCGATGGTGCTCGTCGTGTTTCGCGCCCAGGCCACGCTCGTGACCTATCCGTTTCTGCTGCTCTGTCCGAGCCTCGTGATCGCGGCCAGCTTCTGGCGCGCGCGGCAGGTGGAACGCAAGTCCCGCTCAGCATGGATTCTGCTCAGCCTCGGCATGTTCATCTGGCTATGCGGCATGATCCTGAGCGCCTGGGAAGATCTGTTCGTGCATATGCCGATCAGCGTCGCGTGGTTTTCCGACGTGTGCTTCTTTCTCTTCGACGTGCCCATTCTGCTGGCCATCTCATCGGTGTCAGCGGAGCAGACCATTCCGTTCTTTGTCTGGATGGACGGACTTCAGGCGCTGCTCACCGGCTACCTGACCTACATCACGATTTTTTCCGTTACGCCGTTTTCCGGCGCAGCGCTCGCACCGGTTTCCATCACGACCCTGCTGCTGACCTACAAGGTCGAAAACGTGATTCTCGCGGTGGCGTCCACCTTGCGCCTGCTCGCGCAGCCACGCGGACCGGAACGCCGGTTCTACGCGATTCTCTGCGCGTACCTGTGGATGTTCGGCGTGATGGCATGGATCTACAACGACCTCGCGGTCACCACGGACGGTCACAATCTGATCGACCTGATGGTCGACGTGCCGTTCCTGTTCCTGAGCGTGGCCATCATCGCGCCTATCTCGCCGCAGACTGAAACGGCGCAGTTCGCGCAGAAAAACCGCCTGGCCGTGATCATCGAAAACGTCAGCCCGATCTTTTATACGGTTGCGTTGCTGGCGCTCAGCATGTCCGTCATGCGCCAGCATTTCTATGCGGGCACGATTGGCGTATTCACCGCACTCGTGGTGTACGCGGTCCGCATGTCGACGCTGCAAGGGCGGCATCTGCGCGTCCAGCAGCAATTGCACGAGGCACATGATCGTCTCGAAGCCATTGCGTTGACGGACGGCTTGACCAACACGGCCAACCGCCGCTGTTTCGATCAGACGCTGGTGGTCGAATGGAACCGCGCCGTGCGCAATCAGAATCCGCTCGCGCTACTGCTGGTCGATATTGATTACTTCAAGCAGCTCAACGACCGGTACGGTCATCCCGCCGGCGACAAATGCCTGGTTTCGATTGCCGCGGCCCTGCAATCCACCTTGCCGCGCGGCGGGGATCTGCTCGCGCGTTACGGCGGCGAAGAGTTCGCGGTGATTCTGCCGGGCACGGACGACGGCGGCGCGCGCGTCGTTGCGACGCGCATGCAGGACGCGATCCGCTCGCTCAACATCCGCAATGAGACGCAAACGGGCACGTTCGTGACGGTCAGCATCGGCGTCGCGGTTTTCACTTCGTCGCACGCCGACGCCGACGAGATTGTCGAAGCGGCCGACCAGGCGCTTTATCGTGCGAAAGCGCATGGCCGCAACCGGGTCGAATCAATCACGCAGAGCGAACATCTGCGGGAACGGCTCTGCTGATGCGCGAGCCGGTCAGCAGGAACATCGCGCTCAATGTCCGGACAACAAAACGTTGGCAATGACACCGGTCGCGATGGCCGCGAGCACGTAATCGCCGTTCACACCCACCCATTGATAGCCACGCGGCGGCGCTTGCAGGCCATGCTCGTGCCAGTCGTCGACCACGTAGTTGCGATCGCGATACTCGGTGGGCAGGCGCTCGCCCTTGTGCCAGTCGTTGTGCGGAACCGGGCCGCCCGGGCCGCCGTGCGATGCTTCATGCACCGGTCCACCGCCGTGCGGGCCACCGTGCGGACCGCCATGCCCTGGGTTGCCGCCTTGATGATGAGGCTGACCGCCACCATGATTATCGTCGTGAGGTTGCGCGAATGCGGCACCCGAAGCGCCGAGTAACGAAGCGATCAACAACGGAGCGATGATTTTCGATTTCATGTTTGAGCCTTAAAAAATGCACGGAAAACGGTCAGGCGCCCAGTGCTGCTCATGCTTCGAAGCGCCCGCCGATACTGCGGGGTGATACCACGCGACGTCATGCAAGCTGCGATGCGTAGACCGTCTGCGTGCGCAAATCATGTCACAGACGTTAGTCGTCCGACAAAATTCAGGGCAGCCCATCATGCAAATGCGCCGCGACACGCGCGTGTCAGGCGCGACGATACTCGATGCGATCGGTAAATTGCACCGCATCACGCGCATTCGGAACGTTCCGATCGGCAATATGGAAACTTCTCACATTGTCCTGAAAATACTATGATCGACCGGGCGCAGCCCGTCGAGGCGCGTGCGCTTCGCGCTTTGCGTCGCTTTACAGCGGATAGCGGCATTCGTTGCTAACGCATGGAAAGCGACGCGGGTTATCTCCGCGAGGCGCTGGATATGGAGATCATGTGAGCCGTCTTGTTGTCGTTTCAAATCGTATTGCCGACCCGCGTAAGGCTGCAGCCGGTGGACTGGCCGTGGCCGTCAAGGAAAGCCTGCAACGCACCGGTGGCCTCTGGTTTGGCTGGAGCGGAAAGATCCGCGATACCCCGGATTCCTCGCCTGAACATAACGATGTTCAGATTCAAACCGCGCACAACGTCACGCTCGCCACGGTGGATCTGAGTCAGCAGGACTACGATTCGTACTACCTGGGTTATGCGAACGGCGTTTTATGGCCCGTGTTTCACTACCGGCTCGATCTGGCGAATTTCGACACGCGCTTCGCAGCGGGTTACCGCCGCGTGAACCAGATGTTTGCGCGCAAGCTGAAAGCCCTGCTGAAGCCCGACGATGTGATCTGGGTGCACGACTATCACCTGATTCCGCTTGCCGCCGAATTGCGCGCAATGGGCTGCAGCAATCGCATTGGCTTCTTTCTGCATATTCCCGTGCCGCCGCCGCTCATCATGGCGGCGCTGCCTGAACATGAATGGCTGATGCGCTCGCTGTTTGCGTACGACCTCGTGGGTCTGCAAACCGAAGCCGACGTCACCCACTTCACGCACTACGTCGAGGCCGAAGCGAACGCCCAGCCCATCGGCACGAACGAACTGCGGGCCTTCAACCGGACCTTGCGGGTGGGTGCGTATCCCATTGGGATCGACGTGGATGAATTCGAAGCGCTCGCCAATGGCAAGGAAGGGCGCGACATGTTCGCCAGAATGCGTGAAGAGTATTCGCGACGGCGTCTGCTGCTGGGTGTGGACCGGCTCGACTACTCGAAAGGCCTGCCGCAGCGCGTCCATGCGTTCCGTGAACTGCTCGCCAACTATCCGGAGAACCGCAACAGCGCGACGCTGATCCAGATTGCCTCGCCGAGCCGCGAAAACGTCGATGCGTATGAGGTGTTGCGTCGGCAGATGGATAGCCTGTGCGGCGAGATCAACGGCGACTATGGCGAACTGGACTGGATGCCGGTTCGCTACATTCACCGCAACGTGGCGCGCAAACGTCTGCCTGGCCTGTATCGCGCCAGCCGCGTTGCGCTGGTCACGCCGTTACGCGACGGCATGAACCTGGTAGCCAAGGAATTCATCGCCGCGCAGGACCCGGCCGATCCCGGCATGCTGGTGCTGTCGCGCTTTGCGGGTGTGGCCGAGCAGTTGAAGGAAGCGCTGCTGGTCAATCCGTACGACACGCAGGGCACCGCGCACGCCATCCAGAAGGCGCTCACCATGCCGCTCGAAGAACGCGTCCAGCGGCACGCAACCTTGTTGAAGCGCATCCGCGACAAAGACGTGCACTGGTGGTCGTCGACTTTCCTCAAGGACCTCGAAGCAACGCCGCGCAGCGAGGAAAGCTGAGTTTATTCGCTGGATGCAGCGGCGTTGCCGACGGGCTGGAGTTGCTGGAGTTGCTTGAACTGGCCCGCGAACGCCGCCTCGTCTTCCAGGCATCGCAAGTCGAGCAGCAGGCGGTTATCCGCAATCCGCCCAATCACCGGGACAGGCAGTTCTCGAAGCCGCGTGGCCAGTGTATTGAGCGCGGCGCCTGATCTCGCTTCGTGATGGCTGATCGCGAGCGCCGCGCTGGGGATCACATCCACGGGCAGCGAGCCGCTGCCCACCTGGCTGCGCGCGGGCAGCACTTCCACCCGCCACGCAGCGCCGAGCGCCGCTGCAACCACTGGCTGCAAGCGCGCCGCCAACGCTTCGATCTCCGCCAGCGGACGCGTCAACAGACGCAGCGTGGGAATGTCGCGCAGCAGATGTTCAGGATTGCGATACGACAGCAACGTTGCTTCCAACGCGGCGAGCGTCAGCTTGGACACCCGCAACGCGCGCTTCATGGGATGCCGCTTGATGCGCTCGATCAGCGCCTTCTTGCCCACGATCAAGCCCGCCTGCGGGCCGCCGAGCAGCTTGTCGCCGCTGAAGGTCACGATGTCGGCACCGCTTGCGATCACCTCGCGCACGATCGGCTCCTTCGGCAACCCGTACGCCGTGAGGTCGATCAGACTGCCCGCGCCGAGATCGATGAGAAACGGCAAATCGTGCGCATGCGCAATATCGGCCACCTCGGGCTCGCTCACCTGCGTGACGAATCCCTCGATCTTGTAGTTGCTGGTGTGGACCTTCATCAGCGCCGCGGTGTTCGGACCAATGGCACGCTGATAGTCCGCAGGATGCGTGCGATTCGTGGTGCCAATCTCGACCAGCCGCGCGCCTGCACTGCGCATGACATCCGGAATGCGAAACGCGCCGCCAATTTCAACCAGTTCGCCGCGTGACAGCACCACGTCTTTTTCGTAGGCCAATGCGGCGAGCACTAGCAGCACAGCGGCGGCATTGTTGTTCACCACCGTCGCGGCTTCGGCGCCCGTCAGTTCGGTAAGCACTTCTTCGATCAGGCTATCGCGTTCGCCACGGCCGCCGCTGTCCAGGTCGAATTCGAGGTTGCAGGCTTCGCGCATGGCCATGCCCACGTGTTGCACGGCACGCTCCGAGAGCAACGCACGGCCCAGGTTGGTATGCAGCACCGTACCCGTCAGATTGAACACACGGCGCAAGGCGAAGCTGCCGCGCTGCTGCAAACGCGCGGCGACCTGTCCGGCAATTTCGTCTTCATCGGGGATTTGATAGTCCGGCTCGGACATGCGGGCGCGGTAGCTTTCGAGCACGGCGCGAATGGCCTCGATGACCGCCGTGCGTCCATGCTCCTCGCACAGATCGAGAACGCGTGGGAGACGCGCTACGCGGTCGACGGAAGGAAACGGGCTAGCGGTCTTCTGGGTCGTCATGGTGTGGGCCTGGCAGACAGACTCGCCGCGCACCGTGCCGTGGAGCGTCAAAAGACTGACGACTCGCGTGAACCGACTCGTGCGGCGTTGTGTGCACCCGGGCGACCATTCGCCCAGGCGCGTTGACTGCGCCCATTATAGTGAACGCGCCCCGCTCGCCGCATCCACCCCCCACTCGCGTGTGTTAGACAACGACGCTAACGCGTGAGACTACTGTCTTCAGTCGGGCGCGGCCTGACAGGCGAGCCGCTCCGCGTGCGTCTGAGCCGCGTTCCTGCCAAAGCTCACGAGCGCCGCCAGCCCGAGCAGCGCGAGCGCGCCGCCCAGCAGAAAATCCGCCGGAATGCCGACACGGTCGACAATCGAGCCGCCCACCAGCGACCCCACCGCAATCGCCACCTGGATGATCATCACGAAGAGCGCCGAGCCCGCTTCCGGAAGATCGGGTGTCGCGCGTTGAATCCACACGCTGAAACACAACGGCATGGCACCAAACGAAATGCCCCAGGCCAGCACATCCGCCGTGACGGCCCACTGCGAGTGACGCAGCAGCGGCATCAGCAGAAGGGCAAACATCAGCAGGGAGATCATCGTCGCAACGGATCCCTTCAGGCTCCGGTTGACCGTGCTGGAAAACACGAAGTTCGAGAGGAAGCCGATCGCGCCGAATCCCAGCAAAAGCCACGTAATCGTGGTCATGTCGAAATCAGCGTTATGCAGCAGAAACGGCGTGATGTACGTGTACGAGCAAAAGTGCGCGCCGAACACGAGCGCCACCATCAACATGCTTCTACGCGGATAGGAGCGCCGCATCAGCGAGACCAGGTCCGCGAAACGCAGCGCCTTGTGCGAAGGCAACGACGGCACCAGCATCAGTTGCGCGACGAGCGCCACCGCCACCAGCACGCCGGTTGCCAGAAACGAAACACGCCACGATGAAAAACCGGCGATGAAGGTGCCGAGCGGTACGCCGATCACCGTTGCGCACGTCACGCCGGTGAGAATCGTCGCGGTGGCGCGCGCGGCGTCTTTGGGCTGCACGAGACGCCCCGCGGCTGCCGTTGCCAGCGTCCAGAAACCGCCGAGCCCGGCGCCCAGCAGTGCGCGCCCAATCAGCAAGACCGGAAAGTTCGGCGCAAACGCGGAGAGCAGATTCGACGCGAGCAGGATAGCCGTGAGCAGCACAAAGACGTGCCGCCGGTCCATTCGTCCGGCGCCCAGCATCATCCCCGGCGCCGACAGCGCGGCAATCACGCCCGGTACGGTCACCATCAAGCCGGCCGTGCCCGGCAAAACGTCGAGTTCGTGCGCGACGTGCGGCAGCAAACCCACCGGCAAAAATTCTGTCGTCACGAACGCGAACGCGCCAATGGTCACGGCCAGCACCGAGAGCCATTGCCGCAACGACGACGAGTCACTATTTTCCGGCGCAGGCGTGCCCGCCGGCAGATTGTTTTCCACCAACATGATCGTGTGTGTCCTTCTGGACTTGCATGAAGTACGCGGAGTGGTCCGCATGGACCATCCGCGTGATTGAGTTCTTGAGAAGACGCTGGACGAACTAACGTCTACGGTGCTGTGTCGTGCCGTATTGCGACTGAAGCGTCACCTTACCACTGCATTAATTCTCTCGCCGACGCGGTGCAAATGGTCTTTTCGGCAGTAGGGGTATCGCTGATCGTAGGGGCCCGGCCGTGTGGGAGTCGTGTGGAGGTCGGACCGGTCTAGTTCGCGAAGTGATCCGTGGCGGCGAGCAGCGCCTTCAGAATGCCCGTTTCGTTGTAGGCGTGACCGGCATCGGGAATGATCTGCAGCTTTGCCTTGGGCCACGCTTTCGACAGATCCCATGCAGTGCGCGCCGGCGTCGCCACGTCGTAGCGCCCCTGCACGATGACGCCGGGGATGTCCGCGAGACGCGTGGCATCGCGCAGCAGCTGCCCCTCTTCGACAAAGCCCTCGTGCACGAAGTAGTGATTTTCGATGCGCGCGAAGGCGAGCGAATAATCGTCGCCGCCGAAATGCGCCTCGAGTTCCGGGTCGGGCAGCAGCGTGATGGTGCGTCCTTCCCACAGGCTCCAGGCGCGTGCGCAGGCCTGTTTGACGGCCTCGTCATCGCCCGTGAGCCGGCGCCGGTAGGCGCCCATCAGATCGCCGCGCTCTTCCACGGGAATCGGCGCCAGGAAGCTTTCCCACAGATCCGGGAAGAGCCACGATGCGCCTTCCTGGTAGTACCACAGCAATTCGGCGCGGCGCATCGTGAAGATGCCGCGCACGATCAACGCGCTGACACGTTGCGGATGCGTCTCCGCATACGCGAGGCCGAGCGAGCTGCCCCATGACCCGCCGAACACCACCCACTGTTCGGCGCCGATCATCTCGCGCAGCCGTTCGATGTCCGCGACCAGATCCCAGGTGGTGTTGTGCTCCAGACTGGCGTGCGGTTTGGAACGGCCGCAGCCACGCTGATCGAACAGCAGCACGTTGTAGCGCGCCGGATCGAACAGCCGCCGATGATCCGCGCTACATCCGGCACCCGGGCCGCCGTGCAGAAACACTGCGGGCTTGCCATCCGGATTGCCGCACAGTTCCCAGTAGACCTGGTGGCCATCGCCGGTGTCGAGGAAGCCGTGCTTGTAGGGTTCGATTGCGGGGTACATGTGGGATTCGTTCCAGGTAAAGATGCAGATCGTGCAATGGGTGCAAACGCGTCTTTGCACGATACAGGTAGCGGTTCGAGGCTGCAACGGTGCGTGCAGCGGCGACTGTGCGCCTGCTATTGCGCCTTGTCGACCGGTTTGATGCTGACTCCGGTGACGCTGTCTTCGATCTGCCAGCCCGCTGACCTGAGTGCGTCGCGTAGTTCGTCAGCACGAGCCCAGTCTTTTGCTGCGCGTGCCTGCTGACGCTGTTCTGCCAGCGCGACGATTTCCGGCGGAACATCGACAGCTTGCGGCTGCCAATCCGCCAGCCCCAGGCCGAGCACCGCATCGAAACGATCGAGCGTGGCACGTCGCGCCGCGTCGGGCAGATCGCTGCGCACCATCTCCCACATCACCGCCAGTGCACGCGGCAGATTCAGATCCTGATTCACCTCCGCCGCGAAGCGAGCCAGGTAGCTCTCGTCTGCTGCACCGCCAGCCGGCCAGCTCACGTACGTTCTGCGCAATCTGTCCAGAGCGGATTGGGCCGCCGCCAGCGCTTCGTCGTTGAAACGCAATTCGCTACGGTAATGCGCGCTCAGGCAAAGATAACGGTACGCCAGCGGATCGACGCCGCGATCAACCAGACTTTGCAGCCTGAGAAAATCGCCGCTCGATTTGGACATCTTGCCGGCGTCGAGCGTCAGGAAGTGACCATGCATCCAGAAGTTGGCGAGCCGGGTGCCGTGGCGCGCCTGGGTCTGGGCAATCTCGTTGTTGTGATGCACGGCAATGTGGTCCTCACCACCGCAGTGAATGTCGAACCACGCGCCGAGGTAGCGCTCCGCCATCGCCGAGCATTCGATATGCCAACCCGGAAAGCCACGTCCCCAGGGGCTGTCCCACTCCATCTGCCGCGTGACGTCCGCTGGGCTGAACTTCCATAGCGCGAAGTCCGTGATGTGCCGCTTCTCGCCCAGCGCGATGCGCTTGCCGGCTTGCAGCCCGGCGCGATCCAGACAGGCCAGATAGCCGTAATCGTCCTGCTTGCTGGTGTCGAAATAGATGCCGTCGCTCGTCGGATAGGTGTAGCCCTTGTGTTCGAGATCGACGATGAACGCGATCTGCTCGGCAAGGTGGTCCGTGGCGCGGCACCACACCGTGGGTTCCAGCAGATTCAACGCGCGCCAGTCGGCCATGAAGGCTTGCGTGTAGCGCTCCGCGATCAGCCACGCGGATTCCCCGGCGCGCCGGCTGCCCTTTTCCATTTTGTCTTCGCCGTCGTCCGCGTCCGAAACGAGATGACCCACGTCCGTGATATTCACGACGTGCCGCACGTTATAGCCGTTGAGCGCGAGCACGCGCCGCAGCACATCCTCGAACACGTACGTGCGCAGATTGCCGATATGCGCGTGGTCGTACACCGTGGGCCCGCAGCCGTACAGGCCCACGTGCTCGGGTTGCAAAGGCGTGAACGGACGCACGGTGCGCGACCAGGTATCGTACAGAACGAGAGCCATGAGTATTTTCGCGTGATGGGTGGTACAAAAACGTCGTACAAAAACAAAAAGGCCACCGGTTTTACAACGGGTGGCCAATCGGGAATTCGAACGTGCACGATGCAACTCGCTAGACGCAAACTCCCCCTGGCATGCCATGACAACATGCGTCAAAGAAACCGGTGTGGAGCAGCGCGTCAGTGTTCATGAGGCCATGCTAGCGTGAGGGCTTTTTTTGGTCAACCGCTTTGGTTCTGGTTACGGAACACGTTGTGCGTGCGTTGACCAAATGGCGACGAGCGAAAGTACCCGCTACTTTCGCTCGCCATGTCCACCCAGCGACCCTACTGCCCCGTATAACCCACCGGCGCGGTCACGTTGCTCTGCATCACCGCTGCGTTCGACGACACCACGTAGATCGGCGATTCCGTCAGCGTCAGATTCACCACGCCGTTGCTATACGCCACTGACGACGGATTGCCCATCATGTCGATCACCGTTACGTGGCCGCTCGTTCCCGGCGAGTCGACGGTCAACGCATAGGCGGTGCTGTAGGTGGCGCTATACGCGCCTGCGGAGGTCGGCCAGTCCGCATTGTTGTGGGTCCACAGCGCGGTAATCACCGCGCCGCCGTTCAACTGCTGGAAGGCGTAGCCATACACCATCGAAGGCAAGCCATTGAGGTGCCCCAGGGTCTGCGTGCCGTCGATCACATGCGTCAGCGCCGCCATCGCCATCGCCTCGGGCTTCGGACTCACCGCTGATGCACCATACGCCCCCTGTGGATCGACGATGTCGAAGAAGGTCCCTTCGCCGACGTCGCCCGGATAGTCCGAACCATAGAAGAAATACGTGACCTGTGCGCCTTCGCCGAGGATGATCAGATGCGCGCGCACCGCGACCGCCGCCTGCCCGTACAACTGATTCGCACCGGGGTAGGTGGCGCTATACGCGGCGCCTGGGTCGTAGCTGATGCCCAGTTCGGTCGACCAAAGCCGCATGTTCGGCTTGAAGGTCTGCATTTCCGCGCGCAATTCACGCATCTGCTGGTCGAGCGCGTTGGCCACGTTGGCCGGATTCGGGTCCGTGTCGTACTGCTCAGGCGGATGGGCCGCGTAGGTGCCGGCGTTGTAATAACCGTGCGTGGTGATCCCGTCCAGATAGTTGCCGAGACCCAGCGGCACATACGTTTGCAGATAGCCTTGTGTACAGGCCGTCACGCAATTGGACGGGAACACGTTGGTCGTGCCCATCACCACGGCGTTCGGATCGGTGGAATGCAGACCGTTGTAGACGGCCGCATACATGGCGACGAAATTCGCCGGCGAATCCACCCATTGCGGTTCCCACGTGACCTGGTAGTAATCGTTCTGCTGACTCGGGAAATAGGCACGGCGAATCGCCGCCGAATCCGTGCCGACGCGCGCCATGTAGCTCTGGTAGTAGCTCTCGTTGGTGGGCGCGTTGGTGTCGTCCTCGAAGCCGCCGGTGGGACTCGCCCAGCCGGGAATGCCATCCAGACGGATCAACCGCATGACCTTGCCGTTCGTGTAGAACGGATCGAGGTCCGAGAGCGACGGTGTCCAGGTGTTCGGTCCATTCGGTTCCATGGTCGACAACTGCCGGTTATCGATGGTCTGCGAGACGCCGAGGTCGGCCAGCATGGCACCGTTGTCGTTGAAGCCCTGCATGCCGAAGCGATGCTGCTCCTGATGCGCATACGTCACCGCCGGGATCGACGCGGACAGATTAGGCAGGACACCGAAGGTTGCGATTCCGGCCGGGCGCGTGCCGGCTTGCGGTAACGTACCGCCAGCGTTCGACAAGGTCGCCGTGATGGCGAAGTAACCGGAGACGGCTGCATTGCACGACAACGCGCTTGTCTGCGTGCCGCCCGGGACCGTGAACGAGCCGCTGCCCTTCACGTTGCCGAGCTGATCCTGCATCGACCACACCACCGTGTCCGCGGACGGCGCCGCTGTGATGAACGATACCTGGAAGGCGCTGTTCTCGGCGAACAGGCGGGTGCCATCCGAAGAAGGCGTGTCGGCAGCGATAAGTCCGGTGGACGTGCCGCCTGCGCTCGTGCTTGTCTTCGTACAGGCGATCGAACCTGTAGGTGTCGGCGTTGGTGTCGGCGTTGGTGTCGGCGTTGGTGTCGGCGTTGGCGTTGGCGTTGGCGTTGGCGTTGGCGTTGGCGTTGGCGTCGGTGTTGGCGTCGGTGTTGGCGTTGGCGTCGGCGTCAACGACGCCCCACTCGCCGGAATCCAGCACGACTTCGTTGCACCGAAATCCGGGTCCGTCCCAAACGACCCGTTGTTACACGCTACGCCATTGGTGAACGTCTTCGTGATGTTGTTCGCTGTGGTGCTGCCACCATAGAGCACGGTCTTCGTGCCGGTGAACGAACACGTGCCATTCTCGCTGGCGCATTTCGCCCATGCACCGGTGGGAGTCGGAGTGGGCGTCGCCGCTGCACTGCCTGAACTGCCTGAGCCGCTGTACCAGCAGCTTTTCGAATAGCCATAAGCGGGATCGCTCGCGGAGACCACACCATTCGTGCATTGCACACCGTTGGTGAAGGGTCCGTTGACGTCGTACATCAGCGTCGGGTTGGCGGTGCCGAACACCACGGTCGCTGTGCCCGAAAAGGAGCATTGTTGATTCTCGGCCGCACAATACGTGTACGTCGTGCCATTAATGGTCAGGTTGTTCTGCGCTTGCGTAGTACTGCAAAACATTCCTGCCATAGGTACGACGAGGACCGAAGCGAGACGTTTCATTTCCGTTACTCCTGCGTTTAATTAGTGCAAGATTGGGTTTTCAAGCGGCGACAAACCCCGGAAACGACACGCGCGCAAAACTCTTGAAAAGTGCGGCTTGCTACGCGCGGTTCTAAGCGAATCGGTTCGACCGATTTTTTCATCGGAAACGGACAAGTAACAGGTCAATTTGGCACGGTCAAGTCGCACGACTGCTGACCGATGCCTTATTTCGGTATTTTCGACCTGATGTGTGAAGAAAAAAGGACAAAAGAAAACGGCGTGTCGATTGCCCACGCCGCCTTGCCCATCACCGTAGAGAAAGCGCCGCGCAGTGGCGGCGAGCACGCGCTATGTCGTGCCTTCGGCAGGCGCAATGCGAACGCCTTTAAATTCTCCGGCTGTGGGTGGCGCGCCACACTCGCGCAACAGTGAACGCAATTCGTTGATCACCGGAAAGACTTCATGATTCCAGTCCGCGCCCTGGCGATCGTGCGCTTCCTGTTCACGTTCGACGATCCAGCGGTCTTCCTTGAAGATGCGCTCGGTGAACCACACGAGCAGCGGCCACGCAACGTCGAGCACGAACGGAATACCAGGCCGGCGGATCGAAAGCAGGCCAAAGGTGCGATTAGTTCGCTGTTCGCGATCTAGCGGCACATAAACAATCCACAGGTCCATGACCAGTTTCGCATCGGTCGTACGAATCTGCAGCGTCTGATACGGGTACTCGGTGCGGATCGTCATCACATCCTTATCCGCGCCTTGCGTACCTTTGCGGCTCTGACCGAACACCAGCGCTTCGCCAATCGGCTGATCGCCGGACATCCGCGCAAACGTGTAGTCCACCTCGACCCAGCCTTCGCCGCGTCGCCGCCCCACCGAACGCGCACGCATCTGCCCCATTTGCTTGCGGTGCAGGAACTGATGGTTCATGTCCATCAGGTTTTCGTGCATGAAGGAGTAATGGCACTTCACTTCGCGACCGAAGCGGCGGGTCTTATAGGCCTTGTCCGAGGCCGAGCTCAAGGTCGGCAAGGGACGCTCGTCGGCCAGCGCGGGGTTCCCCGGAAACACGAAAATCAGCCCTTCCACTTCGCGGCACGGGTACGAACGCACGCCGTTCGGCAAGCGTTCACGGCCCAGGTACGGAATGTCGACGCAGCGGCCGGTGCAGTCGTAAGTCCAGCCGTGATAACAGCAACGGATCGATTCGCCTTCCACCACGCCACCGTGCAGCGGCACCTGACGATGCGCGCAACGGTCTTCGAGCGCGAACACCGCACCCGACTCGGTACGTACCAGCACGATCGGATCGCCCGCGAACTGCACCCCATGCGCCTTGCCACGCTTGACTTCGCGCGACCACGCGAGCGGATACCAGTGATCGGGATGAGCAGGGACGCGGCGTAAATCCCGCACCGGCACTTCTGCGGCCGCGTCGGAAGTTGTAGTTTTATCTGTCTCTGTATCGACGGTGCTGCGATCCAGTGGTGGGACTACATGCATGGGCGGCGCCTCCTAGCACTTCAAATCCTGGTTGTGCCCGCAACGTGGGCGGGAATATAGCTAAGGAAGCCAGTCTACTAGAACAGAAGCAATTGATGTTTTTCGCCGGAACGCACTTAAAACCCGTCTCGCGGACGAGGCGGACCGATTAGCCGGAAAGCGGCCCTAAAACGGAGCAAATGACGGCGACTTCAGCCTTCGTCGTGCGCCACCAGCCCTGAGCGGCGCTGTACGCCCCAGGCGCGGCCGCCGCGCAGGAAGTGCAGCCAGCCCATCAGCGCACCCGTATGACGAACCAGCTGGAACGTGAAAGGCTCGGCAATGGCGGCGGCCATTGCCATCCACAGGCTCGAGCCGGCCATCTGGCCGGTCCAGCGGCGGTAGAGGTGGATGCACCAGAGGTAGTAGACGAGGTCGATGGCGGTTTTCAGGCCGATCACGCCGAAGATGGACAGCACGATCCCGCCGTGGCCGCCGAACAGGAACATCAGCAGCAGCGCAAAGGCCGTCAGGCCGTAGATGGGCTGCATCGTGTCGATTGCCTTGACCGGCAGCATCACCATGCCGAGCGTGCCGTAGCGCGGATTGCCGGTCATGTCGCGGTTCCAGTACTGCGTTTGCAGAAAGCCCGCGAACCAGCGGCGCCGCTGGCGCAGGAAGCTGCCCAGGGTGCCGGGGGCGTCGGTGCGGCCCTGCGCGTCGCCCACCACCCGCACGTCCCAGCCGAGACCGTGATCCACCGAGTAGCGGCGCAGCCGGTGGATCAGCTCGTAGTCTTCCACGAGACACTGTGGATCGAAGCCGCCGACCGCCACCAGCGCATCGCGGCGGAACGAAGCAAAGGCGCCCGAAATCAGCAGCAGACTGTCGGCCCGCATCCACGCAAAGCGCGCGATGAAATTGCGCATGTACTCGTAAGTCTGAAACCACTGAAAAACGCGGCCCGAAACATTCTTGCCGCACACCGGCACGAGGATGCCGGCCGCTGCCACGAGCTTCGGCGTTTCCATGAAGGCGACGCGCATCGCGTAGGTGGCGTCGTCGTCGAGCAGGGTGTCGGCGTCGACGGTCATCACGGTGTCGGTGGTCATCTCCGTGATGGCGGCGTTCAGTGCCCGCGCCTTGCCGCCGTGCGGTACACGCAGCCAGTAGAGATTCGGATGCAGCGCACTCGGCGCGCTCAACTGGCCTTCGGGTGCGGGCGTGAGTCCGAAACGCTCGGCAAGCAAAGCAGCGGTGCCGTCCGTGGAGCCATCGTCGGCAATCACGATCTGCGCCGGCCCGTGGACCTGGCGCAATAACGCCGCCAGCGTCACGGGCAACACTGTCGCCTCATTGTGCGAGGCCACGATCACGCCCATGCTCGGCAAATTGCGCCGCTCGGAGTCAGGATCGAGCGGCGGCAGCGGGCGCATCAGCGGCAGCGTCTTGAGCGTGACGAAGGCGAGCAGCAAGGTGTCGTAGACGACATACGCGATGCCGGTCGACCACGCCACCACGCCTTGCAGAAAGAAGGCCCGCGCGAACAGCAGCAGCCAGAGCGCGACGACGCTCAGATGAATCAAGGTGCTCAAGAGCGTCGTGCGGCGCGGCACGATGCGAGGTGAGGCGAGTGAGAGGGCCTGTTCCAGAGTTCTGTTCAAAATGGCTGCTAGATCCGTGGGGACTACGTTATCAAGGTGAGGCGTGCGCGCGATGATTGCTGCGCGCGAGGCGCTGGTGGGCGAACGCGCGTTCAGGGAATCATGCGTTTGAGCACCGACTTGCGATCAATCCACTCGTGTTTCAACGCGCCGCCCACATGCATGGCCAGCAGCGCGTACAGCGCATAACCCAGCCACGTATGTAGCGTGCCGAAGCGGTTATGCAGCGTTTCCTTGAGCGTCGGATCGAGATTCATCACGTAACCAATGCGCGGCCACGTGACGAGATTGAACAGACGCATCGGATGGGTGGCCGCGTCCTTCCATGCCGAATCGTGCAGCCAGCCGGACAGCGGCAGACCGATCATCAACAGGTACAGCAGGAAATGTGCAACGTGGGCCGCGCTGCGCTCCCACGACGGAAACTCCGCCGGCAACTCAGGCGGTCGATGCGACACGCGCCACAAAATACGCAGCAGCACGAGACCGAGCACGGTGATGCCGATGGACTTGTGCGTGTCGATCACGGGACGCACCCAGTCATCGGGCAACGAGTCGGCGCTCAGCCCCAGCACGACATTGCAGATGATCAGAATGGCGATGATCCAGTGCAGCGCCATCGCGGTGCGCGTGTATCGCGACGTTACCGACACGCCGGCGGTATTCGAAAGCGGGGAGTTGGCCCGAGTGCTCATGGGTGGTTCGTCCTGAGTGACGCGCATCGAAACGCGCGTACGAAAGCTGATTGAAATAAATGGTGCATCAGGCTCAAACGTGCAGCCCCTTCACAGCGTCATGTTAACGATACGCATAAAAGCGTGCACGCGCTGCCGCACCTCCCAACCATCTAACGCCCAGGCGCGAGGTTTTATTCCGGCCCGCACGCAGATCGATCTGCCGGTTCCAACTTCGCGCACATGATGTTCGTGATGTGCAGATACGCGATGCCCGTCATGCGACTTTCAATGCTTTACAGAAGCGTGTGCGTGGCATAATCTGCGCCATTCGTTGGTTCCTCGTTTTCGCGCCCGTCGCACCGCATGCTTCGTCTACGCCTTCAGAAAATCGGCAGTTGGTTGGGATTGCTAGCAATCCTGATGAGCACGCTTGCGCCGACAGTTTCGCAGGCGCTTGCAGCACACGATCGCCTGGGCGTCGCGCTTGCCACGTACTGCTCCGCAGAGTCGGACAACAGCACGGTCGCGCACAACGACAAGTCATCGCATTCCCCCGCGTTCCATTGGCAAGCTTGCGCCTATTGCGGCATGCTTGCTCACGTGCCCGTATTGCCGGGCACGGCTACCGTATTTGCCGCTGCAGTTTCGGTTGCACGCGCACCCATCGTTGCCCAGCGCAATGATCCTCACGTCCCCCTCGTTTATACGGCCGCCCAGCCACGGGCGCCGCCAGTCCTCTCCTAAGTCTTTCTGTTTCTGAACAGTTCATCCATGCGACGCGAGTCGCAGCGGAGCGCGGCCGCATGCCTGTGCGGTTTCGCATCAAGACAATTGGAGAAGGATTCAATCATGCGTACGCTTTTCAAGCGGCACGTCGTGCCCGCACGTGCCGCGCTCGTCGCGGCGGCGGGCGCAACCTGCCTTGCCGGATCGCCTTTGGCTTCGGCCCACGCCGTCGTCGGCGACCGCGTTTTTCCCGCCACCCTGACCGTCGACGATCCCGGCGTGGGCGACGAGTTCGACACCCAGTTCGGCCACATCAAGACGCCGGATGACAATGGCGATCAGATGAACGTCAACACCGTATCGTATGAATGGGACAAGCTGATTACGCGCAATCTCGCGTTCAGTGTATCCAGCGACTACGTCACGCAAAACGCGCCGAACGGCGGCTCGGCCAAAGGCTGGGACAACGTCACGGTGGGCGCCAAATACCTGCTGTACGCGAACGCGCGGCACGAGTTCATGGCGTCCATTGGACTCGAAGCGGAGATTGGCGGGACGGGTGCGAAAGCCATCGGCGATTCGTTCTCGACCTTCACGCCCGACTTCTACTTCGGCAAGGGCTTCGGCGATCTACCCGCCTCGCTCAGCTATCTGCGCCCCTTCGCAATTACCGGCGAACTGGGCCCGAATCTGACCACCGCATCGTCGGATAATGGTCCGAACTCGTTCGGCTGGGGCTTCACGTTGCAATACAGCATTCCGTATCTGCAATCGCAGGTGAAGGACCTGGGACTGCCGCAGCCGTTCAGCAATCTGATCCCGGTCATCGAAGCGCCCATGAGCACCTGTACGTCGGGCGGCTGCGCGGGCCAGACGACCGGCTTCATCAATCCGGGCGTGCTGTGGCTCAACCGCTATGGCCAGTTCGGTATCGAAGCGCAGATTCCCGTGAACCGCGCGAGCGGCACACACGTGGGCGTACTGTTCGACGCGCATCTGTACTTCGACGACATCTTCCCGCACTCTCTCGGCAAACCGCTCTTCAACTGATCCCATGATGAAAACTGCTCTTATGAACTCCTCTCGCGCGCGCGGCCTCGTTGCCGCACTGACACTCGGCGTGGCCCAGCTTGCGCATGCTCACGCGTATCCGACTCACCAGGCGCCGTCCGCAGGCGCGACCGTTTCCACCGCGCAGAAAGACGTCGCGATCGATTTCGACGACGGCCTCGAACCCGCCTTCAGCGCGATCACCGTCACGGATGCGCAAGGCAAACCGGTCACGAGCGAGAAGTCGGTGGTCGATCCTTCCAACCCGAAGCACATGACGGTGGCACTAAACACACTGACGCCGGGCGTGTACACGGTGGCATGGGTCGCGGTCGCGGCGGACGGACATCGCACGCAAGGCCACTACAACTTCACGGCGAAGTAACGGTGGATCCGCTCGTCGCCGGGCAAATCGTCGTTGCCGCTGCGCAGGATCTGTTGTTTGCCTGCGCAGCAGGCACGCTGGCATGCAGCGCGCTGTGCGCGCGAGGTGAGCCGTCCGGCGGCGCGTCGAGTCACGCGGCGGTTGTGGAGCGGGCGCACGCGTCGGCTGGTTCGCCAGGTCGCGTGCGTGCGATTGCGCTGATCGGACTCATGCTCGCCTGCTGTCTGTATCTATGGCTTCAGGCGGCGGTGATGAGCGGCTCGACATTCAGCGCGGCGGCTCCTGCTATCAGCGTGGTCCTGACGCAATCGCATTTCGGCGCGGCGTGGTCCGTGGGTTGCGCCGGTGCCGTGCTGGGATGCCTTGGCGGCACACGTGATAGCCGCGCCGCGTGGTGGCTCGCAGCGCTCGGCATGCTCGTCTACGCAGCGGGCAAGGCGGCTGCGAGTCATGCTGCAGATACCGGCGATTTCACGGTGCGCGAGGCGGTCCATGTCGTGCATCTGACAGCGACGGCCTTGTGGGCCGGCAGCGTGATCGTCGCCGCGCCATTGTTGTGGCGCTGGCGTCGCGCGGCTGCGATGCCGCCCATGCAGTGCGAGGCGTTTTGTACGCGCCTGTCGCATCTGGCGACGCTTGCATTGGTCGTGGTGATTGGAAGCGGTATCTACAACGCCGCGCAGGACACCGCGCATCTGAGTGGACCATTGCTCGATGCGTGGTACGGGCGCGTGTTGACGGTGAAACTCGTGTTCGTCGCGCTTGCGGTGCTGTTGGGCGGTTATAACCGGATGATCCATTTGCCGCGCCTGCACGCCACCGCCATTGAAGGCGGCGACGCATATCGTGACGCGCAGCGTCGCTTCGACCGGCTATTGAGCGTCGAAGCCATCGCGATGATCGCAGTGCTGATCGCAGCCGCCGTGCTGGGTCATACGGCGCCAACGGGCGGATAAGATCGAAGCGGAGCGCGCCGTGCACATCACGGCCGCTCCTGCGTTCTGCTCGCACTGGCGCTTGCGGTTGCAAAAACGTTGGCCACGCGCACGATCGCAGTGAAACGCGTCACCGCATCAGCGGCGCGCAATCAGCGCCACCGAATCGACGCGCTCTTCGAGCCAGCCGTCCTGCGCATGCGCTTCGAGCAGGGCACGCGCGCGCTCCAGCAATTCATCGAGCCGCGAGCCAAGACGTTCGCGCGACAAGCTCGACATCGACAGCACGCGTGCCAGCAACGATTCCACCGCGACTCGCCGCACCTCGACAATCGACACACGCTCGAGCGACGCAAACGGCGAGTTCATCAGCACGCTCTCGTGGCTCTCCCACGCGTCGTCCTTGCGTTGCTCGCGAGCAGGATCGGTTTGCGCGTAGCTCTCGACCAACGCGTGATATTGCGTGAACCAGGGCCTCGGTGGATCGTCGGGATGCGAGGTCGAAAACAGCACCACCGCGCCTGAAGGGTCGATCAGTTGGTCGAGGCGCGCGAGCGTATCGGGCCGGTCCATCCAGTGAAACGCACGGCCTATCACCGCGATCTGAAAGCGGCCGAGTTCCGCCGACAGATCGTAGGAACTGCCCAACCGGTACTCGATATTCGGCGCAACGCCGAGCCCGAGTTCCGATGCGATGGTCAGCATTTCCGGCGCGGGGTCGATAGCGACGCCCTTGTCGATCCATGTGGAAAACGCCAGCGAGATTTGCCCCGGCCCGCATCCCAGATCGAGCAAACGTTGTGTGCCATCCAGCTTGCATGTCTCCGCCACCCGCCGGATCAAACGCGGCGAATAGGCGGCGCGGCCGCCGAGATAGTGCGCCGCATTGTCCTTGAAGCGATTGGGAACGAAGGGAATGGGTGTGGTCATGGGCGGTTCCGTCAAAGGCGCGCGCTGCATGAACTGCAATCAGCGCGCAATCCCTGAAGTATGCCGCCGCTGCGGATCTGCTGTCGAGACGCCCCGCCGCTTATCGCTCAACGCTTTTCGAAGCGATAGTGCCCCACGCCCCACTCGTTGCCGTTCGCAAAGCCGAACAGTTCCGCCACGGCCATGTAGAACATGCGCCAGCGCTGTAGCCAGATCGCGGCGTCGCGCTCGCCGTAGGTGTCCACCAGCATCGGCATGACGCGGTCTTTCGCGGCATCGAGCGAAGCCAGCCATTGATTGGCCGTGCGCTCGTAATGCGTGCCACTCACCCACCATTGACGCTCCACGCGCAGATCGTCCTGGAAGTGCAGCAGCAGGTTTTCCGATGGCATCGTGCCGCCGGTGAAGAAGTACTTCGACATCCAGTCGCTGCCGTCCTGCACCTGGAAGTGATACGCGAGGGTACGGTGCACGAAGATATGCACGAACAGCTTTGCGTCCGCACGCATCCAGCGTGAAATTTTGGCCAGCAACAAGCCATAGTTTTTCATATGCTCGAACATCTCGATCGACACCACGCGGTCGAAACCACCCGCAAGCTGCGCGTCGGAAAACTCGAAATCGACGATATTGCCGGTCACCACCGTGAGATTGCTCAAACCGCGCTGTTCCGCGCAGGCTTCGATAAACGCGCGCTGCCCATGCGAATTCGAGAGCGCCACGATCTGCGAGTGCGGATAACGTGCCGCGAGCCACAACGACAGCGAACCCCAGCCGCATCCAAGATCGAGAATACGCTGACCATCAACCAGTTCCGCGCGCGCGGCATAGACTTCGAGCATCGCGGCTTCGGCCCGTTCGAGCGTCTCGTTGCCCTGTGGATACCAACAGCACGAGTACTTCAGATACGGTCCCAGATGGGCATGAAAGAACGCCGCCGGTACTTCGTAGTGCTGGCTATTGGCCGCCTGCGTTTCGACTGCAATTGGGCTGGTACGCAAGCCGTCCAGCAGATGTTCGAGCCGGCGCGCACGCAATTCACCGTCGTCGTTGCCCTCGTCCTTCAGACGCTGACGCATCAGTTGACGCATGCCCATGCGGATCACCGCGTCCGGCAACCAGCCGCGCTCGCAGCAGCGGATCAGCCAGCCGTCGTCGGGGCTCGCAGGTGTCGACGGCGGCAGCGGCCGGTCAAGGGTGGTCAGTGTCATGGTGATGGGCTCCTTTGTGGTCGCGCCGCCAGTGTGGCTGGCATGTTGTTCGTAGCGTTTCGTTCTGCGTACACGGTTAACTGTGCTCGGCTAGTCTCCCGACGAGCGGCGCGGCGGCCAGGGAATCAGCGCATTGGTGGTCCGCATGTACTCGGCGTACCCCGCGCGCGTTTTGGCAAGACTCGCTTCGAGCAGTGGAATGCCGGACAGCTTCAGTAGCAGCCACGCCATCAGCACGGGTGGCAAAAGCGTCAACCAGACCCAGGGCGAACCGATCGACAGCGCGATATACGCGACCCAATGCACGCATTCGAAAAAGTAGTTCGGGTGCCGCGAGTAACGCCACAGGCCATCGCGGCAAACCTTGCCGTGGTTCGCCGGATCGTTCTTGAAGTGGCGCAGTTGACGGTCTGCCAGCGCTTCACCCACCACTGCCGCAATCCATACCAGCACCGCCACGATGAGCCATACCGCCGCCGGCTCAGCGGTGCGATACGACGGCACCAGAAATGCCAGCGAAAGCAGCATCGAAATCACCACCTGCACCTGGAAGAAGCCGAACATGCGCAGTGGCGCGGCGGCGCCCCATTCTTCACGCAGACGGTGATAACGCGCGTCCTCAGGCTGCCCGAAATTGCGACGCCACAAATGCGTGCCGAGCCGCACGCCCCATACGAGACCGCCCAGCGCGGTTAGCGCACGGCTTAATGGGCTGCCGGTGCCGAGCACCGCATACAGTACGGCGACCGCGCCGAGCGAATAGGCCCATACCGGGTCTATCATGCCGGCGTTCTCCGATTTCAGTTGCCAAGCCCACACGGCGGAAAACACCACCACGAGCCCAACCAGCGCGATCACGGCAACGACGACAGGCGACATGGCAATCTCGTCCAATGGCAATGCAGGGATATACGCAAAAGCGGCTTCAACGGATGCGCACAGGCTCTCCCGGGCCAGCAGCACGGCCCAGCGCCGGTCTGCTGGAAAGAATCAGCAGGCGTCCAAATGCGTCCGCTCCGTTTGCTTCGAGCGCAGCATGCCGCGTGCCGCCAGCGGCGCCGTCCTTGATTCGCTACTGCTTGTCACCCGGCGACGCAAATCCCGGCATGCCGATCTGCTCCGGCGTTTGCGGCACCCGCTTGAAGCGCGATGTGTCGTAGCCCATCGCGTCCAGTTTCGCCAGCATCTCGCGATAGGTGTCATCGCTCATCACAGGGTCGCGCGAGAAGATCCAGCCGAGATTTTTGCCGGGATAGCCGAGGATGGTGTAGCGGTAGTCCGGATCCACATATAGCGTGAGTTGCTTGAAACGCACTGGCCAGAACACCTGCACGCTCCACTCTCCGCCGTTCGATCCCGGTACTGGCGTATCGAGAAACTGGTAGTGTTTGAGGGGCGCGTCGAACGCACCTTTGTGGGCGTAATACGAATCGTCGATCTTGCCGTCGGGCCGCAGCACCCATTGCGCGTAGCTGCCCACGAAGTCGCGCTCGGCGAAGTAGGGAATGTTGGCGATGATGTACCAGCGTCCCATGTAGCGTGGCAAATCCACCGGCACGGTGGTGAGCGGCACGCTGGCGCGCGGGTTGGGATTGGGCGGTTCGCCGGAGCAGCCGCTCAGGACCAGCAGCGCGAGCGCGACGACGGCACAGGCAAAACGGCGCATGGTAACCTCGAATGACGTGACGATAGAGGGTTTACGTTCTATCCGGCCCGACGGATGCGTATTGACGCCACGAGTCGCGCCACGCATGGTCGACGCAGGCGCAACGAGCTTGACTCAAGAGCGCGACGCGTGACTTTCACTTTCACCTCAACGCACCCATGCCAGCCCGTTTGCCAACCCGTGTAACCGCGGCGCTCACCGCTCCTTTCACCGCCCTGCTGGCCGCCGCGCTATTCGGCGCCACCACGCCGCTCGCCAAAGCGCTGCTCGGCACGCTCTCGCCGTTCATGGTGGCCGGTCTGTTCTACCTGGGCAGCGGCGTGGGACTCGCCATCACCATCGCATTACGCCACGCAAAACAGAGCACGCAAGAGCGAGCGCACGCGGGCCGGCTTCAACTGCATGAACTTCCGTGGCTGATCGGCGCAATCGCCACCGGCGGCGTGGCCGGACCCGCCCTGCTGATGCTCGGCCTCGACGTGACGCCCGCCGCCACCAGCTCGCTGCTGCTCAACCTCGAAGGCGTGTTCACCGCATTGATCGCGTGGATTGTGTTTCGCGAGAATGTCGATCGTCAGGTGTTGCTTGGCATGCTCGCCATCGTCGCAGGCGGCGTGGCCCTGTCGTGGCATCCTGGCGCGACGCGCCTGCCGCTCGGCGCATTGCTCGTGGCGGGTGCCTGCGCCTGCTGGGCGATCGACAACAATCTCACCCGCAAAGTGTCCATCAACGACGCAATGGTAATTGCCTGTCTGAAAGGGCTGGTGGCGGGCAGCGTGAATTTCGGCATCGCGCTGCTGCTGGGTGCGCGCGTGCCCGCACCACTCACGCTCGCGGCTGCCATGCTGACCGGCTTCGCTGGGTACGGCGTCAGCCTCGTGCTGTTCGTGCTCGCCCTGCGCAATCTCGGCACCGCGCGCACGGGCGCCTATTTCTCGGTGGCGCCGTTAGTGGGCGTGACCCTCGCGCTGATCCTGTGGCCCGAATGGCCGCCCGTGCTGTTCTGGGTCGCGGCAGCGCTAATGGCACTCGGCGTGTGGCTGCATATCCGTGAACGCCACGAGCATCCGCATACGCACGAGGCGCTGGACCACAACCACCCGCACCGTCACGACGCGCATCACCAGCACGAACATGATTTCGCGTGGGATGGCACCGAGCCGCATACTCATGCGCATCGCCATATGCCGATCACCCATACTCATGCGCATTACCCGGATATTCATCACCGGCATTCCCACTAATTAGGCAAAGTGCGGCATCACGATGCTGCCCTTTCACACCTGCAAGCAAAACGGAGCGCGCGCAGGGCAGGTGATAGGCCGATTCAATTGGCATCGGGACTTACGGCGTCCTGTAATGGAACTCCCTGTGTTTGCATTTCCCACCTGTCGCACCCGGAGAGACTTATGGATCAGCCTCAGCCTAATGTTGACGAAGTCGTGCAGGCCATTGCCACGGAAACCGACACGCCGACCGAAACGGTCTTGAAGATCTACGCCGACACGATGGCTGACTTCAGCAGCGGCGCCCGTGTGTTCGACTATTTGCCGCTCCTCACCGCCAAACGCGTACGGGATAAATTGCGGCATTCAAAGCGCAGGCATTAGGCGCCAAAACGGGCGACCGAAGCGGCGGCGCGCCCCTCTGGTTCCAGATTTTGCGGCGATCGTGGCGCTAACAACGCCACGTGATTTTCCTTAAGCTGGCGGGGCCGTCCTTTTCCTCACAGGGAGCCCCGCTCGTGACGCGACCCGCAACGCAATCTGTGCCGCACGTCCCTCACATTCGCCCCGTCGTTGCCGCGGATTTCGCCACGTGGCTGCCGCTATGGGATGCCTACAACGCGTTTTACGGCCGCTCCGGCGAGACCGCGTTGCCACGCGAGATCACGCAGCTCACGTGGTCGCGCTTCTTCGATGGCTACGAACCCATGCACGCGCTGGTCGCCGAGCGCGACGGCCAGTTGCTCGGGCTCGTGCATTTTCTCTACCACCGTCATACGACGCTGGCCGGTCCCATCTGTTATCTGCAAGACCTGTACACGCTCGAGAGCGAGCGCGGCAAAGGAGTCGGCCGGGCGCTGATCGAAGCCGTCTATGCAGCGGCGAAGGCCGCGGGTTCGGCGCGGGTGTACTGGCAAACGCACGAAACCAATCACACCGCCATGCAGCTCTACGACAAGGTGGCGGATCGCTCGGGGTTCGTGGTGTATCGCAAGACGCTGTAGGCGCGGGGTTGTCTCTCGGCTGTCTGGAGTTTGCCTGGAGGTGCCATGCGCTGCGCTCCCGCGCGCCGCGTTTCCCGTGCGTCCCGTCCGCGTTGGGATGCAGGGCGCCTGCACGTTCGGACATGACACATGAATACGCTAAGATTGGCTTCGCTCGCCGGCGCCATGCGTGTCAGTAGAAAACCGGGCCGGCAACGCAGATCGAAACGTTACAGGAAACCGTGATGAATCAGGACGACGACTTGCCCGTTCCCCCGCTCAACCCGGAATTCGATCGCCCGGAAGACGAGCCCGATAACCCCGAGCGGCGCCGTGTCCTGACCGGCATCGCGGCGGTTGGCCTGGGACTGGCCATCTCCGGATGCCAGACCGGCGAGCAGTCCGCAGCAGCGGCCACGCCGCGCAGCGCGGCCGACCTGCGGCTCGATGCAGCGCTGCACGATCAGGTGCGGCGGATCGTCGTGATCTACGCGGAAAATCGCAGCTTCGCCAACCTGTACGGCAATTTCCCCGGCGTCCAGCATCCGCTCGACGCCGTGCCCGCCGAGCGCTACGTGCAACTCGACCGCGACGGCAAAACGCCCTTGCCGCAGTTGCCGAAAATCTGGGGCGGACTCGTGCCGCAGGCCCAGCAGGTGGACGGCAAGCGCTACATGATCGGCGAAAACGATATCGTCGATCTGCACAACCGGCCGTTCCGCATTCCGGACAAGCAAGGCGAGCCGCTGCCGACTGGTGTCATCACGCGGGATCTGTGGCATCGCTTTTATCAGAACCAGATGCAGATCAACGCCGGGCGCAATAACCAGTTTGCGGCATGGGCGGATTCCGGCGGTCTGGTAATGGGCCATTACCCTAACTCCGCCGAGAGCCTGCGGCTGTGGAACCTCGCGCAGCAATACACGCTGTGCGACAACTTCTTCATGGCCGCGTTTGGCGGCTCATGGCTCAACCACATCTTCCTGATCTCCGCGCAGGCGCCGCTCGTGCCGGACGTGCACACCAGCGCGGCGAAGCAATTTGTCTCCGTGCTCGAAGGCGACGATCCAATGGGGACGCGGCTGAAGGTGGCGCCGCACTCGCCGCCGTCCGCGCTCGGCGGGCCGCCGAAGTTCGTCAACGACGGCCTGTTCACGCCGGACGGTTACGCGGTGAACACGATGGCGCCGCCGTATCAGCCGAGTTTCGTGCCACCCGCGTTGGGCGGCAATCCGGCGTACGCGGACGTGTCGAATCCGAAGGTGCTGCCGCCGCAGACTTACGCCACGATCGGCGATCGCCTCTCCGCGAAGAACGTGGATTGGGCGTGGTATTCGGGCGCGTGGCAATACGCGCTCGACCACCACGACACCGGCGACGTGCCCGACTTCCAGTATCACCATCAACCGTTCAACTACTTCGTGAGCTTCGCGCCCGGCACCGATGCGCGCCGCCAGCATCTGCGCGACGGCGGTGTGGGGGACGACGCCTCTACGAACCGGTTCATTGCGGACATCGACGCCGGGCGTCTGCCGGCCGTGACCTT
This sequence comes from Paraburkholderia sp. DHOC27, assembly GCF_003429005.1. GTDB lineage: Bacteria > Pseudomonadota > Gammaproteobacteria > Burkholderiales > Burkholderiaceae > Paraburkholderia. The sequence continues at coordinate 438,812 of NZ_QVQV01000001.1, forward strand.
CTACAAGCCGCAAGGCAACCTGAACATGCACGCCGGCTATGCGGACGTCGAATCGGGCGACCGGCATATCGCCACGGTGATCGACCATCTGCAGCGCGGTCCGCAATGGGCCAATACGGTGGTGATCGTCACCGTTGACGAGAATGGCGGCTGGTGGGATCCGGTGTCGCCGCCGCAGGGCGATCGTTGGGGGCCGGGCTCACGCATCCCCGCGCTGGTCATTTCGCCGCTGGCGAAGAAGGGTTACGTGGACCACACCGTCTACGACACCAACTCGATCCTGCGTTTTATCAGCCGGGTACATGGTCTTGCACCGCTGGACGGCGTGGCGGCGCGGGACCGCGCGTTTGCACAGAACGGGCTGGCACCGCTCGGCGATCTGACAGGGACGCTGGCGCTGGCGTGAGGCCGGTGCGGTCATGCAGAGAGGCAGGCGGCGCGGGTCTCGTGGCGTAAGTAGGCGCTCACGTTGCGTGCCGCGCCGCCCGCTGCGGTCAATGTGCGCCATCTCGGCCAGCACAACGCAGACGGCTACGTCAGATCCTTCAACAGCGCAGCCCGGATGCGCGGCTCGATGGTCTGCACTGGCACCGGATAATTCGGATGGTCACAGCCAATCTGCAAGGCCGCACCCTCGCGCAGACGCTTCTTCATCTCAGGCGTCAATTCGAAGCGCACAAAGTGCACGGCTGACGTCTTTTGCTCGTTCTCACGTTCGAGATCTTCATCCGCGATGGCATACACCGGCGCCTCGCCCGCCACCTGAACAAACACGCGGACCTCGATGCCGATCAGACGCGCCAGCGCCGCATGCCGCTCGATTTCGTTTTCATACTCGATCTGCATGGTCGCCTTCAGGTTGCTGCCATCCGGCACGAGCGGCAGATAGGCGTTCAGCTCGCCCTGAATGCCGTCCTCGTCGAAAATCTTCTCGATGTGGAGCATTTCCTGGATCTGATAGCGGATCGTCGTTTCGTCTTCGAACAGGAAGGTCACGTGATTACCGAGCGGCACGGTGCGCTCTTTCTTGTGCTCGATCACCTGCGCACGCATCGTGATGCGGGCCTTCGAATAGTTCTCAAGCGACAACAACGAATTGCGGGCGATGCTCATCGGGATGTCCTCGCTGTATAAACTGGTACTCAGAGACCATAGGCTTTGCGCAGCAGCGTGAGCGGATGCGCAAGTTGTCCCTTCGACAAACCGTTCTCGTCGATCCCCTGTTCGATATGGTGGCCAGCCAACTGGCAGTCCGACGAAATGTAGTCGGGCTGCGGTTGCGCCATCGCCTTGAAAACCGGCGTGCCGATCTGCATCGCCGTGCGGTGGAACTCCTTCTTCACGCCGAACGTGCCCGCGTGCCCCGAGCAGCGTTCCACCACCGTGACCTGCGTGTCCGGCACGAGCGCCAAGGTTTCCGAAGTCTTGCGACCAATGTTCTGCACCCGCGCGTGACAGGGCACGTGATACGACACTTTCCCCAATCCCGACTTGAAGTCGGTTTTAAGGAGTCCGTCACGATGGCGCGCCACGAAATACTCGAACGGATCCCAGAAGGCTTCGGCGACGGCGCGCACATCGGCGTCGTCGGGGAACATGAGCGGCAACTCGTGTTTGTACATCAGCACGCAACTGGGAATCGCGCCGATGATCGCGTAGCCCTCGCGCGCATAGCGGGCCAGCACCGGCAGGTTCTTTTCCTTCTTGTCCGCGACGCCTTGCAGATTGCCCTGCTCCAGCAACGGCATGCCGCAGCACGCTTCGCTCTTCACCAGCTCGTACGGAATCGCGTTGTGCGTGAGCACGGCGAGCAGATCGTGGCCAATGCCGGGTTCGTTGAAATTCACGTAACAGGTCGCATAAATGGCGACTTTGCCTGGCGTGCGCTCGCCGTCCTGGCTTTGCGTCACCGCCGATTTCTTCGCGGCACTGCGGAATTTGCGCGGCGCGAAATCGGGGAGCCACGCGTTTCTATCGACGCCCAACGCATTCTCCATCATGCCGCGCGCAGCGGCCGTGTGATTCACCGCGTTCACCGTCTGCGTGATGACGGGGATGCCCGCCAGGCGGCCGAGCGCATCCGTATTCGAGAGAAACTTGTCACGCAGCTTGACGTCACCCCGTTTGTAATCCACCGCTTTGGCACGCAGCATCAGGTGAGGAAAATCCACATTCCACGGATGCGGCGGCACATAGGGGCACTTCGTCATGTAGCACAGGTCGCACAGATAGCATTGATCGACCACCTTGCCGAACTGGCTCTTGTCGAGGTCGTGGACTTCGCCGCTGTCGGTCTCATCCAGCAAATCGAATAGCGTGGGAAACGCGCCGCACAGCGAGACGCAGCGGCGGCACCCTGCGCAGATATCGAACACGCGGGTGAGTTCCTCATCGAGCGCATGCTGATCGTAGAATGCGTCCGAGCGCCAATTCAGCGGATGCCGCGTGGGCGCCTCGAGACTGCCTTCCTTATGTGGCATGACATCAGGCTCCTTTTATACTTCTTTCGCCTTGATCTTGCGACTGCGCGCCTCGCGTCCGGGCGCGCGCCCGCGATGCACCGCAGCATGCAACGCATGGTAAGCGCGGACATCTTGCAGCCTGACGCCACAGCATGCCCGCCTTCGCTTTACAGGTGCGACTCGCGTCGATGCCCCTCACGCAGGGGCTTTACCGGTTTGAACGTCGCTGCTTAATCCACTAGCGATTCAAGCGCCTTGGAATAGCGATTCGCGTGACTGCGCTCGGCCTTGGCCAGAGTTTCAAACCAGTTGGCGATTTCGTCGAAGCCTTCATCGCGCGCCGCTTTGGCCATGCCCGGATACATATCCGTGTATTCGTGCGTTTCGCCGGCAATCGCTGCCTGCAGATTTTGCCGCGACGAGCCAAACGGCAACCCCGTAGCCGGATCCCCCACGGTTTCCAGATATTCGAGGTGGCCATGCGCATGGCCGGTTTCGCCTTCCGCCGTGGAGCGGAATAGCGCGGCAACATCGTTTTGCCCCTCTACATCGGCCTTTGCTGCGAAATACAGATAACGCCGGTTCGCCTGTGATTCACCAGCGAACGCTGCCTTCAAATTCTCTTCGGTCTTTGAACCTTTGAGTTGCGACATCTGAGCCTCCATGCAAGCCTGTATTGTGGGGCGCGCGTTGGCGGACGTGAGGTGGTTAAGCGGCAACGGGCAGACGCGCGGCTGCACTGTCACAATAAATCTAGAGCTTTGGCAAGGTCTTCCCAATTGTGTTTTTCAATCTACCCGATAGTCGTTTGCCTTGCATAAAACGCACTCACGTCTAGACTCTAGAAGAGCGAACTTCGCACCCTGAGTATGGACGTGCCATGCGCCTGACTATCCTCATCAACGGTTCCGATCCCACGGTCAATCACGACTACGCGGTGCTTTGGCTCGACACCGACGAACACCGGTGGTCGCGGGAAGCGCATCAGGGTATCGATCTGCCCCCGTGGGGAGAGTTGCGCGACGACGATGGCGTCACCACGTTATGCGCGCCGAGTACAGATGCGCCGCTTTGCACGCTGCGCGGTCTCCATGTGGACCGGAAGCAGCGTGTCAGTTCGGCACAAGGCACGGCCGCCTGGTCGTGCGTGCCCGCGCGAACACCCATGCATGGATACTGGCGTTTGCAGGCGGTGGACAGACAACCGGTGCGCGCCGAGCGTCGCGTGTTCGACAGTTAGCGTGAGGCTGCGCGCCCCCGGAAAAACCGCGCTGAACCCGCTGACAAACCTTGTCCTTTTCTTCTCGTTTCACGTGCGCGTGGCGGCTATACTTTTGGCCCCAAAGACTCCGATGCGCGACGTAACGATCCATGAAGAAGTGGCTGGCCTGTCTGCTATTTGCGGTTGCCGCTCACGCGAGCGCCGCCCCCTCCTGCACCGAATTCACGCCCGACGCGCAGTGGCCGGTGCTGACCAATCCGAAGCTGGCGCCAAGAACGCGTCTGCTGTGCTACAGCGATTTTGCGGTCCTGCATTCTGGTGTTACGCACGGCCCACTCTGGTCCGCTGAACACCTGACGCGCGATCACATCGAAGCGGCGCAGGACATGGTGCGCACCAACAAGTTCTTCGAAGATGCGCGGCTGCCCGATGGCGAAGGCGCCACCCTCGCCGATTACAGGCACAGCGGCTACGACCGTGGACACATGAGTCCCGCAGGCAACCGCTGGAATCAGCAGGCAATGGCGCAGTCGTTCTCGCTGGCCAACGTGGTGCCGCAAGACCACCAGAACAACGGGCGGCTATGGGCGCGGATCGAAACCTCGGTGCGCCGGCTCGCGCTGCGTTACGACGACACTTACGTCGTGACGGGTCCGATGTTCATCGGCCAGCAATTGCAGACCATTGGACCGAGCCGCGTGTTCGTGCCCACCCAGTTGTTCAAGATCGTCTACGTCCCTTCGCGGCAACTGGCGTTTGCGGTCGTCGCGGATAATGTCTCGACGAATCGCTACGACATCAGGACGGTGCACGAACTCGAAGCGATGAGCGGCATCCGCTTTCCGGGCATTCCGGAGAATCTCAAGGACCAGCGGCCGGGAGGACTCAAAGGTGTTTAAGGCTTACTCGAACGACGACGATGAACTCACCATTCAGGGCGACGCGCTGACCATTGCCAATGGCACGACACGCGTCACCCTCAGCGGCACGCTCGACATCACGCGGGACAAACGCGGCCTGAAGGCGGCGCTCGCGCTGAAGCAGGCACTGGATAGCGTGGTGGCCACGTTGCAGGCCCAGGCCGATCTGCCCGAACAGATCAAGGATGAACCGGACGCAAAGCCCGGTGTGGTGGATAACCCGTTCAACTAGCTTTGGGCAACCCGCTTCACCCCCTCTCCGATATCGAGCCGCACCTTGCGGCTCTTTTTACATTGGGACGTTAAGGCATCCCAAGTTTCTTAAACCAGACTTAAATCACGCGTTCTGGCCTGACGCGCCGCAGCGGGCCTCGCGATTTTGGTTTGGAATCCATTGTTTCGCAGGTTACGTTTTGTCACGAGCGCGACGTCAACTCCCGTCATCCGGCCAACGTTAAACCGGCAGCGCTGAACCTTTTCAGCCGCGACACCAGGAGTCACACCATGAAGATGATTTTCGCTGCCGTAGCTTCCACCCTGCTCGTTTCGACGGCCTTTGCGCAGACGCCGGCGCCGGCGATGTCGGGCAACCAGCACACTCAGGCGGCTGGCGAGGCGAATCTGAAAGCCGGCGCCGCGGCGCAAGCCGATACGACGAAGCCGGAAGCTTCGGCGAACACGTCGGCGAATGCATCGAGCAAGATGGTCAGCGCGACGCCGGACAAGTCCACAGCAAAGCTGCACGCGAAAAAGGCCGCGCCGGCTCACGCCGTGAAGACTCAGGCGCACAAAGTTAGTAAAACGAAGCATACCGTCGCGGCGAACGCCGACAAGAGCACGACCAAGGCCGACGCGGGCAAAGTGCCGGCGAAGGATAGCAACACGACGCAGGCAAAAACCGAAGGCGCTAAAGCGGACACCACCCAGACCAACTAAGGTGATCGGTTCTCGGCATCATCCTGCGTGGTCGCTTTAAGAATCGAAGTGGGATATGCCGTTGGGGGAGGCGAGTCTACCGGCTCGCCTTTTTTTCGTTCTGTTTGTTCTGTTCGTTCTTTTGGTTGGCGACTCGGCGGCTGCGGACTTTATTTTGCGGTATCGGGTGGCGCCGCTATACCGGCCAATGCAGCCAGCTTCTTTGCATCGACGATTTCGATTTCCGCATAGCGCAACTGCAACGCGCCCTGCACTTCGAACTGCTTGAGCGTCTGATTGATGGTCTGCCGCGACAAGGCCAGCATCATCGCCAGATCTTCCTGCGGCACCTTGAGCACGCGTCGTAACGCGCCCGGCTCGCCGTAACCGTTGGCCATCAACAGCAAGCGGCGCGCAATGCGCTGCGCGGCAGGCAACAGCGCGGTCTCTTCGATCGCTTCGAATGCCAGCCGGAGCTTGTGCGTCAGCAACAAACCGAACGCGTGCCAGTGCTCGGGCGCGCGTTCGAGCAGCGTGACCAGCTCGGTACGCGGCAAATGAAACAGCACGGAATCGCGCTCGGCATACGCATCATGGGTTCGCGGGCGGCCGTCGAACAGCGCGATCTCACCAAACCAGTTGACCGGTTCGATCACCGCCAGCAACGCTTCCTTGCCGGCCATGCTCGCCGCGCCAATACGGATCACGCCTTCCATGACGCAGTAGAGCCCATCGTCGGGATCGCCGCGCATGAAGAGCCGTTGGCCCGCCTGCACATGCTGCACGCGGCCACGTTCGACGAGTTGCGTGCGCAAGGCGGCCGGCGCGGCGCGAAACCAGGCGCTGCGCTCGAGCATCGCAAGGGTTTGGGACGTGGATACAGCCAGGTTCGTGGATGATGGCATCGTGCTGAAGCGCTGAATTGTCGGCTACCCGATGGTTTTAAATTCCGCTGCCCGCGATTATGCTTACTTTGATCCCGGAGCGGCACCCATGAGAACGCTGACGCAGCAACTCACGCAGTACGCGGACTACCATCGCGACCGGCGCAACATCGCCACGCATTTCGTCGGCATTCCGCTCATCGTGCTGGCGGTGGCCGTGCTGATGAGCCGCCCCGTCTGGCCCGTCAGCGGCTTGCCGTTTGCGCTTTCGCCCGCGTGGCTGTTGTTCGGCGCCGCCACACTCTATTACCTCGTGCTCGATCTGCCGCTTGGCCTGATGATGGCGCTCGTCTCCGCGTTGTTGCTCGCATGCGGAGCATGGCTCGCCAAGCAAAGCACGTTGACGTGGCTGACCGCGGGCATCGGCATGTTCGTCATTGGCTGGGTGCTGCAGTTCATCGGTCACATCGCGTATGAGCATCGCAAGCCCGCCTTCGTCGACGATCTGGCCGGCCTGTTGATTGGACCGTTGTTCGTGCTTGCTGAAGCGCTCTTTGGTTTCGGCTGGCGCCCGGCTCTGCGCGAGGCCATCGAAGCGCAGGTCGGGCCGACTCGTATCAACGCCGCTCAAAGCGGCGCGCAGCACGGTCGTTGACGCTGCCGCAGAATCGGCGAGCGCGGCGCGGCACGCACAGCGCGACCTTCCCCTGTTGATCAGCGCGGCGCCAATCGCACCAGCCGCGCGCCATGCAATGCGGTGAGTGCGACTGCCAGCCAGATCGGCACATAGGTGGCGAGTTGTTGGGCCGTCAGTGACTCGCCGAGAAATGTCACGGACACCACCACCAGCAGTACGGGTTCGACATAGCCGAGAATGCCGAATAGGGCCATCGGCAACAACCGACTGGCCTTGAGATACGACGCCAGTGCTACCGTGCTGAGTACGCCCAGGCCCGGCAGCAGGAGAAACGCCATGCCTGGGCGTCCTGTCAGCAGAGGCAGCGAATCACCCAGCACCACCGTGACGACTGCAACCGGCAACAGCAAGGTCATCTCCACGGCGAACGCCGTCAGCGAATCCGCCTGGATTTTGCGGCGCAGCACGAAGTACGGCGGGTAGCCCAGCGCAACCAGCAGGGTCGGCCAGGAGAACGCGCCCGTCATCCATACCTCGTGCGCCACACCGAGCGCGGCGCACGCCACCGCGAGCCATTGCAGGCCGTCGATGTGCTCGCGATAGTAGAAGCGCCCGACCAGCACCATCGTCAGTGGCAGCAGAAAATAGCCGAGTGAGACTTCGAGCATGCGTCCATGCAGCGGCGCCCACAGGAACACCCACAGTTGCAGGCCGAGCATGACCGCACTCGCGATCAGCGCTACGGCCACCTGCGGCTGACGAACGGCACGCGCAACCAGTTGGCGTAGCAACGGCCAGCGCCCGCGCAGCGCGATCAGCAGTAGCGCACCGGGCACGGTCCACAGCACGCGCCACGCAAAAATATCGAGGCCGCTCAACGGTGCCAGCAGTTTGACGTAGGCGGATAGCAGCGCAAATAACGCCGAAGCGCCAACGGACAGCGCAATCCCCTGCCTTGGCTCGTAGTGGCTGGTCTGGCTCGCCCGCCTCGTCTGACTCATCGCAGCGGCCGTCTCATGCAAAGGCATCGTGACGCCGTTCCGTATGCGTCGTGATGCGCGAACCCGGGTTCACACGCCCGCGCGTACCGCGCGGCACCTGGCGACGCGGCGGCTTTCGTTTTCATTGGAAGATTTGTCTCTTAAGCGTGCAGTGAGTCGCGTGTCTCGCTGCTCTCTGAAGCGGTTCTGTCATACAAAGCCCGCATTCTAGACGCGTTGCGCCGGGACGCCGCGTGGAAAATCAATTATTCCGTGCGGGTCGCGGCGCTATGCACTAGAACATAACTTCATTCATGCACGCCACATCCTGAGCGCGTGCATCGGATATTCGTGCTGTTTCCCTTGCAAGCGCGCTTCTTGCTTGCTCAACCCGGCTACCTCGATGCCAGTGCGATCCCTATGGACGCCTGGTCTGCGCCCTCCCCGCTGCACGCGATGCGTTTTAGCGTTGCGCACACAACGATCCACACCGGACAACCCACCGTCACGGAACGTGAAAACTGGAGCAAGCATGACTCAGCCAGCCCTATCGCAGGATGTCTCACCGGACTTTGCCGCCGACGTGCGCGCCGGCCTCACCCATACGCCGCAAAAGGAATTGCCGTCGAAGTACTTGTATGACGAAGTGGGTTCGGCGCTCTTCGAAGTGATCACCGTATTGCCTGAGTATGGCGTGACGCGTGCCGAAGAACGTCTGCTGACGAAGCACGCGGCGGACATCGTCGCGCAACTGCCCCATGACGTGACCGTGGCGGAACTGGGCAGCGGCAGTGGCCGCAAGACGCGACGAATTCTTGAAGCGCTGTGTAAAAAGCGGCCTACGTCGTACTGTCCGATTGAAATTTCGCGCAGCGCTTTGCAATTATGTCGGCGCGAACTCGGCGATATCGAGCGGATTTCGATTGTCGGCTATGAGCGCGATTATCTGGCCGGGCTGGCGGAAGTCAGCAAAAAACGCGCGGACGGCGAGCGTCTGCTGGTGCTGTTCCTTGGCAGTACGATTGGCAACTTCGGGCGGCTTGCAGCGACGCGCTTTCTACGTTCGATCCGTAGCATGCTCACGCCTGGCGATGCGCTCCTGCTCGGCACCGACCTGGAAAAACCGATCCCGGTGCTGGTTGCCGCGTACGACGATCCGGTTGGTGTGACTGCGGCTTTCAACCTGAATCTGCTCGCGCGCATCAACCGCGAACTGGGCGGCGACTTCCCTCTTGACGCGTTTCAGCACGTAGCGCGTTTCAACCCCGACGCACGCAGCATCGAAATGCATCTGCGCGCACGGCGTCCTGTCACGGCACATGTACGGGCCGCGCAATTGACGGTGACGCTCGAAGAGGGCGAAACCATCTGGACCGAAAGCAGCCACAAGTACCGCGCCGAAGAAGTGCCCGCCATTGCCGACGACGCGGGCTTTACCTGCAGCTATCAATGGATCGAGCAAGACTGGGGATTCGCCGAGAGTCTGCTGGTTGCAAAGTGATGCGCGTGGTCCGGCGCGACGCGCCGGACTCGCCGCTGGACCTTATCGATCTTCGACTCTCTCTACCGGGCTCAGTGTTGCTCGAAGCGCTCGTACCGTTTGTCGGACGGGCGCTCTTCTCCCGTCACCTCGCTCACGCGCGCCGCTGGCGGCCCGTGACGCAGCCACGAAAGCATCCGGTCAACCTGGTTGGCCGTACCCTGCAGCATCGCCTCCACTGAACCATCGTCCAGATTGGCCACCCATCCTCTGATGCCGAGCGCGTGCGCCTGCCGCACGGTGGCATGGCGGAAACCCACGCCTTGCACTACGCCGCGCACCCGTACGTAGTAGGTTTCGATCCGCGAATCCAGATCCGGGCCTGTCATGCTGTCCTCTCCTCACAATCTTTCAAGCCGGCATTCTAGTCGCCTCGCGGCCAGCCTGCCTGGATGATGTCGAACGTTCACGGCGTCGCATACCCTGCGCGTGCCACGTACAATCCGACGACCGTCACCCAGGGAACTGGAAAGAATGATTGATCCAAACCGCGATCTCGTACTCGTCACCGGAGCTTCCGGCTTTGTCGGCTCGGCTGTGGCGCGCATCGCGCAAGAGAAAGGTTTCAACGTGCGCGTGCTGGTGCGCGCCACCAGTCCACGCCGAAACGTCGAGGCGCTCAACGCGGAAATCGTCGTGGGCGACATGCGCGACGAAGCCTCCATGCGCGCCGCGCTGCGCGGCGTGCGCTATCTGCTGCACGTCGCCGCGGACTACCGGCTGTGGGCGCCGGACCCGAGCGAAATCGAACGCTCGAATCTGGAAGGCACCGAGGCCACCATGAGGGCCGCGCTGAAGGAAGGCGTCGAGCGCGTGGTGTACACCAGCAGCGTGGCGACCTTGAAGGTGACGAGTTCGGGGCAATCGGCAGATGAGACCTCGCCGCTGAAGGCCGAGCAGGCCATCGGCGTCTACAAGCGCAGCAAGGTGCTTGCCGAGCGCGCGGTGGAACGCATGATCGCCGAGAACGGTCTGCCCGCTGTCATCGTCAATCCTTCAACGCCGATTGGCCCGCGTGACGTCAAGCCCACGCCAACTGGCCGCATCATCGTGGAAGCGGCGCTCGGCAAGATTCCGGCGTTCGTGGATACGGGGCTGAATCTCGTACACGTGGACGACGTCGCAGCGGGACATTTTCTCGCGCTCGAACGCGGCAAGATTGGCGAGCGCTACATTCTTGGCGGCGAGAACCTGCCCTTGCAGACGATGCTCGCCGATATCGCCGCTCTCACCGGACGCAAGGCGCCGACCATCAGCCTGCCGCGTTTGCCGCTCTATCCGCTGGCGATGGGCGCGGAAGCGGTTGCCAAGATCACGAAGCGCGAACCCTTCCTCACGGTCGACGCCTTGAAGATGTCGAAGAACAAGATGTACTTCACGTCGGCCAAGGCCGAGCGCGAGCTGGGCTATCAGGCGCGGCCCTACCGCGAAGGCTTGGCCGATGCGCTGGAATGGTTCCGGCAAGCGGGGTATCTGAAGGGTTGAACTGGCTGAATGAGCCGGAGATGTGAACGGCCGGATTTGATGTGTTATCGCGCACTTTGTTACAACGTCGTACGCGAGTGAAGGGTCACGCGACGCCCGTAGCAGGTAAAATCTCAGGTCTTACCAGAGAATCCTCGCATGAACCTTCACGAACAGCTCGGCGCGCTCGAAGTGGGCGTCGATCAGCTCATTCAGGCTGTCGTGGCCCCGCAGGCCAGCAACATCCCCGAGACATCCGCACAAGCGGCACCTTCGCAAGCGTCGGCGCTGAATCACGCCGCGCCTGCGCGCGCGCAAGACACGGCGGGCGAGACCGCGGCTGCGCACGACAAGGCGCAGTCCGAAGCGCCTCAAGTGCCGGACACGGTGCAAGCTCAGGCCGTCACGCCTGAAGAAAAGCCTACCTTGTCGATTGGCCGCCCGAGCCAGAACGAAATCACCATGACGATCGCCGGCAAGACGGTGTCGCTGCATCCCGAGCAGATCGGTCAGTTGATCGAGGAGCTCTCCAATGCGCGCGCCTCGATGGCACCGGAACCGCCGATGGGCGTGCCGCGTGGCTGGCGTTTCGTGTCGACCAAGAATCCTGTGATGGCCGTGCAGAAGCAGTCCAATGGCGATCGCACGCTGGTCCTGCGCCACACCGGCCACGGCTGGGTGCCATTCACGTTCACGCCGGATATCGTGATTCAGATGTATGCGATGCTGACGCAGCGCTGATTGAAAGACGTAGGCGGGAGATCAAAACAAAAGCGGCGCTCGATGCGCCGCTTTTGCGTTTTCGGGCTCACTTTTAGATCCGCTTTTGGGCCCGCTTTGGGCCCGCTTAGGGCTCATTTCGACCCTGCCGGCAGGCTGTATGCAAACGGCCCTCGCAGACCGTCCCTCGCGTTTAGCGACAGCTCACCGCTCCTGCACCGGCGCCTGCACCCGCGCCTTCCACTGACCACCCTTGCCGCGCCAGTAGCGCACCGCTGACGCAAACGTCGCGCCGACATAGAACAGCGCCACCAACGGCAGGAACGGCGCCCACAACGGCGAGCGGCCGTAGTAGCGCAACATGGGCGCATAGGCGCAGCACATCAGCGCCCACGCGAGCCACGCCGGCCAGCACAACGGCCCCAACAGCAGCGCGGCAACGGGCGGAATCAGATAGATGATGGTCATGCCCGCCAGCGTGCCCGCCAGCATCCACGTCGAGTAGTGCAACTGCGTGAAGGCGGTGCGCGCAATCATGTTCCAGATGTCGCGCCAGCTATCGTACGGACGCAGCGACACGCTGCGTGCCGCAACGTCGAGCCGGATCGGATGCCGGCCCGTGCCGCGGTGCTTGATGCGCGCGGCCAGGCTGCAATCGTCGATCAGTTCTGCGCGAATCGATTCGATGCCGCCGGCTTCCTCCAGCGCGGTACGGCGCACCAGCATGCAGCCGCCAGCCGCGGCGGCCGTCTTGTTGCGCGGGTTGTTGACCCATGCAAACGGATAAAGCTTGGCGAAGAAAAACACGAAAGCCGGAATCAGCGCTTTTTCCCAGAACGAGTCGCAACGCAGACGCACCATCAGCGAGACCAGGTCGCGTTGCTCGGCGTCCGCGCGCATGACGAGTTGCGTGACGGCGTCAGCGGGATGGCCGATGTCGGCGTCTGTCAGCAACAGGAAGTCGGCCGGCAGACCGAGCGTGCGCACCGCCTCGATGCCTTGCGACTGCGCCCAGACCTTGCCCGACCAGCCCGGCGGCAGCGGCTTCGCGCTCAATACCGTGAGACGCTCCGGGCATTTCAGTTCCAGCGCGGCCGCGCGGGCGGCGTCGGCGGTGCCGTCGGTGCTGTGATCGTCCACCACGATCACGTGAAACGGGCCGGGGTAGGCCTGGCTTAGCAGCGTACCGACCGCCTGCGCAATCACGTCCGCTTCGTTACGGGCGGGCACCACCGCGGCGACGGCGGGCCAGCTTTCACGCGGCGCGTCGACCAGCGGCGCTGCGGGACGCGACCGCCAGAAACCCCCGCGAAACAGCAGCAAGACACCCCAGATCAACAGGGAAAGACACGACAGAACGAATAGAACCACCTGCATCACGCATTGCCCTCAATCGAAGTGGCGCGTAACCCTACGCGCCGGGACAGCCACATGGCGAGCGCACGCGCGCCGACGACACACCAGTCCATCGCATCGAGCGTCGGACGGCTGCGAAATACGTCATAACCGGCGTGCTCGATACGCTCGAGCACCCGCAGTCCACCGTGGACGATGCCGCACAGCACGATCCCCGCACGTCCGGGCACCCGCAGCGCAAGCGGCGCGCCGTTCAGCAGCAACGCGCGGCAACGGGCGACTTCGTCGGCCATCATGGCGCGCCAGGCGTTGTCCACCGTACCGTTGCCGATCTGCGCTTCCGTCACGTGAAAACGGGCGAGACTCGTCAACGGCAGATAGACACGGCCGCGCTTCCAGTCAGCCGCGATGTCCTGCCAGAAATTGGTGAGATGCAAGGCGGTGCAGATTGCATCAGAATCGACGACATTCGCAGGCGTCGCTGCCTTGAACAGATGCAACAGGAGCTGCCCGACCGGATGTGCGGCCCGGCGGCAATAATCGAGCAAGGCGCTGCGGTCGGCGTAGCGCGTGGTGTCGACGTCCTGGTCTAGCGCCGCGACGAGATCGTAGAACGGTGCGAGCGGCAGTTTATACTGTGCAGCCACGCCCGCGAGCTTGCCGAACAGCAGGGGATCTACCGGGGCCAGTTGTCCGTTTGCCACGGCGTCGAGTCCGGCGCGGAAGTCCGCGAGCCGCGCATGCCGCTCAGCGGCGCTGCGCTCGCTGTCCTCGGCGATCTCGGCGGCAGTGCGCGACACCTGATAGACCACGCGAATCGGCGCACGCAATGCTTTTGGCAAGAACACGCTGGCAATAGGCAAGTCTTCGTAATAATGATGCGCTTCCATGCTGCGAGCCTCGAATGCATTCAGTAATACGGATGTAAGCAAAAACCGCAAGGCCATACAGTTTAAGGGTTCCGTCGTACTACTGCAGCGCGCAAATATTGCCGCATTGCCCGCTAGTCCACGTCTGACGGCTGCGCCAGAGCAAAGCGGGCCCGATAGCGTTAGAATGCGCGTTTGGTTTTGGTATACCGGCTTTATGTCGGATTAAAGACATCAATTAATATCATGGTCGCGGCGATAAAGTCGTTTTTACCGACTTCCTCGAAACCAGCGTCAGTCGGAGTTCGGCAGCCTATGCGAGTCATCCTTGCTCAACCCCGTGGTTTTTGTGCGGGGGTGGTCCGGGCGATCGAAATCGTCGATCGCGCGTTGCAGCAACACGGCGCACCAGTGTATGTGCGTCACGAAATCGTCCACAATCGGCACGTGGTCGACAATCTGCGTCAGAAGGGGGCGCGTTTTGTCGAAGAGCTCGACGAGGTGCCGGAAGGTGCCGTGGCGATTTTCAGCGCGCACGGTGTCGCCCAGACCGTCGAACGCGACGCTGAGCAGCGCGGCCTCGACGTGCTCGACGCGACTTGCCCGCTCGTCACCAAGGTGCACGTGCAGGGGCGCCAGTACGTCGCCGCTGGCCGCACACTCATTCTGATCGGCCACGCGGGCCATCCGGAAGTGGAAGGGACGATCGGCCAGATTCCCGGCAAGGTCCTGCTGGTGCAAAGCGAAGCGGAAGTTGCGCATCTGGACCTGCCGGCCGATGCACCGCTCGCGTACGTCACGCAGACCACGCTGTCGGTGGACGACACGCGCGGCATCATCGACGCGTTGCTGCGCCGCTTTACCAACATCGTCGGTCCGGACACGCGCGACATCTGCTACGCCACGCAAAACCGTCAGGCGGCGGTGCGGGAGTTGAGCACCCAGGTGAACGTCTTGCTGGTGGTGGGTGCAACGAACAGTTCCAACTCGAACCGGCTGCGTGAGATTGGCAGCGAAACCGGCGTACCGAGCTATCTGGTCGCCGACGGTTCGGAAGTGAAGCCGGAGTGGTTTGCGAATGCGCAGACCGTCGGCATCACGGCAGGCGCTTCGGCGCCGGAAGAAATGGTAGAAAACGTCATCGATGCGCTACGCGCATTGGGGCCCGTCGAAGTCACGACAATGGCGGGCCGTGAAGAAAAAGTCGAATTCAAGTTGCCGTCGAAACTGACGCAACCACTCGCGGCACGCGAAGTTTAAGGAGGACACCTTGTCTATTCCGTTGCTCCAGAAAGTCCGGGTTGGCGCATACATCATGCGTCAGCACCTTGCGCGCAATAAGCGCTACCCGCTCGCGCTCATGCTCGAGCCGCTATTTCGCTGCAATCTTGCCTGCAATGGCTGCGGCAAGATCGACTATCCGGATCCCATCCTGAACCAGCGTTTGTCGCTCGAGGAGTGCCTTGGCGCCGTCGACGAATGCGGAGCACCGGTCGTTTCGATTGCAGGCGGCGAGCCGCTCTTGCACAAGGAAATGCCGCAGATCGTGAAGGGCATCATCGCACGCAAGAAATTCGTGTATTTGTGCACGAATGCGTTGCTGATGGAAAAGAAGATGGACGACTACCAGCCGAATCCGTACTTCGTCTGGTCGGTTCACCTGGACGGCGACCAGCAGGCGCACGATCACTCGGTGTCGCAAGAGGGTGTGTACGTGAAGGCCGTGGCCGCGATCAAGGAAGCGAAGCGCCGTGGTTTCCGCGTCAATATCAATTGCACGCTGTTCAACGACGCCGTGCCGGAGCGGGTTGCCAAGTTCTTCGACACGGTCAAGGAAATGGGCGTGGACGGCATCACCGTTTCGCCGGGTTACGCGTATGAACGCGCGCCGGATCAGCAGCACTTCCTGAACCGCGACAAGACCAAGCATCTGTTCCGCGAGATCTTCAAGCGCGGCAACAACGGCAAGAACTGGTCGTTCAGCCAGTCGGCGATGTTCCTCGACTTCCTGGCCGGCAACCAGACGTACCAATGCACGCCGTGGGGCAATCCGGCGCGTACGGTGTTTGGTTGGCAGAAGCCGTGCTACCTGGTCGGCGAAGGCTACGTGAAGACCTTCAAGGAATTGATGGAGACCACGGACTGGGACAAGTACGGTACGGGCAACTACGAGAAGTGCGCAGACTGCATGGTGCATTGCGGGTTCGAGGCCACGGCTGTGATGGATACGGTTTCGCATCCGTTGAAGGCGTTGAAGGTTTCGCTGCGCGGGCCGAAGACGGTTGGTGATTTTGTGGAAGATATCCCGCTGGATAAGCAGCGCCCGGCTGAATATGTGTTCTCGCGGCACGTCGAAATCAAGCTGGAAGAGATTGGCCGTGCCGGTAAGGGGAAGAAAGTGCAGACGGCTGCAGCGCACTAGGTTTTTTGTTTTTCTGGTTGTGCTTCTTTAGTTTGTACTGGAAGGCGTGTCGGTTTTTTAATCGATGCGCCTTTTTCTTTTTCATTCTTGCTTTTTCTTCTTTTGCCTTTTCTGCTGTTTGGTCGCCTTTTGGCGTTGGCCTTTCCTTGCTTTCTTAGTGGTCTATTTGCGTTGCCCCTGTGCGGGGCGGCAGTCACTTTTCTTTGCCGGCCGCAAAGAAAAGTAACCAAAAGAAAGCGGGCTCACACCGCTAGCCCTTAGATAGCCACCTCTGTATTCGAAACTTAGTGGTCCGAAAACAAGACCCGCCCTCGCATTTCCCCCCTTCGGGACAAAGCACTCATCCACCCCACTCCACACTTCGTGCGTCGCGGTTCGGTTTGCACGGGAAACCCACGTCAGTCTCGATCGCAAGCGGAACGCTATGCGCGTTCGCCCATGAAGTGGGAAGCGAACGAGAACAAGCGAATACGAGGCTAAAAAACGAGGTGGGAAACGAGCGAAGGGAGGTTATGCCGTTCGGCGGGGCGCGCAGCGCGACGCTGGAGCGGATGACTGCCTGGTCACGAACGGGAGCGGTGCGATAGATCTTCTCGTCTCGGACCCATGCCGCGAGCGCGGCGAGGGAGACACCTACGGGCTGGCGGTGTGAGCCGCTTTCTTTTGCCTACTTTTCTTTGCGGCAGGCAAAGAAAAGTAGGTGCCGCCCCGCACAGGGGCAACGCAAATAAACCACTAAGAAAGCAAGGAAAGGCCAAAAAATACAGACAAACAAAAAATCAACCTGCACTCCGAGCATTATGCTCGGTCAAATACTTGATCAACCCATCAACCCCGCCTTTAGAAAGCTGATCGGCAAACTGCGTTTGATACACCTGTATTAACCAGGCCCCCATCATATCGATGTCATACACCTTCCATCCAGAATCCGTCTTCTCCATCCGGTATCCAACGGAATCATCCCCGCCATTACTCAACACGTGCGACTGCACCACCGCATCCTTGCCGCCCGCCACCACATTCGCCGGCGCGAACTTGAACGTGACTTCCTGATCACGCAACTGCGACAGCGACGCCGCATACGTCCGCACTAACAAAGTCTGAAACTGCTCGTACAACTGCTTCTGCTGCTCCGGCGTCGCCGTGGTCCACGCCTTGCCCACGGCAATACGCGTCGTCCGCTGGAAATCCGTCGCAGGCACGAAATGTGTTACCACCACCTGGGTGATTTTGCTCATGTCGCCGCTGCGCGCCTGTGGGTCAGCCTTCATCGCGGCGACCGTCCCCTCGACAGCGCTCTTTACCACCGCATCCGGCGTGGCTTGCGCGAAGGCCGCAGTGGAAACCACTGCTGTTGCCAGAAAAGCAGACAGATAACGTTTCATAAGCTCATCAGGACAAAAAATATGACACCGGACGACCCTGCGGGCCGCGCAAAAACCCAGTATACCGATTTTGGTCGTCTGTCCGCGCCCCATAACCTGAGCCAAGCCGTCCTACGTCGGTATACTTATGCCCTCAAGTCAATAACGTCATTCGTGACAGGGCTATATCCGCCTACATGCTGAAGTCATCTATCGTCCGCCTCGTCGCCTGGTCCATCAGCCGTCCGGCGCGGGTCATCCTTCTCTCGCTCATCCTCGCGGTTCTGAGCGGCTTCTACGTCGTCCACCACTTCAAGATCAACACGGACATCAGCCGTCTCGTCGAAAACGACAAACGCTGGTCCTCGCTCGGCGACGCCATCGACGCTGCCTTCCCGCAACGCGGCTCAACAGTGCTCGTGGTTGTTGAAGCACGCGCGCCCGAATTCGCCGATGCCGCTGCCGACACACTCACCGCCGCGCTCAAGAGCCAGCCCAAGGAATTCACCAGCGTCTCCGAACCCGCCGGCGGCACATTCTTCGATCATAACGGTCTCTTGTTTCCTTCGCTTCAAGACGTCCAATCCACCACCGGCCAGCTCGTCCAGTCGCGCCCGCTCGTCAACGCGCTCGCCAAGGATCCGAGCCTGACCGGCCTCGCCGGCGTGCTCACCACCAGCCTCTTGCTGCCGCTGCAACTCGGTCAGGTCAAGCTGAGCGACATGAGCCACCTGCTCTCGCAGAGCGCGGACGTGCTCGACCGCGTGCTCGCCGGGGAACCGGCAGCATTCTCGTGGCGCGCGCTGGTCGACAAGGACGTCGCCACCAATCCGGCCCGCGCCTTCGTCACCGTGCAGCCCGTCGTGGACTATGGCGCGCTGGAACCCGGCGCGCGCGCATCCGCGGCGATTCGCGCCACTGCGGCTTCGCTGCATCTGGACAAGCAATACGGCGCCACGATCCGTCTGACTGGCGAGCAGCCGCTTGCCGACGAAGAATTCGCCTCGGTGCAGGACGGCGCCGCGCTCAACGGCGCCATCACCTTCGTGGTCGTGCTGGTGATCCTGTGGCTCGCCTTGCGCTCGGGGCGCATGATCATCGCCGTGCTGATCACGCTATTCGTCGGACTAGCCATCACCGCCGCGCTCGGCCTGATGATGGTCGGCGCGCTCAACATGATTTCGGTCGCCTTCATGGTGCTGTTTGTCGGGCTTGGGATCGACTTCGGGGTCCAGTTCGGCGTGAAGTATCGCGAGGAACGCAACCGCGATGACCGTCTCGCGGCAGCGCTCGTCAATACGGCGCACACTATCGGCGTGCCGCTGACACTCGCCGCCGTTGCGGTCGCGGAAAGCTTCTTCTCGTTCCTGCCGACCGCCTATCGCGGCGTGGCGGAATTGGGGCAGATCGCGGGTGTCGGGATGTTCGTCGCGTACTTCACCAACATGACGCTGTTCCCCGCACTGCTGAAGGTCCTGAACCCACCGGGCGAAGCCGTCGCGCCTGGCTTCAAGCAGTTGGCCCCCGTCGATGACTACCTCGACCGGCATCGCAAGCCGGTCCTGATCGGCACGCTCGTCGTGGTGATCGGTGCGCTGCCGTTGCTCACGCATCTGCGCTTCGACTTCAATCCGCTGCATCTGAAGGACCCGCATACGGAGTCGATGGCCACGCTGCTTTCGCTGAAGGATTCGCCCGAGGCGGCGGTCAACAACGTGCAGGTGCTCGCGCCATCCGTCGCGGCGGCGGACCAGATCGAAGCACGTCTGAAGAAACTGCCCGAAGTGGGCCGCGTGACCACGCTGAGCACGTTCATTCCCACGGATCAGGCGCAGAAGCTGGTGCTCATCAACAGCGCCGCGCAGCAACTGCTCCCCGCTCTGACCCAGCCGCCCGCGCCGCCCTCGAGCGACGCATTGCGCGTGGCCGCCCTGAAGCGCGCGGCCAACCAGTTGACGCTCGCCGCCGAAGACCACCCCGGCCCCGGCGCCGCCGAGGCACAGCATCTGGCCGGCACGTTGCAAAAGCTTGCGGCTGCGTCTCCCGCGGTGCGCGATCGCGCCGAGACCGCCATGTCGAGCACGCTGAAGATCGCGTTGTCTCAACTGGCCATGCTGCTGCAGCCGAGCGAGATCACGCGCGCCAGCCTGCCGCCGGAAATCACCCGTGATTGGGTCTCGCCCAGCGGGCAAGCTCTGGTCAACATCGGACCGAAGGTGCCGCCCGGCGTCGACCCCGGTGACGACGCCATGTTGAAACGCTTCGCGCATGCCGTGAAAACCGCGGAGCCCGGCGCAATTGGCGGCACGATTTCGATCCTGCATTCGGCCGACGTGATCATCAAGGCGTTCCTGGAAGCGGCCTGCTGGGCGCTCGTGACGATCACCATCCTGCTGTGGATCGCGCTGCGCCGCATCGGCGACGTGTTGCGCACGCTGATTCCGCTGCTCGTGTCGGCGCTGGTGACGCTCGAATTGTGTGTCGTGTTCGGTATGCCACTTAACTTCGCCAACATCATCGCGTTGCCGCTTATGCTTGGCGTAGGCGTGGCATTCAAGATTTACTTCGTCATGGCATGGCGCAATGGCCAGACCGGTCTGTTGCAGTCGAGCCTGACGCATGCCGTAATGTTCAGCGCGGCCACCACCGCGACCGCGTTCGGCAGTTTGTGGTTGTCGCATCATCCGGGCACGTCGAGCATGGGGCGACTGCTTGCGTTATCACTGTTGTGCACACTGATCGGTGCCGTGGTGTTTCAGCCTGTCTTGATGGGCAAACCCCGCGCGCGTCGCGCTTCGAAAGAAAAACAAGGAATCAGGAAATGAAGATGCGAACCACCGCGGCGGCGCTGCTCATAGCAGGCCTCGCGTCCGGGTGTGCGACGGGTCCCGACCGAAAGCCGGGCGACCCGCTTGAGCCGATGAACCGGCAGATTTTCAAATTCAACGACGTGCTCGACCGCACGGTCGCGCAGCCGGTCGCGAAGGGGTATCAAAAGGTCACGCCGCAACCTATCCGCCAGGCCATCAGCAACTTCTTTTCGAACCTCGGCGATCTGGGCAACGCAGCCAACAACCTGCTGCAGCTGAACTTCACGGATTTCACCGAAGACATCATGCGCTTCGCGTTCAATTCGACCTTCGGTATAGGCGGCCTGCTTGACTGGGCGACGCCGGCGGGTCTGCCGAAGCATCATCAGGACTTCGGATTGACGCTCGGCCATTGGGGCGTGCCGTCCGGTCCTTACCTCGTGCTGCCGCTGTTCGGTCCGAGTTCGTTCCGCGACAGTCTCGGCTACGCGGTGGATTTCCGCTTCAACATCATGACGTACCTGGAACCGGGGGTCCGCAATCCGATGTGGGTCGCGCAGTTCATCAGCGCGCGCTCGGATCTGCTGGGTGCGTCCTCGTTGCTCGAAGCGGCCGCGCTGGATAAATACTCGTTCGTGCGCGACGCCTTCACCCAGCAGCGCGCCTCGCTGCTAAGGGGCACCAAGTCGCAGACCGCGCCGCTGCCGAATTACGGCGATCCTGACGCGCCGGGCGCTGCGCCGGCCAATGGCGCATCGGGTCCGGCTGGCAGTGCGCCGTCTGATTTGCCCAACTACGAGGACCCGGGTGCAACGGCTGCACCTGGCGCTCCGGGCGTACCAGCGAGCGGCGCTTCGAGCGGCGAAGCGGGTGCGTTGCCGAACTACGAAGATCCGGGTGAGACATCTGCGCCGGCCACCGCTGCTTCGGGCGCCGCGACCACGGCTGCTGCGGCTGCGGCTGCCCCTGCGCCAGCTTCAGGACCGGCGGCGGGAGCGGTCCCGGCTGGCGTCGGACCCGCTGCACCCGCGAGCAAGTAAGACCCATTCTGTCCGCAGCAAACAAAACAGCCCGACCGGCGCATGCCGGTCGGGCTGTTTCATTCTGGGCTCGCCCACAAAAAGGCTAGCGCTCAAACGTCACGCCGCTGAAGCGACACGCGGAGGACGCTTCGCTAACCTCAGTGGATCACGTCCGCTTCGATCTGGTCCACGGCATCGTCGACGGCTGCCGCAACCGGCTGCTTCACCGGTGCCGCAGCGGAGCGATAACGCGCGAAGGCTTCGTCTGCGTAGCGAATCTGCGTGCGGCCATGCGGTGCCGGCTCGCCTTTCTCGTCGAGGTTGACGAACACCATCTTCTCGACCGTCAGGATGCTTTTACGCGTGATCTTGTTGCGCACTTCACAGCGCAGCGTAATCGAGGTGCGGCCAAAATGCGTCGCGGTCATGCCGAGTTCGATGATGTCGCCCTGGCGCGCCGAGCTGACGAAGTTGATCTCCGACATGAACTTGGTGACCACGCGCTGGTTGTCCAGCTGGCAGATGGCGTAAATGGCGGCTTCTTCGTCGATCCAGCGCAAAAGGCTGCCGCCGAACAGCGTGCCATTGGGATTCAGGTCTTCGGGCTTGACCCACTTTCTGGTGTGGAAATTCATGGTCTGTGCATCCTTGTATAAAGCGGTGTAACCTGACTGCTTCAAACCCTTATCCAGCAAGGCTTTCCGGCTTTCGTCTATGTACATCGGGGCAAATCTGAGCAAATCAAGGAAAGACTTTTGTTGGGGTAGGTGTTGGGGTAGAGAACGGAGTCTCCGCTATGGTCAAGCTGTACGAAAAGACGTTGCAAGCCCTCAAACCTGAGAACGTAGGCGATACCCTCCGCGATGATCTCGGCGGCTTGTGGGGCAAGGTCAACATGACTGCCAGGGGTATCACTGTCGCTTTCTCCTACCGTTACCGCTGCGGCTCCAAGACGCGTGATTTCGGTTGTGGCACGTGGCCGGATACTTCACTGGCCGATGTTCGCGCCGCCCGCAACACTGCCGCCGATCTTGTCCGTAAGGGACGTGATCCGATAGACGAGAGAGCGGCCAAAAGGGCGGCGGACAAAGCCGAACTTGCCAAGGCCAAACCGATCACGATCAAGGAACTGTTCAAGCAGTGGAAGGACTCCGAACTTGCCACCCGCAAGGATGGCGGCGCAGAACCCGAACGGGCTTTCAAGAAAGACGTTTTCCCACTGCTCGGCAACAAACCTGCCGCAAGCGTTACTAAGGGTTTATACCTAGTACAGCTAGATAGTATCAAAAGCCGCGCACCTTCGCTGGCAAACAAAATCCTCAGCTACCTGTACGGCATGTACGCCTGGGGCGTGAATCGCGAGTTAGTGCCCACTAACCCGCTGGAAGGTTTGACGCGGGGGGACGTGGGCGGCGCTGACAATGAACGGGAGCGGGTACTGGTGGCGGGAGAACTTCAGACGCTCCACACGCTGCTAGATGCCGCCGCCCTGCCGGATGCCGTGCGGCATGCGCTCATGGTGATCATCGGTACGGGGGCACGGTCGAACGAGGTCATACGGGCGAAGAAAGCCCACGTGGTAGATCGCCTGTGGACTATCCCGCCTGAGAATTCAAAGAACGGGAAGGCGCACACGATCTGGCTATCTGATTGGGCGAAGTTCCATATGGATGCGCTGATGGCGCTGTCGGGGGGTAGCGCCTGGCTGATGCCGGATAGCTCGGACCCAATGACGCACGCGCACGGCAAAGTGCTGGTGAATGCCACGTCAGACAGGCAACTCAGCTTCTACTCACGCAAGATAGAAGGCCGATCCTTGAACTACGGCCACACGCTGGAAATTGGATCGGAGAAGTGGACTCCGCACGATCTGCGCCGCTCTGCGGCCACGCTTATGGGCGAGCTAGGCATTGTGGGCGATGTGATCGACAGGGCACTGAACCACGTCGAGCGCAACAAGGTACGGCGCATCTACCAGCGGCAGGTATTGCAGTCTCAGCAGTTTGAGGCGTGGCGCGTGTTGGGGGACAAGCTCATGGAACTCATGCCCCTGCCGTTGCCAGTCGCATCGTAAATTTTCACGTTTCGTACGCTGTGTGCATCAACGTGCTCTAATTAGCTTTGATGTACACAGGTTTACCCATTTCGCGCGTAAGACCACGGACGGCAGCGCTTTCCTGATTGGAGGAAGGCATGACCGTATCCATGAAGTCTCCCGCCGTCGCACCCGCCACCAAACGCGGGCCAGCGAAACAGCGTCCCCCTGTCGATATCAACGTTGCTTCCCGCCTGAGTCTGTTAGACGTGGCGGCGCTGCTGCGTGTGAGTCGAAAGACGATCTATAACCACGTCGAACAGGGATTGATTCCGCCGCCTGACGGCCACGTGAAGAACCGGCCTTACTGGTACTCCGCCACGATCCGCCCGCTGGTCACAGGGGGTGCGGCATGACTCCCGAACAGCAGAATCTGAGGGGCTTCTACGTGGAGCTAGGCATGATCGCGTTCGAACGCCTGATGCCAGCACAGCAACAATCGCTGCTCGCTGACTACATGCAAGCGTCCAGTATGTTGGCGTTGCCGGTCGAGGTTGTGAATGAATGGCTGGATGCTGCGAAAAAGGCTATCAGCGAAAGTTGAGCGGCGCACGCGCGATTAACACAAGCGGGGTTGCGGCTGCATCGCTCCAGGGCGTGGCCGCTCATCGTGCTAGGTTGCGTGTGTGTCTCCACTTACTGAGCGAAGCATGATCAACACACCATCG
Source organism: Paraburkholderia sp. DHOC27 (assembly GCF_003429005.1). Taxonomy (GTDB): domain Bacteria; phylum Pseudomonadota; class Gammaproteobacteria; order Burkholderiales; family Burkholderiaceae; genus Paraburkholderia. The sequence continues at coordinate 463,162 of NZ_QVQV01000001.1, forward strand.
GCATGGCAAGTTTTGAGCGACTACGAACGGTTTACATGGGAGCGGCGTAACGTGGCGTTTGTCGAGAATCGCCCGGACTGGCAAACGTGGGATGCCGTGTGGCAACGCGCGTATGCAGCATTGGAGCGCTATAGCGCTGCTAACGCCTGAGTAGCTTCTGGCACTGCTCAAGGTGTTCCAGTGCGGCCACGGCTTCATCACTCATGCGAAGCGCCTGGATGGCTCGGTGCGCCGCTTTGAGCGCATCTTGCGCGTGTGTGAGCGCTGCATTGATCACGGTTAGCTCGGGATCGCGGGCGGGATCGGGAATGGTCGGGCGATGGTCGTATGGAGGGGGCTTGGCCATGATCAATGAACCGGTGACGAAGGAGGCAGTCAGATTTTCGGTTTAGTTACGTGGCAATCGGCATCGTAAGACCCGGACGTCATGTACGGTTTCTGCGTGATCTTCTGGGTAGATTTATCGCGGTCAACTCGCGTAAATCCTACCAACATCTCATCGGTCAAATGCAGCGTCAACCGGTCGATAACCACTGTTTGCAAGAATTCTGCGCTGTTGCGGTACTTCTTGAAGAACGATCCTGTGTCCCGGTCGAAGTCTGTTGCGTGCATCCAGTCCTGCATGTAGTACGGGCGAAGGGCACCACAGTCGTTCGAATAGGTGTACTGCGTGCTGGTCTCCCTGCAACGCGGTAGCTGCGTGTTGGCAAAGCTGCTGCCGTCGCTAATGATCATTACAGAACTGGTAGTGATTATGTATGTTCCAACAGCGCCTGTAACCGGCTTGCCCAACGCCACGTCAGCGGGAGCATCTATCCCCTTGCTACCTACCGCGCCTGTACATTGCAGAATCGTTTCGGTGCTTCCCGCCGTTTCCTCGGCCATCGCCACTTGCATTACCAGACACATCAAGCTCACGCCCGCCAACGCTCTCATTCTCATTATTTACCCCAGTTTCGGATTTCGTAGTTTTGCGTCAGATCATAGCAGCAGAGCAGCGCATATAATCCGGCGAGCAAAACCTACAACTGGTCGGGGCATTCGATGAAAAGCGATGTTCAAAAATTTAGCTTGGTGCTGCTTGCTGTGCTAGCGGCGGTGATTTTTCTGCACGCTGCAATGCCATGGATCGACGCACACCAAGTTCTCATAGGTAGCATCGTTGCGGGTAGCGTCGCTATTACTGTCGGCCTGCTCACGTATAACGGTGTCAAGCTTTCCCAGATGGAAGCCGCTAACCGCTTGCGGGATGAACTAGAACACTCCCGTAAAGAGTCAGAAAAGGATCGGGAACACGCGGCCCGCGAAGCGCACCTGGAACGACTCCGCACCATGCGCCGGGAGGTCTATATGGAAGCGGCGGCGGAATTGGTCAACATGCAAAGTCATATCAACCGGCTCCCGGGTTTAAAACCAGGAGTGGGGGACGCCATAGAAGGTGTGAAGCCCTTTCAAATTGCCGTGTCGCGTGTCGCCATCGTGGCTGAGGCGCAAACCGTCACCATGGCGAGACAGCTCTCGTACGACTTCTCGACCGTCATCGTAGACGCTTTACAGTTTTTGACGCCTGCATTGATCCGCAAAAGCGCAGCCACTGTTAGGGAACAACACGTGGCGAGAGCAAACGCAGAGATGGACCGTATCATGGGTCTAATGCGTAATCACACAGAAAACAACATTCAGGACCCGGCTCGTTATCACGGTTTGGAGCTAAGTTACAACTCGCAAGTTACCCTCAGAGATACGGCACAGAGAGAATTGGAGGCGGCGTACGCGGACGTGGGGGAGTCGCACAGGCAATACGTGACGTTCCTGAACGAACGCATGAAGCCGTTGGCGGTGCAGATAGACAAGCTGCTAGCGGCCATCCGCGCAGAGCTAGGTCTGGTCACGAATCAAGATGCATTGCAGGCCCAAACTGATCAACTGTTGATCGAAGCCCAAAAGCTAATCGAAAAGGTACAGCCTGCCCTCAACGCGAACCCGGCAAAAAAAGACCAATAGGCGCAGATGATCCCCGTGAGGCTAACGGCAGCTAAGCGGCAGAAATGTCACAGTCGGCTAAAGACGCATCCTCCGTTTCAACTGCCGACGCTCGCTATGAGTGCTGTTGATCCGCGTACTTCCGTAAGTCTTGGCCCTGCTCCACAACGAATAGAACTGCTCCACGCTGATGGCCTTAGTCTGTCTTGCTGACGGCTTAGCGGCAATCTTGGACGGTGCACCGAACTCCAACGTCTCCATGCGCTTTTTCCACGCGTTGCAGTGATCGCGCACTAGGCACCTCCAGCACATCGCATGAATGACGCTACCTGCGGAGACACTGACCCAGCACGTGGTACGGGTCCACGTAACTCTAGCTGCGTGTGGGCAATCAATCGACCATCGGCGCGCGGCTGTTTGTTGAGAGCCATTGCGGAGGCGTACGGGCTAGGTGCGATCTGGCCGATATAGGGCGCGATCTTCTCTTTCTTCGCGGCGGGCGTGGGGTGAGTATCAACTGCTGCGCTTGGGCATTGCGGCGGCTTGCGCTTCCGGCATGACAGACAGATTTTGTCCCGTATCGTGCCACCGCTGCGTGTGGGGATCGGGCCGAACCTCTCAAGTGCAAGACGCTGGCCGCATTCCGAACAGCACGCGTGAGTTCCATGCTGTGCGAAACACGATGAAACCAGAGTCTTTGACACTCCGAACCGCTTGGCGAGTTGGCGAGACGGCACACCATCACCATACAGATGGGCTATGGTCTGCTTCTGCTCGTCACTTAGCTTGGGTGCGGCCCCACACTTACGTTTCTTCGATGCGGCCTGCACATCGGCCACCGCTTCCACATCTCGTGGCGGCGCTGGGGCTTTAGGCGCTGGTGGATAGGTCGGCATAGCCATAACCGCCTCATGTACGGCCAACGCAGAGACACGAACAGCGGGAGCGGGGGCTTGTTTCATTTGCAAGCCTTTAGAACATCGGGCATGTCTGCCGCGATCTGATGTACTGACTCACCCGCCGCGATGCGTCTACGCATCTCATGGGTGCGCTCGTCACTCGCTGTACAGTGCCGGATTAGATAGGCCGATGGCGGCGGTGCCGGGGTTGGAGACTCAAACGTATAGCGCTCATCCAATCCCAAACATTCAACCTTCCATTGCAGGTAGGCATTCCAGTCGTCTTGATCATGCATGGTCACACCATCATTGTCTGGTTGAGTCGGGCTTCGTCTATCGCGCGGATAACGGCATTGCGAAGCGCTCCAACACCATTGACGCGGAAATAGACCTGGCCCATGTCGCCTACATATTCGGCATCCACACGCAATCGACCGGAGATGAACGTGTGCCGCCCTTCCTCACGCGCGATGTGTTCGAGCCTTAGAACTACCTCGTCAGAACTCAACACGATCACCTCACTTGCGGCCCATCGTGGGCTTCGCCGGGTTATGTGGCAACGGCTTTGCAGGAACGTTGCGGATACAACCATTGCTGCCGGGAATCGCAGAGTTATTCCTAAGCTGGCTTTGCGCCAGTTCCCTGGTGCCGACAGGCAACACGTAATGATCACGCGTACTAGACCCCGATACCGGGACGTGCGTATCTTTACGCGTATCGCTGCCACCGTTCGTAAGATTGCTGTTGCCCATGATTACGCCTTGTCCCGAATGACACCGTTAGACGTGGGCACCTTGGGTGTGTGCTTGATCACAGGATCATTCATGCTGTTGCCGGTGCCGGGGATGATCGAGCGTTTGAACGCATCCATAGGCGAGGTCTTGAAACGGCCAGCGCTATCGCTACCTGCATTGCCACTGTCACGGCTTGAATTGCTGTTGGTGCTCATGGTGTTACTCCGTTCAGATGGTGAATGAAATGCTGCTGCCGCTTCGCTGCACCACGTAGGGTGCGCCGCCACTAAAGGCGAGATTGAGCGGCATCACATACGGCTGGCCGATATTGAAATAAAGCTGCCCGTACTCATTGGGTCGGCTGACATTGCGGCTATCAATGGATGCCAAAACCACGCCCGCCGCGCTATACACTGTGCATACGCACTGTCCGGGGCAGGAAAGAGCGGTAATGGTGCCGCTGGTATCGTTGCCTAGCGTCTGCGTCCACGGCAAGCCTACGGGACTGGTTGTGTAGGTAGCCATGACTAGCTCCGCTCAAGCATGCGGACCAGCGTCGCCTCAGTAACAGGCGTACCGTTAACGAAGAAATGGAAGGTGCCCTGGTTGTTGCCCACGCGGTAGGGCTGGCCGTTCAGATCGTCTACCACCCACCCGCCCGCAAGGGCGATACCCTTCCCCGTACCTCCGGGAATGTGCTGGGCAGTCACGGTCATGGCGTGGCCGATGTGCGTTACTGCATTACCTGCCAGCGCTGCCGCCTTGATGCTGCCCACGGTCACAGGCTCGGATGCAATTGATTGCACTGGCTGTTCGTCAAATTCCTCTGACGTATCGGGGGCGGCGTCCGGGGTTTGCTTCTTGGTCACTGCCATGATGTAAGACTCCGTTATCAAATCGTAACATTATCAAAAGGTGATCAAAGCTCGTTTAAAACCATTATGTAAAGCTACCCTTACGGCCATTTTTGGCTAACTCATTGATTCCATGCAGGTTAGATATCCGTAAACATGCAGTAAGGCCAAAATTCGTTATTTAAGGCTGTTTCAGGCCGAACCTTACAAAATTGCCTTTCACTACCCCTCTGAGTCAGTGCAATCAATTGCATCGGCAGGCGGCGTGGGGTGCGGTTCGACAGGTGTTGTGACTTCACCTTGTAGGGTATCTTTCGGCGCTGCAAGCTTCGCTTTCTGCGCATCCTCGTATTGCTGGCGTGCAATCGCCCTGTGTTCGGCTTCGTGTCTCCAGTCGGGTAGACCGCCCCGCACTACGAGATACCTGATGCCATCATCGTCATTCTCATCACGCGGCTTCGCCTGGAACTTTCTCAACCGGGACGCCGTAGCCTTTGCAGTGGGTGCCGCTGCCTGTTGGAATAGTCGGGCCTTGTCCTCATCCGTATAGCCGTCCCAATCCGGGGGAAGTCCACCTTCAATCACCAGCGTGGTGTCCCTTGGGTCCGGTCCCTTGACCGTGGATCGAATCTGGAACTTGCTCACTCCGCATCCCCCTTACCTGCACCCGGCATCGTGTCAGGCATTTCCTGATACTTGTCCATCGTCTTGCGGGCTTCAGTGATCACCACCACTGCACCTTTGATATCGCCTCTCATCATTGCTTCATCGTGCATCTCATCCAACCGGCGCATCCGCACCACGTCATGGGCTAGATCGGTGTTCTCCAGTTCATCATTTGTCCTGGCCCGCGTATCGAAAAATAGTTTTCGCAGTGGAGCCGACAGACGCGCGCCCGTAATGCGGGTGGGGTTGTACTTCAACAAGGATGGCACTGTGATATCCACATCAAAGGATTGCTTCACCATACGCTGTACTTCCACCACGCCATGCCCGGTGGCAAGTGCCCGCACTACGAACCGCTTCATCTTCTGTGTAAGTACGCCCGCCATGATTAACACCCTGAGTTATAGCCTTACCTAGCTCAATCTATCCTGAAAATCTCTGTTCTTGCCGCCTCAATTACTTCACGTATGCCACTTATATGGCTCTTTAACGCACGTTTCAGAGTCTCTTTATCGTGCGCCGCGAACAGGGAAAAAGCATCTTCCATATCTGCTGTCCGCTTCTTTATCTTCCCTAATACCTCCAGTACATCACCATTTGTCAGGCGTGGTGCGTTGGTATCTGTCTTGACTGTATCCATGATCCGGTTCTCCACTCTTACTGTCTATCTTCTCTTTACGCTTACTCACACCCGCAAAACCCGCCGCCGCGAAAATACTTGCATTTAGGCCACGAATCCGAATTGATTGGCCCCTGCACCCTGAGAGACACTACCCGCCATTGATCCCAGGTTATTACTGACTGACGGGATAACCCCGCCCGCCGCCTGTGGCAATGCATTACCAAAGGTCGCTGATGGACCGCTCCATGTGGGAATCTGGGGCGTGGGCAATCCGCCCGCCATTTTTGCCATCAAGGAGTTATAGACTTGCGCCAATTGATTTATCTGGATCAATGGCTGAAGAAAATCGAATTGGAGTTCGTACTGAACCTGTTTGCTTTCTCCGCTAGATACGTCTGTCACTTTTAGCAAAAGGCAGTTCGTGTAAATCTGCATTGGGGTAACGACTGTATAAGTCCCGCCCGCCGAATTGTGCTGGGCGAGGGTTTGTTTCAGTACGGTTAGCGTCGCCAGTTTTGATGTATATCCCGCTTCCTGTTGGACGGGGCACATCATCAGCATACTGACGTTAAGAGGTTGGGCAATAACTGCGTTCGCTGCTACCGCCTGGTTTGCGAATGGGAACATGCCAATTTCTTGCGCTACCAGCGTACTTCCGCCAACGGGTTTCCAGTGCGCAAAGAACTGATCGAGGTTCGGTACAGATGGCCCTTGCAAAAGTCCCTGCGTGAAACTGGCCGCCTCTGTCAGTGCGACTATCGGGAGCATCTGGCCTGGAATCAGATTTGCGATGCCGTTTACTAGGATCACTGGCGAGATTTCGTAACTCAGTTTGAAGGCTTCGTATCCGCCGCTGCTCACGTCGATCTCCTTTTGAGGACTACCGAACATTATCTATGCAATCAATTTCGCAAGCGTTTGTCAAACTAGTGCGGCGCTGGGGTCTTGCCCGCCGCCAGTGCATCCCTGACGCGGCGTGTGTTCTCAATCATCCCTTGAATCAAGGGTTTTTCTTCATCTGTGCAGTTTTCTAGACCGAACGCCAACAAATCCAACGTCTCCGCAATCGCCTTATCGCGTAGTGCTAGGGCTTCTGGATCGCGCGGATTTTCACGCAGTCGCCGGCCCAATCGGCCACGAACACCAACAGGGTATTGATAACGTCGCACATATCGATCTCCGTTAGTGCTTGGTGGCGTTTGCCGCCTGGATCATCGCTTGTTCGATCTGGGCGACGCGCTCAACCGCTGCACCCACAAGTTCAACCAACGCATCTAGAGCGGCCTGAATGGTGACGCGTGAAGGGTCGGTTGGTGCGAGCAATTCCAGCGCCGCCGCCAAACGATCACCAGCGCTCATGAAAATCTTGATGCGTATGTATTGAACCTCGGTTTCATCACGTGCCGCCGCCACCTGTTCGGGCAACGCAGCATGAAGAGTGCGCACCTGATCGAGCAGCGCAACGAGGTTTTCAAGGTTCGTCATTTTTCGCCCCTAATCCTGGCAATCGCTTCATGCCAACGCACCAACAGGTCATCCAATGGGATCGCATCTGGACGCCCTGCACGGTGTCTGCGTCTCCGTGGTGGCGTAGGCATCACTGGCATCCGGGGAATCTTGCCGTCAGGCCATCTGTAATTGCTCATGGTGTTGCCCCTTGCTGTTCGGATTGCTTCTCACGTCTGCGGCGCTGCTGATACTCACAAATCTTTTCGGCATGGGTCGCGTAATAAGCCCGCGTTGCTGCACAGGCGCACGCCTGCAACGTGACTTCCGCCCCCCAAGACAGGTCTTGTCAACGTGAAACTCGGCCAAAGATTTCAGCGTGGAGCAAGCCCGACAGACTTTTGAGGAAGGGGCATCCATGATTCATCTCATCGCAACTCTAGCTTCGGTAGGTCGCCATTTTTATCAAGCATCTGATACCCAATAGCTTTGAACCGACCTAACCAGGCGCTTTTATGGCCGCTCCACTCAGTAACTTTTCTGCCGCTTTGATCTTCGATCAAGATCGGGTGCGGCGTGCTGCCCGGTGCCGTTGCTGCCTTCCAAGAATCTGAAATGATCCGGCTTTCTTCAGCGTCAAATTTCTCAGGTGCAGCGAGCGCCATATCAATGATCTTGCCCGCAGAATGCTTGCGATCGCCTGTCTGGAGGTAATTACACAGTCTCGCTCGATACATCTGCGTGTTCTCACATTCCCACGGCCACTGATCCTTGACGGGATCGGTATGGCCCACAGCTTGAAACGGCTTCGAGTACTTCTCGTTGATCGCCTTCACGGCGAAGTATTCAGCACTACCGGGTTGAATCTTTTTCGGATGCATCAGCGCTGGAACCGCTCGCTTATCGGCAATCTGTTTCTTCAGACTGGTAACAGCTTTTGCGGTCACTGTCGCCACACGTTCGGCAATTTCCTGTTCTAGGGATTTCATCGTGTTTCTCCACGCAGATAAGCCTGGGTGTGTTCCCAACGATCAAGGGCGGCTCGGCGTTCATCTTCGGTCGCGGTTTTGTTCCAGATGCAAATTTGCTGATAACCATCATGACGCCAAGGGTCCATCCACGCTTTTCTGGCGTTCGGTTCCGTTGCCTGGAATTCAACGACACGCTGGCCGCTGTACTCGTCTACTTTTACGATCTTTCGCAAACCATCGCGCCCAACGGCACTATCTGCACGTGCTCTACTCAGACGGCCACCGCTGCTGTAGTCGGCGGGGCGGGGATTCTCGCCACGTGCATGCGCCGCCGCGAACCGGGCTTGCGCCTCTGCGCTCATCGAGTTGAAACCTGTAAATGACGACATGTTGTGCTCCAGTCAATCAAACAAAAAACCTTCACTCAGGCGGCGCAATGTGTCTGCGGCCTGGTCGGAATCCATCCGGCGCATAGTCACGCTAAGACCGACAGAGCCTTTCAAACTAAACACCCATTGGATGCCCGTCTCATCGTCATACCGACAATAGACTTCAGCGCGGCCAGGGTACAGGGCAATACCTGTCTGTCTCGCAAGGGCTTCTGTCTGCTGCATCAGCATTGGTATGTGACTCACGATCCGCTCCCGCTGTATGTCAAAGCTGCAACTGGCTGGCCGCCGCAAGCTGAACACTTTTCTCGTACTCGGCTGCAAAGACCGGGTCGGTGGACAACCATCTATAGATGGTCGTGACGCCTGGGAACTTCGGGTCTGCGCAAACCTCCACGATGCTGTGGTTCTTGGCGATTTCATCGAGAAACTGCTGTATCGTCGCTGCCGGATAATATTTCCGCCCTACCCTTGTCCGTTGATCAGTAGTACACATCGCTTGTCCTGGTTTGGTTCCCACAATGAAAATAATCCTCTCTTGGTCGCTAACTGGGAACACCTTGATCAATTAATTTCGTGCTTTTCTTATCAAAGCACGATGGCTTCCATTTCGGTGGGTTCGGCTTCGAAAGATCGGGCGGGAGCGGCGTCGGTGTCTTTTCTTGGGGCGGATGCTCGGCAAGGAATTTCAACAGGCTAAGGTAGCGCTGGTGCTCCGATGGCAATAGGGCACTTAGCTCTGCCTGCACTTCATCTTGGGTAGCCATAGAAGGCCCCGATGCAACGGTGGCATCAACGCACGTCACAGTGGTCGCCGTGGGCGTGGCGGGGCTGCTAGGGACGTACAAAATTGAATCCGGCGTCTTGGGGATCACGTACTTGATCGCGGGCTTCTTGGCTTCATCCTCCAGGCACGCCGCGTAGATATCAAAGAACACTTGCCGGTGCTTCAGCAAATATCCAGCGTTAGCGCGTGGGTCATCGCTCTGAACCACCAAGGTAATGCGCCGCCACACGTGCAAGGTGAGCCAGGTGAAGAAAGGCAACGCATCCCCGAACCTCTCAGCGGCCCGGAATTCAATGCGCTGAAGTGTCTTTAGTTCGGTCTCGTTGCACTCATTCGAAAGCTGTTCTTTGAGGTTTTCGCCGTTATGCATTCCCTCGTTGTATTCCGTCTTGAACGCTTTCCAACGCTCTACTACTTCGGGACTTGCAACGGTTGTCTTTGCCTTGGGTTTTGGGTTTCCCTGCTTTCCTTGCTGGCTTACCTGCGTTTGTGTAGGTTCTCCTGGCAGATGTTCGCCAGGGCTTTTAATAAGTGATTTTTCTGTTAATGAATTTGAGGGGGAGACTTGTAAAGAATCTAGTACTAATCTTGGGGGTTTATCCCCACCGCTCAGTGGGGGTTTATCCCCACCAAGAACGATTCTCAATTGGGCCATCTCGGCTACCGTGGGCCATGCGTCAAGGCCGTTTCCACGCTGGCACACGCCCAATCTGAAGTGATCAATGGTCTTGCCGTAGTAGCGGGGAATTTCGCCGTAGTAGCGGCCCCGCTTGTGGACCGCTACCCCTGCCCGCTCCAGCGTCGCCAGTGCGGTGCGAAACTGATCCTCGGTCATCTCGCACGCTGCGGCTATATCCTTGCGAGTCATGACCCACCAGTAAGCCCGTTCCCCCCACGATCCACCCTCGCGCACGGTGCGTAGACGGGCCGGATTGGGGCCGGGGGCATTGCGCTGGGCGTGATAGACCAAAAAGCTATACAACCGGGCGGCGTTCAGGGGAGAGCGGCAGTAGTCGCTAAAGAAATTGACGTATTCGAGTTTGGGGCGCACTAGGGTGTGCTTCCCTTGTTTGGGCTTTGGCTTTGCAATTGTGTGCGCACTTTGACAAACAGCCGCTTGCGGCGGCATTTCAAAATTCTGCTTAATCAGTTCATTAGACACGATTAACTCCCTTATACATAAAGATCGTTGAAAGACCTCCATGCGGGAGCTATACTAACTGCTGCATGGAGGGTTTTGTTTGGCTGCCAACCACCGAAACCCAACTCTAAAGGCCAGTCTATTTTGGGACTGGCCTTTTTCTTTCGTTGCATTACCTCGTATTCTTCGTGGATTGTTTCTGCGGCTGTACCTTGTCGAGATATTGGCTGGTAGCGAGTCGCATGACTGCCGATAGACTCAATCCTCTGTGCTCGCCGTACTCAACGATTCGTTGATACAGGGCGCGCGGCAAGATAACGCCAGCGTTTACCTTGTCGTTTGTTGAATTAGACATTTTCGACTCCGTTCGTTTGGTGGAAATTGCCGATCCTTCGTGAACCAGCAATTCCCACTCTGCCACTAAGAAAACAATTCAGAACATGGCGATTTACGGAGTGGGAAATTTCATAAAATCAGACGAGGGATTGAGGCGCGTTTTCGATTAGAAAACGGCTAGGCGGCGGGGCATGAAGCGGGGAAATATATTTTCCTATCGAATTGGAAAGTCAATAAAAAAGCCCCTCGGGTGAGGGGCGTTTGTCAAACGGATGCAATCAATTGCACAACAACTAATCAGCGGCCCTGTCTCAGCTTGCGACGGCGCGAAACACAAGATGCTGTGTAAGCCCCAACAGCGACGGCTCCAAGAAAGTATGCCGCCGCACCCCAAAGGGTCCGCTCATGTCCCGATGCGAAACCGGCGGGATCGGTAGCGCGGTAGTGGCTAATGTGCTGCATGTTGACCACCCCTTGCGCGCTTTCCTGAAACCAAACCCAAGTCATGCAGACGGCCATAGCGAGTAGCACAATAGTCACTTTGGCACATGCCCGGATTCGCACATCGTACGGAGTAACGGTCTTTACTGCGGCTGGCATTCCTTAGTCCTTCGTTATCGTCAACGCGGCAACGATACTGCCTCAAATAATGGCTTAAGGGCAGAACGTATTTTTGCGATACGGATACCTGTCTTGAAACCTTTGGATTGCTAAAGGAACGGGTTTATTGCATATGCCCGACCCATCGTAAACGCAACAAAGGCCGCATCCAGCGGCCCCGGCCTAGCGTCACTCAGTTCTTGCGCACCACATGCCGCTACGAATTCGAAACTTTGGGTTCCCAAACGATGTATTTCAACAGGAAGTCCCTGAGTCCGTCAGGGTAGTTATTTCGGAATGCCGCGATAGCTTCATCGTATGGATATGGTGGATGATCATCGAGCGGCCAACTTTCGGGCCACACGCCTACAGCCGACAAATAACAAAACATCATGAACCGGCTAATGTGCCCATTGCCATTTGCGTAAGGGTGGATGCTGAGAAAACGCACCATCCGCTCCAACGCGACGTCCAACCAGTTCACGAGATCATCTTTTGTTTCCAATGCCTCCGGACCACCGGCATCTGCCAAGGCGGTGAGATCACCTTCTATCTCGTTGGAAAGGGCGGCCATCTCCGCAGCGACATGGGACGGTGCCGTGGTCGAAACCACGCCATTTGCCGTGTTGATCACTACTTCATATTCTTTAAGGCACTTCTGCGAGCCGCGAAAGTTGCCTACAAAATATTCACATCCGGCCTTGGCCAACCCGCTGAACAAACGGACGTGCGTCGTCCGGGTATTCGCGAGTGCCTTTTTTCTATCAATCTTCGAATTCTTTAGATCGGCGAGAAGCGCGACACTTCGCGCATAAACCTTTGACCGCTTGCCAATACCATCAAATTTCTCGTAGTCCCAATTGGAACACTTACAGAAATGCGCATGCTCTGGACACATTAACTCGTCGTATAGATATTTTTCATCACGCGTTCAGCCCAGACGTCACCATTTTCTGCGGTCGAATTCGCCCTGCGCTCCAGTGCAAGACCGGCCAAAGTGCGGGTTTGCTCTGACATTTTCGCCGGTTGACGGCTCAAGAACCGAGCGAGAGACGATGATTGCTGTACGTTGGGCTGCCGCAGTATGGGATTCACTTGCGCAGTATTCGGGGACGCAGCAAGGCTAGACGCGTACGAGCTGCCGGGAACCGCCGACGCATCCACGATCGAATTCGCGGATGGCGCGTTCGCTGACATGATTTCCTGGCTGTTGGCCCCGGATGCAACGCTTCCAGGCGACATTTCAATAACACTTAAACCACCAGCAGCCGCGACAACGGCAATCGTCGCCTGCGCAACGATTTTTGCAACAATACGGCGCACATCGCGGGGTGCGGATTCTGACACCTCTCTAGACTTCGAGACGTGTTTCGTCAGTCCGTGAGAAACCCACGCTCTAACGTCAAATCGTTCAAATCCGTCCATACGTATCCCCAATCAGCCCGCAGCGAATGCCTCGTTGACCTTGTGCAACTCATCCATTAGCGCGTCTGCAAGTGCAAGCCGCATTTCTACGCGTACCACTGGATCTACCGCTAACTTGTTCCTTTGCGGGACCAATGTCATGGAAGACGCGGATGCTTGGTAAAAATCGAAACAGCCTTCCATCGTAGTGAAGCTTACGCCCACCATGTTTGCCATCAAAGCGACGCTTTGCTCCGGTTCGCTGGTAAATGTATCCAGTGTTTCCGGCTTCGCCTTGGACCTTCCCAGCAATTCCTTGATCGTGGTGCCTTGCATTCCACGAACAGTACTTACAAACAGCCCCACGGCGTCAGAGTTCATTTTGATTATGAGCAGTGCGCGAAGCCCCTCTCCCACAAGTCGCTCCTGACCGAACAAGAGATTTGCAACACCTCTCCGAACAACCACGCTAGCACAATCAGCCACAAATCGTCTGTCAGGCACAGGCGCTGCCCCCAGATTCAGGCCCATTGTGACCGCGGGAAACCCTGCTGCATCAACCGTTTGCCGGGCTTCAACATCAATCAACGGGCCTTCACCCGGGCGATGCTTTATCTGAATAACGGCGGATTGTGGTTTTTGTTTAGACATAACTGTAAGAGGATAGCACGCGGGCGTATTTTGGCATGTGAGCGACGCTCCGGAATAGCCCCGATCCAGACAAAGGATGTGCATTATCCGCAAATTTGGTCACCGTGCACGCCTCGAACTGTCATCTGCCCGACATATATCCACATATTGGGCACGTTCTAGCCATGCACAAGAGCGCGATCACTTGCATCGGCAACAGTACCAATGAGCCCCTTATTTTGTTGGGGTGGGCGTTGGGGTAGAATCCTCGTCTGATTGATAAATCACCCTGAAATACCCTTTAAACCGCCTTTCTATAAGGCTTACACATTTCATGAGCTAACACACGGACTTTCTGGTGTGGAAATTCATCTGGTATCCCTCCGTGAGCGGGTCTACCGGGCAACATGCCAAGACCCTAGGGTTAATACCTAGATTATACCAAAAATAAGGGTTTTCCCTGATCAGGACAAAAACACGCTTTTGAGGTGCGTGGGCCGTCTACCCCGCGCTCACCAGCGCCCCGGTCACACCCATCGCGCGCCGCGCCTCGACCAGTGAAGCCTTAGCTGCGCGGGCGTCCGAGGCCACCTGGAGCAACGCGCCCAGTTGGGAAGGCTGCTTCAGCAGTTCGCGCAGGATCGGGCCGATGGCGGTGGTGCCATCGTCGCGCAGTCCGGCCGTTGCGGCAGACGGCAGCGTGCGCCACGCCGGATCGACGATGGCGCGGCATACGGCAAACGGCAAGCCATGCGCGGCGGCAATCGCGCCCGCAACGTGCGATTCCATATCCACGGCCAGCGCGCCACTCGACCGATGCAGCATGGCCTTGTCCTCGGCGCCGATGAGCGGCGCCGCCACGCCCGCGATCAACCCGCGACGCAGTTTTGCGGCGACCGGCGACGCCATCAGCGCCGCGGCCAGCCGCTCCGACCAGCGCGAATCGGTCGCGCAGTGGCCGAGCGGGCCCTCCACGGCATCCGCGACGATCACGGCGCCGGGCTGCAGGTCCGGCGCGAGACCACCCGCCGTACCGAAGCTGATGATCCCCGCACAGCCGCGGACGACGGCCGCGCTCAAAGCCCGTTCGAGCAGATCGGCACGCGCCGCGTAGACCACCTCGACGCCCGTGCCGCGCACGATGCGCGCTTCGAACGCCATCCCGGTGACGGCAATCACAGGCAAACCGCTGCGTGACGGACTGGCCGCCAGCGACTCGGTCGAGCGGGTTGGATTGATCACCGTCACATCCCGACCGCGACGCGCGTCAGTCCGTCGCGCTTCAGTTGCCGGTAACGCGCCAGTGCCCAGAGCGGGAAGAACTTGCGATAGCCGTGGTAGCGCAGATAGAACACGCGCGGAAAACCGGTCGCGGTGAAACGGGTTTCGTCCCACAGGCCGTGCTCGCGCTGCTCGCGCATCAGGTATTCGATGCCGCGCTCGACCGCCGGATGATCGACGCAGCCCGCCGCCATCAATCCCATCAAACCCCACGCGGTTTGCGACGCGGTGCTGGCCGCCTGCTCGTAGCCACGGTAATTGAGCTTGTAGCTCGTGCCGTCTTCACCCCAGCCGCCGTCCGCGTTCTGGATCGAGATCAGCCATTGCGCCGCCCGCTTGATGCGCGGATCGTCGTGCGACATGCCCGCGGCGTTGAGCGAACAGAGCGCGCTCCACGTGCCGTAGATGTAGTTCATGCCCCAGCGGCCATACCAGCTGCCGTCGGACTCCTGCTCGTTGAGCATGTAGTCGTAAGCACGGCGCGCCGGCTCACTGTTCGCCGGCAGTTCGCCGAGTTGCGCGAGCATCGACAGACAGCGGCCCGACACGTCGGCCGTGGGCGGATCGAGCAACGCACCGTGATCGGAGAACGGAATGTTGTTCAGGTAGTACTGCGTGTTTTCCGGCTCGAAGGCACCCCAGCCGCCGTCGCTGCTCTGCATGCCGACCACCCATTCGCGGGCGCGGGCAATCGCTTCGCGATCCACATCGGATTGCGTCACCGTGGCCGAGCGCTGCATGGCCATCACGACCACAGCGGTATCGTCGACGTCGGGATAGTAATCGTTCGCGTACTGGAAGGCCCAACCGCCCGGCCGCACATCGGGACGACGCGAAATCCAGTCGCCGCGCACATCCAGAATCTGCAGCGGACGCAGCCATTGCAGCCCGTGCTCGGCGGCGCGTTCGGCGCGCGGCTCGCCGGTTTCGAGCAGCGCGTGCGCGACCAGCGAGGTGTCCCACACGGGTGACAGACACGGCTGGCAATATGCTTCGTCATCCTTGATAACGAGCAACTTCTCGATTGACTGGCGGGCGATGGCGCGATTCGGATGATCGGCCGGATAGCCCATCACGTCGTACATCATCACCGAGTTGGCCATCGCCGGGAAAATCGCGCCGAGGCCGTCTTCGCCGTTCAGGCGCTCATCCACGAAGTTGACAGCCGCCTGCACGGCGCGCTCGCGCGTGTACTTCGGAAACAGCCCGTCGATCAGACGCAGCACGTGATCCACGCCGCGGAAAAACGTAAACCAGCCCTGACTCTGATGCGGCGCACGGGGCGGCAATCCGGTGGTGACAGGTGCGCCATGAAACAGCTCGTCGATGCGCACGCCGCGCGGGTTACGTGCCACCGGCCGCTTCGCGTTCAGCACCAGCAACGGCACGATCACCGTGCGCGCCCAGTAGGACACCTTCGACAGATGGAACGGGAACCACTGCGGCAACAGCATGATCTCGACCGGCATCATGGGCACGGCGTACCACGACACCACGCCGAACAACGCCAGCAGAATCCGCGTAAACACGTTGACCGCTTCGGCACCGCCGTTGGCGAGGATCACTTCGCGCGCACGCACCATGTGCTCGGCGTCTTCCGGGTCGCCGATCATCTTCAGCGCGAAATACGCCTTCACGCTGGCGCTGACGTCGAGGTCGCCATCCGTGAACAGCGGCCAGCCGCCATTGGGCAACTGGATGCGCCGCAGGTAGCGGGCGATCTTCTGTTCCAGCTCGACATTCGGCGTTTCGCCGAGGTAGTGGACCAGCAGCACGTATTCGGCGGGGATGGTGGCGTCGGCTTCGAGTTCGTAGACCCAGTGGCCGTCCGGACGCTGCGCGGCGAGAATCGCGTCGGTGGCGCGGGTGACGGCGGCATCCAGCGGGGACACGTTCGCGTCTGCGCGGGCAGCGGCCGGCGTGGCAGCGTCCACGTCGGGCTGGGCATCCACGGAGGTATCGGGCGTGTCGTCGTCCATCGGCTGGGCAAGGGATAAGTCGTTCATCTACGTTCCATCGGTTCGTTCAGCAGCGTATCCGCGGCCTTCTGGCCGGAGCGGATCGCTCCTTCGAGCGTCGCGGGCAGGCCGGTGGCCGTCCAGTCTCCCGCGAGCATCAGGTTATTCCAGCGAGTGCGCGTGCCGGGGCGGCGCATCTCCTGATCGGGCAGCGGCGCAAAGCCCGCCTGCACTTCAGGCACCACCAGCCAGGCCGGCATCGGCGCGAGCGGCAGGTTCACCACCTGCGCGACCTCCGCCCAGATTTGTTCGGCGAGGGCCTCGTGCGACTGCTCGATGAGCCTGCCAGCATCGTTTACCGTGACTGACAGATGGCCATCGAATGCCATCAGCCATTCCGCGGTGCCGTTCAGCAGCCCGGTGAGCGGTGGCACGCCAAACGGCGGCTCGACCGCAAAGTGCACGGTCAACCTCGTCGTAAAGCGATTGGGCGCCTGCATCCCCGGCACCAGTTTTTGTGCGATGTGCGGCGGCGTTGTCAGTACCACGCCGGCACCCGGTTCGAGCTCGATGTGCTCATCCGCGAAGCGCAGCCCGCTCACGCGCCCCCGCTCCGAAAACACGATGTCGTCCAGCCTGGAATCGAGCCGGATCGCCGCGCCGCCATGCTGCAACAGCCGCAGCGCCGGATCGACGAACGCGCTGCTCAAGCCATGCCGGGCGGTCAGCGTCCGACAGGCCGCGCCACCGGCCAGCAAGGTCTCGCGAACGAACCCGGCGGTCATTTCAGCGCTGGCCTCGCGCGGTTCCACGTTGAGCACCGTGCGTAGCAGCGGACGCAGCAGGCGCTCCCACACCACGCCATCGCATTGCACGGTCTGCGCCACGGTCCGGCCAGGCCTCGCGAACAGCAGGGGCACGAGCGACAGGTAATCGCCGGGGTTGGAGTTCGGCACCCGTGCCGCCGGATCGAAGATCCACCAGGGCAAGCGCCCCGGCGTTGGGCGCACTGACCAGTGGGCGCGCGTCTTGAGGTCCGCGAAGGCGAACTCGGGCTGCGCCGGGCCCTCCAGCTGGTCGGCTGCCCCGATCGCGCGGAGGTAAGCCAGCGCTGCGTGATTGCCGGAGAACAGCACATGATTGCCGCTGTCGATCGTCGTACCGAGCGTGTGGTCGTACCAGGAGCGGCATCGTCCACCGGCCTGCGCAGCGGCCTCGTGCAACACCACCTGCGCGCCACGCCGCTGCAATTGCACCGCAGCGGCCAGACCGGCGAGCCCCGCGCCGATCACGTGAACGCGCCTGCCCATTAAAAGAAGGCGTAGCGGGCCACGATCCACAGCAGCCGCGCTTTCGGCTTGCTGACTTTCGTGCGCGGCACGTCGAAGCCGCGCTCAACGGTACGGTCGAGCAGGCACCGGTACACCCCCGACATGATGCGCGGCGCCCGCACGTGGTTGCGCGGCGCGGCGTCCATGATGGCGTCCGCCCGGGCGAAATGCTCGCGGGCCTGCACGACCAGCTTGGCGCACACGCGCGGCAACAGCGGATCGTCGGCAATCGCAGCGGGGCTGCTGGTGGGGATGCCTTCCAGCGCCAGCAACTCGCGCGGCAGATAGCAGCGGTTGATGTCCGCGTCTTCGTCGATATCGCGCAGGATGTTGGTCAATTGCAGCGCGCGGCCGAGGTGGTGCGCCAGCAGGCGGCCCGGCTCCGGCTCCATCCCGAATATCCTCACCGATAACCGGCCAGCGGCACTTGCGACGCGGTCGCAGTACAGGTCCAGCGTGTCTTCGTCGGGGGCGCAGATGTCCTCGGCGGCATCCATTGCCATGCCGTCGATCATCGCGTGGAAGTCTTCGCGCTGCAGATGAAACGTGTGAATGTGCCGCGTCAACGCGCGCAACGAAGCGCGCGGCGCACCGGCATAGCAGGCGTCGATGTCGGCGCGCCAGCGTTCGAGCCCCGCCGCACGCTCGGCGCGCGGCAAGTCGCTGTCGGCGATATCGTCGACAGCGCGGCAAAAAGCGTAGACCTGATACATCGCATCGCGCTGCGCAGCCGGCAGGATGCGCATTGCAAGATAAAACGAGCTGCCGGATGTGGCGGCAGCGGCGTCGGTTTCTGTATCGTCCACGACAAGATTGGAAACAGCCAAGACGATCTCCGCTGAGGGGCCCTCTGGAGGCGGTCAAGAAGTCGTGCCTACCCGCAGGATAAGCCGCGCGCGCGGACACGCGCGAAAACCCCGGCAAGGGATGCCGGAAACGGCGAAAAGTATAGCAACCTTTACGGGATGGCGCAGTTTTAGGGAACAATGCCCGGCGGTGAGCGGGTTTCTGTTACGGCCAAACGGCCGGTTCGCCAGCGCCGTGGCGGGTGTGCCGCACTGATGCCCGAGTCGCTAGATATAAGCGACCGAACGGTTGCGGCCCTGACGCTTGGCGCTGTAGAGCGCGGCGTCCGCTTCGTTGATGAGCACGTCGTAGTTCGGCACGCCGACGCGCGCCGAGGCGCCGCCTACACTCGCCGTGACGGGCACGCACACACCCTGCACTTCCACCGGCACGTCGCCGATGGCATGCCGGATCTTCTCGGCGACCTGCATCGCATCTTCGAGCGGCGTGCAGGGCAGCAACAGCGCGAACTCCTCGCCGCCGAACCGTCCAAAGGTGTCCTGAATCCTTACCACCTGTGCGACGCGCTGGGCCATTTCACGCAGCACCGTGTCGCCCACCACGTGGCCGAACTGGTCGTTGATTTTCTTGAAGTGGTCCAGATCGAACAGCAGCACCGACATATCGCCGCCGTAGCGCTGCCAGCGCGTGTATTCGTCGCGCAGACGTCCTTCGAAGTAGCGGCGGTTCGCGATACCGGTCAGGCCGTCGCGATCCGCGTATTCCTGCAGCTTCGCTACGGCCTCCTCACGCTCGCGCTGCACGATGCTCACGTGCGTCACGTCGGAGATGGTCACGCACACGGCCACCACTTCGCGATCACGCGTGAGCGGCATGAACGTGCAATCCTGCTGCATGAAATCCACGCCGCCGGTAATGGGCCGGTCATGGTCGAACTTGAACAGATAGGGGCGCTGCTCCCACGAACTAAACGCAAAGCTGCCGAGCTGGAACACGCTTTCCAGCTTGCGGGTCAGCCATACGCGCGGCAATTCGGGGAAATTGGCGAAGATGGATTTGCCGACCACTTTCTCGGCCGACAAACCGCTGTGATCCTGCATGAAGCGATTCCACATCAGCACCTTCATGTCGCGGTCGAGCACGAAGATGCCGAAGCCAACGCGCTCGACGACCAGATCGCTCAACGAGACAGTGACGGTGTCGTTCATAAGCTGGACAGCAGCGCATCGAGCGCGTGATTCATGTGGCGGATCGACTCTTCAGCCATGAGCATGACGAGGTGGGCGCGGAAGCTGTGGTCCTCGAGCGCGAAATTGACTTCGACCAGCAGCGCCACTTCCCAGGCGAGCACGCCGGGCTGGAATACATCGTCGAGCGACATCGCCTCGCCCAACAGACCGGGCGGCGAGAACACCGGCGTGCGGCCAAGCTGATCGAGGATGCAGGACACGCAGGCGCCCGTGAGCACGTTGGCGACGTCGAAAATCAGCTCCTGCTGGCTGACTTTCTCGTAGGCCGAACGCGGATACGGGTCGTTGACGAGCGCGCAGAGCTGTTCGATGCTGCCGCTGCGGCAGATCACCAGCGCCTCGCCCTTGATATCCGAGCGAAAGCTCTGGCGCACCGCGCTCACCGACTCCTGGATGCCCGTCATCTCGCGCAACGCCTGGGCCGCCCCGCTTACCGCGACGACCTGCACGCGCGGCACCGAGAGTTCGATGAACGCGTCGAGCAGTTGCGCGAGACGGGTCGCCGCCTGCCCCATCGCAAGGTTGGCGACCTCCTGCAGCGCGTCGCGCTGGTCTTCGTTGAGGACTGGCTCAGACATACAACCCGTACTCCTTGAGGATAGGTAGTAGCGCCTCGGGGGTGACGGGCTTGGCGATAAAGGCAATCGCTCCGAGGGTGCGCACACGCTCCTGCGCCATCGGTTGCACGTCGGCGGACACGACTATCACAAACGTGTTCAGGTCCTCGTTCTGCAAAACCTCCAGCACCTGATAGCCGGTCATGTCCGGCATGGTCAGATCGAGGAACATGACAGACGCCTTGCCTTCACGGTACAGCGCCAGCGCTTCATGGCCGTTGGCGGCGTAACGGATGTCGACATCCCAATCCGCCGGCAGTGCCTTGGTGAGCACCTTTCGGGCAAGCAACGAATCGTCGGCGATCACAATGGGCAATGGCATGGCGGAGGTCTAAAACGGGATTGGCTCGTTCGCTTTAACGGCTGAATTCAGAAATTCTTTAGCGCCAATTCCCGATTGCCAGCCAGATCGGCACGCTCGGGCCAAGCAGGCGATGCGAAATGCATCATGCGGGAGAAGCCGCGCGCGATCGCGCGTGCGAGAGGAACGATGCAGGTGCGCGAGGGCGCACGCTGGACAATGCAGATGACCGGCATGTTCGAAGCCTACCCCGTAGGTGATTCCGCGCGGCGGGAGGAACCGATAAGCCCCGTCTGGCCACGTGCGTTCCCGCAAGGCCCCACCATTGCGCTTCGTATGCGCTTCTGGCCGATCCTCGCGGCTCAGACATCCGGGCATGGCGGACGCCTTATTTGTGTTGACGTGATTCTCGATTCATTTGGACGAAAAGGCAACTCGTCAACCGGATTTGACGAACATAAATTACTCTTCAATTTCTTCATACGAGTGATTTTTTGTTTCACCACGGCTTCGTTTTCCAACTTCATACTTTTGTGTACGTTTGCGCTTCCTGTTTCGTCGCTGTTTTAAGTAAGAGTTACGGATCGTCAGGAAGTTTATTGTTACCAGGTCAACAGTTCCGTCGCAGTGAATTTCAGCTTCTCGTATGATGGTTGTCGTAAGATTTTCCGTAACCGACGTTTGCAGCGGCATTAACGATGAAAACTGACCGGTCCGAGCCGTCCACGGCGAGCCAGCACGCCGCTGGCCCCGCTAGCGAGGACGACGAAACGCTATTCCCTGTCGTTCCGGAACAGAACTTTCACGTCCGGCGCATGACGCTGATTGCCCTGTTGATCGCGGCAATCGTGCTGCCCTGCGTCTACGTCACGGCAATGGCGTTCAGCGATCTGCGCGCCCGCGAAGCGGACGCCACGGATCTGACCCTGCGCACCGTGCGCGTTGCCGAAGAGCACGCGCTGAAGGTTTTCGACATGAACGAGGCGCTCGACGCCCGCGTGGTCGACCTCGTGCAGGGGCTCGACGATGCGGGCATCCGCAGCAGCGAAGCAGCCATCCACGAAAAACTGCGCATCATGGGCGGGGGTTATCCGCAGGTCGCCGCAGTGTCCATTTTTGGCAAGGACGGCCACCTGATTGCCAGCAGCCGCTTCTATCCGACGCCAGCGGTCTCGATTGCCACGCGCGACGATTTCACTGGCATCCGCGACGGGAAAGTGCTCGAACACGTGTCGAAGGACATGATGGGTCAGGTGGCCGGCGGGCTGGTGTTCAACACTGGCGTGGCGCGGCGCGCGGCGGACGGCTCGTTCGACGGCGTAGTGTCGGTCGCGCTGCGGCCGGTGTATTTCAACGAGTTCTATCACGAGCTGCTCGGCGGGAACGACTCGCCGATGACAATGACGCTGAGCCGCACCGATGGCGCCGTGCTCGCCCACTACCCGTCTGCGCCCGGTCAACCGACTTCACTCGCCCAGCACACCGCGCTCACTGACGCCCTCGCCCGCGGCGATCGTGCCGGCGTGGTCCGCACGCAATCCGTGTTCGACAAGGACAATCTGATCGTGGCGTTTCGCCGGGTTGGCTCGTATCCGGTGTACGTGTCGTGCGGCTATCGCACCTCGGCGATCTGGGCTGCGTGGTACCGGCATCTGAGCGTGCTTATCCTCTCGATGTTCACACCATCCATCGTCCTGTGGTGCGTAATCTGGTTGTCGCTGCGACGCCTCGGTGCCGAAGAGGAAGCGTGGGAGCGCTGGCAGGCTGAAGCGTCGATGCGCCGCTCCATCGAATCCGCCTACCGCCAGTCGCGCAAGATGGAGGCACTGGGCAATCTGGTGGGCAGCGTCGCGCATGACTTCAACAATCTGCTGATGATCGTCTCGGCCAATGTGCAGATCGCGCGGCGGCGCGGCGCGCCGGGCCTCGACCGCGAGTTGTCGGCCATCGAACGCGCGCTTAAGAACGGTCAATCGCTCACCCGCCAGTTGCTGGGCGTCGCGCGCAAGCAGCCCTTGCGTAACGAGACGCTCGCCGCCGAGCACTGGTTGCCGTCCTGCCGGGAACTGCTGTGCGCATCGCTGGGCGCAAAAATCTCGCTCGTCATGGATATCGGCACGGAGGTCTGGCCGATGCGGATCGATGTGGCCGAACTGGAACTCGCGCTGATCAATATCGCCGTCAACGCGCGCGACGCGATGCCCAACGGCGGCCGCTTCACGGTGCGTGCGGCCAACATCACGTTCCGTCCCGAAGACGGCTTTCCGCTGACGGGCGATTTCGTCCAGCTCTCGCTCGAGGACACCGGTAGTGGCATGCCGCCGGAGGTGCTGGCGCGCGCCTTCGAGCCGCTCTTCACGACCAAGGCGAAGGGCATGGGCACCGGTCTCGGCCTGCCGCAGGTGTTCGCCTTCTGCGAGCGCTCAGGTGGCCTGGCGGCGATCGACAGCGCGATCGGCGCCGGCACCTCGGTGCGTCTCTACCTGCCGCGCGCCGCTGCCGTGCAGGAGATCGCGAGCCCGGCGGAACCGGATGTCGAGGACACCAGCATGACGCACGGTCTGCGCATCCTGCTGGTGGAGGACAACGACGAAGTGGCGGCCGGCACCGAGGCGCTGCTGCAGATGATGGGCCATCAGGTGACCTGCGTTTTCAACGCCGATACGGCGCTGCGGCTGTTCGACGACGCCCGCGCAAACCGGCTCGGCGCGGGCGAAGCGTTGCCGTTCGACCTGGTGATTTCCGACATCCACATGCCGGGCGACATGAATGGCATCGACCTGGCCGAAGCCGTGCAGTCTTTCGAAACGCGACTGCCCGTGATTCTGGTGACGGGGTACGCGGAAGAGCTCGACCGCGCGCGACACGTCGATGCGCGCGTGCTGTCCAAGCCCTTCGATATCGCCTTGCTCGAAAGGCTGTTGCAGGACCTGCAACGCCACCTGGCGCAACACAGCGCCCATCCCGCCGACTAGGCGATTTCCGGCTGTTTCCCGGCTAATGCTCCCGATTTACCTGCATTTGTAAAAGCGGGGAACGCGGGGCGGTGGCGCGCGCTTGCCTGTATCGGCTGGGTCTGATGCGGCTTTGATGCACCTGGCCGGCGCGGCGACCTTCCGCGCTGCCGACCCCGGCACGATCGTTGCGGCTGTCATGTCAGGATGGCCCGCCTTTTCGCGGCGCCTCACTGATTAGAAACGTCGGGAGACAGCCATGCGACACACTGTGATTGGTTTATTCGAGACCTACGCTCAGGCGGAAAGCGCGCGCGACACGCTCGTGCAGACCGGTTTCGCGCGCGACACCATTGAGCTACAGGCGAATCCCCTGCCATCCGCCACGGCGGCCTCCGATGCGGTTGAGGGTGCGGGCGTGCTCGCCAATATCGAGCGGTTCATTGGCAGCCTCTTTTCGAAGGAGCCGCGCGCGCCACAGGCGCAGCGCTACACGGACGCGGTGCGCCGCGGTGCAGTGCTGGTGTGCGTCAACGCAGCCAGCGAAGCGCATGCGGAACTTGCTAGCACGACGCTGACGCGACTCGGCGCGACGGACGTGGGCGAGCGTCTGCCGGGATGGGACACGGCGCCGACGGATCAAGAGCTTGGCCGTGAGCATTCGATGCTGGATGAACTCGGCATCGGGGCAGCGGCACCCCGGATGGATTCGCGGGTTGATCCCCGCATCGACCCGCTTGATCCACGGGTTGATCCTTTGGAGCCCGTTGCCCGCGATACGCCGGTCGTCGATCCGGTGCGCTCGGCGGCGGCCGAGCGCAGCCTGGATGAACGCGTCGATCCTCGCGTAGAAGAAGCGCTGCGCACCCAGCAACTCAGCGAGGCAGCTACCTTGAATTCGATTGCCGCCGGCAGCGCGCCGGGGTTTGGCGCCGTATTCATGCCGGTGGACACGGCGGCATCTGCACGCCGTCCCGACGCGACGATTGGCGAGACGATTCCGGATGAATTCCTCGAATACGAGGAAGATTTCCGCAATCACTACGACGAACTGTATGCAAGCGGTGGCGACGGGCACTACGAGGATTATGTGCCGGCCTATCGGTATGGCGCGACCATCGGTCGGGACGCGCAATATCGCGATCGTCCGTGGGACGATGTCGAACCTGAAGCACGTCGTCACTGGGAAACGACCTCACCGGGCAGCGCCGATACGTGGGAACGCTTCAAGGCGGCCGTGCGGCACGGTTGGGATCGTGTGACGGGGCATCATCACGTGTGATCGTTGATCCGCGATCTTCACGGCGGGCGCCTGCGATGTTTGCGAGCGCCTGCAAACGTCTCCCGGTGTCTCCTGGCGACGTTCGGCACGGCTGAACGCATCGGCACAGCGGAGATGCACAAGCGTTGTGCTTGCCGTCTAAATTCCACCAGCAGCGCCTCGGTGGATAACTTAACACGCCCGCGACTTATCCACAGTTTCGTTGAATAACCTTGTGGATAACCGGGCATTTCGCCTTTCCAGTCAACGATTCCTTCGGATTGAATCGAAACCGGGCAAACGGACGTTCGATCAGGAAAAAGTTCCCGATGTTGAGTAAAACGACTGCGATCGAACTGCGGTTCGACGCGAGGACTCGCGGTTGGGCACCGCGCGTTGTGCGGGGACTTGATCGGGTTCGGTCATTACGGGCGCGTGAGCAATCAGCAAACGCGGGGCGGCAAACGAGCGGGGCAACGACTCATTCGGGTACAGCAATGTCACCGTCTACCAATTTCGCGCCGTAGGCTCGCGCGTATTCTTCCGCTTCCTGTGGATTGTCGAAGAGCGGCATATCGGCGTGTCCCTGGAATGGGTAAATCACCCGTTCGTCGCTAAGGCGAGTGACCTTGAGCGTCGGGACGTTGCCGCTCGTGGCACGTCGCGACGAAGCCGCAACCAGATAATTGTCGCGGCCCGCTGGAGCGGATTCTTTGAGCGATGACACGCGGCGAGTAGCGGTGCGGTTCAGCATCGGCATTCCGTTCATAAACCTGCGATGGATTGTCCCGCCACCATACCGTCAATGACACGTTCCGCGAAGCTCGCCGACGCCATACGTGCGTCACCCGTCGTGCTAAACGGCGAGCCCGTGATGACCTGGAAAACGCGGCTGGTCGACAGCGTGTTGTCCGCGCCCCGCCGACAAATCCTCACCGCTGCGTCGTAGCCAGCATCGTGGTGACGCGTGCCATCCACGCTACGCGGTTGATGCGCATAAACCAGCGGGTAGATCTCAAGTCCACGATAGCTTCTGATGGTGTTATTCATACGAGTGACTCCGGTAGGTGACTTACCCGGCGCGTTCCTCGCGGAAGACGCCAGCGCGCAACGGCCGCGCGTCGTGCGCAGCGGATACAACTCAGGCGGAAAGCGGTTCTGGATCAGGGGAGATCGCGATACGCGTGAACGGGTATCGCCACCGTCGTGCCAGGGACGGCGGTCAGAAATGTATCGGGGGAAAGGGATCTGTTCGATCCGGGGCGCAGTTATGGCGCGGCTTTTTGCTAACCAGCGCGGGCTCCAGAGAAACCTGACAAGCGGCTGACTCACTGTAGCACGGATGGCTGGCGATTCCGGCACATTTCGAACGCGCTGGGCACAGCGATGGACGTCCTGCGAACCCGGGCAATCGAGCTCAATGATGAAATGAGTGGAGTCACTTTGCGTTCGATGCCGCTTTTTCGATGCAGTTTGTTCGATGCCGCTTGTCTGGACAGGCGGGTTCGAAAATGCGGGACTTCCCCGCAGGGTCTGTTCAGGCTGACGTGGAAGTCAAATGCGGACTACCGTGGGAGTTCACAGGGTCTTTTGCATTTGAACACGTGGTTAGGACGGTGAATTTCGAGTACACCAACTACCTACCCGCTCATCTCCCCTGCTACGACCCTGTCCGTACAGCGCTTGAACGAAAAATGGGTGTCGCATGGACGCCGATCCCGGATGGCTTGTGACGTGAATCTGGACGGGTGCCGTCGTGTTAGATGTTTTGCTTCACTGGCCAAAAAATACGTTGCAAAACGTTTTGGGGCCGTGGCATTCCGGCGGCGCCGAGGACGACGGGTCGGCCGCGTCCGCAACGCTCGAGAACACAGCCAGCAACGCGACGGAAGCGATCAGGGCGGAAACAAGGCGTTTCATGGTGACGGTCCTCAGCTCAGCGGGGATGGCGATCATAGTGTGGCGCTAGTCGAAGAATATCGACGAAGGCACGCCGCAGAAACGGCAAAGTGGCTAAAAGCTTGTATCTGAACCGGCAACAATGGTGTGTCAAACGGCGCACCGGCGTATAACATCACACGGGCAAAAAATTGGATAATGCGGAATCCAAACTAAAATTCTGCATGGATTGTTCGGCGACGTCCGCGTCTCCGGCACATCGTCCCCGAGCTAAAAATCCGGTGCTTAAGCAGGTTGGCCACCTCAGACACGTGGGTTCGACTACCGCAGCGCGAACAGCGATACCGCGCTAGCGGTCCGCAGGCAAAGTCGCGCCGTATCGTTCGACAAGCACTGAGTGCTCGGTCTGGTCGATCTCCGCGTGGAACGGCTCGTGACGCGCGGGATGCTTCGCGAGCATTGCGCGCGGACGGATGGGCCGGCGCTCGAAATTGCCACCGCAATTCGGACACACATTCCGCAGCACATGCAACGCGCAATCCTCGCAGAACGTGCATTCATACGTGCAGATCATCGCCTCTGACGAATTCGCAGGGAGAGGCTTTGTGCACGCTTCGCAGGACGGTCTTAGTTCAAGCATCGGATGCTCCAGTTCAAGGAAAGCGAATGCGGTTCTCGATAGTTCGTGACGCGTGACTCAAGTCAACACGCCCCACAAAACAAGCGTCAACGCGAGACCAATTAGCGAAACGATAGTTTGTAGAACGGACCATACGAGCACGGTCTGTTTTAACTGGAGGCCGAAATATTCGCGCACCATCCAGAATCCGGCGTCATTGACGTGGCAGAAGAACACCGACCCCGCGCCAATGGCGAGTGCCATGAGGGAATTGTGGGCGGCACTCAAGCCGACGACGACCGGAGCGACGATACCCGCCGTGGTCGTCGTGGCGACGGTGGCGGACCCAGTGGCCTGGCGCAACGCCACGGCGACCAGCCACGCCAGAAGGATCAACGGTAAGTGCGTACCCACGGCGATCTTGCCGATGGTCGTACTGATACCCGCCACCACCAGCGCCTGCTTCAGGCCGCCGCCCGCGCCGATGGTCAGCAGCAAGGCGGCGATGGGCGGCAGGCTCTTGCGGAGAATACCGCCCACGCGTTCGCGCGGCATGCCGCGCGCCCAGCCCAGTGCGACCACCGCGAACAACACCGTGAGGCCCAGCGCGACGAGCGGCTCGCCAAGAAAATTCAACGCATCGAACAAAAACGTTTTGGGATCGAGTGCGAGCTTGGCGACGGTGCGGCCCAACATCAGAAGCACCGGCAACAGGATCGTGATGAGGGAGTTGGCAAAGCCAGGGGCTTCGGCCGCACCCGCTTGGGTGCTGAAGAGTTTTCCCATCTCCTCGGGTTCGGCCACCTGCATGCGTTTCGACAGCCATATGCCATAGACAGGGCCGGCGAGAATCACCGCCGGAATGGCAACGATCAGGCCAAGTCCGAGCGTGAGGCCGAGGTCGGCGTGCAACGCGCTAACGGCGATCAGCGGCCCAGGGTGCGGCGGCAGCAGCGCGTGCAGCGTCGTCATGCCAGCGAGCGCGGGAATGGCGATGCGCAGGATGGGTTGCTTCGAACGTCTCGCCATGACGAAGATGATCGGCACCATCATCACGAGACCAACCTCAAAAAACAACGGTAAGCCGACGACGATCGCCACTAGCGCCATCATCCACGGCAAGGTCCGTGAGGTCGAGTGATCGAGAATCGTCGACACCAGACGGTCGGCCGCGCCCGACTCTGCCATCAACGCGCCGAGCATTGCACCCAGGGCGATGATGATACCCACGTCCCCGAGCAATGCGCCCGCGCCTTTGCTGAACGCGCTGGCCACGGTTTCGAGCGGTAAGCCGGCGGCAAATCCTGCCGCGAAGGTACCAACGAGAATCGAGAGAAATGGCGCGAGTTTCAGTACGCTGATGAAAACAACGATCAACGCGAGGCCCAGCAAGCACGCGATGATCAATTGGGTGTCGTGGGAGGACCAGGGGGCAAGTGTTGTCGTGAGATGCACGATGTCCTTCGTGTGTTGATTGATGCACTCGCGCGAGCGTGTGGATATCGACGATTGTAGCGGTCAATCTGGGCGCAACGCGCTTGAGTCAGCACGGCGCTTACGGCGTGGGCACACGCAATGCGGCGCGTGCGGTGCCAGCGCTTTCGCTTTGATATAGGCGAGGGCTGAGAGGACGCGGATCGACTGCACTGGTTACTCAAATAGCGCTTTGACGTTCTCCGGTGGACGTCCGATGACGGCTCGTCCGTTGCGGACCACAATCGGCCGCTGCATCAGAACTGGATGCGCCGCAATTGCTTCGCATAACTGATCGTCTGATAGTTGCGCGTTGTCCAATCCAAGTGATTGGTAGGCTGCCTCGGTATCGCGAAGCATATCGCGCACCGGTCGACCCAACATGGCGCTCAGTGCCTTCAACTGCTCCACCATTAGAGGGTGACGCAGATATTCGATGATCTCGACGGGCTCATTTGTCGTGTTGTACTCGGTGGTGAGCAACGCGCAGGCGCCGCGTGATTTGGAGCAATCGGGGTTGTGATAGATCGTGATCATAAAAGGCCTGATCGGCACGGGTAGATTGGGTTTGGATTTTAGCGTTCGTGGCTCTTGGCGTGGACGTGTCTCGGTTGGCCTCGCACACGGTGCCGGGTCGTCTCGTGTTGTGTGAGGCGAGATGCAGGCTGGGGGATTGTGGTCGCCGGTGCGGATCGCGAATTCGCTTAGGCGTTCCTGCAGGATAGCTTCTAGCCTCGAAGCTGGTGGCACGACTCAGGGATTGTTTATGCGCATAAAGTTTGATCGGCGACCGCCCCGGTGATGGGGGCTGCGGGCCAAGACGCGTAGCGCTTCCTGTACTCGGCCATGGAGCTAACGTGCGTAAGATTCGTATTCCCGACGTCCTGCGTGCCAAACTCGCGCGGGAGGTTCGCCCAGCGACGCTCTCCACTTCTCGGGCCACTGAGTCCGCGGCTGATCTTCCGGTAACACGTTCAGAACCGTCGATGCCTGGCGCGTTTTCGATCCACGCTACTGCCATCGCGATTCGCGCGTGAAGCGCCGCCTTACCTCGAAGGGCGGTTGACCGCCCCTCAGACTCTGCTCCCACCACTCCCGTCTATTTTTGGCGGCGGCGCTCATGCCTGTCGAACGAGTCGATGGGACGCCAACTCGAGCTCGAAGTATCACCTAATCAGGTTCGCTCAAAGACACTCCGGCACGCAGACCATCGTGCGACTACCGCGGGCACGTCGATCTCATTCGACGCGCCCCGATCTGTCAATTTATGCGCATAAACCTCTGCCGAACGGCTAACGCGCGTTGCATTCACGACAAAAACATTGAAATAGAAATTCATCAAGGTAAAATCCATCAGCGTCTAAAAAGAGGAGGTGAAGATTGGCAGCAGAAATCATCGCGGTAACACAGCAGAAGGGCGGGGTCGGGAAGAGCACTATCGCGATGCATCTCGGTGCTGCCTTCCATGAGAAGGGCAAACGCGTCCTTGTCGTTGACGCTGATGGACAAAACACTTTGGTCCATTGGGCCGGGGCTGCGTCAGATAACGAATCGGGGATCCCGTTTCCGGTCGTCAATCTTTCCGAATTCGGTGGGCAGATCCACCGTGAGATCAAGAAGTTCGTCGCTGACTACGACATCATCGTCGTTGACTGCCCTCCCTCCATCACCGAGAAGGTCTCCGGCGTCGTCTTGCTAGCTGCGACGGTTGCGATCATTCCAACCTCTTCGTCCCCAGCCGATTATTGGTCGAGCGTCGGTCTGGTCAAGCTGGTCCAACAGGCTCAGGTGATGAACGAAGACCTGCGCGCCGTCTTCCTCCTGAACAAGACCGAAGAAAAGCGGATGCTGACGCGCGAGCTCAAACGCGCCCTCGAAGAACTCGGGTTCCCGTTGCTCAAAACCCAGATCCCGACCCGCGAAGCCTATAAGCAGGCGATGGCTCTTGGCCAAACCGTTCTGCAAATGAACGACCGCGGCGCCAAGCTTGCCGCCCTCGAAGTACGCGCGTGCGCCGACGAAATCGCCGCCTTGCTCCCCTGAATTTATGCGCATAAAGGACACTGAATGAAACCCTCCCAATTCGCCAAAGGCTTTCAAGCACGTCCCGACACGACAAGCAGTGAAAAGCGAACCGCCCTTGATCGTCTGAACGCAATCGATGGCTTGGTCAAGAATGGACCGAAAGTCGAAGGTCTGGCGACCCACTCCACGCAGTCGGCGTCCATGCCTGTGGCGGTAGAAGCCGGCCACACAGACAGCCTCAACGAGTCGCCTGCCTATCACGCATGGCGCGTCGAATACGGATACCGGCCCGGCCAGGTCATCGAGCTTCCTCTCAAGGTGATCAAGGCTAGCCCGTTCAATCCGAGGCATTTTTATCTGAAATCGTCGATTGCCGAGTTGGCGGTCAATCTGGCCAAGCAAGGGCAACAACAGGCGATCCATGTGATCCCTGACTATGAGAACCCCGGCACCTATTTCGTCAGCGACGGCGGGCGCCGCGTCCGAGCGCTGAAGGAGGCGAACAAGGAATCGGTGAAGGCGATCGTGATCGATCTGCCGATTGGTATCGAGAGCTACAAGCTTGGATACGACCTCAACGTACAGCGCGACTCGCAGACGGTTTTCGACAATGCCGTGGTGTGGAAGCGGTTTCTGGACGACAAGCACTTCCAGAGCCAGAAGGAATTGGCCGAGCACCTGGGTCTCGATGAATCGACGGTCGCGGTTGCGTTGTCGATTGCAAAGTTGCCGGAAGTAGTGATGCAGGAGATGGTTACGCGGACCGATCGCTTCGGTTCGAACATGGCCTATCAGGTCGGGCGATATCACGGCGCGCGTGGATCTGATGCCACGTTACGCCTGATCAACAAGATTGTCTCAGACGACCTGAGTACGCGACAGGTCGCGGATATCGTCAAGGGCCGGGCAACGGCGCAGGAAAGTGCCAAGCCGGTTGGACGCCAGCGCTACGCGCAGCGTCTCGAGATCAAACTCGACGGGGTATCGGTGGGGGATTTGAAATCGTACGGCGACGATCGGATCGAACTTCGGTTGAAGGGACTGTCGAAAGAACGGCGTGACGACATCCTCAGTCAGATCGAGCAGATACTCGCGCAGAAGTAACTACCCTGACGAGGCAAGGCGTCGTTACACGACGCCTTGCACCCGCACAGCTCCGCACATACACGCACACTCAGGCAGCGCGTGACTGACTCAAGGTAAAGGCCAGCAGATCGCCATCGGTTGGCTCACCCCAGGTCTTTCGAGCGAGCCAGTCAAAAAAGGCCGTCTCGGTCAGCTTCGAATCAAGACCGCGACGACGCCAGTCGTCGCGCATGTGCGCACCCAGATCCGGCAACTCATCCTGTTCGAACGACTGCCGCGCCAGATCCCGGTCTGACTCACCCTGTTCGTCGTAAAGCGCCCGCGCCTCCTTGCGACGAAACGCCGAATACTCGCCCAGCAGTCGTGCCTTGAGATCGTCCGCCGGCGCCGCAGCGCCAGTCTTGCCGGCGCCACCCGACGGCAACGCCTCGACCGGCGGTGCGTAACCCTTCTTCAACGCATCCTTGAACAGTGCGGGCGCGCTGCGTACCGGCGGCAGCGACGTACTGCGCATGCGCTGTTCGGTCATCTGCAAGGCTGCACGAATGCGATTTTCCTCGCTGTCCGCATAAAGCGTCTGCGCTTCCTTGAGCGGAATGCCGATCTTCACCATGCGGTCGACCAAAGTGCTGTCGAAGACGTTCGGATGCTCATCGAGCGCCAGCATGGGCTGCTTGCGCTCGGTCACGCGGAACTGGATTTCCGCGACCCGCCGTCCTTCCCGGTGCTCGATCAGTTCGACGAAAATATTGGTGACGGCATTCACCTCGGCAATCGCCGGGCGAAGGTAATCGCGTTTGAAGTATTTATATTCGCGTTTCGCCTCGTCGCCGGCCTCAGTATCCGGCGTACCGGAGAGGATAGGGCGCCACCACTCCCACGATTCGCGCATCGTCAGGTGACTGGGGTTCGTCAGGTAACGCACGCAAATTTCGTACAGTGCGAGGCCCGCGCTACTGCGTAACTGGCTTTGGAACTGCAGGCTCAGCCGCGCGTACTGCACCGGATCCAGCAGCTTTTTCTTGATCTTCGGCGCGAACGAAAACTCGACCCACACCCGCCGGGTATTGGGATCTTCGAGAATTTCCGCGTCGGCGATCAGGGTAGAGATACCCCATTTGCGACCAGGCTTCTGACTGGACGTCCCGGTGCTCCATTCGACCTGCACCGACACCATGCGCCGCAGATGCTCCTTGACGAGCGCGGTGTCATTTGAATCGAATGCCGAGTTCGCCACGATGTCCGAGAGCAAAGCCCGGTACGTGTCGCCGGACTCGTCCGCCTGCTGCGCGACCGCCAGCAAAACGTTGAACAGCTTTCGGGTCAGCAGGGTGATCTTGCCGCTCTTGGGCTGAATGGCGATCGCCTCGACGGCTTTGCGCAATTCGGCGGAGCTCGGGCTCACCACATCAGTCTTCTTCGCGCGCTTCGTGGCCATGCGTCGGGTCGAGGAGGGATTTGGCGAGAGCATACCGGCTGCGGTGAAGCGCGTCTATAGCGCACCTCTCACCATTCGCGGTGATGCAGGCCCAGGAAGCGCGACTCACCTCCGTGCAGTCCCGAAAACGCTCACCTTAGCCGTTTCACGCCAGGTTCCGGCTCTCGTTGCGTGCTGCGGGATCCGGAAAAGTGACCTGGTTCAGACCCTGGCTCGAAAGGGAGCGATTCACTCCCGTATCAGCTCACCGATAAAAAGTCGTAATTTTGCGACGGCAGTCGTGACCTCACGCCACGTCTCTGCTGCGTTCGACGACGGGAGCGGTACGGGCGCAAAACTAAGCCCCTCGAACCCGCGAGAAGCGGTCGCGGATGACTGCCCGGCCAGCGAGCTGGCAAGGCAGATCTGCGGATCGACACCGCGGCGCTTCCGCGCGACGGGACGAAACCGCACGGAATGACCTAGAAGCCAACGGCGATGAGCCACAACGCGAACCCTTTAGGCAAATCAGCGCAGAACGCACCGGTACGGCGTGCGCAAGGACAGACGAGCGTCCTGCTTGCCGCGTCGCAGCGCTTGTTCCCCTCCTAACCCGACCAGGGCGTTCCCGTACTGGGCGACATCCCTCGCGCCCACGGTGCGGTGTTGCCGAGCGCCCTCAACGTCCTCAGCCTGCGTCGCACGGGCCCTGTGAAAACCTGCCATTGAGTGGTCTTGGGTCACCCGGCCGAGCTCAGCATGCGAATGATCCCTTGCCCCGACCAGGGTCGGACATCACAGGCAATCCAACCCGTGCGAGACCATGTTGCCCCGTGCGCGGTTACGCAATAGCCCTGGCCGCCCCTTCGAGCGGCGGTTAAGGTGGGGCAGGGCACCTGTGATTGACTCACCGCAGCCGACTACGCGACTGGCCCTCCTGAAAAGCCTCACCTTTACCCGGCCGCGGGGCGCGAAACACATAGCCCACAAGGAAAAACCCCCTCGGCTTGTGCCCATGATATCTCCCGAAAAGCCTCACCTTTACACCGCACGACGTC
This sequence comes from Paraburkholderia sp. DHOC27, assembly GCF_003429005.1. Lineage (GTDB taxonomy): Bacteria > Pseudomonadota > Gammaproteobacteria > Burkholderiales > Burkholderiaceae > Paraburkholderia. The sequence goes on from NZ_QVQV01000001.1 coordinate 497,961, forward strand.
CGGGAATGCCGCAGCGCAACGGTCGCGAGCACCTCCCGAAAAACCTCACCTATCTGTATTACTCACAAAATAGTCAACTAATTCAGCTGGTTAAGAAAACGTCATGTAAAACTACTTCAACTTTTTCCCTCCCGAAAAATCTCACCTCAACGTTTCAGCTGCTCGACCAGGGAAGTGACGCCATGTTCACTGGCGCTCCCGAAAAGACTCACCAATGATCATCCAGACGACATGCTCCTGCGCTAACAATGCAAGGCAGACAGCGGCTTCCACGTAAGTAACCGCAAACTTTCTCCCGAATTTCCTCACCTTTGCCATATCCCGACCGGCAATTCGGTCCCGTAAACCCTCACCGCTGTAGCCAATAGTGATGAAATTCTCGCCAGCCGACACTGCTCCTGAATATTCTCACCTTTAGCATTCGACGCTGTCAGCGCCAGCCTATGGGCCTCGCGCCGGTCTCAATTCCCACCGAAGCTCCCGAAAATCCTCACCTTAGCCTCTGGAATGCCCAAAACTGCGGCATCCATGCGCTGCTTCCCCGAAAAACCTCACCTTCGCCTGGCGTTTTCTCCCGGTTCGACTCACCGAACGCATTTACGCCACCTTATTTCGGTCAAAAACGGGTCTCGTGCATCTTCCCGAATGCTCTCACCTAGCCGTGCAGTCAGGTTTCGCACCCCATATCCGCCCTGTCGGCGCTCGCGGGACATTAGCTCCCGCAAAACCTCACCTTTGGCAAGTGCTCATTTTTTAAGCCTCTCCTGAACCCGCTCACTAACTTTCCTGCACCCGCTCACCGACGTCCCCGAACCCCATCACTCGACCCTCCCGCATGCCCTCACCACCGCTCCCGTAAAGCTTCACCTGACTCCCCGCAAACCCATACCTGGTAAGGATCTGCCGTGGCGTTAACGTTTTTAACTAAGGTTCAAGGGTGTTTACTTTTATTACTCTCAAGACTTTCCGACCCGCGAGCGCTTCGCCAAAGCCTCCGACCCCCCATCCCGCTTCGTGAAACAGTGCCGAGCAGTTGGAAAATCCGAAAAAACCTTTTCCTGACAGATAGTTATCGCCTATTCTTCGTTTTGTTTCACGGAAACCGACAGCACGATCATGGATACACACTGTGATCGGCAAAAAATTGGTGCATTTGCAACGATCAAGCGTCACTCACAATGATGGTGTAGCAAATACTACGTAAATTGTTATGATTCGCTGATCCGAGCCATATCCGAGGTGTCAATGAATCTGGACGACGAACGTCAGGCGATTCGGCAAGAACTTGAATCGTTGCGCGAAAGTGGCGCACGCCGGCAAGAACTATCGCTACATGCCTGCAAGCGCCTGTTTTTTGATCTCGGCATTCGCCCCACCTTGGCTGCGGTGCGAGATTTGACGCAAACCGGCAGTGCGAGCGACATTCCCAAAGATATCGACAGTTTTTGGGAGCGAATTCGGAGCGCATCGCGCGTACGGGTCGGTGCCGGGTCAATCCCGAAAGCACTTGAAGACCGCGCCGGAGAATTACTCGGTGCGATGTTCGAAGAAGCCATCGCGCACGCACGGTCCAGTTTCGAAACTGAGCGCACAGCAAACCAGGCGCTGATCGACGCCGCGCAGCAGGAAATACGGGAAGCGGACATCCGCCGTCAGGCCTCTGAGGACGCGATCAGCCGCAGCGAAGCGCGAGCCGATATGGCTTGGGAACGCGTGAGAGCCTTAGAGGCTGAGTTGGCTTTGGCTAACTCCCACGGCGCGGCCCATCAGGATGGTTTGCAGGCATCTATGCGCCGCATCGAAACAGAAAACGAGTCGCTGCGAAAACGGCTCGACACGGAGCAAGCCACCAACGCTGGACTGCGCGACCGCATCGACGCCCTCCATATCGAGATGCGACACAGTACCGAGCACTATGCGCAGCAGATCAAGGACGCGGTGGCCGAAGCCGAGCGCCGCGTCAAACCGATGCTGGTCGAACTCGACTCCTTGCGCAGCATGGCGACGAATTACCAGTCGGGTCTGCGCGACGCGAGTCGCAAGGAATTCGACTTCATTCAGCAGGTTTCGGCGGCCAAAGCACGCGGTGATCGGCTGGAAGCGCAGGTTCGCACGCAATCTGATGAACTGGACACGCTCACAGCCGAACTCACGACGCTGCGCGCCCAGCAGGGCATCGATCCCGCGATCGCCGCCTTGTTGTGCGCACAAGCCGACGCGGGAAGGCTAAGTGCTGCAGAAATGGCGGCGATCGGTACGCTCGCGGACGGCCACGTCGTTTTACCGTCGCGCTGCCCGAAATGTGAGGAGGGTGAGCCGGAACTATCACAGGTGGATCACCGTTATGAACTGCAGTGTCCGGAATGCGAGCACTCTTCCGGTCCGGGGCAGTCCCGGCTGGAGGCGGTTACGCGGTTTTTATCGCCAAACGCGGTGTCGACCGAGGTCTAGCAGCCATTGAAGTGACGCGTTAGCGCGCCTGCACTCCAGACGCCTGACAGAACGAAATGCCAAAGGTGAGCGAATTCGGGACTCGACAGGTGAGCTATTTCAGGATGATTTTCACACCGTGATCAGCGGAGACGCCCGCGCCGCGTAGCTCCCGGCACGGGCGGTGCGGCAGGATCGGGTTCACTGAAAGCCGGGATATCCTGCGCATCGAACCACATTTTCCAGGCACGTTGCAGCCGGCTTGCTGAAATCGGCTGCGCAAAACCGAGCCATTGACCGACCTGCTCCGGTTCGACGCCCGTTTCGAAAAGATCTGCGGCGTATGTGTTCCGCAAAGTCTGCGGGCTCGCCCGAGAATCGCGCGTGCCGGCGAGACCGGCGGCTTCGATGAGTGCATCGACCGAGCGCAGCATGGTGGCTTTGTGCATCGGTCGCCCGGATGGCGACGCAGGGAAAAGCAAATTGCCAGTGAGTTCCGAAGGACGTCGCTCGGCTAGCCACGCGTCGATGATCGCGACGGCAAACGGCGAGAGCCGCGTGCGTCGGGTCAGCATCGGATTGGCAGATTCGATTGTCACCCACGCTGAGCCCACCGAGACGCAACTAACCGTTAGGGTACGCGCTTCGCCGGTTTTCAGTCCGCCGCCGAGAAACACAGCGATCAATGCGCGATCACGCCGTTCGCGCCAACGCTGCGCGGCTGAAAGTTCGGACACGGGTGAGAAGAGATACGCGATCAATGCTGCGCGTTCGGCGCTCGTCAAAAACCCCGTGGGTTCATTATCGGGGGCATTGCGCCAAGCTGCTTCGCCATCCTGAGCAATAAAACGCGCTGGGTTTGTCGATGCACTTTCGATCTCACGAACGTGATCCAGTACTCGCTCAATGAGTCGTAAATATCGGAGCCGTTGAGGCTTTCGAATATCCAGCCCCGCGACGAAATTCTCAATGGTTTGCTGATCGACTGAACCCAGATGCTTGCGCCGGACAGCAAGCCAATCGAGAAAGAGTCCCCATTGCGCTTGATAAACCTCAGCCGACGAGCGCCGGAAATTCTGTTTGGCCAACCACGCATCGAAGGCGATACGCGGGTCCCGGCGCCAGTCAGCGCGCGCCTGATCAAACAGATCAGTGGTATTTTCCGGATGATCCGGGCGGTCGGGAAAGGTGGGAGGGGACATAGCCTGTTTTACCGTTAGTTGCGTTATATTTTAGGCTATCAAGGACCGACTCGCGAATCGCGCGAGCCCACTTTATCTAAGCGCTCATCCACCCCACGCCCGCGCCCGCCTTGCGCCAGCCGCTTTTACGCCTGACGCCGCGGCCGCGCGATAAGCCTGGTCATACACTGCCACCGCGAAGGCAAACACTGCCGGCAGCGCGTTCGACGCGCCAAAATCCACCGGCTCGTCGGTTTCGGGATAGGGCAGTTCTGAGGGGCGTTGGAATAACCCTAGCAACAGCGCGTCGTGGCGGCTGGCGAAGCCGAGGTCGGCGAGCGCTTCCGCCTCGATGGCGTGCAGAAGCCGCCAGGTTAGCGGAACTTGCTGCACGATGTAGCGCGCAGCGATATTGCCGACAATACGCTGAAGGTCACGTGCGGCGCTCTGGAAACGCCGCGCAGCCAGGCCGTGATCAGCATGGCCGTTGATCAATTCGTTCATGTTTGGCTCCGGTCAAGACTCTCGATACTGTACAAATATACAGTACTCTATGCAACTCGACCGGGTGGCCAACCGCCCCCACGTGGGCCTCAACCTCAGCCGTGAATGACCACCAGCAGCGCCTTGGCCTCGCCCTTACCCGCATTGCGGATGGCGTGGGGTTCGTCCGCGACATAACGCGCGGTCTCAGCTGTTTTCAGGCGGCGGGTCGTTCCGGCGGCTTCGATTTCGATCGAGCCGTGCAGCACGGTCAAATGCTCGCGCGTGCCCGGCTCATGGGCGTTCGAGACGAGCGCTCCGCCTGCCTGCAAGGTCAGCTCGTACCACTCGAACTTGCCGGCAAGCTCGATCGGGCCCCAGACACGTAATTGATATTTGGCATCGTGGCCGCTCAACGTAGGAATTTCGTGCGGGCCCGAAACCGCGATTGCCTCTGGCGCCTTGGGCTGGGCGAACAGCGAGTCGAGACTCACGCCCAGCGCATTGGTCAAACGCCACGCCACCGCAATGGTCGGATTGGCCTTGTCGCGTTCGATTTCCGAAAGCATCGACTTCGACACCCCGGCGGCGCGCGACAGATCGTCGAGCGTCATCCTGCGTTCGCCGCGCAGCCGCTGGATCTGCTCGCCCACTCGCGGCGGTGCCGCGACGGTTTGCGCTAGAGTGGGTACAGCGCCTGTCGTCGCGCGCCGGTTTCCCGAACTTGCCATTTTTTGACCTATCGTTTAGATTGTTCGACATACCGAACTTAGGTTCGGAAAACCGAAAATATTCGCCAGCACCTAAGGCCGACTATACCGTCCGGCGGTCCGGCAAACAATCATGGCCGAGCGGTCGGTGGCCCATTCTGGAGTCTGATGTATGCGTGAACCCTACCTCGCCCATCTGCGCAGCACACTCGAGCAGATCCGGGCCGACGGCTTCTACAAAACCGAGCGCGTGATCGCCAGCCCGCAGTCCGCCGACGTGCGACTCGCCAACGGTTCCGAAGTCCTGAACTTCTGCGCCAACAATTATCTCGGCCTCGCCGACGACGCGCGCCTGATCGACGCAGCGAAAGACGGCCTCGACCGAGATGGTTTTGGCATGGCGTCGGTGCGTTTCATTTGCGGCACGCAGACGGTGCACAAGGAACTGGAGCAGGCGCTTGCCGCGTTCCTGCAAACCGATGACTGCATTCTCTACTCGAGCTGTTTCGATGCGAACGGCGGCCTGTTCGAAACCTTGCTCGACGATTCCGACGCGATCATCAGCGACGAGTTGAACCACGCGAGCATCATCGACGGTGTGCGGCTGTCGAAAGCGAAACGCTACCGCTACAAGAACAACGACCTCGCCGATCTGGAAGCGAAGTTGAAGGAAGCCGACGCCGCCGGCGCACGCTTCAAACTGATTGCCACGGACGGCGTGTTCTCGATGGACGGCATCATCGCCGATCTGGCCGGCATCTGCGATCTGGCCGACCGCTACGGTGCGCTGGTGATGGTGGACGACTCGCACGCGGTGGGCTTTATCGGCGAACACGGACGCGGCACGCCCGAGCATTGCGGCGTGCTGGCGCGGGTGGACATCATCACCGGCACGCTCGGCAAAGCGCTGGGTGGTGCGTCGGGCGGTTACGTGGCGGCGCGCAAGGAAATCGTCGAATTGCTGCGCCAGCGTTCGCGTCCGTACCTGTTTTCCAACACGCTCACGCCGAGCATCGCGGCGGCCTCGCTGAAAGTGCTCGAACTGCTTGCCAGCGAAGAAGGCGCCGCGCTGCGCGAGCGGGTCCGCGCGAACGGCGCGCATTTCCGCAACGCGATGAGCGCGCTCGGTTTCACGCTCGTCCCCGGTGAACACCCCATCATTCCCGTGATGCTCGGCGACGCGCAACTCGCCTCGCAGATGGCCGACGCGCTGCTCAAGGAAGGCGTCTACGTGATCGGCTTCTCGTTCCCGGTGGTGCCGAAGGGCCGCGCCCGTATTCGCACGCAGATGAGTGCGGCGCACACGCCCGAGCAGATCGACCGCGCGGTCGAAGCATTCGCGCGCGTCGGTCGCGCGCTTGGCGTTATCCAGACCTCGGGGGCATAAAACATGAAAGCACTGGCAAAACTCGAACGCGGACCGGGTCTAACGTTGACCGATGTGCCCAAACCCGAAGTGGGCCACAACGACGTGATGATTCGCATCAAGCGCACGGCCATTTGCGGCACCGACATCCACATCTGGAAGTGGGACGACTGGGCGCAGAAGACGATTCCCGTGCCGATGCACGTCGGCCACGAATATGTAGGCGAGATCGTCGAAATGGGTCAGGAAGTGCGGGGCTTTGCGATCGGCGATCGCGTCTCCGGCGAAGGCCACATCACCTGCGGCTTCTGTCGTAATTGCCGCGCGGGACGCCGGCATCTGTGCCGCAATACGGTGGGTGTGGGCGTCAATCGTGAGGGCGCGTTCGCCGAATACCTCGTGATTCCCGCGTTCAATGCGTTCAAGATTCCGCCGGAAATCTCCGACGATCTCGCAGCGATTTTCGACCCGTTCGGCAACGCGACGCATACGGCGCTGTCGTTCAATCTGGTTGGCGAAGATGTGTTGATTACGGGCGCCGGGCCGATCGGCATCATGGCGGTGGCAATTGCCAAACACGTGGGCGCACGCAACGTGGTGATTACCGATGTCAACGACTATCGCCTCGAACTCGCCCGCAAGATGGGTGCGACGCGCGCCGTCAATGTGTCGCGCGAATCGCTGCGCGATGTGATGGCCGATCTGCACATGACCGAAGGCTTCGACGTGGGCCTCGAGATGTCGGGTGTGCCGAGCGCGTTTACCAGTCTGCTGGAGGCCATGAATCACGGCGGCAAGGTCGCGCTGCTCGGCATTCCGCCGGCGCAAACCGCGATCGACTGGAATCAGGTGATCTTCAAAGGCCTCGAAATCAAGGGCATTTACGGCCGCGAGATGTTCGAGACCTGGTACAAGATGGTCGCGATGTTGCAAAGCGGGCTGGATCTGTCGCCCATCCTGACGCACCATTTCCCTGTCGACGATTACAAGAACGCGTTTGCCGCGATGCTGTCCGGTGAAAGCGGCAAGGTAATTCTCGACTGGACGACCTGATAGCGGCTTAGAAATCGCATCGTCGCATCACGAAAAACGCGCATGACGTAAAACGCCCCGGCTTTGATGCTCGAAGCCGGGGCGTTATTCATTATTGCTCAGCGCGCCCGAACATCCCGTTTCAAGACCCCGCCTCCGGCCGCACGAATTCCGCCTGAATGCGCACGTGCACGTCGTCGCCCACCGCCGGATACCAGGTGGCCAAGCCAAACTTCGCACGGCTGAAACTGCCTTCCGCCGCGAAGCCCAACGTGTCTTCCTTCGTCAGCGGATCAGGACCATAACCGTTGAAGGTCACGTTCAGCGTCACCGGTTGCGTCGAACCGTGGATCGTCAGATTGCCAGTGAGTTTGCCGGTGGACGAGCCGGTGCGCTCGAATCCCGTACTCACGAAACGGATCTGCGGATACTGCTGCACATCGAACATGCTTTCGCTTTTGACCATCTTGTCGAGCAAGGGCACGTTCGTATCCACGCTGTTCGCGTCGATCGTCACTGCCACCGCGCTCTTGTCCATGCCGCCGGCGTTCCAGTCGAGTTGAGCGGTGGCGCGGTCAAAGCGCATCGTAAAACGCGAATACTTCAAATGATCGACGTCGAACAGAATGCTCCAGTGATGCGGGTCGAGCGTGTACTGGCCGACCGGCACGCTCGCTTCGGTTTGACTGACCGAGTGGGTCACGACTTGCAGCGGCGTACAGGCGGCGGTCAACGCGAACGCCGCTACGCACAGCGCTCGCGCCACGGCAGCGCGCCCAGCGTACTTCTTCATTGGATTCCCCTGATTGGTTGCCTGTCACCCTACCGCAAACGCGGGTTCCGGTGGCGCGTCGGTGCCGGGACCCGCGGTACAGACAGGTGAACGCGGGCCGGCCGCCAAAAATTCCATCGAAAAACATTTTTCTTGACGAAGGAGAATGATCGTTCTACCTTTCGGATATGGCGACTTCCAAAGCATCCACTACTTCGGCGATCCCCGGCGGCGCGCGCGAGCGTCTGCTCGACGCGGCTGAGGCGCTGATTTACGCGGGCGGCATCCATGCCACCGGCGTCGATGCCATCGTCCGGCAGTCCGGCACCGCGCGAAAGAGCTTCTATACGCACTTCGAATCGAAGGACGCGCTGGTGGCCGCCGCGCTCGAGCGCCGCGACGAGCGCTGGATGAGATGGTTTATCGCGGGCACCTTACGCCGTGGTGACAATCCACGCGCGCGGCTGCTCGGTATGTTTGCGGTGCTTCGAGAGTGGTTCGCCTCCGAAGATTTTCACGGCTGCGCATTTCTCAACGCGTCGGGCGAGATTGCCGCGCCGGACGACCCCATCCGCGTGGTGGCGCGCGAACACAAAGAGCGCCTGCTCGCTTTTGTGCGAGAACAATGCGACGAGTTCATGATGGCACTCGGCGCCGAGAGCGAGCGTGCCGCACTGCTTGCGCGGCAGTGGTTGATCCTGATCGACGGCGCAATTGGCGTCGCGCTGGTCAGTGGAGCGCCCGATACCGCACTCGATGCATGCGCCGCCGCCGAACAACTGCTCGACGCTGAATTCACCAGACCGCGCGCGCCGGTGCTGCGCGCCCCCACCTGAACCAAGGAGCAATAGATCATGAGCGATGCCGTCGAAACCCGTCCGCCGTTACCGCCTTTCACGCGTGAAACCGCCATCCAGAAAGTGCGGGGTGCCGAAGATGGCTGGAACACCCGCGACCCGGAGCGCGTGTCGCTCGCCTATACGCCGCAAAGCGTTTGGCGCAACCGCGCGGAATTCGTCACGGGCCGTGCGGAGATCGTCGGGCTGTTGCGCCGCAAGTGGGCGAAGGAACTGGATTACCGCCTGATCAAGGAACTGTGGGCGTACACGGACAATCGCATCGCGGTACGTTTCGCCTACGAATGGCATGACGACTCGGGCAACTGGTTCCGTTCGTACGGCAATGAAAACTGGGAGTTCGACGAGCATGGTCTGATGGCGCATCGTCATGCGAGTATCAACGACTTGCCGATTACAGAAGCGCAACGCCTGTACCGGTGGCCCCTGGGACGCCGGCCGGACGATCATCCGGGGCTGTCCGATCTCGGTCTCTAGGCGACGCCTGCAAGGGTTCGCGCGCAGCGTCCTTGCCTGATTGTGGGTCAAGGCCAGATCGTCCTTCACCGATCTGCCACTGCTTTTCCGTTATTGTGCTGTCTGATCCCGCCGCGTCGGACTATCCGGCGCGGCGTCTGTGGCTACCGTTCCGAGCGTGCCCTCGACTTCGGCGGTATGCGTTTGCGGTACAGTGCTCGACGTCCCGCGGACCAGACACTCACCAGCACATTCAACACACCGGCGTTCGATCGGTGACGGAGAAGACATGCATTTGCGGCACCTCGGCGCATCCGTTCGGCGCGCGCTCGTTGCACTCGTGACGGCTGTTGCAGCAACCTCCAGCGCGCACGCCGCCGACTGGTGCGGCGGCGGCGTTTGGGTCGACGCCATGCTGGGCTCGTATCACATCCACCCGGACAAGGATTTCGAGCAGTTCAATCCGGGCCTGGGCGTCGAGTGCTGGTTGAACAATCAATGGGCAGTGACGGCCGGCGGCTTTCGCAATTCGCTGCGGCGGCCGTCTTACTACGGCGGCGGCGTGTGGGCGCCCGAGTTTGCGCACTGGGGTTTCGTTCGCCTCGCCGTAATCGGCGGCATCATTTCCGGCTATAACTACGGTGACTGGGGACTGGGCCGAAATCACACCATTGGCCCGGTTGCTGCGCCAATCCTGATGGTCGACTACAAGCGCGTGGGCGCGAACTTCATCGTGATTCCGCCCATCCCGTCAGACGACTTGCCCTTCACCGTGGGGTTTCAGCTCAAGTTCAAGTTTTGACGGCCAACGGCCAGACGCCGGAACTGCCGCGGCGGTGACTGTCCAGCAGGTGCGTGTCGACGATGCCGGTGGCTTCCATGAGTGCATACATCGTGGTCGGGCCGACGAACTGGAAGCCTTTCTTCCGTAGCGCCTTGCTCAGTGCGGTCGATTCCGCGGACACCGTCGGCACCTCGGCCATCGTCGACGGCTGCGGTGTCTCGGCCGGTTGAAACGACCAGAGCAACTGCGCGAGTCCGCCCTCTTCGCGCAGTGCGATCGTGGCGGCAGCGTTCTGGATCGTCGCGAGAATCTTGGCTCGGTTCCGGATGATGCCGGCATCCTCCATGAGCCGCTCGATTTCACGCTCGCCAAACGCGGCGACCTCGTCCGGAACGAAATGACTGAACGCGGTGCGGAAGGCTTCCCGCTTTCGCAGGATCGTGACCCACGAGAGCCCGGCCTGAAACGCCTCGAGCGATAGCCGTTCGAAGAGCCCGCGTTCATCGCGGACCGGCATGCCCCACTCGGTATCGTAGTAGTGACGCAAGAGCGGATCGGATACCGCCCACGGCGGTCGCGCGAGGCCGTCTTCGCAGACGACGACACCGCCTCCCTTTTCTATTTTTTCCAGCCGCTCCTGAACGGCGCCGGCGACCGGTGTTTTGCGACGCGAGGCCGGCTTGGCGGTTTGGGTGGTCTTCTTTTTATCTGTGGACATTCGGTTGGATCAACGAAGTGCGTCGGCGAGCGTTCAAGTGTAGCAAGACCATTCATGTGCACACGCACAGGACGGAGTTTCCGCGCCCGTTGAAAGTGAGCGTTTCCAGGATCATGATACGGTCGCTTTAAAGAACCGTTGATGCGTCGATGCCTAAACAAACCAACAATAGCTGTAAAAATTGCTTAGGCAATGGCGAATAGATTTAGGCCGTGCATATCATAAGACATAACGAATTAGCGCGTATTGATATGATTAATTCTTCCCTGTGAGGCATGACGGGCGTGGCTTTGACGTGCACACGTAGCAGCCAGTTTTTTTTCAGATTCGTATAATTATCTTCATCGCAAAGAAGCTTAAGAGGTCTTAGAAGCCATGCGCTGGAGTTTCCTCTTACTATTCCTCCTTTTTGCCACGCTTATTCATTGGCGTGGTAAAGCTCGACACGGCAGCTTCTTCAGGCAGTTGACGGACCATTCCACTTTTACCGCGCCGCTCAACTATCTGGCTTATCTGTTCTCCTCGGTGCCAAACACGCCGTACATCTCGCCGCAGCACTTTCCAGAACTAACGGTATTGAGAAACGAATGGCAGATCTTTCGCGAGGAGGCGCTTGCCTTGAGTGAGGCAAGCCGTATTCGCGCAGCAGAAGGCTATAACGATATCGGCTTCAATTCGTTCTTCCGGACAGGCTGGAAGCGCTTTTATCTGAAGTGGTACGACAATCCGCATCCTTCGGCTGAAGCGCTCTGTCCGCGCACAATCGAAATTCTGCAAAGCATTCCAACGGTAAAGGCTGCGATGTTCGCCATGCTGCCGGCCGGCGGCACACTGAATCCGCATCGCGACCCATTCGCCGGATCACTGCGTTATCACCTCGGCTTGATTACGCCGAATGACGACCGTTGTTCAATCGTCGTGGACGGCATTCCGTATTCGTGGCGCGACGGCGAGGACGTGGTATTCGACGAGACGTATTTGCATCATGCGGCGAACCGGACAGATCAGGATCGCATCATTCTGTTCTGCGATGTCGAGCGGCCCATGAGATTTGCGTGGGCGCAGAAAGCGGTTGGTGTGATTGGCGACATCCTGCTGCGCGCCGCGGCCTCGCCGAATGAGATCGGTGATAGAACCGGTGGCCTTAATCGCGTGTTCCGCTACGTCTATTCCGTCCGCCTGGTCGGCAAGCGATTAAAAGCATGGAATCGCACCGCCTATTACGTGATCAAGTGGTGCCTGTTCGGTGCTATTGCGGTGGCCGTCGTGTGGCATTGAGACACTTTGCTTCGCACGGGCAGTGCATGAGTTGACTCGCAGAAGGATTCGAACTCGGATAGGGTGAGCTTTTTCAGGAGACGAGGCCCCCGATGTGGGTTACGGATTTCGACAGCTCCTGGAAGTCCTCACCATCCTGGAAAGCCTCACCTTCGCAGCAGAATACTCATTTAAACCTGGAATTCCTAAACTTTCGAAAATCCCGTGTTGCCGGTCCGACAGCCATTCGCTCAGGATACGACTACCGCAAACTCCACGCCCGATTCGAAGTCCAGCGTCGTGCTGGAATATCGCGTATTTTTGTCGAGATATTCCTTGAATGGCCGAACTTCAGTTTCAGCCGTGTACATGTTGTCTGCGATTACAACCGAGCCTGGAATGAGCAGTCGCTCGACCTGCTTGAATAGCGGCAGGTACGCGCTCGCCCACACGTCGATGAAGATCAGGTCGAACGTCCCATCCAGTTCCTGAACGGTTTCAAAGACATCGCCTTCGCGCAGTTCCACATAGCGCTCCAGTTTCGCCGCTTTCAGGTTGGAGCGAAGCTGGGCGCATTTCCCGCGATCGAGCTCGGTTGCCACCACAATGCCTTCATCCAGTAGCCGGATCGCCTCTGCAAAGTACAGCGTCGACACGCCACATGAGCTGCCCAGTTCGAGAATTCTCGTCGGCCGTGCGGATAGCACCACATTGCGCAAAAACTGACCCATTTCCGCGGATACGGCTAATGACAGCGGCGTACCTTGGGAGGACTCGAAATCCTCGGTTGAAAACCCGTGCGATTGCAAAAACCGGCCACGCAGACGCGGAGCGAGTGTGCCGTATTGCTCGGCAACTTCTAGAAACGCCTCGTTCGATCCTGCGAACTGCGCGCGCGCGCGGTCCATCACCTGGGCGTTGCTTTGTTCGTGGAGTTGCTTCAGAAGCTGGGTGTGGGATGAAAGCATGAATTCCCTCGATCGGATGAGTGCCCGAATGGGCATCCGCACTGCGCGTAGCTAGACGTACTGCGCAGCGCGGGCTGATGCGCGTTCCGTGTTCCGGGCGGCCGCGTTCATCGCGGCGCCCGCCGTGACGTGACTAAGCTTCTTTTTGCTGACCGCAGCGCGAGCGCCACTTTGCCTGGAATTGCTCGCGTTCCTCGGGACTCATCGACTCCCACTTGCGCCAGTGCCGGCGACCGCGCCACCCGCCATGCCCGCGAAAGCCACCGAACAGGATGCGGCTCAGCACCAGCAAGCCCAGTGCGTGGAGGAAGTCGATCGAACGCGCGCCAACGAATAACGCGGGCACGACCCAGTTCCATAGCGTCATCACCGCCCATCCAAGCACAGCGACCGCGACCACCACGAAAAGCAGCTTGCCTATCCACCTCAAGCGATATCTCATTCCAACACTCCTTCACATTTCCAGTTCGTCATACGTCACCTGCAAGCGGGCCCGCAACTGAAGCACCGCGTAGCGTTTGCGCGCGAGCAGCGTGTTCACCGCCACCCCGCTTTCCGCCGCCATTTCCTTGAAACTTCGCCCTTCGAGTTCGTGCGCAATAAACACTTCGCGCTGATTCGCCGGGAGATCGTCGAGCGCGCGCTGGAGCGCCTTCAGCAACACGCTGCGTGCATAGAGCGACTCAGGACCTGCATCCGTTGCGGGAAGTGCGAGATCCAGACGGTACTCGTCGCTGCCTTCCTCGACATCGTCAGAAAGCTCCGCGAGGGGTTGCTCTTTCTTCTTGCGAAACCGATCAATGATGCGATTGCGCGCAGCACGAAACAGCCAGGCGCTCGCCTGCTCGATGGGTGCGGGCAGGCGATAAGCAGCGACGAATTCATAGAGGACGTCTTGCAGGATGTCCTCCGCCTCGCCCGGATCGCGGACGCGGCGTCGTATGAAATTCCCGAGTCTCGTGCGCTCACGCACTACGGTCGCGGTAATGTCGCTATCTCGTTCGGTCATCGGGTGCGGGGTAGGCAGCGGCTCCATGAGTCTGAAGACGTTTCAGACCTGCGAATATTGTGGCGGGTCGAAAGATTGTTTGGTCGTGCGTCGCATGCGCTCCATCCCGCCAGTAGAGATGGCCCGAAGGCGACCTAAAACCGTGTTGCCCTGGCCCTCTTTGTCATGTATGTTTGCACGGAATGAGACAGACCAATGTCCATCATAGTGTTTCATGCGAACTTGCCCTCGCGGATTCGTCTCTGGCGCGCATCTCCGGATTCGTAAAGACCGGGCGACGCCACGAGGGGCCCCGCAGCAGAGATGTCCATCCAACACCGCTTTCCATTGCGACCGTACCTGACTCTCGTGGGCTTTAAGTCGAGCAAACGGCGCGTGCGAGCCTGGTGCCTACGCAAGTGATGTTCTCGTGACTTGATTGCTGACTGCCATGCCGACTATCGACGAACAGATTGCCCGCGCCCTTGAAGAAAGCAGGAAGAGCGGCGAACTCGAGAGCGCAAAAAGCTGGGGAAAGCCATTGCGCGAGGACCGGGCCTTCGCTGACACGCCGGATGAATTCCGTCTGCCGTTCAAAATGCTGAAGGATGCGGGCTACATTCCTCCCGAGGTCGAGATGCTGAAGGAAATCGCCGCCTTGCAGGACGAACTGGCGAACCTCCCCAGTTCGGCTCCGTCCTTCGAGGAAAAGAGAGCGAGACTCATCGACCTCCGCTTGAAAGCAGCGGTTCGTCTCGAATCGATGCGACGCTCTGGCGGTCTGTGAGCGACGTGCGACGCACGAAGGCTCGCGGCTCGGAAAGGTGAGGAGTTCCAGGAGATGCTGCGTTCTCGCCGAAGGTGAAGTCAGCGGGATACATGACTGCACCGGAGTGAATGTTTTGCTAGTGGAACGCTCACCAGAAGTCATTCACCGTTCGAAGCCTGCGCTTTAACAACGACGCAAATGACCGGCGCGAGTAAAGGTGAGGTTATTCGGGAGCCGTCGCGGAATCATCATGAAACGCCGTACGGCGAGCGCGCGCCACAAGACGATCTGCCTTTAATTCAGAGGGTTACCTGGGATTGCCAGGTAAGCCGGTATGACGTGTTTCGTTCTGCGGTACGCGTTGAGGTGAGTATATTCGGGGGATGACATCGCGCTCTGGCGCAGCTTTCCGGGCGAAAGGTGAGCTTTTTCGGGGGGCGCGGCTCCGGCGCAGCGCACTTCGTTAACAGGCGGGCGCTGCACAACGGCAACGCAAAACTACGGCAACGGACCGAGCCACAGAGCAAAGCGCCGCGCCGCATCGAGCCCAAAGCGGGTTGGACGCATTGCCGTGTTGCGGTCGTGCTCTACGTCGAAGCCCATCCGCCAGGCGGCGATACGTTTGCCGTAACAGATCAGCGTATCGAGCGACTGCATGACAAATACGATGGCCGGCAGGACTTCTTGATAGAGCTGTTGTGCGCGAGCCATGTCTCCGCCTGCGAACGCGTCGTAGACGCGTTGTTGCCAGTCGAAGCAATCCGGCGCCACGATCATGCCAGCGCATCCGGCGCGCAGATTGTCGACCAGCTCCAGACCGCCGCGCCCGTTCAGCACAGGCATCAAGTGTCCAACTCTCGCGACAGTTTCTGCCAGCACGATTGACGGCCCTTCGCCTTTGAGCAAACGAAAATTCGGACACTGAATGGCCAATCGTTCGAGGCTTTCGGACGAGAGGCCCACGCCGAGATACTCGGGCGCGTTCTGGATGCCCACCGGCACGTCGAACCCCTGCATCACTGATGCAAAGAAATCAAAATAGAACGCTTCGGGGCGAGGTGTCTCTCCGGCGGGCAATGCTGGCGGTTGCAGGATCAACTGCGTCGCGCCTGCGGATACCGCGAAATGCGCGAGGTCGCGCTGCGCGGCGACCGTTGCGCCACTGATGGTGACCATCAGCGGCAACGCGCCTTCGCTGTCTTCGATCGCCCAGCGGATGACCTGCTCCCGTTCGGATTGCGAGAGTTTGTTGACCTCGGTAGCAAGGCCGAGCATGGCTGCGCCCGGCGCTTGCGAGCGCACGATGGCCTGCATCTGCCGACGCATCGCAGACCGGTCAAGGCGGTTGTCGCGATCGAAGAATGCATAAAGGATCGGATAAATACCGGCGATGTTAGGTCGCGGTATGCCCGCCGGGAGCGATTGCGTCGACATTACCCGACCCTCAGTGCGAATCCCGCGGCACTGCCGCACCGCTCGACCCGACCAGGAAATCCAGATCGGCGCCCAGATTCGCTTGCTGGACACTATTGACGTAGAGCTTGTACCAGCCGCGTTGGGGCGCTTCGGGCGCCTTCCACGCCGCGCGGCGACGCGCCAGTTCGGCGTCGTCGACGTCGAGATGCAGCCGCCTTCCCGCAACGTCGAGTTCGATCATGTCGCCGTCCTGAACCAGCGCGAGCGTGCCACCGGCTGCAGCCTCCGGGGCGACGTGCAGGACCACGGCGCCGTACGCGGTGCCGCTCATGCGCCCGTCGGAGATGCGCACCATGTCGGTAATGCCTTGCTTCAATACCTTAGGCGGCAAAGGCATGTTGCCGACCTCCGCGAAACCGGGGTATCCCTTCGGACCCGCTCCCTTGAGCACCATGACGCAGTTAGCGTCGATATCGAGGCTCTCGTCGTTGATACGGGCGTGCAGATCTTCGACGCTTTCGAACACCACGGCGCGACCACGGTGTTGCAGCAATTCCGCGGTGGCTGCGGACGGTTTGATGACTGCGCCGTCCGGTGCAAGATTGCCCTTGAGCACTGCAATGCCCGCCTTGGGTTTGAAGGGTTCCGCGAGCGGAAAGACAACCTTGCGGTCGAAACATTCGGCCTGACTGACGTTGTCCCAGATCGTCTTGCCGTTCACCGTCAACGCATCGCGGTGTAGCAACTGCCCTTCGCCAAGCTCGCGCAACACGGCCGGCAAGCCGCCTGCGTAATAGAAGTCTTCCATCAGAAACTCGCCCGAGGGTTGCAGATTCACGAGGCAAGGCACCTCGGATCCGCGCTCCCAGTCTTCCAGCTTCAGATCGACGCCGATGCGCCCGGCAATGGCGAGCAGATGCACCACGGCGTTGGTCGAACCACCAATCGCGGCATTGGCGCGAATGGCATTTTCAAACGCTTCGCGCGTCAGAATCTTGCTCATGGTGAGGTCTTCGTGAACCATCTCGACGATGCGCCGCCCCGCCATGTGAGCCAGCACCTGACGGCGCGCGTCAACCGCCGGAATGGCCGCGTTGTGCGGCAGTCCCATGCCGAGCGCCTCGACCATACTTGCCATTGTCGATGCCGTGCCCATTGTCATGCAGTGGCCGCGCGAGCGGTTCATGCAACTCTCCGCTTCGACAAACTCCTCCATTTTCATCGTGCCGGCGCGCACCTGCTCGGACATCTGCCATACGCCTGTGCCCGATCCAAGCGTGTGGCCACGATAGCGGCCATTGAGCATGGGGCCGCCCGAGACGGCGAGCGAAGGGAGGTTGCACGACGCCGCGCCCATCAGAAGTGCGGGCGTGGTCTTGTCGCAACCGCATAGCAGGATGACGCCGTCAATGGGATTGCCACGAATGGACTCTTCGACATCCATCGACGCCAGGTTGCGAAACAGCATGGCCGTGGGCCGCAGGTTGGACTCACCCAGTGACATGACCGGGAATTCAACCGGGAAGCCTCCCGCCTCGTACACGCCTTTCTTGACGTACTCCGCCAGTTCGCGGAAGTGCGCGTTGCACGGTGTGAGTTCCGACCACGTGTTGCAGATGCCAATGACGGGTCGGCCGTCGAACAGATGATGCGGCAAACCCTGGTTTTTCATCCACGAGCGGTGAATAAAGCCGTCTTTGTCAGCTTTCCCGAACCAGGCCTGACTGCGCAGCGGCTTTTTGGTGACAGTGCTCATGGACGTCTCCTCATATACGTGGAACGAATGAACGGCGACGAAGCTGGGTGCTTCGGCCCTCGTTTCATCCGGTGGGGTGCCGCGGCTTTGCTGCCGCCTGGAGAAAAGACTTTACGAGCCGCCTTGGATTCCGTCAACCAGGCCGTTCGGCCAGGATGGCAATACAGTATTGTTTGTAAAATTCGATATCCTAATTATTTGGCAAGATTCGTTTGAAAAAACCGGAAGGGTGAGTATTTTCGGGAGTGCGAAAATATTTGGAAAATGTCACAACCTGCGGGGCGAAAGTGCCAACGCATCGTTGTGTATACAAGACCCTGGCCGAATGGCTAACGGGGTAGGCGAGCGTGCCTCGCGGTGCTAAATTCAAGTCTCACGAAAGATGCGCCGGATTAGTTCGACGTGGCACGTGCCTGGGTAATGCGATGAAGCAGGAAAGCAGCAATTGAAGAAGGCTCACCAACGCGTCCGCCGCAAGTCACATCCTGACCCACTCAACCGCGCGAACGGCGGACAGGTGAGGATATTCGGGAGCGGCGCACGCGAAACGTACGGTGCGTCAGCCGCGCTGCGCGACCTCACGTATGTCCGCAACCGGCGTGTGGCCGAAGGCTTCGCTCAACGTGTAGTCGATCAGTTGAGCGGCGCACTGCTCAGGTGAAACGAGCTGTCCATTACGCTTGAGTTCTTCGAATTTTTCGCGCAGTGGGAATTGCTCTTTGCCGCTGCTGCGAATCTGTGCCTGCATGTCGGTATCCACCACACCCGGTGCGAGGCTGCAGATTCGCAAGGCGCGGTTTGCATCGAGCGCAACCGCGCGAGCGTGATGATCGAGCGCCGCCTTGGTCGCGCAGTAAACGCTCCAGCCCGCGTAGGCGTTGCGGGCTGCGCCGCTCGAAATGTGGACGATGCGACGGTCGGTCGCCGAAACGCTGGTCGCCGCGACGGCGCTTGCCAGCATCAGCGGCGTGGCGACATTCAGGCTCACCGCCGTTGCAATCGCGGTGACATTCTGACCTTCGGCCGGGCCTATGGGCTGCACGGTGCCCGCGTTGTTGAAGAGCAGCACGGTGTTGGCACCGTCGACGAATTGGCTGAGCGTGTCGCCCGAAAGCCAGTGCGCGACATCCGCGGAGTTGGCGAGATCGAGCTCCACTTGCTGCAAGTTCTGCGGGAATTGCCCGGCGAGCGCGACATTGGTCGTGCGGGACAGGCCCAGCACGGCGATATCGCGGGCAAGCAGTTGTTCGGCGAGTGCGGCACCGAGACCTCGAGTGTGTCCGGTAACGATGGCGCGAGTAATAGTTGAGGTGGATGAGGTGGATGAGGACATGGTGATGATCGTGCCAGCAGGCAAAAAGGGGGGGAGAGAATCGAGCGGTACAGCGGGCAAAGCAGACCGCTATTTTCTCACGTCAGGTCAAATCAGGCTGACCGGAACCGCTCGCGATACTGCATCGGCGTCGCGCCGATACGTCGTACAAACACAATGCGCATGCGGTCCGCAGTGCCGAAGCCGCAATCGTAGGCGATTGTCTTCAGCGCAGCGGCCGTGCTTTCGAGTTGCTTGCGTGCCGCATCCACTCGGGCACGCTCGACAAACTCGTGCGGCGTGACGTTCGTTTCCTGCACGAACACGCGGGCAAAGTTGCGCGCGCTCATACCGGCCACGTCCGCGAGCTGCTTGACGGTGAAGCTTTCGCCGATGTGTTCCATCACGTGCGCCTGGACGCGTGCCACCGCTGAGGTTTCGTCGGCGGGTGCCGTCAGGTACGGGCTGAACTGGGACTGTCCGCCTTGCCGCTGTGCGAAGACCACAAGACGCTTTGCCACGGCAAGCGCGGTACGCGGCCCATGATCTTCGGCGACGAGTGCAAGCGAAAGGTCGATACCCGCCGTCACGCCCGCTGACGTCACGAGCGCTTCGTCACGCAGATAAATGCGGTCGTAGTCGACACGTGCGCGTGGAAACTGCGTGGCCAGTTGTGCCGCGTGTTGCCAGTGCGTCGTCACGTTGCGCTCATCGAGCAGGCCCGCGTGGCCCAGTGCGAAGGCGCCGGTGCAAATGGAGCCGTACCGCTCGCACTTCGCGGCCACGTTGGCGAGCCAGTCGGTGAGCCGGGCGTCGGGCGTGCTATCCGGCAGCGCCGGGCCGCCTGCCACAAGCGCGAGGTCGAAAGTCGGGCCGGTCTGCTCAAAGGTGTCGTCCGCCACCAGCGTCATGCCGTTGGAGGCCCGTACCGTGCCGCGTTCGGCGCCCAGCAAGGTCACCTCGTAGCGCTGGTCGGCTGGCACGAACTGATTGGCTTCAGCGAAGACATCGACCGGCCCGGCGACGTCGAGCGCTTGCACGCCAGGAAAGATCGCAACGGCGACAGTACGCATCGAATGAACCTCTTGTAGAACTGGGATGCTTCAGTCAGCGGGCCGATGAGCGCGCTATGGTTTGAAGCTGTCGTGTGATTGGCTCGGGCCTGTGTTTGCGCAGGACGTTTGCGAAGGAAGCGCGTAAGCCAAAAGTCGGCGCGCCCTGTCATGGCGATCAGGATGCCGACACTGAACACGCATGAGCATAGCAAAGGTCCCGGTACGTCGCGCTCTCAACAGAGGCAAGTCTCCAGACCATAAAGGTGAGGATTTCCAGGTATCGGCGCTTCACTCAATGTAATCGTCTGGTTACCCCTCGCATCAGCACCGTGCTCCCGAATATCCTCACCTATGAACTCGGGTCGAACGCTCACAGGGTCGAGAAAGCGCTGTCACAAAAGGTAAATCGTGCCTCGTACAAGCAGTTTTCTGCGCCGTTCAGCGTTATGAAGCGGTGAGTTTCGGCGAAGGCAATCTTCGCACCTCGCAGAACGCGGCGCGCGAAAGGTGAGACTTTTCAGGAGCGCAATCACTGCGTTTGCAATGGATCCACAAACAAACTCATCCACGCCCGTGCTGCGCGGCAATCTCTTGCAGATCGAGATCGTGTTCCAGGATGGTCAGCAAATCGTCGCCGATCTCTCCCGAGCGATGCATGCGCAATAGTTCGACGCGTCCCGCGGCGACCGCGGCGAGCACGACATCGTAATGGGCCGCGCGTGCATCAGCGGGGAACGCCGACTCATCCTGATGCGCCGCCGTGATACGCGCCCGGTAACTGTATTGTTCGAGCAGGCGTGGATGAATCACACTGCCATCGGCGCCGTGTACGAGCGGCTGAATCGCGGCGAGTTGCGCGGCTTCCAGACGTGCCCACGCGCGCGGCTCGCTGAGATAGTGTGATTCATGCTGGCCTGCGCCAGTTGGCTGAACCCAGCGGATCAGCGCACCAATCGTCGTCCCCTGGCCAAGCACCGTCACCAGGATGACGGCGAATGCGGACACGAGGATCAGGTCGCGTCCCGGCATGGCATCGGGCAATGACAACGCAACCGCGAGTGTCACGACGCCGCGCATGCCCGCCCAGCTCGTGACGGTTGCGGCGCGCCAGTCGGGTGTGCCATCGGCGCGGCGCAACAGTTTGCAGACGAGACTCTGCAATGATTCGACGCCGAACACCCACACGAAGCGGGACAGCACGACGGCCGCGAGCACTGCGCCCACCGCTGGCGCGAAGGCAATCAACGCATCACCGAGGCCGCCCAGGCGCATGACCACGCTGCGCAGCGACAGTCCGATCAGAATGAAGACCAGCGCTTCCATCAGGAAGATCACGACCTGCCAGAAGGCGACGCCGCGCGTGCGCACCGCAGCGGAAAAGATTTCGTGCTGATACCAGCCGAGCATCATGCCGCAACTCACGGTGGCGATGACGCTCGACACGTCGAGCATATCGCCGACGATGTAGCTGATCCACGCTGAGAGAACTGAAGCGGTGATGATCAGATAGCCGTCGTCGAGATAGCGCAGCAGCTTCACCACGAGGAAGCCAATCGCGACACCAACTGCGACGCCGCCCACCGCAAGAATTGCGAAGCTGGCGACCGCGTGCTGGATGCTGAACGTGCCGGTGAGCGCGGCGGCGACCGCGAAGCGAAACAGCACCAGGCCGGCGGCGTCATTGAGCAGGCTTTCGCCTTCGAGCAGGACCATCAGACGCTGCGGCAGCGCGACGCGTTCGAGCACTGCTTTCGCGGCCACGGCGTCAGGCGGCGAGACCACGGCGCCGAGCGCGAAACACGCGCCCCACGGCAGACCCGGCGCGATCGCGTGGACGACCACGCCCACCACCAGCGTCGTGAAGCCGACTGCGCCGATCGCGAGCAGCAGGATGCCGCCAAGATTGCGTTTGAACTCGGCCCACACCGAGAAGTAGGCGCCGTCCATCAGCAAGGGCGGCAGAAAGACGATTAGCACCAGCGCGGGATCGAGCGTGACAGGCGGCAGTCCCGGCACGAAGGCCATCGCGGCCCCGCCGATCAACAGCGCGGCAGCGGGCGGAAAGCGCAGGCGCTTCGCGAGAAGCTGGAGCGCGATCATCGCGATGAGAGACAGCAGCACGAGTTTGAAGGCCGCGACAGTGGACATAGGCTAGCTCGGCAAGGTCACGTCATGGAGGGAACTGACGTTCTACCATAGGACAGTGCGCATGCCGACAGCGTGCCTGCGTCTGGGCCTCAGGAGGATAGTCGTGATGCGTCAGATACTTGGAGTAGCTGTGCGTGAGTTGTCCACAGGGTTGCGAACAATTTCTGTGGACAAGTGGGATACGGAAGTTGCTTCCGTGTGAGTGGCGAACAGAGCGTTCGTCAGAAGTTGGCGCACTGCACAGCGCGACATTCTCACAACCTTGATGACGGGTTCGCGTTCGTTCCGAGATCGTTGCGGAGTGCCGAAGATATGAGCGGAGAACGCTTCACAACCCCCATCACGACGGCTGCTCGCCCTCCGCCACCACCGCTTCTTGCGACTGCACCTGCAACACCGCATCACGCTTATCCAGCAAATGCTGCCGCAGGATCGCGCTCAGCCGTTTGCCATCGCGCGCCTCGAGTGCCTCGAGCATCTCCCCGTGATCATGGATCGCGCGGTCCCACTTCGGAATCTGGAAGTTCGAGCGGAAACGCAACGCCTGCAAACGCCGGTTCACCGAAATATAGGTTTGCCGCAGCGCCGAGTTGCGTGCGGCTTCGTTGATCTTGTCGTGAATCGCCTGGTTGCGGCTGTAGTAACCCGCGAGATCGTTTTGCGCGCGGCACGCCAGCATCGCGTAGTGCAGCGCCTTGATCTCGGCAAGCTCCACGGCAGTCATCCGCTCGGCGGCCAGCTCGCCTGAAAACGCTTCGAGACCGCTCATCAACTCGAAGGTCTCGCGCAACTCGGCCTCGGACATCTTCGACACGGACGCGCCGCGATTCGGCCAGATTTCGATCAGGCCTTCTGCCGCCAACACCTTCAGCGCTTCGCGCAACGGCGTGCGCGAGATGCCGAGCGTCTCGCATAACTCGCGCTCGTTCAGTTTCTTGCCCGGCGCCAGCACGCCCTCGACGATAAAGCGGCGGATGTGCTCCACCACCGTGTCGTGCAGCCGCTGCCGCTCGACTTTCGGCATCAGCGCGGAGGCGGCAGCGCCCGCATCGAACTCCGAATTTTGCATACAAAAAGCCCTCACATTCTGTTGGAGCCGATTTTATCGGAACCTCATCCCATTGTAATACGGAGGGTAAACACCCGTGCCGTCCTGCGATTTTCGTCTTGGGAGTGTCACCGATCGTCTGATATAGTTTTTTGAATGCAAAATTCAATTGGAGAAGACCGATGCTCAAGTTAGATTTTCATCCCGCTGGCCGCCACTTCCTGCAGATCCCCGGCCCGAGCCCGGTGCCCGACCGGATCCTGCGTGCGATGAGCTATCCGACCATCGATCACCGCGGTCCGGAGTTCGGCGCGCTCGGGTTGAAGGTGCTCGAGGGCATCAAGAAGATCTTCAAGACGCAACAACCGGTGGTGATCTATCCGGCGTCCGGCACGGGCGCATGGGAGGCCGCGTTGTCGAACACGCTGAGCCCCGGCGATCACGTGCTGATGTTCGAGACCGGCCACTTCGCCACGCTGTGGAAAAAGATGGCCGAGAGTCTCGGCCTCAAACCGGAGTTCCTCGGCTTGCCGGGCATCGAAGGCTGGCGCCGCGGCGTGCAGCCGCAAATGATCGAAGCGCGTCTGCGCGAAGACACGCAGCACGCCATCAAGGCGGTGTGTGTGGTCCACAACGAAACCTCGACGGGCGTCACGTCCGATATCGCTGCGGTGCGCCGCGCCATCGACGCGGCCGGTCACCCGGCGCTGCTGCTGGTGGACACGATTTCGGGTCTCGCCTGCGCGGATTATCGCCATGACGATTGGGGCGTGGACGTCACCGTGTCGGGCTCGCAAAAGGGTTTGATGCTGCCGCCGGGCATCAGCTTCAACGCGGTGTCGCCGAAGGCCATCGCGGCCGGCAAGCAGGCCAAACTGCCGCGCAGCTTCTGGGACTGGACCGACATCATCGAGATGAACAAGTCCGGCTACTGGCCCTACACGCCGAACACGAATCTGCTCTACGGCCTTTCCGAAGCGCTCGACATGATCCTCGGCGAAGGGCTCGACAACGTGTTCGCGCGCCATGAGCGCCTCGCCGAAGCGACCCGTCGCGCGGTACGTGCGTGGGGCCTCGAGATTCAATGTGCGGACCCTGCGGTGTATAGCCCGGTCCTGACGGGCGTGATGATGCCCGAGGGCATCGACGCCGACGCGGTGCGCAAGACCATCTACGAGCGCTTCGACATGTCGCTCGGCACCGGGCTCGGCAAGATGAAGGGGCGCATGTTCCGCATCGGCCATCTGGGTGATTGCAACGATCTGACCTTGCTCGCTACGCTGGCCGGTTGCGAGATGGGGCTGAAACTGGCAGGCGTTCCGGTTGCTGCAAGCGGCTTGCCGGCCGCAATGGAATGGCTGGCGTCGCAGCCGCAAACCACCAGTCTGAAGGTGGCTGCCTGACTCACACGCTGAGCCGGGCGCCCGCTCACATAACTGAGCACGTAACTGAGCACATAACTGAGCACGTGACCAGGCATGGGCAAAGCGCCAGGCCATCGAAAGCATCAAAAGCTTTGTTTAAAAAGAGCGAGAAGGGACTCAAGGAAACCGGGGCGAAGACGTAAAGCAGAAAGCCCAGCCTCTTCCTTGAGAAACCGTGCGGTGGCAGGGGCGACGCGCAATGTCGCGTCGCTGCCGCGCACGCTCGGGGAATCCTGACGCCGCGCGCCCTCGACGCGCACGGCCGACCCAGTAACGGAGACAGACGATGAAGCGGTTTCGTGTGACCAGTGCGACCAGTATCGTTTTAGTGATGCTATGCATCATGTATTTCATCACCTACCTTGACCGCGTCAACGTCAGCACCGCAGCGGCTGGCTTCGGCAAGGAATTCCATCTTTCGCATACGCAGATCGGCCTGGTCTTTTCCGCATTCGCGTACCCGTACCTCGTGTTTCAGGTGATTGGCGGCTGGGTGAGTGACCGCTTCGGCGCGCGTCGCACGCTGATTTTCTGCGGCGCATTGTGGGCAGTTGCCACCATCCTGACCGGTCTTGCCGGCGGTCTGCTGTCACTGCTCGCTGCGCGTCTGCTGCTCGGTTTCGGTGAAGGCGCTACCTTTCCCGCTTCCACGGCCGCGATGGCGCGCTGGGTCGCCAAGGAAAAGCGCGGCTTCGCGCAGGGCATCACGCATGCCGCCTCGCGGATCGGCAATGCGGTCGCGCCAGGTGTGATCGTGCTCGTGATGGCGACGTGGGGCTGGCGTGAATCGTTCTACATCTGCGGCGTGTTCAGTCTGCTGTGGGTGGTGGTGTGGTCGCTGACCTTCACGGAGCATCCGAAGGACCATCCGCGTATCACGCGGGCCGAGCTGGACGTGTTGCCGCTCCCCAAATCGAAGCCCGCCAACGTGCCGTGGAAGGCGCTGTTTCGCCGCATGGCGCCGGTGACGATTGTGTACTTCTGCTATGGCTGGACGCTGTGGCTTTTCCTGAGCTGGATTCCGCAGTACTTCCTGCATAGCTACCACCTCGAACTGCAGAAGTCCGCGCTGTTCGCATCCACCGTGTTTTTTGCGGGTGTGCTCGGCGATACGCTGGGCGGCATCGTGACGGACTGGATCTACACGCGCACGGGCAGCCTGAAGCGCGCGCGTAGCTGGATGGTGTCGTTGTGCATGTTGTGCACGCTGGCCGTGCTGGTGCCGTTGATGTTCGCGCACAACCTGTATGTGTCGATGGCCTGTCTCTCGGCTGGCTTCTTCTTTGCCGAGATGACGATCGGTCCGATGTGGGCCATTCCGATGGACATCGCGCCGGAATATGCGGGCACCGCGAGCGGCATGATGAATACCGGCTCGGCGCTCGCCGCGATCATCTCGCCGGTGGTCGGCGGTTTTCTGATCGACCGCTTTGGTAGCTGGGAACTGCCGTTTCTCGGCAGCATGCTGCTGATGGCCGTGGGCGTGGTGCTGGCGTTTCGCATGCAACCGGAAAGCCGTTTCGCGGGCGCCGTTGCTCATCCCGCGCAACCTGCTTCGACCCTCGAGGCCTGAGCTGCGCCGACTGCTTTCGTTTTCACTATTCACGCAAGACACGCAAGACGATGACCACGATCGAAACCTTGAGCGAACGCCTCGCCGCCGCGCGACGCGACCATCAGACGCTCGACGCACTGCCGGCGGAATTGACGCCCGTCGACGCCAACGCCGCCTACACGATCCAGCACGACATCCTGCAGCGTATCGACGCGCAGATCGGCGGCTGGAAGATTGGCGCAAAGTCGGCGAGCGGCCCGATTCAGGGCGCGCCGCTGCCGGACCACGATATCTATCGCGACGGCGTGAATCTGCGGCGCGATGCATTCACGCCGCTCGGCCTCGAACTGGAGATTGCGTTCCGCTTCGGCCGTCGCTTCGAGCCGGCCAGCGAGCCGTATAGCGAAGCCGAGGTGCATGCCGGCATCGAATCGATGGGCACGACCATCGAAATCGTCGCGAGCCGCTTCGCGGCCTGGCCGAATGTCGACAAGCTCGCGCAACTGGCCGATCTGCAAAATAACGGCGCGCTGATCCTCGGCGAGTTCATTCCGTACCGCGAAGATTTCCCGTTTGAGGCGCCGTCGCTGCGCTTCAGTTTCAAAGGCGAAGACGTGGTGCGCGCAACACCAGCCAATCCGTGTGGCGATCCGCGCCGTCTGCTGACGTGGCTCGTGAATCACTGCGCGGTGGAGCGCGGTCTTGCTGTCACGCCTGACATGGTCATCACCACCGGTTCCTACACCGGCATGTTCTTCCCGCAGAGCGCAGGTACCGCGCATGGACGTATCGAAGGATTCGCGCCCATCAGCGTGACGCTCTACTAAAAGCTTTTTGCGAGCCGACGCTATGACGAATGCCGCTTCCCCCTTGCTCGTCAAACCGATTCATCTGGTTCCATCCACCGCGCGCCTGACCACGCCGCTTGCCAACCGGCTGCGCAGCGCCATCCGCGGCGACGTGCTGTTCGATGCGGCCAGTCGCGGCCGCTATGCAACGGACGCGTCGATCTATCAGATCACGCCCATCGGCGTGGTGGTGCCGCGCGATCAGGATGACCTGCGCATGGCGCTTGAAGTGGCGCGCAGCGAGAAGGTGCCGCTGCTTGCGCGCGGCGCCGGCACGAGCCAGTGCGGACAGACGGTCGGCGAAGCGCTGGTGGTGGACACCAGCAAGTGGCTCAACAATATCGTCTCGTTCGATGCCGAAGCCCGCACGGTGACGGTCGAGCCGGGCGTCGTGCTCGATCATCTGAACGCGTGGCTGAAGCCGCACGGCCTGTGGTTTCCGGTGGATGTCTCGACCGCCGCGCAGTGCACGATTGGCGGCATGGCCGGCAACAACTCGTGCGGCTCGCGCTCCATCGAGTACGGCAACATGGTGCACAACGTCGCTGCCATCGACGCCATCCTCGCCGACGGCAGCGAAGCGCGCTTCGCGTCATTGCACGAGACGCCGCAAGGCGCGCGTCTGCAGCAGATCGTCGAAGGCGTGAAGCGTATTGCACAGCGCGAGCGCGATGAAATCGTGGCGCGGGTGCCCAAAGTGCTGCGCCGGGTAGCGGGCTACAACATCGACCTGTTCGACTGCCAGAACCCACGCGCCTATACCGACGATGGTGTCGCCAACCTCGCGCATCTGCTGGTCGGCTCGGAGGGCACGCTCGCCTTCAGCCGGCAGTTGACGTTGCAGCTTGCACCATTGCCCGCGCATAAAGCGCTCGGCGTGGTCAACTTCCCGACCTTCTGGCAGGCGATGGACCTGACCCAGCACATCGTCAAACTGAAGCCGGTGGCGGTGGAACTGGTGGACCGCACGATGATCGATCTGGCGATCAGCAATCCGGCGTTCCGTCCGGTGATCGAAAAGGCGCTGGTGGGGCAGCCGGAAGCGATCCTGCTGGTGGAATTCGCGGGCGAAGACCGCGCTACGCAACTCGCCGGCCTCAAACAGTTGACCGAGCTGATGGCCGATCTCGGCCTGCCGGATTCCGTCGTGCAGATGCCCGACGCGAACGAGCAAAAGGCCTTGTGGGAAGTCCGCAAGGCGGGGCTCAACATCATGATGAGCATGAAGGGTGACGGCAAGCCGGTGTCCTTCATCGAAGACTGCGCCGTGCCGCTCGAGCACCTCGCTGAATACACCAGCAAGCTGACCGAGGTGTTCCACCGGCATCACACGGAAGGGACCTGGTATGCTCACGCGAGCGTCGGCACGCTGCACGTGCGGCCGATTCTCGACATGCGGCGCGACGGTGCGCTGAAAATGCGCGCCATCGCCGAAGAAGCGGCGGCGCTGGTGCAGGAATACAAGGGCGCGTATTCGGGCGAACACGGCGACGGCCTGTGTCGCGGCGAGTGGGTGGCCTGGCAGTACGGGCCGCGCATCAACGAGGCATTCAGCGAGATCAAGGCGCTCTTCGACCCGGACAATCGCTTCAATCCGGACAAGATCGTGCGGCCGCCGAAGATGGACGACGCGCGCAATTTCCGCTTCGCTCCAGGCTACAAGGAGCGGACGCTCACGACTGCGCTCGACTGGTCTGCGTGGAACGTAGAACGCGATCCGCTCACGGGACGCGAGACCTTGCCGGGCACCGGCAACGACCTCTCTGGCGGCCTCGCCAAAGCGGTCGAGATGTGCAACAACAACGGCCATTGCCGCAAATTCGATGCGGGGACGATGTGTCCGAGCTACCGTGTGACCAAGGACGAGCAGCACGTCACGCGTGGACGCGCGAATACCTTGCGGCTCGCGATCTCAGGCCAACTGGGTGAAGACGGGCTTGCGAGTGATGACGTCAAGGACACGCTCGACCTGTGCGTCTCGTGCAAGGGATGCAAGCGCGACTGTCCGACTGGCGTCGACATGGCCAAGCTGAAGATCGAAGCGCGTGCGGCGCGCGCGAGCCGGCACGGTATCAGGATGCGCGACAAGCTGGTGGCCTTCATGCCGCGCTATGCGCCGCTGGCAGGCAAGGTGCCGGGGCTGCTGGCGCTCGCCGACCGCGCGCCGTTGCTGTCCACGTGGTTCAAACGCGCGGTGGGCTTTGCGCCGCAGCGCTCGCTGCCGCGTTTTCGCACGCCGTTTCTGTCCACAGCATCGACGACCGTGAAGCCACGTGCTACCGCCGATGGCACCGTGAAGGAAGTGTTGTTGTTCGTGGATACGTTCAACAACAACATGGAACCGGAGAACGCGCGCGCTGCGCAGCAGGTGCTCGAGGCTGCAGGCTATACGGTGCACTTCAACACGCGGGCGGGCGAGCGGCCGGTGTGCTGTGGCCGTACCTTCCTGGCAGCCGGGCTGGTCGATCAGGCGAAAGAGGAAGCGCGACGCATGCTGGACACGTTCCGTCCGTTCGTCGAACGCGGTGTGCCGATCGTGGGCCTGGAGCCGTCATGTCTGCTGTCGTTGCGCGACGAATTTCTTCACTACGGTTTTGGTGAGGAAGCGCAGCGGCTGGCGAAGTCCGCATTCCTGTTCGAAGAGTTTCTCGTGCGCGAGCAAAAGGCGGGGCGTCTGACGCTCGACCTCAAA
The DNA here is from genome assembly GCF_003429005.1 of Paraburkholderia sp. DHOC27. Taxonomy (GTDB): domain Bacteria; phylum Pseudomonadota; class Gammaproteobacteria; order Burkholderiales; family Burkholderiaceae; genus Paraburkholderia. Next base: position 527,986 of record NZ_QVQV01000001.1, read on the forward strand.
CCGTTGCCCACGCAAAAAGCGCTGGTGCATGGCCATTGCCATCAGAAAGCGTTCGATGCCTTCACGCCGGTGCAAACCGTGTTGAAGTGGATTCCTGAGTTGACCGTCGCGACGGTGGAGTCATCGTGCTGTGGCATGGCCGGCAGCTTTGGCTACGAGGCGGAGCACTATGCAACCTCGCAGGCTATGGCAGAACTGTCGCTGCTACCCGCCGTGCGCAAGCTGGACAGCGACACGGTGATGGTGGCGGATGGCACGAGTTGTCGGCATCAGATACACGACGGCGCTGGTGTCGATGCGGTGCACGTAGCGCGGGTGCTGGCGCGTGCGTTGAAATGAAGGCGTGCCACGCGTGACGTTGCGAGCGGCGTTGAGATGCCGCCCAGCGTCACGCTCCGGGGGCCCTTCAGCCCGCCCGCATTGGTGACGCTCACGCCGCCTTCAATACCTGCCGATACACCGCCGGTGCCACGCCCAGCGCTTCGCGAAAGCGATGGCTGAAATGGCTGGCGTTGGCATACCCGCAGCGTGCCGCGATCTGTGCCAGCGGCAACGTCGTGACGCGCAATAACAGGCGCGCCCGCTCGATGCGCTGCTGCGCAATCCACGCATGCGGCGGCAAGCCGAACGAAGTGCGGAACATGCGCGCGAGATGGTACTCCGACAAGCAGGCCACTTCCGCCAGACGGCCAAGCGTGAGTGTCTCGGCCAGATGCGCTTCGATGTAGTCACGCAGCCGGCGACGCGTTGCAACCGACAAACCGCCCTTCAGCGTCATCCCCGCGCGACTCACGCCCTGCGATTGCAGCAGCAGGCTCATCACTTCGTGCGCGGTTTCGTTGGTGCGCAGCAGACCATCGGGATCGTCCCAGCGCTCGTCCGTAATGGACTGACAGAGACTCGCCATGCGGGCGTCTTCGAAGTACGTGCGATCTGCCAGCGTGATCTCACGCGGCTCGCGGTCCAGTTCGCGCACGGCGCGCTGCGTGAAGTGTTCGGGCAAAAAATACAGGTGCATGAAATGCATCTGGCCGCGCACCCACCAGCGCGATTCGTGATCGCCAGGTAACGCGCACAGCCGCGTGGGCGCGCCAAAGCGGCCCGGCAGCTTCTGGCGTTCCGTGCGGTAGCCGCCGTCCAGATAGCACGACAGCGTATGGTGGCCGGGCTGCTCGTAGACCGTTTCCGCTTCCTTTGTCTCGCGCGTCCATTCGGCCACCGCCAACTGGTCGCCCAGCCACGCGAAGCGTTCCAGCTTTGCGTTGGCGTCGCGCAGCGTCCGACATACCGAGTGCAAGCCAAAGGGCGTCTCGGCAGGTTCGATCACGGCGGCGGGCAGGGTAGGGTTCACGGCTTGCGAAAATGACAGGGTCAGGTGCTGACAGTATAGAGCGAGCGGCCCGAGGTCTGCCTGGGGCTGCGGAAAAGTGCGCAATCCTGGACAAGTCCGGGTGATGCCGGTAGCGCACAGTGAGGGCGTGAAGTTCCACCACCCTTACTTTTTGCGCTTTATTGTGCCCTTTCCGCCGGGCTGACCTGTCATGAATCTGTTTCTCTATGCCATTACCGTCCTGATCTGGGGCACGACCTGGATCGCCATCAAATGGCAACTCGGCGTGGTGCCGCCGCCCGTGTCCATTGCCTGGCGGTTTGGGCTGGCTGCGTTGCTACTGTTTGCACTGCTGCGCATCATGCGCCGGCCCATCTGGCCGCCGCGCGCGGCATGGCGCTTCCTGTTCGCGCAGGGATTCGCGCTGTTCTGCCTGAATTTTCTGTGCTTTTACTACGCTGAGCAGGTGGTGCCGAGCGGGCTGGTGGCCGTGGTGTTTTCAATTGCGCCGCTGCTGAATTCCATCAACGGCAGGCTGTTCATGGGCCGTCCGTTGCAGCCAACGGCGATTGCCGGCGCACTGCTCGGGCTCGCGGGCATTGTGTGTCTGGCCGTCCAGCAGATGAGCGGACACCTGAACGATCACACGGAGTTGCTGGGGCTGGCGGTCGCGTTTCTCGGTACGTTGTGCTTTTCGACCGGCAATCTGTTGTCGAGCCGCATGCAGTCGATGGGCCTGCACCCGCTCGTCACCAATAGCTGGGCCATGCTGATCGGCGCGTCCATTCTGACCATAGGCAGCGCTGCGGCGGGCTATTCATTCGCGCTCGAACCGGATATCCGTTATCTCGGCGCGCTCGGCTATCTGGCGGTGTTCGGCTCGGTGATCGGCTTCACCGCGTATCTCATGCTGGTAGGGCGCATCGGACCCGAGCGCGCGGCCTATTGCACGGTGCTGTTTCCGTTCGTCGCGCTGGCGGTGTCGACGGTGTTCGAAGGGTATCAATGGTCGGCATTGGCGGTGATCGGTCTCGTGCTGGTGGTGGCCGGCAACCTGGTTGCGTTCGATCTGACGCGGCGCATTTTCACACGGCCGGTGCGGGTGTCTTGAGGCGTGTCCGGCGAAATCGTGCGGGCTGGAAACGACGGGCAAAGGTGAAGCACAAAAGCGTGGCTTCGCACACCGTACCGCGTGAACGGTGAGAAGGTTCGGGAGCACACCGCGCGAACGTCCGTGGCATTTGCGCCGTAAGGTGAGAGGGTTCGGGAGCCGCTCCACGTGTAGCTGAGTTCCCGCTCTCACGGTTGCGAGCAGCGCAGCGCTATGCGGATCAGATTGCTCACACGCGCCGTCCGCATTTTTGCGTGATTTATTGTCGATTAATTTCCATCGGAACCGTGCGAGGATAGCTACGCCATTCGCCGCAGCATGCGCGTTCCTGTCTGCATGACACGTGAACGTGATGTGTCATGCGCGGCATTCGCATGAGAGGCGTGACGACGACAGCGTATGCATGCTGGCGTGCCGCCTCGCAAGGAGCCGATTGTGAAATTGTTGTCCCGCTTTGGCGCGGCCTTGCTGATGTTGCATGTCTCGTGGCCCTGCGCTGTGTTCGCGCAGTCGCAATTGACCTACACCACATCGTGGATCGGCAATACGTTTGGTTTCGGCGACGGCACGTGGGTGCAGCAGGACATTCAGAACATCAGCGTCGCCCCTGACGGCACCGTCTATACGAACGCGCCGTGGGACGAGAGCGGCAGTGAAATCGCGGCCTATCAAAACGGCAACAAGCTCGCGGTAGCCGGCAATACGCACGGCTGGGGCGCGGCGGGCGGTGACGCCATCGCGGTGAACGACACCTATCTGTACGCGGCCATGTCGATCGGCAATGAGAGCAACGCGCTCGTCGGTGCCGACTATCCGCCCGCCAACCAGACGTGGTTCGGCATCACGCGCCGTTTGCTGTCGAATATCGCCACCGGCGCGCCGTTCGCCTCCGGCATCGGCAATAGCGCGAACGTCACGAAGAACAGCTTCCTGCGCGTCGACGACGTGGTGAGCGGCGTGGATGCGGGCATTCGCGGACTCGCCGCAACGGATAGCGAAGTGTACGTCGCCGACACCTACGGCAACCGCATCGTCGTGTTCGACGCGCAAACCATGCGGCAGTTGCGTTCCTGGACAGTGCCATCGCCGGGACGCATCGTCATCGACTCGGACGCAACACTATGGGTAATCTGCGGCGTGGGATCGACGGGCGGCATGAGCGTCACGCATTATTCCGAGCAGGGTGCCGTGCTGCCGGGCATGCTGCCGCTGCCTGCGGGCGCGATCCCCGCGGCGCTTGCCATTGCGCCGTCGGGTCAGATACTGGTCGCCGACAACGGCCCTTCCCAGCAGATCCTGGTGTTCACCAAAAGTGCTTCCGGCGACACGCAACTCGCCAGCACACTCGGCACGCGTAACGGCATCTATCACACAGTAACGGGGACGCCCGGTAATTGGCGCTTCAATGGCATCACGGGTCTCGGCTTCGATCAAGCCGGCAATCTGTATGTGTCGCAAAACGGTGAGGGACCGCGTCCTGTCGGCTCCGCTTCGGTCGGCGAAGGGGCGGTGCTCGAAAGCTATGGTTTAACCCCGGCCTTCGCCGCGCAACAACTCAACTGGAGGCTCTACGGCCTCACGTTCGTGGATAGCGGCGACTTCGATCCGGCCTCGACCAACTATGTCTACAGCGGTTCGAAACGCTTCGCGCTCGATTACACGCAACCCACCGGGCACGAATGGTCGTACGCGGCGTTCACGTTGAACCGCTTCGCCTATCCGGACGATCCCTCGTTCCATCTGACGCGCGGCATGCGCGGCGAGCCGATGATGCGGCGCATCGACGGCAATCTGTTTTTATATGCGCTCGATCCTTACGCGCACTACCTGAGCGTGTATCGCTTCGACGCGACGCAGGGGCAGACCGCGATTCCGTCGGGCCTGCTGGCGCAGAATCCGATCCCCGGTAACTGGCCAGTGGGACAACCCTCGTACGGCGAGTGGATGTGGCGCGACAGCAATGGCGACGGCGTGGTGGATGCCGCTGAGATCACCAGCAATCCCTCCACGGGCAGCACCGTGGGCGACGGCTACTGGTGGGTCGACGCGCCCGGCAACGTCTGGCTGGCGACGCCTCTCAGCGGTATCCGTGAGATGCCGTTGCAAGGTCTCGATTCGTTTGGCAATCCGATCTATCAGTACGCCAACGCAAAGATGTTTCCCATGCCTGCGCCGTTCACGCGGCTCGGCCGCATCGTGTACGACGCGTCGAGCGACACCATGTACGTCACCGGCTTCACGAGCGCCAATCCGTGGAACACCACGCTGTGGAAAGAGGCGGGTCCGCTGCTCGCGCGTTATGACAACTGGAGTAGCCCTAATCCTACGTTGCTCTACACGATCGCGCTGCCGTGGGACCCCTCCGCCGATCCGCCACTGACCACCGTGGGTGTCGCGGTGGCGGGCAACTACATATTTGTTGCGGAGTTGTACACGCAGAAGATCGACGTCTACGACCTGCGCAGTGGCGAGGCAGTGGGCTACATGACACCAGGCGCGAGCGTCGGCAATACGAGTGGCTGGGTGGACGTGTATCTTGGCATTAGCGCCGTGGAGCGCGACAACGGCGAATACGTGGTGCTGGTGGAGGACGACGCGCGCGCCAAGATTCTGATGTACCGCTGGACACCGTGAAGCATCGCTGTCGCAGTGCACCGGCATGCATGGCCGAATGGATGAATGGACGACCGATCACGATGGGTATATAACAACGTCAGGCATCCATTCACAGGAGAGACGCTCCATCATGACGCGTGATGTTTCGCAAAAGCAGGAAGCGGGCGAACGGCCCGATCTCGAACACCTCGACGCCGCCATCAGCCACGTCGACCATCTCGTGAGCTCGGGCGGCATTGCCTCGGGCGCAGCCAAAGGATTGCTGTACAGCCTGATCGAGACGCTGGGCACGCTGGTGGGCGATCCGGATTTGCCGGAGCACGCTCGCTCGGGCTATGAGGGCTTACTGGAAACGGCGCGTGAGTTGCGCCTCAAGATCGAACATTGAGGCGATTCGTCGGGAGATTTACGCCGCCGCGCTTGTCTGCGCGGCGAGTGCCTCCATCAAATCCGCGGGCCCCGAGGTAATCTGCCACTCGGGCGTGCCGTGCCAATCCGCACAACGCTGAAAGGCGCGCCGCAGATCCGTGGCGAGCCGCGCGCTGACACGCACGCCAGGCTCCAGATGCACCGCCTTCAGTTCGAAGAGGCCGCTGCTTCGATGGGCTTTCGCGTCCGCACGGCCAATCAATTTGCCCCGGTTCAGAATGGGCAACACGAAGTAGCCGTATTTGCGTTTGGCTGCCGGCGTGTAGCACTCGATCACGTAGTCGAAGTCGAACAGCGCCGCGGCGCGCTTGCGATCCCACACCACCGGATCGAACGGCGATAGCACGGTCGTGACCGTCGAGCTGAGCTTGCCGCTGTTGGCATCGTCGATCAACGGCGCGAATTCGCGATGCACGAAGGTGTCCTGTTTCCAGCCGTCCACCTTCACCTGCACGAGGTCACCGGCCTCGGCCAGCGCGTGCAGTTCGGCCCCATACGGCCGACGCGGCAGGCGGTAGTAGTCGGCCACCCAGTCGGCGCGCGCCACGCCGAGCGCGCGGCAGGTCCGACGCAACAGTTCCTCGGCAACGGCTTCGGGCGGCTGCAGATCGCGTGCGTCGTCCCAGCTCGGCAGCACACGTTCGCTGACATCGTAGACCCGATGAAAATTGCGCCGCTCGGCCACCATCAATTGACCGATGGCGAACAGCACTTCGAGGTGACGCTTCTCTGGCTTCCAGTCCCACCAGCCGTTGCTCTTGCCCGCCTCGCGAGCGAAATCCGCTGAGCGCACCGGTCCATTCGCGCGCACGTGTTCGAGCAGCGTGTCGATCTCCGCACGGTATTGGTCGTGCCACTGGGCCGCGTATTTCCAGCCCATGCCGCTCGGGTCCAGCATGCGGTGACGCATCAGCCCGTAGTCTTCAATGGGCAGAAACGACGCTTCGTGGGCCCAGTATTCGAACAACGATCCTTGCGCGAGAAGTTCGTCGAGCCACTGCGGCGGGTAAGCGCCGAGGCGGCTGAACAGGACGAGATAGGGACTGCGCGCGACTACGTGGATCGTGTCGATCTGCAGTTGCGCCATGCGGCGAATTGCATCGAGCACGTCGGCTTTCGTGGGCTTGCGGCGCGGCGGCACGAGCAGACCTTGCGCGGCCAGATGAAGGGTGCGCGCAGCGGGTAGGGTGAGTGTCTTCACGCTGCCAGGAAGCAGAGAGAGCGGGCTACCACCGGTTTTACGCCCCCAGCGCCACGGCGTCGTCGGCAGTGACGGCCAGCATTTGATGGATCTGCGCCACCACCGCTGCACCTTCGCCCACGGCGGCCGCCACCCGCTTGGTCGAGCCGGCACGCGCATCGCCGATCGCAAATACACCGTCGACGCTGGTGCCGAGATCGCAGGTGGAATTCAGGCCCTTCGCGCCGGTCTGCACGAAGCCTTTCTGGTCCAGCTGCACGCCGCAGGTTTGCAGCCACTCGGTGTTCGGATCCGCGCCGGTGAAGAGGAACAGATGGCGCGTGTCGAACTGGGTGGTGCCGTCAGGCAACGGCTCCTTGAGCACGACCGAGGAGAGTCCGCTGTCGTCGCCGTCCAGCCGTCCAATTTCCGAATAGGGATGGACGAACACATTCGGCAGCGAGCTGATGCGGTCGATCAGATAGCGCGACATGGTCGCCTCGAAACCGCTCCGGCGGATCAGCACATGCACCTTGGCCGCGTGCGTAGCCAGATACACGATGGCCTGGCCAGCCGAGTTGCCGCCGCCCACCAGCACGATCTGCTCGCGCTTGCAGAGCTTGGCTTCCACGGGCGACGCCCAGTAGTAAACGCCGCGTCCGTCAAAACGGTCGAGGCCTTCCAGCGCCGGGCGCCGGTACACCGCGCCGCTGGCAATCACCACGCTGCGCGCCTTGACGCTGCCGCCGCATTTGAGTTCGAGGCGGTGGGGCGTCTCATCGCAATGCAATGTTTTGACCTTCACCGGAATCGCGACGTGCGCGCCGAACTTCTGCGCCTGCACGAACGCACGTCCGGCCAGCGCCTGGCCGCTGATGCCGGTCGGGAAGCCGAGGTAGTTTTCGATGCGCGAACTCGCGCCCGCCTGGCCACCGGGTGCGCGGCTGTCCATCACGATGACGGAGAGCCCTTCCGAGGCCGCATACACGGCGGTGGCAAGGCCTGCGGGGCCCGCGCCGACAATCGCCACGTCGTAGACCAGCGAGGCGTCCAGTTCGGGCAGCATGCCGAGGCAGGTGGCCAGTTCGGGGTCGCTCGGATGACGCAGCACGGAGCCATCCGGGCAGATCACGAGCGGCAGGTCTTCGTGCCGCGCGCCGAACTGTTCGATCAGCGTCACGGCTTCCTCGTCGCGCTCGTTGAGCACCGCATGCGGGTGTCCATTGCGCGAGAGGAAGCCTTGCAGCGAGACCAGTCGCGGGTCGTAGCTCTTGCCCACCAGAATCGGACCGCCCGCGCCCTTTTCGATCAACGAAACGCGCCGGAGGATCAAGGCGCGCATGATGCGCTCGCCAAGCTCGGCTTCGGAGACGATCAGCGCGCGCAGGCGCACCGGCGGAATCAGAATGGCTTCGACCGGCTCCAGCGCGAGGCCGCTGACCAGGCACGGCCGCGACGACAACTGGCCGACTTCCGCGAGAAATTTTCGTGGACCCTGCTCGGATACCAGCCGCTCGCGTCCCAGCCCGTCGCGCTGAAAAATCTTCACGCGTCCCGACAGCAGCACGAACATGCCCGGCCCGATGTGGCCGGTCTCGAACAGCAGTTCGCCCGACTGCCAACGTTGTACTTCGCCGAATTTACGCAGGCGGTCGATTTCCTCCCACGTCAGTTCGGGGAACATCTGATGCATTCGCGTGGAAAGCGAAGAAAAAGGCGCATCGGCAACGACGGGCGGCGCAGGCTGCACGCATTGTTGCGATTCGGCTTCTTGAATCTCGATCATCAAACCGCTCCTTCTGTCGTCTGGTTCAGCAGGGGAAGCGACCGGCCTGGCTACACCGCGGGAGCGACTCCGGCGTGTACTTCCGGTGCCGGCTCGTCTTCCAGCGGCTCGAGTTGCCGTCCGGCATCGCGCCATGCGTCGAGTCCACCGCGCAAGGGCAGCACGTCGCTAAAGCCTGCTTCATTGAGTTGCTTGGCCATCCATGCCGCCGAGATCTCGTTCGGGCAGGAACAATAGATTACGAGCTTTTGGTCGGGAGGGTACTTGGCAATGATTTCGTTCAACTGCCGCTCGTCCGCAAACTGGGTGCCGGGAATCACGAAAGGGTCGAGTTTGCGCTTCTCACGCGAGCGGATGTCGAACAGCACCGGCGCGCGGCCCGCCGCCATCAGGTCGGCGAGTTCGTCCACTTCCATGCGCGCCGTGGCGAGTTTCTTGATGAGCTGGCGCCGGCGGATCCAGCGGTACGCCGCGTACAGCAGCAGCAACGCAACCACCACCACCATGACCATGCGGCCGAGGCGGCTCGCGCCCGCCATCAACATGTCGATCTGCTGCGCGAAGATGGCGCCGATGATCAGCCCCGTGCCGGACCAGAGTGCGGCGCCGACGCTGTCGTAGGTCAGGAAGGTGCGATAGGCGGTGCCCATTGCGCCGGCCATCGGAATGGAGACGATCGAGAGGCCCGGGACGAACTTGGCCACTGCGAGGACGCGCACGCCCCAGCGTCCAAAGAACCGCTCGGTTTTCTTCACGCAGGTGTCACGCGAGAGAGAAAGACGGCACAGTGTCTTCAGCGTATTGCCGCCGTAGATGCGGCCGGCGAGATACCACACGCTGTCGCCAATCAGCGTGGCAAAGATGGCAAGGATCAGCACCGACGCCAGTTGCGAGCCGACGGTGGCCGGATGCGTGGCCGCCATCGCACCGAACAGGATGAGTGCGGGCATCGCAGGCACGGGCAACCCGAGCGACGCGGCCAGCACGTTGGCGAAGACGAGTGCTGGCCCGTATTGTTCCACGAGGTCATGTAGCATCGGCTTACTTCCGCGGCCGTTTCCGGCGGGAAGCGAAGAGGTAACTAGTCGATTATGGACGCATTTTGACGACGTGCAAGCGTCCGGAAAGGCAGCAGGTAAATCGGGCAGAAGAAATGTCGGTGAGGCAGGCTTTACGCGCCGATGCAGCAGGTTGGCGCAAGCCCCGCCGGCCGGTGGAGCCGTGTTGCGAGACGACCGGCGGCGTGTGACGGCATGCGCTTGCCGCGCATGCCTGAGGTGAAGTCAGGTACGGTGATTGTGCTGTTCGCCAGGCAGTTCGGCACCGTGCGCGCGAATGGCCGCGATCAGTTCTGCCGGCGTGATTTCATAGCGTACTTCGCGATGGATGCCAGGCTTGCGCTCGTCGACTTCGATCAGAAGAATACCCTTGCCGTCTTCTGTCGATTCGAGGCGCAGCGAGCGAAGTTCGCGCGCCGTTGCGTCGTCGTATTCGGTGAGCAGGGCCATAGCCCCGGAAGACCCGGTAGTGCGCATCGAAGTTGTCCTCGTTCCGTTGTTTAGCAAACCATTGTACGGGTGGTTGGCGCGCTGCGTGTCGCGTCCTGCTGACAGCGTGACACCCCACATGCCGCTGACAGGCGCGCCACGCGGTGATATGCGCCGCGCGACCCGATCGTTTCAGGCAGTTTAACGCGACTCCCTGCGTGGACGGCTGCATTTTTCATGCCCCGCTGCGGTGCAGCCGCCGAGTCCGGTTTTGTCATGTCCGTGACGCGCAAGCCGGTTAGGGCGCGCTGGCCTCAAGCAGTAAACGAGGCGGGTTTCGCCTTCGTTGACCGGCCTGTCGAGAAGCGGATGCGCTACATTGACGGCATGTGTCCGGGCCGTGATCACGAGTATTTATTGCCGGCTGGCCATGGCCGTTTTGCGCATGGATGCGTGCAAATTGCCGGTCCGCCTGGCGGCAACGCGTCGTGCGCCGGTTATGTTGCGCCGGTTATATAGAAGAGGCATCGAGAGGCATCGCCACATGAACCAGTATCTATTCATTCCCAGCCCGCTCGGCGCGATTCTCTTGCGTGCCGAGGACGATGCGCTCACCGGTCTGTACTTCGACGGCCAGAAGTATTTTCCGCGAGGTGCGGTGGATACCGCCGGCGGCAAGCCGCCCCGCGTACTGGAAGAGACAGCGCAACAGATTGCCGAATACTTCGCGGGGGAACGACAGGACTTCACGGTCCGTCTGCGCATGGCGGGTTCCACGTTCCAGCAGCAGGTGTGGAACGCGCTGATACAGATTCCCTTTGGCGAGATCGAAAGCTATGGGCGGCTTGCGCAGCGGCTCGGTCTGCCGGTGGGCAGCGCGCGCGCCGTGGGCGCCGCTAACGGGCGTAACCCGGTGGCGATCATCGTGCCGTGTCATCGGGTGATCGGTGTTGCCGGCGACCTGACCGGCTATGCGGGCGGCGTGGAGCGCAAGGCCGCGCTGCTGACGCTCGAACGGCCGGCGCGCTCGTTTCCACGGCAGCTCGACCTGCTCGACACCATTCAATAGATCATCAGACCAAAGCAGGGCGAGCCGCGCTACACTGCGCTTTCCAGGCGCGGGGCGCCCCGCAGACCCTGCTGCCTGCCGGCTTGAACGGAAATCACGCTAGCCACGTGATGTGTCTGCGCGCACGACGTGAACGAAGTGAACGACGTAAGCCGATGCAGAAGATCCTCGATGGTACGCAGGGGTCGCTGGCCGGGTCCTTCGCCTCTCTGGCAAGGAATGCCCGGCGCCAACGCACGCTCTACCTGAGCGCAATCGTCACGCTGATGGTCATCGTGGTGGTCTCCGCGCTGCTGCTCGCGGCGCTCGCCATCAACCGGCAACTCGACTATCGGCGCAGCCTCGTCACCCAGTATGCAGCGGACATTTCGCTGCTTCTCCATGACGAAGTGTCGTTCCTGCGCCGCACCGAACTTACCGTGTCGTACTACCAGCAGACCGACGCGCCGCGCAGTCTGCCGGCGGGCGTGGACGCCGCTATCCGCCAGAGCGGTGTTGCGTCGGGCGACGGCGGCACCGTGGGTACGCGCTTCGACGTGCTGGTCCCGTCCCGCACCCGTGAGACCTGGGGGGACGCACTCGACGAGAAGCTGTGGCGGCTGTACGAGTCGGGACAGTCCACCCTCGTCACGCAGCAAACCTTCGATCTGAATCATCGAGCCATGCTGATCGGGTTGCGTGACGACTACGCGCTGATCATGCCGTCTGTCGTCAAGGCAGATGGCAGCGTGCCCCCGCTGCAACCCGGCGATGCCGTCACGTTGCGCAGCGTCCTGCTGCACGAACTGCAAAGCGAGACTGGCTTGCGCGTGCTCGCTAAAAACCGGCGGCTGTGGGTGGGCCCGTACGTCGATCCACTGCTGCGCGTGCCGGTGATCACGGCCTTGTCCTTCTACTACGACGGCGACACGCCCGCCATGTTGCTTGCGATCAGCCTGCCGGTCGATACACTGATCGCGCGGCTCCACCGACCATCCGGCGCCGGTGTGCTGGCGTTGTTGTCGGACCAGCGCCGGGTGGTGGTGGCGTCCCCGCCAGTGGACGCTGCCACTAGCGACATGATGGCGGCGACCGCGGCCGCGCTGCCGGATGGCGACTACATCTACACCCGCGATGGCGCGCTGATCCGCGAGTCGATCATGCCGGGCTTCGGCTCGCTGGTCGGGTATCTCGCATGGGGCGCACTGGCCGCGACGCTCGGCTGGCAGCTCGGGGTCATCGCGGGCGTGGCGTTGATCCTGCTCGTCGGCATTGCGTTGACGGCGCGTTTCTGGGGACTGCGCCTGCTGGCGCGGTCGCATGAAGAAGCGGTGCGCGCGCTCGAGAACGAAGCGATCAATCATGTGCTCGTCAGCGTGACGCCGGTTGGATTGTGTATCGTCAGGCGCAGCGATTTTTCGATCCTCACCGCCAATGCGCTGGCGCGAGAACTGCTGCATCTCGAACCGGCCGGCGTCGCGTTGCCGCCGCATCTTGCGCAGGTCTTTCAGACCGAGATGCTGATGGCGGCCAATGACGCGCATACCACGATGCAAGTCGGCGCCGCAGATGACGCGGGTGTCGTTGTGTTCAGGGCGCCTGCGCTGGCCGGGCAAGCCAGTGCTGGCGACGCGAACCCGCAGGTGTTGCAATGGACCTGCGCACCCGCGCGCTACGGCGGCGAAGCGGTGCTGTTCTGCGCGGTGCTCGACGTCACCACGCAGCACACGCTGGAAGCGCAACTGCGCGCTGCGCAGCAGGAAACCGAAGCCACCATGCGGGCGCGGTCCACCTTCTTTGCTTCGATGAGCCACGAGATCCGCACGCCGCTCAACGTGCTGCTCGGTAACCTGGAAATGCTGGCGCTGGCGCCCGGTCTCGAGGCGCACGAGCAGCGCCTGTTGTCGCTCAAGACCGCCGCCGGGTCGTTGCGCCACATCGTCAACGATATTCTCGATTTCTCGAAGATCGACGCGGGCGAAATGAAGCTCGTGATCGAATCGTTCCGGCCCATCGACGACCTCGAAAATCTCGCGCTGTCGTATGCGCCGATGCTCGCGGAACGGCCAATCCGTTTCTACTCGCACCTCTCGCCGACGCTCGATCAGGTGTTGTGCGGCGATCGCACGCGCATCGCGCAGGTCGTCAACAACCTGCTAAGCAATGCCTACAAGTTCACGTCGTGCGGCAAGATCGTGCTGAATGCCGAAGTGCACGAAGACGCCCAGGAGCGCAGTGTTTTGCATTGCCGCGTCTACGATTCGGGCATCGGCATGGACCCGGTGCAGGTCGCGCGAATTTTTCATCCGTTCGTGCAGGGTGAGAGCAGTACCGCGAGCCGCTATGGCGGAACCGGGCTTGGCCTGTCGATCTGCGCAAGCCTGTGTGAACTGATGGGCGGCCAGATTTCTGTGGAAAGCGTGCAGGGTGTCGGCACGGCTTTCAGCGTGTCGATCCCGCTCACGCTGCCGCCTGAGAACGAACGCGTGCCCGTTGCCCTGCCGGCACGGCGCGGCAACGCGCTGGTGCTGTGTCAGGAGATCGAGTCGGGGGAGATCATCAGCGGTTGGCTCGACAGTGCCGGATGGTTCGCTCGCAGCGTCAGTTCAGTGCGCACCGCTGACGAATCGCTGCGGGCGAACCGTCCCGATGTGCTGGTCGTCACAGGCGAGCATGACGTCGAGGTAATCACCGCGTTGCGCGCGGTGCAGCAGGTGGGGGCGGTGTGGATTACGCGGCGCGGCCCGCATCGTCCCACGCTGCGCGTCGCGGGCGTGCTCGAAGTGAGCGAGTTCAGTCACCGTGCGATTCTCTCGGCTGTGGAGATGGCAGTTCAGCAGCAGTGGGATCGTGCCGTTGCGAATGATATGAGTGTCGCCAATGCCGCCGTTGCGTCTGCGCCGGACGTAGCTACCCGCGCAGTGCTGCCGCACGAGAATGATGCCCCGTTGCAGATGGATTCATCTGCCGAGAAGCCGCTGCAAGGGCTTGCGATTCTGGTGGCCGAGGACAACCCGCTGAATCAGACGCTGATCGTCGAGCAACTCACGGCGCTCGGTTGCGAGCCGATCCTTGCGGGCGACGGCCGGCAGGCGCTGGCCATGCTCGAACGTCATGAAGTGGATGTCGTGCTGACCGACATTCACATGCCAGTGATGGATGGCTATGAACTTCTCGCCGCACTGCGCCGCCAGTACCCGGGTTTGCCGGTGATGGCCTTCAGCGCCGTCACCGATGTGCAGCAAGCCGACGAATGGCAGCAACTCGGTTTCACCGGGCACATCTCCAAACCGACCTCGCTCAAGGAACTCGAGACCGCGCTCGATGCATTGGGCGCGAGCGAGCCGTTGTCCACGGCGGCGTCTGCGGCTTCGAGCGTAACGCCTGATGCTGGCACGGACATCGGACTCGCACTCGATGCGGCGACCCAGGCGCGTTATGTGGCAATGCTAAAGGATCATCTGGGCACGGATCTGCCGCGGCTATCCGCTATCGTGGAGCGTTGTGACCGGCCGGCGTTGCGCGACTGGGCGCATAGTGCGGCCGGGGCGTTTCTGATTGTCGGTGAACCGCGCTTTGCGGCGCAATGCCGTGAGCTGCAAAACCTGTGTCAAACGGACGAACACTGGAATGCGCACATGGCGACACTCGCCATGACACTCCACGAAGGCTTGCGGCAACACTTCGGACTCGATGTGGCTTCGATGCATTGACGCGTGCTGTAACGCTCGCGTCGGAGCGCGACCGCACTTCAACGTCCTGCGTGCGCGTGCTGCACAGGCGGTGCGACTTCGAAATGATCAATGGACTGGCCTGCGCTGATGGCGCGACGCAGCCATTCCGGCATTTCGCCCTCGCCATCCCAGCGATCGCCGTTGGCACTGCGGTATCGGTCGGCGCCTTGCGCTTTGGACGGCGTGGATGTTTTCGGCTCCGCGTCGGGCGCGAGGTCTTCCGGCTTGATGCCAAACTCTTCCATTCGATGGCGCAGATACGCCACGATCCGATCGCGTTTCATTTCATCCATTGAGTGTCTCCATGGAATGGTTTGCCCGCGGGGCATGTGTAACGATTGATTCGACCGTAACGACAATACCGATGTAAAACAGGTGTTCTGTAAAACCCATCAAGGAATCGTTAATGCCTTTTCGGGCGCACAGCACGTCTTGCTGCGCGTCGCGCATACGACGGCGCTTCGCAGTTTGCAGGCCTGCGAAGCAGCGTTGCTATTCGTATGGACACAGACGGGCACATAAGTTCAAACATGGCGAACTGGATCACCACACATGCGAACGGACCTGCCGTCCACGTATGGAAGCGATTTAGCCAACCGTTCGCTACTGCGTGAACAGATTGGCGAGGCCACTATTTCAATGATGGTTGCTGGAACGTGCGATGAGACCCGACCTTACTCGCGCAGGGGAGGCAGTCGTGCAGAGCGTAAGCGAAAGGACTCATCTGGAAGGGACAGCCGTTCATGACGGATGACCCGGGCAAGCGAATGTGCGCAGCGAGAAGCACGGAATGGCTCCGCGTTTCCTATAGCTATGCGTGCAGATTAACACGTGCTGCGGGACGTGTCGCAACTTGTTGAAGAAAAGTGCGGCATGCCGCGCTGAGCTGAGCGGGCGCCTCGCATTTCGCTGAAAACAGCGTCACCCAGTGGCTGTCATTTGCTTATAGTAGAAGAGCAGTCATACGGGCCACTCAGGATCACTCAAGCGTCACCCAAGGGTCGCGTGGGCTCACGCGGGGCTCATTCAGGAGTCAAGCCTGGGAGCGGACGAATCTGCTCTCTTTTGACGCGTCAATCTGACGGGGGAACGGTGCGATGACAACAGCAGCCGGTTCAGCCTACGCGGTGCGCGCGAGTACACCGGCATCGTTGCGGGAGCTCGCCAATTACCTGGAACTCGCGCTGGACGCGGGTCAGGCCGTGGTCGTGATGCGCTATGGGTCGAGCGAACGTCTGGTTTTTATCGGCAACCCCGGTAGTTCGCTGGATGAGTTGTCGAGTAGCGATGCATTGGCCGCTCACCTCGCCGACGAGATGCTGGCGCTCACCGAGCCGGGTTTGAACCGGATCACCGCCGATGGTCAGGTCTATCGCTTCACGCGGACGCACCGTTATATCGCCGACCGGCAAGCGGTGATTTTCGCGCCGGCGTGAGGATGCGTGGGGCCACTGTACAAACGAAAAAAAGCGAACCGAAGTCCGCTTTTTTGCAGTGACCGCGCGCTCGCACGAAGCGAGCGGGGTATTACGCGCCAGCCGAAACCGTAGCGACGAATTGCTTGGCCGCTTTGTTGGCTGATTCGTACGTTGCGTTAGCGGCGGAGAAAGCCGAGTTCCACGCTGCAACCGCGCCTTCGCTGCCGGCGGGAGCGTTTTTCGCGAGGCTTTCGATGAAACCTTGCGCGTCTTTCTGAGCCTGCTGGAATTGAGCCGTGGCAGCGCTCGAAAATTCAGCCTGGCTGGTCGAGACGATTTCATGCACGTGACGGCCGTAGGCGGCGAGCTTTTCCGATGCCGGTTGCGACAGGCTGCTGGCCAGCGCGAACAGTTCAGCCGGATCCTTGGCGGTGACGGCCTTGCTGACGATGGCTTGCGTTTCGGCCAGGTTGACCTTGCCGACTTGCAGGTTCAGTTCGACGAGCTTCTCGAAACCGGCGTAGGCCTGGTTCGCGAAACCGAAAAATGCATTCAGATTGGCTTGCTGCGCGGCGATCAGTTGTTGGGGGGTAAGCGTGCTCATCACTACTCCAGAAAGGGTAAGGCGGCGAGTGCGAGAGGCTTGGCTTAAAACCGGAATCCGCGCGCCGCTAGGGCCAGAAGTCAAATTGCTGCAATGCAACAAAACCCATTGTACGGGGTAATTTTGGGAAGTCAATCGATTTCGTCGGCCGCTCTGCGCGGCGTTGTCGGGTTTATGTAAGATAACGTCGGAGTCGGGCGAGGCGCCTTGTGGGCGCGCAAATCGCCTCTGTGGCCGCGCCGCTCATGGCATAGTGCGAGCCATCCACGAGTGACTGCAAAGGAGTCAAGCGAAGCAGATGAACAGCCCCCTCGAATCCTATGAGCAGGACCGAGTCGTTCTGCTCGATGAAGTACCGCGCCCGGCCACGGAATCGCCGGAGCCATTCGTCGTCGCCAACGAGCGGCGCGTGGTGATCGCGTATCGGATCGCCACGGCCGATTTCGACCGCTTCGGCCCCTTCGCCGATGACGACGATCCGTTCTGTACGGTTGAATTCGCCGCCGCGGCGTTTCATCAGTTCGGGCCGCCCAATGGCGACAATCTTTACGCGCATCCGTTAGCCGAGCGGGGCCTGGAACCCGATGCGGCGCATGAGATCGCGAACTCGTCACTGGTGCTGGATGCCTGGGGGCCCGAGGCGGTCGAAGAAGGGCGGCGTCACTACGTGCTGACGTTTCAGGACAGCACGTTCGAGTGTGTGGCCTCGGATTGCACCGTAGTGGGGATCTACGGCAACGGCGACATTGCGAGCCGCGAGGCGTTTTCGTTGTGCAAGTGAGGAGCCGCACGGTTTGCGCGGCGTCCTGCACAGCAATCAGATGAGCCGGCGTCTCAGACCAGGCCAGTGGTGTAGTACACCGCAATCACGAAGAACACGGCCAGCGTCTTGATGATCGTCACCGCGAAGATGTCGCGATACGACTCGCGGTGAGTCAAGCCCGTTACCGCCAGCAGCGTGATCACGGCGCCGTTGTGCGGTAGCGTGTCCATGCCGCCGCTCGCCATTGCCACCACGCGGTGCAGTACTTCCATTGGAATATGCGCAGCGTTGGCGGCCTGGATGAAGTAGTCGGACATCGCCGCGAGTGCAATACTCATCCCGCCTGAGGCCGAGCCCGTGATGCCCGCCAGTGAGCTGACCGACACCGCCGCATTGACCAGCGGGTTCGGAATGCTGCGCAGCGCGTCGCTCACCACCAGGAAGCCAGGCAAGGCGGCAATTACGCCGCCAAAGCCATATTCCGACGCCGTATTCAACGACGCCAGCAGCGCACCGGCCACCGCCGCCCGGGTGCCGCTTGCGAAGCGCGAGCGCATCCGGCCAAACGCGGTCAGCGCAACCAGCACGATGCCAAGCAGCAGCGCACCCTCGACGGCCCAGATGCCGACCACGGCCTTGATCGACGTCGTCACGGGCGCATGGATGCCAGGCAGCACTTCCGGTGCGACGGTGTACGACGCGCCGTACCAGTCCGGAATCAGTTTGGTCAGCGCGAAGTTCGCCACGCCCACCAGCACGAGCGGCGCGACGGCCAGCAAAGGATGCGGCAGTTGCTTCGACTCGATGCGCTCCGGTTCGTTGACGAGCGAGGTGCCGTAGCCCTCACCCTTGGCCATTGCCGCGCGCCGGCGCCATTCCAGATAGGTCAGGCCGACGATGATGATGAACAGCGAGCCGATCGTGCCCAAAGCAGGAGCTGCCCACGACGTGGTCTTGAAGAACGTGGTCGGGATGATGTTCTGGATCTGCGGGGTGCCCGGCAGCGAATCCATCGTGAACGAGAACGCGCCCAGCGCGATGGCGCCCGGCATCAGCCGCTTCGGGATATTGCTCTGGCGATACAGTTCAGCGGCGAACGGATACACCGCGAATACCACCACGAACAGCGACACGCCGCCGTAGGTGAGCAGCGCGCACACGGCGACGATCACGGCGTTGGCGCGCGAGCGGCCAATGTAGCGGATCGCGGCGGCCACGATGGATTCGGAGAAGCCCGACAGTTCGATGACCTTGCCGAACACCGCGCCGAGCATGAACACCGGGAAGTACAGCTTCACGAAGCCGACCATCTTCTCCATGAAGATGCCGGAAAACACCGGCGCGACGGCAGCGGGGTCGGTCAGCAGCACCGCGCCGAGCGCGGCGATAGGTGCAACGAGGATGACGCTGTAGCCTCGGTAGGCCGCAAACATCAGAAACGCCAAAGCGGCGAGGACGATAACAAAGGACATTGAGTCTCCGTGACGGGTTGTTCTACGTCTGTCTGCGCTGCGAGCCGGGTGGGGCAGGGCAATGACCCGGTTGCGCAGGCAGACTTTGTACGCTTGTTGTTGGACCGGCGTGCAGCCTGTTGTGTCGGTCTGGGCACGGGCACGCGGTCCGTGCGATTGTACAATTCCTGACACGCTAGCCGAGTTCGAAATAATTGTTCTGCGTGGCGCTGCGCTGGAACGGGAAGCGAGCGATCTAGTCGGGAGGATGGATGAAGTCCTGGCCTGTCAGCATTCTGTTAGTCGCACTGAGCGTGGCTGGCGTGACCGCTATATGGAGCGGAACCGCGTGCGCCCAGTCTGCCGATCTCAAGAACTGGTACAACGACCCGTTCTTCACGTTGTCGCAGGGGTTTGCCGATTGCCCCGTGCCGCTCGGCCCGTTCATGACGCGCGCACAAATGGAAGACGACGCGCACTACCGCGTCGAGCGCGGCACGACCTGCTGGCTGGCGCACAAATGCACCAAGCCGAATTCCTATATGTACGACGCGCCGATTGCCGAGGCGATCCACGCGCACTTCACCGACCCCCATGCGTTCGATGGCACGAGTCTGTGGATTACGGTGCAACGCCGCTTCGTCTACGCCGAAGGATGCGCGCCGGCTTCGTTCGATACGCATGCCTTGCAGCAGCAACTCGAAGCCATTCCGGATGTGGAGCAGGTGTTCATGCGCGTCAGCACGACGCCGCGCGGGCCGCTGCCTTACAAGACGCTCGCGGCGCCCGATGCGCCCTTGAGCGAACCCGCCAACTGATGCTGCCCGTTACCGGCAAGCGCGCTTGCGAATGACGCACTGCGGCGTGCGCATGGCACAATCGCTGAACCGAAGAAATAGAAAAGGATCGGGGTTTTCACATGAAACGCAGCTATGCATCGTCTGTTCGATCGGGTCGTCTCGCGCGCGCATCGTCGTGCGTGACGGCGCTTGTGTTGCTGGCCGGGCTGAGCGCCTGCAGCAGCAGTCCGCCGCTGTTCCTTTCGGACGGTCGGCCGACCACGCTCGTCCAATGTCCGGAAGGCTCCGATTCCTGCGTGCAGCAGGCGCGCGTCAGTTGCGGCGGACAGTTCGACACCGTGCGCCAGTCGAGCGAAAACGGCACGGTCAGCCTGATCTACGCTTGCCCCGCCAAGTAGCCTGCTAGATATCATCAGCAAGCCATTGCATAAAACCGTCATATTGCTGAGGGCTTAATACCGTAGCGAGCCTGTGTCGCGATGTTTTGTTACCCGCAATTCATCGAGACACAGCACGATTTTATAAAAATGGGGAATATACAATTGACGCGCTCGCCGTTATTTTCCCTTGTCCGCGTTAGCGCATCCACGTTGTTTTAATCACGAAGCGGCTTGCTTCCGTGCGGCGGCTAACGGAACGCGCCAAACCCTTTGTTTATCTTCTGTTGCACGAGCGGCCCCGCACTCGCGCTGATATCAAAGCGCGCCAACACAGATTGGAATGCGGCATCGAAAAAGCAATATCGGTGCACGTAACGAGCGGGTCACTCGCGGCACGTTTCATGCTTTGTTTGATTCAAAAACGAGTCATACCGGGGAAAAGCAATGAATCACCAGCAACTCGAAAAAGATCTTGAGCATCTCGAGCATGTCATCTCACGTATTTCCGCAGACGACCGGATTCCGTTGTCATATTGGCGTAACCGTATCAAGTCCGTATCCGACGGCATTTTGATTCCGTCGCAGGCGAGTCGTGTCAAACGGCTCAATGAAGCGCTGCGTGCTCTGGAAGCACGCGAAGAACTGGCCGCAAACTCAACCACCACGCGGTAACGTCCGGCGAACGTTACGTAGCACACGGTCGCAATCTATCGACGTGACCCATGCCGGTCGAGCCGCGCGAACGTCGCGACTCGACCCGCCGCGCTCCAACGTGGAATCAGGACAACCGATGCAAAGAGCAGGATTCTCAACGGCGCGGCTCGCGCGTGTGACGGCCGCGATGCAGGGCTATGTCGACCGGTGCGAAGTGTCCGGCGTGGTGACGTTGGCCTGGCGGCGTGGGGAGACGGCCTGCTTCGAAGCGCTCGGCTTGCGCGATGAGGCCGGGCAGTTGCCGATGCAGCGCGACACGCTGTTTCGCATTGCTTCGATGACCAAGCCGGTGACGAGCGCCGCCATCATGATGCTGCTCGAAGACGACCAGCTCGCGCTCGACGCACCGGTCGCCCAATGGCTGCCCGAACTCGCGGAGCCGCGCGTGCTGCGCGATCCGGTTGGCGCGCTCGATCATACCGAGGCGGCGCGCGCGCCGATCACGGTGCTCGATCTGCTGACGCACCGCTCGGGTTTCGCCTATCACTTCACCGCCACAGGTCCGCTCGCGCACGCGTATGAAGCGGTGTTCAACGGTTTCGAATCGTCCTCCGGCCCGGATGCCTGGCTGGCGCGCGTCGCGACGCTGCCGTTGATGTTCCAGCCTGGCGCGCGCTGGCAGTACGGCATCTCCACCGATATCCTCGGCATTCTCATCCAGCGCATCAGCGGACTGACACTCGGTGATTTCTTTCGTACGCGTATCTTCGAGCCGCTCGGCATGCGCGATACCGCCTTCTGGGTCCACGAAAGCCAGCTATCGCGACTGGCGACGGCCTACAGCATCGATCCCGGCACGCGCAAGCGCGTGGTCGACGACCGGGCGCCCGACAGCCGCTGGGCGAATCCGCAGCGTTTCCAGGGCGGCGGCGGCGGGCTGGTGTCGACGGCGGAAGACTATCTTCAGTTCGCGCGGCTGTTGCTCGGGCGTGGGCGCGTTGGCGATGTGCGGCTGCTCTCGCATCGTTCGGTGGATTTGATGCGCTCCAACTTCCTGAGTCGCGATCAGCGGCGTGCACCCGCGTTCGGACACATCGTCTGGGCGGGACAGGGCTTTGGACTCGGCTTGTCAGTGGTCGACGATCCCGCGCAGCAACTGCCGCTCGGTTATCGGTCCACCGGTTCGTTCGGATGGCCAGGTGCCTATGGCACGAGCTGGTTTGGCGACCCCGTCGAAGATCTGATCGGCATGATGCTGATCCAGCGTCGCGCCGTCGAACCGTTCGCCATGCCGCTCGACTTCGAGCGGCGCCTGTACGACGCCATCGACGAGTAGCGCAGCGTAGTCTCGTGAGAGAGTCGTCGTAATCTACGGTAAGCCTTTCGCGGCACTTTTTCGATCTGAAAGGGTCACACTGCTGTGATCTGAACCGACTGGAGCGATGCGTCTATGGCCACTTACAAACAATTGACTGCACAACTCGAAAAGCTCCATAAGGAAATGGCGGCGGCGCGCGAGAAGGAAATTGAGCAGGCGATTGCCGATATCAAACAGACCATTGCGGACTATGGAATCACCGCAGAAGAACTGGGTTTTTCGAGCAAACGAACGTCCGTAAAGAAAGCGCCGTTGCCGGCCAAATACCGTAACCCCAAGACAGGTGAAACCTGGAGCGGGCGCGGCCGTGCGCCAGCCTGGCTCGCAGGCAAGAATCGCGAACGCTTCCTGATTTCCGAGTGAGGCTTTCGCTCAAAGACGTGCAGCGTCGCATTGCAACTCACGTCTCTTGATTCATTTCATCCCTTGATTCAGGGGCTAATCGGTGAGCTGTCCGTCCTTCGATAGCGTGCAGTGAGCGAATGCCTTGCGATTCGCGCACCGCGAGCAGAGTCCCGAAAACGCTCACCTTTCGTCAGCGCATCTCACGCGGCCGTCCACGTTTGCTAACCTTTCGAGCATTGCACGTCGCGTCTTGCCGCGTCGCTTTCAGTGAGGAACTGTGGGCGACGGTTTCATTCCTTCGCGACACCATCTGAATCTCTCACGTCCCGATTAGAATGCCGCAACGCCTTGTCTGATAAGGCTTTGCGCGCGGTGACCTGGCCGCTTTACTTCGCGAATGCCATCTCGCTTCGCTATCAAAAGCGGCCGCTGCTTCGATGCGCAAATAGCGCGGACTCCCGAACGTCCGGTGCGCGCGAAATGGAAATTCGCATCACCGCAAGCGCGATTCCGCACGGGTCCCGAAAACGCTCACCTTAACGACGCAACCGGCGCAACTGACGCCATTGCATCGCTCGCCTGGGAGAAACCCGGAGTTGAGTCCGTCTCATACCCCGGATCAAAAATCATCGATTCATCCGCGCTTGAACCGGGTAGCACAATCGTCTCATCCACCCAACCCTTGACGGGATAAGACATGAGCGTATCGACGGAAAAGCAGCTGTATATCGGTGAAGGTTTCGAAGGCCCGGGCGTGAATCTCGCGCACATCAACGTACTGGTCGGCCCGCGTAACGGCCCGGCAGGCCAGGCATTCGCCACTGCGCTGTCCACGCCTTCCGCCGGTCACGCACCGTTCGTCGTCATCGCCCGTCCGGGTGTGCCGACCAAGCCGCTCACGCTGTACGTGAACAAGGCGCAGATCGAAGGTGACTTCCACGGCAACGCGACGTGGGGTGCTTCGCAAGCGGGTATCGCCAAAGCAGTGGCCGAGTCGCTCGAGAACGGCACGCTGCCGCCGGAAGCGGAAAACGACTGGGTCGTCGTGTCGGCAAATTGGGTCAATCCGAAGACCGACGATCTGGACGCCGTGTTCGAGAACAACTACCGCGCCTGCAAGAACGCCATCCTCGCCGCGATGAAGGGTCTGCCGCATCGCGATGAAGTGTTCGCCGCCGCGCGTGAGGTGTCGAACCCGTTCTATACGCCCAAGCAGCGCTAAGCCGACACTGCGGCAACGCTAGGGCAACACAAATTATCGAACAGCAGCCACCAGTCGCGCGCCATCCCTGCACATAGCGCTACGAACGCCGCGCGACTGCCGCCATCAGGAGACACCTCAATGGAATACATTCGCCTCGGCCAATCCGGCCTGAAGGTTTCGCGTCTGTGCCTCGGCACGATGAACATGGGCACGCCGGACTGGAAGCCGTGGATTTTCGACGAAGCGCAGAGCGAGCCGATCGTGCGCCACGCGCTGGAAGCAGGCGTGAACTTCATCGACCTCGCGGACTTCTACTCGACCGGCGTCGGCGAAGAAGTGGTGGGCCGCATTCTGAAGCGCCTCGCGCGTCGTGAAGAACTCGTCGTGACCACCAAAGTCGGCTACGACATGGGCACGTATCAGAACGCCGGCGGCCACTCGCGCAAGCACATCATGGACGGGATCGACGGTTCGCTGACGCGTCTCGGCATGGACTACCTCGATATCTACATGCTGCATTTCTTCGACGTCAACACGCCCGTCGAAGAAACGATGGGCGCGTTGAACGATATCGTGCGCGCGGGCAAGGCTCGCTACATTGGCGTGTCGACCATGTACACGTGGCAGTTCGCCAGGATCATGCAGGTGTGCGAACGCAACGGCTGGCACAAGCCCATCAACATGCAGTTGCAACTGAACCTGGCGTATCGCGAGGAAGAGCGCGAAATGATTCCGTATTGTCAGGATCAGGGCGTGGGTGTGTCGGTATTCAGCCCGCTTGCACGCGGTCTGCTGACGAGCGATCCGAATTCGACGCGCAATCAAACCGACTTCTTCACCGCGCAGATGTACGGCGACTCGGCCTCGCGTGAAGTGGCGGCATCCGTGGCCCGTGTGGCAGCGGCACGCGGCGTCTCGCCCGCGCAGATCGCCCAGGCGTGGGTGCTCAATCACGGCGGCGTTTCCAGCATGCTGGTGGGTGCGGACACGCCCGCGCAGTTCGATAGCGCGCTCGCCGCGCTCGACACGAAGCTGACCGCCGACGAACTCTACGAACTCGAGCGTAACTACACGCCGTGCGATCTGATCAACGATTACACGGCAGGCAAGCGCATCGCGCGCGAGCCGCGCGCCGCGCAAGGTGTGTTCGCTCAAACTCTGGATAAAGCAGCATGAAAGAATTTCTCCGTACCGGGCACTACATCAACGGCGAGTGGCACGAAAGCGCCACCACGTATCCCGTTTCCAATCCCGCCACGGGCGAGTTGATCGTCAACGTCGCCAAGGGCGGCGCAGCGGAAACGAAGGAAGCCATCGCCGCCGCGCAACGCGCCTTTCCCGCCTGGCGTGCGCTGACCGCGAAGGAACGCGGCGCAAAAGTGCGGCGTTGGGGCGAGCTGATGCTGGAGCATCGCGACGCGCTGGCTGAACTGATGTCGCGCGAACAAGGCAAGCCGCTCGCCGAAGCGCGTGGCGAAGTAGGCTACGCAGCGAGCTTTCTCGAATGGTTCGCTGAAGAAGCAAAGCGTGCCTATGGCGATGTGATTCCGAGCCCGAATCCGAAAGCCAAAATCATCGTGACGCGTGAGCCGATCGGTGTCGTCGCTGCGATCACGCCGTGGAATTTCCCGCTCGCGATGATCACGCGCAAAGCCGGACCGGCGCTCGCGGCCGGCTGCACGATGGTGCTCAAGCCATCCGAAGAAACACCGCTGTCCGCGTTTGCGCTGGCGGTGCTGGCGGAACAGGCGGGCATCCCCGCTGGCGTGCTCAACATCGTGTCCGGTGATGCCGTGGCCATTGGCGGTGCGCTGACCGAATCGTCGGTGGTGCGCAAGCTCTCGTTCACGGGCTCGACGCGCGTGGGCAAGCTGCTCGCCAAGCAATCCGCGGATACGCTGAAGAAGCTGTCGCTCGAACTGGGTGGCAACGCACCGTTCATCGTGTTCGACGACGCCGATATCGACGCCGCCGTGCAAGGCGCGATGGCTTCAAAGTTTCGCAACACTGGGCAGACCTGCATATGCGTTAATCGCTTCTACGTGCAGGACGGCGTTTACGACGCCTTCACTCAGGCGCTGACAAAGGCCGTGCAAAAGATGCGCGTGGGTAACGCGCTCGAAGGCGAAGTCGAACAGGGACCGCTCATCAACGCTGCCGCGTTGAAGAAGGTGGAAACCCACGTCGCGGACGCCTTTGCGAAGGGTGCTAAAGCGTTGACGGGCGGCAAGCGTCACGCGCTCGGCGGCACGTTCTACGAACCGACCGTGCTGGTCGACGCGTCGAAGTCGATGTTGATCGCGGAAGAAGAAACCTTCGGTCCGGTCGCCGCATGCTTCCGCTTCAAGACCGAAGACGAAGCGATTGCTGCCGCCAACGACACGCCGTTCGGTCTGTCTGCCTACTTCTATACGCGCGATCTGGCTCGTGCGTGGCGCGTGTCCGAAGCGCTGGAGAGCGGCATGGTCGGCGTCAACGAAGGGATTCTGTCCACGGAAGTCGCGCCGTTTGGCGGCGTCAAGGAATCCGGCCTCGGCCGCGAAGGATCGAAGTACGGGCTGGATGAGTACATGGAGTTGAAGTACACGATGATGGGCGGCCTCGGACGCTGACCCTGCAACACCGTCCGATTTCGCGCAGCCCATGCGCGAAACGGACGATACGTTGGCGCGCGCCGTCAGCCCGCAGTTTGGCTGACAGCGCGCGACCGGCGTCAACAAGAATGGAGACACCTTGAGTAATCAGGACATCCCGGCAGGCACGCTTGGTCTTAGCCCCGCCCAGCCACACACCAGGGGCAACGCCCCTGCACACGGCCCCGTCTCGCTCGACGACGTTCCGCTCAACCGGTTTCACGTCAAGATTGCCGGTCTGACGTTTGGCGCGCACTTCACGGAAGGCTTCGCGCTCGGCACGATCGGCTATGCCCTCACTTCGCTCAACCGTCAGATGCCGCTCGATACGTTCTGGACGGGCATGATTGGCAGTTCGGCGTTGATGGGCATCTTTCTGGGCAGCCTGGTATTCGGCTGGCTATCCGACAAGCTGGGTAGGCAAAAGATTTTCCTGCTGAGCTTTCTGATTATCACGCTGGCGGCGTTCGCGCAGTTCTACGTGACGTCGCCGCTGGAACTGGTTCTGTTGCGCGTGCTGATTGGCTTCGGCATGGGCGGTGACTTCGCGGTGGGCCACGCCATTCTCGCGGAATTTTCGCCTCGCAAGCAGCGCGGCACGCTGCTAGGCTCGTTCAGCGTGATCTGGACCGTTGGCTACGTGGTCGCCAATGTGCTCGGGATGGAGTACGCCAACGCCTCGCCGGACGCGTGGCGCTGGCTGCTGGCATCGGCTGGGGTGCCTGCGTTGATCGTGCTGATCGCGCGCATGGGTACGCCGGAATCGCCGCGCTGGCTGCACGGCAAAGGCCGGGTGGCGGAAGCCAAAGCCATCGTGCTGAAGCACTTTGGTCCTAACGTGACGATCGACGGTGGCGATGACGAACACACGCGCCTGTCAGGAGGATTTGCGCGGCTGTTCCGCAAGGATCTGATTCGCCGGACCATTTTCAACTGCGCATTCTTCGTGTGCCTCGTGATTCCGTATTTCGCGATCTACACGTTCTTGCCGACCATCCTCAAGGCGATTCATCTGAACGACGGCTCGGGCGCGGACTTCCTGCTGAACGGATTCCTCGTGCTCGGCGCCCTGATCGGCATCTGGCTCACGATCAAACTGTCGCGCCGGATGTTCCTGATTGGCTCGTTCGCCGTGACGTGTCTCTCGCTGGTGGCGTTGAGCGTGCTGCCGGAATCAGCGACGCTGGCGATGATCGTGGCATTTGCGGTCTTCACGTTGACCATGTCGGCGTTCTCGAATCTGGTGGGCGTGTTTCCGCCCGAGTGTTTCCCCACCGAAGTGCGGGCGTGTGGCGTGGGCCTGGCTATCGCTTGCAGCCGGTTGGGATCAGCAGTGGGCACGTTCTTGTTGCCACTCGGTATTGCCCAATTGGGATTTCACGCAACGATGATGGTGTTGGCCGCAGTGCTGCTGATCGGCATGGTGGTCTCGATCGCGTGGGCACCTGAGACGAAGCATTTGACGCTGAATCAGGCGAGCGGAAGCTAGTTTTCTGATCAAAGCGAAGTGCAAGTAAATAAAGCCGAACGCTTCCGCGTTCGGCCTTATTTTTTGCTGCCGCGTTAAACCGCAGCGTGGCGTCTTCGCTTAGAAGTTGACTGCGCGATTGTTCTCCCGTTTGCTGTCTTCAGGAAAGGCCGCGCCGAGCACCGCGTGCAACAACTGCGTGTGGGCGTCGCCGGCATCCAGCACCATCAGACTGTCTTCAAACGCAACGTCCAGCGGTAGCTGACCGTCCAGAATCGCCGTTAGCGTTGCCTCCGACGACACCAGTACCACGTCACGATCCTCCTGCTTTTCCGACGTCACATCGGGCGGCTCCGGCGTGATATCTGGATCGAAGCCGTTTTCGGTGGCGTGAAAAAATCCCCAGGTGCCGATTTCAATCAGCAGCACATAGAAGTCCGGCAATGCCATCAAACGGCTCACGGGCACGGCTGCTTCGAGGCGGCTTTGCAGACCTTTGAGGGCGTCGATGGCGGCGAGGCGCAGCTTCATGTTGCTCAACGCGCCGTCCACAGGAGTCTCCGGCAATACGCCGCTTTCCATCGCTTCGCGCGTCGCAACCGCAACGGCGAGCGCCTGGGGATGCCCGATATTGAATTCGATCTTCAGTTCACAGATTGCGCACATCGGGCCTCCCGTTATGGCGTGACGATGTTGAACCAGAAATCGAAGTTGTCGAGCCACGAGACGAACTCGCCCAGTTTCGGCGCGCTGCCGCTGATCTTCGCCTTGCCGCCCATGACCAGCTTTTCCATCGACGTATTGCCCATCATGACTTCGTTGAGATCGGCGCGCGTCATTGTCACCGAGGCATCTGCGGTATCCGAAGTCTTGCCTTTTGAATAGTGCAGCGCGGAGTTTTCGACGCCGACCAGGTAGCGCTCGTTCGTATCCGTCATGATGAAATTGAACGTGATGGACTTGCCGGCGGCGCGATCGCCATTCAGACGCACGCCCTGGTAATCAAGGAACATTTCCAGCGGCATGGCCTTGATCGTATCGGGACTTTGCGAACTGCCGAACGGAACCTTGTGCACGCCATTGCGCAATTCCATGGCGCCGGTCAGATAGAAGTTGCGCCACGGCGCGGACTCCGCCTGGTAGCCGAGCTGTTCGTAGGTATCCGCGAGCAGATGCCTGGCGGAAACGTTTTGCGGATCGGCAAAAACCACGTGATTGACGACTTCCGCGACCCAACGATATTCGCCCTTGTCGTAATACGCTTGAGCCTTTTGCAGGACCGCCGCCGAACCGCCCATGAACTCGACATACCGCTTGCCGTTTTCCACGGGCGGCAGGCGGTGCAGATTGGCCGGTACGCCGTCGAAGAAACCCAGACGCAGGTTGTACTGCGCGACGAGATCGTGAAACACCGTGCCGTAGTAGCTGCGGCAATACCACTGTTTGGCGAGCGAATCGGGCAGCCGCAACGACTCCGCGATCTCGAGCGGCGTGTAGCCGGTGTTGGCGAGCCGCATGGTCTGATCGTGCAGATAGCGGTACATGTCGCGCTGCGCTCGCAGGAAGGCGACGATGCGTTCGTTGCCCCACGTCGGCCAGTAGTGCGACGCGAACAGCACTTCCATCTCGCCGCCGAACATGTCGATGGCAGCTTGCAGGTACTTCGACCACAACAGCGCGTCGCGGACCTTCGCACCACGTAACGTGTAGAGGTTGTGCAGCGTGTGGGTGGCGTCTTCGGCTGCGCAGAAGGCCTTGAACTTCGGCAGGTAGAACATGAACTCGGCGGGCGCTTCGGATTCGGGCGCCATGATGATCGTCATGTCCACGCCGTCCAGCGTGAGCTTCTGACCGGTGGAAGTGGCGAAATCCGTGGGGACCAGCATGGTGATGGCGCCGATCGACGTGGTCTTGCCCAGGCCGCCATCCACGACGCCGGTCGTATTTCTCGGCAACAGATTGCCGTACATGTACGCGGCGCGTCGACTCATGGCGTTGCCGGCAATCACGTTCTCGCCCACCGCGGCTTCGGTAAAGCCCGCGGGCGCGTAGATCTTCACCTTGCCGGCTTTGAGATCGGCCTCGTCGATGATGCCGCGAATGCCGCCGTAGTGGTCTGCGTGGCTATGCGTGTAAATGACGTGGGTGATGGGCCGCTCGCCGAGATGCGGCACCACGAGCTGCTTCCAGACGACGACCGATGCATCTTCGGTCATGAGCGGGTCGATCACGATCCAGCCCGTGTCGCCGCGAATGATGCTCATCACCGACAGGTCGTAACCGCGCACCTGCCAGATGCCGTCCACCACCTGGAACAGCCCGTGATTCATGTTCAGCTTGGCATTGCGCCACAAGCTTGGATTGACCGAGTCCGGCGCGTTGTTCTCGGGGCCGCCGCTAATAAATGCGAACTGGTTTAGATCCCACGCAGCCCCTCCTTTCGAACTGGGAATGATGCCGGGATCGGGCAGTGTGGCGATCAACCCACGCGTGGCGTCCTGAAAGTCCTGAGTATCGCTAAATGAAAGCTGATTGGCATAAACCGCGTTGGCTTCGCGAGTGGCCTGGGTGGGTGGCTTTGCACCGATGCCGGTAGGCTTGGGGCTCGCGGGATTCTGCGCGATGGCCTCCCCGACGACCGTGCCAAACCCCGTGGCGATGCCAACCGTGGCGACGCCTTTCAGAAAGTCTCTACGTTTTGTTCCGGAAGCCGGATTGCTTTCGTCGGACATACATCCTCCATGTTTTCCAGGACACCCGTGGACCGATTCAAGTGCGTGGTAGCCATCGGGCGATGAGGCGGTCGCGTTTAATCCTAGGTTAACGAGAAATGATCCGCAATGGACTTGGGGTACGACCAGTTTTCGAAACTGGAAGGAACCCGAAATGATTAATGAAATATCAAGCGGAATTGTTGCTGGTTTCTCGTGTAGTTGATGGATTGAGCTATCACCGTCAGGCGCGCATCCCCTACGTGCATCGCAGTTTCGGTTGATGTGTGGGCTTTGATTCCATTGCCCGTCATGGCGAGCCGAATCTGGTTCATCCAGATTCCTACATTGCAGTCAGAACAATCCCACTCAAATAAGAATGGTCCTAGGTACTTAAGAATCGCCGCTCCATATCATTAATGGGCGCCTGAACGATAGGCCAATGCTTCAAAACAAGACCGCCTTTCCGGCGATGAACATTGGAACGCCCAAGGCAACGCCACCGGGCATACGCAAGAGGCGCGTCGCAATGAACACGGCGCCGCGTCGAATTCAACGCAAGAACGTTTTTAGTCACTGGAGTAGTCACCATGAAATCACTGATCCCCGCTATTGCAATCGCCGCTGGCGGTTTGCTCGGTCTCGCATCGTTCGGCGCACAGGCGTCGGACGGCACGATCACGTTCACAGGCACGCTGTCGGATACCACGTGCTCGATCAACGGCATCGCCTCGGGCACGCCCGTTACTTCGGCGGTCACGCTGCCGGAAGTGTCGGCTTCCACGTTGGGTGTCGCGGGTGCAACCGCCGGCCGTTCGGCTCCGATTCCGCTGGAATTGACCGGCTGCTCGGGTACCGCGACCAAAGCCGTGGCCTATTTCGAAAGCAGTCCTAATGTCGATCAGGCCAACGGATATTTGACGAACACGGGCGGCACTGCCAAGAACGTCGACGTGCGTTTGCTGAACGCGTCGTTCCAGCCGATCAACATTCTGACCGCTGAAAACAACCATATCGCCGCTAATGGCGCAACCATCAGCGCGGGCGCGGCCAGCCTCAAGTACTACGGCGAGTATTTCGCCACCGGTGCAGCGACTGCCGGCACGGTGAACACGAGCGTTTCGTACACGATGCAGTACCAGTAAGCGAATAGCTCAGGCGTTCGCACGTGCGAACGCCTTTTTTGCAGCCAATTTTTAAGATCATTTTTGAAAGAAGGTGGGTGTGATGAAGCTCGGTCGAATTGCAATGGGAGTGGGTCTTGCCTGTGCGCTGATGGCGGGTGCGGCAAGCGCAAGCGTGACGATTGGCGGGACGCGTGTCGTGTATCCGCTCGATCAGCGCGAAGTCACCGTCAAGCTGGATAACGACAGCGCGACGCCGTCGCTGGTGCAGGTATGGATCGACGATGGTCATCCGGATGCGAAGCCGGGCGACATCAAGGTGCCGTTTGTGATTACGCCGCCGATCTTCCGCATGGACCCGAAGAAGGCGCAGACGCTGCGCGTGATGTATAGCGGCGAGGCCGTGCCCACCGACCGCGAATCGGTCTACTGGCTCAACGTGCTGGACATTCCGCCAAAGGCTGCGAACAAGGACGATGCGAACGTGTTGCAGATTGCGTATCGCACGCGCATCAAGGTGTTCGTGCGCCCGACGAAACTCGCCGGCAAGCCAGAAGACGCACCGTCCCAACTGAGCTGGAAGATTACAGCGGCGCCGGGCGGTAAGGGCGAAGCGCTGAGCGTGACGAATCCCACGCCGTACTACGTGTCGTTCAGCGAAGTCGACGTCGAAAGCGGTGGTCACACCTACAAGAACGAACGCGGCGGCATGGTCGCGCCGCGTGCCACTGAAGTTTTGCCGGTTGCGCAGATGAACGCCGTCGCGACAGGCGCGAAGGTCCACTACACCGCGATCAGTGATTACGGCGGCGCCTTGACTGGCGACGCGACCATCGGCCAATAGCGCGCACTAGCGCCGCACCGGCCGGGCGGCCCGCGCCGCCCCTACGACAAAACATTCCCGCACTTCGTGTGCGTTGCACAGGCAACGCACAGGGGCAACGCATGCCTGTTTGCAGGACCTTGGAAGTCAGTCAGATCATGAAGCATTCACCTCGATATCAGCTGCGCGCGCAGGTTTGCGTTGAGTCTGGACCGTTTGGCCTGAACCCGGTTACCGCCGTCGTACTGTCGGCGTTCACGGTAGTGAGCGGCGTCCAGTCGGCGAGTGTGAATGCGTCTGAAGTCACGGCCGCGGCGGCCCCGGAGGCGGTGCAGTTCGATACCTCGTTTCTCCGTACCGCACCGAGCGAAACCGTCGACGTCACGCGTTTCTCGCACGGCAACGCCGTGTCACCGGGCGTGTACTCAGTCGACGTGTGGATGAACGATATCCGTATTGCGCGTCAGGACGTGCGGTTCGTGGCGGCACAGGCCGGCGATTCCGCACGGCCGTGTCTGAGTCGTCAGATGCTGGAAGGCTTCGGCGTCGATTTCGCCAAGGTGGGGGCCGATAACGGCACAAAGCCAGAAGCGGGCAAGACAGACAGCGCACCGCAAGCCACGTCGACGGCGCCTGCTAGCGAACCGGCCGGCACCGCCGTCTCCAGCGAATGTGTTGATCTGGCCGCGGTCGTGCCGGGTGCTTCGTTTGACTTCGACTTCTCCGAGCAGAAGCTGACATTGAGCGTGCCGCAGAAATACATGCGCAACGCCGCGCGCGGCTATGTACCGCCGGAGATGTGGCAAACCGGCGTCAATGCGGGCTTCATCAGCTACAACGCGAACACGTATCACACGAGCGGCGCAGGCGTTGATTCGACGCAAAGCTATCTCGGGATCGACGCGGGTTTGAATATCGGCGGCTGGCATTTCCGCCACCAGTCCTCGGTGACGACGGGCACCGGCGAAGGCACGCAGTTCGACAATATCGCCACGTACGTGCAGCACGATCTGACGAAGCTCAAATCGCAGCTGACGATCGGCGATTCGAGCACGACCGGCGACGTGTTCGACAGCGTCGCGTTCCGCGGCGTGCAGATCGCGAGCGATGACCGCATGCTGCCCGAATCGCTGCGCGGCTATGCGCCGGTGGTGCGTGGCACGGCGCAATCGAACGCGCGGGTGACGATTCGTCAGAACAACCAGGTGATCTATGAAACGACGGTGTCACCTGGACCGTTCGAAATCAAGGACCTGTATGCCACCGGATACGGCGGCAATCTCGAAGTCACCGTGACCGAAGCGGACGGCCACACCGAAAGCTTCACGGTGCCGTTCGCCTCGGTCTCCCAGTCGCTGCGGCCGGGCACCACGCGCTTCTCCGCGACGGCCGGCCAGTTACGCGACTCCTCGCTCGACACCAAGCCCGCCTTCGCGCAGTTCACCCTGCAACGCGGCCTGACCAACGCGGTCACCGCGTACGGTGGCGCGGTGGCATCGAACGGCTATGTGGCTGCGGATATCGGCGCGGCGCTGAATACGAAATACGGCGCATTCTCCGCGGATATCACCGGCGCCCAGACCGAAGTGCCCGGGCATGGCACGATGCACGGCACCAGTTTGCGCATTGGCTACAACAAGTTTATCGACACCACGGATACCAACATCGCGGTGGCTGCCTATCGCTACTCGACCGCGGGCTTTCTGAATCTCTCGGACGCCGCCTCCGTGCGCGACATGGCGCTGCATGGCGGCGACATCAACACCGTGGATCGTGAGCGCAACCGCCTGCAGATCACCGTCAACCAGAATTTCAAGGATCACGGCACGGTGTTCCTTAGCGCGTCGTCGCAGAAGTACTGGAATCGCGGCGGCAGCGATACGTTCTTCCAGGCGGGCTATACGAACAGTTTCAAGTACGGCACCTACAGCGTGACTGCGGGGCGTACGCGGAATTCCGACGGCACGATGGAGAACCTGTACATGGTCAGCACGACCATTCCGCTCGGACACAGCCAGCATTCGCCGATGCTGTCGACGAACCTGTCGAGTTCGGGCGGCGCGTTGAACATGCAGGCCAACGTGAGCGGTTCGCTGGGCGACGCCAACCAGTACTCGTACAACGCCTACGGCACATACAACGGTGCAAGCACCGGCAGCGCGTCGAATGCAGGCGTGAGCGGGTCGTGGCGTGCACCGTATGCGCAGTTGACGGCGTCGGCCAGTTCGGGCGCGGGGACGAGCCAGGTGTCCGCGGGCGTCAGCGGCTCGATCGTCGCGCATCCGGGCGGCGTGACGTTCTCGCAAACCGTGGGCGATACGTTCGGCATCGTCGACGCTCAAGGCGCGGCTGGCGCAAGCGTGTCGAGTTCGCCCGGCGTCAAGGTCAATAGCCACGGCTATGCGGTGGTGCCGTATTTGACACCGTACGGCATGAACACCGTCGATATCGATCCCAAGGGCACCTCTACCGACGTCGAGTTTGAATCGACATCGGAACAGACCGCGCCGCGGCTGGGTTCGGTGGTGATGCTGAAGTACAAGACCGTTACCGGCCGTGCCGCGCTGATTCGTGCTCCCCAACTGGGCGACAAGGCGCTGCCGTTCGGCGTGGATGTGGTCGATGCGCAAGGACGCACCGTCGGCCTAGTCGCGCAGGACAGTCGCATTTTCGCGCGCGGGCTTGAAGACAAGGGCTCGTTGTTCGTGAAGTGGGGCGAAGCCGGGTCCGAGCAGTGCCGCATTGACTATGTGTTGCCGAAGCAGAGCGGCACGAGTAGCAGTGCGGCGTATCAGTCGTTTGAAGGGCACTGTGTGGGTGGCCGTCAAACAGTCTCAGCCGATTCAACATCGGATCAGTCGAAAAGGTGAATGAAATGGTCAAATCGATATTGGCAATGATCAGATATCGCGCTGCCGAGACCTGGTTTCGGTCCGTCACGGCGCGGACTCGGCATGACGGTCTCGTATGCTGGCTAACGCGAGTATTTTTGCGCTACGCGCTGGTTCTCTTTGGAGGATTGATGTCGCTATCGGCGCATGCAAAAATTGAGTGCTACTCCCTTTCGGGCTATAACCAGGTGTTGGCAGTTGGCTCTATTTCTGTGCCGGCAAATGCTACCGTTGGGACTGTAGTGACCACTTTGGCGCCGATTACATATTCAGAGCAGTGCAGGTTTGTCAATGGAAGTCCGAATCCGACCGAGACGACCGGGACGAATACCGCAAACTTCAGCACGACTTCACCGCTCGGATTCGGTACGGACGTCTACCAGACCGCCGTGCCCGGCTTGGGAATTCGGTACATATTCAATTCATCGCAGTGCAGCGCAACCAACGTCACCATGACGAACGGAACAGCCGCCGTCCCATGTGTGTTTAATGGTCCAGTTGGTGGGGCGTTTATGCCGGCCTCGATGACCGTAACGGCGCAACTGGTCGTAACCGGTCATATTCAGGGAGGGATTTCCACCCTAAACACTGCGCCAGAGGTCATGATCACTTTCGTCAATTCAGATAGCCCGACGGCATGGGGCCAAGGGTGGCTATATACAGGTAACGCAACCGGCACCATCACCCAGGCCACCTGTTCCGTCAACCAGCAGGGCGTTGCCGTTTCACTCCCCGGTGTCGGCACTGGGGCGCTTTCTTCGGGTGTCGGCGCAACTGCGGGGGCGACGTCTTTCTCGCTGTCATTCAGTTGCTCACCGGGCGCGAAGGTGTATATCACGCTCACCGATAACGTCAATCCGGCGAACCAGAGCAATACGCTCAAGCTGACCGCGGACTCGACGGCGCAAGGTGTGGGAGTTCAGGTGTTAAATAGCGGCTCGCCGGTCTCTTTCGGCCCGGACTCCAGCACCGTGGGTAACAAAAACCAATGGTTGATTGGAAGTTCGCCCAGCGGGCCCTTGCAGGTGCCGTTGGTCGCGCGATACATCAGTACGGGTAAGGTTTCGGCCGGAACGGTGAGGGCGCTGGCCACGTTCACCATGGCCTACCAGTGATTGCTGGAAAGGCGAAGATTCGCGGCCTCATACCGGAAAGGTCGGAATCCGGCGCCGGAAACCGGCCGGATCCATCGGGCTGTTTCCATACACCGACCCCCATGACGTGTATCATTCGTTCCCTGCGCTGCTCCGCGCCGGTTATCCCCGTTTTTTAGAACGTTCGTTCGCAACCCGCTTGCGTTGCGGCGCGTTTGCTCTGCGATGAGCCGGGTTTCCGTGCCTGACGGCCGCAGCTCGCCGCCGCCCGCCGCGTCAGACGTGACGGGAACAGGGGCCGCACGCTCCTGAACACCGCCCGAACCCCTATCCGTGACCGCCAGACCCGATGTCAGTCTCTGAACTCAAACGCCGCCGCACCTTTGCGGTCATCTCCCACCCGGATGCGGGCAAGACCACGCTGACCGAAAAACTGTTGCTGTTTTCGGGCGCGATCCAGATTGCCGGTACCGTGAAGGGCCGCAAGAGCAATCGCTACGCGACCTCTGACTGGATGGAGATCGAAAAGCAGCGCGGCATTTCGGTGGCCAGCTCGGTGATGCAGTTCGAGTACGGTGACGCCGTCATCAACCTGCTCGACACCCCCGGCCACGAAGACTTCTCCGAAGACACGTATCGCGTGCTGACGGCAGTGGACGCGGCCGTCATGGTGATCGACGGCGCGAACGGCGTGGAAGCCCAGACGCTGAAGCTGCTCGAAGTCTGCCGCAGCCGCAAGACGCCGATCGTCACCTTCATTAACAAGCTCGACCGTGAAGTG
Source organism: Paraburkholderia sp. DHOC27 (assembly GCF_003429005.1). GTDB lineage: Bacteria > Pseudomonadota > Gammaproteobacteria > Burkholderiales > Burkholderiaceae > Paraburkholderia. The sequence goes on from NZ_QVQV01000001.1 coordinate 565,229, forward strand.
CGCGAGCCGCTGGAACTGCTCGATGAAATCGAACAGCATCTGGGTGTGGCGGCAGTGCCGTTCACGTGGCCGATCGGCATGGGCAAAGAGTTTCAGGGCGTCTACGACATCCAGCGCGATCAGGTGCGGTTGTTCCGCGCCGGGCAGGATAAGGCCGGCGGCGAGGTCGAGACGCTGCACGCCCTGAGTGACGAAGAAGGCGAGCGCCGCTTCGGTCATAGCTGGGTGAAGGCGAAAGAAGAAATCGATCTGATCACGGGCGCGTCGCCCGAGTTCGACCGCGAGCAGTTCCTTGCGGGTCAGCAATCGCCGGTGTTGTTCGGCTCGGCCATCAACAACTTCGGCGTGAAGGAAATTCTCGACGCGCTGGTCGACCTCGCGCCGCCGCCGTCCGCGCGCATGGCCGTGCAGCGGGCGGTGGAACCGGACGAGCCCAAGTTCACGGGCGTGGTGTTCAAGGTTCAGGCAAACATGGACCTGGCGCACCGCGACCGCGTGGCGTTTATCCGCGTGTGCTCGGGCCACTTCGAGCGCGGCATGGCGCTGAAGGTGACGCGTTCCAACAAGACCTTCCGCGCCAATAACGTGGTGACGTTCCTGTCGCAGCGCCGTGAAACGGTGAGCGAAGCGTATCCGGGCGACATCATCGGCATTCCGAATCACGGCACGCTGAGCCTGGGCGACACGTTGACCGAAGGCGAGACGCTGCAATTCGTGGGCTTGCCGTTCTTCGCGCCGGAAATTTTCCAGACGGTTGAAGTGGTGGACCCGATGCGCGCCAAGCAACTCGGCGAAGCGCTCAAACAACTGGGCGAAGAGGGCGCGATTCAGGTATTTCGCCCCGTGCATGGTGGCCTGATGATTCTCGGCGCAGTGGGCCAACTTCAGTTCGAAGTGGTGTCGCATCGGCTTTCGACGGAATACAAGGTCGATGTGCGGATGGCGCCCGCGCGCTATCGCATGTCGCGCTGGGTGACCTGCGACGACGCCGCCGAACTGCGTCGATTCAATGACGCCTACGCGGCACGGATTGCGCTCGATGCTTCGAACGCACCCACGTACCTGGCTTCGCACATTTCCGAAATCGAAGTGGCGCAAAAGGCATGGCCGAAGATCGTGTTCAACGAACTGCGCGAACATTCGGGCGCACCCTTCAAGAAGGCGATGTAAGCGGCGCGCTTCCCACAGAACGAGCAGGAAGTTAGCGACCCGTATGAGGGCCGCTAACTTGTTCAAAGGCCCTGTACAGGGCCTTTTCGCGTTAACGGGCAGGTCAATTGCCGCGGAGTGATGGGTGGGGCGCGCCCGCATTTGCTGGCTCATACTGATCAGAAACTCAGTGACGTAAGGCCATTGATACTACGGGACGAAGCCGGTGAACTGCTAGCAGGCCGATCGGCATAGGCCATTCGGACAGGCTATTCGAATCGAAGCCGGATTTTTATACTTCTCACTGCCGTTGAAACAGAGACGGTCAAGCCAGTAGCGCTTAATGTCTCGTCGTTGTAGACGGCGCCAGAATTGTGAACTCGGGCACTGCCTCTTCCTGTTGCAGGTGTTCGCTGCGTAGTTGCTGTTTCATCACCTGTCCGTTTCGCAGACCCTCGAAAAACTCAGTGTCGAGTTTCGCATCCGCTTCGGCGCTGATGGCGAGTTCTTCGAAAGTGAACAGCAGTTTCGCGCGCCTCGCGGGTGACGAATTGCATTGCTCGATGGCCCGCGCGAGCGCTGCAAGCTTGGCGAACAATTCGGCGTTGCGTTGCGCAGCCTTCACCGCATTGTCGAGGATGCCCTCGATGAGTTCGTCATTGGCAGGCTGATCGACCGCGTTCGGAAGTTGAGTGGTGGGGCGTTTACTCATGCTGTAGCTTTGGGTCTGATGCGCAATGATAAGGGCCGGAGTTGTCGGCGCGGCGCCGGTTCGGCCTTGAGGGAACCTGGCTGTCACGCCAAACCAGCGGATCAAGAGAGAGGGCAATGAAGTATAGAGCACCCGCGCGGGCGGTTCGTTCGGGTAGGGAAGATAGCGCCCGCGTCGAGATTCACGTATGCCAGGATGCCTCGCATGGAAGGTCAATCGCGTCACGCAGTCAGCACGGCACGACGCGGCTCACCCCATCTTCAGAACCTCTTCCCGCATCCATGTTGCAAACGCCTGTACGTGTTCGAGCGCGGCATGACGCGAGGCGATATCGAGCCAATACCCGTACGGTCCGCTGACTTCGATCTCGGAAATGCGCGCAAGGCTGCCGTCCGCGAGTTCTTCGACGATCATGTTGCGATCGACTACCGCGAGACCGGCACCTTTACGCGCCGCGTGGATGGCCTGCTCCAGGTTCGAAAATTCGATCCCGTTCTCGGCGTAGTGCGCTGGCAGGTTCGCCGTGGCAAGCCAGTTCGGCCAGAGATCGAGCCGCGTCTCGTTATGCAACACATGCAATGCCGGCATGCGCTCCAGCAACGTGTCGAGCGGGCGTCCAAGCAGATGGGGCGCGCCTACCAGCGTATGGCGCTCGATCATCAGCAACTCGGAATGCGCATCAGGCAGGGCGTGGCGACCAAAGCGGATATTGCAGTGGCAGTCCTCAGAGGGCTCGGTGCGGATCGACAGTTCGACGTCCGGCAACTCCACCGCCAGCGAGCCGAGCCTGGGCGAAAACCACTGTGTCGCGAACGTGGGCGGCACGGATAACACGAGGCGGCGTCGGCCCTTGGCCGTGGTGATCTGCCGCGTGCCCCGCTCGATGGTGTCGAAAGCTTCGGACACGCACGGCAGCAATTGCAGGCCTGCCGCCGTCAGTTTGATGCCCTTGTGGTCCCGTTCGAACAGCTTCGCGCCCAGCGACTCCTCGAGGATCTTGATCTGGCGGCTGACGGCGCCTTGCGTCACGAACAACGCGCTCGCCGCGCGGTTGAAGCTCAAATGACGTGCTGTTTCTTCGAAGAAGCGCAACGCGATCAGCGATGGCAAGCGCCGCATAACTTCACCTTCCGTGTTTTCTCGAGGAACGGCGGTCGGGGCCGGCCGTTCGCTATGGTCGTCATCGTTCTGGGACAGTGCCTGGTGGCGCGTCGCGGGCGCGCCTGCGCGGCCAGGCGGACTGTCGGATCTTCCTGGCACGTTGGCCGTACATCGCCTGCTGCCAGGTCGCGGCAGACCGGCCGACGTCGCCGGTGCATCTTACTGCTTTGTACCCGAACTGATCCGATTCGAGGTACGCGGCCCGGTAGCGCTGCGAACCAGGCTGGCGCGGATTGTCGCACTTTGCGGGGGAGATCGCGCATACCCCCTTAACTCGAAATGACTCGGAGCCGGACCAAGCCAGGCGTCACGGCGTTCCAGCCGACGAACGGCGGCGCGCCGCCGCTGCCGTCTCAACCGTCGCGGCCATCACCACCGCCGCCGGGATCGCCTATCCTGATGAAATTGCGCGTGATTGCGTCATGCGCGCCACTTCGATCAGGCGGAGCACCCGTGACCGTTCGCAATCTCGATGCCTTGTTTCGACCCAGATCCGTCGCCGTCATCGGCGCTTCGGCGCGGCCCCGCAGCGTCGGCGCGATGGTGTGGGCAAGCATGCTGCAAGGAGGTTTCGATGGGCCGCTTTGGCCGGTCAATCCAAAGCATGCCAGCCTCGACGGGCACGCTGTGATCGGCGACGTCGGCGATCTGCCGGAGGCGCCCACGGTGGCCGTGATCTGCACGCCGCCGTCGACATGGCCCGGCATCGTCCACCGATTAGGCGGACTCGGCACGCGGGCCGCGATTATCGTAGGCGAGACACGCAGCGACGAGGACCGCCTTGCGCTCCGGCACACGCTTTCGGCGGCGCGGCCGCATCTGCTGCGCGTGGTCGGGCCCGGCAGTCTCGGCGTGATGTCGCCGGCGCTGCGCGCGCATCTGGGCGCGCCTTCGCATCTGGTGAAGGCGGGCGGCGTGGCGTGGGTGTCGCAGTCGAACGCACTGACCAACGCCGTGCTCGGCTGGGCTGATGCGCGCGGCCTTGGGTTCTCGCATGCGGTGGCGCTTGGCGAGGAAGCGGACGTGGATGCCGGCGACGTGCTCGACTATCTCGCCAGCGACCCCGGCACCCGCGCCATCCTGCTCGAGCTCGACACCGTGCGGGCGGCCCGCAAGTTCATGTCGGCGGCGCGGGCGGCGGCGCGCAACAAGCCGGTGCTGGCCTTGCGCTCGGGCCGCGCCGACCCGGTCGACGGCCTGTACACGGCCGCCTTCCGGCGCGCCGGGATGGTGCGGGTGGATTCTCTCGACGATCTGCTGGACGAAATCGAGACCCTCGGCGTAGGCCGCGTCGCAGCCGGCGCCACGGCGACACTCATCACCAGCGACAGCGGCGTCGCGACGCTCGCCTCCGACGCCTTCGCGGCGGCCGGTGACACCCTGGCGCAATGGCCCAGCGAGGTCGTCGAGGAGGTCGCCACGGCGCTGCCGCACACCGTTGCTGGCAACCCCCTGCTGCTCGGCGACGGCGCGCACGCGGACGATTTTGGCATCGCGCTCAAGGTGCTCGCCCCGCATCGCGCAACGGGTACGGCGTTCGTCGTCCACGCGTCCACGAACAATGCGCCGGTCGGCGAGGTGGCGCAGACGCTGATCGCCAGTCAGCGCTTTGCCTACCGTGGTTTGCTGGCGTGTTTCTTCGGCGGCGTGGACGCGGCGACGCGCGACGCCTTGCATGCCCAGGGCATCCCGGTACACACCACACCACAACGGCTCGCGCGCGCCTTTGCGCGTCTGGTGGATTACCGGCTCGGCCGCGAACTGTTGATGCAGACGCCGGAGGGACTGCCGGCTCACATTCCCGAGGAAATCGACGCCGCGCAGGCGCAGGCGCGCGCAGCGCTGGCAGCGGGGAAAGACACGCTGACGGCGGACGCTGCGGCGCGTCTGCTGGCGCATTTCGGCTTGCAAGTCGAGGCAGCGGAGACGACGCAGGACAAGATCGTCGACATCGACATCGCTTTGCACGACGACGACAACTTCGGCCCGGTATTTCGCTTTACCACGCCGTCGGTCGACGGCGTCTCGCCGCCGCAGCGGCTGTTCGGGCTGCCGCCGTTCAATCCCATGCTCGCGCGCGAGATGGTGGCGCGCTCGCCTTACGCGCGGCTCGCCGCGCCAGAACCTGTGCTGGCGGCTTTCACGGCGCTCTCGGAAGCGGTCTGCGGGGTCCGCGAGATCGTGGGATTGACGCTGGCGCTGCGCGTGTTTCCTGAACGCGTGGCCGTGGTCGCACCGCGGATCCATCTGGGCGCGACGCGCAGCCGGCTCGCGATCATGCCGTATCCGCGCCGCTACGAGGAGACGCTGGAATGGGGCGGCGTGCGGATCACGGTGCGGCCCATTCGTCCAGAGGACGAGGCGGCGCATCACGACTTCGTCGAGGCCATGACGCCGGATGATCTGCGCCTGCGGTTTTTCGGGGCCGTGGGCAGCTTCGATCACTCGCAGCTCGCACGCATGACGCAGATTGACTATGACCGTGAGATGGCGCTGATCGCGACCGTGCCGTGTGAGGAGGGATCGGCGCTGGGTATGACGCGCACGCTCGGCGTCGTGCGCGCGGTGGCGGATCCGGATAACGAGACCGCTGAGTTCGCGGTGGCGGTGCGTTCGGATCAGAAGGGGCGGCGGCTCGGCAAGCTGCTGATGGAGAAGATCATTGCCTATGCGCGCTCGCGCGGGACGCACTGGCTGGTAGGTGAAGCGCTGCGCGAGAACGGTTCGATGATCGCGCTCGCCCGAGCCTGCGGATTTACCGTGACGCCAACCGAAGATCACACGGTGGTGGCGTTCAGGATGGCACTGGACGAAGAAGGCGAGGCGTAGCGGGGACGGCTCGCTAGCGTCACCTGGCGGCGTTATGCGGTGTGATCGGCATGCGCTGCGAAACGCTGTTGCAGCGCCGAAGCAACCTCCGCGAGCACGCTGTCCCAGTCACCGCGCCGCTGCTGGTTGAACAGACGCACGGTGGGATACCACGGACTGTCCTCGCGGCCGCGCAGCCAGCGCCAGCAACCCGCAAAACGGTTGAACAGCCAGACCGGCTTGCCCATCGCCGCAGCCAGATGCGCAACCGAGGTATCGACGGCGATCACGAGGTCGAGATTGTCGATCAGCGCGGCGGTGTCGGCGAAGTCCGTGACTTCATCCATCCAGTCGGTCAGCGCGGCCTGGCTTGCCGCATCCGCACGCTTGGCCGGGTCATCGGTCTTCTGCAAACTTATCCAGTGGATCTGCGGTAACGCGAGCAGCGGTGCGATCTGCGTGGGCGTCAGGCTGCGCATCTTGTCTTCCATCATGCCGGAATGACCGCCCGCCCAGACCACGCCGACGCGCGGCAAGGCGCGGCTCGGCAGCGCGTCGAGCCGCGCACGCCACGCCGCGGCACGCGCAGGATCGGCATACAGATAGGACATTGCCGCGGGGATCGTATCGAGCCGCGTGCCGAAAGCCAAAGGCAGCGACATCATCGGACAGTACCAGTCCCAATCGTCCACGGGGCATGTGTCGTCGAGCAGGACGAGACCCGGCCAACGTGCGCTCAGCGAGTCTTCGAACAGACGGCGCAATGCTGGCGGACACATCAGACCCACCCGCGTAAAGGTCCGCAACGCGAGCGGCAGGTAGCGGACGAACTGTAGGCTGTCGCCGTGACCTTGCTCGGGGATGACCAACAGGCGCGCGCCGCGTGCGTTGGATTGCGCTGCACCGAACACGGATTCGGGGCTCTCACCTTTCCATTGCGGCAGCGGAACCTCTGGACGCGAGTCGGGAGCGGGCCGGCCATCGGCACTTGCGAAGTTGACCCAGCGATCCTCGTACAAGGGCCAAGCCTCCTCGTAACGCCCCGCCGCCAAGAGCACGGTGCCGAGATGGGCGCGCGTGCTGAGCGAGCCAGGCGCACGCGCAATGGCGTGGCGCAAGTGGTGCTCTGCCTCATCCAGCGCACCGAGCGCCTTGGACACGATGCCGAGATTGGTGCGCGACTGCACGTGGTCCGGATCGCGCTCCAGCAACTCGCGATAACTGATGGCGGCTTCGTCGAAGACGCCCTGCACGAACAGCGTGCTGGCTTCGTAGAAGCGCAACTGGAGCGAGTCCGGCTGAAGCGCGAGACCTTGCCGGGCGGTCTGGGTTGCATCTGCGTATGCGCGTAACTTGATCTGGGCCGCGCACAGTGCGATGTAAAAGTCCGGATGCGGAAGCACCTCGATCGCACGCTCAAACCAGCCTCGCGCAGCCTCGAACTGGTTCGAATCGTGCGCCACCAGGCCTCGCAGATAGAGCGCGCCGGGACGTCGCGAGTCACGCTCGATGATCCGCTCGACGGCTGCCTGCGCGCCTGCGAGGTCGCCTTTGCCGCGCGCTGTTTGCGCCTCGTGATACCAGGCTTGGATGTCGTCGGCGTGCGGAAGGGAGGCGGTCGTCATGGAAGGGCGAGGCGGTGAGCGCGATAAAGCCTGCGTTGGATGGGGCATTGATTCTGCGCGCCGCTTGCCTCGCGTTGCGTCAGATTGATCCGAAACCGCATTGGGAAAGACCTGCAAGTGGCTGTGGTGCAGGTGCAGGCTAATACTGCGGGCGCATTTGAGACTCGTCCGAATGTCTGACGCGGCGATCTTTACTATATTTTTCGTTTCCCTCAGCGATGCCCATCGCGGCGTCGCGCCGCGCCTTCACGCCATGCACATGGCAGACAATCTTTGTGAAGTAGTGGATATCGCTGACGAGTCTCAATTAACGCTCTGATCGATATTTCATGGATAACTTCGCTGCCTCCGACCAATTCATCAAGTCACTCCTGTTCGCGTTTCTCTTTAGCGCAGTACTGATTGCATTGCTGCAATTGACGAACCTGATTGAACCCGACCATCTGGTGGGCCGCGAAGGCGTGGCATGGCTTATTGCGATGGCCGTCTGCGGCATCGAACCGGTGCTGCGCCACTACGGCATCCTGAAAGGCAGTATTGAAAGCCGTGTAGCTGAGCTGACGAAGGCGAGCGTGCTGGGCCGCGTCATCGGTGCGCCGGCAGGTTGTCTGTTTGCGTGGGCCATCACGATTGTCGGTTCTTGAGGACTGCGTATTTGGCATCAAAAGCGTTGTGGTAATGCCGCTCTTTCTGGCGACAACGCAAAGAATCGTCAAGGATTGCAGATTAAATTGCGATAAGGTCAACGGCTCGTTTCCACGAACGTTAAACCGGCGACCATTCCTCACGGTCGCTTAATCAACCCGGTTATTTCAGGAAATACAGTCGATGAACAAGCACATTATCGTTGGCGCCCTCGCAGGGCTGTTTTCGCTCGGCGCATTTGCACAAGCCTCCGCACCCGTCGTGACGCATAACGCAGCACCGGCAGCGATGCCGGCACCGGCACCGGCATCGGCGCTGGCACCGGCACCGGCACCGGCAACTGCCGACGCTGCGTCGGCCGTGACGCACAAGCACGCCCACAAGCATGCGCATAAGCATCACAACCGCCACCACGCATCGGCTGTGTCGGAAGCGTCGGCACCGGCTGCTGATGCTGCGCCGGTCACCAAGCCGTAAGCGCGTAATCCGTCGCGTCTGAACGCTGTGAATCTCACCCAGACCCTGTCTCCCCGCGTGCCTTTCGGCTGTCGGCTCCTGCTGTTGTCTGCCCTGGCGGCGGGGTTAGCGGGGTGCGCAACCAAGGGCGCGCGGGGTCCGTCGGCTGCCGTCGTCGAAGCACCTGTCGTCGAGGCGCAGTCAGCCGTGGCGGATCCCAACGCGGGGTTCTATCGCGTGAAGCCGGGTGAGACGTTGTCTGGCATCGCCAATGCGTTCGGACGCGCGCCCGCTCAGGTTGCGCGTTGGAACCACCTGTCCGTCACGGATGCTGTCACCACGGGACAGGTGTTGCGTGTGGCACCTCCTGCGGAGCCATCAGCGAAAGCCGCGCCACGTCCGAAAGCGGGCCCGGCGTCACCCGCAGTGACCGCACCGCCCCCGCTGCAGTCGTCGCCCACGCCACCCACGTCGCCCACAAAATCGGCGCGCTTTATTTGGCCCGTGTCCGGTGCAGTCAAAGGCAAATATTCGGACTCGCGATCCAGGGGCATCGTCCTCGACGGCCGCCCCGGCGAACCGGTCAAGGCCGCGGAAGGCGGCCGGGTCGTCTTCGCCGGAGACCGGATCAAGGCATATGGCCGGCTGATCGTTCTCAAGCACGATGCGCACCTCGTCACCGCCTATGCGAACAATCGCAAGCTGCTGGTGACCGAAGGCGCGGTGGTGACGCAAGGACAAACCATCGCGGAGATGGGCGTGGATGCCAGCGGCAAAGGTGCGCTCAAGTTCGAAGTCCGCGACGACGGCAAGCCGGTCGACCCGCTGACGTACCTGCCGAAGCCCCGCAGTTAGCCGACGCGATCAATTAGTGCGGCCGCGCTCGCGGCCTTCTCCTGGCCGGCCCTCGCGCCGGTTCACAACTCCCGCAGCCATGCACGCTGCACCGGCAGAGCCGGTCCTATCCTCAGGTTGTCTGTTTTGAAGAATGTTTGTGTTTGCCGACCGATCGGCATGGTGTTGTTGTTTGCCTTGCTCGCGGGATGCGCGCAAAGCCCAGAATTAACCGCGCAACGAAGCGCCGCAATGCAGGACGTGGCGCGAACGGAGGTCATTGCGACGTCTCCGTCGTCGCCTGAAACGGATGGTGCCGGATGGGCGCCTGAGTCGTCAGTCGATCCGGCTTCGCAAGCGAAGGGCTCAGCAGGACGGAACGGTCACGCGCCCAAGGCGCATTTCTGGCAATCCGGCGTGGCGTCGTGGTACGGCAAGGCGTTTCAGGGACGCCGCACCGCCAACGGCGAACGCTACGATGCACATGCGCTGACAGCGGCGCATCGCACGTTGCCGATGGGCTCGTATGTGCGGGTCACGGCGGTGGGAAGCACACGCTCGGTGGTGGTGCGGATCAACGATCGCGGGCCGTTTGCGCGCGGTCGTGTGATCGATCTTTCGTATGCGGCGGCCGCGGCGCTCAATTTGCAGCGCACGGGCACCATGCTCGTCAATATCGAGAGCGTCGGGCAGGACGCCGAGGGCTCGTAGCGTCAACGGTTAAACGCTGCGAGCCGTTGGGGCGCGTCAAATCAATGAGAAAAAATCAGGCAGCCAGCCTGGTCAGCGCCTCATCCACCTGAGTCCGCGTGACGGACAACTCTTCCAGCCACGCATCTGCGTACACGGCGCCTGTCTCACGCTCCAGACGCGCGATGGTCGCGGCGCAACGGCTCGCATCCTTCGGCGTGGCAATGAATTCCTTGACGGACTGCCCGGCTTTGAACGCATCGAACAGCGGCACGCGGATGTCGTCGGGCAGCGTGCGGGTCCATTGATACGGCTTGCCGTTGTACGTGAACGACGGCGGCAGCACGCGTTCCTTCTTGGCCGCCGGGATCAAACCGTAAGTGCGCGCGGCTTCGCCAATCTGCTCCGGCGAAAACAGCTCGTCCGGGCTGATGTCGAATTGCTGGATATACGTTTCAATGGCTTGCATCGCGGCAGCGCGGTCGTCGCGTTTCTGCTGCGCGCGCGCCACGATGTCGCGCAGTTCGTCGGCTTCCGCGCTGGTAATCGTGAAGCTCGCCTGCTTCTGCTGAAGTTCGGAAAAACGCTGGAATTCGGAATCGGTCAGAAGTTTGGCCATGAGGTATCGGTAACGCGCGCGGGACGGACCCGCGCGGCGACGTTTTTTGAGAGGGTCGCCATTCTAAACCAACTCAACTCTCGCGTTCGCGGAACATCGAGAGCGTCTCGATGGTTTCCTTCAGCAAGGCAGTGGCTGCCTCGATGGTGGGCGGGATGTACTCGTCAATGCGCCGCAGATATGGACACGTCATGGCGGCAATAGCCTGTCCGGACGGGCCGAGAATCGGGAACGTCAGATCGGTGACACCGAAAATCTGCTGGCTGTCCTTCTGCGAAAAACCAGCCGTGCGGATGCGCTCGCAAGTCTGTTCGAGCGCCTCGCGATCAATCGTCACTTCGCCCTTCACCTGGGTATGCTCAGCGAGCATGTGCTCACGCAACTCGGGGCTCTGAAAGGCCAGCATCACGCGCCCGGAGCCGGTGTCGATCAAACCCACCCGTGAGCCGAGCCGTACCGACATCCCCCACGTCCCCGGACCGTCAACCTGGGCGATCACCAGCAGATTGCCGCGATCGTAGACCACCAGGTGACACGACTGCTCGGCGGCATCCGCGAAACGCTGCATCAGCGGCAACGCTTCGGAGATCAGCCGGTTCATCGGCGGATGCCGGTGCGACAGCGCATACAGCTTGAGACTCAATGAATAGCGGTCGCCTGCCGCCGAGCGCACCACGTACTGACGCGCCACCAGTCGTTCCAGCATGCGATACATCTCGCTCGCGTTGCGCCCGAGCAGCTTGGTGATTTCGGCCCGCGTCAGACTCTCCTTCTGCTCGGCGAGCAGTTCGAGGATATCGAGCCCCTTGTCCAGCGCGGGTGCGCGATAACGGTCGGCATCTTCTCGTTCTTCCGCTTCCATCATGAGTGGGCTCCCGTGTGCAGGCGTCATTGTTGTCCGGCACATCAGTTTAGGGGGTACAAACAGCGCGTGGCCAGGGAAACTACGGACGACAGCAGGGTCTCCACGCCTTGACTTACAAAAGTCCGCATATGAATATTGCGTTCATTGGTGAATGAGTATCCGCCAAAATCGAAATGGAAGGCGTATCCTAGAAACAACGCGCTCATCCCCGGCGCGCTGGCGGCGTCGGCTGGCCGCATGTCCTGCTCGCACGGAGCCACGCGGGCGCACAGGATGGCGGAAGAAAGACGCATGCATGACGCATGAGCGGCAACAGCCAGGGCAATAGCCAACGCGACAGCCAACGCAACAGCCAGCACTGACCCGCAGGCACCACGGAGACATCAATCTTGAGCAGTCCATTGCACACCGATGCGCGTCTCATCCTGCTGAGTCCGCAGGACAACTGTCTGATCGCGGCGGCGCGGCTGGAAGCCGGCACGGCGGTCGAGATCGAAGGCGAGCGGGTGACGCTCGCCAGGACCATTGACCTCGGTCACAAGGTGGCGCGCGGCGCGATCCAGAAAGACGAAAAGGTGTTGCGCTACGGCGCGGTGATCGGCCATGTGACCGAAACCGTGGCGCGTGGCGAGCATCTGCACACGCACAACCTCGAAAGCGACTATCTGCCCACGTACACGCACGATGCCGGCCACGCATACGTGCAACACTGACGCGGCCTGACACCGCGCGGAAACCATCATGACCGATACTTCCAAAGCAACGACCCCTGCGACGGCTACGTCTGCCTCCGCGCCACCCATGCTGCAAGGCTATTTGCGCAGCGACGGCCGCAAGGGCATTCGCAACGTGGTGGCGGTGGCTTACCTCGTGGAGTGCGCGCACCACGTTGCGCGTGAGATCGTCACGCAATTCCGTGAACCGTTCGATGCCTTCGACGACCCGAGCGCCGAGCGTGAGCCGCCGGTGCACCTGATTGGCTTCCCGGGTTGCTACCCGAACAGCTACGCCGAGAAGATGCTCGAACGGCTCGCCACGCATCCGAATGTGGGCGCGGTGCTGTTCGTGTCGCTTGGCTGCGAGAGCATGAACAAGCATTACCTGGTCGACGTGGTGCGCGCGAGCGGCCGTCCTGTCGAAGTCCTGACCATTCAGGAGAAGGGCGGTACGCGCAGCACGATTCAGTACGGCATGGACTGGGTGCGCGGCGCGCGTCAGCAACTCGCGGCGCAACCGCGCGTGCCGATGGGCCTCGACGAACTCGTGATCGGCACGATCTGCGGAGGTTCGGACGGCACCAGCGGCATCACGGCGAATCCGGCGGTGGGCCGCGCCTTCGATCATCTTATCGAGGCGGGCGCCAGTTGTATCTTCGAGGAAACGGGCGAACTGGTTGGCTGCGAATTCCATATGAAGACGCGCGCGGCGCGTCCGGAACTGGGCGACGAGATCGTGGCGTGTGTGGCGAAGGCCGCGCGCTATTATTCGATACTCGGCCACGGCAGCTTCGCGGTCGGCAATGCAGATGGCGGTCTCACGACGCAGGAAGAAAAATCGCTCGGCGCGTACGCGAAAAGCGGTGCTTCGCCGATTGTCGGCATCATCAAACCCGGCGACGTGCCGCCCACCGGCGGTCTCTATCTGCTCGACGTGGTACCGGATGGCGAACCGCGCTTCGGCTTTCCGAATATCAGCGATAACGCGGAGATCGGCGAGTTGATCGCGTGCGGCGCGCACGTCATCCTGTTCACGACTGGGCGCGGTTCGGTGGTGGGCTCAGCCATCTCGCCGGTGATCAAGGTCTGCGCGAACCCGCAGACCTATCGCAACCTCTCAGGCGACATGGACGTCGACGCGGGCCGGATTCTCGAAGGGCGCGGCACGCTGGAGGAAGTGGGCCGCGAGGTGTTCGACAAGACCCTCGCCGTGGCGCAGGGCGCAGCATCGAAGTCTGAAACGCTGGGGCACCAGGAGTTTATCCTCGTGTACAAGACGTTCGAACCGGTTGGCCCGGCGTGCTTGCCGTCGAGCGGTGCGTCGAATCAGCGGGTGGTGGGAATCGCGGCACATTGATCCCGGCGTTTCCGGTGCGAGAAGCACGAGCGGCACGAGCGGCATAAGAGCAACCAAAAGGAGACATCAGCATGGCAGCGGCGGCTGGTTCACGGATTACGGAGCGCCGCGCGATAGGCCGGCGCGGGCTGAAGGTCACCGGGCTCGGTCTTGGCAGCGCGCCGCTCGGCGGCCTTTATCGCGATCTGACAGACGAGGAGGCGTTCGCCACCGTGGCCGCCGCGTGGGACGCGGGCGTGCGCTTCTTCGACACCGCGCCGCACTACGGCCACACGAAAGCGGAGCACCGTCTGGGCGATGCGCTGCGCCACTATCCGCGCGATCAGTTCGTGCTGTCCACCAAGGTGGGCCGCCGGTTCGTTCCGCGCACCACCCCGTATGACGGCAGCGAAGGCTGGCAAAACCCGCTGCCCTTTCAGGCCATCTACGACTACACCCACGACGGCATCCTGCGTGCGTTCGAGGATAGCCAGCAGCGGCTCGGCATCGTCGAGATCGACATTCTGCTGGTGCACGACCTGGAACCCGCCACGCACGGCGAAAAATACGCAACCTACTGGAAGCAGCTCACTGACGGCGGCGGCTTCCGCGCGCTCGATACGTTGCGTTCGTCCGGCGCGATCAAGGCCGTGGGCCTGGGCGTGAACCAGGGCGCGCCGATTCTCGATGCACTGAGGGATTTCGATATCGACTGCGCGTTGCTCGCCGGCCGCTACACGCTGCTGGAGCAGGCCACGCTCGACGATCTGTTGCCGGCATGCGAAGCGCGCGGCGTGAGCATTCTGCTGGGCGGCGCGTTCAATTCGGGCATCCTCGCGCGCGGCGTGCAGGGCGATCTCAAATTCAACTACGGTGCGGCGCCGGCTGACGTGATCGAACGGGTTGGACGCCTCGAAGCGGTGTGCCGCGCGCACGACGTTCCGCTCGCCGTGGCTGCGTTGCAGTTCCCCTACGCGCATCCGGCTGTCGCCACGGTGTTGACGGGGGCGCGCAGCGTGACGGAGTTGCAGGAGAACGTCGCATCGTTCGAGCGCCCGATTCCTGCGGCGCTGTGGACGGCATTGCGCGACGAAGGTCTGCTGGACCCGCGCGCACCCGTACCCAAGGACTGACCTCCTATGCAGATCGACGCCCACCAGCATTTCTGGGACCCGGCGCGTGGCGACTACGGCTGGCTCACACCGGAGTTGACTACGCTCTACCGTTCGTTCGGACCCGCTGATCTCGCGCCGCTGCGCGAGCGTGCCGAAGTGCAACGCACGGTGGTCGTGCAGGCGGCACCCACGGTCGAGGAAACCCGTTATCTGCTAGATCTGGCGCGTAACGAAGCGTCTATTGCGGGCGTGGTCGGCTGGGTGCCGCTGCTTGAGCCCGAAGCGCCGGCATTGATCGCGGAACTCGCGCGTGACGCGAAATTCAAGGGCGTGCGCCCGATGCTGCAAGACCTGCCCGATGACGACTGGATCGCCAATCCCGCGCTCAAGCCTGCCGTCGATGCGTTGTTGGCGCACGATCTCGCGTTCGATGCGTTGATTTTCACGCGTCATGTGAGCGCTCTCGAAACGTTCGCTACGCGCTTTGCCGATTTACGTATCGTCGTTGATCACGGCGCGAAACCGCCGATCCGCGAAGGTAGCGCAGGCCTGCAAAGCTGGGCCGACGGCATCACGCGGCTGGCTCGTCTGCCACAGGTGCACTGCAAGCTGTCGGGCCTCGCGACCGAAGCCACATCAGGCTGGACCGAAGCCACCTTGCGTCCGTATGTCGATCATCTGCTGGAAGCGTTTGGCCCTGCGCGCTTGATGTGGGGCAGCGATTGGCCCGTGCTCAACCTGAACGGCGATTACCTGCTCTGGCATTCCGTGGCGAACACCTTGCTGGCAGAGCTGTCCGATGCAGAGCGCGCCGCGGTGTTCGGCGCGAACGCCGCGGCGTTCTATCGCCTGTGAACACGACACGCGCGCATGTGAGTGAATGCGCGCGGTTTGCAATATCCCATTTGACTCAACGCCATTTCAACTGGAGCCGTAGATGACACAAAGACTGGCCGGCAAGACGGCAGTGATTACCGCCGCGGGACAAGGCATTGGGTTCGCCACGGCTGAGCTGTTCGCGCGCGAAGGCGCCCGCGTGATCGCCACGGACATTCGCATCGACAACCTGGCGGGCAAGCCTGTCGAAGCACGCAAGCTCGACGTTCGAGACGTTGCCGCGATCAACGCGCTCGCCGCCGAACTCGGTGCCATCGACGTGCTCTTCAACTGCGCAGGCTACGTTCACGCCGGCACGATTCTCGAAGCGAGCGAAGAAGACTGGGACTTTGCGTTCGATCTGAACGCGAAGGCCATGTACCGGACCATTCGCGCCTTTCTGCCGGCCATGCTGGAGAATGGCGGTGGCTCGATCATCAATATGTCGTCGGCGGCGTCGAGCGTGAAGGGCGTGCCGAACCGGTTCGTGTACGGCGCGTCGAAAGCGGCCGTGCTGGGCCTGACGAAGTCGGTTGCTGCGGATTTCGTCACGCGTGGTGTACGCTGTAACGCGATCTGCCCGGGCACGGTGTCCTCGCCGTCGCTCGAACAGCGGATCGCCGCGCAGGCTCAGGCGCAAGGCGCCAGCGTGGATGCCGTGCAGGCCGCTTTCGTGGCCCGTCAACCGATGGGCCGTGTCGGCAAGCCTGAAGAGATCGCGGCGCTGGCGCTGTATCTGGCCTCGGATGAGTCGGGGTTCACGACCGGTCACGCGCATGTCATCGACGGCGGTTGGTCGAACTAGTCCGGCAAGCGCCGCCAGCGGTTGCCAGCGGTGCGCCGCGCGCTGTTTTTTTCACTGAACACTCTGGATAGATAGGGAAGTGCAACGATGAAACTGCTTCGTTTTGGACCGAAAGGTCAGGAAAAGCCCGGCTTGCTCGACGCACAAGGCAAGATTCGTGATCTGTCGCAAGTGGTGGCGGACATCGACGGCGAAACGCTGAGCGATGCTGGCCTCGCCAAACTACGCGCGCTCGATCCGTCGACGCTGCCCGTGGTGGAAGGCAATCCGCGCCTCGGGCCGTGTGTCGGCAAGATCGGCAAGTTCATCTGCATCGGCCTGAACTACGCGGACCACGCGGCGGAATCCAATCTGCCGGTGCCGACCGAGCCGGTGGTGTTCAACAAGTGGAATAGCGCGATCAGCGGCCCGAACGACAACGTCGAAATTCCGCGCGGCTCGAAGAAGACCGACTGGGAAGTCGAACTGGGCGTGGTGATCGGCAAGCCGGCCAAGTACATCGACGAGGCCAACGCCCTCGATTACATCGCGGGCTACTGCGTGATCAACGACGTGTCGGAACGCGAGTGGCAGATCGAGCGCGGCGGCACGTGGGACAAGGGCAAAGGTTTCGACACGTTCGGCCCGATCGGTCCGTGGGTGGTCACGCGCGATGAAGTCGCGGATCCGCAGAACCTCAACCTGTGGCTCGAAGTGGACGGCCATCGCTATCAGAACGGCAGCACCAAGACGATGGTGTTCACCGTGGCGAAGCTGGTGGCGTATCTGTCCACCTGCATGAGCCTGCAACCGGGCGACGTGATTTCAACCGGCACGCCGCCGGGCGTGGGCATGGGCGTGAAGCCGAATCCGGTGTTCCTGAAGCCAGGGCAGACCATTCGCCTTGGCATTGAAGGCCTCGGCGAACAGCAGCAAACCACCTACGCGGCAGAATAAGCCGCTCTCGACGAAGCGCGGGCCCTCTCCGCTGATGGTGCCGCGCCCGTTCCAATGGCCGCCTCACGTGACTTGCACAGCTCACGTCGAGGCGGTACTTTCCCCGCCTTCACCGATCCGGTTGATCGTGCCTTGCGCGACTGCTACGAGCCGTTCGCGTCCGCCGTCCATCACGAAGATATTGCATTGACAGGTGGCCTGATGGCGCCCCGCGTAGACGACCTGCGCCCGCGCGAGCAGCGTGCCGTTCATGGCCGGCCGCAAGTAATTGATCTTGTATTCGCCAGTGACGACCCGCGGCCCCAATGCGAGTGCGCCGGCGAACGTGAGTGCATTGTCGGCCAGATAGCTGATTACCCCGCCGTGCACGAAGCCATGCTGCTGACGCAGCTCGTCACGAATGGGCAGCGACAGTGTCAGCTCGTTCGTGCTGGTGTGCATGAGCTCGGCGCCAAGCAGCATGCTGAACGGCTGGGCGTGGAGCGCGCCGCGCGCCCGGTCCAGTAGGTCGGTCATTGTCGATTCCTTCGGGGCTATGCCCGTGATGGCGTCCCTACCCACTCTAGGAAGCGCCGACGCTTAGTCAAGGTGAATCGCGCAATTGCCGGGGTACCAGGCGCGTTGCTTTGGTACGTTTGGCCGCCCCTGCGCGACAAACGGGAGAGGCAGCAGCCTCAGAGGGTTGGTGCCGCGTGCGGGCGCACGCGGCGACGGCATTTACACCGGTAACGCGGCGTATGCGGTGGCGAGGTGATAGGGCGTGGTGGACGGCATGTCGGCGCGCGCCACTTCGCCCGTGGCGGTTTTGCATTCGTACCAGCCAGCCGGATGCAGAAACCGTTGCTGGAATTTTTCGATCTGCGTGGGCAGCACGGCGCGGGCTGCGTCGTCGTCGCGGGTGGCGAGTGCGCGCAGATACTCGCTTTGCGCCCAGATTCGCTGGGTGGCGTCCTTGATGTTGCCCGCTTCATCGAGCGACGCGCACACGCCGCCCGTGGTCTGATCCACGCCATATTGCTGCGCGAAGAGGAACGCGCGTGACAGCGCGTCGTCCAGCTCGGTTCCGTCCAGCAACGCGTCCGCCTGCTTGACCAGCCAGAACCATTCGAATTGATGCCCAGGCTCCAGACGGTTGTCGTCGGCGCCAACCGGCAACTCGGCGATACAGCCGGTCGGTGCGTGCACGAACGTGCGGGCGATGGCCGAGGCCAGCTTGCGCAGCGCGGTGTCGAAGGCGCTGTCCTGAGTGGCCTCGCGAGCGGCGAGCCAGGCTTCGGTGAGATGCATGAGCGGGTTCTGGATGGGCGTACCCTTGACCACTCCGAACCTTGCGTCCATTGCCGCATTGAAGAGGTCGTCCGGCGCGGCGAAGCGCGTTTCGATCAACTCCGAGGTGCTGCGCACGATGTCGAGCGCAGCGGCATTGGCAAAGCGCGCGCCGTATTCCGCGCACGCGAACACGACGAATGCGTGGGTGTACAGGTCCTTGGTGGTATCTAGCGGAGCGCCGTGCGCGTCGACGCTGTAGAACCATCCGCCGGATTCCTTGTCCTGAAATGAGTGTGTGAGCGCGTCGAACAGCACATGCGCGTGCGCCGCTTCACCCGCTTGGGAGAAAACGAACAGTTGGCGCGCGCATGCCATCGCCCGGTAGCGTTCCACGGGCATTGGCGCGTGGCTGACGGGATCGACCGCTTCGTAAGGCAGGTTCAGCGCGGAATTGAAGCCGGGCCCGCGCCAGATAGGCAGGATGACGCGGTTGTAGTGATCGCGTAGGCCGGCGGCGAGCGCTGAGGCGGGTGTATTCATGCTGGATATTCGCTTCGTCAAAAGTCTCGGAGAAGTCGCGCTGCTGCGGGCGGCGCGCGACCAAGGATAAAGCAAACCGCCGTGGATGGCACCCGTCGGCATGACGCATCACCCGTCCACGGCTTTCAGAGAAGGGGCAATGACCATGTTGGGCAACATCGAACTCGTCTCACGGCTGATTCTCGCAGCCGCGCTCGGCAGCGTGATTGGCGTCGAGCGGGAGCGGCTCTCGTGGGCAGCGGGGCTGCGTACGCACATGCTGGTGTGCGTCGGCTCGGCGCTCATCATGATCGTCTCGGCGTTCGGCTTTGCGGACGTCCTCGGCGCGCAAAACGTCGTGCTCGACCCATCGCGGATGGCGGCGCAGGTCGTGTCCGGGATCGGCTTTCTCGGCGCCGGCTCGATCTTGATGCGCGGGGAGATCGTGCGCGGGCTGACGACAGCGGCCAGTCTGTGGTCGGTGGCGGCAATCGGGCTGGCGGTGGGCGGCGGTATGTACACCGCATCCATTGCGGCGACCATCATCATCCTGATCATCCTGGCGGGCATCAAGCCGCTCGAACGACGCTTCATCACCGTCAAGCAGCGGCGTCAGTTGACGCTCCTGGTGGAGCGCGGCTCGCTCACGTTTCATTCGCTGCACGACGCGTTGGGCGCGGCGAGTCCGCGCGTCAAGCAATTTGTGATGCAGCAGAGTGACGACGCGCCCGAATACGATGTGGTGATGATCACGCTGCATCGCGTCTCGACCATTGAATACGAGGCGATTCGTGACCGCTTGCGTCAGTTGCCTTGCGTGAAGGAATGCCGCGAAGACGATTCGAACAATTGATGCGACTGAGGGCATGGCTGAGAGCCGAGCCGGGACGGCTTGATTCTGCCTGACCCGGCAAACGGCTTCTGCGGGCGTGCATCGCCGTGCGACAATGCGGTCTCGAAAAAAATGATGGCTTGGTGCGACCGTGTTCGGCGCCCGGTGGCCCGCGAAGACCGCATATCTCTCTATGGCAGATTCCGCAGCATCCACGCAGTCCCGTACAACTCGCGGCGCTTCGACCAGGCGCCGTACGAACACCGTCTCCACGGAGACCGAAAACAAGCTGGCGCGCGCCGCCCGGTCGGCGCAGCGCCTTGCCCAACTGAGCGATGTGTCGCGCGACGACAGCACGCTCGATCTGTTCCCCGATGACCCCACCCGTGCGACGCTGGAGGCGATGAATATCGACATCCGGCAGGGCACGCTGCATGGCTTCGAATTGCCGGATGTGGTGTTGGCGGCGGTTGGGGCGGGCGCGGACGGCGCTGCCGCGCAGTCCGAAGCAAAGGCGGCGCGCCGGGTGGCGCGTGAGCGGAGCGATGCGCCTGCGGTGGCGTCGTTTGCTGGATTCGAGCGGATCGAGCCGGCGGCGCTTAATGAGGCGACGGCCGATGGCGCGCCGATGCTGGATGCAGCAGCGGAAGCGATGCCGGTCACGGCGCAGGGTGCGGTTGGAGCGCAGGACGCGGCGGTGGACGTCGAGCGCGAGGTGTCGTCGTCTGCGCCCGCTAGCGTCGTGATGACGTCGGCGATGGCAGCCGCCACGGTCGCGCGGAGTGTGGCGGCGCTGCGGCAGGCGGCAGAGTCTTCCGGCGATGCGGGTGCGACCGGCGCGACAGGCGGCTTGCCATCGCAGCGGTTTGCGACGAAGTTTGCGAAGGCCGCGACGGCATCGCGCGAAATGGCGGTCAACGCGACAGGGAAGGTGGCGGGGAGTGCGGACGTTGGCGAGGCTGGGGCGAATCCGGCGGTGCAGGGGGCTTCGGCGAACCTGATGGCGGATACGGTTGATACGACGGATACCGTGGGTAATCCGGCAGAACATCTGACGGCAAGTGCGGCGAGCAGTCTGGTGGGCAGTGGGACGGCGAATCCGCCGGCGAATCCTGTGCCGGAAGGTGATGGCGCGCCGCAAA
Source organism: Paraburkholderia sp. DHOC27 (assembly GCF_003429005.1). Classification (GTDB taxonomy): domain Bacteria; phylum Pseudomonadota; class Gammaproteobacteria; order Burkholderiales; family Burkholderiaceae; genus Paraburkholderia. Next base: position 586,339 of record NZ_QVQV01000001.1, read on the forward strand.
CGGCAGCCATGCGGGCGAATGCGGCCAAAGCACGCGACGCGTCGGACGATGCGATTGCCGGTGCGGGGCTCAAGGCGAGCGCGCCGTTTGTCGTGCCGCCGCGGGACGCGGCGCGCACCGCGCCGGAACTCGACCGGGCGCGCGCGACGGCGTTCGCGGACACCGTCGATGCCCTCTACGGCGTGATCTCGGATCAGCGTCGCGCGGCGACGGACCATTCGCGCCGAATGAAATGGATGCTGTCGATTGTCGTTGCCGCGCTGCTGGCGACCGTTGCGATCGGCGTGACGCAGACAATGCTGCTCATGCGTCTGACGCGCGAAACCACCGCGCAACAGCACCGCATCGAAGAGATGATGCAAACCCAGCAGGCGGCGATGACCAGCTTGCTGGACGCGCATCTGGCGATGGCCAACGCGCCGGTCGCCACACAGCCTGCAGCGGTTGCGCCTGTAACGGCGGCCCCACCGCATCAGACACAGCCGGGCGCGGCGACCGCACTCGCAGGAAAGCGCGGCGAGAAGACGCGCGTGCATCCTCACAAGCCCAAAGCCGTGGGCGCTACTACCAGGTGATTGCTGGAGAAAGCCGCCGAGTGCGGTTTTCTTACTTTCGCGATGGGTGGCGGCGCGTGGACGACGGATTTCGGGTGACGGCAGACTAACCGCCGACCCGCCGACCCGCCGACCCGCCGACCCGGCCTTGCCCGGTTGCCCCTTTTCAAGCGGGTTCACCTCTTGTTCCATCCCCACGACCGCCCTCAGTCGCACGGCGAGCAGCCTGCCTGCCCGGGAATACCGCGCGTTCCCGCGCCTGAATCGTTGTTATGGCGCAACGCAACATTCCTTATGTAGTGCGACAACAGGCCACACCTAAAAAAATGTTGCATTGCACTAGCTTTTGCCTAGGGAAAACCCTATAATTCTTCTTAAGGGAAAACCCTACTGTCCAACTTAACCGGGAGCCGCCATGAGCGTTATCTTCGCATTGTTCCAAAAGGTCAGCGACCTCTTCGCATCGCCCCACCTGCCGCTGGATTCGGATTACTCGTACGAAGCACGTCGCCGTGAAGCTGATCGTCAGCGTCAAGCGCAAGCAACGTTGTTCGGTATCAAGCTGAGCGACTGATCCTGACGGATCGTCAAGCAGGGCGGGATTGACCGCAAGGGCGGCCCTATTGAGGGTGCGCCAGAACTGGGGCCACGGATTTGCCGTGGCTTTTGTTCGTTTACGGCCAGCGGTTTGCGGGCGCTCGCTAAGACTGGCGGCCCGTAGCCCCCGCAGGCCGAAGGCCGGTAGTCCGCCGCGTCAAGTCCGCCGGCCACCGGCTACCGGCTACCGGCCGCCGCCGAATCCCGAAGCCCGAAGCCGAAGCCGAAGCCGAAGCCGAAGCCGAAGCCGAAGCCGAAGCCGAAGCCCGAAGCCGAAGCCGAAGCCGAAGCCCGGCAGTTCCACGACCCCACGGCGCACCGCCACATCGCCCACGCCCCGTCCGCAAATATTTCCGAGCCGAAATGAATGTAACAGGGACTGTCCGCTGCTCGACGCTTTCGCTGCCTCTGGCCGCCCATTCCGGCTGTAAAACCTTACGCTTGCCTTGTCCGGCGCCTTACCATCGGGCCCCCAATCTGAAACTTCCTCTTACAAGCGCTAACGTCTTTAAGCGATTCGCCTGGTTAAAGTCAGTCTCAAGCACACGGCACTGAACGTTGTCTGGGTCAGCCGGTACTGCTCGATACCAAACTTTGATTGGGAGGTCCCAAGATGAAATCCTCGAAAAACATCCTGCTCGCAGCTCTCGTTGCCGGTGGTGCGCTCGTCACGGCAAGCAGTGCCTTTGCACAGGCAGACCGCATGGTCATTTCGGCCCCCGGTCCGGTGGCGACGTATGAACAACCGCGCATGATGCCGGTTGGGGTGCAGATTGACATCGGCTGGCACGGCGACCGCTACTGGGACGGCCACCGTTATTGGGCGCATGACGACTGGATGCGTCATCATCCGCACGATCACGACCCCTATCATCACGACGATCATCACCCGCACGGGTATTGATCCAGCGGTAGCGACGACGACCGGGACGCCGGTTAGCGCGTCGTGAAGTCCCGCGAGGTCGGTCTCTCATCGCGAGAGGCCGACCTCGTTGCATTTGGGCATTGCAAAATCCATTGCGGGCCGAGCTAAATGCACTCGTATCAGTCATGATTGCGCTTGAACGAGTACAGCGACGGGCTACCGCCTTGCGCGCCCTGTCACGGCGGTCGCCATACTAAGCCTGGCCGATCCGGGATCGTAAGAGCTCGCAAGAAAAGTCGCCGCGCTCAGCATCGTGATATCGCAAGGTCGCGGAATAGCGGAATAGCGGAATAGCGAAATCGCCGCACATCGCGTGGTGCTTGCCGTTAGTCTTGCGCCCATCGCACCCAGCGCGCGTGTCCTGAATGCCTATCCAGAACTGAATCCATCACATGAACGACGTCTACTTCTACGACCCGGCCAAAGGTCACGGCCTCAAACACGATCCGTTCAAGGCGATCGTCGCGCCGCGTCTGATCGGCTGGATCTCGTCGCGCAGTCCGAGCGGACAGTTGAACCTTGCGCCGTACAGCTTCTTCGGTGCGTTTGCCACCTTCCCGGCCATCATCGGTTTTTGCAGCGAGGGCCGTAAAGACAGCATCGGCAACATCGAAGCGACCGGCGAGTTCGTGTGGAATCTTTCCTCGCGAGCGCTCGCCGAGCAGATGAATCGCAGCTCCGCGCCGGTGGCGCCCGAAGTCAACGAGTTCGAGCTCGCTGGACTCACTGCCGCGCCGGGACGCAACGTCGCCGTGCCGCATGTCGGTGAATCGCCGGCATCGCTCGAATGCAAGCTGTTGCAGATCGTCCGGCTGCACAATCTGGAAGGCGAGCCAATGGACAACTACCTCGCGCTCGGCCAGGTGGTCGGCGTGCATATCCAGAGCGCCTATCTGAAGGACGGCCTCTTCGACACGCATGCGGCCCAGCCAGTCATGCGTGCCGGCTACCGCGCGGATTACGCGCAGATCGGCGAGATGTTCGAAATGTTCCGGCCCACCGCATGAGCGACGACGCGTCACGCAGGACGTGACGCCCGGCGTCAGCGCTGACAGACGATCTCATCGCCACCGCTGTGGGCCTGCTTCAATGCAAACGTGACCTTGCATCACATCGCGTTCGGCGCTTCCTCTTTGCGCCGCCCGCAAACATGATCGCGGCTCCGGCTCCGGCTCCGGCTCCGGCTCCGGCTCCGGCTCCGCACCCGCACCCGCACCCGCACCCGCAGACAAATCCCCGAACCTTGGCACTCCAGACGGAAGTTGGAACACTTGATGCTTGGAAAAGCGCTCACCGTGCCGTCTTCCTGCCTGTTCCCATCCTTCTGGAGCGCGATCATGTCCACCGAAACCGTCACGCATTTCTCGCATGTCCGTCCCCAAGACACGTCGTACGAGGGAGAGGGGCTGCGCGACTTCTTTCTCTATCGCGACCTCGGCATCGCTTCGGCGACTGATGGCAAGGTGCTGGCGCAACTCGTCAAGGCGAACCATGCACCAGAGGAAGGCACCGGCTGGCACCGTCATGAGGCCGATTTCCACATTGTGATCATGTTGAAGGGCTGGGCGCGCTTCATGTACGGCGACAAGGAGACGCTCGTGGCGGCCGGCGATTGTGTCCATCAGGCGCCGGGCATCGTTCACTACCTGTTCGACTACTCGGAAGATATGGAGTACATCGAAATAGTTTCGCCGGCTGACTTCAAGTCGATTGATGTCGAGGGCCCATGCGAAGTCCCGGCCTCGACGCCGTGGAAAACCGTCTCGGCTTGAGCGCAGGCATCCGCAACCAGGCGTAGGCGTAGGCGAGGGCGGGAGGAAATACAAGCCCGGGCCCGGGCCGAAGGGAACCATGAACCCCCGCGACCCTCGCGCAATGCGCATCCCGCGCTGAGCGCGCCGCGTCCGCCGCCGCACTAACCTTGCGCCGGAGCCCCAGCAGCGCCCGCATCCACGCCGGCCACGGCCGTCGCGGCGGGCGCGGGAATCGGCGCGGCCGCAGCCGGCACGCCCGGCTTGATCGCTCGTGCCCGCGCATTCACGACCACCGCGCGCGGCTCGTTGTCGTAGATCACGGCGCGCACACGCGGATAGATATGCCGCTCCCAGCGGTGTCCGTTGAATACACCGTAGTGGCCGACGCCCGTCTGCACATGATGGGTCTTGAGATAAGGACGCAGCTTGTTGCACATGTCCTGCGCCGCGAGGGTCTGGCCGATCGCACAGATATCGTCCTTCTCTCCCTCCACCGTCAGGAGAGCGGTGCGGCGAATCTTCGATGGTTCGATCAAACGTCCGCCCACTTCCAGCTCGTGCAGCGGCAATGCATGACGCTGAAACACGGTCTCGACGGTTTCCAGATAGAAGTCCGCGGTGAGATCCATCGTCGCGAAATATTCTTCGTAGAAAATACGGATCGTCTCGGCCTTGGCCGGATCGCCTTTGGCACGCTCGTAATACATGGTTTCGAATGAATCGAGATGGCGCCCGAGATTCATCGACATAAACGCGTTGAGCTGCACGAAGCCCGGATACACGCGCCGGTGGGCTCCGGCAAAACCTGGCGGCACGGCGCTGATCAGGTTGCGCTCGAACCATTCGATCGGTTTGCTTTTGGCGAGCGCGTTGACCTTGGTGGGGTTGATGCGCGTATCGAGCGGGCCGGCCATGAGCGTCATGCTGGCGGGTTGCGCCGGATGATCGTCGGCGGCCATCGTTGCGACCGCGGCGAGTGCTGCCACTGTCGGCTGGCAGACCGCGAGCAGATGCGTGCCCGGCCCAATCACGGTGGTGAAGTCGATCACGTGCTGGACAAACTCGTCAAAGCCGAAGCGTCCCTGTGAGAGCGGCACATCGCGCGGGTTGTGCCAATCGGTGATGTAGACATCGTGGTCGGCCAGCATGGTCTTGACCGTGCCGCGCAACAGGGTCGCGAAATGGCCGGACATCGGCGCGATCACGAGCACGCGCGGTTGCGCGGGGGAAACGGGCGTGTCCTTGCGAAAATGCAGCAACGAGCAAAACGGTGTGTGTGCGGCCATCTCCTCGACGAGACTCACTGGCTTGCCGTCCACCTCGATCGAATCCAGTGCGAACGGCGGCCGCTGGTGCGTGAGTCCGGCGAGCGTGATCAGATCGCACGAAGCGCGCAGCGAGCGGCCGTGGGGCGTGTCGCTAATCGCCGGCCAGGCGTCGAGCGCGTGATTGACGAGTGCGGCGCCATGCCGAACGGGCAGCATCAGGTCGGCGAAGGCCTGATAAGCCGGGTAGGCGAGCAGATTCATAGCCTTCGCACGAATGCCCAAAAGGAAGGAGCCCGAAGAGAGGCAATACGTGTGCCAACGGCACGTGCCTCGCGCCGATACCGGCTCAGGTTGGCATAGCATTTGCGCTATTCCGTCAACGGTGCTGCTTTTGCCGTGATTTGGTGCGCCGGCGCACGCGAGCGTGCACGCGATATGGTTGAGACGACGGGCCCGCTCCGGAGGAGATTCCCATGACGAACACCACGCTTACCCTTAGCAGCAAGAATTATTCGTCGTGGTCGCTGCGCGGCTGGCTGCTGACGAAATTCAGCGGGTTGCCCTTCGAAGAAATCGTGATGCCCGTCGACGACCCCGGCGCGCGCGCCGAGCTTTTGCTGCTGTCGCCATCCATTCTCGTGCCGTGCCTGATGCACGACGGCATCAAGGTCTGGGACACGCTGGCCATTGGCGAATATCTGAACGAGGTTTGTCCCGAGGCGAACTTGCTGCCGCACGACCGCCGCGCCCGAGCTCATTGCCGCGCCATCTCCGGCGAGATGCACTCCGGCTTCGGCTCGCTGCGCTCAGCACTCCCAATGAATCTGAAAGCGCATTTTCCGGGCTTCAAGGTATGGGCGCGTGCGCAGTCCGATATTGACCGGATTGTTGCAATCTGGAGCGAGTGTCTCGAACAGTACGGTGGCCCGTTCCTGTTCGGCGAGCGTAGCGTGGCGGACGCGATGTACGCGCCCGTCGTGACACGCTTCGTTACCTACGATGTCAAGCTCGATCCGGACATCGTGGAATATGGTCAGCGCATCCTCGCCATGCCGGAGATGCAGCAGTGGATGGCGGACGCGCAGCAGGAAGTGGACGAGATCGACGAACTGGACGTGGAATTTTGAGGAAGAAGGGTTGTCCGGATGACGAGCAGCCGGGTCCCGCCCGGCTCGTCCCTTCCGCCAGCACATGTGTGCACGTCAAGTCCGGTTTTGACCCGCACGCCAGCTCCGCAACAGCAGCGCATTCGCGACCACGCTTACGCTGGAAAACGCCATCGCCGCGCCCGCAATCATCGGATTCAGCAAGCCAAAGGCGGCCAGCGGAATGCCGATCAGGTTGTAGACGAACGCCCAAAAGAGGTTTTGCTGGATCTTGCGCCAGGTGCGTCGCGAGATATCAATGGCGTCCGCGACCAGCGCTGGATCGCCGCGCATCAGGGTGATGCCGGCGGCGTCCATGGCGACGTCGGTGCCGGTCGCCATGGCGATTCCGAGGTCGGCGGCGGCGAGGGCGGGGGCATCGTTGATGCCGTCGCCCGCCATTGCAACGACACCGGCCGTGCGGATTTTCAGATCGCGGATCACGCGCGCCTTGTCGTCAGGCAGCACTTGCGCATGAAACTCGTCGATGCCGAGGGACGCAGCCACGCTTGATGCGCTGCCCTGGTTGTCGCCGGTCACGAGCACGCTTTTGACGCCCATCGTCTTCAGACGCTCGACCGCCGCGCGCGCGTTCGGCTTCACGCTATCGCCGAAGCCGATCAGAGCTAGTGCGGCGGGCGGCGTGGCTGTGCGGTCGATCAGCCATGAAACGGTATTGCCGGCGTTTTCCAGTTGCTGCGCGCGTTCAGCGAGCGCGGACGGCAAAACGACGCCCAGTTCCGCCAGCCAGCCGCTGCTGCCCAAGGCGATGGTGCGGCCATCGACATCCGCTTCAACGCCGCGGCCGGGCACGGCGCGCGCTTTGGAAACGGCGGCGGGCGTCGCCAGCGCCGCCGGCCGCGTCGAATCGGCAATCTTCAGCACCGCCTTGGCCAGCGGGTGGTCGCTATGCCGCTGCACCGCCGCCGCGAGCGCCAGGGCTTCGTCATGCGCAAGGCCGATCGGCTCGAAGGCCGTCACGGTCGGTTGACCGAGCGTCAGCGTGCCGGTCTTGTCGAACGCGACCAGGTTCACGTTATGCGCGATTTCGAGCGCGAGCGCGTCCTTGATCAGCACGCCGCGTCGGGCGGCGGCGCCAGTGCCCGCCATGATGGCCGCCGGCGTGGCGAGACCCAGCGCGCACGGACAGGCAATCACCAGCACGGCCACGGCGTTGAGCACAGCCGTTTCGCCGTGCGCGCCCGCGATCAACCAGCCGCCCAGTGTGATGGCCGCGATGACCAGAATGACCGGCACGAAGATCTCGCTCACCCGGTCGACCAGGCGCTGAATAGGCGCCTTCTCGGCCTGGGCCGTTTCGACGAGACGAATGATGCGCGCGAGCGTCGTCTCCGCGCCAATCGCCTTTGTGGTGACGGTAATCACCCCTTCGCCATTGATCGAACCGGCGGTGACCGCGTCGTCCGGTTGTTTCGGCACAGGCAGGCTTTCGCCGGTGATGAGCGACTCGTCGATATGCGTGCGGCCTTCGAGCACCGCGCCGTCTACCGGCACCCGTTCGCCCGGCCGCACGACCACGATCGTGCCGACCCGCACTTGCGCGAGCGGCACCTCGTGTTCCTCGTTGCCGACGCGGATGCGCGCCCGCTCCGGCCGTAGCGCGTTCAGCGAGCGGATCGCGTCCGTGGTCTGGCGTTTGGCGCGCGCTTCGAGCCACTTGCCGAAGCGCACCAGCGTAATCACGACCGCCGACGCCTCGAAGTACAGATGCATGCCGTCGCCGGGATGCGCGATGAGCTCGTACACGCTGATGCCATACGCCGCCGAGGTGCCGAGCGCGACCAGCAGGTCCATATTGCCGGCGCCGGCCCGCACCGCCCGCCAGGCCGCGCGGTAAAAGCGCGCGCCGAAGCCGAACTGGACGACCGTGGCGAGGGCAAGCTGAAGCCAGGGCGGTACGAGGGAACTGGCGCCCTCGGCGCCGCCGCCAAACCCAGCGCTCAGCATGGGCAGCAGAAGTGGCAGCGTTAACACGGCACAGATCACCACGGCAGCGAGTTCGCGGCGGTTTTGCTCGTGCGCGCGCTGTGCGACTGACGGCGCCGCCGGGGCGGGGTCCTGCTCGACGGGCGTTGCCTGATAGCCCGCCTTGGTGACGGCGGCGACGAGCGCATCTATGCCGGTAGCTGCACCGTTGGCGTCGGCGGCCAGGCTGACGGTGGCCTTTTCGGTTGCCAGATTGACCGAAGCACTGGCCACCCCGGGCAGTTTCGCCAGCGCTTTTTCGACCCGCGTGGCGCACGCGGCGCAGGTCATGCCGCCAATCGCCAGTTCGGCCACATCCCCGGCTCCGGCCCCGGTCCCGACGGAGGAAACCGCAGGCACGACAGGCGCGGCTTCATAGCCGGCCTTGCGGACCGCGTTCACCAGCACATCCGGAGCCACGTTGAGGCTGGCGTCCACATCGACGCTGGCCCTTTCAGTGGCGAGATTGACCGTGGCGCGGCTGACGCCGGGCACTTTGGCGAGCGCCTTCTCGACCCGCATCGCACAGGACGCGCAGGTCATGCCGCTGATATCGAGTTCGGCGCGGGTCTGGGACGCGCGGTCGGGCGTGGCAAGTTCAGTCATGGTGGCAGGGCTCGGGCGGCATCAGGCCGCATCATGAACCCAGTATTGACCTTCCCATGATGGGAAGGTCAAGCGCTCGATGTGGCAACTTCGCGAGCCGCCCTTCAAAACGCCGGCGGCGCGTTCAGCATGGCTTCGGCGACCGCTTCCTGCATGTCGCCGCCGTTGGCCAGCAAGGCGTCGGCGGCGCCGCGCCGGTCGCGGGCTTCCTTGTTTTGCCCCAGCTTCCATTTGCCCACCAACCGCGTTACCTCGATCTCGATGCCGACGATCGCCCCCAGCATCTGCTTGATGTAGTCCGCAGGGGCATCGCCCATCTTCCAGGGCCGCGGCTGGTCAGCTTCCATCTTCCTCGTGAGCCGGGCGACGAGACCGCGCACGAACGCCTCGTCGTCGCGCACGGTGATACGGCCATGCGCGTGGACGACGATGTAGTTGTACGTCGGCACCTGCCGATGCGCCTCGTGCTTGCTCGGATACCAGTTGGGCGAAATGTACGCGGCCGGCCCCTGGAAGATCACCAGCGTCTCCGGCTGCGCGGCCACTTCCTGCCACACAGGATTAGCGCGAGCGACATGTGCGCGCAATGTGCCATGCGTACCCTCGACTGGTTCGAATTCGAACGGCAGGTGATTCGCGTCCAGACCTTGCGGGCCGTGCGTGACGAGCGCGCCAAACGGCTGGTCGGCGATCAGTTGATGGAGAACCTCAGGACGGTTCTCTTCGAAATGGGCGGGGACGTACATGAAGCGCTCCGGATGCGGGTAGGGGGCGAAGACGTGAAAAGGTGCGTTGTGCCTTTGCGCTTGCCTTCTGTCAAGGATACGATACAACCCGTTGTTGTCGGGATCGAGATAGGCAGCCGTTCGCGATGGGCTTGGGGGCCGCGCGGCCAGAGCTGCTGATACCCGGCGAATCTCCCTGGACCGCACGTTCTGCCATCTGAACGAATGATAAAAAATCTTCGAGAACAATTTTCGCTTCACAGGACCTGCGCGTCGCTCGCAGGGATTGCTTTCCTCGCCGGCTGCGCGGCGACACCCGGCGGTTCGCCGAAGACCACGGGCTGGATCAAGGACGAAGTCGGCGACTCGTATGTGTTCGGCTATCCGCTCGTCATGATGGAGACGGCGCGTGACGCCGCGGTGGGTAACGATCCGGGTCAGGCACCGATCAACACGCTGCGCCAGGCGCAGGCGTTGCCGCCGGTTGGCTCGGTCAATCCGCCCACGCCGGGTATCGACACGCTGGATTCGACCGGCTGGCTCGATCTCGCGGACGGTCCCGTCATCCTCACGTTGCCGAATTCACATGGCCGCTATGTCGATGCCCGCGTACTCGACATGTGGACCAACGTGGTGTGGTCGACCAATGCGTCCAACATGCTGAGCGCGCCCCGTGTGAACGGCATCAAGGAGCAAACGATTGCCTTCGTCGGTCCCGGCTGGCAGGGCGATTTGCCCGCCAACGTCACGCGCGTCAACGTGCCGACCCGCAACGCGTGGGTGTCGGTGCGCGTGCAGGCGAGCGGGGTGCGTGACTTCGCGGCGGTGCGCAAGCTGCAACGCGGTATCCGGATGATGCCGCTCGCCGCGTATAGCGGCGACGCGCATGCGGCGTCTGCAGCGGCGTCGAACAGCAGCGACTCGGCGGCGCCCTCGGGCGGCGCTTCGAGCGCGACGGGTACCACGGCGTCGCAGGTCGCGGCGCTCGATGCGAGCGCGTTCTTCGATCGTCTCGCGCAAGGCTTGAAGGACAACCCGCCGGTGCCGGACGATCCGCACGCCTTGAAATTCCTCGCGGACCTGGGTGTCACGCCGGGGCAGCCGGTCGCGCTGCCATCGCATGCCGCCGATGCGATTGCCGCAGGCATGGCCGATGGTCGTGACCGCGTCGCCGCGCCGCCGTCGAACCTGTTGAACGCAAACGGCTGGAGCTGGTTTGGCGACAGCGTCGGCAACTACGGTCCTGACTACGCGTTGCGCGCCTACGCGGCGTACTCGCAACTGGGTATCGCCACCAAGGACGACGAGGTGCGCGCCACCGTTTCGCAGGACAGCGACGGTCACCGTCTGAACGGCGCCAACCGCTACGTGATCCACTTCGCGTCGAGCCAGTTGCCGCCGGTGCGGGGCTTCTGGTCGATCACGGCCTACACCAAAGATGGCGCCTTGGGCGAGAGCACGCCGGCGCGGCTTGCCGTGGGCGACCGTTATGGCGTGCGCCGTAACCGCGATGGTTCGCTCGACGTGACCGTGTCAGCGGCCAAGGTACGGGCCGCGAACTGGTTACCGGCGCCGCGTACGGATCTTCAACTGGTGCTGCGTCTCTACGCGCCGAGGCCGCAAGCCACTGACGGTAGCTGGCAGCCGCCGCCCGTCGTGCGGCAGTAATGGATGCATGCGCGCTGAACTAGCGGCGCGCATGCACTTCCGCAGATCGCTTCCATGCCTTCGCAATCTGCGGTGCACCGCGCAACGCACTTCGTGTTGCTCACGTGTGGCACCGCAGCACGCTGCAATCGCACGTCGCCACGCGTCACATCAACGTCACTAGCACAAGGCCACACTTATCTGACGCATTGCAGATGATTGTTTGCTTTTGGCTTACATTTCTATACCGCGAACGATCCAGGTCATATACTTGGCCGAGGCAGGACTTCAGTTTCGCGGCGGGCTTGCTGCCGCATCACTCACGATCAGGCATGGCAAGCGTTAACAAGGCATCCTTCGCATCCTCCCTGCAAACCGTGCGCGGTGTCGCGCAGGCGCCTCGTACGCGACGCGTCGTCATCGGTCTGCTGATCTTCGTCGTGCTGTTTGGTTTGCTCGGCTTTTTTGCCGCGCCGCCGCTGATTCGCCACATCGCTGAACAGCAACTCAGCAAGCAGCTCGACCGTCCTTCGACGATTGGCCGCATCGCGTTGAATCCCTACACGCTGCAACTCGAAGCGGATCGCATCCATATTGGCGAGCGCGGTGGTCAGGGCGATTTCGTGGACATCTCGCGCCTCATCGTCAAGCCGTCCTGGAGTTCGCTGTTTCGCATGGCGCCGGTCGTGGATGAAGTGCAGATCGACTCTCCGCGTTTCACCGTTGTTCGCTATGACGCGCAGCGTTTCAATTTCACTGATCTGATCGACAAGTTCGCCAAGCAGCCGTCCAAACCGAACAGCAAGCCGACGCCGTTCTCCGTGTCAAACATCCGGCTCGAGAACGGACAGATCACCTTCGATGACCGCCTGCTTGGCGTCAAGCACGTCATCGATCAATGGAAGCTCGGCATTCCGTTTATTGCAACGCTGCCTTCCAAAACCGACATCTTCGTTGAGCCGTTGCTGCGCGCGCGTATCGACGGCAGTCCGCTCGCCATCGACGGCAAGACCAAGCCGTTTGCCGCGTCGCGTGAATCGGAAGTGTCGCTGCGCTTCGATGGCCTCGACGTGCCGCGCCTCGTGTCGTATTCGCCGCAAAAACTGCCGGTGACCGTGCAGGCGGGCAAACTCTCGACGGATCTCAAGCTCAACTTCATCGTCTCGGACGACACGCCCTCGTTACGGGTGACGGGCACCGTGGATCTGAACGATATCGACGTGCTCGATGAAAACAAGCAGCCGTTCTTTGCGGCGCACGCGCTGCATGTCGCGGCGGCTACGCTTGAACCGCTGAAGAGCGTGTATCACTTCGACGAGATCCGACTCGACACGCCGACCGTGAATCTGGCGCGGGACAAGGACGGGGTGCTGAGTGTCGAGCGGACTTTTGCCGCGCCGCCAGCAGCGGCCAGCGGTGCAGCAGCGCCTGACAAGGCGCAGGGCACTGCGCAACAGACGCCTGCCCAGGCCCAGGCGCAATCTTCGGCCAGCGCGCCGGAGAGCGCTTCTTCGGCCACGGCGGCGGAAAGCAAGCCCCCCGCGCCGCTCGATCTGGCAATCAAGCGTTTCGCCCTCAACAACGGCACGGTCGACGTCAAGGACGAAGCGGCGGCGCGGCCTGTCTCGTTGGGCTTGAAGGACCTTGCGGTGTCGCTGGCGGATTTCTCGACGCTGGACAAGGCACCCGCCCGCTATACGGTCAGCACCGCCTTCAAGGACAACACCGGTTCGCTGGATGCGGCGGGCTCGTTCGGGCTGGTCGCGAAGAGCGCCGACTCGAAAATCAACCTTAAGACGCTCGCGTTGCCCGCGGTCCAGCCGTATCTCGACACCATGACCGCGGCGCAGGTGACCGACGGCGCGCTGTCGGCGAACACGACGCTGAGCGCCAATTGGGCCAAATCGCCGCCGGACATCCAGGTGGGCGCGACGCAACTGGATCTGCAATCGCTGAAGGTGGCGGCACGCGGCGGCAAGGAACCCGCCGTGACACTCGCTCAGGGCCATGTGGACGTCAACAAGGTCGATGTGCCGGGCCGCACTGCGGCGATCAACGGCGTCGATCTCACCGGACTCGCGATCAACGCGCAACGCATGAAGGACGGCAGCATCGACCTCGCAGCGCTGGCCGGGCCGCATCAGGAAGCACAGCAACGTACCGCGATCCATGCCGCCAAAAAGGCTCAGGAGGAAGGGCCGCCGTGGCATTACACGGTTGGCGAGTTGAGCCTGAAGGATGCGACGGCGAAGTTCACGGACAACAGCACGCCGCGTCCGGTGAATCTCGACATTTCGCCGCTGCAATTGAAGGTGCAGAACATCAGTGACGATCTGGGCAAACCGCTGCCAGTCGATCTGCAAGCGACGCTCAATCGCAAGGGCACGCTCGGCGTCAAAGGCGATGTCACGGCAACCCCGCTCAAGCTCGCACTGAAGGTGGACGCGAATCGCCTCGATGCAGCGGCGTTCGAACCGTACTTCGGCGACAAGCTCAACGCGCTGATCGCCAGCGCCTTGCTGAACATGAACGGCGACGTGGTCATGGCGCAGCAGTCCAAGGCGGTGAAGGCCTCGTATCACGGCAATCTGGCGATCGTCGACGTGCGGATGCTCGACAAGGTGACTTCCGATTCCTTCGCAGGCTGGGGATCGCTGGCGCTCACAAACCTGAAGGCGACCTACGACGAGCACGGCACGGACGTCGATGCGGCGCGCGTCACCTTCACGAATTTCTATGGGCGGGTGTTGCTGGACCCGCAAGGCAAGCTAAACCTCACGGACGTCGTGGCGAGTGGCGGCGGCAAGCAACAATCGCTCACGCGTAGCAAGAGCAAAACGGAGCCGGTGCCGTTGACGCCGGGTACGGCGGCGGAGACAGCCACGCCAGCGGTGCCGGCCTCCGCGGGCGAGGCGGCGGTGGTGCCGGCATCGGGACCGGCGGTGGCGTCCGCGGCCGTGCCGGCGTCGACGGTGACTACGGCGGCGGCTTCGAAGCCGAAAGCGGCGTCCGCAGCGGCGGCATCTGGCACGGCGGTCACTACCGCGCAAACGCAGCCGCCGGCTAGCCCGATGCGGCTGCACTTCGGTCAACTGGTGCTGCAGGGCGGCCGCGTCACGTACACCGACAATTTCATCAAGCCAAACTTCACTGCCAACCTGGTCGCGATTCAGGGGACCATTGGGGCATTCGGCACGCAGTCCACCACACCGGCGCCGGTGGACGTGGCCGCGAAACTCGCGGCGAACGGCCCGCTTTCGATCAAAGGCACGGTCAATCCGCTGATTCCCAAACCGGCGCTCGATCTGACCGCGAGCGCCCACGACATCGAACTGACCAATCTCACACCCTATTCGGCGAAGTACGCGGGCTATCCGATCACCAAGGGCAAGCTCAACGTCGATCTGCACTACAAGCTGGATAACGACCAGTTGAGCGCGAACAATCACCTGTTCATCGACCAGCTCACGTTCGGGGACCACGTCGACAACAATACGGCTACCAAATTGCCGGTGCGTTTCGCGATTTCGCTGTTGAAGAATTCGAAGGGCGAGATCGACGTGAATATTCCGGTGTCCGGATCGCTGTCGAATCCGGAATTCAGCCTTGGCGGTTTAATCTGGCATGCGGTGCTGAACCTGCTGGAAAAGGCGGTGACCGCGCCGTTCACGCTGCTGGCCAACGCGTTTGGCGGCGGTGGTGAGGAGATGGGCTACGTTGAATTCGATCCGGGCTCGGCCAAGCTGTCAGATGCGGCGGACAAGAAGCTGGACACCATCGCCAAGGCGCTGACGGATAAGTCTTCGATTCGTATTGATCTGATCGGACGCGCCGATCCGGCCGTCGATACTCCGGCGTTGCGCACGGCCTATGTCGATAAACTGGTGAAGCAGGAGAAGATCAAAGGCATGGTGGGCAATGGCGAGAGCATCGACCTCTCCACGGTGACGGTCGATCCGAACGAGTACGACAAGTACCTCACGAAAGCCTACAAGGATGCCGACTTCAAGAAGCCGCGCAACATCGTTGGCCTGACCAAGAGCGTGCCCGACGACGACATGAAGACCGCGCTCGCCGAGCATGCACCCGTCGACGAAGCGGCATTGCGTGATCTCGCGCAGCAGCGCGCGCAGAGCGTGCAGCAGTATTTCGATGGCAAGATCGACAGCAGTCGGGTGTTTATCGTCGCGCCGAAGGTTGATGCGCAAGGCATCAAGGACAAAGGCGCGACATCACGCGTGGATTTTGGCTTGAAGTGAAATGAGCCACCGGAATGTTACGCACGCGCGTGGCATTCCGGACGATTAGCGTCCCCCGGTCGTTTCCTGGGCGGCGCCTCGGACTTTTCCTCACTTGTCCCACACATCTTCCGTTACTCCAGGAATCTTCCCATTCCGCGCTTATACACGCCTCTTCATACTGGCGACTTCTTACAGAATGAATGAATGCGCTTTGACGCAGGGAAGCAATGAAATTTCAGCTAACGATTCTGGCGTGCGCGCTGGCTTTGGCCGGCTGCGCGAGCCAGGCCGCGCGTGACCGACTTGGCATCGAAGACCCAACCGTCATCAAAACGGGCGTCGGCGCCAGCCAGGATATCGCTGCTGGCGCGGTCACGCCGCAATGGCTGAGCACATACGCGCCGATCACCAGTGGCGGTGAAGCGTTTGCATCACTGCAGCAGCGGCTCGACAAGCTGCCCGGCGACAAGAACGGCTACTTCCATGCCAAGGCGCAATGCTGGATCGACGCCGGCCAGGCAGAGTGGCATGCGCATGACCAGTGGGGCTTCGTTGAAGAGGCGATTGGCCAGGCGGCCATGCTCACGTTCGGTCTGGAGAACAACACGCAACTCTCCGCTGCCAACCCGGAATTGCGCACGGTATCAACGGTGCGTCCTGACTTGTGGAAGATCGTCAACGTGATCAAGAGCGATCCGGCCACGGCGCAGTGTCCAGAGGCACAGCAGCCGCTTGCGTGTGCCGAAGTGGACTTGATGCTCGCCGGTCATCATGCGTGGACGCGCAACTTTTCCGCGGCCGAACAATCCATTCCGGGCATTCAGGACAAGCTGCGCAAGTCGGCAGAAGCGGCGTTGCAGTGCGCGCAGCCGAAGCAAACAGCGGCGCTACCCGCTTCGACGCCCGTGCATGCTCCGGCGCAGACCATCACGCTGCGAGCCGATTCGTCGTTCCGCTTCAACGGCGGCGATATTGCAGCGTTGCTGCCCAGCGGCCAGGAACAGCTCAATGCGGTGGTGACCGGTCTGCAAAAGGCGAAAAACATCACCCGCCTGAATATCAGCGGATACACGGACCGCCTTGGTAGCGACGACTACAACCAAAAGCTCTCGCTGCAACGCGCGGTGACCGTGCGCACCTATCTCATCAAGCGCGGTGTGACGTTGCCGATCAATGTATCGGGGCAAGGCAAAGCGAAGCCACTGGTAGCGTGCACGCAAACCAACCGCGACGAACTGGTGAAGTGTCTCGCACCGAACCGGCGTGTCGAGATCGACTTCGTACGCGACGCCGACTAAACCGAACATCATTAGGAGGCCAACTCAATGGCAACTATTCTGATCGTGGATGACCATCCTGCGCTTCGACTGGTCATCAAGACACATCTGCTGCAATTGCTGGGCGTTACGGAGGTGATCGAAGCCGAGAACGGACAAGCCGCGATGGAGGCTGCGCGGCAGCATATGCCGGATCTCGCCATTCTCGATCTCGACATTCCACGGGTCAACGGCCTGGACGTCATTCCGCGACTGAAAATGGCGCATCCGCAAATTCGTGTGCTCATTCTGTCTGGTCAGGATCCCTCCACCTTCGCGCCGCGTGCGATGCGTTCGGGTGCACAGGGGTTTGTCGGCAAGTCGCAGGAGATGAAGGAGATCATGCGCGGCGTGGAAGCGGTGCTGGCGGGTTACACCGTGTTCCCCATGTCGACGGGTGGAGCCGGTGTGGGAATGGCAACCGGCGCCGCCGATGAGGAGGAAAAGCTCAAGCAGTTATCGGACAAGGAGCTGATGATTCTGCAAATGCTTTCCAAAGGCATGTCCAACAAGGCGATTGGCGATGCCTTGTTCATCAGCGACAAAACCGTTAGTACGTACAAGAGCCGCATCCAGGAAAAACTGGGCCTGTCTTCCCTGGCCGCACTGATCGAATTCGCGTCACTGCAAAAATTGATCGACTGAGTGACGTCTGGTATGGAAATCCTGAGACTGGTTGGTATCTCAACCCCTGCGCACAGTTGCCTGCATCGCCCCAGTAAATCGACATATGGCGCAGCGATTCGCTGCGCAACGGCGATCGGCATCCTACTAGCGTTTGTTTTGCTGTGCATCGTTTCCGCTTACGCCGACGCCGCGTCGCCAAACAGAGCGGACACTCGCTCGCAACGTGTGAGCGTCAGCCATCCCGCGGCCGCGGTGGCCGTCCACGATGCATCCATTGCACAGAACAAGCAAGACCCGGCGATTGTTCACCAGGACGTCTTGGCAACGGACGCGCTGGGGCTCGCTTCGGGCAGCGAGAATGGCGTGCTGGGCGATGGGATAGAGTCCGGGAAGGACCATGCCGCAACGACCTGGCATGCGTTACTAGCGGTTTTGTTCACGCTCGTCGTTCTGACCATCACGTCCTTGAGTGGGTGGTACCGCGCCCGCTTCGCGCTCAAGCGCGCGGACGACAAGATGCGCGTTGTGGAGAGCGAATGGCAGCGGCGCTGTACTGCGGTTGAGATGAGAGAGCAGGCCGCGCAACTTCTCATTGCTTCGCGCGTGGCCACGGCGACCACTCAGGAACGTGATCGAATCTTCTCAACCATGCGGCACTTTGTTAGCGGTCCGCTTGCTGCCCTCGCAGGCTTGCTAGAGGCGCTCGATGGTGCCGCTTCGACTTCGGTTCACCGGTCTCTCGTTGGAAAGATCCAGACCGCTGTGCAGACATGCCTGCGCGCGCTCGAGGACATGCTGACGCCCTTGCCTGTGGAATCCCGCAGCATCGCTCTCGACGAGAATCTGATGGATGTGCGCGAGTTGATCGACGGCGTGGTTGCGCTGTTTTCTCCCGCTGCGGCCCAGAAAGGCCTGCATCTGAGCGTCAGCATTGATCGATCCGTTGCGTCGCGCGTGTTTGCAGATAGCGCACGGCTCGGCCAGATAGTTTTCCATCTGTTGAGTCACGCGATACGGACGAGCGAGGGTGGGTTGCTTACAGTTGCGGTGCGTGCAGAACCGCTGAATGCGGGTTCGCAGCGTATCGTCATCTGCGTGAGAGACGTTAGCGGGCAGGCGTCGTCGCTGGTTCAGCCCGAGCTGCCTTGGTCATCGTCGCCAGATGAAACAGCCGGCGAATCGCATGACGACAACGGGTCCTTTGCCTTGTGTCAACGACTGGCACAGTGCATGGGTGGCGAACTCTCAATCAGTAGCGAGCGCGGTTTTGGAACGTGTGGGACTTTCAGCGCCCCATTTTCGGTTGAGCACGTGCATGAGGCCGAAGAGCCGCTCCAATCGGGTCACTCGCCAGTGCCTAAAGAAGCCGGGGCAGGTCAAGCGCAAACCAATTCCATAGAACCGCGGCCCGAACAGTTTGACCAGAACTATCTCGAAGCGTTGTCAGAAGAGGGCATTGACCTTCATACGTTCCTGTTTGGGTGGCGCCAGTCGATTAATGACGACCTCAGGCGGATGCGCGAAATGTGCGACCAACACGACGTCGTCGGTGTGCGCGCTGTGTTGCATAGATTGAGTGGCGCTGTCGGACTGGTTGGCGCACGCAGCTTGATGGAGTCGCTGCGCAGTTCCAGTGTCGCCCAATCAAAACCTGGAGCAGACGTCGTAAATGCGCTCACGCGCCGCGTTCAATCTCTTGCCAATCAACTTGAGACAGCGATCGACACACAACGGAGCAACCTGCCATGAGCCGACCGCTCGCATTGATCGAGGGCGACCTCACGATCCCACTGCCGCGTCCCTTCGACGGCCTGCCGCCGCCATTTGGTTCGCGTTATCGCGCATTGCGCGAGGCGGTGCATCGCGCTGTCAGCGAAATCGCTGAACCGGCTCGGGCTCGGCGTTTTCCTCCGGGCGTGAAGCACGTGCTCTTCTACAAGGTGCCTCCGCAGCGCGTACAAGACAATGGCTTCGACGCGGCTATGGCAGAAGCGAAGCGCTATCTGGAAATGAGCAAGGCGCGCCCGCGGTCGTCACGATCCGATCATATTATGGCCGGCGCAATCTTTACGGGTTGCTCGATCGCGCTGACGTGGCTGCTGGTCACCTGTTCGATGAAGGACGCGGAAAAGCCGCGCGCGGCGGCTGTCAGCTCAGCAATCACGGCCTGGAAGGCCGAGCTAAATGCCGAAAAGCCGACGCCTGCGGTCGATGGTGGCACGCTTGCCAACCGGAAGAACGCTGATGCGCCGTCCATGCCGCAGATTGCATCTGCCGCGTCTGTCGAGTCCCTCGCTACCGCTGCGCCGAAGCATGAGCAGCCCGGAATGCCGACGCCGACCGCGATGGCTGCACAGCCTATCCCGGCAACGCCCTCCGCGTCTGAGACCGTTTCGGAGATCAAGTCGCGCAGTCTCGCCGTACCGAGCCAGACAACGCAGGTCGAGTCTGTTAAACCTGCCGCATCAAGCAAGGTCGTGCAAGCTGAACCGACGCGTCCTGCTGCGCCGGGTCTGGTTGAGTCGAGCCGTTCTCTCGAGCCGAATCGGGTTACGCAAGCTGCACAAACTGGTCCCGTCGCGAAGACGCAGGTTGTCGCTGCTGCGTCGCCGTCGTACGCCGTGTCGAAGCATGTTGCGCTCGCGTCTTCCGTTGTCTCGAAGCAGGTCGCATCGGCGACCGCTCAAAGCGGAGGCAACCGCACGTCATCTGAATCTGCTGCGAAGACGCGCAAGGCCGTCCGCTTGTTCGACGATTCGCAAGTCGGCGAACGGAGTACCTCGAATCGAGTTGCGAAGCTGACCACGAAGCAGCTTCCCGAGCGCTTGACACCGAGACATACGGCCGACGACGAAAGCGTGTCCCAGGACAAGGCTCCTAACGCTGACGCACCGTGGCTGAATTGGTCCGCTCCGCAAAATCGCGCGGTCCAAACAATGCGTGCGGCCGTGCCGCTGCCGGGCGACAACAGCTGGAACGATCACATGACACAGCGTCGGATTACTGACGATCCGGACGCATTCCACGTCGATCGCAGCGGCCAATAGCCAACTCGTCAGATGCCTTACTTACACCCGCTGCCCAATATCTACTTGTGCTGCGGTGTAAGCAGGATGATCGACTAGACCGAAGACGCGCCCGTCACACACTGACGGGCGCGCACACATCTGCGCCGTGGACGCAGTGCTCGACCGGTCTTGTTCAATCGTTCCAAATCAGACAATGTCTAAGTTCGTTTATGTGCCACCACGCCCCACCGGTCTCAATCCCACCCACCAACACCCCCTTGCCGCCGGAAAGCACGTCATCAGAAGCACGAGTCGACTCGCTGTTCGACTCGGCGCTGTGCGCGCACCGTGCCGGTGGGATTGTCGAGGCTGAAGCGGGTTACAGAATCGTGCTGGCCGCGAACGCCTGTCACGCGGAAGCCCACTACCTGCTCGGCCTGATCGAACAAAGCAGAGGCAACCTGTCCGAAGCGGAGGGTGGCCTGCGCCGCGCACTCGCTATCAGGCCCGACTTCCCCGAGGCACTCAACGCCTTGGGCGTCCTGCTTGACGATGTCCAACGCTTTAAAGAGGGCGAAGTCGCCTACCGTCGCGTGATGGCTCTGCTGCCTGCCTCCGCAACCGCTCAATACAATCTCGCCTTGCTCCTTCTCAGGTCAGGTCAGTATGCAGATGCCTGGAAGTACTATGAATCTCGCTACGATCCGAGCATTCGTTCAGGCGTAACGGCCTTACCGCGTCATCTGGCGTTTCCGCAATGGCAAGGAGAACGTCTTGTCGGCAAGTCGATGGTGATCTGGGCGGACGAAGGCTACGGCGACCAGATCCAGTTCGCTCGCTATGTGCCACTGCTAAGGCAGCGTGGCGTCTCTCGTATCACGCTGGTTTGTGACGAGGCGCTCAAGCCCCTGCTAGAAACGGTAGACGGCGTGGACTGCGTCATTAGCGATCCTTTCGCGGTTCCTCCGCACGACTACTGGTCGTTGTTTATGAGCTTGCCGCGCTACTTTGGCACGACGCTGGAAACCATACCGACCACCATCCCGTACGTGGTCCCGTTGCAAGAGAAACTGGAACACTGGCAAAAAAAACTTCCCGTGGATGGCATACGAGTTGGGCTGGTATGGAAAGGTAATCCGCATCACGGGAACGATGTCCACCGATCTCTGCCATCGCTCGCAACGCTAGCGCCGCTGTGGTCGATTCCAGGCATCACGTTCGTCAGCTTGCAGAAGTATCACGCGGGACAGGACGCGAGGCAGCCCCTTGCCGGACAGTACATCACTCCGCTCGGCGAGGAGATTCAAGACTTCGCAGACACAGCGGCTATCGTTGCGCAACTCGACCTCACGATCTGCGTGGATACAGCGGTGGCCCACGTTGCCGGCGCGCTTGGAAAGCCGTGCTGGGTTTTGCTTCCGTCGTTCCATACGGATTGGCGCTGGCTGACAGACCGAGCGGATTCACCCTGGTATCCCGAGACCATGCGTCTGTTTCGACAAACGCGCTTCAACGACTGGACGCCAGTGATCGAAGAAGTCACGCACGCATTGCAAGCATGGGCACTGACACGTCCGCACCCGAACCGCTGCGCGACTAACTAGCCCGCAGCGTCCGAAACGCAAACTAAAAAAGCGCGAAAAACACGAAAAAAAAGCCCGACAAAGTCGGGCTTTTCAAATGAGCTGCGTCATTTCCACAACGACGCAGCACCTGCAAAAACACCTTCGTTCAGCTCAACGCCACAAACGAAATCAAGCGGCGAGCAGCGAACGCAGCACGAACGGCAGGATCCCGCCATGCTTGTAGTAGTCCACTTCGATCGGCGTATCGATACGCAGCAGCACGGCAACACGCTTTTCCTTGCCGTCCTTGCCACGAATCACCAGCGTCACTTCCTGCTGCGGCTTGAAGTCGGCGCCGAGGCCTTCGATGTCGTACGTTTCTTCGCCGGTGATACCCAGCGACTGCACGCTATCCGAGCCCTTGAACTGCAGCGGCAGCACGCCCATGCCGACGAGGTTCGAACGGTGGAT
This sequence comes from Paraburkholderia sp. DHOC27, assembly GCF_003429005.1. Classification (GTDB taxonomy): domain Bacteria; phylum Pseudomonadota; class Gammaproteobacteria; order Burkholderiales; family Burkholderiaceae; genus Paraburkholderia. The sequence goes on from NZ_QVQV01000001.1 coordinate 608,774, forward strand.
CCGCTCGAAGCTACGTGCAACCACGGCCTTCACGCCCAGCAGCTGCGTGCCCTTGGCCGCCCAGTCACGCGACGAACCCGTGCCGTACTCTTCGCCCGCGAACACGATGGTCGGCGTGCCGGCGTCGATGTACTTCATCGCTGCGTCATAGATCGACTCTTGCTCGCCGCTCGGCTGATGGATCGTCAGACCGCCTTCCACGCGCGTACCGTCTGCCTTCGCCGGGATCATCAGGTTCTTGATCCGCACGTTGGCGAACGTGCCGCGCATCATCACGTCGTGGTTGCCGCGGCGCGAGCCGTAGCTGTTGAAGTCGGCCTTCTGCACGCCGTTTGCCTTCAGCCACTTGCCTGCCGGCGAGTCTTCCTTGATCGAGCCTGCCGGGCTGATGTGGTCGGTCGTGACCGAGTCACCGAAGATGCCCAGCGCGCGCGCGTTCTTGACCGCTGCGATGCTATCGGCCGGCTTCATGGAGAAGTCGCTACCAAAGAACGGCGGCTCGGCGATGTAGGTCGACTTCGGCCAGTCGTAGACTTGACCTTCTTCGCCTTCGATCTTGCTCCACAAATCGCCCTTCTTCGTGAGCTGCGCGTAGTTCTTGCGGAACGCGTCGGCGTCCAGTGCGAACTTCAGCAGGTCGTTGACTTCGTCGCTGGTCGGCCAGATGTCGCCCAGGTAGATGTCCTTGCCGCCCTTGCCCTTGCCAACCGGCTCGGTCATCAGGTCACGCGTGATGTTGCCGGCGATCGCGTACGCCACCACCAGCGGCGGCGAAGCCAGGAAGTTGGCGCGGATGTTCGGGTGAATACGCGCTTCGAAGTTACGGTTGCCCGACAATACAGCGGCCGCGACGATGTCGTTCTTCGTGATGGCGTCGTTCAGTTCCGGCGTCAGGTCGCCCGCGTTACCAATACAGGTCGTGCAGCCATAAGCGGCCAGTTCGAAACCGAGCTTCGACAGATACGGCAGCAGGCCGGTCTTCGTCAGGTATTCGGTGACGATACGCGATCCTGGGGCCAGTGACGTCTTGATGTGCGGTGCCACGGTCAGGCCAGCTTCCACGGCCTTCTTCGCCAGCAGGCCGGCAGCCAGCAGGACGCTCGGGTTCGACGTGTTCGTGCACGACGTGATGGCGGCGATCAGGATGTCGCCGTTCTTCACGTTCACGCCGTTGGTCGTCGTGTATTGCGCGTCCAGATCGGCAACCTTCTTCGCAAAGCCGTTTTCTGCGACCGGCTTCGAGAACAGATCGCTGAAGGTCGACTTCACGTGACCGATTTCGATACGGTCTTGCGGACGCTTCGGACCTGCCAGCGACGGTGCCACCGTACCGAGATCGAGCTTCACGAGCTTCGTGTAGTCGATCTGGCTAGCCTTCGGCACACCGAACAGGCCTTGTGCCTTGAAGTAGTTTTCGAAGGCGGCGATTTCGGCGTCGGTACGGCCCGTGCCCTTGAAGTAGTCGATGGTCTTTTCGTCGACCGGGAAGAAGCCCATCGTTGCGCCGTATTCCGGCGCCATGTTGCCGATCGTCGCACGGTCCGGCAGCGACAGCGTACGCGTGCCTTCGCCGCAGAATTCGACGAACTTGCCAACCACTTTTTCCTTACGCAGCAGTTCGGTGACGGTCAGCACGAGGTCGGTTGCCGTCACGCCTTCGCGCAGCTTGCCCGTCAGTTCGACGCCCACCACGTCCGGCGTCAGGAAGTACACTGGCTGGCCGAGCATGCCCGCTTCCGCTTCGATGCCGCCCACGCCCCAGCCCACCACGCCGATACCGTTGATCATGGTCGTGTGGCTGTCCGTGCCGACCAGCGTGTCCGGGTAGTACACGGTGTCGCTGCCGTCGGCCTTCTTGTGCACGCCGCGTGCGAGGTACTCGAGGTTCACCTGGTGCACGATACCTACGCCCGGCGGCACGACCTTGAACGTGTCGAATGCCTGCATGCCCCACTTCATGAACTGGTAGCGCTCGTTATTGCGCTGGAATTCCAGTTTCATGTTCAGGTCGAGTGCGTCCTTTTGACGGAAGTAATCGATCTGCACCGAGTGATCGACCACCAGATCGACCGGGACCAGCGGTTCGATCGACTTCGGGTTCTTGCCGGCGCGTTGCGCGACGCCGCGCATGGCTGCGATGTCGGCGAGCAGCGGCACGCCGGTAAAGTCTTGCAGCACGACACGCGAAACGACGAACGGGATTTCGTCGACGCGCGCTGCGGTCGGCTTCCAGTTTGCCAGTTGTGTGATGTGTTCTTCGGCGATCTTCTTGCCGTCGTAATTACGCAGTACCGATTCCAGCACGATACGGATCGAAACCGGCAGGCGGTCGATCTTGATGTTCAGCGCCTTGCCGAGTTGCGGCAAGGAATAAAACTTGCCTTTGCCGGAGCCGCTGTCGAATTCCTTGAGCGTTTTGTGGAGGTTGTGGGCCATGGTGTTTTCCTTGGTTTGATCGCGGAACTACAGTACTGAACTAGATGACATACAGATCGACGTATTCATTGACTGGCATGGCTTCGAGCCTTGCCTGATCCAGCGACACATCGAGAATCGCTTGTTGCTGCTTGACCGGAAACCTGCGCGCGAGGTTGGTCCTGAACTTCTCGACCAGCAACGGTATGCCGTCTGCACGGCGGCGCTTGTGTCCGATCGGGTATTCGACGATGACCTCGTCGAATGTCGAGCCGTCGTTGAATTCGACCGTCAGTGCATTGGCGATCGAACGCTTCTCCGGATCGTGATAATCCTTCGTGAACTGCGGGTCTTCTACGCAGATCATCTTGTCGCGCAACGCGTCGATGCGCGGGTCCTGCGCGACCTCATCTTCGTAATCCGCGGCCGTCAGGCGGCCGAAGATCAGCGGCACCGCGATCATGTACTGGATGCAATGATCGCGGTCGGCCGGATTATGCAGCGGCCCCTGCTTGTCGATGATGCGAATCGCCGCTTCATGCGTGCGAATCGTGATCTTGCTGATGTCGTCCACCGTCTTGCCCGCCGCGCGCAGTTGCGCATGCAGCGTGACGGCCGCTTCCACGGCAGTCTGCGAGTGGAATTCAGCCGGGAACGAAATCTTGAACAGCACGTTTTCCATCACGTACGAGCCGTACGGGCGCTGAAACTGGAACGCATTGCCCTTGAACAGCACGTCGTAAAAGCCCCACGTTTTCGCCGTGAGCACGGACGGGTAGCCCATCTCGCCGGTTTTGGCGATCAGCGCGAGCCGCACGGCGCGCGAGGTGGCGTCGCCCGCTGCCCACGACTTGCGCGAGCCCGTGTTCGGCGCGTGACGGTAGGTACGCAGCGCCTGGCCATCCACGAGCGCGAGCGAAATGGCATTGATCAGCTCGTTGCGCGTAAGACCGATCATCTGACCGACCACAGCGGTCGAAGCCAGCTTGACCAGCAACACGTGGTCGAGCCCAACCTTGTTGAACGAGTTTTCCAGCGCAATACAGCCCTGGATTTCATGCGCCTTGACCATAGCGATCAAGACGTCTTTGATCGTCAGCGGCTTTTTACCCGCGGCGATGGCCGTGCGTGACAGCCAGTCGGCGGTAGCGAGAATGCCGCCGAGATTATCCGACGGGTGGCCCCATTCAGCGGCAAGCCACGTGTCGTTGAAGTCCAGCCAGCGGATCATGGCGCCAATGTTGAAGGCGGCCTGAACCGGGTCCAGTTGAAACGACGTGCCGGGTACCTTGGCGCCGTTGGGGACGATCGTGCCTGGCACGATTGGTCCCATCAGCTTGGTACAAGCCGGGTAGGTGAGGGCTTCGAGTCCACAGCCGAGCGTATCGATCAGACAGTGACGCGCGGTTTCCAGCGCGAGCGTGCTGTCGATCGAAAAATCCAGCACGTAATCGGCGATCGCGACCAGGACATCGTCCGGGGCGGGCCTTACGTTGGATATCGGAGCGGACATCGAAGCTTCCCTAGTGAGAATGAGCCGGCAAAAATCAGTTTTGCGGGTTCTTGATCAGCTCGTTCGATTGCGTCGGAGCCGGCGCGCCTTGCACCATTTCCGGCGTCTTGCACTCGTCCGCGAGGCGCGAGCCGTCGTTGTCCGAGAACAGCATGGCCTTGGTCGGGATCACGACCAGGTCCAGACCCGAAGCGGCGTCGTGGAAGCGGTCTGCGCCCGTCGTGGTGGCTTCGCGCGGCAGGTTGTAGTTCTTGTTGGCCCAGTGAACCGTGACGATCTGGTCACGCTTCATGTCGCCCTTCAGGTCGAACGAGAGGCCTTCGTTACACGCCCACTTCACCGCGCCGTCCGGCACCGGATCGACCTTGGCTTCCTTGGCCGGATTCGGCTTGCGCTTGATCAGGCGCTTCGGAGCCGGCCGTTTCGGCGCAGCCTTCTTGGCGGTTGCCGTGGTGGTCGTCGTCGTTTGCGCGGAAGCATCGGTCGCGGTGGCCAGCATCGTGGTGGACAGGGCGCCGACAACGGCGGCGATCAGCAATTTATTCATGGAGAGAACCTTTCTATCTAATATGAGTTGAGCACTGCACGGCGGCGTCTTTGCGCTGCCGTCAAGATCGAACCACGCGCCTCGGAAAGCGCACAGCGGACGCTATTTTCTCCTATTTAGCGCCACGAACTTCAAATTCTCTGGACCGGTGTAATTCGCGCTCGGCCGGATGATCTTGTTGTCGATGCGCTGCTCGATGATGTGCGCGCTCCAGCCCGCGACCCGCGCAATCACGAAGACCGGCGTGAACATGGCGGTCGGCACACCCATCATGTGATACGACACGGCGCTGAACCAGTCCAGGTTCGGGAACATCTTCTTGGTGTCCCACATCACCGTTTCGAGCCGCTCGGCGATGTCGAAGAGCTTCGTGCTGCCGGCTTCCTTCGAGAGCTTCTTCGCCACTTCCTTGATGACCTTGTTGCGCGGATCGGAGATCGTGTACACCGGATGGCCGAAG
>NZ_QVQV01000001.1:613863-1478130 GCF_003429005.1 Paraburkholderia sp. DHOC27
GGCGTAGCGCGACTGGATCTCGAAGGCCACCTCATTGGCGCCGCCATGTTTCGGACCGCGCAGCGCGCCGATCGCGCCGGTGAGCGCCGAGTACATGTCCGAGCCCGTGCCGGCGATTACGCGGCCGGTGAAGGTCGACGCGTTGAATTCGTGCTCGGCGTACAGGTTCAGCGACGTGTGCATCGCCTCGACCCACGACTTCGACGGCTCGACGCCGTGCAGCAGATGCAGGAAGTGGCCGCCGATCGAATCGTCGTCGGTCTCCACCTCGATGCGCTTGCCGTTGTGCGAGTAGTGGTACCAGTAGAGCAGCATCGAGCCGAGCGAGGCCATCAGCCGGTCGGCGATGTCGCGCGCGCCGGGCAGGTTGTGGTCGTCCTTCTCAGGCAGCACGGTGCCGAGCACGGAGACGCCGGTGCGCATCACGTCCATCGGATGGGCGGCGGCCGGAATCCATTCCAGCGCGGCTTTCACGTTGGCCGGCAGGCCGCGCAGCGCCTTCACCTTGGCCTTGTAGGCGGTCAGCTCGGCCTGGGTGGGCAGCTTCTCGTGTACCAGCAAATAGGCGATTTCCTCGAATTCGCAGCCGCTGGCGATATCGAGAATGTCGTAGCCGCGGTAGTGCAGGTCGTTGCCCGTCTTGCCCACCGTGCACAGTGCGGTGTTGCCCGCGGTCACGCCCGAAAGCGCGACGGATTTTTTCGGCTTGAATGCGCCAGGTGCTGCGCCTTCGGCCGGTGCCGCTGCTGCTGCTTGCGTCTTCTCGCTCATCTCCCGCACTCTCCTGGTTGCCCGCTCATTTCTTCTGGTTGAACAGCGTGTCGAGTTTCTGTTCGTAAGCGTAGTAGCCGATGCTTTCGTACAGTTCCGCGCGCGTTTGCATGGTGTCGACCACTGCCTGCTGCGTGCCGTCGCGGCGAATCGCGCCGTACACGTTCTCCGCGGCCTTGTTCATGGCGCGGAAGGCGGACAGCGGATACAGCACCAGCGAGACATCCGCGCCGCGCAGTTCATCCAACGTAAAGAGGGGCGTGGCGCCGAATTCGGTGATGTTGGCAAGGATCGGCACCTTCACGGCCTGCGCGAACTGCCGGTACATGCCGAGTTCGGTCATCGCCTCGGGGAAGATCATGTCGGCGCCGGCTTCGACACAGGCGGCGGCGCGATCCATCGCGGCTTGCAGACCGTCCACGGCGAGCGCGTCGGTGCGGGCCATGATGACGAAATTCGGATCGGTGCGGGCGTCGACGGCTGCCTTGATGCGATCGACCATCTCGTCCAGCGAGACGATGGCCTTGCCGGGCCGGTGGCCACAACGTTTCGCGCCCACCTGATCTTCGATATGCATCGCACCGGCGCCGGCCTTGATGAGCGACTTGACCGTGCGGGCGATGTTGAACGCCGACGGGCCAAAACCCGTATCCACGTCCACCAGCACGGGCAGATCGCACACGTCCGTGATACGGCGCACGTCGATCAACACGTCGTCCAGCGTGGAAATGCCCAGATCAGGCAAACCGAGCGAGCCGGCAGACACGCCGCCACCGGAAACGTAAATGGCCTTGAAGCCCGCGTGTTTCGCGAGCAGCGCGTGATTGGCGTTGATGGCGCCTACCACCTGCAACGGTTTCTCCGCAGCCACCGCGGCGCGGAAAGCGGCGCCCGGTGTGAGATTCGAGGTGTTCACAGGCGTGCTCATCGTGCGGCCTCCTTCGGCGAACCGGTGCTGTCAGTGACGTTTTCTGTCGTGAAGAGCGGGGCAGCTTCAGCGGGCACCTGGCGCCCGGTGGAGCGGGCGCGGCGCAGCACCGACCAGTAGTAGCGGTAGCTGGCGCGGTCATGCAGCGTGTCGTGGTGACGCGTCGGGCCCCAGTGGGCGGACTGCGCGGCTAGCAGGATTTCGGCGGCCGTGGTGATCTCTTCATCGCGCGGCGCGAAGGCCGCGACGATGACCGGCACCTGCGCCGGATGGATGCTCCACATCCGCGTGTAGCCGAATTCATTGCGCGCGCGGGTGGCGTCGTTGGCCACTACGCTCATGTCGCGCACTTCCGTGCTGACGTTATGCGACGGCACCTTGCCGTACGCATGGCACGCCGCGGAGATTTCGAGCTTGGCGCGCCGCACCAGCGGATGATCGAACTGGCCGGGCGAGCGCATCGCGCTGTCGGGAATGGCGCCGTCGTGCGCAGAGACGAAGTCCATCAGGCCGAAGCTCAACGCTTCGACGCCCGGTAGGGCCGCCAGGTCGAAGGCGCGCGTCAGCGCGCCGTGTGTCTCGACCAGCAGTTGCACAGGGATGGCTTGCGCAATGTTCATTTCACGCCGCGTCGCTTCGATGAACGCGCACATTTCGGCGGCATCGGGCACGCTGCGGATTTTGGGCAGGGTAATGAACGCGGGCGCGCGCTTCGCGGCGCGCAAGATCAACCGCACATCGTCGCGCCAATGCGCGTGATGGAAATCGTGAATCCGTACGCCGACGCGGCCAAAGCGGTCATGCTCGCTGCCTAGCAGCGACGCCACCAGCTCGGCATGCCCGGCTTCACGGCCCACCTGGGCGCCGTCTTCGCAGTCGAGCGTGATGTCGAACACCGGCCCCAGTTCCTGCTGCAAAGCGAGCGATTTCAGCATCAGCTTCTCGCTGCCGGCGTAGTGGTCGCAGGCAGGCAGTACGGTGGGCGGCGCTTCGCCGTCAAACAGCACTTCGGCGGGTGTCAGGGCGCGCATCTTCGGCGTCAGGGGCGTGGATTCTCGTTGAAAAACTGAAAGGACCAACTGGGATGTAAAAAACCGGAACCCGTCGGCGTGCAACGGAGTCCCGGTTTGTCTGCATCAGGCGCTTAGCCGAGCAGGTGTTGCACGCCTTCGCGCTCTTCGAGCAACTCGTTCAGCGTGCCGTCCATCTTCTCGCGCGAGAACGCGTCGATTTCGAGGCCTTCCACACGCTTGTACTCGCCGTTTTCACACGTGACCGGCACGCCGTAGATGATGTCTTCCGGGATGCCATACGAGCCGTCCGACGGAATGCCCATGGTGACCCACTTGCCGTTGGTGCCGAGCACCCAGTCGCGCACGTGGTCGATGGCTGCATTCGCTGCCGAAGCTGCCGACGACAGGCCGCGCGCTTCGATGATCGCTGCGCCGCGCTTGCCGACAGTCGGGATGAACGTGTTGCGGTTCCATTCGTCGTCGTTGATCAGCTTGGTCAGCGACTGGCCGTCAACCGTAGCAACGCGGAAATCCGGGTACATGGTCGGCGAGTGGTTGCCCCACACGGCCAGCTTTTCGATCGAAGCGACCGGCTTGCCCGACTTGGCAGCCAGTTGCGACAGCGCGCGGTTGTGGTCGAGGCGCAGCATGGCGGTGAAGTTCTTCTTCGGCAGATCCGGCGCCGACTTCATGGCGATGTAAGCGTTCGTGTTGGCCGGGTTGCCGACCACCAGCACCTTCACGTCGCGGCTGGCGACTTCGTTCAGCGCCTTGCCTTGCACCGTGAAGATCTCGGCGTTGGCCGACAGCAGGTCCTTACGTTCCATGCCTTTCGAACGCGGGCGCGCACCGACTAGCAGGGCGATGTCAGCGTCCTTGAAGGCGACCTTGGGGTCGTCCGTGATCACGACGCCCGACAGCAGCGGGAACGCGCAATCATCCAGTTCCATCACGACGCCTTTGACTGCGGCTTGCGCTTGCGGCAGATCCAGCAGTTGCAGGACGACGGGCTGGTCCTTGCCAAGCAGATCGCCATTGGCAATGCGGAACAGCAGGGAGTAAGCGATTTGACCTGCGGCGCCGGTGACGGCAACGCGCTTTGCGGGCTTAGCCATTGAGAATTCTCCAGGACGATGCGTTAGACGCTAGGGAAAACGCCATTCTATATGCGCGTTAGGCGAAGCGTTGTGAAACACGGCGCAATTCACCCGTCACGCTGATATGCGGCCCTCAGGGGCGGAAACCGCAGCTGAGGCCGCGCAATGCGTTGCGGCGAAGAGGCCATGCCGGAAACCTGTGCAGCGGAGCGAGGCACGCAAGACACACGCAGCGCCGGCTGCCACTGCATGGTGCCGGCTCCTGCAATGGCGTGTTTCCGAAGCGTCTGACGGGACAAAGACCGGCGAATCGAAAGCGGGACCGCATGAGAGAACAGCATGATGCAGAGTGGCGCCCGGCGGTTGGCGGCGTTCCGGACAGCACCGGAAAAGCCCGCGCGATTGCCCGCAAACCCTTGCTCGCCAAGGAGTGTAGGAGTCGGCAAACACAAAGTCAACACTATCTTATGTCTTATATAAGACATATCTATTGCCGGGAAAGCGCTAGACGGCGGCGGCGCCTTTATGATGAAATGCGCGGATGACTTCGAACCCGGCGAGTACCGTGAATCCGCTCGGCCCTGCGGGACCCGGCGAAGGCGTGCCTGCGGCTGCGCCTGCCGCCACGTCACCCACTTTCAGCCCGTTGTATCAGCAGATCAAAGGGTTGATTACGCAGAGTCTGGAGTCAGGGGAATGGAAGCCTGGTGAAATCATTCCGAGCGAGGTCGAACTCGCCGCGCGTTTCAAGGTAAGCCAGGGCACGGTCCGTAAAGCGATCGACGAACTGGCCGCGGATAACCTGCTGGTCAGGCGTCAGGGCAAGGGTACTTTTGTTGCAACGCACAACGAAGATCGCGCCCAGTTTCGCTTCCTGAGGTTACTGGCCGATGACGGCGCCGAGCATCCCCACGTCAGTCACCTGCTCGAATGCCGGCGGCTGCGCGCCACGGCGGACATCGCAAGGCAACTCGAACTCAAGGCCGCCGACCCGGTGGTACTGATCAAACGTCTGCTGCAGTTCGACGGCGAGACCACCGTGCTCGACGAGATCTGGCTGCCCGGTGTGATGTTTCGCGGCCTCACGCTGGAGCGGCTTTCGGAGTACAAAGGACCGCTCTACGCGATGTTCGAAACCGAGTTCGGCACCCGCATGATCAGGGCTTCCGAGAAGATTCGCGCGGTCGCGGCGGATCCCTCGGTGGCCGACGCGCTGCAGGTGCCGCCAGGATTTCCATTGCTATCGGTGGAGCGCGTGTCCTATACCTATGGAGACCGTCCGGTCGAAGTACGGCGCGGATGGTATGTCACAACCGGGTATTACTATCAGAACGACCTCAGCTGAGCCGAGGTACAGGCGAGCGCGAAGGTTGGCCGGTTCGATGCGCCCAGGTGGGCATTAGCGTTATCTTTGAGGTCCCGCGCCTTGCGCGTGGACCCACCTGAAGACGCCTTTGTCACGCATGCAGCAAGGGGCCCGTGGGGTTTTTCGCTGCAGCGCGATATAAAAAGGCGCTAAAATTGCGGATTAGTGTTACTACATAGTAGGGGTCTAGCATGGCTGAAGCCGTAAAAAAACCGAGGCCGGAATTCCGGAACATCGGTATCGGGCAAATAACGATGGCATATCGCCTACCGCTCGCGGGGCGCGTCTCCATCCTGCATCGCGTCAGCGGGTTGTTGCTGTTTATTTTTCTTCCGTTCCTGCTGTACCTCTTCGATCAAAGCCTTACTTCAGAGCTGAGCTTTGACGTCTTCAAGGGCTTCCTCTCCAACATCATCGTCAAGCTCATCACGCTGGTTCTCGCGTGGGCCTTCCTGTTTCACTTCTGCGCTGGCGTGCGGCACCTGTTCATGGACACGAGCCATAGCCTCACGACCAAAGAGAAGGGCAAGCAAACTTCCATTATCGTGCTGGTCGTCTCGTCCGTTCTGACGATTGCATTCGCGCTCAAACTCTTCGGAGCATTCTAAAAAAATGGCTGCTAACAACCGGATCGGCCCGAAGCGTCTCGTCGTCGGCGCGCACTACGGCCTGCGCGACTGGCTCGCACAACGCATTACCGCCACCATCATGGCGATCTACACGATCATCCTGCTCGTGTGGTTCTTCGGTGCGCATGATTTCTCGTACGACGGCTGGGCGTCGATCTTCGCGACGCAGTGGATGAAGCTCGCCACCTTCGTGACGCTCTTGTCCCTGTTCTACCACGCGTGGGTAGGTGTGCGCGACATCTGGATGGACTACATCAAGCCCGTCGGTGTGCGTCTCCTCCTTCAGGCCCTGACGATCGTCTGGCTGCTGGCGTGTGCCGGCTACGCTGCGCAGATTCTCTGGAGAGTATAAAAGAATGGCTGCAATCAAGAATTCTCTGCCGCGTCGCAAGTTTGACGTGGTTATCGTCGGCGCTGGCGGCTCGGGGATGCGCGCTTCGCTGCAACTCGCGCGTGCGGGTCTGTCGGTGTGCGTGCTGTCCAAGGTGTTCCCCACGCGCTCGCACACGGTCGCGGCGCAAGGCGGCATCGGCGCATCGCTCGGCAACATGAGCGAAGACAACTGGCATTACCACTTCTACGACACGATCAAGGGTTCCGACTGGCTCGGCGACCAGGATGCGATCGAGTTCATGTGCCGCGAAGCACCGAACGCTGTCTACGAACTCGAACACATGGGCATGCCGTTCGACCGTAACGCAGACGGCACCATCTACCAGCGTCCGTTCGGCGGCCACACGGCCAACTACGGCGAGAAGCCGGTGCAACGCGCCTGCGCGGCGGCTGACCGTACCGGTCACGCGCTGCTGCACACGCTGTATCAGCAGAACGTCGCAGCACGCACGCAGTTCTTCGTCGAATGGATGGCGCTGGATCTGATCCGCGACGCCGACGGCGACGTGCTGGGCGTGACCGCGCTGGAAATGGAAACCGGCGACGTCTACATCCTCGAAGGCAAGACCACGCTGTTCGCCACGGGCGGCGCGGGCCGCATCTTCGCGGCGTCCACCAACGCGTTCATCAACACCGGTGACGGCCTGGGTATGGCTGCGCGTTCGGGCATCGCGCTGCAAGACATGGAATTCTGGCAATTCCACCCCACCGGCGTGGCCGGCGCGGGCGTGCTGATTACCGAAGGCGTGCGTGGTGAAGGCGGCATTCTGCGTAATTCGAACGGCGAGCGTTTCATGGAACGCTACGCACCGACGCTGAAGGATCTGGCGCCGCGCGACTTCGTTTCGCGTTCGATGGACCAGGAAATCAAGGAAGGCCGCGGCGTGGGTCCGAACAAGGATCACGTGCTGCTCGACCTGTCGCACATCGGCGCCGAGACGATCATGAAGCGTCTGCCGTCCATCCGCGAAATCGCGCTGAAGTTCGCCAACGTCGATTGCATTAAAGAGCCGATCCCGGTTGTGCCGACCATCCACTATCAGATGGGTGGTATCCCGACGAACATCCACGGCCAGGTCGTGGGCACGTCGCGCGGTCACGAAGAGCCGGTCAACGGTTTCTACGCCGTGGGCGAATGCTCGTGCGTGTCGGTACACGGTGCCAACCGCCTCGGCACGAACTCGCTGCTCGACCTGGTGGTGTTCGGCCGCGCGGCCGGCAACCACATCGTCAAGCACGTGAAGGAAATCAAGGAGCACAAGCCGCTGCCGGCCGATGCCGCTGACTTCGCGCTGGCGCGTCTCGACAAGCTTGACAAGTCCTCGTCCGGCGAATACACGCAGAACGTGGCGAACGACATCCGCGCCACCATGCAGGCGCATGCTGGCGTGTTCCGTACGTCGGAACTGCTGGCCAAGGGCGTGGAACGTATCCGCGAAGTGGCCGAGCGTGTGGACAACATCCACCTGAAGGACAAGTCGAAGGTCTTCAACACGGCACGTGTGGAAGCGCTGGAACTGGCCAACCTGATCGAAGTGGCACGCGCCACGATGGTGTCAGCCGAAGCGCGCAAGGAAAGCCGTGGTGCGCACGCACAGAACGACTTCGAACATCGCGACGACGAAAACTGGCTGCGCCATACGCTGTGGTTCAGCGAAGGCGACCGCCTCGACTACAAGCCGGTTCACATGCAACCGCTGACCGTCGAATCGGTGCCGCCGAAAGCGCGTACCTTCTAAGGCACAAGTCAAAGGAATTCAGAAATGGCCAAGCGTACATTTGAAATCTACCGCTACGATCCGGACAAGGACGCAGCACCGCGTATGCAAACGTATGAGATCGAAATCGACTCGCACGAACGCATGCTGCTCGACGCGCTGCTCAAGCTGAAAGCACTGGATGAAACGCTGTCGTTCCGTCGCTCGTGCCGCGAAGGCGTGTGCGGTTCGGACGCAATGAACATCAATGGCAAGAACGGTCTGGCGTGCCTGACCAACATGAACGACCTGCCGCAGAAGATCGTGCTGCGTCCGCTGCCGGGCCTGCCCGTCGTGCGCGACCTGATCTGCGACTTCACGCAGTTCTTCAACCAGTATCACTCGATCAAGCCGTACCTGATCAACGATACGCCGCCGCCGGAAAAGGAACGTCTGCAATCGCCGGAAGAACGCGAAGAGCTGGACGGCCTGTACGAGTGCATTCTGTGCGCAAGCTGCTCCACGTCGTGCCCGAGCTTCTGGTGGAACCCGGACAAGTTCGTCGGTCCGGCGGGCCTGCTGCAAGCCTACCGCTTCATCGCAGATAGCCGCGATCAGGCCACGGGCGAACGTCTCGACAACCTGGAAGACCCGTACCGTCTGTTCCGTTGCCATACGATCATGAACTGCGTCGACGTGTGCCCGAAGGGCCTCAACCCGACGAAGGCGATCGGCAAGATCAAGGAATTGATGGTTCGTCGTGCTGTGTAATGATCCGGCCCTTTCGTTCATTACCACTTGCCGCCCCCGAGGGGGGCGGTCAGCGCGCCGGGGGCGGCCCGGCGCATACTGACATGGAACAACCGCATCAGTCCGACCCGCTGCGCCGGGCGCGCCTTCGCTGGCGAGCCCGACGTGGCCTGCTGGAAAACGATCTAATATTTGACCGTTTTTTTGGCAAATACGAGCATGACCTCAGCGACGCCGATGTGGGCGCACTTACGCGCCTGCTCGAGCTGAGCGATAACGACCTGATGGACTTGCTGCTCGCGCGCAAGGAACCAGAAGGCGACCTTGCAGATCCGGACGTGATCCGGGTGCTGGACCTGCTGCGCACCGCTTGAGCGAAGCCAGTACGTTGTTCCACGCGTGCAATTATCGAAACCCTGTTTACATACTTCGATTGAGGATGTGCCATGACCCCGTCAGATGTTAAAGCCACGCTATCGTTCAGCGACAACTCGCCGAGCGTTGAAATGCCGATCTACAAGGGCACAATGGGCCCGGACGTGATCGACATTCGCAAACTGTATGGCCAGACCGGCAAGTTCACGTACGACCCGGGCTTTATGTCGACGGCTGCGTGTAACTCGGCCATCACGTATATCGACGGCGACAAGGGCGAACTGCTGTACCGCGGCTATCCGATCGACAACCTCGCGCAAAACGCCGACTTCCTCGAAACCTGCTACCTGCTGCTGAAGGGCGAACTGCCCAATGCGAAGCAGAAGGAAGAGTTCGTCGACACCGTCACGAAGCACACGATGGTGCACGAGCAGATGCACTTCTTCTTCCGCGGTTTCCGTCGCGACGCACACCCGATGGCGATTCTGGTTGCCGCAGTGGGCGCATTGTCGGCCTTCTATCACGACTCGCTGGACATCAATAACCCGCGTCATCGTGAAGTGTCGGCCATTCGCATGATCGCGAAGCTGCCCACGCTGGTGGCGATGGCGTACAAGTACAGCATCGGCCAGCCGTTCGTGTATCCGAAGAACGAGCTGTCGTACAGCGCGAACTTCATGTACATGATGTTCTCGAACCCGTGCGAAGACTACAAGGTCAACGACGTGCTGGTGCGCGCGCTCGACCGTATCCTGATCCTGCACGCTGACCACGAACAAAACGCGTCCACCTCGACGGTGCGTCTGGCCGGTTCGTCGGGCGCCAATCCGTTTGCGTGTATCGCCGCCGGTATCGCCTGCCTGTGGGGCCCGGCACACGGCGGCGCAAACGAAGCCGCGCTGAACATGCTGGAAGAGATTGGCTCGGTGGACAACATCCCCGAGTTCATCAAGCAGGTGAAGGACAAGAACTCGGGCGTGAAGCTGATGGGCTTCGGTCACCGCGTCTACAAGAACTACGATCCGCGCGCCAAGCTGATGCGCGAAACCTGCCACGAAGTGCTGGAAGAACTGGGCCTGCACGACGATCCGCTGTTCAAGCTGGCCATGGCACTGGAAAAGATCGCGCTGGAAGACGAATACTTCGTGTCGCGCAAGCTGTACCCGAACGTCGACTTCTACTCGGGCATCGTGCAGCGCGCGCTGGGCATCCCGACCGCCATGTTCACGTGCATCTTCGCGATGGCACGTACGGTGGGCTGGATTGCGCAGTGGAACGAAATGATTGCGGATCCGGAACAAAAGATTGGCCGTCCGCGTCAGCTGTTCGTCGGCGATACGCCGCGCGAAGCGAAGTCGGTCGAGCAGCGTTAAGCGAGTGTTGAGTCGTCGCGGTTTGAAGCGGCGATAAGCATAGCGCGCGGAACTCAAGAGAAACGCCCCCACGAGGAGACTCGTGGGGGCGTTTCTCGTTGTGCGACGTCACATTGGGCTTCGAACTTGCAGGAGCAGTCCGGCGCGTATTGCTGGCAAAATTTCGCCCACCTGCAGCCGAGGACGCAGGCGCCGGGCGTCAGGTACATGCACGAAACAACGCCCCGCCGTCTGCCGGGCACCTCCGATACAGGTATCGCCACTACCACCCAACTCCCTGTTTTTTATCGGTTTTTTTCCCAATCCGATGAGCCAGTTTGCGGATCAGCGTGGCATAATCAATCGCACACAGCTTGCCCGCACTCCGCAATGCACCCCGCGATGCAGTTCACTGCGCAGTTTGCTGTTCAGCCACTACTACCCCCGCATACCATGGCACAGACTCTCTACGACAAATTGTGGAACACGCACGTGATCCACACGGAAGACGACGGTACGACGATTCTTTACATCGACCGTCACCTGCTGCACGAAGTGACGAGCCCGCAGGCGTTCGAAGGACTGAAGCTGGCGGAGCGTCCGGTGTGGCGCATCAGCGCGAATCTGGCCGTGTCCGACCACAACGTACCCACCACGGATCGCAGCCACGGCATCGCCGATCCGGTTTCCAAACTGCAGGTCGACACGCTCGACACGAATTGCGACGCCTACGGCATCACGCAGTTCAAGATGAACGATCTGCGTCAGGGCATCGTGCACATCATCGGGCCGGAACAAGGTGCCACGCTGCCCGGCATGACGATTGTCTGCGGCGACTCGCACACGTCCACGCACGGTGCGTTTGGCGCGCTGGCGCACGGCATCGGCACGTCGGAAGTGGAGCACGTGCTGGCCACGCAAACGCTCTTGCAGAAGAAGAGCAAGAACATGCTGGTGAAGGTGGAAGGGCAACTGCCGCGTGGCTGCACCGCGAAAGACATCGTGCTCGCCATCATCGGCAAGATCGGCACGGCAGGCGGCACGGGCTACGCCATCGAGTTTGGCGGCTCGACGATCCGCGCGCTCAGCATGGAAGGCCGCATGACGGTCTGCAACATGGCGATCGAAGCGGGCGCACGCGCCGGCATGGTCGCCGTGGACGACACCACGATCGAATACCTGAAGGGCCGGCCGTTCTCGCCGGAAGGCGTCGAGTGGGATCACGCCGTCGAATACTGGAAGCAGTTCAAGTCGGATGACGGCGCGCAGTTCGACCGCGTGGTGGAACTGAACGCCGCGGAAATCGTTCCGCAAGTCACGTGGGGCACGTCGCCGGAGATGGTCACGGCGATCGACGGCCGCGTGCCGGACCCGGAACGCGAGAAAGATCCGGTCAAGCGTGACGCAATGGAACGCGCGCTGAAATACATGGCGCTCGAACCGAACCTGCCTATCGAATCGATCAAGCCGGACAAGATTTTCATTGGTTCGTGCACCAACGCCCGTATTGAAGATCTGCGTGCAGCGGCGTACGTCGTGCGCAAGCTGGGCCGTCGTGTGGCGCCGAACATCCGTCTCGCGATGGTCGTGCCGGGCTCGGGTCTCGTGAAAGCGCAGGCCGAGCGTGAGGGTCTCGACAAGGTGTTTACCGAAGCTGGCTTCGAATGGCGCGAGCCGGGCTGCTCGATGTGTCTCGCCATGAACGCCGACCGGCTCGATCCGGGCGAGCGTTGCGCGTCCACGTCGAATCGTAACTTCGAAGGGCGTCAGGGCGCAGGTGGCCGTACGCACCTGGTGAGCCCGGCTATGGCGGCTGCGGCTGCGATCGAAGGGCACTTCGTCGATATTCGCAAGCTCGGCTAAGCCGCGCTTGGTTCGAGCTTGCGCGGCTTGTTTCCAATCCACCGGCGGCGCGCAGCGCGTCGCAGCCGCCGGTCTCTACTCTGATGAGTGATGGGTCATGGATAAATTCATCGTACATACCGGCGTCGTGGCGCCGTTGGATCGCGAGAACGTCGACACGGACGCGATCATTCCGAAGCAGTTTCTGAAGTCGATCAAGCGCACCGGTTTCGGTCCGAACGCGTTCGACGAATGGCGTTACCTGGATCACGGCGAGCCGGGTCAGGACAATTCGAAGCGTCCGCTCAATCCGGATTTCGTGCTGAACCAGCCGCGTTATCAGGGCGCGTCGATCCTGCTGGCGCGCAAGAATTTCGGCTGCGGCAGTTCGCGTGAGCACGCACCGTGGGCGCTGCAGCAATACGGCTTCCGCGCCATCATCGCGCCGAGTTTCGCGGACATCTTCTACAACAACTGCTTCAAGAACGGCCTGTTGCCGATCGTGTTGACGGAGCAGCAGGTCGATCATCTGTTCAACGAAACCTATGCGTTCAACGGCTTCGAACTGACCATCGACCTCGAAGCGCAAACCGTGCGCGTGGGCGACGGCACCGAGTATTCGTTCGAAGTGGCAGGGTTCCGCAAGTATTGCCTGCTGAACGGCTTCGACGACATTGGCCTCACGCTGCGTCACGCGGACAAGATCCGCCAGTTCGAAGCCGAGCGGCTGACGAAGCAACCCTGGCTTGGCCATCGTATCGTCGGCTGAGCGTGGTTGGCTGGAGCATTGGCTTTGCATGGATCGGGCGCGCTCTGCCATCACGGTAGTGTGGCGGGCGCGCAGGCCTGAATGAAAACAATCGAGGAATTTCGCATGAAGATTGCAGTGTTGCCGGGCGACGGCATCGGTCCGGAAATCGTCAAGGAAGCCGTCAAGGTGTTGAATGTGCTCGGCGAGAAGTTCGAGCTTGAAGAAGCACCCGTGGGCGGCGCAGGTTACGAAGCGAAGGGCCACCCGTTGCCCGATTCCACGCTCGCGCTGGCCAAGGAGGCTGACGCGATCCTGTTTGGCGCCGTGGGCGACTGGAAGTACGACAAGCTCGAACGCGCACTGCGTCCGGAGCAGGCCATTCTGGGTCTGCGCAAGCACCTGCAACTGTTCGCGAACTTCCGTCCGGCAATCTGCTATCCGCAACTGACGGGTGCGTCGTCGCTGAAGGAAGAGATCGTCTCGGGCCTCGATATCCTGATCGTGCGCGAACTGAATGGCGACATTTACTTCGGCTCGCCGCGTGGTCTGCGTGAAGCGCCGGACGGTCCGTTCGCCGGCGCGAAGGAAGGTTTCGACACGATGCGCTATTCGGAGCCGGAAGTGCGCCGCATTGCCCACGTCGCGTTTCAGGCGGCGCAAAAGCGCGGCAAGAAGCTGACCTCGGTCGACAAGGCGAACGTGCTCGAAACGTCGCAGTTCTGGAAGGACATCATGATCGACGTCTCGAAGGAATACGCGGACGTCGAGCTGTCGCACATGTACGTGGACAACGCCGCCATGCAACTGGTGAAGGCGCCCAAGTCGTTCGACGTGATCGTCACTGGCAATATGTTCGGCGACATCCTTTCCGATGAAGCCGCCATGCTGACGGGTTCGATCGGCATGTTGCCTTCGGCTTCGCTCGACAAGAACAACAAGGGTCTGTACGAGCCGTCGCACGGTTCGGCGCCGGATATCGCGGGCAAGGGCGTGGCCAATCCGCTGGCCACGATTCTCTCCGCCGCGATGATGCTGCGTTACTCGTTGAACAAGGCCGAGCAGGCCGATCGCATCGAAACCGCTGTGAAGAAGGTGCTGGAGCAAGGGTATCGCACGGGCGACATCCTGACGCCGGGTTGCAAACAGGTTGGCACTGCGGCGATGGGCGATGCGGTGATTGCCGCACTCAAAGGCTGATGATGCGATGGCGGCGCCGTTCGCGGTGCCGCCTCGCGCTGAGGCGCACTGACGTGCGGTTGATTTGATCCGCTGACGTCAGTTGGCAATGCGTACTGACTGCGGTGAAGTGAGCACCTCGCACAGCTAACAGCAGATCGGACGCAAACAGGCAGGATCGGGCGAATTGGCCGCAATTTGGGCCATTCGCGCGTAGAAGCGGTCAATGTGGCTGCTCAAAGCGGGTTTTCGTGTAGACTGTAGAAATGACGGCGACTCCTCAAATCTCCTTGAGTGCAAACCTCCACGGCAAAACGGCCCGTGCGGGTGAGATCGCCATTTCGATCACGGTGTCCGCAAAAGCGGCCATTAAATCGCTCGTCAAAACGATTACCCCGAAAACGATCACGATTCGCTGATCGTCCGTCGTGCCCGCCCATCTTCCCCGCGCGGTCACTGCGGGCAAAGATGCGGGGAAGCCTCCACTCGAAGGGTAAGTGTCATGAACGTAGGTCTCGTAGGTTGGCGCGGCATGGTCGGCAGCGTCCTGATGCAACGTATGCAGCAGGAAGGCGATTTCGATCTGATCGAACCGGTGTTTTTCAGCACCAGCAACGCGGGCGGCAACGCGCCGTCGTTCGCTAAAAACGAGACCAAGCTCAAAGATGCTTCGAGCATCGACGACCTGAAGAAGTGCGACGCCATCATCTCCTGCCAGGGCGGCGATTACACCAATGAGGTGTTCCCTAAGCTGCGCGCAGCGGGCTGGAACGGTTACTGGATCGACGCGGCTTCGTCGCTGCGCATGAAGGACGACGCGGTCATCATTCTCGATCCGGTCAACCTGGACGTGATCAAGAACGCGCTCGTCAAAGGTCAGAAGAATTTCATCGGCGGCAACTGCACCGTCAGCCTGATGCTGATGGCGCTGGGCGGTCTGTTCCGCGAAAACCTCGTCGACTGGATGACGGCCATGACGTACCAGGCCGCATCGGGCGCGGGCGCGCAAAACATGCGTGAGTTGCTGCAGCAGATGGGCACGTTGTACGGCTCGGCGAAGGAAGATCTGGCGGATCCGTCATCGGCGATTCTGGACATCGACCGCCGCGTGCTGGCCGCCATGAACAGCGACCGCATGCCGACCGACAATTTTGGCGTGCCGCTCGCCGGCTCGCTGATTCCGTGGATCGACAAGGATCTCGGCAACGGCATGTCGAAGGAAGAGTGGAAAGGCGGCGCGGAAACCAACAAGATTCTCGGCAAGCCGGCTATGGGCACGCCGGGTTCGATTCCGGTGGACGGCCTGTGCGTGCGTATCGGCGCCATGCGTTGCCACTCGCAGGCGCTGACCATCAAGCTGAACAAGGACGTGCCGCTCGACGAAATCAACGGCATCCTCGCTTCGGCCAATGACTGGGTGAAAGTGGTGCCGAACGAGCGCGAAGCGTCGATCCGCGATCTGTCGCCGGCGGTCGTCACGGGTACGCTTACGGTGCCGGTGGGACGCCTGCGCAAACTCGCGATGGGCGGCGAATATCTGTCCGCTTTCACGGTCGGCGATCAGTTGTTGTGGGGTGCCGCTGAACCATTGCGTCGGATGCTTCGCATTCTCCTCGACAAGTAAAGTAAACTACGCGCGTAGCATCTGTTTACGACGCGTAAAAACTCAAAAAGCGTCGCGTTTCCGCGGCGCTTTTTTATTGTGTGCTCCGACAATCTTGCCACTATCCAATCGCAAACAAGGGCTAAGCGCTAACACGCCTGAAGTCCCGATGACCGCCAGGCTCTCTTCTTACGCTATGCCACGCCACAGTCTTTGTCAGATCGCGGCAGCCGCCGCGATCGTATTGGTGACGAGCGGTGCTGCATCCGCCGCGCAGGCTGCCACCACGGATGCCGCGAGCGCACCGGTTGGGGCATCTGCACCCTCTGCACCGTTGGCAGCCGGTGACCAGTACACGATTCATCCGGGGCAGTCGCTCAACGACGTCGCGATCGCCGCCACGCAATCGCATGATCGCGCGACGCTCGCGCGCGCGTCGCGTGCGCTGTTCGATGCGAACCCGAACGCCTTCATGGGACACGACCCGAGCCGCTTGCGGCTGGGCTCGGTGCTGACGATTCCGGCGCTGGATGCGACGGGCGCGGCGGTGGCCGCTTCGGACGCACCGGCGGCGACGGGCGCTTCGGGTGCAACGGCGATGGCCGGGTCCGCACCGGCGCAAGCAGCGACGGCGGCGAGCAGTGTGGCGCAAACGCAAACGTTGCCGCAGGCGGGTGCCGCCGCGCAAGCTCAGCCGCAGTCGCAGACAGCGAATGCGACGCAGGCGAATACACCTAATGGCGCGCAGAGCGGTAGCACGACAGGTGGTGGTGCCGGGGGCGCGAGCGAGCAGGCGCAGGCCAATGCCGTGACGGCTGAGGCGGCGGCGAGTGCGTCTTCGGTGAGCGCGGCTTCGACCACGACTCCGAACGCCGCCGGTGCATCCTCTGCGAGTGCTGATAACACCGCGTCCGCTTCACCAGCAAGCGCTACACGTTCAATTCAGCCGCCAGCCAGCGCGCCTGCCGCGCAACCCGCCGTGCAGGTTTCCAGCCTCCAACAACTGCTCACGCTGAAAAGCCGGGTGTTGATGGAGTTGCAGAAGCACGGCCTCGGCGGTGGTAATGCGGCGCAGCCGTCCAGCGCTGGGGCGACGGCAGGAGCCGGCAATGGTGCTGTATCCGGTTCCGCGGCGGCCAATGGCGGCGCGATGAGCGCACAGCCGGCGACGGGTGCGAGCCCGGATCTTTCGCCGACGAATCTTGGTATCGCAGGGGCGGTCGGCGCAGCACTGGTTGCGGTATTGGCCGGCCTGGGTCTGCGTCGGCGCAAACGTGCGGCCGCAGCGGCGGAGGCACAGGATGCGGCAGTGTCGGCGCACGTGGCTGCATCTGGAGTGGGGTCGCAGGATGGCGACGAGACCAATCTCGACGCGGTTGCCTGGGGACGGAGGGAACTTGACGCGGCGGACGCGGACTCGCACTCGCACGGTCGCGAAGGCCGCTCGCCGGGAACGGACGTTGAGGGAGTAGACGGTACTGTCTCGGGGAAGTCCACGGCGCAAGATGTGACCGCCGACGCGCCACATGCCTTTGCGGCGAGTGCGTACGCAGTGACGGCCTACGAAGCGACGGCGGACGATGCGACGACAGACGATGCAGCGGCTCGCGACGCAGAGATGCATGAGTCGGCGACGCATGACGTGGCGCAAGGCGTGGAGCACGAGGCGGCGTTGGTGGCGGCTCGGGAGGCTTCAGCGCATGAAACAGATGCGCATGATGTGCCGGAAGCTGATGTCTCAGGGGCGGATGCGCTCGGTCAGGCAGCACATGCATCCGAGCATGAGGCCGTAGCACATGAAGCGATGGCGGAAGAAGCCCCTGCTTATGGAGCTACGGCAGACGAGGCCGTGGCGCATGACGTCGCGGCGCACGAGTCCGGCGCACACGAAGCAACTTCACACGAAGCCATAGCCGACGAAGCTGTGGCGCGCGAAGTCGCAGCAGACGAAGCTCCGGCACAAGATGTGCGGGCGAACGACGCAGAAGCGTACCAAGCCGAGGCGCATGAAGCGGCAGCAGACGAGCCGACTGCGCACGACGCCACGGCTGACGAAGCAGCAACGCAGGAAGTCTCGGCGCACGACGTCGCTGCAGACGACTCAGCCGTAGGCGAAGCGGCAGCACATGCAGCCGAGTCTCACGATGCCGCCGCACACGAGCCGGCGACACACGAAGGCGCGTCACACGAAGGCGCGTCACACACAGGCTCAACACACGAAGCCGCAGCCCACGAAGCCGAATCGCACGAGCCAACCGCGCAACACCCGGCAACCTCAACCGACGCCTTCCCGACCGAAGCGTCACTCGAAGCGCCGCATCACTCTGAGGGCTACGATCCGGCAGCCTTCCCGGTGAATCGACCGCTTCAGGAAAGCGCGTACGAACCCCAGGCGGCGAGTGTCGAGACCGCGCCGGCGTCCTTCGAGCACACATCAACGGAAGAAACGCTGGAGCAGGCATCATCGCAAGAAGTCCCGCATGCTTCCGACGAGCAAGCGGCCAGCGCTGAACATCCCACATGGGATCGACAGACGCAGACGTCAGAAGAAGCCGCCCCGATCGACCCGGTCGCGAGCGACAACCCGACGCACGACGCCTCCGAAGCCGCACAGCACTCGTTCGAGTCTACGTCCTCGCTGGCTGACTCTTCTGAGGCGAACAAGGAAACCGCATCCGCCCTCGACGAAGCCCACGACGAAGACCATACCGCTTCGCGATGGGGCATCCCGGAAGCCTTCCCGCTGCCGGAGCCGCTGGACCCGTTCCCCGCTGAATTGTCGGCGCCGAAGGGTTTCCTGCGCGATGCCGTCGATGCCTTCAGCGGTCTCGATCTCGCTCTGCCGCCGCGCACCCAGTCGGGCTTGACGCCGCATGCCGTGTTCGACACCCATCCTGTCGCCGAACCGCAGATCGCCGCGCAGCAAGCCATTGCGCCGTTGCCTGCACCGCCTCACGTCGCGGATGAAATCACCGCCGGTACGGCCGGCTCGGCAGCCGTGGCCGGTCTGGGCGCCGCGCGCTTCGGCGCGCTGAACCTGGACTTCGATCTCGAGCTGCCGCCGGGTCCGTCGCAGCCCGTGCCACTGTTCACGCCGGAAGACCTCGGCAGGATCGCGCGCAACAAGCTCGATCTGGCTTCGGAATACATCGAACTCGGCGATCTGGCAGGCGCGCGTGCGTTGATCCACGAGGTTATCGAAGTGAACGACACCCGCACGCGCACCGAAGCGCGCGCCTTGCTGTCGACCCTCGCGCCGTTGTCATGACCCGTATCGCGCTTGGTATTCAGTACGACGGCTCGGCGTTCTGCGGTTGGCAGTCACAGCCGCACGGCAAGACGGTGCAGGACGAACTCGAGAGGGCCTTGCGCGAGTTTGCCCAGACACCGTTGCAAACGGTCGTGGCGGGACGTACAGATACCGGCGTGCACGGACTCGGGCAGGTGGTGCATTTCGACACCGAGCTCGAGCGGACCGATTTTTCGTGGGTGCGCGGCACCAACGCGTTTTTGCCCAAGAGCGTGGCCGTGCAGTGGGCCAAGCCGATGCCCGACACGTTTCACGCGCGCTTCTCGGCATTCGAGCGCACCTATTACTACGCGCTCTACGTGCATCCGGTGCGCTCGCCGATGCTCACCGGTCGCGCGGGTTGGGTCCATACCCCGCTCGACGTCGAGGCCATGCGCGCGGCCGTGACCTGTCTGATCGGCGAGCATGATTTCTCCGCGTTCCGCTCGTCGGAATGCCAGGCGAAGACGCCGGTCAAGCATCTGTATCAAATCGACGTGCGCCAGCAGGGTGATTTCATTCACTTCCGTTTCCGCGCCAACGCCTTTTTGCATCACATGGTGCGTAATCTGATGGGATGCCTCGTCGCAATTGGCCGCCAGCGTTATCCGGCCACGTGGATGGCCGAGGTGTTGGCCAGCCGCGACCGCAACGCCGCTGCGCCCACTTTCATGCCCGACGGCCTGTATCTCGCGCAGGTGGGCTATCCTGATGAATTCGCGGTGCCGGCTGCGCAGTCAGGCAGCGTGCCGTGGAGCACCATATGGAACGAGTCATCCGAAGCATGAACGCAAACCCGAACCCATCCACCGTTGGTGAGGCGCAGCAGGACCAGGCGCCTCTGCCGCGCCGGACGCGCATCAAGCTGTGCGGGCTTTCCAGGCCTGAAGACGTCGCGCACGCCATCGATCTGGGTGCGGACGCGTTCGGTCTCGTGTTCTATCCGTCCAGCCCGCGCTCGGTGAGCGTGGCCCAGGCGCTCGACCTGGTCAGGGATGTGCCGCCGTTCGTCTCGGTCGTGGGGCTGTTCGTCAATCCCACGCCCGACTGGCTGAGGGAGGTGGTGAGCAACATCCCGCTGACCCTGCTGCAATTTCATGGCGACGAGACTCCGGACCAGTGCGAAGCGCTTGCCGGCGTTGCGGGTTTGCCTTGGTTGCGCGCATTGCGGGTCGCGGCGGATACTCAGCGAGCCGATTTGGTAAAATCGGCGCTTAACTATGCGGCAACCAGTGGCCTTCTGTTCGACACCCATGTCGAAGGCTACGGTGGCGGCGGGAAGGTTTTCGATTGGTCACTTATTCCAGCAGAGCTCGCGCGTCGGGCCGTTTTGAGTGGTGGGTTGAACGCGCAAAACGTCAGTGACGCAATACGTCAGGTGCGCCCGTATGCGGTCGATGTCTCAAGCGGCATCGAAGTAGAGGGCGCCAAGGGCGTGAAGGATCACGCCCGGATGGCGGCGTTCGTACGCGCAGTGCGCGCGGCGGACGCAGAGTGATTCAGCCGGCGCCGTTGTCGAACGGCACGCGCCGGCCTTCTGAGAAGAGTGACATCATGTACAACTTGCCTGATGAAAGAGGCCATTTCGGCCAATTTGGCGGCGTTTTCGTTGCCGAAACCCTGGTTCATGCGCTCGACGAGCTGCGTGAAGCGTACGCAAAATTCCAGAAAGACCCCGAGTTCGTTGCTGAATACGAGCGCGAACTGAAATATTTCGTCGGTCGTCCGTCCCCCATTTATCACGCCCAACGCTGGAGCGAATTGCTCGGCGGCGCGCAGGTGTTCCTCAAGCGTGAGGACCTGAACCACACGGGCGCGCACAAGATCAACAACGTGATTGGCCAGGCACTGCTCGCGCGGCGCATGGGCAAGAAGCGCGTGATCGCCGAAACCGGCGCGGGTCAGCACGGTGTGGCCACGGCCACCATCGCTGCGCGCTTCGGCATGGAATGCGTGGTCTATATGGGCTCGGAAGACGTGCGCCGCCAGGCCGCCAACGTCTACCGCATGAAGCTGCTCGGGGCGACGGTCGTGCCGGTCGAATCCGGTTCGAAGACGCTGAAAGACTCGCTGAACGAAGCGATGCGCGACTGGGTGACCAACGTCGAAAGCACCTTCTACATCATCGGCACGGTGGCCGGTCCGCACCCTTATCCGATGATGGTGCGCGATTTCCAGCGCGTGATCGGCGACGAGTGCAAGGTGCAGATGCCTGAATTGATCGGCCGTCAGCCGGACGCGGTGATTGCGTGCGTAGGCGGTGGATCGAACGCGATGGGCATCTTTTATCCGTACATCGAGGATAAATCTGTGCAGTTGATCGGCGTTGAAGCAGCCGGCGACGGCCTGGACACGGGCCGTCACGCCGCTTCGCTGATAGGCGGCAGTCCGGGTGTGCTGCACGGCAATCGCACCTATCTACTGCAGGACGAGAATGGCCAGATCATCGAGACGCATTCGGTCTCGGCGGGGCTGGACTATCCTGGCGTCGGCCCCGAGCACGCGTGGTTGCATGAAACCGGCCGCGCGCAATATGTGGGCATCACTGACGAAGAGGCGCTCAAGGCATTCCACGACTGCTGCCGGATCGAGGGCATCATTCCTGCGCTCGAATCGAGTCATGCGCTCGCCTACGCGGCCAAACTCGCGCCGACCTTGCCGAAGGACAAGCACCTTCTGGTGAATCTGTCGGGACGCGGCGACAAGGACATGCACACGGTCGCTGAGCGATCGGGTATCACGTTCTGAGCGCCGCGACGATGCGCGACGAGTTCGACGAGCCGCAACCGGCAATAGACGGCGCCACCGAGGCCGAAGCAACGGCCGAGGCCGTGACGGCTAAAGCGAAAGCTGCCCCCGGCGAATCCGCCGCAGTGCCTGCTCAGGCGCTCGCGTCGGCTTTGCCGGTGGTGCCTGCCGGCATCCGGCTCTTGAACCGCGATTTTCTGACCGATGTGGTGAACCTGCCGGACGCTTCCATTGATCTGATCCTCGCCGATCCGCCTTACGGGCTCGGCAAAGACTATGGCAACGATTCGGACATGCGCTCGGGCGACGATTTTCTCGACTGGACGCGTGGTTGGCTCGAGCTGGCCATTCCGAAGCTCAATCCTACCGGTTCGCTCTATATCTTTTGCACGTGGCAGTACGCGCCGGAAATCTTCTGTTTCCTGAAGACGCGGCTCACGATGGTCAACGAGATCATCTGGGACCGGCGCGTGCCGAGCATGGGCGGCACGACGCGCCGTTTTACGTCGGTGCACGATAACATCGGCTTTTTCGCGGTATCGAAAGATTACTACTTCGATCTCGATCCCGTCCGCATCCCGTACGATGCTGTCACGAAGAAGGCGCGTTCGCGTAAATTGTTCGAAGGCAGCAAGTGGCTGGAGCTCGGCTACAACCCGAAGGACGTCTGGTCGGTGTCACGACTGCATCGGCAACATGCCGAACGCGTCGATCACCCCACCCAGAAGCCTCTGGAAATCGTCGAGCGGATGGTGCTGGCGTCGTGCCCGCCGGGCGGGCGCGTGCTCGACCCGTTCATGGGCAGCGGCACCACCGCAGTCGCTTGCGCTCGCCAGGGGCGCGAATTCGTCGGCTATGAAATTAATGAAAGTTACTGCGCGATAGCGCGTGAACGCGTCAGCGCGGCCGCCTCCGCGGTTAGCCGCGGTCCGGCTGCGACGAGCACCTCCGTCGCTGCCGAGATCTGAGTCTCGCCGGCTTTGGGCGCTAATTGAGGCAAATCGGCCTCGAAAAACGCTGAATCACGTCTAACGCGCAGTAAATCCTATTCGAGTAAATTTCCATGTCCCGTATCAAAAACACATTTGCGGCGCTGGCCGCGCAGGGCAAGAAAGGGCTGATTCCGTTCATGACGGCGGGTGATCCTGATCCGGCCCGCACCGTGGAGTTCATGCACGCACTGGCCGCTGGCGGCGCGGATGTCATCGAACTCGGCGTACCGTTCTCCGATCCAATGGCAGATGGTCCGGTGATCCAGGCGTCGTCGGAACGTGCTTTGGCTCACGGCGTATCGCTGCGTCGCGTATTGGCTGACGTGAAGACGTTCCGCGAGCGCGACGACAAGACGCCAGTGGTGCTGATGGGCTATGCCAATCCCATCGAGCGCATGGGTGCCGAAGCCTTTGCGGCTGCCGCTCAGGATGCCGGTGTCGACGGCGTACTGGTTGTCGACTACCCGCCGGAAGAATCCGTTAAGTTCGCGGAACAGATGCGATCAGCAGGGATCGATCCCATTTTCTTGCTGGCGCCTACCTCGACGGACGAGCGCATCGCTGAGGTTGGTAAAATTGCGAGCGGATATGTCTACTACGTGTCGCTCAAAGGGGTAACCGGCGCGGCAAATCTGGACGTTTCCAGCATCGCGAGTAAAATCCCGGCCATCAAGTCGCGCGTGCCCCTACCGGTAGGCGTCGGTTTCGGCATTCGGGACGCCCAGACGGCGAAGTCCGTTGCCGAAGTATCCGATGCCGTCGTGATCGGCAGTCGTATCGTGCAATTACTGGAAAAAGCCGCACCGGGCGAGGCCGCCGGAATGCTCACGCGTTTCATCGCGGAGATCCGCGAGGCGCTGGATAGCATCGGCGCGACCGCCCGATAATCGTCACTTTTTGTCTGCTGTAAGCTGCGCGGCGGCTTAGTCCCGCCGTCACGCTTACCGAAAGACTGAGAAAGGAATCAACATGAGCTGGCTCGATAAACTGCTGCCGCCGAAGATCAAACAAACCGATCCGAAAAACCGCAAGGGCATTCCGGAAGGGCTGTGGATCAAGTGCCCGTCGTGCGAAGCGGTCCTGTACCGCAACGACGTCGAGGCGAACCTCCACGTGTGCCCGAAGTGCGACCACCACATGCGGATCGGCGCGCGTGAGCGGCTCGACGGTTTGCTCGATCCGGAAGGCCGCTACGAAATCGGCCAGGAAATCCTGCCGGTCGACGCGCTGAAGTTCAAGGACAGCCGTAAGTACCCGGAACGCCTGAAAGAGGCGATGGACGAGACCGACGAAACCGACGCAATGGTCGTGATGGGCGGCGCGATCCACACGCTGCCGTGCGTGGTCGCCTGCTTCGAATTCTCCTTCATGGGCGGTTCGATGGGTTCGGTCGTGGGTGAGCGTTTCGCCCGCGGCGCGCAGAACGCGCTCGAACAACAGGTGCCGTTTATCTGCTTCACCGCGTCAGGCGGCGCGCGTATGCAGGAGAGTCTGCTTTCGCTGATGCAGATGGCCAAGACCACCGCCATGCTGACCAAGCTGGCCGAAGCCAAGCTGCCGTTCATCTCCGTGCTGACCGATCCGACCATGGGCGGCGTGTCCGCGAGCTTCGCCTTCCTCGGCGACGTGGTGATCGCCGAACCCAAGGCGCTGATCGGCTTTGCCGGCCCGCGCGTGATCGAACAAACCGTGCGTGAAAAGCTGCCGGAAGGCTTCCAGCGCGCCGAGTTCCTGCTGACCAAGGGTGCGGTGGACATGATCGTGGATCGCCGCAAGCTGCGTGAGGAAATTGCCCGTCTGATGGCGCTGATGTCCCGCCAGCCGGCCGATGCGGTGGCCTAAGACCTGAGCCAGCCCTTAGCCGTTCAAGCAAAACCAGCCGCAATGCCGTGTCGTCGTGACGCGGAAAATGCAAAAAAACAGCGCGCCGCGAGAGGTCATCAAGCGGCGCGCTGTCATTTCCGGGATAATCGCGGTCTCGCTGCGTTGCGCGTGGTCGGCTTATCCAGTGCCTTGACGCGCGCAATCGCGGCAACGAGACCAAACGCGCAACACCGCAACGCCCGCTGAACTGGCCGAATCCGCAATACCGCCTAACCGACGTAGCCGATGACCACCTTCCCCACTCTCGACGCGTGGCTCACGCATCTCGAATCCGCGCATCCGGTCGGCATCGACATGGGGCTGGCGCGGATCAGCAAGGTGCGCGACGCCCTGCAACTGTCGTTCGATTGCCCGGTGATCACCGTGGGCGGCACCAATGGCAAGGGCTCGACGTGCGCGATCCTCGAGACGATTCTGTTACGGGCGGGCTATCGGGTGGGCTGCCATACGTCGCCGCATCTGCTGACGTTCAATGAACGCGCGCGGGTGAACGGCGAAATCGCGAGCGACGCTGACCTGCTGCCGCATTTCGAAGCCGTCGAAGCCGCGCGTCTGAGCCTGGCCGAGCCGGTTTCGCTGACCTACTTCGAGTTCACGACGCTGGCCATCATGCGCCTGTTCGCCTCGCGCGGGCTCGACGCGGTGGTCTTGGAGGTCGGGCTCGGTGGCCGGCTGGACGCGGTCAATATCCTCGATACGGATTGCGCGATCATTACGAGTATCGACATCGATCACACCGAGTACCTCGGCGATACGCGCGAGAAAATCGGCTATGAGAAGGCCGGTATCTTCCGCCCGGGCAAGCCCGCCATCTGCGCGGACCCGGTGCCGCCGCAGTCGCTGATCGACCACGCTGAGAAGATCGGCGCGGATCTGTGGCTGTTCGGACGCGATTTCCGTTACGAAGGGCAGGCTGGCAGCGAGCGCCAGCAGTGGAGCTATGTAGGCCGCACCCTGCGCCGTTCGGCGCTGGCTTACCCGGCGCTGCGCGGCGCGAATCAGTTGATCAATACCTCGGCCGCGCTGGCCGGTCTGGAAGCCTTGCGCGACCGCCTGCCGGTTTCCGCCCAGGACATCCGGCTCGGTCTCGCCAACGTGGAACTGCCGGGACGCTTCCAGGTGCTGCCGGGCAAGCCGTCCATCGTGCTCGATGTCGGCCACAACCCGCATGCCGCCGCCGTGCTCGCGCAAAATCTCGGCAACATGGGCTATTTTCCCTACACCTACGCGGTGTTTGGCTCCATGCGGGACAAGGATATCGCTGGCGTGGTCGAGCATCTGAAGGGCGAAGTCGATCACTGGTGTCTGACAGATCTGGACACGCCGCGGGCCGCCTCCGCGAATGATCTCGAAGCGGTTTTGCGCGAATCTGGCGTAACGGACGGCGCCGACAGCAGCGTGACGCGCTTCGCGACGCCTGCCGAGGCGTTCCAAGACGCGCTAAATCGCGCCTCAGAGAATGATAGAATCGTGGTTTTTGGTAGTTTCTATACGGTAGCTGGTGTCATGGCTTACCGTAAATCGCAGCAACACTGAACGCGCGGCAGCCTCGACCAAGCCATTCATGGGTATTTTCTCGTTCGGCAAGAAAGACGACGCGCCCACCCGGCGCGGCGCAAATACCAGTTCCACCCGCGCCGCCCGTGGCGAGCGCGTGGAGCGGCGAACGCGCCGCACGGAACGGCCTGATGCCGATGCCATGCTGCTCGACCCCACGTTGCCGGAAAAGCAGCGCGCGCGCCGGCGCCTCGTGGGCGCCATCGCAATGGTGATCGCCGCCGTGGTGATTCTGCCCATGGTGCTCGATTCGCACCCCAAACCCGTGACCGACGATATCGCCATTGATATCCCCAACCGCCCCGCCCCCAAAGCGAGCGCGGACGACGCGGACACGCAGGCGGGCGTTGCACCGGATAATCCGGTGCCGGATACGTCAACGGCCGCCACAGCGGGCTCCGGTCAAGCGGGTCAATCAGCTCAATCGGCAACCGGCGGCATCGCGCCAGCGCCGGCTGCGCCCGCAACAGCCAACGCGAACGGCAACGTGAGTCCGACGAAACCGCAGGGCGCGACCGCGTCGGCCACGGCCAGGTCCAGCAAATCGCCGTCAACTGCCACGGCGACCAATACCGCACCCGCGACCACGCCCGCCACCTCGTCCAGATCGGGCGCATCGGCAAAGACGGGCACCGCGGCGGCGCAAAATTCGGCAAGCACGTATGCTAACGCCAGCCCGAGCGCCAACAGCAACGCCAATAGCAGCGCGAACAGCGCGGCCGCCAGCGCCGACGCGGATTCCGGCACGCCCGCCGCGCCGCCCGGCAGTCGCTTCGCGGTGAAGCTCGGCTCCTTCCCGGACGACGCCAGCGCAAAGAATTGGGCCGCCAAGTTGAAAGCGGCAGGAGTACCCGCATATACCGAACGTCAGAAGCAGGCAGACGGCACCACCCGCACGTTGTTGCGCGCAGGTCCGTTCCCTGACCGGGCGGCGGCATCGGCCGCCATCGCGAAGGTTCGCGAGGCCGGTCTGACCTCGGGCGCGTCGGGCTCGAACAACAGCTCGGCACAGTAACTGAGCGATGTTCACGGCCTTCGACTACGCTGTTATGGCGGTGATCGTGTTGTCGGCCTTGCGGGGCACCTGGCGCGGTTTCCTCGGCGAGGTGTTCGGGCTGATCGGCTGGATCGCGGCGTTCCTGATTGCCTGCCGCTTTGTCGGCTACGTCGTGCCCTATATGCCGGTCAACTGGCCCGGCGGTGCCTTGACCCAGTGGCTGCTCGCTTTTGTGCTGCTGGTGGTCGGTGTGATGCTGGTGGTGGGCGTCGCCAATGCGCTGCTCAGCCGCCTCGTCATGGTGTCGGGCCTGGGCGGTGTGGACCGCTCGCTCGGTTTGATGTTCGGCCTCGTGCGCGGGGTCATTCTGGTGCTGGTTCTGGTCGCCCTTGCCGGCTTGACCGAACTGCCCCAGCAGAAATTCTGGAAAGACGCCTTGTTGCGGCCCTATGCGGTCGAAGGCGTCCACCAACTGAAACCACTGCTTCCAGAGACGCTCGCTGCCTACGTCCGCGTATGACGATCAGATGAGCGGCTCACCGAAGCGTGCAGGATACCGGCGCGACCCGGATGCTTCCCCGGCACCGGCCGCCGTTACGAATTTCGTACCTTTGAAGGACATGCCATGTGCGGCATCGTAGGCGTAGTTTCCCAGTCCCCGGTCAATCAGCTGATCTATGACAGCCTGCTGCTCCTGCAGCACCGCGGTCAGGACGCAGCCGGTATTGCGACGGCGAACGGCAGCAATTTCCACATGCATAAGGCCAACGGCATGGTGCGCGACGTGTTCCGCACGCGCAACATGCGTAGCCTGCCCGGCACCACGGGTATCGGCCAGGTGCGTTACCCCACGGCCGGTTCCGCGACGAGCGAAGAGGAGGCCCAGCCGTTCTACGTGAACGCGCCGTTCGGCATCATCCTCGCCCACAACGGCAACCTCACCAACTGGCAGCAACTGAAAGACGAGATGTTCCGCGTCGATCGCCGCCATATCAATACCAACTCCGACACCGAAGTGCTGCTCAACGTGCTCGCGCACGAGCTGCAACTGTCGAGCTCCGGTCTGCAACTCGATCCGAACGCTGTGTTCAAGGCGGTCTCGGGCGTGCATCGCCGCGTGCATGGTTCGTATGCGATCGTGTCGCTGATCGCCGGCTACGGTCTGCTCGCGTTCCGTGACCCGTTCGGCATTCGCCCGCTGTGCCTCGGCAAGCAGGAAACGGCGCACGGTGTGGAATGGATCGTGGCGTCGGAATCGGTGGCAATTGAAGGCATTGGCTTCGAGTTCGTGCGCGACGTGGCGCCGGGCGAAGCGATCTTCATCGACCTCGAAGGCAATCTGCACTCGCAGCAGTGCGCCACGCAGCCGAGCCTCAACCCGTGCATCTTCGAACTCGTGTACCTCGCGCGTCCTGACTCGGTGCTCGACGGCGTGCCGGTCTACAACGTGCGTCTGCGCATGGGCGACTACCTCGCCGAGAAGATCAAGCGCGAACTGCCGGATGTGAACATCGACGTGGTGATGCCGATTCCCGACTCGTCGCGTCCGGCAGCCATGCAGGTCGCGAAGAAGCTGGGCGTCGAATATCGTGAAGGGTTCTTCAAGAACCGCTACGTGGGCCGCACGTTTATCATGCCGGGCCAGGCCGTGCGCAAGAAGTCGGTGCGCCAGAAGCTGAATGCGATGGCGATCGAGTTCAAGGGCAAGAACGTGCTGATCGTCGACGATTCCATCGTGCGCGGCACCACTTCGCATGAAATCGTGCAGATGGCGCGCGATGCCGGCGCGAACAAGGTGATTTTTGCTTCCGCCGCGCCGCCGGTGAAATTCCCGAACGTCTACGGTATCGACATGCCGACGCGCGGCGAACTCGTCGCGCATGGCCGCACGGACGAAGAAGTCGCGCGCATGATCGGCGCGGATCACCTCGTGTACCAGGACGTGGACGCGCTGAAGCAAGCCGTTCGCGACACCAACCCGGCGCTGAAGGAATTCGAGGCGTCGTGCTTCGACGGCAACTACATCACGGGCGACGTGACGACCGAGTATCTCGACCGCATCGAAACCGCGCGTCTGGCGCCGTCCGCGCAATCGGACCGCGATGCCGCGAGCGAAGGCATGGACGGCGGTGCAGCGCGGTCGCAACTGCATCTGCAATTGTCGGTAGAGTAAAAACCGGACGTGAGCGCCAGGCGTCGCGTACGCCCGGCGCTATGTTAGGATGATGGCTTGCGTCGATTTGATCTCAGCTTGCGGACGCGGGGCAACCCAAAACAGCTAAAGCGAACGGTGGAACAGCCGCATCTCTTTCACCGCCGCTCCAGCTTTCCCCCGCACAGAAGCCCGCTTATGCCGACGCAAAGCGGGCTTTTTTGTTGCCGGCGCGCTTGTATTCCTCGTTGAAGCGGGGACACAAACGCCGGTGCGGATAACGTGACGACACGTGGCAACACGTGGTCAATGGAAACAAAAACATCATGGACGACTCCCTGAATTTCGACACTCTCGCGGTCCGCTCGGGCACGCAGCGCAGCGACTTCAACGAGCATTCGGAAGCGATCTTCCTCACGTCGAGCTTTGTGTTCGCCAGCGCCGCGGATGCCGCCGAGCGCTTCAAGAAGTCCGAGGACTATTACACGTACTCGCGCTTCACGAACCCTACGGTGACGATGTTTCAGGACCGTCTCGCGGCGCTCGAAGGCGGTGAGGCGTGCATGGCAACGGCGTCGGGCATGGCTGCGATCATGTCGGTGGTGATGTCGGCGTTGCAGGCGGGCGATCATCTGGTCAGCTCGCGCAGTCTGTTCGGCTCGACGCTCGGCATGTTTTCGCAGATTTTCAGCAAGTTCGGCATCGTCACGACCTTTGTCGATCCGACTGATCTGGATGCATGGAAGAACGCGATTCGTCCTGAAACCAAGATGTTTTTCCTCGAAACGCCGTCCAATCCGCTCACTGAGATCGCTGATATCGAAGCCATCGGCAAGATCGCCAAGGCTGCGAACGCGCTGTTCGTCGTGGACAACTGCTTCTGCAGTCCCGCGCTGCAGCAGCCGTTGAAACTCGGCGCGGACGTGGTGATGCATTCGGCCACCAAGTTCCTCGACGGCCAGGGTCGGGTGCTGGGCGGCGCGCTGGTTGGCTCGAAGCAGTTCATCATGGAGAAGGTGTTTCCGTTCGTGCGCAGCGCGGGGCCGACCTTGTCCGCATTCAACGCATGGGTGCTGTTGAAGGGCATGGAAACGCTTTCACTGCGGGTCGAGAAGCAGTCGGACAATGCGCTGGAAATCGCGCGCTGGCTGGAAACGCATCCCGCCGTGAAACGCGTGTTTTATCCGGGGCTTGAATCGCATCCGCAATATGCGCTGGCGAAGCGTCAGCAGAAAGCGGGCGGCGCGATCGTTTCGTTCGAACTGAAGGGCGACACACCCGAGGCGCAACGCGCGAACGCATGGCGTGTGATCGACAGCACGAAGATCTGTTCGATCACCGGCAACCTGGGCGACACGCGTACGACGATCACGCATCCCGCCACGACCACGCACGGTCGTATTACGCCGGAAGCACGCGAGGCAGCGGGTATTACCGAGGGATTGATTCGCCTTGCGGTGGGACTCGAAAATGCGGGCGATATCCGCAATGACCTGGCGCGTGGGTTGGCTGGTTGAGTCAGTTGGAGAGGTAGATGCTCAGAGCGGGGCGCCGGCCGGCCCCGACGTCTGCGTAAGCCACTGCCATCTGCGCCCAGCTTTGCGTGAAGATCAATGCCGGACGGCGCGCCACTGACCCGGGGCGAGTCCAAAACGCCGCGTGAAAGCGTGCGTATAAGCGCTCTGATCGCCAAAGCCGACTTCGAGCGCGATCTCGGTGAGCGAGCGGCGTGGATCGGCTAACAACGTAATCGACATATCGAGCCGCAGACGTTGCAGGTAGCGGTGCGGCGTCTCGCCGAATGCCTCGATAAATAGCTGATGAAAGCGCCGCATGCCAAAGCCGCAGTGCGCGGCGAGATCGGCAATGCGTAGCGGTTCGGACAGATGTGCGCGCAGCCAGCGGTCGATGCGCGCAAAGTCCAACCCTGACCCTGGCGCATCATCTTGCGACGTGCCGCCTTCGGCGAGCATCGCCGCACATAGACGCGTGGCGGCGTGCCAGTGAAAGCGGCGCGCAGCGAGATCGTCGCCGTCTTGCATGCCACCTGCGGCGCTCGCTGCGATGCTGTTCACGAGCCGCGTCAACGACGCATCCACCGAAACCGCCCGGGCCCGGTCAAACAAACGCTGCGGCACCGCAAGCGACGCCGCAGGCAAATCCAGCACCAGTTGCCGATTCTCGCCAATGCCCGCGTAATCGTGCTGCGCGCCGGCAGGGATCAGCCAGGCTGAACCGGCCTCGATCTCCTGGCCGACGCCATCCACCGACATGACCATTGAACCATCCAGCCCCAGTACGACCTGATGAAAGTCGTGCAGATCGGACGCCTCGATTGCGCCGTAGCGGCGCAACGAAACGCTGGGGGCAGTGATGGCAGCGTGGCTCATGCGCGGCTTTTACGGGGCTTATGGGTAGCTGATACGTGGCTTGTACGTGGCGAGATTCACCTTGAACGCTCAAGCGGCGTTCGAGACGCCGCTCGAACCAGGCTCAAACGTCGAGCAGTTCGACTTCGAACACGAGCGTCGCATTCGGCGGAATCACACCGCCCGCGCCGCGAGCGCCATAGCCGAGTTGCGGCGGAATGGTCAGCTTGCGCACGCCGCCCACCTTCATGCCCTGGACGCCTTCGTCCCAGCCCTTGATGACCATGCCGCCGCCCAGCACGAACGCGAACGGGTCGTTGCGGTCTTTGCTCGAGTCGAACTTCTGGCCGTCGGTCAGCCAG
This sequence comes from Paraburkholderia sp. DHOC27, assembly GCF_003429005.1. Lineage (GTDB taxonomy): Bacteria > Pseudomonadota > Gammaproteobacteria > Burkholderiales > Burkholderiaceae > Paraburkholderia. The sequence goes on from NZ_QVQV01000001.1 coordinate 645,957, forward strand.
CCGGTGTAATGCACGCTCACCGTTTTACCGGCGACGGCTTCGGCGCCGCTGCCTTCGGTCAAGTCTTCATATTTAAGGCCGGATTCGGTAGTCACGGTCGACATGAGCAGCTCCTTTAAGCGGTAGAAACCGCTATTGTAGGACGTTGCGGCGATGATGGGCGGTTGTTTTGCTGAGTCGCGGCCGGTGGCATCCGGAAGATGCGCGGTCTGTTTCGAGCCGCCGAGCAGCGTTCAATAGCGAGGTAGAAAACCCGCCCCGGCGATGAACATCCACATAGTGGCATCAAGTATCAATTGGACTGCTAAACGTTTCACAGTGGGAGCGCATTTCATGTGAACGCCGTGAATGCGGTAAGGGCGCGCTGCGATGCAAACGGTCGTGCGAACACGCAAAGGGTGCGATCGCCGGTAAGCTTGCGTCGGCGTCACACGGTTTCAATTCAATGCTTCATGCAATCCGTGTTTCGAGCCTCAGCGGCACTAACTATGCCTATAATGGGGTTACATTTTCAGTGTGCCATCAGGCGCAAGACACGCAACACGAAAGTCCGGAGCGTTATGACATCCACGTCTGAGAGCCGTACCGCGTTTTTCGTCGCGGAAACCGCGCTGTTTATGCGCGACCATGTGCTGTCGCTCGTGTCGCATGATTTGCGCGGTCCGTTGAATGCCATCCACAGCTGGGCCTACGTGCTCGAACGCAAACTCGATGCCAACGACGCCGCCGCGCAACGCGCCATTGTCGGCATCCGCAGCGGGGTGGATCAGCAGGTGAAGCTGCTGGAATCGCTTGTCGATACCACGCGCGCGGGAACAAAGAATCTGGCGCTGGAGCGCGGTCCGTTTGCATTGCAGGCCTTGTTCTCGGATAGCGCGGACGAAGTTCGCGCGCAACTCGCACGCTCGCGTGGCGTATCGCTCACGTTCGATTCGGCGTTGTCCACGGAGCAATTCAACGGCGACCGCGAGCGCCTTTGCGAGGCGCTGTGGCTCATGCTCACGTTCGCGGTGGAAAGCAGTGCAGACGGTTCAACCGTAGCGCTCAACTCCAGTGTCGATGCCACGTCGTGGCACGCCACCGTCGTTTATGACGCCACCCCCGCCGCACTCGACGACGAAGCCCTGCCCCATCTGCTGGAACGCTTCGCGCGCATTCAGGCACGCGCACCGCGCGAAGCGGGCCGGATTGCCTGGGTGCTGGCGCTGTGCAAGCGGGTTGCCGAGGCGCATGGCGGCAGCTTCACGCAAGGCGAAGTACAGGAAGGGCAAGCCACCACGCTCGCCTTGCAGATCCCGCTCGTCGTACCCGGCGGCGCGTAGCACGGCTCCACTCGCAAGGCACGGCGAAGTTGCCAGCGGCCGCGCGCACGGCGTGGGCCGCATGCCGCGCGATCAAAGCAAAAGCACAAAAAACAAAACGACACGCGCGCGACCCACACGGCTCGCGCGTGCGTCACCCATGGGGCCACCCGACGCACGCCCTCTTTCAGCCCGCTTTCGTCCTCTATACTGACAACTTTGCTTGCCGGAGCCCATTCCCTTGATGCAGGTTGTTGCCCTCATTGGTGCGTTGCTGCTCGTTGCACTCAACGGCTTTTTCGTGGCCGCCGAATTCGGTCTGGTGAAGTTGCGCCAGACGCGCGTGCAGAGCCTCGCCACGCAGCATGGCGTACGTGGACGACTCCTCGGCAAGGTGCACGGTCATCTGGACGCCTACCTTTCCGCGTGCCAACTCGGCATCACGCTCGCCTCGCTCGGGCTTGGCTGGATTGGTGAACCCGCGTTCGCTGCATTGCTGACACCCGTCTTCAGGGTGTTCGGCATCGAATCGGAAAATGTGATTCACGGTGTCTCGCTGTTCTTCGCTTTTTCGTGCATTTCGTTCCTGCATATCGTGGTGGGCGAACTCGCGCCCAAATCGCTCGCGATCCGCGAGTCCGAGAAGATTTCGCTGTGGACGGCCACGCCGCTCTACGGCTTTTACTGGGCCATGTACCCGGCCATCTGGCTGCTGAACGCCAGCGCGAATGCCGTGCTGCGGCTGGCGGGACTCGCGGCGGGTCACGGCAGCGACGCGCATTACTCCACGGAAGAACTCAAACTCATCCTGCGTGGCCGCAGCGCGCGTGTCACGAACGGCGGCCCGAATTTGCCGGAAGATGCCTATAGCCAGGACGAGTGGAACACCATCGCACACTCGCTGGATTTTTCGCGCATGACGGTATCCGACCTGATGCGGCCGGCCTTCGAAATGGTGGGACTGCGGCGCGATCTGCCGCTCCACGACAACATGCAGGTGGTGGCGAGGCACCGCTTCAGCCGCTATCCGTTGTTCGAAGACGGCTCGGGCGAGCGTGTGATGGGCATGATCCATCTGAAGGATCTGCTGCTGGCGCGCCAGGCGGGTGGAACGCTCGAAGACCTGGCGAAATACACGCGGCCGGTTCAGTACGTGCAGCCCGAGATGCCCGCGCTCGAACTGTTTCGCCGCTTTCGCAAGGGCGCGCCGCATATGGCGCTGGTCGGTCACAAGAATGCCGCGCCGATCGGTTTTCTCACGCTCGATAATCTGCTGGGCGCGCTGGTCGGGCAGATCCACGATGAGTTCCGCCAAGGCGATGCAGACTGGACCCGCATGGACGACGGCACGCTGATGGGCAAGGGCAGCTTGCCGGTGGTCTCGCTGGAGCGGGCGCTAGGCATCGACATCGACGAAGGCCGCGCGGAATCGGTGGGCGGACTGGTGATTCAGGCGCTCAACGACTTGCCGAGCGAAGGGCAGCGCATCGACTTCGACCGCTTCGACATCGTGGTCAAGAAGATGAAGGGGCCGCGCATTTTGCTCGTGCGCGTGTATCCGAAAGAATTCGACGACGAAGGCGGCTAACAGACGTCTTAAGCACACGCCTCAAGCACACGCCTCAAGCCTTCGGCACCCCATCCTCCACCAGCACCGCCACCGGCATATTCGCCAACGCATCGCGCAGATACAGCAAGCCGTCGTCGTTCACCTTGGGCGCGGCCGGACTCAGCCAGTCGAACAACGCGCGCGACTTCAGCTCTTCGGGCATTTCAATCGCGGTATCATCCCATTGCGTGGCATCGACCAGCGGCGCATCGCCACCTTCCTCGAGCAAACCCGCAGCGAGATGCGTGGCGATCGTGACCGCCCAGGCGTTCGCGTGCCGGCGTGCAAACGCAACCACATGCCCCGCCTGTTTGCCCGTGACCTTGAGCGGCACATACGCCCCTTCGCTCAACAGTGCCGGCAGATGCGCGCGCAAGGCCAGCAAACGCTGCACGACGGCGAGTTTGATGCGGCCGTTGCGCCACTCCGGCAAGAATTCCGACGGCGGCGTTTCAGCGAGCCACGCCTGACGCTGAGCAAAATCCACGGGCCGGCGGTTGTCGGGATCCACCAGACTGAAGTCCCATAGCTCGGTGCCTTGATATAGATCCGGTACGCCTGGCGACGTGAGGCGCAGCACGGTCTGTTGCAAACTGTTGATCGCACCGGCCTGGCCAATGCGTGCTACGAGCGCGGACAGTTCGCGCAGGAATCCATCACGCCGCTGCGGCGCGAGGATATCGAACAGGAACGTACGGCATGCTTCTTCATACGCCTCGTCGGGCGCGAACCATGTGGTGCGTAACTTCGCTTCGCGCAGCGCCTTCAATTGCCACTGTGCGACCCGTTCCGCGAGTTCCTTCACACCGTCCTCGTCGTCGGGCAAGAGTTCGGGCGGCCAGCAACCCACCAGCGTTTGATACAGCATCGCCTCGGGACCCGGTCCCGGCGCCCAGTTTTCATCGAGACTCGTGACGTTGCCGTCGAGCGCACGACGTTGCGGCGCGTTCAAGGTCGACCACGCGCGCAGTGTCGCGCTCCAGTCCTGTGCGATTTCGCTGAGCACGGCAAGGCGCGCCCGCACGTCTTCGCCACGCTTGTGATCGTGCGTCGCCGTGGCCAGCATGGCATGCGGGAAACGCTTCGCGCGCTCCGCGTTGGCGGCGTGAAACTCGTCAATGGAAAAGGCAAATTCACCGGGGTCCGAGCCCACCTCGTTGCGTGACAGCAAACGGCCGTACCTGTAGCACGCCGTATCTTCGACCGCCTTGGCGGCCACCGGCGCGGTCAATTGCGAAAAGAGCGTCTGCGCGGTGCGTCGCGACGAGCCCGCGTGACTGAACTGCGTGCCGTTCTGGCCGGGTTGCGCCGCGCCGCCCGGACGAGCCACCACGGCTTCCTCCGCCGCGCTGCCGCCCAGCCATGCGTCGACCTGATCGAGCACACCGTAATCCGCCGGCGACAAGGTCTCACGCGCCCCCGCCAATGCCTGGTTGAAGTAGACGTTGTCGGCTTCGGTGCGCAAGCCGTTTTGCGGATAGATGCGGTACACCGGAAAATGCACCACCAGTTCGGTCAGCACGCGCCGTAACGCGGTGAACGTGAAGTCGCGCGTGGCAAGCGAATCGCGCGCGATCCGATGCAATGCGCGCGCCGCACGGTCCAGTTCCGCCGCGAGATTTTCCGCCAGAATCTTGCGCCGGGCCATGAGCGCTTCGTCGGCAAACTCCGGGCTGCGTCCGCTGAGATCGGCCCACGTTGCAGCGAGCGTCTCGGCGCCCGCCGGGTCGTGCAGCAACGCGCCCACCTCGGTCATGAAGTCGTAGCCCGTCGTGCCATGCACGGGCCAGTCTTCGCGTAGCGGCTCACCACGGCCCAGAATCTTTTCCACCACCACATAGGGCTCGCCCTCGCGCAGTTCACCGAGCCGTTGCCGCAGCCGCTGACAATATTCACGCGGCTCAGCGAGCCCATCTACGTGATCGATCCGCACGCCATCAATCACGCCTTCTGCGTAGAGGCGAAACGGCAGTACGTGGACTGCGTCGAACACTTCCGGACGCTCGACCCGCATGCCAGCCAGCGTGCTGATATCGAAGAAGCGCCGCCAGTTCACTTCATCGGACGCCGTGCGCCACCAGGCGAGCCGGAAATGCTGACGTTCGAGCAGGCGATGCAAGCGGTCGCGTCCAGCGGGATCGCTTGCGGAGTAATGCGCAAGCGCGATGTCGATCGCGGCCGTGCCGTTCTGTGCCGCGAATTCACGCAGCGCAGCGCACGCCTCAGCCGCGCGCGGTTGATCGGCGGGTTGCGTCGTCAATCCCTGGAAGCGTTCAGCGAGCGCGCTCAGATCGGCGCGGCCCGCGCTGTGCAGGATCGCGGCGTAATCGACCGGGCACACCGGACCGACGTGCGGCCCATACGCGATATGGAAGTGCCCCTTGTCCTTGTCGAAGCGCAGTTCGATGCGTCCCGCCGCCAGTTCGTCGCCATACGAACCGCCGAGACACGGCAGCAACACCTTGCCGCGCAAGGCCGGGTCGGGCGAATGCCAGTCAATGTCGAAGTGGCGCGCGTACGTGCTGTGCCTTCCCCATTGCAGGATGTCGAGCCACCACGCGTTGCTCGATCCGCCCACGCCCATGTGATTCGGCACGACGTCGATGATGAGCCCCATGCCGCGCTCACGCAGTTTGTCGACGAGCCGCTTGAGTGCCGCTTCGCCGCCGCATTCTTCGCTGACCTTACTGTAGTCGACGGTGTCGTAGCCGTGCATCGAGCCCGGTTCGGCAGTGGTGATGGGCGACGCGTAAAGATGGCTGACGCCGAGTGCGGCGAAATACTCGACGTGCTTGAGGGCATCGTCGAAGGTGAAGTCGCGATGGAACTGAAGCCGGAGCGTAGAGCGCGGGACGGTCATGGTGTGTCGGGCCCCGAAGAAGCAGTGGATGAGTTCGTGGGAGAAGCGGAAGCGCGCCGGAACCGGTCGACCGCAAGCAGGCGGTCGAGGAAGGCCGGCTCGGCGAACAGTTCGTCGACCGGCAGCGCGAGCCGGCGCCGCCAGTTCGGATGCTCGTCAATCGAGCCCGGCAAGTTGGGCTGGTCTTCCAGCGCGAGCAGATCTTCGAGCGGATAGGTGACGAGCGGCGAGGGCGTTGCGGCAACGAAGGCCAGCGCTTCGTCCACCGGCGCGGATTCGGACGGCGGCGGGGGCACGCCATGCGCGGCGACGCCGGCCCACTGGAACGCGTCCCACAGGCGGGCGCGATCGTCGGCGCGTTCGGCGAGCGCCACTTCCACCGGGTCGCGTCCATCGGCGCGCGGCAGCGTCTGGCCAACGCGATTGCGCCACACAATATCCGCGCCGCGCCACCATCCCGTGACGGTAGGCAGATCGTGCGTAGTCGTGGTGGCTACTACGTTGCGGTCCCAGTCTGCCGGCATCTTGAAGCCGTCGCTCCACTCGCCGCGTTCGAACCACAGCACGCGAATCCCCGCGAGGCCATGTTCGTTCAGCCGTTCACGGAAGCCCGGCGGCACGGTGCCGAGATCTTCGCCAATCACAATCGCGTGATGCCGCCACGATTCGAGCGCGATCAGCCGCAGCATGTCTTCGAGCGGATAGCGCAGATACGCGCCATTTGCCGCGCTTTCGCCTTCCGGCACGAGCCACAGACGACGCAGCCCGAGAATGTGGTCGATGCGAATGCCGCCTGCGTGCGCGAAGGCCGCGCGCAGCATGTCGATGAACGCCGAGAAGCCTTGATTGCGCATGGCGCGTGGCGAGAACGTGGTGAGCCCCCACGCCTGGCCGGCCTGATTGAAGATATCCGGCGGCGCGCCGACGGATACACCTTGCAGCATGTCGTCGCGATACGACCATGCATGACTGCCGGCGCTGTCGCAGCCCACGGCGAGATCCGCGATCAAGCCGACCGCCATGCCGGCATCACGCGCCGCATGCTGGGCGTGCGAGAGCCCCTTGGCGGCGAGCCATTGCAGGTACAGATGAAATTCGATCTCGTGACGATGCGCGTGCGCGAACGCTTCGACTTCGGCGCTGCGCGGATCGCGCAGTGCCTCGGGCCAGTTGCGCCAATGACCGTCGCCATCCGGCTGCGCCAGTTGCACCGCCTGCAACGCTTCGAAGCGCGCATGATCTTCCAGCGAACGGCCGCCCGCGACGCAAAACTCGTTGAATTCCTGCGCACGCGGCGCGTCCTGAGCACGTTCGTTCACGCAGAACTGTTCGAACAGATGACGCAACACCTTGAGCTTGATGCGCACGGCCTGCGGCCAGTCGATCAGCGTGAGCCGTTCGAGTTGCGTCCACGTCTCGTCCGCCTGCACAGCCTTCATGGCGGCGCGTGCGGCTTCCTTGCCGAACACCGCAGCCGGGTCGATATGCGTGACGTTGAGCCACAAGCGCGATGACGGCGAGTAGGGGCTGAAGCGTTCCGGCTCGGCGCTGAACATCGCATGCGTGGGACTGACGGCAAGCGCATGCGCGCCGCGCTTCGCGGTTTGGACCGCCATTTGCGCGAGCGCCGTGTAGTCGCCAATGCCGCCGTCGCCCGACCGGCGCAAGCCATAGAGTTGCGCCGCAACGCCCCACAACGGCGGAGTAGGCGCACTGTTGCCAAGGCCCTGCCAGGCATCCGCGACCGTGTAGCTGCGCGCGGGCGCGACCGCCAGCGTGATGCGATGGTCGTTCAGCACGAGCGTGTGATAGCCGGGCTCGTCGATCGGCGAGAGCAGCGCGGCCTCGCCCTTCGGCGCCGTGAAGCGGCCGTCTATCACCTCGCCGCCTTCGAGTTCGATCCGGTAGTGGCTGTTCGCCTTGATCGCGGCAGCGGGCAGCGCGATGCCGCGGCCGCACTCAGCGGTCATCAATGGCGGCAGTTTGCGGCCTGACAATTCGGCGTCGAGCGCGGCGGCGCTCTGGCGGATCTGCGTGGCGTTGCCGCACGGCAAGCCCATGCGCTCGAGCAGCACGGCCAGCGTTTGCTCAGGCACGTGCTTCGTGTTGTGATGCGCGTCTTGCCATTCGACCTCGAAGCCGGCGCGCTTCGCCAGGCTGTCGATGGTTTCGCTGGGACGTCGTGCCGTGCTCATGCGTGCCACTCCCGTTCGACCACCTTGCGTGCATCGTGTGTGCTGGCGTACTCGTTGACGTCGCCGGTCAACCACGCAACGCATGCATAGGACGGCAAGGTCTGTTCCTGCACCTGATCGCGCGCACGCGGCGGCGTCTCGAACACCACCATGCCATCGGGCGCGTGCTCGAAGGCCACATCTTTCGTATCCAGATTCAGTGCAATAGATAGCGTCTCGCCGTCGTCGAGACGCCAGCGCGCGACGAGCGCGTTTGCGTCGCTGCCATCCGGCTTCGTCAGCACGCTTGCACCCAGCGCTTTGGCATGGGCGAGACGCGGCATGATGAGTTTTGCGCGTACCGTCAACGCGGATTTGTAGAAGTGCATCCAGTCGAGCCTGTCGTGTGCATCGGGTTGCGCAGCGGAATCCACAGGCGGCGACGATGCCGCGAAGGTCTGCGGCGCGTTGGGATCGGGAATCTGAGCGCGGCGTTTCTCGTCGCTAAACGAGGCGAAACGCGCGAATTCGCGGCGACGTCCTTCGCGCACGGCGTTGGCGAGATCGCCGGTGTAGTCGGTGAAAAACAGAAACGGTTGCTCGGAGCCAAACTCTTCTTCCATGAACAACAGCGGAATTTGCGGCGACAGTAGCAACAAACCGGTAGCCGCGCGCAACGCCTCGGCACTGCAAAGCTTGCGCAAGCGCTCGCCGAATGCGCGGTTGCCGATCTGATCGTGGTTCTGCAAAAACATCACGAACGAGGTGGGCCGCAGATGCGCGCTTGGTTCGCCACGCGGCTTGCCGTCGTGGATCGGCGAAGGATCGCCCTGGTACGTGAAGCCTTCGCCGAGCACACGCGCCAGTCTGCGGATGGGTTGATCCGCAAACGCGTGATAGTAGCCCTCGGTTTCGCCGGTCAGCAGCACGTGCAGCGTGTTGTGCGCGTCGTCGTTCCACTGCGCGTCGAAATGCGTTTCCAGCAGATTCGCTGTGTTGTGCTCGTTCTCGAGCACCAGATGCACGTGCCGGCCATGCTGCACCTTGGCGCGAATGTGGTCCGAGAGTTCACGCAGCCATTCGTCGTTGTCGATGGCGTGTACCGCGTCGAAACGCAGCCCGTCGATACGATATTCGTTGATCCAGTAGAGCGCGTTGTCGAGGAAAAAATCGCTGACCTCGCTGCGCTCGAAGTCGATCGCCGGACCCCACGGCGTATGCGTGCCTTCGCGGAAGAACGATTTCGCGTACGCATGCAGGTAGTTGCCGTCCGGGCCGAAGTGGTTGTACACCACGTCGAGAAACACGTTCAGACCCAGGCCGTGCGCCGCGTCGATCAAGGCTTTCAGTTCGTCGGGGCGGCCGTAAGCAGAATCCGGCGCGAACGGCAGCACGCCGTCGTAACCCCAGTTGCGTGCGCCCGGAAAATCGTTGAGCGGCATCAGCTCGATGGACGTCACGCCCAGCTCGGCGAGCGCAGGCAGACGCTTCATCACGCCCGCGTATCCGCCCATCGTGCCGACGTGCAATTCGTACAACACCGTCTCTTCCCACGGACGGCCATGCCAGTGCGCGTGCTGCCAGCTATAAGCGCGGGCGTCGATCACTTCGCTGGGGCCGTGCACGTCCTGTGGCTGGAAACGCGAGGCGGGATCGGGGACGAGCGTGCCGTCGCTCAGGCGATATCGGTAGAGCGTGCCGGCGCCGCAATCGACTTCGGTTTCGAACCAGCCGTTGCCGGTAGCGGTCATGTCGAACGAAGCGGGCGTGCCCGGTCCTTCGATTTCCACCTGCACCGAATCACACGAGGGCGCCCAGAACCGAAAACGCGTGCGCGGCGCGGCACTCGCCGCGCCTAGCAGATGCGCGCCGAACGGCAAGCAATGCGCGTGATGGCGCGCATGAGGATCAATCGGACTTTCGGACATGATTCGTCACCATTCGGTTTTACTCTGCTACGGCCTTGCACGACACTCACGGTGAGCCGCACGGCTCGCAAATGCTGATTAACGGGCCTTCAGATGCCCGGGCCGGGCGGCATGGAGGTCAGCAACTTTTCACCGTGCTCCGGTCCCGCCTTCCAGCCCGCCTGCCAGTCCGCGTCGCCCACCGGTTGCGCCATCAGCATGACCAGCGCATGCCCCTCGACTTCGACTTCCGGCGCGGTCAACGCATGCGACGCAATCTCAGGATGCGCGGTGTCGATAAGCACGTGCCATTCCAGGTGCGGTGCAGGAGGAGTGAATCGCAGCGTGTCGGCGGACGCGTTGAGCATCATCAACAATACTTCCGTTTCTCCGTTCAGTCCTGGACCCGCACGCCGCAGCGTCAACGCGCGTCCTTCCGGGTCTTGCCAGGCTTCAATGGTGAGCGGATCGCCGCGCTCGTCGAACCAGCCCACGTCGTACAGACCCGGCAGAATTTCACGGTCGCCAAACAGAAAGCGCGTTTCGCGCAGCAACGGGTGCTGCTTGCGCAGCGCAATCACACGCGCAAGGAAGTCGGTCATCTTGCGACCTTCTTCCGAGCCCGCGTGCTCCCAGTCGATCCATGATAATTCGTTGTCCTGGCAGTACGCGTTGTTGTTGCCGTCCTGCGTGCGGCCCGCTTCGTCACCGGCCAGCATCATCGGTGTGCCGAGCGCGATGAAGAGCGTCGCAATCAGCGAGCGTGCCACGCGTGCGCGGGTGGCGAGAATCGCAGGGTCGTCGGACGGACCCTCCACGCCCCAGTTCGAACTGCAGTTTTCGTTGTGGCCGTCGTTGTTGTTTTCGCCGTTGGCTTCGTTATGTTTGTGCTCATACGACACCATATCGGCGAGCGTGAAGCCATCGTGCGAGGCCACGAAATTGATCGACGCCCACGGTTTTCTGAAGCGGCGATTGAACAGATCGGCCGAACCCGTCAGACGCGCGGCAAGATCGGGACGCAGGCCGGCGTCGCCACGCCAGAAACGGCGCACGGTGTCACGGAAACGGTCGTTCCATTCTGCAAAGCCCGGTGGATGATTGCCGAGCTGATAGCCGCCCGGCCCGATGTCCCACGGCTCGGAAATCAGTTTGCGCTGTGACAGGATGGGATCCTGACGCAACGCGTCGAAGAAACCGGAGCCAGGATCGAAGCCGTTGTGCTCGCGCCCGAGCGTGACGCCCAGATCGAAACGGAAGCCGTCGATATTGAAAGCGGTCGACCAGTAGCGCAGCGAGTCCATCACCATTTGCAGCACGCGCGGATGCGGCAGGTTCAGCGTATTGCCGCAGCCCGTGTCGTTGATGTGGTGGCGCTCGTCACCGGGCACGAGCCGGTAGTAGCTGGCGTTGTCGAGGCCGCGCCACGAGACCGTTGGGCCCATCTCGCCGCCTTCGCAGGTGTGGTTGTAGACCACGTCGAGAATCACCTCGATGCCGGCCGCGTGCAACTGGCGCACGGCAATGCGCATTTCGTCGAGCCGGTGCGTGCTCAGATACGAAGGCTCCGGCGCAAAAAACGCTGCCGTGTTGTAGCCCCAGTAATTGCGCAGACCGCGTTCCACCAGAAAGCGGTCGTTCAGAAACGCATGCACGGGTAGCAATTCCACGGCAGTCACGCCGAGCTTTTGCAGATGCTCGATGAACTCCGGCGAAGAGAGTGCCGCGAAGGTGCCGCGTTCGTGCGCGCGCAGATGCGGCCGCCGCATTGAAGCGCCACGCACGTGTGTCTCGTAGATGACGGTGTCGCCCCACGGCACGTTGGGCCGCGTGTCGTGCGACCAGTCGAAGGCCTCGTCGATCACCACGCACTTCGGCATGGCAGGCGCGGAGTCCCGCCGGTCGATGGAGAGATCGAGCCGGTTCGAATGCACGCGGTAACTGAACAGCGCGTCGGACCAGCGGAATTGCCCCACGAGTTTGCGCGCATACGGATCGAGCAGCAGCTTGTGCGGATTGAAACGGTGCCCGTTTTGCGGCTGATACGGCCCGTGCGCGCGAAAGCCGTACGCGGTGCCGGGGTGGGCATTGGGCAAATAGCCATGCCAGATTTCATCCGTACATTCAGGCAACGTATAGCGCCGCGTTTCCTTGCGGCCGGTCGGGTCGAACAGGCACAACTCGATCTGCTGGGCATTCGCGGAAAACACCGCGAAATTGACGCCTAGACCATCCCAACTCGCGCCGAGTGGGTAGGGCGAACCTGGCGACAGCCGATCGGGCAATACATGCGACATGGTTTCCCGTCCTCGTTCTGATTAGTCGTGTCTTCGCGGGGCGTTCGTGCAGGCCTTGGTGTGGTGCCTTGGTGTGGTGCCGTTGCATGTCGTTTGCTGGCGGTCTGCGCAGGCAGATGGACCACTCCGCCTGCGCACCACAGTCACAGCGTAAATCACCCCGTTACATGGCCCTATACGACCAGAGCGCGACCAGAGCGTGGAGCGCGCACCGTGCACACGAGATGCCGATGCCGCACGCCACGCCCTACCGTGTCACGTATCCGCGCGCAGCACGATGGTCGCCAGCGGCGGCAGGATCAGCGCGGCGGAATGCGCCTTGCCGTGGCTCGCAATCTCCTCGGTATAGATCAGCCCCGCATTGCCGACGTTCGAGCCGCCATACACGCTGGCATCCGTGTTGAGGATTTCGCTCCAGCGGCCGGCCACCGGCATGCCGAGCCGATAACCCAGCCGCGGCACCGGCGTGAAATTGCAGACCACCACCAGTTCGCGCCCCGCGCCGTCCACGCGCCGGTAGGCAAACACGCTGTTGTCGGCGTCGTCGCCGATCAGCCATTCGAAGCCGCCAGGTTCGCAGTCGAGCGTGTAGAGCGCGGGTTCATCGGCATAGAGGCGGTTCAGATCGCGTACCAGCAATTGCGTGCCGTGATGCAGCGGATCGTCGAGCAGATGCCAGTGCGGCGAGCCGTCGTGATTGAACTCCGCCATCTGACCGAATTCGCCACCCATGAAGAGCAGTTTCTTGCCCGGATGGGTCCACATAAAGCCGAAATAGCCACGCAGATTGGCAAAGCGCTGCCAGCGGTCGCCCGGCATCTTGCCGAGCAGCGAGCCTTTGCCGTAGACCACTTCGTCGTGCGAAAGCGGCAGGACGAAATTCTCGGAATACGCGTACACCATCCCGAACGTCATGTTGTGGTGATGGTAGCGGCGGTAGACCGGGTCTTCCTCCATGTAGTGCAGCGTGTCGTGCATCCAGCCCATGTTCCACTTGAACTCGAAGCCGAGGCCGCCTTCTTCGACCGGCGCGGTCACGCCAGGCCAGGCCGTGGACTCTTCCGCAATCGTGATGGCGCCAGGCACGCCCGGCACGAAGCCCACTTCGTGATTGAGCCGCTTGAGAAACGCGATGGATTCGAGATTCTCGCGCCCGCCGTAGATGTTCGGCACCCATTCGCCGGCCGCGCGTGAATAGTCACGGTAGAGCATCGAAGCCACTGCGTCCACGCGCAGGCCATCCACGTGATAGCGCTTGAGCCACGCCAGCGCCGAGGCAATCAGGAACGCGCTCACCTCGTTGCGGCCGAGGTTGAAGATCATCGTGTTCCAGTCCTGGTGATAGCCTTCGCGCGGATCGGCGTGCTCGTAGAGCGGCGTGCCGTCGAAATTGACGAAGCCGTGGGCGTCGTTAGGAAAGTGCGCCGGCACCCAGTCGAGAATCACCCCGAGCCCCGCTTCGTGCGCCTTGTTGACGAACATCGCGAACTCTTCGGGCTTGCCGAAACGCGCTGACGGCGCAAACTGCCCGAGCGGTTGATACCCCCACGAGCCGCCAAACGGATGCTCCGCAATCGGCATGAATTCGACGTGCGTAAAGCCCATGCCGTGTGCGTACGGAATCAGGCGGTCCGCGAGTTCCGACCAGTTGAGTCCGCGCTGGCCGTCTTCCGCGACGCGCAACCAGGATTCCGCGTGCACTTCGTAGATCGAAATAGGCGAGCGCGCCGTCTGATTGGCGCCGCGCGATTGCAGCCACGCTTCGTCGGTCCACGGAAACTGTTCGATCTCGTCCACGTGCGCAACCACGGAAGCCGTAGCTGGTGGCCGTTCTGTTTGCATGGCGCACGGGTCGGCCTTGAGCGGCAGCGGATAGCCGTCGCGCGAGAGCAACTCGTATTTGTAGCGCGTGCCGGGGCCGATGCGCGGCACGAACAGCTCCCACACGCCCGCCTGATGACGCAGCCGCATCGGATGACGTCGTCCGTCCCACGCATTGAAGTCGCCGACCACGGAGACGCGCCGCGCATTCGGCGCCCAGACGGCGAAACGCACGCCGGGCACGCCATCAATTTCCATGGGGCGCGAGCCCAGGCATTCGAGCACGGCATACGGATCGCCATTGGCAAGCCGGTGTAGCGGCTCATCGCCCAGCACGGGGCCAAACGAATAGGTGTCCTCGATTTCCTGCACCGGTCCGTGCCAGTCGACACGCAAACGATACGGCACCGCCGCGTTGACACGGCCGATGAACAGGCCGCCGGAGTGCACCTGTTGCAGTTCGCCGAGCACCGCGCCGTCCGCGCGCGCAATCACGGTGACGTGTGCCGCATTCGGCAACAGCGCGCGCACCACCGGACCAGCGTCCGTGTGATGCATGCCCAGCTGCGAAAACGGATCGGGGTGGCGCGCTTCGACTAATGCATCCAGATCCAGCGGATGAAGTCCGGCATTCGGATCGTACTCACTCATAATCGCCCTCGGCCGGGTTAGGCGGTGTGGCGCCGGTCGAGCCGGTCGCCGGTGGGTCGTGGGGCATACCTGTGTCGCCGAGCAAGCGGCTCGCGAGCGCGGCGAGGCCGCGCACCGGCAAGCCGAGCCAGGTGGGACGATTGGCTGCTTCGTAGCGGATTTCGTAAGCGGCCTTTTCGATCAGGAACAGATCGAGCAAGGCTTGCTCAGACGCGGGCGCGACCAGCGGTTGCGGCGCCAATGTGACGGCGGCGCGATACTGCTCGAGGAAACTCTCGGTGGCATGCACGCGGAAGCGGTCGAACAGCGCGCGCTTGCGATCTGCGGTTTGTTGCGGCGCGCTTTCCGTAGTGGATTGCGCGGCGGCGCTCGCATACGAGAACGAACGCAACAGACCTGCAACGTCGCGCATCGGGCTCGACTTCTGACGACGTTCGTCGAGCGAGCGCGCCGGTTCTCCTTCGAAGTCGATCAGGAACGCGTCGCCTTGCGCGACCAGCACCTGACCCAAATGGAAGTCGCCGTGAATGCGCGTGCGCAATGCGCCCGCGTCGGCCGGCACCAGCTTCTTCACCGCTTCGACCAGCGCTTCGCGGCGATCCAGCAGACTGCGCGCGAGGCCCTGCGTGTCCTCGGCCAACTGGTCCAGACGCGGTCCCAGCAGATCGAGCGCGGAGTTCAGCAGGCTCACAGTGCCTTCGATCCACGCCTGCACCTGCTCCGGCGTGGCCGCTTCCGGTGCGAAAGCCGGGTCGTCGGTGGGCGAAGCGAGCGCGACGTGCAGTTCACCGAGCCGCTTGCCGATCACACCCGCCATCGCGCGATAACCTTCGATGGCTTGCGCTTCCTTGTCGCGATCGGGCACGGCGTCGTCGGCATCGACGGCGAGCGCGAGATCGTCGATCATGCGGCGCAGGTAATCGAGCGCCCAGTTCCACGCATCGCCCTGGTTGTCGATAAAGCCTTGCAGGATGCACAGCGTGTGCGGCACACCGGCCGGATCGACGCGCACTACTTCGCCGTACAGCGGCGCAGTGTTGGCGTAGCCGATCTTCGTCAGATAGCGGCTGATTTCCGCTTCCGGATGGATGCCGGCCACGAGCCGCCGCACGAGTTTGAGCACCACGGCGTCCGCGATGATCAGCGAACTGTTGCTCTGCTCAGCAGCCAGCCAGCGGATTTCCGGACGCTCGCCCAGATCGAGTTCGCTCAGACGATCCGTGGGAATGAAGCGGATTTCGCTCTTCTGCACGGTCGGCACGACAGCACGTTCCCGCAGCTTGCGCAGCACGTTGTGCGCGAAGATCGGCAACGCGAACGCGTCCGTCAGATGGCCGACGTTGCGGCCACGGCGCACGCGCGCCAAGGCCAGTTGCATGAACAGCGGGTAGGTCGTTTCACCGCCCCACGTAATCGCGATTGGCAACACGTAGCGCTCGGTGTGGTCGCCCACGTCAGCTTCGATTTCAGTGAAGGCGAAACCGCCGTTCGGGATGGTCGTCAGCGCGGCGAGACGCACGGCGTGCAACTGCTGGTCTTTCGACGCAAACCAGCGGCGCCGGCTGAGCCATGACGGCAGCACTTCGGATTCCAGCAAGCGGACGTTTTCAGGAGTCGGGCCGACCTGTCCTTCGCGAATCACGATGGTCACGAATTCGGGCAGCGGCTCGGAATGTGCCTGCGCCCAGGTGGGACGCTGCGTGCCCGGGCAGATCAGGAACCACAGGAAGCCGTAGGGCGGGAAGGTCAACAGATAGGTGAGCTGACCGATGGCCGGAAACACGGAGTCCGCGGTCATTTCGATCGGCACGGAACCGGCGAACTCGGACAGGTCGAGTTCGACTGCTTGCGGCGCGCGCGACAGATTGGCCACGCACAGAATGGTCGGCTCGCCGGGCAACTCGCGCAGATACGCAAGAATCTTGCGATTCGCGGGCTTCAGAAATCGGATCGTGCCACGGCCAAAGGTTTGCTTGGCGCGGCGCGTGGCGAGCATGCGGCGCGTCCAGTTGAGCAGCGAATGCGGATCGCGGCTTTGCGCTTCCACGTTGACGGCATCGAAGCCATACAGCGAGCCCATCACCGGCGGCAGAACCAGTTGCTCGGGATCGGCGCGCGAGAAACCGCCGTTGCGGTCGGACGACCATTGCATCGGTGTACGGACGCCGTCGCGATCGCCGAGGTGGATGTTGTCACCCATGCCGAGTTCGTCGCCGTAATAGATGACGGGCGTGCCGGGCATCGACAGCAGCAATGAGTTGATCAGTTCGATGCGGCGGCGGTCGCGTTCCATCAACGGTGCAAGACGGCGCCGGATGCCAAGATTCAGGCGTGCGCGGCGATCGCTCGCGTAGGTGTTCCACAGATAGTCGCGTTCCGAATCCGTGACCATTTCCAGCGTCAGTTCATCGTGATTGCGCAGGAAGATCGCCCATTGATTCGTCTCCGCCAGATCCGGCGTTTGCCGCATGATGTCGGTGATCGGGAAGCGGTCTTCGCTCGCAATGGACATGTAAATGCGCGGCATCAGCGGGAAGTGGAATGCCATATGGCATTCGTCCTCGTCGCCGAAATATTCCTTCACATCTTCCGGCCACTGATTGGCCTCGGCGAGCAGCATCCGGTTCGGATATTCGGCGTCGATGGTGGCGCGGATCTTCTTCAGAATCGCGTGCGTTTCCGGCAGGTTCTCGTTGTTGGTGCCTTCGCGTTCCACCAGATAGGGCACCGCATCCAGCCGCAGCCCGTCAATGCCCATGTCGAGCCAGAAGCGCATCACCTGTAGCACTTCCTTGATCACAGCTGGATTGTCGAAATTCAGATCGGGCTGGTGCGAATAGAAGCGGTGCCAGTAGTAGGCGCCTGCCACCGGATCATGCGTCCAGTTGGACGGCTCGCTGTCAATGAAGATGATGCGCGTGCCGGTGTACTTCTCGTCGGTATCGGACCACACGTAGAAGTTGCGATGATTCGAGCCGGGCTTCGCGCGGCGTGCGCGCTGGAACCAGGGGTGCTGATCCGACGTGTGGTTGATGACCAGTTCGGTGATCACACGAATGCCGCGGGCGTGCGCTTCCTGAATGAAGTGCTTCACGTCGGACAGGTTGCCGTAGTCTGGATGCACATTGCGATAGTCGGCAATGTCGTAGCCGTCGTCGCGACGCGGCGAAGGATAGAACGGCAGCAGCCAGATCGCATTCACGCCGAGTTCGGCGATGTAGTCGAGCTTCGCAATCAGGCCGGGAAAATCGCCTACGCCATCGTTGTTCGCATCGAAGAACGATTTGATGTGCACCTGATAAATGATGGCGTCCTTGTACCAGAGCGGATCGTCGCTCAAGGTCGAAGGCTTGCCGCGCCGCGCTGGCCGCGGCTTCACCGCAACGCTGGTGGTGGTGCCTGCAGCCGTCTGGACCGGCGACGTGCTCTCGGATGGGTCGTCACGTTTCATTACGCACCTTCGTTAGGAGTTGTGCCGCCGGCACCAGCCGGGCGGGTGCCATTGTCGTCATCGGGGCTGGGCGGTTCGGGCGGCAGGCCGCCCACCGGCGCAATGCGCCAGATCGCGAACGGCATGACGCCAGGATTCAGGCGCACGTGCTGCCAGCGGCCGTGCCATTCGAAACGCGTCCCGGTCATTTGATCGACCACTTCGAGCGTGGCGTGATCGTCCAGTTTCCAGTGCGCGAAAGTGGCCCAGGAAAGCTCGACATCCGCGCCCTGTTCATTGAAGGGATCGAGGTTGATGGCCACCACCACGACGTTGTCGCGCGCTTCGGTGGCTTTCTCGAAGAACAGGATGCGGTCATTGTGCGCCGTCAGGAACGTCAAGCCCAGATGCGATTGCAAGGCCGGGTTCGCGCGCCGGATGCGATTGAGCGCGGTGATTTCGCCGACGATATTGCCCGGCCGGTTCCAGTCCCACGCACGCAACTGATACTTCTCGGAGTCGAGATATTCCTCGCTGTTGGGTAGCGCAGCCGCCTCGCACAGCTCGAAGCCGCTATACACGCCCCACAAACCAGAGAGTGTGGACGCCAGCGCCGCGCGCATCAGAAAGCCCGCGCGTCCCCACGACTGCAGATGGCGCGGATTGATGTCCGGCGTGTTGACGAAGAAATTCGGCCGGTAGTATTCGCGCACATTGGTCTGCGTCAGCTCGGTCAGGTAATCCGTGAACTCGCGCTTCGATTCGCGCCACGTGAAATACGTGTACGACATCGAGTAACCGATCTTGCCGAGCCGGTACATCATGCGTGGCCGCGTGAACGCTTCGGCGAAGAAGATCGTGTCGGGGTAGCGCGAGCGCACGTCGGCGATCATCCACTCCCAGAACGGCAGCGGTTTCGTATGCGGATTGTCGACGCGGAAAATGTGCACGCCCGCTTCGATCCAGAACAGGATCACGTCGCGCAAGGCAAGCCACAGGTCTGGCTTGGCATCCTGCGCGTAGAAGTCGGGATTGACGATGTCCTGATACTTCTTCGGCGGATTCTCCGCGTAGCGCAGTGTGCCGTCCGGCCGCCACGCAAACCACGTGGGATGCTCCTTCAGCCAGGGGTGGTCCGGCGAGCACTGAATCGCGAAGTCGAGCGCGATTTCGAGGCCTTGCTCATGCGCGGCGGCCAGCATGGCCTTGAAGTCATCGAGCGTGCCGAGTTCAGGATGCACGGCCGAGTGGCCGCCTTCCTTGCCACCAATCGCGTACGGACTACCCACGTCACCGGGCTGGGCGTTCAGCGTGTTGTTGCGGCCCTTGCGGTTGGCCACGCCAATCGGATGGATCGGCGGGAAATACAGCACGTCGAAGCCCATCTCGCGCACGCGCGGCAGCTTCGTGATGACGTCCTTGAAGGTGCCGTGGCGCGATTCGTCGTCGCTCATCGAACGCGGGAAGATTTCGTACCAGCTGGCGAAGCCCGCGGCCGTGCGCTCGGCGTCGATGCGGTAGACCACCGGGTCGCGCGTCAGGAACGGCCTGTGACGGGCCGCGGCCATCGCCTTCGCCGTGGTCGGCGCGAGCAGCAAGGCAAGGCGCGTGTCCGGGTCCGCTTTGGCGAACACCTTGACGATATGTTCGAGCGGGTCGGTGACGGCGCCTTCCACCGTCTCCACTTCGGCGAGCACGAGCGCAAACAGATGGCTTGCTTCGTCGATCTCGGTCTCGACCGTTTGCCCCGCCTTCAGCTTCTTTTGCACGTGCTCGACCAGTGACGCAAAGTCGTCGCGCCAGGCGAGCACGGTGAACTCATAGCGTCCGATGCGTTCAAGCGGAATGCGCGCTTCCCACAAGTCGATGCCGACCGGCTGCGCGGGGGCCATCGGGACTTCGCGCCAGGCGGTTTCATCGGCGGCGCGATACATCACAGCGGCGGCGATCTTGTCATGCCCTTCCGCGAAGATGGCTGCCGTGACCCGCACCCGCTCGCCGACAATTTTCTTGACGACGAAGCGGCCGTTGTCGATTGACGGCGTCACGCTTTCGATGGCGACACGCGGCGCGGCGATCGCTTCCATCACGGTCTTGCGGCCGCTGCGCTTGCTGTTGGGTTTGTCGATGGGCGGCGCGAGGCGAATCGGCTTCTCGGCTATCGCGCTGAACAGACGGCACGCGCCGGGTCCGAGTGTGAACGGAGCGAGGGCGGCCGGCTTGGAACCGGCGGGCGCATCCAGAGGCACGAAGCGCGTGAAGTTGCCTGGCACGCCAGTCAGGAAACGTGCAGGATCGACGCGCACGGGCGTGCCGAGTTCAGGGTTGACGACGATCAGCGTGGCTTGATCGCTGTCACGCAGATCGAGCCGGTCGCCGCGCAACAGCACGGCAGCGGGCGCGCCCGGTCCGCTCAGCGCGCGCAGTTCGCCTACCGTTTGCAGCGGTTCGCTGTCGCGCATCACGGCGTTGACGTGCGCGATGCGCTCGGACAGATCGAAGCGCGCGTGACTGCACGACTCCGCAAACTGCGCACGATCGCCACGCGAATAGGACATGGGTTGCGCGACGCCGTATTCGAAGCCCATTGGCATCATCCAGCCGGTGCCGGTGGCAGCCGCCGTGAACAGCGCGCGTTGATAGGCGCGTTCGACGATGGTCGCATCGTGCACGTCGTCGAGATCAGCAGCGAGGCGCGTACCGTATGGCGCTTCCGGAAAAGCGATGGGCGCGCCGATGCGGATCAGTGCCGCGTGTTCATCGGTCATCCAGCTGGCGCGGAAGTCCCACCAGCGGATCGACGAGAACACGCTGTCGAAACCGGCACCTTCCAGTTGAGCGAGATCCTGGCGCGCGAGACCCGGCGTGGCGGCGAGAAAACGCACCGCCGGATGCTTTGCCCGCACCGCCGCCCCAAGCTGGTGCCAGAAGTGCGCGGGCACGCGATGCGGCGAATCGAAACGGAATCCCGTGACGCCTGCTTCGGCGAGCGTCAACAGTTCGCGCGTCCACCAGTCGAGCAGCGCGGCGGTGTTGCCGTCGTCGTTGAAGTTGGCATACGCGACGTTGTCTTCGCGATGCGCATGACGCGGATCAAGACGCGCCTCTTCCGATTCGAACGGGTGGAACCAGTCCGGATGCTGCGTGAAGAGTTCGCCGTCGGCGGCTACGCGGTCGATCACCAGATCGACCAGCACGCTCACGCCGTGCCGCTGTGCGGCCTCGGTAAGACTTCGCAGGGCCTCAGGCGCGGACTGCTGCGCCTCGAACGCCGGGTGCAGGCGCTGATGGTCGCTGACCACCTGCGCATGTCCCGCCCTGCCGGGCTGGAACAGCGCACCGATCAGGACATGATCGAAGCCTAGCCGGGCCGCGTGCTCGAAGCGCGCGGGCCACGCATCGAGCGGTCCGACCAGAAAAGAGTGAAGAAAATAGATCCGCGGCGCATACCTTTGTGAAGGTTCCATCGGTCGTTTCCAGATTCGTCCTGCCGCGATATGGATGCATGGCTATGCGATCACATCGCTCATTGGGCTTCCAGAGCCGGATGCCGCGCGTCGCGTAAGTCGACGGGCACACTGGTCAATGTAGTGCAAAGATCGATCGGCCGCAGGGCTGAATCGAACACTACGCTCGCGCTTCTCACCAGTTACGCGGTTCTGGACCAGATAAATGCGAGACTTTCAGCAAGCGTTGTGCCAGACGGGACAAGGCTGACAGCGTCAGTGACAGGCGGGGGCGCATCGGGTGATGCGCGCGGCGCGGCGTTGCGCCGGGCCGCGACGGACGTGTAAATCGGACGCGCGGGGTGCGCGATTTACACGTCACAGAATGGACATCACGAGCCGAGCAGGCCCGCCGCGATGTTCACGCACAGGCCGAGCACGGCCACGTTGAAGTAGAACGACAGAATGGATTGCGCCAGTGCGGCACGGCGGATAGTGCGCGAGCACAGCACCACGTCGGAAGTCTGCGAGGCCACCGCGATGGTGAACGAGAAGTACAGGAAGTCCCAATAGTTCGGCTGAAGTCCGTGATCGGGAAACTGCAGCGCGGTCTGTTTGGGATCGGAGCCATAGTAAAGCCGCGCGTAGTGCAGCGTGAAGATGGTTGGAATGAAGAACCACGCGCCGATCATGGTGAAGCCGGTCACGGCGTAGTGCGCGAGCGTGGAGGCTGGGCCGAGGTTTTTTGCCGACGCGAGTTCGAGCACGATGGCCGCGATGCTTGCCACCGTCGCAA
This sequence comes from Paraburkholderia sp. DHOC27, assembly GCF_003429005.1. Lineage (GTDB taxonomy): Bacteria > Pseudomonadota > Gammaproteobacteria > Burkholderiales > Burkholderiaceae > Paraburkholderia. The sequence goes on from NZ_QVQV01000001.1 coordinate 668,249, forward strand.
GACAAACGACGACCAGCACGACGCCGGCGTTCTCGTCGTCGCGGATCGCGAATTCGCGCACGCTGCGCTCATCGGCCTGCGCCATGTGAATCCAGATCAGGATGAGATAGATCCAGATAGCGACGTCCCATGCCGCCAGCACGCGGATCATGGGCCGCATCGCCCAGGGCGCGACGAGCGCGGCGATGATGCCGATCACGAGCGCCACGACCATGCGCGGACGATTGCGAAGTACCTGCGGATAAAAGTTCGTTGGCATGGAAATGAAAGGTGAGGGATGTACTCGAACAGGAGCGATGTTGAGCAAAATTGTGTGCCGACGATTCTACCGCGTGCCTCGCACGATGCTCGGGCGTCGACTCATCGAAGCACGAGATCAGGTTTGAGTTTTGTTGGATCGTTCCTGGTTGCCCGATTTGCGGTTGCAGCAACTATGACCGTCTGAAGCATGTGTCAAACGGCTTCGTTCGGCACGCTTTGCCGGATCGTGTCGCGTGCTGAGCGATTCGTCGGGAGCAAGGCTGCATGCGGCATGTGAAGCCGCCGAGAAAAGATAGAAACCGCGCATACGCGCTTTGCGGCGCCGTTCTATTATGAGCGCATGGCTACCGCACTCTTTACTGATGTTCAGCACCACCCGGTCAATCGAAGCGGCCGCGACTTTGTCGTGGGCGACCTGCATGGCTGTGTGGATGCCTTGCGCTATCTGTTGCGCGAGGTCGAGTTCGACCCGGCGCGCGACCGGCTGTTTTCCGTCGGCGATCTGATTGATCGCGGCACGCAATCCGAGGAGGCGCTTGCGCTGCTCGACAAACCCTGGTTTTACGCCGTGCTCGGCAATCACGAGGACACGCTTTGCGCAGTCGCCGAAGGGCGCCTGCGCAGGCAATGGTGGTACGGCATTGGCGGCGTGTGGGCGGCGCAACTGTCCGACGAAAAGCTGCGTGACTACGCGCAGCGTCTGAGCTCCTTGCCGCTTGCACGCGTGGTGGGCAGTGGCAGCGAGCGCTTCAACATCCTGCACGCGGAATTCTTTGGCAGCGACGCCGACCTGGATGTGGGCGACTTTTCCGCCGACGAACGTCAGCAACTGCTTTGGGGACGCGACCTCGCAATGGGCAACGGCGATCCCAGCATCCAGCGCACGCTCTCTCTGACGTATTGCGGCCACACGCCGATGCGCAGCATTCAGCAGATCGGCGCCCAGGTGTTCATCGACACCGGCGCATTCGGACCCGGCGGCAAGCTGACGATGGTTGAAGCCCGCAAGCCGCAACGCTGGTCTGTCACAACCGAAGCGGCGCGCGCGGAAGGCGCGGCGGCGCTGGCGTTGCCTTGACGCACTCATCGCGGCTTGCTGGGCTAGCCGACCTGGTTTAGTTCGAACACCGCATCCACCGCTTTGCCGTTCCAGTTGTATTCCAGATACGCCGCATGGTGGCAGTCGCGTAACAGCGTGGTCTTGAACGCCGCGAGACACTGGCCGCCCGCATCGCGCACCGAAGGGTAGGCGATGCCCGGTGCGCCTGCCGCCCGCGCGGCTCTTCCGAGCGCTTGCCCGGCGTGATAGTCGTTGGGCGAGAGCACGCCTTGGTCGAGCGACGCGTCGTCGCGCACGTCCACGACCTCGCCTTCCGCACTCACCGTGTACAGACGCATCTGCTGACGCATGGGTGCCTCTGCCGTTGCGGCCAGAAACTTGCCCGTGTGATAGCGCGTTTCAGCGATTGCGGTGGCGCGTGAACGGGCGCAATAGAACACCCCGTAGCTGCCGTCGGAAAAGCGGCTGCCCAGCGGATTCAGATGCGTGAAGGCCGCCATGATCGGGCCATAGCCGGGGCCGAAACGGCGCTCCTCGCGCGGCACCAGATCCAGTTCGCCGATCTCGGTGCGCAGACGGTCGTTGGTCATGGCTTCGAGTGCGTACAGCGCCTCGAAATCTTCGGGGTCCGCCACGCGGTCGAACAGGTTGACGGCCGGGAAGCGCGTTGGGATCACGCGAAACGCGGGCGACCAGACGAGCGGCGCGGCGCGCCAGCGGTCCTGCCATTGCAATTCAGTCACGCCCAGCCGCCTCGCATCGCGTCGAGATACTGGCGCACGGCGACGAGGTCGCTGATATTGCCGGCGAGCAGCCGGTCCAGCGCGCTACGGCCGCCGAACGGCGGGGCGCTGTTGGGGCGTTTGACCCAGCCATCGGCAGCGGCGGGTTGCGGCAGAAGGATTTGCAGCGCCTTGTAGATGCCGAGCAGCAGCGACAGCCGTTCGAGCGTGTCGCGCCCCAGCCGGGCGGTCTGCGGCTCGGATTTCCATTTGAAGAAGGTCGAGCGGGCCGGCGATCCGAGCAGGACGATCTGTTCGTCCGTGCTCAAGTCCCAGGCCTGCGTAATCTTGAAGAACGCCCGCAGGCCGGCCGCCGACATTTCGGTCAACGAAGGCTCCGCGACAGCGCCGTGCAGTGGCGGGCTGTCTTGAGAGGCACGAGCGGCATGAGGCATGGCACGGTGTCCTGATCTGTACTGTATCCTGATATTAGTCTAAATCTGGATTAATGCAAGGGCGCAACAGGTATAATCGCGACCCGACGAAGAGATTGATGATCAGGAGACGCAGGTGATGTGGGTGCGAGCGGTAGGCGTAGCAGTGAGTTTGATGATGGCATGGGCGGGCACCGCGCAGGCGGCGCAATACACGGAAGTGTGGAATCCGCCGGAGGCGCGACATGCGCCGAAACGAGGCAAGGTGAAGGTGCCGGCGGGGAAGGCGGCGCCGCAGGGCAAAAACGGACGGCCGGGTGCGAAGATGGCTGCGCATGCCAGCGGCGCTGACAAGCCCGCTAGCAAGGCGGTCATTGCGCAGAAGTCGCATCGCGTGACGACTGCTCAGGTCGAAACGCGTCATGCCGCCAAGCCTAGCGCAACTTTGGGTTCTTCGAAGACGCGGGTGAAAACCGCTGGGCTGTCCGCAGGTGATCGCAAGATCAAAACGGCCCAAGCGAAGCCTGCGCCGAAGACGACGGCGGCACACGCCAACGCGCCGAAGCTGGCGACCAACGCCGCCCCGACATCACGCCCGCCCGCGACGGGCAGCGCGGCCGCTTCGCACTCGACTATTCAGCCAGCGACTCAGGCGGCCGCCCCAGCGACGAGTGGGACGGTCAAGCCCCTCGCTGAAAACAGCAATCTTCCGCCGATCCTGCACTGAGCCAGGCCTCTGGCGTGTGCATGGCGTGAGGCGGAGTCATACGCACAGCGGCGCGCCCCGCTAGATGGTGCCGCCCAGTCCACCCGCCAGCATGCGCAGCGTGTCCAGCGAACGGGCATCCCGCACGCGCGAATGCAACGTGACGCGCGACTCGGACAACGGCGGCAAGCCCATGCGCGGCCCAACGTCGATCAGGCCGCGCGGCGCCACTCGCCGTGCCAGCGGCGATACCGCGAGCCCGGCCGCCGTCGCCGCACCCACGGCCGCGACGCCGCCGCCCACGAACGCCTCGCGCCACGCGATACCGGCCGTCTCCAGCGCGTGAATCGCGACGGCGCGCACGTTGCATGGCGGCGTGAGCAGCGCGAGCGGCAAGGGTTCACCGGCGCGCGGCTGCCAGTGTGGCGCGGCGAGCCAGCCGAGCGGCTCGGTGAACAGCACGGTGGCGTCGTCGCGTGGCGCATCGTCGGGCTCGAAGCGCACGATAACGGCATCGAGCCGCCGCTCGTCGAACTGCGCGAGCAACGCCGCTGACATTCCCAGGTGCAGTTCCAGCACCAGCCCCGGATCGTAGGAATTGAGCTTGGCCAGCAACTCCGCCAGATCCGGCCCGGCGACGTGCTCGCTCAAACCCAGGGCCAGGCGGCGCTGCTCGATGGCCAGCGAACCGAGCGCGCGCTCATGCGCGTTCAGCAGATCGCGTGCGGCGCCGAGGAACGCATTGCCATCCGCCGACAGCCGCACGACGCGCGGCGTGCGCTCCATCAATTGCTTACCCAGATGCGTTTCCAGCCGCTTCAGCTTCAGGCTGACGGCGGATTGCGTGGTGTCGAGCGCATCGGCGGCGCGGGTGAAGCTGTGCAGATCGGCCACCAGAACGAAAGCGCGAACCGCATCGAGATCGAGGACTTTCATTTCCAATGAAAATAAATGAAATCAGTTTGAATGCCTGTTCATTATGATTGAAGCGGTCTACGCTGTGTACTCATTCTTCTCATTCAGGAGCGTTGATCATGCCGTTCACCCGTATCGAAGTGCGCGCCGGCAAACCGGCGGCTTACCGCAAAGCGCTGACGCAGGGCGTTTACCAGTCGCTGCGAGAAGTTTTCAACGTGCCGGAAGACGATCTGTTCATGGTCGTCACCGAGCACGCTCCGGACAACTTTGTCTACAGCAAGAATTATCTGGATATCAAGCGTAGCGACGATCTCGTGATCATTCAGATCACCGCCAACAACACGCGCACGGTGGAACTCAAGCAGGCGCTGTACAAGCGGATCGCGGAACGTCTGGTGGAGAATCCAGGCGTGCGGCCCGAGGACGTATTCGTGAATGTCGTGGATGTGCCAAAGGAAAACTGGTCGTTCGGCAATGGCATTGCGCAGTATGCGGTTTGAATACTGATGGAATGATGCAAGGCGCGCGTGAGCGGCGGTGCGCCCATTGCGATAGCAGCTTGCTGCCGCTTCGCGAACCATCCATGTACCATGAATAAGAGGCTTCGCGCCGACGTTGGGCGCACGAGCCGCTTCCCTCACGTTTTGAGGAACTCATGGTTTGTCACTTCGAACTCGTGTTGAGTCTGCCGCGGCCAGCGGCTCACGCGTGGATGGTGCCGCGCAACGAAAACCCGCGCGCGTGGTCCGATGACGAACTCGGCGCGGCATTTGTCGAGGCGCTGAGCGGTGCGCCGCGAGCGGCACGTTGGGCGACGGAGGATGTGTCGAGCGCTGATGCAGCCTGCGGCAGTAACACGACCATCACCCCCTGCCGCGATCAAAACCGCAACCTGGCCGCGGCCAGGCTGCGCGTCCAGCTTGAAACAGGACCGGATGGGCGTCGCGTTAGCGTGACGCGGCATTCGTGTTACTCACCGGCGTTGAGCGTGTGCGAAGTGTCATTTAGCGCACCGCTGCCCGAGTTTGAAGCACCATTAAGCGAGGCATTGGCTGCGGCGCCGCATACGCTTAAACCGACGCTCGACGCGGCAGGCGATCTCACTGCACTCGATGCTCACGCGTACACGCGCGACTGCTGGCGGTGGCAGATGGATGATGCGGTGATGGTTAGTGTGTGGTTCGAGCGGGACGCCATTACTAAGGATGGCGAAGCATCGTTTCCGTTCGAGCTTCGACTTACGACTCCGTTTGAGGAGGATGCCGCGGACGTCGCACGGCTTGCGTTGTTCAAGGCGGCGAACGAGGTGGCGGCCATCGTCCCCGCGTTTCCTGTGCTGCACAGCGCACGCGAAGACATAAGCGAAGACGTGAGCCAGGAAGAACGCGATACCAGTCACAACAGTACGAGCCGCAGTACGAACCACAGCACGACCCTGCACGCCGCGCCCGAAACGCATCCTGCTCGCGCTGCGCCCATCGATCTGACCGATCTCTCGACACCGCAGGCCGCATTGATCGCGATAGGCGGCAATCTCGCCGCGCATTGGTTTGGCAACGATGCGGGGGTACGCGATGCAATCAGCGTCGAGTTCGTGCATCAGTTTCGTGTCTCGCAGAGGCGCCTGAAGACGGCGCTGCGCATCTTCCCGCATTGGGCCGACGAGGCATGGAATACGCGCATCGCACCGGATCTGAAGTGGCTCGGCGGCATCCTCGGAGAGGCGCGAGACTGGGACGTGTTCGTCGATACGACGCTGCCCGCGCTCGCCGCCGCCGACAGTGACGCCACGCGCTGGAATGCCACCCGCGAGCGCGCCAACCTGAGTCGTCTCGCCGCACGTGAACGTGTGCAGGCGGCTGTGGCTTCGACACGCTACGCGCAACTCGCGTTGGCGTGGCTCGAATGGCTGAGCGCGTTGCCGTCACGTGAAGCGCCCGCCAAAGACAGAGAGCAGTCGCTGCACGCGTACGCGAAAAAGCGTGTGCGCAAGTACTACGAGCGTCTCATGAGCGCGCCGAAACTCACCACGCTCGATGACGAGGCGCGTCACAAGGAGCGCATTCACGCGAAGTATCTGCGTTACACGCTGGAGTTTTTCGAGTCGATCGCTTCGCGCAAGACGCGCAGTGAATGCATCAAGACGCTCTCCCGCTTACAGGGCGTGCTGGGCGACGGCAACGACGTGGCCGTGGCACTGCGCTATCTGGAAGCATTGGACGTGGAGCCGTATCAGGCCGGCTTCGCACGCGGGTGGACCGAGGCGGCAAAGCGTTATACGGCGCAGGAGGCGGAGCACCTGCTGCGCGCCTTGCGCGAACCGAAAATCAGACGGGGAAAAGCGGAGTGAATGTCAGACGCTGCGTCCGTCGGAAAGCCTCTGCGCCGACGCCGCACTCTGTCTTTGCGTCAGCGGCACCGTGCTGGGCGGGTCGTACTGACCAGCCTTCCAGCGTGCGCGCACGTACGGGCGTTCGTGGCCCGACACCTTGAGCGCGATATGTGTCACCCAGCGTTGCGTGGGCAGACGCACGCCGTGCAGTGCGACGGTCAATGTCAGCAGACTGACGACCACGGGCATGGCCGAGAGGCGGCCGGGCTCGGCGTCCCATGCCCAGCGCACGAACATCAGCGCCGTGACCGCGCCGACGATACACCCGGTGATGGCTTCCGACGGCGAATGCGCCTCGACGACAACCCGCGAAAGACCCACCGCGATGCCGATGGCGAGGCCGAGCGCCACGCCCGCCGCGCGAACCTTGGACCGCGCCGGCAGCAACATGAGGAACATGGCGACCGGATAGACCGCCGTGGAGAGCGCCGCGTGGCCGCTCAAACCCGTGAAATCGAGCTCGCGAACGCCGACGCCCCAACCGAGAAACGCCAGCTTCGTGACGGTGACGACACCGATTGCCATACCCAGCAGGACCAGCCAGCCCAACGAAATGCGCCATGAATAGCCGAGCGCCAGCCACAGCGCGATCGCAATGGCGAGCGGCAGCGTCACCCCCGCCCCGCCGAGGCTGGTGATGGCAAACCAAAGGTGATGGGGCAGTTCTGGCATGGCAAAAACGCGGCGCACGCCGCGTAGAATCGGAACCCTGTTGAGATAACAACGCGCCAGCTCTTCATTTGGCCGACATGGCAGCGGGACATTTCACGATGTCCGCTTCGGTATGACTGTCAGTATAGACGGGAGTGCCCGACGGGGCGTTCAACGCGCACTTTGACGGGGCCCGATCCGACCGGATGCAACCCCGCCGTCTGCACGCTGCCGGCAAGGTAGAGGCGGGCGACGGCCAGGCCATTGGCCCGCCGCCACGCGCCCAGCGGCGCGTCCACACGCCGCACGGGAGCGCAGCCGTGAGGTCGGTTTGTACCCATGTTCGTACCGACTGATGCGCCGTTGCGATGCTCAGCAATGCATGGGGAATGGTGTTATTGTGCAATGCACAACGATCTGTGATGTTTGCAGCGCGCCACCTGTCCCTTTTTGCGAGGTCATTATCCAATGGCAAAAAGTCTGACGAAAATCTGGTTGGGCGGCTTGAAACGCCTGATTGCCATCCAGAGCAAGCACGCCCGCGATTCGGTCAAGCGCACCGCCGCGCGTCCGGCTCGCCCGGCCGGCAAAGTAACGGCCAAGCTCAAGCCCGTCAAGGCGACCCCCAAGCTCCGCACCCCCGCCAAACGTGAAACGCCGCGTCCGGGTGCGCGCGAATCGCGCGTGCGTCCGCGTGCTGCGGCCTGGGCGAGCGGCGCGTGGACCCGTTCGTTTCACTCGGCGCCGGCCGCGCCGGGGCGGCTCGTCAATCATCTGCAATACGGTCTGTATGTGCCGTCCGGACACACCGCCGGGCCGCTGCCGCTGGTCGTCATGCTGCATGGCTGCAAACAGTCCATCGAGGAATTCGCGGAAGGCACCCGCATGAATCTGCTCGCCGACCGCTACGGCTTCGCGGTGGTGTATCCCGAGCAGTCCAAGCATGTGCACGCGCATCGCTGCTGGCACTGGTATGACGCCAGCGAGACCGCCGGCGGCGCCGAGGCGCGCGCGGTCGTGTCGCTGGTCGATGCGCTGGTGGCCGAGCATGGTTTCGATGGCGAGCGCGTCTATGCGGCGGGGCTGTCGGCGGGGGCGGGGCTCGCCACGCTGCTGGCCACTCACTATCCCAACCGGTTCGCCGCCGTGGCCATGCATTCGGGACCGGCGTTCGGCGAGGCGCGCTCCGGCATCGTCGCGATGGATGTCATGCGCCGTGGGGCGCGTCAGGACCCCGTGGCGCTGATCGACGAGGCCGTCGATGTCGCCGCTTACCCCGGCATGCCCGCCATCATCATCCACGGTGACGCGGATCACGTTGTTGCGCCGGTCAACGCCGAGCAATTGACTACGGAGTTTTTGCGTCTGAACCGCCTGCTCGACGCAGAAGGCGACCGTAGGGCGGGAGAAATGCGCGAGGAGCGCAAGGCGGGCGTGGTGACGCGTGATTACGTGCGCAGCGGACGGCGCGTGGTTCGCCTGTGCCACGTCCAGGCTCTCGGTCACGCCTGGAGCGGCGGCGACGATGCGATTCCGTTCCACTCGTCAAAAGGACCGGATGCCAGTGCGTTGATCTGGGAGTTTTTCAAGCATCAGCGCCGGGTGGCGAAGCCATTGGAAGCAGAGCAGGTCACGGCGCGGGCGGCTGCGGGCGGGCGTTGATCGACCCGCAAGCCCGGCGCGGGGCCGAAATCCGGCCACAACGCGGTAAAAACGAGACATAGAGGAACGCTTCGGAAAAGATCGCTTGGCAACCCCTAGGGTTTTCCCTATAATACGGGTTATCCACTAGGCAGTAACCCTAGATCTTATGCGAGGTACATCATGTTTCTCATTAGCCGCCTTTTCCTGTTCCTGACGAAGTCCGCTGACCAAGTTGCCAAAGAGCGTAGCGACGCTTACCTGGCTGAAGCCACGGATCTGTACGACCTCGAATTCCGTATGCGCAAGCTCGATCGCGAAGCGGCCGTTCGTCAACCGTCGTGGATGACCCAGCACTAAGTTTTCGCGCTGGACGAATCGTCGGAAAGCCACGGTTCGTGTATGTGAGTACTTGCTAATGTTGTAAATGACTCGCTTCGGCTCCGAGATTTAGCTCGCCGAGCGAGTGAGGCCATGACGAAGCCGTCGCGCCTCGACACGCTGTATGCATTCGAATGCACGCGCGTGAATTGCATGACCGTGATTCGCATGAACGTGATTGATCGCACGTCGTGGTAGATTCACAAAGATGATCAGCATCATCCTGTCTCCTTTGGCCGATCATTTGCCAAAGCGCGCCAGCGTCCGCTCTCGCGCTTCCGCGTGATCCACGATCGGCACCGGGTAGTCTTCACCCAGCGTCACGCCAAATTCAGCCAAGCGCTCAACGCCTGCCATCCACGGCGCGTGAATCCACTTGGGCGGCACCTTGTCCAGTTGCGGCAAGTAGCGCTTGATGAAGCGCCCCTCCGGGTCGAATTTCTCCGATTGCGTCACTGGATTGAAAATCCGGAAATACGGCTGGGCATCACAGCCTGTCGACGCCGCCCACTGCCAGCCGCCGTTATTCGCTGAAAAATCAAAGTCATTCAACAACTCCGCGAAATAACGTTCGCCGAGTCGCCAGTCTATTCCCAGATCCTTCACCAGAAAGCTCGCTGTCACCATGCGTAGCCGGTTGTGCATGTAGCCGGTCTGGTTCAGTTGCAGCATCGCGGCATCCACCAGCGGATAGCCCGTGCGCCCGTCGCACCATGCGGCGAATGCCTCGTTCGCGTGCCGGCCTTTCTCCCAGCGCAGCGAGTCGTACTCGGCCTTGAAGGCTGCACCGCTTGCCAGCTTCGGATGGTGAGACAGAATCATGAAGTAGAAGTCTCGCCAGATGAGCTCCGACAGCCACGTCGCAGCGCCTTGTCCATCCGGTTGCAACGAAAGTTCATGCGCGAGTCGCGCGAGTGTGCGAATCGAGATCGTCCCGAAACGCAGGTGCACGGAGAGATAGCTCGGCCCCTTCGCGGCGGGAAAATCGCGCCGCTCCGCGTAGCTGTCGATGCGGCTTTTGAAATCATCGAGCAGATGTTTGGCGCCGCTCGCGCCGGTCGGGATCTTTAGCTCGGCCAGATTGCTGGGCGCGAAACCGAGCTGCTTGAGCTTGGGCAGGCCGTGGTCGAGTTTCGCGGGTGGCTTGGCGAAATGCTTCTTGTACGACTCGACCGGATACGGCTTCAGGTCGAACGCGTTGAGTTCTTTCAACCACGCGTTCTTATAAGGCGTGAAAACCGAGAACGGCTTGCTTTGGCCAGTGAGAATTTCGTCACGCTCGAAGATCACCTGATCCTTGAAGGTAAGCAGTTCACGCCCTTGAGCAGCGAGCTGTTCCCGTACCGCCTCGTCGCGCTCCGCGGCCACCGGCTCGTAATCGTGATTGGTAAAGACGGCTTCGACTTCGAGTTGCGCGGCGAGCGAAGGAATCGCTTCACGCGCGTCGCCATGCATCACGATCAGTCCGCCGCCGTGCTTGCGCAACGCCTGGTCGAGTTCCTCGAGCGTTGCCAGGATGAAGTCGATACGCCTATCCTGGGGCGTCTCTTTCGGATGACTCGCGTGCCATACGTCGATGATCGGTTGCAGGATCGGCGTGTCGAAGACGAACACGCACCAGACCCGCTGGCAATGCTTCAAGGCGTAATAGAGCGCGGCGTGATCGGTGGCGCGCAGATCGCGGCGGAACCAGACAAGGCCGGTGTCGAAATCGGAGTTCAGGCGGCGGACGCGCGTCATGCGTATCAATCCATGAAAGTTGATGTGCCACATCTTGAGAACACACGGATGCGCACGGTTGGGCTGCTGGAAGATATCATTGGTTGCACCGTCATACGCGCACACACTTGCCAGCCTGCGAGCATTTCGCAAGAACTGTTCCGTCAGCGCGGCGATTCTCGCGTCACTTCCGATTCAAGCCATGTCAGCCAGTTCATCATCAGCCTCCGACGCGTGCTCAGCGTGGTACGAACGCGCCTCTGCCGAATATCAAGCGGGGCGTTACGAAGCCGCGCTCGAGGCACTGGACCATTTCTTCGCGTTGAATAGTACGCACGCCGACGCGTTTCATCTGCGCGGCCTGGTGTCGTTCGCGCTGGGTGACGGCGCTGCGGCTGAACGCTGGATCACGCGCGCTGTCGAGATCCAACCCCAGGCCGTTTTTTTCAACAGCCTGTGCGTCGTGCAGACGAATCTGCGAGCACTTCCGGATGCAGCGCGAAGCGCTCAACAAGGTATTCAATTCGAACCAAACGTGCCGGTGCTCCACTACAACCTGGGGCTCGCGTTGCAACTGCAAGGCCAACTCGAGGAAGCGGCCGTCAGCTACAAGCGGACGCTTGAACTCGAACCGGAGCACGCGGCGGCCTGCAACAACCTGGGCACAGTCTTGCGCGCGCTAGACGATCTGACCGGCGCCGCATGGCATTACCAGCGCGCCACGGTGCTCGATCCGAACAATCTCGAAGCCCGTAGCAATCTGGGTCACGTGTTGCTGGCGTTGGGACGCTATGAAGAGGCATGGCCTTTGTTTGAAGACCGCTGGGCCGGTGCGAGAACCTTGATCGACCAGGCGGGGGCGGGGCGCCCGGATCTACCGTTGCCGCAGTGGAAAGGCCACGGGCACGACGCAGCGAGCCAGCGCCTGCTGGTATTCCATGAACAGGGTTACGGCGACAGCCTGCAGTTCGTGCGTTATCTGCCGCTGGCACTTGCACGATTCTCTCGTGTTGGCTTTGTTTGTCCGAAGCCATTGCGGCGATTGTTCGAAGAGTCTTTATGCACGCGCTGGCCGGGGCTGTCGTTGCTCGACGATTTTCCCGAGCAGTTCAGCGAGTGGGACTGGCAATGTCCGCTGTTATCGCTACCGTTGGCGTTCGCGACCCGGCTGGACATGGTCCCTGCTGCGATACCCTATCTGTACGCGGAGCCGTCACGTTCAGCACAGTGGGCTGCGCGACTGGCTGACCTGCCCGGAGCCGATCTGCCGCGCGTGGGACTGGTATGGGCGGGCGGCAACTCCGGCTGGAGCGCCGACGCCGCGCGCAGTCTCACGCCCGCGCAGATCGAGCCGCTGCTGTCGCTGCGTCACGTGCGCTGGATCAGTCTGCAAAAGACCGACGACGCGACCAAACGCATGGCGCCCGACGATGCAAGCGGCTTGCTGGACTGGATGGATGAAATCACGGATTTCGCCGACACCGCAGCGCTGATCGACAATCTGGATCTGGTTATCTCGGTGGATACCTCGGTGGCGCATCTCGCCGCGGCGATGGGCAAGCCGGTGTGGCTCATCAACCGCTTCGCCGGATGCTGGCGCTGGCTGCGCGGTCGCGAGGACAGCCCGTGGTATCCGACGGTGCGGCTGTTCACGCAACAACAGCGCGGCGACTGGAGCGACGTGCTCGCCCGTCTCGAAGCGGCGCTGGGTGCAGGGTCGCTGCCACCGCCCGTGTGAGGCCCGGCAGGCCAGGCGCCAACCTCGAAACGAGGAATGTGCGCCGCTTCAACTCGCGGACGTCGTCGGCAGATCCGGCGTATCGGGCGTTTGCACACCGAAGCAGCCCCGATACGTCGCATAGAACGAGCAGTACATCATGGCGAGGATGATCATCGAGGCGGGCATCATCACGGCGATCGCAAAGTCACCGGCGCCGAGTGCCTGCATCAGCGCCGACAACCCGATCGACACCGTAATCGCCACCGCGAACCACAGCGCCGCAAAAACGATAAACGCGCCACGGTTGCGCCAGCAACTGACGAGGCTGAAAAACATCGCCTTCACGGGCGGCACGTCGTGCCACGCCGCGAGAATGGGCGAGAACCAGAACAGCATCGCCACGGGAATGTAGAACGCGAGCGCCGTCATGAAGGCCAGCGTGATGTTGCTGTTCCCGATCTGGTCGGGGTCCACAGACGCCGCGCCCACCATGACCTTCAGCAGCGTGCCGCCGTCGGCGAGCGCCGAACCGGCCAGCACCAGCGTCATCGCGATGATGTACAGCACCCCGAGCAACAACAGACGCTTGCTCACCACGCTGCCGTAGGAACGGAAGCCGTCCACGAGAATGGTCGGAAACACCGGCTTGCCGGCGATGGTGTCGCGGCACGCCGCCATGAAGCCAACCGCCACGCCTGGAATGAACACCAGCGGCAGCACGCCACCCACGACCGGGATCTGCGCCATCAGCGTCATCACCAGCAGGTAAGCGAAGAACAGCGTCAGGAAGGCAAGCGGGTTCTTGCGGAACAGCCAGATGCCTTGCCGGAACCATACATAACCGGTCTTCGCGGGGACTTCAATTAATTGCATGAGGTATGGATGCCAGGAAGTGCCACGCCAGCAAGGCGTTCGCGCAAAATGCGCTCGAAATGGCCGGGGTCGTGCGGTTTGAGCAATTCGGCCGCGCGCGGCAGATGAAAATCATACAGGCGCGAGACCCAGAAACGATATGCACCGGCGCGCAGCATGTCGCCCCAGTGCCGGTTTTCTTCAGGCGTGAACGGACGCACCGTCTGATAGGCGCGCAGCATGGCCTCCATGCGCGCGTCGTCGAGTTTGCCGGTGGTGAGATCGACGCACCAGTCGTTGACGGTCACCGCCACATCGAACAGCCACTTGTCGCAACCGGCAAAATAAAAGTCGAAGAAGCCGCCCAGGCGCACTTCGTGGCCGCTGTCCGGCGCGGCGTGCGCGAATAGCACGTTATCGCGGAACAGGTCGCAGTGGCATGGACCTTCGGGCAACGCGGCGTAGTCGGCGGAAGCGAAAAACGCCTGCTGATGCGCCAGCTCCGAGGTCAGCAACTCGCTTTGCGCAGGGCTGAGAAACGGCAGCACGGCGGGCACGTTTTCCTGCCACCACGGCAGGCTGCGCAGATTCGGTTGATGACGCGCGTAGTCCCGCCCGGCGAGATGCATACGCGCCAGCATCTGGCCCACTTCGATGCAATGCTCGACGCCCGGGGCAAGTTCCGGTGCGCCGTCCAGCTTGGTGACGATTGCGGCCGGCTTGCCGTGCAGCATGCCGAACAGGCTGCCGTCCTCGCGCGGCATGGGGTCGGGCACCGGCACGCGGTGAGCCGCCAGGTGCTGCATCAGATCGAGGTAGAAGGGCAACTGCTGCGCCGTCAGCTTTTCGAAAATCGTCAGGACGTATTCGCCGCGCGTCGTCGTCAGGAAGAAGTTGCTGTTTTCAATACCGGACGTGATGCCACGAAACTCGACGACGTCGCCGAGATCGTAATGCTGCATCCATTCTGCAAGTTGGGATTCGGTGACAGCGGTGAAGACAGCCATGCGGGAAACGTCGGATCAGGTGGTGGGGCTGGCGCAATGCGGCCAGTGCGGCGAGCTAAACGTCAAAAGTGGCGAGGTGAAGGCGAGCGGTTCAAGTGATCGATCAGCCAGTCGGATGTCAGCGGGCGGTCATCAGACAGTCAGCGCACGGTCATCAGGCCCTCGCCAGATCGTGCTGGCGCCGGCAGGCGGCAGGCCTGTAACGAGCGCGCCACCTGCTTCGTGATGGACTGTGCCCCGCCGCGGTTTCCCTCGCGATCAGCTCAGTAGGACAGGCTCACGGACGGCAGCCGCTGGCTCGGCTGGCCGTTGATTTGCGCGGACGGCGATGAATCGAGCGGCGCGCCCATGTGATAGCTGGTGCCGAAATTCGAGTGCACGTTGATTTCGACCGGCTTGCCTTTATCGCGGTATTCCGTGATCTCGGTGCCGTTCGGGCTCTTTTCGTAGAAGCTCGGCAGGCGCGGCTGGTTGATCTCGACCTTCGAACTGACCTCGGCGGCCGGCCGGTTGATGGCCTTGAGGTCCGGCAAACCGGCCCGTTCGTTGGCGGACATGGGTTCGTCGGCGGGCGGTGGCGGGTCCACAGGCTCGGCGGCCATCGCGGTGTTGGCGACGACGAGTGCCAGCGCAACAGCGATGGGAAGGAGCGGCTTCATGGTGATTCTCCAATAAGGTGTCCCGATTCTAGCAAATGCGCATCCGGCGCGGGCTATCGGGCGTCATCCCTTATTTTGCGCCGCTTTGGCGCGCTTCGGGCGCAAATGTGGCGAACCGCGTTTGGTCCGTCCCCGAACATCAATACGGTAAATTTCCGTGGTAATGTCGTTGCATCAAGCGAGGGAAATGACGATGAACAACAACACCAATCAACGCGCGGTGACGACACCCGCCAATGAGTTCCCGACTGAGGCCTTCGACGACGCCGCCCAGGCCGTCACGCATCTATCTGCCATTTACGAAGCAAATACGTCGTTTCTGCGCGACGCGTTTGCGCGCTACCGCCGCAACGAACCGTTCGAGCAGCGCGTGCGCGCCTGTTACCCGTTCGTCAGAGTCCGCACGGAAGTCAACACACACATCGACTCGCGCCGCTCGTACGGTTTCGTGGCCGGCCCGGGCGTGTTCGAAACCACCGTGACGCGGCCGGATCTGTTCGGCAACTATTATCGTGAGCAACTGCGGCTGTTGACGAAGAACCATCACGTGCAGATCGAGGTCGGCGTTTCCGATCAGCCCATCCCGATCCATTTTGCTTTCGCGGAAGGCATTCACCTGGAAGGCGATCTGGATCGCGAACGTCTGTTTGGGCTGCGCGATGTGTTCGACACGCCGGACCTGCGCTTCCTCGACGATCGCATCGTCAACGGCACGTATGAACCGGACGCGGGCGACCCGCACCCGCTCGCGCTTTTCACGGCGGCGCGGGTCGACTTTTCGCTGCATCGCCTGAAGCACTACACGGCGACCTCGCCCACGCATTGCCAGAACTACGTGCTGTACACGAATTACCAGTTCTATATCGACGAATTCATCAAGCTCGGCCGCACGATGATGGCGCACACGGACGACGCCGAACTGCGCACGTACCGCAGCGAGTACACGTCGTTCGTGGAGCCGGGTGACGTGATCACCTACAACGCCAATCTCGGCGATCAGGAAGTGGAAGGCACGGCCCCGCCGCGTCTGCCGCAAATGCCCGCGTACCACCTGAAGCGCGCCGACGGCAGCGGTATCACCATGATCAACATTGGCGTGGGGCCGTCGAACGCCAAAACGATCACCGACCATATCGCCGTGCTGCGTCCGCACGCGTGGATCATGCTCGGGCACTGCGCCGGTCTGCGCAACACGCAGCGCCTCGGCGACTACGTGCTCGCGCACGGCTATGTGCGCGAGGATCACGTGCTGGACGACGATCTGCCGTTGTGGGTACCGATCCCGGCGCTAGCCGAAGTGCAGGTGGCGCTGGAGCGCGCGGTGGCGCAGATCACGCAGCTCGACGGCGTCGAACTCAAGCGCGTGATGCGCACCGGCACGGTGGCGAGCGTCGATAACCGCAACTGGGAGTTGCGCGATCATCGCGAGCCGGTGCAGCGTTTGTCGCAAAGCCGCGCCATTGCGCTCGACATGGAAAGCGCGACGATCGCCGCTAACGGCTTTCGTTTCCGTGTGCCTTACGGCACCTTGCTCTGCGTATCGGACAAGCCGCTGCACGGCGAGCTGAAACTGCCTGGCATGGCGGATCAGTTCTATCGCGCCCAGGTCGACCAGCATCTACAGATTGGCGTGAAGGCGATGGAACTGCTGCGCATGAACGGCTTGCATCGTCTGCATAGTCGCAAGCTGCGCAGCTTCGCCGAGGTGGCGTTCCAGTAAAACCTGGGCTGACGGTAGGACCCAGGGCCCAGAACCTAGGGCTGGCCGAAGCCGGTCAGCCCGATCAGGCTACCGGCAGCAAGCAGCCACAGCGGATGCAGGCGGGTCTTGATGGCGAGCACCGCGCACATGGCCGTGATCGCCCAGGCGATGGCTGTCGTATCCGAAGCCCGCGAGATCAGCGCCGCGCTCGCGGCCACCAGACCCGACGTCACCGGCACGAGTCCCGCCTGAACATAGCTGCGCCAGGGGCGGTCCTTGAAGCGCTCCCACGCGTGGAGCGCGAGAATCGTCACGATGGAAGACGGCCCGAACTTGGCGGCGGAACTGACCAGCATGCCCGCCCATCCGGCCACGTGCCATCCCACCAGCGTCACGACCATCAGATTCGGACCAGGCGCGGCCTGCGCCAGCGCGAACAGCGCACTGAATTCGCTGGCGGACATCCAGTGATGCACGTCGACCACCTGACGCTGCATCTCCGGCAAGATGGTGTTGCCGCCGCCAAACGCAAGCAGCGATAGTTGACTGAAGATGATGGCGAGCGAGATCAGCGTGTCGTTCATCGCGCGTCCCTCGCAGCCAGATAAATGCTGAGCGGTGTGAGCACCAGCATGGTCGGCAACAGAGGAAGGCGCAGCAGCGCAATGGCGACAAAACCGAGCACCGCGATGGCCGCGCCAGCGGGCTTGTGCCGCAGCGGCTTGACGATCTTGACCGCCATTGAAATGAGCAGGCCGGCGGCCGCTGCCGCAAGACCGGCAAACAGATGACGGATGTGTGGATCGTTTTGCGTGTGCTCGTACAACACGCCAAGGCCGATCACGACCAGCGAAGGCCCCGCGATCAAACCCAGCAGTCCCGCGAGCGCGCCGCGCAATCCGCGAAACTTCATGCCGATCGCCACCGACAGGTTGATCACGTTGCCGCCAGGCAGAAACTGGCACAGGCCGAGCAGATCGGTGAATTCGCTTGCAGTGAGCCAGCGGCGCTGTTCGACAATCGCGCGCCGGGCGAGCGGCAGGGCGCCGCCGAACGAGATCAGTCCGAGGCCGAGAAAGCCGCTGAAAATTTCGAAGGAAGTGGGGGGCGCCGCGTGGCCGGTTTCGGCCGGGTCGAGATCGTGATCCATGTTGCCGAGAAGCGTCTTTCGATCATGCGCAGGGTCGCGCCGAATCGTCGTTAGACGTGATTCCCGCGCGCCCCGCCATCACCTCACAGATAGAACATCCGGTCTTCATCCGACTTCACCGGATGCGGTTCGGCCTCTTCGCGATCTTCGTAGAACTTGAGCACCGCTTCGAGCACCTGGTCCGGATCGTCGATCACCTGCATCAGGTTCATGTCGTCGGGATTGATGAGGCCCATCGGCACGAGCGAATCTTTAAACCACGCAAGCAGGCCGGTCCAGAATTCGCCGCCCACCAGAATGATCGGCACGTGGCGCGACTTCTTGGTTTGAATCAGCGTGAGCACTTCGGCGAGTTCGTCCAGCGTGCCGAAGCCGCCCGGCATGACGATGACCGCGTCCGAGTTCTTGACGAACGTAACCTTGCGCGTGAAGAAGTGCCGAAAGCGCAGCGAGATATCCTGCCACTGGTTGCCGGATTGCTCGTGTGGCAGTTCGATGTTCAGACCCACGGAAGGCGCCTTGCCCGCATGTGCGCCCTTGTTGGCCGCTTCCATGATGCCGGGGCCGCCGCCCGAGATGACCGCGAAGCCCGCATCGGAGAGCTTGCGCGCAATCTGCGTGGCCAGTTTGTAGTACGGCGAGTTCGGTTTCAGGCGCGCTGAACCGTAGATGCTGACAGCCGGACGAATCTCCGAGAGGTACTCGGTCGCCTCAATAAACTCTGCCATAATCGTGAACATCTGCCACGATGCGCGAGCCTTTTTGGCCGTCGCGCGCTCTTGATCTGCGAGTGATCGCAGACTCGGAATCACTTTTCTCTTTGTCATAATGCCTGAAGAACGAGTCCTGGAAACTAAGCTGGGCAACGAGCTGGAAGGGAAGACCCTGCTATTGGTCGACGGTTCGAGCTATCTCTACCGGGCCTACCATGCGATGCCTGATCTGCGCGGCCCCGACGGTGGCCCTACAGGGGCGCTGTATGGAATCATCAATATGCTTCGGCGCATGCGCAAGGAAGTTACCGCAGAGTATAGCGCGTGCGTGTTCGACGCCAAGGGCAAAACATTCCGTGACGACTGGTATCCCGACTATAAGGCGAACCGTCCGTCGATGCCCGAAGACCTCGCGCGGCAGATCGAACCCATCCACGTTGCAGTGCGCGCGCTCGGCTGGCCGCTTCTGATGATGGACGGCGTCGAAGCCGACGACGTGATCGGTACGCTCAGCGTCGAGGCCGAAAAGCGCGGCATGAAGGTCATCGTCTCGACCGGCGACAAAGACCTGGCGCAACTCGTGACGGACCATGTCACCCTCATCAATACGATGACGAA
Organism: Paraburkholderia sp. DHOC27; assembly: GCF_003429005.1. Classification (GTDB taxonomy): domain Bacteria; phylum Pseudomonadota; class Gammaproteobacteria; order Burkholderiales; family Burkholderiaceae; genus Paraburkholderia. The sequence goes on from NZ_QVQV01000001.1 coordinate 687,555, forward strand.
CGAGACGCTCGATCGCGCTGGCGTGGTGGCCAAATTCGGCGTGCCGCCGGAGCGCATCGTCGACTATCTGTCGTTGATCGGCGATACCGTCGACAACGTGCCGGGCGTCGAGAAATGCGGGCCGAAAACAGCGGTCAAATGGCTCACGCAGTACGAGACGCTTGATGGCATCGTCGCACACGCCAATGAGATCAAAGGTGCGGTAGGAGACAATCTGCGCAAGGCGCTCGATTTTCTGCCTATGGCACGCAAGCTCGTGACCGTCGATACGCAGTGCGATCTGGCGCAGCATGTGGTGTCCATCGAGGAGAGCCTAGCCACCCGCGCTGAAGCGCGTGACGAACTGCGCGACGTGTTCGCGCGGCACGGCTTCAAGACGTGGCTGCGCGAAGTCGAGGTGGCCGAGGTCGTGGAAGGCCCGGGCGCCGGCGAAGACGTGGCGCCGGTGATCGACGGCGAACGCCACTACGACACCGTGCAAACGTGGGAACAGTTCGACGCGTGGCTCGCGAAGATCAACGTCGCCAGAATCACCGCCTTCGATACGGAAACCACCGCGCTCGATCCGATGCTCGCGCAACTGGTGGGCATTTCGCTGTCCGTCGAGCCGAATGCCGCCGCGTACATTCCTGTCGGACATCGTGGCCCGGATCATCCGGTGCAGTTGCCGCGCGACGAAGTGCTGGCGAAACTCAAGCCCTGGCTGGAGAGCGCGGAGCACAAGAAAGTCGGCCAGCACATGAAGTACGACGAACAGGTGCTGAGGAACTACGGCATCGTGATGGACGGCATCGAACACGACACGCTGTTGCAGTCGTATGTGCTCGAATCGCATCGCACGCATGACATGGACAGCCTCGCGCTGCGTCATCTCGGCATCAAGACCATCAAGTACGAAGACGTTGCGGGCAAGGGTGCGGGGCAGATCGGCTTCGACGAAGTCGCGCTCGAACAGGCGGCTGAATATGCGGCCGAAGACGCGGATATCACGCTGCGTCTGCACCAGGCGTTGTATCCGCAGATCGCGGCGGACGAGGGCCTGCAACGCGTCTATAGCGAGATCGAAGTGCCGACCTCGCGCGTGCTGCGCAAGATGGAACGCAACGGCGTTTTAATCGACGCGGAGAAGCTGCGCCAGCAAAGCAATGAAATTGCCGCGCGTTTGATCGAACTGGAAACCGAAGCGTATGTGCTGGCCGAAGGCGAATTCAATCTCGGTTCGCCCAAGCAGATCGGCCAGATTTTCTTCGAGAAATTGCAGTTGCCCGTGGTGAAGAAAACGCCGAGCGGCGCGCCTTCAACAGACGAAGAAGTGCTGCAAAAGCTCGCGGAAGATTACCCGTTGCCGAAGCTGCTGCTCGAGCATCGCGGTCTCTCGAAGCTCAAGTCCACTTACACCGACAAACTGCCGCGCATGGTCAACGCGCAAACGGGCCGCGTGCATACCAACTATGCGCAGGCCGTGGCGGTGACGGGACGTCTTGCGTCGAACGATCCGAACCTGCAGAACATTCCCGTGCGCACCGCTGAAGGCCGGCGCATTCGCGAGGCCTTTATCGCGCCGCCGGGGCACAAGCTGGTATCCGCGGATTATTCGCAGATCGAACTGAGGATCATGGCACACATTTCCGGTGATGCTTCGCTCCTGCGTGCATTTGCGCAAGGCGAAGATATTCACCGGGCCACCGCCGCGGAAATCTTCGGCGTGACGCCGCTCGAAGTGTCGAGTGATCAACGGCGCGTTGCCAAGGTCATCAATTTCGGGCTGATCTACGGCATGAGCGCGTTTGGTCTCGCTGCCAACCTGGGCATTACGCGTGATGCGGCCAAGCTGTACATCGACCGCTATTTCGCGCGCTATCCGGGCGTGGCGAGCTACATGGACGAGACCCGCCTCAGCGCGAAGTCCAAGGGTTATGTCGAAACGGTATTTGGCCGCCGCTTGTGGCTGCCCGAGATCAACGGCGGCAATGGACCGCGCCGCCAGGCCGCGGAGCGCGCCGCCATCAACGCACCCATGCAGGGTACGGCGGCCGATCTGATCAAACTCTCGATGATCGCCGTGCAGGACTGGCTCGAGGCGTCGAAGCTCAACACGCGCATGATCATGCAGGTCCACGATGAATTGATCCTCGAAGTGCCGGACGACGAGTTGTCCAACGTGCGCAAGCGCCTGCCCGAGTTGATGTGCGGTGTGGCGGCGTTGAAAGTGCCGCTGGTTGCCGAGGTGGGCGCGGGTGCCAACTGGGAAGAAGCACACTAGACAGGCACTCTGATGTAATCGACGTAAGGCGATATCATCGTGCGCATGTCGCCTATGCGCCTCGATGACTTGTGGCAACCCGTGCAGCTCGCGGACAATCAGCGACAGACGGCCCAGCGGGCGTCATGCGTGAAGGGCCGTCTCGATGCCCAACCGATCGACAAACACGGAGAGCTGCGATGCATCGTTTTATCGTCGTTGGTGGGGGTGCGGGTGGTCTCGAGCTGGCGACACGTCTCGGCGACCGCTACGCTCCGCAGAAGAACAAGGGTGGCGTCCAGGCCCAGGTCACGCTGGTCGACCGCTATTCGACGCACATCTGGAAGCCGCTGCTGCACGAAGTGGCGGCGGGCAGCATGGACCCCTTCACGCAGGAACTCGCCTACGCCGCCCAGGCACGCTGGCACGGCTTCGAGTTTCAGCAGGGCGATCTGATCGGCCTCGATCGCGCGGCTAAACGCATCACGCTGGCGCCCGTCATCGACGACGACGGCGCCGAACTGCTGCCGCAGCGTTACCTCGACTACGACACGCTGGTCATTGCCATCGGCAGTACGACGCATTTTTTCGGCGTGCCCGGTGCCACGGAAAATTCGCTAGCGCTCGACACCGTCAGCCAGGCCGAGCGTTTCCGCAAACGTCTGATCGCGGCCTGCATGCGGGCCGAGCATCAGGCGCATGCGCCGGTTGAACCCGTTGCCGACGCCTCCGTTCCCTCCACCGAGCCGCGCGTTCAGGTCGCGATTGTCGGCGCCGGTGCGACCGGCGTGGAATTGTCTGCCGAATTGCGCAATACCGCCCAGGTACTCTCGGCATACGGTTTGCACAAGCTCGACCCGCGCCATGACGTGGGTATCGTGCTGATCGAAGCGGGCGCGCGCATTTTGCCGGCGCTGCCGGAGCGCGTTTCCACGGCCACGGCCGAACTGCTGACCAAGCTGGGCGTCAAGCTGATGACCGGCGAGACGGTGGCCGAGGTCGCGCCGGGCGTGGTGCGCACTGCCAGCGGCAAGGTGATCCGCGCCGATCTGACCGTGTGGGCAGCGGGTATCAAGGCGCCTGCCATCTTGAGTCAACTGGACGGCCTGCCGGTCAACCGGCTCGGACAATTGATCGTGCGCCGCACGCTCCAGACCGAAACCGACGACAACATCTTCGCGCTCGGCGATTGCGCGGCGTGCCCGTGGCCCGGCAACGAGCGCAACGTGCCGCCACGTGCACAAGCCGCGCATCAGCAGGCGAGCTTTCTGCTGAAGGCGCTGACGGCACGGCTCAACAATCAACCTTTGCCGGAGTTCACCTACCGCGATTTCGGCTCGCTGGTCTCGCTCGGGCATTTCAGCGCGGTCGGCAATCTGATGGGTGGGGTGATTGGCGGCAACATGCTCATCGAAGGGCTGTTCGCGCGCTTCATGTACATGTCGCTGTACCGGTTGCATATTGCCGCGCTACACGGCTATGCACGGATGGTGCTCGATACGTTCGCGCACTGGCTGCATCGCACTACGTTGCCGCGGGTCAAACTGCACTGACCCGCGCGTTGATCGTCCCGATTCCTGTTCATTCAAAGGAGCGCCGCATGCTGAAGCCTGAAGTCGACTGCCTCGTCCCGCACGTTCCCTTCAATCGACGCACGTTCATCAAGGCCGCGCTCGGCACCGGATTCGCCGCAGCGGTGCTGCCGGTGTCCGCGCAAACCATTCATACCGATAGCGACGGCCTCGAAGCCGGCGAAGTGGCCTTCCATTCCGGCGATACGCTGGTGCCGGCGTACCGGGCCCAGCCGCTTGGCAAGACGCATCTGCCGGTGATCATCGTCGTGCATGAGATTTTCGGCGTGCATGAGCATATTGCCGATGTATGCCGCCGCTTCGCCAAGCTCGGCTATCTGGCCATCGCGCCGGATCTGTACGTGCGTGAAGGCGACGCGTCGAAGTATCCGAGCATGCAGCAATTGAACGATGAACTCGTCAGCAAGGTGCCGGACGAGCAGGTGCTGGCCGACCTCGACGCCGCAGTGGCATGGGCGGGTGCGAACGGCGGCGATCTGAAGCGGGTGGGTGTGAATGGCTTCTGTTGGGGCGGGCGCATTACGTGGCTGTATGCCGAGCACAATCCGCATGTGAAGGCGGCCGTGGCCTGGTACGGACGGGTGGCGGGCAATCACACGGCCAACACGCCGGCCAATCCGATTGACCGCGTGGCTGATCTTCAGGTGCCGGTGCTCGGGCTCTATGGTCTGCAGGATCAAAGCATTCCGCAGGACACCCTGGCGGCGATGAAACAGGCGATTGCCCAAGGGCCGCAAGCGGGGCGCGGCTCACAGTTCGTCGTGTACGACGATGCCGGCCACGCGTTCTTCGCGGATTATCGCCCGAGCTACAAGAAGGACGATGCGGAGGACGGCTGGCGCCGTGCGCTGGTGTGGTTCAAGCAGCACGGCGTGGCCTGACCGCGTCGTTTCTCCTCTCCTCTTACGGATTAGGGCCGGTCGCCACAGGCCGCGACGGGTTCGAACTCCATTCGCTCCACGATCCCACGTAGAGGGCCGCGCCGTGCAGGCCGGCCACTTCCAGTGCCAGCGCGTTGACACATGCGGTCACACCGGAGCCGCACTGCAAGACCACGCGTTCCGGTGCGGTGTTGCCCAGCAGCGCGCCAAACTCTTCGCGTAGCGAGTGCGCCGGTTTGAAGCGGCCGTCGGCGTTCAGGTTGTCCTTATAGAAGCGATTCAGTGCGCCGGGGATGTGGCCGCCCACCGCATCAAGCGTCTCGTTCTCGCCGCGATACCGATCTGCCGCGCGGGCGTCGACCACCACCCGCTCACGCGTGCTCAGATTGCGCTCCACCGCGTGCACGTCGAAGGTGACGGAGAGCGGCGCGGCGGCCTTGAAGTCGCCAGCCTGGAGTGGCGCGACGTCCTGCGTCAACGGAAGGTCCGCTGTCTCCCAGGCTTGCAGTCCGCCGTCGAGCAGCGCAACCGCGTCGTGACCCAGCCACCGCAGTAGCCACCACGCGCGGGCGGCGTACATGCCTCCTTGCGCGTCGTAACACACCACTTGCTGGCCGTGTTTCAGACCGCGTCCGGCCAGCAGCGCGACCAGCGCCGCGCGATCAGGCAACGGATGCCGGCCATTGTTGCCCGTTTTTGGGCCAGATAAATCGCGATCGAGGTTGAAATACTGCGCGCCGGGCAGATGTCCGGCGGCGTAGGCTTTCTCGCCCGCAGCAGGATCTGCCAGGTCGAAGCGGCAGTCCATCACGAATACGCTGCCCGGCGCAGCCGTCAGACGTTCCGAGAGATTCGCGGCGGAGATCAGCGTGGTGTAGTGGGTGTGCGGCATAACGGCTCCTGTGTCGACCAGAATCAGCGGCTTGCGGCTGACTGTGGCCCATGCGAGATGCTTGCGAATCGGGCGAACCCAGCGAACCCGTGTCATGCGCGCGTGCCGCTGGCGGCGGCGTCAGCCGACGCAAGACACAAATGCAGATGAAAACAGAATGGGGTGGCTGAATAACTGAGCTTCTAGTCTAAACAAAAAAAGACGGGCCGAAGCCCGTCTTTCTGTTCTTTGCACGTCGATCAGATCGTGCCCAGTTCGCGCCGCAGAAACTCGTGGAAGTGCTGCATGCCGTCTTCCATCGGGCTTTGATATGGGCCTACCTGCGACTCACCGCGCTCCATCAGCGCGCGGCGCCCCGCGTCCATACGTTCGCCGATCTCGTCGTCTTCACGCGCGGTTTCCATGTAGGCCGCGCGTTCCGCTTCGACGAATTCACGCTCGAACAGCGCGATTTCCTCGGGGTAGTAAAACTCCACCACGTTCGTGGTCTTTTGCGGACCACGCGGGATCAGCCACGACACCACCAGCACGTGCGGATACCACTCGATCATGAGACCGGGGTAGTACACCATCCAGATGGCGCCGAACTCAGGCGTTTTGCCCCGACGGAAGCGCAGCACCTCGTCGTGCCACTTGCGATACGTGGGGCTACCCGGTTGTTCCAGATCCTTGTGGACGCCAACCGTCTGCACGCTGTACCAGTCGCCGAACTCCCACGTCAGATCGTCGCAATTGACGAAGCTGCCGAGGCCCGGATGGAATGGCGCGACGTGGTAATCCTCAAGGTAGACCTCGATGAAGGTCTTCCAGTTGTAGTTGCACTCGTGCACTTCGACGTGATCGAACATGAAGTCCGAGAAGTCGAAATGCTGGCTCGGCCCAAGCCGCGCCAGGTCGCGTGCGACGTCACGGCCCTGCGCTTCGAACAGCAGCCCTTGCCAGTTCTGCAGCGGCGTGGCGCCCAGATTCAGACAGGGGTTGTCAGCGAAATGCGGTGCACCGAGGAGCTGGCCATTCAGGTCGTAGGTCCAGCGGTGCAGGGGACAGACGATGTTCTCCGTCTGGCCGCGGCCGTTGAGCATGATGGCTTGCCGGTGGCGGCACACGTTCGACAGCAGTTCGATTTGTGACTGCTGGTTACGGACGAGCACACGCCCTTCGCTCTCGCTCGGCAAAGCAAAATAATTCCCCGCCTCCGGCACCATGAGTTCATGGCCGATGTAGCGAGGACCTTTCTTGAAAAGGGTGTCGATTTCGCGCGTTAGAAGCGCTTCGTCAAAGTAAGCCGTGACTGGCAGCTGGCTGTGAACAGACCGCAACTGCAATGCATTGCTCAGATTGGACATTCCCACTCCCGTGAAGATGAAAGCAGTGAACAACCCAACCATCGAAGGTTTCGATTTAGGGAGCCGGCGATTATACCTGTTTCGGCCTCCTTGGGGTACTTAAGTCCCTGATTTGGGTCAAAATTCTCCAGGAACTTCGTTGCACTCGCACACACACGATCGATTTTTTTCTGTCAGGCTGTGGGTGTGATGTAAGAGAACCCGTGTGGGCGCAAGGCGCTGAGCGGATCGGTTTTGTCGCTTTTGCCGTAGAATGTCCGACTTGTTTTAATTTTGCGACCATTCATGGCGAAGACCGCATCGAACGACACAGCTGCCCTACCCGTCGAGGGTGCCGACAGCACGCCGCTGCCCGAGAACTACGAGGCGGCGCTGGCGGAGCTCGAAGGGCTGGTGGCGCGGATGGAAGGCGGCAGCCTGAGCCTCGAGGAGTCGTTGTCGGCCTATCGGCGCGGCGCGGCTCTCGTCACCTTCTGCCAGCAGCAACTGGAGAAGGTCGAACAGCAGGTACGGGTGCTCGACGGCGAGACGCTCAAACCGTTGCCCATGAGTGGCGCAGGCACAACCGCGACCGACAGCGGGGACGACCTATGACTTTCGAACAATGGATGCAGGCAGTGCTCGGCCGTGTCGAAACAGCCCTTGAGCATTATTTGCCGGAACCGGCCATCGAGCCGGCTCAACTGCACGAAGCAATGCGCTACGCGGTGCTGGGTGGCGGCAAGCGGGTGCGCCCGCTGCTGTGCCACGCGGCGGGCGAATTGACCGGCGCGCGTGCCGAATGCCTCGAAGCAGCGGCGGCGGCGCTGGAGATGATCCACGTCTATTCGCTGGTGCATGACGACATGCCGTGCATGGACGACGACGCGCTGCGCCGCGGCAAGCCCACGGTGCACGTCAAATACGACGAAGCGACGGCGCTGCTGGTCGGCGACGCGTTGCAGTCCCAGGCGTTTGTCGCGCTGACGGCGGACGTGCTGGCGCCTGCGCAACAAGCGGCCCTGGTGCGTGAACTGGCGCTGGCGAGCGGCTCGATCGGTATGGCCGGCGGCCAGGCTATCGACCTCGCAAGCGTTGGTCATACGCTGACGCGGCCGCAGCTCGAAACCATGCATCGGATGAAAACCGGCGCCTTGCTGCGTGCTGCGGTACGCATGGGCGCTCTGGCGGGCGAAGCGCCGAGTGCGGACGCGATGCGTTCGCTCGACGCGTATGCGGCCGCCGTGGGCCTCGCGTTTCAGGTCGTCGACGATATTCTCGACGTCACGACCGATTCCGCGACGCTCGGCAAAACGGCAGGCAAAGACGCGAAGGACGGCAAGCCGACCTACGTGTCGATCATTGGGCTCGATGCGTCGCGAGCGCTCGCAGCGCAACTGCGCACCGACGCCCACGCTGCGATTGCGCCGTTTGGCGCGCGTGCGCAGCGTCTTGCCGAACTGGCCGACCTGGTGGTGAACCGGGTCAGCTGAACGCGAAAGTCCGCCGCCGCGCATCCGTAGGGTTGGCTGCGTGAATGAAGTGCGGACGCGTAAGTTTTCCTACAATGGAACGACGATGTACGACTTGCTGAAAACCATTGACGACCCGGCCGCCCTGCGCCGCCTCGATCGCCGCCAGTTGCAACCGCTTGCAGACGAGTTGCGTGCCTTCGTGCTCGACAGCGTCTCGCAGACGGGTGGCCATCTTTCGTCCAACCTCGGCACGGTCGAGTTGACCATTGCGCTGCACTACGTGTTCGACACGCCGAATGACCGGATCGTCTGGGACGTCGGCCATCAAACCTATCCGCACAAGATCCTGACGGGCCGCCGCGACCAGATGAGCACGCTGCGGCAGTTGGGCGGCATCTCGGGCTTCCCGAAACGCGACGAGTCGAAATACGATGCCTTCGGCACCGCGCACTCGAGCACCTCGATTTCCGCCGCACTCGGCATGGCCATTGCCAGCAAGCTGCAGGGCGAGAACCGCATGGGTATCGCCGTGATCGGCGACGGCGCGATGACCGCCGGCATGGCCTTCGAGGCGCTCAATAGCGCCGGCGTCGAAGACGACGTGCCGCTGCTGGTGATCCTGAACGACAACGACATGTCGATTTCGCCGCCGGTGGGCGCGCTCAATCGCCACCTCGCGCGTCTGATGTCGGGCCGTTTCTACGCCGCGGCGCGGGCCGGTGTCGAGCGCGTGCTGCGCGTCGCACCGCCCATGCTCGACCTCGCCCGCAAGCTCGAAGAGCACGCCAAGGGCATGATCGTACCGGCTACGCTGTTCGAAGAATTTGGCTTCAACTACATCGGCCCGATCGACGGTCACGACCTCGATTCGCTCATCCCCACGCTGCAGAACATCAAGGAATTGCGCGGTCCTCAGTTCCTGCACGTGGTGACCAAGAAGGGTCAGGGTTACAAGCTGGCCGAGGCCGATCCGGTGCTGTATCACGGCCCCGGCAAGTTCAACCCGGCTGAGGGCATCAAGCCGGCCGCGTCGTCGAAGAAGACTTACACGCAGGTCTTTGGCGAGTGGCTGTGCGACGCTGCGGAACTCGATCCGCGCGTCGTAGGCATCACGCCGGCCATGCGCGAAGGCTCGGGCATGGTGGAGTTCGAGAAGCGCTTCCCGGACCGCTATTTCGACGTGGGCATTGCAGAACAGCACGCGGTTACGTTTGCTGGCGGCCTTGCAGCGGATGGCATGAAGCCGGTCGTGGCGATCTATTCCACGTTCCTGCAGCGTGCCTACGACCAGTTGATCCACGACGTCGCGTTGCAGAATCTGCCGGTGGTGTTCGCCATCGACCGCGCAGGTCTGGTCGGTGCCGATGGCGCAACCCACGCGGGCGCCTACGATCTGGCCTTCCTGCGCTGCATCCCGAACATGACGGTAATGGCTGCATCTGACGAAAACGAATGCCGTCAGATGCTCTACACCGCGTTGCAGCAGTCCAATCCGTCGGCCGTGCGCTACCCGCGCGGCGCCGGCACGGGCGTGGCAACGGTCAAGCAGATGACCGCGCTGCCCATTGGCAAGGGTGAAGTGCGCCGCGAAACCGCGCAACCGGCGGGCAAGCGCATCGCCATTCTGGCGTTCGGCACGATGGTGGCGCCGTCGCTGGTGGCCGCGGAGGAACTGGATGCGACGGTCGCGAACATGCGCTTCGTCAAGCCGCTCGACGCCGATCTCGTACGCCAACTGGCAGAAACGCACGACTACATCGTCACGGTCGAAGAAGGCTGTGTGATGGGCGGTGCGGGTTCGGCCTGCGTCGAAGCCCTGAACGCCAGTGGGGTTATGCGGCCCGTACTACAATTGGGCCTCCCCGATCGTTTCATTGATCACGGGGATCCGGCCAAGCTGCTCTCCGCATGCGGGCTGGACAGCATGGGCATTGCCAAGTCGATCCGCGAGCGTTTCCTGGATCAGGCGACCGGCGCCGCAGGCAAGTCGGTCAAGCGCGTCGCGTAAGCGTTCCGCGTTTGGCGTTCGGATCTGCGGGTTTGGGTCTGCGGGTCTGAGTCTGCTTCAGGTTGCCTTCACGCAGATCCGAAAGCCGGGCGACCGCGTTAATCGCGCGCCCTCGCGGCTCCGGCAATTCCCAACTTGAATCGGTGGGCCTGCGTGCCCATCATGCAGCGCCGGCTCATGCCGGCGTTTGCCGCTGCGTGCCTCGCAACGTGCACGGCCAACGTGCCCCGCGCGCAGCCCGAGAGGACTAGAAGATGAATCAGATGAATCCCGCCTTTGTGATGCCCGACGTGCAAAGCACCGTCGATACGCGTCAAATTCCCATCCAACGGGTTGGTGTGAAGGCCGTGCGCCATCCGCTCACGGTGCGTACGCAAAGCGGCGACGTGCAGCCGACCATTGGTACGTGGAATCTGGACGTGCATCTGCCGGCGGATCAGAAGGGCACGCACATGTCCCGCTTCGTGGCACTGCTCGAAGAAAACAAGGCGCCGCTGGAACCGGCCACTTTCCGCAAGATGCTGTCCGCGATGCTGGACAAGCTGGAAGCCGAGGCGGGCCGCATCGAGGTGTCGTTTCCGTATTTCGTCAACAAGACCGCGCCGGTTTCGGGCGTGCAAAGTCTGCTGGACTACGAAGTGACGCTGACTGGCGACACGCGCAACGGCGTCACGCGTCTGTTCCTGAAAGTGCTGGTGCCGGTGACGAGCCTGTGCCCGTGCTCGAAGAAGATTTCGCAGTACGGTGCGCACAATCAGCGTTCGCATGTGACGATCAACGCCGAACTGGTTGACGACGTGCCGGTGGAAGATCTGATCCGGATTGCCGAAGAAGAGGCGTCGTGCGAGCTGTGGGGATTGCTCAAGCGTCCTGACGAAAAGTTCGTCACGGAACGCGCTTACGAGAACCCGAAATTCGTCGAAGACCTGGTGCGCGACGTGGCGCAGCGTTTGAACGCGGACGCGCGGATCGTCGCCTATGTACTGGAAGCGGAGAACTTCGAATCGATCCACAATCACAGCGCCTATGCCGTGATCGAGCAGGACAAGCGGGTGGCGCGTTAAGCCGCGAAGTTGCTGTACCCGATGATGTGAAAACGGCCGCGCTATGCGGCCGTTTTCTTTTGCAGCGTCCCGGTGGGTCCGGGTGCTCGCTGGTGCGTTTGATTACCGCGCTTTACCGCGCGAGCGACGTCAAATCCCAGCGCGGCTTGACCGTGAACGCGTAATCTTTCCCTGACTGCTCGGGCCAGCGCGCGAGACGCAACGCGCCCGCCAGCGCGATCATCGCGCCGTTATCCGTGCACAGCGACAAATCGGGGTAATGCACATCGAAGCCGCGCTTTTTCGCGGCCGCAGAGAGCGCCTCACGCAGTTGCCGGTTCGCGCCTACGCCACCCGCGACGACCAGCCGTTTGAGCCTCGTCTTCTTGAGCGCGGCAAGCGACTTGGTGGCGAGCACGTCCACGGCTGCGTCGACAAAACCGCGTGCGAGATCGGCCTTGGCCTGCTCGCAGATATTCGCGCCGCCCAACTTCTTCACGTGCGTCAGCACGGCGGTCTTCAGCCCGCTAAAACTGAAGTCGAGGTCGCCCGAATGCAGCATGGGGCGCGGCAACGCGACCGCGCCGGGCGTGCCGAATTCGGCTAGGCGCGACACTTCGGGACCGCCCGGATAGCCGAGGCCGAGGAGCTTGGCGGTCTTGTCGAAGGCCTCGCCGGCGGCGTCGTCCAGCGTTTCGCCAAGCGTCTCGTAGACGCCGACATCCGTGACGCGCATCAATTGCGTATGGCCGCCTGAGACCAGCAGCGCGACGAACGGAAACGGCGGCGGTTCGTCGACCAGCAGCGGCGACAGCAAATGCCCTTCGAGGTGATGAATGCCAATGGTCGGCTTGTCCCACGCCATAGCCAGCGCATTGGCGATGCTGGCGCCCACCAGCAGCGCGCCGGCGAGCCCCGGCCCTTGCGTATAGGCGATCGCGTCGATCTCGGTACGCGCCGTGCCGGCCCGCTCCAGCACTTCTTCGAGCAGCGGCAGCGCGCGCCGGATATGGTCGCGTGACGCGAGTTCCGGCACGACGCCGCCATACTCGCGATGCATCGCAATCTGCGAATGCAGCGCGTGCGCGAGCAGGCCGCGCTCGGTGTCATAGAGCGCGAGACCGGTTTCGTCGCAGGAGCTTTCGATGCCAAGAACGAGCATGATCAGAGAACAGGATGAGCGCCGCGAACACGCAGACAACGCGCGGCTTCAGCGCCCAAAAAGTGAAAAGGCAAGCCTGAAAGTATAGCAGTGAGGGGCGAGGGCCACAGGTACAATGCGCGCCATGGAATCCTTCGATATCGCGGTCATCGGCGCCGGTGCCGCCGGCATGATGTGCGCGGCGGTCGCCGGGCAGCAGGGCCGACGCGTCGTGCTGATCGACCACTCGCCACGCCTCGCGGAGAAAATCCGCATCTCGGGCGGCGGCCGCTGCAACTTCACGAATCTCTATGCCGGGCCGGCGAACTATCTGTCGGCGAATCCGCATTTTTGCCGCTCCGCACTGGCCCGTTACACGCCGCGCGACTTCATGGCCTTGCTCAAGCGCTATCACGTCACGTGGCATGAGAAGCACAAAGGGCAGTTGTTCTGCGACCAGTCCAGCGACGCCGTGATCGACGTGCTGAAAAGCGAATGCGACGCGGGTGGCATTGCGTGGCGCAGGCCGCTCGCGGTGGAGCAGGTGAGGCATGACGCGAGCGCCGGCTTCACGCTCGATACCCACGCCGGCCCTATCCATGCACGCGCGCTGGTGGTGGCGACGGGCGGCCTCTCCATTCCGAAGATCGGCGCCACGGAGTTTGCCTACCGGCTCGCCAAGCAGTTCGGTCACAAGCTCATCGACACGCGCCCGGCGCTCGTGCCGCTCACATTTGCCGCCGCTGACTGGGAGCCGTTTGCGGCGCTCTCCGGCGTCTCGCTGGAGGTGCAGCTGGCGACCGGGAATCGCAAAACCGGCGCGGAATTCGTCGAAGATCTGCTGTTGACCCATCGCGGCCTGTCCGGCCCTGGCGTGCTGCAGATTTCGAGCTACTGGCAGCCAAGCGAACCGATCCATATCAATCTGCTGCCGGAGCGAGAGGCCGCCGATGCGCTGCTGGAGGCGAAGACCGCCAGCAAGCGGCAGATCGCCAATCTGCTGGCCGAATGGGTGCCTACCCGGCTCGCGCACGTCTGGCTCGAAACGCATCAGATTCCAGCGGAGGCGCGACTCGCCGACTTGCCGGACAAGACGCTGCGGCGTGTCGGCGAGGCGCTGTCACGCTGGACGCTGACGCCAAACGGCACCGAGGGCTACCGCAAGGCCGAAGTGACGCGCGGCGGCGTCGACACGCGCGAGCTGTCTTCCGCAACCATGATGAGCGCCCGCGTGCCGGGGCTGTACTTTATCGGCGAGGCCGTCGACGTCACCGGCTGGCTGGGCGGCTACAATTTCCAGTGGGCGTGGGCCTCCGGCGTGGCAGCGGGGCAGGCGGCTGCGGAGTACGTCCGGGGGGCTTGACGGCGCCGTGTCTTTGTGAGAAAGGTTTGCTATACTCCTGAACCTTTACAAAGTTCCGTTATTGCGAAATGACGATCATCCGCGTAAAAGAAAATGAGCCTTTTGAAGTAGCCATGCGCCGCTTCAAACGCACGATCGAAAAGAACGGCCTGTTGACCGAACTTCGAGCGCGCGAGTTTTACGAGAAGCCGACGGCCGAACGTAAGCGCAAAAAAGCCTCAGCGGTGAAACGGCATTTCAAACGCCTGCGCAGCCAGATGCTGCCAAAGAAGTTTTATTGATTCTGACGTCGCAGCGGTTCCTGTGGAGCGTCGGCGCGCAACCGGTAGTGACGCCAGGCATCCGGCCACGCGGAAAACCGGGCTTTTTCAAGGTCGACGATATGATCAACGCGCGACCAACGCGGCCCAGCGCGACCCACCTGGTCAAGCCGCATCCACTTCGCGAATTCGCGCCAACCCGCTTGAGGAAGCAGTCCCAAGCGGGTTTTTGTGTTGATGCAGTATGCATGGCCCGGCTTTTTACCTCTTAACGTATTCAGGTGAATGATGAGTCTCAAGGATCAGATCAACGACGACATGAAGGCCGCCATGCGGGCGCGCGAAACCGAGCGCCTCGGTACCATTCGCCTGCTGCTCGCCGCGATCAAGCAGCGCGAAGTCGATGAGCGCGTCACGCTCGACGACGCCGCCATCACGGCCGTCATCGACAAGATGATCAAGCAGCGCAAAGACTCGATCAGCCAGTTCCAAAGCGCCGGGCGCACTGATCTCGTCGAAAAAGAGCAGGCCGAACTCACGATTCTTTCCGCCTACATGCCGGCCCAGATGTCCGAGGCGGAAATCGCTGCTGAAGTGCAGGCGGCAGTGGCCCAAAGCGGCGCTGCGGGCCCGCAGGACATGGGCAAGGTGATGGGCATCCTCAAGCCGAAGCTGGCCGGCCGCGCCGACATGACCGCGGTGTCCGGTCTCGTCAAGGCGGCACTGGCGAAGTAAGGCAGGCGCTTTTTCCGCTCTGCGCGGTCTGGGGTAAGCCGTCCCGCCGCGCATCCTTCAGGCATTCAAGGTAGCGCCCGCACTGTGATTCCGCATTCGTTCCTGCAGGATCTGCTGAACCGCGTCGATATCGTCGACGTGGTCGGCAAGTACGTCCAGCTCAAGAAGGGCGGTGCGAACTTCATGGGGCTGTGTCCGTTCCATAACGAAAAGAGCCCTTCTTTTACGGTTAGTCCGACTAAGCAGTTCTATCATTGCTTTGGATGCGGCGCGCACGGCACGGCGATCGGCTTCCTGATGGAGCACGCCGGCCTGACGTTTCCTGAGGCCGTCAACGATCTGGCGCAGTCGGTTGGCCTGACCGTGCCGCAGGAGCCGTCACCCACGCAGGGCGGCGGCGGTTATGCACCGGCGGTCTCCAAGGCGGTGACCACGGCGCTGTCCGACGTGATGCAAACCGCATGTGATTTTTATCGCAAGCAGTTGCGCGGCGCGCCGGTAGCGATCCAGTACCTGAAGAAGCGTGGCTTGACCGGTGAGATCGCTCTTCGATTCGGCCTCGGTTATGCGCCCGACGGCTGGCAAAACCTCGAAGCGACGTTCCCCAACTACCGCGACGATGCGCTGGTCGAATCGGGACTCGTGATCGTCAGTGAAAAGGCCGATGCGCAGGGCCAGAACCGCCGCTATGACCGGTTTCGCGAGCGGATCATGTTCCCGATCCGCAATGTGAAAGGTCAGGTCATTGGTTTTGGCGGACGGGTGCTGGACGGCGGCGAGCCCAAGTATTTGAATTCCCCGGAAACGCCTCTATTTAACAAGGGCAGCGAGCTGTATGGGCTGTTCGAGGCAAGACTGGCAATTCGTGAACAGCATTACGTGTTGGTGGTCGAAGGCTACATGGACGTGGTTGCGCTGGCCCAGTTGGGGTTTCAGAACGCCGTTGCTACGCTTGGCACCGCCTGTACGCCGATCCACGTGCAGAAATTACTGCGCCAGACCGACACGGTAATTTTTAGCTTCGACGGCGATTCGGCCGGCCGCCGGGCGGCGCGGCGCGCGCTGGATGCCTGCCTGCCGCACGCGGCGGACAACCGGACGATTCGCTTCCTGTTCCTGCCCACGGAGCACGATCCGGACAGTTACGTGCGGGAATTCGGCACCGAAGCGTTTGCCGAACAGGTTGAGCGGGCCATGCCGCTGTCGCAGTTCATGCTGAACGAGGTACTGGCCGGCAAAGAGCTGGACCAGCCGGAAGGCCGGGCCCGCGCGTTGTTCGATGCAAAGCCGCTGCTGCAGGCGCTGCCGGCCAATGCGTTGCGCGCCCAGATCATGCATATGTTCGCCGACCGGCTGGACGTGCCGTTCGACGAGGTAGCGGCGCTATGCGAAGTGGATGCGCGCATCGCGGCGGCGGCCAAAGCCGCGCCGGCGCGCAAGGACCGGCGCAGCGTGACCGGAATCGAGGAGAAAACGCTCCGTAATCTGGTGATGTACCCGCGCACCGTGGCCGTGCTCGAGGACGAGGCGGAACAGGCGCTGCTGACCATCACCCGGCATGGCGAGCTTTTCGAGGAAGTGACGACCCATGCCCGTGCGCTGGGCGAGGCGGCGGAATTCCAGTTGTTGTCCGACCTCTTGCGAAATGGCGAGAACGCCCCGACTTTCGAGGAAATCTTTCGCAAAATTCTGGACTATGATGAAAACGTTCGGGATTTGTTGCTGAAGGATCCCACGGATCCGGCCGTCATCGAGGAGCGGCGCGAGCAGGAACGGATTGTCGGTGAGGAATTGAAAGCCGCGATCCTGAAGATGCGGTACGACGCTTATTGCGAGCGTCTCGACCAGCTTTCGCGGCAATCCAGGCATACCGCTGAGGAGTTCGCGGAGCTGTCGGATCTGAATCAGAAACGGGCGGACATGAAGCGTCAGCTCGGGTTGTGACAGGGGTGGGCTGAAACCGAGGTGCTACAATAAAAGGTTTTCAGCGGTTTGTTTTCCAGGCAAAAGCGTGCGAACAGCGGCGTGCGAACAGCGGGCAAAAGGCGATTGCAATGGCAAAGACTACAGGCGGAAAGAATGGAACAGACAAAAGCTCGAATGAGCCGACCAAAAAGGTCACCCAGGTCAGTTCTGCTTCTTCCGCAAGTGAAAGGTCCGCCAGGCCCGCCAGCTCCACTGCCAGCGTTGCGCCTGCTGTGAGTAAGAGAAGCTCGGCTTCTTCGGCTGCGAAAGCGGCGTCGGTGAGCGCGGTGAAAGCCGTCAAACCGGTTACGAAGCAGCCGGGTGCCAGAAGCGCAAGGGAAGCGGTTGCCGCCCAGGACGATGCGGTAGCGCGCGAGTCTTCAGTATCCACGGTTCTACCGGCTGTTGTCCAGCAGCCGCGAGTCGAGACTACAGCCGGTATGGCGAACTCCATGACGAAAAAGCTGAATGAAGTATCCGTCGATGACGACGCAACCCCGAGCGAGGAAACTACTGCAGCTCCGGGCAAAGGCGACAAGGCCAAGGCACGCGACCGCCGCGCGAAGGAAAAAGCGCTGCTGAAAGACGCGTTCGCGTCTTCCCAGCCAGGCACCGTCGAAGAGCTCGAAGAGCGCCGTTCGAAACTGCGCGCGCTGATCAAGCTCGGCAAGGAACGCGGCTTCCTGACCTACGCCGAAATCAACGACCACCTCCCGGACAACTTCACCGAGACCGAGGCGATCGAAGGCATCATCAGCACGTTCAACGACATGGGCGTGGCCGTGTACGAACAGGCCCCCGATGCTGAAACGCTGCTGCTGAACGACAACGCCCCGGCTGCTTCGTCGGACGACGAAGTGGAAGAAGAAGCCGAAGTGGCGCTCTCCACCGTCGACTCCGAATTCGGCCGCACCACCGACCCGGTGCGCATGTACATGCGCGAAATGGGTACGGTCGAGCTACTCACGCGTGAAGGCGAAATCGAAATCGCGAAGCGCATCGAAGACGGCCTGAAGCACATGGTGATGGCCATCTCGGCGTGCCCGACGACGATTGCCGACATCCTCGCTATGGCCGAGCGCGTGGCGAACGAGGAAATCCGCATCGACGAACTGGTCGACGGTCTGATCGACGCCAATGCGGAAGATGCCGACGGCTTCTCGGTGCAGGAAGCGGAAGCGATCGAGAGCGAAGAAGAGGAAGTCGAAGAGGACGAGGAAGAGGACGAAGAAGACGACGACGGCGCGGCGCAAGCCACCGCCAACGCAGCGCAGATGGAAGCGTTGAAGCGTGCGTCGCTCGAAAAGTTTGCCCTCATCAGCGAATGGTTCGACAAGATGCGCCGCGCGTTCGAGAAGGAAGGCTACAAGTCGAAGTCGTACCTGAAGGCGCAGGAAACGATCCAGAACGAGCTGATGACCATCCGCTTCACCGCGCGTACCGTCGAACGTCTGTGCGACACGTTGCGTGCCCAAGTGGACGAAGTGCGTCAGGTCGAGCGTCAGATCCTGCACACCGTGGTCGACAAGTGCGGCATGCCGCGTGCCGAGTTCATTGCGCGTTTCCCGGGCAGCGAAACGGACCTGGAATGGGCGGACAAGATCGTCACGGAAGGTCACGCCTACAGCGCGATCCTCACGCGTAACATTCCGGCCATTCGCGAACAGCAGCAACGTTTGCTGGACCTGCAGGCGCGTGTCGTTCTGCCGCTGAAGGACCTGAAGGAAACCAACCGTCAGATGGCGGCCGGTGAGCTGAAAGCGCGTCAGGCCAAGCGTGAAATGACCGAGGCCAATCTGCGTCTCGTGATTTCGATTGCGAAGAAGTACACCAACCGTGGTTTGCAGTTCCTCGATCTGATCCAGGAAGGCAACATCGGTCTGATGAAGGCGGTGGACAAGTTCGAATATCGTCGCGGCTACAAGTTCTCCACGTACGCCACGTGGTGGATCCGTCAGGCCATCACGCGTTCGATTGCGGACCAGGCGCGCACCATCCGTATTCCGGTTCACATGATCGAAACGATCAACAAGATGAACCGCATTTCGCGTCAGATTTTGCAGGAAACCGGTCTCGAGCCGGATCCGGCAACGTTGGCCGAAAAGATGGAAATGCCGGAAGACAAGATCCGCAAGATCATGAAGATCGCGAAGGAGCCGATCTCCATGGAAACGCCGATCGGTGACGACGACGATTCGCATCTGGGCGACTTCATCGAAGACACCAACACAGTGGCGCCGGCCGACGCCGCGCTGCATGCCAGCATGCGTGATGTCGTGAAGGATGTGTTGGACTCGCTGACGCCGCGTGAAGCGAAGGTGCTGCGTATGCGCTTCGGTATCGAGATGAGCACGGATCACACGCTCGAAGAAGTGGGCAAGCAGTTCGACGTGACGCGTGAGCGCATCCGTCAGATCGAAGCGAAGGCGCTGCGCAAGCTGCGTCACCCGAGCCGTTCTGACAAGCTGAAATCGTTTCTTGAAGGAAACTGATTGAGCGATGTCCGGTAATACGGACAGAGGGGCTTCCCGACTGTTTTGCTCGCGCGAGACGGTGCCGGAAGCCCCTTTTTTCGTGTACCATGTCGGCCAATCAGCGAATCGGCCCGGCCTTCCGACCGGGTCTTTTTCTTGGTAGCAAATCTAAGGGCCGGACGCCGTGCTGGTTGCAGGCAGCGGACTCATAATCCGCCTCCGAAAGGACACCGTGGGTTCGACTCCCACCCGGCCCACCAAGGCTTTTCGCCAATTCCGCAGTCCCCGAAAATTTCCGCAATCTCCCGTACTTTCCGCAATCGCGCCCATGCTCGGCGGTTCTGCGCGCACTCTGTTCCTTCGCTGAAGCCGTTTTGCAAATCCACGCAGCGCAAATCAAGTTTAATCAGTGATCCTGATAAAAAGCGCTGATCCTCACACAGAATAAACGACGACAGGTAACGTCAACGCGCCACCAACCCCCAGTACACAGGGCCAACGCAAACACCTCCCAGCGCCAAAAGCGAAACCGCACGAACGTGCAGATCTCCCGCCTATAAGCGCTACGCCGCAAAATACCGCACCACAGCATGTACTTAAGCATTGATGCCATGTATTGTTGTTCGGACCGTAACGCCGTAGACGTCCAGCTAAAACGCAGCGCGTCGCCGCTTTCACTCCATTCTTCAGCGGAATTCGAGGCACCTCACAACTGTCCAGAAAGAGCGAGCCACAGGCGGCCTGAGCGAGCACCAAACAGGTAAGGTCGCAGCGTGCAATCTGGATGGAATTTGCAGCATGACAGGGACGTCCATCGTGGATCTCACCGGATACGAGTTGGAGCCGCTGCACGACGATGGCGACTTTTCGCTCTATCGCGCGCGCAGACCCAATCATGCCGTTTCGGTGCTCGCGCTGGTCGCCACGCGTGCGGCGTCGCAAAGCGTTACGCGTCTCGAACATGAGTATGGACTGGCCTCGCTGCTCGACGCCAGTTGGGCCGCCCAACCGCTCGCGCTGTTCCACCGCCGCGAGCCACCCATGCTCGTGCTCGACGATGACGGCGGCGAGCCCCTGTTGCGCTCACTCGGCCGGCCGCTGGAACTCACGCGCTGTCTGCGCATTGCAGCCAACCTGGCCCGGGTGATCGGCCACGTTCATCGCCGCGGTCTCATCCACAAAGACATCAAGCCGGCGAACGTGCTCGTGGACAGAAACGCCAACGTGCGCCTCACCGGGTTTGGTATTGCGTCGCAACTGCCTCAGGAGCATCAGCCGCCCGCGCCTCCCGAGATCGTCGCCGGAACCTTCGCCTACATGGCGCCCGAGCAGACGGGCCGCATGAATCGCTCCATCGACACACGCAGCGATCTCTACGCATTCGGCGTCACGCTCTACGAAATGCTCACGGGTACGCTGCCGTTCGCCGCAACGGACCCAATGGAGTGGATTCATTGTCACATCGCGCGCAAGCCCGCGCCTCTGCATGAACGCGTGGGCAGTATCCCCGAGGCGCTCGACCGCATCGTCCTGAAGCTGCTCGCCAAGGCTGCGGAAGACCGCTATCAGACCGCAGCCGGTGTCGAAGCCGATCTACGCACGTGCCTCGCGGCATGGGAGTCGCAGCAGCGCATCGAGCCGTTTCCGCTGGGCGAGCACGACGCGTCGGACCGGTTGCTGATTCCCGAGAAGCTCTACGGACGCGAGGCGCAGATCGACGCGCTGATTGCGACGTTCGATCGCGTGGTGGGCGGCGCCGGCGCTGAACTCGTGCTCATTGCGGGCTATGCCGGGATCGGTAAATCATCGGTCGTCAACGAACTGCACCGCGTACTCGTGCCGCCGCGCGGCCTGTTCGCCTCTGGAAAGTTCGATCAGTATCGCCGCGACATCCCCTATGTGCCGTTCGCGCAGGCCCTCCAGACGCTCGTACGCAACCTGTTGAGCAAGAGCGACGTCGAAGTGGAGCCGTGGCGCCATGCGTTGCTGGAAGCGCTCGGCCCCAACGCTCAGTTGATGGTGAATCTGATTCCCGAACTTGGGCTCATCATCGGTGAACAGCCCCCCGCACCCGCGTTGCCGCCACAGGATGCGCAGAACCGCTTTCAGATGGTGTTCCGCCGTTTTATCGGCGTATTTGCGCGACCTGAACATCCGCTTGCGCTATTCATCGACGATCTGCAATGGGTGGATACGGCGACGCTCGACCTGCTCGCGTATCTCGTCACGCATCCCGACGTGAAGCACGTATTGCTGGTCGGCGCGTACCGGAACAACGAAGTGGACGCCGCTCATCCCTTTGCGCGCACGCTCGAATCGATCAGCCATGCTGACGGAAAAGTGCAGCAGATCGAACTCGCGCCGCTCACGTCGGCCAACGTCACGCAACTCGTGACCGATTCGTTGCATTGCGACAGCGCCACAGCCGGGCCGCTCGCGCAACTTGTGCATGAAAAGACTGGTGGCAATCCATTCTTCACGATCCAGTTTTTGACGGCGCTCGCCGACGAAAATCTGCTGAGTTTCGATCCGCACGCGGCGGCGTGGTGCTGGGATCTGTCGCGCATCCGTGCGAAGGGCTACACGGAGAATGTCGCTGACTTGATGGCCGCGAGGCTGGCGCGCCTGCCGCCCGAAACGCGCGCCGCGCTCGGGCAGCTTGCGTGTCTGGGCAACGTCGCGGATGTCACCGCGCTAAGCTGGGTGCAGGGCGGCTCCGAAACGGCGATGCATGCGAATCTGTGGGAAGCTGTGCGTACGGGCCTCGTGTTTCGTGAAGCCACGGCATATGAGTTCGCCCACGATCGTGTTCAGGAGGCCGCGTATGCGCTTATCCCTGCCGACCAGCGCGCCGCTGCACATCTGCGAATCGGCCGGGCACTGGTGGCGCGCACGCCGCCCGACGCGCTCGAAGACGCCATCTTCGATATCGTCAACCATCTCAATCGCGGTGCAGGCCTTATCGTGACGCAGACGGAGCGTGAGCAGGCGGTGGCGTTGAATCTCATCGCAGGACGGCGCGCCATGAATTCGACGGCCTACGCCGCCGCGCGCAGCTATCTGGCGCAAGGCGTCGCCTTGCTGTCGTCCGACGCATGGATGCAACGTTACGACAGCACCTTCGCGCTATATCTCGCGTACTCGGAATGCGAATATCTGGCCGGCGACTTTGCCAAAGCCGATGCATTGGTCGACATGATGCTCGGCAAAGCGCGCTCGAATCTGGATCGTGCCCAGGTATTCAGTCTGCGCATCGAGTTGTATCAGCTTGCCGGTAGATATGACGAAAGCTTCAGCGTTGCACTCGCCGCGCTGCGTGACTTTGGCATCGTCTTTCCGGAAACCCCGCAGGGCATCGACGCGGCTTTCCGTGAAGGACTACAGAACGTCCACGTCAATCAAGGGACGCGACCCGTTAGCGCATTGGTCGAGACCCCCGTTGCGACAGATCCGGCCATCCTCGCAATCGTCAATCTGCTCCTGCAAGCCATGAACTGCGCTTTTGCCGCGCGGCCTGCGTACTATCCGCTCATCACGCTCAAGGCGGTCAACCTGTCGTTGCAGCACGGCAATACGGAGAACTCGAGTTTTGCCTACGGCAACTATGCGTTGATGCTGGTCTCGCTGATCGGCGATATCCCCGCAGCCGTGCAGTTTTCGGAAATGTCGATCAAGTTGAATGAGAAGTTCGACAACCGGCGCCTCTACGGAAAGCTGCTGCATCTGTATGGTGCTCACGTCAATTTCTGGCGCTGTCACATGGCGGCCAACCTGCCGGTGCTCGAACGGGCCACCGCTGCGTGTCTCGAAGTCGGGGACTTCGTGTTTGCGGGCAACGTCGCTTTCAATGCAGTGTGGCAGACCATCGAGCAAGGCGCGGCCCTCGAAGACGTGCATGCGGTAGCGCAGAGATACGCAGCGCTCATGCGCGAGAGCCACAACGACGCAGTGTATGAACTGATTCGCGTCGAAGACCAGTTCGTGGCCAGCCTGCGCGGCAAAACCCGCGAGCCGTTGAATCTGAACGACGACACGTTCGATGAAGCCGCCTGCTTCGACGCCATCATCCGGTCTAATTTCGGCTGTGCAATTGGCGTCTATCGCATCATCAAGGTGATCCTCGCCTTCCTGGACGGCCGCTACGCCGACGCGCTGGCAGCGGTCGAGCAAGCCGAGGCGGTTTTGAGTTCGGTGATGGCGCTCGCTATCGAGCCGACCTATCACTTCTTTCATGTGCTCACGCTGACCGCGCTTTATGCAGATGCGTCCGCGGAACAGAAGCAGGTGTTTGCGCACCTGCTCGCCGCGAAACTCGAGAAGTTCGAGATGTGGGCGACGCACTGCCCCGAAAACTATCAGAACCGCTATGCCTTGATTCGCGCGGAGCTGGCGCGCATCGAGGGCCGTGATCTGGACGCCATGCATCTTTACGACGAGGCGATTCAATCGGCGCATGAAAATGGCTTTCTGCAGCACGAAGGCATGGCCAACGAACTCGCTGGCCGTTTTTATCTGGACCGTGGCTTCAGAACGAGTGCCGACGCGTATTTGCGCCAGGCGCGCCGCTGCTTCGCGGTGTGGGGTGCCGATGGCAAAGTCGCGCAACTCGACGCCCAATTTCCGCGTCTTGCGGAGCAGGATGGCAACAAGGCAACCTCGACCTTGAGCTTCGATTGGCGCCAGTTCGACGCCGCCACGCTGCTGAAGGCATCGCAGGCGCTTTCCAGTGAGATCGAGTTGACGGGCCTGATTGAGCGTCTGATGACCATCGCCTTGCAAACAGCGGGCGCAGACCGGGGCCTGCTGGTCGTGCTGGAGCAACCCGATGACTACCGCATCGAGGCAGAGGCACGCATCAATGGCAACGGGATCGCGCTGAGTCGCGGCCCGCTCGCGCATTCAGCCGTTCCCGCCACCGTTTTGCGTTACGTGATGCACACGCAGCAAAGCGTGATCGTTGACGATGCGTTGCAGCCCAATCTGTTTTCGCAGGACAGCTACCTCGCAAGCGGCGCGACCCGCTCCGTGTTTTGCCTGCCGCTCGTCAGGCAGGGCAAGCTGAGCGGGCTGCTGTATCTGGAGAACACGGCTACGTCGCATGTATTTACCGCACGCCGTTCTGCATTGCTGGACCTGCTCGCGTCACAGGCGGCTATTTCGCTCGAAAACACGCGCCTCTATGCCGATCTTCAGGAGCGCGAAGCAAAGGTCAGACGCCTGGTGGATTCCAACATCATCGGTATTCACATCTGGGACTTCGAAGGCAACATCGTCGAAGCCAATGACGCATTTCTGCGCATCGTCGGCTACAGCCGGGACGATCTTGTTTCGCGGCGCATCCGTTGGCCCGATCTGACGCCGTCCGAGTGGCGTGAAACCGACGAACTGGCAAAAGTCGAATTGATGGCAACAGGTAGCGCCAAACCGTTCGAGAAAGAGTACGTGCGCAAGGACGGGCGCCGCGTGCCCGTATTGATCGGGCCGGCGGCATTCGGCGACCGTGAGGGCCAGGGTGTGGCCTTCATCATCGACCTGACCGATCAAAAGCGGGCACAACAGGAGATGCGCGACAGCGAACGCCGCTACCTGGAGCTTCAGATGGAACTCGCGCATTCGAATCGTGCGGCGACGATGGGACAGTTATCGGCCTCCATCGCCCACGAAGTGAAGCAACCCATTACCGCGACCGTGGCTTACGCGAGCGCGGGCTTGCGCTGGCTGGCGGCGCACCCGCCCAATCTGGCCGAAGTGCGTCAGGCGCTCAACCGCATTCTGGTGGATAGCGGCCGCGCCAACACGATCATCGACCGGACCCGCGCCTTCTTCAAGAAGGAACCGCAGCGCAAAGACGGCCTCGACATCAACGAGACGATTGTCGAATTGATTGCGTTCATGCGAACCGAAGCCGACAAATACGCGGTCGAACTCGAAGCCCGCCTGGCAGACGGCTTGCCGCAGATTCAGGGCGACCGCGTACAACTGCAGCAGGTCATGATGAATCTGATCATCAATGCGTTCGAAGCGATGAGCACGGTGAAGGCGGGCAAGAGAACGATGTTGATCCAGACCGGCAGCATCGACGCTAACTGGCTGCGCGTGAGTGTGCAGGATTCCGGGCCCGGTCTCGATGCCGACCAGCTGGAAGGCATCTTCGAGCCGTTCTTCACGACCAAATCGAATGGCCTCGGGATGGGGCTGCCGATCTGCCGCACGATCGTGGAAAGTCACGGAGGCGAATTATCCGTGACATCGAATGTGCCGACTGGCGCGATCTTCCAGTTCACCTTGCCCGCGCAACACAACGGAACGGCGCCGGGCAAGCATTAAGCGCACTGCGCGGCGTTGCTCTTATGTCTGCAGTATCTCGTCGATCAGCGCGAGCAGCCGCTCATCGTCCACTGGCTTGGAGAAAAAGCCCGCGGCGCCGCCCGTGTTGGCGCGTTCGAGAAGTTCCTGGGTTGCGAAGGCGGTGATGAAGATCACGGGCACGGGCCGCTTCCATTGCTTGATCGCTTCGAGCAGACCAAAGCCGTCCATGCCGGGCATATGGATATCCGCGACCACGAGCTTGAGTCGGGAGCGGTGCGTATCGTCCAGAAGATGGCTGGCGGAAGGATAGGCGACCACCTTCCAGTTCGCTGAACGCAGCAAACTCGATGTCGCCATGCGGACGGACTCGTCATCGTCCACAACCCCAATCACTGCAGAAGAGTGCTTTGCGATCATCTCGGGTCCGCAGGCCATCGAAAGGATTCGGAAAGGTCGAATCCTCTGCACAAATTACAGGTCTACGGGAGAGGCGACAATAAGACCTTCGAATGATTTGGGTGACAGTTCGTATTAGCCGTGACCCGTTCGCCGCAGCGAACCGTTGCCTCACGCAGCAGATCCAGAAAGTTCTACCTGGCGCCTTGCTGGGCGGGCACCACCTGCTGCAACTTCCTGACTACGTCAGGCACCGAGCGCGCATGTAACTTGTGCATCGCTTGCGCGCGGTGGATCTTCACTGTCACTTCACTCAAACAAAGGAGGTCGGCGATCTGCTTGTTCAGGAGCCCTTCGGCGACCAACCTGATCACTTCCCGCTCGCGTGCCGTGAGGGAATCGTAGGCTTGGCGGATATCCGCGACAATCCTCTCCTGGCGCTTCAATTCACCATCCCTCTTCAGGGCTGCGGCGATCGTATCAATCAGATCCTGGTCCTTGAACGGCTTTGTCATAAAATCGAAAGCGCCCGCCTTCATGGCCTTGACCGACATCTCAATGTCGCCGTGCCCAGTCAAGAAGATGACTGGAAACCGGACAGTTTCCTTAAAAGGCTCCTGCTGCAGGGTCAGGCCGCTCGTACCGCGCAGCCGGACATCGAGAATGAGGCAACTCGGCACGTCGGGCCGCTCGGCTGCCAGAAAGTCGTCGGCCGATTCGTAAGCGCGCACATGAATGCCGACCGACATGAGTAGGGACGTCAGTGCGCCTCGAATAGATTCATCGTCGTCGACTACATAAACCAGCGAGTCCGGCAGTGATTCACTTCCCGTGACACCGTTGTCCTGTTTCATCGCTCGATCTTCGAAAAGTCCACTACGGCAAGACGCCGCCGATCTTTTCGTATGGTAAGCAATGCTGGACCTTAACGCTACCGTTTGTGGACAGTCTTTCCGATTGTCGGTGGCCCGGCGGATTGCTTTACCTGATGGCCCCCTTCAGCACTGCGGAACGCCGCTCCAGTTGGGTACCGCACCCAGCCTAAACAAATTCGCGTTCGATCACCAGTGTGCGAGCGGATAGCTCATTCATCTCATGGTTCGCTCCACTCATACCTTCGGATAGGTAGCGGGGTGGAGACACATCCGCTCACAGCAGACAAACGCAGCTGAGATCCACAGTGCGGCGGTACACGTTTTTGTTGAGCCAGGGCACGAAGGTGTACTCGTCGTAGGCGTTGCTGCCCAGAAAAATCCAGTTGTGCAATACGTTGGACATGACTCACTCCTCAAACGGACGCGACGACGCGCATCAGGATTTTTACCGGGACCGGCAACCGCGAATTTCACTGCTGATGTGACCGCCGCGTGCGTGACGAGACGAAGCCATAGGCCACCACGCACGCGGCCTTGACGAGGCACTCAACCGTCGAGACCGTGGCGATCGCAAAGGACTGTTTGTATTCCAGCGGCAGCGCCGGCGCGATCGCCAATACGCTTGCCCCGCAAATGAACGCGAACGTGCCGCGTGCAAAGCGTAGGTTGGCTACGGCGGCGAGACCGGCGGCGAGCATCACGAGCTTCGATACAAGCAACGCAAGCAGTCCAACCTGCGCGTCGGCGCCGCCCAGTTCCAGGGGCGTTT
This sequence comes from Paraburkholderia sp. DHOC27, assembly GCF_003429005.1. Classification (GTDB taxonomy): domain Bacteria; phylum Pseudomonadota; class Gammaproteobacteria; order Burkholderiales; family Burkholderiaceae; genus Paraburkholderia. The sequence continues at coordinate 715,300 of NZ_QVQV01000001.1, forward strand.
CGAGCAGCGACCAGCCGCAGACGGCCACGACGAGGATTTTGAACATCCGCTCTGAGAGGGCATTCGATGGGGGGATATCGCTGTGAATCCAGCGCGGTTCCGCTGCCAGTGCGTCGATCCGCAAAGCGGTCATCGAATCTGCTATTTCCCGTGCGTTCACGACACATCCTCCATGTCGGCCGCGCATGAATTAGACGCGTTGGCCATGACATCAAGGTAGACGGTCCAGCACCAGAAAACTATTGTACGAACGTCTTGGGCAGCCTCTTAAAGAGCGTGGGGACCTCATACGAGGGTATAGCTCCATGTGCCAATGGGCGGTGCTCGCAGACAGTTCGACGATGGGTAATCCGCGACGTGAAGACCTCACTTGCATGCTTAAGTGCTGTCTGGGCCATACCTTGGTATATGTCGTCCGAACCGAAGTGCACCTTTGCAGCATGCCTTGGATTGATGGCGTGCCGGCGCTATTCGAAGTACGGTTCTCCAGGTCCGCACACACGCATCCTTGCGAGTACCTCGAGCGGGTCCGCACATTCACTTCGAGCTTGCAACCGACGATGCCTCTCATGGCATTCGTCTCAACGAACGGAGACTCACAATGAAGATCTTGATGGTGTTGACGTCACACAACGTGCTGGGAAATACGGGCAAACCGACCGGCTTCTGGCTCGAAGAATTCACGGCCCCGTATTACGTCTTCCTCGATGCCGGAGCGGACGTCACCGTCGCGTCGGTGAAGGGCGGTCAACCGCCTGTCGATCCAAAGAGCGACGAGCCGGGCAATCAGACCGATTCAATGGAACGCTTCAAAAAAGACGCTGCCGCGCAGCGGGTTCTCGCTAATACAATTAAGCTATCCGAAGTAACGTCTGAAGGATTCGACACGGTGTTCTATCCTGGCGGTCACGGTCCATTGTGGGATCTGGTGAGCGACAAACACTCCATCGCGCTGATCGAGGCGTTCTATAACGCAGGTAAGCCAGTCGCCGCCGTCTGCCACGCGCCTGCCGTGTTGAATAACGTCACGTATCAGGGGCAGCCCATCGTCAAGGGAAAGCGCGTCACGGGCTTTGCCAATAGCGAGGAAGAAGCGGTGCAGCTCACCAAGGTCGTGCCGTTTCTTGTCGAAGACGAAGTCAAGCGCCTGGGTGGCCTCTACGAAAAAGGCCCTGACTGGTCGGTTTATACGGTAGTAGATGGACACCTGATCACGGGCCAGAATCCGGCGTCGTCAGGCCCGGCTGCCAAAGAGCTGGTCAAACTGTTGCAGGCGTAATGGTATGGCGGCGCGGGCTCAGCATTCCTCGTGGCCTCCGCCGCCCGCGTGTCAGGCTCGCGATTCTTGACGCGCCGTATCAAGTGTTTTTAGTGGCGCTGCGTTTCCGATGGGTTCGAAAGTCAGTACTCTGCTTCGAAACCCTAAGGAAAGTTCATGGACATGTCGCTCCCCATCCACGAGTCACGACCGGCCATTCACGCGTCAGATGTGAAATCGCACCCGGGCTACAGGCGCGTCTTTCGCGAGCAGCAATTGACCGTGGGTCTGATCCTGCCGCTAGAGACGCATCCGCATTCTCCGCAGCCCACGATGCGCGACCACATCGCGATGGCGCAAAAGGCGGAAGATCTTGGCGTGGCCGCCCTGTGGGCACGCGACATTCCGTTCTTCGATCCAGCCTACGGCGACGTCGGGCAGATTTTCGATCCGCTCATCTACATCGCGCATCTGGCCGCTGCGACGCGCCACATCACGCTCGGCACGGCCGGCATTGTGCTGCCAATGCGCGAGCCCATGCTGCTGGCCAAGCAGATCAATTCGCTCGATCAGCTCACGCAGGGGCGACTCGTGGCGGGAATGTCTTCCGGCGACCGTCCGTCCGAGTATCCGGTATTCGGAATCGACTTCGACACGCGCGGCGATCGCTTCAGAGACGCGTTCAGCGTTTATCGCACGGTGGGCGAGCAATCGTTTCCGCGCTTCGATTCCGCACGTTTTGGCCGCAGTGATGGCTCGCTGGACATGTTGCCCAAGCCCCTGCACGGACGCACGCCCGCGATTGCGGTGGGCGGCGCACAGCAAAGCCTTGAATGGATTGCACGCAACATGGATGGCTACCTCGGCTTCGTGCCGGAGCCGGACAAGCTGAACGCGTTCGGGAACGCGTGGCGTGATGCAATGCCTGATGACGGGCACGGCGCCACTCGCAAGCCCTTGGCATTCGGTGGATTTCTCTATCTGCACCGCAATCCGCATTGCGCATTCAGACGCATTCGAGGCGGCTTTGCGATTGGCAGCCGCGTGCTGCGCGACTTTCTCGAGCAGGCACGTGAGGCAGGCGTTCAGCACGTTGCGCTCAACCCGAAGGTCACGCCGCGTCCCTATGCCGAGATACTCGACGAACTAGGCAGCGTCGTTTTGCCGACATTTTCATAAGCGGGTTTTCGAAGCCCTGGTTACACCATGTAAAAACTGAATTGAGTCTCACCAGGTTAATGCGGACGCGGTTTGGCCCTATAGTTTTTGCACGGACGTTACCCGTTGTTCCATCTGGAATCTACTGCACTAACCGCTGACAGAAGCGGCCGCAGGAACCGAAATTTAACTGGAAGTGCAATGAAACTGATATTCGTAGGCGATCCGATGTGCTCGTGGTGCTATGGTTTTAGCAAAGAGATGAAAACCATCGTGCAAACGCTGCCCGATCTCGACGTGCAGGTTGTAATGGGCGGCCTCGCCGCCGGTTCGACCACCGTTCTGGACGATGCAGGCAAGCGGTTTCGCCTCACACATTGGGCGCGCGTTGAACAGGCGAGCGGCGTGGAATTCAATCGTGAAGCGTTGCTGGCACGGAAGAATTTCGTCTATGACACGGAGCCCGTGTGCCGTGCCGTGGTGACGGCGCGTCTGATCGAACCGTCGGTTGATCTGCTGAAGGTGCTCGCCGCATTCCAGCGTGCCTTCTACGTGGATGGCGCCGATACCACCAGCGGTGAAGTACTGGCTGAGGTCGGCGCATCGGCCTTGCAGGCTGCGGGGTTCGACGTGGATGCGAAGTCGTTTCTCGCCGTGTGGTCGTCCGATAACGCCAAACTGGCAGCGCGCAAAGATTTCGAGCTGACGCGCAAGTTGGGCGTATCGGGCTTCCCGTCGCTGTTTGTCGAAGTGGATGGCAAGATTAGCCCACTCAGTTCGGGTTACACACAGGCCGCGAGCATTCAACAATCGCTCATGCGGCTTGCCGCCTGAATGCGACGGAGCAGCGGCGTGCTGTCTCCATTCGCTATGAAATGATCGGAGCAGCATGGACACGTTTCGCAACATGAAGACTTTCGTCGAGGTAGTCGAGGCGGGAAGTTTTACGGCGGCGGCCCAGCAACTGGGCACCACCACGGGCTTTGTGTCCCGCTCGATCTCCGAGCTCGAATCGCATCTGCGCACCCGTTTGCTGAATCGCACGACGCGGCGTATTGCGTTGACAGAAGCAGGCGAGCGTTACCTGCAGCGATGCTATGCGATCACGGCTTCGATTGCGGAGGCCGAAGCCGAAGCATCGAACGCGCACGCCAAGCCGATCGGCACGCTACGCGTGCATGCCATGACGAGCCTCGGGCAGAATTATCTGGTGCCCGCCATAGCGGCGTATCAGGAACGCTATCCGGCGGTCACCGTCGATCTCACCCTGTCGCAGAACGTGCCCGATCTGCTGGAAGAAGGCTACGACGTGGCCCTGCGCGTGACGCAGGGCGCGTTACCCGACTCCGCTTATGTGTCGCGGCGGCTGGGTACGTTCTACAGCATTCTGTGCGCCTCGCCCAGATATCTGGAGATCCACGGCGTGCCGCAAACCATCGCGGATCTCTCGAACCACACGTGTTTGCAGGTTGCCATGCCGATCTTTTCGGCGGACCGCTGGCATCTGGAAGACGTCAACGGCGAGCACGAATTCATGCTGCCGGACGACCGCTTCAAGGTCAACGTGCCCGATGCTATGGCGGTCGCCGTGCTGGAAGGCATGGGTATCGGCGCGTTACCCACCTTCACGGTGCGTTCGCTGTTGCACGCGGGCGCGCTCAAGCGCGTTTTGCCGGCGTATCAACTGCAAACGCTGAATGTGTTTGCGGTGTACGCGTCGCGCCAATATCTCGACGCGAAAATCAAAACGTGGATCGAATTCCTGCGCGACTGGACCGATGGCGCGCTCTCCACCGACGAGGTGGCACGCGAGGCAACCTCGAATAACTGAAGCAGGGTGTTGCGCAAACGCTAGCGCCGCCACGCTGGATATCTGCGCCACAGATACCCCTATCGTTCGGCATCGCTTGTCGCAGCGGACAAACGGTGCGAAGTTGCTGAATGCCAGTTCTCAATCGCCACTTAGCTGTAGCTTCAGCTAGATGGCGTCCCACCATGAGGCATTCGCAACATGAATCCACCCACCACCGTGCAACGCATCGGGCAATTTGCATTCAATGCCCACGCCAGTCATCTCACGCCGCAATCGCGCGCGCTGTTCAAGCGCAACATTCTCGACAGCCTTGGTTGCGCAATCGGCGCATTGTCCGGCAAACCATTCGCAGCACTGCGTGAGCAATTCGATGAATATGGCCGCTCCGGCAAGTGCACGCTGATTGGCGGCGGAACCTCGTCGCCCGATCAGGCCGCGTTATACAACTCGGGCCTCGTGCGTTATGTCGATCTACTCGACAGCTACATGTCGCCTGGCGGTCTATGTCACCCCAGTGACAACTTCGGCACCATCCTCGCAGCCGCGGATCACGCATCGGCAAGCGGTGAAGATTTCATGCTGGCGCTTGCCGTGGCGTACGAGATTGGCTGCCGCATCACCGCCATCGTTCCGGTCATGGCAAAAGGCTTTAATCACGCCATCCAGTTGGCGATTTCAGCGGCTGCGGGATCGGGCAAGTTATTCGGCCTCGACGCGCAACAGATCGCCCACGCGGTGGCGATCGCGACCGCTGACAACATCTCGCTCACCTGTGTCCATTCCGAACCGGTATCGCAATGGAAAGGGTTTTCGCCCGGCATCACTGGGATGCGTGCAATCTACTCGGCCTCTCTGGCCAAACGCGGCTTCACCGGTCCGCTTCGTCTGTTCGAAGGACCCAACGGTTTGGAACGCATGTTCGATCAGCCGCTCGAGGTGAACTGGGATGATCCACAACTGGAAGTGATTCATCAGACAGTAATGAAAAAATACTGCTCGCTGATTCACGGTCAACCGGTGCTCGAAGCGACGCTGCAGTTGAAGCGCCAACATGGCGTGACGAGTGAGGAGGTCGAGGAAGTGCGATGCGACATCTTTCAGACCGGCTTCGATATTGCGGGAGGCGGCGGCTTTGGTGCGAAAGACAATCCGCAGACAAAAGAGCAGGCCGATTACAACCTCAAGTATCTGATCGCGGTAGCGCTGCTCGATGACGAGGTGGGTCCCGCGCAGCTCGAACCCGAACGCATCCAGGCGGCCGACGCACAAGCGCTACTCAACAAAGTCACGGTGCAACCCGACGCCACCTTCAGCGCGCAATATCCGCAAGCGCTGAATACCCGTGTGACGATCCGCTGCAAGGACGGGCGAAGCTTTTCGAAGGAACACACCGGCTTCGAAGGCGGTCTTGAGAACCCATTCACGTGGGAACGTACGGTGCAGAAATTCCACTGGCTCAGCGAGCCGTATGCAGACGAAGCGCTGCGAAACGCAATCATCCAGCAGGTCGTCATGCTGGACGAGCAGCCAATCGCCGATTTGATGCAACTGCTTGCGAAGGTAAGTCCGCAGCCACGCTACACCACCACCCATACCGGGATTCAATGACGTGAGGAGCGAGTCGCAATCCTGACGAAATGATTTCAAATCGCGCGAAATGAGGCAAGCGGTTAGGGATGCTTATGCGAAAGTATGACGAGGTTGAACGATGAGGTGCTTAACGCATCCGATTGCACGACTAGCGATGCAACGAAACATTGGATACCTTACTGTAACGCGGCGGCAGTCGATGGTGGGCACCTGAATCACGACCCATTCCTTCGGCGAGCAAAACAAATAGATGCCGGCGCAGAGTCCTGACCTGAGACAGTGACACGTCATGTTTCGATTCGTAAGGAGCGCGGCCATGCTTTGCCAAGTCGATCCGTGGGTTCAAACGATTCAGTTGCTATCGTTCGGAGCGCGATTCCCAGATATTGGTGTCGAGGCGACATCCGTGACAAGACGCGGCGCATCCTGCGGCCGCGATGTGAAGCCACCGCTCGCTGCGCGCTCGCCGCATCTGAAGGTGAGTCTGATCGAGCGAACCACCTCGTCGACTGTGACCATCGCATGGCGTGATCCGACGAGTTGCTTCTACGGCGCGCAGATCTGGCGTGCCGCGAATGCCAAGGTGTCCGGGGTGTGTGCCTTGAGCGGCCAACGCATCCGGCGCGGCGACCGTATCTTTCATCCACACCGTTCGAAGCCAGCGCCTGTCAACGCGCGCGCCATGATTCTCGAATCGGCCCTGAACGAGATTGAACCGTTGCAGACCTGCCTTGTGTAGCGCTTTCTGGATGGCACGGCTGCTTACTCCGCTCTATGTTGACCAATGAGGTACGAGATGGATCAGCTCTACATGTTGCGTGCATTCGTTGCTGCTGCACGGTATCAAAGCTTCAGTAAGGCTGCAGAATCGCTGAATGTGACCACCGGGTCGGTGTCGAAAGCGATCGCCAAGCTCGAAGCATGCATTCAGACGCGGGTTCTGCTCAGAACCACGCGCTCCGTTTCGCTGACCGAAGCGGCCCAGCCTTACTATCTGAGCTGCTGCCGTCTGCTAGAGGAACTCGACGAAGCGAACCGTCGCATTGCGCGTTCTCGTGAAGTGGATAGTGGAAAGCTGCGGCTGATCGTGCATCCCATGCTGATGAGCGAAACGTTTTCGCGCCTCGTGCAAGGCTATCGCGCCATTGCGCCCAACGTGAGCTTGATCGTCTCGGTTCAGGAAGGCACGGCCAACCTGTATGACGGCCGCTTCGACATGGCGATTCTTCCGCCGCATCTGGTCGAACAGTCCGCCGTGATTCGCCGCACGTTGTCGGCCTCGCCGCGCATCTTCGTCGCTGCGCCTGCTTATCTCGAGCAATATGGCGTCCCACAGTCCGCTGCCGAGTTGACGCATCACTTCCTGTTGCTCGACACGGATTCGCGCAAGAAAGGCGTGGAGGTAGTCGATCTGTTCGAAAGCGAAACACGTGTGAGCGTGTCGCCCATGTCGTCGATGGACGGCAACGAAATCCTGCTCAGGGCAGCGGCGCTCATGGGAACCGGCATTGCCGCATTGCCAGAGACAATGGTGCGTGAAGACATTGAAGCCGGCAATCTCACGCATATCCTGCCCATGTGCACGACCTCCGACACCAAGGCCGAGATCTGTCTCTTCTACTCGCACCGCGAACTGCTGCCGGCGCGTCTGCGCACTTTCGTCGACTATTGCACGCAGTTTTTCAGGTCCACCGCACGATACGGCGCCAAAGACGCCGAAACGGTTTCGCCAGCCAAGGACTGTCGCGAAGAGTACCCGTGGCGGCTGGCCGAAGCGCGGCATGAACGGTCCATGCCATTGGAGCCCGTCATCCGCTAACAGAGAGCGGGAAAAGGACCGGCAAAGAGGTTGGCAAAGAGGTCCGGAAAAATACCGCCTTTGCGAGTTAATCGTATGCGATATATAATGCGCCTTTCATGACGTATCAGCGACGCGCTGAAGGACGCATATGAGCACGATTGAAAAGGCAGGCACAGCGCCAAAGCTGGCCGACTTTCTTTGCTTCGCGGTTTACTCGGCCAATCTCGCGTTTGGGAAGGCTTACAAACCGATTCTTGACGAGCTGGGTCTCACCTATACGCAATACATCACCATCATTGCGTTGTGGGAGGAAGACAACCAGACGGTGGGCAGCCTGGGCGAAAAGCTGTTTCTGGAGTCGAATACGCTCACGCCCATTCTCAAGAAGCTTGAGGCAATGGGCTACCTTTCCCGGGAGCGCGACCCTGCGGACGAACGTCAGGTGCTCGTGAGTCTCACGCGAAGCGGGCGGCGCCTGCGCGAGAAAGGCCTCAACATGGACCTCGTCGACGCCTGTGGGCTCACGCCGCAGGAGTTCGGCAAGGTGCAAAAGGCCATTGCCACGCTGCGCAACAACCTCATCAAGGCCGTGGAAGAGCGGCAATAAACAGCGCGGCGGTCAGGCTTCGTGACACGTCGGTGTCACGTGCATGGTTCACATGGCAGTATCAAGTGCGCGCACGGCGTGGCTGGCTGCCGGTTTGGCTCATAGCGAACAGGTGCAAAGCATGGATGTCGCCGACCTGAAGGTACTCGAAGCCGTTGCTCGCCACGGCAGCATGAACAAAGCGGCTGCTGAACTTCACACGGTGCAGTCGAACGTGACGGCGCGGATTCGCGCGCTGGAAAGAGAGGTGGGTGTCGCGCTGTTTCACCGTCACGTGCGCGGCGTGAGTTTGACACCGGCGGGGCAGCGCATGCTGCCGTACGCCGCGCGCATCGCAAAGCTGGTGGCCGATGCCAAACACGCGGCTCAGGACGACGGCCCCCCAGGCGGTGCGCTCACGCTGGGTGCACTCGAAACCACCACGGCATTGCGCCTGTCTCCCATTCTCAGTCATTTCGCCACGATGTACCCGCAGGTGCACTTGTCGCTGACTACGGGCACGAGCAGCGGCCTGACGCGCGATGTTGCGGAGTGTCGTCTCGATGGCGCGTTCGTGGCTGGCCCCGTCGATCATCCCGAGCTGCATGTCGATACCATGTTCACCGAAGAACTGGTGCTGGTCACGCCCCGCACGATCCGTTCGCTTGAATCGCTGCGCGCGGTGCAGGATCTCAAGACCATTGTCTATCGCGCGGGATGTTCATATCGTCAGCGGCTCGACGCCTTCCTCGCGGATAGAGGAATCGTCACGGCCACGCCGCTCGAATTCGGTTCACTGGATGCAATCATCGCGTGCGTTGCTGCGGGTATCGGCATCACGTTGCTGCCGCGTGGCGTGGTCGCGAAAGCGGGGGAACAGGATATCGTTGCCCTTCACACGCTTGCCTCGGAAATGGCCTCTGTTCAGACGCTTTTCATTCGCCGGCATGACGGTTATGTGTCGAGCGCGATGCGTGCCTTCCTCGATATTGCATTGTCCGAACGAGCTTCATTAATGGCGGCAGCCTGAGAGAAAGCCGCCGCTGAGCCCGCGGCGTGCACATGCGGGCACCGCATCAGACAATCGTCAGCGTTGGCTTGGCAGGTGGCATGGGTTTGTGCGTCGGCGCGTTGCGCGGCGCTCGCTGCCTGCCATGTCGCTCGCTGAAAAATGCCGCGCAAAAGTCGACAAACGTCCTGAACCTGGCCGGCAGCAATTCACGGTGCGAATAGAACAAACAGATTTCGATCTCGCTCTCAGAGGTCGAGCAGCCGGGCAAGACGTGCATCAGATTTCCATCGTCGATGTCTTGCCGGATCATGGCTTCGGGTAACACGGCGATGCCTGTTCCCATGAGCGCAGCCGCTCGCAGAAGGGCCTCGTTGCCGTCCAGAGATGCCATCGGCAACACACTCACGGGCCGGCCGTGCTCGAACAGCGCGATGAAATGGGAGTCCGTCTGGCGCAGCCGTGGATCGATCAATAGAAAATGTCGCGACATATCCTCCACATGCGCCGGCATGCCGTGCCTGTCCAGATAGGCGGGTGTCGCGACCAGCACGTTCGGCGTCTTCGACAAGGTCCTGCGTATCACCGCCGATTGCTCGACGAGTTGCGGCGGAACGATCGCAACGTCGTAGCGGCCATCATAGAGGTTGACCACGTCTTCCTGTATCGACACCATCAGGTTCACGTTCGGTGCGAGCGCGTGATACTCGGACACCATCTTCAGGAAGGTGCCGTTCACCAGTGCAGGATGGACGGCCAGACGGAGTTTGCCGCTATCGACTTCTCGCGCGCGCGTAATGCGCCGATTCGCTTCGTCGAATTCTTCGAGCAGGCGAACACAGCTCAGATAATAGGCTTGTGCTTCTTCCGTGAGCGTGACCGAGCGCGTTGTCCGATGCAGCACACGCGTCTGGATGGACGCTTCGAGTTTCGCAATGGCTTTTGAAATGGAACCCGTCGTGACGCCGAGCGAAGCCGCCGCCTTGCTAAAACTCTTATGCTGGGTCGCTGCAACGAAGGCGCGCAGCATGTAAAGCTGGTCCATCCTCAATCTCGCTGGAAATACGGAAAATGCGGCGTGTGCAGATCGTCAACACATGATGGGAGCACGAGCTAAAAGAAAAAACGCGGCCGCGACGCTCGCTGTGCCGCATCACTCTAGCAATGTTTGCGCGGCCAGCGGGCGCTTTATAACGATAGGGGTATCACCGGATTTGATAGCCAGTGAGCGGCGCGCATCCCACTTGTTGCGCCGGTATCGTGCACGAAGTTATTTCTGGGCTCGCTGCTTGCGATACTCGTCTACCGGCAGCCCGCCCCATCCCCAGTTCTCTTTATCCACTTCTTCGATGACCACGAAAGTCGCTTCGAGCGGTTTGTTTAGCACGTCGAGCAGCAAATGGCTCACGCCCTTGATGAGTTCCGCCTTCTCTTGCGCGGTGACCGAGTCGACGCCCGGCTTGGTGCCCTCACGGGTCACCTGAATCGTGACGATTGGCATGGTGCCTTCCTTGACGTTAGAGGACGGATCAGCCTCCGCATGGCGGAGGCGTCCGTTCTGATCAGTGAGTCTTTGCGGTTGCCTGCTATACAACGAGGCGGTGAAGCGAGGCTTAGTGGCCGGCGCTCTGGCCACCGTCCACGTGGAGGATTTCGCCCGTGACGAATGCGGCGGTATCCAGATAGACGATCGCGTTGACGATGTCGCTCATTTCGCCCATGCGGCCTACCGGATGCAGCGCACCGAGTGCCGCGTGCGTTTCTTCGGCGTGCATCGGCGACTTGATGATGCCGGGCGACACTGCATTGGCACGAATCCCGCGCTTGGCGTATTCAATGGCGAGCGAGCGCGTGGCTGCGTTCAGGCCGCCCTTGGTGAGCGAAGCGAGAACCGAAGGCACGCCGTCGATGGCGTGATCGACCAGCGTGGTGCTGATGCTGACGATGTGACCGCTGTTTTGCTTTTCCATCTCGGCAATGGCGAGTTGCGTGATGTGGAAGAAACCATTCAGATTCACACCGATCACCGACGCATACTCTTCCGCGGTGTACGCAGTAAAAGGCTTGGCGATAAAGATGCCGGCGTTGTTGACGAGCGTGTCGACGCGACCGAAGCGCGTGACCGCTTCCTTGATCACACGGCGGGCGGTTTCAGGATCGGCGATGTCGCCAGCCACTGCCACGAGATTGGGATCTTCCGACGGCTTGATGCTACGCGCGGTGGCAACCACACGATAGCCGAGTTGACGGAATGCCTTGACGGTTTCTGCGCCGATACCTTGCGATGCGCCTGTAACGATTGCGACCTTTTGCGACGTGCTCATGGAAAACCTCCAAATCAGTTGAGTGGGCTCTTGCGGATCGGGCCCGTGGCTCCGATAGGTCGTAAATCTAGGCTTGTTGGCGACAAGTGCAAATACCCGGCACGGACAAACACTTGTGATTCGGAGGAACAAGTTGGAGAGCATGGCGTACGCGCCGCTCGGGCGGGTCAAGAGAGTTTTGCCAAATCACGGGCTTTGTATCAACACGGCGCCCCGATACATTGGGATACAAAAATGTCCGCTCAAGACCATATAAATCGCATGCGAATGAATCGTATGCGATTGACGAGGTGGAAATTTTCAACGATGATCCGTCTCACGCATTTACATCGCATGCGATTGATCGACGAACGACACGTCGTTCCCGTATCCCACTCAAGACTGCTATTGGAGTTACATCATGAAGAAGCTTCGCCTCGTTACCGCCGCATTCGTCGCCCTCACCGCAGTGGCCGCTTTGCCGGCCACCGCATCGGCGCAGCAGACCAGCGCGGGTCTGACGCGTGCTCAGGTACGCGCCGAGCTGGTGCAACTGGAAGCCACCGGCTACAACCCTCATCACGTCACCGTGCACTATCCGGCTGACATCCAGGCGGCTGAGGCCAAAGTGCAAGCCACTGACCGCACAGCGCACGACATGGCCAGCGCGAGTAGTACAGATATCCGCCCGAGCAACACGCAAACCGGAAGCTGAACCCCATTCGTTACGCCTTGATCGACCAATTACCAGGAGTCTGAAATGAGCCATTCACCAACCCATGCCACCGCCAGCGCAACCGTTGAAACAACGCAAACGCTCGACATGAAACTCGAAGTCGTTGTGATCCCCGTCTCGAACGTGGATCGTGCAAAACAGTTTTACGCTGGACTAGGCTGGAAACTCGACGTCGACATCGCGAAGGACGATGGCTTTCGCGTGGTCCATTTCACCCCGCCCGGATCGCAAGGTTCGATTCTCTTTGGCAATGGCGTCACGACGCAGGCTCCTGGCTCGTTGCAAGGGCTGCATCTGATCGTGTCCGATGTCGAGCAGGCCCGCGCGGCGCTGGTCGCACGAGGCGTCGAAGTGAGCGAAGTGTTCCATGACGCTGGCGGCCTGTTCCATCACGCAGGCGATCAGGCACGTGTGAACGGTCCACACCCGGAGCGCCGCAGCTATGGTTCGTTCGCGTCGTTCAGCGACCCTGATGGAAACGGCTGGATGTTTCAGGAAGTGACCACGCGGCTGCCAGGACGCGTCGACGCACAGGTCACTAGCTTCACGTCAGCGCTCGAACTCGAGGGCGCATTGCGCCGCGCCGCGGCCGCACATGGCGAACACGAGAAAAAGACGGGTGAGCATGACGAAGACTGGCCGCAGTGGTACGCGGACTATATCGTCGCAGAGCAAGCAGGCACCCCGTTGCCGGTTTGATACGTTCAGTCGATAAACAATCAGGACACCATATCGCGAGCCATGAAGACACGCCGAATGTGACGATCCGTCCGGCTCACGCACCAACGCGCAGCGATTAAATCGAGTGCGATCGACTTATTCGCTGCCGACACAAGTGTTGTGCTGTCCCAGCCGTTTACCCCGCGCGTTCACGTGCGCACAATCGCTACAACTACAGCGGACTACCAACCAAGGTTGTGTCTGCGTGGCGGTAACGATGTGAGGCCTGCCGGATGCAGGTCTCTTAAGACGGCTCAATCGGACAATCGTGACAGGTCTTTCTCAGGATATGGCGTTGCTGCCGCACTCATCGCTTCATCTAACCGTACCTATTTGCTAGCAGGAATTTGTATGTCTGACGATACCCCTATCCAAACGCCGTCGCGCCGCCGCTTTATCGCCGTGGCCGCGGCAACCGCTGCAGCGGCCTCGTTGAGCCGACTCGCTTTCGCGGACACGAACCCGGCCATCACCGCAGTCACGCAAGCGGCCAGCGGTGACAAGACCGCGATTCGTCCGCTGCGCGTGCACGTACCGGAAGCGCAACTCATCGACTTGAAGCGCCGCATCAAGGCAACCCGCTGGCCCGAGCAGGAGACCGTGAGCGATGCATCGCAAGGGGTGCAACTCGCCACCATGCAAAAGCTCGCCCGTTACTGGGCCAGCAGCTATGACTGGCGCAAGGTGGAAGCACGCCTGAACGCACTGCCGCAGTTCGTGACCGAGATCGACGGGCTCGACATTCATTTCATCCACGTTCGTTCGAAAGAGCCGAATGCGTTACCGGTCATCGTCACACACGGATGGCCAGGTTCGATCATCGAGCAGCTGAAGATCATCGGCCCGCTCACCAATCCGACCGCATATGGCAATTCGGCGTCGGACGCTTTCGACATTGTGATTCCGTCGCTGCCGGGCTACGGCTTTTCGGGCAAGCCGGCTGCAACCGGCTGGGATCCTGCGCGCATCGCACGCGCCTGGGTCGTCCTGATGCAGCGTCTGGGCTACACGCGTTATGTTGCGCAAGGCGGCGACTGGGGCAATGCCATCACTGAGCAGATGGCCCTGCTGACTCCGCCGGGACTGCTCGGCATTCACACCAACATGCCGGCTACCGTGCCAGACGACATTGCACAGGCGCTTAAGCTCAACGAACCGGCACCGGCAGGTCTTGCACCGGACGAGAAACACGCGTTCGATCAACTCGACTATTTCTACAAGCATGGCCTCGGCTATGCGCTCGAAATGGCTAACCGTCCGCAGACGCTGTATGGAATCGAAGATTCACCCATTGGCCTCGCCGCGTGGATGCTCGATCACGATGCCGCCAGCCAGGCGTTGATTGCGCGTGTATTCGACGGGCAGACTGAAGGCTTGTCACGCGACGACGTGCTCGACAATGTGTCGCTGTACTGGTTCACGAACACAGCGGTGTCCTCGGCGCGCCTGTATTGGGAAAACAAACTCAACTTCTTTGCGCCCAAGCATGTCACGCTTCCGGTTGCCGTCAGCGTCTTCCCGGATGAAATTTACGCTGCGCCGCAAAGCTGGACGACCCGGGCGTATCCGAAGCTGATTCACTACAACCGTTTGCCAAAGGGTGGTCACTTTGCAGCGTGGGAACAGCCGCAAGCTTTCTCGGAAGAACTGCGTGTGAGCTTCCGTCCGCTGCGCTAGGCGCGATGCAATACGCAGGCGACGCCACCCTGGCGTGCCTGCGTTCAACGCATCAATGCAAACCATCCTGCTTTGCATAGGTCGATTCCCAGCCACCCCCCAGCACCTTGCACAGCGTGATCAGGTTGGCGGCTGCCGTAGCCTGGCTTTGTTCGAGGTCGCTCTGCGAATCGAGCAACTGCTTCTGCACGTTGAGCACGTTGAGAAAATCAACCGCACCTTGCTTATAGCGTTGCTCTGCAATTGTCAGCGCGTTTTGATTCAGACTCACCACTTTCTTCAGACGATCGCGTCGCCGTTGTTCGGCGTCATAGTCCACCAACGCATCGTCCACTTCGCGCCACGCATCGAGCACGGTGCGCTTATAGAGAATCGCTGCTTCCTGCTGCTGTGCTTCGCGCAAATGCAGCGTCCCGGTGAGGCGTCCGCCTTCGAAGATAGGGAGCGTGATGGAGGGGCCAATGACAAACTGCCCGGAGGCCCAATCGGCAAGATTCGTCAGTTGCAGGCTGGCGAAACCGGCGCTGCCGTTTAGCGAAATGCGCGGATAAAAGTCAGCCTTCGCCATGCCGATGCTCGCCGTGGCTGCATGAAGTTGTGCCTCCGCCTTGCGGATATCGGGGCGACGCTCCACCAGTTCAGACGGAACACCGATGGGCACTTGCGCAGGCAATGCCGGGACATCGTGCGGTTCATCGAGCAGCGGCTTCAGATCGCCGGGCTCTTTGGCAAGCAGCAAGCCGATCGCATTGATCGTCGTGTCGCAACGCGATTCGAGCGTGGGAATCAGGCTCTCGATGGACTCAGCCTGCGCCTGCGCGTTGTCCACGTCGAGATCGGTCGTCACGCCTTCGGTGACGCGTTTTTGCGTGAGCTTCGTCGCGTTGCGGGCAATCTCCAGATTCTGTCGTGCGATCTGCAATAGCGTTTGAGTGTCACGCAACTGAATATAGTCGCGAGCCAGTTCCGCGCGTGCCGACAACAAAACCGCGCTGCGGTCCTCGTACGACGCATCGGAGAGCGCCGTCGCGGCTTCCACGCCGCGACGGACGTGTCCCCAGATGTCGATTTCCCAGGAGGAATCGAAACCCATCTGATACAGGTTGTAAGCGGGTGAGCCCGATGAGCCCGTCTTGTTCGAAGTACTCGCCGCGCCCGGCAATGCCGCCACACCAAACGGTGTGTTGCCCGCGGCTGAAATGGTTTGCGCCGCCTGCAATGGGGCGCCTGTCGGCGCTACGCCCAGCAGTCCCAGCACGCCATTCGGACTCGCGCGTTCCCGGTAGTAGGAGCCGGCTGCGTCCAGCGTGGGGTATTCGTCCGCGCCAGCTATGCGCTGCTCGGCACGGCTTTCGCGCAACCGCGCGGACGCCGCTGCCACGTCGAGATTCGTATCAGTGAGTTGTTGTTCGAGCGCGTCGAGCGTTGGATCATTGAAAAGCGTCCACCATTGCGGACTAAATTCGGCTTCAACCGGCTTGCTCGCTGCCTGCGCTTGCTGTGTACGGTCGAAGACGTTCGGTATGCTCGAGTGCGGCGCTTCGAAATTGGGCCCGACCGTGCAACCGGTGATCGCAAGACAGGCCAGCACCTGTAGTGCCAGTTCGCGGAGTTCGCTCGTGTTCATGGCACATCTGCTCCTGCAACCCGCGTGTCGGCATGCCTGTCGATAGCGACTTTCGCCTCGACGGAGAGCCCCACACTCAACAACGACGCGGCCTGTTGTCCGGGGTTGATCGTGATCTTCACGGGCACGCGCTGAACGATCTTGGTGAAGTTGCCGGTTGCGTTGTCTGGTGCGATAGGCGCAAAACTCAAACCAGTTGCTGGCGCAAGGCTATCCACGTGACCCTGAATCACCACACCGGGGAACGTGTCCACCTTGATGCGCACGCTCTGACCGGGGCGCATATGCGTAAGCTGATTTTCCTGAAAGTTCGCCACCACGTAGGCTTCGGAAAGCGGCACGATAGCGAGCAGCGGCTCGCCCACCGTCACGTAGGCGCCCACGCGCACGGAACGTCGCCCCACTTTGCCGTCGATTGGCGCGTGAATCTCCGTATACGAAAGATTGAGTGTGGCCTGTTGAAGTTCGGCTTGCGCATGGGACAACGCGCCAGCCGCTTTGGCGCGTTCGGTGCGCAGAATCTCGAGGTTCTGCTCGATGGCCAGCAGCGCGGCGCGGTCGTGCGCCTGCTGTGCGAGTTGTTCGGCAAGTTCGCTCGACGCGTGCTGTTGCTCCTGCGTGGTGCCCGCTCCTGCCACCGAAAGGTTTTGATAGCGGGCCGCATTTTGACGGGCAAATTCAACGGCAGCTTCATCCGATTTGAGCGTGGCGCGCGCCTGATCGACCAGCGAGGGTTGCTGGGCAATCTCGGCATCGTAGTTGGACACGGAGGCTTTGCCCGCTTCCACGTCGGCCTGAGCGCTTGCCAATGCGGCGCGGAAGTCACGATCGTCGATACGCACCAGCAATTGCCCGGTCTTGACCTGCTGGTTGTCTTCGACGAGCACCTCTGAAAGCTGACCCGGTATGCGCGGCGCGACCAGCGTGAAATCGGCTACCACGTAGGCATCATTGGTGGTCTCGTTGTGGGGATCGAAAAGCAACGCCACGCAGGCCCATACCACGAGGCCGACAATGACGACGCACGCAATGAAGCCCAACGTTTTAAGCCGGGAAGAAGAAGTGGTGGACATAGGTATCGTTGCTCAACGGGACGGAGGGGGCGTAGTGCTCCACGGCGGATAAATGCGCACGGGTAAAAACGGAATCACGAGCAGGAAGACGATGGCAAAGCCGGCCATCACGAGATAGAGGTCGGCGGAGGTGAGCACTTCCGCCTGTTCATGAATGCGTCGCGCGAGTTCTTCAAAGCCGTGACTTGCTTCGATAGTCTGGCCACCGGCAAACGGGTTGTTGCCCAGATGCTGCACGAGCGGTGTGTTACCGAGGCGATCCACCAGCATGGCCGAATGAAAATGCTCGCGAGCGGTGCCGACGCCTTCGAGAATGGCGGTGGCCACCGCTGCGGAAAATGTCTTCACCGTGTTGAACATCGCGGAGGCAAACGGTCCTTCCGTGGGCGGTAGACCGGTCGTGACACCCATCAGGATTCCGATGATGACCATGGGTTGCGCGAGAATCTGCAGCGACTGAAGCCAGTAAAAGTTTTCGCGCACCCACTCGGACTCCATGAAACTTCCCATCAGGCACGTCGCAGCCATCAGACAAAGGCCGAACGCCATCACCCAGCGGTGGTCGATCCACTTGAGATTGAGAACAGCGGCGGTTAGCGGCAGCGATATCAAAAGTGGTGCGGCCACCAGCAAAAACATCGGCGAGGTCTGAAGCGGCCGGTAGTCGTGAATGTGAGCAAGAAACTGGCTAGGTATGGCGGCAATGCCCACCAGCAGAACGACGGCGCAGAAGAGCGTCATGAGTCCGTGCGTGAAGTTTCTGCGGGCCAGCAGTCTGAGCCCGAAAAAGGGCAGGGGATGAAACCACTCGTTGATCAGAAAGGCCACGAGCAACACCGTCCCCGCTGCGAACAGCACGCAGATAAAAGGGGATCTCAGCCAGTCGAGCCGGTCGGCCTGCAAAAGGGCAATCACCAGCATGGAAACGGCCGGATAGCCCAGCACGAGCCCGCGCCAGTTGAACTGGCGAAACCGTTCGAGCTTGAGCGGCTCCGAGGGAAGCCCCGCGTAGATCGCGACGCAACTCAACAGGCCAAGCGGCAGGATTTGCCAGAACGCCACTTGCCAGCCGACGTACTCGGTCCATAACGCTGCGAGCGGCGTGCCGAGCGCGGGGCCGAAGGTCGCGGTGCCCGCGTAGCCGGCGAGTCCGTATAGCTTGATTCTGGGCGGCAGGTAGCGAAGCGCGACGATGATCACCATGGGCGGCAGACAGCCACCGGAGATGCCCTGCAGGATACGCAAGACGTATAGGCTCAGCAGGTTTGGCGACAACGGGCAGAGGAATCCAAACAATAGCGTGGCCAGTACTGCGCCGATCGCAAATCGCTTCAATGTGAACGTGATGCCGAACCAGGGCGCGAATATCATCGTGGCGACATTGGCCGCCTCGAAAAGTGCGGTCACCCAGGTGCCGTCGTCGTTGCCAATGGAGAGGGCGCCGCGAATATCCATCAACGCAATGGCAGTGACGTTTTCGTTCAGGATAGCCATGAGCGAAGCGAACAGCATGCCGATCAAGCCAATAGCCAGACGAAGTGGCAATTCAGGCTCTTTGGGTGCCGGTTGCAACGGGGTTCCTGCTTCGGGTGCTGGAGCCGGTGCTGGCGTCTGCGCGAGCGTGCGATCTTCGGTTCCGTCTTTCTCTGGCTTGGCGGTATTCATGAGTGTCCGCAAGGCTACGAGTGTCGATTGGGGTAATGAACTGGGCGGTCTCTCTCGCCTGCGCAGTGCCTGGGAAAGCACGTGGCGGGCGCTTTCCCATAGTGATACGAATCAATTCAGTGAGGGATCGCCGACGCGCGATGGATTGAGTTCATATTAGAAGACGGGTCCGCTTCTTGCAGCCAACAAAGGCCGCGTATCTATCGGTTCCATTCACAAATCATCCTGTGCCGCGGCACGCATGCGAGGACGATCGCTGTACCCGGAAAGAGTCTTTTTCCATTCAGCTAATAGCCGCGACAGGGATCGAAAAGCGCGTGACGCGTTGCCGGCTGGTTTAACCGCGAGTGCGTACAATCGTAGCCACGATGCTGCTAGCAACGGATGGTGGGTAGCGGCTGCTCTAATCAGATGTGATCGACGGGAGATGTGACAAGTGAAATTCTCGATTAACAACGATATCCGCCCAGACGATGTGTCGAAGATCGAACGGGCGATGAAGAGCGTGGATGCCGACGCCAAGGTCGATGTCGACCTGGATACGAGGACGGTGAGCGTAGATTCATGGCTCATGCCGGAAGAGTTTTTTGTCGCTTTCGACGACGAGAACCTGGAAGCCAGCATTCTCGAAGCCTGAAAACGGTGGCGGCATCCGTGCCGCCACCGTTTCTATTGTGAAGCTCTCTTCACTTTAGATAATAAGGACGCCTACGGGTCTATGAGTGCTGAAAGTTTTCATTGTCATGCGAAAGAGAAAACACTGTTCCTGAAGCCGTGCAGATCCATTTCATGTCCTTGAGCATGGCCCAAATCGCGCCCCGATTGGCCCGCCATCGCGCTATCTGCGTATTCCCGTTGCTGCATCGACTATCTATTCTTTAAGTCATGAATGCGGCATGGCGCGTCGAACGCCAGCGCACCGGGAATGCTCGCGTGTGGGACCGGAATCGGACCCAACGCCAATCGAGGACAGAATCATCATGATGATGCAAAACCGCCAAAGTTCCTTCCTGTTCGGAGGGAACGCTCCCTATGTCGAGGAGCAATACGAGCTGTATCTGACCGACCCGGCATCGGTCGAAGCGGAATGGCGCGCCTACTTCGACGCCTTGCGCGAGACGCCTGCCATTGACGGCAGCGACCGCGATGACGAACCGCATGCGCCGGTCGTCTCCACCTTCCGTGAACTCACGCGGCAGCCACGTATCGCCGCAGTCGCTCGCGATGACGGACTTGCCATCGCCAGAAAGCAGGTGGCCGTGCAGTCGTTAATTGTCGCGTTTCGCATGGTCGGTACGCGTACAGCCAATCTTGACCCGCTGATGTGGTCGCCGCCACGCGCATTGGTCGAACTCACGCCTGCGTTTTATGGCTTGACGCCAGCCGATATGGCCACGCAGTTCAGCACGGCAGACACGTTCCTATTTGACGAGGATGCCACACTCCGCGAAATCGTCGCGGCGCTCGAAAAAACCTACACCGGCACGCTGGGTGCGGAGTTCATGCATCTGACCGATGCCGGCGAACGGCGTTGGTGGCAGATGCGGCTCGAGTCCACGCGTGCGAAGCCGGCATTTTCGGTCGCGGAGAAAAAGCGGATTCTCGAGCGCCTGAGCGCCGCGGAGGGTCTGGAAAAGTATCTGCACACACGTTATGTGGGGCAAAAGCGCTTCTCGCTGGAAGGTGGAGAATCGCTGATCGTGCTGCTGGACGAATTGGTGCGCTATGGCGCGACAAAGAAAATCGGCACAGTGGTGATGGGCATGGCGCACCGCGGCCGTCTGAATGTGCTGGTGAACATTGCGGGCAAACCGATTCGCGCGCTGTTCGACGAGTTCGAAGGCAAGATCGACAATCCTCTGCCCGCCGGAGATGTGAAATACCACAAGGGCTACAGCAGCGTAACGCAAACGGATGACGGGCCGGTCGAGGTGCTGCTGGCCTTCAATCCGTCGCACCTGGAAATCGTCAATCCTGTCGTGCAGGGTATGGCACGAGCAAAAGGAGACCTTGCAGGCACGGGGGACGGCCGCGATGTACTGCCCGTCGAGATTCACGGCGACGCGGCCATGTCGGGTCAGGGCGTGGTGATGGAAACCTTGAGCCTTTCCTATACGCGAGGTCATGGCACGGGCGGCACCGTTCATGTGGTCGTCAACAACCAGATCGGTTTTACCACTTCAGATCCACGCGATACACGCTCCACGTTCTACACCACCGACATCGCAAAGATGATCGAGGCGCCGGTTTTGCACGTCAATGGCGACGACCCGGAAGCGGTGGCGATGGCGGTGCAGCTTGCGCTCGACTATCGCGCGGCATTCAATCGCAGTGTCGTGATCGACCTGGTGTGCTTCCGCAAATACGGGCATCAGGAGCAGGACACGCCGGGTATCACGCAGCCGCTTATGTATCGCGCGATCGCCAATCACCCAGGAACACGGGCTTTGTACGCACAACGTCTGATCGAGGAACACGTGGTGACGGCCGCCGAGGCCGAGCGCTATGTCAGTGCAACGCGCGATGGCTTCGAGCGGGCGCGCCAGGTCGAAGCACCGGTTGCCGCTGCTACGCAGGAAATCCCATCATGGCCGCAGTTTCTCGACGACTATGCCGGACCCAGGCAATATGGTGCCGCACCAATGGCGCAGCTAAAGAATCTGGCGCAACAGATCACCACCGTTCCGGATGGGTATGAACTTCACCCGCTGGTCGGCAAGGTCATCTCCTCGCGACGGGAGATGGCGGGGGGAGAGCGTCCGCTCGATTGGGGCATGGGCGAACACCTGGCTTTCGCGTCGTTGCTGGAGGCTGGCGTCGACGTGCGCCTGAGTGGTCAGGACAGTGCGCGAGGCACATTCAGCCACCGTCACGCCGTTCTGCACAATCAGAAGCGCACGGACCGCACGGAAGGTGTGTACGTTCCGCTACATCACGTGGATAACGCGCGGGGTCGCTTTAGCGTGACCAACTCCATTCTCTCCGAGGCCGCGGTGCTGGGCTTCGAGTACGGTTATTCGACCGTCCACCAAAACGCGCTCGTGGTGTGGGAAGCGCAGTACGGTGACTTTGCGAATGGCGCGCAGGTGGTGATCGACCAGTTCATCGCAGCGGGCGCGGCCAAGTGGGGGCAACTCAGCGGACTGACGTTGTTCCTGCCGCATGGGCAGGATGGGCAAGGGCCGGAGCACGCATCGGCGCGGCTCGAACGTTATCTGCAACTGTGTGCCCAGCAGAACATGCGGGTCGTGCAACCCACCACGCCCGCGCAGATGTTCCATTTGCTACGGATGCAGGCTACTGTGTTCGAGCGTCGCCCACTTGTGGTGATGACGCCGAAGTCGCTGTTGCGTCATCCCGAAGCGGTCAGCACGTTCAACGAGCTCGCCACCGGCGCGTTTCGTGAAATTCTCGCTGACACACCGGTTGATCCGTCACGCGAGGCAAATGTCGAGCGCGTTATCGTCTCATCGGGCAAGGTCTATTTCGATCTGCTCGAACATCGTCGCACATCCGGCGCCGTGGATGTGGCGCTGATCCGCATCGAACAGTTGTATCCGTTTCCCGCGCAGCAACTGGCGGCTCAATTCGCGCGCTATCCGGATCTGAGGACAGTGATCTGGTGTCAGGAGGAATCGCAGAATCAGGGTGCGTGGAGTTTTGTCGAACCGCAGTTGCGTGAAATCGTGCCATCTTCCGCGCGGTTGCAGTATGCGGGTCCGGCAGCGTCGGCTTCGACCGCGCCCGGTTATCACGCGGCGCACACGGCAAGGCAGGCGGCGCTACTATCGAGTGCGTTCGCTGACTGATAGCGCGTAGGTAGTGCAAGGAGCACGGTGTGCGAAACCTGCGCCGTTCGGGAACGAATGAGTTGCCCGCGCGGCGTTGGCTTCGCGTGTGCATGGTCTACCAGCGTGGTTCGCTCATAGGGTCGCTCATGGCCCATAGGCCAACCATGTTGGCCCACGAAAGACCTTCTTCGCAAGCACGCACAGCGGCAATCATTGTCAGAATGAACAGAGCCATTTCTCACGATTCATCCAGATGCACATCAAAAACGTGCTGAACGCGCAGTGCCGACAACGGCGAACCCGTTAGCGCGCGCGCCCGCAAGCTGGTACGGAACATACGCTGTTCTCGAGTTGGAAGGGAAATTGTCCTTTGATTGTGGCCGCTGACATCGCCAGCGCCTATTTCCATACGAGCCAGCCATGACCCAACACCCATCCACGGCGTTAGCAGCGCTTCTTCCAGCCTCATCTAACGGCGAATTGATGTCAGGTGCCGACATCATTCTGCGCGTACTCAGCGAACAGGGCGTCGACACCGTTTTCGGCTATAGCGGCGGTGCGATTCTGCCCACCTATGACGCCGTATTTCGTTTCAACGAAATGCATGCCGCCCATCCTGAACGCCAGATCAACCTCGTGGTTCCTGCCAACGAGCAGACGGCTGGCTTCATGGCAGCGGGTTACGCACGCGCCAGCGGAAAGGTGGGCGTGTTCATGGTGACGTCTGGCCCCGGCGCCACCAACGCCGTCACACCCATTGCCGACTGCAATGGAGATTCGGTTCCAGTGGTGATGATCAGCGGACAGGTGCCCCGCGCTGCGATTGGTAGCGACGCCTTCCAGGAAGCGCCGGTTTTCAACATCATGTCGGCCTGCGCAAAACAGGTCTTTCTGGTGACCGATCCGGAAAAGCTGGAACAGACGCTGCGCACCGCATTCGAAGTTGCGCGCACGGGGCGGCCTGGTCCAGTGGTGGTGGATGTGCCGAAGGACATCCAGAACTGGACGGGGACTTACCGTGGACACGGTACGCTCGAATATCGCGGCTATTCCGACCGGCTCCGCAAGGTAGCGAAAGGTGCGCGACTCGAAGACGACAAGCGCAGCGAGTTTTTCCATTTGCTCACAGAAAGCCGGCGACCGTTGCTTTACGTGGGCGGTGGCATCATCACCGGCGGTGCGACTGCGGAGTTGCGTCAGTTTGCCGAGCGCTATCGCATTCCTGTCGTGACGTCGCTGATGGGTCTTGGCACCATTTCCGTCAAACACCCGCTCGGGGTCGGCATGCTGGGCATGCACGGCTCGGCGTGTGCGAATTACGCGGTGGAAGATTGCGACTTCCTGATTGCTGTGGGCGCGCGTTTCGACGATCGCGTCGCCGGTGGTCGTCCGCATGCTTTTGCGCCGAATGCGCGACACGTTGCCCACATCGACATCGACGAGGCGGAGATCAACAAGGTCAAGCGCGCAGACTGGGCACATATTGGCGATGCGAAAGACGCCTTGCTTTCGCTGATGCAGCACGGAAGTGAGGTCGAGGCACCAGACGCGTGGTTCGACCACGTCCAGGCGCTGAAGCGGGTTCACGGCATGAACTACGACCGCAATAGCCCGCTGATCCAGCCGCAATACGTGGTCGAGAAGCTCAGTGAAATTACCGGCGGACGCGCGATCATCACCACAGGTGTGGGGCAGCATCAAATGTGGGCCGCGCAATTCTTCGATTTTGTCGAGCCGCGTAGTTTCTTGACCTCGGGCAGCATGGGTACGATGGGCTTTGGATTACCGGCGGCCATTGGCGCGCAGATGGGACGGCCGGATGCGCTCGTGATCGACATTGACGGTGACGGCAGTATCCGCATGAACATCGGCGACCTGGAGACGGCCACCACATATGGCGCGCCCGTCAAGGTGCTGCTGCTCAACAATGTGGGTGACGGCATGATCCGCCAGTGGCAGCGCCTCTTCTACGACGGACGTCTGATGGTGAGCGACAAGTCCTTGCATCGCAAGGATTTCGTCATGGCGGCAAAGGCCGATGGTTTCGAATTTGCGCAGCGTGTGGATACGCGTAGTGAAGTCGAGGAAAAACTGCGCGCGTTCGTGGCATTCGACGGGCCCGCTTTCCTCGAAGTCATGATCGACTACAACGCAGACGTGTTTCCGATGGTCGGACCAGGCCAAAGCTATGCGGGCATGATCACCGGGCCGTTCATTCCGTCGCGCTCGGAGCGCGATGAAGAGGCTAAAGGACCAGGCCAACAGACGCCAGCGGATATGTTCTAGTCATTCGGGCGCAACGAATCCTCATACGTCAATGAGGCGAGCCAACCTCGATCGCATGCGAAGGGGTTGGCTCTGATGATGCAGTTTTAGCGCATCACCGCAGCATCCGCGTAAGTGGATTCCCAACCGCCGCCCAGCGCCTTGCAAAGCGTGATGAGATTGGCCGCTGCCGCAGCCTCGCTTTGTTCGAGATGGCTTTGACCTTCGAGCAATTGCTTCTGCACGTTGAGCACTTCCAGATAATCCACGGCACCGGCCTTGTAGCGCTGCTGAGCGACCGCCAGTGCGCGTTGATTCAACGCGACCACGGCGGTCAGCTTGTCGCGACGCAATTGCTCGGCGTTGTACACGACCAATGCGTCGTCCACCTCGCGCCATGCGTCCAGCACCGTATGTTGATAGACGATCGCGGCTTCCTGCTGCTGTGCTTCACGCAGATGCAGCGTTCCCTTCAGACGTCCGCCCTCGAAGATCGGCAACGTAATGGATGGACCCACCACGAATTGTCCTGACGCCCAGTTGGCGAGATTCGAAAGCTGCAGGCTCTGGAAACCGGCACTGCCGTTTAGCGAAATGCGCGGATAGAAATCGGCTTTCGCCATACCGATCGAAGCCGTGGCGGCATGCAGATTCGCTTCCGCTTTGCGGATATCGGGCCGGCGTTGCACCAGCTCCGATGGAAAGCCGATAGGCACCTCGGCCGGCAACGCCGGCACGTCGTGCGCCTCACCGAGCATGGGTTCGAGCGCGCCCGGTGGCTCGTCGAGCAATACGCCGATCGCGTTGATGGTAGTTTCGCTCTGCGATTCGAGCGTTGGAATCAAACTCTCGATGGACGCCGCTTGCGCCGAGGCGTTCGCGACATCGAGATCCGTGGTGACACCTTCGTGCATCCGCACCTGAGTGAGCTTCGTCGTATTGCGGGCAATCTCGAGGTTTCGCTTCGCAATCACGAGCAACGATTGGGTGTCGCGTAACGAGATGTAGTCGCGTGCGAGTTCGGCGCGCGCAGACAGCAGAACGCCGTTGCGATCTTCGTAAGATGCGTCCGCCAGTGCAGACGCGGCTTCGACGCCGCGGCGGACACCGCCCCAGATATCCACCTCCCATGACGCGTCGAAGCCAACCTGATAGAGGTTATAGGCCGGCGAACCGCGGGGTCCCGGCAATGCCGCAGCGCCAAGCGGATTACTCCCCGACGCGGATTGCAGTGGCGTGCCGGTCGGCGCTACGCCCAGCAAACCCAGAATGCCGTTCGGGCTGGCGCGTTCACGGTTATACGAGGCAGCGCTGTCGAGGGTGGGATATTCCTCTGCCCCCGCTACCCGCTGTTCCGCCCGGCTTTGGCGCAGACGCGCGGAGGCGGCGGCGACATCGAGGTTCGCGCTGGCGAGTTTTTGTTCCAGCGCGTTTAACGTCGGATCGTTGAACAGGGTCCACCAATCCGGGTTAAAGCCGGACTCGACTGCCTTGCTCGCAGCCTGTGCCGCCTGAGTACGCTCGAACACCTGCGGCGGCGCAGACGAGGTGGGGCGTTTGAAATCGGGGCCAACGGTGCAGCCCGTTATCGCGAGGCACGCCAGGATCTCCAGGGCTAATGCAGCGAAGGGGAAATCTTTGGCATTCATTTGCCGTCTCCTTCCGTCAACGATTCGGTTTGCCTGGCAATAAAAACTTCCGCTTCGACGGACAATCCCACGCTCAATGCAGCGGCGGCTTCCTGGCCGCGATCAATCGTGATCTTGACCGGCACGCGCTGGACCACCTTCGTAAAGTTACCCGTGGCGTTGTCCGGGGCGATGGGCGCGAAGCTCACACCAGTTGCCGGCGCCAGGCTATCGACATGGCCGTGAATCACCACGCCGGGCAGGCTATCCACCTTGATGCGGACCGCTTCTCCGGGCCGCATGCTGGCAAGCTGGTTTTCCTGGAAGTTGGCGACGACATACGCATCGGCGAGCGGCACGATGGCGAGAAGCGGTTCACCGGGCGTCACGAATGCGCCGACCCTCGCCGAGCGCCGGCCCACCTTGCCGTCTACAGGCGCGTGAATCTCCGTATAGGACAGATTCAGCTTCGCCTGTTCGTAAGCGGCTTGAGTGCGTGCCAGCGCACCCGACGCCTTGTCGCGTTGAGTCTGCAAGACGAGGAGGTTCTGCTCGGTGGTGGTCAGCGCCGCTTCGTCGTGAGCACGTTGCGCAAGCTGCTCCGCGAGCGTGCTGGCGGCGTGTTGTTGCTCCTGCGTCGTTCCCGCGCCGGCAGCAGAAAGATTCTGGTAGCGCGCAGCATTGGCACGCGCAAACGCGATGGCCGCGTCATCCGCGCCAAGGGTGGCGCGCGCCTGTGCGACAAGCGAAGGCTGCCGCGCCATTTCCGCATCGAAGTTCGCGACGGCGGCTTTGGCGGTGAACACGTCGGCCTCTGCGCTCGCCAAGGCGGCCAGGTAGTCGCGATCGTCGATACGCATCAGCAGTTGCCCGGCTTTGACCGACTGGTTGTCCTCGACGAACACGTCTGCTATCTGACCGGCAACACGCGGTGCCACCAGCGTGAAATCGGCCTCAACGTAGGCATCATTGGTGGATTCGGTATTCGATCCTCCAATGAGTTGTGAGCAGGCCCATACAGCCACGCCGACGACCACGACCAGCGCGGCAACGCGAACGATGTTGAGAGGAGATCGAGCAACGGATGACATGAGTACGACCCTTAGTGGGAAGAGGGAGGTGTCGTGCACCACGGCGGATAGATGCGCACGGGTAGCACGAGCACGAGGAAAAGCAGGGCAATCGCTACGCCTGCCATCACGCAATAAAGATCCGCGGTAGTCAAAACCAGCGCCTGGATATGGATGCGATGGGTGAGCTCGCCCAGACCCTGCGCCGTGTCGATGCTCTGCCTCGTGACAAGCGCGTGATTGCCGAGATGATCCACGAGCATGTTGGAGTGAAGCCGTTCGCGAGCGGTCCCCAGTCCTTCGATGAGCGCAGTGGCCAGCGCGGCAGAGAACGTCTTGAGCGAGTTGAACATCGCCGATGCAAACGGACCGTCGGTAGGCGGTAAGCCGGTCGTCACGCCCATCAGGATGGCGAGGATCACCATTGGTTGTGCGACGATCTGGATGGACTGGAGCCAGTAGAAGTTGTCACGGATCCACTCGGACGTGACGAAGCTGCCCAGCAGACAGGTGCTCGTCATCAGGCACAGGCCAATGGCCATGACCCAGCGGTGATCGACGCGTCGCAGGTTTAGCGCGGCCGCGGTGAGCGGCAGAACCACAAGCAGCGGAAGCGCCACCAGCAGCGACAACGGTGCGGTTTGCAGCGGCCGGTAGCCGTGCACCTTCGCAAGGAACTGGCCGGGTATCGCGGCCACGCCGACCAGCAGAATGACGGCACCCGCGAGCGTGGCGAGTCCGTGCGTGAAGTTTCTACGCGACAGCATTTGCAGCTTGAAAAACGGCAGCGGGTGAAACCACTCGTTGACGAAGAAGCACACCAGCAACAGGCCGCCGCCAAAAAACATGACGCGAATGAATTCAGAATCGAGCCAATCGAGACGATCGCCTTGCAGGAGACCGATCACTAGCATGGCCACGGCTGGCAACCCCGTGAGAAATCCGCTCCAGTTAAAGGCCTTGAGCCGTTCGAGCTTGAGTGCGTCGGCAGGTAATCCCCATTGAATAGCAACGCAGCAGACCATGCCGAGCGGCACGATCTGCCAGAACGCCATTTGCCAGCCCACGTACTCGGTCCACAACGCAGCGAGCGGTGTGCCGAGCGCCGGACCGAACGTCGCGGTGAGGGCGTAGCCGGCCAGACCATACAGTTTGATTTTGGGTGGCAGATAACGCAGCGCGACGATGATCAGCATGGGCGGCAGGCAGCCCCCCGCCATGCCTTGCAGAACCCGCAGCATATAGAGCGAAACGAGGTTTGGCGCGAGCGGACACAGGATGCCGAAAAACAGAGTAGCGATCACGGCGGCGATGGTGAAGCGCTTGAGCGTGAACGTGATGCCGAACCACGGCGCGAACACCATCGTGGCGACATTGGCCGCCTCGAAAAGCGCGGTTAGCCACGTGCCGTCGTCGTGTCCGATCGAAAGTGCACCTTGAATGTCCGCCAGAGCCTGCGCGGTGACCTGTTCATTCAGAATCGCCAGCAGGGACGCCAGCAGCATGCCGACGAGGCCGGTGGCGAGGCGCAGCGTCAACTGCGCTTGCGCCGGCTTCGGTTGCGTAGGCACTTGTGTCTCGAACGGTGCGGATGTTGCACTCCCCGTATGCATGCAAGTCCTGTTGTTGTATTGATGACGATAGGATGCCTAACTAGCTTGAAAGGCGGGCTGTTTCATGAACCAGTTCGCCCTCAAACCCGCGTTTCAGGCCTTGGCTTCTGCCGCTTTGAAAAATTGCGGCGCTTCGCGGCGATCGAACATGCCGTACTCGCGGACGATGCGCACGTTGCGCTGACGCGTGCTATCTGCGTGCTCCGCCGCGCGCAGATACGCTTCTGCAGCGGCGTGGTCTTGCCACGTCAACACTGCGATTACGTCGCCCGGTGCCATCAACGCGTCGAATACGTCCCACGAAACGAGCCCCACTGCGCTGGTATCCACGCCGAGTGCTTTCGCCACGTTTTGCGCGCCCGTTTCCTTGACCCACTCGGGCGCGAATCTGCCGTCGTGCAGCGTGACGGCTGTGCCTTGTCCCACTTCGGTCACATCGAGGCGTTGCTCGCGCAATACCTGTCCCTCAGGAAGCTGGTTGTCGCTGACCACCTGGCCGATGCGCAGTCGATAGTCGGCAAATACGCGGTCACGCGCGGCCTGCATGATCTTGTGATGCGTTTCCTGGCTGCGCCAGCGGATGAGCGCCTTCTCGTCGCGCCAACTGGATAGCGAAAGCAGCCACCCCTCGCGCGTCAAGCTAGCGTAACGGTTGTTGTCGATAAACCCGTCGATCTTTTCGAGTTCGGGCCGCAGCATTTTGGCCATGCCGAGATAGGCATCGAACTGGGCGGGAATGGGATTCACTTCGAGCATTGCGGAAAACATGGACACCTCTTTCGACGGTTGGCCACGAGCCGTGGCAATGAGCTAATTGTCCGGGATACCCCTAATGCTTCGGAGCCCAAGCTAGTGAGAAATCAGGCCAATGAGTGGTCGATTTTTGCCAACTGGTCATGAACGCGGCCATAACCTTCGTCAACGGAAAAAGTCTTTTGCGGGCCGCTAAGGCAAAATCCATCTGAACTGGGCGACCACGGCAAGCGAGCTTGCGTTCACGGAAACGATTCGGCGCGGGACATTTAGTGTCATCCATGGGCCATTGCGCGGCGGCGATCATCTGAAGGCCGATTGCAGCGCATAGAATCGGGCCGTGTAGACGCGGTAATCAGAGCAGGAAGTGGAATGGACAAATTGCGTGAGATGGAGGTGTTCGTCGCCATCGTCGACCGGGGCAGCTTTACGGGTGCATCCGACAAACTGGGTATGTCACCCGCGGCGGTGTCGCGCGCGGTGAATTCGCTCGAAACGCGCCTCGGCGCCGAACTGCTGGCGCGGACCACGCGCACGGTTCGTCCAACGGATGCGGGTTTGAGCTACCTCGAAGTGTGCCGTCAGGTGCTGGACACCATCACGGATGCGGAAGCCAACCTCGCAGCGGATCAACTCAACCCGGTGGGCACATTGACCGTGTCTGCGCCGGTCCTGTTCGGGCAGCGCTACGTTGCACCGCTCATCAACGCTTTTGCGCTGCGCTATCCGGATGTGACCGTCAACGCGGTGTACGCGGACCGGAACACACGGCTGCTGGAGGAAGGTGTCGATATCGCGATCCGCTTCGGTCATCTGGGCGACTCATCCACGTTCGCCATACCGTTGGGCGTGGTGCGGCGCAAAACCTACGCATCGCCTGCGTACCTTGCCGCGCATGGTGAGCCGCAACATCCGCGAGATTTGACTGATCACCAATGCGTGTCCTTCACGGGCGTCTCGCTGCCGCTCGAGTGGGTATTCAATGATGGCGGTTCGAGGTTGCCCGTGAGACTGCGGCCACGCATGATCGTCGATCTCGGTTCCGCTGCCGTGCTTGCCGCGACGGATGGCGTGGGCATCATTCAGTTGCTGTCGTATCAGGCCGCCGCTGAAGTAGCGGCGGGTTTGCTGCAACCGATCCTGACCGCGTACGAGCCCGAACCGATTCCGATGAACCTGCTGCATGTGGAGCGGCGCAGCGGCAGCGGCAAGATTCGCGCATTCACAGAATTCGTCACGGAGACGCTACGCAACAACGAGCACCTTCAGGGCGAGGCAATGACGGCGGTGTGAACTTCCCGGTAAGCGGTGACGAGCGCATCGAGGGTGAAGGACCGGTTGAGTCCGCTAGGGTTGGGGACGACCCACGCGCATGCGCCGGCAAACGGCTCGGCTTGCCGGCCCCATTCGATCGTGCGCGTGCCAGAGAGTGCGGCGAACGCCATTTTCCCGAGGAACACGACGTGCCGTGGCGCGAAGTGCTCGATCTTGCGTCGAAACTCATCGCCTGCCTGTTCGATCTCCGCTCTCGTCAGTTCGGCAGCCTGCGCCGTGGCTCGCGGCACGACCGTGGTGAGGCCGCAACCGTATCGAAGCAACGTATGACCGTCTTCGGGACGAATCTGTTCGGGCGTAAAGCCGGCCAGATGCATGACGCGCCAGAAGCGATTGTTTCGTCCTTCGAAGTGATAGCCGCTCGACGCCGCACGCATGCCAGGATTGATGCCGCAAAATACCATTGTCAAACCAGGTTCGAGCAAATCAGGCAGCGTGGGAAGCGCGGGCTGGGCGTCAAGTTCAGTCACAGCGCGGACACTCCTTGAAGCGCAACCGGCCGTGTCGCGACCTTCTCCACGCGCGGCGGCGCTTCGATCCGCTCACCGCGAAAGCGTTGCCGATATTGCTTCGGTGTGACCTCGAGGCGGCGGGAAAACGTGGTGCGCATGTGGGTCGCGCTGCGAAAGCCGCATTTGTACGCTACGGTTTTCAATGGCGCGTCGGTTTCTTCGAGCAGCTTCCTCGCAGTATCCACGCGAACCTGTTCGACGAACACGGACGGCGTCACCTTCGCGTACTTTGCAAAGAGCCGCGAGAAGGTGCGGCGGCTGACCGAGACGGCAGCCGCCAGTTGTTCGATCGACAACGCGTCGGCGATATGTTCGGTCACGTACTGATGCACTTTGCCGATGATCGGATCTTCATCGCGTCCCGTGCCCATATACGGGCTGTACTGCGACTGGCCGCCTTCGCGCTGGATATAAACCACCAGACGTTTGGCGACGCGTACCGCGAGTTCGTGTCCCCAGTCTTCCGCGACGAGTGACAGGCACAGATCGATGCCGGCCGTTACGCCCGCCGAAGTGAACAGGCTGCCGTCGCGCACGAAGATTTTGTCGGGCTGCACACTGGCGCGCGGAAACTCTTCAGCAAGGCGCTTCGCGTCGGCCCAGTGCGTGGTCACGTCTTTTCCATCGAGTAAACCTGCATGCGCCAGCACGAACGCACCGTTGCACACCGAGCCGAAGCGCGGCGCGCCACGCGCCTGGTCTTGCAGCCACGTCAGAAAGGCACTGGACGGGTGAGCATCCGGCAATTGCGGGCCGCCTGCCACCAGCAGCAGGTCCCATTGCGTGTCGAGATCCGCGAAGCCGAATGGCACCGATAACTGCATGCCGTTCGAACAGGTCACGGTGCCGGCCGTGGGGCCGATGAGCGTGACCTTGTAGTGCTGCTGCTCGGGAAGCAACGTATTGGCTTCGGCGAACACGTCGAGGGGGCCTGCAACATCGAGCGCCTGCACACCATCGAATATAACAATGGCGACTTTCATGCCGTGACCTTCGTGTGAGTAAGCCCGTTGCTGTTTCCGGCGACCCGGCTGGCTTCGCCCCAACGACAACGGAGCAAGCCTGCAAATCTGTGTTCACGGGCGGTATCGCAGCTTACCGTAAGCGTTCGGAAACAGGGACACACTAGGCGGTAATTGTCTTTTGCGTCTGTGTAATCAAAGCACGCGTTTGCGCCGGTGGCCTGAATCACGCATCGAATGGCCTGGCACGACGGCATCCTCATGTTCCCTCGTCTGTATCGGCTGATTAGACTGGCCTGCACGCATACGGCTAAAGCTGCCTTTTTTACTACTCATGGAGTGACCGCGCATGCATGTGGCGATGATGCTGTACACAGGCTTCCGGCTGCTCGAAGTAACGGGCCCAATGGATGTCTTTCACGCAGCAAACCGTTTGAGCGGTGACACCTGGTACGAGCAGCATCTTGTCGGACCGTCGCCGGGGCCGGTGTTGTGCTCGAACGGCGTAGCGGTGGGGACGACGGATTGTCTGCTGGACATGCATACGTCCTTCGATATCGTCGTCGTGCCGGGTTCACCCGTGTCGGGTACGGAGCGTGAGAACGGTGAACTGGTGGACTGGCTCAGTCAAACGGGACCGACCGTGCGGCGGCTTGCATCGGTCTCCAATGGCGCATTTCTGATTGCGCGTGCCGGGCTCGCCGACCATCGTGCGTTGACGACGCATTGGCGCGACGCACAGCGTCTGTCCGACGAGTACCCGCACGCGCACGTCAAACGTGGCCATCGCTTTATGAAAGACGGCAATCTGTATTCGTCCTGCGGTTTCAGCGACGGAGTGGCGGTGGCCCTCGCGCTCGTCAAGGAAGATCTGGGTGAAGAACTCGCCGAGCGCGTCACGCAGTCGTTGTCGAGGATGTCGTGACTCGCAGCCCCGATACCTTGAATTCCCCGGCGTTGAATTCCCCAGCCGACGAAAACCGGATTCACAAGGCACTCGCCAATCCGTTTCGGCGTGAGGTGTTGAAGTGGTTGAAGACGCCGAAACAGTACTTCGACCGCAACCATATTGATCTCGCCTACGGCGTGCCTGCCAATGCGATCCACGCGCGCAGCGGGCTTTCTCAATCCACGGTGTCTGCGCACGTGGCCGTGATGGTGGAAGCAGGGCTGCTCATTTCCACGCGGGTTGGTCAGTGGGCCTTTCTGGCGCGCAACGAAGCCGTGATTCGCGCCTTTGCGGCGCAGATCAGGTTGCATCTGTAGCCGCAGCCGCGTCGCTCTATCACCGCCTCCGCATGTCGCGCCTGCGAGGAACGATGCAATTGTGAGAATTGACTCGCCTAAAAAACACGGACAGGGTGCCGTAATACACGGCTAGCAATGCCATTGCTTGCGCCTGGTACGGGCGATGCATTCCCCGTTCAAGTGCAAGTATCAATACCTCATGAATAGAGCCGTGCGCGTGAACCTACAATCCATTGCAGTCAAGCTAAGTGTTATTTTTGGCGCAGCGCTCGCAACCACCATTCTCGCCATTACCGTCTTTGCGACGCTCAACGTGCGTCGCGAGGCGGTGGACAGCTTCAACGACGCGAGCAATGGACAGATTCGCCAGATCGACGCGAGTCTGCGGGACACCTTCAAACGCATCCACGACAACGTCACCTATCTGGCGGACACACCCGTGGTTCAATCGGCGAATGAGTCGGTGGCGAACTATCTGACGCACGGCGGCCAGATGACGCCCGATACCAACGGCGGCGTTGAAACAGACATCTTCCACGAGTTGCAGCGTTTCGGCGACAGTCATCCGGATCTGCAATACGTATACGTCGGCACCAAATGGGGCGGCTACGTGCAGTGGCCCAAGGGCAAATTTACGAGCGATCACTACGATCCGCGCGAACGCCCGTGGTTCACGCAGGGCATGCAGGCCGCAGGCGAGGTGCGCCGCACCGCTGCGTATGCCAACTCGGGTGGCGACAAGAACGTCATCATCAGTTTCGTGCGAACCGTGCAGGATGCGCAGGGCAAACCGCTTGGCGTGCTGGGGATGGATATTTCACTGGATGGCTTTGCGAAAACCATCCAGCAGGTGCGCTTTGGCGAGACTGGCTATTTGATGGTGGTCGAAGACAGCGGCACGGTGCTGGTCGATCCGCGCGAAGCCGCGCACAACTTCAAGCCGCTCAAGGAGCTCGGCGAAGGCTATAGCCAACTTGCGGATCTCGGCGACGGCACGCATGCGGTCGATATAGACGGTCAACGCTACGACAGCGTGATCTACACATCGCCGCAACTCGGCTGGAAATACATCGGCTTGATTCCGCACGCGGAAATGATGGCGTCGGCCAACCGCCTCAGCGCAATTCTGGTCGCGGGCGGCCTGCTGGTGCTCGTCGCAGCGCTGGCGTTGACCACGGCGCTCGGCCGGCGCCTGACTGCACCGCTGCGGCAGGTGTCGAACGGCATGCAGGATATTGCTTCCGGCGACGGCGATCTGACGCAACGTCTGCCGGTTACGAGCCAGGATGAAGTGGGTGTGCTGGCCGCGCAGTTCAACGCCTTCGTCGAAAAGCTCAACCATGTCCTGCTGGATGTGCGTGCCAACAGCGAAACATTGCGCGTCGCCACCGGCGAGATTTCGGCGGGCAATGCCGACCTGTCGGCGCGTACCGAGCAACAGGCTGCCGCACTCGAAGAAACGGCGGCGAGCATGGAAGAGCTGACGGCGGCGGTCAAGCAGAACGCCGAAAGCGCACGCCAGGCCAGTTCGCTCGCGGCAAATGCCTCGGATGTGGCGCGCCGTAGCAACGACGTGGTGGAACGCGTCGTGGATACGATGAGCGACATCAGCCTAAGCTCGAACCGCATCGCGGACATCACCGGCATCATCGAAGGCATCGCCTTTCAGACCAACATTCTCGCGCTCAACGCAGCGGTCGAATCGGCGCGTGCGGGTGAGCATGGCCGCGGCTTTGCCGTGGTGGCGAGCGAGGTGCGCAGTCTCGCGCAACGTTCGTCGACCGCAGCAAAGGAAATCAAGGAACTGATCGGCGCATCGGTGGGCAAGATCCAGCAGGGCTCGGTGCTTGCCACCGAAGCA
This sequence comes from Paraburkholderia sp. DHOC27, assembly GCF_003429005.1. Lineage (GTDB taxonomy): Bacteria > Pseudomonadota > Gammaproteobacteria > Burkholderiales > Burkholderiaceae > Paraburkholderia. The sequence continues at coordinate 751,354 of NZ_QVQV01000001.1, forward strand.
GGGCGCACCATGTCCGAAGTGACGGATGCGGTCGACCAGGTGACGACCATCATGGGCGAGATCGCCGCCGCGTCCGACGAACAAAGCCGTGGCATCGCCCAGGTGAATCTGGCGATCACGCAAATGGACGACGTCACCCAGCAAAACGCCGCGCTGGTCGAAGAAGCCGCGGCGGCGTCGCGTTCACTGGAAGATCAGGGGCGGCAACTCAACGAGATCGTCGCCGGTTTCCGCCTGCGTGGGCCTAACGAAGCGTGATTTTCAAACACTAACGCGCTGATTTGAACGCTTACTTGCGGGTGCGATTGTCCGCCACCTGCAAGGATTGATCGGGCGCGACGGACGTCAACACCGTGGCTGGCAGATGCTGCATGTCGTTGGCGTTCACCTTGCCCGCGAACTTCCAGCCTTCCGGCAGCTTGACGAAGGTGAACCCCGTCGGCTTGTCGACGTACACATCGAAGTTTTTCGCGGGCGTGGCCGCGGCCGCCTGGCTGGTTGCGGGCGCTGCCTGCGCGAAGACGGCTGATGAGGCCACGGCAATCGCGGCCGCGATCAAGGTGTGAAGAACGGATTTCATTTCGGGCTCTGTTTCGATAGGGATATAGGGGAAAAATGCATGCCGGAGATGGCACGGTCACGCGTTCACACGGTTGCGGCTAAATATGTGATGATCGATACAAAATATTAAAGCGCAAAACTTGACGCAAATCCAGTGTTTTGTTATGGTCGTTACAAAATAGACGAAGTTACAGGGCAGATTCAACTGGACAATATGCCGGACGGCGCGGTGATGCCCTGCTCAGAGACGTGGAGGAAGGTGATGACTGATTCCGTTGATGCAGCAGCTCCAAAAAAGGTCGGCAGACCCCGAACCTTCGACCGGCATGCAGCGCTGACTAGCGCAATGGAAATGTTCTGGCAAAAAGGCTTTGACGGCTGTGCGATCAGCGATTTGACGGTCGCCATGAACATCAATTCCCCGAGCCTCTACTCCGCATTCGGCAGCAAGGAAGCCTTGTTTCGTGAGGCAGTCGATCTGTACGGTACGCTCGAAGGCGAAGCGACCCGAGCCGCGCTGGCAGGGCCGCGTCGCATTCAGGATGCGCTCGGTACGATGCTCAAGCGCAGCGTAGAGATGTTCACGCGTGGGCCTCAACCACGCGGTTGCATGGTGATGCTCGGCACCCTGAACATCAGCGCCGAGCAAAAAGAATTGCGCGCACTGCTGCACAAACGGCAAAAGCAGATTGTCGACGTGATCCGCAAGCGCATGTTGCTCGCCATGGATGACGGCGAATTCGCGCCGGGCACGGATATCGACGGTCTTTCGATGATGTGTGCGGTGCTGTTCACCGGCCTCGCCGTGCACGCCCACGATGGCGCGGGCCGCGCGAGGCTGAACGCCGCCATCGACGCATTCGTCGCGATGCTGCCCGTCACGGGCAAGTTCAAGAGCGCGTCACGCGGCACAACAACGAAAAATCTTTCCTGACATAACGCGCGGAGCGCGTTGCGTGCCCGAACGTTAGCTAGCGTTCGCCGAAGCCTACTCTAAGCGGCTCGGGATAATGCTGCGTGATCGGATACACGCTCTCCACGGGCCACGCGGGATCAATGAAGTTGGCGGGACTCTCACCCACGCATGAGCCCGGCGTACCCTGAAGCAGGTCGCGCGCCGAGTTCACTATGTTTAGGCTCGAATAGGTATCGGCTGCGACGTATAGCGTCACGTCGGTGCCGTTTCTGATCAGCATGGATGGGCGTCCCACGGAATTGTCTTCCGTCTCTCCCGTTTGAGTGATGACCGGATTGCCCGCGCAGTCGGCGGAAGCAAAAGCCTCGCTTTCCGCATCCGACCACTGGTACTGCGATGCCGATCGTTCGGCCTCCAGCCTCCCGAGCGCAAAGTTTTTGGCACTGTGAATGATGGGAACGAAAGTAAGCGCACCATTCACGGTCAGGAATACGCCACTTACGCCGGACGCGGAAGCAAGGGGTCCTACGAATTTGCCTTGGGCGTCGTAGACATTGGGCGTGTAACGGTCCACGCCGTGGGGTTCCGGTGAATCGAATCCACCCGCCGCGTAAGCCACTGTTGCGCTGCAAGCGAGCATGAATGTGAGCAGGGATGCACGCATCGACGTCTCCTTTGAACGAGCCTTAAAACAGTGAAATCGAAGCAGCCGCAGATGTAATGGGCTACCGTGCCATGTGGGATCAGCGAGAACGTAGGAGGGCTGTCGTCACAGCGGTCTGCTCAGGGATGTGGGGCGAGAAGCGCTAAGGTGCGCCAACGGGATGGTGGCAAAGCGCTTCACCAGACTGTCACGCGTTGCCTGGTTGTTGGTGGACGCGCGCTAAAGGGAAGCACGCAAATCCACACGAGAGTGACTTCGTGAGTCAGCCACGCTTAAAGGCGCGTGGCGAACTGGAGTGTAGTGCACGATTTGCGGGTGCGAAACAACTATTGGACATCTGCCTCGCGAATTCACCGGAGCATGCGGAACCCTGGCGGCAGGTGAGCGTGCCTTGATCGGTCAGGCACGCGTTTGCTCGCCCAGGTGCGCATCCAAAGCTGCCTGCAAAACCACCACCGAACCTGTTAACCGAGCTGGAACTGGTTCACCACTTCCGCGAGACGGCTCGCCTGTTCATGCAGCAGATCGGACGCACCCGTGGCCTGTTCAACGAGCGCCGCGTTACGTTGCGTCGCGTTGTCGAGCTGTGCGACGGCCTGGTTGACCTGCAGGATGCCCGCGCTTTGCTCCGCTGCAGCGGCTGAAATCTCCGTGAGCGTGGTGGTGACCTTCTGCACGTTCGCCACGATATCCGTCATCGTCGTACCGGCGCGCTGCACGAGTTGGGTGCCCGCATCGACGCGATTCACGGAGTCGGTGATCAGGTCCTTGATCTGCCGCGCTGCTTCGGCACTACGCAGCGCGAGCGCCCGCACCTCTCCTGCGACGACTGCGAAGCCGCGTCCCTGCTGACCCGCGCGGGCCGCTTCCACCGCCGCGTTGAGCGCGAGGATGTTGGTCTGAAACGCGATGCCGTCGATCACGCCAATGATGTCCTGGATGCGCGACGAGGCCACGGCGATCTCGTCCATCGTCGAGACCACGTCCGCCACCACCGCGCCGCCTTGCTGGGCGACGCTCGATGCCCGTTGCGCCATCTCGCCGGCGCGCGTCGCTGCGTCAGCGGCATTGCGCATGGTGCCGGCCAGTTCTTCCATCGTGCCGGCGGTTTCTTCGAGGCTGGCCGCGGCTTGCTCGGTACGCGCCGACAGGTCGCGGTTGCCGTGCGAAATCTCCGCCGCGGCGACTTTCACTGAATCGCTGGTGGTGCGGATCTCCCGCAGCACGCGCGACAGCTTGTCGGCGAAGCGGTTGAACGACAGGGCGATCTGGGCCACTTCGTCGCGACCATGGACGGGCAGGCGGGTGGCGAGATCGCCATCGCCCGAGCCGATATCGTCCATCGCGGCACGTACCGCTGACAAACGGCGGAAGGCTGATCCGGTAGCGACGCTCACGATCAAACCGGCAATCAGCGCGATCACCAGCGCCGTTACGAGCGTGGCGCTGACGCTGTTGTGCAGGCCCGTCATGGCGTCTTCCTTGTCCAGCGCGACGACCAGCTTCCAGTTGGTGCCGGCGATGGGCTCGCCCTGCAGCAGTTTGGCGCGCCCGCCTATCTGCGCCTCGAACGGATCGTGGCTCGCGGACAAGCCGCTCAGGGCGGTTTGCGTCAGCGCGGCAGACAGGGTGGTGGCGGGCTTCAGATCGAAGCGGGCCTCTGGATGAGAAATGATGACGCCGCGATCGTCGACGATGAACGCGAAGCTGGCGGGCGAGGGCTGGATACCGCTGACAATGGCATCGACGCGGTCGAGATTGATGTCCGCGGCTACGACGGCCTTGACCTGTCCGCCGTCCAGAATGGGGCGCTCGAACGTGAGCACCAGTTTCTTCGACATGATGTCGGTGTAGGGCGTCGGCACGAACAGCTTGCCGGCGGCCACTGCCTCGGGATACCACGACCCGGTGGTGGGATCGTAATTAGGCGGCATGCCGACATCGTGAGAGAACACGGCGGCGTGCTTGTCCGGCAGGCCCACATAAGCCAGCGCAAAACCGCCGGACGCCTCCAGTTGCTTGAGCGATCGTAAGGGGTCCGTCAGACTGTCAACGGAGAACGCCTCCAGCGCCAGTGAACGTGAGGCAACCCACTCGTCGAGCGCCTGCGCGTTGCCCTCGGCAATGGTGCGTAGATTCTGCTTTAAGGTGGCTTCGTCGACGCGTGCGTTGATGGTGTACGAAACGAATCCCGAGCAGCACAACGCACCTACGACAATCGCGACGCAGGTGGCCGTAATCCGCGCGCGCAAGGTTCCAGGCATGGTCAATTTGGTCTTTGTCCAGACAGAGTTTTTGCGGCCGAATGCATGCCCTCGATGCAAACCCCGAATGCCAGGCGGTTGTGATACCGCTCGATTCGCGCCAGCCACGTTTTGTTCTGTGTTAATCGGCGACCAAAATTAAAGTGTCAATGTGCCAAACGTTTCCCTCTTCTCAGGGCGTTGCCAGGATGCATCAAACGGTCAAACGCCAACGGGTTTGGCGAATCAGCGACAATGCAGGGCCCACGATTCTGTCAAACACCGACCATGAGCCCTATTCGCCTGAGTCGCGCGACCCGCGCGGACGCCGACGATCTGATCGCAGCCAATCGCGCCAATCAGGATTACCACCGGCCGTGGGTCACGGCATTCACCGATCAGGAAGGATTCGATGGCTGGTTTGCGCGCGGACTGACAGGATCGACACTGGGCCTCGTTGCGCGAGAAGTCGCGTCGAACAAGGTGGTCGGCGTCATCAATCTCAGCGAGATCGTGGCGGGTGTTTTTCAGAGTGCTTACCTCGGCTACTACGGCATGTCGGAATTCAATCGGACCGGCCTGATGACAGAAGCGCTGCGGACCGCGGCCGCCTATGCCTTCGATGAACTTGGTTTGCATCGTCTCGAAGCGAATATCCAGCCGCAAAATATCGCTTCGATCGCGCTCGTGCGGCGTGTCGGTTTCAAGCAGGAAGGTTTCTCGCCGCGTTATCTGCGCATTGACGGAGCGTGGCGCGATCACGAGCGTTGGGCGCTGCTGGCCGATGAAGACCACGCAGCAACCGTGGAAATAGCCGCTCGCGATTGACGCGGGAACCAAACAATGAATAATCGTTTCCGCACTGCGGCGTGACCGATTCGGCTGATGGGACGGCCCTGCTTACACAACGAAAGCTCTGTTGCCGCGAGAACAGCAGGTTTTGGGTGAACCTCATTTCAGTTCGCTTTCACCGCGTCTTCCAGGCAATCTGCTGCGCTGCGCCCCTCATCTTTATCGGCAGATTGACGATATCAAGGCGACGAACATTCCGCAGGGGCTAGCGCCCATTCTCCAACCCGGGGTGGCCGAGGGCCTGCATGAGCCGGCGCGGCTCGAATGTTTGCAGCTCGATGCCGGCACTGCGTTCAGGAAAGCGATAGACCTGTTCCCTGGCGGGATTTTGACGCCGGCAAGCTGCACTCGCTTGCGCACGCTGCGCGAGTCAAACTGACACCGCCTCACGGAAACGGGCCATGAATTACCCTTTGCTGCTGGGATTTTTGATCGTCATCGTCGATGTCGTGGTGTGGCGTTCACGGCATCCGACGCATGAGCTTCTGCGGCTCTTCATCCGGCTCGCGCTGTTCGCTGCGCTGAGCTGGGTGCTGTTCAGCGCCGGCTTCAACCCTTTTCACGCAGCGCCCTTTGCCAACGTTGCCGAGATTCACTGGCCAGGGCAGGTTCTCGAAGTGATCTGGTGGATGAAGGGCGCGCGGCTGTTGACGCTCTTCGTCGAGGCGCTCGTGTTGCCGCGCTCCTGGAGAGAACAGCGTCTGTTCTCGGATGTGCTGGCGGCAGTCGTCTATCTGGCCGCGGGTGTGGCTGCGTTTGGCTTCGTGCTCGAGTTGCCGGTAAGAGGGCTGGTGGCCACCTCGGGGGCGCTTGCCATCGTGCTGGGTCTGGCCATTCAGAGCACGCTAAGCGATGTGTTCGCGGGCATCGTGCTCAACACCACGGCGCCGTATTCGGTGGGGGACTGGGTGGTGATTGACGACGTGGAAGGCAAGGTCGTCGAGATGAACTGGCGCGCCACGCATTTGCTGACCGGGCAGGGCAATACGCTGATCGTGCCGAACGCGGTGGCATCGAAGGCAAAGATCCTCAACAACAGCCGGCCTGACAATGTGCACGGCTTCTCGATCATTCTCGAGATCGAACCCGAAGCACGGCCAAAAACGGTACTGGATGCATTGTGCCGCGCACTGACAGGTTGCAACGCGATTCTAGGTTCACCGTCTCCGCATGCCAGCATGAAGTGCACGACGTTGAATTCGGTGCAGTACGAAGTGGTCGGCTTCGTCAATGACATGGACAAGAAGCGGGCCGCCACCAACGAACTGTTCGATCTCTGTCACCGGCACCTTGCCGCCGCCGGCGTGACGTTGCGTGCGCTGAGCGTGCCCGCACCAGCCAACGGCGCGCGTGACCTCAAGGAGGCGTTGATCCGCCGCACGAGTCTGTTCGCGAGCCTGACGGACGACGACGTGACGTGGCTCGCACAACGGCTTTCCCGCCACGAATACGACGCGAACCAGGTGATCATCACGCCGGGAACGATTCCGGATAGTCTGTCCATCGTTCACGCGGGGGTGCTCTCGGTCAAGTTCAGTGATGCCTCCGGCGTGCGCGAAATTGCCCGTCCGGGGCCGGGTGATGCGTTTGGCGAGATCGGCCTGCTCGCGGGGCTGCCCGTGTCCGTGACGGTGTCCACGCTGATTCCCACCGTGCTGTATCGGCTCGGGAAAGATGAAATGACTTCATTTTTACAGGGACATCCTGAAGTCGCGACGCAACTGGTTCAGCTTCTGGCCAGCCGGAAAGACATGTTCGACGAACTGAATGCGCATATGCCCGCTGAAAAGGCGCACGGCCAGTCCATTTTTCAGTGGCTTTTTGGCAAGGTCCGGCATCTGCACGCACTGCGCGATAATGCGTGACCGAATGAACGCACGACTGATGTGCTGCATGCTGCTCAGACAGCAGTTTCTATAGAAAATCCGAATAGCGAGGAACGAAGGATGGAGGAAAAGCTGGAAAGTCTGTCGCGGACGGTCGCGACGGCAGATAGTCTGGAGGCGCTCACCCGACCCCTGCTGGAGATGCTCGAGGTTGTGACGGGGCTGGAATCGACTTACCTGACGTCGATCGACTAGGAGAACGCGGTCCAGTCCATCGAGATTGCCCGCAACACCGGCGAGCTGCTCATTCCAGAAGGCTTGACGGTGCCGTGGTCCGACACGCTGTGCAAGCGCTGCCTGGATCAGGGCCGGCGCGATGTGTCCAACGTCAGTGAAGTGTGGGGCGATTCTCAGGCAGCCGCGGCACTTGGCATCGAGACGTATGCGAGCGCGCCGATCTGCGGCAGCAACGGCGAGGTGATCGGCACGCTGTGCGCGGCGGGCAAGACCAGCCGGAAACTCAGCCCGCGCGCGCGCAGCGCGCTGAACCTCTTTTCAAAGCTGATTGCGCAGCATATCGAGCGCGAACGGCTGCTCGCGCAACTGCAAAGTTCGAACGAGTATCTCACCCGGTTCTCGCTCACGGATTCGCTCACTGAACTGCCGAACCGCAAGGCGCTGCACGATGAACTCGGACGCCTGCTGGCGCGCGCGGCGCGGGACGGTTCCTATGTGCTGGTCGGCATGTTCGATCTGGATGGCTTCAAGCAGATCAACGACCAGTATGGACACATTGCGGGCGATCAACTGCTGAAGCAGTGCGCGGCGCGGCTGTCCGGGATCATCCGCGAGACGGACATGCTGGCGCGCATTGGCGGTGACGAGTTTGCTTTCATCGGGCCGGGTCCTGTCGACGAAGAAGAGGCGCATCTTGCCGCTGCCGAGCTGGCGACGCGCGCCGCCGCGGTGACCGCGGGTGTCTATACGTTACGTGAAGCGCGTCTGACTTACTCGGGTGCGAGTGCCGGCGTGGTCGCGGTGCGGTTTCTGTCCGTGGATCAGGCCATTGGCGCGGCCGATGCGGCGATGTATCAGGCGAAGCGGGAGCGGCAGGTGGGGCGGAGGGGTGGGTAGGGCGATCTCAACGCCGCTCTGTCCGCTTCACATCGTCCAGAATTGCCTGGAGCTGTGCCTGCGCGACAGGGTCCTGGCGTCGCTTGCCCTCAGCTACGTCCGCTGCCAGTGATAGTCCCTGGCACACATCGCTGAAATAGTGCAGCATGCGGTCTTTGCGCGTCGCTTCTGCCGAACCGGCTGTTACTTGCAGACCGGAAACGGTGCCATAAAGTTGATTCCATTCTGGCAAGACAGTGGACCTTATCCGCTGCGCGAATTCGACGCGCTGCGCTTGCGTCGTAGGTTTGCGTGGCAACGCTCGCAGGTCGGTGCTCGCCTGGGCGAGTGTGGGGGCGAGTCGATGCAGCGCCTCGGTAAAATGCATCGCCTCCTGTCTGTCGGGACGCGTGGACAGCGACAAAAGCGTCCATATGAGTCCGCTAATGACGGCGCAGGCGAGGGCGCCTGATGCACCCAGGGTCACGGCGGTCCGTTCATCAGGCGAGCTTGCATTGCTGACTGGAGGGGCAAGCACACAAGCAAGCATGAAACCGCCGATGAGCCCACCGACATGCGCGCCATTGTCGATACCGTGATGCGTGAAACCCCAGAAGAGGTTGTAGCCGGCGAAAAACGCAGCCCAACGGAAGTGCCGGATAAAGATGGAGCGTGGGATGAATTCGGCGTAGCGCAAGACGTAAGCGAGCAGGCCGCCCAATACGCCAAAGATCGCGCCCGAGGCCCCCGCGCTGTTGACGCCGGGGTTCCAAAGCAAGCTCATCAGACTGCCCGTCAGACCGGCAAAAAGATAGAGCGCCATGAAACGCGCATTGCCGAACAGCCGTTCAGCAATGCGCCCGGTCTGCACCAGCACGATCATGTTGAAGGTAATGTGAGTCAGGCTAAAGTGCAGGAAGACGGAAGTCAGTAGCCGCCACCACTGCCCGTTTAACGTATAGGGACCATAGTTGCTGCCGTGGTCGATCAAATACGAGGGCTTTGCGATTAAAAACCCCGCACCGCCTCCAGCCATTGCCAGATAAACGAGCGACGTAACGATAACGATGGCCCACGTGGACCACAGATGGGGCGTGCGTGCCGTAATCTGTTCGAGGAAGCGAAGTCGCTGGTGATTTTCCGTTGCGTAGCGCGGCGTCATCTGGCGCGGCATCGCGGCAACGATTGCGGCAGCATCGTTCTTGTCGTGCGCTCGCAGAATGATTGGCTCGAGTTCGCCGGGACCGTTGAGTAGATCAAACTGGACGAGCCTTCCGTTGACCCGCACGTTGAAAATGTCGGAATGGCTCAATTGCAGATCGGTGTTGAGGTCGGCGCTCAACAAACGTGAAACCGTTGTCTGGATGGATACGCGATCATGCGAAAGGCGCAGCATGCCTTTGCTCTCGAACGATCGCGCCCGTACCTCGCCCCACCCCTTACGCAGACGCGAGCCCAATGCGATGTCGAAACGAAGATCTGTCTGAAACCGGCCAGCGCTTTCGCGCACTTCTGTGTCCACGAATCCCCAAACCGGCTCGCTTTGGCTCATGATTTAATTCATTATGTTGGCAGTGGCGAATGGAAGATGCTCTCGTTCTTTAGCGAATAACGGCACGTGCGATTGCTTCTTTAGAGTCTAGCGTGTCCTTTGTATGATTGGACGTTAATAAGCGCACATTGGCCGAGATTATGGAAATGGCGTGCAATCTGGCGCAATCGTTTGCTTAGGTTTATTGGTCGCGTTCGTCATTTGGTGTGTTAAAACTTGTATGCCTTATGCTTAACCTGGTAAATCGAAGAGAATCAAAAAAAGATGAAATCCCGGTTTCGAATGCTCGCATTGGCAATAGCAGCCGCAATGACGCTAACAACGCCGTCAGCAAACGCCCATACCATCTGCACGCTCGTTGCGGACGCAAGCAGTGGCCACGTCATCACCCAGCAAGGCGATTGCGCTTTTCGTACCACGCCGGCTTCCACCTTCAAGATTGCCATCAGCCTGATGGGTTTCGACTCAGGTTTCCTGAAGGACGCTCACACCCCGACGCTGCCGTATCGCACGGGTTATCCTGACTGGGGCGGCGACGCATGGCGGCAACCCACCGACCCGAGCCGGTGGATCAAATACTCGGTGGTCTGGTTCTCCCAGCAGGTTACCCAATCTTTGGGCATGACGCGTTTTGCAAACTACACCAGGGCATTTGCCTTCGGTAACGCCGATGTTCGCGGGGACAGCCGGCACGACGGTCTCACTCACGCGTGGATCGACTCGTCCCTGCAGATTTCGCCTTTGGAGCAGGTCGCGTTTTTAACGAAAGTCGTCAATCGCACGCTGCCGGTTAGCGGGCACGCCTACGACATGACCAGCCAGATCACCGAAGTCGCCACGTTGGCCGGTGGGTGGGACACGCATGGCAAGACCGGGACAGGATTTCCCGCCAACTCCGACGGTTCGGACGATGAGGCTCACGGCTGGGGATGGTTTGTCGGCTGGGCCACGCGAAATGGCAAAACGCTGGTCTTTGCGCGGCTCATCCAGGATGACGCTGCAACGCCGGGACAAAAGCCAGTCGGGCTACGCGCGCGCGACGCCTTTGTCGCCGAGTTTCCTTCCATAGCCGCGCTTGCAGAAACAAAAAAACCATAAGCGTTTCAGAACCCAACATGGGTATGGCAAGCGCTGCCAGGCCATCGCACAAGCATCCGCGCCGGCACAATGTTGAGAGGCTTACAACTCGCTATCAATTGCGCGAGGCAAGACACGCGCGAGTCTAATCCGCAATCAATCAATACCCCACCTGATCAGATAGCCCAGCCAATGTCGTTGCTATCGAAGCGCTGGAAACCTCCGCTCGACGAGCCGGGCATCAAATGCTCGCCACCAACGACAACCAAAAAAAGCTGTGCAGGCATGTTGCGCGGCTACCACGGAAGTACTTAAAAAACATTAGCTATTGTCTAACAAATTTTGACGTGAGTAATATCGTTCCGCAACGCGTGATACCCGTCTGAGAGAGGGTTTGCCGGCCTTGAACGGGATCGGGTGCGGGTAGGTGGGAAGACAAAACGTCTGGGCGATCAGCTAACCGTTAGCTGGATCGAGGTGCTCACATCATCTCGACGGATCCGGATTTTGCTGTGCCGCAAAACAGGAAATATTTAGTAATCCGATTCAATGGCAGATGACGCTTTGCTGTCCCCGCGAACCTCGTACCTCGACCAGAAGAACGCACGAAGATGCGCTTGCAGCATGGTTCAAAAAGAATTCGGCGCATTGAAGCCGAGAGTCGCGGAGCGATATTCACAAGACGTCGCCCCGTTCAACATCGTGTGGCCTTACCGTTCCGTATGAGGGGAAAAATGAAGCAAAGGGCATTGGCCTTGGCCATAAGAAGAATAATCTGGGCGGAGTTTGCGTTGTCGGCAGCCATAGCGGTTCCGGCATTGGCACAAAGCCAACCAGCTACATCTGCTGCGGCAACAACGGGCACCGCAGCGGCAGCCGCACCGGACGCGGCCTCAGGCGCCGCTGCCACCAAGAACGTCAAGCAGTTGAAGACGTTTGAGGTGACCGGTTCGCTGATCCGTCAGGCAGACAAGACGGGCTTCAATTCGGTTCAGGTCATTTCGCAGAAAGACATTCAGCAGAGCGGCGCCACGACGGTGTCCGACTATCTGCGTCAAACCAGCGCCAACTCGGCGAGTAGCTGGAGCGATGCGAACCCGGACAGCTTCGCGCCCGGCGGCGCAGGTATCGCGTTGCGTGGTCTGAGTGAAAAGTACACGCTGGTGCTGATCGACGGTCAGCGCGCGGCCCCCTACGCCTTTGCAGTGAACGGCACCGATTCGTTCTTCGACCTGAACACGCTGCCGACGAACATGATCGACCGGATCGAAATCGTCAAGACCGGTGCGGTGTCGCAGTACGGTTCGGACGCCATCGCCGGGGTGGTGAACATCATCACCAAGCATGACTTTCAGGGTCTGCAGCTCGATGGCAGCATCGGCGGGGCGCAGCACGGTGGTAACGGTACCGACAACCTGAGCATTCTGGGTGGCTTCGGCAATCTGACCGAAGACGGCTACAACTTCACGGCCGCAGGCAGCTTCTATCACAGCAGCGGCATCACGATGTCGGAGCGCGATACGACCTCCGGCATCAACACGTGGTCGCCGGCGTCGTTCTGGGTGAACCCGAACACGGGCAACGCGGAACCCGCAGGCGCCTGTACCAATGGCAAGATCGTGCCCGCAGCCAACGCCGGCTCGACCTACGGCGCGCTCGGTGGCACCGTTTGCCAGACCAGCATTTCCAATCTGCAGTCGCTCACCCCTGAGTCGGACCGTTCGAACATCAAGGTCCACGGCGACTTCAAGATTACCGACAACATCCAGGGTTGGGTCGATGCGTGGGAGAGCTACAACCAGACCACGCTGCACGGCACGACGGGTGTAGGCGGTATTTCGTGGCTGTCCACGCCGACCATCTACAGCCCGAGCCTCGGCGCGCCTGCTTCGCTCAACACGACCAACCTGGTGGCCGGCAGCAATCCGTACAACCCGTACGGCGCGGATACCGAACTCAACTATCCGTTCCTGAACAATCCGCAGGACGTCACGACGACTTCGAACTTCTATCGTCTTTCGACGGGCTTGAAGGGTGATTTCAGCGTTCCGCATTGGGGCGACTGGAACTGGACGGCGTCGTACGGCCACTCGCAAAGCGAAGTGTCGAACTCGTATTCGAACGAAATCACGGCGGCCGGCTACAACCAGTTGCTGGCGGGCGGCTACAACTTCAACAACCCGGCTTCGACGCCGAATGGTTTGAATGGCGTGTTCGGCACGCTGCAGGATCAGGCCATCTCGAAGCTGGACACGGTCGACGCGACAGTTTCGACGCCGAACCTGTTCACGCTGCCGGCTGGCGATGTTGGCTTCGGTCTGGGTGCGCAGTTCCAGCATCAGAGCGAATCGATCGATACGGCCGCGGGCTGGGCCGATGGCTCGTTCATTTCGCCGGCGTATCAGACGGTGCTCGGTCAGCGCAACGTGGCGGCCGTCTACTATCAGATCGACATTCCTATCATCAAGAACCTGACGTTCAGCCAGTCGAGCCGCTACGACCACTATAGCGACTTCGGCGGTGCGTTCTCGCCGCGCTTCGCGTTGCGTTATCAGCCGGTGCAGGCCTTCACGACCTACGCGTCGTTCAACCGTGGTTTCCGCGCGCCGACGCTGGTCGAAGATGGCCAGGCGAAGAGCTTCGGTTATCAGTCGGCGGTGGACACGGACCCGGCTTCGCCGCAGTACAACCAGCAAGGCAACTACTTCCTGGAAGCGACCGCGGGTAATCCGAATCTGCAACCGGAACGCACGAAGAACTACAACATCGGCTTCGAACTGTCGCCGACGCGCACGACGGATATCGGCTTCGACTGGTACAAGATCGACATCACCAACGTGATCGGTATCGAGCCGCTGCAAGGCCTGGTGGATGCGAACGATCCGTCCGTCGTGGTGCGTCAGCCGTCCGGCCTGATCAACTACGTCAACACGGAGTACATCAACGAGTCCTACCTGAACACGGACGGCTTCGAAGCGACGCTGCGTCAGTCGCTGCCCACGCCGCTCGGTACGTTCACGGTTTCGGCTGACTGGGCGTATGTGTTGAGCTTCAAGACGCCGGGTCTGGCGAACGGTGAGACTAACGCTGCCGGTAACAACAGCGCGATGTACGAAACTTTCGGTGCTTCGTTCCCGCGCTGGAAGGGCAACACGACCTTGAACTGGGCGTATCACCAGTGGAATGCCTCGCTGACGTGGCAATACACCGGTCCTTACGCGCAGGAACTGGTCTCGGGCCCTGGCATCGCGTCGACGGTTGCATCGTATAGCCAGTTCAACCTGTACGCGCAATACACGGGCTTCAAGCACTGGACGCTGTACGCCGGCATCGACAACATCTTCAACCGTGCGCCGCCGTATGACCCGTACTGGTTCAACAGCATCGACCAGACGGGCTACGATACATCGCTGTACTCGTACGTGGGCCGTTACGCTCAGATCGGCGCGACGTACAAGTTCTGACGTGTTGTAGAAACGCGCTGTTGAAAGGGCACTTGTCAGTGCCCTTTCAGGCCGCCCCAGATAGCGGATTTTTGCCTCACTGGGGCGGCGGTTTTTTTCGATTCGATGGACGGTGGGTCTTTCGTTCATCTCTCATCTATCCGATCGCGCTCTCACTCTATACAACAAGCAGCGGCACGCCCGTCGCCGCTATCGTGACAGTATCTACGCCCACTTTATCAATTCGTCGTCAGGTTGATGGATTGCGGATCCGCACGTCTTAACTATGGAATCCGTCCCGAGGTATTACGCTTGCGTCGTAGACGTGCGAGCGGGGATGGATGACTACGTGTGGAGGGTCACATGAGCGGTAATGCACACGACGACGCCGATCCGGATCTCACCGCAGGCGTCCCAATCAGTTCGATCGGAGACGCTGGCCTGTTCGCAGGACATGTCGGTGACGATGCGGTCATGATTGCGCGGGTCGGTGATAGCTTCCTCGCCGTAGATGCGGCTTGTACGCATTACCACGCTCCGCTTACGGAAGGTCTGATCGTTGGCGACACGGTGCGGTGCCCTTGGCATCACGCATGTTTTAATCTGCGTACGGGCGAAGCGGAGCGGGCGCCGGCTTTTAGTCCGCTCGCGTGTTGGTCTACTTCAGTTCAAGGTGACAAAGTCTATGTTTTGAAAAGGATGAGTCCGCCAGCCAGTCCCGTGTCATTACCGAACCCAGCAGTGCCACAAAGGATCGTCATTGTCGGCGCAGGGGCAGCCGGTTTTGCAGCGGTTGAGCGTCTAAGGCGAATCGGTTATGCGGGTAGCCTCACGTTGCTCAGTGACGACGCGGCGCCACCCGTGGATCGACCAAACCTCTCCAAAGATTATCTGGCGGGCACAGCGCCTGCGGAGTGGCTGCCACTTCGCGACGACGCGTTCTACACACAACAACGCATTGACCTTCGCTTGAACGCGAACGTCGCCCGCATTCACATCGTCTCGAAGGAAGTAGAACTCGGGGATGGAGGCAAGATACCGTTCGATCGCCTGTTGCTTTGCACTGGCGCGGAGGCTAGTCGGTTATCCGGTCCGGGTCTGGATCTGCCACATGTGCATACTCTGCGCTCTCTCGAAGACAGCCGCGCTATCAGCGCTCGTGCGGCGAATGCGCGTCGGGCTGTGGTCGTTGGAGCAAGCTTCATAGGTCTGGAAGCAGCAGCGGCACTACGCACGCGCGGGCTGGAGGTTCACGTTGTCGCGCGAGACCGATGTCCGATGGAACGCGTCCTGGGCGCAGAGATGGGTGCTTTTATCCAGCGGCTGCATGAGGACCACGGCGTCATTTTTCACCTGGAAAATACCGTACTTGCGATTGATGAGAAACAGGTGTCGCTCAAAATGGGTGGCAGCATCGATGCTGATCTGGTCGTGATTGGAGTCGGCGTGCGGCCGAATCTGACTCTGGCAGAGCAGGCCGGTCTGACGATCGACCGAGGCGTCAAGGTCGATGCGTATTTGCAGACCAGCGTTCCAGGTATTTTTGCCGCAGGCGACATCGCCCGCTGGCCCGATCCACACAGTGGCGCCGACATACGAGTGGAGCATTGGGTCGTCGCACAGCGTCAAGGACAAACGGGCGCGTTGAACATGTTGGGCGGTCGTGAGAGGTTCGACGCGGTCCCCTTCTTCTGGAGCCAGCACTATGATGTTCCGATCAACTATGTTGGGCACGCAGAAAGTTGGGATGCCATCGCAGTGGACGGCAATATCGCAGCGCGCGATTGCGCGCTGCGATACATGCGCAGTGGGCGTGTGATTGCCGTGGCGACAATAAATCGTGATATCGAGTGCCTGCGGGCCGAAGTAGGAATGGAGCGTGAGCGCGTCTGATGTTCGACGTTTTGGCGTATGACCTGTCGTCGCACGAGACATCTCATCAAAGTTGCCACCGGGCATACCCGGTGGCAACGACGCAAGGCGTCTCAACGAGCGAGATCGAATCGATCTAGCGACATCACTTTCGACCATGAGAGCACGAAATCATCCAGGAATTTCTGTTGCGCATCGGCGCTTGCGTATACCTCGCAAATAGCGCGAAGTTGCGCGTTCGCGCCGAACGCGAGATCGACCCGCGTTCCGGTCCATTTCAGCTCTCCTGATTTTCGATCGTAGCCTTCAAATATGTCTGGAGAGGAAGTACCTGGCTTCCATGCTGTTCCCATATCAAGCAGATTCCGGAAAAAATCATTGGTTAGTACTTGCGGGCGGTTGGTGAAAACGCCATGAAGATCATTTCCGGTGTTCGCCTTCAAGACACGCAGTCCACCAATGAGCACGGTCATCTCTGGCGCAGTCAGCGTCAATAGTTGTGCTTTGTCGATCAGTTGATGCTCGACAGGCACCCCGCATGGTCCTTTTACGAAGTTCCGGAAACCGTCGGCGAACGGCTCCAATGCGGCAAACGAATGCTCATCGGTTTGCTCGACCAACGCATCCGTGCGTCCAGGCGTGAACGGGACCCGCGCATTGTGACCAGCGGCTTCAGCTGCCTGCTCGATAGCCGCCCCTCCAGACAACACAATCAGATCTGCCAGTGAGATTTTCTTGCCGCCCGTCGCCGTTTTGTTAAAGCTGTCGCGGATCTCACCGAGAACAGCTAGGACGCGCTGCAGCCTGGGGGGCTCGTTGACCGCCCAGTCTTTCTGAGGTGCGAGACGAACACGCGCGCCATTGGCGCCGCCACGTTTGTCAGAACCGCGGAACGAAGACGCCGACGCCCAAGCGGTCCACACCAGATCGGAGATGGATAGTCCCGACGCGAGTACCTGTTCCTTTATAGTCGCCGCGTCCTTATCGTCGATAAGCGGATGATCTGCAGCAGGAACCGGATCTTGCCAGATCAATTCTTCGGCTGGTACTTCTGGACCGAGGTAGCGGACACGCGGTCCCATGTCGCGATGTGTCAACTTAAACCATGCTCGGGCAAATGCGTCGGCGAACTCGTCAGGATTTGCCATGAAATGCCGGGATATTTTTTCGTATGCCGGGTCATAGCGGAGCGAGAGGTCAGTGGTGAGCATCGTTGGCAACAGCTTTTTGGTTGAATCGTACGCATGTGGAACAGTGGCCTTTGCGTCCTTTGCAACCCATTGATGAGCACCAGCGGGGCTTTTGGATAGCTCCCATTCATACCCGAAAAGATTCAGAAAGAACCCCATGCCCCATTGGGTTGGTGTGTTACTCCAGGTGACCTCGATCCCACTCGTTATTGCGTCAGGTCCTGTGCCCGTTCCATAACTGTTCTTCCAGCCCAGACCCTGGTTTTCCAGACCAGCCGCTTCCGGCTCCGGACCCACATGACTGGCGGGGGCGGCACCGTGAGTTTTGCCGAAAGTGTGTCCGCCGGCGATCAGGGCGACGGTCTCATAGTCATTCATAGCCATGCGACCGAACACTTCACGAATGTCCACCGTCGCGGCGATCGGATCGGGGTTGCCATCTGGGCCTTCGGGATTCACGTAAATCAGGCCCATTTGTACTGACGCGAGTGGATTTTCCAGGTGACGACCGCTGGAGGTGCGGCTGGTTTGCTCGCCATGCGTCTCCTTGTCGGCGACGACTACGCCATCCGAATCTTCGTCGCGCGGTGCGGAGCCCTTTCCGTACCGAAAGTCATCGCCAAGCCACGTTTTCTCCCTACCCCAGTAGACGTCCTGGTCTGACTCCCACGTGTCTTCTCGGCCGCCGCCAAATCCGAACGTCTTGAATCCCATGCTTTCCAGGGCGACGTTCCCCGTGAGAGTGATCAGGTCAGCCCAGGAAACACTTTGACCGTACTTCTGTTTGACTGGCCAGAGTAAGCGTCGCGCCTTATCGAGGCTAACGTTGTCTGGCCAGCTATTAAGAGGCGCGAATCGTTGTTGACCGCGCCCGCCACCCCCGCGTCCGTCCCCGGTGCGGTATGTACCGGCGCTGTGCCAGGCCATACGAATGAACAGTCCACCGTAGTGCCCAAAGTCTGCGGGCCACCACGACTGGGAGTTGGTCATTACCGCGGCGATGTCTTTTTTCAGGGCATGGAAGTCCACTCGCCTGAATGCCTCGGCATAGTTGAATCCCTTGTCGAGTGGGTTCGACTTGCTTGAGTGTTGACTAAGCAAATCAAGACGAAGCTGGTTTGGCCACCAATCGCGATTGGTCGTACCATCTCCGGCAGTGTGGGAGAAAGGGCATCTCGTGTCGCTTGACATGTACAAACTCCGTATCAAAGGAAAGTCAAAGGCTGACGGTGGCGTCCCCGGCTAGATGCACGCCGAGATTCCATGTACCGACCGTCGACTGTGTACCGCCGTTCGGTGTTCGCACTGAAATCGGGTGACGCACTCCTTTAATCCCGACACGCTGAATCGGAATCTGTCGGGTATCGGGCGTGCCTTGTACGTCGGGCATGATGAGAGCGAGATCCATCCGCTTAGACTGACTCGCGACTCGACCACTGGCTGGTGCGTTTTGCGGTTTTTAGATCTAGCCACTCGGCTGTGCCGCTTGCAAAAAACCTTATAAAAATATACACCCCGAGGTATTTCACAAGTTCGCCATCAATCGAATCGGCAATTCGTCACAATTGGCAATTTCGAACGGTGTCGGCGACACTCTGAGCCGCAAGCAGTGCAGGTTAATTGATAAGGTATGCATATTAAAATGGACAGAGGGACCACTTGGGCCATGCTGATGCATTGTCGAAGTGGCGACTAACGAAAACCCATCAGCCAAATGGCAATCCGCAGCAGGTGCGAGATTGCACTTCGGCATGTTTCTATTGCGTGGGGTTTTCGCCCCGCGACTATAATGTGCCGGAACATTTTTACGCGCGCGAGCCCGGAGGGGCGGACGCCGTGATCGAGCCACGCCTGAACAGGTTGGTGGAATTGCGAATCGGCGGCGATATACCGGGTCTTGCTATGGAAAATCTGACAAACTTCGCTTTCATTCCCGCCCAGACGCGACGCATCATTACCGGGGCATTGCTGCTTGCCTGCCTGGTTCTGCTGACAGGCATTGCAGCGATGATTGTGATGAACCGGGCAACTTATCTGAGCACCGTGCTCGATTTGACCAAGCTCGCGTTCTACGGTCTGGGTATCTGGGTATTCCTGCTCTATAACTCCCGGACCTTGAGCACCGAGCAATTGCTCTCGAGGACTGAAGCTTTTCTCACCAAAGAGGTTACGCGCACCCTGTCACTCATCGAGCGCCCCGCCGGACGATTCGGGGAGCCGTCGGCAGATATCAGGCTCCCGGCCCGCGTCACGACGCTGCCTAGCGAAACACGGATTCAGTGCTACTACGAGATCGCAAGCCAGCAGCTCGGTGCGCTACGCCTGCACATCCAGTGCAATGTATCGCGCATGCTGGTTGTGTATTTCCTCGATCCGGAATTGGCAGAACAGCATGGCGAGATACAGAAGAACACGATCACAGGCGCCGAATCTGCCGGCTGGAAGAGTCATATGTACGGGGTGAAGAAAGCGGATTTTCTCGTCGACGCACCCGAATACTATGAATTGATGTTTGAGCGGACACTGGAACGGGACTTCCTGTTCAGTTCGAGCGAGCAGTTATTCATCGCCAACGATATCGCCATGATGACCCGAAGCATCATGCTCGAGCGTCACCGTTTCAGCGGCGAAGCGCGTCCGTCTCAGTGCGCAAGCGAGTGTGACGTTTAGCGGAAGCTGCAATTTCTTTTCAACTTCCGCTTTATTGGTCACACCTTCACGCACCTGAACCCTGCATACACATACTGGTAGCGCGGCTGAAACCAGTTGCGAAACGCCGGCCGCAACATGCATTGCGCCGTGCGCGCCGAGCCGCCCTTGAGCACGTAATGCTGCCCGTCGAAGAAATTGGCGGAGTAGCCCAGATAAAACGGAAACGCCTCGAAGCCGGGCAGGGCGTCGAACAGGGTCGAGGTCCATTCCCAGCCGTTGCCGTACTGCCCTTCCACGCCGAATGCGCTGATGTTGTCTGGATGCGCGTCGACCGCCTGCGGGTCCCAGCTGCGGAAATCGAAATTGCCGATCGTGGCGTGCGGCGCGCCGTGCGCCGCGCGTTGCCATTGCGCCTCCGTGGGCAAGGCCTTGCCGGCCCAGCGCGCATAGGCACTCGCTTCGGCATGACTGACGTACACCGGCCAGTCGAGCGGCAACGGAATTTCTTCGAACATGGTGCGCAAGGTCCACTCGCCGCTGCCATCGCGCTTCGACCACCCGGCTGGATGTTCGATGTGTTCGCTTTCCTTCCAGGCCCAGTCCTTGTCAGTCCAGTACGCGCGCTCGTGATAACCGCCGGCGTCGATGAAACGCCGGTAGGCCTCGTGCGTCACCATGTAGCGGTCAATCTCGAAGGTCGGCACGTCGATGCGCTGTTCGCCGAACTCGTTGTCCCAACCGAAGCGCCCGCCCTCGCGCGGCATGCCGAGCAAGGTCGAGCCGGCGGGTACGCGAAGCATTGGCGTCGTGTCCAGTGGCCCCGTGCGCTGCGGATGCTGTGCAGGAGCGGGCTCGCTGTGCTGGGCGATTTTTTGCGCGTGCGGCAATTGATGCAGCATGTAGGCGAGCGTCTCGGCGTGCATCAGACGATGCTCGATCGCGACATTCAACAATTGCTCTGTCGAGCCGGTTTGGGTGCTGCTACCAGTGGGCGCGTCGTCCAGGTTCAGCGCGGCCAGCGCGCGGTCGATCTGCTCGCGCGCCTGCTCGCCGTAGCCACGCACGACTTCCAGCGACGGCCAGTCGGCTGGCACGTCGGTGGGCAGGCCGCCGTCTACCGGGTCGATGCCGAACGCGAACAGCGCGTCCAGTTCCGGGTTGAAGGCGGGCAGTGAGAAAAGGCGCTGATCGAACAGGTTGCGGTCGAACGCTTCCAGATGGCCGATGTAAAACACGATCCGGTGGCGCTCACGGATCGGCCGTTCGTAGAGGTACTCGGGTTTGACGATCGAGAACAGCGCGTCGGTCACATGGCGCGCGTCGATCAAACGCTGGACCAGCGGAGGATGCGGGGCGGGGTCACGGTTCATTTCGCCGGGTCTCCTTCAGGGGGACAGTCCAAAGACTGTACCTGCTCGCAGGACACATGCCAAGGCGAAACAGTTTTGCACGGGCGCCCCGCTGGGCCCCGCGCGGCCTAAACCTGCTTGAGTCCTTCCAGATCAATGATGCGAATGAGTTTGCCCTGCGTGTCGATCAGGCCGCGCTTTTGAAATCTTGACAGGGTACGGCTTACCGTTTCGAGGGTGGTGCCGAGGTAGCTGCCCATGTCCTCACGGGTCATGCGCAGGTTGAATTCCGCTGACGAATAGCCGCGCGCCGCGTTGCGCTCGGACACGTCGAGCAGGAAAGCCGCGACCCGTTCGTCCGCGGAAAGCGAGCCGAGCACCATCATCTGCGCGGCCTCGCGGACGATCTGCTCGCCCATCAGCTTATGCAGCCGCTCCTGCATCGAGCCAATTTCACGGCACAGTTTCTTGAGCGCCGGGTACGGGATGATGCAGACGGTGCTGTCTTCGAGCGCGGTTGCACTACAGGCATGTTTGTCTACGCTGATACCGTCGAGCCCGAGCGCTTCTCCGGCAAGGCGCAGGCCGGTGACCTGCTCACGGCCGTCGCGGTGTGCCATCGTCGTTTTCAGCGAGCCCGAGCGCACGGCATACAGATGATCGAACGAGTCGCCGGAACGGTATAGCGCTTCGCCGCGTCGCACCGGGCGCGCGGTGCAGATGAGCGCTTCGAGTTTGGGGAGTTCGTCGGGGGAGAGTCCTTGCGGCATGCACAACTGACGCATCGCGCAACTCGAACAACGTGCGGCGCTGCGCCCGGCGGAGCGAGGCGGGATGCCAGGCATGCGACGGACTGGGGCGGAGGTCACTGCGGTGGGCGTAAGCATGGTGTACGGCCGGTTGAAAGAAGACCGAACCATTGTCCCACCATGATTACCCGCTGTTTCGCGGCAAAATGACGCGCGATTGCGCCGCCGGTGCTTGAGCGAGATCACGCTTTTGCCTGCACTCGACACGCGCCGTGAACTCCGGTATGCCGTGTGAATTCGCGACGGCATGTCGCGCAGGGACGCCAGCGCGGGTCCGGTGCGGCACCCACCGAGCCGGCCGCCCGCACGCTTGTTCAGGCGCTCGCGTCGTCCGGCTGATCGGCTTGCCCGGCGGCCGCCGGGATGAGCAGCACCGGCAATGCAGCCTGCCGCACACAACGCTCCGCCACGCTGCCGAGCAACAGCCGCTGCACGCCGCGGCGGCCATGCGTGCCCATGACGAGCAGATCGGCGTTGAAGTCTGCCGCGGCCTTGAGCACGACCACTGAAATATCATCCGTGGAGGACGCCTCGCCCACCATCACGCTGCCCGTCACCCCTTTGGCGCGCATCGCTTCTGTCAGCTCGGTGCCGAGTTCCTTGCCCTGTTCGATGAGCCGGTTGCGCAGGATGGAAGGATCGTAGCCCGGCGCCTCGAAATACATGGGCGTGTTCTCCACCACGTAGAACGGCTGCAACTCGGCGCCCTCGGAACTGGCGAGGCTCAGGGCTGCGTCGAAGGCACGGCGGGAAGTGTGGCTACCATCGACCGCTACGAGGATACGTTTGTACATATCGGACTCCATGTCGGAAGGGTTCGGGGCATGGCATTGCACACTGGGTGGATTGGGTTTGCGCTGAGCGTGCGTCAGGCATGAGCGGCATAGCCATCCCGTGTTCAATACCGTTTCAATAATCGCCCAAAGTGTCGCACTGTTGCCAGGATGTTAATCAAACAGTTGGCAAATTTCGAAATGTGGGGTCATAGTGTCGCAGCGCCGCCTGGCGCGGTTCGGGGCGTATCGCGACTGCAAATGACCGTTATTCGGAAGATTGGCCAACAGCGTTTGCCTTACAATCAAATCCTATTCTGACAAGCTGATCCTCCCATGATGAACGAGCGCAAATCGACCGGCTTGCCGGACAAGATCTACGGCGACATTCTGAATCGCATCATGGAAGGCGAGTACAAGGAGGGCGAGCGTCTGCCCACCGAACACGCCCTTGCCGAGCGCTTCGAGACCTCTCGGCCTACGGTGCGCGAAGCGCTGGCGCGTCTGCGGGCCGACGGCATCATCGTCACGCGGCACGGCTCCGGCACGACGGTGGCACGCCGTCCCGACCCGGACGTGCGCCGCTTCGCGCCGCTCGAAACGCTCTCCGATATCCGCCGTTGCTACGAGTTTCGCATCGTCACCGAGGCGGGCGCGGCCACCCTTGCCGCCGAGAAAGCCGAGCCGGAAGACATCGCCGAAATCCAGCGCGCGTGGGATGAACTGGAGCGCATCGTCGAGACCCAGGGCATCGGCGCGAAGGACGACTTTTCGTTTCATCTGGCTGTTGCGCGGGCTTCGAAGAATCCGTTCTTCATCACGGTGATGTCCTTCATCGAAGAGCAGATCGTGTTCAGCATGAACCTGTCGCGTAACCTCTCGCTCGTCAAGACGCTGGAGCGCCAGCGGCTCGTGCAGGCCGAACATCTCGCGGTGCTCGAGGCGATCCGCAGAAAAGACAGCCTCGGCGCCGGGCGCGCCATGCAGACGCACCTCGAAAACGCACTGGAGCGCATGTTCGGTTCCTGAGGCGGTCGGCGTTTCGGCCCGCGCGTCAGCGGGCGTAGTGGCCTGTGACGGGGTGCGTGCAGCGCCCCTCCAACCTGGCCGATGAACGCGACGCACCAACGCGACCCATCGAGCGGTCCGTTCCTTTCAATCCGTCTGGCCTTGTGTCCGGCTCTCTGGCGCGCCAAACGGCGCCGTTGCCAAGTGAATTCTTCCCGTCCCCTGCCTTTCCGTGATGCGTTGCTGGCCATGCTTGGCATCGCGCTGGTCAACATGCTGGTCGCGCTCGATCAGACCGTGGTCAGTACCGCGCTGCCGTCCATCGTTTCCGAACTGCGTGGCTTTGAGTACTACGCGTGGATTGCGAGCGCTTACCTGCTCGCTTCCGTCGTGACGGTGCCGGTGTTCGGCCGGTTGGGCGACTACTTCGGACGCAAGCGCTTCGTGATCGCCGCGGTGATCGTGTTCACGCTCGCTTCGCTGCTGTGCGGCGTCGCGCCCAGCATGCCGTTTCTGGTGGTAGCGCGCGGCCTGCAAGGCGTGGGCGGCGGCATGATGGTCGGCACCGCGTTCGCGTCGATTCCCGACCTGTTCCCCGATCCCCGCGCACGCGTGCGCTGGCAGGTCATCATGGCGGCCGCGTATGGCATCGGCACGGCGGCGGGGCCGTCGCTGGGCGGCTGGCTCAGCCAGCAGTTCGGCTGGCGCTCGACCTTCCTCGTCAATCTGCCGGTGGGCGTGCTGGCGTTGTACTTCATCTGGGCGCATCTGCCGAATTACCGGCGCGCGGTGACGGGCGAGGTGCGCATCGACTGGAGCGGGGCCGTGCTGGTGGCGCTGGTGCTCGGCGGCCTGCAGACCTTCATCGAAGCCGTGCCGAAGTCCGGATTGACCGGCACCAACCTGCTGCTCGCCGCCCTGGTCCTGGTCGGCGCGGTCGCGCTGCTGGTGTGCGAGCGACGCGCAACCCATCCCATCATCCCGCTCGACCTGTTCAAGGACGAGCAACTGGTTACGCTATTCACGCTCTCGCTGCTATCTGGCTTCGTGATGTTCTCGCTGATCTTTTTCGCGCCATTGCTGCTGCAAGGCGGCTTCGGACTGACGCCGCAGGAAGCGGGTCTGCTGGCTACGCCGATCGCCGCCTGCATTGCGCTCGGCAGCGTCATCAACACGCGCATCGTGATCCACATGCCGAAGCCGACGCTGATCCTCTCCATCGGCTTCATGCTGCTGGTGATTGCATCGGTCGGCATTGCGCTGGCCACGCCCGCGACGCCGCATCTGTATCTCGAACTTGCGATGGGCGCGGTCGGCATCGGACTCGGCTTCATCCTCAACAACCTGAACGTGTTCGGCCAGGAGATTGCCGGGCGCGAACGGTTCGGCATCACGACGGCGCTGCTGCAGTCCACGCGCATGGTGGGCGGCATGCTGGGCACGAGCATCGTCGCCACCATCATCAACCGGCGCTACGAGGCGGGCGTGGCGAGTTCGCTGCGGGTGTTGGGCGAGCCGGTGGCCTCGACGTGGCTGCCCAGGCTGTCCGATCCGCGCATTCTGATCGACCCGGCGCTGCGTGACAGCGTGCTCGGCGCACTCAACCGGGCCGGGCTGGCCGGGCCGGCGCTGGTGGAAGCCGCACGCCAGGTGCTGGTGCAATCCATCCATATCGGCGTGGTGCTAACCGGCATCGCGGCGCTGGTGGCCGCGTTCACGGTACGCCGGATCGCGCACATCACGTTCCGGCGCAGCTGAAATTGAGCGCGCGGTGAGTTTGCGGTGAGCAAGCGGCAATCCTTGCCGAGTCCCTCTATCCCGCCAAACCGGGATATGCACGTTGAATTGAAAATGTACCTACCTACCTGGATAGGTGTATCGGATTTGCGGGTCTTGCAAAATTCATACAAATAACAACCACTCAACCCGAGGGATTTATCATGGAATTACTCGAAAATCACTGGAAGGCCCCCTTCGGTATTCAAAACCGTGCCTCTGACGAGACAGAAGAGACTACGTCTCCGGTGGATCGTCACCTGATCATCGCATTTCGCAAAAACCGTAAGGAAAGCCAGCGTCGTTTCTGGGCGCGATTTGGCGTAACGCAGTCGCGCGGCAGCCGCTTTGAATCGGGCGCTGAAATTCCGCCGCCGGTTTCTATCCTGCTAGGGCTTTATTTGACGAAAACGATTACAGATAGCGATTTAGGCCGTGCAGAGCGGGTGATTTACAGCAAGGAAGCCGCGGCCTTTCTTAGCCCGGATCAATAAGACCTAGTTGAGTTGCAATCACGGCGGCCGCGCGCCGTGAATTCACGCCGAATTTTGCCCGGATATTCTTGACGTGGAAGTTCACGGCCGCTTCCGAGCAACTGAGGATATGGGAGATTTCCCACGTGGATTTGCCGCGCGCCGTCCATTTCAAACATTCGCGCTCACGCGGCGTCAACTGCGGCATGCGCGCCTGCATGTGCGTATGAAGATGCTGCCGTCCGGTGTCGATCACCAGATCGCGCAGCAAAACCAGCTTGGGCAGCACGGCGTCGATCTGCTCCCAGAAGGCATCCGTACACTTGAAGTTGTTCGCTACGCTCAGGATGCCGACTTCCTGTTGCGGTCCGTGAATGGGCAATGACACGCCAGAGCGCAGGCCGTGCAGGCAGGCGCCGTCGTAGAGCGCCCGTTGTGCGCGGGTGACGAACAATTCCGGCGACCAGATGAGCGGCGTGGAGTGCGTCAGACAATGAGCGACGGTTGGATCGATGTGCGCGAAGCCCTGCTCCAGATAAGTCTGTCTCCATGCAGGGGAATAGGTGCTGCGCATGTAAGCGTCTTCCAGGCGCATGCCGGGGCGCGGCAGCATGGCGACGAGCAGTCTGTCGAAACCCCAGCTATCGACGAGCTTTGCAATTGCGTCGAACCATGTCGCTTCATCCGGGGCATCCAGTAGTGGCGACATCTGCTCGATAATATGCAGCGACACTGTCATTCCCCCGTCGCAGCGGTTTAGCTGCGGAAACGCAGGCGCGAACTCGCGACCGGCATGTATTGCTCTCCAATTTATCATTTTTTATTATCCCGTGACCAAAATCCGGGCGTGGAGATTCATGGTCGCGTCAAGCGTGTTTGGGAAAATGGCCGAATCGTTCAAAAATAGCCTCATTTGGCCAAAAATTGCCTAATCATTCAGGCTTTCGGTTTACCGGCTGGAGGCGGCACAGATCGGTGGTTTTATCGTTAAATCGCTTGACTGGTAAGGCTCTCGCCGGATTTAACAATTGCTTTACAGCGTGTTTCTAGAAGTGATTCGGTGAATTGTTTCAGAATATTGCAGCGCTGATATAGCGGTCGTTGTCCGCGGTGATTTCCCGCATTAGTTTGACCGTACGTCTCAAATGTATCTGTGGCACAGTAAAACGAAATAATGCGCGTGGGTCGAATGATGTCGATTCACGGCAGAGAACAAGTCCACAAAGGGCAGGCGCTCGCGAGACTGGGCACAGAGGCTGCAGTCTTTCGCGCCGCCACCGTCGCATGAGGTTGTCAAACGAACTTAGGACAACCTCGTAGCGCGTAGGATTCGCCGCAGCGCGCCTATGCTCTGAGGGAAAGCACTGATTGGAAAGACTTCTCGTCCCGAGCGGGGGTAGCCCAGTCAAAACCGTGGGCGATGTAAAAGCGAAATGTTGTTTGACAACTGGAGCGCCCGAGTGCTACCTTGACATCAATTCTTCGATACCGTGCAGAGGTGCCATGAAAGTCTCTCCCATTCTGGATAGCGAATTCTCCGCCACCGTCATGGCCGTGCCGCCGCTGGCCCGCCGCGCCGATTATTCGCTGGACGCCGCGGAAAACCAGAGGCTGATCCGCCACATCGAGGCGGGCGGCGTGCGCACCTTGCTGTACGGCGGCAACGCCAACCTGTATCACGTCGCAGTCAGCGAATACCGCGCGCTGCTCGATATGCTTGCGGAAAGCGCCGGTCCGGACACGCGCGTGATTCCGGCCATTGGCCCGGATTACGGCAAGATGCTCGATCAGGCGCGCATCCTCGCGCAAACCCAGTACCGCACGGCGATGGTCCTGCCACTCGCGGGCTTCACGACTTCGGAAGGGGTGGAAGCCGGGCTCAAGCGCATCGTGGATGCCGCCGGTATCCCGCTCACGCTCTACATCAAGAGCGAAAACTACGTGGATGTGGATACGCTCGCGCGCCTCGTCGACAGCGGCACCTTGCTCGCGGTGAAGTACGCCATCGTGCGCGCGAACCCGTCGGACGACGCCTACCTGCGCCGCCTGCTGCAAAGCGTGCCTGCGGCCAAGGTGGTGTCGGGCATGGGCGAGCGGCCGGCCATCGTGCATTTGCGTGAATTCGGCCTCGCCGCCTGGACCACCGGTTCGGGCTGCATCGCCTCGCACGCGGTCATGGCGCTGCTGCACGCCATCAAGTCCGGCGAACTCGGCGAAGCCCAGCGTCTCTATAACGCCTTCATGCCGCTCGAAACCCTGCGCGACGATATTTCGCTGATCCGCGTGCTGCACGACGCGGTGACGTTCTCGAAGATCGCCGACATGGGTCCGATGCTGCCGCTGCTCAGTTCGAGCCCGAAGGAGCATCATGCGGATATCGACAGCGCGACGCAGACGCTGCTGGCGTTCGAACGCCAGTTCGCCGCGGAGACTTCGCCGGCGCATTGATGACCGTAGCTCGAGGCCCATTTGCTGGTAGCGCCGCGCCGTTGCACGGCGCGCCAGCAACGCCAGCGGCCCGGTCCAATTCGATTGCAACGCGGCACGGCCTGGCATCTGCCCGGCCGTGCCGCGCTTCACAGGAGTGACAAGATGCAGATTAACGGCGACATGCTGATCGGCGGTTCCTCGGTACATGGAAGCAAGGGCGCGCTGCGCGCGTTCGACCCAGTTCGTCACGCGGAAATCGAACCCGTCTTCGGCGCGGGCAGCACGGCAGACGTCGAGCGTGCCTGCGAACTCGCAGCGCTCGCGTTCGATCCGTACCGTGAGGCGCCGCTCGAAACGCGCGCGCGGTTGCTCGAAGCCATCGGCGAAAACATCCTGGCGCTGGGCGACGCGTTGATTGAGCGGGCACATATCGAATCCGCCTTGCCGAAGGCGCGTCTCGAAGGCGAACGGGCGCGCACGGTGGGGCAGCTCAAACTGTTCGCCGCACTGGTTCGCGAAGGCCGCTGGCTGACGGCCACGCTCGACTCCGCGCTGCCGGAACGCAAGCCGTTGCCGCGCCCTGATCTGCGTCTGCGCAAGGTGCCGGTGGGCCCGGTGGCGGTGTTCGGGGCGAGCAATTTCCCGCTGGCGTTTTCGGTGGCGGGTGGCGATACGGCGTCGGCGCTGGCGGCGGGGTGTCCGGTGGTCGTGAAGGCGCATCCCGCGCATCTCGGCACCTCCGAACTCGTGGGCCGCGCCGTCCAGAAAGCGGTGGCCGACAGCGGCTTGCCCGAGGGCGTGTTCTCGCTCGTGATCGGCGCGGGCAATGAAACCGGCGAGGCGCTCGTCGCGCATCCGGCCATCAAGTCGGTGGGCTTCACGGGTTCGCGTCGCGGCGGTCTCGCGCTCGTCGAGATTGCATCGAAGCGCCGCGAACCGATTCCCGTGTTCGCCGAGATGAGCAGCATCAATCCGTTCTTCGTGTTGCCCGGCGCCTTGGCGAAACGCGGCGAAGCGCTGGCCAGTGCCCTCGTGGATTCGGTCACGCTCGGTGTGGGCCAGTTCTGTACGAATCCGGGTCTCGTGCTGGTGCTCGAAGGACCGCACACCCGCCCCTTCATCGACGCCGCCGCGCAGGCGCTGGCGAAAAAAGGCGCGCAGACCATGCTGACAGCGGGTATCGCCACTGCGTACAAGGACAGCGTCACGCGACGCGGCGAGCAGGCGGGCGTGCAGAGCGTGGCGCAAGGTTCAGCCACGGACGCGGCGTGCTCCGGTTTGCCCGCGCTGTTCGAGACGAACGCCGCGCACTTTCTCGCCACGCCGCAACTCGAAGACGAAATCTTCGGACCCACCTCATTGTTCGTGACGTGCGCCGACGTCGAGGAAATGATCAAGGTGGCCGAGCATCTGGAAGGACAACTGACGGCGACGCTGCAGATCGAACCCGACGACTACGCGCTGGCGCGGCAACTGCTGCCGACGCTCGAACGCAAGGTGGGCCGCATTCTCGCGAACGGCTTTCCGACCGGCGTCGAAGTGTCGCATGCAATGGTGCACGGCGGGCCGTTCCCGGCCACTTCGGATGCAAGGGCAACCTCGGTGGGGGCGACGGCGATCGAACGCTTCCTGCGCCCGGTCTGCTATCAGGACCTGCCGGCTGAACTGTTGCCGGAAGCCCTGCACGACGACAATCCGCTGAAGCTCTGGCGGCTGCGCGACGGCAAGCTCGCGCAGGAGTAGGTGCGGTTAAGCTGATGGGCTTGAGTGGCTCATGCGCGTCTGGATCGTGCTCGTCCAGACCAGACATGCGCCGCTCGTCTCGACGAACCCCTTACAGGACCCCGCATGACAGACCTCAACCGACGCTATCCCGATCCCGCCGTCCGCATTCTCGATCCACGCTTCAAGGCGTTGCGCCTCGCGTCGGCTTCAGTGGAATGCCTGTATCAAGGCGCGCGCTGGTCGGAAGGGCCGGTCTGGTTCGGCGATGGCCGCTATGTGTTGTGGAGCGACATTCCGAACAACCGCATTCTGCGCTGGGACGAAGCGAGCGGGCAGGTCACGCCGTTCCGCCAGCCGTCGAACAATGCGAACGGCCACACGCGTGATCGCGAAGGGCGGCTCGTGAGCTGCGAGCATCTGACGCGGCGCGTCACGCGCACCGAATACGACGGCTCCATCACCGTGCTGGCCGACAGTTACCGCGGCAAGCGTCTCAACTCGCCGAACGACGTGATCGTGAAGTCCGACGGTTCGATCTGGTTCAGCGATCCGACTTTTGGCATCGACGGATTCTATGAGGGCGAATTGCAGGAGTCGGAGTTGCCGGCCTGCGTGTATCGCGTGGATGGACAGAGCGGCGAAATCACGATGGTGATCGACGACGTGCTGGGACCGAACGGCCTCGCGTTCTCGCCGGATGAGTCGGTGCTGTACGTGGTCGAATCGCGCGCCGAGCCGCGCAAGATCCGCGCATTCGATGTGAACGGCGCCACGCTGTCAAATAACCGCGTGCTGATCGACGCGGGCCCGGGTACGCCCGATGGCTTCCGCGTCGATATCCACGGTAATTTGTGGTGCGGCTGGGGCATGGGCACGGAGGAACTCGACGGCGTGCGTGTGTTCACGCCGGAAGGCGAGGCCATTGGCCATATCGCACTGCCCGAGCGTTGCGCGAACGTCTGCTTTGGCGGCCGGCATCGCAACCGTCTGTTCATGGCGGCAAGCCACGGGCTGTACTCGCTGTATGTGAACACGCAAGGCGTAAAAGGCGGCTGAGGAATCGCAGGTGGGCGTGGGCCGTTCGTCCCACGCGGCGGGCGCAACGGAGCCACGAAACCTCAGCTGCAACGCGCGAGCGGACGCGCAATCAGCCTCAAGTTGCCTAACAAGTGCCCTGCAATCGTGCTTCGCAAGTTGGGGTTTGCCCTCGGGAATTTTCCGCCAAGGCTATGTCTCTAAAGGCTTCACGCGTGATCGCAGCATTTCGCTGGCTGCCGTCCGCATCCGATGATTTGCTTGACATCAACAGTTTGCGTTCGCTATGTTCCATTGAGAGACCCGTACCGCCTGCACCATAAATCGACCGGCGGACTTCCATACCAAGAAGCGAGGAGATGCAATGATTTGTTCTGGCAGCCTGTCGGCGAGAGTGGTGAGCCTGTGCGCGGCAGTAGGGGCCGCACTGGGGGCGAGCATGGCGTTGCCCGCGTACGCCGACCCGGTCACGCTCAATATCGTCGATGTGGCGGGTGACCTGCAACTGACGCAAAAGGGCTTCGAAGCGTTCAAGGCGAAGTATCCGAACCTGGTCGGCAACATCACGTACACCAATGCGCCCGCGCCGCAACTGCCGGGCAAGATCAAGGCGATGCAGGCCGCGGGCCGCTCCGATATCGACCTCGTGCTGACCGGCACCGATGCGCTGGCTGCCGGCATCGAACAGAACCTGTGGATCAAGCTCATGCCGGACCAGGCGGCGGCATTCCCCGGCGTGCTCGACAAATACGCACCGGGTCCGCGCAAGATGCAGGACCTGGCGCAAGGCTTCGGCCTCGAAGTGGCCTACATGCCGGCTGGTCCACTGCTGGAATACAACCCCGCCAAGGTCAGCGATCCGCCCAAGACCCCCGATCAATTGCTGCAATGGTGCAAGGCGCACCCCAACAAGCTGATCTATGCGCGCCCAGCCAATTCCGGTCCGGGCCGTGCTTTCCTGATGGGTCTGCCGTATGTGCTGGGCGATAAGGATCCGCGCGATCCGATCCACGGCTGGGACAAGACCTGGGCCTTCCTCAAGCAGCTGAACGATTGCGTGCCGTACTACCCGGGCGGCACCTCAGCAGTGATGAAGGAACTGGGCGAGGGCACGCGCGACATGACCGTCACCGTCACGGGCTGGGACATCAACCCGCGTGCGCTCGGCATCGTGCCCGCCGAATTCAAGGTAGCCGCCTTCGACAACATGACGTGGGTGACCGACGCGCATTACATGGTGATCCCGAAGGGCGTGCCGAAGGAAAAGCTCGACGTGCTCTACAAGCTGATGAACTTCATGCTCGAGCCGGCGCAGCAGGCCCTCACGTACGACGACGGTTACTTCTATCCGGGCCCGGCCATCAAGGGCGTGACGCTCGATCAGGCGCCGGCGCATAGCCAGGAGGTGTTGAAGAAATACGGCCGTCCCGAGTATGCGCAGATGTTGACGAGCCATCCGAGCGCGCTGCCGCTGGATGCCGCCGCGATGGTTGCCGCGTTCCAGAAGTGGGATCGCGAAGTCGGCGCGCAGAAGAGCCAGTAAGCCGGGACCGCCTGCGGGCGTTGCGTCGGTCGAGCCGGTCGTGCCGGCCACCTGGCGTGACGCACGCAGCGGGCGACAGCCTTCTCACGATCCGTGCGGCACTTGGGCCATGCAACGGCCCGTTGTGCCGCCAGTATCAGGAAACCGCCATGAAGCATCATTTTGAGCAGTTGCGTCTCGACTCGGTGAGCCGCAGTTTCACGAATGCCGAAGGACACGCGGTAGCCGCGTTGCAGGGTCTGGATCTGAACATTCGCCGCGGCGAGTTCATCGCGCTGCTTGGACCATCGGGCTGCGGCAAGTCCACGGCGCTCAACTGCATCGCCGGGTTGCAGCCGTTGACGGGCGGCGGCATCTGGCTCGACGACCAGCGCATCGACGTGCTGCCGCCGGAAAAGCGCGGCTTCGGCATGGTGTTTCAGAACTACGCACTGTTCCCGCACATGTCCGTGCTCGACAACGTGGGCTTCGGTTTGAAGATGCGCGGCGTGGCAAAGAGCGAGGCCGTGCGCCGCGCCCGCGAAGCGCTGCAACTCGTGCAACTGGTGGGCCATGAGCGCAAGCTGCCGGGCCAGTTGTCCGGTGGACAACAACAACGCGTGGCCATCGCACGGGCCATCGTGATCGAACCGCCGCTCGTGCTGATGGACGAGCCGCTGTCGAATCTCGACACCAAGCTGCGCATCGAAATGCGCGCCGAGATCCGCCGCATTCACAGCCAGCTCGAACGCGCCACCATCTACGTCACGCACGATCAGGACGAAGCCCTGTCGATGGCCGACCGTATCGTCGTGATGAAAGAGGGCGTCGTGCAGCAGGTCGCCACGCCGAAGGAAGTTTACGGGCGGCCGAAGAATCTGCACGTCGCGCGCTTCATGGGTTATCGCAACGTGATCGAGTTCACGCTCGAAGGCATGCAGGGCGAAGCCGTCGCGGTGACGGCCAATGGCGTGCGTCTGCTTGGCATGCCCATGCATGGCTTCGACAGCAAGCGGGTCAGCGTGGCGCTGCGTCCCGAGGACATGGAGCGCAGCACGCCGGGCGCAGAAAACGCCTTCGAGGCAGAGGTGACCACCGTCGAATACGGCGGCCGCGATTCCCTGATCCGCGTGAAGGCCGCGTTTGGCGACTTGTGGGCACGCGTGGCTGGCGATTTCGTCGCGGGGGAGCGCATTACCCTGCGCGTGCCGCCGGTTCGCACGCTCGTCTATAACGGTGAAGCGCCATGAACGCGCCCGCGCTCTTGCCACCTGTTGCCGCGCGCGACGCCAAAGGCTGGCTGGTCGCGCCCGCGCTGATCTTTATCCTCGCGCTGTTCATCTACCCGTTCGCCTATGGTCTGGCGCTGTCGTTCCGGCCCATGAACGGCGGGGGCGTGTGGGCCAATTACGTGACGTTCTTCACCGACACGTCGATGTGGCCCACCATCCTCGTCACGCTGAAACTGGCGGTGCCCGCGACCTTGATCAACGTGGGGGTGTCGGTGCCGGTGGCCTTCGCGCTGCGTCGCCATTCGCCGTATCAGAAGCTGGTCACGACGCTGCTGGTGATTCCCGTCACGCTCGGCACGGTGCTGATTGCCGACGGCATGCTGACGTATTTCGGCCCCCACGGCTGGTTTCCGCAGGCCTTGCAAGGACTGCATCTGTACACGGACGAAGTGCGGCTCACGCACAACTTCTGGGGCGTGCTGATCTCGCTGATCGTGTCGGGTTTTCCGTTCGCGTTCCTGCTGACGCTTTCCTATGTGACCGGTATCGATCCGACGCTGGCGAGCGCCGCCGCGACGCTCGGCGCGAGCCCCTGGCAGCAGTTTCGCCGCATCTATCTGCCGCTGCTTGTGCCGGGTCTGACGATGGCGGCGTGTCTGTCGTTCGTGCAGGCGTTCTCGGTGTTTCCGTCCGCCGTGCTGCTCGGCGCACCGGCCGGGCCGACGCGCGTGATGTCGATTGCCGCCGCGGAAGCCGCGTTCGAAAACTACGATTACTCGCTGGCCTCGGCCATCGCGATGGTGATGGGTTTCGTGCAACTGCTGGTGGTGGCCGGCATGCTCGGCGCACGCCGTTTCTTCTATAGCGGTCCGGTGACGGGAGGGAAGGGTTGATGACAACCGATCGTCACGCCACGCAACCGTGGCCGGCTGACAGCGCAACTACGAACGCAACCACGAACGCAACCTCGCACGCCAACGCGGCCCCGTCATCAAACAAGGAAGCGCAACGCAACAGCACAGGCCGCAACGACGGCGCGCAGCCGAGCAAGGCGCTCAAGCAGCGCACGCCGCTGCCCGATCGCGTGTGGAAGGTGCTGGTGTGGGGCGCGGTGGTGTTTTTCCTCGTCAACGTGGTGTTGCTGATCGCGACGGTCGCGGTCAACTCCGTGGCGACGCGCTGGTTCGGCACGCTGTTGCCGCAGGGCTTCACGCTGCACTGGTACGCGCAGGCATGGAGCGACTTCCAGTTGGCGAGCGTGCTGTGGGTCACTGTCGAAGTGGTCGGGGCCGTCGTGATTCTTTCGGTCCTGCTCGGTGTGCCCGCTGCCTATGCGCTGGCGCGCGTGCAGTTTCCGGGCAAGCGCTTCGTCGTGCTGATCTTTTTGCTGCCCTTGATGGTGCCACCCGTCACGTACGGCATTCCAATGGCCACGGTGATGTACAAGGTCGGGCTCGCCGGCACGCTGCCTGGAGTGATCCTCGCGAATCTGGTGCCTGCGTTGCCGTTTGTGATTCTCGTGATGACGCCCTTCATCGAACAGATCGATCCGAATCTGGAAGCCGCCGCGCGCATCTTCGGCGCGAACACGTTTCGCTACTTCCGTTATGTGCTGCTGCCGCTGCTGGTGCCCGGCATGCTCGCAGCCGGTTTGCTGGTGCTGGTGCGCACCATTGGCCTGTTCGAGCTGACGTTTTTTACCGCGGGCCCTGGCACGCAAACGCTGGTGGTCGCGTTGTACTACGCTGTATTTTCGACCGGTGTGCGCGCGCCGCAATCCATTGACGCGATGGCCATGATCTACATGGCGATCACGCTCATCTGGGTGCTGATCGCGTTGCAATTCGTGAGTCCGACGCAACTGGTCTCACGCGTCAAGGAACAGAAGCGCTGATGAAACGCGCCGGCTCGCGCGGCGTCGTGTGTTTATTTAACGCGTCCTGTTGCAGGGACGCAGTAGGAGAGAAGTGGTGACCAAGAGAAAGACCCCTGAAGAACTGCGTAGCCATCGCTGGTACGGCGTCAACGATCTGCGTTCGTTCGGCCATCGTTCGCGCACCGCGCAAATGGGCTACAGCCGCGAAGAGTATGCGGGCAAGCCGGTGATCGCCATCCTCAACACGTGGAGCGAGATGAACCCGTGCCACACGCACTTCAAACAGCGTGTCGAGGAAGTGAAGCGCGGCATCTGGCAGGCAGGCGGTTTTCCCATCGAACTGCCGGTGCAGACGCTCTCCGAGCCGTTCCAGAAACCCACCACCATGCTGTACCGCAACTTCCTTGCGATGGAAGCGGAAGAGACGCTGCGCTCGTATCCGGCGGACGGCGTCGTGTTGATGGGCGGCTGCGACAAGACCACCCCGGCGCTGCTGATGGGCGCGGTGTCGATGGACCTGCCCACCATCTTCCTGCCGGCCGGTCCGATGCTGAGCGGCAACTGGAACGGCGTGACGCTCGGCTCCGGCTCGGACACGTGGAAGTACTGGGCCGACCTGCGCGCGGGCAAGATCACCGAGCAGGACTGGCAGGGCGTAGAAGGCGGCATTGCGCGCTCGCCGGGTCACTGCATGACAATGGGTACGGCATCGACCATGACGAGCGCCGCCGAAGCGCTTGGCTTCACGTTGCCGGGCTTTGCCTCGATTCCCGCGCCGGATTCGCGTCATGCGCAGATGTCCGCGAAAACCGGCATGCGCATTGTCGAGATGGTGTGGGAAGACCTGAAGCCTTCGGACATCATCACCGCCGGCTCGATTGATAACGCCGTGACCACCTGTCTCGCGTTGTCCGGTTCGACCAATGCGATCGTGCACATGATTGCGCTTGCACGCCGCGCGGGCGTGGATCTGACGCTGGCCCGCTACGACGATATCTCGCGTCATACGCCGGTGCTCGCGAACGTCCGTCCTACGGGCAAGTACCTGATGGAAGACTTCTATTATGCGGGCGGCTTGCAGGCCATGCTCGCGGAACTGGGCGACCTGATCGACCGCTCGCAAAAGACGGTGAACGGCCGCACGCTCGGCGAGAACCTCGAAGACGCGAAGATTTTCAACGACGACGTGATCCGCCGCCGCGCCACGCCGCTTCTGCCGAACAACGGCCTCGCCGTGCTGCGCGGCAATATCGCGCCGGATGGCGCCGTGATCAAGCCGGGCGCGGCAGACCCGAAACTGCACGTGCATACCGGCCGCGCAGTGGTGTTCAAGGACTACAACGACATGGCCGCGC
Organism: Paraburkholderia sp. DHOC27; assembly: GCF_003429005.1. GTDB lineage: Bacteria > Pseudomonadota > Gammaproteobacteria > Burkholderiales > Burkholderiaceae > Paraburkholderia. The sequence goes on from NZ_QVQV01000001.1 coordinate 788,678, forward strand.
GCATCGACGACGATGCGCTCGATATCGACGAGACCTGTGTGATCGTGCTTCAGCATGCGGGTCCGGTGGGCGCGCCGGGCATGCCAGAATGGGGACAGTTGCCGATTCCGAAGAAGCTGCTGCAACAGGGCGTGCGCGACATGCTGCGCATTTCCGATGCGCGCATGAGCGGCACGAGCTACGGCGCGTGCGTGCTGCACGTCGCACCGGAGTCGTTCATTGGCGGGCCGTTCGCGCTGGTGCAGGACGGCGACATGATCGAACTCGATGTGCCGCAGCGCAAGCTGAACGTGCTGGTTTCGGATGAGGAACTGGCGCGCCGCAAGGCCGCGTGGGTCGAACCGGCACCGCGCTTCACGCGCGGCTACGGTGCGATGCACCAGGTCCACGTGATGCAGGCGAACAAGGGCTGCGACTTCGATTTTCTGCAGCGCGACGGCACCGTCGAAAGCGGCGAGCCGGAGATTCACTAAGGTCGCAAGGGCTTCCGAGGGCCGCTGACTGGACGCCGGCGGAATAAAGGTGGCTCGCGCGTCGAGAGGTTACTGGCAGTCACCGTAAAAAGCGGAGCGCGATGCGGCAGGGTCCGCATCGCGCGACCGTGTTTCCTGCTCACACCTTCTGGTCGCTGGTGCTCATTCGTTGATGTTCATTCGCCGACGCGATACACGCGTCCGGTTTGCGCACCTTCCACGCTGCGCAGATAGGCGAGCGCGGCGCGCTGCGCCGTGACCGGCTCGAAGCCGCGGAAGAACGGCGCGTACCCTTCGAGCGATTCCGTGAGCACCGTCGGACTCACCACGTTGATGCGGATGCCACGCGGCAATTCGATGGCCGCCCCGCGCACGAAACCCTCCAGGGCCAGATTGACGGTGGTTGCGCTAGCACCGAGGCGTATCGGCTCTTCCGAGAGAATGCCGCTCGTCAGCGTGAAAGAGCCGCCGTCGTTCACGTAATGCTGACCCAGCAGCACCGCATTGATCTGTCCCATCAGCTTGTCGCGCAATCCGAGCCAGAACTGCTCCACCGTCATCTCCGGCAGCGGTCCGAAATGCACCTTGCCGACAGTCGTGACGATGCCATCCACCTTGCCGATCTGGCGGAACAGTTTCTCGAGGCTCGCCGGGTCCGTGCTGTCTACCTGATACTGACCGCGCGTCGCACCCACTTCGATCACTTCATGGCGCGCCTTCAATTCGGCGGTGACGGCCTGGCCGAGCGTGCCCGTCGCGCCGATCACGACGATCTTGTTCATCTACAGTCCTCCGCGGGGCGCGCGCCGCGAAGGGCGCGCTGCGAGTGATGGGCTAGCACGGGAAGCGTGTGAAAATGCGCTGCTACTTGCGACGCTGCAGTTCGATGACACGCGTCGGACGCATATGGTTGAGCGCATAGTGGATGCGGCCGCGATCCTGGCGGCTCGCGAACGAACGCTGTTCGTCCTCGAACGCGCGATCTTCGTCGTAAGCCGACTGCGGTCCCACCATGCCCTTGTCGATCAGCGTGTAGCCGGGGTCCAGCGCCAGCAGCACATGATTCCCACCGACGCGGCTGTCGAAGCCGCCCAGCCCGTCGCCCGCTTCCGGCACGCTGTTGACGAGGGTTGCGTTGGTGTTGGTGACTTCGTCCGGACCGATCGGGCTGTGGCCCGCGATGCGCGCCGCTTCGAGGTTCTTGCCGTCGGTATCCACGGTGCTGTCGTGGGTGCGGTCGTTGTGCAGTTCGGCGCTACTGGGGCCGCCCGCGCCGGGCTTGGTGGTGTCATTGCTGTTCATCATGCTTTCTCCTTGGAAGACGACATGGTTGAAATAGCAGCAAAACTTGTTCCGCAGTCGAGCAAGGTGAAACGGGGTTGAGGCCGGTGTTCGCGTCTGGCTCACGCGCGCACGCAAATTTAATCTTTTTGATTTTTTTAATCGACGCGTATTTTCTACAGAGTATGATCTTACTCCGACGAGTACGCGCGGTTAAATTGACAGTCTTTGCCGGGCTGTCGCCAGCAAGGCCAGCAACCATCTTGCATCGGACCGGAGCAGGCGTGATGAGCGCTCACTTCGAGAGGGGACACGGCTATGCCGGGCCACACAAGTTCATATAAGGCAACGCGCTGCTAGACCATCAAACGAGGCAGTCAGGGCGGGTGACTCATGCACTTTGATGCGGCATTCACACATCGCGGCTACTTGCTGAACTGCGCGCCGGCGCGCGCGGGCGACGGAACATGGCAACCTTACGTGGTGATCTCCCGATCGAGTGACGGCGAGCTGGTGGCCAACCGCTTTTTCCCACGAGACTTCCGCTTTGCCGACGAAGCCGCGGCGATCGCCCATGCGCGCGATTGGGCCGTGCGCTGGATCGACGCGAGCAGCGTGACTATTTAGCGTGGGTAATGTCGCATTGCGCGCACTGCCTCTTGTCGTGCAGCCTGATCGTCGTCATAGCGTCGGCCAGCACCGCGGCGTCTAGCCGATATCGGCCAAGCTGGGCCGCGACGTCTGCTGCAAGGTAGGCCGCGTCGCACGAGCGGCGGAAAAACGCGGTAATCTCTGGGGACAATTCACTTCAAGACCGTGCTCGCTGCGGCTGCCGTCCCTCACCATGTCAAACGCACCTTCCCAGAACTGGGGCCTCGACGAGATCGTCGCGGACCTGCGCGCGTCGCGCGAACAACTGCATCGCACGCGCCATCCGCTCGGCATCCGCGAACTGCCGTCGCGCGAAGCGGTGGTGAACATCGTCGCCGGACTGCGCGCCGCGCTGTTTCCGACCCACTACGGCGCGCCCGATCTGACCGATGAAACCGTCGATTATTACGTCGGCTACACGCTCGAAAGCACCTTGCGGCTGCTGGCCGAGCAGATGCGCCGCGCGTTGCGGTTTCTGCCGGAGCATGCCGAGACGTCCAGCGCCGAGCTGAGCACGCTCGCGTTCGATATGGCGCGCGCCTTCGGCACGCAGTTGCCGGCCATCCGCGCGCTGCTGGTGAGCGACATCCAGGCGGCCTTCACGGGCGACCCGGCCGCGCAGCACATTACCGAAGTGCTGCTGTGCTATCCAGGCGTGCTGGCGATGACGCACCACCGTCTAGCGCACGCCTTGCACCGCCTGGGCATGCCGCTGCTGGCGCGCTTCGTCAACGAGATCGCGCATTCGGCAACCGGCATCGACATTCACCCCGGCGCGCAGATCGGTCCCAGCTTTTTCATTGACCACGGCACGGGTGTGGTGATTGGCGAGACAGCGATCATCGGCGAGCGCGTGCGCGTGTATCAGGCCGTGACGCTCGGCGCGAAAAGCTTCGCGGCAGACGGCGACGGCACGCTCATCAAGGGTAATGCGCGCCATCCGATCGTCGAGGACGACGTGGTGATCTACGCAGGCGCGACCATTCTGGGCCGCGTGACAATTGGGCGAGGTTCGGTGATTGGCGGCAATGTGTGGCTCACGCATAGCGTGCCGCCGGGCAGTAGCGTCTCGCAGGGCAAGATCCGCGAGGGCGAGCGCCATGACGAGAACCGGCGCTGAGGTATCTGCGGGCCGGTTCCGGTTGATGCCGCGTGTCGTGTTCTAGACGTTGGAGACCGCCACCACGCCCGGATTGCCGACGATGGATAAAAATTCGCGGCGCGTGGAGGGGTCGGTGCGGAAGGTGCCGAGCATGCGCGACGTGACCATCGACACGCCGGCCTTGTGCACGCCGCGCGTCGACATGCACTGATGCGCGGCCTCCAGAATCACACCGACGCCTTCCGGTTGCAGCACCTCGTTGAGCGTGTCGGCAATCTGCACCGTCATCTTTTCCTGGATCTGCAGACGCTTGGCGAACGCATCGACGAGCCGCGCCAGCTTCGAAATTCCCACTACGCGATGTTTCGGCAGATACGCGACGTGTGCGCGTCCGATGATCGGCACCATGTGATGCTCGCAATAGCTCTCGAAGCGGATGTCCTTCAGCACGATCATCTCGTCGTAGCCGTCCACCTCGGAGAAGGTGCGGGCAAGAATCTCGCGCGGGTCCACCGCATAACCGGCGAAGAACTCCTCGTACGAGCGCACCACACGCGCGGGCGTATCGAGCAGGCCCTCGCGCGTGGGATCGTCCCCGGCCCAGCGCAGCAGTACGCGCACGGCGTCCTCGGCTTCTTCGCGAGAGGGACGCTGGATGGCAGGAGCGGCAGAACGTGACGCGGCATCGTTTTGTTTGGTCTTCTTGGCCTTGCTGATCATCTTCTACTCCTGTGATCCTGTGGATGCGGGTGGACGACGGCCCCGACGGCAAGCGGCCATTGTTCCATGTTTTGCGATGCGGCGTGTGCGCGCAAACCTTACGGCCTGCATGGCCGCTGCTTCACGACTGCGCGTGCTGGCCCATCCGTTTCCTGTTTCTTCGTTAGCGTGACAGCCCCTCTTCATGCGCGAGGTGGCTGCGACGTGACGCCGGTTATCGGGTCCGCTCCTCCGTGGCGTCGTTGAACAGCTCCGCGATGACACTGCGCAGCCAGCTCGCACGCGGATCGTTATGGGACTTGCGATGCCAGTGCTGTCGCAGATCGAAGCGCGGCAATTCGAGCGGCGGCTCGACGAGCCTGATGGACGGGTGCTCGGACACGTAAGCGAAGCCGACCGCGTACGGCACCGTGGCAATCAGATCCGTACGCGCGAGGATGAACGGCAAGCTCATATAGTGCGAAGTTTCCAGCACGGCACGGCGCCGCACGCGCTTTTTCTCGAGAAATTGCTCGAGCACTTCCTGGCTGCGACCCTCGGCGCGCACGACCGCGTGACCGCAGGCGATGAACTGCGCGAGCGTGAGCGGCTCGTGCGCCAGCGGATGATCGCTGCGCATCAGGCAGATGAAGCGATGCGTGAAGAGCCGCTGCTGGAAGAAGTTATTGCCCGCGAGGGCGGGAAAATAGCCGACGGCCAGATCCACTTCACCCGCTTCGAGACCGCGTTCGATCTGCGCGGGCGGCAGCGAGACCGAACGCAGGTTTGCGTACGGTGCGCGTTGTGCGAAGCATTGCAGCAGACGCGGCAGGAAAAGCAGTTCGCCGACATCGGATAGCGCGACTGAAAACGTATGCGTGGTGTTGGCCGGGTCGAACGCCTGCGCGTCGAGCATGCCGTGCTCGATGCGCATGAGCGCCTCGCGCGCGGCGGGGATCAGCGCCAGCGCGCGGGGTGTGGGCTCCATGCCGCGCGCGGTGCGCACGAACAGCGGGTCGTCGAAATACTCGCGCAGCCGACCCAGCGCCGTGCTTACGCGCGGCTGGCTCACGCCGAGCCGTTGCGCGGCGCGGCTCACGTTGCGGGCTTCCTCCAGCGCAACGAGGTAGGGGATCAGATTGAGGTCGAGTTCGGACATGCCAGCCCGCGTGGGTACTATCCTCTGGGTGGATAGAGGGTAGCGTGGTCATTACGCTGGGGGATATTGGGGGAAGCGCGGAGGGGGGCTCGTACGGGCGGGTCTCCCGGGCAGGCGACAAACGCGCAGACGCAGCGAGCAACCGGAATCCACCGGAATATGTTCTTTCTCGTGACCATCGTCTCCGGAACGTATCAGTCGAGTAGGTTATTCGATCACCTTGCTTTTTGGTATCACGCGCGGGTCGTTACAGAGTCGCGCACAACTGCCATCACACAGAGGAAAGAGTTCAATCACCACCTGATGCAAATCGAGGGTGCCGTCCCTCTTCCTCACCATCTCATCGGTTAGCGTCTTGGGTTCAATCAGGATATTTGTTGGCCTGATGCCTAGCTGGATCAGGTAAGTTGTAACGAGCGCGCCGCGCTCAGCCTTCAATCTTTCTCCATCCCTCTCTCCGACATAGGCGCCCGCGAATACGTCAGCCCGAATATCAACATCGGGCCACCTGCGGGCTTTGATAACAATGTCTGCGATTGCCAGGCGATCCCGATTTGAAAGGTCAACGGAATTGAAGGGTAGTCGCGTCTCCATAGATTCATTGATGGTGCATGCGTGGGCTACGGCAGGCAGAAGAGACACTACGGTTCCAACCGCAAACAACACTCTCCAAAGGGCTCGAATTCTCATATCTCGACCGTTCTATCGAAGGTTGCGATATACCCGGTGATGCTGTCAGCGTTTCTTATCGCCTTGTCTGGATTTCCCAATGCAAATGCATGCATCCCGCTTTCACCGTTGCCGTACATTAGATCGTCCGAATCGAATGTGTCGGTAAAGTGCGTGCACTCATGAATCAAGGTCTTTATCTTCGCACCTTGCCAGAGGTTGCCATCGGGGTCCGTGCAGAACGAACTGTATATTGCAATGATACGTTTCGCCGAATCCGGCTTGCATACGCTGGCTCGATTCATGCCGCTTTCTGGAACCATCGAGCAGGTGAGGTTTCTGTTCAAAGCATCGTCCCAACGCACGATCTTTTCCGGCACCAGCTCTTGAAGCGCCGACATTAACTTAGGCAATCCCGTTGCGAGAATGCTTCTGATCTCTTCATCAGCTCGCCCGAAGAAATAGGTTGCCCGTGTCCTCTCGTGAGCGTCCCATTTCATCACTGCTGCAAGACGTTCTTTGACCAATACAACGGCAGCGTCCCGAACCTTCATGATCAATCGCTTGAATTCACGATTAGTCATGTTTCTGCATATTGGTTCGGTGTTTAAAGTAACGTTGACGTTAGAGTCTGGATTCGTGTTTGTGACCGCAGTGTCATGAACCGTTACCCATTCTGTAGTATCCGACATGCTATTGCTCCACTTGAAAAACTAGTTTCGTTGCTGCATCCGTTCTAATGTGTTCGCTTTGCCCATGCGCGCTTGCGGATCCCGTGATCCCCCGTTTTCCATCGACAACGATTTTGTACCGCGCATCGACGAGCGGTCTCGCCTCGCTATCGTGCAGGGTAAATTTTTCGTCATACTGAGCGGCGTGTTTGGATACGTTTGAGGCGTACTCACTCGAGGTGACTTTCCGCACGCCACGCGGCTTTCGTTGCGCGCTTACATTCTTCCTTGACCGTCGCATTAGCCGCCCCCTACCAATCGCGTCATCGCTAGTGGTTGTGCGGTCCCCATCCGCTACCAGCCGATCAAACCTTCACGCTCCCGCTCAATGCGCGACCTCGAGCCTTAGCCTTTGGCTGTTGTCAGTCGAGATGCGGCTAGTGCGACCGTGCGCATCGGTGACACCGGTTGCCACGATGATCGAGCCAGCAAGCACGCGATAACGCACGCCACGAAGCGGACGCCCTTCGAAGCCTGTCAACGTGTATTGCTCGTCGTAAGTTGCGTTTTGAACGGGCCGTGCCGGTGCGGCGCCGCGCGGATCGCCAGCGTCTATGATCATCCACTTGCGACCGTGCAGCGCTACGACCGTTGGCGGATTGGGGCACTTGCAGAGCACGCTATCGCCATTGACCGCCTGGAGCCTTCCGCCGCGTGTCATGTCAATCAATCGCTTCGAGGTTGGCGCGGCCCGGACAATCGTGCCTATCGATTTACAGGCTTCGCAGTAGGCCGTGTCGCCAATGAAGGCCATGCGCCGGTGTCTCCCGTCTGGACCTTCAATGGTTCCAGCCGTTCCGTCTGCATAGACCCTTCCGCCGCTGGTGAGCGGATCATCTTCGACCACCGCGTAAAAGATGCCTGGCATGTTCAAGGCTCCTTACGGACGGGGCAGTGTCGCGCCGTACTCATTCACAGGGATGAAGGTCGTAACGCATCCACCGCGCTCAGTGCGAGCGCCGAGCGTTGCGAATTCAAACTTCGTGCCTCTGCGCTCCTGTTCGTCCGACATTCCCATTTCCCCTGATGTAGATGAAAACGACCGGCCACGAAACCACCGGCCATGTGCTTCGGCACTGGCCGAGGCAGTCTAAAATCATCGCTTGTGGTCCGCGCAGGTGTACATCGGATCACTCTGAAAGGGACGTTTGACGGATTCACACCGACCACATCAGGAGTCAAAGGTGCTAACAGAACAGACGCTGCAACTCGGAGCGAATCTGTCCTATCACGGGTTGCCAGTTTCCTAACTCGCGTTGACGGAAGAGGCGCATGGATGGATACCACGGGCTGTCCGTCCGCTCAGTGAGCCACCGCCAATCGGCGCATGCAGGAATGAGCGTCCATACCGGGAGGTTTGCCGCGCCGGCAAGATGTGCAACGGAAGTATCCACGGTGATCAACAGATCGAGCGTGGCGAGGATTGCCAACGTATCGGTGAAGTCGCTGATCGCGGGGCCCACCGTATGGATACTGAAAACGGCAGAGAGTGCTTCGCTTTCGTGCTCGCGCTCGCCCTTTTGCAGCGAGTACCAGATCAAGTCAGGTAACGCGAAGAGCGGCTTCAGCGTGTCGAGCGCAATAGACCTGAAACGGTCCATCACGTGATGTGGGCTACCGGCCCACACAACGCCGACGCGCCGTTTGGTCGAGTTTGACGGAGTCGCCGCTGGTGTATCCGGCATGGCGCCGAGATACGCACCCCAACGACGCACCTGTCCGGCATCGGGCGCGAGGTAGGCCGTCGCCAGCGGCAACGCCGCCAGGTCCAGCCTCATATATTCCGGCATCCTCAGCATATGGCTCCAGTAGTCATAGGGGCCGGGCGGAATACGCGTGTAGACGTTACGCACACACCGCATGCTCGCTGCCAGTCGCGCAACGGGCTCGCTCACCAGTACATCCACGCTCGCGCCTTGCTGATGCAGCCATTCAGCGAAACGGATGAACTGGATTTCATCGCCGCGTCCCTGCTCACCGACCATGAGAAACTGGCAGCCGGCCACTGGCTCGCCGCGCCAGGGCGGAAACGGCGGGCGCACAAGCTGCCGCTCATTGCCGGGTATCGCGTAAAACCACGGATACCGCTTCCACCCCTCGGCAAACTCGCCGAGCCCGAGCTGCACACCCGCGAGGTGGAACTGCAAATACGGGTTGTCCGGCAGCAGGCGCGCGGCTTCCGCGCTATGCGGCCGGCTCTCGGCGACTCTGCCCTGAATGCTGAGCGCGCGCGCCGCGTTGTGATGCAGCAGCGCGTGATGTGGCGCGATGGCGAGTCCCTGCCTTGCGACGCTGAGCGCGTCGTCGACGAGATCGTGAGTATTCAACACATAGCACAGCGACTTGAGCGCCTCGGCATTGTCACTAAAGCGCGTGCGGATCTCCGTGATGACCGCAGCGAGTTCGTCGGTGCGGCGAGCCTTCTTCAACGCAACGATCAGGTCGAGTCCATCCTGAAGGAAGGATCCGTTCAGCGCCCACGCGCGCAGCCAGTAACCGGCTGCATGGTCGACGTACTCCATCTCGCCGCTGATTTGCGCCGCAGCGCGTAGCGCATGGTGCAGCCCAGGCTCGATATCGAGAGCACGGCTGTAGTGAAACAGGGCGGCTTCGAGTTTGCCCGCAAGGCGAAGACTGTCCGCCAGGTTCCGGTGCAGCGACGCCGTGCTGCCCGTTATGCCGAGCGCATGGAGATAACACGTGTGAGCGCGCGGCAAATCACGTTGCAATGCCGCCAGCAGTCCCGCGTGTTCCCAGAGATCGGCGCGCTCCGGCGCCGCCTGCAAAGCCTGATCCACATAAGTGCGCGCACCGTCGATGTCGTTGGCATGCACACAGGCAAGGCCCATGAAATGCAATGCGTGCACGTGCCGCGGCAGCACATCGAGCACTTGCCGATAGCCGCTCATCGCCTCGGCGGTACGCCGCGCCGCTAAATCGGCGTCGGCACGCGCGAGCGTCGCTTCAACCTTGCGCTGCACTTGCTGGTCAGTGACATCGGAAAAGTTTGGCATCCTAATTTAGATTGACGTTTGACTGATTTGCAGAATGAACGCTCAGTGTAGCCGTGAGGTATTACCAGAAGATAGCTAGCCAGAAGATATAGGCCGCTGGGCACTGAGGCGGCGCATCGGAATGCACTCATCCATCATATATATCCCAAACAAGATAAAAATTGTGAATCTTCCGCTCGCGTAGTCGGGGCCTTTACCGGACGTGTGGGATTGCGGAGTTCACGCAAAAGCGGATCATGGATAGCCCTGCCTTGACAAGCCAAAGGGGGGGCTTTCATAATGCGCCAATGCGTTCGCTAAACGAATCACTGTTCGTATAGAGAACAAATTGCGTGTGACCTGTCCGGGTTTGCGCGCCATGACCCGGACGTGGAGACCGTCCCGTGTCTTGCCTACCAGGCGGCCATTTCCATGGAATGGCCGTTCGGCCCAAGCGGCACGGTGCGAAACGTCCCAAAGGAATCGACATGATCAACAAGATTTTCGAATCACTTCAGTCGGCCGTGGCCGATGTGCAGGACGGCGCCACCGTGATGATCGGCGGCTTCGGCACGGCAGGCATGCCGTCCGAGCTGATCGACGCACTCATCGAACAGGGCGCGCGCGACCTCACCATCGTCAACAACAACGCCGGCAACGGCGACATAGGCCTCGCCGCGCTGCTGAAAGCGAAGCGCGTGCGCAAGATCATCTGCTCGTTCCCGCGCCAGAGCGATTCGTATGTTTTCGACGCGCTGTATCGCGCCGGTGAAATCGAGCTCGAACTCGTGCCGCAGGGCAATCTGGCCGAGCGCATCCGTGCGGCGGGCGCAGGCATTGGCGGCTTTTTCACGCCAACCGGTTTCGGCACCAAGCTGGCCGAAGGCAAGGAAACCCGTTTGATCGACGGTCGGCAATACGTGCTGGAGTCGCCGCTGCATGCGGACTTCGCCCTCGTGAAGGCGCTCAAGGGCGACCGCTGGGGCAATCTGGTGTATCGCAAGACGGCGCGCAATTTCGGCCCCATCATGGCGAGCGCGGCGAAAACCGCCATCGTGCAGGTGTCGAAAGTGGTGCCGCTGGGCGAGCTCGATCCTGAAGAGATCGTCACGCCGGGCATCTTCGTGCAACGTGTCATCGAAGTGCCGCAAGCCACGCACGAAGCCGAACTTGCATCCACCGCTGCTGCCTGAGGAGAACCTGAGATGAAAAAACTGACCCGCGATGAAATGGCGAGGCGCGTTGCCCAGGACATCCCTGAAGGCGCGTATGTGAACCTCGGCATCGGCGTGCCGACGCTGGTGGCGAACCACCTCGGCGCCGACAAGGAAATCTTCCTGCACAGCGAAAACGGCCTGCTCGGCATGGGCCCGGCACCGGCACCCGGCGAGGAAGACGACGAACTGATCAACGCCGGCAAGCAGCACGTCACGCTGCTCACGGGTGGCGCGTACTTCCACCACGCCGACTCGTTCGCGATGATGCGCGGCGGCCATCTGGATTTCTGCGTGCTCGGCGCCTTTCAGGTGTCCACCAAGGGCGATCTCGCCAACTGGCACACAGGCGCGCCCGACGCCATTCCGGCCGTAGGCGGCGCAATGGATCTGGCCATCGGCGCGAAACAGGTGTATGTGATGATGGAGCACCTCACCAAGCAGGGCGAAAGCAAGATTGCGGCGGAATGCACGTACCCGGTCACGGGCGTGAACTGCGTCAGCCGCATCTATACGGATCTGGCCATGCTCGACGTCACCCCGGACGGCCTCGTGGTGCGTGAAATCTTCTCCGATATCGGCTTCGACGAACTGAGCAAGCTGACGGGCGTGCCGCTCATCGACGGCACCGAGGCCGCGCGCGCCGCCTGAGCGCGGCGAGTCGTTGACCTTCTGACGCGGCGTGCCGGGACAGGTTCGTCCCGCGCCGCCGCGTGCTGTGCTTGCGTTCGGCGCCGCGTGCGCCGACCATAGCTTCTTCTCCCGCAATTCCATTCCATCATGCTCGAAGCCAGCGCCCGTCTGACCGGTCTGCTCTGTGGCACGCAAGCCATGAACGACATCTGGTCGCCACGCGCGACGCTCCAGCGCATGCTCGATGTCGAAGCGGCGCTAGCGCGCGCTGCGGCGGCGCATCAGGTGATTCCGCGCAGCGCGGTGGCCGCGATCGAAGCCGCCTGCCATGCCGATCAACTGGACGCCGACGCGCTGGTGCGCGACGCGGCGCTCGGCGGCAATCTGGCCATTCCGCTCGTCAAGCAACTCACGGCGCGCGTCAAGGCGGCGGACGCCGAGGCATCGAAATACGTGCATTGGGGCGCGACGAGCCAGGACATCATCGACACCGCCACGGTCCTGCAACTGCGCGACACCTTCGATCTGCTCGACCAGCAGTTGCAAGCCACCTGCGCGGCGCTTGCCGCACTGGCCCGCAGTCATCGCGCCACGCCCATGATTGGGCGCACGTGGTTGCAGCAGGCGTTGCCCATCACCCTCGGTCTGAAATTCGCGCAGTGGCTCGACGCCTTGCTGCGGCATCACGAGCGGCTCGCCGCTTTGCGCGAATGCGCGCTGGTACTGCAATTTGGCGGCGCGGCCGGTACGCTGGCGAGTCTGCGCGATGCAGCGCCCGCCGTGACAGCCGAACTGGGCCGGCAGCTCGATCTGAGCGTGCCCGCTCTGCCGTGGCATACGCAGCGCGATCGCGTGGCGGAAAGCGCGGCGCTGTTCGGCATGCTGATCGGCACGCTCGGCAAGATCGCGCGTGATATCTCCCTGCAGATGCAGACCGAAATCGGCGAACTGGCCGAACCCGCTGCGGCGGGCAAGGGCGGTTCGTCGACCATGCCGCACAAGCGCAACCCGGTCGGCTGCGCGGCGGTGCTGACCGCGGCCACGCGGGCGCCCGGTCTCGTCGCCACAGTGCTGGCAGGCATGGTGCAGGAGCACGAACGCGCGCTCGGCGGCTGGCAGGCCGAGTGGGATGCGCTGCCGGATCTGGCGAGGCTGGCGGGTGGTGCACTCGCGCATATCGAACAGATCGTCAGCGGTATTGATGTCAACACCGCGCGCCTCGCCGCCAATCTCGACGTCACGCACGGTCTGATTCTCGGCGAAGCGGTGATGCTGGCGCTCGGCGACAGCATCGGCCGGCTCGAAGCGCATCATCTGGTCGAACGCGCGTCGAAAGCCGCCATTGCCTCAGGCCAGACGCTTTACGCGGTGCTTGCCTCGGACTCTGCTGTCACGCAACATCTTTCGGACGAGCAATTGCGGCATCTGCTCGACCCGGCTCACTATGTCGGCCAGGCACACGCGTATGTCGACGCCGTGCTTGAACTATACGGCGCACACGCTGGCCGCGCTTCTTCAAAGGAGTAAGCAGAATGCCCTACGCCGCAGTCAACGGCATTGAGTTGCACTATCGCATCGACGGCGACCGGCATGGCCGCGCGCCGTGGCTCATCATGTCGAACTCGCTCGGCAGCGATATGTCGATGTGGACACCACAACTGGCTGCTTTCTCGCAGCAGTTTCGCGTGCTGCGTTACGACACGCGCGGTCACGGTCATTCGGAAGCGCCTAAAGGTCCGTACACGATCGAACAGTTGACCGGCGACGTGCTCGGTCTGATGGACACGCTGAAGATCGACAAGGCGAATTTCTGCGGCATTTCAATGGGTGGACTGACGGGCATCGCGCTCGCCGCGCGTCACGGTCACCGCCTCGAACGCGTCGTGCTGTGCAATACGGCCGCGCGCATCGGCTCGCCGGAAGTGTGGGTGCCGCGCGCAGAACGCGCCCGCAAGGAAGGCATGCTGGCGTTGTCCGAGGCCGTGTTGCCGCGCTGGTTCACCGGCGAATTCATCGAACGTCAGCCGTTGATGTTCTCCGTGATCCGCGATGTGTTCGTGCATACGGATAAGGAAGGCTACGCGAACAATTGCGCCGCGATCGACGCGGCCGATCTGCGTCCCGAAGTGCCCGGCATCAAGGTGCCGGCGCTGGTGATTGGCGGCACGCACGACGTGGCGGCGACCCCGGCGCAAGGCCGCGAACTCGCAGCCGCGATTCCCAACGCGCGCTACCTCGAACTGGACGCTTCGCACATTTCCAACATCGAACAGGCCGACCTCTTCACGAAGACGGTGCTCGACTTTCTCACGGAGCCGCAATGAACGACGAAGAACGCTATGAAGCCGGCATGAACGTGCGACGCGCGGTGCTTGGCGACGCGCACGTCGAGCGCTCGCTCGCGAACCGCACCGAACTTACCGAAGAATTCCAGAACTTCATCACGCGCTACGCGTGGGGCGAAATCTGGACGCGTGAAGGTTTGCCGCGCCACACACGCAGCCTGGTCACCATCGCGTTGATGGTGTCGCTCAATCGTAGCGAAGAACTGGCATTGCATCTGCGCGCGGCGAAGAACAACGGCGTGACGCGTGACGAAATCAAGGAAGTGCTGCTGCAAACCGCGATCTATTGCGGCGTGCCGGCAGCGAATTCGGCCTTTCACCTCGCCGACAAGCTGTTCCGCGAAGACGACGCTGCCAGCGCCTAGAACGTCACCAGCACCGCGCGCAACACCGTCTCCTTGATGACCTCGCGCCAGTGCGCGAGCGCGGCCTTGTCCATCAGCGACTCGCCGAGAAATGCACTGAGCGTGTACTGGTTCGCGTTGTAGAAATAGCCTAATGACGCAATCATGATGTAGACGTCGCGCGCGGCTACCTCGCGGCGAAACACCCCTTTGTCTTTGCCCGCATCCAGCACCTTCTGGACCACCGAGATCGCGTAGCCAGAAATCTCGCGCAGCCTGGACGACTTCTTCGAATGTTTGCCCTGATGCAGATTCTCGCTGGATAGCAGCGTGACGAACTCGGGATGATCGAGGTAGTACTGCCAAACAAATTCCACCATCTGCTGCAAACCATGTACGGGGTCGTCCAGATCGAGATCGAGCCGGCTCTCCGCTTCGTTGAACTGGGTATAGATGGTTTCCAGCACCTCGACGAACAACTGTTCCTTGCTGCCGAAGTAGTAATAGATCATGCGGTCATGCGAGCGGGCCGCTTTCGAAATGCTCTCCACGCGGCCACTGGCATAGCCCTGTTTGGCAAACACCTTGATGGCGGCCTTGAGAATTTTCGCGCGCGTGTCCTGCGCCTGCTTTGCGCGGACACCGGTCGCGCCCGGTTTGCGGACGGCGGTCGCGCTCATGGCTTGCCTCGGCGGAGCCAAGGGAGGCAACCGTCGTCAGAATGGCGCGCCGCAACATGGCACACGGAAGGGAAAGACATTGCGCAGTCCATTTTGATCGAGTAGATTTCAATCAAGTTTGGTGTAGCGGATACTACACGAACGGTGAGTGACCGCAACAATTTTCCAAGCGAAGAGGATGCGCGTCGCACGAAATAAGCCCTGAAATACGGGCTATTTCTTCCACCGGGCAGGACCGATGTGTAATGTTGCTGTTGGGAAATCCCACCATGACTGAACATACGAAGGTCGATTTCGGTGCAGACCGCGTGGATGGCGAAACCGCCTCGACGCCGGGCCCCACCGTGCTCGAAAAGGCCGCGCCACGCAGCGAGCGCATGGCGGCGAACAAGATCGAATGCAATGCGTGCCCGGTGCTGTGCCAGATTTCCGAGGGCCGCACCGGCGCGTGCGACCGCTATGCCAATGCGAATGGCCGCCTGATCCGGGTGGACCCGGTGGTGTTCATGTCGCAATCGCTCGCGAAGGCCACGGCAGAACCGGCTGCATTGATCGAATTTGGTGCAGCGGCCGCTGCGCCCGCAGGGCCAGCAGCGGAATCCAGCGCCCAGCATGAGGAAACGCTCTTCGTCACCGGCGTGGGCGCTTCCTCCACCTATCCCGACTACAAGCCGGCGCCGTTCATCGTGTCGTCGAAACTCGACGACGTGGATATGGTGACCGTCGTCACCGAAGGCATCTTTAGCTACTGCAGTTTCAAGGTCAAGATCGATACCGACCGCTTTCTCGGCCCGGAGCAGTCGAATGTGCGCTGCCAGGGCGAGATTGTCGGCCACGTGAGCACCGCCGAATACGGCTCCCAAATGCTGAGCCTCGGCGGCGTCCATCACCTGACCGGCGGCAGCAAGAAAGAAGGCCGCGTGACGTGCGACATGATGCTGGCGCTCGGCAACAAGCAGAGCGTCGAGTTGAGTATCGACGGCGGCGCGAGTCTGGTGATTCGCGCGGGCGCCGCGCCCATCGTGGATGGCGTCGAAGAAAAGCGCATGCGCGTGGGTTGCGGCTCGGCCACGATAGGCATCTTTGCCAAGCAATGGTTTGGACAGGTCGACGAAGTGGTGGTGGTGGATGACCACATCACCGGCGTGCTCACCGAACATCAAGCGGGCCGCTGCCTCGGCATGGCGCGCTCAGGTCTGAAGATTCGCGGCCGCAAGTCGACCCCAGGCCGTTATTTTCAGGTAGCGAATCCGGGCACGGGTTGGGGCGGCACGGACATTCAGGACCCGCTTGCCATTATCGAAGGCTTCGATCCCGCCGTGGCGCGCCCCGGCATGCGCCTGTTGATGGTGTCCACCACCGGCGAGCATGCGCAATGGTATGAGCTCGATCAGGACCTGACGCCGCGCATCGCGGCCATGCCCGCCGCGGTGCGGCACACGGTGGAGCGTATCGGCGAAAACTGCGAGCCGTCGCTTGCCACGGTGCTGTTCATTGGCGGCGCGGGCGGCAGTCTGCGCGCGGGCGCAACGGAAAACCCGGTGTTACTCACGCGTGCGATCAAGCAGCGGCTGGTGAACGTGACGTGCGGCGGCGCGCCCGCTTACGTGTGGCCCGGCGGCGGCATTACGGTGATGGTGGACGTCACGCGCATGCCGGACCGCTCGTTTGGCACGGTGCCCACGCCGGCAATCGTCGCGCCTATCGAGTTCACGATGACCTACGACACGTATCGCGACCTGGGCGGCCATCTCGACGCGGTACGTTCGCTCGTGAGCGTGCTCGCGAACGGCCCGGAACATCTCGAAGGGGCACCACTCGCGCGCCGCACGTTGGCGCGGCATCCCGACAACCCGTGGCCGCTCGGCATGCCGCCCATGCTCGGATGATCCACTCAAATCCACATACACTTCATCACACAGACTACGACGCCCACCATGACCGCCACTCGCGCGCGGCTTGACGCAAACCGGTGGCATTTGCAGCACGGACCGATTGATCTGATCATCGGTGCCGACGGCGAGGCCACGGCTGTTCACGCCGCGCACGAAGCGTGCTGGCAACGCTTCGTGGGCGTGCTGGATGAGCTGGTGGCGGAATTGCCACTGCTTAAACAGCCCTTGCCTGCTGCGAGCGTTCATTGCCCCATGAAAGGGCGCGTCGCGAATCGCATGTGGAACGCGTGCTACCCGCATCGCGCGCGCTTCATTACGCCAATGGCGGCGGTCGCTGGCAGCGTCGCGGATGAATTGATCGAAGCGTTCGCACGCTCTGGTGTGACGCGCGCGTATATCAACAATGGTGGCGACATTGCGTTGTATCTGAGCGAAGGGCAATCGTATCGCGTGGGTTTGCTGGCTGACCTCGCCGCCTCGCCTGGCGCACCATTGCCGGGCGATCACGCGTTCGATGCAAACCTCACGCTCGATGCCAGCATGCCAGTACGTGGCGTGGCCACCAGCGGCTGGCGCGGGCGCAGTTTCAGTCTGGGGATCGCGGACAGCGTGACCGTATTGGCGCGCAACGCGGCCAGTGCGGACGCCGCCGCGACGATAATCGCGAATGCGGTCGACGTGCAGCATGACGGCATCGTGCGTGCGCCGGCGGCGTCGTTGAAGGACGACAGCGACCTGGGCGACCGGCTCGTCACCGTGGATGTGCCCTTGTTGCCGCCCGCGCTGATTGATCTCGCGCTAACACGCGGCGCCGAAGAAGCGGAACGTCTGCATGCGCAAGGTCTGATTGAAGGCGCTGCGCTGTTTCTGCAACGGCACGCTCGCGTGGTGGGACTGAACCCGGCACGCCCGGTGCACGTTCCCTATGACCTGCCACGCGCACCTTATTTACCGGAGGCTCCGTGTTCGAAATACGCCGCGTACTGACGCACGTCGAAGACATCTATCACGAGTTCGGACCGCCGCCTGCGCAACCGCTCAAGCGCGGCGCGATTGCAGCGGTGCTGAACAATCCGTTTGCGGGACGGTACGAAGCGAAGATCGAGCACGCAATGGAAGCGTTGAAGCCCATCGGCCTCGATCTCGCGCAGCAGCTCCTGGTGGCGATGGCCGTGCCGCATGCGGCGATAGAAAGCTACGGCAAGGGGGCCATCGTCGGCTCAGCGGGAGAACTGGAGCACGGTGCGCTGTGGCATGTGCCAGGCGGCTACGCGATGCGAGAATTGCTCGAGAAGAACGGCGTGCCCACCCATGCGATTGTCCCGTCCACGAAGAAAGTGGGCGCGCCTTCCACGTCGCTGGATGTGCCGATGACGCACGTCAACGCAAGCTACGTGCGCAGTCATTTCGATGCCATCGAAGTCCGCGTGCCAGGCGCACCGGCCGCGGACGAAGTGGTGTACATCCTCGTCATGAGCACGGGGCAGCGCGTGCATGCACGAGTCGGCGGTCTGGCGAAAGAGGCGATCGTCGGCAAGGACGGCCTGCGTTAGACGCAAGCCCATGCAGATGCGCGTTGGCAGATCACGCGCAGAACCCGCAAATGGACAAGAAGGAGAAAGACATGGCAATCAAGCTTCGCAAGCTGGTCGTGCAGGTGGATGAAACACGCATCGAAATGGGTCAGACCATCGACCCGCCGACGCGCCGTGCGGTGGCGATTGCGGTGATCGAGAATCCGTATGCGGGACGTTACGAGCCGAAGCTCGATGCGTTGATCGAAGCGGGTGAGGAACTCGGCGCGTTGCTCGGCAAGAAATGCGTAGAGGCGTTGGGTATCGAGCCAGGCGCGGCGCACAGCTACGGCAAGGCGGCGATTGTCGGCGAAGCGGGCGAACTCGAACACGCCGCGGCCATTCTGCATCCCAAGCTCGGCGCACCGCTGCGCGTCGCGGTGGAGAAGGGCGCGGCGCTGGTGCCGTCAGCGAAGAAGATGGGCACCTTGGGTACGGCGATCGACGTGCCGCTCGGCCACAAGGACGCCGCCTTCGTGCGTAGCCATTTCGACGCCATCGAAGCACGCGTCGCGGACGCACCGCGCGCCAACGAAATCGTCGTAGCCGTGGCCGTCACGAGTGCGGGCCGGCCGCTGCCGCGCATTGGCGGATTGCAGGTTAGCGAAATCAAGGGCGAAGACGGTTTGCGCTAATTTAATTCGCTGGTACTGTCCTGCCTTTGAGACTGGCGCCTGAACGGCCGCTGAGGGTTACGATGCTTTCGAATCTGCTTGTGCAAATGATCAACGGACTCGCCGACGCGTCGACGCTGTTTCTCGTCGCCGCCGGTTTGTCGTTGATTTTTGGCGTGACCCGCATCGTCAACTTCGCGCACGGCTCGTTCTACATGTTCGGCATTTACGTGGCGTACAGCATCGCCAGCCGCTTTGGTCACAGCACAGGCGGTTTCTGGTTATCCGTGCTGGCGGCGGCGCTGGTGGTCGCGGTGCTGGGTGCGCTGGTCGAAATGATCGTGCTGCGACGCATTTATCAGGCGCCCGAGCTGTTCCATCTGCTCGCCACGTTCGCACTCGTGTTGATCTTCCGTGACGCCGCGTTGTGGATCTGGGGTCCCGAAGATCTGTTCGGACCACGCGCGCCGCATCTCGCGGGTGCAGTCAACGTATTGGGTCATCCACTGCCGACTTACGATATCGCGCTGATCGTGATCGGCCCGCTGGTGCTGTTGCTGCTGTGGTATGCGCTCACGCGCACGCGCTGGGGCACGCTGGTGCGGGCAGCGACGCAGGACCGCGAGATGCTCGGCGCGCTCGGTATCAATCAGGCGTGGCTATTCACGGGCGTGTTTTTCGTGGGCGCGTTTCTCGCCGGTCTGGGCGGCGCGCTGCAGGGTCCGCGCATGTCGGCCAATCTGTCGCTCGATCTGGAAACCATCGGCAATGCGTTCGTGGTGGTGGTGGTCGGCGGCATGGGCTCCATCCCGGGCGCTTTCATCGCCGCGTTGCTGATTGCCGAGATCAAGGCACTTTGTATCGGCATTGGTCACGTGTCGGTGGCGGGACTCGATTTTTCGCTGAGCCGCTTCACGCTCGTGGCCGAATTCGTCGTGATGGCGGTCGTGCTGGTGGCGCGTCCGTGGGGATTGCTCGGACGCGCGAGTGCCGCCGTACGCGGCATGGCAGCGCCGGAAACGCCGCTACGTCCCGCTGGAAAACGCCTCAAATGGCTCGCCGCCATCGTGCTCGCCGTGCTGGTGCTGGCACCGCTCGCGGCCAAAGCGTTTCCGTACATGCCCATCCTGCTGGTCGAAATCCTGATCGCCGTGCTGTTTGCCACGAGCCTGCACTTCATCATGGGACCGGGCGGCATGCATTCGTTTGGCCACGCCGCGTATTTTGGACTCGGCGCTTACGGCGCGGCGCTGTTCCTCAAGGTGCTGAACCTGCCAATGGAAGCGGCGCTGTTGCTTGGGCCGCTACTGGCGCTCGGCGGAGCACTGGTGTTCGGCTGGTTTTGCGTGCGTCTTTCCGGCGTCTATCTGGCCATGCTCACGCTCGCCTTTGCGCAGATCGTCTGGTCCGTGGTGTTCCAGTGGGACGACGTGACGGGCGGTAGCAATGGCGTGTTGGGACTGTGGCCGTCTAACTGGTTGTCCTCGCCCGTGGCCTATTACTACCTCACGCTCGTGTGCGTCGCGGTGTGTGTCTGGTTGCTGCGCCGCATGTTGTTTTCGCCGCTCGGTTATGCGATGCGCGCCTCGCGCGATTCCGTGTTGCGCGCCGAGGCCATCGGTATCGACGTGAAGCGTATTCAATGGGCTTCGTTCGTGATCGCGTCGGTGTTTTGCGGCATGGCGGGTTCCCTCTACGCCTTCTCGAAGGGGACGATCTCGCCGGAAGTGATCAGCGTGAGCCGCTCCGTCGACGGCCTCGTGATGGTATTGCTTGGCGGCTTACAGACCCTGACCGGGCCGATTGTCGGTGCCGCCGTGTTCACGTGGTTGCAGGATACCGTTGCGCGGCAAACCGACTACTGGCAAGCGCTGCTGGGTCTCGCCATTCTGCTGCTGGTGATCGCGTTCCCGCAGGGCATCGTCGGTTTTGTGCGCGAGCGCTTTGGCCATGACGACCCGGGTGCGAAGAACGGCCACGCGGGCGATGCGGCGAACAGCGAGAGCATGCGTGCGCCCGCTTCGCCCCCTTCGCCGTCCCAGGCCGCCGCGATGAAGGAGGGACTATGAGCCTCCTGTGCGTTACAGGGTTGTCGAAATCGTTCGGAGGACTGAAGGCTGTCGACGATGTGTCGTTCGATCTCGAGGCAGGTCAACTGCTCGCGTTGCTCGGTCCCAATGGCGCGGGCAAATCCACCTGCTTCAACATGGTCAACGGACAACTGCGGCCCTCGTCGGGGTCGATCCGCCTCGACGGTCACGAACTCGTCGGCATGCGGCCACGCGATATCTGGCGCCTCGGCGTGGGCCGCACCTTCCAGATTGCCGCGACCTTCAATTCGATGACCGTACTCGAAAACGTCCAGATGGCGCTGGTATCACGCGAGCGAAAACTATTTGGCTGGTGGAAGCCCGCCGCCTCCTGGTACGCAGATGAAGCATTCAACCTGCTCGAACAGGTTGGCATGGGCGCGGACGCGCACCGCGCCTGCGGCGTGCTGGCCTATGGCGATGTGAAGCGTGTGGAACTCGCCATTGCCATGGCGAATCGTCCCAAGCTGCTGTTGATGGATGAGCCGACCGCCGGCATGGCACCGAAGGAACGCAACGAGCTCATGGCGCTCACCAAACGTCTCGTCACGGAACATCAAATTGGCGTGCTGTTCACCGAGCACAGCATGGACGTGGTGTTCGCCTACGCCGACCGCATGCTCGTACTGGCGCGCGGCAAGCTGATTGCGCAAGGCAGCGCGGAAGCGATCCGCAACGACGCCCGCGTGCAGGAAGTGTATTTCGGCACGGGCAAGACGTTTCAGGCGCATGCCGCGTTGAAGTCGAATGATGCCTCGCGCGGTCAGCAGGGAGCATTGCAATGAGCGAACCCATGCTGAAAGTGGCGGGTCTGAACGCGTTCTACGGCCGCGCGCATATTCTGTTCGACGTCGGTCTCGAAGTGGGGCGCGGCGAAGTGGTGGCGCTGATGGGCCGCAACGGCGCTGGCAAGTCCACGACGATGAAAGCCGTGATGGGTCTGCTGCCGCGTCGTCACGGAGAAGTCCGTTTCCGCGGTACCGATATCGCCACCTTGCCGCCTTACAAGATCGCCCGCATGGGCATGGGCTTCGTGCCCGAAGACCGGCGCGTGTTCGCCGATCTCTCCGTGATGGAAAACCTCGACACCGGCCACCAACCGCCGCGCGAGGGCGCGCCGCAATGGACCCCGGAAAAGCTCTTCCGCCTGTTTCCCAACCTCGGCGAAATGCCGAAACGCCCGGGTGGCCAGATGAGCGGCGGTGAACAGCAGATGCTGACCGTCTCGCGCACGCTGATGGGTAATCCGTATCTGGTGCTGCTGGATGAACCATCCGAGGGCGTGGCGCCGGTGATCGTCGAGCAGATGGCCAACATGATTCTCGAACTCAAACGCGAAGGGCTATCCATTCTGTTATCCGAACAGAATCTGCATTTCGCGGAGCTGGTCAGCGACCGCGCGTATGTGCTGGAAAAAGGCCAGATTCGCTTTAGCGGCACGATCGGCGAACTCGCGAAGAACGAAACAGTCAGGCGTGCTTATCTGAGCGTCTGATTCCTGCGGTGCCGGATGCCGTCTGGCCGCGAGCCAGCACTGTGCATCAGGCGCCGGGTAGTCGTTGCGAAAGGAGAGGCAGATGGCGGCAGAGACGTTGACAGGGCTATCGGGCAAGGTGGTGGTGACGAATATCGGCTTGCTGCTATCGGGCGATATCGACCACCCCATTCTCGATGCGGACACGCTGGTGATCGACGATGGCGTGATCGTCGCATTTGGCAAGGAGAAGGAGTGCGACCTCGAAGGGGCACGCACCCTAGTGGATTGCAAGGGTACGACCGTCGCGCCGGGCCTGATTGATTCGCACGTGCACCCGGTGTTCGGCGACTGGACGCCGCGTCAGAATCAGATGGGCTGGATCGAGTCGAATCTGAATGGCGGCGTCACCACGATGATCTCCGCAGGTGAAGTGCATTTACCTGGACGTCCGAAGGATGTGGTTGGCGTGAAGGCGCTGGCGATCACCGCGCAACGTTCGTTCGAAGGCATGCGCGGGGCGGGTGTGGGCGGCGGCGTGAAAGTGCTGGCGGGTGCGCCGGTCATCGAAAAAGGCATGGTCGAGGAGGACTTCAAGGAGCTTTCCGAAGCGGGCGTAAAGCTGCTCGGCGAAGTAGGCCTCGGCAGCGTCAAAGGCGGCGAAGAAGCAGGCCAGATGGTGGCGTGGGCCCGCAAATACGGCATTCAAAGCACCATCCACACGGGCGGCCCGTCCATCCCCGGCTCGGGCCTCATCGACAAGGACGTCGTACTGGCCGCCGACGCCGACGTGATCGGGCACATCAATGGCGGCCATACGTCCTTGTCTTACCGGCACGTGTGCGACCTTTGCGAGCAATCCACCCGCGCGCTGGAAATCGTCCACAACGGCAACGAACGCATCGCGCTGTTGACCGCGCGTCACGCCATCGAACTCAAATGCCCGCACCGCATCATTCTCGGCACCGACAGTCCCGCGGGTTCCGGTGTGCAGCCGCTCGGCATTCTGCGGATGATCGCGTTGATTGCGAGTCTCGCGGACGTGCCGGCAGAAATCGCGTTCTGCTTTGCGACGGGCAACACCGCGCGGCAGCGAAATTTGCGCCAGGGTCTGATCGAAGTGGGTCGTCCCGCTGATCTGGTGTTCATGGATCGCGCGCAGCACACGGCGGGGGCCACGCTGCTGGAAAGCGTGCAACTGGGCGATATTCCCGGCGTGGGCATGGTGATGATCGACGGCCTGATCCGTTGCCGGCGCAGCCGCAATACGCCGCCCGCAACTGAAGTACCGGTGGTGTCCTGAGCGCCGCTGGGGAACGCGAGGCCTCTTCCATGAACGACGCTTCGAAGCCCCGCGCCGTCGTTACGCCGCTCACGCTCAACGTGAACGGCGCAACCTATGCGGTGAGCGCCGCAGCCGACACGCCGCTGCTCTATCTGCTGCGCAACGATCTCGCGTTGAACGGTCCGAAGTTCGGTTGTGGTCTGGGCGAATGCGGCGCGTGTACGGTGTTGCTCGACGGCATGCCGACCCGCTCGTGCGTGACGACGGCGCGGGTCGCGATGGGGCGCGAGATCACCACGCTGGAAGGGCTCGGCACGCGCACCGCGTTGCATCCGGTGCAGCGCGCGTTCATCGAAGAACAGGCCGCGCAATGCGGCTACTGCCTGAACGGCATGATCATGACGGCGAAAGCGCTGCTCGACCGCGATCCTGATCCGAGTGTGGAAACGATTCGCCGCGAGCTGTCGCGCAATCTGTGCCGTTGCGGCACGCACGTCGAGATCGTGCGCGCGGTGCAACGCGCGGCGCAATTGCTCGCGACAGTGGAAACCGCAGCGGTCGCGCAGCGCGAAGGAGAGCGCGCATGACGGGGCCGGATTTCAGCGTTGAGCGTCGTCCAGTTTCGCGTCAGCAACTCTTCGACGCGCAGAACGTGCTGATCGTGGTGCGTCCGCCGCAGGCACCCGCGAAGCCTGCGCTCGGTCAGCCCGGTTCGCGCTCGACCTTCGTGCCGACCGAAGCCGATCTGTTCCTTGCCGTGCGCGGCGATGGCAGCGTGGTGGCGTTCAACGGTCACGTGGATCTGGGCACGGGCATCGGCACGGCACTCGCGCAGATCGTTGCGGAAGAACTGGATGTGCCGCTCACACGCGTGTCGATCGTACTAGGGCACACCGGCGAAGCACCGAACCAGGGTCCGACGATCGCGAGCGCAACCATCCAGATTTCGGCCGTGCCACTGCGTCAGGCGGCAGCACAGGCGCGACAGTTTCTGCTGCGACAGGCGGCGGAGCGACTCGAGGTGAATGCCGATGCACTCGACGTGCGCGACGGCATGGTGTATCGACGCGGCACGGAAGCGGCGCAAGGTATCGGCTATGGTGAGTTGATCGCGGGACGGCGCATCGAATTGACGCTTGCCACGGATGCACCGCTGAAATCGCCGGACGCATACAGGATTGTCGGCAAGAGCACGCCACGTCTCGACATCCCCGCCAAGGCCACCGGCGAACTGACCTTCGTGCACGATGTGCGCGTGCCCGGCATGCTGCACGGAAGAGTCGTCCGTCCACCGTATGCGGGCGTGGCGCAAGGCGACTTCATCGGCAATAGCCTGCTGAAGGTAGACGAAGCGTCGCTTGGCGATCTGTTCGACCTCGTCAAGGTCGTCGTGATCCGCGACTTCGTGGGGCTGGTGACGCAGCGCGAAGAAACGGCGCAGGAGGCCGTCAAACGCCTTAACGTGCAGTGGAAAACCGTGGCGGGACTGCCGCCGCTCGAAGCCAGCAGCGAAGTGGAAGCCGCGTTGCGCGCGAATCCCGCCACGCGTCGCGATCTGTTGATCGAGGGGGACGTCGACGCCGCGCTTGCGCGAAACGACAACACGCTGGAACGCACCTACGTATGGCCGTTCCAGATGCATGCCTCCATTGGTCCTTCGTGCGCGGTCGCCGACTATCGTGACGGCGCGCTCAAGGTCTGGTCCGGCACGCAGAATCCGCATTCGCTGCGTGCGGATCTGGCGCTCCTGCTCGGCCTCGCGGAGCCGAAGATCGAGGTGGTGCGCATGGAGGCCGCGGGCTGCTATGGCCGTAACTGTGCCGACGATGTCGCCGCTGACGCCGCGCTGCTCTCGCGCGCAGTTGGCGCGCCGGTGCGCGTGCAGCTTTCGCGTGAAGACGAGCACCGTTGGGAACCGAAGGGCGCCGCGCAATTGATGGACGTACGTGGCGCAGTGGACGCAAACGGCCAGCTCACCGGATACGATTTTGCCACCCGCTATCCGTCGAACGATGCGCCCACGTTAGCGTTGCTGCTGACCGGCGCGATCTCGCCGCAACCCCAGGTGTTCGAAATGGGCGATCGCACGGCGGTGCCGCCCTACGATTACCAGACCATGCGCATCGTGTGCGACGACACGCCGCCCATCGTGCGCGCGTCGTGGTTGCGTGGTGTGTCGGCGTTGCCGAATACTTTCGCGCACGAGTCCTTCATTGATGAGCTGGCGGCCGAAGCGGGCATTGATCCGGTCGAGTTTCGTCTTCAGCATTTGACGGATCCACGTGCCATCGATCTGGTGAAGGCGGTCGCCGCGAAAGCGGACTGGCAGCCGCGTCCGGTGCAACGCGAAGAAAACAGTGACGGCGACATCGCGCGTGGCCGAGGCATTGCCTACGCGCGTTACGTGCACAGCAAATTTCCCGGCTTCGGTGCCGCCTGGGCCGCGTGGATCGCGGATGTCGAGGTCAATCGCAAGAGTGGCGAGATGGCCGTCACACGCGTGGTGGTGGGACAGGACACGGGCACCACGGTGAATCCGGATGGCGTGCGGCATCAGATTCACGGCAACGTCATTCAGGCCACCAGCCGCGCGTTGAAAGAGCGCGTGACGTTTGGCGAAAACGCCGTCACGAGCCAGGAGTGGGGCGCATATCCGATCCTGACCTTCCGTGAAGTCCCCGTGATCGAAGTGGTGATGATGCCGCGACACGGCGAGCCGCCAATGGGCACCGGCGAATCCGCCTCGCTGCCAGGCGCGGCGGCGATCGCCAATGCGCTTTACGATGCCACGGGTGTGCGTTTTCGTCGGCCGCCGTTCACGCCGGACGTGATTCGCGCAGCGCTCGCGGACGGACCTGCGGCAGAGCGAGCGGCCGTCGCGTCAGCCGCTGCGGCGCGCAAAAAGAAGCGCTGGCGGCTCGGTTTCCTGGGGATGCTGGGCGCGGGCGCGGCGGGTTGGCTCAGCGCGCTCGCCTTCTCACCGCAACCCATCGCGCCCATCACACCGCCGCTGGCGAGTGCGTTTGCGCCAGAACTCGTCGAGCGTGGCCGGCTGCTCGCTTCGCTCGGCGACTGCGCGGTCTGTCATACGGCTCACAACGGCGTGCCCAATGCGGGCGGGCGTCCGCTGCAAACGCCGTTCGGCACGGTGTACACCACGAATATCACGCCGGATGGCGAGACCGGAATCGGCACGTGGTCGTTCGAGGCGTTCGTGCGGGCCATGCGCGAGGGCATCCATCGCGATGGGCGGCGTCTCTATCCGGCGTTTCCGTACACCTCGTTCAAGAACGTTTCCACGGACGACCTTCAGGCGCTCTACGCATACCTGATGGCGCAAACGCCGGCCCGCTCGCGTCCGCCAGAAACGAAGCTCGCGTTTCCGTATGGCGTGCGACCGCTGATGGCCGCATGGAATGCCCTCTTCCTCAAACGCAACGCCTTCGCGGAGGACGCGACGCAAAGCGCACAATGGAATCGCGGCGCGTATCTGGTGAACGGGCTCGGCCATTGCAGCGCGTGTCATACACCGCGCAATGCGTTCGGCGCGGAAAAAACCGGCGCCGATTTTCTGGGCGGTGGTCTCGCGGACGGTTGGCAGGCACCGGCCCTGACGACGCTTTCAAACGCGCCCGTACCGTGGACCGAAGACGAGTTTTTCAGCTATCTGCGCTATGGTCACGCGCCGCTGCATGGCGTGGCGGCCGGTCCGATGGCGCCGGTGGTCAGCGAACTCGCTGCGCTGCCGGACACCGACATTCGCGCGATTGCCACCTATCTCGCCTCGCTCAATCCGGCCGCGCCGAATGCGAATCCCCATGCGCTCGCGCATGAATACGAACAGGCGAGTCTGTCGACGCCATCCACAACGAGTGCGGGCGGGCGGCTTTTCGATGGCGCGTGCGCGGCCTGTCACCATATGGGCGGCGGGCCGCAACTGTTCGGCGCACATCCGTCGCTTGCCCTCAATACGAATCTGCACAGCGACACGCCCGATAATCTGATTCGCGTGATTCTGGACGGGATCGGCTCGCCTGCGCGGCCCGAACTCGGTACGATGCCGGCTTACCGCGACAGTTTCAACGACGCCCAGGTGAGTGAACTCGTCTCGTACCTGCGTCAGCAGTTTGCGGGTGGCAAGCCCGCATGGCAGGACGTGCAGGCGAGTGTGGCGCGCATTCGCGCCACGCCGCGCACGGAGTAACGCCGCGATCTGCCTGACCCGCATCCGTATTGCCGCATCTGCATTCCCGCAATTCCACTGATAACGGAGCAACGCATGAGCACACGCGCTGGATGGCTCTCTCGCCTCACTCTCTCGCTGACGCTGTCGTTGACGGCACTCGCAGCGAGCGCGCAGGAGACGATCAAGATTGGCGAAATCAACAGCTATAAGGCACAGCCCGCCTTTCTCGGGCCTTACAAGAATGGCTGGAACCTCGCGCTCGATCAGGTGAACGCAGCGGGCGGCGTGCTCGGCAAAAAGCTCGAAGTGGTCTCGCGCGATGACAACGGCAATCCGGGCGATACCGTGCGGGTGGCGCAGGAACTGGTCACGGGTGAGCAGGTGCAATTGCTGTTTGGCGGCTTCCTGTCCAACACGGGCCTGGCCCTGGCGGACTACGCGAAGCAGCGGCACATTTTCTTCCTCGCGGCCGAACCGTTGACGGACAAGATCGTGTGGGCCGACGGCAACAAATACACGTACCGTCTGCGTCCTTCCACGTACATGCAGGTGGCGATGCTGGTGCCCGAGGCGCTGAAGCTGCACAAGAAGCGCTGGGCGCTGGTGTATCCGAACTACGAGTACGGGCAGTCAGCGGTGGCGACCTTCAAGAAGCTGATGCAGGCCGCGCAGCCTGACATTCAGTTCGTCTCCGAACAGGCCACGCCGCTTGGCAATCTCGACGCCGGTGCCGTGACCCAGGCGCTCGCCGATGCGAAGCCGGATGCAATCTTCAACGTGCTGTTCGGCGCGGACCTCGGCAAATTCGTGCGCGAGGGCAATACGACCGGACTGTTCAAGGACCGCAGCGTGGTGTCGTTGCTGACGGGTGAGCCGGACTATCTGGACCCGCTGGGCGCCGAAGCGCCGACCGGCTGGATCGTGACGGGCTACCCGTGGTATTCGATCGATACCGCCGCGAACAAGAAGTTTGTGGATGCGTACCAGGCGAAGTATCACGACTATCCGCGGCTCGGCTCGGTGGTTGGATATTCGGCGCTGATGTCGATTGCGGACGGTTTGAAGAAAGCGGGTTCCACCGATCCGGATAAGCTGGCTGCCGCGTTCAAGGGCTTGAGTGTCGATACGCCGTTTGGGCCGATCACGTACCGCGCGCAGGACAACCAGTCGACGATGGGCGCGTTCGTGGGCGTGACGGGCGTAAAGGACGGCAAGGGCGTGATGACCTCGTTCCGTTATGTGGACGGCGCGAGCGTGCAGCCGACGGATGCCGAAGTGAAGAAACTGCGCCCGGCAGATTGATAGCGGCGCAGCATCACCGCCTTAAAGCAGCACTGAAGGAACAGGCCCAGCCGAGCCTGTTCCTTATTCCTCCGCGTCGTGCTCGGCGACGAAGCGTTTCAGATAGGCGATCACGGCCGCTTCGGCGGCGCGATGATCCGCGCAACTTTTCGACCCGGCGTTCTCTTCGTCGCCGAACAGCGTCGACGGGGCGTTGTGCACATCCACTTCCTGCCCTTCGCGGAACACGCGAATCTCGTGGACGTCCTCAGCATATTCGGCCATCCAGTGGATGCCTTCGATGTGGATGCCTGCTCGTAAGGTAGGGATGCTCATGCGGCGCCTCCATGATCGGCCGGACACACAACGCCGGCGCTGAGTATCACCATACGCCGTCCGTAGGGCGGGTGCACGTGTTGATACGATTTTTTCTAGTCGCCGATGGAGATGATCTGGTTTAGCTGTTCGCACGCGGCCGCGAACACGTCGTCGGGCACGCGCTTCCACGGGTGTGCTTTCGCCCCTCTCGCGCGCCAATCAAAAGACTTCGGTTGATGCCCCAGCACATAGCTCGTGACGTTTTTCGGCCCCTTGAACTTGATGGCGAACGGGTTCGAATCGTTGAACGAAGCTGTTGTCATGGGTAGACCGATGACAATGCCGGTTCGCTCGTTAAATGGCTTCGGCGAAAGGACTAGCATGGGATGAAAATCCTTCATCTCGCGGCCGGTTTGCGGGTTGCAGTCAATCCAGATAATGTCGCGACGTTCCGGCGCCCAAGGAGAGGCTGCCATTACATTACCTCTGCGCCCACCGGGCCGCCGGTTGCCATCGACTCGCCGCCGTGCTTCGCAGGGTCGAATTTCTCCAGCTTTTCCGCGAGCGTTAGCTTGCGGGGACCAACTGGTTTTACAGTCACCCCGATTTCGTCAGTCGTGACTTCGACCTCCTGACCAACCTCAAAATGAGCCGACCGAGCCACAGCGGCGGGGATGCGAACAGCCAGACTGTTTCCCCACTGCTGGATCGTAAGGGTTGCTGTTTTTGCCATGTTTCTGCCCTCCTGTGACGTATAAACAAGTGTACACGAAAAGACGTCATGTTTCAACGCGTTTAAACATCTGCAACAATTCTGGGGTGCGATGCGGCGCAGACGTGGCGAGCGGTGCAAGACCATCACACGTCCCAGCGCGTTTGACATACGTCCAAGGCACACCGGTTGCTGCATTTCCCATGTCAACAACCCTCTGGAGTCCTGTCATGCCTGAACAGAAAACGCTCAAACGCGCCCAAGCCGACAAGCGCGCGGGCAAATCGGCGAGCACCCAGGCCGGTGAATTCGTCAAGGAACAGGTGGATCGCGTGCGCGCGGGCAAGCATGGCGTCAAATCCGCCAGGCAGGCCATTGCGATTGGTCTTTCCGAGGCGCGCCGCGCCGGGGTGGACCTGAAGGCGCCGAAAAAGAGCACCACGAGCGAAGCCACCCGCAAGAAGGCCGCCGCTGACAATGCTGCAGGCCAGCATAAGGCCAAACCGGCGGCGAAACGCGCCAGCAGCGAATCCACCGCGAAGCGCGCACGCGCGGCCACCACGGCGCTCAAGCGCGAAAGCGGAGCGGGCGCGTCCAAGGCGTCCCTGTCGAAGCAGGCGAAATCCGCGGCGGGGCGCCGTCCGGCTGCGAGCCGTTCCGCTGCCGCGAAGAAGGCCGCCGCGACCAAGGGCGCCGCGGGGCGTTCCGCCGCTGCCAAAAAAGCTGCTCAAACGAGGGCGGCTCGCGCGCATCACTGAAGCGGTCCGTGCGCGTATGACTGAAGTCGATCACGGCTTCAGGCTCGAATAGGGCGGCGGCAGAGTGTCGTCGCCTGTCTCCCGCAGTTCTCCCCTAACCTCTCTGGAAGCAAAAACCTTTTACTTTATTTTTTTGTTCATCTATAACTTGACCAAAAGGTCAGGATTTAACGCGTGACTGTGTCCGTCATGCGCGTGACATTTGACGCGGACCCGCAAGCTGTTTCATAGTCGCACACTGAACCGTGCGGTGTCGTTTGATCAGCAACGCCAGAGTCAAACGCTCCGCCCGTGGCAAGCCGGACCTCAATAAGCAAAATCAACAATAGAGACAGAAGGAAGATAGGTATGCGAACGAATTACACCCGGCATCGCCCGTTCCCCGATCACCCGTATTCCACCTAGCTCAGACACCGCTCACGCCAGAGTCATGGCGTGCTCTCTCGCGGCCAGCGCATCGCTGCATCAGCGGCCGGCTTGACCTCCTCCCCGCACCAACCTCTCTTTAGAGCGAGCACATAGTGGATATCGTACGCAGTCTGTGTGGCATCGTTTTGCTGTTATTGATCGCCTTGCTTCTTTCCACCAATCGACGCGGTATCCGGCTGCGTACCATGATCCCGGCGCTACTCGCGCAGTTTGCGATCGGCGCGCTGGTGCTGTTCGTGCCGTTGGGTAGCGCCGCGCTTGCAGCCGCCGCGCGCGGCGTGAACAACGTTCTGCAGATGGGCGACCGCGGCGTCTCGTTCATGTTCGGCGGTCTGGTCGATCCGAAGATGTTTCAGCTCTTCGGCGGCGGCGGTTTTGTCTTTGCGCTGCGCGTGCTGCCCATGATCGTGTTCGTGACCGCGTTGATTGCGGTGCTGTATCACATCGGCGTGATGAAGTGGATCATCCAGTTTCTTGGCATCGTGTTCGAGAAGCTGCTCGGCGTGAGCCGGGTCGAATCGTGTTCTGCCGTGGCCACGATTTTTCTCGGCCAGAGTGAAATGCCCGCGTTCGTCAAACCGTTCGTCAAGCAGATGAGCGCCGCCGAACTGTTCGCCGTCATGTCGAGCGGGATGGCATCCGTAGCGGGTTCGGTGCTGGCCGGCTACGCGGGCCTCGGCGTGAACCTGGAATATTTGCTGGCGGCATCGTTCATGGCGATTCCCGGCGGTCTGCTGTTCGCCAAGATGATCTTCCCGTCCACCGGGCCCAGCGCGGTCGTGCTGGAAGGACTCACCTTCGATGAAACGCGCTCGGCCAACGTGATCGAAGCGGCCGCGTCGGGTGCCGCGACGGGTCTGAAAATCGCCATGAACGTGGGCGCCATGCTGATTGCCTTCATTGGCTTGATCGCGCTGCTGAATGCGGCGGTGAGTGGCGTCGCAGGATGGTTCGGCGAACCGCAGATCACGCTGCAAAGCATTCTCGGCTGGGTGTTTGCGCCGCTCGCCTGGTTGATCGGTGTACCGTGGCACGACGCAGCGCTGGCGGGTAACTTCATCGGCGAGAAGATGATTCTCAACGAGTTCGTCGCCTACGCGGATCTGTCGCCCTACCTGAAGGGTGCGCAAGCCGTGACGGCGGCCGGCTTGCAGGTGCTCGACCCCAGGACGCTCGCCATTGTGTCGTTTGCACTGTGCGGCTTTGCCAACTTCTCGTCCATTGCGATTCTGACCGGCGGCTTCGCGGCGGTCGCGCCGGAACGCCGTTCGGAAGTGGCGCGTTATGGTCTGCGTGTGGTGGCGGCGGCGACGCTGTCCAACCTGATGAGCGCAGCAATTGCCGGCATCTTCCTTACGCTGCATTGATTGGCGTCGCGCCAGCAAATCGAGTTGATCAGGCTTCCTATCTTTTGACGGGCAGGGCATCATGTCACTCATGCAGGAAATCATCCGCAAAAAGCGCAACAGGCAAGCGCTGAGCACGCAGGAGATCGCGGCGTTCGTGCGCGGCGTGGCGGATGGCAGCGTGGTGGACAGTCAGGTTGCGGCGCTTGCAATGGCCGTGTTCTTCAACGGCATGAGCACCGCCGAGTGCGTCGCGCTGACGCTGGCGCAGCGGGACTCGGGGCAGATAGTGAACTGGCAGCCGTTCGATCTGCCGGGGCCTGTGATCGACAAACACTCCACAGGCGGCGTCGGCGATCTGACGTCGCTGCTATTGGGGCCGCTGGTGGCCGCATGCGGCGGCTTCGTGCCGATGATCTCCGGCCGTGGCCTCGGTCACACCGGCGGCACACTCGACAAGCTCGCGGCGATTCCCGGCTACAACCTCACGCCGGACACGCGCGCGTTCCAGCGCATCGTGCGTGACGTGGGGGTGGCGATCATCGGCCAGACTGCTGAACTCGCGCCCGCCGACCGCCGCATCTACGCGATTCGCGACGTCACGGCCACCGTCGAATCGATCGCCTTGATTACGGCGTCGATCCTGTCGAAGAAACTCGCGGCGGGTCTCGCTGCACTGACGATGGATATCAAGGTCGGCTCGGGCGCGTTCATGCCGACCTACGACCAATCGCTGCAACTGGCACGCAGCATCGTCGAAGTGGGGAACGGCGCCGGTCTGAAAACGACGGCGCTGCTCACCGACATGAATCAGCCGCTCGCGCCGTGCGCCGGCAATGCCGTGGAAATCCGCTGCGCCATCGACTTTCTCACCGGACGCACCGCGCGACCGCCCCGGCTGCACGAAGTCACGTTCGCATTGGCTGTGCCGATGCTGCTCGCAGGCGGTCTCGCGAAAGACGCGCACGAAGCACATACGAAGCTCGCTGCCGCGCTCGATTCGGGCGCCGCTGCCGAGCGCTTCGCCATGATGGTCAGCGCGCTGGGTGGGCCGCACGATCTGCTCGACGCGCCAGACCGTCACCTCGACCGCGCGCCTTTGCAAACCGCCGTGACGGCCAGCGAGGCGGGCTACGTCACGCACATTGATTGCCGCGCTTTCGGACTCGCCGTGGTCGCGCTGGGTGGCGGACGGCATCGTCCAGAAGATGCCATCGACTACGCGGTCGGTTTGACAGACTGCGTCGAACTCGGACAATACGTCGAGAAGGGCGGGCCCCTCACGCTGATCCATGCGCGTGACCAGCAAGCGGCTGAAGACGCGGCCAACGCCATCCGTTCTGCCGTAACGCTGAACCCAGGCGCGGCGCCCACACCAGCTACGGTGTATGAACTGATCGAATAAGGCTGCCCATCCAGCCTCTGATGCGGAGAAATCATGCAACACGAACCATTGATCCAGGCCGCCCGCGAAGCGCGTGAGCGTGCCTACGCGCCGTACTCGCGCTTTCATGTGGGTGCCGCACTCGAAACGCAGGACGGCAAGGTGTTTTACGGCTGCAACGTCGAAAACGCCTCATACGGCCTGTGCAATTGCGCCGAGCGCACCGCATTTTTCTCGGCGCTTGCCGCCGGCTACAAGCCGGGACAGTTCAAGACGCTGGCGGTCATCGGTCAAACAGACGGGCCGATCGCACCGTGCGGCGCGTGCCGTCAGGTGATGATCGAACTCGGCACGCCCGCGCTCGAAGTCGTGTTGAGCAACCTGAATGGCGACGTGGAAGTGACCAGCGCCGCCGCGCTTTTGCCGGGCGCGTTCTATCTGGAGCCGGGCAATGGCGCTCCGGTCTAGTGCAAGCCGTGCCGACGTTCACCATCAAGTGAGTTCATATCATGCATAAGGTCATCTTCGACACCGATCCCGGCGTCGACGACGCAATGGCGCTGGTGTTCCAGACGTGTCACCCCGAGATCGAATTGATTGGCGTGACCTCGGTGTTCGGTAACGCGACCATCGAAACCACGACCCGCAATGCGGTCTATCTCGTCGAGCGTTTCGCGGCGCCTGAGGTGATGGTCGCCCAAGGCGCGGCAGGGCCGCTGCGTGGCGCGGCGCCGCCGCCCATTCCGCACATCCACGGGCATAACGGCCTCGGCGATATCGAACTGGCCGCGCTGCCCACGCAGAACCGCGCGGCGCGCCTCGATGCGCGGCCGGCGCACCGTTTCATCATCGACACGATCCGTCAGCATCCGAACGAGATCAACCTGATCGCCGTTGGACCGCTGACCAATCTCGCGCTTGCCCTGCAGGAAGCGCCGGACATCCAGCATCTCGTGAAGCAGGTCATCATCATGGGCGGCGCGTTCGGCATCAACGGCGTGCTCGGCAACGTCACGCCCTGCGCGGAGGCGAACATTTCCGCGGACCCGGATGCCGCTGATCAGGTTTTGACGGCAGCCTGGAAGGTCACGGCGGCGGGGCTCGACGTCACGCAGAAGGCGGTGATGAGCACGGCGTATCTGGACAACCTGCGGCAGCACGGCGGCGAAGTGGGGCAGTTCGTGTGGGACGTGTCGCGGCTCTATGAGCAGTTCCACCGCGACAGTGCAGACGTGCACGGCATCTACGTGCACGATTCGTCGGCGGTGGCATATCTGGTGGCGCCGCAGCTTTATGAAGTGCGGCAAGGTGCGGTGCGGGTCGCGCTCGACGGGCTCGCGCGCGGGCAGACCATTCAGAAGCCGGCGGCGATGGGGGTACCGGCGCCGAGCTGGGATGGCTTCAAGATGCAGGACGTGTGCGTCGACGTGGACGTGGCGGGCTTTCTACAGCTCTACTTCGACACGCTGACCGCGAATGCGAAAGCGGCGTAGGTTCGACTCGCTTTCCTGAGAAGAGGGCGGTAAGCGCGCTACAGCCTTCGCGCCAACCGCTCCTCTACGCACGCAAAGCGGCGCTTACTGCACGGTCGCCAGCACATCACGCACGGTCTTGAAGACCCGTTCGATCTGCTCCTCGTTGATGATGAGCGGCGGCGAGAACGCGAGAATATCGCCCGTGAAGCGCACCAGTAACCCTGCCTCGAAGCATTTGACGAAGGCCTCGTAGGCACGTGCACCCGGCGCGCCGTCGCGCGGTTCCAGTTCGATGCCGGCGATCATGCCGAGATTGCGGATGTCCTTCACGTGCTTCGCATCGCGCAGCGCGTGGGCGGCGGTTTCGAACGCAGGCGCGAGCGAGGCCGCGCGGTTGAACAGATCGTCGCGGCGATACAGGTCGAGCGTCGCCACGGCGGCCGCTGCCGCCAGCGGGTGGGCTGAATACGTGTAGCCGTGAAAGAGTTCGATCGCGCCTTGCGCGCCGCTGTTGACGATCGTGTCGTGGACGGTGCGGCTCGCCGCCACCGCGCCCATCGGCACCGCTGCGTTATTGATGGCTTTGGCCATGGTCAACAGATCCGGCGTCACGCCGAAATACTCGCTGGCGGTGGCTTTGCCCAGCCGTCCAAAGCCGGTGATCACTTCGTCGAAAATCAGCAGGATGCCGTGCTTGGTGCAGATGTCGCGCAGCTTTTGCAGATACCCTTGCGGCGGCACCAGTACACCCGTCGAGCCTGCCACGGGTTCGACGATCACAGCGGCGATCGTCGAGGCGTCGTGCAGCGTTACGATGCGTTCGAGTTCGTCTGCAAGGTGCGCGCCCCAGGCGGGTTGACCCTTCGAAAACGCGTTGTGTTCGAGGTTGTGCGTGTGCGGCAGATGATCGACGGTGGGCAATAGCGCGCCGGAGAAGGTCTTGCGATTCGGCGCGATGCCGCCCACCGAGATGCCGCCAAAACCCACGCCGTGATAGCCGCGCTCGCGACCGATCAGACGCGTACGCTGGCCTTCGCCACGCGCGCGGTGATAGGCGAGGGCAATCTTGAGGGCCGTGTCCACCGACTCCGAGCCCGAGTTGGTGAAGAAGATGCGGTCGAGACCGGCGGGCATCAGTTCGGCAACCTTGGTGGCGGCTTCAAAGGCAAGCGGATGGCCCATCTGGAAGGTCGGCGCGAAATCCATCGTGCCGGCCTGCTGGGCAATCGCAGCCACGATTTCGTCCCGGCAGTGGCCGGCGTTCACGCACCAGAGCCCCGCGCAACTGTCGAGCACCTCACGGCCGTCCGTGGCGCGGTAGTACATGCCCTTGGCCGATTCCAGCAGGCGCGGCGCAGCCTTGAACTGGCGGTTGGCGGTAAACGGCATCCAGAATGACGACAGATCGTCGATGACGGGGCGCGAAGTCATGGTCTCTCCTCGAAATGTCCCTCAGGGGACTGGCGTTAGGGCATGGCGAAACTGTAGCGTCCACGGTTAACCCGCGCACATAAACAGTTGATGTACTGCGCTGCTAACTGTGCAGGCGAAGTACACTTAACTGTGTTGGTCGCTTGCGGTTTTCCGCCGCGCCCCCCTTGCCCTCTCTGCTTCATTGACCTGACCGATTGCGTTAGCCGCCATGATCGAACTCGAACTGGAACGCGACCGCCGCACCGCACCCACGCTCGTCGAGCAGGTGGTGCTGGGTTTTTCGCGCGCCATCGAGGCGCAGACACTGCGGGCGGGCGCGCTGCTGCCTTCGGTGCGGCATCTGGCGGCGAGCCACGACCTGAGCACCTTCACCGTGACCGAGGCCTATAACCGGCTGGTGTCGATGGGCCTCGTGGTGGCGCGGCGCGGTTCGGGCTATCGCGTTGCGGCGAACCCGCAGGGACCGCGCGCCCGCGCCACGGATTGGCAGCCGCCGAGCCTCACCGCAACCTGGTTGCTCTCGGACGTATTCGCCGACCATTCGGTGCCGATCAAGGCAGGCGGCGGCTGGCTGCCAAACGAATGGATCAACGAAAGCGGCTTGCAGCACGCATTGCGCGCAATGAGCCGGGTGCCCGGTCCGCGCATGGGCGATTACGGTCATCCGTACGGTTTCGCAGCGCTGCGTGAGCGGATTGCCGCGCAACTCGACCGCCGCGGCTTGCCGGTGGATGTGTCCAACGTGCTGCTCACGCAGGGCGCCACCCAGGCGCTCGACCTGATCGTGCGTACGCTGCTGCGGCCCGGCGACTGTGTGCTCGTCGAAGATCCCGGCTATTGCAACCTGTTGCAGATCCTCAAGCTGGCGGGGCTCGACGTGCATGGTGTGCCGCGCACGCCGGCGGGCGTCGACACCGAGGTGCTCGAAACGCTGGTGCAACGTCATCGGCCCAAAGCGATGTTCGTCAACACGACCTTGCAGAATCCGACTGGCGCGACCTATGGCATGGCGGCGGCGTTTCGCGTGCTGCAGATCGCGGAGCGGGCGCGCATGTGGGTGATCGAGGATGACGTGAGCCGCGAACTGGCGCCGTCCGGCGCGCCGCTCTTCGCCGCGATGGAAGGCTTGCAGCGCGTGCTGTACGTAGGTGGTTTTTCGAAGACCGTGACGCCGGGTCTGCGTTGCGGCTATGTGGTGGCCGAGCGCGATGTGTTGCGCGAACTGGCGCGCACGAAGATGGCGGTGGGGCTGACGTCGTCGGAGCCGATCGAGCGGATCGTCGACAAGGTGCTGCTGGAAGGACGCTACGCGCGTCACGTGGAGGACGTCAACGAGCGGCTAAAAGCGGCGCATGCGGTGGTGGAAGACCGGCTCGATGCGCTGGGCCTGGAGGTGTTTCACCGGCCGCGTGCGGGGCTTTTCCTGTGGGCGCGCCTGCCCATCGAAGCCGCGCAGGCCGCCGAGGTCGCGACGGCCGCGCTGTCGCATGGCATCTGGCTCGCACCGGGTTCGTACTTCCGCCCGGACGACGCACCGAGCGCGTGGTTTCGCTTCAATGTGCCGTATTCGACGGACGACGCCTTGTGGCGCTTCATCGAGCGGGTGGGGACCTGAGCGATACGTCGCTGGGACGATGCGCCAGGTCGCGGGGCGAGATGAAAGGGCGAGAGGATCGGGCGAGACGAAATGGCGTGACGAAAGGGCGAGACGCGTTCAGCTCAGCCAATGCGCCGCGATGGGGTAGAGCGATCCCACCAGCAGCAACGCCATCACGACGTTGAAAAGGCGCAGGCGTTTCGGGTCGGAGAGCACCTCGCGCATCGCCGTGCCAAAACCGGCCCACAGGCAGATGCAGGGAAAGCCGACCACGTAGAACAACACCGCCATCAGCATGACATTGTTGCCAAACTGTTCGCTGACGTGAATCGTGGTGGCAGCGGTGAGCACCATCATCCATGCCTTCGGGTTGATCCATTGAAAGGCGATGGCTTCGAAGAATTTCATGGGACGGCGTTCGCCCTTGCGCAGTTTGACCTCACCGGATGTGCCGATTTTCCACGCCAGATACAGCAGATAGGCGACGCTGGCCACTTCGAGCACGGTGTACAGCACCGGGAACCGCGTGAATGCTTCACCGAGCCCAAACCCAACCGACAGCATGAGCAGCATGACGCCCACGCTGATGCCGAACAGGTGCGGCAGGGTGCGGCGGAAGCCGAAATTGACGCCCGAGGCCAGCAACATGGTGTTGTTGGGCCCCGGCGTGATGCTGGTGACGAGCGCGAACAGGATGCCGGCGGGCAACGCGCTCAGAAATTCGAATGACATGGCTGGCTCCGCTGTCGATGGGGTTTACAGCAGTGTATCGAGGGGAGCCAGTACAGTAACGGTACAGAATGGCTGATGAATTCCTGTACAGATAGAGAGCCGAACCGGGAGCAATCCAGAATGGAGCAAACCCATGCACGCACGCGCAATTGACGAAGCAGATCTGGAACTGGTCTGCCGGCATCGCGAAGAGATGTTCCGCGACGCAGGCCGCAGCGAGGACGTGCTGCAGACCATGACACGGCATTTCCGTGACTGGCTGCGTCCGAAGCTGCGCGACGGCAGCTATTTTGGTTTCGTGCTGGCCGATGACGATCGACCCGTGGCGGGTGTCGGCCTGATGGTGATCGACTGGCCGCCGCATCCCATGCATCCGGCTGAAGACAAGCGCGGCTACGTGCTCAACGTGTATGTCGAACCCGCATACCGGCGACGCGGACTGGCGCACGAATTGATGCGGCTCGCCGAGGCCGAATTTCAGCGGCGCGGCGTGGGGTATGCGATTCTCCACGCCACTGAGAAGGGCCGCGACCTTTACGCCGGACTAGGTTGGAGCGGCACCACGG
Source organism: Paraburkholderia sp. DHOC27 (assembly GCF_003429005.1). Taxonomy (GTDB): domain Bacteria; phylum Pseudomonadota; class Gammaproteobacteria; order Burkholderiales; family Burkholderiaceae; genus Paraburkholderia. The sequence continues at coordinate 828,802 of NZ_QVQV01000001.1, forward strand.
AAATGTCGAAGACGCTGGAGCGGGGTGCGGACTAGCCGTCATTCAACGGCTGAGGCGCGCCCCGTCTTTCCGTTTTCATTTCCACAGGAGACCTTACTGCCCTTCTTCGCGAACCGTCAGATCATTCTTGACCGACGTCACACCGGAGACATTCTTTGCGATGCTGCCCGCCTTGTCGATCAAGCCCGATTCGAGCACGGACCCTTCGAGTGTCACCGTGCCGCCTTTCGCCACCACGTTGATTTGATCCGTACTCACGCCGTGTTTCGAGAGCGCGGTAAGGACCTTCCTGCTGAGCACACGATTGGCTTTTCTGCTGGCCTTGGCGCTGCTGTGGCTGGTCTGCGGTGCGGCCGATTGATCAGTTGTCGCGGCGGCGTCGCTGCTTTGCGACCATGCGTGGATGGATATCACGGCGATCAATGCGCCACCCACTAGCCTGAATGCTTGCATTGCTTTCATGTTTTCTCCGTTCGTGGTCAGGTGCGACGAGTTCATCATAGGTGCAATTAGCGCGCTTTGCTGTCCTATGTTGCTGGTGAATGCAAACGCTACGCGCAGTCTATGCGGACGACTCGAGGCAGCCAACGCAGTCCTGCGATATTCATACTTTCCCGTGGGATAACAATGAATGTGTGACACACAGCCATCAAACTGCGGTCACAAAACTTCATTCAAAACCGGTCGATCACACCGAGCTGAACGCCTTTGATGGGTGCGCCGGGATAGGCAGGCGGCAGTCCTGTCACATCGACACCGCGTAACGTGAATTCGCCGCTGCCGCGATTGCGCAGCAAGCCCGCGCTCGCATACAGCATGAGGTCGGTCGAGACATCGTATTCACAGGCGGCGCTGAACTGGTCGGCGTTGTTGTCGCCGCCGGACTGGTCGCGCATATACGTGTATCCCAGCGAGGCACGCAGACGCGTCGAAAACGCGTAACGCGCCGACAGCGACAGGCCATCGTCGTGATAGCGCGGCGAGCCGCCATCGCCATTGAAGAACGACACGAATGCAGTGGTTTTGCCGATCACGTACGACACGCCGCCGAGATTTGCCCGCAGTCCCGTGGCGCCCTGGGTCTGCTGATGTGCATACGAAATACGAAACGCCCCGTGCGCATAGGCGAAGGTTTCGTATGCGCCGCCCAGGCCGTTGCCGTTGCCTGGGTCACGCAATGCGGCCATCAAGGTCGTGGTGAAGCCGTACAGGTCCGGCGAAATATACGCGAGGCCGTTGTCGGTATACGGCGTGATCTTGGAGAGATTGTTGAGCCCCGAAGCAATCGTGCCGGCACCGAAGGCATCGAGTTGTCCCTTGAACGGAATGTAGATGGGCGAGTATTGCCGGCCGAGCCGCAGTTCGCCCCACGGCGCACCCAGGCCGATCCACGCCTGACGATTGAACAGCAGGCCTGAAGTGGCGAGCGCGCCATTGCCCGAGTTGAAACCGTTTTCGAGGTCGAACAGAATGCGTGTGTCCGCACCGATCGCCTCTTCGCCGCGCAAGCCGATGCGCGAGCCGCGATACGCGCCCGAGTCCATGCGCGCGGTCCACGACGAACCGGGGTTGGTGATTTCGAGGCTGGTGTCGATCAGGCCGTACAGCGTCACGGCACTTTGCGCGCGGCTGCACTGGGCTGTGACACCCAGTGCAACCAGCAGGCAAAACGGGTAGACCCGTCGTCTGCGCACGCGGCTCAATTCGCGTCAGGCAACGCGTAGGCGATGATGTAATCGCCCAGCTTGGTGCCGAACGAACCATGACCGCCGGCCGCGATGACGACGTATTGCTTGCCGTTGACGGCATAGCTCATCGGCGTGGCCTGGCCGCCTGCGGGCAGACGGGCCTGCCACAACTGCTCGCCCGTGTTGGTGCTGAAGGCGCGGATATAGTTGTCAGCCGTCGCGCCGATGAAGAACACATCGCCCGCGGTCGTCATCGGGCCGCCGAGCATCGGCATGCCGAGCTTGAAGGGCAGCGGCAACGGTGAACTGTCGCGCACGGTGCCGATGCGCTTCTTCCAGACAATCTCGTTGGTCTTCAGATCAATGGCCGAGACATAGCCCCACGCCGGCTGTTTGCACGGCAAGCCGATTGGCGAGAGGAACGGGTTCAGCGTCACGCCGAACTTCGCGCCGTATTGCGGCTGGATGCCGGACTCGGTGCCGGTGCCGCCCTTGGCGTCAGATGCCGGTTCCATCGGATTGCCGGGCCCGCGCGGAATCAGCCGCGAAACGAACGGCAGCGCAATCGGATTGGTAATCGCGATCTGACGGTCGGTGTCCACCGCCATGCCGCCCCACTCGAACATCCCGAGGTTGCCTGGGAACACCAGCGTGCCCTTCACCGAAGGCGGCGTGAACGTGCCATCGTAGTTCAGACGCTGCAGCATCACGCGGCACACCATCTGGTCGAACATCGTGGCGCCCCACATGTCGGCGCCCGTCAGTTTCTTGCTGGGCCGGTAGGTCAGTTCCGAGAACGGCTGGGTAGGCGACACGTGATCGCCCTCGGCGGCGCCCTGCGGCACTGGTTCCTCCGGCGCCGGCACCACCAGCGCGCCCGTGCGCCGATCGAGTACGAAGATGTTGCCCGTCTTCGCCGGGGCGTACACCACGGGAATCACATTGCCGGATTTATCGGTGATATCGGCCAGCGTCGGCTGGGCGGGCAGGTCCATGTCCCACAGGTCGTGATGCACGGTTTGATAGAACCAGGCGAGCTTGCCTGTCGACGCATGCAGCGCCAGCAGGCCGCTCGCGTAGCGCTCCTGCTCCGGTGTGCGATTGCCGCCCCAGATGTCGGGGGTGGTCACGCCCATCGGCAGATAGACGATATCGAGCTTGGCGTCGTACACCGCAGGCGCCCACGAATTCGGCGAGTTCAGCGAGTAATGCTCGCCGTCGGCAGGCATGAAGTTCGGATCCTTGTTGCCCGGATCGAAGGCCCACAGCAGCTTACCGGTATTGACGTCGAAGCCGCGGATCACACCAGATGGCTCGCGGGTCGAATAGTTGTCCGTCACGGCTCCGGCAATGATGATGACCTTGTCGGTGATGATCGGCGGTGACGTGGGCTCGTATTGACCCGCCGTGGTCACAGGCTGGCCATGTTGCAGGTCGAGGTCGCCGTTGTTGCCGAAAGCCGGGCAACGCTGGCCCGTTTGCGCGTCGAGCGCGAACAGATGGCCGTTATTGACCGGCAGGAGTATGCGGTGCGCGCACAGCGCCGGCGCGGCGGCAGAAGCGGTCGCGGCGGGAGCGGAAGCGGCTTGCGCTTCGCCGCTGTCGCCGTTGCCTGCTGCGGTCGCGTCATAGTAAGAGACACCGCGACATGTGACGTGCTGGAACGTCGGGTCGGTGACCAGGCCCGGATCGAACTTCCATACCTGCTTGCCCGTTGCGGCATCCAGCGCGAACAGGATCTGGTGTGGCGAGCACAGGTAAAGCAGGTTGCCGATCTTGATCGGAGTGACTTCATTGGTGGTCTCCACCGGGTCGGTGGGGCGCTTCAGGTCGCCGGTCTGGAAGGTCCAGGCCACCTGGAGATTCTTCACGTTGTCCGCCGTGATCTGCTTGAGCGGCGAGTAGCGCGTGCCATGCTGGGTACGACCATAGGCGGGCCAGTCGCTATCGTTGGCGGTTGCGGTCGGAGTAACGGCGGCGGCCGCGTTGGCCGAGAGCGTCCCGTTGATGTCCTGCGGATCGTTGAACGCGGCATACACGAGCACGATGCCGCTCGCGATCAGCACCACACCCAAAGCCAGCCCCATTGGCTTGCCGGGCGCGTCGAGCGTGCGGTACACGAACGGCAGCAGTAGCCAGATGCCGAACACCACCAGCACGTCGAGCCGGGGCGTGAGGGCCCAGAAGTCGAAACCGGCTTCCCACACCGCCCATACGAGGGTGCAGAGCAGCAGCAACGCATAAAGCCCAAGTGCGCTGGGCTTGCGCCGGTGGATGAGCAGGCCCGTTGCCAGCATGACGAGGCCGGCCAGCACGTAATAGATCGAGCCGCCCACTGCGATCAGCCACGCGCCGCCAATCAGCAGATACAGGCCGGCGACGACAGCGAAGAGAACGCTCAGGAGACGGCCTAGATTTGATGATGCACGCTGCTGCATGATGACGACCCCTCTTGATTTTCTATCGGAATGTGACAGTCTTGTGCCAACCGGCGTGAGGGGCGCCCGCTACGTCAGCCCCTTACCCGTTAGTCCTGCGATGCGCTGCTTCACGCGACGTGCCGCCGTGGGCCTTTGCACTTTTCGGGCCTGGCCACGCCATTGCGTTGTTGCTGGGTTGCGTTGGGTTGTCTTTGGTTGTCCTGCGCGACGTCCACGCTGCGCTCCGGCAGCATTGGAGCGGCCCGCGCCAGCCTGCCGACCGGCGGACGGCCGGCCGCGCCAACGGTCCGGCGCGGTCACTGGCCGGTACATATTACGTCGAATGTAGAAGAGAGCGTGTGAAGTTGGACAAATGCCATGCGCCGCTCGGTACGGCCATTCAGTACGGCCGCTCAATACGGCACTTGATGCCGGGCGGTGCGAAAGCGCGTCAACCTTGCTGCACCGAGACCGCCTGCACCAGCTTGCGCGCGCTGCTGCCCAGCCACGCAGCCGCGCCTGCACGACCCGCAATGCTGACCGCCTTGCGCGGACCCAGCACGATGGCGCTCACGCCCAGCGCCACCAGCAGCGTGACCCGCGGCGCATCGCGCAAGGCGGCCAGCACCGTCGCGGCAGGGCGGGCTTGCCCTTTCGATCCGGGCGTTACCACCGGCAGCCGGTTGGCGTCGAGCAAGGCAATGCGCGAGGCGGACATGCGCGCCAGAATGGCCGCCTCGGCAATTTCATGGGGGGACGTGTGGTTCATTTCAACGCCTCTTTCAACGTGTCGAGATCGCTGCGAATTTCGCGTTGCAGCACCTGTAGCGAGCGCGCCGGCTTCTGCGAGCGCACGATCAGCAGCGAGATGATGGACACGATCAGCCACATCACCGCCACGCCCCACACTACGTCGAGGAAGTAAGGCGTTTGCCATGCGGTTGCAATGACCGCGATGCAGACGAACGACAGCGTGAACAGCCCTGCGACCGCCAGGGCGACCAGCGCACTGAGTTCGCGGACCATACGCTTGCGGGTCTCGTCGAGTTCGACCGCAAGCAGTTCACCATAGTCGGACGCTCGCTCGACACAAAACCGGCCGACATTTCGCCAACGGGTGATTTTCGCGCGCACGGTCATACCGGAACTCCCTGGGTGCGATGTTGAAGGTGTGGGAACGGGTTGAGGCTTGATTTGATGTGAACTGCGCGCGTCTCGCTGCCGGCACCCCTTCGTTCCGACGACGGCAAGACGCGCGCTGCGTTAATCCCGGTCCCTGCTGTAATCCGGTTGACGGCGGCTCGTGGCGTGCAGTGCGCCAAGAATGAAGCCCACACCGGCTGCGATGGCGAGCGCCGAGAACGGACGTTCGACCGTCGAGACGCGCAGGACGTCGGCGAAATCGGTGTAAAGCTGCTGCGCCTTGCCGCTCAATTCCTTGGCCTTTTCGCTCACTTGCGCAGTGGCGTCGCCAAGCAGATCGTCAGCTGCCTGCTTCACGTTGGCAGCATCCTCGCGCAGGGTTTCATCTCCATCGGGCGTTTCCATTGTCTGCTCCTCAGGTAAGTGCGGTGATGTCCGCACGACAACATGTATAGATGTGACGAAACGGGAATGGCGGATTGCAGCGGTTCGCGTCGAGCGTATTACGTGTCCGAGTGGACCGCCGTATGAGACGCTGCGCAAGAGCCGGGCCTAACCGATGGTTTGGGCTTTGTAGGGTTCAACGACCGCGAGCGCCGCGTGTGGGGCGCCCAACGGTCGTCGTGAAGGTAAGCGGCAGGTCTAGTGCCAGAATAGCGCGATCAAAATAATGATAGGAATCGGCACACCGAGCATGTAGAGAAGAATGGAACGCATGATGACCTCCTGGGTAAATGTGGTTTGAAATTTTTCTCAAAGCTGGCGCACACGGCCGCCATGCGTGGCCATCAGGCTCGCGGAAAATGCGCCCATCAGCAGCGAAACAAACAACCACAGCGAGGCACCGATGGTGATCTTGCGGGCCTTGTCGGCGGCTTCTTTCGCGGCGGCATCGAGCGCGGTGATCTTTTGCACGAAGCGCGTGTAAGTGGTTTGCACGCGCGTCTGCGCATCTTGTGGCGTGATGCCCGTGCGCTGCGCGACGACCCGGCTCAGATAGGCGGTGTCCTCAGGCGATAACGCATCGCCGGTGGCCGCGCTGTTGAGAAAGATGCGCGCCGCTTCCGCGCGAAGCGGGTCGTTGCCGGACATGGCGGGCTGGCCAGGCGCGGCGGGATTAGTGGCGGGAGTGGTGGCGACAGCGGCGGGCGCGCCGGCCGGCATGCGGAACAGCGAATCGACGAAGTAGCCGAGCGGCCACGTGTTCATGCCCGCCGCTGCATTGCCGCGCTGCATGGTTTCCATCGTGATGCCGCCACCCGCGGCGGCACTGGCGGCAGCGGCCTGTGCGCCGGTCTTGACGATGCCCGACACGGCCGATGTCAACACAGCCGCCGTGAAGAGCGTCGCCACCGCCCAACTCAGAAAGCCGTGCGCGGTATCGCGGAAGTGAATCTCGTCGGCATCAATGGACAGCCAGCGGCGCCGCAGGCGTCCTGCCAGATAGCCCCCGAGTCCCGAGGTCAGGATGGAGGTTACGCACACCCACACCACGGCTGCGAAGCCGAACGCTTTCGCGTTCGACGTTCCCGACGACCACGGCGAGAGCGAGGTCAAGCCAAGTCCGGTGCCGAGCGTCAGCAGGATCAGCGCGAAGGCAGCCGCGCCCACGCCGCCGGCAAATACCGCGCCCCACGAGACCGCGCCCTCGAGCCGATGCGCGAAGAGCGCGGGCTCATTCGCGGCCAGCGTGTAGTCCGCTGGATCTTTGGTGTAGTTCATTGCGAGCCTCCATGACCTTTGTCGTTACCGGCGCCGTCGACAGGCCGATAGCCACGGCACTGCCGCGACGCCGTGCGGGGTGATTCGTCTGGAGTGATCGCATTTTCTGTGCCGCGTGGGGGCTGCGGCTTTTTCAGGCCCTGCCGGTCATGAATTCGGCGAAGGGTCCTCGTTCCGCTCGTGGCCTTGCTTTTGATGGGGATTCGCAGCGCTTACCGGACTCGCCCCCGGGCGTGGCCGGCGATGATTGATCGCGATGAACACGCCCATCAACAGGCAGAAACCGCCCAGCAGCAAGGATGTGTTGACGAGGACGCGCTCGTAGCCGAGTTCGCTGACATCAATGAACGGGTAGGGGTAGAAATCCGTTTCGCTGCCACGCCACAGCGTCACGAAGAGATAACACAGCGGATAGACGAGCCAGAACAGGCAATCGCGCAGCAGCAGTTGGAAACGCGGCACGAATAGCAGCCAGTAGAGCGCACAGAGCAGCGGGATGACCGTGTGCAGCACTTCGTTGAGCAGCGCCCGGTAGCCCGATGGCGTCCACAGATGACGCAGCAGGCTGTTATACGCAATGCCGACGAAGACGATATACACGACCACGGCCGTCAATACCGGCGGCTTGCGGAAAAATCGCCCGGGCGCCGAGCGCAAGCGCAGCGCTACGCAGGAAAAACTGATCGCTACCACGAGGATGGTGAGGTTCGTCAGATAGCTGCTCATCCGTTCGATGCCGTCCAGCAGCCCCAAGCCGCGATACAGCATGCGATGGATCGTGATGTCGGTCTGCATGGCGAAGCCGAGCCACGCGAGCACCGCGATCAGCGTGGCCACCGATACCGATGCAACGCTCGGTGCGGGCAGTGGCAACTCCGCCGGATGCACGGAGGGATGCGGCTCAGGTCGAGCAGAACGCTTTGGCATGTCCGGGGCCCGTCTGGTTGAAACGAGTTCAAGCGGCGCGAATTGCAGACGCAGCACCTGCATTCGACGTCGCCGCACAGCGAGGTACGCTTGTTGCTGAATCGTAAGCGAACCCCTTACTTTGGAGTCTCGCATGTCCAAGCTGATCAGTGCTGTTGTCGTTACGCTTTCTTTGACCGTTGCCTCGTATGCGCAAGCAGCGGGTTGTACCAAGGGGGCCGTGGTGGGTGGTGTCGGCGGACACGTAGCCGGCGATCACGGCGTGGCCGGCGCGGCCGCGGGATGCGCGGTGGGGCATCACGAAGCGTCGAAGAAGGCAAAGGCTGCCAAGGCGGATAACGCCAGCGGTGCTGCTGCGAAGGGCAGTTCGTGATTTCTGTCGGCAACAGGCGCAGTCCGACAAGGCAGTGGCAGGCAGTTGCAGGCAGTTGCAATACGCGCAATACGCGCGCGCGTGATAGGGGCAGTTGCCCGAGTTTCATCTAGTTGAGCTGAGTCGGGCCGCAGGGTTGAGCGGCCCGGTTGAGCCGGTCAGATCAATCCCGACAACCGGCTGAACGCACCCACAACGACATCAGGGAGTTCTCATGAAAACGCAACATCATGTGGTATTGGGTGCGCTTGTGCTGGCAGTGACGTGTTCCGCGTGGGCGGAAGGCGGCGGCAATGGCAACGGCGGCTCGGGCGGCGGCAACGCGCACGGCGCCGCGACTGCTGGACCGACCACCGGCGGCGATAATACCTCAGCGCCGACGAGCACCCGCAAGGGCATTCATCTCAAGCACAAGAAGAAAGCCCCGGCCCCGGACGCGACGCAGGCGCAGTAACGCGAGACGCGGCTAAATCGCAGAATTCACCGAACCCGCCGCGGACGTTGCAGTCCGCTGCGGGTCGTTGCGTTGCTTGACTGCGTTGTTTTGCGTTCGGTTCTGACGTTGACTGCTTCCGCTGATTACTTCGCGTCCGCCAGCTTGTCTTGCGTGCGCGTGTCGAAGTCGCTCGCGGCGTGTCTTTCGTGCAGTTGATCCGACAGTTCACCGAAGACCCGATTGACCTTGCGCCCGCGCAGCACGGCCGGACGCTGTGCAATGGCATCTGCCCAGCGTTGCACGTTCCTGTATTCCTGAACCGCAAGAAACTCCGCTGATTCGTAGAGCCAACCCTTCACCAGGCCGCCGTACCACGGGAAGATTGCGATATCGGCGATGGTGTACTGATCGCCCGCCATGTACTCGTGATCGGCGAGCCGCTTGTCCAGAACATCGAGTTGACGCTTCACTTCCATCGTGAAGCGGTTGATCGGATATTCCATTTTGCTCGGCGCATATGCATAGAAATGGCCGAAGCCGCCACCCAGGTAAGGCGCGCTGCCCATTTGCCAGAACAGCCACGAAAGGCATTCAGCGCGCGCGCTGCTCTCAGTGGGCAGCAGCGCGCCGAATTTTTCGGCGAGATACAGCAGAATCGCGCCGGACTCGAACACACGCACGGGCTTCGACCCGCTGCGATCGAGCAGCGCGGGAATCTTGGAGTTCGGGTTCACATCCACGAAACCGCTACCGAACTGATCGCCGTCGCCGATCCGGATGAGCCATGCGTCGTATTCCGCGCCACTATGGCCGAGCGCCAGCAGTTCTTCGAGCATCACCGTGACCTTCACGCCATTGGGTGTGGCCAGGGAGTAAAGCTGCAACGGATGCTTGCCGACCGGTAGTTCCTTGTCGTGCGTCGGGCCCGCGATGGGACGATTGATGTTCGCGAACCGGCCGCCATTTTCCTTGTTCCAGGTCCAGACTTTTGGCGGCACGTACTCGGGTGTGCTCATGCGTAAAGCTCCTTGCGTGCTAGCAACGTAAGAGGTGCTGTCTGGATGCGAGATTAACAAAACCTCGCAAAACGTGCTGACGAGGTGCGAGGCGGCAAGGCTCACTTCAAGGGTCGGGCCGATGCTCTATTCGGCGCGTCTGGTGCTTAACGCAGTGGCCAACTTAGTGGGCGACCCGCGTCTCATTCAAAGCCCGAGACAAACCGCTCCCGCTGCGACGATCACGCAGGCGAGCCAGCGTTTGCCGCTGACCGCCTCGCGCAGATAGACACGCCCGATCAGCACCGCAAAGACGACGCTGGTTTCGCGCAATGCCGATACCGCGCCCATCGCCCCCGATTGCAACGCCCAGATAACGATGCCGTAAGCGGCGATCGACACGAGGCCGCCGATGAGTGACGAGCCGATCGCCAACGGCTGCTCGCGCAGAGGTGCACACAGTGCCGCGAGGCCGCGTGTGGCGACGAACAGCACCGGCATCAGCCAATAGAACATGAACATCCACGCGGTGTAGCCGATTGCTTCACCGCCGGACACACGCACACCGATCCCGTCGATGACGGTATACACAGCGATGGTCGCGCCGGTCGTCAGCGCGGCCAGCACGCCCGCGCGCGACACATGACGCCCCTGCAACGCCAGCGCGATGATGCCGCCGGAGATCATTGCGATCCCGAGGATATGCACGCCGCTGATGGCCTCATGCGCGAAGAGTGCCGCGCCGAGCGTGACGAGCAGCGGCGAGGAGCCGCGTGCAATCGGATAGGCCTGTGCCAGATCGTTGCGCCGATACGAGCGCACAAGGCTGACGTTGTAGACGTTATGCACGAGCCCGGAGGCGGCGAGGTATGGCCACGCCGCGGCGGCGGGTGCAGGCACGGCGAGAACGACGCAGGTCGCCACCGCGGCAATGGCGACGCTCATCCACGTCATGGACAGAAACCGGTCATCGTTGCCGTGCAGCAGCGCATTCCAGCTTGCGTGCAGCAAGGCAGCAAACAGGACGAACGCGCCGGTGTAACTGAGCATGCGGCTCCCAGAACGGAGAAGGGCGGTATCAAAGAGGAAGTGAACAGCATATCTAGCTTGTAGCAGGGCGGCAAACCAGATAAATTGGCCTTTCGAGATAGATAAACTCCCGCGAATGAAACGGCCATTGCCCCCGCTCAATGCCTTGCGTGCCTTCGAGGCCGCAGGGCGGCTAGGCAGCTTCAAGGATGCCGCCGCCGAACTGCACGTCACGCACGGCGCGGTGAGCCAGCACGTGCGGCTGCTCGAAACGTGGCTAGGGGCGCCGCTGTTTGAACGGCACAACCGGCGCGTGGAACTGACCGCCGCAGCGCAGACCTATCTGGCGGAAATCGGCCCCCTGTTCGAGGGACTCGCGCAGGCCACGGCGCGATACGGCGTGCCGAAAGCGGTCGCGCGGACTTTATCCGTGAATGCCCCCGCCACGTTCGTGTTGCGCTGGCTGGTGCCGCGACTCGTGAGATTCCGCGCCGAACATACGGACGTGGACGTGAGCGTGGAGACGTCGAACGAGCCCGTGGAAAGTCTGAAGGAGAGCTGCGACATCATCATTCGCGGCGGCCCCGATACGTTCTACGGCTATACGATGCGGCCGTTTCTTGCAGAAGAACGGTTGCCGGTGTGCAGTCCCGCGCTGCTCGCGCGCATGCCGCTGCGAAGGCCGGAGGATATCCAGCGGCATACCCTGCTGCACACATCGAGTCTGCCGCGACTCTGGCCCGACTGGCTGGCGAGCGCCAACCTGGCGGCACTCGCACCGGCGGCGACGCTGACCTTCGACCACTTCTATCTGACCTTGCAGGCAGCTATCGACGGTATCGGGATTGCGATGGGGCCTACGGCGCTGGTATCGGACGACCTCGCTGCTGGCCGGCTCGTCGCGCCGTTCGCGGCGCCGCGTTTGCCGTCACGCAGCTATTGCACCTATGTGGCGGACGAGAAATCCGCCGATGAGCTGGTCGTGCTGTTTCGTGCGTGGCTGGAGCGGGAGGGCATGGGTCCGCCGGCTGCGTCGGGACGCGCGAAGCGCAAGCGTTAGTGCCTTGGTTATGCATCCGGCTACGTTGGGCTATGTGCGCGATGCAAGGCGCGCATGTGCAAAGCCAGGAACGGTATTTGCAAAGTCTCTCTGCATTGTGCTTTGATGCAAGTGTAGGTGCCATGCGTTTGGACGGATCACGCCGAAATGGCACGGCCCGCATCTGCCCTACATTGCCCACCTCCCACGCGCTGTTAAAAACCGTTCGGGATTGCCTCGATGCCCCCACCGGATTCGCTTGACGACTCGCCCGCCGAATCGGACCTGATCATCGCCAGGCCCGAGGGCTTGTATTGTCCGCCGGGCGATTTCTATATCGACCCGTGGCAGCCAGTAGAGCGTGCCGTGATTACGCATGCGCATTCGGATCACGCGCGTGCCGGGCACATGCACTATCTGGCGAGTGAGCGCGGCGCGGGCGTGCTCCTGTCGCGGCTGCCTGGCATCGACCTGCAAACGGCGGCGTATGGGGAACGGCTCGATCTGAACGGCGTGACGCTGTCCTTGCATCCGGCAGGACACGTGCTGGGCTCGGCACAGGTGCGCGTCGAATATCGCGGGCGCGTGTGGGTCGCCTCGGGCGATTACAAACTCGAAGCCGATCCTACCTGCGATGCATTCGAGCCTGTTCGATGCGACACATTCATCACCGAGTCGACGTTCGGACTGCCAATTTATCGCTGGGAGTCATCGCAAGCCGTATTCGACGGCGTCGATTCATGGTGGCGGCACAACGCGGCCGAAGGGCGTGCATCGGTTTTGTTCTGCTATTCGTTCGGCAAGGCGCAACGGGTGCTGGCCAGCATCGATCCTGCCATTGGTCCGATCTTCTGTCACGGCGCGGTGGAGCCGCTCAACCGCGCGTATCGCGATGCGGGTGTCGCGTTGCCGCCGGTGCGGCTCGTTAGCGAAATCGCTGCGAAGGACAAGGCCATCTTTAAACAGGCGCTGGTGATTGCACCGCCGTCGGCACAAGGCAGCGCATGGATGCGTCGCTTCGGCGACTACAGCGATGCATTTGCCTCGGGATGGATGCGCCTGCGCGGCACGCGACGGCGGCGCGGCGTGGACCGCGGCTTCGTATTGTCCGATCACGCCGACTGGCCCGGTTTGCAGAGCGCGATTCAGGCGACCGGTGCCGGGCGCATCATCGTCACGCATGGTCAGGTCGAGCCGATGGTGCGCTGGTTGCGTGAGCAAGGTTTGCAGGCGGGCGCGTTCGCTACACAATATGGCGACGATGTCGTCGAGGCCGACGCCGCAGGGGCGGCAGAGGCAGTCGCTACCACCGAAGCCACCGCGCAAGGCGAAACCAATGCCGAAGCCGAAGCATCCGTAACAGCCACGCCCGCTGTTCTCCGCGATTCCCCGTGAGCGCACCATGAAACGATTCGCTGCGCTCTACACCGCACTCGATGCCACCACGTCCACGCACGACAAGCTCGAAGCGCTGACGTCCTACTTCGCTGCGGCGGCACCCGAGGACGCCGCGTGGGCCTCGTACTTTCTGGCGGGCGGCAAGCCGCGTCAGTCGGTGCCGTCGCGTCTCCTGAGCGACATTGCCTGTGAGCGCGCCGGTTTGCCAGCGTGGCTCTTTGAAGAGTCGTATCACGCGGTGGGCGATCTGGCGGAGACCATCGCACACATTCTGCCGCCTGCGCAGCGCACGTCAGAGCTGGGACTCACGCAGTGGATCGAGCAACGCGTGCTGACATTGCGCGGCGTTGCGCCCGAGGTGCTGCGCGAACGCCTGCTCGCCTACTGGGACGAACTGGGCTGGGGCGGCCGCTTTCTCCTCACCAAGCTGATTGGCGGCGGTTTTCGGGTGGGCGTGGCGCGGCAACTGGTGGTGCGCGCGCTGGCCGAAGTCGCAGGAGTGGATCACAAGCGCATCGCGCAGCGTATGGTGGGATGGACCGACTCGCAGCAAAAGCCCGACGCCGCTCGCTATTTACGCCTGATCGCACCGGAAGCCAGCGGCGAAGAAGGTGAAGTAGCAACGGATGTGGCGGAAAGCGATCTTGGCCTGCCGTATCCGTTTTTTCTCGCGCATCCGTTGCAGGCCGATCCAGAAACACTTGGTAGCCCTGATCATTGGCAGATTGAATGGAAGTGGGATGGCATCCGCGCGCAGCTTGTCAAACGTGCGGGGCGTGTGTGGATCTGGTCACGTGGCGAAGATCTGATTACCAGCCGCTTTCCTGAAGTGGCCGCGCTGGGCGAGGCATTACCGGATGGTTGCGTGCTGGATGGCGAGATTCTGGCGTGGGAGCCGGGTGCGTCCGCGCCGTTGCCCTTTGCACGATTGCAACCGCGTATTGCGCGTAAAACGCTCACCAAGAAGATTCTTGCCGATTCACCCGCCGCGTTTCTGGCGTATGACCTGCTCGAAATGGGCGGGCAGGATTTGCGCATGACAGCGCTTGCTGAACGGCGCGCGCAACTCGAAACGCTGGCGGCATCGCTCGACGGCACGCTTGCACACGATCTGTTGCGTGTGTCACCGCGAGTCGAAGCCGAAGACTGGCAGACGCTCGCCGCGTTGCGCGAAGAGAGTCGTGCGCGCGGCGTGGAAGGATTGATGTTGAAAGAGCGTCAGTCGATGTATGGCGTGGGCCGCACCAAAGCCTCGGGCACATGGTGGAAATGGAAGATCGACCCCTATGCGATCGACGCCGTGCTGGTGTACGCCCAACGCGGACACGGCCGTCGTGCGAGTCTCTACACCGATTTCACCTTCGCCGTGTGGGATGAAAGCAGCGGCACGCGCACGCTGGTGCCCTTTGCGAAGGCCTATTCGGGCTTGACCGACGAAGAGATGCGCAAGGTGGATGCGATCGTGCGCAAGACCACGATCGAGAAATTCGGCCCAGTGCGCAGCGTGACGCCGAGCCTCGTGTTCGAGATCGGCTTCGAAGGGATTCAGGCGAGCCCGCGCCACAAATCGGGCGTGGCCGTGCGGTTTCCACGCATGCTGCGCTGGCGCACGGACAAGCATATCGACGACGCCGACACCCTCGCCATGCTCAAAGGATTTATTGAAGCGTAGCGCGGGATAACAACTCGCAGTTCATAACGACCTGGTCCACTCTAGCGCGTCATCCGCGAACTTGCGCAGCAGACGCGAAAGCTCGCGCACGTCCTGGGGTTCCCAATGCGCAAACAAGCCTTCAATGATCTTCTGACGTGCAGTGTCCAGCGCTTTTGTCATGGTGCGGCCTTCGTCCGTTGCGATAGCCGCCCGCACGCGTCCGTCCGCCGGACTCGGCACGCGTTGCACCAGCCCCAGGCTTTCGAGTTTGGCCACTTGCCGGCTCACGGTGGTGTAGTCGCGCCCGGCCAGTTCGGCCAGTTCGACGATGCCGAGCGGGCCGCGCCGCTCGATGCGGGCGAGCAGCGGAAACAGCGCGCGGTCGAGATCGACGCCCGCCGCTT
The DNA here is from genome assembly GCF_003429005.1 of Paraburkholderia sp. DHOC27. GTDB lineage: Bacteria > Pseudomonadota > Gammaproteobacteria > Burkholderiales > Burkholderiaceae > Paraburkholderia. The sequence continues at coordinate 844,030 of NZ_QVQV01000001.1, forward strand.
CGATCAGCGCCGCGTCGGGCTGCGGCCGGTTCAGCACGCCCGTGAGGTCGAGCAATGCCTCGCGCAGATCGCGGATTTCCCGTTTCATCGCCATTTTTATTCCTTGCCTCGTTCGAGTATATGTGTATTATACACTCATATTCGGTCGAATGATCCTTTCGAGTGATCCTTGTTACAGCGCTCAATCCTTAGACGGATGCGACGGAACTTGAGCGCCATCCTTACAGGAGTACCAACATGAAAGCAGCCCTCGTTAAAGCGCCGGGCACATTGCCGGTCTATGCAGACTTCGCCGAGCCGGCCGCAGCGGAAGGTGCCGTCCGCGTGAAGGTGACGGCCTCCGCGCTCAGTCACGTCGCGAAGAGCCGCGCGTCCGGCAAGCATTACAGTGCGGCAAGCACGTTTCCGTTCGTCGCGGGTGTGGACGGCGTGGGCACCCTCGATGACGGCACGCGCGTGTATTTCGTGTTTCCGGAAGCGCCGTCGGGTGCAATGGCGGAGTACTGCTTCGTCAAGAAGAACCGCTGCATCCCGCTGCCGTCCGACCTTAACGATGTGAGCGCAGCGGCCATCGCGATTCCTGGCATGTCGTCGTGGGCTGCGCTGGTCGAGCGGGCCAGACTGGTGAAAGGCGAAACGGTCCTGATCAATGGTGCAACGGGCTGTTCGGGGCGTCTTGCCGTGCAGGTTGCCAAACACCTCGGGGCAAGCAAGGTGATTGCGACGGGACGTCACGCGCAGTCGCTGCAATCGCTGCAAGCGTTGGGCGCGGATGTCACGATCAGCCTCGCGCAAGACAAGGACGCACTCGCCGCCGAGTTTCGCGCACACTTCAAGGAAGGCGTGGGCGTGGTGCTGGATTATCTGTGGGGGCCGAGCGCGGAACTGCTGCTGGCGGGCGCAACGCAAGCCGCGCCGGATGCGGTGCCGATCCGCTTCGTGCAGATCGGCGCAATTAGCGGGCCGGATATCACGCTGCCGAGCGCAACGTTACGCTCCACGGCCATCGAACTGATGGGCAGCGGCATTGGCAGCGTGCCCATGCCGCGCATTCTGGACGCGGTCAAGCAGTTGCTTCATGCTGCCGGTCCGAGTGGCTTTCAGGTCGCCGCGCGCTCGGTTCCGCTCGCGGAAGTGGAGCAGCATTGGACGGATGACGAAAGCCGCGAGCGCACGGTGTTCGTGATGGGCTAACCCGCCTGAAACATCGACGGCCTACGAACCGTCTCCCGCTACGACCGCGCCATCAATACGATGGCGTTTGAGCGAGTCAGCCACGAAGCTCGATGCGCGCATCTGCTTGACGAAGTTCGTGAGATATTGCGCGGCGGCTTCACCGCGATTCTTCGGTACGCCCATTGCCTGACGAATCACCATGAAACGCTGGTCCAGCAATCGCAAGCCACCCGCCTCGCGCGCGTCTTTCTGTAGCTGTTGCTTCACGCCTGCGGCGACCGTGAGGTTTTGCGCCAGAAAGCCCTGCACGACAGCGGGCGAGGTGGGAATGCGCACGATGGTCGCCTGATGCAGTTCGCGGGTGAGGAACAGATCGTACGCGCTGCCTTTGCCCACGGCGACGGTGTTGCCAGGTTGATCGACCTGCGCGTTGGTTTTGATCGGTGAATCGTCGCGTACCAGATAGAACCCTTCAATCAGCACATACGGATCCGTGAAGGCGATTTCTTCGCCGCGTTTCGGGTCCACCGCGAAAAAGCCAATATCCGCGGCGCCGCTGCTGACATTCGTCACCGAAGCGCCCGCGGATTGCGCGACGACGAGGGCCAGCGGTACACCGAGTTCGCGCGCGAGTTCGTTGGCCAGATCGACGGACACGCCTTCCGGCTGCCCGGTTTTTGCATCGAGGCTCGCCAGCACCGGATTGCCCAGGTTGATCGAAGCGCGCAGCGTGCCGGTGGGCGCGAGGGCGGCCACGATGGTTTTATCAGCGGACGTGGTCATGATGGTCGACGTTGAGGTGGCGGACGGGGGCGAGGGCCTGGCTTGCGCGGACGCCCCGTGTGTAGCATTCAGCGTGCAGAGCGTCAGTATGAGCGCGGCGCTTCGCAGCGTGGGTATCATCGGCGCAGACGCTGCACGGCTGAAACGGCTGAAACGGATGCAGTGGACGCAGCGGATGAGGAGGCCGGGGGCATCGTAGACATTATCGGTCACTGCGCGAGTGCTCCATGCAGAGTTGCGTTTGCAGCAGCGGATGCCGCTCATTACAACACCACGCCAGGCCAGGTGCAATGTACAGCAGGACTTGTGCTGCACGCACAGACTCTCTATAATTCGCCGCTCTTCAGGCTCGTAGCTCAGTTGGTTAGAGCACCACCTTGACATGGTGGGGGTCGTTGGTTCGAATCCAATCGAGCCTACCAACGCATCGGCAACATGCAGCAGCACGCATGTCGGCCACAGTAACAACCAGCAACACCAGCAGTAAGCATCAATCTGATGCAGCACACCAGGCGAAAGCGACCGCCGTTATGCTTCAAACGGCCTTAGCTTTCGTTTTTGCTTTGTGCCCCGCCTCTGCCCACTTTCCCTGCAAATCCACGTGGCCTGCCCGCTAACGCGATCACGATCCGCGGCTCGGGTTATGCTTTAAGCCAGTCTCGCAACCCCAACCGCCGCGCGCCCGTCATAGCGAACCCGCGTGGCTAACAAGGAAGCTGGCGCACATGAAAAAGCTCATCAACGATGTGGCCACGGTCGTGCCCGACATGCTCGGCGGATTCGTGGCGCTCAATCCCGCTCTTGCGATGCTCGCAGGCAGCACGATCGTGGTACGCAGCGACGCGCGCGCGGCCGCCGAACGCGGCGAGGTCGCGCTCATTTCAGGCGGCGGCGCGGGACACGAACCCGCGCACGCTGGCTATGTGGGCAGCGGCATGCTGAGCGCGGCGGTGGCGGGCGAGGTATTCACGTCGCCCTCCACGGATGCCGTGCTCGATGCGATTCACGCGGTCGCCGGTTCGGCGGGCGTGTTGTTGATTGTCAAGAACTACACGGGCGACCGCTTCAATTTCGGCCTTGCCGCCGAGATCGCCCGCGCCGAAGGCATCCCCGTGGAAATGGTGATCGTCGCCGACGATGTCGCGCTGACCGCCGGTGGCGAGCATGCGGGCCGGCGCGGGCTCGCCGGTACGGTGCTGGTGCACAAGATTGCCGGTGCGGCGGCGGCCGCAGGGCGACCGCTTGCCGAGGTCGCGCAGGCGGCCCGCGCGGCGGCCGAGGCACTCGGCACGATGGGTGTCGCGCTGACACCGTGCACGGTGCCCGCAGCCGGCAAGGCCGGTTTCGAACTGGCCGACGACGAGATCGAATGGGGCCTCGGCATTCATGGCGAGCCCGGCGTCGAACGCGGCGCGCTGGTTCCCGCAGATGCGATCGTGGAGCGGCTGCTCGGCAAGATCATCGACGACCTCAAACTGCAAAAGGGCGCACAGGTTGCGCTGCTGGTGAACAACCTGGGCGGCACGCCATCGAGCGAACTGGGCATCGTCGCCCGTTCGGCGCTGGGCTTTCTCGCCGCGCGTGGCATCGAAGTAGAGCGTGCGTGGGCGGGCACTTTTCTGAGTGCGCTGGAAATGGCGGGGGTCTCGTTGACGCTGCTGCGGCTCGATGCGCAGCGTCTCGCGTGGCTCGACGCGCCGGCTGAAACGTCCGCGTGGCCCGCGTTGAGCGGCAAGGTCACGCACGCGTCCGCAGCCACCTTACCCGCTGGCGCGAAACAAAGCGAAGCAGGCGAAACGACCTCAGCGAGCGCGCAAGACGCGAAGCTTGCACCGCAATCCACACTGCGCCGCGCCATCGAGGCCGTATGCGCGTGCCTGCTCCACGCCGAACCTGTATTGACGGAGATGGACCAGCGAGTCGGCGACGGCGACCTCGGCATCAGCCTCGCACGCGGTGCGCGCGGCATCCTCCAGGAACTCGACACATACCCGGCCGACAACCAACCCGGCGCGGTATTGCGGACGATATCCGCCACCACGCGGCGCGTGGTGGGTGGCACATCGGGTCCGCTGTACGCGGTGATGTTGCTGCGAGCGGGGACGGTACTGGATCAAGCCGGCACTGTCGACGCGCAACAGTGGGCCAATGCCTTCGCGGCAGGCGTCACGGCGTTGATGGAACTCGGCGGCGCGAAGGCCGGCGAGCGCACGATGGTGGATGCCTTGCTGCCTGCGGCTGACGCGTTGCAGGCGGCGCTTGCGCGCTCCGCATCGAGCGGGGATGCGCTACAGTCTGCTGTCGACGCCGCCACTGAAGGCGCCGCGCGCACGGCCTCGATGAGTCCGCGGCGCGGCCGTTCGAGCTACGTGGGTGAGCGGGCGGTGGGATTCGCCGACCCCGGCGCGCACGCGGTGGGGCTGTGGCTTGCCGCCATCCGCGATACGCTCGGGACTCATCCCGCGAAAACTTAAAACGTATAGGAAACCTTACCAAACGCAGTCCGGCCCAGCGTGTTGTAGCCGTACGCGGTTTCGTACTGACGGTTCAGGAGGTTCGATAGCGACGCCGACAGCACGAGGTGCGAATTGATCTTGTACGCGGCGCGCAGGCCGACCGTCAGATACGAGGGCAGATACGTCGAGTTGAACTGGTCGTCGTAAGTCGAACCGCCGTACAGCAGGCTCACGCCAGTGGTGAACGCGTGCAGATGGAACTCGTCCCAGCTGTGATCGACACTCAGGCTGACCGTCTGGCGCGGCCGGCGATTCAGCCACGTCTGGTCCGTCACGTCCTGCGGATTCAGCAGGCCCACCGCGAGGCTTACCGGCGTCGACTTGCCGAGCGTGCCCTTGTACGACAGGTCGATGCCCTGAATGCGCGCGCGGCCCACGTTCACCGGCAGAAAGGTCGCGGAGTCGTACGTGATGAGGTTGTGCACGCGCGTATCGTAGATCGCGGCCGTGAAGCTGCCGAACGACGTGTTGGCATCCAGCGCGGCTTCCACCGTATCGCTGCGTTCCGGCAGCAGATTCGGGTTGGCGAAGCCGGGGTAATACAGGTCGTCGAAGGTCGGCAGACGGAAGGCGTTGCCGTACGACACACGCGCCGTATACACCGGGCTGATCGCATACGAGAGCGCCACGTTGCCGGTATTCACGGCCTGTCCTTCGATGATGTCGTGACGTCCTGCAAGGAACAGCGTGAGGTCGCCGAGCGTGGCCGATTGATGCAGCGAGACCGCGGAGTCGTTGCGGGTCGGCACGCCATCGGGAATGTCCACCGGCAGGAAGGCCTGCTCGCGGCTGAAGTCGTAGGCGAGTTTGGTCTCGCCCGACAGCGGCAGATTGAACAGCGTATGACCATGCTCCTGATGCGTGAGCGAGGTCGAGGTGCTGAAGCGCGTCGAATCGATTTCGTCGGTCGGAATCGTGGGGTCGTTCGCGTACAGGAACTGCCGGTCGTTCGCGTAGCCCATGGACTGGTCGAACTGCGTGAACGGCGTGATGTCGACATGGAACGCAATGCCCGTAGTCAACTGATGATCGAGCTGGTGGTCGTCGCCGCCCACGTCGTCATACGAGAGATCGGACTTGTGATAAAGCGCGAAGGTGGAGATCGACCAGTTGTCGTGCGCGTAACCGAGGCGGCCATTCACGTCCTGCGCGTGGTACGGATTGCGGCCGTCTTCGTGACCGAAGGCCCACGGCTGGGTGGCGTCGATGCCAGCGGTGTTGTAGTCGTGCAGGCCGAGCGAATACGAGAGCCCTGACAGCGCGGCAAGCGGTCCCGTGGACCCGAGCGTGCCGGACGTATTGATCTGGGTGTCGAACGTCTTGTTGGAACCACCGCCGGTCGAAACCGTGGTCTGGTTCGGCAGATTGGACGCGTGACTGGTGAAGAGCTGAACGACGCCGCCTACGGCATCGGGGCCAAACGTGGCCGCTGCGGGGCCGGAGATCACTTCGACGCGGTCAAATGCCGCGGTGGGCAGATCGGCCCATTCGGGGGTGCCGGTGGTGGCGGAACCGACGCGGATACCGTCGATGAAAACTGCAACCTGATTGCCTGCTGAGCCGCGAATACTGACGGATGCCGTGGTGCCGGGACCGCCGTTTTGCGAAACCGTGACGCCGGGCAGCGTCGCGAGGGCCTGGGTAATGCTGGGATCGATGGGCGAGAGACGATCCAGATCGGCGCGGGTCAGCACCTGGGTGGTGGCGTAGCGGCCGTCGAATGACTGCGGTAAGTGCTGGGTGTCGCCGGTGACGAGGATACTCGGCAAGGTGGTTTGCGGGGGCAGTTGCTCGGCTTGCGGGAACGACGAGTCGTCCGCAGCCTGAGCGATCTGCCATACCGAAACGGTCATGGCAGACGTAATGATGAAATGACGGAATTTCATGGTGGTGGTGAGTCCTGCTACGGGTTGTGATGGCACGGAGTGTGCCGGGGAATGGATTTACCGCTTGGCTGGCTGCGCGTCAAGCGCGTCGTAGCCCTTGGCCCGGTAAATGATCACCGACACGAGCCACGCCACGACAAACACGCCGATGATGATGAAGCCGAGCGTGCTGAAGTTGTCGTTGAGCATGCCAATGACACCCCAGAACACGCCCTTGAGGTTGAGCTGGTCGGCCAGCAGGCCGAGCGCCTCGATGCCGCCAATCAGCACCGCCACCACCACCGAGACCAGCGTGATGGTCAGGTTGTAGTAGAGCTTGCGGATGGGCCGCACGAACGCCCAGTCGTAGGCGCCGAGCATCAGCAGGCCGTCCGTGGTGTCGACGAGCGACATGCCCGCGGCGAACAGCACGGGAAACACCAGCACGACGCCGAACGAAAGGCCCTGTGCCGCCTGGCTGGCGGAGATGCCGAGCAGGCTGACCTCGGTGGCGGTGTCGAAGCCGAGACCGAACAGGAAGCCGAGCGGCAGCATCCAGAATGCGTTCGACACCAGCCGGAACATCGGCCGGAAGAGCCGCGCCAGCAGGCCGCGACTGTTCAGCAGCAGGTCGAGATCGTCGTTGTCGTAGGGCTCGCCGCGCCGTACCTTGCCGAAGGCGCGCCACACGCCGCGCAGGATGACGAGGTTCATCGCGGCGATCAGAAACAGGAACAAGGCGGAGAAGCCGGTTGAGAGCAGGCCGGTCAGGTCCTTCCACACTTCGACGCGGCTTTCCAGCGCGGCTGCGGTGGCAGCCACCGCAGCGGTCACCAGCAACACCACCGCCGAGTGGCCGAGGGCGAAGAAAAAGCCGATCGTCACGGGGCGCTGGCCGTCCTGCATCAGCTTGCGGGTGACGTTGTCGATGGCGGCGATATGGTCGGCGTCCACGGCATGCCGCAGACCGAAACCATAGGCGAGCAGGCCCGTGCCGATCAGAAGGGGATGGCCGTGAAAGGCGATGAACGCCCACACCCAGGCGCCGATGTTGAAGGTCGCGAGCAGGCTGTAAATGCCGATGACACGGCGGCGCAAGGCGCCCTGCCGGGACGCGGCTGACAATACGGTGGACATGCCGGATCCTGAGGTTGGGGCGGTCGTTGCAACGGGCCATCGCGCGAGCGGTGCCTGGCGCCTCGGGACACCCCGCCCGATCAGGCTGCGCAGACCTCGGCCACCAGCGCGCAAGCGTACCGACTGGAGGTGCCGCCCGTCAATCAAGACAAAAACGCGCGGCTGCATGGGTGGCGACATGCACGGCATTCCGCTGACGAAACAGCCTGCGGCGCTTCAGCAATGCTCCAGTGCGTTCGCTAGATCAGCGATCAGATCGTCGGGATGCTCCAGCCCCACCGAGACGCGAATCAACCCCTCCGATACGCCCGCCTTGGCACGCGCGGCGGCTGGCACGCCTGAGTGAGTGGTCGAAGCCGGATGGCAGATCAGCGATTCCGTGCCGCCCAGACTCACGGCGGACTTGAACAACGTCAGCCGGTTGATGAGCTTGAACGCCTGCTCGCGCCCGCCGTCGAGCACGAAGGCAAACGTCGATCCCGGCCCGCTGCATTGCCGCCGGTAGACGGCCTGGTAAGCGGGATCGTCGATCAGTTCGGGATGCAGCACCTTGACGGTGTGATACGGGTTGGTGGCAAGCCAGCGCGCAACGGCGCTGCCGCTGCGCGCGGCCTGGTCCATGCGCAGCACGAGCGTTTCCATGGAGCGCGTGATCATCCACGAAGAATGTGGATCGAGCTGCGAGCCGAGCGTGCTGCGAATGGCGCGTACCTTCGTGATCAGGCTGCGGCTGCCGGTGACGCCGCCCGCCACCAGATCGCTGTGACCGCCAATATATTTGGTCAGCGAATACACGCTCAGGTCGATGCCCTGCTTGACCGGCTTTTGATAAAGCGGCCCGAGCAGTGTGTTGTCGCACACCGAAAGCGGACGATAGCCATGACGCGTTTCGAACGCATCGATTTCGCGGCGCAGTCCTTCGAGATCGAACAGCGCGTCGGTGGGATTGGCGGGCGTTTCGATGTAGCACATGCGCACGTTGCCTCTCTTCGCAGCGGCTTCGAGCGCGTCGCGGATCGCCTCGACGGACAGCCCATCGTCGATCACCTGCGATTGAATGCCCCATTCCGGCAGAAACTTTGCAATCAGCGTTTCGGTGCCGCCATAGAGCGGCACGGACTGCACTACACAGTCACCCGGCCGCAAAAACGCCAGCAGAATGGCTGCAATCGCAGACATGCCGCTCGAGGTGACCACCGCGGCTTCGGAACCGTCGAGCACGGCCAGACGATCCTCGACGATTTCGAGGTTCGGATGATTGAAGCGGCTGTACACGAGACCCGCGCTTTCACCTTCGGGCGAAGGCTTGCGGCCGGACACGATATCGAAGAACTCGGCGCCGTCCTCGGCGGTGCGAAACGCGAAAGTAGAGGTCAGAAAGACCGGTGGCTTGACGGACCCTTCCGAGAGAAACGGGTCGTAGCCATACGACATCATCAGGGTCTCGGGATGCAGATCGCGATCGGCAATCTTGCGCTTGTGATAGTTGCGATAGGCCATGCTTTGCTCCATGCCATGTCGTTGGGAAGATCGAACGGTCAGTGCAGGCTCCGAACTGGCGCGTGACCATGCTACTCCATGACGTGGGTTTGCATTCGGGGCGGTGCATTGGACAACGCAGGCGGAAACGAAAAAGCGGCCACCAGCAGGTAGCCGCTTCTCATCGCACGCGGCTTAAACGGAAGCGCGCAACGTTTTCGCAGCGGCGACCATGTTGGTCAGTGCGGGCAGCACTTCTTCCCATTGACGCGTCTTCAGACCGCAATCCGGATTCACCCACAGACGCTGCGCCGGAATACGCTCGGCCGCCTTCTGCATCAGTTGCACGATGTGCTGCTGAGTCGGGATGTTGGGCGAGTGAATGTCGTACACGCCCGGCCCGATTTCGTTCGGATAGTTGAAGTGATCGAACGCGTCCAGCAGTTCCATGTCCGAGCGCGAGGTTTCGATGGTGATGACGTCGGCGTCCATCTCCGCAATGGAGGCGATGATGTCGTTGAACTCCGAATAGCACATGTGAGTGTGAATCTGCGTTTCGTCGCTCACGCCATTAGCCGTGATGCGGAACGATTCCACTGCCCAATCGAGGTATTCCTGCCATTGCGATTTGCGCAGTGGTAAACCTTCGCGCAGGGCCGCTTCGTCGATCTGGATCACGCGCACGCCGGCTTTCTCCAGGTCGAGCACTTCTTCGCGGATCGCCAGCGCCAGCTGGTAGCACGACACCGAGCGCGGTTGATCGTCGCGCACAAACGACCAGTTCAGGATCGTCACGGGGCCGGTCAGCATGCCCTTCATCGGCTTGCTGGTGAGCGACTGCGCGTACTTGATCCACTCCACCGTCATCGCTTGCGGACGGCTGATATCGCCGAACAGGATGGGCGGCTTCACGCAGCGCGAGCCGTACGACTGCACCCAGCCGAACTGGCTGAACGCGTAGCCTTCCAGTTGTTCGCCGAAGTATTCGACCATGTCGTTACGCTCGGCTTCACCGTGCACGAGTACGTCGAGCCCCAGTGCTTCCTGCTCGCGCACGCTGCGTTCGATCTCGGCGCGCATCGCGCTCTTGTAACCGGCTTCATCCAAAGCGCCGCTCTTGAACTGGCTGCGCGCGTGGCGAATCTCGCCGGTCTGCGGGAACGAGCCGATCGTCGTGGTCGGATAAGCGGGCAGTTTCAGCAAGGCTGCCTGTTTGTCGGCGCGAGCCGGGTAAGCGTTGCTGCGTTGACCCAGCGCCGGATTGATCTTGCCGAGCGCGGCCTTGACCGCCGGATTGTTCACCCGTGGTGAGGCACGGCGTGCCGCGATCGCAGCGCTGTTCGCAGAGAGTTCTGCCTTGACGGCGTCGCGGCCGTGGTTCAGCGCCGTTGCCAGCACCTTCAGTTCGTCCAGTTTCTGCAGCGCGAACGCGAGCCACGAACGCACTTCGGCATCCAGCTTTTGCTCGCTTTCCAGATCTACGGGGACGTGCAGCAGCGAGCACGACGGCGCGATCCACAGACGTTCGCCCAGTTTTTTCGCGACCGGTTCGAGCCAGTCGAGCGTGGCGCTCAGGTCGGTCTTCCAGATGTTGCGGCCGTTGATCGCACCCACTGATAGCACCCGCTCAGCCGGCAGTTCGTGCGCCGCTTTGGCCACTTCAGCACGCGCATTGATGGCGTCGATGTGCAGGCCATCCACGGGCAACTTGCAGGCGAGCGACAGATTGTTCTGCAACTGGCCAAAGTAGGTGGCGAGCAGCAGCTTGACGCGGCGCGTTTCGAGCGCGTCGTACGCCGTGACGAAGGCCTGCTGCCACGCGGGATCGAGTTCGGTGACGAGCGCCGGTTCGTCGATCTGCACCCACTCCACGCCCTGCGCCGCGAACGTATCCAGCAGTGCGCCGTAGACCGGCAGCAGCTTGGGCAGCAGCGCGAGGCGGTCGGAGTCGTCCTTGGCTTTGCCCAGCCAGAGATACGTGACGGGCCCGATGATCACGGGCTTGACGTTCACGCCGGCGGAACGGGCTTCGGCGAGTTGCGTGACGAGGCGCGACGGGTCGAGCGAGAAGTTCGTCGTTGCCGTGAACTCCGGCACGATGTAGTGATAGTTGGTATCGAACCACTTGGTCATCTCACCGGCGGCCACGCCGCCGCAGCACGCGGCGTGATCTTCCGCGCCCTTGGCCGAGCGGCCGCGCGCGACGCGGAAGTAGTTGTCCAGCGTGTCGCCGTGAAAGCCTTGCACGCGTGCCGGCAGGTTGCCGAGCGTGAAGCTCATGTCCAGCACCTGATCGTAGAACGAGAAATCGCCGACGGCCGCGAAACCAAGGTCGGCCTGGTGCGCCCAGTGACGCTGGCGCAATTGCGTGCCCAGTGCTTTCAGCTCACCGAGCGAGGACTCGCCTTTCCAGTAAGACTCGAGCGCGAATTTCAGTTCGCGTTTTGCGCCGATGCGCGGAAAGCCGAGATTGTGAGTGGTTGCCATCGTGTCGCCCTGGTTGGAATGGTTACGGTTGCTGGTGTGCAGATGCAGTTGCGTGGATCGTAACCAGGGCGGTTTATGAAGTAAAATGGTGATAATTCAACAAAGCATTAGTTTTGTTCATGTATCTGCGCATGTCCTTCTTCCTGATGGCCCGGCTCATCGGCCCGTCGCAAGGCCGCCGTCATGCTTGAGCGCATCCATCTGGCAATCGTTCAGGCGGTGGACAAACACGGCTCGCTGACCGCCGCGGCGGAAATTCTCTGCGTGACGCAATCCGCGCTCAGCCACTCCATGAAAAAGCTGGAGCAGCAACTCGGCACGGATATCTGGTTGCGCGAGGGCCGCAGCCTGCGTCTGACGCAGGCCGGTCAATACCTGCTGGCGGTGGCCAACCGCGTGCTGCCGCAACTGGCGCTCGCTGAAGAGCGCCTCGGCCAGTACGCGCAAGGCGAGCGCGGCGCGCTGCGCATCGGCATGGAATGCCATCCCTGCTACCAGTGGTTGCTGAAGGTGGTGTCGCCGTATCTGGCGTGCTGGCCGGACGTCGATGTGGACGTGAAGCAGAAATTCCAGTTCGGCGGCATTGGCGCGCTGTTTGGCTTCGAGATCGACCTGCTGGTCACGCCCGATCCGCTCTTCAAACCCGGCTTGCGCTTCGAACCCGTGTTCGACTACGAGCAGGTGCTGGTGGTGAACCATGAGCATCCGCTTGCCAACGTGGATTACGTGCGTCCGGAACAACTGACGCGCGAAGTGCTGGTGTCGTATCCGGTCGAGACGGACCGGCTCGATATCTACAACCAGTTTCTGATGCCAGCGGGCGTTTCGCCGCGACGTCACAAGGTGATCGAGACCACCGACATCATGTTGCAGATGGTGGAAAGCGGCCGGGGCGTCGCCGCGCTGCCGCGCTGGTTGGTGGAGGAGTACGCGGACAAGATGAACATCGTCCCGGTGCGGCTGGGACGCGAGGGCATCGCCAAGCAGATTTTCTTGGGCGCACGCGAGGCCGACATTGAGATCGACTACCTCAAGGCGTTCGTGGAGATGGCGCGCATGCCGGTGGCAGGGGTGGGCGAATCGGCTGCCTGACGGGCCTGGGCTTCCATCAACGATCTGACCAGGGCGGCATCGGCCGGCGTGGCCGGGTTGTAGACGATCATGCTGAGATCGGGGCGGCCGTCCACCGCGAACGCGGAGTATTCGAAGGCAATCGGCCCGGCGATGGGATGCCGCAGATGTTTGACGCCCTCGCCATGCTCGCGCACCTCGTGGTCCTGCCACATCGCCGCGAACTCCGGGCTCACGGCGCACAGTTCGTCCACCAGCGCGGCCACCTGACTCGTGGCGCCGGCGCGCGCGGCGTCCACGCGAAACGCGCCTAACACGAAGCGGGCGGTGCTTTCCCAATCCACGTTGGCGGCCCGCACGCGCGGATCGCAAAAGACGATTCGCAGCAGGTTGCGCTGTTCGCGCGGCAGCGTGCCGTAGTCCATCAGCGCTGCCGCTGCGGCGCGATTCCAGGCGATCACATCCCACGTCGCGGTTCTGATCAGCGCGGGGCTCGGCTCCAGCGCGTCGAGTACCCGTTGCAGACGCGGCGTCACGCCTTCGCGTGCCTCGTAGCGGGCCTCGGGCGGCCGTCCCAGGCCAAGCAGAAACAGGTGTTCCCGTTCGACGTCGCTCAGCATCAGCGCGCGGGCAATGCGCTCCAGCACCTCCGCCGACGGTGCGCCGCCGCGGCCCTGTTCGAGCCAGGTGTACCAGGTCGTGCTGACGTTCGCGCGCTGGGCGACCTCTTCGCGCCGCAAGCCCGGCGTGCGGCGACGGCTCGACGCAATGCCGAAGGCCGCCGGGTCCAGTTTCGTGCGGCGGTCCTTCAGGTAGGCACCAAACAAATTCTCATTCGAGGCGGGCATGCTCGTCCTGTGAAACGGTGGATCCGTGTAAGGTGATTGCTTCGTTGCGCCACGCTGCTGCGCGCAGCGTCGGGATCCGGGTGCGGTGTCCTGCTATCTGAGGTGTTTCGGGCATTCTACTGCCGTGCCGTGCGCCGCATATAACGCCCGAGGTACGCACGAGGGCGATCATGCACGTTCACGAACACCGGGCGCTGCCCTGAGCGGCCGGCCCACTTCGACTTCCGGAGGGTGTCATGCTTAAACACGTTGCAACCCGCCAGCTTGATATTGCTTACGAGGAACAGGGCGATTCCAATGGATGGCCCGTCGTTCTCCTACATGGCTTCCCCTACGATATTCACGCCTACACGGACGTGACACCGCGTCTGATCTCGCAGGGCGCGCGTGTCATCGCCCCTTATCTGCGCGGCTACGGTCCCACGCGTTTTCTTGCGCCGAGCACGGTGCGCTCGGGCCAGCAGGCGGCGCTCGGCGCAGACCTGCTGGCGCTGCTCGACGCGCTGCAGATTGAACGCGCGGTGCTGGGCGGCTATGACTGGGGCGGCCGGGCGGCGTGCATCGTGGCGGCGTTGTATCCGTCGCGGGCGCGTGGGCTGGTGTCGGTGAATGGCTACAACATCCAGAATCTGGCTGTCGCCATGCGCCCGGAAGATCCCGACAAGGAACATCGCCTGTGGTACCAGTACTACTTTCACGGCGAGCGCGGGCGAGCCGGGCTGAAAGAAAACCGGCGCGCGTTCTGTCGACTGCTCTGGTCGTTATGGTCGCCCACGTGGCGCTTCGACGACGACACCTACGCGCGCTCGGCGGCCGCCTTCGACAATCCGGATTTCGTCGACGTGGTGATTCATTCGTACCGACACCGTTACGGCCTGGTGGACGGCGATCCTGAGTTCGACGACATCGAGCGTCAACTGGCGGCGCTGCCGCCGATCACCGTGCCGACCGTCACGCTGGAAGGCGACGTGGATGGCGTGTCGCCACTGCGCGGCGGACAGCCGGCCATGAAACGTTTCACGGGACGCCACGAGAACCGTGTGGTGGCCAATGCCGGTCATAACCTTCCGCAGGAAGCGCCGGAGGTGTTCGCGACGGCGGTGCTCGATGTCCACCAATGGGGGGGTGAAGCTTTCGCGCGCGTTGACCCAAGGTGACGCGGCGCATTAGATCGCTTTCCGGAGACCGATCATCGTGATGTCGTAGCCGTGACGCACATAGAACGCATGCGTGCGCGTGCGCTCGTTGTTGCAGCGGATCACGATGGACGTGGGGTGCGATTCATGGCCGCGAATCCATTGCTCGGCGGCGGCTAGCAACGCGCCGCCAATGCCCGCGCCTCGTTCACCGTCACGGACCACGAATGCCAGCACCTCGCCGTATCTCCCGCTCGACACGATCAGGTTGACGCCCGCGTGGATCCAGCCAAGCAGTTGTCCCGCCTCACCCGGATAGACCAGCAGCCGATGGTCCGGCCGGTGCAGGATGAGATCGAGCCGCGCCGCGACCTCGTCTTCCGAAGCATGCCAGCCGAACTGACTGCTCAGGAGCGCAATCTCTTTGGCGTCGCCGGGTTGCGCACCGCGAATACTCATTGCATCGTCCTTGTGAGCTGAAGCAACGCAGCGCACGGTGTGACGCCGTGGCTACACCAGCACGGCCTGGTCGTTCAGTTCAACCGAGTTCCGGCCGTTGCGCTTGGCGCGGTACAGCGCTTCGTCCGCGTCTTTCACGAGACGCTCGATCGTCGCGTCGCCGCTCGCCGTACAGGCAATGCCAATGCTGCACGTATAGGCCGGCAACGCGGGGTTCTCGTTGCGCGCGATCCTGGCGCGCAGGGCGTCGGCCAGATCGAATACGTCCTCGGGACGCAGACCCGGCACTAGCGCGGCGAACTCTTCACCGCCCCAGCGCGAGAGGTGGTGCTGCCAGGTGAGCATGCCGGCCGCGCGCTCCGAGAAGTCGACCAGAATCTCGTCGCCTTTGACGTGACCATGCGTGTCGTTGATGACCTTGAAGTGGTCGAGATCGATCAGCAGTAGCGACAACAAACCGCCGGTGCGCATCATCTTTTCGCGCTCTTCACGGTGTGCGTTCAGGAAGGCGCGGCGGTTCAGCAGGCCGGTCAACGGGTCCGCGAGGGATTGCTGTTCGAGTTGCAGACGCAGACGGTTCATCGCCACCAGCATGAAGCCGACCGTTGCCGTCAACGACATGAAAGCGCCAGTGGCCAGATAGACCGTCTGAATGGAATCGCGGCCGTACAGGCCGGTAGCCGAAAAACCCGAGCCGATCGAGGTGACGACGCGCACGGAAGTGACAGCGGTCTGGATCAGGAACATGACGCCGATGAACATCGCGCTGGCGTCGTGCCGCCCGTGGCTCAGCAACAGCAGGGTCTGACGGCCGTAGATGAGCGCGAGGATCGCGTTGATGCAGAGCGCGCGTCCAGGGGCGGAGGGGTGAATCCACGTCATCCAGGCCACGCTGGTCATGCCGACCAACAGCATCAGCAGCACGAAGCGCCACGCCGGCGGGCGACCGTAAAAGCGCTGGCTGCCGATCAGCCAGAGCCCGGTGCTGAGGATCATGCCGCCGTTGCCGCCGATGATGGAAAGCCAGTCCGGGATGGTGCCGCGCAATGCAAGGAGGATGGCCGCCGCCGACACGATCAACGCACCGGATGCCCAGTTGCCGACGCCGCGAATATTCGTGGGAAAACTTCGGCCGAGCGAAAACATGACCAGCGCCATCAGTCCCGGCATGACCGCCGACATGAGCAAAACGGTGTGTAAATCGAAGGCGGCCATAAGGTCTTGAGCGCAAACCGGTCACTAACGAGGACACTTCTGATGTTGACGCGGAGGTCCTTTCCCCGAGGTGTGCGCGTGCTGGAATCGTGAAGCCACGAATATACAGGAACAGGATGAAAAAACCGGTGTCAGCGAGCGTCGTTAGCCGTTTGGCCGAACCTGTTCGTCTGGGTTTGATGCGGGATTTCTGGATGCGGGCTTTTGAAGTCGCGTGGGCGGGAGTTCGCTTCGAGGTTCGCGTCGCCGAAAGGTGTAACGAAAGGTGTCAATGGCGCTTGACAGACGGCGAGGAGCGCGCCGCCCGCCGAACCTTGGCGCCCGCACATGGTCTTATGGAGATAACGGCGCGACGACGGGTTGAATCAGGATGCGAGGCTGCATCTCGGCCTCCGCCCAGGACTGACCCGCACATCAATAAAATTGCGATAAGCCGCCGCTCATGGGCGGGCGGCGGTCGGCAAAAACTTCCTGTAACGGTCCGGTAAACATGCGGCGTGCCGTTTGCTCTAAGGTATGCAGGTCCAAGGTCACTTCTTCTGCACGAACATGATTTCCAGAATGAAAAATATAGGTATCGCAGTTCCGGTCGGCATTCTCGTCCTCGCATTGGGCGGCTGTGCCGTGGCGCCGCCAAGCGGCCCGAGTATCGTCGCGCTGCCGCGCAGCGGGGAGCCGCTCGGCCAGTTCCAGCAGGACGATTACGCATGCCGCGATTACGCGTCGCGCTCTTCCGACGCTTCCGGCCAGGCGCAAAACGCCACCACCAACAGCGTCAATGCCGCAGCGCTGGGTACGCTGGGTGGCGCGGCCATTGGCGCGCTGTTCGGCGCGGCGGCCGGCAATGCGGGTGCGGGTGCCGCGATTGGTGCGGGCAGCGGCTTGCTGCTGGGCGGCTCGGCAGGCGCCAATGGCGCACAGGCTTCGGCCAACGGCATCCAGGCACGTTACGACGCGGCCTACGCCCAGTGCATGAGTTCCAAGGGCAATGTCATTTCGCAGCCGCAGGTCTACGCGCCGCAGCCGGTGTATGTCGCGCCGCAACCGGTGTATGTGGCCCCGCCGCCGCCGGTTTATATGGCGCCGCCCCCGCCGCCGTACTATTGATCGGCTGATCGGGTCGGCTTGCGGAAGGAACCGTTGGGAATCGCTGACGCGTGACCTTGGGGGGCGCGCCTCGCTCGCGCGCTCGACGCAGCTACTGCAAACGTGGCCGGCCACACGTGCCACGTAGGGCCCACCAGGCACACCAGGCACACCCGGCCGGTCATCGTCAGCGGCCTTCACTGCTCGCAGTGCACATCCTTCTTCTGCACCACGATGATCGCCGGGTACGTGCCGTGATCCAGTTCCACGCGCGTCACCACGGACATCGTGACGCTGTCGCTGTCGTCATACACGCTGATCTGTTCGTGCCGCAGATTGATGACGCCGTTGCAATCGGAGGCGCGGCCTTCGTCTGACACCTTGCATTGAATCGGGTTGTCCGCCAGGTAGCGATATTTGTCGCCGTCCGGCAGGGCGAGGTATTCGCGCATGCTGCGGGCGGCGCCGCCAATGCCCGTCACGTATCCCATCGCACACTGCTGTTGAGGCGTATCGCCACCACCGCTCGTCTGAGCCATCGCCGGGGTTTGCACGGCGACGGCCGTCAGCGCGATGAGCGCCGTGAATATCGAAGCAGGAAGGTATCTCATGAGGTACATCACGCTGGTCGGATCGAGTGCTGGATTGTAAAGGCGTCCTGCCTGACACGGTTGGGTGCGCTCACGTGCAGGCTCGGCGCGTGGCCGTCACGCTGGCTTAAAGCAGTCCCATTGACGCCGCCTTCAGCGTGGCCGCCGCCCGGGTGGAACACTCCAGCTTGCGGAACAGACTTTCAACATGGGTGCGCACCGTGCTCGGACTCAAGGCCAGTTCTTTCGCGGCATCCTTGTTGCTCGCGCCGTGGCTGATGAGACGCAGCACGTCGGTCTCGCGTGCCGAGAGACGCACTTTCTGCGGCATGCAGGCGCGCGCTGGCGGGCTGCCTTCGGAGGCAAGCAAGGCATCCACCACCTGTGGATCGAAACGGCCATTGGCGGCCTGCTCGCGCAGCAGCGCGGCTGCGTCCGCGGGGGAAAGCGCCGCGCGCCACGGGCGCGGCGCGCGCAGGGCCACCGCTGCTACCGCTGCCGCCAGAATGCGCGCTTCCAGTGGCATGCCCGCCGCGCCGCTGCTGCGGAAATAGCCGGTCTCATCGAGCCGTTCGTAGGCGTACGACGCCAGTTCGGCGGCCTGCTTCAAGGTGCCGGTCTGCTTGCCCGCGCGTGCCGTCCAGTAGGGCACGAGGCGCACCTTCTCCCACTCCGAGGCCGAGAGTTGTCCCGGCTCGTTCCAGATCGCGTTCGGCACGGCGGCCCGGCCAATCCCATGAATCAGCCCCGCCTGGTAGACCAGATTGGCCGCTTGCGGATCCGGTGTGAGACGCGCGCAGCACTGCGCCGCCGTGGCGGCCACCTCGCGCGAGTAGCCGGTCATCCAGGGCAGCTTCAGGTCGATGATGTCGGCAATCAGTTCAGGTGGCGTGGCACGTTGCAACGGTGTTGTCGCGAGGGCATCGTCGAGGCCGGCGGCATCCGTGCGATCCAGTTCCTTAAGCCATGCGGCCGCATGTGAGTTGGCCTGCGCCACGAAGGCCGCGGGATAGCGGGAGTCGACGCGCTGCCCGATCAGTTGCAGCGCCTGCTCGACGCCATACACGCGATTGAACACTTCGAGATCGCCCGCCAGCGCGATGACGAACACCGTGTGCGGCACGGACTGCGCCAGCAGATGCTCGGGGAAGCCGCTGCCGTCCCACGCTTCGAAAATATGCCGCAAGGTGGCCTGGGTCTGATCCGACAGGCTGAGCATGCGCGCCACTTCACCTGAGACTTCGCAGTGGATCTGCGCGAGCGGCGTGATGGCCAGCGCCGGGTCGCTCTGCCGTGCCAGCAGTTCCGGCCAGCTCGGGCGCTGTGCCAGCATGGCCTCGCGGCTGGCGATGTCGTCGCCGAACGCATCCGCAAACCCGGCGGCGTTCGCCGTGCAACCCGACCAGCGCAGCAGCGACGCCTCGCGCACGGTATCGCAGCCGCCCGCATCGAAATCCAGCGCACGGGCGAGTTGAAACGCGAGCCAGGCGGTCCGCACCGAATGATCGGTGGGCTGCCCCATGCTGAGGTCGCCAATGAAGGCCAGCGCCTTGACGGCGTCGTATGCGTTGACGCCGGAATCAATGTCCTGCATGCGGTTCGAGGCCTCCGTGGAAGTCGCGCGGTTGGCGGATGGGCTGGCGGATTGCCGTCGTGATGTTCGTTCGGGGCACTGATGCTGGGAACACGCGGCGACTCTGAATACGACTCAGGGTCGAGTCGCCTGAATGCATGGCGACGTCGCGCCCGATAACGTGCAATCTCGCAATGATATGTTAAAGGGCAAACGCGCGCCGGCTTGGGCTGGACAGGTGCTACAGGGAAGATCGGCTCGCCGCCGCCGCGCACGATCAGCGCGGTCATGGAGATTGAGGCCCCTACACCCGTCAGCGGGAACCGAAATTGCGGCACGTTCTTGACGAAGTTTTCGTCAACGGCGAAGCGGCCATTGCGCCGCACTTTCGGGAGAACGACATGGCTACGGTATCGAAAGGTGACAAGGTGCAATGGGAAACCTCGCAGGGCCGCACCGAAGGCACCGTCACGCGCAAGGTGACGGGAACGGCGAAGGTGGCTGGCCACGTGGCGAAGGCATCCCCGGAACATCCGCAATACGAAGTCAAGAGCGCGAAGAGCGGGAAAGCGGCCATTCACAAAGCCAGTGCCTTGAAGAAGGTGCGTTGAATCGCGCATCTCGCCTGAACAAGCCTTTTGTGCGCCCTTGCTGCTACGCAAGCAGCGTTCTGCATAACTGAACACACGTCGTCCTCAAGTTTCACGATTGCCGGGTCGATAACCCGTTACGGCGTTCATTACGAACGACTTATACCAACGGGGACGACTACGATGCGATTGGGCCAAAAGGTGTTGCCTGATGTAGCGAATTTTGGCGTTGTGGAACCGCTTCGCGCGGTTCGTACCGTGCGCGGCAGGCAGACGACTATCACCAGCGCGGCGTGTGCGGTAGACGGCGCGATCTGTTTCATGCGGGCCGGGGCGAGCGGCCAGGGCTCGCGCTTCGTACGAATCTTCAATCTGGTGCCGCCCGAGCCCTTCGGCGACGGCCTCGTGGTATTCGGTTTGAGCAGTGCAGTAGTCGAGCGCCTCAGGCGCGACGGCGAACTCGTGCAGGCCGTCAACGGTTTGGTGAAGTCGGGCGGCCGTCTCACCCTGCAAAAGAACAAGCTGACTTTCACCATCGGCAACACCGCGGCGCGCAAACTGAAAGACGTGCGCGACGCCTATGTGGGAACCGCGGCGCTGCGCCTTGAAATCCTGTTCGGTACGCATGCCAACGATGCCATCGGCGTGCGCGCGTTGAGTTTGCCGTACACGATCTATTCAGTTGTCGGCGCCAGTGCGTTCAGCTTTGGTTTGGCATTCCTCACCTCCACACTGACCCCGCTGAAGATAGCCGGCTGTTCGCTGTTGCTCTCGCTGCTGTTTATCCTGGTTTTGATGGGCATGATCGTTCCGGGGAATTTGCGCAGGAACGCACTCGGCGGGGCCGCGGCGTTCAGTGTGGTCCTTGCTGTCACTCTGGGTTCACTCGCGCTTGGCACGGGACTCGCAATGTTCAGCAATACCTGGTTGGGCGAACGGTTCCTGCCAGTGCAGCGGGTTCGCTTGTCCGGCGTGGTCGCGATCACGCGTGGCAAACACACGAACTGCTGGCTCGATCTGGATCAACCGTCGTCGACACTCGTGCCGGGCATGTCGATCCGCGAACTGCCGCTGCGATGCAGGGACGTGCATTACCACGCTGATGCATTGGCGCAGAATTACGACATCGAAATCAACCCAGGTTTGCTGGGTGCGCCGTTCGTGCAATCCATTCGCGCCGCGGAAGACGAGAGCAATTAACCACTAACGCGAGCGCTGCTCACTCCATCTCCATCCTTTCCACTCGTGCAAAACCAGGCTCGCAGTAGCGAATGACGTGCAACGTCAGGTGGTTCTGCCTGCCTCGTCGGCGCGTGTCAGAACACGCGCCGTATCTTCTTGCGCCTTGATTTCGCAGGCAAATTCCTCCCGCTGGACACTTCAAACCGCGTTGCACGGCAAATGAAAAAGCGCCGCGCAAACGCCTTGCATCACGTTCGACAGCAACTAGCGCCGCAGGTAGTCTGCGTGAGACGTGACGCGTGCAGCGATGAACAGCGTTGCAGCACGGCCCACCTATTCCCCGGAGGACGCGATGAGTGAAGCAGATCGAGGTGCCGCGCGCGTGCGCGAGTTGAGTCATTTCATCGACGGTCGGCGCGTCGCTGGCAAAAGCGGTCACTTTGCGGATGTGTACGATCCGGCGGAGGGGCGCGTGTCGGCCCGTCTGCCGGTCGCCAGCGCCGACGAAGTGGCTGCCGCCGTCGCGTCTGCACAAGCCGCGTTTCCGGCGTGGAGCGAAACGGCGCCGTTAGCGCGCGCCCGTCTGATGTTCAGGTTCAAGGAACTGCTGGACCAGCACAGCGACGAACTCGCCGAACTCATCACGCGCGATCACGGCAAGCTGTTTTCAGATGCGAAAGGCGAAGTGGTGCGCGGCATCGAAATCGTCGAATTTGCCTGCGGTATTCCGACCCTGCTCAAGACTGAATTCACCGACCAGATCAGCGGCGGCATCGACAGCTGGAACCTGCGGCAGCCGCTTGGCGTGGCAGCGGGCGTGACGCCGTTCAATTTCCCGATGGTGGTGCCGTGCTGGATGTTCGTGATGGCAGCCGCGTGCGGCAACACCTTCGTGCTCAAGCCGTCGGAGCGTACACCGTCGGCGTCGATCCGGCTCGCGGAGCTGTTCATCGAAGCGGGCTTTCCCAACGGCGTTTTCAATGTCGTGCACGGTAGCAAGCCGGTGGTCGATGCACTGATCGCGCACCCCGATGTGGTGGCGATGTCGGTGGTTGCCTCGACGCCGGTCGCTGAATATATCTACCGCGAATTCGCCGCGCGCGGCAAACGCGTGCAGGCGCTTGGGAGTGCGAAAAATCATCTGGTCGTGATGCCCGACGCCAATCTCGATCGAGCCGTCGACGCGCTGATCAACTCGGCGTATGGCTCGGCCGGTGAGCGCTGCATGGCGACCTCGGTCGCGGTGGCGGTGGGTGACGTGGGCGATGAACTGGTGGAGCGTCTCGTTCCGCGTGTGCGTTCGCTCAGGATCGGCGGCGGCATGGAAGCCGATCTCGACATGGGCCCGCTCATCAGCACCGCGCATCGTGACAAGGTGATCGGCTATATCGAGGCGGGCATTGCTGCGGGCGCCAAACTTATCGTCGACGGGCGCGGCCATGTCGTCGTGGGCCGCGAAGAGGGCTTCTTTCTGGCTGGCTCGCTTTTCGATGACGTGACGCCGGAGATGCGCATCTATCGCGAGGAGATTTTTGGGCCGGTGTTGTCAGTGGTCCGCGTGCCGGATCTGGCGAGCGCCATCGCGCTCGTCAACGCGCACGAACTGGGCAACTGCGTTTCGCTGTTCACCTCGGATGGCGGCACGGCGCGCACCTTCTCCCGCCAGATTCATATCGGCATGGTGGGTATCAACATACCGAGTCCGGTGCCGCCCGCGTGGCATTCGTTCGGCGGCTGGAAACGCTCGCTGTTCGGCGACCATCACGCGTACGGCGAAGAGGCTGTGCGCTTTTACACGCACTACAAGAGCGTCATGCAGCGCTGGCCCGGCAAGGCCGCTTGACGCTCAAGGAATCAGTGCACGGCGCGCGGGCTTGACCGCGCGCTATTCAGCAGGCCGCGATCCGGTCAACAGGATATCCACCAGCCGTCGGGCGCTCTGCTGCCACTCCGGCCCGGACGCGACATTCGACACCCCCACCAGCGCACGCAGCAGATCGAGCGGATCGAGATCGGCGCGGATGTCGCCGCTTTCCACGGCCCGTGCGACGAGCGCCGCGATGGCCTGCTTGATCTGCGCGCCGGATGCCTGAAACAGTTCCGTCGACCCGCCCACGATGGCATTCAGGGCCGGCGCAATGATTTTTTTCGCCGCGATGTAGTCGATAAACAGCAGCATCCAGGCGCGCAATGCCTCGGCCGGCGGCAGCGACGCCGCCAGCCTGCGTTCTTCCTCCGCCAGCTTCGTCACTTCGGCGCGATAGACGCTTTGCAGCAGCGCTTCCCGGGTCGGGAAGTGCCGGTACAGCGTCCCGGTGCCGACGCCCGCCTGCCGGGCGACATCTTCGAGACTGATGTCGGCCCCCGCCTCCGTAAATGCCTTTTTGGCCTCGTCGAGAATGCGCTCGCGATTGCGCTGCGCATCGGCTCGCGGCTTCCGTTCTTTTGGCGTCGAATGAGTCATGAAAAGTTTCAGCACTTGCAAACGGAGGGTGACTCCGTTTAGTATGGACGAAAAGCGGAGGGAATCTCCGTTTTATCCCGACAGGGGAACGGCGTCAACTTTATGGCATGGAGCGACAACATGGCTGAGAAATTTGGGGCAACCTCGACAACCGACGACGTGCTCGCGGGTGTCGATCTGCGCGGCAAGCGAATTCTGGTGACCGGCGTGTCCGCCGGACTGGGCGTGGAGACGGCGCGCGCGCTGGCCGCGCGCGGGGCGCACGTGATCGGCACGGCGCGCGACCTCGACAAGGCGCAGCAGGCGCTCTCCGAAGCGCGGCGCGAAGCGGCAACGGCGGGTGGCAGCATCGAAGTGGTGACG
This sequence comes from Paraburkholderia sp. DHOC27, assembly GCF_003429005.1. Lineage (GTDB taxonomy): Bacteria > Pseudomonadota > Gammaproteobacteria > Burkholderiales > Burkholderiaceae > Paraburkholderia. Next base: position 868,050 of record NZ_QVQV01000001.1, read on the forward strand.
CTCGACCTGGCCAGTCTCGCCAGCGTGCGCGCCTGCGCGGACAAGCTCGTGAGCGAGGGTAAGCCGCTCGACATCATCATTGCGAACGCGGGCGTGATGGCCACGCCGTTCGGCAAAACCACGGACGGCTTCGAGACGCAGTTCGGCACCAACCATCTGGGACATTTCGTGTTCGTGAATCGCCTCGCGTCGCTGCTGTCGTCGGGCGGCCGGGTGGTGATGCTGTCGTCGTCAGGTCATCGCTATGGCAACGTGGATCTCGACGATCCAGGCTTCGAGCACACGGAATACGATCCGTTCGTGGCTTATGGACGCTCGAAGACGGCGAATATCCTGTTCGCGGCGGCCTTCGATCAACGCCATCGCGCGCGCGGCGTGCGGGCGGCGGCGGTGCATCCGGGCGGCATCCAGACGGAACTGGCGCGCCACATGGACGAAGCGCAGATGGCCGGACTGATCGAGCGGGTCAATAGCCAGCTTGCTGCCGATGGCCATCCACCGTTCAAGTTCAAGACCGTCCCGCAGGGCGCAGCCACGTCAGTCTGGACGGCGGTGGTGGCATCCGCGGAGGAAGTGGGCGGGCGTTACTGCGAAAACTGTCACGTGAGCAACGTGGTCGCCGACGACGTGGTGATCACGCCGGTTAGCGAAGGCGTGCGCGGATATGCACTCGACGCAGCGCGCGCGGAGGCACTGTGGCGCAAGAGCGAAGCGATGGTGGGCGAGTCGTTCTGAGGCGGCGCTTCAGGTAACGTCAGCGCAGCGTATCCGCATCCCGATACGCTGTCACGTACGCCGTGATGTCCGGCACGGCGTCGAGCACCGTCACTTCCTTGATCTTGTCGCGACCACCGCGCAGGCGTTGCCAATCCTGATACGTGTGACGGCGTGCAGGCGTGAAGGTCGTCAAGCCGCGCCGCGCGGGACGCCGGATGGTCGAGCCGGTATTGATCGCGGAGAGTTCGACGCGCTCGAAATGCGCAGTGACGAGGCGCAAGGTGTCGAGCACCAGCACCACGCGTTTCTCGCTGCGCGCGGCCCGCGCGCCAAGGTGATTGGCGAGCGCTTCTTCATCGGCCCAGAAAAACACGCGGCGGTTCAGCATGCGCAGCCAGTCCGCTGGTTGCAGTCCATCTTCGAGGCATTTCTCGAGCGCGGCCTCACTCAACGGAATGTTGTCCGTGAGCGTGGCTTCGCCATGCTTCGGGTGCGTGAGGATGACGTTCTGTGGACGCCGCGTGGTTTCGATCTCTTCGCGTCGTGCATCTGGCACTTCGAACAATGTGAGCAAGCGGCTGGTGGAAAGCAGGCCTTGTTTCTCGATGCCTGGAAGCGCCTGCGGTCGGGTGATGTGATAGAGAAACGGATGCCGGGCGGCGATATCTTCGGGCGACAAGAGGTCCTCGTTTTTTTGTTACTTCGCGTCACCTCGCAATGCGTGGCGTCGGGCAACGCTAGCACGAGTCGGACAATTGCGTCGACCTCGTGCGTCGATTACGCAGTCGCACGCGGGCAGTTTTGCGCGAGCGTCAACTGAGCAACTGCACAGGTGCAACGAATGCAAAAACGTTTGCGCGAGGCTTGGTCTCAGGAGAACGTCATGCTGTGATTGGCGAGCGCATGCGCTTGCCTAGCCACCCATGCCGACAAACCATCGGTAGTACGGATTGTCTCCGTCTGCCTGCATGACGCGCGCGATATCGTCTTGCCATGCACCACGGTCTCCCTGGTAGGCATCCAGCGCAGCCTTGTAGAAGGTCTGGAGGGTGCCCTGTTCGGTTTGCATGGCGGCGCGAAATGCGTCGTCCGCGCCGACGACCGGCGGCTCGATGTGCAGCGCGAGCAGGCGCGCCAGCACGCGAGGAAACTCACGCTCATCCACCCATTTGGCGTATTCGATACGCGGCTTGTCGTCCGTTACCTCGGGCGCGTCGGCCGCGTAATACTCCAGACCGGCGCGGTCGGTGACCCACGTCGACATCAAGGCCGCCGGCGAGGCGATACCCACTTCACCCAATGCCTTTGCCACTTCAGGCTGCGCGAAGCGGGCGCGAATTCCTGGCAGGTCGAGCGTGATGGGTTGCATCGAACCCACCAGCATCATCTCGTGCAACTCGGTGGTCCACAGCGTTGCATACGGGAAGGTCTGCACGAAGCTCTTGATCAACGAACGCGTGTCCGCTTCGTTTTGCGTGGCGAGCGGCAACCATTGCGCGACCAGGCCGCCGTCGTTCAGCCGGGAAGCCGCCAGGCGGTAGAAATCGGATGAGTACAGATTGACGATGCCGGCGGCCGAAGGCGGTGGCGGCTCCAGCGTAATCAGGTCGTAGCGTTGCGTGCTGCTCAACAGTTCATGCCGCCCATCGTGCAAACGGATCTGCACCCGTGGATCGTTAGTGACGCCGTAGTTGCCCTTGAACTGGGCCGAGGCACGCACGACGGCGGGCAGCAGTTCGGCCACCACCCGTTGTTCGAGTCCGGGCCACGTCAGCAGCGCGCCGCTCGTAATACCGGTGCCGAGACCAATCACGAGCACCGAGCGTGGCGTGTCACGGTGGATGAGCAAGGGCAACAGCGCTTGCATGCGCATGTAGCGCAGCGACGTCATGGCATCGCCGGAGTTGGAGACACCTTGAATATATAAACGGTTGAAGTGATTGTCGCCAGACGTCTGTTCGATGACGGCAACCGTGCCGCCGGCACTCTCCTCGTAGAAACGCAGCGCGCCGCCGTGAGCGGTGGCGAGCATCGCGGCGAGCCGGTCGGCGGGAGTGAGGATAGACGCAATCACCGCTAGGGCCGCGAGCAGCGGCACGCCCCAGCGCGCGCCTCGCTGCATGGCGTGGCCACCGAACACAGCGAGCAGACCGAGGACGCTCGCGAGGATGGCCAGCGCCGCGAGCGCATGGATGAGCCCGAGCGCGGGGAGCAGTACGAATCCCGCCAGCAGGCTGCCGGCAATGCCGCCAGCGGTATTCAGCGCAACCACGGCGCCGACGTCGCGACCGGTACGGCGTGCGTGGACCGTGAGCCGCAACGCAAACGGAAACGCGGCACCCAGCAGCACCGTTGGGACGAACACGATGGCGAGGCTCGCCACGGCAAAACGTGCGCACATGGTGGCGAGCAGATTGCCGGTCGCATTCATCACGGCTTGTGCAGCGTCCGCTTGCCAGCGCGGCAACCATTGACCCAATACAGCGAGTTCGACGAGCGCGACCACACCGGCTGCGGCGATTAGCAAGCCGAATGAGCCCCACGCATCACGGGCGCGGTCGACACGCCGCGCCACCAGCGCGCTGCCGAGCGCCAGTCCGAGCAGATAGGTGGCGAGCACGACCGCAAAGGCGAAGCTGCGCGTGCCGATGAACTGCACGATGGTTTGCGACCAGATCACCTCGTAGCCGAGGCCGATTCCACCGGCGAGTGCGTAGATCACGAGCGCGAGATGGGCTTGGTGCGCGGTGGGGGACGTGTCGTCAGCGCTGCGAGCGTCAACAGAGGCAAACGCACGCTCCGCGACGCGAGCACGGCCGCCGGGTGCCAGCAAAAGCGCCGCGAGCATGGCAACGCAGTTGAGCACGGCGGCCGCGCACGCAGCGCCCTGCACGCCAAGCCACGGAATAAGCACGAACGGGGCGACGAGCGTGCCCGCGATCGCACCCGCGGTATTGGCCGCATACAGCCGCGCGCCTGCGTGTCCGATGAGATTTTCTCGCGGCGCAAGCGCCCGCATCAGCACGGGGAGCGTGCCACCCATCAGGATGGCAGGCACACCGACGAGCGCAAACGGCAGTGCCCATGCCAGCGGCCCCGTCAGCTTTTGCAACGTGACGAACAACAGCGCCGCGTGCGCGAGGCCGAACGTGCACGCCAGCGCCAGCAGCAACGCGCCGCCTTCCAGCGCGGCGTAAAGCAGCAGAGGTCGCGCGCTGCGGTCCGCGAGCTTCCCGAATAGCCATCCGCCTAGCGCCATGCCTGCAAAAAAGCCGCTGATGCCGATCGTCACCGCCTGCACTTCGACGCCGACCACCAGCGAGAGTTGCTTGATCCACAGCAATTGATAGATCAGCGACGCAGCGCCCGACACGAGCAGCAGCAACATCGGCCATGCAACGGGGAGGGCGTACGGCGTAGCCTGCTCGGTCGCAGTCGCAACCGGTGCGTCGCGGCGTTGTGCACGCTCACGCTCGCGTCGTTCGCGGCGGGTGGTTTTCGCTTGGGTGGCCAGGCTATCTGTCATAGGCGGATCGTGGGAGGTGGCATAACCAGGTCACGGCGAGTCATACAAGGGATCATGCGCGGCATCCAGATTTAAGCGCACCCGCAGACAGATCGCTCGCGGGTGCGGTGAGAGAGGCGCTAACGGGATGCTCATTCGAGGCCGCGCTTCCTGAACGACTCGTCGATCTTCTTGTCGACCTGCCGTCTCACGCCATCCACACTGAAACTCGCGGGCCGCTGGCTCGGCGGATAGGCGACGAAGGTCTGTAGAAAGACCGTCGCCTTCATCGTTGCGATACCGGTCAGATAGGCGTTTTTCACGAGCCAGTCGCTGTACTGATCCGAGGTGATATCCGCTCGCTCATAGGGGTCCATGCGCAGATTGAAAATCTTGGGCAGCCGCAGACATACCAGCGGATCCTCCCAGATGTTCAGATTCCCGGGCGCTCGCTGCTCGCAGAACACCGCTTTCCACGCCATGCCGTCCTGATCCCAGCGCATCGCGACGAGGTCTCCGTCGTCGTCGAAATAGTAGAACTCGGTGCGTGGATCTTTGGTCGTTTTACCGGTCAGGAAGGGCAACTGGTCGTAGCCGTCGAGGTGCACCTTGAACGCGGTGCCACCGGCTTTCGGCGTCCAGCCCTTCAGCAGACGGTCCTTGACGCCGGTGTCACCCGCCGCGTCGAGCAGGGTCGGGAACCAGTCGAGCCCGGAAATCATCTGGTTGGAAACCGAGCCGGGCTTGATATGGCCTGGCCAGCGCACCATCGCCGGCACGCGGAACGCGCCTTCCCAGTTCGAGTCCTTCTCACTGCGGAACGGCGTCATGGCGGCGTCGGGCCAGCTGAACATATTGGGTCCGTTGTCCGTGGTGTAGACCACGATCGTGTTGTCTGTGATCTTCAGGTCGTCGAGCAGCTTGAGCAACTTGCCGACATCCTGATCGTGCTCCCACATGCCATCGGCGTATTCGTTGCCGGGCATACCGCTCTTGCCGCGATATTCCGGCCGCACATGGGTGAAGATGTGCATCCGCGTGAAGTTCATCCACACGAAGAACGGCGTCCCCGCCTTGGCCTGTTTCGTGATGAAGTCCGCCGCGTGCTGGCCGGTCTCATCGTCGATGGTCTCCATGCGTTTGGTGGTGAGCGGGCCGGTGTCTTCGACCTTGCCGTCCGCCGTGCTGTGGATCACCCCGCGTGGCGAGAAGTTCTTCACGAACGGATCGCTCTTGTCCTTCGGCCAGTACGGACGCTCGGGTTCTTCCTCGGCGTTCAGGTGATACAGGTTGCCGTAGAACTCGTCGAAGCCGTGGTTGGTCGGCAGATATTCGTTCTTGTCGCCGAGGTGGTTTTTGCCGAACTGTCCGGTGGCGTAACCGAGTGCCTTGAGTGCCTGCGCAATGGTGATGTCACCCTTTTGCAGCCCCACGGGTGCGCCCGGCGCGCCGACCTTGGAGAGTCCCGTACGCAGCGGCGTCTGCCCCGTGATGAACGACGAGCGGCCCGCCGTGCAACTGTTCTCGGCGTAGTAATCCGTGAACATCATGCCTTCGCTGGCGATGCGGTCGATGTTAGGCGTGGTGTAGCCCATCAGGCCATGCGTATAGGCGCTGAGGTTCGACTGCCCGATGTCGTCGCCGAAGATCACGAGGATGTTGGGTTTGTTGCTGTTCTTGCCGGCCGGTTGTGAACCAGGCTGAGGAGCCGGCGCCGCCGCGCTTTTGGCCGGCGCGGTCTGCGCGGGCACCTCGCCCGCGGGCATCAGGATCAACGCACATACCGCAGTGAGGGCGAGCAGCGCAACCCCGGCTGCGTAGCACCTCTTTCGAAGGAACGGTCTCATCGTATGGCTCCAATGGAGTTGACTCCAGTCTGCCCGTGCCCCTCTGCAGGCCTTGCGGGTTTGCCGCTATTGCTTTGCTGCCGGGTACACCGTGTTCCAGTCACTCTTCATGCTTACGACGGTCCAGCCGTGCGCGAGTGCTTCATCCCATGCCTTGTCGAGTTTGGCCATACGGGAATCGCGGTCATACGCGAATTCGCGGGCAGCGTCGTCGTGATGCACCAGCAGTTCGAGCGATTCACCGCTGCCGCCAGCGGTGTATTCGAGCATTTGCAGATCGCCGTCCGAGTTGCCGAAGGCGAGAATCGGGCGGCGTCCAATGTTGCGGTAGATGCCCACCGGCTTGCCTGCACCATCGTTGACGAAGTCGAGCTTGGGCATACGCAGGAGCACTGGCTTGCCGTCACGCAGTTCGTATTTCACGACCTGACTAGAGCCGATCACCTGCTCGGGCGGAATGCCGTACACCTTCTCGGTCCACGGCCGCATGAATTCGATCGTGCCGCCCGATACGATGTAAGTCTTGAAGCCGTTGGCGCGCAGGTAGGCGAGCAATTCGAGCTGCGGCTGGTAAACGAGTTCGGTGTACGGGCGATGTGTCTTCGGATCACGTGCGCTCGCCAGCCAGTCGCGCACGGTCTGGTCATACTCGTCGGTGGTCATGCCGCTGTTGGCGAGCGCGATGAGTTGCAGCAACTGCTTCTGATGCGCGGCCAGCGCGCTCGCGTCGTGATCGACCAGCGCCTTGTACGCCGGGTTGCTTTTCCACTCGGGATGATTCGGTGCCTGCGCCTTCACCTGATCGAGCAGGAAAACTAACTGAACGGGCATTGGCTGCTCGCTCCACAGGGTGCCGTCGTTGTCGAACACCGCAATGCGCTGCTCGGGCGGCACGTAATTCGGCGAACCGTCGTGGGTCACGTCGGCGACGAACTTTTCGATGGCATGTTTGGGCGCGCTGTCGTTCCACGACGGCAGCGGATCGGCTGAGGCGGTTTGAGTCGCGCCCGTACTGGCGCAGCCGCTCATGGTCAGCGTTAACGCCGACGTCAACATCAACGCGCAATACAGCGCGAACGTCGCGCCTACGCTGGCACGGCCAGCCCGGCCGAACGCGCGACGGACCCAGTCGCGACTAGCGAAGCATTCCATCCGACTCCCTTATGCGTGGCACGCTGCGGTCTGCGCCGCAACGGATGAAGCGTCAGGATCAGAAACAGGACTGCGTATTTATCCTCCAGGCGTCGCGGCGCGATTGGCCTGCTGTTGGGCGGCGGGGCTGCTCTTCCACGCGTCTTCGTCCATGACGATGCGAAAGCCCAGATGCGACATGCTGTTGTACGGATCGGTGCCGCGCCGCGCGCTTGGCCGGTAGCTCAGGCAGTACGCCTCGTTGCAGAGAAACGAGCCGCCGCGCGTGACGCGCTTGGGCGCGTCCACCGGCACGCCGGGATCGGCCGGGTCCCACGCGGCGCTCGGGCCCGTGGGGTTGTCGATGACGCTGGTGTCGTTGGCCGCTTCACGGCGGAACTGGTCCGCGCGATACCAGTCGGCCACCCACTGCCACGCGTTGCCGGTCATGTCCGAGAGGCCATAGCCATTGGCGGGGAAACTCCCCACGCGGCTCGTGCCGAGCGCGCCACCCGCCTTGGCGCTGACCACCGGGAACGGTTGCGCCTGCTGACCTTGCCACACGTTGGCCATCTGCTTGCCGTCGGGCGTGAACTGGTCGCCCCACGTGTACGTGGCCTGATCCAGACCGCCGCGCGCTGCGAACTCCCATTCGGCCTCGGTGGGCAGCCGGCCACCGGCCCACTTCGCATACGCCTGCGCATCCTCATAGGACACCTGAACAACCGGATGATCGTCCTTGCCGTTGATATTGCTGTCCGGTCCCACTGGATGACGCCAGTCGGCGCCGGGCACATAGCGCCACCAACGCGAGTAGTCATCCAGCGAAACAGGTTGATCCGTACCGACGAATACCATCGCACCGGGCACCAGTGCGCTATCGGGCGGGCGCGGCGTGCCGGGCGGCAACTGCACCTTGAGCGTGTCCCAGTCCGGCTTTTTCTCGGCCGTGGTGACGTAACCCGTGGCGGCGACGAACTTGCGGAACTCCGCATTGGTAACGTGATGGCGATCCATCCAGAAGCCGTGTACGCGCACCTTGTGCGCCGGACGTTCATTGGGCTGGGCCATCTTGTAGTCGCTGCCCATCATGAACTCGCCGCCGGGCACCCACGCCATGCCCAATGGGCCGTGCGTGCCGTCGCCATAGACCACGTGAATGCCGGAAGCGCGGGTGTGGGTGCTGACGGCCCATGTCACCGCGCCGCCAATCAACGCTGGCAACACGACGAGCGCGGCGGCCCATAGCAGCATCGTGCGATAGCGTTTTGCAGCGGACAATGGCGAGCGCGACGCGTGCGGGGTCCGCGCGTTGATGGTTCGTGGTGTGACAGATGTCTCTTTCCGCATGCTCATGGCCTCGGGTCCAGAAACGCCTGCATTGGCCGCGCGGCGACAGTCACGAAAGCTTCGCACTGCTGTCACCGCATTATCGGTTTTACAGCGACTAAAAAGCATCACCGTGCGATATGCCTGAACTGGCATGATGGCCGCGGGCGCGACATCTGATAACGTTGGAACGACTAAATAACTAACTAACGCGCCAATTGAGACTAGCAAGTTTACGGGGGGATTTCACGTTTTTTTTAAATGATTGCAAACGCTTTGACGAAGCGGAGAGCGTGCGTTACCGTGAAAACAGGGTTGCATAGTCCGGTTGCCAAAAAACTGAAACGATGAGCCGAATTGATCGCGATGCGTGAAACTATCCTGCAGTTCGAAGCAAGCGTGAATCAGGCCATCGTCGGGCAGGACGCGGTGGTCCGGCAAATCCTGATTGCTCTGCTGGCAGACGGACACGTGCTACTCGAAAGCCTCCCCGGCCTCGCCAAGACACGCACCGTGAAGGCCATCGCCGCGCGTCTCGCGGCCACCATGAAGCGCATCCAGTTCACGCCGGACCTGCTGCCCTCGGACATCACCGGCGCGGAGACGCTGTTGCAGGCCGGCACGGAGCGCGCGCTGTTGTTTCAGCCCGGGCCGATCTTCGGCAACCTGATCCTCGCCGACGAAATCAACCGCGCGCCCGCCAAGGTGCAAGCCGCGCTGCTCGAAGCAATGGAAGAGCGCCAGGTGTCGGTGGCGGGCAAGACGCATCTGATGCCCGAACTGTTTCTTGTCATGGCGACGCAAAATCCCATTGAGCAGGAGGGCACGTACCCGTTGCCCGAGGCACAGATGGACCGCTTCCTGCTCAAAGTGCTGATTACGTATCCGGCGCCGCAGAGCGAGCGGGACATGCTGCGTCTTCTCAGGCGCGAAAGCACGGCAACGCCGGAGCCCGTCGGCACGCTGTCGCAGGACGTGATTTTCGCGGTACGTCGAGCCGTGCGCGAGATTGCCGTGGCACCGGCCATAGACGATTACATCGTCTCGCTCGTCAACGCCACACGGCATGCGGGCGAACTGGATGCCGAGCTTGGCCGGTGGATCGAGATTGGCGCCAGTCCGCGCGGCGCGATTGGCCTCGATCGCGCTGGACGGGTGCAGGCGTGGTTGCAGGGGCGTGACTTCGTGGTACCCGACGACGTGCGCGCGGTGATTCACCCGGTGCTCCGGCATCGCCTGATTCTTTCCTATGATGCGAATGCGGAGAACGTCACGGCGGACCAGGTGATCGACCGCCTGATCGAAAAGGTGGCGGTGCCGGCCTGAATCGAGGAGGGTGAGCATGGCGGCGGTGTCCGGAGCGGCGAACGACGTGGGCCACGCGAGCGGCACGAGCCATGCAATCGGCAGCGTGTATGTCGATGCTGCGCATCTCGCGAAGCTCGAGTTTCGCGCACGGGGCTTGAGCTTCGTCGCGCCGCCGCCGGTGTCGAGCATTCTCTCGGGCAATCACGCGTCGCGTTTGCGCGGGCGCGGCCTGAACTTCGAGGAGATTCGCGGCTATCTGCCGGGCGACGACATCCGTCACATCGACTGGAAGGTCTCGCTGCGCCTCGGCAAGGCGCAGGTGCGCACCTACACGGAAGAGCGGGACCGTCCGCTGCTGGTGGTGGTGGATCAGCGCATGAGCATGTTCTTCGGTTCGAGCCGTGCCTTCAAATCCGTGATCGCGGCTGAGGCTGCCGCGCTGGCGGTGTGGATGGGTTTTGCCGCTGGAGACCGGGTGGGCGGCGTAATCTTCGACGATACCTCGGTGGTGCGTGTGAAGCCCTTGCGCAGCCGCAGTCGCATCAAGACGCTGTTCGGTGAGATCGCGCGCATGAACAGCGCACTGCACGCGGAGAGCGCTTTGCGAACCGACTACGAGCAGTTGAACAAGGCGCTCGAAGGCGTGCTGCATCTGGCGGGACACGACTATCTGATCTGCGTGCTCAGTGACTTCGCCGGCGCGGGTGAGCGCACGCGCCAATTACTGCGGCAACTGTCCAGACACAACGACGTGATCGCAGGGATGATTTTCGATCCGCTCTGGCAACGCATGCCGGAGCATCGCGCGCTGGTGGTGAGCGAAGGGCAGTTGCAGGTCGAGCTGCGGATCGACAACGAACGCGTGCGCATGCCGCTTGCCAGCCGGCTCGAAGCGCGCACCGCTGAAGTCGCGGCGCTGCTGCGCGCGAGCGGCGTGCCGCTGATGGCGTTATCGACGGACGAACCGGTCGTCGAGCAGATCCGGCGCCTGTTTGGACAACGGGCGCGTCTGCCGCTGGGGAGCAGCCTGTGAATGCGCCGCTCGATCTGGCATCCAAAGGGGCTAACGCAAGCCTCGCACCCGCCGATACGCCCGGCATCCTGCAGCCGTTGCAGGAATTGCCGCTGCCCGCGCGGGTTTCGTGGACACCGCAAACCGTCGGCTGGGTGGGTGTGGCAATCCTGCTGGTGATCGTGCTGATGGGCCTCGCGTGGGCGCTCTGGCGACGTCACGTGAAGCGGCGTTACCGGCGCGTCGCGCTTGCGCAGCTCGCGCGCCTCGAAGCGGACTTGCAGGATCCGGTGCAGCGCGTCGCGGCGTTGGCGGCGATTGCACCGCTCGTCAAGCGCGCCTCGCTGGCCGCCACGCCGCGCGAGCGGGTCGCGGCGCTGACCGGCGACGCGTGGCTCGCTTTTCTCAAACGCACCCACGCCAGCTTCGACGAATCAACCGGCGCGCTGCTCGCGCTCGTCAGTTATGCGCCCAACGAGCGGATCGCGGCGGTGTCGCAAGGCGAAGCGGCTGCGCTGGTCGGCGCGGTGCGCGACTGGATCGAGCATCATCATGTGGAAGTTTGATTTCCCGTGGGCGTTCCTGCTGCTGCCGCTGCCCATTCTGGTCTGGTGGCTGGTGCCCGCGTATCGCACCACGGCCTCTGCGGTACGTGTGCCGTTTTTCCACGAACTGGCCGAAGCGGCGGGTGAAACGCCCGCGCCAGGCGGGGTGCGTTTGCGCAGCAACTGGCTGCAACGCCTGATGATGCCGCTGCTGTGGACGTTGCTGGTCGTTGCAGCGGCGAAGCCCGTGTACGTCGAGCCGCCCGTGACCTATGAAGAGCCGGCGCGCGATCTGATGCTGGCCATCGACCTCTCGCAATCCATGAGTACGCGCGATTTCGTGAGCGCCGCGACCGGCGAACGCACGGACCGTCTCACGGCGGTCAAACGCGTGGTGAAAGACTTCGTCGCGCATCGCCAGAGCGATCGTATCGGCCTCGTGGTGTTCGGCCAGGCGGCGTATCCGCAAGCCCCGTTGACGCTGGATCACGGCAGCGTGCTCGTGCTGCTGGACCAGATGCAGATCGGCATGGCCGGTCCGCGCACGGCGATTGGCGATGCGATTGGCCTGACGGTGAAGCTGATGGACGATTCGCCCGCGCCGGAAAAAGTGCTGATTCTGCTGACCGATGGCAACGACACGGCGAGCGCGATTCCCCCCGAACAGGCCGCTGAAATCGCCAAGGGCCACAAGCTCACCATCCACACCATCGGCATAGGCGACCCGCAGGCGACCGGCGAGGACCGCGTCGACTTCGAAGCCTTGCAGCATATCGCCGACATCACGGGCGGCCGCGCTTTCCAGGCACTAGGTAACGAGCAGGATCTGGTCGACGTGTACAGAACGCTCGACCGCATCACGCCGCAAAAAGTGAAGCGCGAAATCTACCGGCCGCAGCGCGATTTTTTCTGGGTTCCGCTCGCCGTGGCATTGCTGCTGTTCACGCTATATCACTGCGTGGCACTCCTGATTGCCTTGTTGCGCGCACCGCGCCACGAAGTGCTTCCGGCGCAGATGCCGCTCGGCGAGGTCAGTCGTGGAAATTGATCTCACCGCCTTCCACTTTTTGCGGCCGTGGTGGCTGTTGCTGCTGGTGCCGGCCGTACTGTTGCCGCTGTTCTGGTGGCGCCGCAATGACGTGCGGGCGCGCTGGCGCAACCTCATCGCACCTGAATTGCTGGAGCATCTGATCGTGGGCGATGCCGCGCGGCGGCGCTTGCAGCCCGTGCATACGCTCGCGCTGCTGATCGGCATGGGCGCGATCGCCGTGGCCGGACCCACCTGGCAACAGGAACGGCCACCGTTCACCCAGGACCGGGCGCCGCTCGTCATCGTGCTCGAACTGGCGCCTTCGATGGACGCAACGGACGTCGCGCCCACCCGGCTCGAACGCGCCAAACAGAAGGTGCTCGATATCGCCGCTGCGCGCAAAGGGGCGCGCACGGGACTGGTGGTGTTCGGCTCCACCGCGCATCTGGTCATCCCGCCCACCGAAGACCCGGCGATGCTGCAACTGTACGTGCCGGCGCTTTCGCCTGCGTTATTGGCGGAAAGCGGCAAGAACGTGAGCGCCGGACTCGACGTCGCCGAACGGCTGCTGGCGCATCAAACGGTGGAAGGCGGAGCGGCGGGGCATGAGCCTATCGCCGGCACGATTGTATTCATCAGCGATGGCTTCGATGCGCAGCATGCCGACGCCTTCGTGCAAAAAGCGCAGGCGTCCCATCAGCAATTGCTGTGGCTCGCGGTGGGCAGCGTTGACGGCGCGCCGATTCGCGGCTCGGAAGGACGGGTCGTGATGGATGCCGCAGGTCATCCACTCGTGGGCAGCTTCGACGCCGAGGCGATCCGCAAGGTGGCCGACGAAGCCGGTATTCCGCTCGCCAGTCTGCGCGCCGATGACGACGACGTGCAGTGGGTGCAACACCGTGCGCGTGCCTGGCTCGCCGCTGCGGACGATTCGAAGCGCGTGGCGCGCTGGAAGGAGTCGGGCTACTGGCTGATCGTACCGCTGCTGTTGCTGGGACTCTTGAGCTTCCGGCGTGGCTGGACCGTCAAATGGCTGCCGGTGTTTTTGCTGGCGCTCGCATTTGGCGCCGTGCCGCGTCATGCCGAGGCAGCCTCGTGGCGCTGGCAGGACCTGTTTGCGACACACGATCAGCAAGGCCGCTGGAGCTTCGAGCATGGCGATTTCAAAACCGCCGCGCAACGTTTCGACGATCCCATGTGGAAGGGCCGCGCGCAATATCTGGCAGGCGACTACACGGGTGCGCTGGAAACGTTTTCACGCCTGCACACCGCGCAGGCGTATTTCTATATCGGCAATACGCTCGCGCATCTCGAAGACTACCCAGGCGCCGTCAAAGCCTTTGACAATGCGCTGGCGCTCGATCCGAGCTTGCGGGCGGCGGCGCTCAACCGTCAGTTGATGCGGCAACTGCTGAAGAAACCGAAGCAGGATCCGCAACAAGATGAGGAAGACGAAGAATCCGACGACGTGAAGATGCAGAAGAAAAAAGGCGGCATCGAGCAAAGCACGCTGATTCCGGTGCCGTCCGAAGATGTGTGGATGCGCAGCCTCAACATGTCGCCGGCCACGTTCCTGCGTCAGCGCTTCGAGCAGGAGTCGGGTGCACAGAATGCGGGGACGCCATGAAACTGTTGCGTCTGATCTGCCGGGTGTGTCTGTTGATGCTGCTGGCGATCAGCGTTGCGCACGCGGACGCTGCACCGCAGGTGAAGGTGCGCGCACACCTCGAACCCGCCGGCGCAGTGGTGGCCGGGAGTCAGATCAAACTCGTCGTGGATTGCCTCACCACCACCTGGTTCACCGAAGCGCCAGACTGGCCGCTGTTCGAATTGCCTGGCGCGATTGTCAGTCTTCCCGACGAGCAGGCGGAGAATCTGCACGAGGTGATTGACGGCGTGGACTGGTTTGGCGTGAGCCGCGCTTACCGAATCGTGCCGCAGACCGCACGCGCGTTCGAGATCGCGCCATTTGCGATCACGGTTCATCCGGGGCAGACGAGCGGCCCAGTGCAGGTGATGACGCCGGTGCAGAGTTTCACCGCCACGGTGCCGCCCGGCGCGGAAGGCATGCGGACCTTCTTCCCGACGCAAAAGCTGACAGCCACGCAACACATCGAATCGCCGCAACAGCCGGTGAGAGTGGGCGACCGCATCACACGCACCGTCACGCAGCGCGCGAGCGGCACGCAGTCCATGCTGATTCCGCCGGTCGTCTTCGCGCAGGTCGCGGGCCTCGAACAGGATCCTCGGCATGCGACGACGCGCGACATCGTCGAGGACCGCGCGGGCCTCGTGGCGGGTGAGCGGACCGACACCGTGAGCTATCGCGTCGAGCGTGCCGGCACGTTCGAGTTGCCGGCGCTCAGCATTGAATGGTGGAACACCGCGAGTCAGCGCAAGGAAACCATCGTGTTGCCGGCCGTGAGCGTGCGGGCGATAGCGGCAGCGGAAAAGCCGGTGTTCTCGATTCCGGTCGATTCGCTCACGCGTGGGGCGGCGCATCGGATCATCGTGATCGACCGCCAAACACTCGTATTCGTGGGCCTGGGGTTGCTGGCGATGCTGGCGTGCGTGTGGGCGTTTCCGCGCCTGCTGCGATGGCGGCAACGGCTGCATGGAATGGTGGCCGCCGTGAGACGTCGCCATGCGGACGGTCCGGGTCCCGCCTGGCGAGCATTGCAGCGCGCCACGCGCGAAGGCGTGCCGCAGCAAATCATTCCGGCGCTATACCGCTGGATGGACAAAAGCGATGCCTTTCAGCATCCCGCCACGTTGAATCAACCGGAAGGACAGGATGGACTCGGGCCTTTGCGGGAGGCGGTCAATCGCCACTATGCGGGCGTGACTGAATCAGGCGATCAGTGGCGGGCAGCGCGAGATACGCTGCGGCGCGGTGTGAAGCGTGGGAGGAAAACGCGGGGCGAACAGTCCGCGCTTCCTCCATTGAACAAGTATTGAAGGGAGGGGGCTTCGCGCGCCCGCTCCCTTGCGGCCGCTACCTCAAGCCTTCACAACCGACGCCTGATAAATCTCGTCGATTGCTGTTGCCAGCGTGGCGTCGAACTCGCTGTCGCTCATCGACACCTTGAGTTCGTTGATCAGGGCACGCGAGAAACTCGCGATCATGCCGTGATTCAACGAGAGCCGATGGCACGCGTCGCCGCGCGTATAGCCGCCCGACAGCGCCACCACGCGAGCCACGCGCGGGTGGTCGATGAGCGGCTTGTAGAAGTCCACCACGTCGGGGATGGTCAGCTTGAGCATCACCTGGCGGTTATCCGGCAACGCGTCGAGACCCTTGAGCAGTTCCGCGCGCAGGGTCGATTCGGCGCCCGGCTTGTCCGGGCTCTTGATCGACACCTCGGGTTCCAGAATGGGCATGAGGCCGTGCGAATCGATCTGCGCACCCAGCTCGAATTGCTGCTGGGCGATCGCGGCAATGCCCTTCTCCGAGTTCTGCGTAATGACCGAGCGCATCTTGGTGCCGAAGATGCCCAGCTTGCCGGCACGTTCGAGCAAGGCGTCGAGGCCGGGGATCGGCTTCATGAGCTGCACGCCGTCCGCTTCGGGTTGCAGACCCTTGTCCACTTTGAGAAACGGCACCACGCCGCGCTCTTTCCACAGGAAGGTTGGCACCGGCGTGCCATTGGCCTCGCCGTCCATGGTGGCTTCGAACAGAATGGCGCCGATCACCTTTTCGCCGGTGAAGGCCGGTGCAGTGATGATGCGCACGCGCATCTCGTGGATCAGCTTGAACATCTCGGCATCGCCGCTGTAAGCGGTTTCGGGGATGCCATACAACTTGAGGGCGCCAGGCGTCGACCCGCCGCTCTGGTCCAGCGCGGCAAAAAAGCCCTCTTTCTCACATACCTGCTTCAGCATCTTCACATCAGCCACGATCGTCTCTCCCTTTTCATAAAACGAAATTCGGACCAGCACGGGTGGTCGGGACATAGTGCATCAACGCGCTCACGGTACCGATGGTAATGCAAATGCCAGACCCGATGTAGCGAGGCGCACCGGGCGCGCCGCAGGAGGCAAGATGATGTCGCCTGCCGCCAGCGCCGCAAGCGCGGCCCGTCAGTCTTTCAGACGTATGACAGTTGGAAGGCGCGGGCGTTGCACAAATTGCAGCAACAGCGGGGATCGTTTCCGTGGATGGCAAAAACGGGTGGTCAGAGGGCCCAACCGCGCGCCCAGCGGCAAGTCTTGCCGCGAAATGAGGGGTAGCGCACAGAGCCATGCAGGACGCAACCCTACGCTGACCCGTGCTGCGGAGCCGCCGTTTCTGGCAGGGCTGAAAAGGCTCGAACGGCTGAAGGCCCGCGCAATTCGCCCCATGCAGCGCTTACGCAATCAGGTGCCACCGATGCGTCTCCAAGCCATCCGCTGTGCGTTGCTGATCGTGGGCGGATGCGTGACCGTGGGCGGCGGGGCCCAGACCCCGGCTCAGAACCAGACCCCGACCCAGGCACAAACCCCGACCCAGGACGCGGCCGGTGTCGTCAAGACCCTCAAGGGCACCGTGCAGATCGAGCGGCCCGCGGGCAATGCGGGCGCGGCCGTCGGCAGCGAGGTGTATGGCAGCGATCGCATCGTGACCGGCCCGCTGTCCTCGGTCGGCATTACGCTGCGCGACAGCACGCAACTCTCGGCCGGCGCGGATACCGTCCTCGAACTGAACAAGTTTGCCTTCAACACCACGACGCACGATGGCGTGCTCGACGCCACCGTCAAACGCGGCTCGCTGGCGGTGATCTCCGGCAAGCTCGCCAAAGCGAATCCCGATGCGGTGCGCTTCAGCACGCCGACCACCACGCTCGGCGTACGCGGCACCGAATTCATCATCGAGGTGGGCGGCAAAGGGGACGAACATTGAAGGCCGCCAGCCGAAGCCGCGTGCCGGCCCGAGCCAGGCGATGCGTCGCGAGATTCGTTGCGAGATGCATCGCAGGCGGCGCCACGGCGTGCATGATGCTGTTAGTGCTCGCCGCTTGCAGAACGCCGCCGGACAAGATCATTCTGTTGCCCGATCCGCAGGGCAAGGTCGGTGCGGTGATCGTCCATAGCGCTACCGGCGAGCAGACCATCGACAAGGCGTACGCCGGCGTGGATGTCTCCAGCAGCGGCACCATCCAGACCACGATGGACAGTCAGGCGGTCGTGCAACGACGCTATGCCGATCTGCTCGCGGCGCGGCCGCCGCGCCCCGTGACGTTCACGATTTTCTTCCTGTTCGATTCCGCCACGGAACTGGCGCCGGAGTCCACCGCGACGGTCAGGCAACTCAAGGCGGTGCTGGCGACGTGGCCAGCACCAGAGGTCCAGGTGGTCGGCCACACCGATCTGGCCGGCTCGCAGGATTTCGACGACAAACTCGCGATGCGGCGCGCGCAAACCGTCGCGGCGTTTCTCGTCAAGCAAGGCATCCCGGCCCAGCAGATCGAGACCGCTGCGCGCGGCAAGCGCGAGCCGCTGGTGCCCACGGCGGATGGCGTGCCCAATCACATGAACCGGCGCGCCGTCATCACCATTCAATGAGGGCGCCGGTGAGCGGCGCCGCACGGCTTTTCTCGTGATGAAACGCTTCTGCGACCTGTGGCTCGATCGAATCAGGCGGCTGGTGTGGATTTCCCAAGGGCGTCCGATGGCGCTGGCGGTGCTGCTCGGCCTCAGCCTGATCAACCTGTCCAGCGAATGGCCGAGCGATCTGCCGCGCCCGGCGGTGGTGGGCGCGCTGGACGACGCGCTGCCCGACTCGTTCAAGGCGGCGCGGCAACTGCTGTTCGATCAGTATCAACGCCGCTTTCCGCGCGTGCCGACGGCGCAGCCTGTGACCATCGTCGAGATCGACGAGGAAACGTTGGCGACGGTCGGCCAATGGCCGTGGCCGCGCAACCGCCTGGCCACCCTGATCGATGCGATCGCCGCGCAGAAGCCGCTCGCCATTGGTCTGGACATTTACATGCCCGAGCCCGATCAAACCTCGCCCGACAAGGTGGCCGCAAATCTGCCGGCCTCGGCGGCGAGCCTGGCCGCCGGCCTGCGAGCGCTGCCCAGTCACGAGGCCATTCTGGCGGGCTCGTTGCGCGCCGCGCCGACCATCCTCGGAGCGGCGGCGCTCGATCACGACGTGTTCGGCGCCATGACCGATCTGCGCAGCGCACCGATTGTCGTGCATGGCAGCGATCCACTGGACCAGGTGCAGCGTTTCGACTACGTCCTCGCCAGTCTGCCCGAACTGCAGGCAGCGGCGCACGGCGAGGCCATGCTGAGCGTCTCGCTGGAACAGGGCGTGGTGCGGCACTTTCCGCTCATCATGGGACTGCGTGACAAGCTGGTGCCCAGTTTGCCGATGGAAATGCTGCGCCTTGCCACAGGTTCCGCCGCGCTCGATGTCTACGCCGACCCCTCCGGCGTGCAGGCGGTGGGCGTGGCGGACGTGGACGTGCCGACGCAGCACAGCGGCGATATCTGGCTGCACTTCGCGTCGATCCGCTCGACGCTCAACCGTTATGTGTCCGCGCGCGACATCCTGCAAGGCAAGGTCGATCCGGAGCGGATTCGCGGCAAACTGATCCTGGTGGGCCTGACGGGCTCCGGCGTCACCGACATGCGCACCACGCCGCTGGGCGAACTGGTGCCGGGCATCGAGATTCAGGCGCAGGTGATCGAGACCATCGTCGAGGGGCGTTTTCTGCGCCGGCCTGCCTGGCTGAAATGGGCGGAAAGCGCGTTCATCATGACGTTCGGACTGGCGATCATCTGGTACGTGCCGCGCCCGCGCTCGCAGATTGCGGTGTTCATGCGAACCGTCCCCAAGGCATCCACCGTGTTGGGTCTTTTGCTGCATCTGGTCAACGCGGTGTGCTGCTTCTTCATTTTCAAGCGCTTCGGGCTGCTGGTCGATGCGGCGTCGATTTTCATCATACTGTCAGCGGTCATGGGCTGCTTTTTTTCGCGCACCTTGCTGCAGGTGGTGGAACGCTCCCGTACCGGGGCGGCGCTCGCGCAGCAGCGTGAAGACAACAACGAACGCGCCCGCGAACCTGCCGGCAAGGCGCGAGGGCCCTGAGGCCGTGTGCGTGCAACGGAGCTTTGCCCGGGAGGCAACGGCGAGATGTGCGTGGGCACGTGCGCGCAGGTGACGTGCGCGTAAGCGGTATGCACCTCGGCAACGCGTTTCAATCTGATAAGGGATACTAGCGCTGCAGCACGACAATCCATCCAGCCAGGATCTTGCCCATGAAGACGCTCTCTCTTCTGACTCTTTGCGCTGCCTTGTTCGCGTTCGGTAACGCGGCTTACGCACAAGTAGACCAATCCAATCCGCAGCTTCTCATCAAGACCGCGACGCAGCAGATTCTCAACGAGGTGCGCACGCGCGCCATCCAGCCCGACGATATTCCGCGCATCATGGATATCGTGAACCGCGACATTCTTCCCTACACCGATTTTCGCCGCACCACCGCGTTTGCGATGGGCCGTTACTGGCGTACCGCGACGCCGGCGCAACAGCAGGAAGTGGTGGACCAGTTCAAGAAGCTGCTGATCTATACCTACTCGGGCGCCATCGGTCAGTTGCGCGCTGATCTGCAGATTGATTACCCGCCCATCCATATCGCGCCAGGCGATACGGACGTGGTGGTGCGTACCATTGCTACGCGCAACGGCGAGCCCGCCGAGATCGACTACCGCCTGTACAGCACGCCGGAAGGTTGGCGGCTGTATGACCTGAACGTGCTCGGCGTGTGGTTGATCCAGACGTACCGGCAGCAGTTCAGCGACAAGATCCAGCAAAGCGGCGTGGATGGACTGATCCAGTTTCTCTCGGATCGCAACCAGCAACTCGCGTCGGGCAAGCAGTGAAGGCGCGGGTTTGATTCTTGACGTTTGTCGCGCGCCCTTGAGTTTTTGATCCGTCTCTGGCGAGCACGGCTCCAGTTTTTCGAGCGTGCTCGCCGGCCGGCAGCCCTACATGCTGCCGTTTTCAACCGCGCGGCCTTCCGCGCGCCAACGCAGCATGCCGCCCGCGAGATTGGCCACCGCTGCGAAACCGGCGCGTTGCAGGATCACAGTGGCTTGCGCCGAGCGGCCGCCCGCGCGGCACACGGTGACGATCGGCTTATCCTTGTTCAGTTCATCCGCGCGCGCCGCCAGATTGCCGAGCGAAAGGAGCCGCGCAGCGGGGATGCGCCCTAACGGGCCGTCGAATTCATCGGGCTCGCGCACGTCGATGAGCTGCACTGCGCCGAGATTTTCCTCGAGCCATTGCGGCGCGATTTCCCAGATGCCCGCGAAGGTGTACGTCAGCGGCGCCCATTGCGGTTCGGCGCGCTGCGTCGGGTCGTTGGCGGTCATGCCGCAGGCGAGATTGGCTGGCATCGCAAAGTCGATCTGCTTCGGATGCGGCAAATTCAGATTCGCCATGTAGCCGGCAAAATCATCTTCCGACAGTTCACCGCCCAGACGCGGATTGAAGCGCCGCTCCTCGGCGACACTCGTGACCGTGGAGCCGCGGTAGTCGTGAGCCGGATACAGCAGGCAGTTTTCGGGCAACGTGAAAAGCTGCTCGTACACATTGCGGAACATCGCGCGCGCGTCGCCGTGCTGGAAGTCGGTGCGGCCCGTGCCGCGTATCAGCAGACAATCGCCTGTGAACGCCATGCTCTGGTCGTCGAGGACGAGGCTGATGCATCCATTCGTATGGCCTGGCGTGGCGCGTACTTCCAGATGCAGCGCACCGAACTCGCACCGGTCACCGTGTTGCAGATAACGGTCCGCGCCTTCGGCGCCGCTTGCCGATGAAATCGCAATCTGGCTACCTGTACGGCGTTTGAACATCCATGCGCCGGTCACGTGATCGGCGTGGACGTGCGTGTCGATGGTGTAGAGAAGCCGCAAGCCCAACTCGTCGAGCAGCGCGGTCTCGCGGCGCACCTGCTCGAAGACCGGATCGATCAGCACGGCCTCGCGCGTGGCGCTATCGGCAAGCAGGTAGGTATAAGTGGAGGATTGCTGATCGAATAGCTGGCGAAAGATCAACACGAAGTGGCTCCGTGGTTGGTGAAGCACATGAGAGTGCGAAGCGTGCGGCGACGTCCCCACGCCGCACTGATAGCGTAGAACAAAAACACGGCATTGGAGCGATTCGAGTGGCGATGCGACGGGCGCGCGTGCATACAACGGACACGCGAGGAACACGCGAGGCACGCCCGGACAGATGCGGGCTCGCGAGGCGACATGACTTCGCGCCACGGCAAGCTCGCACCGCCGCCCGTCACTCCGCTGCAGGCGTAGCAGGAGCAGCTTCCAGCAAGGCTTCCGTGACCGCGTCGGAGAACCGTCGGGACTGGCCACCAATCAGCAGCCGCTCCGGGTTAGCGGAATCGCGCCCGGCCTGCAAAACGCCGCTTGCGATGAGCGCGCGAGCGCAGCCCACCCAGTCGCCCCCGAGCGCCAGCTCCGGTTCGTTGAGCGAGGCCCACGACAGGGTGCCGAGCACGTCGTCGCCGAAACCCTGGGTCTCGCGCCAGCTTGCGCCGTGCGCGAGCAGAAAGGCTGTCAATGCCGCGTCGCCATGAAACACCGCATGGTTCAGAGCCGATGCGTCCCAGTCGCCGCCGCGTGTGGCGATGGGCCAGCCGAGTTCGACCATGACCTCGACCGCGCCGCGTGATCCCCACGCGGCGGTGTCGGGCAGCCGCCGTAACTGATCCGCCGATAGCGAGCCCGGCAGCTCCGGATGCCGTGCCTGAATGCGGCGCGCTTCGACCGCATCAGCGCGCGCGCAGGCGGCCACGAACTCATCTTCGGCGGTCAGGGTTTCTTGCGCCCCATACGTGCGCAACGTCTCGACGATGTCCGTCAGACCGAGCTGAACGGCCAGCCGCCAGGCACTTACGCCAGCCGGCGTGCGCGCGTGGGGATTGGCGCCCGCCGCCAGCAAAGCCGCCACATGACGCGGCGACCGGCGTAGTGCGATCGCACGCAGAAGCGGCGTTCCCCATACCCGCAACGTCTCGCCCATTGGCGCTTCGTTGGCGTCGCCGCCGTGCGCCAGCAACAACTCGAGGGCAAGCGGGTCGGGCATGTCGAGCGCGCGCCACAATGCGTTGCTACCGGCCACGCGCGCGCCGTGCTGAAGCAGCAAGCGCGTGCAGTCCGGATTTTCCAGCGAGTGATACAGCGACTCGCCATCGTTCGGATCGGCGCCGGCCTTCAGCAGTATTTCAGTGAGCGCCGGATCACGGATTACGCCGGCTGCTCCATATAGCGCGGAGAGCGGCTCGCGCTCATCCGGCTGTGCCAGCGATGCGGGCGGAAAGCGATTGCCGATGCGCTGATTGGGATTCGCGCCCGCTTGCAGGAGATGTTGCGCGCAGTCACGCAGATGCGCGGTGAACGCGGGCAGTCGTCCGAGTTGCGAGTGCGTCACCGCGACCAGCGGCGGCAGATTCAGCGCGCCGCCCGCGCGATCGAGCCACGCCGGATCAGCCGTCAAGGCTCGCGAGATGCCGTCGAGATGTCCCGCAGCGCAGGCCACGAATGCATCCGCTTCGAGCAGGGCCGGGTGCTCCTGAAGCAGTTGCGCGGCAACCCGTGGCCGTGCCGCGTCGTAGCTGCCGGTGACGTCGCCGCCATACACAAGGCCCAGCCAGCGGCGTGTCAGCACGGCCTGTTCGCGCTGCGCGAATGCACTGGTTTCGACGTACAAGGCGAGATCCGCCCATGACGCGAAGCCATACTCCCGCGCGATGCACGACTGCGCATCGTGCAGGCGCAGATCGAGCGCGATTACTTCGCTATGCGTACGATGCGCGGCGGCGGGGAGATGTTGGGTGAAGCGTGCGGTGGCGGTGGGGTCGCCGTCGCGATAGAGACGCAGTAGCGTCTTGGCCTGTTTCTTCAGGTGATCGAGACTGGCTCTGGGAGGCAGCTTGTTCATGACGGATCCTCGTGCATTGAATGGCCGAAGGTCCGCAATACCGCCAGCACAAAGGATGGTGTGAGAGGTAAGGCGCTGCGACAGGTGGGTTCAACCCTTTCCGCGGACCCGGAAGCGGCCTGTACCGCTATCCGGGATGCTATGCGACGGAAGAAGGTGGCGTCAAGCTAGGTCACTTCGTCGCTCTGCGTATGCGCCGTCACAAACGGGCGCTTGCTGGTGGCGATCATCACGAGCGCCAGCACCACGATGCCGATCAGGATGCCGGTGAGCCGCTCGAGCGCGGGCAGCGGGTCGGCCGACCAGTGATGGTCCTGCACGAACACGATGATGAACGCGATGGTGAATTGCCGGCCCACGTAGCTGGCGCCTTCGCGACCGGTTTGTACATGGCAGCCGAGCCACACGCCAATCGACAAGGCCAGCATGCACAGCACGGCCTCGCCGCGCATCAGCGGCAGCAAGGCCAGCGCGAGCGCGCCGGCCAGCAGACAACCGGCCACGCGCTGGACCATCTTTTCCAGCACGCGTTGCTGCGTAATGTCTGCCGTAAGACCCGCCGGCAGGAGCAGTACCGCCATCACGGTCACCATCGTTTGCGCGAATCCCGGCGTGTGCCAGACGTAGGTGAGGATGGCGAGGATCGTGACGGACAACGCGGCCTGCACACCCAGCAGCGTGCGAATGGCTTGCGAGGTTTGCGTCGGCGGCGTGGGGGCCGCGCTGGCAGAGGACGCGGAAGCGCTGCCGGCTGCGTGGTTGAGGGACGCGCCGGCCCGCGCTCGCCGATACCACTTCGGTCCGAAGTAGAACAGGCTCGCCACGACGAGGCAGGAGAATGTGCCCACCGCGACCTCGGCCACGCGCAGTGCCGCAAATAACGCGGTCTCACGGATGGAGGCGAACTTGTGCGCCTCGTAGGTCACCATCAGCGCCGTGACGCCGCCGAGAATCCACGCATAAGACGCTTTGAGGCCGTTGGCCTGATAGACCGACACGCCGCCGATGGCCGCCATCGCGGGCACGAAGAACCACGGACGATCGCCGAGCCACGGCCCAATGATGGTGCCGAGCGCGGCGCCGATCACCGTACCCATGATGCGGTACGCCGAACGCTCTACAGAGCTGGCGAAGGTGGTTTGCATGAGGACGAAGCCGGTGATGGCCGCCCACCAGGTGTCGGAAAGATTCAGGGCGTTGGCGAGTGCGACGGAGAGCGCTACCGAAAGCACGGCGGCAGCGGCGAAGCTTGCGCGTGACGGAGACGGCTTCCAGGCCGCGAGTTCGCGTCCCAGTGCGAGGACGGCGGCTCGTGAGAGTTGTGCCAGCGTGCTCAGGAACGTCATGGGTGCCGCCGCCGGCGTGTGCCACCCACACGGCAAACGCGGACCCGTGCACTCGCCAGCGTGAGGGGCAGTCTGCATGGAAGAGAGCAGTTCAAGCGCATCGTCAGGGCGCTCCATTGAGAAGCACTGCAAGAAGCACTACGCGTTTCGTGCAGCGGCGCTGCAATCAGGCCTGGTCTCTGGTCATGCCACTGACCCTTGCCACTGAGCCAGGCCACAGTTTATCCCGCGTTGGCTTTGCTATCCGAGTGGTTCATGGCGGCCTTCGCTGCGCCATCGCTGTTTTATCGCTGCTTCATCGACTCCAGCAGCCACGCGGCGAGCCGTTGCGCGCCGTCGGGCAGATCGGTGTCGGCGCGGTTGCATAGATAGTAATGGCGGCCATCGTCCAGTTCCTGATCGAACAGTTTCACCAGTTCGCCGGATTCCAGTTCGCGGGCAATCAACGGCGCGCGCAGCAGCGCCGCGCCCAGGCTCGCCCGGGTCGCGGCGAGCGTGAGCTGGCCATCCTCGAACAGCGGGCCGACCGTGCGCGTGACGTGACGCACGCCCGCTCGCTGCAACCAGTTCACCCATGTGCTGCGGTCCTCGTCGTGCACCAGTGGCACGTGCGCCAGATCAGCGGGCTTGCGCAACGGACCATGACGGCGGCGAAACGTGGCGCTGCACACAGGCACCACCGCACCCGACATCAGACGCTGGCTGTGGTAGCCGGGCCACTCGCCGGTGCCGAAGCGGATCGACAGATCCGCCGCATCACTGCGGTAGTTGCGGTGATTGGCGTACAGCACGGTGACATCCACGTCTTCGTTAGCGGAGAGAAAACTCTGGAGGCGCGGAATGAACCAGCCCATGCCGAACAGCGGAATCAGGCTAATAGTGATCTGGCGCAGCGACGAGCGGTCCCGCACGAAACCGGTCGCGCTGCGCAACACCGAAAAGGCCGTGCTGATGGAGCGGTAGTAGTCGCGTCCTTCGTCGGTCAGGACGAGCGCGCGGCCCTTGCGCACCGTGAGCGGCGTCTGCACGAACGATTCGAGCAACTGCAACTGGTGACTCACCGCCGAGGCCGTAATGTCCAGTTCGGCCGCCGCCGCCGTCACCGTGCCGAGTCGCGCGAAGGCCTCGAAGGCACGCACGGCGCGCAACGGTGGATCGTTGCCGAATTGTTCGATATTTTTCATGTATGGAATTATATCGAAGGTTGTTTGTGCTTGTTTGTGATCGTGAAACGCTTGACTGACAAGGCTTTCAGGCATTCAGACGCCGTCCGGTATAAGGTATTTACGATTGGGTATTTAGCGCGTGGAACGCGATTGCTTAGTATTTTTCATGTACCTGAGATGACGGCTTGACTCTTCCACACGCAATCAAGATTGTCCCCACACCATGAAAAAAACACTTTCACCGCTGCTATTCGCGTTTGCGGCCGCTCTGACCTTCGGCGCGGCTGAGGTTGCCCACGCCCAGAATGACCAGGTCGTTTTGATCGGCCTCGCAGGACCGTTGAGCGGGCCCTCGGCCCGCACCGGCAAAGATCTGCAGAACGGTGCGCAACTCGCGCTCGACGACGCCAACGCGAAGCATCCCGTCATCAATGGCAAGCCGGTGCTATACAAACTGGTCACAGCCGACGATCAGGCCGATCCGCGCACGGCGGTCACGGTGGCGCAGCAACTCGTGGATCAGCACGTGATCGGCGTGGTGGGTCACTGGAACACAGGGTGCAGCCTGCCGGCGTCGCGCGTCTATCACGAGGCGGGCATTCCAGAGATCGCGCCTGCGTCAACGGGACATCCGTACACGCAGCAGGGCTACAACACGGCGTTTCGCATCATCGGGCACGACGACATCGGCGGCGGCGATGCGGGCGCTTACGCGGTCAAGACGCTGAAAGCGAGCGCATCGTGGTGATCGACGACCGCACGTCGTTTGGTTCGGGCCTTGCCACGCAGTTCATCAAAGGGGTGGAGAGTAATGGCGGCACCGTGATCGATCATCAGTATGTGGATGACAAGACTACGGACTACAGCGGCGTGCTCACCGAACTGAAGGCGAAGAATCCCGACCTGATCTTCCTCGGCGGCGTCGACGTGGAAGCCGCGCCGCTCGTGCGCCGCATGCATCAACTGCAAATGCACGCCACCCTGCTCGGCGCGGGCGGCTTCGTCAGTCAGACCTTCCTGCATCTGGCCGGTCCCGACGGCGAAGGCGTGACCGCGCTGGACCCGGGCCGCTCGCTCAGCAGCATGCCGGGCGGTCAGGCATTCGACGCGGCTTACCGCGCGCGTTATCACCAGCCCATCGAACTGTATGCGCCGTTCGCCTACGATGCCGCCGCCACATTGATCGCAGCCACGCAGCAGGCCAACTCGCTCGATCCCGCGAAACTGGTGGCCACCTTGCATACGATCAACCGCACGGGCATCACGGGTCCGATTGCGTTCGACGCCGAAGGCAATCTGCGCGATCCGGCGTACACCATTTACCGCGTGCAGAACGGCGGCTGGTCGGTCGTGGATGTGCTGGGCAATGCCCAGCAGACCGCTGCCAAGTAACGGAGAGAAGCATCATGGACGATAACGCAACGCAAGCGCATGGCGGCCAGACCGAGCGCCTCGGCATTCTCGCGCAACGCCGGATCGAAGCAGAGATCATCAAGCCGATCTACGAAATCCTCAAGCGCGACTTCGGCAAGGAGCGCGCGCAGGCGGTGATTGCCGAAGCCGTGCGCGGGGCGGCCGTGCAAACGGGTAAAGACTTCGCGGCTCAGGAAGCCAATGGTCCGAGCGTGACGTCGTTCGTGGCCTTGCAGGTTCTCTGGGAGAAGGACGATGCCCTCGATGTCGAAGTGCATCGCGCGGACGAGGGTCACTACGACTACGACGTCAAACGCTGCGCCTACGCCGAGATGTATCACGCGATGGGCCTGGGCGAGATCGGGCACCTGCTGAGTTGCGCACGCGATAGCCATTTCATTGCGGGCTATCACCCGGGTATTCATCTCACCCGTACCACCACCATCATGCAGGGCGGCAGTCGTTGCGACTTCCGCTACGCCCTCGAAGAGCAGCAAGGAAAACAGGATAATGAGTAATCCGAAAGATGTGATTGCTGCGGCGCGAGTCGATGGCACGCGACTGTGGGCGTCGCTGGAACAGATGGCGCAGATCGGTGCCACCGACAAGGGCGGCGTGAGCCGGCTGGCATTGACCGAACTCGACCGCGCCTCGCGCGACCTGTTCGTGAGCTGGGCGCGCGAGGCAGGATGTACGGTACGTATCGACAGAATGGGCAATATCTTCGCGCGCCGCGCGGGCCGCAACCCGGCAGCGGCGCCGGTTCTCACCGGCTCACACGCCGACACGCAGCCCAAGGGCGGCCGCTATGACGGCATCTACGGCGTGCTCGGCGCGCTGGAAGTGGTGCGCACGCTCAATGATGCAAACATCAGCACCGAGCATCCCATTGACGTGGTGGTGTGGACCAACGAAGAGGGCTCGCGCTTCGCGCCCGCAATGATCGGCTCCGGGGTTTTCTCCGGGGCGTATCCGCTGGAATATGGACTGTCGCGCGCGGACAGCGCTGGTACGACCATCGAACAGGCGCTCGAGGGCATTGACTATGACGGTGCGGAAGCGGTGGGCGGCATCGACGTTCACGCCGTCTACGAATTGCATATCGAGCAGGGCGCCATTCTCGAACGCAGTGGCCACACGATCGGTGTCGTCACCGGCGGCCAGGGGCAGCGTTGGTACGAGCTGACGCTCAACGGAACGAACGCGCATGCCGGCACCACGCCGATGGACTTGCGGCGCGACGCGCTGGCCGGCGCCGCCCGCGTGATCACGTTCGTGGAAGAACTGGGCCGCCGATACGCCCCGCATGGTCGCGCGACGGTGGGCATGATCGAAGCACGACCGAATTCGCGCAACACGGTGCCGGGCGAATGCTTCTTCACCGTTGAGTTTCGCCATCCGGATGCCAACGTGCTGGCCGAGATGGACGCCGCGCTGCGTGACGAGGTGGCGAGCATCGCACAGCGCGCGGGTCTCACGAGCCAGCTTGCGCAGATCTTCGAATATGCACCCGTGGACTTCGCGGCCGAATGCATTGGCGCAGTGAGAAGTGCGGCGAACGCGCTGGACTACCCGCATGCGGACATCGTGTCCGGCGCGGGGCATGACGCGTGTCACCTTGCGCGCGTGGTGCCAACCGGGATGATCTTCGTGCCCTGTATCGACGGCATCAGTCATAACGAGGCCGAGGCCATTACGCAAAAGTGGGCCGAGGCGGGCGCGAATGTGTTGTTGCATGCGGTGATGCACAGCGCGGGCGCATCGCGCGTCGTTTAATTTTCCTGAAGAAACGGTTAGCGGTGTGGCGCAGTGCGTATCCGCGCATCTGCGCCGTCGTGGCGCGAGGCAAGCGGGTCTTCATGGGCCCCCTTCCTGCGAATGCCATGACGCTCGTGTACATTGAACGCGTCATCCATTCGCCAAGAGACCACCGCCATGACGCCATTCGATCAAGCCAAAGCTGACAATTCGCCAACCAGTCACGACCGTTGGCCGCATTTGCGATTCCATCTGCCTTACAACCATACGACCTCGACCTTCGGCGATGACTGGTTCGCGCTCAAGGCCGAAGCATTCGCGCGCTTCTTCGGCACGCCAGCCTTTCTCATCGGGCAAACACTGGTGGTGGCGATCTGGGTGATCGTGAACGTAGCGGGTCTGACGAAATTCGATGTCTATCCTTTCATTCTGTTGAATCTCGCCTTCAGTTTGCAGTCGGCCTACGCAGCGCCGCTCATCCTGCTCGCGCAAACGCGTCAGTCCGATCGTGACAAGGCACTCGCCGATGCCGATGCGCGTCACCGCGAAGAGATTGCCAAGTCCGCTGAACAGCGCCAACTGCAGATGGCCGAACACACCGCGCAAATGGCGGCACTGTTGAAGCAGAACACCGAACTCACGGAAATCACGCGGCAACTGAGCGAGCGGATCGAAGCGTTGACGCTGGAAATGCACGCGAAGGTGTTGGCGGCGAATTGATCAGCAAGGGGTGTTTTGGGCGAACACCCTTGCTGGACCTATCTGAACAGCAGCGCCGAAAACAGGCGCGCCGATAGTCGTGCGCACACGCCGTGCGAGTAGGTTTCGATCATCTCCTGAAACGGCGCGTGATGTCCGTAGGCCACGCTCGCGACGAAAAAGAGGCTGACGGGGACCATATAAGGAAACGACGGCTTGATGCCGGAACGCACGAACATGTGCACGAACCATGTCGCGATGGCGGCGCCCAGCATCCAGCCGGCGATGACCTCCGATACGGAATGCGCGGTATCGAAGACGCGGGCGACGGCGGTCAACACACCGATCGCGAGGCCGAGCGCCGCGCCCACGCGTGCGCTGCCTCCCTCGCAGCGAAACAGCAACGCAAAGGCGACGGTCCAGATGGAGGTCGAGAGCGTGGTATGGCCGCTGATCATGCGAAAGCCGATGGCCGGAATCTGCACGCCGCAGCCGAAATACAGAATCTTGGTCGCGCCGACCAGCGCCATGCCCACTGCCAGAACCAGCAGCCAGCGGAGCGCCAGTCTCCAGTCGGAAAGCGCCAGCCAGACGGCGCACACGGCGGCGATGGGCAAGGTCAACGCGGCGTCGCCAATATTGCTGATTGCAGTCCACATACGTGAGGTCGGCTCGGGAGGGATCGCCGTAGCGTAGCGGGAGCGCGCAGTGTGTTCTGCGCGTTTGCATACACAGTTGCGGAGAAGCCGGCGCAGCACTCTAACGCAATGCATTAGGTCAGCACCCTCAAGCAACGCTAAGGCAACGCTAAGGCAACGCAGCCTTGAAGAATCGCACCACCTCCGCGTTGAACCGCTCATGAAACGCCGCGCGATCGAAGCCCGCCTCGCTGGTGCAAATACCCGGCGCGAGTTTCATCGTCTGCGGTCCGCAGGGCGGCAGAAAATCGAAGTGACCGGCGTGTTCGATCACGTGATACTCGGGGGGCGTCGGCAGATTGGCACGCACGGCATCTTCATAGAAGGGCGGCGGTTGATGACGGTCGTCGGCGGCGCCCCACAGCTGCACGGGCACATGCACGCCGCTCAAGCCCGCGCGATCAAAGGCAAAACCAAACGCGGGCGCAGCCACGACGATGGCCTTGATGCGCAGATCGTGCACCCAGACACTGGCCGGCGCATCGGCAACGGTGCCTGGATCGACGCCTGCGTGCTGGAGCGCGCTGCACAGATCGTGATCTGCATGGGCCGCGCAATACGGGCCGATCGCCGCGAGATCCGGCACCCCGCCCGCTGCCACCAGCACGGTAAAGCCGCCATTGGAAAAGCCAAAAGCGCCCACTCGCGCGGCATCCAGATGCGCATGCTGCGGCCACGTCTGCAGCATGTAGTCGATCAGCCGATGCAATTGCTGCGGCCGGCGCCACACTTTCATCACCTGACTCTGGTCCTTGAAGGTGTCGCCGTTATGGCTCAACGCGGCCGCGACGAAGCCTGCCTGCGCAAGACTCCACGCGGTGTCGTAGTGACTGTCGTACCAACCGCCGCCGCCATGTGACATCACCACGAGCGGCAAGCCGCGTTCGGCGTCAGCGGCGAGCGGGGCCCCCGTTGCGACGGCCTGCGTGAAATCACCGAGTCGATGCGCGGAGGCGGGCGCATCAGTGGGATACCAGATGCCGACCGTCAACGGCGCTTCGTCGCCATTGGCAATCTGCACTTCCTCGAAACCGACGTTCGCGGCCCGCGCCGGCGAGGCGACGGCGGTTAGCACGGTGACGGTTAGCACGGCGGCGATGACATGGGCGAGTTTCATGCGCACTCCCAGCAGAAGCGGTTACGCCGCGTGGCGTTTTACATCGTCATGCTGCTACGGCGCGTGCATGTTCACGCGCCGCCGGCAAGATCGGCGAAGCTGATCGCGGTGGCGCCGCACGCTTGCGCAAGCGCGGCATCGTAGCTCGTGAACAGGACGGTGCAGTTTCCCGCGAGGCTCGTGAAAAGGTCGATCAGCACGGCGCGGGCAGGCGCGTCGAGTCCGCCCAGCGGTTCGTCCGCGATCAGCACCGACGATTCACCGAGCACGGCCGCGGTAAAACACACCTTCTTGCGGGTACCAAAGGACATTTGCTCGAAGCGCTTGTCGAGATGCGGCGTGAGACCGAAGCGGTCTGCCAGTTCGAGCGCACGGGCATCGAGCGGCGTGCGGCGCAACGCTGCCACCTCTTCGAGAAAGGCGCGCCCCGTTTGCAGCGGATTCGCCGTGCAATCTTCCGGCACGTAGGTGAGCACGGCTTTTGCCTTGGCGGCTTCGTGGCGCAACGAGTAACCGCCAAGCCACACCTCGCCCGCGTCTTGTTCGATCGCACCGGCGAGCACGCCGAGCAGGGTGGTCTTGCCGCTGCCCATTTCATCGCTCAACGCCACGCAGCCTGCCTCGCTGCGATAGCGCAGCTTCTCGAACAGGACGTGATCGCCATAACGTTTGCTGAGGTTCTCGAATCGGAGCATGAATGACGGTGTTTTCATCAGGAAAGCGGGCCGCGTGTCGCGGGGTGCATCGGGTGCATGTGGTGCTTGTAGTGCTTTTAGTGCTTGTAGCGGCAAGTTTAGCAGCGCGGGTTAAAACGTCCGCGCGCCACGATGAGCCGTGAAATTTCCGGCAACATGGGCAAGCGGTCTATCCGGCCAATTGTATGGCACCATTCGGTCGGACCGACACAGCTCGATTGAACGCATGGGTAACGATCAGACGCGAGAGGCGAATCGCACGGCGCAGGCGCACGGCTTCACCGGGCATTCACGCGGCCATTCATCTGCCGAACGCACAGCCGCGTTTGTCATGTCGCCCGCCTTGGGCGATACGCTCAATCTCCTCATCGTCGCCCACAATCTGAGCCGTGCGGGCTGGCGCGTGGATATCTACGGCGACCACACCCATGCGCTTGCCGCGTGGTTCCCACACCTCTCCATTGCACCCGCACTCGCGCACGACGTAGCGCGAGCCGTGCTGGCGCGCTATCCGCTCGTGATCCAGATGCACCGTGACCGGCCGCTTGCCGACCTGGGCAGCTGGCATACCGGCTTTGTGGATTTGCACGACGTCGAATATGCGCGCAGTCATCACTGCATGGCGCAACGCTTTGCGGATTTTGCCGCCACCCGCTTCGGCCTCACCGACGCCGTGACCAGCAACGGCATGCAGGCGCCCGCCGAGCTGGTGTTTCGCCGCTACGGTTCACGCGTGGCGATGCATCCCGAGGCCAGCACGGCGGATAAACGCTGGCTGCCGCGCCGCTTCCTCGAATTGTCGCGCCGTCTCAAGGAAGCGGGTTTTCAGGCGGAATTCGCGCTCGAAGCGCGCGAACGGGAACGCTGGACGACACTCAAGGGCGAACTGCCGCCGCTGCGTTCGTTTGCTTCGACGGCGTTGTTGGCAGCCTGGCTTTACGAGTCGGGCTGGTTCATCGGCAACGATTCGGGCGTGGGGCACCTGGCTTCGTCGCTCGGTATTCCTACCTTGACGATTTTCCGGCGGCGCGGCGTCGCTGAGCGCTGGCGTCCAGGCTTCAGTACGGGCGACATCGTGTTGCCTTCGTGGTGGCTGCCTACTGCAGGTTTGAAGGAGCGCTGGTGGCGCGAGAGCATCAGCGTCAAACGTGTGCTGAGGGCATTCGCGGCGCTGCGTGCGCGCGCCGCCGTACGAACCGCGGGCGTACCTGCAGCGGAGACATCGGAAGCGTGAAGGCTCACCCGAACGAAACCCGCATAGCTACCGGCGGCTGCGACTGGAAGAAGGATCGGGCCGCTTCGATGTGACTGCTTCGACGCTGCCGTTCACCGAATATTCGAGCGTGCAGAGCAACTGTTCGAGGCGGTATAACCGTCGTCGCTGCGCGGGTTCCGCGGGCGCCTGACGTAACGCGTGCAGACGGCTGCGCCAGTAATCCAGAGTCGGCACCGTATCAGCCGGCGTGATGCGCTCCAGCACGTACTCGAGGTGCCGAAGCTCCCGTTCCATCTCATCATGGTTCATTTTATGTTCCCGAGGCGTTGTTGTTATCGGGGCGGACTGGTCTCGTTCCTCTGCGTGTCTCAGCGGCAGAGGGACTATTTTTGCGGGGGCGGCTGTCATGGCCGGACGTTCTCGATGCGCCGTTTTTCAATCGACCAGAGCGGCTTCCGCGGCTTTGGCGAGGCGCAGCGCTTCATCGGGCGAGAGGCCGGCTGGCATGGCTTCGATCAGCCGCGCGGTGGCGGCTTCGCGCTCACAGGCGAGCACGGCGACCGTCACACCGGCTTTCACGTAAAGCGCGAGGAATTTCAGGCTGGCGAGATCGCCGTCAATCAAGACGTCATCCCAGCCGCTCGCATGTCCGAGATACTCGAAGCGCTTGCCGTAGTGATAGGTCCAGAAATACGGCACGGCCGCGTAGCGATGACGCGCGCCGCACATGTTTTGCGCCGCGATGAACGCATGTTGCTGGGCCACACGCCAATGCTCGATACGCAGGGGCTCTTCGTTTTCGTGGAGAGGGAACGCGGCGATATCACCCGCGGCATACAAGCAGGGCGCGGCCTGCATGCCTGCATTGACGAGCACGCCGCCGTCCTTCTGCAAGGGCAGGCCTTTGATGAATCCCGTGGCGGGCGAAACGCCCACGCCAATCAACACGACGCTCGCCGCAACGCGCTTACCGCTTTCCAGCGCGACTTCCTGCACGGCGGTCTCGCCGGTGAGCCGCGCCACTTTCTCATTCAGATGAAACACGACGCCATTGCTTTCGTGCAGTTGTTTGATGCGCGTACCAAATTGCTCGCCAAACTGTTTTTCGAAGGGAATGGCTTCAGGTGCGATCACGGTCACCGGATTGCCGCGCTTGCGCAAAGCGGCGGCCACCTCCAGGCCGATGAAACTGCTGCCGATCACCGCAACCGGTTTGCCGGATTCGACGGCGTCGCACAGCCCGATCGCATCGCGCAGATTGTGCAGGACGTGTACGCCTTTTAGATCGTGTCCGGGCAAGGGCGGCATCCTGGCGTGGCTGCCGCTTGCGAGCAACGCGGTGTCGTAACACAAGGTGCGGCCGTCCGCGAGACGGACGGCTTTCGCCGGGACATCGAGTTCGGTCACCGTTGCGTTGATGCGTTCGATCTGTTGCTGCACATACCACTCGGCTGGCATGAGAGGCCAGACGTCGTTCGGCGGCATTTCGCCCGAGGGCACGAATTTGCTCAATGCCGTGCGATCGTAAGGCTCGTGGTCCTCGTCGCCGAGCAGCGTCAGCTTTCCCGCGAAGCCGCTCATGCGCAACGCGGCGCACGCCGCCGCGCCGGCCGCACCTGCGCCGATCACGAGAAATTCAGGTTTGTCGGCGAGATTTTCCGCGCTGTCGTGACGGGCGATTTTTTCCGGCGTGACCATGACTTCGCCGTTTTCCACCGTAACCGGATAGCGATCCAGGCCGGCGAGCGCAGGCGGTTCGAGCACGTTGCCCGTTGTAATTTCGAAGGTCCCTTTATGCCACGGACAGACAATGTGGCCATTGCACAGCGCGCCTTCTTCGAGCGGAGCGCCAGCATGAGGGCAATCGGCGCTGAGCGCATGCACGGTGTCGCCCTGTCTGACGAGCAGGACAGGTTGTTCATCCACTACCACTCGCGTGGCGCGATCCTCATGCAGTTGCGTCAATTGGGCGACGCGCCGGGCAGTGGCTGTCATGATGCGTTCCTCGATGCGAGCGCCGCGTCGCAAACCGTCCGCGCGGCTTGTTTCAGTTGTGCCTGGAAATTCCTCTTTTCAATGCGTGCAGCGGATACGGCGAGAGCGGCAGCTTGCATGCCGCCGCTCTCTGCTTCATTCAGGTATTCGAGTAGAAGCGAACAACGTACCCGCTACATCGAACCTTGGTTGCCAATCAGACATTGGCCATTCAGACCGCTTTAAGTGACGTTTAAAGACCGCGCTTTAATGGCCGTTCTGCATGTTGCCGTTCTGCATGGGCTGCGCCGAGTTGTAATTGGCGTTGCCATTCGACGTAGCGGAATTCGGTGTCGATCCACTACCCGTACCCATGCCGCCGCCGGTCGCGGTGGTGCCCGGCGAACCATAGCCGCTGGTATCGCCACGGTTCATGCTGCCGGTGTTCGGCGTCGGGCTCGCTACGCCACCTGCGCCGCCGGCATTGCCGCCGCCGGCGCCGATACCGCCGCCATTACCGCCTGCGCCGCCACCGCCTTCACCGCCGCCCGCGCCGCCAGCTGCATATACACCGCCCGAAAGCGCCATCACGAGAGCGGATGCCAGAAGTTTCTTCGTTGTGCTGTTCATTGCGAAATCCTCCACTGAGTTGAGTTGAGTCGCAGACGCAAACTGCTGGCTATCTGCACGCTTTTAGTGGCGCAAGCGGCGTGCCGCAGGCGGCTTTTTTACTGGCGTAAGTAGGGACGAACAGAGCAAACTCGCGTGCCGCGCATGCGGGTAGGCCGTTGCATGCCATTGCTTAATGAAGTCAGCGCGAGGTGTGGGCGAACTTGTTGAAGTGATCGTTTGAACCGCAGCGTTCAAACCTTGCATGGACCGTGTAAGAAACGCTAGAGCGTGCCGCTTGCGCAAAAAATGCAAAAGCGCTCGTGGCCCAGTGGGCGACGAGCGCTTTCAATCGTCCAGGCAGGGGACGACGTTTATGTCTGCGGTGCGGTTATATCTGGCCCATCACGACCAGTACGACCACGACGATGACAACGATACCGATGGTGCCGGTTGGTGCGTAGCCCCATGAACGGCTGTGCGGCCATGCAGGAAAGGCGCCGATGAGCAGCAGGATCAGTACGATCAGCAGGATGGTTCCCAACATAAGGCCTCCGGGATGTAATTGATTTTTACAGAGGCATCAATGACCTCTGCACCTGAGGCTGATGGAGCACGTCTCGTGCCAGGCGCAACCGGTTGCCCGAGCAAATGCGGCAACGCGCGAGTGGACGTGCGTTTGCAGCCCGCTCGCTACATCGAAAACGCGGCGCGGCGCGGCGCCTGCGCGCCGCGCCAACGCGTTATTGCGTGTCAACTCGCTGGATTGTCGTCGTCGGGTTGAACAGGGGTGCCGGCCGAAGGCGAACCGATGATGCTGATCTGGAAAATGGGCGTCGCCGCGAGCGACTGCAAACTCGGGTCTTCAGGAATCCGCACGAGCAGCGGCAGTATCACCGAGCCGCCAATCACGGCGCGACGGCTGTTGTCGGCAGGCCGCAGTCCCCACACATCCTGATAGACGAGCGGCACGATCCGGTGATCGTACGTGGTGTTACCCAGATACAGCATGACGTGCCCGCCAATGTAGATGAGCGTGCGCATCGGCGCGCCGTGTTGCGCCAGATAGTCGAGCCGTTCGGCAGGCGAGGATGAGGACAGATCGACCATCTGGCCCGCACTCATCTGCGTCGACGAATGGCGCGGCAGCCAGACGCCAAAGGTCGCAAAGATGCTTTGCAGTTCGGACGAGCAGTCGTTGTAAAAACCGCTATTGCCCCAGCCGTAAGGACGCCCGATCAGCGTTTTCATCAGCATGGCGAGGTGACGCGGCGTGGCCGCGAGCGGCACCGCAGCAATCTGCGCGTCCGTGAGCGGGGCGATGCGTACGAGCGCGTGGCCGTTCGCGTCGCGCGCCGGAACCATGACGTTGACCGGCGTCTTGTCTTCGCTGGGGGCGAGCGGCAGCAAGGTGCCGGCGGGGGCGTCGAAGCGGAATACGCCCTGACTGTCCCGCACCGGCGCTGACGCGACGATCACCGCGCCGAGCGCGTCGCGCGCTGCACTGCGCCAGATATCCACGAACGACGCGTTGACCATGCCGACCTTGTCGCTGCGTACCCAGCCTTGCACGTCCGGCGTCTGCACGTAAAACCAGCCGCCGTCGACACTGCTGCCCAGCACGTACAACGGTGTGCCGGGCCGTGCCGCGGAAATCTGCAGATTGTCGAACGGGTAGCCTTCGCCTGCGAGCCGGTGATCGTAGTACGACGGATCCATGGTGGGCAGTTCGCGCACCAGCAGATTGTCCGTGGCAATGGCGCGGCGCGCGGCATCGTAGCCCGGCGTGCGCTCGAACTGGCCGACATCCATGTTTTGTGCAATCGCGTCAATCCATGCGGCGGTGTGCGGCCGGAAGTTTTCGCCATAGCCGATCTCGTGATCCGGCTTGTCGCGATTGTCGTAGTTCGCGATCCGGCGGCGTTGCAGGGCGGCGATATCCGCACCATTGCCCGAATACACGCGGGTCTCGACGAAGGTGCTGTTCCACGGCGACGGTGCGTTGGCGGCGGTGCCAAAGTAGCGTGCGCGCAGGCTGTCCAGATGATTGTGCTGGTCCTCGGCGCTCAGAAACGGCTGATCGTAGGTGGAGCTGGCCGGAGCGATCCAGTGGTCGACGTTCTGATCGTAGGCAGCCATCGGATACAGGCTGACGGGGTCGACATCGCTCTGGCTTGCGGGTCGGGAAGGCGCCGAGTTGCAGGCGGCCAGCGCGAGGCAGAACGCGGCCGCGCCGACGCGTAGTGACGCATTGAGAGCGCGTCTATGCTGCGAGCGGGAGTGATCAGGACAGGCAGCCTGGTTTTGCAGCAATGCAGCGAAGAGCATGGGACGCGGCGGTGATTGGCAAGATGCAGATGATACGATGCTCCGCGCCGCGTGCGCGCTCAAAGCCGTGTGAGTGTGACCGCTCCGTGACGACGCTGGGATTACTGCGCAGGCGCCGGCGGCGTGCCGGGTCCGGGGCCATCTTCCCTCGGCTTGCCGCCGCGCGGCGCGCGGTTTGCCACGGCGATATCTTCCGCGAGACTGGTGCGCAGCGTCGCGATGGCCTGATCCGGATTGGCTGGCTTCAGTTGTTCGCGTGCCAGCGCGTCGTACACGAAGTGGCGCAACATCGGATCCTGCGTTTTGTTCAGCACGTCATGGTAGACCGCGATCATGTCGTTCTCGTGCCCGGTCATCGCATAGAGACGGCGCAGCTGTTCGAGGTCGTTGATCACCGCGAAGCCGGGTCCGCGCGGCGGTCCAAAACCGTCGCCGCCGTGCGGCGGCTGACCGTGACCCGGCATGAATGGGGGCGGCGGTGCGTCCTGCGCGCTGGCGGACGTGACGGCGGCGCTCAGGAGGGCCGCGAGGAGTGCAGTCGAAAGGGCCTTTTGCATGGTGTCGATTCCATCGGTTCAGCGCCGGCGCACCCGTGCGCCGAGCTGTCCATACGATAGTCGAGATGCCCCGTTGAAGGGTTACTGCAAGCCGCGTCGTGCCTTTCCAAATCTTCCGTGTAGCGCGGTCAGAGAAGCCTCTAGACGAGCCCCGGGCGAGGTGCATCTTCCGGCCCTTTGCTGGCGCAATAGCGAAGGAAAGCGCATGATGGCGCCATGCGCTGCCTGCGCACGGTCGTGAGCCCCGCTCGAGACGCGCAGGTGCAAGCGCATGCGGTCGCGCAAGCAAACGTCACCATGCAGAGACAGCGCGACCTCGCATTCCCGCAGCCAGCCCGGACGCACGCATCGGTCCGCACGGGTCTTCAGTGACGCGGCTGGCATGTCATTACCTGACCAGGAGGACTTAGCATGGAACGACCTGACGCCGCCAATCCCTTTGGCGATTTCACCAAAATGCTCGAGCAGTTCAAGCTACCCGGCTTCGACGTGCCCGCCATCATGGAAGCGCGACGCAAGGATGTCGAAGCACTGGTTACGGCGAATCAGGCCGCCATGCAGGGTATGCAATCGCTTGCGCAGAAGCAGGCCGAGATGCTGCGCTCGACGCTGAGCGAACTCCAGGCGCTGGCCACGCAGTTCAGTACGGGCGGTGCTGCGCCCTCGGCGCAGACGGCGGAGCTCGTGCAGCAAACCCTGCATAAGGCGCTAGCCGACATGCAGCAACTCGCGCAGGCGGCGTATCAGTCGCAGGCGGAGTCTTACGCGGTGATTGCCAAACGCGTCGAGGAGAACGTGCAGGAACTCAAGACCATTTTGCAGCCGAAGAAATAGAGCGAACAGGGCGGCTCGCATCGCAAGAAGGTAGCAGCGCGTCGCCCACTCACACGGTTGCAGGCACAACAATGCCGGTTCTGACTTTGCGTCAGCGCCGGCATTGCTTTTTGGGCGGCCGCAACGCCGTGCGAGGATTCACGAAAAGCGAAGTACAGGTGACGCGATTCGGTAAAAAAGCGCATCGCTTCGGATGACGAATCAATTGCTGAGGTCGCGCATCTCCGATCTATTAAGCGTTAACTTACAAAACAGAATGCCCCTTGAAACGCTGCGGGAATATTTTCACGCGTCTTTTCGTGGTCAAACGCGTGTTTGCTTTAAACGACGCCTGGCCCATCAATAGCCCTGTACACGCCGCTGCTCCGCGTTCTAAGCGCTTCAGTCAAACGCAACACGTTTGCCGCGCCGTTTAAAGCGATCCCCAAACGATTGCGGGCAGAATTTTTTACTCACTAAAGTTTCGCGCCGCCGCTCCGTTGACGCATTCACGCAACCTCTCCTGCGTCCCGGCGTTAGCGGCAAGGCGGGTCGAGGTTTGCGCTGCTCATTCTTCGTTCGTGAGCGCCCCTGGCGCTTCACGAGCGTGCTTACCTCGAAGGAATCCACTTGAAAACGAGCCTTCATACGAGCCTTGCGTGCGCCGTACTTGGAGCGACCTGGGCATGGTGTCCCATTGCACACGCTGCGTTGGGCGGCAACGTCAGCAGCATTGGTAGCGACCAGGTGCGCATGCATGCGGTCGCCCACAGCGCGACTTCGCAAAGCGCGTACACCGTTCATCTGATTACCTTGCCTTCCGGCACTGAAGTGCGTGAATACGTGGCCGCGAACGGTGTCGTGTTCGGCGTTGCCTGGGAAGGCCCGACCCTGCCGGACCTGCAGGCAACCCTCGGCGCAGCGTTCGATCAATACGTCGCGGCCACGGCAACGCGGCGCGCTACGCCGCTCGCGGTCTCGAACGATCAACTGGTGGTGTTCTCCGGCGGACATCTGCGTGCCTTCGCGGGCCATGCGTATCTGCCGCAGGCTGTGCCGGCTGGCGTCGACGTCAGCGTCATTCAATAGGAGCGGTCATGCGTCATTCAGATTCGTTCCTCAAACTGCTGCACGCCGGCTTCGCCGTGCTCCTGTCCGTTTTCCTCGTCGCCTGCGGGGGCGGCGGTGGCGGGGGCGGCAGCGCCAGCACCAGCGCGAATGCATCCACGCCGGCGCAATCGGTGTCGATCTCCGCGCCGGCCACCTCGGGACTTCCGGCCAACGTGGCGGCCGTGACGGTCGATTCAGGCGTGACGGGTGTGCCGAACATGCCGTTCGTCAGCGTGACGGTATGCGTGCCCGGCACCGCGCAATGCCAGACGATCGATCACGTGCTGGTCGATACCGGCTCATGGGGACTGCGCCTGTTCGCGTCACAGTTGCCCGCAGCGGCGTCGATGCCACAGGAACAGGATGCCCAGGGCAATGCGCTCGCGGAGTGCATGCAGTTTTTCGATGGCTATACGTGGGGTTCCGTGCGCCTCGCCGACGTAGAGATTGGCGGCGAAAAGGCCGCGTCGCTGCCGATCCAGGTGATCGATCCGAACTACAGCGCGACGCCCGCCGATTGTCTGCATCTCGGTTCGGCGCGTAACACGCCGACGGCGCTCGCCGCCAATGGTGTGCTCGGCATTGGTGTGTTCAAGCACGACTGCGGCGCGAAGTGCGCGCTGCAAGCCGTGCCCACGACGTACTATGGTTGCGCCGGGACGACCTGCACGTCGCTCGCCGTTGCCGAGAATCTCCAGGTGGCCAATCCGATTCCGTACTTCGCGACGGACAACAACGGTTCGATCCTCGAGTTGCCCGCGGTGGCGACCAACGGCGCGGTCTCGCTGACGGGGCAACTGGTGTTCGGTATCGGTACTCAGAGCAATAATGGTTTGGGAAGCGCTCAGGTGATCGGCGTCAGTCCATCGAACGGCACCTTTACGACGGTGCAGAACAGCGTCACGTACTCGCAGAGCATCATGGACAGCGGCTCGACGGGTCTGTTCTTCGAGACCACCGCGTTGCCCGCGTGTGCTAGCCCGA
This sequence comes from Paraburkholderia sp. DHOC27, assembly GCF_003429005.1. Classification (GTDB taxonomy): domain Bacteria; phylum Pseudomonadota; class Gammaproteobacteria; order Burkholderiales; family Burkholderiaceae; genus Paraburkholderia. Next base: position 909,905 of record NZ_QVQV01000001.1, read on the forward strand.
ACAACGCGTACTACTGTCCGACTTCGACCACGCAGATGAGCGCGATGATCGAAGGCGTGAATGGTGTGAACAGCGCGGTGTCGTTCGACGTGGGCAATGCAACCAGTCTCACGCAGACATTCGGCAACGAGGCCGTGATGCCGTTGCTGGCGGGTCCGGCGTTCGTCACTTCGGCGATTTTCGACTGGGGTCTGCCGTTCTTCTACGGACGTAACGTGTACGCGGCGGTGGAGCAGCAATCGACGCCCGGCGGAACGGGCCCGTACATCGCGTATTGAGCGGCGGGGGCTGGCGTGATGGCGCGGCGGGCGCTCTCTATCGTGAGAGCAGCGCGCCACGTTGCGCCGCAATCAGCGTCTCGACGACGCGAATCACAAACGCCGGTGTGATGGAACTCGAACACTGGTATGCCATCGGCTTACCCTCGTACTTGGGACACCAGTGGAAATTGCCGGAATCGAATGCGAAGCTCGAGTCGTTGAAGCAGCCATTGCAGGCGTGAAAATTAACGACGCGCCACGGCGTATGAAACTCGGTCTTGGGATGCGTAAAGCCGCCGATCATCACGACCGGCGTGCCCACTGCCCATGCGAGCCAGGAAAGCCCGCTACTCAGTCCGACGAAGAATTCCGCGTGCAGCAAAAGACTCGCGCGTTCCTGCAAGGGCAGGTTGCCCGTGAAGTCCTCGGCGCCGGCTGGTATCGCATTCAACGCGCCTAGACGACGGCACTCCCGCTCGCGGTCGATGCACAGCACACGATAGCCTTGCTGCTTCAGATGCGCGACCACCGCAGGCCATCCGTTCGGATTGTTCCAGTACTTGCAGTGCGAGCCCGCCTGAACGGCGATGCAGACGTAGGGCTCCTCGATTCTGCGCACCGTATCGGCGACCACGAGCATGGGGCGGCGTTCAATGGCCGGTACGCCGAGAATGTACGACGCCATGTCCTGCAAACTGCTGGCGCGCGGATCGGTGGGTTGGTGATCGCGTTCGTCGTACGGGGAAAAGACCCCCAGAAAATAGCTCGCGTAGAACGGCTGGCCGGAGAGCGCTACGTCATCATGCGTGACGAAGTGCAGGTGCGGATACCCTTCACGAAACAACGCGTGCAAATGCAACGGCAACTGGATAGACAACTCGCACTGATGCTGACGGCGAAACGCTTCGACAGCCGGCAACCACGCAAGTGAATCGCCTAGCGCGGTTTGCCCAGCCCGGACGAATACTCGTTGGTGCGCCAGGTTGAGCGCGTGCGAAAAAACCACCCGTTCGCCGTCGTGCACTTCCAGCATGAAGCGCACGAAATACTTGCGTCGGCTGGCCGCGATTTCACCTGCCTCGAGCACTTCGTCGAAGATGATGTTGTGCGTATCGAGGTCGAGCATGACCACACGCCAGCCGCTGACGGGCACCTGCACGCGGCAGCCGTAGTTGAAGTCGTAACGGATGCCTTCGGGGCCGCTGAATGCCGGTGTACCGGCACTGGCAAAGGATGACTCGGGAAGACCGCGTTGCAGGCTGGGAGAGAGAGGGGAGGACATTCGGTACGGGCAATCAGATTCGCGTTGTCGGAAGCAGCATGCTGCTTTGCCGACATTCTTTCGCTCTGCTGATTGAGTTTTCCTGAACAGAAGCGGAACGGGAAATCGAATCGGGCAAGCAAGGTCGGCGGCCGCGATTATGGCACGTCACGCATCCTGAAAAAGCTCGGAAACCTGGATGCCGCGCGCGCAGGCTGCTGCGCTTCAGCAAGCCCCGCGCTGCGCCGTGCGCTCAGCCAGTACACCACGTCTGCCACATGTCCCGATACGCCGCCTCCATGCTTTGCGCAAAGCGCGCCCCATCCATCAGCGGCGATTGTTCCATGCGCTGCCGCAAGACACTGCGCAACTGCGCGAGACGCGAGCGGTCCATTGCCAGTTCGACGGCGATCCGCACAAACGCTGCGTCCGAATCCGCCGCCAGCTCGCGCATGCCCAGATTCACGAGCTGACTCAGGCCGCCGCGTCCCACCGCGGTCTCGCCGACGCGTGTCACCACGGGCACGCCCATCCAGAACGAGTCGAGACTCGTGGTGTGACCGTTGTACGGAAACGTGTCGAGGCCGAGGTCGATCTGATGATAGGTGCGCAGATAATCGGCGCGCGGCTGAAACGGCACGAAGCCGACGCGCTGCGGATCGATGCCTTGCCGTTCCATGCGTTGGGCAAGATGACGGTGCGCGGTGCCGGCCGGCGCCATCAGCAGCAGACGGGAACCCGTGACTTCGCGCAGCACCGCGCTCCACATGGCAAGCGTGCGGTCGGTCAGCTTGCACGGATTGTTAAGGCATCCGAACGTTATTTGCTCTGTGGTGAGTACAGGCAATGCGTTGACGGTGGGCACGTCGGTCAACGGGTCGTAGCACCAGAACGAATCCGCGAGGCGCACGGAGCGTTCGGTGTAGTGAGCGTCGCGGGCGTCGGGTTCAGGGGCAACGGGATCGAGTTGCGCATCGGTCAGCCGGTAATCTATCGCCTCGATGCCGGTCGTGCCCGGATACGCGAGCCACGCCACCTGTACCGGCGCCGGCTTGCGGGCAAACAGCAGGGGGCGGCCATCGGCCATATGCATGGCCAGATCGACCAGAATGTCGATACCGTCCGCGCGAATCTGCTGCGCGAGCCGTTCGTCGTCCAGGGCACGCACGTCACGCCATACATCGGCGTATCCGGCCAGCCGCTGCGTCAGTGCATCAGGGCGCTCCACGCTCGCATAGCAGTAAATTTCGAAGTGCGCGTGATCGTGATGCGAAAACAGCGGCACGGTAAAGAGCGACTGGCAATGCTCGCGAAAATCCGCTCCCACATAGCCAATGCGCAAGCGCCGGTTCGAAGTTCGATCATTCGTATGCGGCAGACGCGCAGCGCGTAGCGGCGCTTCGTGCTGTGCCGACCAGTTGCGGCATTCGGCGAGCACGGCGTCGCCACGCTCAGCCTGGAACGTCAGCGCATAAGCCAGGTTGCTGTGCGCGACCACGTTGCGCGGATCGGCTTGAATCGCCTGACGATAATGAAGCATGCCCTCGTCGAGCGCGCCGCAATCCTTGAGGAGGTTGCCGAGGTTGTTGTGCGAGGCTGAATGCTGCGCGTCGATGGCGAGCGCGGCCCGGAAGTGCGCCTCGGCGTCAGCGGTTTTGCGCAATGCGCGCATCAGATTGCCCGCGTTGTTGTGGGCGGCGATGAAAGCGGGGCGCGCCTGGATCGCGGCGTCGAATGCCTGCGCGGCCGCCTGGTATTCGCCCAGTTCCTTGCAGACGTTGCCGAGGTTGTTATAGGCGTCGGCGTGTTGCGGGTCGAGCGCAATGGCGGCGCGATACTGCCTATGCGCTTCGCTGCGCCGACCGAGCGCGGCCAGCGCATTGCCGAAGTTGTAAGCGGCTTCGGGGAAGTGCGGCTCGCGTTCGAGGGTGCGTGCGAGCCAGGTTGCCGCTTCGTCGAAGCGGCGCGCTTCATACAGCGCAACCCCTAAATTAAGCAGACAGCTCGGCATATCCGGCGCTACCGTCACGGCCTGGGTCAGCAAGTCGATGGCGGCGTTTCTCGCGCCGCTGGCCAGCAACAGGGTGCCGAGATTGGTGAGCGCGCTGGCGTGCTGCGGGTCCGTGTCCAGCACGCGCCGGTAAGCGTCCTGGGCGAGCGTGGCTTCGCCCAGTTGCCGGTGACAGTTGCCGAGGTTGTTCAACGCGTCGATCTGCGTGGGGTCAAGCGCCGCCGCCGATGTGTAGGCCGCCGCTGCGGCACGCAGATCGCCGCTCGCCTGCAAGGCGCTGCCGAGTGCGAACCAAAGGTCAGCAGAGGTGGAGTCGAAGGCCAGCAGCGTGCGATACGCCGCGATGGCGTCGTCGAAGCGTTGCATCGCCGCCAGCACCTGGCCGCGCGCAAACGCGTAGCGGCTCGTCTGCGGGGCGAGCGCGATGGCGCGGTCGAGCCAGGTGAGCGCGTCGTCATAAGCGGCGCATTGCAGACCGAGGACGCCGAGGCGAAACATCACATCGGCATTCGCGGGCTCGTCGGCGAGGACGACTTCATAGAGCGTGCGTGCGCCCGCGAGGTCGCCTGCGAGATGCCGTTCTTTTGCCAACGCCAGACTCGAATCGGTCCGCATCGAGGTTGTGCCTTTGTTCCTGAGAGTCGAATTCCGGGCAGACGGTGCGTGGTGCGGCGGCTTGCTTCGATGGCGTCACATGGTCGGCTTGACGCGGCGCGGGAACGGCTCAAGGGAGGCGGGGCGCAGGTTGCGACGTGACAGATCGGGGCAAGCCGGCGCGCAGCGCGGGCTCACGCTGCGCGCGCGGCCCGAGCCTGCAGAAGTCCGCTCGACTGAGCGTGATAACGGCAGATTCCCTACCAGGCTTTACTGGGAATTACCCAAACTCACCGGCTTTCACTGGAAATTACGGCGGTGTAATGCCGCGCGTCAGGGCACGGGCTGTTGCATGGGCGGTTGTGCGGCAGGCTGTGAAGCCGCCGGCTCCCCCGCAGCAGACGATGATTCGCCGGGCTGGACGACGTGCGTTTGCGCGCCGGAAGGCGCGAGCGTCGCCGTGCTGGTCGCCGCGTCTTGAGGCGCACCGGCGGGCGGCTGCACAGCGGGCGCGGAATCAACCGGCGCTGAGCCAGATGGCACGTTTTCCGGCTGCACCTGCACCTGATCGGGCGTCGTGCCAGCGGGCGGTGTTTCAACCGGCATCGCCGTCCCCGGTGCGGACGATTCGAGCGGCGGCTCCCCTGAAGGCGCGTTGCCCACCGGCGTGCCATCCGCTGCGACCACGCCAGTTGGCGCGGCATCGGCGGGCACGGCCACCGCTGGTTCGCCATCGGGCGCCACGCCGTCCGCCACCGCTTGTGCGACCACTTCTGGCGTGGGCTTCGGCTCGTAAGCCTTGTCACCCGAAGCCGCAATGATCCGGTGCACCAGCCGCAGCTTCTCGACCACGGGCGCCGCGAGCGTGAACGGATAACCGTCGGGCATGCCAAGACTGCGGTTCAGGCTGTTGAGCGCGTAAGTCAGCGGAAACCAGCGCTTCATCAGGTTATCGAAGCTGGCGTCCTCCACCGGTGTCTGGTCGTTGAGCGTCGGCTCGCTCGGATCGGAAGGCAGCAAGGCCACGCCGTAAGACGTGGCGGTGTCCAGCACATCCACGATCAAAAGGTAATGCGCCCACGTCTCGGCCCAGTCTTCCCACGGATGCATGGTCGCGTAGGCGCTGATGTACGACTGCTGCCAGTCGGCGGGCGCGCCGTTGCGATAGTAGGCGTCGAGCGCCGCGCCGTAGTCGACGGTCTCGTCGCCGAACAGCGCACGAAATGCCTCTAGCCACGATGTCCCCGCAACCAGCCGGTCGAAGTAGTAATGCCCGGTTTCATGGCGGAAATGCCCCAGCAAGGTCCGGTAGGGCTCGCCCATCGCGGTGCGGGTGCGTTCGCGGTAGGCGTCGTCGGCTTCCGCGATGTTCAGCGTGATCAAGCCGTTGTCGTGGCCAGTCATGACGTGCTGGCCGTTACCGCCATCTTCGAGAAACTCGAATTCGAGGCCGTCCTGAGGATTTTGCTGGCGCGACTGCACCTGCACACCCAACTCCGCCAGCGTGTACAGCAAGCGCCGCTTGGCGATTTCCAGCCGGTACCAGTAGAGCCGGTTATCCGGCGCGGTGAGATTGGGGATCACGCGCGTCAACTGACAGGAGCGGCACAGCGTGTCCGGCTGGTCGTCGGGAATCATCCAGTTGCAGACGTTTTCGACCGCGTAATTGTGGCATTGCCGGTAGAGCGCGCCATTGGCCTCCGGGTGGAGACTGCGCCATTTGCCGTCGCCGGCATCCTCGAAGGCGCTGATCTCGACTAGCTCAGGCACGTAGCCCAGCAAGGACTGGCAGCGCTCGCACTGGACGTTTTCGAAGAACACGAGATGCGCGCAATGGTTGCAGTGGAACGTTTTCATGTCTTTGAAACCTGCGAGAAGGAAAGCGGAGAGTAGGAGATAACAGTAGAGAACGAAGTGCCCACGCAGGGCCGCAAACTTCATGCCGCGATTGCCAGACGTCACTGCTTTAACGCACAGTACGTGCATGATGGGGCACGCGTGATGCGCCGCTTTGGTGCGCACGCCGATAAAGCGAGTCACAAGAAGTCACAAGCAGTGATCCGGCAAGTTTTTCTTCTAACGGCATGAAGCTTGCTTTTTTGGCGGGCTGCCACCCTTCGCCCAGGAGTTCGGTGTGTCGATACGTGTCGCGTTGAACCATGTCACCCATTACCGTTACGACCGTCTCGTCGGGCTCTCGCCCCAGGTCGTGCGGCTTCGTCCCGCGCCACATTGCCGTACCCCGATCCTCTCGTACTCCATGCGGGTCGAGCCGGCCGAGCACTTCATCAACTGGCAGCAGGACGCCTTCGCCAACTATCAGGCGCGGCTGGTGTTTCCCGAGAAGACCCGCGAGTTCAAGATCACGGTGGATCTGGTGGCCGAGATGGCCGTCTACAACCCGTTCGACTTTTTCCTCGAACCGTCCGCCGAAAAATTCCCCTTCGAGTATGCGCCCGGCCTCGCGCTCGAACTCGCGCCGTACCTCGTCAAACGCGAGATGACGCCGCGTTTTGCCGAGTTCGTGGCGAGCATCGACCGTACGCCGAAGGCCACCGCGGATTTCCTCGTCGCCCTCAACCAGCGTCTGCAGAAGGACATCCGCTATCTGATCCGGATGGAGCCTGGCGTGCAGACGCCGGAAGAAACGCTGACCAACGCGTCGGGTTCCTGCCGCGATTCCGGCTGGCTGCTGGTGGAAACGCTGCGGCAACTGGGGCTGGCGGCGCGCTTCGTGTCGGGCTACCTGCTGCAACTGGCGCCGGATACGCGTTCGCTCGACGGTCCGAGCGGCACCGAAGTCGACTTCACCGATCTGCACGCCTGGTGCGAGGTGTACCTGCCGGGCGCGGGCTGGATCGGCCTCGACCCGACCTCGGGCCTGCTGGCGGGCGAGGGGCATATCCCGGTGGCCTGCACGCCTGAACCGGGTAGCGCCGCGCCGATCTCGGGCGCGGTCGACGAATCCGAGGTCGAGTTCGAGCACCTGATGACCATCGAACGCGTGCTCGAAACGCCACGCGTCACCAAGCCGTACACCGAGGCAGTCTGGGGCGACGTGCTGAAGATGGGCGCGGAAGTCGACGCGCACCTGAACGACATGGACGTGCGCCTGACGATGGGCGGCGAGCCGACCTTCGTCGCCGTGCGTGACCGCGACGCCGCCGAGTGGAGCACCGACGCGCTGGGGCCGACCAAGCGCAGCTATGCGGTGGCGCTGATGGACAAACTGCGCGCACGCTACGGCGCGAATGGCTTCCTGCATATCGGCCAGGGCAAGTGGTATCCGGGCGAGCAGTTGCCACGCTGGGCGCTCTCCCTGTTCTGGCGCGCGGACGGCGAGGCGTGCTGGCACGACCCGTCTCGCTTCGGCGATGAGCGCGACCCCGGCACCTACACGGCGGACGACGCGAAGCGCTTCCTCACGCATCTGACCGAAAAGCTCGCGCTCGATACGAAGTTCATCCAGGCGGGCTACGAGGACACCTGGTATTACCTCTGGCGCGAGCGGCGTCTGCCGGTCAACGTCGATCCGTTCGAGTCGCGGCTTGACGACGAGATGGAGCGCGTGCGCTTGCGGCGCGTGTATGACGCGGGCCTCGCGGCGGTGACGGGCTATGTGCTGCCACTGTCACGCGAACGCGATCTGCCGATGCAGGGGCCGCGCTGGGTCACGGGCCCGTGGTATTTCCGTGGCGAGCGCATGTATCTGATTCCCGGCGACTCGCCAATGGGCTACCGGTTGCCGCTCGATGCGCTGCCGTGGGTATCGGAGACGGAGTATCCGTACCAGCACGCGCACGATCCGTTTGCGCCGCCCGTGCCGCTGCGTAGCGCGGCGCAGTTACGCATGCAATATGAGGGGCGTGGGATTGGGGGTGGTGGGGATGGCGCCGGTGGTGCGGGTGGTGTCGCAACCGGCGGTACAGTTGGCGTGGGTCACGCAGGTGGCGCAGGCAGCGCCGCGGCTTACGCAGGCCCCGGCGGAACCGGCACCGCCCCAGGCACCACAGGCGACGCGGCCTCATCCATCACCCGCGTCCCCGGTCGCGGCGAATCGGCCAGCTGGATCACGCGCACGGCGCTGTGCGTCGAAGCACGCGACCCGGCGCGCGCCGCCGGTCCGAAGGTGGAAACGGCCGCCTTTGGCAGCGATCGCAAGATGCTGCACGTCTTCATGCCGCCGCTCACCGAACTCGACGACTATCTGGACCTGCTCGCCGCCATCGAGGCAACCGCGACCGAGCTGGACATGAAGGTCGTGATCGAAGGCTATCCGCCGCCGCGCGATCAGCGTCTGAAGATGCTGCAGGTGACGCCCGATCCGGGCGTGATCGAAGTGAACATTCATCCGGCGTCGAGCTGGGAGCAACTGGTCGACCACACGGAGTATCTGTACCAGTCGGCGCACGAAACCTATCTGAGCACCGAAAAGTTCATGACCGACGGGCGCCACACCGGCACCGGCGGCGGCAACCACTTCGTGCTCGGCGGTGCCACGCCGGCCGACAGTCCGTTTTTGCGCCGCCCCGATCTGCTGGCGAGCCTCGTCGCGTACTGGCTCAACCATCCGTCGCTGTCGTATCTGTTCTCGGGGCTGTTCATCGGACCGACCAGCCAGGCACCGCGCGTCGACGAGGCGCGCAACGATCAGGTCTACGAACTAGAAGTGGCGTTCCGCGAACTGCAACGGCAGATCGATCTGCTGGGCGGACGCGAGGGCGGCCAGTTGCCGGCATGGATGATCGACCGGTCGCTGCGCAACATCCTTATCGACGTCACCGGCAATACGCACCGCGCCGAGTTCTGTATCGACAAGCTGTATTCGCCCGACGGTCCCACCGGACGACTCGGCCTGCTCGAGTTGCGCGGCTTCGAAATGCCGCCGCACGCGCGCATGAGTCTCGCCCAGCAACTGCTGTTGCGCGCACTGGTGGCGCGTTTCTGGAAGACGCCGTACACCACCCGCCTCACGCGCTGGGACACCGAACTGCACGACCGTTTCATGCTCGGCACCTTCGTGCAGATGGATTTCGACGACGTACTCACCGAACTGTCCGAGGCCGGTTATGCGTTCGACCGCGCCTGGTTCGCGCCGCATTTCGAATTCCGCTTCCCGCTGGTGGGCGAAATGGCCACCAACGGCGTCACGTTGACTATCCGCAGCGCGCTCGAACCCTGGCACGTGATGGGCGAGGAGGGCGCGCCGGGTGGCACGGTGCGTTACGTGGATTCGTCGGTGGAGCGGCTCGAAGTGCGGGTGCTGGGGCTCAACGACAATCGGCACGTGGTGACGGTGAACGGCATGGCCTTGCCGTTGCAGCCCACCGGCCGCGTCAGCGAGCATGTCGCAGGCGTGCGCTTCCGTGCATGGTCGCAGCCGTCGGCGCTGCATCCCACCATTGGTGTCGATGCGCCGCTCACTTTCGACATCGTGGATACATGGACCGGGCGTTCCATAGGCGGATGCCAGTATCATGTGGCTCATCCGGGCGGGCGCAATTACCAGACCTTCCCGGTCAACGCGTACGAGGCCGAGAGCCGGCGGCGCGCGCGCTTCTTCACGATTGGTCATACACCCGGACCGCTCGCGGTAGATGCGCCGCAACGCAGCCTGGAATTCCCGTTCACGTTGGATCTACGCTACTGGTGAGCCCGAAGAACAATTAACCCGACACGACCTTGGCCTTTCAATCGACTTTTCCCTTCGAGGCGACCGCGACCCATGCGGATGCGCTGTCGCTCCTGCGGGTGCTGCCGGTCCGCGAGGGGCACTGGGACGAGTTGCTCGACGCGTCCGGGTCGTTGCGCGAGCCGTGGCGGCAGTTTTTCGAGCGGCTAGGCGACGACGGCATTGCGCGTCTCGAACAGAACGCGGCTTCAATCGCGCAGCAGATCCGCGATAACGACATCAGCTACAACGTCTACGCGGATAACGGCGAGCCACGGCCGTGGGCGCTCGATCTGCTGCCGCTTCTGATCGACGAGTCCGAGTGGGCCGAGATCGAGCGTGGCGTGATCCAGCGCGCGCAGTTGCTCAACGCGGTGGTCGCGGATGTCTACGGGCCGCAAACTCTCCTGCAACGCGGGCAATTGCCGCCCGCGCTGGTGTTCGGGCATCCTGGCTATCTGAGGCCGGTGAAGGGCTTCGTGCCGCCGGGCGGCCAATATCTGCAGGTCGTCGCGGTGGATCTGGCGCGTGCACCGAACGGCGGCTGGACCGTGATGTCGCATCGCACGGAAGCGCCGTCCGGACTCGGCTACGCGCTGGAAAACCGGCTGATCGTGTCGAGCCAGTTTGCCGAGCCGTTTCGCGCGCTCCACGTGAGCCGCCTCGCGCCCACCTATTCGCAACTCATCGCCACACTCGTGCAATCGGCGCGCGCCGCGATGCGCGAGGACGAGGCCGACCGTTCGCCGCATATCGCGCTGCTCACGCCTGGGCCCTTCAGCGAAACCTACTTCGAGCATGTGTTTCTGGCGCGCTACCTGGGCGTGACGCTGGTCGAGGGCAAAGACCTCACGGTGCGCGACGACATGCTGTATCTGAAGACGCTGGCCGGTCTGGAGCGCGTGCATGTGGTGCTGCGGCGCCTCGATGACGCGTTCTGCGATCCCGTCGAACTGCGCGCGGATTCGAGCATCGGTGTGCCGGGTTTGTTGCAGGTGATGCGGGCAGGCAACGTGATCGTCTCCAACGTGCCGGGCTCGGGGTTTGTCGAATCGCCCGCACTGCATGGCTTTTTACCGGGCATCGCCGAGGCGCTGCTCGACGAAGATCTGGTGTTGCCGAGCGTGCCCACATGGTGGTGCGGCGAAGATGCAGCGCGCGAACATGCGTTTCGACGTCTGGACGAAGCGTTGCTCGTGCCCACCTGGCCGACACCTGAGCGCGACGGCGCGCCCGGTCTCGAACAAGGCATCCAGCCGCTCGATGCATGGCGCGAGCGGATCGAGGCGTTCCCGGACAACTTCACGATCCAGATGCCGTTGCCGTATGCCTGCGCACCGCGTTACGAACACGGCACGCTGGGGCGCCGTCCCTCGGTGCTGCGCGTTTACGCAATCGCGGATTTCAACGGCGGCTGGCATGTGATGCCGGGCGGCTTCACGCGGCTGGCGGCGGAACGGCAGGCCACGGTGTCGATGCAGTTCGGCGGCAGCAGTGTGGACACCTGGGTGCTGTCGAGCCAGCCCATCTCCACTTTCACGCTGCTGCCTTCGCCGATGCAACCCGGCGATCTGGCGCGCAAACATCGTACGGTGTCGAGCCGCGCGGCGGAAAATCTCTTCTGGGCCGGACGTTATAGCGAACGCGCGGAAAACAACGTGCGGCTGTTGCGCTTCATTCTCGGATCACTGGAGAGTAACGACGCAGACGCGATGTTCGAAACGCTGGTCGAACTGGCGCTGTACTGCGGGCTCATCCAGGCCGGCGACGTGCGCCGCGGCGATTCGCAGCGTTCGTTCGAACGGGCGCTGGTGGCGAATCTGCACGAATCCACGGGCGCGGCCAGCATCGGCCAGGTGCTCGCGGCGCAGGCGCGCGCCAGCGGCGAGATTCGCGGGCGCCTGTCGAACGATCATTGGCGCACGATTCTCGCCGCGCGCAACGACTTCCGCGATGCACTGCAACGCTTGATGCCGGCGGTGGGCTCTGCATCCGAGGCGAGCGGCGTAAATGGCGAAGGCGGCATGAATGGCGCGCACGGTACGGGCGCTTCCGCCAATGCAGCGGGCAACTCCACCACTAACGCAACACAAGCCAGCACGCGCTACGACCGTTACGATCGCGTCACGCTGATGGACGCGCTCGAACATCTGGCCACGCAGTTGTCTGCGATTAGCGGCGCGCAGGGCGACCGCATGACGCGCGACGAAGCGTGGCGGCTGCTGTTCGCGGGGCGCCACATCGAGCGGGTGGCGGCCATGACCGCGTTTCTGCGTGTGGTGGCCGACAAAGGGCAACTCGCGACGCCTGCCGGGTTCGACCTGCTGCTGCAATTGTTCGACAGTACGCTGACGTATCGCTCGCTGTATCCGGGACGTATCGAAGTGCCCGCGCTGCTCGATCTGCTGGTGGTCGAGCCGACCAATCCGCGAGGACTTTACGGCGTGTACGAGCGCCTGTGCGGCAAGCTCGACGAGATTTCCATTGCGGCGGGTGGTCCACGGCACCGTTCGTTCATTGATCTGATGCCGCCGCCGGATACGCTGCCGCCGCTCGAACGTCTGTGCGAAACCAGCGAAGACGGCGCATACACCACACTCATCGAAGTGTGCGATGAACTGGGCGCTTTCGTTGGCGCGGCCGGCAACGAGGTCAGCGCGCGTTACTTCAGTCATGCCAACACGGTTGCTTCGCGGGTGTCGTCATGAAAAGCGCGCATACGGTGCTCTCCGTTTCGCATCGCACCACCTACCGCTATTCGACGTACGTTGAAACCGCCCAGCATCTGGCGACCATCCGGCCGCTTGCATGCCCGTGGCAGCGCGTGATCTCGCACGAGGAGACGGTCGAGCCGACGCCTTCGTACATGCATAGCCGCACCGACGCGTTTGGCAACGACGTGCTGTATTTCACGCTCGACGCGCCGCACGAACGCCTGCAACTGGTCAGCGAAACGACCGTGCAATTGACGCCGCGCTGGACCGAACTCGATCCGGAAACCACACCTGCGTGGGAAACGGTGGCCGAAGCGCTGCGTTTTCGTGTGGGCGGCGAATTCCGTGCGGAGGCCGAGTTTTGCTTTGCTTCACCCAACGTCACATTGCGGCCCGCGTTACGTGCTTACGCGCTGCCGAGTTTTGCGCCCGGCACGCCGATTGCCGCTGGCGCGATTGATCTGATGCATCGCATTTACCGCGACTTCGACTACAAGCCATCGGCGACGATGTTCGATACGCCCGCCGAGCGCGCCTTCGAGTTGAAGAGCGGTGTCTGTCAGGACTTCGCGCAGGTGATGATCGGTTGCCTGCGTTCACTCGGCTTGCCGGCACGCTATGTCAGCGGCTATCTGCGCAACGATCCGCCGCCGGGCCAGCCGAGACTGATCGGTGCGGACGCGTCGCACGCGTGGGTTTCGGTGTTTTGCCCGGAAAACGGCTGGATCGATCTTGACCCCACCAATGACGTGCTCGCCGATATGGACCACGTGACGCTCGCCATTGGCCGCGATTACAGCGACGTTTCCCTGCTGCGCGGCATGATTCTGGGCGGCGGCGCGCATCGGGTTGAAGTGGGGGTAACGGTTCTCGCCTTGTAATGAAGTGCATGCACCGTCAGCCGCTTCTTGACTCTGTGCGTACGCACATATAGACTGTGAAACATGAACGGTCCCACTTCTTACGACGAATGCAACTGTTTCGCGCTGCGTCAGGCGGCGCGTTACGTCACGCAGATCTACGAGCGCCATCTGGGCGAAATCGGGCTCACTGCGGCGCAATTCACGATCATGGCAAAGCTCGCCCGCGCCAAGACGCCGGCCACGATGGTCGAAATGGCGGACGCTATGGTGATGGAACGCACCACGCTCGTACGCGCACTCAAACCGCTGCAGCGTGATGGGCTGGTCGAGAGCGAAGCATCGGAGCATGACGGCCGTACCTATCTGTTCAGTCTGTCGGAAAGCGGCAAGCGCGTTTTCACGCAAGCTGCCGTGGCGTGGCGCAATGCGCAGGCGGAGTTCGAAGGCAAGTTTGGTCATGCGCGCGCCAAGGCGCTGCGCAAGGAATTGTTTGGTCTGACTGCTGAATAAAAATCCAGGCAAGTTGGTGAGCGGCGGTTGCATCAGGCAGGGCGCTCGCATCGAGACGTAATCGAACACCGATCGAAGTACATGAAGCAGCACATGCAGCAGCACAATCGCGGCTGTTTTTTTGGCGAGAAGAGTGTGTATGCACTTAAGCGAATTTCCCGACACCCCAGATGTGTTTCCCGATGACGATTGCTTCGCGATTCGTCAGGCGGCGCGCTACGTTTCGCAGCTTTATGACCGTCATCTCGCGGAGGTGGGTTTGACCATCACGCAGTACTCCATCTTGCGGCGCATCAGGAACAACCCGCAGATGACCATGAAGCAACTGGTCAAGGCAACCCTGCTCAAGCGGACCACGTTGGTGCGCACGGTGCAGCCGTTGCAGCGCGATGGTCTTGTCAGCAGCCGCAGCCTGCCGGCGCAGGGGCGGGAGCGGATATTGAGCCTGACGCCGGATGGCGAGGCGAGACTCGCTGCCGCCGGGAGGCATTGGCATGCGGCGCAGGAAGAGTTCGAGCAGCGTTTCGGCGCGGACCGGTCGGCATTGCTGCGGCGCGAGTTGCTGGACATCGTGAGGGCCCCGGCAGGAGAGCCGATGAATGAGCCTGCGGAATAAGGTGGGAAATAAGTCGCGAATCAAGCCACAAAACAAGTCGCGAAGCTGGCTGCGAACTTAGCCACCGAACCATAAAAATTTTTGCTTAGAGCAGGCGTGTCGAACACGCCTTTTTTCAACGCCATTTTGTGCATACGCACACAAAATCATGTCCACATCTCCATCGTCTCTCGCACCACCCAGCGCCGCCGGCCTCGCCAAACCTGCCCGCCGCATTCCGTGGATGCTCCTCGCGGTGATCGTCGTACTGGTGGTGCTGGCCGCGGCGTTGTCGTACTGGTTCTTCGCCGGACGCTTCCTCGAAAGCACGGACGACGCCTACGTGGGTGGCGATGTCACGGTGATGGCGCCGAAAGTGAACGGCTTCGTCACCGACGTGCTGGTGCGCGACAACCAGCGCGTGAAGGTGGGGCAGGTGCTGATCCGGCTCGACACGCGCGATTACGACGCGCGCCTTGCCCAGGCGAGTGCCGACACGCGCAGTGCCGAGGCGGCCGTCACGGAGTTGCAGGCCAGAAAATCGCTGCAGCTGGCCACCATCAGCGAGCACGCGGCCGAAGTGAAATCGTCGAGCGCCGAACTGACACGCAGCGCCGCGGATCAGACGCGTTACCGCGAACTGGTGAAAGACGAAGCCGTGTCGAACCAGGCCGTGGAACGCGCCGATGCGGATATGCAGAAGGCGCGTGCCGCCGTGGATCAAAGTGGCGCCGCCTTGCTCGCCGCGCAACGCGAGATTTCCGTGCTGGATGCGCAGATCGGCGCGGCGCAGGCTCGCGTGGCAACCGCGCAGGCGGCCCAGCGCGTGGCGGAACTGAATGTGGAGTACACCACGATCCGCTCGCCGGTAGATGGTTATATCGGCAACCGCACCGCGCGCGTGGGACTGCTCGCCAATGTCGGGACGTCGTTGCTCACCGTGGTGCCTTCGTCCGGCTTGTGGGTAGATGCGAACTTCAAGGAAGATCAGCTAAAGCATATGCAGGTGGGCGATTCGGTGGACGTGTCCCTCGATGCGTCGAGCCGCTCGCTGCATGGCGTCGTGGATAGCCTCGCGCCCGCCACCGGCGCCACCTTCAGCGTATTGCCGGCGGAAAACGCCACCGGCAACTTCACGAAGATCGTGCAGCGCGTGCCGGTGCGCATTCGACTCGACGTGCCGAAAGATATGGAAGGCGTGCTGCGGCCGGGCCTCTCGGCGACGGTGAAAGTCCATCTCGACTCCGGCAACACGCCGGCGCATTCCTGAGTCACGCGGATCACGCATGAACTCCGCTAAAAGCGCCACGGCGCACCCTCCGTCGAACCCCCCGTCGAACCCGGCCGATCAGCCCATCCGCACCCGCGCGTTTGCGTTTGCGCTGATGTGCCTCGGCTTTTTCATGGCCACGCTGGATATCCAGATCGTCGCGTCTTCGCTGCGCGATATTGGCGGCGGCTTGTCGGCGAGCCAGGACGAACTCTCGTGGGTCCAGACCTCGTATCTGATCGCCGAGATTCTGGTGATTCCCATGTCCGGCTGGCTCACGCGCGTTTTCTCGACGCGCTGGCTGTTCGCTTTCTCCGCGCTGGGCTTCACGATTACCAGCATGCTGTGCGGCCTCGCCTGGGACATCAATTCGATGATCCTGTTTCGCGGCTTGCAGGGGGCGCTCGGCGCCGCGATGATACCCACGGTATTCACGACCGCGTTCGTGTTGTTTCCCGGCAAGCAGCGCCTGATTGCATCGACCACGATTGGCGCGCTCGCGTCGCTCGCGCCCACCATCGGTCCCGTGATCGGTGGCTGGATCACTTCGCAATGGTCGTGGCACTGGCTGTTCTACCTCAACCTCGTGCCCGGCGTGTTCGTCACGCTGATGGTGCCGAAGTTCGTGCATATCGACGAAGTGGATCTCTCACTGCTCAAGAAAGGCGATTACCTGGGAATCCTCTTGATGTCGGGTTTCCTCGGGTGCCTCGAATACGTGCTCGAAGAAGGCCCGCGCAAGAACTGGTTTGGTGACGACGTCATCGTGCTATGCACCTGGATTTCAGCGATCTGCGGTTTCCTCTTTCTCGTGCATGCTTTTACGGCCAAGGAACCGATTGTCGATCTGCGCGCGCTGGCGGTTCGCAATTTCGGCATCGGCAGTCTGCTGTCGTTTATCACCGGCATTGGCCTCTTCTGCGCGGTGTATCTGACGCCGGTATTTCTCGCCCGCGTGCGCGGCTTCGATTCGCTGCAAATCGGTCTCGCGTTGCTGTCAGTGGGCTGTTTTCAGTTGCTGGCGCTCGCAGCGTATTCGACCCTCGCGCGCTTTCTCGACATGCGCTGGCTGATGGTGTTCGGGCTCGTGTGTTTTGGGCTCGGTTGTTATCTGTATGTGCCGCTCACCAATCAATGGGGCTGGCAGGAATTGCTGTTGCCGCAAGCCTTGCGTGGCATCGGCCAGCAATTCTGCGTGCCGCCCATCGTGACGATGGCGCTCGGTTCGTTACCGCCATCGCGGCTGCGTTCGGCGAGCGGACTGTTCAACCTGATGCGCAACCTGGGCGGCGCGATTGGCATTGCCGTCAGCAGCACCATGCTCAATGACCGGCTGAATCTGCATTACGAACGCCTTGACGAGCACGTCACGACGGGGCGCCCCGTGATCGAGGCGCTGCTTCAGCAACAGAGCGCGCGCCTCGCCGAAGCAGGCGGCGACGCGCTCAATGCAGCCAGTGCCGGGCTCGATACGCTGCACACGCTGTTGATGCGCGAGGCCCTCGTGCTGACCTTTTCCGACGCCTTTCTGGCGGTCGCGCTGTGCTTCGTGGTGGGCCTCGTCAGCGTGGCGTTCTCGCGCCCGTTTGGCAATACCGCGCCGCCGCCCGACGCTCATTGAGACGCTCATCGAGAACACCCAAAATGAAACCGATTGTGATGAAAGCCCTGGCGAGCGCTGCGTTGATGAGCCTCGCGGCCTGCGCGGTGCAGCCTGAAACGCACGCCGATCTTCCGCACGCTGTGCAGGCGGTGGCCCCGGATGCATGGAGTGTGACAGCGCCGCAGGACTCCGCGGATGCCACCGCATGGTGGGCGCAGTTCGGCGACCCGGTCATGCATGAACTGGTGGCCTCCGTGCTGAACGGCAACCTCGATGTGCAGGCGGCCGTGGAGCGCGTCAAGCAGGCGCAGCAGATCGTCATTCAGCAGCACGCGAATCTGCTGCCCGAACTGGACGCCAACGCAACGGCTTCGGACGAGCGCCTGAATGCGCCGCCGCCGCTCGGTTACGTGCGGCAGGCCGGTGTTGGCGTGGCGGCGAGCTGGACGCCGGATGTATTTGGCGGCGAGCGGCTGGCGGTGCTCGCAGCGCAGGCGCAGGAATCGGGTCGTGCAGGCGCGCTCGACGCATTACGGCTGGCGCTCGCCGCGAATACGGCAGCCGCGTATATCGACTTGCGCTGGGCGCAGTCGGAGTTGCAGATCCTCAATGACAACGAGCAGATCAGAAGCCACGCGCTGAAGCTGACGCAGGAACGGCTGCACTATGGGCTCTCCACGCAACTGGATGTGGCCCGCGCGCAGAATCAGTTGCAGGATTTGCAGGCGCAGATTCCGCGCGTGCAATCCAGTATCCAGCATCAGATGAGCCTGATTGCGGTGTATTCGGGTCGTACGCCGGAGAGTTTCGGCACCGAACTGCTGACGCAGACGCGGGCCATTCCGGTGCCCGCGCAAAGCGTGCCACAGGTGTTGCCGTCCGATGCGCTGCTGCGGCGGCCCGATGTGCGTACCGCGTATGCGGGTGTCGAGGAACGTGCTGCGCTGGTGGGCGTGTCGAAGTCGCAGCGTTATCCGCAGTTCAAGCTCAATCTCGCGGACGGCTTGCTGGCCTCGTCATATCTGGGGCTGCCAACGTTGACGGATAACCTCTTCAGCGCCGCGTTGAGCGCGACGAGTCCGATTTTCAACGCGGGCCGGATCACCGCGAATATCGACGAAAACGAGAGCAAGATGCGCGAAGCTCAGCTCAGTTTGCAGCAGACCATGTTGCAGGCGTTGAAGGAGGTGGAGGACAACCGCAGCGATCTGGTGAACGAGGCGGTGCAGGTGGATCGGCTGGGCGGCGCGCTCGATGCATCGGACCACGCGCTGCGTTTATCCACTGAGCTGTATAAGGACGGCGCGTCGAGTTTCCTCGATGTGCTAGCCGCGCAGGAAGCGTATCTGCGCGATTCGGAATCGCTGAATCAGGCGCGGCGCGAGCATGCGCTGGCGGCGGTGGCGCTGTACCGCTCGCTCGGCGGCGGTTGGGATGCGCCGGCGGAGGGCGCGGCGGCGAAGCTTGGGTGATCTTGCACGGCTGCAGCATCCGTTCCGGGAATTTTTGCTACATTCACACGAAACGATGTGCGCGCAGCCGGCGACACCGCCGGCATGCAACATCGCCACGGCGTGGCCGGATTACCAGAATCAACGGAAGAGACAACGATGCGAATTCTAGTCGTAGGTGCAGGTGCGGTAGGGGGCTACTTTGGCGGTCGCCTCGCCGCTGCGGGACGTGATGTGACTTTTCTGGTGCGGCCCGGACGCGCCGCGGAACTGCAAAGCGCCGGGCTCGTGATCAAGAGTGGGCGCGGCGACCTGACCTTGCGTGACGTGAAGACCGTGCAGGCCGAGGCGATCACGGAGCCCTTCGATCTGATCCTGCTGAGCTGCAAGGCCTACAGCCTGGACGATGCGATCGCTTCGTTTGCGCCCGCCGTTGGACCCAATACCACGATCCTGCCGTTGCTGAACGGCATGGGCCATATCGACGTGCTCGCGGAGAAATTCGGCGCGGCGCGCGTGCTGGGCGGTCTTTGCGTGATTGCCGCGACGCTCAACCGTGAACGTGAAATCGTGCATCTGAACGATGCCGCTTCATTGACGTTAGGCGAACTCGAAGGTGGCCTGTCGGAACGCGTGCAAGCCATCACCGAACAACTGACCGTGCCGGGTTTTCATGTTTCCGCCAGCGATGCCACGCTGCTGCGCATGTGGGAAAAGTGGGTGTTCCTCGCCACGCTGGCGGCGAGCACGTGTCTGTTCCGCGCTTCCGTGGGCGATATTCTCGGGGCGCCGGATGGCCGGCGCGTGATCGAGGCCATGCTGGGCGAATGCCGCGCCGTGGCGCAGCACAACGGCTTTACGATGGGCCCGGATTTCGACGCGCGCGCCAACCAGATGCTCTTTACGCCGTCGCCGCTCACGGCTTCGATGCTGCGTGACGTGGAAAACCACGCGCGCACGGAAGCCGATCACGTACTGGGCGATCTGCTTCAGCGTGGCGGTCCCGCGCAGCAACGCGACGCCGGGCTGTCGCTGTTGCGCCTCGCGTATAACCATCTGAAAGCCTACGAATTGCGCGAGGCACGTAGCGCGTAGAAGAAGCGGGACGGGCCTCGCAGTTTGCGAGGCTCACCTGGCTTGCCGCTGCTGCCGGATACCCTAAGTCGTGCAGTAGAATCGTCCAAACGCTGATTGATGACGGCATGCGCAATCCCTCGCGCGTGGCACCGGCGTTAGTGCGAAAGCTCACAGCGGTCGACACAGGAGAGGATGATGCCGAGTCCAACGGGGTCGGTGGTGGCATTGAGTTCCGCTTCGGCGACGACGTTCTCGATCGGCATCGTGTATCTCGGCTACTGGGGGATTCACGAAGCCGTGCCCTGGCGGTTTCTGGATGGCGTCGTGGTGGTGCTGGCGCTCGCCGGCTTTGCGTGCCTTGCGCTAGTACCGTGGACCGCCACGCGTCCGGTCGAAGTGGAAAGCAGTGATGACGGCGTGCGCGTCGCGCGGCGCCTGTTTCTGGGCGGCGTGATCGCGATCTGGCTGGCGCTCACCCTCTCGGTGTTTATCTGACGCACGGCGCTTGCGCGGCGCCTGCGCACGTTGATGCAGTCAACGCGGCGTGCGCAATTGAATAGTGATCCTGATTGCTACGCGGCAGGCTGCGTGCAAACGGATACCTGTTCGCAAGCACCTGTGGTCTAGAACAAGCGGGGTGTGCCGACCCAAACTACCAGCGATTCGCCGCGCGCGTTATTGGCCCAGCTATGCGGCACCGTCGATTCGTAGTGCGCACTATCACCTGCCTGCAGCGCGAAAGTCTTGCCCTCTAGCGTCAACGACACTTTTCCGCTAATCACGTAGAGAAATTCTTCACCCGCATGCGTGTTGACCTCGGAACGCTTCTGCCCCGGCGGCATTTTGACGAGAATGGCTTCGAGCTGACGGCCACCGGTCAGATTGGTCAGGCGCGCGAACAGGTTGGCTGAATCCGCAAAACCGAAAAACCTCAGTTGATTGCCACGGCTTACCGAGCGTTCCTCGCTGGGGGTATCGACGAAGTACTGCACGGTGACGCCCAGCGCGCTGGCGATACCGGCCAGCGAAGTCAACGACGGTGTGGCGAGACCACGCTCGACCTGCGACAGAAAGGGTTTGGAAATGCGTGCCGCGGTGGCCGTTTCATCGAGCGTGCGCTTCAGGCGCTGTCTAAGCGCGCGGATCTTGTTACCCAGCTCGAGTGCCGGATTTTTGTTTTCAGTTTTCGTAACCATAGCAGGATGAGTCAGCCCGTCAAAATATGTTTGATATTAGTAAACAAAATTTGATAGTCTTACAGACCATCAGGATAGCGAGAATTATTGGCCGGACCGGCGTTTTTTCCGTGACGACGCGCTATGTTGCCAGAAGCAAAATCCGCTTTCGTGATTTGCAGCGTAATGAAAGTGCTTAAACGCGCCACACACGCGCAATGAAGCGGGCGTTGCAGAAGCGAATAATGGATAAATCAGGCGCTCGATCAATAGATGCATGCGGGATTCATGGATGATATCGCGCGATACGTTTGGGCAGAATGCGCGATTTACGCTTAATGGGGTGGCATGCCTCAGTGAATTCCCTGAGTGACGAAGCGCGCTTTGCTCTGGAGAATCGCGGGCGCTTGCAGGTGGCCCCAGCTTTCGGTCCGCTTGCCGCGTGTCATCCCGCGTGCAGCGATCCTGTGCACGGATAGTCGAGCGGAGTGCCCCACCCGGCGCGCCGCGAACATGGAATGAACCTTGATCCCTATCGCTACGGCTGCTACGGCCACGGCTATGGCTACGGTTGCGGCTGCCACAGCCGTCACGTCCGCCATGCTTCGTTGTGCGGCTTCCCGGGCGGCTCCTCCGGCAGTCTTCCCCGCGGCTCCTTTGTGCGGCCCTCCGCACGCCCGATCAGCGGGACCGCCACGCAATGGTTCCGCCGCGCGCTGCGTCCCCGCTCGTTCCCCGCTTTTTTTGCCCCGCCGCCTGCGCGGTATAGCATGGCGGTTGGCGTGAGCTGACTACGAGCGCCGGCGTTCGACGTGGTCTCACAGCAGAGACGACGTATAGACGTTTTCACCCCTGTTTCCAGTGACGCGCCGCGAAGGCGCGTTGCCGCAATCGTAAGAATACGAGGTAGATGATGAATTCAACCGTATCCCAGACTCGATCGTTTTCGACGGTCTTCCTGATCGAGATGTGGGAGCGTTTCGGCTACTACGGGATGGCCGCGCTGTTGGTGCTGTTCATGATCGACAAGCTCGGCTTCACCGACAGTCACGCCACGCTCACCTGGGGCGCGTTCACCGCGCTGGTGTATGCCGCGCCGTCGGTAGGCGGCTGGATTGGCGACAAGATTCTGGGCAGCCGCCGCACGATGGTGTTCGGCGCGCTCGTGTTGTCGTGCGGCTATTTCATGCTGGCGATGCCCAACGACGGGCTCAACTACATGTACCTGTCGCTCGGCGTGATCGTCGTCGGCAATGGTCTCTTCAAGGCGAATGCCGCGAATCTCGTGCGACGCATTTATGAAGGCGACGATGCGCGTATCGACAGCGCATTCACCATTTACTACATGGCGGTGAACATCGGTTCGACCGTCTCTATGCTGGCGACGCCGTGGATCAAGGATCACTGGGGCTGGCACGCCGCGTTTGCGGTTTGCTGCGGGGGGATGCTGCTCGCCGTGCTGAACTACTTCATCATGTTCCGCTCGCTGGCGCACGTGGGTTCGGCGCCCGACAACGAACCGGTGCGCTGGCAGCGGGTGGGCGCCGTGCTGGCCGGTGGCGTCGTGTTGGGTCTGGTGACGATGTTCGTGCTGCAGCACAAGGCAGTGGCGGTGGCCTGCGTGTACGCCGCCGGCATCGCGATTCTGGGCATCTTCGGCTACATGCTGATGAAGTGCGAGCACTCGGAGCGCGCAGGACTTATCGCTGCGTTGGTGCTGACATTGCAGGCGATTCTGTTTTTCATCTTCTATCAGCAGATGTCGACGTCGTTGACGCTGTTCGCGGTGCGCAACGTCGACCCGCAGTTTTCGGTGTTCGGCGTGACGTTGTTCACGTGGAGCGCGGCGCAGTTCCAGGCCTTGAATCCGATCTGGATCATGTTGCTGAGCCCGATTCTGGCCTTGCTGTATACGAAGTCGGCGAAGAGCGGCAAGGACGTTTCGGTGGCGGCGAAGTATGCGATTGGCTTTGTCGTGGTGGCAGCGGGCTTTTTCGTCTACGCGGTGAGCGGGCGTTACGCCGTGGATGGCCGCGTGTCGTCGTGGTTCATGGTGGGTGGATACGGGTTGTATTCGCTGGGCGAATTGCTGGTGAGCGGTCTTGGGCTGGCGATGATTGCGCGCTATGTGCCGGCGCGGATGAGCGGCTTTTTGATGGGCGCGTATTTCGTGGCAACGGGCGTGTCGCAGTATCTCGGCAGCGTGGTGGCGAATTTTGCGCAGATGCCGTCGGGGAATCTTGATCCGTTGCAGTCGTTGCCGCTGTATACCCATCTGTTCATGGGGTTAGGGTGGTTGGCGGCGCTTGGCGCGCTCGTGGCTGTTTTGTTGTTGCCGTTGATGAGCCGCTTGTCGCGGGAGCATCATCTGAATGCTTCCGATTCTGTTGGGGCGGGGCATCAGGCTGATGGTATAGCTGTTTAAGGTTTGGTTTTTTGCCTTGCAGGCGGCACTAACTTCCTTGGCCTTTCCTTGCATTCTTTTTGGCCTTTCCTTGCTTTCTTGGTGGTCTATTTGCGTTGCCCTGTGCGGGGCGGCACCTACTTTTCTTTGCCTGCCGCAAAGAAAAGTAGGCAAAAGAAAGCGGCTCACACCGCCAGCTTGTAGGTGTCTCCCTCGCCGCTCACGCGGCATTGGTCCGAGACGAGATCGTCCCTCGGACCACTTCTTCCCGTGACCAGGCAGTCATCCGCTCCAGCGTCGCGCTACGCGCCCCGCCGTCAGGCATAACCCCCTCCGCTCACTTTCCCCCCTCGTTTACAGGCTCGTCGCCTCGCCTCCTGTTCCCACGCTCACGCACACAGACTGCTGCGCGAGCATCGTGGTTTCCTGACCAAACCGATCCACGACGCACGGAGTGCGGAGTGGGATGAATGAGCGCCTTGTCACGAACGCGGAAGGTGCGAGGACAGGTCTCGTCTCGGACCAATGCCGCGGAAACGGCGAGGTGGACACCTACGAGCTGGCGGTGTGAGCCGCTTTCTTTTGCCTACTTTTCTTTGCGGCAGGCAAAGAAAAGTAGGTGCCGCCCCGCACAGGGGCAACGCAAATAGACCGATAAGAAAGCAAGGAAAGGCCAAGAAATCAGGTGCCGCCCCGCGCAGGGAGCAACGCAAATAGACCGATAAGAAAGCAAGGAAAGGCCAAGAAATCAGTTGCCGCCCGGCGCAGGGAGCAACGCAAATAGATCGACAAGAAATCAAGGAAAGGCCAAAAACAAGAGGCAAACCAACAGCGCAAGCAAACGAAAGCAATCCATCAACAGCACCGATAAACCTCAAGCGCCGCACGGCAAAAACCCCCAGCGCCGCATGGCCAGAACCACTTTTACACCTTAAAACATGAGTCAAAATGTGTGAACAAGTCACCGCCACGCAACAAACCGTAACGGTTATACACAAAAGAGTCGCGCAAAACGCCATACCGCTTGTAGAATCCGGCCTTGAAGCGTGCGCATACCGCGAACGTTTCGTGCATTCACTGACCAACAACAGGTAGGAGAAACATGCCGACTTCCGCAAAAAAGGTGGCCAAGAAGGCTGCTACGGTACCGACCAAAAAGGTTGCTGCGAAGAAAGTTCCTGCGAAGAAAGTCGCAGCTAAGAAGGTCGCCGTGAAGGCGTCCGGCGCTCCGTCGCCGATCAAGGACACCTTCACGAAGGCCTCGCTGGCTGCTCACGTCGCAGAACGTGCTGCTGTTGAACCGAAAGCTGCGAAGGCTGTGCTGGCCGCGCTCGAAGACACCATCCTCGGCGCTGTTCACAAGAAGGGCGCCGGCGAATTCACGCTGTCGGGTCTTCTGAAAATCGTCGTTCAAGCTGTCCCGGCAAAGAAGCGCCGCTTCGGCAAAGACCCGTTCACGGGCGAAGAACGCTGGTTCCCGGCCAAGCCGGCTAGCGTGCGCATCAAGGCACGTCCGCTGAAGAAGCTGAAAGACGCAGCAGCTTCGTAATCGCATCCGCCACGCTGCACGTTTCAAACGTCAGCGTGTCGTGACGCGCGCAGTTCCATTACGCACTGCTCGAAGTCTCGAAGCACAAAAATCCCCGTGGGTGAAAAACCCCCGGGGATTTTTTATTGCCTCGCCGTCACCCCCTCGTTGATGAACACTCATGCACCGAGCCGATCGCTGCATCACGCCACACCCCGTTGCGATGCGCGCAATGCACCGCAGTAGCGCATTGCGTGCCGTCGCAGTACGATGGTGCGCATGCCTCTGCCGGCCGCATGCGCTGTTCGTGTGCATTCATCGGGTTTTGCCGCGGAAAGCCAATGGCATAGCGCTTGCTTGATCGTTGCTGAACACCGAATGCGCAGCGCATTCGCCTTCTATCCGACAAAAAGAGCGGGGCGTGACATGCGATGCTATGACGAGATGCGTCATCACGATGAAGTCGTGCGGCCTCATTACGCACGCTTCGAGCGCTGGCTGGCCAAACAGGGCAATGAGGCCATTGCGCGCAAGCGCGCGGAGGCGGACATCCTGTTTCGCCGGGTTGGAATTACCTTTGCGGTCAACGGCGATCTGTCCGGCACGGAACGGCTCATCCCGTTCGATCTGATTCCGCGCATCATTCCGCGCGGCGAATGGCAAAGTCTCGAAGCAGGCCTGCGCCAGCGCGTGCAGGCGCTCAACCTGTTCATCCACGACGTCTATCACGACCGCAACATCGTGCGGGCGGGCATCGTACCGGCCGAGCAGGTCTATACCAATGCGCAGTACCGCCCGGAGATGCAGGGCGTCAACGTTCCCCTCGGTGTTTACGCGCATATTGCCGGCGTCGACGTGGTGCGCGCCGGTGAAGACGGTGCCTTCTATGTGCTCGAAGACAATCTGCGCGTACCGTCCGGCGTCTCCTATATGCTGGAAAACCGCAAGATGATGATGCGGTTGTTCCCCGAACTGTTCGTGCAGAACCGCATCGCGCCGGTGGCGCACTATCCGGATCTGCTGCTTGAAACGCTGCGTTCGGTCGCGCCTGGTGGTGTCGACGATCCGGTCGTGGTGGTGCTCACCCCCGGCATGTACAACTCCGCCTATTTCGAGCACACCTTCCTCGCGCAGCAGATGGGCGTCGAACTCGTGGAAGGCAAGGACCTCTTCGTCGACGACAACTACGTGTTCATGCGCACCACCCAGGGGCCGAAGCGCGTCGACGTGATCTACCGTCGCGTGGATGACGATTTTCTCGATCCGCTCGCGTTCCGTACCGATTCCGCGCTCGGCGTGCCGGGTCTGCTCACGGCCTATCGCGCGGGTCGTGTGGCGCTCGCCAATGCGATGGGCACCGGTATCGCCGACGACAAGTCGATCTATCCGTATGTGCCGGAGATGATCGAGTTCTACCTCGGCGAAAAGCCGATCCTCAACAACGTCCCCACGTTTCAATGCCGCAAGCCGGACGATCTCGCCTACACGCTCGCGCATCTGCCCGAACTGGTGGTCAAGGAAGTGCACGGCGCGGGTGGCTACGGCATGCTGGTTGGTCCCGCTTCCACTGCGGCGGAAATCGAAGACTTTCGCGCCCGGCTCATCGCGCGGCCGGCGGGCTATATCGCGCAACCCACGCTGGCGTTGTCGGCCTGTCCGACCTTCGTCGAGGCGGGCATCGCGCCGCGTCACATCGATCTGCGTCCCTTCGTGCTGTCCGGCAAGACCGTGACGATGTGCGCGGGCGGCTTGACCCGCGTGGCCTTGCAGGAGGGCTCGCTGGTCGTCAATTCATCGCAGGGAGGCGGCACCAAAGATACGTGGATGGTCGACTGATTGGCGCGTGGCCGTCGCGAGGCGGCCGCGCTTGCAACGAGGAATGCCGGGGGCTCGCGCCCGCCGGTGCAAACGGGTAACCCGCGCAGGTCAGGAGAACACCCCAGCCTGTTGCGTCGCGTCAGTCCTCCCACGGGGGCAGGAAAACAGGGGATGGTCCGCTGTTGTCCCGACGGGCTGGCGCCCACAACCATGGAAAGCCGTCATGCTAAGCCGCACTGCCGACCACCTCTTCTGGATGGCCCGTTACATGGAGCGCGCCGAAAACACGGCACGCATGCTGGACATCAACCTGAAGGCGCTGCTGCTGCCGCAGACGCCCGAGCAGGAGGCACGTGCCCAGCGTTCGGTGCTGCGCATCTCCGAACTGGAAGCGGCCTTCTCGCAACGTTTTGACGAGCCCACGCGCGAACACGTGCTCGACTTCATGGTGGCCGACGCCACCAACCCGTCGAGCATTTATTCCTGCCTGCAGGCCGCGCGTGAAAATGCGCGCGCCGTGCGCGGCACGCTGACCACCGAATGGTGGGAGACCATCAACGATACCTGGCTCGAGTTTCAGGAGCGCACCGCGGCGGGGCAACTCACGGCCAATCCGGATGAACTGTTCGAGTGGGTCAAGTTCCGCTCGCATCTGTCGCGCGGGGTGACGATCGGCACCGCGTTGCAGGACGATGCGTTCTTCTTCACGCGTCTCGGCACGTATCTGGAGCGCGCGGACAACACGGCGCGGATTCTCGATGTGCGCTTTGCCGACGTTGAGCCGAATTCGCGCGATGCCGCGCGGCAACTCGAAGACTTCTATTACTGGACCTCGATTCTGAGTTCCGTGTCGGCGCTGGAGATCTATCGCAAGGTGTATCGCGACGTCGTGACGCCCGCGCGGGTGGTGGAGCTGATGATCCTGAACCGGCAGATGCCGCGCTCGCTGCTCGCATCCATGGAAGGCGTATGCGAAAACCTGGCGATGCTACGCACGGCCGGCTCCAACCAGTGCGAGCGCTTCGCCGGCAAGCTGCGCGCCGAGCTGGAGTACTCCGATATCCGGCAGATTTTCGAAGCCGGTCTGCATGCCTATCTGACGCAATTTCTGGCTCGCGTGTTTGAACTCGGCAATCTGGTGGCGCGCACGTATCTCATGCTGCCAGTGGCCTGACGGAGTTTCCCTCATGTATTTGACCATCCGCCACGACACTTCCTATCGCTACGAAGCGACGGTCCATTATTCGATCCAGCAACTGCGTCTGACGCCGGCGAGCGGCGCCGCGCAGGTGGTGCGCCGCTGGACCATCGACGCCCCCGGCAAGCTCGACGCCACTTTCGATGCGTACGGCAACGTGCTGCATACGCTGGTCATCAACAAGCCGCACGACGAGATTCGCCTGAACGTGTCGGGCGAGGTGGATACGATTCCGCTCGTCGACGGTCAGTTGCGCGACGCGGTCGGGCCGATCCCGCTCGAGCATTACACCTGTGCGACACGCCTCACCGACGCCGACGCTGCCGTGCGCGAGCTGGCCGAATCCGTGGAGACGCTCGCCACCGCCAATGGGCTCATCAAGCTGTCCGAGGAGATCGTGCAGCGGGTCAAATACCGGCCGGGCGTCACCGAAGTCACCAGCACGGCGGCGCAGGCGCTCGCGCTCGGCAATGGCGTCTGCCAGGATCACGCGCATCTGATGCTGGCGTGCTGCCGCGCGCGAGGCATTCCGGCGCGCTACGTGAGCGGCTATATCGAACCCGGCGATGTGCCGCACGGCGCGAGTCACGCGTGGGTGGACGTCTGGCTCAACAGCACCGGCTGGGTTTCGGTGGACGTCACGCATGCGGCGTTTGCCAGCGAGATCTACTGCCGCCTCGCCACGGCGCGCGATTACGAAGCGGCTGCGCCGGTGCGCGGCCGGCGCATTGGCGGCCTCGAAGAAAAACTGAAGGTTTCCGTTACCGTGAGCGCACAAGTGCCGCCGCAGATGCCGCAGCAAATGCCACAATAGGCGCGGCGCGTTCGGGGAGACCGGGCGCGTCTTTAGCCACATAGTGTCGCGTTGTCGCGCTTCATGGCACCCCGCGTCAAGGCGCGCGTGCTGCGGCGTGACACAACGCGGCATTACAATAGCGGCGTTTGCGGGACTTTCAGGTATTTTCTATGACTTATTGTGTGGCGATGTGCGTCGACGACGGCCTCGTCTTTCTGTCCGACACGCGCACCAACGCGGGCGTCGATCACATCAGCACCGCGCGCAAGATGACGGTGTTCGAGGCGCCCGGTGAACGCATGCTGGTGCTGCTCGGCGCCGGCAATCTGTCGCTCACGCAAGCGGTCTTGCAGGAATTGAACGAGCCCGTCGATCCCGACCGGCCCACCCTGTGGAACGCCCCCACGATGGCGGACGCTGCGCGCGTGGTGGGCAAAGCGGTGCGCGACGTGCACCAGCGCGAGGCCGAAGCGCTGCACGAATTCGGCGTCGACTTCAATTGCAGCTTCATCCTGGGCGGCCAGATTTCCACCAAGGGCAAGCCGAACCGCAGCCGTCCGCATCTGTACATGATCTACTCGGCGGGCAACTTCATCGAATCGTCGAGCGTGAATCCGTACTTCCAGATTGGCGAGTCGAAGTACGGCAAGCCGATCATCGACCGTGTGCTGACCCCCACCACGCCGCTCGACGAAGCCGCCAAGTGCGCGCTGATCTCGATGGACTCCACGCTGCGCTCGAACCTCTCGGTGGGTTTGCCGCTCGATCTGCTGGTCTACGAAAAAGACGCGCTGCGGGTGACGCGCTTCGTCTCGATCGACCATGACAACACCTACTTCGAGATGATCCACCGCACGTGGGGCGAGCGGCTGCGCCAGGTGTTCTCCGAGATTCCCGATCCGGACTGGCAAACCACGGCCAACGTACCGTTGCAGCGCCCCGAGCGCGAACTGGTGCTGCATCGCGCGCCGGTGGCGACGGAAGAACCCGTTACGGCGCAGCCTGCGCAGACGCTGGCGCAGGCCGATAAAAGCAAGACGCAGCGCTAGGCGGCGCGGGCGGGCGCCGGTTGAATCGCACCGGTTTAGTCGCACTGGCCTGGTCACGCCGCGAATCCGTTTATTGAATCAGCAGGCGGCATTGTTAATCAATCCGCCTGATTTTCATTGGCTATTTTGATTGCGCCAGCGGGTAATTCCGTTCGCTGCGAATCAGGAGATCAATAAAGGTCATCAATAATCGCGATATTTCGGATATCTGAAATATCAAGTTTACTTGACGAAAACCTTTGCATCGCTCAAGAATAATTGCACGCCCTTAATCGAATTTCATGGATTGCCGCTGCGCAATCCGGGAGCGTCAACATGAGCGATGCCGCGCGTAAGTCCGAGGAGTTGCGCAGCTTCCTGTTCCTGACCGTGGTCATGGTGCCCGTGCTGACGGTGATTCTGATCGCCGCGTATGGTTTCGCAGTCTGGTTTTACCAGTTATTGATCGGCGGACCGCCTCACTGATTTTATCGGGTCAATATTTTACGGAAGAGAAATTTAAACCGGTTAAATAGCCGGAGGGGGCAGGTCATGCCTGTTTTAAAAGAGGCCGCTGGATTAACGTCATCCAGAACCCGCCGAGGAGACGATCATGAAGTGCATATTGCCGGCATCGTCGTCCACGCGCAGAAAATACGGCTGGCGGATATCAGGCGCGCAATCAGCAGACTGCCTGGCGCCGAAATTCACGCCGTCACCGAAGACGGCAAACTGGCCGTGACGCTCGAAGGCCGCAGCATGTTCGACGTCGCGGACACGCTCCATGCCATTCATGCACTAGACGGAGTTTATTCAGCCGCGCTGGTCTATCAGCACCACGAGGACATCCAGTCATTGGCCGAGGAGCTGGCTCATGAAGCTGACCCGCCGCGCGTTTATTAAGCAGACTGCGGCAGCAACCGCCGCTTCCGCCGCCGGCATCGTGCTGCCCGGCCTCAATGCCGCAGCGGCGTCCGGCGACCTGACCTGGTCGAAAGCGCCATGCCGTTTCTGCGGCACCGGCTGCGGTGTGAGCGTGGGCGTGAAGGACGGCAAGGTGGTGGCGACGCAGGGTGACCCGCAGGCCGAGGTCAACCGCGGCCTGAACTGCGTCAAGGGCTACTTTCTGTCGAAGATCATGTACGGCGCGGACCGTCTGACCACGCCGCTCCTGCGCATGAAAGACGGCAAGTACGACAAGAACGGCGAGTTCGCGCCGGTCTCCTGGGACCAGGCCTTCGACGTGATGGCGGACCAGTTCAGGCGTGTGCTCAGGGAGAAGGGACCCACCTGCATCGGCATGTTCGGCTCGGGACAATGGACGGTCTGGGAAGGCTATGCGGCCGTCAAGCTCATGAAGGCGGGTTTTCGCAGCAACAACATCGACCCGAACGCGCGGCACTGCATGGCCTCCGCCGTCACGGGTTTCATGCGCACCTTCGGCATGGACGAGCCAATGGGATGCTACGACGACATCGAACAGGCCGATGCCTTCGTGCTGTGGGGTTCCAACATGGCGGAAATGCACCCCATCCTGTGGACGCGCGTGACGGACCGCCGGCTCAGTTCGCCCTCGGTGCGGGTGGTCACGCTCTCCACGTTCGAGCATCGCAGTTTCGACCTGGCCGACCAGACCATCGTCTTCACGCCGCAGTCGGATCTGGCCATCCTCAACTACATTGCGAACTACATCATCAAGAACGACAAGGTGAATCGCGACTTCGTCGGCAAACATGCCGTATTCAAGCAGGGCGACACCGATATCGGCTACGGTCTGCGGCCCGACAATCCACTGCAGAAGGCGGCCAAAAACGCGGGGGATCCGAACGGCTCGCAGCCCATCAGCTTCGAGCAGTTCGCCGCGTTCGTTGCGAAGTACGACGCTGCCTACGTGACGAAAGTCTCGGGCGTGCCGCAAGGCAAGCTCGATCAACTGGCACAGCTCTACGCCGACCCGAAGGTCAAGGTGGTGTCGTTCTGGACAATGGGCTTTAACCAGCATACGCGCGGCACGTGGGCCAACAATATGGTCTACAACCTGCACCTGCTGACCGGCAAGATCGCCACGCCTGGCAACAGTCCGTTTTCGCTGACGGGTCAGCCTTCCGCCTGCGGCACCGCGCGCGAAGTGGGCACGTTCTCACACCGTCTGCCGGCCGACAAGGTGGTCACCAACCCGAAACATCGTGAGGAAGCCGAACATATCTGGAAGCTGCCCGCCGGCACGATCCCGGATAAACCCGGCTATCACGCGGTTTTGCAGAATCGCATGCTGCGCGACGGCAAGATCAACGCCTACTGGGTGCAGGTCAACAACAACATGCAGGCCGCCGCCAACCTCACGCAGGAGACGCTGCCTGGCTATCGCAACCCGGATGTGTTCGTGGTGGTGTCCGACGTCTACCCCACGGTGACCGCCGTGGCCGCGGATCTGATTCTGCCCTCGGCAATGTGGGTCGAGAAGGAAGGCGCCTACGGTAATGCCGAGCGGCGCACGCAGTTCTGGCATCAACTGGTGGCGGCGCCCACGGGCGCCCGTTCCGATCTCTGGCAACTGGTGGAGTTTTCGAAGCGCTTCAAGGTGGACGAAGTGTGGCCCGCGGCATTGCTCGCGCAAAAGCCGGAGTACAAGGGCAAGACGCTCTATGACGTGCTGTATCGCAACGGCCAGGTGGATCGCTTTGCGCTCGCGGAAACCGATCCTCATTACCGCAATGACGAAGCGAAGGCGTTCGGCTTCTATATCCAGAAGGGCCTCTTCGAAGAGTACGCCAGCTTTGGGCGCGGACGTGGCCATGATCTCGCGCCATTCGATGCCTATCACGAGGCGCGCGGGCTGCGCTGGCCAGTGGTGAACGGCAAGGAAACGCGCTGGCGCTACAAGGAAGGCTCGGACCCCTACGTGAAAGCGGGCACCGGCTGGCAGTTCTATGGCAATGCCGATGGCCGTGCGGTGATTTACGCGCTGCCCTATGAGCCGCCGCCCGAAATGCCGGACCAGGAGTATCCGTTCTGGCTCGCCACCGGGCGTGTGCTGGAGCACTGGCATTCAGGCTCGATGACGCGGCGCGTGCCCGAGTTGTACCGCGCGTTTCCAAACGCGGTGTGCTTCATGCATCCCGACGACGCAAAGGCGCTCGGCGTGCGGCGCGGTGTCGAGGTCAAGGTGATGTCGCGGCGCGGCTACATTCTCACGCGCATCGAAACGCGCGGTCGCGACAAGCCACCGCGCGGACTCGTCTTCGTACCGTGGTTCGATTCGAGCCAGTTGATCAACAAGGTGACGCTCGACGCGACCGACCCGATCTCGCTGCAGACCGACTACAAGAAGTGCGCGGTCAAGATCGTCAAAGTATAGGAGCCTGGCATGCGGGCCTCGATCGTTCTTGCCGTCGTTTCGGTGCTGTCGCTGGTTGCGGGCGCGCAGCCGTCCATCCCGCCCGAGCCGTTCCACGATACCTTGCGCGGCACGACGCCACTGGCCGACGAAGCGAAGCCGCCGCTGATCGCCCCCACCGAGAATCGCGACGTGCTGCGTGCGCGCGCCTATGCACAGCAGCCGCCCACCATTCCGCACAAGATCGACGGCTACCAACTGGACCGCAACGCGAACCGCTGTCTGGCGTGCCATGCGCGCAGCCGTGCGGAGGAAAGCGGCGCGGTGCCGGTCGGCGTCTCGCACTACACGGACCGGGCGGGCGAAACGCTCGGCCATATCTCGCCGCGCCGCTATTTCTGCACGCAGTGTCATGTCACCCAGGCCGATGCGAAGCCGCTCGTCGGCAACACCTTTACCGAGCTTCAGGACGTCCGTCTGCCGCCTGCACCGTTGACGGAAAAGCAATAGAGGCACGAGATGCGCGATCTGATCCGCCGTTACTGGAGGACTATCACCCGCCCGAGCGTGTATTTCAGCCTGGGCTTTCTGACGCTCGGCGGTTTCATTGCGGGCGTGGTGTTCTGGGGCGCCTTCAATACGGCGCTGGAGATGACCAGCACGGAGGCGTTTTGCACCGGCTGTCACGAGATGCGTGACAACACCTATGCCGAGCTGAAGACCACCATCCACTACAGCAACCGCAGCGGCTTTCACGCGAAATGTTCGGACTGCCACGTGCCGCACGAGTGGACCGACAAGATTGCCCGCAAGATGCAGGCGTCCAAGGAGGTGTGGGCGAAGGTGTTCGGCGCGGTGAACACGCGCGAGAAGTTCCAGGACAAGCGTCTCGAACTGGCCGAGCACGAATGGGCGCGTTTCAAGGCCAACGATTCGCTGGAGTGCCGCAATTGCCATCAGTTCGACTACATGGATTTCACGCGGCAAAGTCCGCGTGCCCAGGCGGCACATCAGCGCTTTCTGGCGACCGGTGAGAAGACCTGCATCGATTGTCACAAGGGCATCGCTCATCAACTGCCGAACATGACGCAGGCGCAGGCCGATGCGGACGCGCAGCAGGCGGCCAAACCATGAGCGCGTTGCGCCGGGCTTCGTTCATCGCGCTTGTCGCACGGAGGGCGCGCCATGCTGGCCGTTGAGCAACTCAGTCTGGGACGCGGCGCGCGCCTGATCGTGAGCGGCATCGATTTGCAGATCGACGCGGGCTGGGCCTTGCAGATTCACGGCGCCAACGGCAGCGGCAAGACCACGCTGTTGCGGGTGCTGGCCGGTCTGCTACGGCCGGCGGCGGGCCGCATCCATTGGCGCGGTGTGGACGTGCGCACGCAACCGGCAAGCCTGCGGCGCGATCTGGCGTTTCTCGGTCACGCGAACGGTGTCAGCGACGACCTCACGGTGCTGGAGAATCTGCGCTTCGCCGCGCTGCTCGGTGCGGGAACGGGCAATACGGGCAACACCAGGAGTGGCGTGTCGCAGCCATCGGGGATGGCGACTAACGCAACAACGACCGACAAACCGACTGAGCGAACCGAACAAACCGAACGTGACGTGCTGGCGCATGCGGGGCTGTTGCCGTTGCAGCACACCCGCGTGGGATTGCTGTCGCAGGGCCAGCGTCGACGGGTCGCGTTGGCGCGCCTCGCGCTGGAACGCAAGCCGCTCTGGCTGCTCGACGAACCGGCCGATGCGCTCGATGGATGCGCCGCCGACTGGCTCGACGATTGCCTGTGCGCGCATCTGAAAGCGGGGGGTGTGCTGGTCGCCACGACGCATCGTGCGTTGCATACGCCAGCAGATTGCACCCGTCATCTCGATCTCGGACGGAGCGGCGCATGGCTCGACTGACCTGGCGCGTCATCCAGCGCGAACTGGCGCTCACGTGGCGTCGACGCAGCACGACCCTGGGCGGCCTGCTCTTCTTCGTGATGGCAGCGAGCCTGTTTCCATTCGCCGTGGGCCCGGACCCCGCGCTGCTGCGGACCATCGCACCCGGCGTGCTGTGGGTCACCGCGCTGTTCGCGGCGATGCTGTCCGCCGGCCATCTGTTCGGCCAGGACTTCGCGAGCGGCGCACTCGAACAGATGTTGCTCTCGCCGCAGCCGCTCGCCGGCATTGTGTTGGGCAAGGTGGTCGCGCATTGGCTGACGAGCGGCCTCGCGTTGGTGCTACTCGCGCCGGTGGTGGCCCTGCAATACGCGCTCGGCCCGCGCGACACGCTCTCGCTGATGGGCTCCTTGTTGCTCGGCACACCGTTGCTGAGTCTGATCGGTTCAATGGGCGCGGCGCTCACACTGGGCGTGCGCGGCGGCGGCGTCACGCTGGCGCTGCTGATCCTGCCGCTGTATGTGCCGGTCCTGATCTTCGGCGTCGGCGCGGCCGATCCGGGCGCTGCCGCTAACTGGACTGAAGCCAACTTCTCGCTGCTTGGCGCGGCGTTGTGCGTCGCGGGCTGGCTGTGCCCGTGGGCGAGCGCCGCGGCATTGCGGATCGCCCTGGAGTAATGCCGATGCCGCGTCGCCACTATTTCCACTACGCCTCGCCCCGCACCTTCGCGCCGTTCGCGGCGCGAATCGTGCCGTGGTTCGCGGTGGCTTCGGTACTGCTGATGCTCACGGGGCTGATCATCGGACTTGCCGTTGCGCCGACGGATGCATTGCAGGGCGACCTCTACCGCATCATGTTCGTGCATGTGCCGGCGGCGTGGCTGTCGATGTTCCTGTACGTGGTGATGGCCGCGTATTGCGCGCTCAGTCTGATATTGAACGCGCGGCTCGCCGCCATGATGGCTCAGGCGCTCGCGCCGACTGGTGCGCTCTTCACCGTGATCGCGCTGCTCACGGGCGCGTTGTGGGGCAAGCCCGCGTGGGGTGCGTGGTGGGTCTGGGATGCGCGCCTGACCTCCGAGCTGATTCTGTTGTTTCTGTACCTCGGCTTCATGTCGCTGCACGCCGCCATCGACGACCCGCGCCGCGCCGATCGCGCGTGCGCGGTGCTCGGCCTGATCGGTGTCGTGAATATTCCAGTGATCTATTTCTCGGTGCAGTGGTGGTACACGCTGCATCAAGGGCCGTCGCTAGGCTTTGGCAGCGGCGTGGCGATGACGGCGTCGATGGTGTGGGGGCTCGTCGTGATGAGTGGCGCGTTCTGGGCCTGGTCGATCGCGGTCGTGCTCACGCGCGTGCGCGTCATCATGCGGGCGCGCGAACGCGCCGCGCCCTGGGAGGCGCGATTCGAGGAGCGTCCCGCATGAATAGCGTCAACGGCATGGCGAGCGTCGTCACACGGATCGCCACGGATGTCATGGCGATGCTGGGCCATAGCGCCTATCTCAGCGCTGCGCTGCTGAGCAGCTTTGGCCTGCTCGCGCTCGAAGCATGGTGGGTGCGCGCGTCGCATCGCGGTCAGGACGTGGGCAGTTCACACGATGTCGAATCGGGCTCCGGAGATGAACGCTAGAAGCCGCCGCGTGGTCTGGGTGGGGAGCGGCGTGGCGGCCGTCGCGCTGGCCTGTGCGCTGGTATTGAACGCCTTTCGCGCCAACGTGGTGTTCTTCGTCACGCCGAGCCAGATTGCAGCACACGCCATGCCGTCGACGCGGCATTTCCGGCTCGGTGGACTGGTCGAGCGCGGCTCGCTAAGACGTGAGCGCGACGGTCTCACGGTGCACTTCATCGTGACCGACACGGCGACGGCCATTCCAGTCGTCTATCGCGGCCTGTTGCCCGATCTGTTTCGCGAGGGCAGTGGCGTGGTGGCACAAGGCTGGCTGGACGGTGTGGGTCAGTTCCATGCCGACCAGGTGCTCGCCAAACACGACGAAAAGTACCAGCCGCCGGAACTGGGCGCACCGCTCCACGAGGCGCGCGACGGCGCGGCGGCCGTGCCCGCGACGCTGCATGCCGCAGCCGGCCCCGCCGTGGGAGGCACAGCGCCGTGATCCCCGAGATTGGACACTTCGCGCTGATCGTGGCGCTGCTGCTGGCACTCATCAGCGGTGTGCTGCCGGTGCTCGGCGCGCGGCGCGGCATCGAAGGCTGGATGCGTCTCGCGTGGCCGGCGGCTCGTGCGCAGTTCGGTTTCGTCGCGCTGGCTTTCGGCTGTCTCGGATGGTCGTTCTTCAACAACGATTTTTCCGTGCTCTATGTGGTGGAGAATTCGAACGCCACGCTACCGGCCATCTACCGGCTGACAGCGGTGTGGGGTGGTCACGAAGGTTCACTGCTGCTGTGGGTGTTGCTTCTGACGCTGTGGATGACCGCTGTGAGCTGCTTCAGCCGGCAACTGCCGCTGGCATTCGTGGCCCGGGTGCTGGGCGTGATGAGCTGGATTGCGAGCGGCTTTCTGCTGTTCATGCTGTTCACGTCGAACCCGTTCGCGCGGCTGATTCCGCAGGCAATGGATGGCCGCGATCTGAATCCGCTCTTGCAGGACCCCGGCATGGTCACGCACCCGCCGGTGCTGTATATGGGCTACGTCGGCTTTTCCGTGGCGTTCGCGTTCGCCATCGCCGCGTTGCTGTCGGGCCGCCTCGATGCGGCATGGGCCCG
Organism: Paraburkholderia sp. DHOC27; assembly: GCF_003429005.1. Lineage (GTDB taxonomy): Bacteria > Pseudomonadota > Gammaproteobacteria > Burkholderiales > Burkholderiaceae > Paraburkholderia. The sequence continues at coordinate 947,676 of NZ_QVQV01000001.1, forward strand.
CTGGTCGCGTCCGTGGACGCTTGGCGCGTGGCTATTCCTCACGCTCGGCATCATGTTAGGAAGCGGCTGGGCGTACTACGAACTGGGATGGGGCGGCTGGTGGTTCTGGGACCCGGTGGAAAACGCCTCCTTCATGCCGTGGCTTGCGGGGACTGCGCTGATCCATTCACTCGCCGTCACGGAGAAGCGCGGTGGCTTTCGGAGCTGGACCGCGCTGCTGGCCATCTGCGCGTTTTCGTTGAGTCTGCTGGGCACGTTTCTGGTTCGCTCCGGGGTGATCACCTCGGTGCACGCGTTCGCAGCGGACCCGGCGCGCGGGGTGTTCATTCTCGCGTTCATGGCCGTGGTGGTGGGTGGTTCGCTGCTGCTGTTCGCATGGCGAGCGCCGCGTATGGGCCGGGGTGGGAGCTTTGAGGCGGGCTTTGAGCCGACTTTTGAGCCGGGCTTCGAACCCGTCTCGCGCGAGACCCTGCTGCTTTCCAACACGGTATTGCTGAGCGCGGCGGCGGCCTCGGTGCTGCTCGGCACGTTGTATCCGATGGCGCTCGATGCGTTGGGGCTCGACAAGATTTCAGTGGGCGCGCCTTATTTCGACGGCGTATTCGTACCGTTGATGACGCCGGCTATCTTCCTGATGGGCGTCGGTCCGCTGGCGCGCTGGAAGGCCGCGCGTGCGCCCGAGCTGGCCATGCGTCTGCGCTGGGCTGCGTTGATCAGCGTCGTCACCGCGCTGGCGTTGCCATTCGTATTGGGGAGTTGGCGCCCGCTCGTCAGCCTCGGACTGCTGCTCGCCATGTGGAGCTTTACCAGCGTCGCGGAGAGCATGCGCGAACGGCTCGCGGCAACGGTAGACGGCCCACGGCGCGCGCAGGTGGCTGGGCAATGCGGGCGTCGCTTGGATGTGAAGACGGTTGAACCGCTGACGCGGTTTGGGCGAGTGCCGCGTGCCACTTACGGCATGTGGCTCGCGCACGCGGGGATCGGAGTATTCATCGTGGGCGTGACGCTGGTCAAGGGCTACGAATCCGAGCGCGATGCGCCGCTGCGAGTGGGCGAAAGCATGGATGTCGGCGCTTATCGGTTTCGCTTTGACGGCGTGCGCGATGTCATGGGACCGAACTATCGCGCCACCCGTGCCTCGGTCGAGGTGAGCCGCGACGGAGCGCGCGTGACGACGCTCTATCCCGAGAAGCGCCTCTTTCTCGTCGAGAAAACGCCGATGACCGAAGCGGCGATCGACCACGGCCTGTGGCGCGATCTGTATGTAGCGATGGGCGAGCCGATCGGCGGCGGCGCGTGGACGCTGCGCGTGCAGATCAAACCGTTCGTGCGCTGGATCTGGGCCGGTTGCCTCTTGATGGCCGCCGGTGCGCTGCTCGCGGCGAGCGACCGCCGTTACCGGGTTCTTCAACGGCGCCATGTGTTGCGTGTATCGCAGGTGGCGCAGATCAGTCGCATCACGGGCGCGAGCGGTGTGAACGGTATGAGCGGTGCCGTGGATGGTGCGCACCCTGCGCCCGCCGGCTCTGATACGCCGCGTCATCCTGTCAGCGAGGAGGGCCGGTGAAGCGCTTTCTGTTGCCGCTGCTCGGCTTCGCCATGCTGGTGATGGTGCTTGCAGCCGGGCTTCGGAACGATCCGCGCCGCCTGCCTTCGGCGCTGATCGGTCAGCCCGCGCCGTATTTCGATCTGCCTCGCCTGCAAACGCCGGATCAGCGTTTCTCGCCACGGACGCTGCTCGGCAAGGTCTGGATTCTCAACGTCTGGGCGTCGTGGTGCGAGTCGTGTCGCGATGAACACGCACTGCTGGTCGATCTGGCCGCACTCGGCATCGCGCCGCTGTATGGCCTCGATTACAAGGACGAGCGCGGGCCGGCCTTGCAGTGGCTTGCGGCGGCAGGGGATCCTTATACGGCGTCCGCCGTCGATCGCACTGGGGGTACCGGTATCGACTACGGCGTGTATGGCGTGCCGGAGACCTTCGTGATCGACCGGAGGGGCGTCGTGCGCTATCGGCAGGCAGGGCCGCTCACGCCGCAGTCCCTGAACGGCACGATCCTGCCGCTCGTCACGCAATTGCAACGCGAGGGCCTGGATGATTAGCGATCCTGTGCAGTGCCGGAGGTTGGGGGCGAAGCCCTGGGTGACGCTCGGTTGCAAACTTTTAAGCGCGGTGTTGCTGGCAGGCGTGGTGCTGAGTGGCGCCGCATTTCACGCCAACGCCAGCGCCACCAACGCCAACGCCAACGCCAACGCCAACGCCAACGCCAACGCCAACGCCAACGCCAACGCCAACGCCAACGCCAACGCCAACGCTACCACCGACGCTACCACCGACGTTACCACCGACGCTACCACCGACGCCACCACCGACGCCCGCGTGCACGAACTCGCGCAACAGTTCCGCTGCCTCGTGTGCCAGAACCAGAGTCTTGCCGATTCGAATGCCGCGCTGGCCGCCGATCTGCGCGACACGATCCGCAAGCAGGTGCAGCAGGGCGCGACCGATGAGCAGGTGCGCGCATACATGGTGCGCCGCTACGGCAACTTCGTGCTTTACCGTCCGCCGCTGAAACCGGCCACGTGGATGCTGTGGCTTGGACCCTTCGTGATACTGACGTTCGGGGCCGGCACGCTGCTGCGGCTGGTCTTGCGTCAGCGCGACGCGCCAACGCGCCCGCTCGACGCTGAAGAACAGCGCCGCGTCGACGCGTGGCTCGCCGCGGACGACGGAGCATCACAACCATGATCGCCTTCTGGCTCTGCGTTGCCGTCATGCTGGGCATCGCTCTCGCCAGCGTGATGTGGCCGTTGTTGCGGCGTACACCGGGCGAAGCGCGCCATGCAGACCGTGACAGGGGCGAGCGTGGCGTCGCCCTCACCGTCGCGCTCTGCCAGACGGCCTTAGCCGAGGTGGAGCGCGACTTCCGCGCAGGTCTGCTCTCGGCGCAGGCGCGCAGTGAGGCGCGAGATGATCTGCAACGGCGTCTGATCGAAGAGACGCGAGCGGAGGCGCACGCAGCGCAAACGCCCGGGCCGGCCACCCGGCCGGTGAGCATCGCGCAACGGGCGGGCACAGCCGCCGTGCTGCTGGCGCTGCTGCCTACGCTGGCCGTCACGTTGTACATGCGTCTTGGCGAACCGCTCGCAATTGCGGTTCAAAGTGCCAGTGATGCCGGCGCGCTCGACGATCACGCGGCCTTCCAGGGCTCGCTCGAGTTGATGGTGGGACGGTTGGCGGCGCGCTTGCAGAGGCATGCAGGTGACGCACAGGCGTGGGCGATGCTGGCGCGTTCATACGCGGCGCTGGATCGTGCAAACGACGCAGTGGCCGCGTATCAGCGTGCGATTGCTCTGGCTCCGCGTGATGCGTCGTTACTCGCCGATTACGCCGACGCGCAGGCGAGCGCGAACGACGGCGATCTGAACGGGGCGGCGTGGGCGTCGATTCGCGCGGCTCTGGCGCTCGATCCGCGCGAACCGAAGGCCCTGGCGCTAGCTGGCTCGGCAGCCTTCGACCGGCACGATTATCCGCTCGCGATTCACTACTGGGAGCAACTGGAAAAGACCGTCGACGCGAACTCGCAGACGGCAGTGCAGGCGCGCAGGAACATCGCAATGGCGGCGAGGCTCGAAGCACTCGCAGCAGACCTGTCCGACACATCCGACGTATCCGACGCTCCGGCCCATCCGTAAGCCCGCGCTCCACCAAAAGAAAAAGCCAGCCACCGGCTTGTTGCCTGTGGCTGGCTTTCGAACAGCGTGCTGCTTTAGCTGTCCATCAAAGTCGCTTTAGAACTTGTGACGGATACCGAAGCTGACGATTTCCTGCGTGGTCGAATCCGACGCGTAGCCGTAGTCGGCTGCCGACGCCGTCACGTTCGTGCCCGAAGCCTTCTGGTACACGCCGATCAGGTACACGTCCGTACGCTTGGACAGGTTGTAGTCGCCGCCCAGCGAGACCTGGTTGTACGTAGCCGACGGGCCGCTGCCCGAACCGTGCGTGAACGTGTAACCCAGACCCAGCAGTGCAGCCGGCGTGAGCTGATAGTTCACGAAGCCTGCGCCAACGTTGAAGCGTTCCGTCGAATTGAACGACGAGAAAGCATCAGCCTTGTATTGCGAGTTGCTGTAACGGATGCCAGCCGTGACCGGGCCGACTACGTACTGTGCTGCAACCGAAGCGATGCCGATCGACTTGGCCGATGCGAAGGCCGAGTTGATGGTCGAGTCGAAGTTTGCGTCAGACGTTGCGCCCGTGCTCCAGCCGCCTGCGCGAGCTGCCAGCGTGGAACCGTTGTCCATGCGGATGTAGCCTGCTGCAACGCTGAACGGACCCGTTGCATACGTTGCTGCGCCCGACCACGTTTGACCCGAACCCGTTGCGCCTGCAACGCCGCCGAAGCCGTAGAAGCCTTCGAACTGGAAGCCCGAGTACACAGCCGACGTGAACTTGAACGAGTTGTTCGTACGCGAGCTGTTGTCGTTGTTGTCGACGTCGCCCGGCGTGGTGAACGTGGAACCCCAGTAGTTGTCAGCCGTGATCGGCTGAACCAGGTCGACCAGCGGGTCGTACTGGCGGCCGATCGTGACCGTGCCGAACTGGTCGCTCGTCAGACCGACATACGCTTGACGGCCGAACAGCTTGCTGCTGCCGTTGTACGAACCCATTGCGCCGTTGTTCGGGTTAAAGCCGTTTTCCAACTGGAAGATCGCCTTCAGGCCACCGCCCAGGTCTTCCGTACCCTTCATGCCCCAACGGTTACCTTGCAGGTTCCCACCAGCGAGGGCCCAAAGGTCTTTGTTCTGCGCATTTGCGTTATGCACGTACTGGATCGAATCGTCCAGCACGCCGTAAAGGGTAACGCTGCTTTGAGCGTGTGCTGCGCCTGCGGCAGCCAGAAGTGCCAGCGAGAGGCTAGACAGAGCGACTTTTTTCATCCATTTCTCCACGCGATGATTGGTTTCGTTGTTGCGGAACGGAGAATAACGCAGGCCGTTCGTAGGGGCGAAATGAAAAAAAATGAGTGTCGTCTAAAAGTCACACCGGCCGAAAACTCTTATGTATCAAGCTCATTAGCTATAGTTGCTTTTTTAGCAATATCGCGCGTCAAAAAACTCAATATTGTTGTTTTGTTTATAGTGACGGAGCCAAGGCACATCCTTGGTGCGTGAATTTGAAGGTGTTTTGTAATCTACTTGTCTGTCTGGCGGGGGGCTTTTCGGCGTGCTTTTAATTCAGGCAGTGCGCGCGAATTGACATGCGCGCTGGACATCTGGAGATGATTGTGCGCGCATCTAATGAGGTGTCGAGGTGACGCGCGAAGTGTTCGAGGGCCCCCGTGTCCCGATTGGATGCCTCGAGTCGTGGTCCCTACGCGCTACGCCGAGGCGACTATCCGCATGGCGCGGGCGTGGTTTCGAACGCGCTGATGGAACGCGCTCAGTCCTGGTCGCCGGGCGGCGGCGCGGCCGGGCGGTCGCTTTCGCGCAAACGGTTGACCACAGCCGTGGCGATCAGCGCCGCACCGGCAGCTATCAATACGGTGCCCCACGTGTGCTGCCTGACGTAACGGTTCGCTGCGCCGGCCTTGCGTCCGGCGAGCAGCAGCGTGGTTGCGGCGACACGGGTCGCCTGATCTTCCGCCTGAACCACCTTGCGGCCAAGCTGGGCGGCCGTCTTCAGACTGACACCGAGCGCGCCCGCCCGCTTGCTGCGCAGCGCCGCGAAGGCCACGCGTGATTGACCGGAGGCGGCGCGTGATGCCACCGGTGTGAACGGCCCCGGGCCCCGCATGCCGGCCGATCCGGTCGGACCACCCACGGGATTGGAGAAGCTCTGCAGCGCCTGGCCGGGCACGGTCGACGCCGCCATCACCGAAGCCATCTTCGCGCGACTGCCGGGCGGCGCTTCTTCTAGTTGTCCCCACGCGCCGCGCGGATCGTACAGACGCCCGCGCGCCGCCGAAAACTCCGCGCCGAGCAACAGGACCACTGCCGAGAAGTACAGCCACATCAACAGCACGGCCAGCGAACCCGCCGCGCCGAACGAGTTGGCCATCCCTGCATGCGCGAGGTACACCGCGAACAGTTTCTTGCCAGCCGAGAACAGCACGGCCGCGACCGCGCCGCCGACCAGCGCGTCGCGCCAGCGCACCGGCGCATCAGGCAAAAACTTCAGCAAGGCGGCAAAGGCGAACGCAAGCACGAGCAGGCCGACGCCGAGTTGTAGCAGATTGCCGATGGCCACATAAGGCGACTCGCCCCACAGCCAGCGCCCGATGAACTCAATGGCGGTGTCGAGCACCAGTGACACGATCAGCAGAAACGCCACGCCGAGCACGAGGCCGAACGAGACGAGCCGCACGCGCACCATTGCGATGACGCTCGACGCCCGCGGACCCGACAGCGGCCACACGATATTGAGCGCACTGTTGAGCGAAGAGAAAGTGGCCGATGCACCAATGGCAAGCAGCGCGAAGGAAATGATCGCGGCGATGCCGCCCGCGCTGCCGCTGTGACGGGCGTTTTGAACGATTGTTTGCACACCCGCGGCGGCGTCGTCGCCGAGCATGCCGTGGATGTGGGCGAACAGTTCGCCGCGCGCCGCCTGTGCGCCAAAGAACCAGCCCGCCACCGCGATCACCATGACGAGCGTCGGCGCCAGTGAAAACGCAGCGTAAAACGCGATGCTCGCCGCCATCGCGGCGCAGCGGTCTTCAGCGAACTGTTTGAATGCGCCGACTGCCCACGAGGCTTGCTGGCGCGCGACGCTTTGCAGTTTGTCGGTGGAGAGCGTGTCGATGTCCATAGCGTGCCTTGACTGGATTGCGGCGCCATCGATTGCGCCAGTTCTTCTTTTCGCAAGCCGTGTGCCTGTTACCACTATAGCAAGCAGAGGGACGGGCAGGCATGGGCGTCCGGCGCGATGTCCCGTGCAGCGCAAGGCGGGCGCAATGAAGATGCAAGCGCAGATGCAGGTGAAGATGCGAGCGCCAGGGTAAACAATCCGACCGGATTGCACACATGGACGACGCGTGGCGAGAAAGGGTCTTATACTTTTATCCATTCCCCCACCACTCAGAGGGCGAACCATGCTGCAAATGTCCCGGCGCCAGTTCCTCAAGGTGACGGCGTCCACGTTAGCCGGATCGAGCCTCGCCCTGATGGGCTTCGCGCCGGATATCGCGGTTGCCGAAGTCCGGCAGTACAAGCTGACGCGCACCACTGAAACACGCAACACCTGCCCATATTGCTCAGTGGGGTGCGGGATTCTCATGTATGGGCTTGGTGACGGGGCGAAGAACGCCACGGCCAGCATCATCCACATCGAAGGCGACCCGGATCATCCGGTCAATCGCGGCACGCTGTGTCCCAAGGGCGCGAGTCTCATCGATTTCATCCACAGTCCCAGCCGCCTGAAGTACCCCGAGTACCGGGCGCCGGGCTCGGAGCACTGGCAACGCCTCTCGTGGGACGAGGCGCTTGACCGTATTGCGAAGTTGATGAAGGAAGATCGCGACGCCAACTTCGTCGAGACCACCGCGGACGGCAAGAAGGTCAACCGCTGGCTGACCACCGGCATGCTGGCGGCCTCGGCCGGCAGCAACGAGGTCGGTTATCTGACGCACAAGACGGTGCGCAGCATGGGGATGCTCGCGTTCGACAACCAGGCGCGTGTCTGACACGGCCCGACGGTGGCAGGTCTTGCCCCGACGTTTGGCCGTGGAGCGATGACGAACCATTGGGTCGACATCAAGAACGCGGACGTAATCCTGGTGATGGGCGGCAATGCCGCCGAGGCGCATCCTTGCGGTTTCAAGTGGGTCGCGGAGGCGAAAGCCAACCGCAGCGCGCGGCTGATCGTGGTCGATCCGCGCTTTACACGCACCGCTTCTGTCGCCGACTTTTACACGCCGATTCGCACCGGCACGGATATCGTCTTCCTTGGCGGGGTGATCCATTACCTGCTGAGTAACGACAAGATCCAGCACGAGTACGTGAAGAATTACACGGACTTCCCGTTCATCGTGCGTGACGATTTTGCCTTCAAGGACGGCATTTTTTCAGGCTACGACGCGGACAAGCATGGCTATCCCGACAAGGATTCGTGGGACTACGAACGCGGCGACGACGGCTTTGTAAAAGTCGATCCGACCTTGCAGGATCCACGCTGCGTGTACAACCTGCTCAAGCAGCATTACTCGCGCTATACGCCGGAGATGGTCGAGAAGATCTGCGGCACGCCCCAGGCCAACTTCCTGAAGGTGTGCGAGATGCTCGCTTCGACAGCGGTGCCGGGGCGTGCCGGCACGATCCTGTATGCGCTCGGCTGGACGCATCACTCGATCGGCGCGCAGATCATTCGCACGGGCGCGATGGTGCAACTGTTGCTGGGCAATGTCGGCATTGCCGGCGGCGGTGTGAACGCGTTGCGCGGACACTCGAACATCCAGGGGCTGACCGACCTCGGACTGATGTCGAACCTGCTGCCGGGTTACATGACGCTGCCCTTCGAGTCCGAGCAGGACTACGACGGCTACATCAAGAAACGCGCGACGCAGCAGTTGCGTGCCAACCAGCTTAGTTACTGGAAGAACTATGGCGCGTTCTTCGTGAGCTTCATGAAGTCATGGTGGGGGGACGCAGCGACCGCCGACAACAACTGGGGCTACGACTATCTGCCCAAGCTCGACAAGCCGTACGACCTGCTGCAGGCCATCGAGCTGATGAACCAGGGCAAGATGACCGGCTATATCGCGCAGGGCTTCAATGTGCTGGCGTCGTCGCCGAACAAGGCGAAAACGGCTTCCGCGCTCAGCAAACTGAAATGGCTCGTGGTGATGGACCCGCTCGCCATCGAAACCGCGGAGTTCTGGAAGAACCACGGCGAATTCAATGACGTGGACGCATCGAAAATCCAGACCGAAGTGTTCCGTTTGCCGACCACCTGCTTTGCCGAAGAGCGCGGCTCACTGGTCAGTTCGAGTCGCGTGTTGCAGTGGCACTGGCAGGGCGTGCAGGCGCCCTATGAAGCGAAGAGCGATTTGGAGATCATGTCCGGTCTGTTCCTGCGCATGCGCAAGGCGTACGAGACGCAGGGCGGCAAATTTCCGGATCCGATCGTCAAGCTGGACTGGCCGTATGCGAACCCGGAAAGTCCCACGCCCGAAGAATTGGCGAGGGAATTCAATGGCCGCGCGCTCGCCGACCAGACCGATGCGAAAGACCCCAGCAAGGTGCTGGTGAAAAAAGGCCAGCAGTTGTCGGGATTTGCGCAACTCAAGGACGACGGCACGACCACGAGCGGCTGCTGGATTTTCTGCGGCGCGTGGACGGAGGCCGGCAACCAGATGGGTCGGCGCGACAACTCCGATCCTACGGGTATTGGTCAAACGTTGAATTGGGCGTGGGCGTGGCCCGCGAACCGGCGCATTCTGTACAACCGTGCCTCGTGCGACCTGAACGGCAAGCCGTTCGATCCGACGCGCAAGCTCGTCGCCTGGAACGGTTCAGCGTGGACGGGTGCCGATGTGCCCGACTACAAGGTGGACGAGCCGCCGCAAAACGGCATGGGGCCGTTCATCATGAACCCGGAGGGCGTGGCGCGTTTCTTCGCGCGCGATCAGATGAACGAAGGACCGTTCCCTGAGCACTACGAACCATTTGAAAACCCGCTCGGGTATAACCCCCTGCATCCGCAGAATCCGCTTGCCACCAGCAATCCGGCGGCACGCGTGTTTGCCGACGACCGTGCCGCGTTCGGCAAGGCGCCGGAGTTTCCGCATACGGCGACCACGTATCGGTTGACCGAGCACTTCCACTTCTGGACCAAACACGCGCGGCTGAATTCGATCATTCAGCCACAGCAGTTCGTCGAAATCGGCGAGGACCTCGCGCGCGAAGTCGGAGTGAAGGCGGGTGACCGGGTGAAGGTGTCGTCCAACCGTGGCTACCTGTATGCCGTGGCGGTCGTGACCAAGCGCATCAAACCGTTGATGATCGACGGCAAGAAAGTGCAGACCGTGGGCGTGCCGTTGCATTGGGGCTTCAAGGGGCAGACGAAGCCGGGCTATCTGAGCAACACGCTGACGCCCGTGGTGGGCGACGGCAATACCCAGACACCGGAATTCAAGTCGTTCCTGGTGAAGGTCGAAAAGGCATAGGGGGCGCGAGAACGACATGGCATTGCAATCGCTGGATATCAAACGCCTCTCGGCCACCACGACGCCGCCGCCGGGCGACCGCGAACCGGTGACGGGCACGGTTGCGAAACTGATCGACGTCACCAAGTGCATTGGCTGCAAGGCGTGCCAGACAGCCTGCATGGAGTGGAACGATCTGCGCGACGAAGTGGGCATCAATCATGGCGTCTATGACAACCCGATGGATCTCACGGAACACTCGTGGACGGTGATGCGATTCACCGAATACGAGAATCCGAACGGCAACCTCGAATGGCTGATCCGCAAGGACGGCTGCATGCATTGCGAGGATCCGGGCTGCCTGAAGGCGTGTCCGTCGCCGGGCGCGATCGTGCAGTACACCAACGGCATCGTCGATTTTCATGAGGAAAACTGCATTGGCTGCGGCTATTGCATCGCGGGCTGCCCGTTCAACGTGCCACGGCTTTCGAAGAAAGATCATCGCGTCTACAAATGCACGCTGTGTTCGGACCGTGTGGCAGTGGGACAGGAGCCGGCGTGCGTGAAGACATGTCCGACGGGGGCCATCGTGTTCGGCACCAAGGAGGACATGAAGCAGCATGCGGTGGAGCGCATCGTGGATCTGAAGGAGCGTGGCTTTGAGAACGCGGGGCTCTACGATCCGCCCGGTGTGGGTGGCACGCACGTGATGTACGTGTTGCACCATGCCGATCAGCCTTCGCTGTATCACGGCTTGCCGGACAAGCCGCGCATCAGTCCGATGGTGCGTTTCTGGAAGGGAATGGCAAAGCCGCTTGCAGTGGCGGCCATAGCGTTGACGGCGCTATCGGGCTTTTTCCATTACACGCGAATTGGGCCGAACGAGGTGACCGACGAAGATGAGCTGGCGGCGCAGGATGAGGCCGCGCGCATCCGGGGCGAACGCGAGGAGCACAGAGATGGAGCATAGAGACCCGAACCTGATCGTGCGTTATACGGCGAACGAGCGCACCAACCACTGGATCACGGCGATCACTTTTATCTTGCTGGCGCTCTCGGGGCTGGCGTTGTTTCATCCGTCGATGTTCTGGTTGACCGCGCTGTTTGGCGGCGGCCAGTGGACGCGGATTTTGCATCCGTTCGTGGGTGTGGTGATGTTCCTGTCGTTTTTCATTCTGGCCGTGCGGTTCTGGCATCACAACTATCTGGACCGTGATGATGTGCAGTGGCTGAAGCAGATCGACGATGTACTCGCCAACCGCGAGGAGAATCTGCCCGAGATTGGACGGTATAACGCGGGGCAGAAGTTGTTGTTCTTTACGATGGTGATGTGTTTGTTGTTACTGCTTTGCAGTGGGGTGGTGATCTGGCGGCGGTATTTTTCTTTTTACTTTCCCGTGGATGTGGTACGGGGTGCTGCTGTTGTGCATGCTGTTGCTGCGTTTGTTTTGATTGTGGGGATTGTGGTGCATATTTATGCGGCGATCTGGATCAAGGGGTCTGTCGGGGCTATGGTTCGGGGGACTGTTACGTTTGGGTGGGCGAGGAAGCATCATCCTAAGTGGTTTAGGGAGAGTGTTAAGTAATTGGTTTTTTTCCCTTGCAGGGGGCTTTGGTTTTTTTGCTTTTGGTTTTTTGTTTTTTTGGCCTTTCCTTGCTTTCTTAGTGGTTTATTTGCGTTGCCCCTGTGCGGGGCAGCACCTACTTTTCTTTGCCTGCCGCAAAGAAAAGTAGGCAAAAGAAAGCGGCTCACACCGCCAGCTCGTAGGTGTCGCCCTCTGGGCCTACTTGGGAGTGGTCCGAAACGAGACCTGTTTTCGCACCCTCCGCGCTAGTGACAAAGCGCTCATTCATCCCACTCCGCACTACGTGCGTCGCGGATGGGTTTGCTGGGCGGTCGGCGGTCGGCGGCTGGCGGCAAATCGTGCGAAACCGCAAAACCCCAGATGGTGTTAGGTTATGCCTGTCGGCGGGGCGCGGAGCGCAACGCTGGAACGGATGACTGCCTTGTCACGAGGGGCGGCAATGTGAGGGAGGGTCTCGTCTCGGACCAATGCCGCGGGAGTGGCGAGGGAGACACCTAAAAACTGGCGGTGTGAGCCCGCTTTCTTTTGCTTACTTTTCTTTGCGGCGGCAAAGAAAAGTGAGTGCTGCCCCGCACAGGGGCGACGCTGATAGACCGATAAGAAAGCAAGGAAAGGCCAACGAGCAGGCAAGAAAAGGCCAAAACGAGCACAAGGAAAGGCCAACAAGAAGGCAAACAAAAACCAACACCGCATGCAATTGCATCCCTTAAGCCCGCGCAGCAAAAACTACAAACCCCAGGACACATCAGGATGGTGCAAAAAACCTTAGACCCCTCGCAGATCCAGTCGATGGATCACTCAGCCATCCCCCGAATCCGTCTGCCCGAACGGGCAACCGTATTCCTGGACCGCGCTGCGCGTCTGCGCAAACTCGCCGACAATAACCCCATCAGCGGATACATCAGACTAATGGCCACGCTTGTCGATGCGCAGCATCATCTACTCGCGTCAACCGTTGTCACGCCGCCCTCCAAAGAAGCCATCGCCCAGGCGCAACAACACTCCATGCCCCTGCTGCCTGCGCTCTCCTCGGAGCGGGACCCGGTCTGGCGTGATGTCCTGCACCGCCTGCTCGACAAGATCGAAGCGGCCGGCGCTATCACCCCCGCGCTCGGCAAAGTCCTCGATGCGCTGCGGCTCAACACGCCTGCTCAACTCGACGCACAAGCCGACGCGGTGCTCACCCAACGCTACAGTGAAATTGATCCCGCCACCGCGCCGTTTATCATGGCGAGCCTGCAGGTGGTGTGGACCGATCTCGCAAGCCGGCTCGATCCGCGCGATATCCCCTATCTCGACACGCCCGGCGTTTGCCCAGTGTGCGGCGCATTGCCGGTTGCCAGCATCGTGCGCGTGGGCGGACAGTATCAAGGCTATCGCTTCCTGCAATGTGGGTTGTGCGCCAACGAGTGGCACATGGTCCGCACCAAATGCTCGAATTGCGATTCGACCAAAGGCATCGCCTACCACGGCATCGAAGGCGGTAGCGCCGCGCTCAAGGCTGAATCGTGCGATGAGTGCCACACCTATCGCAAGATCGGCTATCAGGAGAAAAACTTCGAGTTCGAGCCCCTCGCCGATGACCTCGCGAGCCTCACGCTCGATCTGTTGATGAACGAGGCCGGTTATCGGCGCAGCGGTCCTAATCCGCTGCTGTGGCCCGAAGCACCGGCCGATGCTTAATGACCATCCATCGGCGACGACACGGTGACATGCTCAGATATGCGGATACAAGGGGAGAGTAAAGGCGTGAGCGGAACGTCAAGCAGCGGTATTCATAACGAGCGGCTGAATACAACGGTGCCGGTCATCGAGGCGTTTGCTGAAGCGGAGCGGCAGGCATGATAGTCGGCACGGCCGGCCATATCGATCATGGCAAAACGACCCTGGTGCGCGCGCTCACGGGCGTGGAGACGGACCGGCTCAAGGAAGAGAAGGCGCGCGGCATTTCGATCGAACTGGGTTACGCCTATACGCCGCTTGCAAACGGCGACGTGCTCGGCCTGATCGATGTGCCTGGGCACGAGAAACTCGTGCATACGATGGCCGCTGGTGCATGCGGCATCGACTTCGCGCTGCTCGTGATTGCTGCCGACGATGGCGTGATGCCGCAAACGCGTGAACATCTGGCTATTTTGCAACTGCTCGGCGTCACGCACGCGGCGGTCGCGCTCACCAAGGTCGATCGTGTCGACGCGGCACGCCTCGCGCAAGTGCGCGATGAAATCACCGCATGGCTCGCGGTCACGCCGTTCGCGCACGCGCCGCTCTTTGAAACCAACGCACTGCAACCGGATGATGCCGGGGTTGCGCAACTCAAGGCGGCGCTGCACGACGCGGCCACGAAATGGCGCGCGCGTCGTGACGATGGCTTGTTTCGACTGGCTATTGATCGCGTCTTCACGCTCGCAGGACAAGGCACGATCGTCACGGGCACGGCGTTCGCTGGACGCGTCACGACAGGCGATACGCTGATGCTCGCCCCTGCCGCGATGCCCGTGCGCGTACGTAGCGTACACGCGCAGAACCGCGCCGCTGAAACGGGACACGCCGGACAGCGCTGTGCGCTCAATCTTGCCGGCATCGAGAAGGATGCGATTGCGCGTGGCGACTGGATCGTCGATGCGCGGCTGGCTCAGCCTTCGCAGCGGCTCGATGTCGAACTGACACTGCTGGCGGATGCGGATCTGACGCTGCATCACTGGACGCCGCTGCATGTGCATCTCGGCACGACGCATCGTGTCGCGCATGTCGCGTTACTGGATGGCGACACGCTTGCGGCGGGCGAGTCGGCGCGTGCACAACTGGTCTTCGATGCGCCCGTATGCGCATTGCCGGGAGACCGGTTCATCGTGCGTAACGCGCAGGCGAGCCGCACAGTGGGCGGTGGACGGGTGCTCGATCCCTATGGACCTGCCCGCAAGCGGCGCACGCCTGAGCGGCGCGCATGGCTCGATGCGTTGCGCGGCTGGCTGGACGAAGAGAAGATCGAGCCGCTGCTCGAGCAATCGCCGCGTGGCCTGTTGCGCTCGGCGCTGATGCATTTGACGGGATTGCCAGCCGCCGGATTACAGTTGCCGGAGACCGCGCTGACCATCCCGCTGCACGGCAAGAGCGCGGAGGACGCGTTGATCGTGCTGCGTCCGCATTGGCAGCGCTTGCGTGAACAGGTGCTGGACACGCTTGCGAGCTTTCATGCACGTACGCCGGATGAACAGGGGCCGGACATTGCGCGCCTGCGCCGGATGGCGGCGCCGTTGGTCGAAGAAGCATTGTGGCGCGCGTTAATTGATGCGCTGGTGGATGAGGGCGCAGTGAAGCGCAGTGGTCCGTGGCTGCATCTGCTGGAGCATGTGCTGTCACTCGATGCGAGCGAAGCGGCGCTCGCCACGCAACTGCTTCCGCTGCTCGCCCAGGGCCGCTTCGACCCGCCGTGGGTGCGCGATCTGGCGAGCGTCACGGGAGCGCCCGAAGAGAAAGTGCGGCAGGTGTTGCGCAAGCTGGCACGTCAGGGCGACGCGTATCAGATCGTGCGCGATCTTTTCTATCACCCTGAGGCGGTTCGCGATCTGGCGCGCTTGGTCGCGTCGTTGTCTCAGGAGCAGGGCGGCGCCGTGAGCGCGTCGGCGTTTCGCGATGCAAGCGGCTTGGGCCGCAAACGCGCCATCCAGATTTTGGAGTTCTTCGATCGCGTTGGATATACTCGCTTCCAGCGTGAAAAACGCCTGGTGCGCGCGGATAGTCATCTGCTCGACACATTGTGAAGGCGGCTTCGTTTTAGCGTTGTGTTGTTGTGCCGTGGTGTGGTCGTATCGTGGTGTCATGTCGTGTGAAGGAAGGCATTCGCATCTGGTGATGCGGCTGGGCTTCAAACCCAGTTGAGGACGTCAGACGTTCTCAGGTCGGTTCGACTCCGGCTGCCTTCCGCCAATCGAGGCCAACCATAGGCCTTCCGTCGAGAACGTCGCTGCCTGGATCGTCGACAACTTTGCGTTCAAGACCGCAGCAAGGCAATTGCAACCGGCCACGGGGCGGATATGGGCTTACGGAGATTGCTGCTGGGAGGCATCGCTGTCGTTGTTGCCGCCGTCATTGGAACCCTTCTTGTCCTGCATGAAGATAGCAGCACGTGAGCTGATATTCTCATTGACCGACCGCCAGCCGATGTCTGGGACGTCATATCGAACAGCTCCGCCTATTCCGACTGGAACCCCTTCATTACGCGCGTTGACGGCGACTTCAAGGAGGGCGAGACAATCCGCATTGTGCTAGGCAGCGGGGCGGATTCGATGGTGTTCAGGCCGACTGTTCTGCTTGTCCGTCCTGGACATGACATTTGCTGGCGCGGCAGTGTGTGGATTCGCGGTATCTTCGACGGCACACATTGCATTCACCTCACTGCCGCATCTGGCGGCACCCGTCTCGAACAAACCGAGTCTTTCTCGGGGTTGCTCGTTGGGCGGTTGACGAAAGACGCAATCGAGGAAACGCGGCGGAATTTCCAGGCAATGAATGCGGCGGTTAAGCGGCGGGTAGAGACGCGGGGGTCTTGAGCTGGCGTCGCTAAGTGAGTGGCGTGCGAAGTGCGAGGCGAACTCGCACCACATCGCCGAAAGCAAATCAGCGTGCCGTCGGTCCCTCAGTCGCAGCGAGTGAACCAATGCCAAGGCTGTTCGCGCGCTGAAGCCTTTCACACCCTCATGGCGCCAGATAAAAATCCAGAGGAATAAGCTCCACCGCCCACCCACCTTCTTCACCCAGCGTGGCAGCCGGGTGCATGGACGCAATGCGCAACGCCTCGTCGGGGCTGTCCGCCTCGATGATGAACAGGCCGCCCACCACTTCCTTCGACTCGGTATAAGGCCCATCGGTGATGTGCGTCTCGCCAGCGCGCGGGCGAAGCGTCTTCCACGTGTCCAGATCGCCATGAGAAGCCGAAACGAGAACCTTGCCGGTAGCGCGCATCTTCTCGTCCAGTGGCGGGCACTGGCTCACCAGTTCCTTGATTTCGTCTGGCGTCATCGTGGCGAATTGTTCAGGTGTGAAGTAGGCCAGGCCGAGGTATTTCATGGAAGATCCTTTGAAAGGGTTTTCACTGACGACGAATCGGATGATCGCAAATCGACAATGCCCGGACTCGTTTTGTAGCGAGTCTCGCCGAAGGTAGCAGGTATAGCGGTCATAATCGCTGAGGGCAAGCTGCGGCCACCCATGCTTCCTTTTCTTTTATAGGTGCCTTTCTATAATCTGAATACATGCCCGTTGTTCGCTCTTTTTAGCACATAAACTGACTTTTATTCATACAAATGAGTGTCCGCAGTTGGCGGACAAAACGTACCGTGAATATCTGTTAGTTCGGCGGTTATCCAAATGGAGCCCCAGCGTCGATGGATAAGAACGTCCACATTCTGTGGGACGACGGCGAGCGGATCCTCGGTCGGGGGCAACGTCCAACCGGGAGCGGTCCTCGACCTGCGCTGTTTGTATGGTCCTCCAACGAACACCCATCGGTCGCATACACGGATCGGTTAAATCACGAGTTCGAACTGAGGACCGAACTAGGTAGTGATTGGGCAATCCCGCCGCTGGAACGCGTGCGCGAAGGCGGTCACGCGACACTGGTATTTGACGATCCAGGCGGAGCGCCACTCGCGCGAATGCTCGATTCGCGTATCGAGATGTCCCGGTTCCTCGATATAGCTACAAGTATTGCCGCAGCCATCCATCAACTCCACCGGCGCGGTCTCGTTCACAAGGATCTCAAGCCAGCCCACATCATCGTCGGATGTGATGATGGGCGTGCACGGCTAACCGGCTTCGGACTGGCTTCGCGGCTACCCCGCGAGCGCAGGACACCTGAGCCACCGGAAACCATTGCTGGCACATTCGCGTACATGGCGCCGGAGCAAACTGGCCGGATGAATCGCTCGGTCGATTCGCGCAGTGACCTGTATGCGTTTGGCGTCACGCTCTATCAGATGGCAACCGGCACCTTCCCATTCACGGCCGTCGATTCGATGGAATGGATTCACTGCCATCTAGCCAGAGTGCCGGTCATACCCAGCGTGCGCTGCGAGGGTATTCCCGCACAGGTTTCCGCGATCATCATGAAGCTGCTGGCCAAAACGCCGGAAAGCCGTTACCAGACGGCGGCGGGCGTTGAGCACGATCTACAGCAGTGTCTAGGCATGTTGCAGTCTCGTGGCCTGATCGAGACGTTTCCGCTGGGCGAGCACGACACCCCAGACAGGTTGCTGATCCACGAGAAGCTCTACGGACGCGAGCGGGAGGTCGATACCCTGCTTGGCGCGTTTGATCGGATGGTCAACACGGGCACGCCCGAGCTGGTCGTGGTGTCGGGCTATGCCGGCATTGGCAAGTCTTCGGTCGTCAACGAGCTGCACAGGGTGCTGGTGCCACCGCGTGGCTTATTTGCCGCGGGCAAGTTCGATCAATACAAACGCGACATTCCGTATTCGACGCTGGTGCAGGCACTCGAAGGTCTGGTGAGGCCCTTGCTCGGCCTGCGCGACACGATACTGGCGTCCTGGCGGGAAGCCTTTCTGCAGGCGCTCGACATCAACGCCCGCCTGGTGACCGACCTGGTGCCGGACCTGAAGCTGATCATCGGCGAACCGCCTCCGTTGCCGGATCTTGGGCCGCAGCAGATGCAACAGCGCTTCATGGAAGTGTTCCGGCGCTTCATTGGGGTCTTCGCACGAGCGGAACATCCACTCGCGCTGTTTCTCGACGACATGCAATGGCTCGATCCGGCGACGCTGGACTTGCTTGCGCACCTGTTGACCCATCCGGAGCTGCGGTATCTGCTAGTCATTGGTGCGTATCGCGACAGCGAGGTCGACCCGATGCACCCGCTAATGGAAAAGCTTCGAGTTATACGCAAGGCAGGCGTCAAGATCAGTGACATTACGCTATCCCCTCTCACGATTTTGCATCTGAGGCAATTGATTGCGGATGCGATTCGCAGCACCCCAACACGTGTTGAGTCGCTGGCCCGGCTAGTCCAGGAAAAGACAGCGGGCAATCCGTTCTTCGTGATTCAGTTTCTGCGCGTACTCGTCGATGAAGAGCTACTCACGTTCGATCACGAAGCAAGACGCTGGCGTTGGGACACCGTTCGAATCCATGCGAAAAGCTACACGGTCAATATCGTAGAGTTGATGGCCGGCAAGCTAAGTCGTCTGCCAGCCAATGCACAGCAGGCGTTGCAGCAGTTGGCTTGTCTGGGCAGTACCGCATCCGTCGATGTACTGACCTCGGTGCTCGACACCGACGAGGCAAAGGTGCATGACGCGTTGTGGGAGGCGAGCCTGCAGGAACTGGTCGAACGTCGCGACGATAGTTATCGCTTCGCTCACGACCGGATTCAGGAAGCGGCCTATTCGCTGATTCCGCCAGACGGTCGCGCGGAGGCCCACTTGCGAACGGGCCGCTTGCTCGCTGAAGCGACACCCGCGGAACGACGCGAGGAGGCAATCTTCGAGATCGTTGGACAACTAAATCGCGGAGCGCATCTGATCGAGTCCGACGAGGAGCGCGAGCAACTCGCCAGCTTCAACCTGCTCGCGGGCGAGCGTGCGAAGGCGTCCACTGCCTACACGTCGGCACTCAGTTATCTTTCCACCGGCGTGGACCTGCTCGGGCAGGACGGCTGGAATAGCTCGCATGCGCTGATGTTTGCGCTCGAACTCAATCGCGCCGCGTGCGAATTTCTAACCGGCCGACTGCAAGCCGCTGACGAGCGGTTAGTCTCTCTATCCGAACGGGCTGTCACTACCGTCGAACACGCGAGTATCGCGTGCTTACATGTGGATGTCTGCACGACGCTCGACCAGGGTGGTCGCGCTGTTTCGGTGTGCATCGAGTACTTAAAGCGGGTGGGTATCACATGGTCCGCACATCCAGATAACGACGAGGTTCGATTTGAATACGATCGCATCGGTGCGTTGATCGCCGGTCGAAATATCAACGAGCTGGTCGATTTGCCTTTGATGCAGGATGAGATCTCTCTCGCCACCGTTGAGGTGCTGAGCAAACTCTCTGCACCGGCCATGTTTACCGATGCAAACCTGGCCGCAATGGCGGATTGCAAGGCGATCAGCATCAGTCTCGAGCAGGGCAACTGTGACGCTTCCTGCCTGTCGTATGTCATGCTGAGTCGAATTGCCGGTCCGCGTTTTGGCGACTATCGCGCTGCCTTTCAATTTGGGCGACTCGGCTACGACCTCGTTGAACAGCGAGGGCTAAAACGTTTCGAAGCGCGCGCCTATCTTTCATATGCGGTGTTTGTCCTGCGCTGGACGCAGCACGTACGCGCCTGCCGCGACGTGCAGATTCGTGCATTCGAAGCGGCGATTCGCATTGGTGACCTGCAATATGCGGCATACGTGGGGAACGACCGTGGATCGAATCTGATTTTCGCCGGTGAATCACTGATAGAAGCACAGCACGAGATGGAGCGCGGTCTTGCATTTGCCAACAAGGTAAAGTTCGGCCTGGTGATTGATCTGATCACCACGCAACTCGCGTTGATCCGGATGCTACGTGGTTTGACTCCAACGTTCGGGCATCTCGACGATGGGCCATTCGACGAAGTCAATAACGAGCGTCGCCTGTCTGAAAACGCCCAATTTGCGCTTACTGCCTGCTGGTACTGGATCCGGAAGCTGCAGGCACGTTACGTGGCTGGCGAATACACAGCGGCGCTGGAAGCTGCGGAGAAAGCACAGCCATTACTTTGGACATCTACATGTTTCTACGAGGAGGTCGAATATCACTTCTATCGCGCGCTGGCTTTGGCGACACAGTGCCCCCTCGCATCGGATCAAGAGCGTTTGCTGCAGCTAGACAGTATTTCCGCGCATCACAAGCAACTACAGATATGGGCTGAGAACTGCCCGGACAACTTCGCGGATCGCGCCACGCTCGTCAATGCCGAGATCGCCCGACTGGAAAATCGTATCGGCGAAGCTGAGCTGCTTTACGATCAGGCAATCCGTTTGGCGCAACGGAGTGGATTTCTTCAAAACGAGTCGCTTGCAAACGAAGTGGCCTCTCGCTTTTATGCGGGTCTCGGCCTCGAGAAGATAGCGCGCGTCTATTTGCAAGATGCCTATCACGGATACCAGCGCTGGCGCGCTGACGGCAAGGTGCGCCAACTCGAACAAGGTTATCCATTCCTTAGAACGGAGGTGCCGGCGGCAGCACCGACCAACACGATTGCGACGCCAGTCGAACGCCTGGACATTGAAACCGTGATGAAGGTCACTCAGGCCGTTTCGGGCGAGCTTGTGCTCGATAGATTGATCGAGGTCGTCATGCGCACCGCGCTCGAGCAGACGGGTGCTGAACGCGGACTGTTGATCCTTTCCGACCGCAACGAACATTGGATCACCGCCGAGGCGATCACCGGCGGGAGCGATATAGGCGTAAAGTTGTGCTTTGTCTCCCTAAGCTCAAGCTTGTTGCCTGAGTCGATTATCTTCCACGTTTTGCGCACCCGAGAGAACGTGATCTATGGGGACGCCGCAACCGATTCCCCCTTTGCCACAGATCCCTACATTCGCTCGCATCACGCGCGTTCGATTCTATGCCTGCCGTTGACGAACCAGGGTAAGCCAATCGGCGCGCTGTATGTCGAAAACAATCTGGCCGCTCATGTGTTCAATCCATCACGGATTGCCATATTGAAGCTCGTTGTTTTGCTGGCGGCGGTTGCGCTCGAAAACGCTCACCTGTATCGAGACCTTGCGGAACGCGAATCGAAAATTCGCCGTCTCGTAGACGCCAACATCATCGGAATTTTTGTCTGGGATTCAAGTGGAACCCTGCTCGAAGCGAATGACGCGTTTCTGGACATGGTGGGTTACGAGCGTCACGATCTGGATGCAGGTCGGATGTGTTGGGCTGAACTTGCACCGTCGGAAGGCAACGAAGCCAATCAGCGGGCTTTGATCGACGTTCTCGAGTCCGGGTGTGTCCAGCCTTTCGAGAGCAATTTGCTGAGGAGAGACGGAAGCGCTTTGCCAGTGATAGTCGGATTCGCGGTGCTCGAGTCGAGTCGTCAGGAATGCATCGCTTTCGTACTCGACCTCACTGAGCGCAAGCTTGCGGAAGAGAAAGTCCGCGTTAATGAACAACGCTATCGCGAGGTGCTGACTGAGTTAGCGCATGTCAACCGTGTCGCGACAATCGGGCAGCTTGCGGCTTCGCTGGCCCACGAAGTGAACCAACCCATCGCCGGAATTGTGATCAATAGCAACACGGCGCTACGTCGGTTGAGTGCAGAGCCTTTAGATATAGAAGGGCTTCGGCAAGTCATCGACCGCATGCTCAGGGACGGTCACCGGGCAGGCAATGTCATCAACCGCATTCGCGAGCTTGTCAAAAAAGCCCCTCAGCGAAAGGAACGGGTCAACATTGGTGATGCCATTCGTGAGGTGATCGAGCTGATCCGGATGGAAGCGGTCAAGAGTGGCGCGTCGGTCCAGGCCAGGCTGGCGGAAGACTTGCCTTTCATTGAAGGCGATCGCGTGGAGTTACAGCAGGTACTTCTCAATCTGACCATCAACGCCCTTGAGGCGATGAGAGACATCAACGACGGCAATCGTCACGTGCAGATTAGTGCAGACAAGGTAGACGCCAGCCACGTACTCGTCACAGTGAGTGATTCAGGAACAGGCTTTGCGCCGCAAAACCTCGAACGGCTTTTCACGCCGTTCTTTACGACCAAGTCTTCCGGCTTGGGGGTGGGGCTCTCCATCTGTCATTCAATCGTCGAGGCGCACCGGGGCAAGTTGTGGGCGAGCCAAAACCTACCGCGCGGCGCTATTTTCCACTTCACGGTTCCAATGTTCACCGCCGAGGTGACGCCTCAATAGTGCACGGATAGCGGCTCGGGATAATGTTGCGTGAGCGAATACGTGCTCTCCGGTGCCGCCCAACCCTCGAAGGTCAAAACGGGCGGCACTGAGGGGTTGCTGCCGAGCGTTTCGCATTGTCCCGGCAGCCCCATAGAATTGATTGTGACAGTGCTCGACTCGGTGTCCGGCGCGATGTACACCGTTGCATCAGCGCCCACACGGAGCGTCGTGGAGGGTCTTCCCGGCGAGTCAGCGTCAATGAACGGCGGCCCTCCGCATGTGGGGGTGGGATATTGGCCGCTCGTGGATAGGATGTCTCCCCATTCATACTGCTCCGCTGAATATTGGTTGGTCGTGGCGTTATAGATCCGGCTCAGCGGAACCGCAATGACGGCACCGTTCGCGACGATTATGGTGACAACCTGGGAGTCGTTAGCCGAGACAAGCGGGCCGACATATCGTCCCTGACCGTCGAACACTTTCAGTACGTCCTCGTCGTCACGGTTGCCAGCTTGACCGTTGCTAGTTGCGGTGCCGTCGCCACCATAGGCGAGGGAACTCAGACAAACGGCGAGCAAGACAGCGACGTGTGGATGGCGCATTTCAATCTCCTTTGGCCGCACGAAGGAACGAGCCCGAGCGCGCGTGATGACCACAGGTTTAGCGTGAACTCTGGCGGTCGTCCATGCGAATGGTGAGCGGTTCGGGATACTGCCGGTCGAGCCGGTAGGTGCTTGCCGGCAACCAGCCGGTTACCGTAAGACCCGGCGGCCCAAAGCAGCCGAACGGCGTTTCGACCTGCGACTGGCCCACTAACGTTGTCGAGTAGGTGTCCGGCGCGATATATAAGGTCGTTTCCGATCCCGTTCGTATTGTTAAGGAGGGTCTTACGGGAACCACCTGACCGCTTCCAATAATCATCGTACTGCTAAAGATAACGGGAGGACCGCTGCAGTTCGTCGATAGATAGACATATAGCCCTGCGCTGCTGCTCCATTCGAATTTCGAGGCGGATAGATGAACGCCATTCACAAGGCGGGTGATCGGCACGACAACGGTTACGCCATTGACCGTTATCACCGTAGCAAGGGGTCTGTCTTCGAACCCCACCACCGGTCCGACGTAGTTCCCACGGGCGTCGAAGACGGATAGCAAAGCGCCTGGACCATCAGCAGGTTTGTGCGCATCGTCGCCATACGCAGAACACGCCAGACAAACTGCGAGCAGTGCAGCAGCTTTCAGATAACGCATTTCATCTCTCCTGATCCAGCGCTGACCGCGATGCAGCGAGACACATCGAGAACACGTGTATTTGCGGAACCCGGCGTCTTGCGCACGCGTGTGAGCGCGGAAAGCATGATCGTTGTGCTAAAGAACGGGACGTTCAGTAGTGAATGGCGAGAGGCTCAGGATAATTCTGGGTGAGTGAAAAGACGCTTTCCGTCAACCATACCGAGAGCGGGTACTGCATGCTCTGGCCGGAGCATTGCCCATTGGGCGGAGTCGGAATGGTGTAGGTGTTTCCCGCGATATACGCCGTGGTAACGTTTCCAACTCGCGCGGTGTAGGCCGGTCTTAGCACCCCAGGCGTCGGAAAGGTTGCATCGATGACAGGCAGGTTGCGGCAATCCACCGTCGGGGGCGTTGCGATAGGGGAAAGCGAGCTTGCCCATTGATACTGTGACGCAGACAACTGTCCGTTCTGCGAGACGCGCCCGATTGGGACGACGATGATCGTGCCGTTGGCATGCACCACGGCGCCGATAGTCACTGCGTCAATGGATATCACAGGACCGACATAATGGCCGTCGCTATCGAACACCTTCAGAACGTGCGAATGCGCCGTGTGACCATCCGGCCTGTGTCCCGGATCGGGAATATCCTCTGCGTACGCTATCGAGGCCAAGCAGATAGAAAGTAGGACCGCGGCGTGTGACTTGCGCATTTCCTATCTCCTGATGCGGCGCGACACGGCGCGACTCGCCCTCGGACATACGCTAAGGGAGCGGGTGTCGCGCGATGTCAAAAGCTCGCGAATGTGTACAAGCGTTAGGAGGACGGCTGTCACGCCTTGGGCGGGATTGACGCAAGCGTCGCAAGCGGGTGCGAGGTTGCGTCGGATGATTAAACATAGCGGAGCCGATGCCGACATTCAAGTACGAGTCGCGTACGCGCGATTTAATCAATACCGTACGAATCGAATCACGGACGAAATGCAATGGAGCCGCTTGAACATCGGGAACACATGGCAAGTATCGAACACAGGCTTTCAATCGGAAAGGCGATTCGATGCACTACCAGTGCACCATCGGAAGTCCCGCAACAGGAGAAGCGAAAGTCGAGATCGATTCTCCCTTGAGACTTCCCAGATAGACTGTCTGCAGATCCGCTCCGCCGAAGGTGATGCTGGTCAGGCACGGAGCGATACTTCCACCACAAGCGCCCATGACGTCCATCGGTACGACTGTACCCGTTGCAAAGGCCGCTTCGAAACGCGCAGTCGCTTCCTGGTCACCGTCTTCGAAAAGAGTGAGCAAGTCTCCTTCCGGCGTGATTGCAACGAGGCGGTCGGCGAAAATCATCGCGCACCACAGATTCCCATAAGCATCGAAGGTAATGCCATCAACTAATCCAGCGCCTAGCTGACTCGGGCCATAAATTTCCCGTGGACCTAGCGAGCCGTCGATGCGGACGGGGAAACGGCTCACTCTCTTTGCCGTCGTCTCTGCAACGTACAGAAACTCCTCTTTGGCATCGAAGCGTATTTCGTTAGTGAACGCCAGACCATCAGCGACAATGCGCAAGCCCTTGTCGTCGAGCAATGCAATGTATCCGTCCGCAAGCGTCGAGCAAATGGCTTCTGACCAGGGATTAGCCCTCGTCGATACCGTTATCCAGAGGCGCTCCTTGCGGTCTCGCAAGACGAAATTCACTTTCCCCATCGGCCGGCCTTCTATCTGGTCGCACAGTACACGGCTCTCGCCCGAGCGGCTCAGGAATTCCACCCGGTCGGTTCCGATGTTTGCAATGACCAGATTGCCCTCAGCATCGAAAGCCAATCCGTTGGGGAGCGAGCCGTAGAGAAGTTCATCGCCGGCTTCTCCGGTTCCTTCTGCTCCTTCTTTCCCCCCAACTGACGCATCTGCGGGAAGCAGGAGGCGTTGCTCGCCAGAAGGCGCAATGTGCATGACGCCACCGCGGGAGTCGGCCACCCAGAGAGAAGCGTTACGTTCGGCGAGAATGCACTCCGGCCGACGCAAAACCTGACCTGTCTTGCGAACCCTATTGGGCTCGAGGGTCCAGCCTTGCAGTGGATTCATTTGTCACCTCCAGATTGTTTTCTAGTTGTATCTTGCAACCGTCCAGCTCGACGGCCGGGCAGCTGTTCGCTCCGCCCGCAAAAAACATCATCGCGATTGGCAGCCAGGCCCGCTACTCACGAAGAGCCAGATAACCGCGTCATTCACACTTACAGAGTCATGCCACCGGATGCTTCGATCACAGCGCCATTGATGTAACTCGCCTCATCGCTCGCCAGGAAGGCATAGACATTGGCAATTTCTTCGGGCTTGCCAAGTCGCCCTAGCGGCACCTGCTCACGCATCCTGGCCAGCACGTCATCGGGCACGGTAGAGAGGATGGGCGTATCAATGAAACCCGGTGCAATCGCGTTCACCCGAATCCCTTTGGGACCGAGTTCGCGGCTCCAGGTTTTCGTGAAACCGATAACCCCGAATTTGGCAGCGGCGTAGTTTGTCTGCCCGTAGTTTCCATAGATTCCCACCACCGAGCTTGCGTTAAGAATGACGCCGGCTCGCTGCTCTATCATCGTGTCGACGACAGCCTGGGACACGTGAAACACGCCGCGCAGATTGACATCAATGACGTCGTCGAATTGTTTCAGCGTCATCTTCTGCAACCTGGCGTCGCGCGTGATGCCAGCGTTGTTGACGAGAATATCGATCCGGCTGTGTCTTTTCAGCAGAGCTGCCACCATCTCGTTGACCGCGTCCCGCTCGGCTACATCGATGCTGAATCCCTCGGCAGCGCCGCCAGCTTCGCGACACGCTTCTACCACCGCTGCAACCGCATCGCGGTTTAGGTCGCATACGGCGACGACAGCGCCTTCTTGCGCAAATTTAATGGCCGTCGCAGCACCAATGCCTTGACCCGCACCCGTGACGATTGCCACCTTGTCCTTAAGCTTCAATACTTCTCTCCGGTTCACAAAAGATGATCCCTGCAGTCCGACGAAGGGTTTGAAAAACCGGGCCACTCCCGCGGATGAGGCTTTACCGATGTCGATGGTAATAGCGGCGCGCTGCGTTGGTAAGGTCGCGTTCGGACACCGCGGAGTCTTTCGGAGACAATCGGCGGAGGCGCGTTTTCAGGCGCTTTCGGCTGATACGGCGCTCCCTTGCCAATGACGACATCCTCCGGGCGGCACCTAAGTGCACATGCTTTGGCACGAAGCCATCTCGCGCGTATATCGCGGAGTTTGCGATCCCGAGACCATTCGATTAAGCAGAAGCAAAGATGAACATATGTCCATAAATGATCAAATGTTCAATAATAGGCCATGTCTCCAACAGGGGTTTGGCAGATCGTCTCGCCTTCAGTCGCCACGTTGTGCGATGAAATCCCATAGTACGTCGCTTGTATCATCGGGTTAACCATCTGTTCCTAAAGATTGACACCCCGTCAGCGCCATCCTACGATACCTCACAAATGATCAATTGTTCACTAATGAGCAAATGACGGAGGCGAAGTGGGTGGACTTCTTCTAGAAGTAGAGGGCCTGCAAAAAGCGTTCGACGGCGTGCCGGCGCTCATGGAGGGGCGGTTGAGTTTGCGTGCGGGTAGCGTTCATGCTTTGTGCGGTGGCAATGGCGCGGGCAAATCGACCTTCCTGAACATCGTGATGGGGATCATCCAGCGCGATGCCGGTGAAATCCGGCTCAATGGGCTGCCCGTCAATTTCCAGACACCAGCGGAGGCGCTCGCCAATCGCGTCGCCATCATCACTCAGGAACTCTCGCCCATCCGTGGCATGACGGTCGCCGAAAACCTGTTTCTCGGCCGCGAACCGCGCCGCGCCAAGGTGCTGGTCAAGTTCGGCGCACTCGTTCAGCAGGCCCAGGCACTTCTCGATCGCCTCGGTTTTCCCGTTGACGCCCGCGCGAGCGTGGACTCGCTCAGCCTTGCGCAGATCCAGCTCGTGGAAATCGCCAAGGCGTTTAGTCGCGACTGTGACGTGATGATCATGGACGAACCAACGTCGGCCATTGGCGAGTCGGAAACCGAGGTGCTGTTCAGCGCGATCCGCAATCTCACTGCACAGGGTGCGGGCATTATCTATGTGACCCATCGGTTGTCCGAAGTATTCAGGATCGCAGACAGCTACACCGTGTTCCGCGATGGCCGATACGTGGAGAGCGGTCGCATCGCGGATATCGATCGCGCCCATCTGGTCAGCACGATTGTCGGACGCAAGTTGAACCAGACGGAGAAAGTGCGTCGCCCGATTGGCGAGCCAGTGCTCGAGACGTCTGCCTTGTCGCGCGACGCCGAATTCGAGGACATCTCGCTTTCAGTTAGCGCGGGAGAAGTACTCGGGGTCTATGGACTGATGGGATCCGGCCGTAGTGAGTACCTGAATTGCGTGTATGGACTCACCCGTGCGAAACGCGGGGAAGTGACCTTCCGTGGGCGCCGGCTCGCGTCGGGCAACCCTCGCCGCGCGATTCGCGCTGGCCTCGCACTCGTCACAGAAGATCGCAAGGAAACCGGCCTCGTATTGTCCTCATCGGTTCGCGACAATGTTTCGCTGTCTGCCTATCCGAGGCTTTCGCGCTTCTCACTGATTGATCGCCGCAAGGTGAAAACGCTGGTGCAAAGCATGGTCGAGCGGATGCGAATCAAGGTGGGCTCGGTGTCGTTGCCGGTTTCATCCATGAGCGGAGGCAACCAGCAAAAGGTGGTACTGGCGCGCTGCCTGTCGACCGAGCCGGTCTGTCTGCTGTGCGACGAGCCAACCCGCGGCATTGATGAAGGCGCCAAGCGCGAAATCTATCGTCTGCTGGACGATTTCGTTGCGAAAGGCGGGGCCGCCATAGTCGTGTCCTCCGAGGCTCAGGAAGTGCTCGACGTTAGTGACCGGATTGCCATTTTCAAATCGGGGCGGTTGGTCTCCGTGATCGACGGCCATGTCTCCAGCCAGGAAGATCTACTCCACCTCGCATCGTGAATACACAAATCTCAACGCCCGTCAGCGCGCCGTTGCACAACAGCCGCGCCGCGCAGATGCGCCAGATGTACCGGCGCTACGGCATCCTCGTCGTGCTCATTCTCCTGTGCGTCATCCTGACGTTCGCGAACCAGTACTTTTTAACGTGGGGCAATATTGCCGACGTGCTGCGGCAGTCTTCGATCAATGGCATTCTCGCGGTCGGCATGACATACGTCGTGCTGACGGGGGGCATCGATCTCTCGGTGGGTTCCACGCTCGCGCTTGCCGGCATGGTCAGTGCCAGTGTCGTGACCGGCGCGCATCCCCACGGCATCGCCCTCGGGCTGTTCGCCGGGCTGGCGGTCGGCGCGGCGGTTGGCGCGGTCAACGGAATCGTCGTCGCACGGCTCGCCGTGCCATCGTTCGTCGCCACGCTTGGCATGCTGAGCGTCGCGCGTGGACTCACCTTCATCTACAACGACGGCATGCCGATTGCCGACCTTCCCAACGGTCTTCTGACCGTGGGCACGGGCACGCTTGCCGGCATACCCGTACCGGTGATCGTGTTCGCCGCGGTCGTCGCGCTGTTCTGGTTCGCGCTGCGTTATACGACTTACGGTCGCTATGTTTATGCGGTCGGTGGAAATGTACGCAGTGCCAAGACGAGCGGTATCTCCACACGCAAGATCATTTTTTCGGTCTATATGTTGGGCGGCTTGCTCGCGGGGCTCGCCGGCATCGTCCTGGCTGCCCGCACGACCTCCGCTTTGCCGCAAGCAGGACTCTCTTATGAGCTCGATGCGATTGCGGCGGTGGTGATCGGCGGCACGAGCCTTTCAGGTGGATCGGGATCGCTCGGTGGCACGGTGGTCGGCGCGCTGCTGATCGGTGTCATCAATAACGGCTTGAACCTTCTGGGCGTCTCGTCGTATTACCAGCAGGTCGTGAAAGGCATCATCATCGTCGGAGCCGTTCTGCTGGATACCTCACGCAAGAAATCTTGATCGTCAACGAGTAGTTAACAAATCCATAAGGAGACTTAAATGAAAATTGGGAATCAGATGATGCTGGTTTGCGCGCTCGCAGGATTGACTGTGGGCGTGGCCCAGGCCGACCCGATCAAGGTGGGCGTCATGCCCTACGGTCTGAAAGCCGAGTTCATGCAAATGTGGACTAACGCCATCAAACAGGACCCGGCGGTGAAGGACGGCAGTGTCCAGATCGTCGTGTTCGACGGTAACTACGACGCGCTCACGCAAAGCAATCAGTTTGACACTATGATCACGCAGAAGTACGACGCGATCATTTTTGCTCCGATCGACAAGAATGCCGGCGCGGCGGCGGTCGCCAAGGCAGTCGCAGCACACATTCCGGTAATCGGTTCGAACACACACGTATCGGGTGACCAGTTGACCTCGTATGTGGGCAGCGACGACGTGGTTGCCGGCCGGCTCGAGGCAGATGCCGTGGTGAAAGCAATCGGCGGCAAGGGCAACGTCGTGATCATCGAAGGGCCGATCGGGCAATCTGCGCAGATTGATCGCTCCAAGGGCATCGCTGACGTGCTGGCGCAGCACAAGGACGTGAAAGTGCTCGAGAACAAGACCGCCAATTGGTCGCGCGCCGAAGCATTGGCGCTGGTCGAAGATTGGCTGACCTCGCATCCGGGCCAGATCAACGGCATCATCGCCGAAAACGATGAGGAGGCACTTGGCGCCATTCAGGCGATGAAGTCGAAGGGCCTCGATGTAAAGAAAATTCCGGTGGCCGGCATCGACGGCGTCGCCGATGGCATCGAGGCAGCCAAACGCGGCGAGATGACGACCTTCTTCCAGGATGCAAAAGCGCAGTCGCAGGGCGCGCTCGACGTCGCGCTGCGCGCGAAGATCGGTCCGTCGTACAAGCCACGCTCAGATGTCTGGGCGGAGTACGGATCGAAAATGCCGTGGGACGGCGGCACCGCAAAGGAATATACGGTACCGTGGACGCAGGTGACGGCAACGAACGCCGACGCCATTCTCAAGCAGGTCAAGGAAGTCTCACAACAGTAACGGCCCGTAGTGAGGAACAGGCATATGCCACAGGTAACAAGCAATCTTTTTGATCTGACCGGTCGGGTTGCGATCGTCACTGGCGGGGCCGGCGGCATCGGCCTCGCTGCTGCGCAAAGTCTGGCAGCGGCAGGCGCCCGTCTTGCCCTGCTCGACATCAGCCCGGCCGTTCGCGATGTGGTGGCCACGCTGCCCGGCGGCACCGAGTTGCACCACGCGATCGTCGCGGACATCGTTGCCCCCGGTGTTCCCGCTGAGACGGTTCGCAGCGTGATCGCGCATTTCGGCAAACTCGACATCGTCGTCAACAACGCGGGCGTCGCGCTGCTGGAACCGGCCGAAACCCTCTCCGAAGAGGCGTGGAGCCGGACGATGGCGCTCAACCTGACGGCGCCTTTTCTGCTCGCGCAAGCGGCGGGTCGCGAGATGATCGAACGCGGTTATGGCCGGATCGTGAATCTCGCTTCGCAGGCCAGCGTGATCGCGCTCGAACGCCATGTGGCTTACTGCGCAAGCAAAGCCGCGATTGTCGGCATGACGAAGGTACTCGCGCTCGAATGGGCGAGGCACGGCATCACGGTCAATGCGGTCTCGCCGACCGTCGTTGAGACCGAGCTCGGCAAGAAGGCATGGGCCGGCGCAGTGGGCGAGGCGATGAAAGCGAAGATCCCGGTTGGCCGCTTCGCGCGTCCGGATGAAATCGGTGCGTTGATTCTTTACCTCGCCAGCGACGCCGCCGCGATGGTGACGGGCGAAAACATCGTGATAGATGGCGGTTATACGGCGCAATGAGTTACCCATTCCGATCCCTAACGCCGTCTGGCAAATCACACATCAATGGCCACCGGAAGCTCGAGGAAAACCCATGAATCGCGTTATCAACAATCCGGATCATGTTGTCGAAGATATGTTGCGCGGCCTGCTCGCCGCACATCCCGAACTGCGTGCATCGCCAGATAACCCGCGCGTCGTGTCGCACGTGAACGCGTCGCAGAAGGGGCGCGTGGGCATCGTCACCGGCGGCGGCTCGGGCCACGAACCGGCCTTCATCGGCTACGTTGGCCAGAACATGGTCGATGCGGTCGCAATTGGCGAGGTCTTCTCGTCGCCTACCGCCAAGTCATTCCTTGAAGCATTCAAGGCTGCGGATGGCGGCGCCGGTGTCGCGTGTCTATATGGCAACTACGCGGGCGACAACATGAATGTGAAGATGGCGATCCGCATGGCGGAGCGCGAAGGCATTCGCGTGGTGCCGGTGGTCGCCAACGACGATGCGGCCTCGGCTCCGCCCGAAGAGATCGACAGGCGGCGTGGTGTCGCCGGCGAGATCGTCATGTGGAAAGTAGCCGGTGCGCGTGCCGCGCTCGGTGCGTCGCTCGACGAGGTGGTGGCCGCTGCGCGCCATGCCGTCGATTCGACCCGCTCGATTGGCATCGGCCTGTCTGCGTGCACGATTCCGGCGGTTGGAAAGGCCAACTTCACCATCAAGGATGGTGAGATGGAAGTGGGCATTGGCCACCACGGCGAACCCGGCATCCAGGT
The DNA here is from genome assembly GCF_003429005.1 of Paraburkholderia sp. DHOC27. Classification (GTDB taxonomy): domain Bacteria; phylum Pseudomonadota; class Gammaproteobacteria; order Burkholderiales; family Burkholderiaceae; genus Paraburkholderia. The sequence goes on from NZ_QVQV01000001.1 coordinate 980,112, forward strand.
CCAGCAAACGGTGCCAGCCAAAGACATGGCGAAACTGATGCTCGACAAGCTGCTGACCGACCTGCCGTTCACGCGTGGCGACAAGGTTGCGCTGCTGCTGTCCGGGCTTGGCGCAACGCCGCTGATGGAGCAGTACATTTTGTACGGCGAAGTGGCGGGCTATCTGCACGAGGCGGGCATTGAAATCGGCTTTTCGCGCGTCGGCAATCTGTTCACCTCGCTCGAAATGATGGGCGTCACCGTCACGTTGACGAAGCTGGATTCCGAACTGGCCGCGTGTCTCGCGCATCCTTGCCAAAGCATTGGCATCACCGTGGGAGAGGCATCGTGAGCGACTCCGTAGCCGACTCGATCGAGATGGCTGCCGCTGGCAGCGTCGTCGTCGAACTGATCACCGTTATCAAGGCAAACCGCCAATATCTGAGCGAGGTCGACGGCGCGATTGGCGACGGCGACCACGGCATCAACATGAGCAAGGGATTCTCCCAGTGCGGCGAGCGACTGGCGCAGCGCGGCGAGCTTCCGTCGCTGCCGGATGCGCTTGCCGATCTTTCTGAAGCGCTCATGGAAGGGATTGGCGGGTCGATGGGACCGCTATACGGCTCCTTTTTCCTCGATATGAGCGAGGTATTGTCGAAGCACGCCTTGCTCGACAAGCATCTGTTTCACCGCGCGCTGGTGAGCGGGATCGATGCCGTGCAGACGATTGGCGATGCGAAGGTCGGGGACAAAACCTTGATCGACACCCTCGATCCCGCACGTGCTGCATACGAGAAGGCGCTCGACCACGACGATTCGTTTCGGGCTTGCCTGAGCGCGATGATCGCGGGCGCTGAAGCCGGCATGAACTCTACCCGCGAACTGCGCGCCCGCGTTGGTCGCGCCAGTCGTCTTGGCGACCGCTCGATCGGCGTACTCGACGCGGGCGCGTGTTCGTGTTTCCTGATCCTCCGCAGCATGGGCGAGACGCTGACGCTGCTGCTCGCTGGCGGAGCTGGTGGCGCCGGCGGCACTGGCGCGGGCGAACGGCAGCAGACGGAAGAGCAGCGCGGTTAGTCACAGCGGTTACGAAAAAACGACCAGGAGACAACTATGCAAGCCAGCAAACGTCAGTCGATCAAATATCTGATGAGTCTTCCGCTGCTCTCGCTCGCCTTCAATGTGCGTGCGGCACAGCCCAACGTCAGGATCGGTGTGGTCGTGCCGACACTCGATGCGCAGTTCTGGAACAACTATGTCAGCTTCATGAAGCAAGGTGCGAGCCAGTTGGGTGTCGACCTGACCGTGTTGAATGCAGACAACAAGCCGGACAAGATGCTTAGTAGTCTTGAGGACCTTGCCGCGCAGAAGGTAGACGGCATCATTTTCACACCGTACTGGGCGACGGCAGCGCCGGGACTCACGCTGGCCAAGAATGCGGACATCCCCGTGATCCTGACGGATTCCTATCCCGACTTCAGTCCGCAGACGGCGCGCTTTCCGAACTACATTGCATTCATCGGGCCGAGCGACGAAGAGGCGGGCTACCAGATGGCGCTCAAGCTTTTCGCGGCGGTGCCGCCTGGCGCGAACGGCAAGAAGGTCATCGGCGTGGTGAACGGCACCTCCGGCACGTCAGTGGCGATAGACCGGCGCAAGGGCCTGGGGCGCGCCTTGAAGGAGCATCCGGAAGTGACCGTGGCGGGTGAGGTCGACGGCAACTTCGTGCGTGACACCTCGCAGACTGCGTTCGAATCGCTCTACCAGGGCCATCCGGATATCAAGGGCGTTTGGGCTGCCAACGGCGGTACGGCAACCGGCGTGATGGCTGCGCTGAAGAATGCGGGCAAGCAGCCAGGCAAGGACGTCTACGTCGTTGCAATGGACCTGAATCCGGAGAACGTCGAAGCCGTAAAGAGCGGCGAATTGCTGTTCGACATAGGCGGACACTGGTTGCAGGGAGGCTTTGCGCTGGTCATGTTGTTCGATCAGATCAAGGGCAAGCCGGTGAGCAAACAGGACGACACGATCAAGCTTCGCCTTTTGCCGCTTACGCGCAACCAGGTGCCGCAGTTCGAAAAGGATTTTCCAAACGGCGTGCCGGCCTACGATTTCCGCAAACACTCACGGTTCTACACGCCCAATGCGCCGGCGGCGTCGTTTGAAATGAAGTACAGCACCTAACCCTCTGATAACGCGCCGGCGAGCTTGACGGTAAATCTCGATGACACTTTCAGCCAGGCATATCAACAAGCGGTTCGGCAATACGGTTGCGCTCCGAAACGTATCGATCGAACTGCAAGCGGGTGAAGTGCATGCATTGGTTGGCGAAAATGGTGCTGGCAAATCGACACTGCTGAAAATCCTTGCAGGCGCCGAGCAGCCCGACGACGGCAGCATGCAGTTGGCCAACCAACGTTACGCACCGCTCGACACGCGCGAAGCTGAGGGCCACGGGGTTGCGCTCGTGCATCAGGAAATCACCATCAACCCGTCGTTGACGGTCGCGGAAAACGTCTTCATCGACCGGCTCGGCGATTTCTCGCGGCATGGCTTCCTGCGGCGCAAGACGCTCGAACGTGCGGCGCAGGAAGTACTCGAGAGTTTCGACGCCGGCATATCGGTTTCGTCGCAACTCGACCGGCTCGATCTCGGGGAGTGGAAATGCATTGAGATTGCCCGCGCGCTTTCGCGTGCACCGCGCATCCTGTTTCTCGACGAAGCGACCGCTTTTCTCGGTCATAGGGAAGTCGACGCCCTGCTGAAAGCGATTCACGCGTTGAAAGAGCGAGGACTCTCCGTGGCGTTCGTGTCACATCATCTGAGCGAAGTGACCGACGTTGCCGACCGCCTAACGATCCTCAAGGACGGCGGCAACGCCGGCGATGCGAGCGTGGCCGACATCTCACCGGCCGAGATCCATGCACGCATGGTGGGTCGTGATATCTCGGGTCATGTGTTTCCGCCCAAAGCGGCACGAGCACCGGCTAACCCGGTATTTACTGCCGCGGACGTCACCGTCCCGGGCCGGCTGGAGCACGTGCGCATCGACGTGCGCGGCGGTGAAATTGTCGGCATTGCCGGACTCAAGGGGAGCGGCGGTGAAGCGTTGCTGGAGCTTGCAATGGGTTTGCTGGCCCCGCGGCACGGCACTCTTGCGTTGGGCGGCGACGCTTATGCGCCGAAAGCTCCAGACGCGGCATGGCGCGCCGGCGTTGCCTACGTACCGGGTGATCGCACGGGGGAAGGGCTGATCACCGATTTCAGCGTGCTGGACAACCTGGTCATGGCGCAGCCGCCGCAGCGCCTCGCCTTCTTCGAGAGATCCAAAGCGCACCAAAGCGCGACGGAGCTCTCGGCGCGCTTGATGATCAAGGCCGCCAACCCCGACGTCGCGTGCAGGACCTTGAGTGGCGGCAATCTGCAAAAGGTGGTGCTCGCCAAGTGCCTGCACGTGAAACCGCGTTTGTTGCTGCTTAACAACCCGACGCGCGGGGTGGACATCGGCGCGCGCATCGAAATTTACCGGGCGATCCGTGGGCTGGCCGACGAAGGCGTGGCGGTCTTGCTCGTCAGCGACGATCTGCCCGAACTGATTGGTCTGTCGGACCGGCTCGCCGTGATGCGCAGCGGCAGTATCGAACATATCTTCGCGGCGGACGAGAAGCCAGATGAGTCCGCCGTCATCCGCTTCATGACCTGAGACGACCATGACCCGCCTGTCGTTTGCCACTCTAGCCAACCGGCGTAAAAAGCCGTCCAGTTCCGCGCGCGATACGCTGTTGTCACGGCGTCCCGAAACGATGCGGCGAATCTTTCCAGTACTCCTGCTGATCGTGCTGTGTGTCGCGTTCTCGCTCAGTTCGCCACGTTTCCTGACCACCGGCAACGGTCTGATCGTGCTGCAACAGGCGGTGGTGCTGGCTGTCGCCGCGCTCGGCATGACGTTTGTCGTGATCGCCGGATCGATCGACTTGTCGGTCGGCTCGATCGTCGCAGTTTCGGCGCTGACCGCGGCGATGACGTCGAACGCTCTGGGCGTATTCGCTATCGTCCCGGCTGCACTGGTTGGACTGTTATGCGGCTTCATCAACGGCGTGGTGGTGGCCAAGGGCATGGTGCCGTCGTTCATCGTCACGCTCGGCACGATGGTCGTCTACCGCGGCATCGTGCTCTATTTCACGCGCGGTGCGCCGGTTTCGATCGAAAGCGAAAGCTTTCTCGACTTCTACTCGGGCCGTTTTGCCGGCGTGCCTGACTCGGTATGGATCGCAGTGGTGGTGGTGGTGCTCGGCTGGACTGCGCTGCGCTTCACGGTGTTTGCCCGCGAACTCAAGGCGACCGGCGGCGGCGAGCGCGTTGCGCGCCTGACGGGCATCCGTGTCGATCGCGTCAAGCTTCTGATGTTCTCATTGCTGGGTCTGTTGTGTGGAATTGCCGGTCTGCTGCAGAGCGCGCGTGCGATGGCAGCGACTTCGCAACTCGGCGAAGGACTCGAACTCGATGTGATCGCTGCCGTGGTGGTGGGCGGCACGCCGCTTACGGGTGGGATCGGCAGCGTGCAGGGCACCATCCTCGGCGTGCTGATCATCACGATTCTCTCGAACGGCATGAACATGGGCGGGGTGGACCCTTATCTGCAGAACATCGTCAAGGGCGTGGTCCTGATCGCCGCTGTGTTCGTGACGATCGACCGAAAGAAGATCGGCATTATCAAATAGGCGGCGACGGACTCACGCAGGAGCGCCAGGCACTCGTTCGCCTCAGTGGCTCCAAATTCGCGATATCATTTGTTTACATTCGATCATTTTATCTATGCATCGTGGCCATTGTATTGCGCTTCAACGTAAGAATATACGGAAATGCTGACTAATGTACGTGAAAAATACTCTATTGTGCATAATAAAGTGCACATTTAAGAGGGAAGACGGAAAGGTTTTCGGCTATTCGTTTTGTACATATGATCATTAGTGAGCAAAATTGCACTGGAGTTAGTCAATGAAAATTGCGATTGGTAGCGACGAAGCCGCTTACGAAATGAAGGAGATGCTCCTCGAGCATCTGCGCGAGCGGGGTGTCGACGTCACGGACTTCGGAACCTATAATGCGCAGCCGGTTATCTATCCAGAGATCGCTTTCACTGTGGCCGAACGCGTGGTTGCGGGAGAATATCGGCGGGCCATACTCTTATGCGGCACGGGCATTGGTATGGCGATCTCAGCGAACAAGGTGCCAGGCATTCGTGCTGCGCAGTGTCACGATACGTATTCTGCCGAACGGGCCAGCCGGAGTAACGATGCCCAGATCATTACGATCGGCGCGCGTGTAGTGGGTCCGGAGCTGGCCAAGTCCATCGTTGACACCTTTCTTGCCGCGGAATTCGACGGCGGCCGGTCAGAGCCCAAGGTTCGGCGGATTGAAAAATACGAAACCGATCTACAGGCGAAGAATGATGCGGAAGATCTTGCCAAAAGCCACCTTCCGCGCTGACGTCCAAAGCTGGGGGGTGGGGCGCCCGCGAAGATCTGGTGCGACGGTGGGCAAGTATTCAACGAAAAGGACTGCCTGATGGAAACCGACGAACTCACTCGCCTCGCTACGCTGTACTACGTCGACGGGCTCACGCAGGAAGACATATCGAGGACCTTTTCGATCTCGCGCGCCAAAGTGGGACGCCTGCTCAAGCGCGCGCAGGAAGAAGGCATCGTCGAAATCCGTGTGCGCCATCATCCGCGCGATACCAGCGAACTCGAACACGAACTGATTGCGCGTTTCGGTCTGCAGCGTGCCATCGTCTCGATCAACCACAAAGATCAGGACAAACAGCGCGAGTTGCTGGCTGGACTGGTGGCGAGCCACCTGGACCGCGTATTGACGGACGGCATGATCGTCGCCGTCGGGATGGGCCGCAATATCAGCGCAATTTCCGAGCACGCAGTCTCTTCAATGCAGCGGTCGTGCCGATTCGTTTGTGCTATTGGCGGGGCGTATCGCGGGGGCGAGGCGATGAATGCCGATCATATCTGCCGGCGCCTCGCGTCCCGGTTCGGCGGCGAAAGCGAAACCCTTTATGCCCCAGCGCTGATGGTGGATCCGCAATTGCGCGCCGCGCTGTTGCAGAACGACACGGTCAGGCACACGCTCGATCACGCGAGGCGTGCGCAAATTGCGTTGATTGGCATCGGCGATATCAACGAAGACAGCAACATGGTGCGCATGGGATGGTTCACGCCCGCCGAAATCGCGGCGGCAAGGCAACTTGGCGCCATTGGCGACATGATGGGCTACGACTTTATCGACATTGACGGAAAGCCTGCGGACACACCGTTCGCCGACAGGGTGATCGGGCTCTCGTTCGAAGATCTGGTGCGCATTCCCAACGTCGTGGCGGTGGCGAGCGAAATCACGAAGACCACTGCGACGCTCGGCGCGCTGCGTACCGGCGCCATCAACACGCTCGCCACGACTGAAGCGATCGCGCAGTCAGTGTTGAGTCTGGACGAGGCGACTCGGGCCCGGCAAGGTGACGGCGCTACCACGGTGATCGGCCCCTGAGAGCCTGACGCGGTTCTCGAGACGCGGGCAACTTTAACAAGCGCGACGAATAGCACCGTCCGGGCGAGTCGGCCAGCCGATGGCCAACGTCACTTACGGGCACACGCCCGTGGTATCGCGGCGTACCAGTTGAATGGGCATGACGTCGTGGACCGGAGGTCCCATTCCCCCCGCTCTGATGCGCTCCACGAGCCGGCGTGCGGCCGTTCGCGCCATCGCTTCAACAGGCTGCCGGATGGATGTCAGGCCGACCAGTGGCGAGCCTGCCAGCGGCATGTCGTCAAAGCCGATAATCGAAAGCCGCTCCGGCACCGCAATGCCCTGCCGTTTTGCTGCTTCAAGCACACCGAGCGCGATCGTGTCATTGCCTGCGACGATGCCCGTCACGCGGTTCTCGTCGCCGAGCATCGCAATAGCGCTGGAATACCCGGCTTCACTGGTGTAATCACAAGAAATCAGCGGTACTGAAGTTGACGGTATGCCAGCTCCTTCCAGCCACTGCATGGCTCCTTTGACGCGATCCCTGCTTGTCGACGTATTCTGCGGACCCATTACAAGCCCGATGCGACGATGCCCGAGTTGGTAGAGATGCTCGGCTGCGAGCGCACCGGCGTGGACGTTGTCGATCTCTACCGTGTCGACTCTCACGTTATCGACAGACCGGACGACGAGTACGAGGGGAATGCCTCGTCTTTGCATCTCCGCCACGACCGGTGAATCCAGTGTCGCGGTCGCGAAGATCATGCCGTCGAGATAACCGTCGATCAAAGGCCGAAACGCGAGCAGATTTCCAGACTCGTTCATCGAGTCGATCATCAACGTGATCTGGTAATCAAACTCCTGCAATGCGTCGTGTAGATGCGTCAGCAGCAGGGTCATAAACCGGTTGTGCAACGCACCGACGACCACGCCGATCAGCTTCGTTGCCGACTTGCGCGTGGAGCGACCCTGGGACGGAATCCTGTAGCCCATTTCGGCCGCGACCGCCTGCACGGCACTACGGGTTTCGCTACTGATGGCGGGGTGTCCCGCGAGGGAACGGGACACAGTCGACACCGAGATGCCAAGGCGCTCGGCGACATCTTCAAGCCGAACCTTGGTCGCCTTTGACCGACCATTCGAACGCGCACTAGTTTGCATAAATTTGCATAGAAGGAACGGGGAACCCGGCTCGTATAGTCCAAGCCACGAAGGGTGTGAGGGTAAGTATCGAGCATTTGCGCAAAATTTGCACAAAAAATTGCGCTACATTTGCATCAACGCAGCAGGCCAAACCACTTCGGACCGCACGCTGCTCCTGATCACTTCCCAGCAAAAAGGACATGCAAATGGCAATCCAATTCTTGAAGCACGGACGTAGCGCCGAAGATTCCTCGCAAGACGCCGCGAAGGTTCGCGAAGTGGTCACGGGCATCCTCGCCGACGTCGCGTCGCGTGGTGACGCGGCAGTCGCCGAGCTCTCCGCGAAATTCGACAACTGGTCGCCTGAAAGCTTCCGATTGTCGGAAGACGAGATTGCAGGCTGCGTTCGCACGCTGTCTCAGGGACAGCTCGAAGACATCAAGTTTGCGCAGGCTCAGGTGCGCAACTTTGCGCGGGCACAACGCGAGTCGCTTCGCGATATCGAGGTGGAAACGCTGCCGGGCGTCGTCCTCGGCCACAAGAACATGCCCGTGGACAGCGTGGCGTGCTATGTGCCGGGCGGCAAGTTTCCGCTGGTGGCATCGGCGCACATGGGCGTCGTAACCGCCAAGGTCGCGGGTGTCCCCCGCATCATCACGGCATCACCGCCGGTGGGTGGCAAGCCCAATCCGGCTGTGGTCGCCGCCATGCATTTCGGCGGTGCCGACGAGATCTACACGTTCGGTGGTGTACAGGCCATCGCAGCGATGGCGCTCGGCACGCAGACGATCGACCCGGTTGCCATGGTGGTTGGACCGGGCAACGCGTTCGTCGCAGAAGCGAAGCGTCAGCTGTTCGGACGCATCGGCATCGACCTCATCGCAGGACCCTCGGAAACGCTGATCATCGCCGACGACAGCGTGGATGCTGAAATCTGCGCGACGGATCTTCTGGGTCAGGCAGAGCATGGCTTCAATACACCGGCTGTTCTGCTCACCAACTCGCTGCAGTTGGCCAAGGACACCATCGCTGAAGTCGAACGTCTGCTGAAAATCCTGCCCACGGCGAACACGGCGGGCGTTTCGTGGCGCGACTATGGTGAAGTGATCGTAGTGGACACGCTCGAGGAGATGGTCTCGGAAGCCGATCGCATCGCATCCGAGCACGTCCAGGTGATGACGCGCGACCCGGACTACTTCCTGAAGAACATGAAGAACTACGGCGCGCTCTTCCTTGGCGCGCGCACCAACGTTGCCTTCGGCGACAAGGTGATCGGCACCAATCACACGCTGCCGACCGGCAAGGCCGCGCGTTACACGGGGGGGCTGTGGGTTGGCAAGTTCATCAAGACCTGCACGTATCAGAAGGTGTTGACGGATGAAGCGAGCGCCTTGATTGGTTCGTACTGCTCTCGGCTTTGCGCTATCGAAGGCATGATCGCGCACGGCGAGCAGGCCAACATCCGCGTGCGTCGCTTCGGCAATCGCGAGGTGCCGTACGGTACTGCCGTCCCCGCCTGATTACCAACAAGGCAAGGCTCATGGCACGGACCGGTATGGCAAGGGCCGTCTTGCACCGGTCTCGCCAGATCAACACCCTGTGGAAGGACGTCGACATTGACGGGCAGTGTGAATAACGCGTAGCGCGGTGCAACACATCCAACGAAGTCGCTCAGAGTATCGTGACCGACATCCATACGGTTTTAGCGGGTTGCGTGCGTGTTTTGCCCAGACACAACCCGTAACCTGATTTTTCTTTCCAGGAGTTCCCGGAAATGCCCATCATCGTTTGCAACACGCGCGCTGGACTGGATGTCGAGGTCAAGCGGAAGATCGCGAAGGCGATCACCCTTGCCGTCAACGAGACAATCAAATCCCCAATCGAAATCATCAGCGTCATCTTTAATGACCTGGCGTCTGAAAGCAGCTACGTGGGCGGAGAGCCGGGCGGCGACACGCTCATCATGTGTAACATCCGCGCCGGTCGATCCGACGAGGCAAAGCTCACGCTCGTCAAAAAGGTGAGCGCCATTTTCAGCGAGTTCGCGGGCATTTCAGAAGATCGCATTGAGACTGGCCTGCTTGAATACGTTCCCAAGTTCATTATCCGCGGCGGCAAGCAGCTACCCGATCCACCGTACGCGTAATAGACGTTGCCCCGACACGGGTAGTAGCCAAGTTCACAAAACTTTGCATACCTATGCATTAGGAGACAGGTTTGGATACCAGGCGCTCGACTTCAGAAGGGCATTCGTTACCGAAGATGCTGACGATTGCGACTGCCAGTTTCATTGGCAGTGCCATTGAGTGGTTTGACTTCTTTCTTTACGGGATCACGTCGGCACTCGTTTTCGGCAAGCTGTATTTCCCCGGTGGAGATCCATTGACCGGGACGCTGCTGGCATTCGGAACGTTCGCGGTTGGCTTCATCGCCCGGCCATTCGGCGGCATTGTTGCAGGCCATCTTGGCGACCGCGTCGGGCGCAAGTTGGTGCTGGTCACGACGCTGCTCGCAATGGGACTTTCAACCACGCTCATTGGTCTTGTGCCGTCTTACAACAGCATTGGACTCGCTGCGCCGGTCCTTCTGATCCTGCTGCGCATCGTGCAAGGATTGGCCGTGGGCGGAGAGTGGGGCGGGGCCGCGCTGATTGCGGTCGAGCACGCAAAGCCGAACCGTCGTGGCCTCTATGGCAGCTTTCCCCAGATGGGGCTGCCCGCAGGGTTGTGTATGGCAGTGGGCGGAATGGAACTCGCAACTCGCCTGCCTGAAGCAGAGTTTCTCGCGTGGGGTTGGCGCATTCCGTTTCTGTTCAGTGCTGTCCTTGTCGCGATCGGTCTTGTGATCCGGCTCCGCATCGAAGAACCGCCCGCTTTCAGGAAGGTGCTCGATACCAATGCAATCGTCAAACTACCTATTGTCGAGGCGGTGCGCCGCTTCCCGAGGGCGATCCTGATGTCTGCCGGGCTGCGGTTTGCGGACAATATTTTGTACTACATATTTACGACTTTTTGTCTGATGTACATGACAAGCCATCTTGGCTTGCCGCGCGAAACCGTTCTCGTCGCCATTCTGATTGCCGCTGCGCTCGAACTGCTGACGATGCCACTTTTCGGCGCGTTATCTGACAGGTTCGGTCGAAAGCAGATCGTGGTCTTTGGCGCACTGATGGCGGTGATGGCACCGTTCCCGTTCTTCTACATGATCGGAACCAGGAACCCGACGATGATCCTGTTTGCGGAAATCATGGTGCTCACGATTGCTCACGCAGCCGTGTTCTCGCCAATGGCCGCCTGGTTCGCCGAAATGTTCAGCCCCGAGGTACGTTATAGCGGGGTGACGATTGGGTTCCAGTTGGGCGCATTGATTGCAGGTGCGCCGACGCCGCTCATCGCGACGGCGTTGCTCGCGAAGTACGGCGACTACACGCCCGTGGCCATCTTTGCAATGATCGCGGCCGGCATCACGTTGGTATGTGCGCTGTTCGCGAGGGTCGCCAATGATCGCAAGGCACCTTCGCCGGCAACGTTGGTTCCGGCTGCTGGAACGCATGAGGGTTGAGCCACGCTCGGTCGACGGGGACCGGGTGTGGGCGCAGCTAACGAAGCAATCAATCGAATCTGAACCAGAGAGGAATGTATGTCGAAGGGACTGTTTAGTCTTGATGGAAAGACGGCTGTTGTGACTGGCGCAGGTCGTGGGCTTGGCGCGGACATCGCTTCCTTGCTCGCCGAATCGGGCGCGCATGTCTATCTGCTCAGCAAGGATGCGGGGGAACTGGAGAAAGTCGCCGCGAGCATTCATGGAAACGGTGGCGCTTGCACTTCGGTTGTATGCGATCTCTTGAAAGATGACCAGATAGAGCGGACATTTTCTGAACTCCCGACGCTAGACATCCTCGTCAACAATGCTGGCACGAACATCCCTTCGCGACTCGCGGATGTCAAAACTTCGGATCTGGATTTTGTCATCGGTTTGAATGTCAGGGCGACGTTCCTGGCAACCCGTGCGGCTGTTCGCAAGATGCTCGAATGCGAGGACGCCGGCGACCGCTCGATCGTCAATATTTCGTCCCAGATGGGTCACGTGGGTGCACCTGACCGGTCGGTGTACTGCATGACGAAGCACGCCATGGAAGGGCTGACGAAAGCTGCGGCTGTTGAGCTTGCGCCCAGAATACGCGTGAACACGGTGGCTCCAACGTTTGTCGATACGCCGATGACGCAGCCGTTCTTCGAGGACGAGCAGTTCAAGCGCTGGGTTTTCGACCGAATTCCGATGGGCCGTCTGCTGTCGAGTCACCAGGTCGCTGCGGCGGTGCTGTACCTCGCATCTCCCGCGGCCGCAATGATTACCGGTACGAGCCTGCGTATCGACGGAGGATGGACGGCGCAGTAAGGTCGCTTCGCTCATTCGAAATTGGCTTGGTGCCTGCCAAACTTTTTTTCGAGCGATGAGACGTATATATCGAGCCCCACGAGACGAGCCGCGTAACTGCGAGCGCCCGTGTCGCATCGCACCGCGGCCGTCGTATCCTTCACTCGGTTTCGTTATCGTCAGTGTCGGCAGTGGCGATCACTGTTTCCTGATTCATGGCTGCCGCTGCCAGTGCCGTTGCAAGCTCCGGGTGCGCTTCCTTCCGTTCGCTGTAGCGATCGGTCAGGTAGTCGGACCGGTCGCGCACCAAGATCGTGAACTTGTACAACTCTTCCATCACGTCAACGACCCGATCGTAATACGCGGATGGTTTCATCCGGCCATTTGCATCGAACTCCTGCCAGGCCTTGGCCACTGACGACTGATTCGGGATGGTCACCATACGCATCCATCGACCGAGAATGCGCAGTGCGTTCACAGCGTTGAACGATTGCGAACCGCCGCACACCTGCATCACCGCAAGCGTACGACCTTGCGTTGGACGAACGCCCCCGCTTTCAAGCGGTAGCCAGTCGATCTGGTTCTTGAATACCGCTGTCAGGGTTCCGTGACGTTCCGGGCTGCACCACACCTGTCCTTCCGACCACTCCGAGAGCTTGCGCAGCTCGACCACCTTCGGATGATCAGCCGACACGCTGTCCACAAGCGGTAAGCCGTGCGGGTCGAAGACCCGGGTTTCCGCGCCGAAATGGCGCAGAATGCGTTCGGCTTCAAGCGTAAGCAGCCGGCTGTATGAGGTCGGGCGCAACGATCCGAACAGCAACAGGATTCTCGGCGCGTGTTGCGAAACCGCGCGTGGGTCCAGTTTCTGCAAATCAGGTGTGTCAAGGTGCGGGGCGCTGACGTTCGGAATGTCTTGCATCATTAGAGAAGCCTCTTTCCTTCGCTATCAACTACCTGCTCGCCATCTTCTCTCGTGAATGCGCCTTTCTGCCCAGCAGGCAGAATATCAAGCACCAGTTCAGAGGGCCTGCAAAGGCGCACACCAAGCGGCGTGACGACAAAGGGGCGGTTAATGAGGATCGGATGCTCCATCATTGCGGCGAGCAACTGATCATCGCTTAACGAGGTATCCGCGAGGCCGAGTTCGGCATATGGCGTGCCCTTCTCGCGCAGTGTTGCGCGGACCGTGAGGCCCGCGCGTGCGATCAGACTCTTCAACGTAGCGCGATCGGGCGCGTTCTTCAGATACTCGATGATTTCTGGCTCGATCCCTGCATTGCGGATCATGGCCAGCGTGTTGCGCGACGTGCCGCAATCGGGGTTGTGATAAATCGTGACGCTCATAGCGGTGGTCCCTTAATGCCGTGATTCGCTTCGTACCAGTGCTGGGAACGGTTGACAACGCCGACGACGAACAGCATGACCGGCACTTCGATCAGCACGCCTACCACCGTCGCCAAGGCTGCACCGGAATGGAAACCGAACAGACTGATTGCCGTGGCGACCGCCAGTTCAAAGAAATTGCTGGCGCCGATCAGACTCGACGGGCCGGCAACACAGTGCGCAACGCCGAGCCGTCGATTCAGGAGGTACGCGAGGCCCGAATTGAAAAACACCTGTATCAGGATCGGCACCGCGAGCATGGCGATAACCAGTGGTTCCTTGACGATCGCCTGTCCCTGAAACGCAAATAGCAGCACCAGTGTCGCGAGCAAAGCGCTAATCGAATACGGACCGAGATGAGCGACCGCTTGCCGAAAATACGTTTTGCCTCTGGTCAGCAAATGTCGGCGCAACAACTGAGCGAAGATGACCGGGATGACGATGTACAGCACAACCGAAATGATCAACGTGTCCCACGGCACGGTGATGGCCGACAGGCCGAGCAGCAGCGCAACGAGGGGTGCGAACGCAACGATCATGATCGAGTCGTTGAGCGCTACTTGCGATAACGTAAAGTACGGATCGCCCTTGCAGAGTTGCGACCACACAAACACCATCGCCGTGCAGGGGGCTGCGGCCAGCAGGATCAGGCCGGCGATGTAGCTGTCGAGCTGGTCGGCGGGAAGCCACGGCGTGAACACATGGCGGATGAAAATCCAGCCTAGAAATGCCATCGAGAATGGTTTGACGAACCAGTTCACGAATAGCGTGACGCCAATGCCACGCCATTGGCTCTTAACCTGGGTCATCGCGGAAAAATCTATCTTGACCAGCATCGGGATGATCATCACCCAGATCAGCACGCCGACCGGAAGATTCACCTGCGCCACTTCCATGCGACCGATTGCCTGAAAGAGCTGAGGAAACACCTGTCCAACCACGATGCCGCCCACGATGCAGAGCGCAACCCACATCGTCAGGTAACGCTCAAAAAATCCGATCGCCGGCCGTGCGTCGCGGATCGCTGTATTAGTGCTGCTCATTTGATTCCTCTGCGGGCTTCTCAGCGATCGCGCGCATTTCGCGCTGAATCGCATTTGCAGTAATCACCCCTCTAGACCGCGGGCTCTGCGTCGCCAGACATGCACGGCAAACCCGAATGCTGTCGCCCAGGTTCTCGACCAACATGAATGTGAGTACGCTTCATGGTGCGTCTCCGCAGCAATCGGGGAGAGCGCTCGCGGCACAGGTCGCACCTGCGCAGCAGTTCTCCGTCAGGAACCCGATCAGGCCCGTCATGGCATCGAAATTTGCTGTGTAAATGATGAAACGCCCCTGCTGTTGCGGCTTCACCAGATCAGCGTGTGACAGGTCCTTCAGGTGGAACGACAGGCTTGAGGGGGATAGCCCCACCTGCTGCGCGATTTCACCTGCAGCCATGCCCTCCGGGCCCGCAACGACCAGCATGCGAAAGATCGCAAGGCGCGATTCGTGGGCGAGCGCGCTTAGCGCGCGTACAACGATGTTTGAGTCCATGCCCGGAACGATAAAGCATTCATTTCTATATTTCAAGATTTATTGAAATGACGAGTTGAATACCACTTGTCCCATGCCCAGCGTACAACTCAGTGGCCGCCTTTTCGCGCTCCTTTGTACGAACACGCACAGTGCCGGACTACGCTTTTCTGCATCTTCAAACGCTGTGCAACGGACCCGTCGGGAGCAAGGCATGGAAGACGTGGATGTGCTGGTCATCGGTGCAGGACCGGTCGGCCTGCTGCTCGGCGCCGAATTGCAGCGTGCGGGTGTCGTCGTAAGCGTGATCGACAAGATGCCCGCGAGGGGATTTTTTTGCAAGGCACTGGGCATTACGTCGCGGACGCTCGAGATTTTCGACGATCTCGATATCGTGGATCGCGCGATCGAGGCTGGGGTATGGCTGACCGGCGTCGAGACGTGGGTCGACGGCACGATGGTGCCGGGGCGCAGCATGCGTGTGCCTGAGCACGGCCTGCCTTACGGATCCCTCTCGCTGCCGCAGTACGAGACGGAGCGACTGCTCGAGGCCGCATTCGCCGAACACGGCGGTCGGGTGAAGTACGGCCTTGTGCTGGAGCGGTTCAAGGACGATACGGACTCCGTCAAGGCGTACCTGACCGACGCCCACGGCGAAGCACACGTCGTGCGGTGCAAGTGGCTGGTGGGGTGCGATGGGGCCCACAGCAAGGTGCGCTCCGCACTCGGTTTGTCGTTCGAAGGGGAGCAGTATCCGCAAACCTTCGCGCTTGCCGACGTGAACGTGGACTGGCCATTACCGCGCGGGCCCATGTACCGGTTCGAAAAAACCGGTTCGGGGCACGCGAAGACAAGCGCGGTTGCGGTGCCCATTCACGGCTCGACGCGGCGCTACCGGCTCTCGATGATCGTGCCCGAAGACCGGGCGTCCGCGCTCGCGGCCATTGGCGCACCCGACTTCGACACGATGTGCGATCTGCTGTTGCCGTCCCTGCCAGAAGGCGTGCAACTGTCGTCACTGCGATGGTCGTCGGTCTATCGGGTGAGCCATCGCATCGCATCGGCTTATGGGCGCGGCCGGGTATTTATTGCGGGCGACGCCGCGCACATTCATCCTCCCGTTGGTGGCCAGGGCATGAACACGGGCCTGCAGGATGTCCACAATCTTGCATGGAAGCTCGCCCATGTCGCGAAAGGTCTCGCGGAGCCCGCATTGCTCGATAGCTATTCTGCGGAACGACATCCCGTCGGCGTGGATGTCGTCAAAGCGACGAGCGCGGCACTCAATGCTGTTCTTGCGCAGCAGGCCAGCAATCCGGCCATGCGCGAAACGCAACTGCTCGTTACGTATCGCGGAAGCCCGATCGTCACCGATGACTGGCCCGACGCAGACCCGGCGTCACCCGCACCAGGCGACCGGCTTCCGGATGCCGGTGGTCTATCGCAACGGTTTGTCGGACATGCGAGGCGGCTGCACGAGTTTATCGGTCATGGCCGGTATACGCTCATGGGTTACGCCGATGCGACGGAGCCGCAATCTGGCGCCTTCAGTGAACTCTGTCGAGCTTTCGCCGCGTGGTCCGGTGACGCTGGATCGGCAGTGCTCGTGAGGGCGCCGGGCTGCGACACGCCAGACTCAGAACTCATGACGACACTGACTGATGCGGCGGGTGAATTTGCAGCCGCGTATCGTCCGGCGGGTGGTGCTGTATGGATCGCGAGGCCCGATGGTCACATAGGATGGCGCAGTGGCCGTTGCTCGATTGACGACATGAAAAGCTGGTCAGAACGCGCAGGCTGTAAACCGGTGTGACAGAGGGCGCAGGCGAATGGCCGGGCTGGAGAAACTGGATTGTGCCCGCGTGTCACGCAATGTCCTGCGGTCGGCGCAGAAACTCGCCGAGAAAGTCAACGAAGGTCCTGAGCTTGACCGAGAGCTGATTGCGCTCCAGATAGACCGCGTGGATGTTGGCATCCGGTAACGCCCAGTCGTCCAGCAGCGTGATGAGTTCGCCGCGCGCCAGATGCCGTTCCACTTGCCACTGCGAACGCACGACAATCCCGCGCCCTTCGAGCGCCCAATGCAGGACGGCGCCGCCGTCGTTGCTGGACAAGGTTCCGTCTACCTTGATGGTTTCCGCGCGTTTGCCGCGCGAAAAATGCCATGTGCCATAGGCCGATTCGTTCTCGCGCAATACGATGCAGGCGTGCCGTGTCAGATCGTGCGGCACGGTGGGTTGGCCATGCCGCGCCACATAGCCGGGGGAGGCGCACACCATGCGCCGGTTTTCGAGCAGGAGCCGCGCGTTGATGCGCGCGTCCGGCACTTCGCCAAAGCGAATGCCGAGATCGAAACCTTCGTCCTGAAGACTCATCGGACGGTCCGTCAGATGCAGCAGAATCTTTATCGCGGGATAGCGCGCGACGAATTCCGACACCGCCGGCGCGATGCGGGCCCGCCCGAAGCCGAACGAAGCGTTCACGCGCAGCAGGCCGGTAGGCTCGCCCCGGCTCTGCGTGACGAGATGCTCGAGTTCCGACAACTCGTCCAGCAGGCGTGAGCCGTTCGACAGATAAAGCTCGCCTTCGGGCGTGAGGCTCAGACGCCGCGTCGTGCGATTCATCAGCCGCACGCCGAGACGCCGTTCCAGTTGCGCCAGCCGTTTGCTGACCGCGGGTGGGGTCACGCCCAACTCGCGCGCGGCCGCTGCCAGATTCTGGTGCCGCGCCACGAGCGCGAACAGATTCAGATCCGAAAAGCCCTTCATCTTGAAGCTCCGTCTTGCCTGATCAATTCGTTCCTTTTAGTTACTGCCGGAATGCTTTTCAGGAAACCCAATCGTGTGAGTCATGAATTAGACTCGGATTACGGTAAGGAGGCAACCATGTTCGAAGGCTTCACGGACGCGTCGGCAACCGTCGATGGCGTGCGCATTCATGCAATTCAGGGCGGACGCGGTCCCGCGCTTTTGCTTTTACACGGGCATCCGCAAACGCATGCGATCTGGCACAAAGTTGCGCCGGCGCTGGCGGAGCGTTTCACAGTGGTGACGGCGGACTTGCGCGGTTATGGCGACAGCGGCAAGCCGCCCGGCGACGCAGATCATGCCAACTACTCGAAGCGGCGCGTGGCGCTCGATCAGATCGAACTGATGCGCGGTCTCGGCCACGAGACCTTCGTGGTGATCGGTCACGATCGCGGTGGGCGGGTCGCGGCGCGCATGGCGCTCGATCATCCGCAAGCGGTGATGCGCCTCGTCACGCTCGATGTCGCGCCCACGCTCACAATGTATGAACAGACCTCGTTCGATTTCGCGCGTGCCTATTGGCACTGGTTCATGCTGGTGCGACCCGCGCCATTTCCCGAGACGTTGATCCGCGCGGACCCCGATCTCTATCTGAAGCAGACCATTGGCGCGCGCAGCGCCGGTCTCGCACCGTTCACGCCGGCGGCCTACGCGGAATACCTGCGCTGCCTTTCCAGTCCGGATACGGCGCATGGCATCTGCGAGGACTATCGGGCGAGCGTGACGATCGACCTCGAGCACGATCGCGCGACGCTCGCATCCGGGCAGCGGATTCGCTGCCCGTTCATGGCGTTGTGGGGCGCGCAGGGTGTGATCGAACAATGCTTCGAGCCGCTCGTCGCGTGGCGGGAGTACGCCCCGGACGTGCAGGGCGAGGCCCTGCCGTGCGGCCACTACATTCCGGAAGAAGCGCCGGAGCGGCTGCTCGAGCGCGTGCTGCCTTTTCTTAGCGAGTAAGTGTGGATCAGCTGTTCGCTCGACACCCACGCACGCAATCTCGCAGAAGCCCGGCCATGCGTGTGCCGGGTGTTCCCAACGCCATGACAATCGACATGTGGTTTTCATCACTGATGGACACGTACCGCGTGGGATTCATTTGGCGCGCCTGCGTGTGAAACGGAGCAGTCTCGCGCTCGCCTACAACCAGAAGAGGGGGATTGTCCGTGGGAAAGTCGGCATTGAGCGGCGACCAGTTCGAGATTTCATCGCACGTTAGCTGAAGCTCCGGCTGAAGAAAACTCTCCGCTACACAGCGCAGATCGTATATGCCGGAAACAAGCAGCAGAGACTGCACGGGAACGAGCCGCGTGACAGCATCGAGCGGGCCGCGAGCGACGAGATAACTGGCCAGGTGTGCACCCGCCGAGTGTCCGCTCGCGCTCACGCAGTCAGGTTTTCCTCCGAGGCTCTCGGCGTGCGTGACGAGCCAGTGAGCGGCCTTGCGCACCTGCTCCACCAGTGTGCCCATACGGGCGACCGGGAGATGCGCGTAGTCGACGATTGCCGCGACGGCCCCTGCATCCAGAATGCTATCGGCAACGAACGAGTAGTCCTTGCGCGAAAACGCACGCCAGTATCCGCCATGCACGAACATATGCAGAGGATGAGGGCCCGGACACTGCGGGAAGAACAGATCCATGCACTCGTCTTTTGTCATGCCATAGGAAACGTCCAGCATGGAGCGCTGCGTTTGCCGGGTGTTCTCGCTGGCGACGCGATAGGCTTCGAGAAACACATCGAAGTCGGCGACATGCGCCCGGATTTTCAGCGGATCGAGCGCGGTCTCGGGCATCACTGGTCAAGCTCGGCGAACACCGGCGCGCTCGCAGAACGGCGTGACGATGCATGGACGACCCCGTCTTTCATGATCATCGACAGATGCCCGGGTCCGACGAGCACAGATGGATCAATCAAAGGATTTCCATCCACTAGCAGCATGTCGGCCAATGCGCCTTGCCTCAAAACGCCGAGTTCACCTTTGTAGCCCATCAGCTCACCGCCCACCGCGGTTGCGCATCGCAAGGCTTCTGCGGGCGTGTAGCCAAACAGATTCACAAAGTGCCCGATATCGCGCGCGTTCTGCCCCATCGGCGTCAACGTGAAGCCATAGTCACCGCCGATCACCACGCGGATACCGCGGCGCCGCATTTCCTTGTACGTTGCAATCGTGTGCTCCATCTTGCGCGGCAATTGCATCTTCTGCGCGACTTCCCGAGTTAGCCCAACACGGTCGCCCTCGTATAGCGCATTGTGCAAAAGACCCACTGCGGGTCCGACGAATACGCGGTCTTTTACGCTCTCCAGCATATCGAGCGCTTCCTCGTCCGCGAAATCGCAGTGGTAAATGCAATCCACACCCGCACGCACGGCCCGTTTGACCGATTCGGCCGCGCGACTGTGGCAGGCCACGCGCTTGCCCCAATCGTGCGCCACCTCGACACCGGCGCGCAGCTCGGCCTCTGTCATCGAGACCACTTCGGCGCGCGCATGACTGACGAACTCGTCGCCCGACACGCAAAACTTGACGTTGTCGACGCCTTCCCGGCAGCAAAGCCGCACGGCCCTGCGAATCTCGTCTTCGCCATCCGCAACGAGGCCGAAGCTCTCGGCATGCATGTGTTGCTTGCGCTCGTCACCCAGCCCACCCGTCACGGTGATTTCCGGTCCCGCCGCGCGATAGCGCGGGCCTGCAAGATAGCCGTCGGCGATTTCCTGACGCACGACCACGTCGAGCCGCATCTTCGCAGAAGCGGCGGAGAAGCAGGAGGTGAAGCCGTGTTCGAGCAGGAACGTTGCGTTTCTGCAGGTGCCGAGCAGGTGTTCCTCGGGCGGAATCTCACCAAGATCCTGATTGCGTGCGGGCCCAATGAAACTCAAATGACAGTGCCCGTCGATCATGCCCGGCATCAGGAACCGGCCACCGCCATCGACGACATGAGCGGCCCGCCCCGGATCGATCTTTCGTTGACCCGCGACCACTGCGGCGATGCGATTGTCTTCGACGAGCACTTCACCCTCGAACGGGGCATCCTGAATCCCGTCCCAGACGTTGACATTGCGAAACAGGTAAGCGTTCATGCTGTTCTCAACCGGTAAAGGCGCGATGACCGTCATCGCGCGACCACAAAGCTGACGGAGCGCTAGTTCCCGACGATTCGCGCGATATCGTCCTCTGATGGCATCCTCGGCAGTGCAACGTCTGCCGTCGATAGCATCAGCGGTTGTTGCTGCCGGGCGGAGACGAGAATGCTCTCCATCGCATCCAGCACATGCAGAACCAGCGTGGGCGACGTAAAGGGCTCACGATCCATACGCACGGCATCCACCAGATCGGCCGCGCCCGCCATGCGATAGTTCGTCAGCGTGACTTCCTTATCGAGCCTGTATTTGTCTTTCACTTTCCAGTGAGGTGCGCCCAGCAAAAGCTGCGAGGTGTCGAAAGGCGTTTCCTGACCGTGCCTGTCGCGCAGGATAGGTGTGCCGCCGAACATGTTCGGATCGGGGACCACGAGTGTGCCCAGGGTGCCATATACCTCGATAGGCGCGCCGCGACCGTGATGCCATACGTCCCAGCTCATCGATAGACTCGCCTTCGCACCCGAGCGAAAGTCGAGCAGGGCATGGTAGGTGGTCGGAGTGCCGACCTGGATGACCTGACCGTGATTCCGCCCTTGTGCGGAGACGGTCCGTTGCGCGAAACCGGTAGACGAGATGGCGCTGACGGACTGGATGGGGCCCAGCATGCAGACGAGCGCCGCGATGTAGTAGGGGCCAATATCGAAGACAGGCCCACCGCCCGGCTGGAAGTAGTTGTTTGGCGAAGGATGCCAGTGCTCCATGCCGTGCGTCATAAAAACGGCCGACGCGGAGACAATTTCACCAATGGCGCCTTCGGCCAGCAGTTGACGGCACTTACGATGCGCGGCCCCTAGCAAGGTGTCGGGCGCGCCTGCCAGCTTGCGACCGTATCGCTGCGCGGAAGCGACGATACGCTTTGCCTCCTCCAGGGTCACGCCAAGCGGTTTTTCACTGTAGACGTGTTTGCCCGCCGCGAAAGCGCGTTCGGAGATCGCGGCGTGTGCCGCCGGCGGCGTGAGGTTGATCAGAAACTCGATATCGTCTCTACCGAGCAATGTATCCAGACTCATACCTGGGATACCGAACTGTTCTGAACGTGCCTTTAGATTCACGGGATCCGTGTCGACGAGCGCGGCCACTTCGATGGTTGGAAAGGCATGGGACGACGACATGTACATGTCCAGTACATCGCCACAGCCAATGATGCCGATTTTCGTGCGCGGGTTAGTCATGGTTCATTGCACCTTTGGCGACCACGAAGTCGCGCGCACGTTGGGCGACCTGACGCCAGTCTGCCGGGTTGTCATGCTCGACGACGAGATGATCGGCAGGCGTCGTGGCGAAGAGAGGCCAGATAGCGTCCCAATCCACCATGCCGTCGCCGGGTGGTGTCCAGCCCCCCTCGCTCGATGTACCCGGAGGCGCGGTGTCTTTCAGCTGAATCGCGACAATCCGCGGCGCGTATTTCTTGAGTTCGGTATAGGGATCAGCCCATGCCCGCGTCACCCACGCAAAGTCGATCTCAAAGCCGACCTGCTCACCAGCGGCTTCGAGCATCAGGTCAATCGGTCGGGAGCCATCTTCAAGCGGACGATATTCGAAATCGTGGTTGTGCCATGCCACGCGCAGATCATTGGCTTGCGCCAGCTCGGCGCCCTTTGCAAGCTGCTCGCCAATCCTGCGCCACCCGTCCGCATGCACGGGACGATCTTCCGGCACCACGAATGGCGGAATCATCAACGGCGAGTCACCGAGCGTGTGGGCGATGTCGATAAACCGCATGGGCTCGTTGATGAGACCGCGCAACGGCATGTGAAAGCCGAGGCACTCCAGCCCGGCGTTGTCGATGCGCCTGCGAAACTCCTTCGCATTGGTGTCGAAATCTGGCAGCCAGGGTTCGACCGCGTCGTAACCCATTGCGGCGAGTCCTTCGAGCACTTCATCTTGCGGTGGAAAATTTCTCGTGGAATAGAGCTGAAACGACAGCTTGTAGGTCGGCGACGTCATAGCGTTGCAATGTCCTGTTTGAACGGTTAAAGGGCGATGTCACTAAAAATGAGCGGTCATTTCACGGCGCCGGCGGTGAGCCCGCGCTGCCAGAACCGTTGCATGAAGACGAAGACGAGAATGGTTGGCAGCACGCTGATCATTGCGCCGGTCAGGATGATCGTAAAAAGCGTCTGGCCGCCGCTTGCGTTGTGGGCGATGGAGTACCAGTTCGACAAGCCGACCGTGATCGGCAGATACTGGGTTGAATTCAGCACCACCAGTGGCAGAAAGTAGTTGTTCCAGGTCTGCACGAACGACAGCAGGAATACCGTAATCAAGCCTGGTGCCATGAGCCGGAAGGCGATTCTCGTGAAGATCACGAACTCGTTCGCACCGTCGATGCGGGCGGCCTCGAGCAATTCGGTGGGCACGCTTTGTTCGATATAGACACGCATTAGAAACACGCCGGGAACGTAGAGCATCATCGGCAAGATGACTGCAAGAGGCGTATCGACCATGCCCACCTTCGCCAGCATCAGAAAGATCGGGATGGCGAGCACCGTCTGCGGCACCATCAAGGCACCGAGAATCAGGTTGTACAACGCATCCCGGCCGCGAAACCGGTACTTGGCGAAGGCATACGCCGCCATCGCGCAAAGCAGGGTGGCACCCGTTGCACACACGGTTGAATAGAGCAGCGTATTGGCAAGCCAGCGGAAATAGATGCCGCCGTCATACGCCGCGAGACCCCGCAGGTTCTGCAGCAGATGGAATTCACCGAACGAGAGGCCAAACGTGGTGTACAACTCGCGCGCGCTCTTGGTTGACGCGATCAGCAGATACACGATCGGGAAGATCGAATAGATCAGCACGGCTGACATCAGCAGCGTATTCAGGCGCCGATAGCGGTAAAAGCTCGCAGTCTGGTAACCGGCCATGCTCATTGCGATTTTCCTTTCTTGCGGTTGCTGATCCAGAGGAACAGGTAGGACAAAAGTCCC
This sequence comes from Paraburkholderia sp. DHOC27, assembly GCF_003429005.1. Classification (GTDB taxonomy): domain Bacteria; phylum Pseudomonadota; class Gammaproteobacteria; order Burkholderiales; family Burkholderiaceae; genus Paraburkholderia. The sequence goes on from NZ_QVQV01000001.1 coordinate 1,003,921, forward strand.
GTAATCAGCGCGATCAGGAAAGACACAGCCCCCGCGTAGTTGTATTGCTGGCTGCGAAATGCCAGCGAATACGAAAAGATGTTCGGCGTGAAGTTGCTGGTGACGACGTCGCGTGCCTCGGGCTGCAACAGGAACGGCTCATTGAACAACTGAACCGTGCCGATGATCGAGAACAGCAGGGCTGTGATGACGGCATCCCGGATCAGGGGCAGCTTGATATAGAGCGCCGAGGTCCAGCGATTGGCGCCGTCGAGCGTCGCCGCTTCCATCAGGTCATGCGGAACGGCCTGCAGCGCCGCGTGAAAGATGATGAAGTTGTAGCCCAGGTATTGCCATACCGAGATGTTGGCGATGGAGGTCACGATGTTGCTGCTGCTGAGGAGATCAGGCGGCCGTATCCCGAACATCTCGCAGAGCTGGGTGATCAGGCCGTAGTTCGGCCCGTACAGATAGCCCCACAGCAAGGTTGCGATGACGCCCGGAATGGCATACGGAATGAAAATGCCGATCCGGAACAGCGACGTGGCATGAACCATATCGCTGTCGAGGATCAGCGCGGAAAACAGCGCCGCGCCGATCAGGATTGGAATCATCCAGAGGCCAAAATGCAGGACGTTGAGCACCCCTTCCCAGAAACGTGAATCGTTGAGTGCCCGTGCGTAGTTTTCCAGGCCGACGAAATGTTGGCCACCCACGATGCCGGTTTTGAACAGACTGAGGTATCCAGCGTAGAGCGCGGGAAGAATGATGAAGCAGACAAAGAATAGCAGAAACGGCAAGACGAACAGATAAGGCGCGAGCTTCAGATTGTCGAACCGCTCCCTGATCAGGCGGCGATGCGCTGACGGCTCATGCACGACATGCTTCTGAACGCCGGTGTTCATCAATCACTCCTCCTTGTACGCCGCTAAGGATGTGTCTGCTCCATGACCTCAGGCGCGAACCGTGAAACCCTGATCCTTTGCATACGCAACCACCCGGTCCTGAATCCGGCCAAACGCCTGCGACAGCGTGCGTGCACCTTTACCGGCCTGCGGGAGTTCGTCGTTCATGACCTGCTGCACGTAGTCTTCAAAGGGAGAAAACCGGTAAGGCACGGTCATCTCTTCGATGGCCGCGAAATTCACTTCGTTCACTTTCTGGTTGCCGCACATGGGCTGTTCGATATCGCGGATGCTGGGGTCGCTGATCAGCTTGCGGGTGGACGGAGTGAGAAACTGCTCACGTACGTAAAGCTCGGTGGGTGCGCGGTTGGACATCATGTATTTGATGACTTCGAGTGACTCTTTGGGATGCTTCGTGCCAGAAAAGACGCCGAACATCGAGCCACCGAACGCCGTGCTCAATGTGTTCTGTGGCGTGAGATGGGGCATCTTGGCGACGCGCCATTTGCCAAAGCTCTTGTTCGCATTGGTGCGGGCGTAGTTCGGGAACCAGCAGCCGGCCATGATCTGCAGATACCGGCCGCTATCGAGGGCCATGAAGAAATCCGCGGTTGAATCGGGTTCGGTGCCGACCAGTTTGGCGTCGATGAGGCGTTGCCAATAATCCGAGAATGCTTTGGAAGGCGCGCCGTTGAGGTTGATGGAAATATTTTCGCCATCAATCTCGAATCCGCGGGCGCCGCGTTGCCAGATCATGCCGGTCGTCCACCCCGCGCTCGTGAGAAACATGTTGGTCAGATACTGGCTGTTCGATTTCGATCGGACCTTTTCCGCAGCCGCGGCGAATTCATCCCACGTGGCCGGCGGGTTGATACCCCATTCGCCGAGGATATCTGCTCGATACATCTGGATCATGGGTGCGACGTCGAGCGGCAGTCCTAAGGTCTTGCCATTCACGACACATTGCGAAATCGCGCCATTGACGAATTGACCGCGCACGTCAGCGACTTCTTGCGAAATGTCGAGGAACGCATTGACCGTGTTGAGGGCAGGCAAGTGGGCATATTCGAGCATCGCAATGTCAGGACCGCCGCTATGGGCGGCAAGTGCGTTGCGTAGCTTGAGCGACTGGTCCGCGCTGTTGGTGACCGGCGCGCTCACCACACGAATGCGATTCTGCGACTTGTTGAACAGGTCGACCTGATCCGAAAACTTGGGGATCCACTGCCAGATCACGATTTCCACCGGTGCCTGCGCGCGAACCGTGGCTGGGAGACTTGCCGCAATCGGTGCAGCGAGCGCGCTACCCGCTGCTTTGAGGAATGTACGACGATCGACAGTCATGTTCGTCCTTTGTCTCACTGTAGGTGTAGTGGGCCAACGCAGTTCAGGCACGCGGCTCTTTATGGACCCGATACGCCAGCTTCGGCTTGTTGCGATGCAACGTATTCTGTTGGCGTGACCAGGTCTCGGGCTTGCCCTGGCGGTTTCATGCGGATATTAGCCACGCGACGTGTCCATCGCCATCACATGTTTCTATGTCAGTAAAAACACCAAGACTGCAACGCTCGACTCACCGCCAGCGCTAACCGATGATAGTGGTAAGCGCTGCTTGACAAACTACGGTCATAGCTCGCAACTGGCGCACTTTCGATCCTTGCGATGCCTTTCACTCATCTGTTGCCTGGCCTGGCGTATTGCGCAGCCTTCGTATTGGGCCTGCTCGTTGCGAGCATTGCCTGCCTGTGCTCGCGTGCAATCTTGCGACGCAGCATTCCCGACGAGCGGGTGCGTCATATCGTGGAAGTCGCACCGATCGGCGTGTTGTCCGTCGATGCGCGCGGACGCATAAGGGGAGCGAATGCCGCGATTGAAAATATGTTTGGCTTTAGCCGCACCGAGTTGCTCGGTGAACCTGTATGGATCGTTCTGCCCAAAGCGAATCTGGAGTCGTGCGCCGCCATGCAGGCGCCAGCACTGCGACGCGACGGTACGCGCTTTCTGGTTGAATTTGGTTTTGCGCCAGTCGAGCAAGGGCAACGCGGATCGGGGACGGCTTTCGTGCGCGATCTGAGCCGGCAAAATGCGGCCCGCGAAGCGCTGGTGGCGAACAACGAAAAGTTGAGTTTGATACTGCAGATGCTGCCGGGTTTTGTGTGGAGTGAGCGCGCAGGTGGTGAACTCGACTATCTGAATCAGCAAGCCAACTATCTGGAAGCGCTGAACGCAGAAGAGCCATTCGACTGGAACAGCATGGTGCATCCCGACGACGTCGCGCTCAAACGCAAGGCGCTCGATGCAATGATGCAAACAGGGGAGCCGTGTGAATATGAGTTTCGTCTGCTGGGAGACGATGGCAAGTACCGCTGGTATCAGGCCCGCACCGATGCACTTCACGATGGCCGGGGCACGGTGGTCCGATGCTATGGCCTCGCGTGGGACATCGATACGCGCAAGCGCGTGGAGGCGGCGCTCGAAGCGAATGAGCGTGAGCTTCGCCTGATGGTCGAAACCATCCCCGGCATGGTGACCGTCAATGATGCGACGGGTCAGCTGGAGTACGCCAATCAGCGCCTGCTGGAATTCGTGGGGCGAAGTTTCCAGCAACTCTATAACCGGGGCTGGCCGATCCTGCACCCGGACGATATGGAAAAGGATGCCAGAGAATGGCGGCGCTGCGTCGAGGCAGGCGTACCGATGGAAGCGACATACCGGTTGCGCCGCTACGACGGTGAATATCGCTGGTTCGAAGTGCGGGTGCAGCCGCTGCACGATGAGCGGGGTAAGGTGACGCGGTGGTATGGTCTTTTCATTGATGTCGATGACCGGCGCAAAGCAGAAGAAGCCTTAAGGACAGCGCAATCGCGTATCTCTCGCGCCACCAAGATCGCCACGGTCGCCGAGCTGTCCGCGTCCATTGCGCACGAAGTAAATCAGCCGCTGGCGGCAATCGTAACCAATGGTCACGCATGTCAGAGCTGGCTTGCGAGCGACCCGCCGAATCTCGACCGGGCCCGCCAGGCCGCGGAGCGTGTCGTCAGAGACGGAAATTCGGCGGCGGATGTGGTGGGCAGGATACGCGCGCTGTTCAGGCAGACCGCGCCAGCGAAAGCGAGACTCGATTTGAACGTGCTGGTTTCCGAAGTCCTGCGCCTGTTCGAGGACGACCTGGCTTGCAAGTCCATTCTCCTCGTGTCGGAGCTTCACTATCCGTTGCCGCATGTGTGGGCCGATGGGCCGCAGATCCAGCAGATCATCACCAACCTGATGAACAACGCGATCGAAGCGATGGATGGCGTGGAGGTGGTGCAACGGCGGCTCACGGTCCGGACATGGTCCGATGCGGATGGACGCGCCTGTGTGCAAGTCAGTGATGGCGGACGGGGAGTCGACGACGTGGAGAGAATATTCGAACCGTTCTATTCGACGAAGGACAGCGGGATGGGCATGGGATTGTCGATCTGCCGATCAATCGTCGAGGCGCATGGTGGCAGGCTATGGGCTGCGAGCCTTCAGCCACACGGCACCGCGCTGGAATTTTTCATTCCCCTCGAGGTGCATGGGTAATGGCACAGCCCGACCAGATTGTCTACATCGTCGACGACGATCGCCGCATTCGCGAAGCGTTGTCCGATCTGCTGCTGTCGCTCAAGATCGCGTCGATTGCGTTCCCATCCGCGGTCGAGTATTTCGATTACGAACGTGCTGATGTGCCGGCATGCCTCATTCTCGACGTACAACTTCCGGGCGCGAACGGGCTCGATCTGCATGCCCAGTTGATCGAGGGAAATCATCCCCCCGTGGTGTTCATTACCGGATATGGCGACATTCCATCCTCCGTTCGTGCAATCAAGGCAGGCGCAGTCGATTTTCTCGCCAAACCGTTCAGTCAGAGCAGTCTATTGCAGGCGGTCCAGGCCGCATTTGAACAGGATCGAGTGGCGCGCCGCCACCGCGCGGAAATGGGCGATGTGCGTGGACGTTTCGCCACGCTCACACCACGCGAACGCGAAGTGCTGGGGCTGGTGGTCAGCGGTTTGCTCAACAAGCAGGCGGCGTCACAGTTGGGCATCAGCGAAGTCACGTTTCAGATACATCGAGGTCAGGTGATGCGCAAAATGGCGGCCGGTTCGCTTGCCGAACTCGTAAAGATTGCTGGCCGGCTCGGCATCTCGTGAGACCAGTCCTCTTCCTGGAAGTGAGCGGGCTAGACGCGTCCTCGCGACGCACAGAGGCAGGCGCCAATGGATGAGTCGAAGCGACGAATCGTGGCGGTGGTTGACGACGACTATCGGGTGCTCGAGTCGCTCGAGAGTCTTTTGGCATCCTCGGGATTGACGGTGGTCCTGTTCACGTCGCCCGAAGATTTCATACGCGAGTTCGAATCGCTTAACGTGGATTGCCTCATTTCGGATATCGACATGCCGGGATTGAGCGGCGTCGAACTACGACGGCACGTACGCCAACGCCAACCCAGGATGCCGGTGATTTTTATCACGGGGCGCTACAGGGTCGAGGATTTCGCCGCGGAGCTCAAGGACGATCATCACCTGTTCTTCAAGAAGCCGTTCGACGTATCGCAGTTGCTGGCAACGGTAAGAGGGGTACTAAATCAGGCGGGGTGTGATGCCGCCCCGGGAGCGCAGGACGTCAGTTCTTGAGCGATCAGGGTAGCGCGTTTGTCTGCTCTTTTAAAACGGGTCCTTATTTGCTTTCTTGCTCCTTTCATTTCCATGACCTCGCGCAGTGCCAACCACTTTCAACTGTCAGATTTCCGAAATATTGGGACGAAGGCCGACGCTGCATTGATACGTAGAGTGCGATCTTGACTCTAGGTATCGTTTCACTAGAATCAATTCCAGCACTTGCGCAAAACACGATCGTTTCCGTAGTCGTTCCGAAAGGAAGCGACTGAGAATCCGCAATCAAAATTCCCAGAACGTCGGATTTCTAATTGATTCCTCAGCCCTGCTAGTCGAGCGTAGCCACGCTCAGGTGTGCACCCTGTCCGAAAACCGTCAACCGCGTAACCGGCCGTTGTGGAGGAAGTTAGCATGCCAGAACAACCAATCGTCTACAGCCTCGGCGAAAAGCCAATCTTCAGGCCAGGCGACGCGGTCCGCATCGGGACTCGCTCGCCCATCGGACATTACCGCCTGCCTCTCTATCTGCGTGGCAAGAAGGGCTCGGTTGAGCGCGTGATCGAGCCGGTCGCGGTGGACAATGAGGAGGAGGGGTACGGTCACAATGCCGGGCGGCGGCTGCACTACTACCGCATTAGTATCCCGATGACGGAGATCTGGCCTGACTATGCGGGGCCGCCGCACGACGGTTTGCGGATCGAGGTCTACGAAACCTGGCTCGAGAGGATCTAGGACATGGCGAACAAACGCAAGTCCCGCGAGCATGGCCACGATAATGACCATGCCCACGATCACGCCCACGGCGATCAGCACGCGGAGATCGCCCAGAGCAGCAAGCCCGGCTATTACGACATGCTGGAGACCGCGGTGCGCGAACTCCTCATCGAGAAAAAGCTGATCGGAGCCGACGAGATCCGTCGACAACTCGAGGTGCTCGACTCGCGCACGCCCGCACTCGGTGCGAAGGTTGTGGCGCGCGCGTGGGTCGATCCGGAATTCAAGGCACGGCTCCTCGCCAACGGGCGCACTGCCTGCGAGAAGGAATTCGACATCAGCTTCTATGACGACACGCAGTTGATCGTACTGGAGAACACGGACAAAGTGCACAACCTGATTGTGTGTACCTTGTGCTCCTGCTATCCACGGCCCGTGCTTGGGTTGCCCCCAGACTGGTACAAGCTGAAGCCTTACCGGTCACGCGCAGTCATCGAGCCGCGTGCGGTGCTCGCTGAGTTCGGAACGATCATTCCGGACGATGTCGAGGTGCGCGTTCACGACTCGACGGCAATGGTGCGTTACCTGGTGCTGCCAAGACGTCCGGATGGTACAGAGAGTTATAGCGAGGAGCGGCTGGCATCGCTCGTGACGCGAGACACGATGATTGGCGTCGTGCCGGCGACCATAGACACAGACAGGGGGCAACAATGACCGACACGGCCCATCTCGTGACCCGCTTGCCAAACGACGTCGGCGGTCAATCCGCAGAGCCTGTCCAGCGGGTCGAGCACGCGCTCGAGCCTTGGGAGAAGCGCTGTCACGCGCTTGCCGACGTGCTCGACTTTCACAAACTGATCAACACGGAAGAAAAACGTTGCGGGGTAGAGGCACTCGGGAGCGAGATGGTCGGCAAGCTCTCGTACTATGAGCGATGGATCGTGGCCTTCGCCAACATCCTGTTCCGCAAAGAAGTCCTCACGCCAACCGAGTTGGCGCTCAAGATGAAGGAGGTCGAAGCGCGTTGGGAAGGCCAGCAGGCGCCCGGCGATGCCGGTTCATCCCACTCATAACAATAACAACAGCCCGTATGGAGACCTGCTTCTTCGAGAAGGACCCGACTTCGTCACTCGCACCCCGTGCGCTTGCGGAGGGAATCGGTACATGCCTGCTGATGCTCGTTGCGGCGAGTTCGGGGCTGGTCGCCCACAGGCTGCTTCCTGACAGTTCGGCGCTCGCGCTCGCGGCCAGTGCCTGCGGAATCGCGGGTTCCCTGATCGGCCTGATCGTCGCGTTCGGTTCCGCCTCGGGTGGCCATTTCAATCCACTGATCAGCGGCCTGCAATGGCTTGCTGGCGAGCGAAAACTCAGTTGCGCCGTCGCTTATATAGTCGCTCAACTGATCGGCGCGATAGTGGGCGTGTTGCTGGCCCATGCCATCTTTGGGATGCCTGAGCAAATCGCGAATCCCGAGACGCCGAACTGGGCGTTCGTTGTCAGCGAACTGATTGCCTCGTTTGGCCTGATGATGATCGTCTTTGGCTGCGCCCGCAGCGGTCGGAAAGACGCCGGTCCTTTTGCGGTTGGCGCATGGTTGTTTGCGGCGATCATTGCGACGCCATCGACCTCATATGCCAATCCTGCGATTACATGTGCGGCTCTATTTGCCGACGGTCCGATCCGGCTGGGTTCGAGCACCGCCGGTCTCTATCTGCTAGCGGAACTCGCTGGCGCGCTGATCGCCTATCTGGCATTCCAGACTATCTATCCGCAGCGCGATCGCGAAGCGACCTCCTAGGCCACAGATGGGGTTCTGATGCGCTGCCTGCAGTTGTATCCGGCCGGGCTCTCATGCCTGAGCCGGTTTGCTGAGGCGGCTGCCACTGGAGGGCGCGATTCATGCTCAGAACTTTAAAGCACGTCTTCAACGACAGTTCCGCCGATGTCCGAGGCAAGGTCATCGGCATTTACTTCTTTCTCATCGTCGTGAATCTGGGCGCGTGGGCGTGGGCACTCATCGCGTTTCATAGCCGTCCCATACTGCTCGGCACCGCGCTGCTTGCCTATGGCTTTGGCCTGCGGCACGCGGTCGACGCAGATCATATTGCCGCGATCGACAATGTCACGCGCAAGCTGATGCAGGAGAACAAGCATCCTGTCGCGGTGGGATTTTTCTTTTCCATTGGCCACTCCCTGGTACTGCTCATCGGCACCGTGGTGATCGCCCTCACAGTCATAAGCCTGCAAAACGGCTTCGATTCGTTCAACAATATCGCGGGCATTATCGGCACGCTCGTCTCAGGCGGCTTCCTGCTGCTGATGGCGATTCTGAACCTTTCGGTGGCCCGCGATGTTTACCGAACGTACCGTCACGTGCGTCGGGGTGGTGACTACGATGACGACAGCCTGAACATTCTGCTCGGACGGCGAGGCCTGATCGCCCGCACGCTTAGACCGCTGTTCCGGCTGGTCAGTCAGAGCTGGCACATGCTGCCGGTCGGCTTTCTGTTCGGCCTGGGATTCGACACGGTGACCGAAGTGAGCCTGCTCACCGTCGCCGCGACCGAGGCCAGCAAGGGATTGCCGATTGCGTCGATTCTCGCGTTTCCCGCCTTGTTCTCTGCCGGTTTGTCGCTGATCGACACAACCGATGGCATCCTCATGCTCGGTGCCTACGGCTGGGCATTTGTGAAGCCGATTCGCAAACTCTATTACAACCTCACCATCACCATCGTTTCCGCCGCGGTGGCGGTCCTGATTGGCGGGGTTGAAACGCTCGGGCTGATTGGAGGGGAGCTGAACCTGCAAGGCTGGTTCTGGGACCGCCTGAACGATCTGAACAACAATTTCAGCCTGTTGGGCTACGGCATCATCGGGATTTTCGTGGCGGCCTGGGTCGTCTCCTTTCTCGTGTACCGCTGGAAAAAACTGGATGAGGTGGAGATTGGTTAGATTTCTGGCTTAGCCGGCAGCCGATTTGAGTACACGGGGTAGTTCAATCTATGCGCCTGGCGCTGTGGCTGGGTTACTTTTGCAGTTCCCAACGGCAGGTTCAATCGATCATGATCGCGATGATCCAGACCTCAAGCTGGAACGTTCAATTCTATTCGCTTTGCGGCGAACGGCAACCCCACTGTTGTTTCGAACCCATCACCCACACCGCGGCCATGCAAGGTTGGTGTGGATGTGTAACGATAGCCGTGCAACTCGCACCTGTCTGAAGACACTAGACAACTCAACGGGGAAGATCGATGAGAGAAAATGCCGAGACGCTATTCGTTGCTTCAGAGGACATCGCAACAGCGTTGAATCTTCTGGAAAGCATTGAGGTTGAAATCGGATTCGACAGCGATGATCCGGAAAGTGTCGAGCAGGCGATTCTCGCCGTCGAGGAAGCGATCAATACTCGACTGAGCTCCCATCGCGGCGATTCACGCATTGAATCTGCCATCCTTCGCTTCAAACTGGACTTCCGCTGCGCGATCCTCGACCAGGCCTTGTCCGATGAAGACGAGGACGAGGATGATGTGATAAGCAGCGTCCACACTCTTCAATGAAGTTTTTGTGTCCAGGGCACCCGATCGGCAGTTGGGGTCGGGCGGGCAGCGTAGCGAGGTGCTGAACTGGAATGCCCCGAGCGCTTCTATGAATACAGAGTTGAGCCCCGTGCTGATTCGGCCCACCACGGAAGAAGACTGGGAAAACTTGAAGACGATTCGTTTGGCCGCGCTGCTTGACAGTCCAACGGCCTTTGGATTGAGCTACGCCACCGCCGCCACGTATACCGATGAGCAATGGCGCGAACGGGCATCGCCTCAAACGCATCCCCAATTTTTTCTTGCCCTGAGGCAAGGGCAAGCGATGGGTCTTATCGGCGGCGCCGAAAACGTCTCGGGTGAGTACAACCTGATAGCTATGTGGATCCGGCCTCAGGATCGAGGCATGGGCATCGCGAGCCGCCTGGTCAATGCAATCAAGGCACGCGCAATCGAACTCGGGCATCGAAGAATCGTCTTGAGCGTCTCGCCGGACAATGCCGATGCGGTGAGAATGTATCGTCGGCAAGGATTCACATTTCTGCCCGAGTGGGAGCCGCTGGCCAGTCAACCTGGAGTCAGCGTGCAAAAGATGGAATGGAGGAGCGACCGCTGACCAGTAGAGCCAGTTGTCTGGACGTATATGTGTCGGTGGTCGGATCAGACACGCTGACCTCCGCGAATAGTCATGCGCATTCACGTGTGCGATGCCGCACCGACCTCTAGGTCCGCAGTGTGTATTTAGACGCTTGTAACCGATACACCGCTGAAGCTGAGACTCTCTTTAGCAGAAGGCGCGTGTGTCCGCTGGAGTCGCGTGGCCGCTCGGCCTGGACCCTTCTACATTGCAAGCTTTGCGGAACGAGGAATGCCAAATGGAAAACAGTTCACCGGCTGAAAAGCGATACGACGTGAGCTTGTCATTTGCAGGGGAGGACCGTCCGTACGTCGAACTTGTTGCTGGTCATTTGAGGATGCGAGGCATTCGTGTTTTCTATGACGCATTCGAAGATGTCGAGCTGTGGGGAAAAGATCTGATTGAAAGATTCGCCCAGATATATGAGCGCGAATCCGAGCTGGTTGTAGTTTTCATATCTGAGGCATACAAACAGAAGGCGTGGACAACACATGAAAGGCGGCACGCGCTTTCCGCTGCTATTCGATCGCGCCGTGAATACATCCTTCCCGTTCGATTCGACGCTACCCACCTCGATGGATTATCTTCTTCGGTTGGATATATCGATGCCACAAAGACCCCGGCGTCTGCGCTGGCAGAGCGCATAATAAGAAAGCTTGCTAGTCTCGGAATTGCTACGGCGCAATCGCAAGAAAATATTGACTCTTCGAACACAGTGACTATAGATGCGAGGTCGTTTATGGATGATCCCGCCGCCCTGTACGAGTTGCCTGTGTCGAGATTCAAAAATCTCAGCAGTTTTCTGAATGAAATATATTTTTTAATCAAAACGAAAGTGACGCCATTCAGGTATGGTGAATCATGGATTTTGCGTGATGAAAGTGCCGGGATGGTTATCAAGAACAGTCGGATGATTTATGGAAATACCTGGGATCGAGAGGAGCCAGATACCCGACCGCTCTCTCAAGCTGGAATTAATGCGGGTGCAAGATTAACAGTCGAATCGGTAAGTCATGCAAACTAGACTGTCGTTAAGGTAGTGGCAATGCTACCGTGGAAGCAGCCGTTGCCCATCTGGTGATCCAGACGGCGGCCACGTGTCGATCTACGCCGATTGCGGAAGTGCAGCTTTCGCCGTAAGCCGCTATCTGCCAACAGCGGCGCCTGCATCAGCAGGACCTTTCGGGGCTACGAGATTGCGCCTGGAAGCCACCTGGCGGAATTCACAATGACGCATGTTCAACAGTGAGGGGTTGATCCCATTGGCAACTTCACCGGTCTCCGTTGCGATCCACTGAGCCCCAGCGGCAGTCGCATCGTTCACGCGCCGTGCCATGAGCGCGCGTTGGCCGCCACGACGCCGGTGGGACTCGAGCATGCTGCCCATACCCAACCACGCATGGGTGTCGTGGATGAACAGCGCGCCCCCGCCTACGGGTTGGGTTCCATCGAACACACCGTATAACTTCCAGCGTACGCGGCCGTGGATTGCACCAATCCACGTGGCAAAGTACCCGGGCAAACCGAAGCCTTGGGTAATCGCGGTGGCGATGCCGTCAACCGTCGCGTCCGTAGACAATTCGACCCGCAATGTCGTCGAGCCGCCGTCAGCGACGCCCGATTGCCGGAGCATCTTGGCCCAGCTCGACAACGGCGCGGGCGTCCAGCCTTCAGCCTCGAGTTGGCGTCCCAACGACTCTGGCGTCGCGCCTGGGTTGATGTGTAGCCACCAGTTTTGAACACCGGCCTCGACAAATATGCTTGTTATCTGCGCGATGTTTTTGGGGCTCGCGGGCACAGAAAGTCCAAGACCAATTGCGCGATTGAACAGCGTCAATCCTGCTCCGGGAGCGAGCAGAACCGTTGCGTCGGCTACGTGGTGCCAGGCAACACCAAGGCTGGTGCGGATAGCGGGCGATGCGCTGTCATAGAAGTCCGCCCACGCGCGTGCCTCAATCCTGTCGGCGAGAATTGCCAGCTCTGATGGGGTTTTCACGTGCGAGGCGCTGTCGTTGTCGAGATGTGTCATGTCGTTTATCGAGCATCCGGTTCAGCAAGCTGCGTTCATGCGCGATTGCGGTTGGGGGCATGCGCAGCGCGGCTTCGCGGACCGTGCGTTTGGGCGTTGGCGTCATGACCTCGTTCAGAGGCAACGAATGCGGTACGGCACTGCCCTCGATATGCAAAATCTTACGGTGTAAAGTGGCGCACTGCCCGGATTATACGCATACTTCGAAAATAACTTTGCGGTGTAAAAAAACGTGATACGCACTTCGCGCAAGCAACTGTCCCGGAAGCCTGCGGCCACTGAGTCATTGGCCCGGATTCGGCTCGACCGCGGGCGAATTTCGCGTATGGCGCTCGACCTGATCGACAGAGAAGGTCTTGAGCGCTGCTCGATGCGTCGAATCGGTCAGGAACTTGGCGTCGAAGCGATGGCGCTTTATCACCATTTCAAGTCCAAAGCTGATTTGCTCGATGCGGTGCTCGAACTGCTTGCGAGCCAGATACACATTCCCGAACGCGGCAGCTGCACGCCGATCGAACGCATTCGGGTGTGCATGCGAAGTTACCGCCAGCTTGCGGTGCGTCACCCTCGCGCATTCACGCTGTTAGCCGGTCGCCGCTTCAAAACACATGGCGCGTTCGATATCTACGAGAAAGTGCTGTGCATGTATGCGGACTGCGGTCTGTCGCCTGAGCGACAGGCTCACTGGTTTCGTCTCATCGGTGGATTCGCCAACGGTGCGGGGATGGCTTACGTGGCGAGCATCGAACACAACCCTTATCCCAGCACATTGCGTTTGCAGCACGCATCCGAATCCATTCCGCTCCCGCATGTCAGCGCGGCAGCGCCTTTTCTGCGCGTCGAGGGTCTCGATGCTGCTTTTGAGTTTGGTCTCGACATTCTTCTCGATGCGCTCGAACGAGGTGGAAGGGCGTAGATCTGGATTGCCTCATTGCCGTGCGAGACCGCTCCGATGCAGTCATCATCGCTACTGGGGCAAGACGTTTTTCCCGCCGATCACCTCCAGGGCTTGCGCGGCAACGCTGCGGGTAATTTCGGCAGCGGGCAAAGCCTTCGCCAGACTCGCTGCCTGACCGCTCCAGAGCGGCGTAAAGTCGTCAGCTCCGTTTTGCTCACAATGGTTCCGCAAAGGCGCGAGTGAGAGGCCGGCGAGCGGGAACGGCGGAGCATCGGTGGAAAGTGGACCGAGTGCTCGCATTGCGCGATTGACGACAGCTCGCCCCGGTCGTCCCGTGAATATATTGGTGAGTGCAGTGGACTCGTCGCTGGCCCGTTCTATTGCCATCCGATAAAGAAGCGGCAATTCGACTTCTTCCGCGAGCAGATAAGCGGAGCCCATTTGCACGGCGGACGCGCCCAGCATCAGTGCTGCTGCCAGGCCGCGCCCATCTGCTATGCCACCCGCGGCGATGACTGGCACGCTGACGGCGTCGACAATCTGCGGCACCAACGCGAACGTCCCTGCCTGCGTGTACAGTTCGCCAGGCAAAAACGTGCCACGGTGACCACCGGCTTCAGTGCCCATTGCGATGATCGCGTCGCAGCCTTGCTGCTCCAGCCACCGGGCTTCGCTGACGGTCGTGGCCGACGAAATGATTCTGGCGCCTGTCGCACGGACCCGAGCCACAAGCGACGCCTCGGGTAAGCCGAAATGGAAGCTGACCACGCGCGGCCCGAGTTGCTCGACGACTTCACAGAACGATTCGTCAAACGCGTGAACGCCGGCACCGCGCGGAGGTGCCGTTACTGGCGGCAGAGGCGGCACATGCGGCAGGCCCGCAGCACGCGCATACGCATCGACGCGCTGCTGCCAGACGGACATCCGATGCGGGTCGAACGCAGGCGGCGTGTGGCAAAAGAAATTCAGGTTCAATGAGGCTGCCGTCTGCGTGCGCATCGACGCAACAGCGCTGCGTATCTGCTCGGGGCTGAGCAAAGCGCAGGGCAAGGAGCCCAGTCCTCCGGCACGCGCCACCGCAGCCGCTAGTCGAGGATTGCCAACGCCTGCCATGGGCGCCTGAATGATCGGCAGTTCGATGCGGAACAGCGACAGGATCCGTTCATCACGCCAGGTTTTCATCATTTCACCAGACACCCGCGGTTGAACCGCCGTCAACCGGCACGATGATCCCCGTAACGAAACTGGACCCGAGCAGGTAAAGCACCGCGTCGACCACGTCTTTCGTGGTTCCCACCGCGCCCGACGGCGCGAGCGCACGGTAGTGCTCGACGGCACCCGGCTCGTGTAACGGCGTGTCGATGACCCCCGGCGCGACCGCATTTACTTTGACGTTGTGTGCCGCGAGTTCAAGTGCCAGCGCACGCGTTGCGGCGTTAATACCGCCTTTCACCAGAGCGGGAATGACCGATGGAACGCGAACGTTCGGCTGCATCGCAATGCTCGCCGTAATGTTGATGATATGTCCTGCTCGATTCTCCGACATATGCGTTGCCGCGAGTTGAGCCGGATAGAAGAACCCTTTTAAAACGGTATTGATCAGCAGGTTCAGGTCTTCTTCGGTGTAGTCGCCCATCGGTTTGGCGATAAACGCCCCTGCGCAATTGACGAGGATGTCGACGCTACCGAATTCCGCGATTGCCTTCTTGAATAGGGCGTTTGCAACGGCCGGGTCGGCAATGTCGCCCGCCACGTGCACAAACCGCGGCGTGTTGCCCAGCAATGTTGCCGCTGCCGCCAGGCGATAGTCCGTGCGCCCATTTCCGACTACGTTAAAACCCATTGCGACTAATGCTTCCGTAATGGCAAAACCAATGCCGCTGGAGGCGCCTGTGACGATGGCGGTTCGATTGCAAGAGGGCGTGTTCATTGGATATTTCCAGTCCGAAAAAGGGTTTGCAGCGAAAAGGGCGACCAGATGAAGACTAATCAATCCAGGCGTATCCACGAACCCTCAATCGACTCGTAATCATGTTTTATCGTCTCAAGTTCAGGTGCGGTGCCAAGCCCCAACCCCATACTTAAGTAGTATTTCCGGCCTTCCGAACAGTCGATACCCTGTCCAGTCATCGGAGCGTTTTTGTCGCTTTGGCCCAGCCGGTTACACGGTATTTTTTCCACAGAGTTCCAATTGCATACTCAATCGGACGAGATTATTGCCATTGTGGACGACGACCAGGCCATCAGGGTTGCCATCGCGGGTCTCGTCCGGTCGATGGGATGGCAGGCGGAACTGTTCGAGTCCGCGCTCGCCTTTCTGCAGTCGCCGAACATTGCACGAACGGCCTGCGTGGTATCTGACGTGCGTATGCCCGGCATGTCCGGCGTCGAGATGCACGACCGGCTTTTGCAGCTAGGTTATCGATTGCCAACGATCTTTGTCACGGCTTTCCCCATTCCGGAGCTCGACGAGAAACGTGGCGTGCCCGGAGTCATCGCCATCCTTCTGAAGCCCATCGATCCAACGGTCATGGCTGAGCATCTCGAGCGTGCGCTGGCTGCGTCCGGCAACGCCTGAGGGGTTCCGTTACTCCACGTTGTCCGATGCGACTGTGGGGTGACTTGAGTGCGCCCTGATGGGCATTTGCGTTGCAGGGGACTTGAGACGAATGAATGGGTAGCCAGGCCGTGAAAGCATGTGCGTATGTATCAATCTTCGCGCTTGCCTTCAGCCCGTTGCGGGTGAGTGCGTGTGACTCTGCAGCCTGCGAGAATCCGTCATCCTGGCAGGCTGCGTGTTTTCTTCTTCAACCGCCGAAGTACGTTGAACAAAAGCTGACAGGGCCCTCACAAGAGCTGGCCATTGTCCGGCCGGTGCGCCGCCCTGATTCGGAGCGGCTTTCGGAACCACCCACGCTGCCCGTTGCCACAGGTGCAGATTCGGTGCTCACTTTCGCTTCGGCTGCCTGAATATCAGCGGGATAGTGTGTCTCATTGCCGGTCGACGGCGAATAACCGGCCTGTTCCAACTGGATCAGTTCTGCGCGAACCACGGCGCGTGTGGTCGTGCTGCCGGATTGCTGAGCGAAGCCGCTCAACGGGACGAGAAGAATGCTGGCTGCAAGGACAACGGAAGTGAAGGACTTCATAGCAACTCCTTAAGCGCGGTGGGCGCGATTGATTGCCGGGGTGAACCGGCGAGGTCATGCACGGACGTCAAAACCGCTGAACGCTGGTCGCCTGGTTCGGCGATCCGGTTGTCGGCGTTTGCGTTCTGCCGTGCTGTAACCATCGTAGAGAGACTATGAAGCCGATACTATTCTCCGAACGTCGGTGGCTCCCGGCTATTCGGTGAGGGACCTAATACCAAGGTCTGGGTAGGGACCCGAATGCTGCCGTGCCCGGCATGTTGACAGGGCCGCGGGATGCGCGGACGCCAGCCTGTTTTCGGTCCGCGAACAGGCCCGCACCTGCCTTCAGGAGTTGCCGCTATCTTCCACGTGCTCCGCGACAGGAAGTGTAAAACTGAAGACAGTCCCGAAGGGCTTGCCCGCCTCGACCGATAGCTGTCCATGATGCGCCTCGATGATCGAGTTGCTGATGGAAAGCCCCATGCCCATGCCGGAGGCCTTGGTGGTCACGAACGGTTCGAAGATGCGATGTGCCACTTCCGCATCGAGGCCGGGACCGGTATCCGTCACGCTGACGCGTATGCGGCTCTCGTTGACGGCCGCGCAAGACAACTTCAGCAGGCGTGGTCGATCGTCGATCGTCGCCATGGCTTCTGTCGCATTGACGACCAGATTCATCACGACCTGCTGTATCTGAACGCGGTCGCCCTTGACGAGCAATTCAGTCTCGGACTGGTTGATCACCTCCACGTCGTGGTCCTGTATCTGACCGCGCAACATGGCGAGGACTTCGAAAACAGCTGTGCTGAGATCGAAGACGGCAATGACCGGTTCGGATTGCTTGGCCATCGCTCGCAGGCCCTGGATCACCTTGGACGCGCGGATACTGTCAGCGACCGCGTTGCTGATCATGTCCTTCGCTTCCGCAATGTTGGGGGCATCCCGGTTAAGCCAGCGCAATGCCGCGCCCGAAGACGTCTGGATTGCCATCAAGGGCTGACTGACCTCATGGACGATCGATGCCACCAGCTCTCCCATGGTGGTGAGCCGAGTGACCCGCGCGAGATTTGCCAACGCGTTTCTGAGTGCCTCCTCAGCCTCAGCTCTGGCGCGGTTCTGTTCAATCAGGTCCTCGTAGAGGCGCGCGTTTTCCAGAGAGATCGCCGCCTGTCCTCCCAGCAGGGTGAGGATGGCGATCTTGTCCGCGGTGAACGCACCAACCGCGAGATCGTTCTCCATGTAAAGCACGCCGACCAGCTTTGTCTGTTTGATCAGCGGCGTGCAGACGATGGAACGCGAGCGATTGCGCTTCACGTACTCATCGCGGACAAATGGGCCGCTTTCGAACGCGTTATCAAGGACAATATGTTTGCCGGTGCGCACGACAGCATGCACCACGGAGACCGCCAGATCCGTCGGTGACATTTCCGCCGTGGCCATCCTGACGTCAATGCCTGCCGGTCGAACTTGCGCTTCGGCTTCTATCCTGAGCGACGGGCCATGCGGGAGTGCCAGAATGCAGCGCTGAGCCCCGGCGTGCTGCACGACGGTCGTCACGAGTGTTTCGATCAGATTGCTGAGGACGATTTCGCTTGCCAGCGCGCCGGACGCCTTGATGATTGCAGCGACATCGAGTTGCTGATAGGGGAATTCGTCAGCTTGCCTTGGTATGGCCGGAGATTGCGTGTCCCGCAAAAGTCCATGACGGTGGTTCAGTTCATCGACCTTGGCGCGGGCGCCCCATTGCGCATACGCGTTGCGCGCGGCGCGCAGGTGCGTGCGGGCGTTCTGTTCAAGACCAAGTTCGGCACAGAATGCTGCCGCCCGCTCGTTGGCGAGGGCTTCGACCTGCAGAAACCGGTTGGACTCGGCGTGTTGAATGGCTTCCTCGAAGCGTTGCCGAGCAAGCGTGACGTTGCCTTCGAGTTGCGCGATCAGCGCGCCCACCAGAGCATGACGACCGGCGAAGTTGGCTGGGCACGCTTGCGCCAGCACGGATAGCTCCGAGAAGTGATCCTGCAGGCTCGCGTGGTGAGCGGTCCGCGTTTCGGAATCGGTGTCCGAGGCGACGCAGGCGGCTGCGCGGTTCAGCGCGCTGTAGAAGCGAAAGTCGATGACTTCAAGAATGCTCTTCGATGCGCGCAACGACAGCATGCACATCTGCTCGGCCTCCAGCGCCACAACCACCTCACCGAAGATACAAGCCGCCTGGAGTCTGTAGCTCCACTGCGAGAACGCGACGCTGGTGGTGTTGTGCGGCGACGCGCTGATCAGGTCGGTGTTGAATGCTCCCGCAGACACCGTGCCGTCGTCGTCGAGCTTCATGCCCGTTTCGCGCAGTGCGTTGACCAGATCGAGTTGCGTGCCCAACACATTCAGGTAGAGCCCAAACTTCGAAGCACGCGCAATGGCGACGCCTTTTTCCGCCTCGCGGTAAACGTCTTCGAGCGGCGCGCCGGCGAGCATCAGCAGACTCGAAACGTTCCTCGCGCTGGATACGTCGAAGACCAGGTTGCCGATTTCCGCCGAGATCTTGTAGGCCTGTTCAACGAACGGCGCGCCTTCACCCAACGGTCGGAACCAGGGGATAACCAGGGTACCGAAGCGCATGTAGATACGCGATGCGTAGCGCGATGGGCCGCAGCGGTCGACCAGCTGCACGGCAAGTTTGCCGAACTCGTATCCTTTGCGGTAGTCGTGGTAACGCACGCCAAACACGAAATTCAGAAACACGAATCCAAACGCAGAAGAATCGCAGAGACCGTGTTCCACGCTCAGTTTGCCGACGTGAAGCAGGATCATGTCGACCAGGTTTGCATCAATGAAAAGCGCTGGCGGAATGAGGTCTGCGAGCACGTCGATCGCGCTACGCCATAGCGGGTCGCTGATCATGGGGATGGCACCCAGGTCTGCAATCGAGCGTTCGCCAATACGCTGTACAAAACGCGCGAAGGACTCGTCCACCTGCGCGTCGGTCGGCTTGAATTCCAGTTCAAGTCCTAACCGATGCAAAAAGTCGAGCCCCGCCTCGATCCCCAGGTCGGGCCGGTTCTGCGCGGTGTGAAGACCCGTTGCCAGACGGGTCATCTCGGCTCTGAGCGCCATGCTGATGTCACGTGCCGCCAATGCGGCGAGCCGCTGCTTGGCAGGCTCCAGTTTGCCAATCAGGCATTCGCAATCGGCGCGCCAGAACTCGATCCACTGTGTTGCATTGTCATCCGGTTCGGCGCGCAGGAACTCGGCTGCCGCGACGAGATACGTCAATGCGGATGCGTAGGCGGTCGCGGTCTTCGCGCGTTTTGCCGCGACCACATTGAGGTTCGCGAATCGCCGTCGTTCAGATTCGGATGTCACCGCATGACTACCCAGATCGATCTGGCTGACGATCTCGTAGATATCCTCGCACGTGTCGTCATCCACGATGCGAGCGACCATACGCCGCCCGATATCGAGGTGCATGGCGACGCGTCCGGCGACGTCCATCGAACCGTAGGCGGCTTCGCGAAACCGGTCGTGGCGGAAATGGTAGGCGTCGCCGTTGCGGTACACGAGGTCCGCCGCCGAGGCCTCGGCAAATGCGGCATCCAGTTCTGTGGGCGCGCAATCCATTGCTTTCGCCAGTGCTTGGACCGCGGCCACGCTGCCAAGGCAGGAGAAATGCCGCAGTGCGCCCTGCGTGGCCGGACTGAGGCGATCGAAGCGACGCAACATCAGGTCAACCACATTGTCCGTATAGGCCTTCGTTCGAATCCGGTCAATGTCGCGCACCTGTAACGTCGAGTGGTGCTCGAATTCAATCAACCCTTCTTGCGCAAGTTCGATTGAGAATTGCGTGACAAAAAATGGATTGCCACCGGTCTTCGTCTTGACCAGATCAACGACTGGACTTGCCTGTTCAAGTGAGCAGCCGAGCGTGCTGGCAACGAGCAGTGCGGTGTCGTCTCTATTGAGCGGAGATAGTTGAAGATGATTGCAACCCGGTGCTTCCGTGAGTTGCAGCAGTGGATGGTCCGCGCGGACCTCGTTGCTGCGATATGCACCGATCAACAACAAGTAGGGCGTGTCGGCCAGCTTGTTGAAGTACGCGAGCGCGCTGATCGTGCCTTCGTCGGCCCAGTGAAGATCGTCGAAAAAGAGGATGAGCGGGCACTCCGGCGTGCAGAACGCCTTGATCAGATCTGCCGCGGCCTTGAGAAACTGGGCGCGATCGACAGGAAGCGCTGAATCGTCGGGGCCCAGCTGATCACCCAGAACCAGCTTCAGGTCAGGGACCGTGGTCCACAGCGCCCTGGCCTTGTTTCCGAGCGCGTCGAGCAGGCGGCGCTGCGACGCGAGAAATGTTTCCTCGTCCTGGCCAAGAATGGGACGGACCAGTTTCTCGATGATCTGGAACAGGGCAGTGTACGGCGTTGCGCTGTTGACCTGCTCGCAGGTTCCCGCGGCAAAAAGGTGCGGTGACGTAACACGCTGACTGATCCACTGTTTCACGAGGGACGATTTACCCGCGCCCGAATAGCCGGACACCAGGATCATCTCGGCCGGCTTACCCATCGCGCAGCGCTCAAATGCAGCGTGCAGCACTTTCGTCTCGTCGTCCCGTCCGTACAGCCGCGGCGAGACCCGCTGACGGCCGGGGAGCGCGGGCATGTCCAGTGGAAACAGCGCAACCCGGTCACCGCCAGCCCGGGTTGCCGTGCACCGCTCGAGATCCGCAGCGAGACTTGCCGCCGACTGGTAGCGCTCCTCGGGATCTTTCGAGAGCAGCTTCATCACGATCATCTCGAGCTGCCTCGGAATGCCACGCACCAACTCGGACGGCAAGGCAGGGGAGCGCGCAAGATGCGCATGGACGAGAGCCAACCGGTCGCTGCCGCCCATTGGCAGCGAGTGGGTCAACATTTCGTAAAACGTGCAGCCGAGCGAGTACAGGTCCGCACGGTTGTCGACCGGACAGTTCATCTGGCCGCAAAGCTCCGGGGCCATATATTCCAGCGTGCCGTAGTTCGAATAATGCAGGTCGCCCTGACGATGTTCCGGGGTGTCGCGAAACGCACAGCCAAAACCCGTCAGGCGCACGCCGCGCTCGGCGTGTGTTTCAAGGATATTGTTCGGATTGAGATCGCAGTGAACGATCCCGCGCGCATGCACGGCGCTCAATGCCTTGCTGATTTCGATCGCGAGCGGCAAGAACCGGTCCACAGTCATGGGTTCATCGCATGACTTGCGCAGCAGGTCCCCGCCTGGATCCTCCAGCATGAGCAGCGGCTGACCGTTGTCGTGCAGAAGCGCAATTGGCCGAAGCGCCCATGGCGCAGACAATTCCGCGCGAAGTTCGTATTCGTGATGCAGCCGGCGGGACGCCTCGCTGTCGGCATCGTTTCCTTCCGGCCTCACGAAAAGAGCGGGTCCCGATGTGGTGCTCGTGCCTCGATACAGCCTGAGTTTCGACGATCTCAGCAATGCGAGGGAGTAGTCCGACAGGTCTGTCATGGTGGCCGTGGCACGCGTATGGGTTGTCCTCGCCGGCTTTGTCTGTGCCCGTGCTTATTGCTAAGCCATGCTGACTATTTCGGCTCACTGCTTCGGTCCATCTCGTGACCGAAGTATTATTGCGCGCGCAGGGGCTCAACGCCCAGGGATTGCGCTTTGCGGATGAGATCGGCCACTGAACGGGTTGCCATCTTTTTCATGGCCTGGCCGCGGTGCATCTTTACGGTGGCTTCGGAAATGTTCATTTCGGAAGCGATCTGTTTGTTGAGAAGACCGGACAGAACAAAACCCACGACCTCGCGCTCGCGAGGCGTCAGTGATTCATAGGACGCGCGAAGCGACGAGATGGAACGCGCAGTTCGCAGTCTCTCGCGGTCTTTCGCAAGGGCATGGTCGACCGCATCCAGGAGATCCTGGTCCCGGAATGGCTTTGAAAGAAAGTCCTGGGCGCCAGCTTTCATCGCCTTCACGGTCATGGCAATGTCGCCGTGACCGGTAATGAACACCACCGGCATGTGCAGGTTGCCGCGTGTCATGGAATCCTGGAACTCAAGACCGTTCTCGCCGCGCAGACGCACGTCGAGGATCAGGCAACTGGGACCCGCGGTCTTCTTGCTGGCCAGGAATTCCTGCGACGACGCAAAGGTTTCGACCGTCAGATCCACCGACCGCAGCAAACCGCTGAGGGCCCGGCGAGCGGATTCGTCGTCGTCGATAACGTAGACAATTGCAGCAGGCTCGACCGCGCCGGATTGTTGTGTATTCATCTGACCGCTCCTGGGTCGAGAGAGACTGCGCTCGGGCCGGCACGACTTACGCACGCTCTGCGTACGTCGATTCAGCCTGCAAGTTGCCTGCGTGACGTCCAAAAGTGAACGGGTCGTGCTCGGGAGTGCCTGGTCACTTGATCGCCGAAGCAACCCTGATTGCGTCACGATGTTCGCCTCGACCTGTCGTTGCGAGCGCTCCGCGATTGGTTGCTAAGTTGACTCTAATGACGCTGCTGCCCGCGCAATTGTACGATAGAAAAGCTCGATCAGACTCAATGATCAAACTCACGTATGTCGTCGCATTCGGCCGTGCGTTCATTGGGCATTCGAATTAATTTGCGCGCGCCGTAGACCCAACTATCGGGACGCAAGGTGCCCGGCAACGGGCAACGCTGGCGGGTCACGCATCAAGAGCCAGAAGCTGTGCAATGTCATCCTTTCGCATCGGACGCTTGCACGCAACCTCCGCGAGAGTGCTTCCGTCGACATCGCGCCGATCGATGTTTTCGCTAATGTATGAAATCAGGCTGCGAACCCTTTCAGGGACAAACTGACGCGAACGGTAGCTGATTGCGACCGGGACGGACGCTGAGTGCCAGCCGTCAAACAGCGAAAAAAGCTGGCCCGCCTCCACATAAGGCTTTGCTGCATCCGGCGGGAGCAAGGCGATGCCAAAGCCCTGAACAGCGGCCACGGCTATTGCCTCTGGACTGCTGGAGCGAAACCGCGAGCCACAAGGGAGGTGCAGGCGTTTCCCGGATCCCTCGGCAAGCAGGTCCCATGACGTTCCGCCAACCGACATGCGTTCTTCCGGCAAAAGGTCGGCTGGCGACCCAGCGTTGGTATTTGCCGAAAACCGCACTCCAGCAAACAGTGACATGCTGAGCGAGCTGATTTGTCTCGCGATGTAGACGTCTCGCACCTCGGGCTGCAAGGAGATGGCAATGTCTGCGCCGCAGCCAAGCGGATCGTCTCCGTCGGCGAAGAAATCGACGTCCACGGTGATGTTGGTGTGGGACTGCATGTATCCGTCCAGAACCGAGGAGAGCGCGTCGAACCCGAGCAGCCTTTGAATTGCCACGCGCACTGTTCCACTCATGGTGCGCGAGCTCGCTTCGCCGATTTCCTTGATTTCTGTAAAGCTGTCGAGTAGCAGGACCGCCCGGTTGTAAACGGTCATGCCGACATCAGTTACCGAGAGTTTGCGTGTGGTTCTGTGCAGCAGCCTCACACCCAACTCTGCTTCAAGCTCCTGGACCGCACGCGTGACCGCGCCTGGCGCGAGGTTATTCGCCAGGGCGGCTCTCGAAAAGCTTTTATGTTCGGCTACCGCTTTGAATAGCTCAAGGCACTTGATTATCTGCATTTTCTCCGCCATTCAAAAAATTGTTCGTATGAAACGACTCGAGGTGCCCGGAGCCGCCTATGTCTAGACTCGCAGCACAGGCGAATACGCTTCATCACCGTACGCCCTGATGAATATCGTAAGGATGCAAACGCGCCAATCCTATTGCACGAAGTAATAAGACGGCACAGCCTTCGAGTGATGCACTCTCTACGAACGTCTGCCTGCGTGCGAGACGAACCTGTGGTAGCTGAGCGTTCTGCCGACGGGCATTGAGCGCAGCCATCAATCCGAAGCCAGACCTTCGTATGGGTTGTCTCTTCTATTGTGGGTTGCGCGATAGCAATTGGTCGGATGGGCACCCCCCTCGTTGCACCGTATCTTGATCTCACGGCGCAAATATCGATATTTGATCCGGCTGCGATTCAAGCAGGGCAAGAAAAAACCATCCAGGCGCTTCTTACGTTGCCTTTTCTGATAAATATTTTTTGGACTCCAAACAATGAAAACGTCTTATCTCAAGGTTCTGGCCACTGCCATGACGATTGGTGCCGTGTTTGCGCTCTCGTCATCTTCGGCTAACGCAGCACGAGGCGATGCTCGCCTGGAGTATTACGGGCAAAGCATCGACACGATGATTGCCGACTTCATGCAGGAGAAGCACATTTCGGGGTTGAGCATGGCTATCGTCGAAGCGCCATACATTCCACGCGTCGCGGGATACGGCGAGAGCGACACGGCGAAGAAATTGCTGGCTTCTCAGGGCACGCTTTGGAATATCGGCCCGATCACGCAAGGCTTCACCGCTGTGGCCGTCATGCAGCTCGTCGAACAAGGGAAGATGAACTTGCAGGCGCCGATTGGCACCTATGTTCAGAACCTGCCGTCGTCATGGTCGAAGCTTACGGTCATGGAGCTTTTGCAGCACGCAACCGGCATTGCGGACTACCGACGCTCGCCGGGGTACGACTCCACGCAGGAGTATCAGCCGCAGCAACTGATCGACATGGTCAAGGGAGAAAAGCTGGCATTCAAGCCCGGCACCCAGATTGCGCAAAGCGCCACGAACTTCCTGCTTCTCGGTCTCGCGATTGAAGCTGCGAGTGGCATGAGCTATCACGACTTCATCTGGAATGGCCAGATCAAGCCGCTTGGGCTCACCCATACCATGTTCATAGAGGACTTTCCCGCGCACGCCAGCATCGATCCAGTCGAAAAAACCGGCATGCGCCATCACCTGTTCGTGACAGACGGCCGCTATATCAATCCGGTCGAACCTTCCGCCGGGTATCGCGTGATCGACGGGACGCTGACGGCAATCCCGTCGGCGACGTCGTCCAGCCAGTTTGCCTTTGGGTCGTTGTGGGCGTCCGCGGAGGACGTCAGTACCTGGGACATCGCACTCGCCGGCAACGAAGTCATCAAAGACGTCGCGCACCGCGACCTGGTGTACAAGCCCACCACGCTCGAAAACGGCACGGTGGTACCCGCGATGGCCGGCTGGCAGTTCACCAAACATAAAGGCTTCATGGATATCAAGGGGAATGCGCCCGGCTATAGCGCGTATTTGAGTCGCTTTACCGATCCGAATGAACTGGTGTGCGTCACCTTGCTCGCCAATACCGAGAACGTCGACCTCACCGATCTTGCACGTCGCATCGCCGCTGCATACGACGCGACGCTGGGTTCGGGAAACGACCCCGCGCAAACCTCGACGTATGAAAGCGTATTCGATGTGAAGGAGACCGTGGCGCGACTCGAGAAAAACATCAAGGCGGGCAACGGCCAGATCTTCGGTCACTACGACCACCAGGCGAACGCGCAGCAGGTCGGACTGCCGTTGCGGCCCACCGAAGTCATCGTCTTTGGCAATCCGGCGGCTGGCACAAAGCTGATGCAGGAACAACCGGGTATTGCCAGCGAGTTGCCGATTCGCGTCTCTGTGTGGGAAGACGAGCGTGGCCGCACATGGGTCAGCTACGGCAACTTCGATCGGCTGGCTGAACGCTACGGCATTCACGACGTACAAACCATCACGAAGATGAAAGACGCAGTCGCTGAACTTGTCCGCAAATCGAGCAGCGCGTACTAAGACCGTATGTCAAATCTGGCCGGTACGGTGTCGTACCGGCCCTCCGCAAAAACGATGAACTTAAAAAATGAGGTTCGATATGTCGGTTACTTTTGAGGGATCCAGGCGTCGGGACGCGCTTCGAATGATTGGCTGGACAACGCTGTCGATCGGCGCGCTTTTGCCTCATCGGCAGGCCGTTGCGAACGAAGCTGAAAACGTCGGGATGTCGCCGTCACCGGATGGCGCCAAAGCACTCAGCGAGCTTGGCAAGCGTCTCGCGGCGTCCCCGCGCCGGCGCAGTTTCGATTCGGTTCCGTTCATGCTCACCGATCGAAACTATTGGGACCATGAGGCTGCCGCCGAAGTGCTGTCGTATCAACCCAAGGCGCGTCAAGTATGGGAAAACACCGACCTCGCCGGCCCGTGGCCGGGCCTGATGCGCGAAGCCGTGAATGGCCAGGTGTTCGGAAATGGCAACGCAAATTTTCTCGCCGTTTCCGCGACGCATGGACTTGCTCATCTTGCGCTGTTCTCGCAGGCAATGTGGGACAAGTACAACCTGTCCACCCTTGCGGGGCCGAAGTTTCAACGAAACACGCTGATCGTCGAGAAGCCGGATGCGTCGATGCGCGACAGCGTGGAAGAAGTGAGCGGTTTCTATGGGCCGGCCAACAACAACATCGTTTCCCTGCAACGGCGTGGCGCGGTATTCATCGCTTGTCATGATTCGATCCATGCGATTGCCCGTATGTTGCAAAGCTCCGCCGCAAATGGAAGCAGCACGGCCGACGAGATTGCTGCCGATCTGACTAACAATCTGATCCCGGGTGTCGTCCTCGTGCCAAGCGTGGTGTCTTTCCTGGTCGATCTTCAGGTTCGGGGCTACACCTACTCTAAGGGTGGTTGACCGGTCTTTTCCGTGTGATCCAACAGAAGTATTCGTGGTCTCTTGCTAGTGTCGCCGGCACTTTCTTGAGACCACGACGCTCATTTAAAGGATTGGTTATGGACATGCAAGCGCTTGTGCTCACCCGTCACGACGGACCCCTTGAACTCACCACCATCGCTATTCCTGAGTTGGCCACGGGCGAAGTCCGCATTCGCATCGCAGCAAGTGGATTGAATCCGCTGGATACGAAAATCCGCGCGGGTGCGGCGGCTCATGCTCGACATCCGTTGCCGCTGATACTCGGCATCGACGTCTCCGGTGTGGTCGATGCGGTTGGACCAGGCGTCACCGAATTTAGCGTCGGCGATGAGGTATATGGAATGACTGGCGGTGTGGGCGGCATTCCGGGTTCGCTCGCCCAATATGCGTCCGTGGACGCCAGTCTGCTGGCGCGAAAGCCCGTCAACCTGTCCATGCGCGAGGCCGCTGCGCTGCCCCTCGCATTCATTACTGCGTGGTGCGGAATGGTAGACCGCGCGAATTTGCAGGCGGGTCAGACAGTACTCGTGCAGGGCGGCGCCGGGGGCGTGGGACATGTCGCCGTGCAAATAGCCCGGGCGCGAGGCGCGATCGTATTCGCGACGGCAAGTGAGCGCAACCAGGACGTCGTCGCGGGTTTCGGTGCCACGCCGATCGACTATGCGGTGCAAACGGTCGAAGAGTATGTGGAGCAGTACACGGACGGCGAGGGATTCGATCTGGTCGTCGACACGGTAGGCGGCCCGACGCTCGAAGGATCTTTTCGGGCAGTCAGGCATTTCGGGCACGTAGTCAGCGCGCTTGGATGGGGCACTCACGCCCTCGCGCCGCTTTCCTTTCGCGAGGCAAGCTACTCGGGCGTCTTTAGCCTGCATCCTTTGTTGAGCGGCAAGCACCGGGCGCATCACGGCGAGATTTTGCGTCAGGCCACAGCGATGGCCGAAGCGGATAAGTTGGTCGTGCGTCAGGACCCGCGCCGCTTCGATCTGGGTTCGGCGCACCTGGCTTATGAGTCGATGACTGGCGGGACCGCTGAAGGAAAGCTCGTCGTCGATGTGATCTGAAATTTGTCTAAGTCAACGTTATAAAAACGACTCGCCGGATCAAAGTCATTCACATCGGCACACGACAGGCTCGAGGATTAAGTCCAATCCTCGGCCTGTCGATCTGCTTAGCAAAACGCACGACCTCGCTATCCCATTCATCGACATTGTCTGCGTGCATGAGCGCATCGCAGCACTCGCGCACTGACCATCGGTTCTCACGTCGGCGGCCGGTCACGAACTTACCCATTCAATGCGATTCTTCCGGTGTGAGACCATTCAGCGTACACACAGGCGTCCGTAACGGTCTCACCCAGGTTCGGATTCCTTAGGGTGTGCTGACCGACGCCAGCGCCAGGACGGCGTTGCGCTTTGGGCACAGCGTTGCAAGCATCGCCGAAACCGTGGGGCCACTCATGCGAGTCGGCGTTCAGGAAGAACTTCGAAACCGCGAATGGTGTCACGCTGAGCGCCGCTTTCAACCACGTCGTGCATGAAACGGCGGCGGTGCTCGTTCTGGCTTTTCAACGCGCTCCGCTTGCACCGGAAACGTGGCCGCTTGCACGCTTTGGTGCCATGCTGCGTGCGAGCACAACGCCCATCAAGGCGAGCCCAAAGCCGGCGATCTGCGTAACGGTTAGTCTTTCGCCGAATAGAAACCACGCTTCGATGGCCGCGAGCCCGGGCACTGCGAGCAGCAGCGCGCTCATCTTTGTCACACCGTGGGCGCGCACCATCCAGACAATCAGCAATGTTGCGCCAACCGACAATCCTAGTACCGACCAGAGCAGACTGAACCAAAGCGTAAAAGACGGCGTCCATTCATAGGAGCCGCTCGTCAGCATGGCGACGAGCGCGACCAGTGCGCCTCCGGCGTTCTGCACGCTCGCCGAAACGCGCACGCCGTCGTTCGCTAGCCGGCCGCGTTGGAGCAACGTGCCGACGCTCATGCCGATTACTGCGAGGATCGCGATCAATGCGGTCCACAGGGTGATAGGTTGATGGCCGATGCCGTCGAGCGCAGGAAATAGTACGAGAGTCACACCTGCGATTCCTGTGGCCAGCCCGACCACTGTCCGCGACGATGGACGTTCGCCGGTCATCAGAAACAAGGCAATCACGGAGACAAGCGGCTGCATGCTCCCAAGCAGAGACATCACACCGACCGGCATTCCATGACCGATAGCCCAATATGCCGCGCTTAGATAGACGCCGTGCAACATTGCGCCGGCCAGCAGGTGCATGGTGAACTGGCTTCGGCGCGGCCAAGGTTCACGGCCAGAAAGCGCCAGCGCTGCTAATACGGCTGCGCTTAAAGCCATGCGGGCAAACAGGAACATTTCAGCTGACGCGTGTGGCACGACTGCACGTGCTACGACGAGTCCTGTCGACCAAACAAGCACGAAGAGTACAGGCGCGATAGTGGATAGCATGACTGTGTTCCGCTAATTGAAGTGATTGACCATTTCTGTCCAGGCCGTCGTCGTTGGCACGCGGCAATCTCTGAGACATTAGGCAATACGCGAGTAGCGGCCAATCGGACGTTGGTCGCCATGTCCTATGCCTTAGTCGAGGTCGTCAAGCTTGAGGAGTTGCCGCGGAAGCGGACTTAAAAGGCAGACGGAAAAGACGGCCCGCCCATCGTTCTATCAAAGCCATACCTTGGTATGGCGAGCCTCGGCGATGGTCGTCTACCGCTCGTCCTTGGTCGAATGGGCGCGCGGACTGACCGCAGGTATCGTGGTTTCACGTCGGGCGGACTTCACTGTGGATGCGCTCGATCGTTTGATTGAAATGGCCCAAGCACATGGGACGCAGTTCGACGAGTCAACGCGGAAACCAGCTAGGAGCCCGAAGCGACGTCGAATTTCTCACTCACTACTTTGAGCAGAAACTCCATGACGGCTCGTATGTGAGGCGACCGGCGCAGATCGCGGTGTACTGCCATCCAGATATCGCGGGAGAACGGAGGTGCCTCGTGTGGGACACGCTGTAGTGTTGGGTCCTGATCTGCAAGAAAGCGGGGCAGGCATGCCACCCCCGCCCCCGCCTGGGCCGCAGCAAGGTGACCATTGATGTCGCCGATTTCGCATGCAATGGTCCGATCCTTGACGATGTCCATCAGCCATTTGTGTTGCGGCACGTCACTGGAATCCGGCTCGTAGACAATAAATTCCCAGGCGGAGGCATCGTGCAACATTCGATAATTTTTGCTGGCATACAGGTCGAACGACAGGCGACCCAGTTTGCGCGCAACGCTGGTTGCTTCCCGAGGGCGAACCAGCCTCAAGACAATATCTGCTTCTCTGCGTCCCAGCGACACCTGTCGTGGCTGAGCCGAGATGTGCAAGTGCACGCGCGGATGGGCAAGCTTGAAATCAGCCAGTTGCCTGGCCAGGAAATTCGCGACGAGGACGGGCGGCGCGCTAAGCGTGACGTTGCCTGTCAAAGGGGAATTGCTGGCGACGACAAACCGCTCGACGGCATAGGCACTTTCCTCCATGGTCTGCGCCAGGTCGAATACGT
This sequence comes from Paraburkholderia sp. DHOC27, assembly GCF_003429005.1. GTDB lineage: Bacteria > Pseudomonadota > Gammaproteobacteria > Burkholderiales > Burkholderiaceae > Paraburkholderia. The sequence continues at coordinate 1,034,569 of NZ_QVQV01000001.1, forward strand.
GCTGTCCGGCGGCGGTGAGTGGGCATGCACGTGGCAGACGTTCGACCAGGCGGATGTTCAACTGCTCCTCGAGCGCGCTCACACGCCGGCTCACCGTCGCGTGGTCGACCTCGAGTGCGCGCGCCGCTCCCGACAATGTGCCGAAACGACCGACGGTCAAGAAATACCGCATGTTTTCCCAGTCGAACATCTGTGCAATTTCTCATATTAGCGGTGAGATTTTAGGAAATATTCGCACAAACAGAATTCGCATAGCATTGTTTTTCCAATTATGGATGACGCACCATGACCGCCGGCTTCATTTTGATGGGTGAACTGATAACGCTTTTCTTGCTCGGGGGCACGTCGAAGCTCGCTCTCGCCGCGGGCGTTCCGTTTCTGCTCTTTCCCGAATTGAGCGCGTTGTCGTTCAACGTTTTCTCACGTCCGAAGGGCGCGTGGGCCAGTGCCCCTGGCATGTTGATCATCACCCCCACCGCAGCGGCGACGATCGGTGTCCTGATCACGCGCAATGTCGGTTATGGACCGATTGGCGTAGTCCTTTGTATCGCTTCAGCGGTTGTACTTCTGCGGCTGCTACGCTCGCCCATCGCACCGGCTATTTCGGCCGGATTTCTCCCGATGGCGCTTGGGTTCACCAGCTGGCAGTATCCGGCATCCATCGCATTCGTCACGATCCTCCTGGCGATATCGTCTCTCGTGTATCGAAAGCTCTTCAGCGCCCGCCTTGCGTTGGTTCCGTCCCCCGCGCAACAACGAGCGCATCCCGCAGCTGGACTTTCGCAATGGCTGCCGCCGTTCATCGCATTCCTCCTGCTCGCGTACTCCTTGGGCGCGTTGACCGGAATGCGCCTGATCCTGTTTCCGCCGTTGGTCGTGATTGGATACGAGATGTTCGTGCATCCTGATACCTGCCCTTGGGCGAGGCATCCGTGGACGGTTATCGTAGTCAGCACGATAAGTGCAGCCGTCGGCCTCGCTGCGGTAGCGCTGATCGGAGTCGGACCGGCATCCGTCGTTGCCGCGCTGATAGCGGGCATGGCGGTCTTGCGAATCTTTCGCCTGAACTTTCCCCCAGCCCTCGCGATCAGCTTGCTTCCTCAGGTGATAACACCGCTCGAGCCGAATTTTATTCTTGCCGTCGCATTGGGCTCCGCTGTCCTGACCGTTACGTTTCTCGTCACGCGCGCTCGTCCACGCGTTGCGGCCCCGAGTGGATCTGGCAGTCGTTCTCTGGAGTGAGACGATCACGTCGGGATGTGAGACCCGGCGGCGTTCACGTTCAACGAACAGATCGTTACTCTGATTGCGTCGTCAATACCGCAACGCTTTCGGAAGTCACTTGCCTGCCGGAGCAAGCTCCGCCGATTTGACCGGGCCACGCGGCGCGACTCGCCACACAGCATTGCCAACGTCGTCGGCCACCAGCAAGGCCCCGTGTGCGTCCAGTGCGACGCCAACGGGCCGACCCACGGCGTGACCGTCTGCGGTCAGAAATCCGCTCAGGAAATCCTCGGGCACGCCGGCAGGTTTGCCGTTTGCGAATGGCACGAACACCACCTTGTATCCGCTACGCGGCTTGCGATTCCAGGACCCATGTTGACCGACGAAGGCGCCGCCACGATAGTGATCCGGAAACAGCGTGCCATCGTAGAAGACCAGACCGAGCGAAGCCGTGTGATTGCCGAGCGCGTAATCCGGCACGATGGCCTGGGCAACCAGATCAGGACGCTGAGGTTTGACGCGGGTGTCGACATGCTGGCCGTAATAGCTATAGGGAAAGCCATAGAACGCGCCGTCTTGCACAGCGGTCATGTAGTCCGGCACGAGGTTGTTGCCCAGATCGTCACGTTCGTTGACGGCTGCCCACAACGCGCCGCTATCCGGTTGCCAGGCCAGTCCATTGGCGTTGCGCAATCCCGTCGCATAGGGCCTTAACTGACCCGTTTCGATATCGAACACGAGGATCCGCGCGCGATCTGCTTCGGCGTCGACGCCGTTTTCCCCCGCGTTGCTGTTCGATCCCACGGTGATGTACAGATGCTTGCCGGCGCGATCCGCCAGAATATTTTTGGTCCAGTGATGGTTGATTGGCCCCGCCGGCAGGTCGGTCACCTTGACGCCCGCACCGGTAATCTGGGTGGCGCCGGGCACGTAGTCGAAACGCAGCAGTGCGTCTGTGTCGGCGACATAGAGCTGGTTGCCAATCAGCGCCATTCCGAACGGTGAGTGCAGCCCGCGCAAGAACACGGTCTGTGTTTTGGCGACGCCGCTGCCGTCCGTGTCGCGCAGTAACACGATGCGATCGGGACTCGGCACACCGGCGCCCGCACGCTTCATGACCTGTTTTCGGACCCAGCCGAACAGGCCGCTGCCTTCATCGTGTTCTGCGGGCGCGTTGCTCTCTGCTACCAGTACGTCGCCGTTTGGCAGCGTGTAAAGCCAGCGCGGGTGGGCGAGACCGCCGGCAAACTCGGTGACGGCGAAGCCGGCCGGCGCGGTGGGCATGAAGCCTTCCGGAGGTGCCTGAACCGGCGCAATATTAACCATGGGAATCAACGACGATTGCGGAGCCGGGATGGCCGGCGCCGCGCCGTAGCCCGCGTCGCTCGAACCTGACGGCCCGAGCGCGCAGGAGGCGAGCGGCACGAGCATGGAAATAGCCACTGAAAGGGCCAATGAGGTGGCCAAGCGGTTTGGCGAGCGCATGCGGATTCCCATCGGTCGGCGTTTGAGGATGCGGCATGGGAGATGTAGCAAGAAGCCGGCCCGCGCTATTTTCGTGCCGTCGCTCCGTCAGGTTGGCTGCTTTGATTGACGGATTTGGCTCGCCGCTTCAAGGCCAGTTTTCGATTGCGTACTTCCGGCAATCTTTAGCCTCGAAGTGAGCGGTTGGCCAGTTCGCCGTGCGCCGACCAACTTTCGGTAGCTCGGCTTTAGCCAGGTCAGCCACGCAACGACCCCATGCGTCAGGGTCACCCCATTCCGAGTAGCCGCGACACTGGGGATGGCGCTTCTCGCTAATCTCGGCCTCCTCCGATGCAGTGGCCGCCCGCCCCGCATCTCCAAGCTGGGTCTCGATTTTTGCCACTTCCTTGTAGGCCTTGCTGGTGTAGTCGCCGTCCAGCGCGATGGCGGCGCGCAGCTTATCCAGCGCTTTACCATGTTCGCCCTGTAGTTCGAGCGCCTCGCCCAGATTGATATAGGCCTCGGCATAGCGAGGATCGCGCCCGATGGCCGCTTCGAATTCCTGTTGGGCCAACGCTACTGGCCTGGCATGCAGTCGAAGCGACGCGTCCGTCGGCACATACTCGTGGTTGGCAATTTTGAGGTACTCGCGTCCGAGCGCGTTGTGTCCGGCTGCGAAACGGTCACGCTCGCTCACTACCCGCTGATATTTTTCGAGCGCTTCCTGATCGCAACCCATGTTTTCCAGTGCGATACCCCAGTTGTAGCGCGCCCAGGAAAACTTCCGGTCAATCCTTAGTGCCTGCCGCGCACGCTCGATCTCTGTCAGGTAGTCGAGATTGTTTTCGGCAATCTTCGACAGTCCAAGATTTGCCCACATGGCGAGGTTGGTTTGATCCTTGGGTGTAGCGCTTTTCAGGACTTTTTCAAATTCATTCGCCGCGTCAGTGTATTCGCAAGAGGTTCCGTCCTCGCATTCTTTCTGTGCCTGATCGAATACAGACGAAGCGAGCATGTACGGGCTGTAAATCGCCATCGCGGCGCGGGCGCCCTTGGCAATGACTTCATTCACGTTGCCACTATCACTAGAAGCGTCAAACAGATACGCTTCTCCGCCGGGTTTTACCACGCGACCGAATAGCCACAATGTCTTTCCCTCCCAGACAATCTCCGCGGTGATACGACCGTCACGCCGCGTCATGTCCTTGATTGCGTCCACCACGTCGAGGACTGACATTCCCGTGTCCGGAACCTGCAGATGCACGTCCTTGGTGCCTTCTTCTTCTAGCGTATCGTGAATCTCCGTGGGCATGACTGAAGAGGCGGAATTGATTATCGACAGCATGTCTTCGCTGAACCGGCTTTGACTCGTAGTCGCGGTGAATCCTTCCGCGGCGAGATCGCTGGGCGTTGCAATCGGTTCAATGACGGTAACCGGACGCAAGCCAGACGTTGTATAGGCCAGGCCAATGGCTACCGCCGCGATCACGCCAATTGCAACAAGGCCTTTCTGCAGATAGCCAAGGCCCCGAAAGCCAGACTGCACGGCGCGCACGACAACACGGCCAGTTTTGGCGACGAACCGGAAAGCTTGCTTGAAAGTCCGTGAAATTTTCATTGCGGTCCTTTCAGTTCGATAGCGCGACTGGAACAGTCGGCAGACTCTACTTGCGAATGTGGCGCGGCGGCTGTTTGCCTTCAGTTTGACTGCCGGTCTCGCCGTGTCAGGCTATTTCGAGTTTCTTCCGGCAGCAGTGCGCGGTGAATAAACCCTCGGATGCGCTTCCAGATAACAAACCCGCCAGGCATTCGAACTCACATAACATCCACAATTGGAAGACGAAACACCGGTCGATCGAATGAATTGAATCTCCGGTCTAATGCAGCGGCAACCAGCCGGATCCCGGGAAACCAGATTGAAGAGCGCGTTTGATCGGCCGCATGCTCCGGTTGGGGAGTCACGGTGATGGGAGCTGACTGCGCCGCACGCGGTCATTTGTAACTCCCGTAAATAAGGAATGAGAATAAAAAATCGTCTTTATTTCAATTGCAAATTGAGCATAGAACACGCTTGAGGGAATGGCTGAGCTATTTCGCTGCTACATTTGTAGCATTTGCAGAGCGCTGCGCGGATGGTAGCTTTACGCCGCCCCCCAATATTCACCAGCCTGCCGGTGGCTTGCCAAGAAAGAGCGCCAGCTGAGCGGCGAAAGCACGTTTGTAGGCAGCCCGCGCTTTACCGCGAGCAACATACGCGCAGAGGCTCGAATATTCCTCCAGCAATCCTGACTCTCTCAATCTGAGTAGCACCGACACCATCATCAGATCGCCCGCGCTGAACGCGCCATCGAGCCAGTCTACGTTGCCAAGCCGATCGGCAAGCTCGCCCAGTCGTTCACGGATGCGATCTTCGAGCAGCGGCAGACGTGCGTCATGCCAGGATTTGTCCGCCTCCAGGAGCACCGCGTTCTGGTGCTCGAGGATGGGTGGCTCAACCGTGTTGAGCGCGGCAAACATCCATGCGATCGCGCGCGCCCTGGCATTCGGTTCCTCGGGTAGCAGGCCGGCATGGTGCTCTGCGATATGCAGCACGATCGCCCCCGACTCGAACAGGGCAAGCGCGCCTTCTTCATAGGTCGGAATCTGCCCGAAAGGCTGCAGCGCCCGATGCGCGGGTTCCTTCATCGCACCGAACGAAACAGGGCGAACCTCGTAGCGCTGGCCGACTTCTTCGAGCGCCCAGCGAACACGCATGTCACGCGCGAGCCCCGTGCCGCAATCCGGCGAGCGTTCAAAGACGGTGATAACAGGCGTGAGTGGTGGGGGCACGGTCGTTCTCCTTTGCGGGATGTCTCGTTGAGTGCTGGATGGGCGGCGCTAGCGCTTCACCTGTTCGACGTTCGGGAGACTGCTAAATCGACACGCGCTTTCGTTACGAAAACATCACCTGGATTTCACGCTTCAAAATATTGATGCCTTTATGCTGAAGAATACGTGCGTCCTTCGCGCCGGGGACGAGGCGCCGCCCCGGCAGGCAAGTGACGCTGATCAAACTGGTCGCTTGCCAGCGAGAATGGCGGAGTCGACTCAGAAGTTTTCGCGCAACATCTCGAGAACATCTGCACCGCGGCCGTGGAGGATTGCACGTGCGGAGTACAGCGCCATACCGACCACGGGTTTCATCTCCACGAAAGGTGGCTTGACCAGTTCAAGCGGATTGACCAGCACATTGAGCAATGCCGGTCCTGGTTGCGCGAGCCATTCCTGAACCGCGTCGTCGAGTTCGGAAGCGACTTTCACCGTCCGCCCCCAGAGGCCGATTGCCTCGGCAACCTTGCCGAAATCAGGGTTCTTGAGATGAGTGAAAGTGTCGAGCATGCCTTCGGACTTTTGCTCGATCTCGACGAATCCCAGTTTGCTATTGTCGTACACCACGATCTTGATCGGCACGTCTTCCTGAATCGTCGTGAGGAGTTCGCCGAACAGCATCGCCAGTCCGCCATCGCCGCATAACGCAATGACCTGCCGTTGCGGCGCTGCCTTCTTGAGTCCCATCGCGCTTGAGAGCGCTGTTGCCATCGTGCCGTGAAGAAGGCTGCCAAAAATGCGACGCTTGCCATTCGTGGACATGACCTTATGCGCCCACACAATGGGTGTGCCATCGTCTCCGGCGATCAGCGCGTCGGCATCTGCATAGCGGTCGATCACCGACGTCAGATACGAGCCGGGGATCGTGTCGTCGTGCCCTGGCACGAGTTGCTCCATCCACGAAGCCATGACGTGCCTATATCGCTCTGTGTAGGTGTTGAGAAACGTGGCGTCGGTTTTGGGCTCGAGATGAGGCAAAAGCGCCTGCAGGGTCGGCTTGATATCACCCACCGCGCCCATCGTGACGTGATGGCGACGTCCAAGGTGAGTCGGGTCGATGTCGATCTGAACGATGTTTGCGTTGTCAGGATAGAACTGCCTCCATGCAAAATCGGCCCCGAGCAGCAACAGCGTGTCGCAGTCGAGTAGCGCGTGGTATCCCGCTTCGTTGCCGAGAATGCCAGTCATCCCGATGTTGTAGGGATTGTCGTGCTCGAGGAAGCTCTTTGCGCGCGTTGTATGTGCCATCGGTGCGTTTAATCGCCCAGCCACGGCCTTGATTTCTTCCAGCGCACCTTCGCAGCCAGAGCCAGCATAAATTGCGATCCTGTTGCCCGCATTCAGGATGTCGGCGATTCGCCCGATTTCTTCGTCATTGGGACGAATGGTTGGCCTACTGTGCTGAACCTGATACGGATAGTCTTCGCGGACCTCGCCATGCGAGATATCCACGGGAACGATCAGCACCGCTACTCCGCGCTTTGCCAGTGCTGCCTGACATGCCATGACGGTTTTCTTGCGCGCCTGTTCCGGCGTCAAAATCATGTCGCAGAATACTGAGCATTCCTTGAAAACCGACTTGAAGTCGACCTCCTGAATGAATTCAAAGCCCATCTCCGTCATGGCAACCTGAGTCGCGATCAATACGATGGGCGAGCGGTTGCGATTCGCTTCGTAGAGTCCATTGATGAAATGCAGGCTACCCGGGCCGCAGCTACCCGCGCAGGCCGTCAGTTTGCCGGTCAAGAGCGCTTCTGCGCTGGCAGCGAAAGCGCCTGCCTCTTCATGACGTACATGAACCCAGGAGATCGAACTCTTGTCGAGATTCTCTGCGATGAGGTTCATCGTATCGCCAACGATGCCATAGCAGCGTTCTACGCCGGCCTGTTCCAGCACTTCGACGACGATCTCTGCGACTTTCTTTCCCATGACGCACTCCGGGCGAGGTGGTTAATCGGTGACATGAAAAACAGAAGTTGTGCCGGGCTGATGACGTTCATCCCGCCTTCTGCCGTACTTTCAAAAGTGGAGCACGAGTATGGAGGGAGAGACAAAGTGGCGGAATCCCTCTGTTGGGGGAACGATCGCCCTGGCCACCTTCCCCAGTCACAAAACCTTCACTAAATAACCCTGCCCACATGCCGTAATTCAGAACGACTTCCGTTCGCATGCGTGCGGTGGATGCGCTTGCTGGAATGATTTCTGACGGATTCCCTACGGAAGGGAAAAATTAGGGTGGTCTATGTCGAAACAGCCTTTCAATCGCCCGCGCATTCTTAAGCCGAAAAACAACTCGAAGACGCTGAACGCCGAACCATCACGCAGTATTCGCAGAGCAGCCGGGTCCATTCTGGCCGCCTTACTCATCCTGGCGGCCATCGCGGGAAATACGATTCTTGCTGTTCGCCAGACGTATGAGCAGAACAACGCGCTGCGCGCGCTCCAGGCATCCAGCAGACTGAAGCAGGACCTCGACAATCTTCAGCAGACGTTGCTCGACGAGAACGGCGAACTCTACACGCTCATTGGCACGAAGGCCTTCTATAAGCGCGCGTCGTACGTCTTTCCCCTTCAGGCGTTATTTGCGCTGACCCGTGACGCGCGAGACGCGTGCAATCGAAGGACAGTGTGCTTATCGGAACTGGATGACCTCGACGGGATGATCCGCCTCCTTGGCAGCCGAAGCGATGCGCTGTACAGGCGCGCGACCGAGCATCCCAATACAGTGAGCCTGGGCGACGCGGGATTTAGCGAAATCGATGCGTATTTTTATAGTGTCCTCGAGCATGTACTCGAGGTGAGGATGCAGGCGGACGCGACTACCGACACAACCGTTAGTCGATCATCAAAGGATGCAAAGTCCGTTTCCGCCGCACTGCTCATTTGCGCGCTAACTGCCGCGATCATGTTGCTCGTGCTGATTTTTCGTAATTCCCGGACTGCACACAAATTGCGAGCGGCACTTCAGCAGGCCGACCGTGCAAGAGCGAAATATCAAAGATTTTTCGATGAGCATCCTTTGCCAATCTGCCTTGTTGATGACGCTTCGTTGTCCATCATCGCAGCGAACCGCGCAGCGCAAACCACGTTCGGCTATTCGGAAGCGGAATTGCTCAGCATGTCGTTGAGCGACGTCCATTCACCGGATGAACATGTTCGATTCAACGCGGCGAGGAAACAGCATCGGGAGGGTGGCAGCGAGGTAACGCATCCACTCGGTGTCTGGCTCTATCAGACCAGACTCGGCAAGCGCCTCTCGATGGACGTCTATCATCTGAGCCTTGAGGATGCAGGTCATCGGGTGACCCTGTCGGTGATGGTGGACGTGACGCTCATGACGATCGCCCGGGCTGAACTATTCAAATCGAAGCAGACGCTGGAATACGTCCTTGATCACGTTCCGCAAGGCATCGCCTGGAAAGACGCAAGCCATCGTTATGTGGGTGGCAATGCAATCTACGCGAGGGACGCGGGTCTGGCGTCCAAACAGGCGTTGATCGGGCTGAGCGACTACGACCTCAAATGGGGAGATGATCCCGACGAAGTCAGGTTCGAAGACGTTGGTGTCATGGCAGGCACGCGAACGTGGAAGCATCTGGAACGCAAGGTGACCGCCGTGGATGGTTCGGAAGTCTGGATTTCAGAAACCAAGCTTCCGTTGGCAGATCAGAGCGGCGCAGTGATCGGCGTGCTTAGAGCGTATGAAAACATCAGCGCGCGCCGACACGCCGAGGTCGCGCTACGACTGCAGAGCAGGGCACTGGAAGCCAGCATCAATGGCATCATCATCGCAGAAGTGCGTGGTAGTCAGCACGTCATCATGTTTGCCAACAGCGCATTTGAACGCATCACCGGCTATGCGCTGGCCGAGGTATTGAATGCCGATTGCGAAGCGCTCTTTTGCCTGAACGGGGAGCCCGAGAAATGGAGCGTGGTGAGGCGGGCACTGGCGGACAATTCGGAAGCAAATGCCACGTTGCTTTGTACGAGAAAGGGCGGGGAACGTTTCTGGAACAACATTCTGGTGGCACCCGTGCGTGATGACGAAGGTAAGGTCACGCATCATATTGGCGTGATGAGCGATGTCTCCGCGCTCGTTGAATACCAGCAGCGTCTGGAGCATCAGGCACGCTACGATTCACTGACGCAACTACCCAACCGCACGCTGCTCGATGAGCGACTGGCGCAAACCATTTCGCGTGCGTTCGAGTCTGGCGGCCAGGTCTCAGTACTTTTCCTCGACCTCGATCGCTTCAAGGAGGTCAACGATTCACTGGGTCATCGTGTCGGCGATGCACTGCTTGCGCGCGTCGCGAAACGGCTGCAGCAACTCGTACGCACGACTGACCTCGTCGCCCGATACGGAGGCGACGAATTCATCATCGTCGCCGAACACGCGAACACGGAGCAACTGGTTCCCATGCTCGACCGGATTGTCGCGGCGATGTCTGAACCGTTCCAGATGGGGGTCCAGGAACTGTACGTGGAGGCAAGCATTGGTGTCAGCACGTATCCTCAGGACGGCCTGGATGCCGATACGCTGATACGAAACGCCGATGCGGCGATGTATCTTGCCAAGGCGCATGGCCGTAACGGCTACAAGTTCTATCACGCGGAGCTCAATGTCGCGGCTGCCGAGAGACTGCAACTTTCGACACGATTGAGGCGCGCAGTCAAATCCGAGATGCTCCAACTGGCGTATCAACCTCAAGTCGACATGACGACAGGCCGCATCTTCGGCGCGGAAGCGCTGCTGCGCTGGAACGACCCGGATCTGGGCGTCGTCTCTCCCGCGGCGTTTATTCCGGTTGCAGAAGAGAGCGGCTTGATCCAGGTAATCGGCGAATGGGTGCTCCGAACTGCCTGTAGCCAGGCCAAAGCCTGGCTCGACCAGGGCCTGCCGCCAATCCGGATTTCGGTGAATGTATCGCCGCTACAGTTGGAGCGCTCGGACCTGGTGTCGGTCGTGAAGGCAGCCTTGCGCGACGCTCAGTTGCCGGCCAGTAGTCTTGAACTCGAGGTAACGGAAGGGGCGTTGATGCGGAACGCCGACGAGATCGCGCGCACACTTCGCGAGTTGCGTACTCTGGGTGTGACGATCGCCATCGATGATTTTGGCACCGGCTATTCCAGCCTTAGCTATCTGAAGCGCTTTAGCGTTGACCGCATCAAGATAGACCGCGCGTTCGTTCGGGACATTGGTAGCGATGAGGAGTTCGAAGCGCTTACGCTGGCAGTAATAGGGATCGCCAAAGCGTTGAAGTTCGATGTGCTCGCCGAGGGTGTCGAACTCGACGTTCATCGGCAGTTTTTGATTGCGCACGATTGCATCGAGGGCCAAGGCTTTCTGTATAGCCCTGCCGTTACCGACGAAAAACTTTCCAGAATGCTCGAACAGCAGTCTCAAACAACCATCCGTGATTCTGCCGAAGCCGAGTTGGAAGCCGGGTGGGCGAATCAGGCATTAAACGAAGTGGCAAACGGTGGCGTGTTGCCGCATGTTGTGTAACCTGCTCCGCACAATAGAATCGGACGCTCGCTTCGCGTAGTATGACTGCCTGATGACAGGTCTACGCGAGGACTGCCATGACTGATAGTCCGATGGAGTCGTACCGTAAGGACGAGTGGAGTGAGCTTCTTCTACTCGTGATGAAGACGGCGCTTGCGGTGGCGCATGAGCTTGGATTGCCGCCAGACGGCACGCTCGATTGCGCGGCGAGACGTCTACACTTCCATGATTTCGCCTGGTTTGCTTCGGCAATGCAGGGTGCCTCGCGCGCTTACGCCTGCTGCGAGCGCAGCACTAACATCTCCGCAGTCGAAGTTGCCTACATCAATACACTCGCAGCACATCTAAAGAACAACAGAAATGTGCTTTCCAGCGTGCCGACGCTTTCTGCCTCCGCCCGTCGTAGTCAAGTTGAAGCGCCCGCCACGGCATTCGAAAAAGTGGCAAAAGCCCTCGCTGCCTTAAAGGACGATATCCAGCGAGAGTTTTCGCAGAGCAGTTCGTCCGGCAGTTCGGCGCCGCGTGACGCATCGGGATTTGCGAGGGCACTGGTGGCGATAATGGGTGGCGGCGCTAACAATGACGCCTACGGCAGGGCGCTCGCCGCTGTATTACGCGTGCGATTTGCTGTGGATGGCGATGTCGCCGCTGAAAATGTCGACATTACCGGAAGCCGGCCAGGCTACGACGCACACGTGATGCACGAACCGCCGCTCGTTTCGCGGGATGGCTGGACGCAACGGGTCAAGGACGCGATTCGCCATCCAAACGTGCTGCACAAGTAAGTCATCGCTAAACGGGCGCGTTGGACGTTGGGCGTGGCCGTATCGAACGCCCTGGTTAGCAAACGCAGCGGTGCCCTTGCTCACCTCGTTCGCTGGGTTCAAATTCTTCGAGTTATTCGTCTGAGTAATCTGAATGCCATCTTGCAGTCGGATGATTGTCCCGGCGACGCGGCCACGAGGGGCGCGCGCAACCCCCGCGTTGCTCAGGAGAATCGCAATGGCCGAGACCCAGAATACCCTTGACACCGAATCGCTCGAGGAGCGGCAGCGTCGCTTCCAGGCAGATCTCATCGATGCGTACGACGAAGAGCTTGAACTGGAGGTGGACGATCGTCGCCAGGACGGTATTGCAACACCGGATGACGACGCACGCGTGTCGAGGAAACACTATTTTCGTGAGCTTTTCCGGTTGCAGGGTGAACTGGTAAAACTGCAGGACTGGGTTCAGCACACGGGTCACCGGATGGTCGTGATCTTTGAGGGACGCGATGCGGCGGGAAAGGGCGGTGTAATCAAGCGAATCACACAGCGTCTGAATCCGCGCGTATGTCGGGTCACCGCGCTTCCCGCGCCCAATGACCGGGAACGGACCCAATGGTATTTTCAGCGCTATGTGCAGCATTTGCCCGCGGCCGGCGAGATCGTACTGTTCGATCGCAGTTGGTACAACCGCGCGGGCGTAGAACGGGTCATGGGTTTCTGCACCGATGAGCAGTACGAGGAGTTTTTTCGTTCGGTCCCTGAGTTCGAGCGCATGCTGGTTCGCAGCGGCATCCAGGTGATCAAGTACTGGTTCTCTATTACGGACGACGAACAGGAAATGCGCTTCCAGGCGCGGATTCAAGACCCGCTGAAGCAATGGAAGCTGAGTCCGATGGATCTGGAAAGCCGGCGCCGCTGGGAGCAATACACCCACGTGAAGGAAGTCATGCTGGAGCGCTCACATATTCCGGAAGCGCCGTGGTGGGTCGTACATGCCGTCGACAAAAAGCGCGCACGACTGAACTGCATCACACATTTGCTAAGCCAGGTTCCCTATACCGAGATCGAGCACCCGGCGGTCGAGTTTCCTGCGCGTGTTCACAACGCGGAATACATTCGCCACCCCGTGCCTGCGGCGATGATGGTTCCGGAAGTATTCTAGGAACGCAGCAGCAAGGGTTCCATCCTCAATGCACAAAGGACAGCCGCGCTTTGGCTCGACTGTCCTTTGTCACTTATCGCGTTGCCAGATCATTCCTGCCTGGAAGAGGGCCGTTAGCATGAACTGCCACACATCAACGACAGATCGACCGCGCGGCAGTGCGCGGAATTCCCAGCTTTGTCGCAGGTCGTCGCCGAGGTGTATTGGACCATGCTGATCAATTGCGCTGCGTATCATGACGGCCGGAAACTCGCCGATATCGAAGTGGCTTCGATTAGTGAATACCTGGCGAAGCCTGGATGTTTCGTTTGGGTCGCGCTAAAGGATCCCGAGGTTGAGGAACTCGACGCGATGCAGCAGCAGTTCGGGCTGCACGAACTGGCTGTCGAGGGGGTGCGGATTGGCCACCAGCCTCCAAAGATCGAAGAGTATGGAGAGTCGCTGTTTGCGGTGATGCATCCGCTGACCATAGAGGACGACCGCGAACTACTCGCGGGTGAGATCAGTGTGTTCGTTGGCCCGAACTATGTGCTGTCGGTACGCCGCCGGACCGATCAGGGTTTTCGTGAGGTGCGCGCGCGTTGTGAGCGCGAACCGGACAGACTCAAGGATGGCTCGGCGTTCGTGCTCTACGCGCTGGCCGATCACGTCGTAGATTGCTATTTCCCGGTACTGGAAGCACTCGGCACCGAAATCGATGAGATCGAAGAGCGCATTTTCCAGAAGCAAAGCCTTGCAGCATCGCGCGCCATCATTGAAAGCATGTACTCGCTCAAGCGCCGGCTGGTGCTATTCCAGCATCACGTTCAACCGTTTCATGAGGGCGTCGGCAAACTGACAGGCGGACGCGTGCCAAAAGTATGCGCCGGGATGCAGGCCTACTTTCGTGACCTGTTCGATCATCTTGACCGGATCGTGCGAATCACCGAGGCGCGTCGCGAAATGGTCGTGACCGCGGTTCAGGTCAACCTCGGGATGATTTCGCTGGCGGAAAGCGAAGTAACCAAACGACTGGGCTCGTTCGCGGCTCTGTTCGCCGTGCCGACCATGATTGCCGGCATCTATGGAATGAATTTCCAGGAGATTCCCGAATTGCATTGGCAGTTCGGCTATCCCGCCGTCATTGCGGTGATGGTCACGATCGACCTGTTTCTTTTCTGGCGCTTCAGGAAAGCCGGTTGGATGTGAGGCGCCCCCACGCCGCCGCCTCACTCCTGCGCGGGATAGGCGATATAACGAATGATCTTCCAGCTACCATCGGGCTGACGGCCGAATACATCGAGCCCGGTCTCATCATTCGATTGCTGCTTGCCATTCAGGGTAGTGGTCGATATCCACGTCAGGCGCACGATGGCGAGCTTCCCGGAGACGATGATCTCCTTGATCTTGAGGTCGTAACGTAGCGATTGCGTCGTGTCGGCTAGCGCACGATGAAGACGCGCACAGAGCATCGGGTAGGTCCGCTCGGGTGCGCCATAGAAGTCGTAGCGAAGCTCGGGCGCGAACAGGTCGCAGATATGGGCTGCGCGTCGCGCATTGAAATCGTCCCGCCACTGGGTCAAGGCAGAGCGAATGGCGCTGGCGGGATCCTTGTCAGCTTCCGCCGCATTCAGCGCACAGGGGAGTGCGGCGAGAGCAAGCATGGTCGTGGCTGTGCGGAGTATCGGTCGAATCATTCGTGCCTCTCGCGTATGAATGTCGCGCACATGTTCGACGCCTGGTCTCCGGTACTCCGCTCGCCATCACCCCTTCCTGCCAGCCGACACGCGAGGCTTGCGAAACGTGTCGAGCACCGTGGCCGCTTCGAATGGCTTTTCCGCCGTGCGCGAACTCTTCATCAGGGCTTCGATACGCTGCGCCGTGTCCGTTGACGGCGCCGGCGTGTAGATCATGATCCTCATCCCAGGCGCATCGGGCACTTCGAGCGATAGCGCATCGAGTTCCAGCACACCGGCCACCGGATGCTGAATCACCTTGCGCCAGTCGCTGCGTTTGAGCACTTCATGCTCCGCCCACCAGCGGCAGAAATCCGCGTCGGTGTCGGTCAATTCTTCAACCAGGTCCCGGAGAAACACTTCGCCGGACGGACGCAGGATGTAGTCGCCGCGAAACTGCGCGAGTACGCATTTTGCGTAGGCGTCCCAACCATGAAACAGCGAACGCGCGCCTTCCTGCTGAAAGGTGAACCACAGCAGATTGCAACGCCCCGCGGGCATCTTGCGAAAATCGGTAAACACCTTCACGGCCGCGTCGTTCCACGTGACGTAGTTCCAGTTACCGTCCACCACGTACGCAGGCATGTTGCCCAGTTGATCGAGCATGCGACGCACGGTGTCAGTCACGTTCTGGGCGATGGGATACGGTCCCGGCGGCGTGTAATGATTGGCGAGTTCGAACAGATGCGTGCGTTCATGCGTCGAGAGCTTGAGTGCATTCGCCAGGCTCTCAATCGTCTTGAACGACACGTTGACCTCGCGACCCTGTTCCAGCCACGCATACCAGGTGACGCTGATGCCGGCGCGTTCGGCCACTTCTTCGCGCCGTAGACCGGGCGTCTTCCTGCGATTGCCTGCCGGGAAGTCGATGTCTTCAGGCCGCAGCCGCGCGCGGCGCGTCCGCAAAAAATCAGCCAGTTCGTTCAACCGTTGCTGCTTTTCCATTCCGCGTCTCCGAGAACTCTCCCTATTACTGCCATTACTAGTAATGGCAGTTGCTAGATGCACCGTCCTATTCATGCCACATTTGCGCCGTCGGCCAGGTGTTCATTGTTTTGCGGCGGCAGCGCCTGATTATAGATCGCGCTCCGAACCAGCGTATTGCTGCACGTGCAGCAGGCGCTCATGCCGCGCCGCGATGCCAAAACCTGGCGACGACCAAAAACATTCACGGAGACATACATGCGTCGCTTGATTCACTTCACACGTGCGAGCGTTCCGACGGCCGCAGTTGCGCTCGCAGTTGCACTATTTCTTCCGGCGCTCAGTGCGCATGCCGATTACACCGGCGCGCCGCGCACCTTCCTGTTCAATCCGGCCGTGCAGATTCCGTTCTCGGACACGGCCAAATTCAAAAAGAAGCCACCGTACGTGATCGGCTTCGCCAACGCGGGCCTCGGCGATAGCTGGCGTGTTGTGATGCAGCATTCGCTGGAGAAGGCCGCGTCCGAGCACGCCGATGTGATCAAGCAGCTCATCATCACCAACGGCAACATGGACGATGCGAAGCAGGCTGCGGACATTCAGGATCTGATTTCACGCGGCGTCGATTTGCTGATCGTCAGCGCGAACACCCAGAAGGCGCTCGATCCCGTCGTGACGCGCGCGATGAAGCAGGGTATCCCCGTAGTCATGGTGGACCGGCGCATTTCATCGGATAACTTCGTGTCCTTCGTGACGGGATCGGATGCGATGATGGGCCGCGTGTGGGCGCAATGGATCGTCGAGAAACTGCATGGCAAGGGCAACGTCATCATGCTGGCCGGCCAGGCAGGATCGAGCGTGAGCGCCGATCGTGAAGCCGCTGCGCACGAAGTGTTCTCGCAGTATCCGGGTATCAAGGTGCTCGACACGGTGTACTCGGACTGGAGCCCCGTGAAGGCCAAGCAGCAGATGCAGGCGATGATTGCGAAGTATGGCCACAACATTAACGCCGTGTGGTGTGCGCACGGTCTGCCGGTTGCGGGCTCCATTGACGCGTTCCTCGCGGCGGGCTTCAAGGCTGGCGAAATTCCGCCGCACACCACCGCCGATCTGAATGGTCCGCTACAACTCGCCTTGCAGTACAAGATTCCGATGCTCGAAATCGGCTACCCGCCTTCGATGGGAAGCACCTCGATCGACGTCGCATTGAAAGTGCTGAATGGCGAACCGCTGCCCAAGATCTACGAGATCAGCCCGCAGATTGCGTTGACCCGTGGCGACGAAACGGCGTCGGTGCCGCATCCCGACCAGTACATCGACCAGATCGTGGATGCCAAGGGACCGCCGGATGAACTCATCGACGGTGGCATGGGACCGGGTTACAACCCGTCCACGTTCAAGGTCAAGCTGCCGGGGGAAAAATGAGCGGCCAGCCAACCGTCACTTCTGCCGCACATGAAAAAACAGTAGGAGACCTGATCGAAGTACTGCAGGTGACCAAACGCTTTCCGGGCGTCAAGAGTCTCGATGCGGTCTCGTTTGGCGTGCGCGCGGGGGAAATCCATGCGCTCGTCGGCGAAAACGGTGCGGGCAAATCCACGCTCATGAAGGTCATGGCGGGCGCCTATCTGCCCGACGAAGGCGAGATTCGCTTCGACGGGCAGCCTGTGCAATGGAAGTCGGCGGCGGATGCGAAGCGGCGCGGTATTCACGTGATCTATCAGGAGCTGGTGCTGTTTCCGCAATCGAGCGTGGCCGAAAACATCTTTGCCGGTGCCGAGCCGCGCTCCCGTCTCGGCACGGTGGACCATCGCGAGATGAACCGCCGCGCGCAGACCTTGCTTTCCGAACTCGGCGTCCAACTCGATCCACGCGAACGGGTAGGCAATCTGTCCGTCGCGGATCAGCAAATGGTCGAGATCGCGAAAGCGATGGCCGCGGAGACCCGCGTGCTCGTGCTCGATGAACCAACCGCCGTGATCGCCGGCAAGGAAGTGCAATTGTTGTTCGAGCGGGTGCGTCTGCTGCGCGACAAAGGCGTGGCGATCATCTACATCTCGCACCGGCTCGAAGAGATTTTCGCGCTTTGCGATCGCGTGACGGTGATGAAAGACGGCCGCAAGGTGGGTACGCAAGCGGTCAGCGAGACGACCCGCGAGGGGCTCGTACGCATGATGGTGGGGCGCGAAATGAGCGAGATCTATCCGCCCAAGGCACGGCTTTCGAACGATGTGCCCACGCTGCTCGCGGTAGAAGGATTGCAGGTCGGCAACCGTGTGTTCGATGCCTCGCTGACAGTTCGGGCCGGCGAGATCGTCGGGCTGGCGGGCATGGTGGGCTCGGGGCGCACGGAGCTGGCGTCGGGCATCTTCGGCGCGATGCGCGCGGAGCGCGGCACGGTGGAAGTGCGCGGCGCGCGCCGCAAGCGCATGACACCGAATGCTGCGATCCGGCTCGGACTGGGTTTCGTCACCGAAGATCGCAAATCACAAGGTCTGCTGATGTATCTGAACGTTGCGCAAAACGTGACCGCAACGACGCTCCAGCGCGTTTCGCGCTTCGGCCTGTTGCGTGCCGGTGCCGAGCGTGATGCGGGTGCGAGCGCGATCAAGGAGTATGGCATCGCCGGTGCACGGCCCGGCGGCAGCGTGGCCACGCTTTCGGGCGGCAATCAGCAGAAAGTTTTGATCAGCCGTTGGGTGCGCGTGTGCAACAGCGTGCTGATTCTCGATGAACCCACGCGCGGCGTGGATGTCGGCGCGAAAGCGGAAATCTATCGGGTAATGCGGCAACTGACGGCACGCGGTCTTGGCATCCTGATGATCAGTTCCGAACTACAGGAAGTGATCGGCATGTCGGATCGTGTGCTCGTGATGCGCGAAGGACGCATTGCCGGTGAGGTCGACGGTGACCAGATGACCGAGCACGACATCATGCGGCTGGCGACGGGCGCGCAGTCCCAGTCCCCGGCACAAGGAGGCGAACATGCTTTCGCCCACTAACACCAGCACCGGCAACGCGAACAGCACCAGCGGTAATCTGTTCAGGCATCACATCGCGCCGAATGGTGCGGCCTACGTGGTAGGCGCGCTGCTGCTCGTCCTGCTGATTGCAGGCGCCTTCGTGAGCGACCGGTTTGCGACGTTACCGAATCTGCTCAACGTGCATCAACAGGCAACCGGTCTCGCCATCGTTGCGCTTGGACAAACCCTCACCATTCTCACGGGTGGCATCGACCTGTCGGTCGGTTCGCTGATTAGCGTAACCGCCACGCTGACTTCTGGCCTTGCCGACAATCCATACGGCGGCTGGGGTACAGCGATCGCCGCCGTTATCGTGCTGTCGTGCGCCGTGGGCTTCGCGAATGGCTTGCTGGTGCTCTGGCTGCGCGTTCATCCGCTGATCGTGACCTTGGGCATGGGCGCCGTGCTGCAAGGCGCGATTCTCTACTACTCCACCGGGCCGGCCGGTAACGTGCCCGACGGTTTCGATTCACTCGCGTATGGCCGTTATGCGGGTGTTCCCATCACGGCGACGCTGGTCGTGCTGCTTTACTTCGCCGTGTCGTTTTTCATGCGTCATTTCAGACTCGGACGCTACGTGTACATGGTCGGCGACGACGAACATGCGGCAACCCTCACGGGCATTCCGCGCGCCCGCGTGATCCTGTTCGTCTATGTTTTCTCGGCGCTCTGCGCGGGGCTGACGGGTATCTATCTGGCCGCGCAGTTCGGCTCCGGGCAGCCGTATCTCGGTGCGAATTACACGCTTGCCTCGATCACGCCGGTTGTCGTGGGCGGGACGGTGCTTAGCGGTGGCCGGGGCGGGGTGATCGGCACGTTGATCGGCGTTTATCTGCTGAGCCTGCTGAACAATCTGATCAACTTCGCGGGCATCCCTTCACACTATCAATTGGTCATTCAGGGCGCGGCGATCATCGCGGCGGTGTCGGTGAATCTGCAACGCAAGCGGGGGACGGCATGAACTCAGTCGTATCGAAACGCCGCCCGCCCATTGCACGCATGCTCTCGACGGACCTCCTCAGACGCTACGGCATCTTCCTGTTCCTCGTGCTGCTCGTCGCGGTGTCGGGCGTGTTGTCGCCGACGTTCCTGCGCATCGACAACGTCGTGAACATGCTGGTGCAGTTCGCGCCACTCGGTATCGTCGTCATCGGCCAGGTGTTCGTGATTCTGGTGGGTGGGCTCGATCTCTCAGTGGCCTCGGTGATGGCAACGGCTGCAGTCATCGCCACCGCCTTCGATGGCACGGATGCCTCGGCACCGGCGATCTTCGGTGCGACGCTGGTCATGTGCATCTGCGCCGGGTTGTTGAACGGCCTGCTCGTGACGAAGCGTCAGGTTTCGCCGTTCCTTGCCACGTTCGCCACCGCCGTGGTGCTGCAGGGCATTCGCTTCGCCTACACGCAGGGTTCGCCCTCGGGCAACGTGCCACCGCTCTTTCACGTCATGGGCACCGGTTCGCTTGGCGGGGTGCCGGTGAGCGTGCTGATGCTGGCGGTGTGCGCGGTCGTCTTTGGCGTACTGCTGCAATTTTCGACTTTCGGCCGACGCGTCTACATGGTGGGCGGCAATGCCGAGTCGGCCCGGCTGGTCGGTGTGAGCCCCGATTTCGTGCGCATTGTCTGCTACGTGATCAGCGCGTTGCTCGCGGGCCTCGCCGGTCTCGCGCTGTCTGGCTATGTGGGGATCGTCGATAACTGGGTGGGCCGCGGTTTCGAACTCGATTCGATCGTCGCTGCGGTGATGGGCGGACTTGCGCTGTCCGGTGGACGCGGCTCGTTACCCGGCGGCCTGGCAGGCGCGGCGATTCTCGTCATCGTTTTCAACATCGTGTTGCTGATCGGCATGCCGGTGCAGGCTCAGATCATCGTCAAGGGCGTCATCATCATTGGGGCGTCGGCGTGCTATGTGACCCGCCGGCTTCGCTGAATCGGCCCTGTAAACAAGGAGTCAATCCATGAGAGCTGTTCGTTTCCATTGTGCTCACGATATTCGCGTCGAGAATGTGCCCGATCCGAGCGGAATGGGCGCCAACCAGATGATCGTCAAGCCAATGTGGTGCGGCATCTGCGGAACCGATCTGCACGAATACCAGGCCGGACCGATTGTCGTGCCGACCGAACCGCACGCGCTCACCGGCGCAAAAGCGCCGCAAGTGCTGGGGCACGAATTCAGCGCGGAAGTGATCGAGGTGGGCAAGGACGTCAAGAACGTCCAGGCCGGCGACCGCATTTCGGTGATGCCGCTCGCCTCCTGCGGTCAATGCTATTACTGCGCACGCGGCATGCGACACCTTTGCTCGAAGATGGGCTGCGTGGGGTTGAGTTGGGACGGCGGCGGCATGGCCGAATATACGGTGCTCAACGACTATCACGCGAACAGGCTGCCCGACACCGTCAGCGACAAGCAGGGCGCGCTGATCGAGCCGGCTGCGGTGGCGCTCTATGCCGTGGACCGCGGCGGTGTCACGGTAGGCTCGACGGTGCTTATCACGGGTGCCGGCCCGATCGGTGTGCTCGCCGCGCTGGCCTGTCATGCGGCGGGCGCGACGAAAATCTTCGTGAGCGATCCGAACCCTGCGCGCGCCGCGAAAATGGCCGGATTCGGCGTGGCGAGCGAGATCTTCGATCCAACGGATGGAGAGTTGCCGCAAAAGATCCGCGATCTGACCGAAGGAGTGGGCGTGGATGTTGCTATTGAGTGTGCAGGGAATCAGCACGCGCTCAATGCCTGCGTGGATGCGGTGCGGTCCGCAGGCGCAGTCGTTCAGGCCGGTCTGCATGTGGGCAGCGCGAGTGTCGATCCCATGAAGTGGTCGCTGAAGGACATTCGCATTGAAGGCACATGGTGCTATCCGGTCACGATCTGGCCGCGCATCATCGGCATGATCGCCAACGGGAAATTTCCGGTGGAGAAGCTCATTCACGATCTGATCGATGCCGACGATGTTGTCGCAAAGGGCTTCGACGTGTTGAGCGACAAAGGCAGCGACAAGATGAAAATCCTCATCAATCCGCAGATGCGTTAAAGGACCCGGAGACTTGCATGACTGATACAGGCACGCAGCACACGAATAACACGCAAGACAAGCCCACGATCGGCTGGATAGGCCTCGGCAAGATGGGCACCCCGATTGTTTCGAATCTGCTCAAGGCGGCTTTCGACGTGACGGTGTACGACGTCGATCCGCGTCACGTCGAAGCGCTGGTGCAACAGGGCGCGCGGGCGTCCTCGGATATCGCCAGCCTCGCCGCGGCCACCGAGCTGATCTTTTCGATCATCCCGGACGATGCCGTACTCCAGAAGGTCGCGCTGGGCCCGCAAGGCGTCATCGCCAATGCGCGCAACGGTGCCGTATACGTGGACATGAGCACGGTCTCGCCGGCGGTTTCTTCCACCGTACGTGATGCCGCCCGTGAACGTCATATCGACTTCATCGCCGCGCCGGTTTCCGGCAGCACGGTGCTGGCCGAAAAGGCGCAACTGACCGTATTCGCTTCCGGCCCCGAGGCCGCGTTTCAACGAGCCCAGCCGGTTTTCGCGGCGCTTTCCGCGCGCCAGTACTACGTTGGAGCGGATCAGCAGGCGCGCTATCTGAAGCTCGCTATCAATCATCTGGTCGGTTCAACCGCCGTGCTGCTGGCTGAAGCGTTGACCCTCGGAAAAAAGGGCGGGCTCGACTGGGTCGAGATGCTGACGGTGATCGGCGATAGCGTGGCCGCTTCGCCGCTCGTCAAATACAAACTCGAGCCGCTCAAGCAGCGGGACTTCTCGCCGGCATTTTCATCGAAGCAGATGTTGAAGGATATGTCGCTCGTGGTCGAGGCTGGCCGCGATGCAGGTGTGCCAATGGCCGCCGCTGCACTCGTCCAGCAGCAATTCGAGCACTATGCGAGCGGCGACGGCGCGGAACTCGATTTCTTCTCGATCGTGCGCGCGGTGGAAGCCGCCTCGGGCATCGAAAGTTGACTGCATTTTCACCTTACGTTTTTTTTCTGGAACCATCATGCATTTCACTGTGTATTGCCTGGATCACGACAACATGGTCGAACGCCGGCTCGAGCATTACGAGGCCCACAAGGCGTATCTCGCGACTTCGCCGTTGAAGATGGTGATGTCCGGTCCGCTGCTGGCCAGCGATCAGCAAACGATGATCGGTAGTTTCTTTCTCTATGAAGCCGACGATATCGCCGATGTGATGAGTTTCAACAAGGCGGACCCGTTCAACGAAGCCGGCATCTGGCGCACGGTGGATATCCGGCCATTCCTGAAGCGGGTCGATAACCGGTAACAAGCCATAGACGACGGATAAACGACCGATAAACCCTGCGAATCCCAGACGAAACGAAACGACGGGTATGCGAAATCTCGACGAACACACGATTACCGAAGCGGTTCTGGCGCGCCATGAACATGCGCCCGACAAACGGCTCAAGACGATTGTCACCAGTCTCGTGCGCCATCTGCATGCCTTCGCACGCGAGGTGAACCTGACCGAAGCCGAATGGGAGCAGGGTATCCGTTTCCTGACCGACATCGGTCACATCACCGATGACAAGCGCCAGGAGTTCATCCTGCTGTCCGACACGCTGGGGCTGTCGATGCTCGTCACCGCAATGGCGAACCGCAAGCCGCCGGGTTGCACGGAAGCGACCGTATTCGGCCCGTTCTTCGTCGAGGACGCACCGGCCTATCAAAACGGCGACGACGTAGCGAACGGCGCGCATGGCGAGCCCTGTTTCGTCGCGGGCTCGGTCAAGGGGCCGGACGGAGAAGCAGTGGGCGGTGCGCGCATCGAAGTGTGGCAGGCCGACGCCGACGGCTTCTATGACGTGCAGCATGCCGGCGATGACGCGCATCGCGCGCGGGGCGTCCTGCAGAGCCTCGCTGATGGGCGCTTTCACTTTCGTTCGATCGTTGCCGAGCCCTATCCGATTCCGCACGACGGGCCGGTGGGGAAAATGCTCACGGCGCTCGGCCGCCATCCGTGGCGGCCAGCACATCTGCATTTCATGATCACGGCGCCGGGCTACGAGAGGCTCGTGACGCACGTGTTTCGCGACGGCGATCCGTACCTGGACTCGGATGCCGTATTCGGTGTGCGTTCTTCGCTCGTCGCAAAGTGGCTACGGCACGAAGCAGGCATGGCGCCGGATGGAACGCAGATGCAGACACCGTTCAGCACGCTCGAATTCGACTTCGTTCTGAATCGCGCAACATGAAACCGTTCACCTACAACAGCCGTCCGGCGCGCATCGTATTTGGCGCAGGTTCGCTGGAGCGTCTCGGCGAAGAACTCGACGAACTGGGCATTCGCCGCGCACTCGTGTTGTCGACCCCCGAGCAGCGCTTCCTTGCCGACCGTGTTCGCAAACTGGCTGGCGAGCGTTGCGTCGGTGTATTCGACGGCGCGGTGATGCACGTACCGGTGGCCACCGCGCAGGCCGGCGTGGACGCCGCTCGCGAGGCCGATGCCGATGGCCTGATCGCAGCGGGTGGCGGCTCGACACTCGGACTCGCGAAGGCGATTGCGCTCGAAACGTCGTTGCCTATCGTCGCGGTTCCGACCACGTATGCGGGGTCCGAGGTCACACCGATCTACGGCATGACGGCGGGCAACGAAAAAAAGACGGGCAAAAGCTATCGCGTGTTGCCGCGCACCGTGATCTACGATGCGAGCCTCACACTCACGCTGCCCGCCGGATTGACCGCAACCAGCGGTCTGAATGCGATTGCACACGCAGCAGAGGGGCTCTACGCACAGGACGCCAATCCGGTGATGTCGATGTTCGCCGAAGAGGGCATTGGCAGTCTGGCCCGCGCGCTGCCGCTCGTTTGCGCGCGTCCTGACGATCTCGCCGCGCGCGAGACCGCTCAGTACGGCGCGTGGCTGTGCGGAACCGTACTTGGCGGCGTGGGCATGGCCCTTCATCACAAGCTGTGCCATACGCTGGGCGGCTCGTTCAATCTGCCCCACGCCGAAACGCATGCCGTGATCCTGCCGTATGCGATGGCATTCAATCTGCCCTCGGCACCCGAAGCGTTGCAGCGGCTTGGTCGTGCGTTAGGCGTCGCGGATCCGGCTACCTGTCTGCACGAACTTGGTCGGCAACTTGGGGCACCTGCTTCGCTCGAGACACTTGGCCTCAAGGCAGACCAGCTCGACCACGCGGCTGAGATGGCCATGCGGTCGCCGTACTGGAACCCGCGGCCGCTTTCCTATGACGCGGTGCGCCGTTTGCTGCAATTAGCGTTTGACGGCGTGCGTCCGGACCTTGCTTCCTTCAATGGCATTTAAAGCAATTCGCTGGAGACGCGTTCAACCCACGGGCAATCGTCGGTCGTAGAGCCAGCCCGTGTCGACAGGCATTTACTTTTGTGACTATCAATCTTATGGAAAACCGGGCACTTATCATTGGCGCAAGCGGAATTGTCGGCAGCAATCTGGCTGATCAATTGCTCTCCACCGGCTGGACTGTTGCGGGTCTTTCACGCGGCCGCACTGCATTGTCACCGGCCATCGAACCCATCACCGCCGATCTGACTTCCGCCACCTCCGTCAATGAGGCGCTTGCGGGAAAGTCCTTCACACACGTGTTTTTTACCGCATGGGCACGCCAGGCCACGGAACGGGAAAACATTCGCGTGAACGGGGGCATGGTGTCGAACGTACTGGATGCGGTAGGGTCCTCGGGCACCGTGTCACACGCGGCGCTCGTCACCGGCCTGAAGCATTACCTCGGGCCGTTCGAAGCCTATGCGACCGGCGCCGTACCCATTACGCCGTTTCGTGAGGAACAGGGTCGTCAGGCGGTGGAGAATTTCTATTACGAGCAGGAAGACCGCTTGTTCGATGCCGCGCGACGCTATGGTTTTAGCTGGAGTGTGCATCGTCCGCATACGATCATCGGCTACGCGATCGGCAACGCGATGAACATGGGCGTCACGCTCGCCGTTTACGCGACGCTTTGCAAACAGACAGGCCAACCGTTCGTATTCCCTGGTTCCGAAGCGCAATGGAACAGCCTGACCGACATGACCGATGCGCGGCTGCTGGCGCGTCATCTGGAATGGGCGGCCACCTCGGTCAATGCGCGCAACGAAGACTTCAACGTAGTCAATGGCGACGTGTTTCGCTGGAAATGGCTTTGGTCGGAAATTGCGGGCTACTTTGGCATCGAGGCGGCTCCGTTCGACGGTGAAGTTCGACCGCTCGAAACGCGTATGCAGAACGCCGGCAAGGAATGGTCGGATATTTCAGCGCGGTTCAATCTGAAGGAAACGGACATCGGCAAGCTGGCGTCATGGTGGCACACGGACGCCGATCTTGGCCGCCCTATGGAAGTGCTCACGGATATGACGAAGAGCCGCAAGGCGGGGTTCCTCGATTATCAGAGCACGCCGGATGCATTCTTTGCGCTGTTCGACCGGCTCAAGGCCGAGCGGATCATTCCGCAATGATGAGGTGAGCCGCTGCGTCCAGCGCGGCGGCTCGGCCTAAGCCCTACGGCTGCGACAACACGGAATCCAGCACCGCCTGGATTCGCTCATGTGCGGATGACAGCGCGTTTTCGTGCGATGTCAGGCCGCACAACGCGTTATGGATCTCGACCCCCAGAATTTCTTCGATGTGTGTATAAACGGGCGTGAGCGGGCGCATCGAGTTGCAGATGAGACCGTTGCGCGCCATGTCGTCGACGAAGCTAACAAGCATTGAGACGACCTTCAGGTCAGGATCCGAGTTCACGCTAAAGCGCGGTGCAATGGGTAAATCGTATTTGGCGCTGGACTTCATCGCCTCGGACGAGGTCATCCACCTGATCGCCTGTTGAGCGAGCGCCGCGCGTGCCGGAGGCAGGTTGCGTGGCACCGCCAGAACGAAGCCGCCAAGCGGCACCGAGCGGCGTACGCCAAGAAGGTTAGGGTGCGGGAGGATCTTGATCTTCCCTTTAACCTTGGACTGCAAATCGAGTTCGAGTCGCGCGGCACGCATCGACCACGCGTAACAGAGCGCCGCGTGCCCGGACATGAATTCCGCAAGGCTGTCCTCCCAATCGAAGGCGAGGGTGTCGGGAGGCGATACGGCAAGAAGCTGCTGCATGAAGGCAAGCGTGGCGTGTGCCGGCTTTTCGTCGAGGCAGCAGCGGGTGCCTTGTGGGCGGGAACGTCGCGATCGGATTCCGGTGCCGGGTTCATCATGGGCGATGACTGCGCCACCGTGCGCATTCAAAAGAAACATGAACGCGCTGGCGATAGGCATCCCTTTAGCGCCGTTCCAGGCAAGTCCATACTGTCCACGCTTGGGGCGATGCAATCGACGGGCGACGGCAAGCAGTTCCTTTAGCGTTGTCGGGTACGGCAGCGCGTTTTCTTCGAAAATGTCCCTTCGCGCAAGCAGTGATTCAACCGTCACATACAACGGCAAACCGAAGAGACGGTCCGCGTAAGTGACGCACTCCAACGCCGCGGGATGGAAGTCGCCGAGATTGCTCGACAGTTCACGCACGTCGATGTCGAGCGGCGCAATCAGATCCTTTTGCGCAAACTCCGCCAACCAGGGATAGTTTAACGTGATGATGTCGAATTCGGACTCATCCCTTGCGCCATTCGACAAAGCCGTCTCGTACATTTCCTGCATCGGCGTGAGCTGAAAGTCCTCGCTTCTTCCCGCATTGGCGCGGAAGTCGATCCACAGGTTGCGCAGCGCAGCAAAGTAATTGTCGTCATGAAACAGGAAGCGAAGCCGTCTGGTTGCGCCACCGTGCGAGGTCGGCAAATCCGTGGGTGGTAGCGAGCGCTCGATAAATCCTCTCGGCTCGCCGAAGTAGTACTGGTCCGAGTTCTGGCTGTCATCACGTTGGCCGACTAGCGTCGCAACCAGAGACTTGACGTGACTGACCAGTGACCTGAAGGCGTCGAGCAGCTTCTCGCTGGGTCGCAACGAATGCGATTTGCCCGTTGGCGACGCCGGCGCGACATCGATCAGGCCTTGCTCGATCAAGCCGTTGATGCGGCGGTGCGCCGTGCCATACGTCAGACCGGACACCCTGATGAGATCCGATATGGACACGTCCTTTTCCTGCAACCTGGCCGTGACGAGATAACTCGTTATCGCCCAGTCGGAGTCTTGCGACATACCCGGAATTTCCAGGTTGAATGGCGCCCTCGTACTCTCGATGAATTCAATGATCCTCAGAAATTCCTGGTCGTTCATTCACGTGCTTGCTGGTGTTTTCCCTGGCTTCGGGCAGTTTGCGCACAAACGAGGCGGAATGCGCACCCTAAGTGTCCATTCTGGATGACTTGCCAATTGGTGTCCAGAACGACAGTCACTAGACTGGTCGAGAAGCGAAACCCTCGTGCCCTGCGTGTGATGTTCAGGACGTGCCGCGTGGCACGACTGTGATTATTCAGGAGAAGCAAATGCATTTCATCGTTCATTGTCTCGATCACGAAGATGCGCTGCAGCGTCGGCTCTCAAACTACGAGGCGCATAAGGAATACCTCTCCAAAGCAAAGGTGCGCTCGGTTATTTCAGGGCCACTGGTTTCCGATGATGGGCAAACCATGATTGGCAGCTGTTTCCTGCTCGAAGCGGAAAGCAAGGAAGACGTGATCGACTTCAATCGCAACGACCCATTCAATGCCGCGGGCGTGTGGCGGCAAGTCGACATCCACGCTTTTCTCAAGCGCGTCGACAATCGGAGCTAGCCGGCTTTATCCACTCAAACAATCCGGAGACTTGCATGAAAGCGCTCGTATTTGAAGCTCCAGGAACACCGGTCGTGAGAGACGTACCGGTTCCGCGCATCAAGGATACTGAAGTACTGGTTCGTACCCGTGCGGTTGGAATTTGCCACTCCGACTATGAGCTGCTCGGCGGTCGATACATCATCCCGGTGTCGTATCCGGTCACACCGGGCCACGAGTGGTGTGGCGAGATCGTGGAAGTAGGCAAGTCAGTTTCGGGGCTCAAGACCGGCGACCGGGTGGTAGGCGAGTGCGTGGTGGAAACGCCCGAGCGTCTTCACCATTTTGGTTTTTCGATGGACGGTGCGGACCGTGAGTACTTTGCGGCCCAGCCCGAGTGGCTGCACAAGCTGCCGCCGCAACTCGACGATACGACCGGCTCGCTGATCGAACCGTTTACCTGCGGGTATTACGCGGTGATGCGTGCGGGCGGCACCAACGCCAGCGAGACCGTGGTGGTATCGGGCGGCGGCACGATCGGGCTTTGTTCCGCTGCTGCTGCGGTTGGCATGGGTGCACGCGTCATCCTGATCGACCCGGTTGCCCGGCGTCGTGAGGCCGCGCTCAAGCTCGGCGTGGAGTGCGTGCTGGAACCGTCGGACGACATCGTCGAACAGGTGCGGGCACTCACGGGTGGCAAAGGTGCGGAAGTCGTCATCGAAGCATCGGGACACGACGCGTCGCTCGGCAAAGTGTTTGAGTTTGCTGCGGAAGAGGGACGCGTCTCGATGGTCGGTATCAGCATCGACCGCATGGTCACGTCCAATCTCGGTCAGATCCAGATGCGCAACCTCACCATTCACGGGTGCATTGGCTCCCCCGGCGTCTGGCCGGCGGCCATCCGCTTTCTCGAGAAGACCGGCATCGACCTGTCGCCCGTGCAGACCCATCGCTTCGATCTCAAGGATGCCGTAGCTGCGCTCAAGGTCGCGCCCAGCGAATGCATCAAGGTAACGCTGACTAATGACTGATGCTCGACGCGTTTGCGCGTTTGCGGTGACGCTGCTGGAACCCGGGAAGCTACGGAGAGCGGGATGAAAAATATCGACGAAAACACCATTACGCAAGCAGTCATTGCTGCGATGCGTGATGGCGGCAACGCGAGACTTCGCAAGGTGATGAACAGTCTCGTGCAACACCTGCACGCGTTCGCGCGAGAAGTGGAACTGACCGAAGACGAATGGGATCAGGCAATCCGCTTTTTGACCGCCGTCGGCCATATCACCGATGACAAGCGCCAGGAATTCATTCTGCTCTCGGACGTACTGGGTCTCTCGACACTCGTGACCGCGCAGAACCACCGCAAACCGGCAGGATGCACCGAAGCTACTGTGTTCGGGCCTTTCTTCGTCGACGACGCCCCGGCGTACCAGAGCGGAGACGATATCGCCAATGGCGCGTCTGGATCGCCGTGTTTCGTGACGGGCAGAGTGCTGAGCGTCGACGGCTCGCCGGTTGCGTCCGCACGGATCGATGTCTGGCAGTCGGACGAGGAGGGTTTCTACGATGTGCAGCGACCGCCCGAGTCTGCCGCGACGGCTGAACACCGGGCGCGTGGCTGGCTGCGTGCCGCGCACGATGGCAGTTTCCACTTTCGCTCGATCCTGGCTGAGGCTTACCCGATTCCACACGACGGGCCCGTGGGTCAACTGCTCGAAGCGCTCGGCCGTCATCCCTGGCGTCCTGCGCACCTGCATTTCATGATTACCGCGCCAGGATACGAGAAACTGGTGACGCACATTTTCCGCGACGGTGATCAATACCTCGACTCGGACGCTGTGTTCGGCGTACGCACATCACTGATCGCTCCGTGGATCAGGCACGAGCCCGGCGTGGCGCCCGACGGCACTGTGATGGACGAGGTCTTTTACAGCTTGCAATACGACTTCGTCCTGAATCCTGCCGACGCTACCCACCAACACGCCCGCAATGGATGAACGCCATTACGACGCGCTCCCATGCCGAGAGATGCCATGAATTCGCTTGATTTCGTCTATACCGGGCGCGCTTCGCGGGTCGTCTTTGGAGACGGCGCGCTGACTCACCTCGAACGGGAAGTGCTCGCACTCGATGCGAGGCGCGCGCTCGTCATCTGTAGCCCTGAGCAGCGGGAGACGGGGCAGGACATTGCTGCACGCCTCGGCGCGCGATGCGCAGGGCTGTTCGATCGCGCCGTGATGCATGTACCCGTGGAGCTGGCACGCGAAGCGCTGGGCGTCGCGCGAAACCTCGAAGCAGATTGCGCGGTCGTGGTGGGCGGTGGATCGGCCATTGGATTGGGCAAGGCCATTGCACTCGAATCCGATCTGCCGATTCTCGCCATTCCGACCACGTATTCAGGTAGCGAGATGACGCCGATCTACGGCATCACGGATGCCGGGTTGAAGCGAACCGGCACCGATGTGCGGGTCTTGCCCAAGACTGTCATCTACGACCCTGCGCTCAGCGCCTCGTTGCCGGTGGCGTTGTCTGTCACGAGCGGGATCAACGCGATCGCACACGCGGCGGAAGGGCTTTATGCGCGCGACCGTAACCCGGTGACGAGTCTGATGGCCGAGGAGGGCATTCGCGCGATGGCGGAAGCCTTGCGCGGGATCGTCGCCAATCCCGCCGACGTGACGGCACGCTCCACGGGTCTTTACGGTTCCTGGTTGTGCGGCACGGTGCTCGGCACGGTGGGCATGGCGCTGCACCACAAGTTGTGTCACACGCTGGGCGGTAGCTTCGATCTGCCGCACTCGCCCACGCATACGGTTATCTTGCAGCATGCGCTCGCTTACAACAGGAACGCTGCGCCCGAAGCGATGCAGCGTATCGCGAGAGCACTCGGCGCGACTGATGCCGCCGTGGGTATGTACGAGTTCGGGAAAGCGATTGGCGCGCCGCTTTCTCTAAAGGAAATCGGCATGCGTGAGGACGACCTCGAGCGCGCCGCCGAAATTGCCAGCGCCAATCCGTACTGGAACCCTCAGCCTGTCGACGGCGCCAGAATCAGAAGCCTGTTGCAGGATGCCTTCGATGGTGTCCCGCCCCGCATGTGGGATGTCTGACGTGACATCTGAATCCATCTAACTTCAAGGAGACCTTGAAATGTCCGACCTCAAAATCGCAATGCTGGGCACCGGCGCACAGGGCGCTTCCATCGGTGCAGACCTGATCCTCGCCGGCCTGGATGTGACCTTCATCGAGCAATGGCCCGATCATGTCGAAGCCATGCGCCGCGATGGTATTACCGTCAACATGCCTGCTCGATCCTTCAACACGAAGGTGAAGGCGCTGCATCTGTGTCAGGTCGCCGAACTTCGTGAGATGTTCGACGTGGTGTTCGTCGTGACGAAGGCGTACGACACCACCTGGTCGTGCCAGTTGATCGAGCCGTACCTCAAACCGGACGGGCTGGTCGTGGGCTTGCAAAACGGCATGTCGATCGATGCAATCGCAAGTGTGGTCGGCCCGCATCGAACGATGGGCGCCGTGATCGAGATTGCGTCGAACATGTTCATTCCCGGCATCACGAACCGGCAGAACGATCACGACACGTCGTGGTTCGCTGTGGGCGGCTATGACGCTTCGACACAGGACCGCGCCGAATCGATTGCCGAGATTCTGCGTCATACCGGAACGGTCGAAGTGACCAACGATATCCGCTCGTCGAAGTGGATGAAGCTGGTGGTCAATGCCGCCGAACTCGTGCCGTCCGCGATTCTCAATCTACCGCTCGCCGCCGCCGCGCGCGTACCGGGCATGCTGGATTTCATGCGCCACGCCGGTTATGAAGCCATTCATGCAGCCGTGGAGAGCGGTAGCCGGATCGTGCCGATCTTCGGTATGTCAAACGTGGACACGTCGCGTCCGGAGAAAGTGGTGGACGATCTGTTCGCCGAAGTGCTGAAAACTTTCTCGATGGAAGACACCTTGACCACCACGTTGCAGGACTGGCGCAAGGGCCGTCGAGGTGAAACCGATGACGTCAATGGTTACGTGGTGAAGTGTCAGGCAAAGCTGGGCAAGTTTGCGCCGGTCAATCAGCGCACGGTCGAGGTTGCGCGGCAGATCGAACTGGGCAAGCTCAAGGCCGATCCTTCCAACATCGACCGGCTGCTCGACGTTCTTAAGTAAGAGTCGCTTTGGTCAGCTTGCCGGGCACTTGCGGGCACCCAACAAGACACGCAGATGAGGGCATATGACGGGAGTTGAAAATTGACCGGTCCTCGTGTTGCCGTATTGGGTTGTGGTGCCAACGGCGCGACCATTGCAGCCGACCTGACACGCGCGGGCCACGATGTCGTGTTGATCGACCAGTGGCCCGCGCACGTCGAAGCCATGCGTACCCATGGCATCACTCAGGTGATGCGCGAACAGACGCTGGTGACGAAGGTGCGTGCCTTCAATCTTTGTGACGTGTGCACCTTCACAGGTCAGTTCGACATCGTTTTGCTTTCCTGCAAAGCCTACGATACGCGCTGGCATAGCCAGCTTATCGAGCCTTATCTCGCACCTGAGGGTTTGCTCGCCGGCGTACAAAACGGTATGACCATTGAGGCGATTAGCGATGTCGTAGGCTCGCATCGAAGCATGGGGGCGGTGATCGAGATTTCGTCGACGATGTTCGATCCGGGCATCGTCCGCCGCGATTCACCGCCGGAGCGCTCGTGGTTTGCAGTGGGTTCGACGTGCGAGGAAACCTGCGGACGCGAATCAGAGGTTGCGTCGCTCTTGAGCGAAGTGGGCAAGGCAGAAATCGTGGACGATATCCGCGCCACCAAATGGATGAAACTCGTCAGCAACGCGACGACGCTCGTCACAACGGCAATTCTGGGGCTTCCCATGCAGGAAGCGATGCACTTTCCCGGTATGCGTGAACTGATGCTTAGATCTGGGCAGGAAGCGCTAGACGCGGGTGTGCTGCAAGGCTATGACGTGCTGCCCATTTTCGGCTTGAAACCGCCAGATGTTGAAGATCGCGAGCATCTGGTTGAAAAACTGCTCGACACGTTAATGGGCGGTTTCGTTCTGCCTGAGACGACAACCACCGTGCTGCAGGACTGGACGAAGGGACGGCGCAGCGAAGTGGACGACCTGAACGGACTCGTCGTGAATCGCCTCGAACGCGCGGGGAAGCGCGCTCCTGTGAATCGGGCGATCGTTGAGGTCGCGCATCGAATCGAGCGTCGCCAGCTCACACCGGACGTGGGCAATCTGCCTCGTCTGCTTGCGCTCATTGAGTCGCTCATCAAGTCCCATTAGCCGCCTCTCGTGCCGTTAGACGGGTTGTGCGCTGCTTAAGACGGCTTGATCGAGTTGAATTTTGTGGATTGACAAGGGACACACACAGATGAAAATCGATCTGACGGGTAAAACCGCCGTGGTCAGTGCCTCGACCGCAGGCATCGGTTTCGCCGTTGCATCCGGCCTCGCCGCGTGCGGCGCAGAAGCGGTGATCAACGGTCGCACGCAGGAAGCCGTAGACCGTGCCATTGGCAGAATCCGCGAAGACGTGCCGAACGCGCGTGTGCGAGGATTTGCGAGCGATCTTGGCACGCGCGAGGGCTGCGATGCGCTTGCTAGCGCGATTCCGGACGCCGACATACTCGTGAACAACCTGGGATTCTTTGCCCCCGGCGATATATTTGGCACCGAAGACGAAGAATGGGAGCGTTATTTCCAGATCAATGTGATGTCGGGGGTACGCCTGACGCGCGCTTATTTGCGTGGAATGATCGAACGCAAATGGGGGCGCGTGATTTTCATCTCGTCGGAGTCGGGACTGAACATACCGGGCGACATGCTCGCGTATGGATTCTCCAAGACCTCGCAGATCAGCATCGCCCGAGGCGTGGCCAAGTTTGCCGCTGGCACAGGTGTGACGGTCAACTCGGTGCTGCCGGGTCCGACGCTCTCAGACGGCATTCGCGACATGCTGAAAGAATCCGCGGCGGCGGCAGGCAAGTCGATCGAGCAGACGCTCGATGATTTCGTGCTGGCTACGCGTGGCTCCTCCATTCTCCGCCGCGCAACGAGTACGGAAGAGGTCGCGAATATGGTGGTGTATGCCTGCTCTAAACAGGCCTCGGCGACAACCGGCGCTGCGTTGAGAGTCGATGGCGGTGTGGTCGAATCTATCGGCTGATGGTCTTGCCGGGTCTTTAGTGAGGCTGGTGAGGC
Source organism: Paraburkholderia sp. DHOC27 (assembly GCF_003429005.1). Taxonomy (GTDB): domain Bacteria; phylum Pseudomonadota; class Gammaproteobacteria; order Burkholderiales; family Burkholderiaceae; genus Paraburkholderia. Next base: position 1,069,140 of record NZ_QVQV01000001.1, read on the forward strand.
TAGTGAAGCGAGCCGCGGGCGATCCTCAGAGAGGATCACCATCCTGCTAGCCGCGGATCGCGTGAATCGTTACATCTGGAGTTAGTCCGCGACGTTCACGAGAATCTTGAGATGATTGCCGGCCGGGTCCAGCAAGGCTTCGAATCCATCGCGCACTACGTTTTCCATCTTGATCTGCGCGGTAGCAACTTTCTCCACCGGCAGGACGCCGCTTTCAATCATGGAGGCGACACGCGGGAAGCTATACGTCGGAAAGCACCAGGTTGCCTCGACGGTGATGTCTTTGAGCGCCCATTTCATCGCATCGACCGTGGCCGGTGAGGAGTGGAGACCCGCCTGCACCACCACGCCTTGTGGCCGCACCGCGTCAACGCAGGTATTGAGCGACTTCTCGAGCCCCACGCATTCAATTGCGGAATCCACGCCCACGCCTTCCTCGGTCTGATCGCGAATCGCTTCGAGCAGGTTGGTCTTCGAAGGGTCGATCGTGATGCACTCGGGAACCAGTTCAGCGGCTTTCCTGAGACGATTCGGATTGACCTCGGCAACGAAGATCTTCGATGCGCCCGCAGCGCGTGCACCGAGTAGCGCTAACGCGCCGATCGGACCAAGCCCGGAGATCAGAACCGTTGAGCCCATCGTGACGCGCCCGCGATCAAGCGCGTAGAGCGATACCGCAGAGGGCTCGAGCATCGCGGCTTGCGCATCGGTCAACTTCTTCGGAACCGGAATCGCGTTGTATCCCTTGACCACCGCTTGCTGGCCCATGCCACCCCACTTCCACGACAAACCAATGCAGGCCTGACACGGGCTGAGATGGAAGAGTCCACGGCGGCCAAAGTAGTCGTTGCGGGGCGAGACGAGTGGTTGTACGGAAACCCGATCGCCGGGCGCGACGTGCTTTACGTCACGCCCCACGTCCATCACTTCCGCTGAGAACTCGTGCCCAAGAATCTGCGGAAGCGTGGCACCGCTATAAGCATGAGGTGTCTTGGGTGTAACGATCGGGCCGCCAATGTATTCGTGCAGGTCGGTGCCGCAGATTCCACATACGAGTGGACGTACGAGGACGTCATCGTCGGCGAGCGGTCTTGTTGGTGCGTCTACCTCTTCCACACGGATGTCGCGTTTGCCGTGAAATCGAACTGCTTTCATGTCTCTCCTCCAGAAGTAAGCTCTAGTGTGATAAGCGGACGAGCAGGCCGTGTCGACCCATAATCGGTAAATGGCTAACTAAGGATGTGGTGATCGGAAAATTCGGGAAGGCCCTGTTGGTTAGCGTGCATTGCTACGATCTACTAATGGTATATTGCATGTATCAACACCGCGAGCCATTGGCTCGGAAATAACATTTCCCCCAATCGGAAGAATTGAGGAGACACATGGATCGTTGGACGCAACTGGAGTTGCTCGTGAAGACGGCCGAACTAGGTAGCTTGAGCCGCGCGGCGCAAGCACTAGGCATGTCGAATCCGGCTGCTACACGATATCTGTCCAGCCTTGAAGACAGGTTGGGTGTGCGACTTGTGGAACGCAGTACGCGCAGGCTGTTTTTCACGGAGATCGGTCGTGAATACGTGGAGCGTACCAAGGCCATTTTGCAGGAGGCCAAGGAAGCCGACTCCGCAGCGCAGGCCAGCAACGTCAATCCCACCGGCACCTTGCGCGTATCGGCATCGCTCTCGTTTAGCATCCTGCACATCGCCCCCATCATTCCAGAGTACTCACGCCTTTATCCCGAGGTGTCGGTGTATGTCGAAACGGCAAACCGTTATCTCGACATGATCGACAACAGTATCGACCTCGCCATTCGCACGCGCGAATTCGAGAATGACTCTTCCATTACCGTGCGCCGGCTCGCGGTAACACGTCGAATCCTTACCGCATCCCCCGAATATCTGCGCCGGCGTGGAGCGCCAGATTTGCCCGATCAGCTCACGGAGCACAAGATCCTCAACTACGTCCTCTCGAAGAACTATCGGGAGCTGAAGTTTTCACGCGGCGCCGAGACATCCACCGTAGTCGTCGACGGCATGCTCGAATCCAACGACGGCCAGGTGTTGCGTACGGCCGCGCTGCGTGGACTCGGCATACTCGTGCAGCCGAAGTACATCGTGTACGACGACATCATGGCGGGACGACTTGTACCGGTACTGGATGACTGGGATTTGCCCCGGCTCACCATCAACCTCGCCTATCCGAGCAGAAAACACCTCTCTGCCAAGGTGCGCACGTTCATTGATCTGTTGATCAGGACGTTTCGCGAGAATGACTACGAGCGCCTCTGGACTGCGTAGGCAGCGTTGGCCGGGGCGTGTCAGGTCACGAAAAAATCACGCCGCCATTCACGTTCAACGCTTCGCCCGTGATATACGCGCCTTCTTCAGACGACAGATAGACGATTGCCGCGGCAATGTCTTCCGGGCGACCGAGGCGACCCAGCGGAATGCTGTCCTTCACATGCTGTACCTGCGCCTCGAAGCTGATGCCGCGCAATACGGCTTCTTCGCGCATCGCCTTCTTCAACATCTCGGTTTCGGTATTTCCCGGGCAAACCGTGTTCGCGCGCACACCGAACGGTGCCATTTCAAGTGCGAGCGCTTCGGTCATGCGCATGACCGCCGCTTTGGTCGCGCAGTACACCGCGAAATTGGCGAAGCCCTGTTTGGCGTACCACGAGCCGATGTTGATAATGGAGCCACTCTTTTGCTCGCGCATCACACGTGCAGCGGCGCGGCTGCCATTGAACACACCGCGAAAATTCACGTTGTAGATGCGGTCGAATTCACTGTCCGGTGTATCGGCGACGAGCATCATGGTCTGCACCACCGCCGCGTTGTTGACGATGATATCGAGTGCCCCGTGCTTTCGAGCGACTGAATCGACCAGCGCGTTCACCGACTCGCTGTCCACGACGTTGACCTCAGCGGCGGAAACCTCGCAGTCCGAAACCGCTCGACGAACCTCGTTGATGGTCTCCTCGCATGAACTCAGATCGGCCGCGACGACTTTTGCCCCTTCCTGTGCGAGCCGAAGCACGATGCCTCGCCCCACGCCTCGTGCTGCTCCCGTTACGATTGCGACCTTTCCATTCAATCTCTTCGAACTCACAATGTGTCTCCTCTTCAATCGGGTTAGGACGTGCTGTTCATGCGTTGTATTGCGCGGTGCGTTACCACTTGTCGGAATCGTAAATACACTCTCCCCGTGAGCGCCAGAACACGACACGCCAGAGACAGGATTTCAAGCTCCGCACACACCGGGCCAAGGTATGGTTTGCTGCTTCAGAACGCATCATGATTTCGCTCCCCGCTATTTGACGATGCCGATCTTTGCGCGATCTGTCGTCAGCATCACGGCAATCAACGCCATGACGCCGAACACGATGTTTTGCGTAGTGGGTGCGATTCCAACCATGACCGTAATGACCCGCAACCAGGCGGTGATGATTCCGCCCACCAGTGCAGCGCCAATGCCGCCCACGCCACCCGAGATTGCGGTGCCACCGAGCACCACGCCCACGATGGACAGCAGCAGGAGATTGCCCGCAATGCCAGGCGAGCTGAAGCCAGTGATCGAGCTGAGCAGGACGCCACCAATCCCGGCGCAAAACGCCGACAACGCGAAGATCAGGCAACGGACGCGGATCGTATTGACGCCCGACATGATGGCGGTGCGCTCACCCGCACCCAGCGCATACAGGTCACGTCCGAAGCGCGTATAGCGCAGCACGAGGGCAAGTATCGCCATGATGCCCAACACCACGATGATCGAGTTCGGTACCAGCCCGGAGCTTTGCGAGACCCATCCCACGAGGGCATCGTCGTCGGGAATCGGCAAGGCGGTTGCGTTTGACAACAGCAGGCCTAGCCCCGTGAGAATGCTGAGTGTGGCGAGCGTGGTGATGAAAGAAGGGAGTTGCAGCTTGGCGTGTACGTAGCCTTGCAGCGCGCCGAACAGAAATGCGCCTAACAGAACCACCGGCGTCGTCCACGGGCCAAAGAGCGGATGCAGGTTGACGATCAGCACGCCAACCAGCGCGGCGATGCCGGCTACTGAAAGATCGATGCTGCCGGCGAGGATGGGCAGGGTACTGCCCACCACGAGAATCAGCAGCGGCGCGGCGTCGGTAAAGAAATTGGATAGTCCACCTGAAGAAAGTACACCAGGCGCGAAGATGGAGCTGCCGGCAACCAGCAGAACCAGAACGAGCAATGGTACGAGCGCGCGTCCCTGGTCTGCATATTTGAAAATTCCTGCACCCGTACCCGCAGATTTGGTGATAGCCATGAGTCGATACTCCGTATGTTCGTCTACACCATCGCCCGGACGATGTCTTCCTGACTGGGCAGGTTCCCTTGCCGCAGATCGTAGGAGCCCGTGATACGCCCATCCTTCAGCACGATGACTCGATCAGCGAGTTCAAGCACTTCTTCGCTGGTGTCCGCAACGAACAGGATGGACATGCCGTTTTGCGCCTGTTCCCTGATCGCTTCGAAGAGGTCGTCGCGGGCACCGGGATCGAGGCCGCGGCTCGGATGATCGAGGAGAAGCAGCTTGAGCTTCTTCGACATCAACCATTTGCCGAGCACGACTTTTTGCTGGTTGCCGCCGCTCAGGCGTTCGATGCGGTCTTTGCCAGAGGTGGACTTGACCTTGAGGCGGCTCATCCACTGGCTCGCAGCTGCGCGCTCAGCGCGGTTGTTCACAAAGAAGCGGCTACGGCCGTATTCCATGCCATAGGTGATGACCATGTTCTGAAACAAGGTGCGCCCGGCAAGCATGCCTTCCAGTCGACGGTTCGAAGGAAGGTAGGCGATCCCATTGCGGACCGCTTCGCGCGGATTGAGAGCCAGCGCCGGAACATTGTCGAGGACGATTTCTCCGGATGATGAATCGCCCGCGCCGAACAGAGTCCGGCATAGCTCTTCGGCCCCGGAACCCTGCACACCGACCAGCCCGACGATTTCGCCACTGGCCACGTCGAGGTCGAAATTCTTGAGCTTCTTGCCGTCACCGAGTTTTCTGATTTTCAGGCGCGGTGCCGCTGGTTGCTGCTCCGCTTCAGGAACCGACACCTTCCGTTCGTGCAACTCACGTTCATGGCCGACCATCAATTTGTAGAGACCATCGCGGTCGAGCGTGGCGACCTGTTCATCGGCAACCTTGACGCCATTGGTCATCACGATGACGCGATCCGAAATCTCGAGGATCTCGTCCAGCCGGTGCGAGATGAAGACGATCGAGGCACGGCTCCTGAGACGCTGGATCTCTCTAAACAGGATCTTGATCTCGTCGGGGTTCAGAACCGAGGTCGGCTCGTCGAAAAGAATGATGGGGGGATGATCCACCAGTTCTTCGATGGCAAGCACCTTCGCCAGTTCGACCTGCTGACGCTCCGCGAAACTCAACTCCTCGACGGGAACGTCGGGCCGGATGTTGACGCCGATCTTTTCGAGTTGAGCGCGTGCCGCGGCGAACAGCGCGTTCCAGCGATACAGACCGCCGCGCGTTGCCCGATTCGGTTTGTCGATAAAGATGTTCTCGGCGACAGTCAGGTTAGGAACGAGCGATTGCTCCTGGTGGACCATGCCGATGCCAAGCGAGGTTGCCATCGCGGCAGAGCGGATCTGCACGGGCTTGCCGCGCAGCATCATTTCACCGGAGTCCGGCGCCTGCAATCCAGCCAGTATCTTCATCAAGGTGGATTTTCCGGAGCCATTCTGACCCACCAGCCCCAGCACTTCCCCCGCGCGCAACTCGAGAGAGAAGTTGTCGAGCGCAATCACCTGACCAAACCGCTTGTTCAGATTCTTCAGTTCAAGGATGGCACTCATTTCACGACCCTCAGCTTGCGGCGCAGGTGGTAGCTCGTCAGGCTGACTGCGACGAGGATGACCGCACCACTGAAAATGTTGCGGGAGTACGGACCGGCGCCGATCTGGATCAGGCCGTTTCCAAGCACTTCGAGGATGAGCGCGCCAAGTGCTGACTGAAGCGCGCCACCACGGCCGCCACTTAGCAGGGTTCCGCCCACGACAGCGGCGCTGATTGCGGGGAAAAGCTGTCCCGCGCCGATGTCCGCATTGCCATTGCCGAGCTGACCGGAGAGCAGAATCCCGGCTAGAGCGGCAATGCCACCGGAGATGACGAAGGCGATGAATTTGTAGCGTTTGACGGGGATGCCGGAAGCGACAACGATTCCCTCATCGCCGCCGATTGCATAGATCATTCGACCCACGCGTGTGTACTTGAGAACGGCATGAGCGGCAGCGATGACACCCAGCGCGATAAAGACGTTCAGACTCAGCCCGGCGATATGCACGGAGGTGAGCCCGAGCACGAGCGGTTCATGGATGGTGGGAACCCGGTCCGGAAACAGCACCGCTGCCACACCCAGACCGATGAACCACGTGCCGAGCGTGACGATCAGCGAAGGCGTTTTCCCGACGACATGCAGGACGCCATTCAGTGCGCCGAATGCCACTCCGACGAGGATGGCAATGCAGATGCCACCCAACCCGAAGTTGTTTCCATTGATACCGTTCGCCACCAGCAGCGAGAGCGTCATGCTCGCTGCGGCGATGATGCCTTGCACGGAGAGATCGATGGCGCCAAGCAGAATCACGAAACTGATACCCACCGCCAGAATGGCGGGTACGGCTGCCGCTTCCAGTATCGACTTGAAGTTTCCGATGCTGACAAAACTGCCGGTCGTTATCTGGAAGGCGAAGATCATCAGGAAGAGAGCGATCAACGGCCCCATGTTCTGAAGCGTCTTCAACGGTAAGGATCGGCTTCTACCCAGGGTCACCCCCTGGCTGCCCACGCTATGCGACTTTGACATGATCTCTCCAACAACTGTTTAGGCTTGTCCGACTACCTTATCTGGCAGCCTCATTTAGCCGCATTCACGCCAACCGGGATCTGACCGCCCGAGTACTGCCAAAAATCTTTCTTCATGTCCGCGTAGGTGTACTTCGGCGAGTTCGCCTTCAGTTCGAGGTAGTGATCGACGTTGTCCTTGGTGACAACCTGCTGCTTCAGATAGAAGTCGCGCTGTGCCTTGGTCAGCTTGTCCGGCTGAATGTCGCCGACCGCTGCGGCATGCGCGAGAGCGCTGCTTACTGCGCCTTGCAGGACCGCATCGTTCCAGACCGTTGCCAGCATGTCGCCGCTCTTCACCATGTCCAGACCGACTTTGGAGCCATCGGAGCCGGTCACGAGCACCTTGCCGTTCAGTTGCTTCTCGCGCAACGCGGCGACCGCACCACGCGCCATCGCGTCGTTGGAGGCAAAGATGCCGTTCAGCGAGTCGCCGTAGCGGGCGAGCCATGTGCGCGTAATCGTTTGAGCTTTGGTTTCCTGCCAGTCACCTACCTGCGTGTCGACCAGCTTCATGCCCGGGCATTCCGCGAGCGCTTTCTTCAAACCTTCCATGCGCTGAAAGGCGGGCGGCGTGGACGGTACGCCTTCAATCGCCGCAATCTGGCCTTTGCCGCCGAGTGCCGTGCATAGCGCCTTGGCCTGCATGTAGCCCGATTCGACGCCATCGAAGGAGGTGTGCGCCACCCATTTGCCGTCACCCGTGTCCCACGGATGCAGGTTCTCTGGACGGTTCCAGATGGTGACGGTGTAGACGCCGGCCTTGGCAGAGCGGTCCACGACCGCTTTCACATACGCGTTGGAGGTTGCGTCGACGACCAGCGAACAGCCGGAGCAACCACCCGCGTAGATGGCACCGAGTTGCGCCAGCAACTGGTCGCCCTGGTAATTGTCGGCGATCACCGTGGACTTCGTTCCCATAGACTGGGCGATGTCATCGACGCCGCGAATGTATTCCGCCCAGTATTCCGATGCGGTTTCGTCGATGCCTGCAATCAGCTTCCCGGCAGGCGGGGCGGCAAGCGCCGTGGGGACGTTGAACAGCATGCCGGTCATGAAGGCGGTAACGGAAAGAACCGCCGAAAGTGATTTCAAGCCAGGCTGGCTACGTGATGTCATGCTTGTCTCCGTGTTAGTTATCCGCGAACTCGGTTATTCGCTGGCAAGGGTCTTCAGCTGGGAAGCTGGAATCTCTCGTTTGTACGAACAGTATGAGAGGTTCTGCAGGCCTGAGGAACAATAGTTTCGCGCTGTGGAATTGAGAAGAGAGCACGCCTTAATTGAGTTTTCCACCCACTGGAAAAATCATACGGGTTAGCCCGAAGAAGAGCGGGCGAAAGACGCTCAAAACCCATCCACACGGTACGTACAGTCACTTTTCCACGCAGCGGAAATTACATTTCCTTCCACTCACGCTATCGGCGGTCAATCGCGAGCCTTATAGTCACCGACACCAGGCGCGTGGCGGAGGTAGCTGTCGTGACGTGAGAATCAATGGGTGTTGCCACGGCCAATGACAGAGTGGGATGTATAAGGCAAAACATGATCAAACATATCGTCATGTGGCAGATCAGCGGATCTTCGAACGAAGAGAGAGCGCGCTCGATGGATCTGGTCAAGCGCGCATTCGAATCGTTGAATGGAAAGATACCCGGCATGCGAATGCTCGAAATCGGCATTGATACGAGCCGGGTCGACTATGCATGCGACGTCGTGCTCTATTCGGAATTCGATTCAGCCGAAGCATTGTCGAGTTATGCGAATCATCCTGAACACCTGAAGGTAAGGGAGATGGTCGGGGGCGTTCGCATCGCAAGGCATCAGGTCGACTATCACACCGCAGCCTGACTTTGATCAGGCAGTAAAGCGGGCATCGTGGCGTGCGCGCGAGACGCAGGCACCGCAAGCGATGCGCTATTTGTATTCAGGAGATATTTGATGGACATCGGTAACAGGCTTGGACACCTTTCCTACTCGACCCTCGTGCATCCGGGCGATAACTGGGCGCAGATTCGCGAGAGCATTCACAAGTATTTGCCTGAAGTGAAGAAGCGTGTTTCGCCGAATGCGCCATTTGGCGTGTCGATCCGGCTCGCGGCTGCGACGGCTGCGGAACTGGTGAGCAACAGCAAGGAGCGCGACGACATCAAACGCTTCTTCAAGGAGAACGACCTCTACGTGTACACGGCCAATGCCTTTGTGTACGGTAGCTTCAAGAACACGCTGGTGAAAGAACAGGTGTACGAGCCCGACTGGCATTCGGAAGAGCGGCTGCAATACACGAAGAACGTCGCCGATATTCTCGCCGACCTCGCACCCGCCGGCGTTGCACCTTCCATTCAGACTGCGCCGCTCGCTTTTCGTCCGAAGGTCAAGACGCCTGAATATCTGGCGACGATGACGCGCAACCTGTTGCGAATGGTTGCGCACCTCGCCGACCTGGAGAGTCGAACGGGCCGTCGCGTCACACTCGCGATCGAACCCGAACCCGCCTGCTATCTGGAAACAACGGACGATGTCGTGACGTACTTCCAGGAGCATCTCTATTCGGGCGCGGCGGCGCGTCAACTGGCAGAAATCAGTGGGATGCCGGTTTCCGAGGCGATTGGCGCGTTGCGGCGATATGTGGGGATTGTCTATGACATTTGCCATCAGGCAGTCGAGTACGAGGATATTCGCGCGTCGTTGAACCGGCTCGTCGATGCCGGCGTGCCGATTTTCAAGCTGCAGGAGGCGTCTGCGGTTCGGGTCGCCGAGGTGACGCAAGAGGTCGTGGACGGCCTCAAGAAATTCGCCGACACCATCTATCTGACGCAGACAACCGAAAAGAAGGACGGAAAGATCACGCAGTATCTGAATCTCGAGGACGCATTCAAAGCGTGGGAAAAGGATCCGGGACCGCGCGAATGGCGAATTCATTTCCACGTTCCGGTGTTTCTCGAAGAACTGGGCTTGCTCGGCACAACGCGTTTTGCGATCGAAGACGCGTTGGCGCTGCACCGTGAGCTTCCCTTGTCGACGCATCTCGAGATCGAAACCTACACGTGGGATGTGTTGCCGAATCACCTCAAAACTGGCGACATTGTCGACTACGTGTCTCGTGAACTCGATTGGGTAAAGTCGAAACTGTTCGACTGAAACTGGACCCGACCGTCGCTAGCGGCTACTCAGGAGTAGACGAATATGAATTCGGTTTGCATCATCAATACCTTGATTCCGTATTTCAATGAGGAAGGCGACGAGATACCTCAAGGCAGTGCCGCCGAATTCGGAACGCTGTTAAAGGCGCTGCTCGAACAGGGCGCGAGTGTTCTAAACCTGGGACCCGTCGCGCACAAACTGCGAACGGAGGAGAGCGTCGCTCAGCTGGTGCGGATCATTCGCGACGTTAGACAGACTTACCCGGAAGCGATCTTTCAGCTTGCCGCACGCAATCTGGCTGAGCTGGATATCTTGCTGAAGCAATTTCACATGCTGATGCCTGACATCGTGTCGGTGCCGCTGGATATTTTCTGCGATGAAGCGGCAACCGGCTCATTGCGCGATTTCGCCAGCGCGCTGCGTAGTTCTGGCTCGAGAATGGCACTAGACGTGCATGATCTTTCGATGGTTTTCCGTGCTGTGAGACTGCAACACGACGGTCTGCTGGACGGGCCGCTGCGCATCAATCTGCATTTCGATCAGGAGCGCGGCGTGCCACCTGACCGGCATGCCTTCACCTTTTTCGTGCAGACGCTCAGACGGCTCGCGCCTGAGGCGACGTGGTCGGGATTCGGCGGCAGAAAATGCGAACTCGAACTGGCGCGCTGGTCGATGGAAATGGGCGGGCATTGCAGGGCAATCGAAACGCACGGGCAAACCGGGGCGAGCGCGCACGCAGCGCGTGAGACGCCGATCCTCTCGAAAGTCATACAGCTTTGCAAGGAGTACGGGCGGCGGCCGGCATCGCCCGGAGAGGCGAGGCATGTGCTTTCGCTGGACAGTGCGACGCATACGTCGCTGGTGTAGCGGGGCTTGCTGTTTCGGCTCTCCCGCGTGCGTCTTGATATAGAAAAACGCTCAATCACAACTGCGGCAACCCGCCGTCCGTACAGCGTGGCGGGATTCAAACTGCCCGGCGGCCGCATGAGTCGCAGCCATGTGTCGCTTCCAGAAGGCGTCCGCCCACATCACTCCCACGCTTGCCCGCACGGTGGCAAAGTGTCCTATACTGATGTAGCTGCATCTAATTTCATCCACTTCTGTCCGTTTGCTGGTTTTTTTGCTCGCTGGGCAGGGGCTTGTTATCGGCGCCAGGAATGTTCACAGACTGCTATTGCACCCAATTCCGACGTTCGGCGAACGCCTTGACCAGCGTATACGACGAGGCCCTACGCCCAATCGGGCTGAAAATCACGCAGTTTTCGCTGCTGAGGGCGCTTGAGCGTCTGGAAGCCGCAACGTACACGGAAGTTGCCGCCGAAGTGGCGCTAGACAAGACAACGATCTCGCGCAATCTAAAGATCCTGATTGATTCAGGTTGGGTGGTGGTTTCAGCAGACGAAGACGCCCGCTACAAAGTGGCGCAGCTGAGCCCTGCTGGAAAAAAATTGCTGCGCCGCGCCGAGCCGCACTGGGAAGTGGCGCAGAAGAAGGTCGAGAGCGAAGTTCAGCGTTTCATGAAGGGGCCGGCGAACAAACGTCTCCTCGAAGCCCTCGAGTCCTTGCAACAAGCTGGCACTACTGTCTAGGTTAATCTGTAGTCACCGGGTAAACACCTGTTACCCGGCAGCTTCGTCGCCAATAAGATGTACCTACAACTACATCGAACTGAAGCTGCAATCGTATGTAAGTTATCAGCACATCGAGCGCCGCAGGTCGTCTGCATAGTTGCATATACATCAAATGTCATTGTTTCGAGCTAGGAGTCGTCCATGCCTACTTACGTCGTTTCTGCTGCCGCCGGGCGCTTTTCTGAAGACGAAAAGCTTAAGATCGCGCAGGCCATCACGCGCTCACACAACGAGGCGACCGGTGCTCAAGGCTTTTTTGCGCAGGTGATATTCAACGAAGTCGGTGCCGGCAATCATTTCATTGGCGGCGCCCCGCTGCGAGCGGACCAGATTTTTGTTCACGGCCACATCCGGGCAGGGCGCCCTGATGACCGAAAACGCTTGCTTCTGGCGAGGATCGTCGACGCCGTGGTGGAAATCACTTCCGCGGAGCGACGCTTTGTCTGGGCATATATCTCCGAAATTCCGCCACTTCAGATGATTGAATACGGTTGCGAATTGCCGCTGCCGGGGCAGGAAAACAACTGGCTTGAGAGTCTCGCCGAGGCTGACAGGGATTATCTTCTGAGCCTTGGACGATAAGTCTCGCCTCCGGAAGAGACGGCGCTTCCCTACACGAAGGTTAGTTTGGCATCGCAAAAATGCTGTTGACCGACTAGGCACTCTCTAATACTATCCGTGTTCGATTGGAGAGTGCGTGTGGCCAGACCCCGAAGTGAAGAGCGTAGAGATGCCATCATGGCGGCTGCGACGCGCGTCATCGCGTACCAGGGGCTCGGCGCGCCTACTGCGACCATTGCAAAAGAGGCCGGGGTTTCGAACGGGTCGCTTTTCACCTATTTCAGCACGAAGGCCGAGTTGCTGAATGCCCTTTATATCGAACTGAAGGGCGAAATGGGTTCGGCTGCGCTTTACGGTGTGCCGGTGAACAGTGACATGCGCACCCAGATGTTGCAGGTATGGCGAAACTGGCTTCATTGGACCGTCTCTTCACCCGAAAAGCGCCTGGCGCTGAAACACCTGTGCGTGTCGCCGGATATCACACCGCAAACACGCGAGACGGGTATTCAGTTGACGGCCGGTATCGCCACGTACATCGAGCGTTGTCGCATGAATGGTCCAATGCGGGACGAACCGCTGGAGTTCGTCGGTTCCCTGATCAACTCGATGGCCGAGGCGACGATCGATTTTATGGTCGCCGATCCAGTCAACGCCGAGCATCACTCCATGTCAGCTTTTGCGGCTATCTGGCGCGCGATCGCATAAATTTTTCGCCAATAATGACTGAGCAGTCAATCGTCTAAAAACAACGCTTTTCGTCAATACCTCAACACCATTGGAGTGGCAGAGCATGAACGTTAACGACAGACCCGTCGCGCTTGTTACCGGAGCCTCGTCTGGCATGGGCAAGGACTTCGCCTTGCGTCTGATCCACGAGGGCTACACGGTTTATGGCGCCGCGCGGCGGGTCGAGCGCATGAAGGAGATCGTCATGGCGGGTGGGCTGACCCTGGCGCTGGACGTAACCGATGATCAGTCTATGGTGGATGCGGTGGCCCGCATCATCAACGAGCAAGGGCGCATCGACGTGCTCATCAACAACGCGGGATACGGCCAGTTCGGCGCATTGGAAGAGGTTCCCATTGCAGAGGGGCGCCGGCAGATCGAGACCAATCTCATGGGTGTGGCGCGCCTCACGCAACTGTGCCTGCCGCATATGCGCGAGCAGGGTGGCGGCCGCATCATCAACATCTCGTCAATTGGCGGAAAGCTGGCTACGCCGCTCGGTAGCTGGTATCACGCCTCGAAATACGCGCTGGAGGGGCTCTCCGATTCATTGCGAAACGAGGTGCGCGCTTTCGGCATTAGCGTGGTCGTGATCGAACCAGGCGGTGTCGAGTCCGAGTGGTCCCAGATCGCCACCGGCGAGGCAATGAGGTACTCCGCGCACGGCGCTTATGCCGGCCTCGTGCGCAGCTTCTCGAAGATGCAGGGACGACTCAAACTGCCGCCGCCAAAAGTGATCAGCGACCTCGTCGTCAAGGCACTCCGCGCAAAGCATCCCAAGGCTCGCTATCACGGTGGCCATCTTGCTGGCCCGTTGCTTTTCCTCCGTCGGCATTTGTCCGACCGCCTGTTCGATCGCCTCGTAACCCTGTCTTTAAAGCTGTGATCCGGCTCACAGCTGAGGCAATCCACGCATGCGACGCATGCTAGAACCGCAAGCGCGCCTTATTGATGTCCTTGCGTCGCGTCCGCCTCAGCCGTCGACACAACGCGGTGTCCCGTCTCCGACGTACCGCCCGCTGCGTTGTATCCGCTGGCCGATTCTTTCTGCGCTGCAACCTTTGCTTCGGCTGCGAGAATGCCTTCAGGATAAGCAGGACTGCTGCCCATCCCCATAGAGGGACGCCAGCCGACTTGTTCGAGCGCAGCCAGTTCCGCTTTCACCTGCGCCCGGGTCACGGGTTGACTGGATTGCGCGAAAGAAGCCGATGAGGCCGAAATGGCCGTTGCAAACGTGACTGCAATAAGGAAGGGCTTAAGCATTTTAAAACTCCTTTCAGGTAACGAAAAAAGATAGATGCCCTCGCTGACGCATGAAGACGCTGTCAACGAGGGCCTTGTGCAGATCAGGACTTGGCAACGAGAACGAGCTTCTGATTCACGAACTCTTTGATACCGAGTTCAGAAAGCTCGCGTCCGTATCCGGAACGCTTCACGCCGCCAAAGGGCAGTTCCGGTGCGGTGCTCGAGAACGTATTGATCCAGACGGCGCCCGTTTCAATTTTCGACGCGAGCTTCGTAGCGCGTTCGATGTCGCGCGAGAACACCACGCCGGAGAGTCCGTAGTTCGAGTCGTTGGCCAACTCGACGATCTCGTCATCGTTTTCGACCACGTAGATTTGCGCGACGGGGCCAAAGAATTCCTCGAAATACGCCGGGTTGTCGCGCGTGACGTGGGTCAGAATGGTCGGTTCAAAATAGCTGCCCGGTCGATCGACCACGTGGCCACCGTAGTGAAGCGTCGCGCCGCTCTTGATTGCGGCTTCGACCTGCTTCGCAAGACCGTCTCGCGCGCTGGCAGAAGAAAGCGGGCCGAGGGTCGTCGTTTCGTCCATTGGGTCGCCAATCCTGACCGCTTTGAACGCATCGGTGAGCTTTTCCAGAAATGCGTCGGCGACTTCTTTGCGAACGATGAACCGCTTCGCGCCGATGCATTCCTGTCCCGCAACGTGCAGGCGGGAGAACGTGCCAATCTCGACAGCCTTCTCGAGATCGCTGTCTTCCAGCACCACGAACACGTCGTTGCCGCCCATCTCCAGGGTCGATTTCTTCAGGTACTTGCCAGCCTGTGCTGCAATTGCGCTGCCGGCTCCTTCTGACCCGGTCATCGCAGCGCCTTGCACGCGCTTGTCGGCGATCAACTTCGCCACCTGGTCCGCCGTGACGAACAGGTTGGTCCACGCGCCCTTGGGCGCGCCGGCTTCAGTCACGAGTTGCTCGAATGCGCTTGCGCAGTGCGGGACGATACTGGCGTGCTTGGCGATGATGGGATTGCCCGCGGCCAGGTTTGGCGCCATGACGCGCATCAACTGATAAAACGGGAAGTTCCAGGGTTCGACGGCCAGCAGAACGCCAATGGGATGGTGTTCGATCCACGCTTCGCCCTGGTCAGTCTGGAGGCTGGTTGGTGCCAGAAATCGTTCTGCGTTTTCCGCGTAGTAGCGAGCGATTTGTGCCACGACCTGAATTTCCGCGCGACTCTCGCCGATCAGCTTGCCCATCTCCAGGGTAATGACTTTGGCCAGGTCTTCCGCACGAGCATCAATGAGGTCCGCCAGTTTCTTGAGCACCTTGAGGCGGGGCTTGATGGAACCTTTTGACCATTCGGACTTATAGAGGCGATGAGCGGCTGACAATGCCTCTTCGACCTGTGCATCGGTGTGGTTGAGGTAGGTCTTGACCAGTTCGTTGGTTGCTGGGTTGACGGTCTGATATGCCATGATGGAACTCCGAAAATACAACAGTTAAATCATTGGTCTGAAATACGAATCGCATTCCTAATCAATGCACGTGGGAATGCACTTTCTTGTCGAGCAACTAACCACCCAGGCGGGAGCCCTGATCGAGCTGCTGATGGCAAAGCAACGAGAGCTTCAGCCTCAAAACACGGTCACGTCAGGTGATTCGTTGAGGTGATACTAGTCTTGGCCCGGACGCGTCATCAATGTCGAAGATGCAATGATTTCAGCCACGCCCGTCACAAGCACAGCCGAACATTGGAGGTCGCCATGAATGGCCTGAATCGTTGCATCTTCGACATTGAGGATAGCGGCGCAGGTCCCTACTATTCACGTCACCACGGATAGGCGTTGGCGTGCGCGCTCACACCGCATTTTTATGTCGAGGCAGATATGGACCAGCTTGCATCAATGCGTGCGTTTGTCACGGTCGCAAGAACTCAGAGTTTCACCAAGGCGGCAGAGATTCTCAACGTGTCCAGAGGAGCGCTTTCTCGCGCCATCTCCGATCTGGAGGCACATACCCGTGCGCGGCTTTTGAACCGCACGACACGGCATGTTTCGCTGGTGGAAGCCGCGAGAGACTACTACAACGCCTGCGCGAGGATCATTGATGAGCTGGAGCAGGCGGAGCGACGGCTCACTGACGACAAGATGTCAGAGTGCGGATACGTCCGGGTGGTGGTCCACCCACTGGCGGTGGTTGCCGGCATGTCGACCATGCTTCAAGCGTTTGCTGCAACCGCACCGTGTATCAAGGTTCATGCGACGGTACAGGATGGCCCGCTCAATCTGGTCGATTCCGGTTACGACCTGGCAATTTATCCGCCTGATCGTATAACCAACTCGACGATCGTCAGCCGCCCATTGTTTCATTCGCGCTTTGTACTCGTGGCGAGTCCGAAGTATCTGGAGAGAAACCCATCCGTGTCATCGATATGCGATCTTTCGGCGCACCGGATCGTGGATGGAAGAGAGCAGACCCTGAAAAAAGGCGCGGATATCTCGCTTGAGACGAGTCTGTGTCCAGACTTTTCCTTGCAGGGGTCTCACTTTACCGTGCCAGCCGAGATTGCCAGAGAAATCGCACTAGCAGGAGGCGGAATTGCGTTAGTCCCCGAGGTGGCGGTTCGTCGGGACATCGCGCAGGGAGATCTCAGGGAAATCAGACCTGGCGAATCGGCGTCGCTGGGCGGTGTCGATCTTGCCGTGCAGTACCGGCAATTGAGTTCCACGCCGCGAAGAACGAAAACGTTTATCGACGCGTGCCTGGGATATTTCAGGGCGCTGGATCGCGAGCGTGAGGCTTCGACTGTGTCCGAATGAGCTTTCCAAACGCGCGCCTCAGTGAGTATTCCCCGGCCGTAACCGGGGATAAATGCCGCGTTAGCGCCTGGCGTGTTCGTTCAGCTTTTCGACCAGGGCATCACCAAACGCGGGCGCTGACATCGGCTGCTGGCCGGTAATCAGCTCACGGTCGATCACGACGTTGGGGTGCCAGTTTGCGATGGTCTCGACGCGCGCGCCGGCCTCGGCCAGTGCGTTGACGGGGTAGTACTGCACGTGGCCGCCCAGCCCGCTGGGACCTTCCAGCGCCTGCTCCTCGCCGGTCGCAAAGACAGTCAGGCGATAACCGGTGTAGGGCCAACCCGCGTTGAGCGAGCTTGCCTTGCCGTCGCCGGCGATCATCGAAGCAATGAAGGCGTCGGGATCGGGCAGGGCAGCAAGAAGCACGATCGGCCCATGGCAGACGATACCGGTCGGACGACCGCTGTTATGGAATTGCGTGAGGATTTTTCCGAGGTTCTTGTCCTTCAGCAGATCGGCCATTGGCGCGTGGCCGCCTGGAATGAACAGGCCAACGTAGCCGTCCGTGCCCTCGGCGACCACCGCCGCCAGGGTCTTGGGCCGGTCGAGCAGAGCCAGCCCCTCCGCAAATTTGAGCGCGTCTTCGCGAGCCGCGTCGTCGCCACCAAAGAACATGGCGTTGTTGGAGTTGGCATCCATGACCGGACGGTCGCCTTTGGGGTTGGCGATAACCGGCTCATAACCTGCCTCGACCAGCTTGCGATAAGGCACGACAAACTCGTTCAGGTAGTAGCCTGTCGAGTAGGTCTTGCCGTCCTTCAGATCGAGCGCGTTGGCGCTGGACATCACGACGAGAACTTTACCTTTGGACATGGGAGTCACCTTTCCTTGTACGTGCGCCTGGGCACCGCTGCAATGGCTGAGAGAACCCAGGATTGACTTGCGAAGAAGGACGCCGCCGCCGAGGCGGCGCCTGGACTGTCCGTCACGCGATGTGGTAACGCGGGGCGGGCCTGGCGTTGCGGAACTTTGCTGACATCTCGCGACGATCCTGCTCCCAGCGCGTCCACGCCTCGGTTTCGTGCAGGCCGGGAATGGTCACCAGCTCGCCCGCGTCGAGGCCTGCCAGCGCCGCATCGACGAGATCGTCCGCTCGCATGGTGATCTCGGAGGTCTTTTGCGGCGCGTAACCGGCGACGTCCCAGAACTCCGTGGCGGTCGCGCCAGGCAGAACGGTCTGGACGCGTACGCCTGTGTCGGCCAGGTCTTTCTGCAGCGAATGGCCGAAGCTCAGCACGTAGGATTTCGACGCGCTATAGACGCCGTTCAGGTTCTCCACGGCAATGCCGACTACCGAGGAAATGTTGATGATGGTGCCCTTGCCACGCGCCACGAAACCGGCGGCAACGGCATGGGTCAGGCGGGTCAGGGCGGTGACATTCAGGTCGATCATCGCCTGCATCTTTTCGACGTCGGCCTGCAGGAGGGAGGCGACGGAGCCGACGCCGGCATTGTTGACCAGCA
Source organism: Paraburkholderia sp. DHOC27 (assembly GCF_003429005.1). Taxonomy (GTDB): domain Bacteria; phylum Pseudomonadota; class Gammaproteobacteria; order Burkholderiales; family Burkholderiaceae; genus Paraburkholderia. The sequence continues at coordinate 1,087,654 of NZ_QVQV01000001.1, forward strand.
TGGTGATGTTCGGGTTGTCGCGCAGGACCGCTTCGACCTTGGCGAGACCCGCCTTGTCGTTCAGGTCGGCGGGCAGCGGGGTGACCTGGACGCCGGTTTCCGCGCGCAGATGTGCGGCGGCCGCGTTCAGCCGCTCTTCATTGCGGGCCACCAGGATCAGATCGTAGCCACGTCGCGCGAGGCGATCGGCGTAAATGGCGCCAATGCCGGTTGACGAACCGGTGATCAGGGCGACGCCCTTTGGAGAGGAGTTGCTCATCGTGTTTCTCCGTATCCGCGGCTCCTGATTGAGCCCGTGAACAGAAGCTACACGTCCAGCCTGAAGTCTCCTATGTCATAAACGTCGAGATTTAGGACATGGGGCGAAAGGCATGCACGACAGCGCCTTTGCGGTCACGCTTCCACGCCGGGAGGCGGGTCGACGTCATCGGAGCGAGCGCTCCAGTCCGCGAGCGGCGGGTCGCGCAGATCCAGCCTGAGCACGCTAATGAGCGCGCGCAACGCCGGGGTAATCTGGCGGCTCGGATAGTAGAGGTGCAACCCGGTATGAGGCGTGGAAAAATCGTCGAGTACCTGGACGAGTTGCCCGTCTCGTAGATACGGAAGCGCTTGAGGCTCGAGCAGATAACCGAGGCCTGCGCCGCCGAGGATCATGTCCATCGCGAGTTCGCCATCGTCGAGCACGAGTTGCCCGGCCGTACGGGGCCGAACTTCTTTCCCGTCACGCTCGAATTTCCACGGCAGATATCCCCCGGTGGATTTGAAGCGGTAGTTGATGCAGTTGTGGTCTTCGAGGTCGGCCGGGGTTTGCGGGCGCGGATAGCGCTCGAAATAGCCCGGCGCCGCGACCACGATCATGCGTGCGTCCGGGCTTACGCGGACTGCGATCATGTCCTGAGCGACCGAGTTTCCCCATCGAATCCCGGCGTCGAAGCCGTCGCGGACGAGATCGGTCAAGCGCGTGTCAATGTCGACCTCGACCGAAACCCGCGGATTGTCGCGTAGAAATTTGGGTAAGACCGGCCCTAACACGGTGTAGGCGGCGAACTGGAAGGTGGTGATGCGTAAGGAGCCGGACGGGTCGCCGCGCCAGTCGCTCAAGGCCTCGATGCCAGTTTTGACTTCTCTCAACGCGGGCTCGAGCGAGCGCAGCAACCGTTCGCCGGCCGGCGTTGGCGCGACGCTGCGCGTCGTGCGCGCCAGTAACTGCACGCCGAGGCGCACTTCCAGCCCTCTGATGGCATGGCTCAGCGCGGAAGGGGACAGGCCAAGGTCTGCTGCCGCGCGCGTGAAGCTGCGCGCCCGGGCGATGGTTGCGAAAGCCACCAGATCATCGAGTTCACCGCGTTTCATTGCCGAACCTCCGTCATGCGTCCTGGTGGCCGCCGCGCATTCCTCCGCTTAATACATGCCTCGCGTCGATTGACGTTCAATATATCGCAAGACCATGTCAGCGCCGCTCAGGTTCCTGGCGGCACTGACGGCTTCCACCTCAGCACCTCGATGAGCGCGCGCAAGGCAGGCGAGACGTGCCGGCTGGGATAGTAGAGATGCAGTCCATTGAACGGCACGCTCCACTCATCGAGGACGTGCACGAGTCGACCCGCCGCGATGTGCGGCATGGCCTCTTCTTCGAGCACCATCCCTAATCCTGCGCCCGACAGGATCAAGGTGATGGCGAGATCCGGGGCATCCGCGATGATGAGTTGACCCTGTGTCCGGGTGCGAAATTCTTTACCGTCACGCTGAAGCGTCCACGGGAACGTTCCGCCTGCGCTGACATTGCGGTAGTTGACGCAGTTGTGATGTTCCAGATCTGCGGGCGATTGCGGGCGCGGGTGCCGCTCCAGATAGGCCGGCGCCGCAACCACGATGAGGCGCGTGCTGGGGCCGATGCGCACGGCCACCATGTCCTGGTCGACCTTCTCGCCCCAGCGGATTCCTGCATCGAAGCCGTCGCGAACCAGATCCGCCAGCCGGCTTTCCACGCAGATCTCCACCGTGATCTTTGGATGATCGAGAAGAAACTGCGGCAACACAGGCGCCAGCAAGTAGCGGGCGCCGAACTGGGCCGTCGTGATCCGGATGGTGCCGGAGGGGGCGCCGCGCCATTCGCTCATCGCGCCAATGCCGGCCTCGACTTCTTCCACCGCGGATTCGACCGAGCGCAGCAACCGTTCACCCGCAGGCGTGGGGGCGACGCTTCGCGTCGTGCGTGCCAGCAGGCGCACGCCCAGGCGCAACTCGAGCCCTCGCATGGTGTGGCTCAGGGCAGAAGGAGAGACGTTGAGTTCAGCCGCAGCACGCGTAAAGCTGCGCGTTCGGGCGATGGTCGCGAATGCCCAAAGGTCATCCAGTTGGCCTCGTTTCATTACTGAGCCTCGCTCATAGGCCCTTGCGGCCTGGAGATTATATTTTCCTGCAAGGTGTCGAGCTAAATTACGCCAACAGCTCACGCGTGAACACGACACACCCGCGAAATCGTGACTGGTCCGGTTTGAGCCTGGTTACCCCACCAGAGTTCTCCGAACCTGACGCATGACCGCTGATTGATCCGGGCAGGACTGCTACATGAAACGTTCCGGCGCCCGGGTCCCCTGCGCAACGATGTCCTGATTCATTGCCAGGCAAAGAAAAACGTCGATCCAGAACCTGCTATCGCTGTAGACCTTTAAAGGGAGCACGGCTGTGCGTGACGTTGCGTTTGTGATGTACCCAGAGTTTTCGATGATGGCGATGACGATCGTCATGGCGTTCGAAGTCGCCAATTCGGTGGCAGGAGCGTCATCTTACGCACTCCATTTCGTTTCAGAGACCGGCGGAAAAATCAGAACCTCCTGCGGCATGATGATGGAGAGCAGTCCGTTCACGGAGACACCGTTTCACACGCTCTTCGTGGGCGGCGCGGCCACCCCGATGGCATCGACGCGTGGGCTGATCGACTACCTGAGGGACGCGCTGCGGCGCCATCGCCGCATTGCTGCGATCTCCACTGGTGCCTTCGCGTTGGCCGAAGCAGGGCTGCTGGACGGTCGCAACGCGACCACTCACTGGATGCACGCGTCGCTGCTGCAGGCGCAGCACCCGGCGGTGAAGATGGTTCACGACCGCATCTTCACGAACGACGGTCCGATCTGGACGACGGCCGGCGGAGCTGCCGGATTCGACCTCAGCCTGACGATGATCGAGCACGACCTCGGCGCAGACGTCGCGAAGGCCGTGGCGCGCGAACTGGTTATCTATCATCGCCGCACGGGCGGCCAGTCGCAGCGATCCATCCTCCTCGAGCTTGCACCGAAAACCGATCGCATTCAGGCCGCGCTCACCTATGCGCGGGACAATCTGCACAGACCGTTGACCGTGCCGGAACTGGCCGAGGTCGCGCATCTGAGCCCACGTCAGTTCAGCCGGGCCTTCCAGGCGGAGACGGGGCAGTCGCCGGCCAAGGCGGTCGAGACCTTGCGGGTGGAGGGCGCACGCAATCTGATGGAACAGAGCCGTCACCCGGTCGAGGTGGTGGCGCGCCAAAGCGGTTTCAGCGATCGCGACCATATGCGCCGGGCTTTCATGCGTGCGTTCGGGCAGCCGCCGCACGCGTTCCGGCGCATGGCGCTGCTGGAGACGCATGCTTTCGGCGAAGCGTCGGCGGCGATGCCTTGAGCTTCGTACGCCGATTTGTGCAAACGGGCATTCAACGCGTCGATGGCTTGAAACATGGCATCTACGTGATTGAGGAAGTCGCCTCCCCTTGACGACCGATGAGACTGTCGACGACGCGGTGAGCCGCTTCGATCTGGTCGGTGATGGGCGTCGCAGCGTCGAGCGCGTGCAGCACCGAACCGCCGAGATTTTTCGCCGCGAGCGCAAGTGCGGGCGGCGTGGCGACCGTGGGATTGATGAAGAGCGTCGTTTCGATTCTTCCATCGTCAATGTGCCTCAAGACGAGGAGAATTTCGAAACTGCGATAAACATCGCGTACGGGTTCTTGCACTTCTGTCAAAGCCTCTCAACGAGATCGTTTGCTTGGATGAGATCGGGCGAATCTCAGTCACACACCCTTGGCTTGCTGTTGGTCGAGCATGGCCTTGACCGCTTCGGCCCGAATCGGCAAATGGCGCATACGTACACCGACTGCCGCGAAAATCGCATTGCCTATGGCGGGGGCAACGACCGTGGTGGGCGGTTCTCCCAAACCAACGGGAACCTCGTTGCTGTCCACGAAAGCGATATCCATGTCGGGGACGTCACCCATACGCAGCGGCGTATAGCTGGTGAGGTTGAGGTCCTTCACGTTGCCGTTCTCGAACTCCGTGCCCTCGTAGAGGGCCATGCTCAAGCCCCAAAGCGTGCCGCCCTGCGCCTGGGCGAGAGCACCATCGGGGTCGATGATCACGCCTGCGTCGATTTCCACCCACAGTTTCTGCACGGAAACGATGCCGGTGGCCCGATCGACCTTGACCTGTGCAACGCATGCACACCAGGTCGGCATGCTGCGCTCCTGGCCGAAAGAACTGCCGAGACCAAGGCCAGTGTCCGGGGGAAGGGCACGCCCCCAGCCTGCTCGTGCAGCCACCCGGCGCACGACATTCGCCTGTCGTAAAGCGCCGCCCACGGCATTGGGCGCCGCGCCGGCATTCCGTCCGGCAGCATTGAGATGCGCCAGGCGGAGCGCCACGGGATCCACGCCCTGCTTATGCGCGACCTCGTCCATGAACGATTCCAGCGCCCAGTTCGTCCACCCAGGTGATACCGCGCGCAGCCAGCCAGGCCGGAAGCTTTTCTGCGCCAGATCGTTGTTCACGGCGCGCACTCTCAGTGGCCCGACGTCGTACCAGTGATCCGCGCCGGAGATCGAGAATGGATCATACGAGGCACCGTTCGTGCCTTTCTTCATGTTTCCGGGGAACACCGTCAAACTCGGCCACCCGGCCACCGCGACGTGTTCCATCGCGGCGATTTTCCCGCTCGCGTCCCAGCCCATCTTCAAGCGCTGCAACGTGGGTGAACGCAAGGAGTCGAGCCGGGTGTCGTCTTCGCGGGTCAACACCATCTTCACGGGCTGCTTCAACATCTGCGCGGTCAACGCTGCGGGCACCGCGTAGTCGCCGTTGAGACGGCGGCCGAATCCACCACCAATCAGGTACGTGCGCATGACGATGCGTTCGCGTGGAACCTGCAGCGCCTTCGCGAGGACCGGAAGGATGAAGTCCTGCGCCTGATTGCCCGTGTGAATTTCGAAGATACCGTTCTTCTCGAACGCAACCGCATTGACGGGTTCGAGTTGAAAGTGCAGCACACCGGCCGTTGTGTAGGTTTGCTCGAGCGTGCCTTTGGCGCCCGCGAGCCCGTGGTCGACATCGCCGCCGCCCGTGTCGAGCAGCGCACCCTGACTGCTATCGGCAATCAGAGCCGTAGCGTGATCGAACAGGTCCTTTTCGGAGACCGTCGATGTCTCGCCGCTTTGCCATTGCACCTTCACGAGTTCGGTGGCCCGCACGGCGGCGTAATAGCTCTGCGCGATCACCATGACCCAGCCGGGTACGGTGCCGGACGGATCGTCGAGCACCAGGCTTTGCTTATACCCCTTGATTTGCCGGGCCGCCGTGTCGTCGACGGAAATCACCTTGGAGCCGTATCGGGTGGGCGGCATCTTCGGACGCGCGTACAGCATATCGGCCACGTCGACGTCGATGCCATACACAGCCGTGCCGTTGATCTTCAGCGGAACATCGAGCGCTGTGGTCGGATTGCCGATCAGTCTGCGTGTTCCCGCTGATTTGATGGGGAGCGCCTTCAATTGCTCGTCGGAAAAGCGGCGCGCAACATTGCCGCGCTGAACAATCTCGCCATACCCAATGGACCGACTGCCCGCCTGAACCCTGCTGGCTCGCGCAGTGCACGCGGATGGCGATACGCCCAGCAGCTTTGCGCCTTCCTCGATGAGCGTGATGCGGCCTGCCGCACCCGCGCGGCTGAAGGTCGGATAGAGCGCCCAGACCGAGGTACTCGCACCCGTCACCATGAAGCCCCACTTGGGATCGGTGTCCACGCCGACCACCCGGACCGAGTTCCAGTCGGCTTCCAGTTCATCGGCCAGTATTCTCGCGACGGCTGTGCCAATGTGCTGGCCCATCTCCGCCTTTGGCACGTTCACCGTGACGATGCCCTGATGGTCGATCGAAAACCAGACCGTCGGCTCGAACATGGGCCCGGCAGACCCGGCAGCGTCCGACGGCGCGGCTCCGAGCACGGCGGCCGCCTGGGCGATCTGCGGAAATCCGAACAGGGCGCCCGTCGCAGCCGCGGCGATCAAAAAGGATCGTCGCGACAGATCGATCGTAGCGTCGTCGCTCTCGACACGGACCCGGCTCATCCCTTGTTCTCCGACATGTCACGGGCGGCGCGTTTGATCGCGTCACGGATGCGTGAATACGTCATGCAACGGCAGAGGTTGCCGGTCATCACCGCGTCGATGTCCGCGTCGGTGGGTTGCGGGAAATCCTTGAGCATGGCCGCGACCTGCATGATCTGCCCTGACTGGCAATAACCGCACTGTGGAACCTGTAAATCCAGCCATGCCCGTTGCACCGGATGTTGCCCCTTCGGGTCCAGTCCTTCGATGGTCGTGATATCCGCGCCATCGACGGCACTGAGCGGCGTAATGCAGGAACGGGTAGGGCGTCCGCCGACGTGGACGGTGCATGCACCGCACATGCCGATTCCGCAGCCGAACTTCGTGCCTTTGAGACCCACCGTATCGCGGACGATCCATAGAAGCGGTGTGTGTTGATCTTCTTCGACCGTCACCTGTTTACCGTTGATGCGGAATTCGGTCATGGTTTGGCTCCCTGTTCCTCGGCGCGTATCTGCGCAACCTGTTTTGCCAGATCGGGCCACGGTGCCTTGTCGGTACGCGTGGCGCGCAAATACGAAGCAACCAGCGCCACATCCTCGTTGGTCATGCCGCGTGCAAAGCCTGGCATGACGATCCCCGGCGCTCCATCTTTCGCACTGATCCCATCGAGAATGACGTGGATCAGATTCCTTGGATCATCGAGAAATATGGCGGTGTTGAGGCCCAGATCAGGCCGTTCGGGATTCACGTCCGGGGCACGGTTGTAGTGACATGACGCACAGGCCGAAACGAACAGGCGACCACCTGCTTCACGTATCCGCGTGTGGTCCTGAGCGTCGGACTTCAACGCGGTCGCGACGACTGGATTGACCTCGGCGGTTCTGGAGTCGCCCGAGGACAGGGACTCGATATAGGCGACCAATGCGCGTTGATCTTCGGGTGGCACGTCGGCCAGTTCACGAGACACGGTTGCCATGGGTCCCGCAGCCGTACCGTGATATTTGCTGATGCCAGTGGTCAGATAGCGTTGCAGTTCGTCGGTCGTCCACGGCATGGGCGAAGGATTCGCCGCGGTCAGTGCGGGCGCAAACCATCCATCGACGACAGCGCCCTGGTAGAGCCGGTTCTTTAGCTCTTCACCCAGCGGTCCGCGCGGGGTATGACACGCTGAACAGTGGCTCAAGCCCTCTGCCACGTACGCGCCGCGATTCCACAGTGGCGATTCCTGGGTGTCCGGAACAAAACGTCCCGCACGGAAAAAGAGCAGCTTCCAGCCGGCCTGAAGCGAACGTATGCCGAAGGGAAAGATCATTTCATTCGGATGGTCGCGCTGGCTTACCGGCGTCCTGGTCATCATGTAAGCGTACAGCGCGTGAATGTCCGAATCCGAGAGCTTGGTGAAGTGATCGTACGGGAACGCGGGGAACAGATGCGATCCATCGCGCGCCACGCCCTCGTGCATGGCGCGGCGGAAAGCCTCTTCTGTCCATGCTCCGATGCCAGTCTCGCGATCGGGCGAAATGTTGGTCGAGTAGATGGTCCCGAAGCCGGACTTCATCGCATAGCCGCCGGCGAATGGCTTGCCGCCCGCCACGCTATGGCAGCTTGCGCAGAAGCCCGATGCGGCGAGGCGCGCGCCCTGTTCGATCAGCACAGGAGAAAAGCTCGCTGCAGTGGGCGTCGGTCCCTCTGCAATCGAGGGACGCCATGCGAACGCGGCAAAGCCAACCACTCCAACGACGACCAGGATCGCGAAGTAGACCGCGAATCGTATGAAACGACCTTGGGGGCGCGGCGATGACGCGGCGCTTTCTTTGGGGGGAACTTCGCCTTGACTCGTCATTGCCTGCTCACTGAAAGTTCGCCTTCTTCGTTACCGAAATCCGTTCAGCCGTGGTACGTGTTCGATCGTTTTGCCGGGATAGGGTGGGAGTGAACCGGTCAGTGAATCGGGTAGGAGAAATGATAGGTGGGGAGCGGAACTGGCTGCAATGTCATATCCACGATGTTTTCGGACAGGCGACGCCCTTTTGCAGCGATGCGACGAGCGTCGTGAAGCGTGGCTTTAATCGCAGTTTATTTGACATATGAGACGCCGCCAGCAAGGGCTACCTTTAACGGGCGGACGGATCAGGTGAGGTCTGCCACCCGGTTTTCGTCTCGTGCGACCCGCTTGCGGTCGCGCTGCAAAAGTTTGGGTCAACGGTTCGAGAGTGGTGTCTAGCGCGCGGCCGCAGGCCGCAGAAAGAAACACTGCTAGCGACGCGCGACCCTGTCTGCAGATCACGACGACCAACACGCCAGCGCCTGTCTACCGCTGACAAACGCCGGATGTTGTCTGCACTTCTTCTTGAAGGAAGCCGTCATGGCCTATCAAACGATCAATCCGACCACCAACAAACTGATCAAGACCTATCCCAATCACACCGAGGCCGATATCGAGGCGGCGCTGAGCGCAGCCCACGCCCTGTACAAGTCGAGTTGGGCACAGGGTCCTATCCAGCCGCGCCTGCAGGTGCTCGAACGCCTCGCCGACCTCATCGACGCCCGTGCCGCGGAACTGGCCCGCATCTGCGTCGAGGAGATGGGCAAGCTGATTTCCGACGCCCGCGACGAGGTGTGGATCATCGCCGAGATCGCGCGTTACTACGCCCGCGAAGCCGAGGGCTTCCTGGCGCCGATCAAGATCGAATCGGCGCTCGGCGAAGCGTGGATCCAGCATCATCCGCTCGGCGTGATGATGGTGGTCGAGCCGTGGAATTTCCCCTACTACCAGTTGATGCGGGTCTTCGCTCCGAACTTCGCAGCGGGCAATCCGGTGGTCTCGAAGCACGCCAGCATCGTCCCGCACTGCGCCACCGTGTTCGAAGAACTGGTGAACGAGGCGGGCGCGCCGAAGGGCGCCTGGGCCAATCTGTTCATCACCTCGAACCAGGTCGCCGGCATCATCGCGGACGACCGCATCGTAGGCGCGGCCATGACCGGCTCCGAAGGCGCGGGCGCCGCCATTGCCACTCAGGCTGCCAAACACCTGAAAAAATCGACCCTTGAGATGGGCGGCAACGATGTCTTCGTCGTTCTCGAAGACGCCGATCTGGACAAGGCCATCGAAGCCGGCGTGTTCTCGCGGCTGCACATCACTGGGCAGGAGTGCATCTGCGCCAAGCGCTTCGTGCTTCACGAGAAGATCGCCGAGGAATTTCTCGAGCGCTTTACCACGGCGATGGCGGCGGCAAAGATTGGCGATCCAATGGAAGAGGACACCAAACTGGGGCCGCTTTCCTCGGCTGATGCCAGCGCGGGCCTTGCGAGCCAGGTGCAGCGCGCGGTCGACGCCGGCGCCACGCTGCACCTCGGCGGCAAGCCGATTGACCGTCCGGGCAATTTCTTCGAGCCCACTATCCTGACCAACGTGACACGCGACAATCCCGCTTATTTCGAGGAGTTTTTCGGGCCGGTCGCGCAGATCTACGTGGTCAGCAATGACGACGAGATTGTCGAGCTGGCCAACGACTCGCGCTTCGGTCTTGCTGGTGCAGTGTTTTCGAAAGACATCGAGCGTGCGCGCGCGCTCGCCTCGCGCATTGAGACGGGCGCCATCTGGATCAATACATTCGCGTCGACGGCGCCCGAGCTGCCGTTTGGCGGCGTCAAGCGCTCAGGCTACGGCCGCGAGTTGTCCCAACTCGGCATCAAGGAGTTCGTGAACCAGAAGCTCGTGCTGGTTGCCGCGTCGTAGAGCGGGTCAATCAGGTAGATCGGGCCGCTCTCGTGAGCGATGGCAGGATCTCACTTGCGAGAGCGATACCTGTAAATGGCGCCCGCGTGGTGCGCGGGCGGCAACAAACTTCGGCGTTTGTTTTTCTCTTTAGGGAGCATGGAATCGTGCAATTTGGCGACGACAAATCCAGTCTCTGGGTGCACGTTCTGGATGCACTTGGAGACGCTTCCCGTGGCACCGGGTCTTCGCGCCACGCTGCCCCAAAGTCAGCGCGCCATGCGTTGCTCGCCAATCCCTATCGCCGCCCTCTGCACGCGCAGATTACGTCCTTCTTCTCACGCTGCGTGACCATCAACGTACTGGAATGCTCGGATCGTATCGCCATGATCGAGTGGATCGATCCCACCGGCGGCCACTACGCGGAGCAACGGTGGCAACGCTCCATCACGCGGCGCAGCGGCATTTGCGCGCTTTCCGGCGACGCGATTGTGCGCGGCGATTGTGTGTTCCGGCCCACACGCAGAGTGCCCGCGCCAATGAATTCTCACGCGATGATCCTCGCTCGAGCGCTGCCCATCCGTAACAGCGTTTAGGCGGTTGTTGCGAACCATCATTGGTATTCGTCGCTGCCTCCAATGGCCGATTTCCTTGCATCTATGTCATTGGCCTCGTTCGCCGACCTGGCCAGAATCTTCTGAAAGCACGCTTGCTCAGCACATCAAAGGGTCTTTCCACCTCTGAATGTGAGGCTCGCCGCTTTCGCCCTTTCGTTTCTCGATCCCGCCTGTGATTGAAGGATAGCGGACGATTGATCGTCTGCTTGCGGCGACGCGTGCTGTCTCTTCGGTTCATTGACTATGACGCACACTATCAAGCTCGTCGTGTATGCGGATTTCCAGGCGCTGGCGCTTGCTGTCGGGACTGTGTTCGAGTACGCCAACCTGGCGCACGGCGAGCAGTCGTACGATTTTCATGTCGTCTCCGAATCGGGTGGTGCCGTCATGTCCTCCGAAGGCATTTCGGTCAACACCGGGCGCCTTCAAGACGAGCCTTGCGACACGCTGATCGTCGCCGGCGACAACCAATATCAATTACCGCCGGAGAGCCTGCTGACTTACATTCGCCGTGCGCCGGCGCACTGCCGGCGGATAGCCTCCGTGGGCACCGGTGCGTTTGTTCTGGCAGAAGCGAAACTCCTCGACGGCAAGCACGCGACGACCCACTGGTCCTCCGCTGTCAGCTTCAAGAGACGCTACCCCAATGTCTTGCTGGATGAAGATTGCCTCGTGGCGGTGGACGGTCAGATCTGGACGTCTGCAGGTATGACCGCCGGGGTCGATCTCGCCCTGGCGATGGTCGAGGAAGACCTGGGGGCGCAGACCGCGCGCAAGGTTGCTCGTCAGCTCGTGCGGCATCAACGTCGCAGTGGCGGCCAGGCGCAGTTTTCCGCGCTTCTGGAGCCGGGCGTGAATTCCGCACTGGTGGAGAAGGTCCTCGCTTACGCGAAGGCGCATCTGCGCGACGATCTTTCGGTTGGGGTTCTGGCCGAGGTGGCCCAGCTCAGCCCGCGCCAGTTCAGCCGGGTATTTTCCCGAGAGACCGGTCAATCGCCCGGCAAGGCAGTCGAGCGTCTGCGTGTGGAAGCAGCGCGGCTGATGATGGAAACGAGCCGCCGTCCCATCGAAGTGATTGCGCGCGAGACCGGCTTTGGCGATCGCGAGCGCATGAGGCAGGCATTCATACGCGCGTTCGGTCAACCGCCGCAAGCCATCCAACGTGTTTCGGCGAACGCACCCCTGAGCACTGATTGAGCGAATCCTGGCTGAACTGCCTCAAAGAAATCACTTGCTGCTGCGCAAAGAAAATCGGCCAGGGGCGAAACCCCTGGCCGATCGAGTCATATACAAACAGCAGGAACAGATCAGTGGCTATGCGCGTTCAGTTGCTTGACCAGCACGTCGCCAAACTCCGGAGCCGACATCGGCTGTTGACCCGTAATCAGTTCGCGGTCGACCACGACGTTGCTGTGCCAGTTCGCCACGCTTTCGACATGGGCGCCGGCTTCAGCCAGTGCGTTCACCGGATAGAACTGCACGTAGCCGCCCAGACCTGCAGGACCTTCGAGTTGCTCTTCTTCACCCGTGGAGAAGACCGTCAGGTGATAACCCGCATACGGCCAGCCAGCTGCCAGTGAGTTGGCCTTGCCGTCGTTGGCGATCATCGACGAGATGAAGGCGTCCGGATTCGACAGCGTCGACAGCAGCACGATCGGGCCGTGGCAGATGATGCCGGTGGGGCGACCGGTTTCATGGAAGCTGACGAGGATCTTGCCGAGGTTGGGGTCTTTCAGCAGATCGACCATCGGTGCATGGCCGCCCGGAATGAACAGGCCCACATAGCCGCTGGTGCCACCGGCGACGACCGATGCCAGGGTCTTCGGATGCTTCAGTTGCTCGATGCCTTGTGCGTACTTCAGCGCATCGGCACGCGCAGCGTCATCGCCACCGAAGAACATCTTGTTGTTCGAATTGGCATCCATGACCGGCATGTCGCCCTTCGGGTTGGCGATGACGGGCTCGTAACCTGCTTCGATCAGCTTGCGGTAGGGAACGACAAACTCGTTCAGATAGTAGCCTGTCGAGTAGGTCTTGCCGTCCTTCAGATCGAGTTGATGAGCGCTCGACATGACGACCAGCACCTTGCCACGCGACGGTGCAGCCGACGCGGAAAGCGGAACTGCGAACGTGGCGGCCAGCGCGAGAGCAGTGGCGGCGATTTTCGTGAAAATGCTCATGATGGTTCTCTTCAGGAATAGGTTAGGAATCAGGCCTTGCTCGCCGTCAGGGCGTAGCGCGGGGCGGCCTTGGCATTGGCGAACTTCGGCGCGAGGGTACGGCGCGTGGCTTCCCAGCTCGTCCAGTGGTTGTCGTCGTGCAGCGTCGGAATCGTGACCAGTTCGCCTTGATCCAGGCCGGCCAGTGCCGCGTCGACCAGATCAGCGGCCGTCATCGTGCTGGCCGCTTCTTTCTGCTTGGCGTAGCCCGCGACGTCCCAGAACTCGGTGGCCGTTGCCGCCGGCAACACCGTCTGAATGCGCACGCCCTTGTCGGCGAGGTCGCGCTGGAGCGTGTGACCGAAGCTCAGGACATACGATTTCGAGGCGCTGTAGACGCCGTTCAGCAGTTCAACGGCGATGCCGACTACCGAGCTGATGTTGATGATGGTGCCCGCGCCCTTGCTCGCGAACACCGGCGCGACCGCGTAGGTCAGGCGGGTGAGCGCGGTAATGTTCAGGCCAATCATCGCGTCCATTTCGTCGACGTTGTCGGCAAGCACCGAGGCCACCGAGCCAACGCCCGCGTTGTTCACCAGCATGGTGATGCTCGCGTCGTCGCGCAGTACGCTTTCGACCTTGGAAAGTGCGGCACGGTCGTTGAGGTCGGCGGCGATGGTGCGTACCGAACGGCCCGATTCCGTGCTCAGGCGGGTAGCCAGCGCGTTGAGGCGATCAGCGTTGCGGGCCACGAGGATGAGGTCGTAGCCACGCTTGGCCAGGCGGTCGGCGTAGATGGCGCCGATGCCGGTGGATGCGCCAGTGATCAGCGCGGTTCCCTTCGTGGAAGGAGTAGAGGTTGTCATGGTCAGTTCTCGTCGGAAAGAGTGCCCGACGGGGTGTCGGGGTTGACGGAATTCTGCCAATGGCGTCCTTCATCCTCAATGACGAAGATGCAATGATTTATGCCATGCGGTGCGCGGCACAAAGGTGCGCGAAGCCCACTGAAGAGCCGCTTTTCGTTACCGGATGGGCGGGGGTGTGAAGGCGGAGTCTGGACTTGTGCTGCTGCGTCCGCTTTGCGATATATTCAGCTTATCGTGACAACATTATCCGGAGCGGTCATGCACACGGTCGGGCTTCTGGTCTATCCCAACTTTCAATCTCTCGGGCTTGCAGTGGCAAGCGTCTTTGAGTACGCGAATATCATGCGCGGCGAGAAGGTTTATTCATTCTCTCTGGTTTCCGAAGAGGGCGGCCCTGTGATGACGTCGCAAGGTTTTTCCGTCAACACGGATCCGCTGCGGGACTCGACTTACGACACGCTCATCGTGGCCGGAGACAATGAGTGCCGTCTGCCTGCAGCCAGCTTGCTGGAGTTCGTGCGCGACGCGCCGAACCATAGCAGACGCGTTGCATCCATTTGCACCGGCGCGTTTGTCCTCGCTGCGGCGGGGCTGCTCGAAGGAAAGCGCGCAACGACGCACTGGTTCCATGCCGCAGACTTCAAGAAGCAGTACCCGAACGCGCGCCTCGACGAAGACCGGATCTTTGTCGTGGACGGCCAGATCTGGACTTCGGCCGGTATGACCGCGGGAGTCGATCTCGCGCTCGCGATCGTCGAAAAGGATTTTGGCCTGGAGACGGCCCGTGCGGTTGCGCGCAAGCTGGTCCTGCATCAGCGGCGTGGCGGTGGTCAGTCGCAGTTTTCCACGTTGCTGGAGCTGAACGCAAAATCGGACCGCGTGCAGATGGCCCTGACCTATGCCGCAGAAAATCTTGCCAGCGATCTTTCGGTCGAATCGCTGGCCGAGGTCGCGAGACTAAGCCCACGTCAATTTAGCCGGGTGTTTCGTGAGGAGACCGGCGAATCGCCCGCGAAGGCGATCGAGCATCTGCGGGTCGAGGCCGCGAGATTGATGATGGAAACGACGCTGCATCCCATCGAGGTCATCGCGCGCGAAACTGGCTTTGGTGACCGCGAACGGATGCGCCAGGCGTTCCTTCGCGCCTTCGGACAACCGCCCCAGGCCATGCAGCGCGCCTCGGGGGGAGTGACGACAGCGGTGTGAAGTCGCGATCTGGTGAAGATCAGGTGAAGAGTTTGACCACGGCTGTCATGTTCTCCTGACTATATCCACGCTCCATTGCCGTGCGGAATACGCTTCGTGCGGCCGCTATGGTCGGCGCGGAAGATTCAGATGAAGCCGTCTGCACGGTATAGCCGAAATCCTTTTCGATCAATTCGACAGGGAATTGCGGTGCGAAATTTTCGCTTAGCATCAGCGCGGTGAGACGCCCGGCCGCTGCGCTCCATACGGGTGTCGTGGCAACCACTTCAAGTACGCGCGCGACGTCGGCATTCGAACGCTTTAGCATGCCGATCAATTCCGCGAGCACAGTGACCTGAGTGCCAAGCAGCGTATTCGTGGCGAGCTTGGCCAATGCACCGGACCCGAGCGGACCCACGTGATGGATCGCTGAACCCATCGTCTTCAACACCGCCTCCGTGCGCCCGAAAGTATCGGCGTCACCTCCGACAAGATAGGTGAGCTGCGCGGCTTCGGCCTGCGGCGTACTACCCGCCACCGGCGCTTCGAGCAACGAAATGGAGCGCTTCGCCATATGCTGTCCCAGCTCGCGAATCCATTCGGCGGTCAGTGTGGAGCTGTCGACCGCTATGGTATCTGCGGACATGCCTGCCAGCGCGCCCGTATCCGGGTCGAGCCAGACGTGTCGCGAGGCGTCGTTGTCACGCACCATCGCTATGACGAAGTCGGCATCGGCAGCGGCTTCTTTGGGCGTCGGGGCGGAACGCGCACCTGCGTCGACCAGTGCTTGAACTGCCTGAGGGCTGCGGTTCCACACCGTTACCTGGTGGCCCGCTTTGATGAGATTGGCGGCCATGCGCGATCCCATCGCGCCCAGGCCTAACATCGAGATCTTTGCCATGAAGCTGTTCCTCCTTAAGGGGAGATTGGCCACGTTTGCCAGACGAGCAGGTATTTCGGCATGCTTATAAAAGCCGTGTATGCATCAAGGTGCGTACCGGATGCATGGCCGTACGCGGCCGAAGAGAATGAAGTATGGGCAGACTTTGCACTGTGCGACTGGATCGCACGTTCCCAAGGTGAGGATGTTGCCTCGCTGCTTTACCATTCGCAATGACATAGATGCGATGATTCAGGTCACGAAGTTAGCTGAGCACGACAACGTCTGCCCCTCGCTACGATTTCTGGCCAAACGTCCGTGCGATCGCATTGCCCAGTTCGTCGACAACATGCGCTGACGGGCCGGCCGCAGCCGAAATCGTGAATTCGACGTCGGGCAGTGCAGGCAGGCCGGCATCCGGCGAGACCACACGCAAGCCCGGCACGACATGCGATTGCGCGATCGGTGTCACTGCAAAGCCCGCCTGCGCAGCAGCGCAAAGGCTGGTCGCATTGGATCCGACCAACACGATGCGGTAATCGCGGCCGGCGCGGGCAAGCTCGGCCAGTGCAGCTTCACGATATGGGCACGGCTCCGGCAACACCGCCAGCGGAACCGGCATGCCGGGCGTGAGCGATGCCCATTCAGGGCCGACCCATACGAGCGGCTCTCGCCAAAGGAAACGCCCGGCGCTGGCATCGTAGCAGCGTCCACAAACCACCACATCGAGTTCGCGCTGATCCTGCGCGTGCAGCAATTCGGCCGTGATACCCACGCGGGCACTAAACTCGATACGAGGATAGCGCTCGCTGAAGTTTTGTATGACGTTCATGAGCCTGACGTCGGCGAGGTCCTGTGAGAGCCCGATACGGATCGCGCCCTCGCTCGGCGCACGCGCAAGCACCGCCCGTGCATCATGATTGAGTTTGAGAATGGCGCGCGCGTAGCCCAACAGCAACTCACCGTCCGCGGTGAGCGTCACCGAGCGCGTGGTGCGCGCGAGCAGTTCGCGGCCCATCTGCTTCTCCAGACGCCGTACATGCGCGCTCACTGCGGACTGCGTCAGGTTGAGGCGGGCCGCGGCGGCCGTGAATCCCCCTTCCGCGACGACCGCCACGAAAGAGCGCAACAAAACGGTGTCGAACATCGAACGTTCCTCGTTCAATTCAGTGCGAAGCATGCTTAATTGAGCGATGATATGTTGTTTATATTTCGATCGCAAATATGTTGAAATGACCACTCGGATCACACCCAGGAGTCATTTCATGCCCACCCTGTTGCATATCGAAGCCTCTCCCCGTAAGCAGCGATCTGCGTCGCTCGATGTTGCGCGCGCGTATCTGGAGGCTTATCGCGAGGCCCACCCGGATCACCGGATCGACGTCCTCGACCTGTGGGCCGTCAAGCTGCCAGAGTTCGACGGCGACGCGCTCGACGCCAAATACGCGGACCTGAGCGGCGCCGCGCTCAGCCCGGCGCAGCAGCAGGCGTGGGCGGATATCCGGCACCTGGCGCAGCGCTTGCACGACGCGGACACGCTGCTGTTCTCCGTGCCGCTCTGGAATTTTTCCATTCCCTACCGGCTCAAGCATTTCATCGACGTCGTCTCGCAGCGGAACATCCTGTTCTCGTTCGACGAGCGAGGAAGTGCGGGATTGCTGAAGGGCAAGAAAGCGGTGGTCATTTACGCGCGAGGCCTCGACTATTCAATGGACTCGGGCACACCTGCCCACTCGTTTGACTTCCAGCGGCCCTATATCGAAGCGTGGTTGCGCTTTGTCGGCGTAACCGACGTCGAGTCCGTCGTCATCGAAAAAACACTCCTTGGTCCCGATGTCGATGAAGCCGCCCGACAAACGGCGCGCGCCCAGGCCGTGGCGCTGGCTCGCGCGGTTTAGCCAACGGCGCAAGCTTTATCGCGGATGGCCTCGAACCTGAAAACGAGCCGTGCGCTGATCTTTAGACTCAATGACAGGAGTGGGCAATGCTCATCAAGCGACAAACGGAAACTGAGTGGATCGAGGCCGGCGTGCCTGGCGTGCAAAACGCGATTCTTTGGGGCACCAAACAAGGCGATGGTGGACACCTGACCCGCTTCGAGGCGAATGCGCGTGCGCCGAGGCATTCGCATGTCGGCGCCTGGGAACAGATTTACGTTGTCCAGGGGCATCTCAAACTTGGCGGCATCGACATACGAACGGGGGACACGGTGTATTCACAGGGCGATGATGAGCATGACGCCGTGGCGATTGAGGAGACCATCGTTCTCGTCACTCATCACGGTGGCACTCAACCTGGAGAGTAAGTAAGGCATGCCAAGTAAATTAACAACATGTCTCACGCTGGATGTGGCGATCCGCTCGTCGGCCCCTCGAACCGATACCCCGCGCCACGGACCGTAATGATCAACGGAGGCAGACCAAGCGCGGCGAGCTTCCTGCGTAACTTGCCGACGTGGACGTCGATCAGATTGGTCCCCGGATCGAAGTGGTGACCCCAGACCGATTCGAACATCTCGCAGCGGGTGAGCACGCGTCCAGCGTGTTGCATCATGAATTCGAGCAGGCGACATTCCGTTGGCAATAGCGACTGCTTGCGCCCGGCGTGAACCAGCTTGCGCTTGATGAGGTCGAGTTCGACATGTTGCGTCCTCAGCAAGGCGCTGTCCCTCGTATGACGCGCCCGTTTTCGCAGGAGTACTTCGACGCGGGCCAGCATTTCTTCCGGCGAGAAAGGCGTGGCGAGATAGTCGTCGGCGCCCGCGCGCAGACCTTGTATGCGCTGGGCGGTGTCGGACGTGTTGCTGACCATGAGCACCGGAATCTGAATGCCCACACCGCGCAAGGTGGAGACGACCGCGGGCCCCGACACATCGGGCAGCGTCTGACCGAGCACCACGACGTCGTAGTCGTGATTGATGGCTCGCGTCACGCCGGTTAGTCCCAGATGGGTCATGTCGACGCTGAATCCCGAGGAGGTGAGACTCGCGGTGATGACCTGTCCGAGGGCCGGTTCATCGTGAATATTCAGAACCCTTAGCATTTTTTCTCGCGCGCTCTTCATGTGTAACAGTCGGGCGGCGACTTCGTCGTCAGGACGCGGGTTGTCCTGGGTCGCCACGGAATGGGGTGCCCTGCATGCAGCTTACCTGGGGGCAAACCCCGTTTGGCGCGGTTTATTCCGGGGTTTTCTGGATTTATTCGCGGGAGGGCGCGTGAAGCGTGTGTGGGTAAGGGTTCGACCGTCTGCGCGGTGTCGGTATCTGCGTGACGGGGTCAGGTGGGAGTGGCAGATTGCGTACTTATTGCGCCGTACTCATTGCTGCGTGCCTTGCGGTCTGATCTGCAACTCGTTGCTCACGGACTGCACGCCGGGCACGCCGCGCGTCACGGCGATGGCTTGCTGAATCTGTGCCGCCGAATCTGCGTACCCCGCCAACTGGACGACGCCTCGAAACGTCGCCACGCTGAGCGGCAACGATCGCAACGTCGGGTCCGCGACGAGTGCCTGCTTGACCCTGGCGGCGAGCGCAGCATCGTCGGTGGCGATGGGCCCCGTGGCATTCGCTGGCGTTGTCGTCGTTGATTTGCAGCCGTTGATGAACACGCACGCGGGGAACGCGAACGCGATGACGATCAGCAAGCGGCATGTGATGGTTCGACCGTTTCGCATATCGGTTTCCAGTTGTGCGGCCGCGTTAGTCCGTCAACGCTTGTTCGATCATGGATGGCAGCCGTTATGTGGGGCGCAGTTGACGGCACCGACTGATTATAGAGCGCGTCTCGAACGAGGGTATCTGCTGGTGAGACATGGCAGCGATCCAGGCGTTTGATCGCTGTATTGAAGAGCCATGTCGGGGACGCGGTCCACGTCGAAATTTGCGGTCGAACCGTGTTTCGCATCGACGCCGGCGGCAAGAATGCTTTCCTGGCGAGCTTGCCAACTCAGCAGGAACTGGATGCAGAGTTTGCCGCCGGACGGTTGACGATAAGGATCTGCGCGTTGTTATGCTTCATCGCGCTTCTATGCGGCCTGAGCTTTCGTTGGTTCAGTCGCAGGGCAATGAATCGGCCCATTCATCCTGTCGTATGAAAACCTCAGCGGCACGCAACCTTAAACGAATACCTATCGCCTCTGACCGCGATCCAATGCCTTGAACCGTTGATAGCTGATGTAAAAGCCGATCAAACAGACCGTCAACAAAGCCCAGTAGAAGTCGATCATGTGTTGCACGTATGTGTAGTCCATGTCCGCCCACACGACACGGCAGGAACCGCCGCCTTTATGCACGGGACACCGTTCGGCCGCGCCATACACGAGTCCATCAATCAAGCCGCCGACTGCGAAGAGGGCCATGACCACGGTACCGAACATCGCGAACCGAATGGGGTCTTCATCCGGGTGTCGATCCATCGTTGAGTTTCCCCGTCACGTGATTTTATTTATGCCGACGCGAATCATGACACAGGTTTTTACGGCGCGAAGGTATTCTATCTAACAGATAAACCGCTTCCGCCAGATCGAACGGGCTTCAACGCGCCCACCCCTCACTCAATGTCCATGCCGCTCGCCGGCCCGAAGCGGTACCTGTTTCGTTTGACGGGCCAACAGCAGCGTCACCACGGCGGAAACGGCCAGCGTCGCGCCAACCACGTAAAGGCCCGCTGCGTAGCCACCCGTTTCGTTCTTGAGCCATCCAATGGCGAACGGACCCACGAATCCGCCAAGATTGCCGACCGAATTGATCATCGCAATGCCCGCAGCCGCACCGGCGCCGGACAGGAACATGCTCGGCATCGCCCACAACGGTGCCTTGGCGGCGCTGATGCCGATGTTCACGATCACGAGTGCCACAATGATCATCAGCGCGGTGGTCGCGTTGCCGGCAAACACGAAGCCAAGGCATGCCACCACGCATGGAATCACCACGTGCCATGTGCGCTCTTCCGTGCGGTCGGAATGCCTCGCCCATACGATCATCGCGATGACCGCGAGAACGCTCGGCACGCCGGCCAGCAGACCCGTTTCGAACGATCCGAAGCCGTACTGACGAATGATGAGCGGCGCCCACAAGCCGAGCGTATACAACGCCGCGGAGGTGCCGAAGTAGATGAGAGCAAGCGCGAGCACGCGTGGATCGCGCAAGGCGCTCAACGCACCAGCAGTGTGACCGGCATGCATCTGCCGTGCGTCGGCTTCCGTCTTCATCTTCGCGATTAGCCACGCGCGCTCTTCGGGTTGCAGCCATTGTGCCTTCGCTGGCGTATCCGTCAGATATTTGAGCACAAAGAAGCCGAGAACGATCGCGGGCACCGCTTCAAGAATGTAGAGCATCTGCCAGTCGGCAAACCCGGCAATGGGCGGCAGTTTCATGATGGCCCCGGAAATGGGCGAACCGATGGCTGTCGAGATTGGCGCCGCCGCCATGAACCACGCCGCGGCGACCGCACGTTGGCGCGCCGGAAACCACAAACTCAGATACAGAATGATGCCGGGGAAAAAGCCAGCCTCGGCGATCCCGAGCAGAAAACGCAGCGCATAGAAGCTGTTCGGCCCCACCACGAAGGCCGACGCAAATGAAACGAGCCCCCACGTGACCATCACCCGCGCAATCCAGCGCCGCGCGCCGATTTTGTGCAGTATCAGGTTCGAAGGTACTTCGCACAGAAAGTAACCGATAAAGAACAGGCCGCCGCCAAGACCAAAGGCGGTTGGCGACAGGCCGATCGCCTTGTTCATCGAGAGCGCCGCGAATCCCACGTTGACGCGGTCGAGAAAACTCACGAAATACAGCAGCATCACGAACGGGATGATGCGCAGCATCAGCTTGCGCGTCACCCGGCTTTCGAGTTCGGTCATCATTGTCTCCTCCTGCGTGCGGGATGAGCAGGGGCCACGGCCGCCATATAGCGGCCGCGAGAGCGGGCTCCTGCTGAGCCGCCTGGGGCTTTGCTTAGGCTGCGCTGGTGGCGGGCACGGCGGCCACAGCGGCGTTTTCGATGAACGCGCAAACGGCTGCCGTCACCTGAGCGGTCGTTGCGGTGCCGCCAAGATCACGCGTATGCAGCCAGGGGTCCGCGGTCACGGCTTCGACGGCCTGCATTACGCGTTTTGCCGCGTCGAATTCGCCGAGGTGTTCGAGCAGCATGACCACGGACCAGAAGGTGCCGACCGGATTGGCGAGACCCTTACCCATGATGTCGAACGCTGAACCGTGGATGGGTTCGAACATCGAAGGAAAGCGGCGTTCTGGATCGATGTTGCCGGTTGGCGCAATGCCGAGGCTGCCCGCGAGCGCGGCAGCCAGATCACTCAGGATGTCGGCGTGCAGGTTGGTGGCGACGATCGTATCGAGGCTCGCCGGACGGTTGATCATGCGTGCCGTCGATGCATCCACCAGTTCCTTGTCCCAGGTGACGTCCGGGAATTCCTTCGAGATTTCGAGGGCGATTTCATCCCACATCACCATGGCGTGACGCTGCGCGTTGCTCTTCGTAATCACGGTCAGCAACTTGCGCGGACGGGATTGAGCGAGACGGAACGCGAAGCGCATGATTCGTTCGACGCCGGCGCGCGTCATGATCGACACGTCGGTCGCCGCTTCGATGGGATGCCCTTGATGGACCCGGCCACCCACGCCGGAGTATTCGCCTTCCGAGTTCTCGCGAACGATCACCCAGTTCAGATCTTCCGGTTTGCAGCGCTTGAGCGGCGCATCGATGCCCGGCAGGATGCGGGTCGGGCGGACGTTCGCGTACTGATCGAAGCCCTGGCAGATTTTGAGGCGCAGCCCCCACAGCG
The DNA here is from genome assembly GCF_003429005.1 of Paraburkholderia sp. DHOC27. Taxonomy (GTDB): domain Bacteria; phylum Pseudomonadota; class Gammaproteobacteria; order Burkholderiales; family Burkholderiaceae; genus Paraburkholderia. The sequence goes on from NZ_QVQV01000001.1 coordinate 1,110,235, forward strand.
TGATGTGATCGGGAATCCTGGGGTCGCCAGCCGAACCGAACAGGATTGCGTCCTTGTTGCGGATGGCATCGAGTCCGTTGGCAGGCATCATGACACCGTGTTCGCGGTAGTAGTCGCCACCCCAGTCGAAGTCCTCGAATTCGAACGCAAATGACCTGGAGGTCCGGGCCAGCGTTTCCAGTACTTGCGCGCCGGCCGGCACGACTTCCTTGCCGATGCCGTCGCCGGGGATGGTTGCGATGCGATAGGTTTTCATGTCTCCGTCCATCAGGTGTAGTAGGTGTAGTGAACTCTACGCGTCCCGATGCGCGAAAACCGGTGCTGGACTCAAAGCGGCTTTAACCTGGATTCACAAATGGGAGAAGAGCGAGAACCTGAGGTATTCGCCAACTCTCAAACCCCCGCCAACCGTCCCTGAAGCCGTGGCCGCGCAAAGTCCAGAAACGCCCTCAACTTGAGCGGCACCGGCAGTTGTCCCGTATGCACCAGGCTGATCGGCAGCGGGGGCGGTTCGAACTTCTCCAGCACGAGCTGCAGCCTTCCTTCGCGCACGGCTGCGGCCGCCTGATAGGACAGCACGCGCGTCACACCGAGTCCGAACGCGGCTGTGTCGACGGCGGATTCCGCCGTGTTCGTCACGAGACGCGGCTCGATGCGCACCGCACGTTCGCTCTTGCCGGCGGGGAAATTCCAGGCACGCGCCGAGGTCAGTCCGTCGAAGGCCACGCACGCATGCGCGCCCAGCTCATCCGGCGTCATTGGCGTGCCCCGGCTTGCCAGATACGCGGGACTCGCGCAGGTGACGATGCGCACCTCGCCGATGCTCATGGCCACCAGCGCGCTATCCGGCAGCGAGCCTACCCGCACGGCCACGTCGATGTGCTCTTCTAGCATGTGCGTGTTGCGATCCGTCAGGAACAGACGCGCGTCGATTTGCGGGTAGTGCGCAAGGAAATCAGCCAGAACCGGCGCGACGTGCAGCCGCCCGAACACCACCGGCGCGGTGATGACCAGGTAGCCTCGCGGCGCCGCATATTCGCCGGTGGCGGCACGTTCGGCCTCTCCAACCTCTTCGAGTATCCGCCGGCACGACGCCACGTAGGCCGCGCCCGCTTCGGTCAGCGAAAGCTGCCGGGTCGTCCGGTTCAGCAGGCGCGTTTTCAGATGCGCCTCGATCTCTCCCACCTTGCGGCTGACCGTTGCCAGCGGGATGTCCAGCCGGCGCGATGCGGCCGACAGGCTGCCTGCATCCACCACCTCGCACAGGATGGACATCGCTTCGAGTCGATCCATCGTCCTCTCACTTTCTGGAAGAAAGATTCCCGATATTACTGGATTCTCTTTGAATCGTGGAGTCCGTAAGATGACCTTCAAGTTGCTAGATGCAACCTTTCATTCACAGGAGAGTTCATCATGTCGTCCCGTATCCATACCCCCGCTACTGTCGCTGACGCACCCGCTGCATCCCACGGCCTGCTCGAAGCCGTCAACAAACAACTCGGCGTCGTGCCGAACCTGTTCCGCATGGTCGGCAACAGCCCGGCTGCACTCGAAGGCTATCTGAGCCTGATGGGCGCACTCGGCAAGGGCGAACTGTCGGCACCCACGCGTGAGCGTATCGCGCTGGCCGTGGCCGAAATCAATGGTTGCGACTACTGTCTGTCGGCACACACCTATCTCGGCAAGCACGTCGCCAAGCTCGACGACGCCGAAATGACCGCGAACCGCAACGGCGGTTCCAACGATCCGAAGGCCGCCGCCGCCGTGCTGTTCGCGAAGCAGGTGACCGACGCGCGCGGCCGCGTGTCGAACGCTGATCTGGAAGCCGTCAAGGCTGCCGGCTATAGCGAAGCTGCCGTGCTCGAAATCGTGCTGAACGTGGCGCTCAACATCTGGACGAACTACGCCAACACGGTCGCGGAAACCGAGATCGACTTCCCGGTCGTGCACGCGCAAAACGCGTAAGCAGGCAGGAAGTTAGTGGATGCCGTCGATGCCGCGCGTATCGACGGCAATGCGCCCATGGCGCAGCCAGCAAATTACGGAGGGCAAGATGGATCGTTCACTCGAATATCCCAGTGACGTGGTGTTTACGCCCTCCGTCAAGTCGCTTCAGACGCGTTACGGTTCACGCAACGCGTATGCACACCTCGAACAGGAAGGCGGCTGGAAAACGCTCATCACGCCGGATGGCGCGGAAATCGTCCGCAGGCAGACGAGTGTGTTCCTGTCGACCGCCAACGCCGACGGGCAGCCTTATATCCAGCATCGTGGCGGCCCACCGGGATTCCTGCATGTCATCGACGAGAAGACCATCGCGTTCGCGGACTTCTCCGGAAACAGGCAGTACATCACCACGGGCAACCTGGCCGATAACCCCAAGGCATTTCTGTTTCTGATCGACTATGCGCGCCGTCAACGCATCAAGATCTGGGGCGAGGCGCACGTGAGCGAAGACGCACAACTCATTGCGAAGCTAATGCCCGCGAATTATCAGGCGCGGGCCGAGCGGGCCATCGTCTTCAAGGTTTCCTTGTGGGACGCGAATTGCCCCCGCCACATTCCGCAACGCTTCGAAGCGGCGGACGTCAAGGCTGCACTGGACGAACGCGACGAACGCATCCGCGAGCTGAAGGCCGAAGTGGAGCGCCTGCGTAACAAGCTGCGTTGAGAAGAATGCTTTAAAGGCCACCGGCGTATGCCGTCGTGAGGATTATGATAATGTTCCAGACGGCTTGACGGAAACACCTGTCACTCAACAGGAGTCGATGATGTCAGATACCGAAACCACTGTGCGCAGTCTCTATGCTGCGCTTGAACGCGGCGACGCCGCTGCCGCGCTCGCCCTGTTCGATCCGCACATCAAGTGGACCGAAGCGAAAAGCTCTCCGTACTATCAGGGTACGGTGGAAGGCGTAGATGCCGTGGTGAAAACGGTGCTCGAACCGATTGCGAACGACTTCGACAAGTTCGTGATCGAGCCGGTCCAGTTCGTGACGGAGAGCGATCGCTGCGCCGCGTTCGGTCTGTATAGCGGCCCGGTGCGCGCAACGGGCCGCCACCTGGAAGCCGATTTTGTTCATCTGTGGACGGTCCGCGACGGACGCCTCACGAGTTTCCGTCAGTACACCGACGGCGCCGCGTGGATCGAGGCCTTCGCAAAGCGCTGAGCCGCCGCGGCGGCACGCGTCAGCGCCTGAGCGGGGCCCTTATGAACGGCTCTTGCGGTCGCCGAGAATGTAGTCAATCGAAACCAGACCTGGTCCCCATGCGGCAATGCCCAAGGCCATTGCCGCCCAGGTGATGTGGATGGGCCAGCCTTCCGGCACGGTCAGTTCGATGATGCAGGTCATCAGCAGCAATCCGATGGCCGCGAAGCGGGTGCCAATGCCGAGTGTCAGCAGAACCGGAAAGCCAACCTCACCGCAGGCCGAAATAAAAGCGAACACGGCGGGTGCGGGGAAAGGATAGGGACCGCCGGGCAAGTGAAGCTTGAACTCGTCGGTGAACAGGTCAATGGCCGTATCGTTGAGTTGCAGAAAGCCGTGCCATTTGAGAATGCCGGATTTCCAGAACGGCACGGACAGGGCGAGCCGAAGCGCAAGTTGCACGAACCAGGGCTGCGCGAAAGTCTCGACGAGGCGGCGCGCCTTGCAAATAGCAAGGATAACGAAATTATTGCTGGCGGATTGAGTGTCGGATTGAATGGACATGTCGATTATTCTCCTGAGTGTAGAGCCGTGAATGCACCGGCCGAAATCATTCCCGCCAGGTTCGCCGCGAGATCGAACGCTTCTGCTTCGGCAAATGCCGCCGCAACCGCGCTGCCGAGCGGTTCACCTTCCAGCAGCGCCTGAATGAACGTCGCGCCTCCTGCCGGCAGACGTGAGACCGTGACGTCGTGATCGGGCCGAGTGATCAGCGCATCTTCGGCGTCGCTGGAACGCAGGACTGCATCGGGTTGAGCGGTGCGATTCATCGCGAAGATAGCGACGGCCGGGTAGCGTGATCGAACGATGCGCGTAGCCGGATGCGGGACGAAGCGTATTTGCGCAAGCTGCGTCGCTTCGATTGAGGCGAATGCGTCGGCGGCAAGCGGTGTGGCATCTGCTGCGTGATAGGCGTCGAGCCACGCGCGCTCGATACGCGCCGTATCCGCCAACCACGGCATCGGGCGCGCGTACTCGTACGATTCGATGAAAGCGGGAAAATCGCGCCCGTACTCGAACAATAGAGGCGACGCTGGCGGCGTGGCGCGAATGTGGAAACGCGCCATCGCGCGAAAAAACTCGACGCCGGTAATGCGCTGAACCGCCGGATAAATCGCGGCCAACGCGTCAATGAGACTCACCGTAACGTTGTTGCGATAGACGTTATAGCGCAGGGTCACCGCTTTGTCCGGGCCCGCGACGACGTCCTGCGGCGCGGCATGCAGCGGGTCGTTCAGGCCTGCCGCAAAACCGGCATAGTCGAAGAATGGGCCGGGCATGGCGCGTCACCTCTGCCCGGCGTGCAGCGCGCACGTCGTCATTAACTGAAGCGCGGTCTCGGCCTGAGCCTTGAGGTCCGGCCACGCTGGCAGATCGCTGTCCCATTCGACCAGGGTCGGTGTTTGCCCGATCTCCGCGATGACGCGCTGATACAGCGCCCACACCGGTTCGGCGACGCTGCGATTGTGGCTGTCGATCAACAGCCTCGCGCCTTCATCGTCGCTCTGTTCGACATGGCCGGCCAGATGAATCTCTCCCACGTATTCGAGCGGGAATTCGTCCAGATACGCGTCAGCCGAATACCCGTGATTCGTCGCTGAGACGTAGACGTTGTTGATGTCGAGCAGCAAGCCGCAACCCGTTTTCTCCGCAACTGCACGGATGAAGTGCGCCTCGCTCATCGTCGATGAAGCGAATCTGACATACGTAGCGGGGTTTTCCAGCAGGATCGTGCGTCCAATGGTGTCCTGCACCTGCTCGATGTGCTCGCACACTCTCGCCAGAGTTTCGCTGCTATAGGGCAGCGGCAGAAGGTCATTGAGAAATGCGCCGCCGTGCGATGACCAGGCAAGGTGCTCGGATACGAGCATGGGTTCATAGCGTTCGACTACCTGGCGAAATCGTTCGAGGTGATCGCGGTCGATAGCGTTCTGTCCGCCAATCGACATGCAGACGCCATGTACCGAAAGCGGATACTGCTCGCGGATGCATTCGAGCGCGCGATGGGGTGGACCACCGGCGCCCATATAGTTCTCCGCATGCACTTCGAAAAAGCCATGCGCAAGAGCGTCCTCGCGAATGGCCGGCAAGTGCTCGTGCTTGAAACTGGTGCCGACAAGCGCGGCTGTTTCGCGCAACGGTGCGTCAGGGCGGCGTGACGATGCAGCCATCGTGCCACGGTTGAGTTCGTTCATGCCGCCCTCGACTATTGCGTGCCTGCGATTACGACTTGATCGGCGTGAGCGAACCGTGGGCACCGCCCGGTACCTGAATGCTCGTGCAGGTGCCACCTTGAACGAACTTCCACGAGTTGCCCTGGAAGTCCATCGTCGACGTTCCCTGGCAGGTCGTGCCGGGGCCGGCGGCGCAATCGTTCTGGCCTTTGAGTGCAACGCCGAAGCACTTTTCCTTGTGTGCTGCGGTGGCGGCTTTGACTTCCGCCGAGCTGAGCGGGGCAGCGCCGGCGGTCGATGCGATCAGGCTTGCAACAGCGCCAGCGAGCAGGGCGGCGGTGACGTTTGTTTTAGCGGACATGAGATATCTCTCCGATGGTCGAGGTAGAAGGTATCCGTGCTGGATACACAAGCTAATTCGGCGAAGCTCGACCACGGGTTACATCGAATCCAGAATTTTTATGGAGGTTTGATTTGTTGCGCGTCACCAGCGAAGCAGACGCGGCCCGAGCATGGCGCCGATGAAGGTGGGAATGAGCATGCCGAGCACGTACCAGACGCTCCAGAACGCCGGATTCATCTCGGGACAGTGCAGGCAGTACACGAGCGTGCCGATAGAACTGGCAAGCAGGCCACACGCAGCGCCCGAGCGTCGCAACTGCGTCGGCGCAAGTCCGCGAACAGCCCAGAACACAGCGATGAATCCAGGTATGGAAAGCAGCGTGATGTTGAATGGGCAGGTGCTCCACGATGCACCCAGAAGATCGGGCATACGATGCTCGGGCGCTGCTGTCGCGATGACGCAGATGCCGGCAATCCAGACCAGCGTGACAGGAACCAGCAGGGTGAACCCACGCATGCCGACGCGGGCGCCAGGACGCGCGAGGCGCGAGAGCGTGACGAGTGCACCGACCGACATGACGAGCGCGAACACAAACTTGCCCCAAAACAGCAGCGTGTGCGTCGCGGCGGCCAGGTCAGGCCGCACGCCGAACAGCTTCGCCATTAACGCCGCCGAGCCGAGCAGCGCGACAGCCATCGCGATACCAAAACGACGAGCGGGCACATCATGTTGTACGGGCGTGATACCGCTTGCGAGAAAATCGACGAGGTCATCGGTTCTCATACGACGCCTCGCACGAGTACAGCGAGTGCCTTGATGCCGCGATGAATGCTGACCTTGACGGCGGACTCGGAGAGTCCCGTCAACTGCGCGGTTTCGGCAACCGAAAGACCTTGCAGCTTGACATGGTGAATCGACAGCCGCTGTTTGTCAGGCAGACGTTCGAGCAGCTTGCCGACGTCGCGGCGCACCTCGTCGGGGTTGTCGTCCGAAACGGCGAAGAGATTGTCATCGTCATCGAGAGGCTCGTGCAGGGACTCGCGCCGGGCGCGCGTCCTGAAGAAGTCCATCAGTTTGTAGCGGGCTATGGCGTGAATCCAGGCGGTGAGCGACTCGTCCGGCCTGAACGTATGACGCGCGTTATGCACCGCGAGGAGAATCTCCTGAACCAGGTCCTCGATGTCGGCGTGGAACTGCGGAATGCGTTTGCGCAGGTAGCCGCGCAAATGTCGCGTCAGCTCGGCAAGGAAACTACGATAGTCGGGCTCACGCCCCTTCAAGCCACTGACAAAGAGCGCTTTTAGTCGCGGCTCTGCAGAATACAAAGTCCAGTCTCCACAGATGGGGGTGCCGAATGATGTGCCGAAGCAGGCGTGCGTTAGTTTTAGAGCAAGCGCTTCAGAATAACGTATCATGTGTGACGCTGCAATGGCAGAATCCATTGGCAGGTATTGGAAAGGGAGGTACCGTGGCCCGACCGAGGGAGTTTGACGAAGACGCCGTGCTGCGCGCCGCTGCGCACCGGTTCTGGATGTACGGATATGAGGCAACGTCCGTGCGCGATCTGGGGCGCGAGATGGGGATTACGCAGGCTAGTCTCTACAACGCGTTTGGCGACAAGCGGTCCTTGTTTCAGCTCGCGCTGGGCTATTACGTCGAGAACAATTTTGCCGAACGCTCGTCACGCATCGAGCGCGAGTTGTCAGGGCGCAAGGCAATCGAGACCTTTCTCAAGGAGATCATCGAGCTCTCCTTGAAGGACCCGGATCGTAAAGGGTGCCTGCTGGTGAATTCAGCAATGGAGGTCGCCCCGCACGACCCGGCGTTGCAGTCCGTGATTGCGGCTGAGCTTGCGCGCGTCGAGGCCTTCTTCAAGCGCTGCATCGTTGCGGGGCAGCAGGCGGGAGACATTCCAGCGCTTCTCGCGCCGGACGATCTGGCCAAAATGCTGCTGAGCGTGCACATAGGTATTCGCGTGCTCGCACGTTCACGGCCCGAGCGGGCGCTCCTCGAAGGCGCCGCCCGTCCCGCGTTCGCGTTGTTGCGCGGTGACGGCAAGGAACGCAAGCGGGCAGTCAGACGGTCGAATTAGTGCGCCCGTTGTTGTGTATCTACACAAACAACCTCGCATTCGGGCGCCCATCTTTCAGGAAGCCAGCCGCAGCATATCGCAACGGTTTCGATCATCGTCAGCGGCCGCGAGGCCGCCGACTCTGACGTTGCATGCGCACGTTCGTTAGAAGTTGAAGTGGCTGTCGTCGCGCAGGATGGCGATACCGTTGGTCGCGATGTTGTTGATGGTGACGGCGTGCTTGAGCGTGAAGTTGCCGTCGCCGTCGACATCGAAAATCGAAACGTGCGACACGACGCCATTCGCGTCGACGACGGCGGCCAGGCGGTCGCGATACACGATATCCGCGGGGTTGCCCTGGAACGTCGCGACCACGGCCGCATCCTGCACGATCTTCTGACCGTACACCGCGTAGCGCGACACCGAGTGGCTCGGCGAGTTGGACGAGAACAGGAACGGGCCGTCCAGCGTCACCCAGCAGGGCGCCTGTTGTGTACCCGAATCGGTGACAGTCAGAACGGCATCGTTACGCACGAGGCTGATTTCGTTGGCGTGGGCAATCGTCACGTAGGCATCGTCGCCGCGCGTGACGAGCCCAAAGGGCGCGTTGACGTTGGCCGGAATATTGGCCACGGGTTTGGAGGACCCCGCCACCGCACCGTTCGAATTCAGATCCACCGTCTCGATGACATTGGTCTTTTCGCTGATGACCAGTTGACCATCCACCGCGCCGACCTGAGCAGCGGAGCCGTCTGCGACAACCAGCGCCGCTTCGCCGTCCGGATGCGGGTCCACGCCAAACCGGCTCATCAGGTGCGATTCGACGTGCGTTGTCGTCAGGATGTAGAGATGGTCACCGTGAAAGACGACGCTGACCGGATTCGCAACGGCAGGCACCAGCCCGATCAGATGAAGACCGAGCGACGCGTCTTTCCCGAACACCGACACATTCTTCGAACCGAAATTCACCACGGCGAGCAGATCGTGATTTTGCGCGATGCCGCCGGCGTTTCCGCTGACGCCGCCCACGCCGCCCGTTCTGACCTGCTCGGCCAGCGAGCCATCCGTTTTGTACACCAGCAATTCGTTGACTGCTGTATTCGACGCCGTGACCACGCGCGCATCTTCCTCGCGTGACTGGCTGCTCTGTGCGTGGGCCGTGCAGACAGCAAATAGCGACACAACAACCGCACTGAAAAGTGACAAGCGCTTCATGATTGCTCCTCGATGTCCATGTGAACAGGGAAACCCGCCTTCGACCGCCCCGGATTACCCGGCGACGGTCAGTGCTAGTTCGTTCTGCGGGGACGTTCGGTTACATCGAGTCGGAACAAAATCCGTGTGACGCGTACGCGGCGGCGTCCACACGGCCTGTAAGCGATCAGTCAGGGCCATGCCCGACCAACCGCTTACATCAGAGCGCCGCGGCGTTTACTTGCTCTCGCTGGCCGCTTCGAGAATCAGATCGGCCACTTCTACCGGATGCGAAATCAGCGAGATGTGGCTCGCCTTGATTTCGATGGTATGCGCGTGCATGCGGTTTGCCATGAAGCGCTCCAGATCCGTATTGATGGTGCGATCTTCCGTGGATACCGCGTACCACGTCGGTTTGTCGTGCCATGCCGCGACCGTCGTCTTTGCCATCGTGATGGCCTTGCCGATTGGCTGTTGAACCGCGTAGTACGCTTCGGCTTCCTGCTTCGGCAGGTCGTTGGCAAAGTCGTCGACGAAGGCCTGCTCGGAGAGCTGACCATAGCCGTCAGCGGACCATTGCAGACCTGCCGATGCCGGCGCAGGCGGGAATTTCTTCGTCAATGCCGGATAGTCCTCGCCCGCATCCGGTGCGCGCGCGGCAATGTAGACGAGGCCCGCCACCTTCGGATCGTCGCCCGCCTGACTGATCACCATGCCACCGTACGAGTGCGCGACCAGCAAGGTGGGGCCATCCTGCTGCGCGAGTACGCGCTTCACGGCGTCGACATCCGCGTCGAGCGAGGTGGTGGGATTCTGTACCGCGGTAACGTGATAACCCTTCGCCTGCAACAGCGGGATCACCTTCTGCCAGCTCGATCCGTCCGCGAACAGGCCGTGCACCAGCACGATGTTCTTGACCGGGCCAACCGGCGCGGCGTTGTCCTGCGCAAATGCGCTCGCGGCGCCAAGCAGCGAAGTACTGGTAAGACAGGCTATGACGAATGCTTTTAATTTCATGAGACTGTGCTCGCAAAGGAGGAAAAGGCCAACGGAGGAGGCAGCTTGATTGCTGCGTACAAGAGGGCAAACACAGCAACGAGCCGGGTATTCCATCCATCGAAAAGATTTTTTTGGGCGCTTGAGTGTGTCGGTACACATGAAAGCGTGCACCGAGGTTGTGCAGTATTTTTTGCTAAATTCCAGTTAAGTAGGATGCCGAAACAAAAGAGCAGCGAAAAAAAATCCAGGCACTCTGGCCTGGATTTTGCACGGTTCTGCAGTTCGCTCAGGTCGATCAGTTCGCTTGCGCAACCTGCTGCGGCGCGTCCCAGCCACCGCCCAGCGCCCGGAACGTTCTGACTGCCGCGCGTGCGGCGTCGGCCCGCGTTGCGTCTAGCTCATCGCGCGAGACGAGCAGCAGTCGGTCCGCATCGAGCACATCCGTCAACGTGATGGAGCCAGCACGATACGCCTTCTCCGACAGGTCGCGCGCCTTCGTGAGCGAATCCACTTCCTGCTGCAACTCCTGCGCCTGAATCTCCGTCTGCGAGAGCGCCATGAAGGCGTCCTCGACATCTTCCGTTGCCTTGAGCGCCGCTTCCTTGTACTGCGCGAGTGCTTCCGCGTGGGCGCCGCGCGCGTTCCTGACTTCCGCGTCCACCTTGCCGAAGTCGAACAGGCGCCACTGCAGCGCACCCGTGCCGATCGGCTCGAACGACTTCGCGCTGAACAGGTGATTGGTCGTCAGGCTATCGAAGCCCAGCGCGCCCGAGAGCGAAATCTTCGGATAGTAGTCGGAGATCGCGACGCCGATTTCCTCGTTCGACGCAGCCAGATGACGTTCAGCCGCAATGATGTCCGGGCGGCGCCGCAGAACGTCGACCGGTTGATCGCCGGTGCCGATGGCGGGAATGTCCGGGATCACAGCGGCGTTCGTGTTCAACTCCGCCGCGTAGGTCCCGGGCTGGGCGCCCATCAGCACGTCGAGGCGATTGAGTTGCGCCTCGAGATCGACCCGCAGCGCGGGCATGGTTGCACGCGCCTGACGCAACAGCGCTTCGGCCTGGGCCACTTCGCGCTCGTCGGCCGCACCGGCCTGCTTGCGGGCCTTCACGAGTTCCAGCAAGTGTGTGTCGGTGTCGATCTGATCCTGTGTGACGGCGACACGCGCCTGCAGTCCCCTGATTTGCAGATACGCGTCCGCCGCATCCGCTGCCACCGTCACGCGCGTGCCGAGTTGCGTCGCTTCCGCGGCCTGCTCTTCGTCACTGGCGGCGCTATGCGCGCGCCGCAGGCCACCCGCCAGGTCGATTTCCCAACTGGCCGTCGCACCCACGACGTAATCCTTCTGGTCGCGGCTGTAGTTCGGGAAGGCGCTGGCAAGCGCACCGAGCGGACTTTGCGTGCTCTGGTGTTCCGCTGTGTACGACGCGTTGGCATCCACGGTGGGCAGCAACGCGGCGCCAGCGGCTTGCGCGGCCGCCCGTGCCTGGGTGACGCGCGCAATCGACGCCTGAAGATCCAGATTCTGATCCAGCGCGCGCTGCACGACCTTGGCGAGCATCGGATCGTTGAAGCCCGTCCACCAGCTGTCCAGCTTCGGCGCAGCCAGGGTGGTTTGCCGGTTCGCCACTGCGTCCTTGTTATGGAACGGCGCGAGGTCCGTCTTTGGGGCAACGTAGTCCGGGCCAACGGCGCAGCCGGCAAGTGCTGCACCAATGATCAGACTGCCGATGATCGCTTTCGACGTTCTCGATATCAGGTGTTTCATTTTGCATCTCCACCGCTAAGCTGCCGGGGCAAAGGCACGGTGTCCCTCGCTGTGTCCTTGATCCCGAGCTTGCGAACAAAGGCATAGAACGCGGGCGTGAAGGCGAGGCCAAAGATCGTCACGCCGAGCATGCCGAAGAACACCGTGGTCCCGAGTGATTGCCGCATTTCCGATCCGGCGCCCGAGGCGATGGCGAGCGGCGCCACCCCGGCAATGAACGCGAACGAGGTCATCAGGATCGGGCGCAGACGCACGTGGGCCGCATGCACCGCCGCGTCCTCCGCACCAACGCCGTCTTCCTCCTGCCTTTGCTTGGCGAACTCCACGATGAGAATCGCGTTCTTCGCCGCCAGCCCGACCAGCACCACGAAGCCGATCTGCGCGAGGATGTCGATTGGCATCCCACGCATGTTCAGCCCAATGGCCGCCGCGAGCAGACACATCGGCACGATCAGCACGATCGCGAGCGGGGTCTTCCAGCTTTCGTACTGCGCGGCGAGCACGAGGAACACGAACAATGCCGAGGCCGCGAAAATCACCAGCGGCGACATGGTCTGCTCTTTCTGCTGATGCGCGAGGTCGGTCCACTCGTACGAGATACCGTTCGGAAGCACCTGATTGGCGAGCTGTTCCATGCGCTCGATGGCTTCGCCCGACGAGTATCCCGGACCCGCTGCACCCATGATTTCCGCGGCGGGATACAGGTTGTAGCGCGGCACGCGATACGGCTGCGTCGTGTTCCTGAAGGTGGCCACGCTGCTGATCGGCACCATCTCGCCGGCAGCATTGCGGACCTTCAAGCGGCCGATGTCCTCCGGCGTCTGGCGGAACGATTCATCGCCCTGGACGCGCACCTGATAACTGCGGCCCAGATAGTTGAAGTCGTTCACGTATTGCGAGCCGAGATACAGGTCCATCGTCGAGAACACATCGTTCGGCGTAAGACCGATTTTCTCTGCCTTGAGACGGTCGATATCCGCGTAGACGGATGGAGCCCCGGCGTTATACAGCGTGAACACGCCGCCAAACACCTTGTCTTTCCGCGCCGCCGCAACGAGCGCGTTGGTCGCGTTGGCGAGGGCTTGCGGACCCAGACCGCCACGGTCTTCGAGCATCAGCTTGAAGCCGCCCGCTGAACCGAGACCCTGCACAGGGGGCGGATTGATCACGACGACCACGGCGTCCTTGACCACGGAGACGCGCTTGCGCAGCGTGACCAGCATCGAAGCCGCATTGACGCCGGGTACGTGTTTGCCATACAGCGAAGGCAGACCATAGAACAGCGTGCCGACGTTGGGCGCAATCGTGCCCGTGGTGACGTCGAAGCCTGCCACCGGCGAGGTGTGCGTCACACCTTGCATGCCCGGCGTCGTCAGAACGATCTCGTTGATTTCGCGGATTACCTTGTCGGTGCGTTCGAGGCTGGAGCCCGGTGGCAGGAAAGCGATCACCGCCTGGTAGCCGATGTCCTGATCCGGAATGAAGCCGGTCGGCATGCGTGACATCTGCAGGGCCGTCGCGCCAATCAGGCCGGCGTAGACAATCAGCATGACGGTGGTTGCGCGCACGAAACGGCCGGTCATCTTGCCGTACCTCGAGGACAGCCATTCGAACGACGTGTTGAAGCGGCCAAACACGGCGTGATGCAGACGGCCGAGCGTAGTCGTGCCGCCGTGCGTCTTTTCCATGTCGTGCGGCTTGAGCAGCACCGCGCAGAGCGCCGGGCTTAGCGTGAGCGAAACAAAGCACGAGATGACCGTGGATGCCGCGATGGTGATGGCGAACTGCTTGAAGAACAACCCCGAAATGCCGGACATCAACGCCGTCGGACCGAACACCGCGCACAGCGTCAACGCAATGGCGATGATGGCAGTCGAGACCTCGTTCATGGTCTGATGGGCGGCTTCGCGTGGCGACATGCCGAGCGCCATGTTGCGCTCGACGTTCTCGACCACGACGATGGCATCGTCGACCACGATCCCCACCGCGAGCACGAGCCCAAATAACGACAGGTTATTGATGGAGGCGCCGAACAGCGAAAGAATCGTGAACGTGCCGATCAGCGAAACCGGAATGGCCACGACCGGGATGATGGTCGCACGCCAGTTCTGCAGGAACAGGTACACCACCCCCACCACCAGCAACACGGCAATCGCAATCGTCTTGATCACTTCTTCGATGGACTGGCTGACGAAGGTGGTTGGGTCGTAAATCTTCTCGTAGTCGATGCCGGGCGGGAAGCTCTTCTTCAACTCAGCCATCTTGTCCCACACGGCGTGCTCGACCTGCACCACGTTGGCGTCCGGCGTCGCAATCACGAACCACGGCGTCGACGCATAACGGTCAGCGTAAGCCTTCGAGCCATAGTCCACCGAACCGAGTTCGACGCGGCCAATGTCGCGAATACGCGTGACACGTCCTTGCGGATCTGATTTGACGATCACATCGGCGAACTGCTCAGGCGTGCTCAAACGGCCGAGTGCATCAATGTTGATCTGGTAGGCGCCGCTCCCCTTGGTCGACACCGGCGGTTGATTCAGCACACCGGCCGAAACAGGCGCATTCTGGGCGCGCAGCGCAGCCAGAATTTCATTGGCACTGATGTTGTATGCAGCGGCCTTGTCCGAGTCGATCCAGATTCGCATGGCGTACTGCCGTTCGCCGAACAGCTGAAAGTCCGAGACGCCCGGCAGACGCGCAATCTGGTCGCGAATCTTGAGCATGTAGTTGGACATGTACTCAGGGCTGCGCGAACCGTCCGGTGAATAGACGTGCACGCCAAGCAGCAGCGCCTCAATAGTCTTCTTCACCTGTACACCTTGCAACTGCACGTCCTGCGGCAGACGCGACAGCGTGTCCTCGACGCGGCTGCGCGTGAGGAGCAGCGCCGTGTCCGGATTCGTGCCCACCTTGAAGATCACCGTGATGGTTAGCTGGCCGTTGCTGGTCGACTGGCTGGACATGTAATCCATGTTCTCGACGCCGTTGATCGACTGTTCGAGCGGTGTGGCCACGGTGCGCGCGATCACGTCAGCCGATGCCCCCGGATAGGACGTCGTGATCTGGATGGTGGTGGGGACGATGTTCGGATACTGGGCGACCGGCAGTGACATCATCGTCGCAAGACCGATGAGCACTGCGAATATGTTGAGCACCGCGGCAAAGCGCGGATGCTCGATGAAGAAGTGGGTGAGTTTCACGACTTCGCTCCTTCGGCAGCCTGGGTCGAATCAGGCTGAATGGTGCCCGCATGAGGCGCGACCTTTGTGCCAGGCCGCACGGACGGAATGCCGTCGATGACGATTTTGTCAGTGGGTTTAAGGCCGGAACGGATGACCCGCAGACCATCGCGCAGATCGCCAATCTCGACTTTTCGCGGCGTGACGACGTCATCGTCGCCCACCACATACACCATGTGATCGGTCTGGTCCGCGAGGACCGCTGCGTCGGGAACCAGCAGGGCCGGCTGAGGCGCCGAGGTTGCGAGCTGGATCCTCGCAAAGCCGCCGGGTGTGAGGCTGAAGTCGCTATTGGGAATCGTCGCGCGCGCGTGGATGGTGCCGCTCGAACGGTCCAGCGCGTTGTCGATGAAGTTCAGCGTGCCCTTGCGCGAAAAGCCGCTGTCGCCCGTTGGCGAAATGCTGACCGCGTCCGCCAGCGCACCCTTTTGTCCTGCGCGGGATTGCTGGAACGTCGAGTAGTCGTTCTCGCTCATGTCGAAGTCCAGATAGATCGGATCGAGCGAGACGATCGTCGCGAGCAGTGTGGTCGGGCTGCTGCCTGCACGGCTGCCGGACACCAGGTTGCCCGTCGACACGAGGTGAGTGCCCATGCGCCCGGTGAACGGTGCGTAGACCTTGCAGCGGTCCAGATCGAACTTCGCGTCGCGAACCTGGGCATTCGCGTCGTCCACGGCGGCCTGTGCGGCATGCTGTTCGGCCGCTTTCTGGTCGACGTTCTCGACCGTCCCCGCTTCAGAGCGTTGCAGTTCCTGGGCCCGCGCCAGTTCCCGCGTGCCGAGCGCCAGCCGGGCCTGCGCCGATTCCAGTTGTGCGGTCGCTTCGCTCAGCTTGATCTGATAAGGCTCGGGGTCGATCTGGAACAGCAGATCGCCCTTGTGCACGATATCGCCATCCTTGAACGCGATCTGGGTCAGCGTGCCGCCCACCTGGGCGCGCAGTTCGACGCGGTCGACCGCCGAGAACTGCCCGAGAAAGCCCAGCCGTGCCTCGATATTGCGCTGTAGCGGTGCGCTGACTGCAACCGGCGCCGCAGGCGGAGCAGCAACCGGCGCCGCGCCGGATCCATGCAGGTGATACGCCGTTGCGGCAACAGCAACGACTACCGCCAGCGCGATGGCCTTACCAACCCATCGTGGCTTACCCGCGTGTGCCGAGCTTTTTGGGGCCAACACGCCCACCTCGGCCGGGTCGAAACGATCGTTCATAAAAATCCCAAATAAGTTAACAGGCTGGAATGACTGTCAGCGCATTGCTCCAACACCGTGTCGGAGGACCGATACGCACTACCTCTAATCTAGATTGCGATCATAATCCACAAGTTCAAGAGTCTGCTCACCGGGTGATCTCGACACAGGCGCTCGACACACGCGTCTGATGCTCCGATAAACCGGAATAGCGAGTTTCTATGGAGGAATTAGATCGGAGCGCACGTCGGATCGCGCGCTCAACTCGTCACGATGCGGGGCGGTGTCGCCCCGGCAGTCATTACGCTGTTACAGCGGCGCCGGCGGCTTCTTTTGCGGCGGCGGCCTTCGCGACGGTGGCGATGCGCCAGCTGGCCAGTTCGGAGACGAACAGGGCGGCGACGACCAGCGCGGCGGCCAGATAACCCAGGTTATGGGCGCCGATGGTCGGGATCATCGCGGCACCGACGACCCCGGCGATGGACACACCGATGTAAGTACCCGATGTGTTCAAGCCGACGAGGACTGCTGTCATGGGGGGATTCAGACTGGCGAGGCGGAATTGCTGCGGCACGAGCACGCCCCACGCACAGGCACCCCATATCGTCACTGCAATCGCTGCGCTCCAGAGATGCGCGCCGGAGAGGGGCATCGTGACGATGACCGATGCCACTGCGATGAGCATGCCGATGACGACCTTGCGCGAGCCGACCTTGTCGAGAATGCGGCCGGTAAGAAGATTGGACAGGGTTCCCGCGACGCCGAAGAGCACGAGCAGGCCGCCGAGTACGGTGGAGCTGTGGCCGGTCGCACGATCAAACACTACCGACAGGTAACTGAAGATGGTGAAGGTGCCGATCTGTGCGAGCACCGTGGTGGCGAGCGTGAGACCGACGCGTGAGTCGGCCAGCGGCGACACGCGTTTCTTCAGCGAGATGGCCGGCGGCAGCGGAACATCCGGCATGAACGCCCAGATGCCGGCGAAGGCAGCCGTGCCCAACGCGGCGACGAAAATCAAGGTCCAGTGCCAGTTGGCGAGGCCGCCGATGATCGTGCCCAGCGGCGCACCCAGTGCAGTCGAACTGGTTAGGCCTGCTACGATAATGGAGAGCGCGTAACCGCGACGCTCAGGCGGCACGAGCATCGCGCCGGTGCCGCTGGCAGTGGGGGAAAACATCGCGGCACCGAGGCCGGCCACTGCGCGCGTGACCAGTGCGATACCGAGGTTAGGCGCGACGATGGTGGCGAGATTGGCCACCACGAACAGGCCGATTCCGCCGAGCAACATGCGTTTGCGTGCTACGTTCGCGGCGAGTGCTGCGATGGTCGGGCCGAGCAATGCATACGTGATGGCGTACACCGTAATGAGCTGGCCCGCGCCTCCTATGCTTACGTTAAACGAGCGGGCGATTTCGGGCAGAATGCCCGCGAAAACGAAGCTGTCGGTGCCTAACGCAAACATACCGAGCGCAAGGGTGATGAGACGGCGATCCATGATGGTTCCTCTGGTAGACCTGCAATGGGTTTCGTGATGAGACTATAGAAAACTCAGTTGCATCACGCTACTGGGCGAAACCGGGAAGCTGTTCCCCATAAAGCGGGTAAGTGGCGTGAGAAAACTTACGGTAGTATCGAAGCCATCATGTATAGAAAACGCTTCGATGGACTGAACTGCTCGATCGCTCGCGCTCTCGACGAGGTGGGTGAGTGGTGGACGTTGCTGATCGTGCGCGAATGCACGCAGGGAAGAACCCGCTTCGATGAATTCCAGAGCGAACTCGGGATTGCGCGCAACGTGCTGACCGTGAGGCTCGAGCGTCTGATTCAGCTCGGCATTCTGGAACGATTCCCGCTCGCGGAACGGGCCAATACCTTTGGATACCGCTTGACCGACAAAGGCGAGGCGCTTTATCCCGTGCTCGTCGCGCTCATTCAATGGGGCGATAAGTGGCTCTCGCCGAACGGTCAGCCGCCCATCAAACTGGTGGAAGACAGTAGCGGGCAGCCGGTTGAAAAGGTGTGCGTGCGCAGTACGGATGGCAAAGCGCTAACGTTTCGCGACGTACGGTATACGCCCGGCCCCGGTGCAACAGCCACCACGTACGATGTCATCAAGGACCGTAACGAACGCGTCCTCGGTTGTGAAGCCGACGAGCCGTCAACCGGTTAGCCAGGACGTTGCGCCAGGTTGCGTTACGTTGCGTCAGCCGGCCCGCGAACCAGCTGCGCGCGATGCAGTTCGATGGCGGGGTGTTCCCACGGATGAATCGAAATGAGTGCGTGCAGGAAGGCCTCGACCTTCTCCTGCGCGATCCCTCCTGGCGCATACGTTTTAAAGCAGAGGGTGGGCACGGACTCGCGCTGCCCGATCTCGCCTTGTGTGGGATTCGCCCCCTCCAAAGGCGTGAACCCTTCCAGCCCGATGCTCAGTTCGTAAGCCGCAGCATAGTGACCGAGGCATCCAATCGGGCGTGAGCGCTCCAGCAGGTCGATGACCTTCGGCAGGGTTTGGCAGACGGCGGACAGCGACGGCAGGTCGAGCGCGCTCAGGTCCGGCTGCGAATCGAACGGGATGTAGACCGTAATCGCCAGGGCTTCTTCGAACATGGTAGGGGTATCGAGTGGAGCAAGGTGTTATGGATTCGCTGGCGGGTCATCGAGTTCATTCGACCTGCGCGATCTATCCGCCTCATATTGGCTCATATAGTCGCGCAAGATCTGGATGAACTGCTCCACCGCGTTCGAGCGAACAGAGAACTTGGGATAGATCAGGTTGATGTTGTAGGTAATCGGCTCGACGAGCGGTTTGATCAGCAAGCCTGTCCACAGATCATCGCCGGCACAGAATTCATCCACTACGGCCACGCCGAGCGAGCGCCGCGCCAGCGCACACGCCAGTTCGGCGCGCGGGACCTCGAAGGTGGGGGTGATCTCGATGCCGTACCCTTCGAGCGTGGAGCGCACGACTCTGCCGAACGCAATGCTGGGCGACGGGAAGATGGTCTCGTGCCCGGCCAGATCGGACAGGGAAATCCGCTCGCGCTGCGCAAGGGGATGATGAGGCGGCATGGCGCATACCATTCTGCCGGTGCCGATCTTTTCTACACTCAGGTTTGGATTGCTGAGCGGCAGCAAGGTCACCGCGAGATCGGTTTTCTTGCTGAGCAGTTCGTTGGGCACGTCCACAGTGAGCGTGGTGAAAAAGCGGATACGTGTCCTTGGATTGCGCTGATGAAATACCTCGATGACTCTGGGTAACAGGCTCATCCCCAAGGCGGGGCTACAGCTTATGCTTATTTCGATCGTGGACCGGTTGGCCAGATTTTCCACGAAGCGGTCGACGTTGAGCGCTGCATCATAGACCGGCTGCACCTCTTCGAAGAGCGCCACTGCCGCCGGGGTGGGCAAGAGCTTGCCGCCGGTACGCTCGAACAGCTTGATGCCAAGACTCGTTTCGGTATGAGTCAGCAGTCGGCTCACCGCCGGCTGCGATACGTAGAGCATGCGCGCTGCGCCACTGACCGTGCCGGTCAGCATCACTGCACGAAATATCTCCATCTGTCGCAGCTTGAATTTCACTTCGCCTTCCTGTCGCGTCGAGATGGAATCAGGGTGGTGTGAACGCACATCAGGTTTCGCAGCGTTACGGTAGTCGAGTCTGGTGGCTGGGTCTGGTGCCGTACCACGCTGCTATTGTAATCATGCGAGGATTAATTGGGACGTGACTGATCGAAAATGCGACCACGATAAATCTGGATTACGGTCGATTTCCTCGTCGAGAAAGCCTTTATGCGTTCGATACCTTCGTCTAATTGTGTCGGCGCGCACGGTGTGGCCTAATTGTCACTGTCATCTCCATGACAACGCCTTGTTTTTATGGTTAGCCTTGTTTGGTATCGCGAGAGGGAGTCTCCTCCATACCAGCCTTTCGCGTGCCGGGGCACGGATGATTCCGTGCCCGCCTTTTTCAGGCACGGGAGCACGCATCAGCATGGCACGCGGGGCACGCGATCACGCAGCGCGAGCGACCGCACGGATGAGTCGCGTGCGACTGGCCACGTGAAGCGTGCTCGCGGTCTAGCTGATCGATTCCACCTTTTCGCGGAACGCGTTCGCCACCGGTACCAGACCGTCGCGAACGGCGGGAATGTCCGACCGGTCGAAGAGCTGTTCTATTTCTGCTTCGGCGGAACACACGCGTGCTGCGGACGACTCGAGCAAACTGCGTCCCTCGTCGGTCAGTTGATAGAGCGGACGCCGCCGTTCATTCGAGTCCGTCAACGAGCGCACCAGTCCTGTCTTTTTCAGCGGCTGCAAGGTTCGCTGCAACGCTGAGCGCTCTACGACGAGTTCGTCCGCAAGGTCCTGGAGCGCAATGGGTCCAGACTTTCCCAACGCTTCGAGAATCGCGTGCTGGCTGGCGGTCAGCAGCATGTCCGCAAGATGTCGGTTGTACACGCGCACAATGTAGCGTGCCGCGCGCATGAAAACCGGCCCGTATCGCTCACCATCCATCACATCGTTCTCCACTGCCTTTGTGTCCGCGCAATGCGGATCATTCGACCGGATGACTGAATTTGTCATGGCAGTCTGCGTTAAACACGCGCTCGGTCGACGCGGGGAATTTCGCCAGCATGCTGGCGGGACGTCGCGGGCGGGCCACCAGATCGCCTCCGCAGTTCGGGCAAATGCCCTTTAGCAGGTTGTCAGTGCAGTCGCTGCAAAACGTACATTCGAATGTGCAGATGCGCGCATCCAGCGAATCAGGCGGCAGATCCTTGTCGCAACATTCACAGCCTGGGCGAATTTGTAGCATGGCTGATTCCCCTTTCATGCAATACGTGACGCGCGAAAATAGCGGCGCGTATGGGTGGCATGCTCGCGCGGGTGTGTGTTGCCACCGCGCGAGCCGTGCCCGGTTTCACTTCGCAGCGGCGTTGCGCCCCTGACGATCCAGTTCGTTGAACTCTTCGTCGGTCAGCTTGACGCTGGCCCCGGCCACGTTCTCGATCAGATGATCGACACTGCCTGTTCCCGGAATAGGCAGCATGACCTTGGAGCGCTTGAGCAACCAGGCGAGCGCGACCGCGCCGGTCGTGACGCCGTGGTCCCTGGCGATGGTGCTCACGATAGAGCCCGGTTTGGCAAGTTCACCAGCCGCGAGAGGGAACCACGGAATGAAGCCAATGCCGTGTTTTTCGCAGAAGTCCAGGACGTCCTCGCTCTTTCGATCAACGAGGTTGTACTGGTTTTGCACGGTGGCAACCTTGAAATGCTTCTGGGCCGCTTCGATGTCGTCCACCGGCACTTCGCTCAGGCCCACATGCTTGATCAGTCCTTCGCGCTGCATGGTGGCGACGGCGTCGAATTGTTCGTCGCGCGGCACTTTCGGATCGACCCGGTGCAATTGCCAGAGATCGAACTGTTCGACACCGAGGCGGCGCAGACTCGTGAGAACGCACTGCCGCAGGTATTCCGGGCGGCCAAGCGGAGCCCAGATGTCCGGGCCATGACGGGTCAACCCGCCCTTGGTCGCGATCACCAGACCTTTGTACGGGTGGAGCGCCTCCTTGATGAGGTACTCGCTGTCGTACGGCCCATAGGAGTCCGCCGTATCAATGAAGTTGACGCCAACTTCAGGCAGGTGTTTGAGCGTGGCGATTGCCGCATCGTGATTGGCAGGTGGGCCCCAGATACCGGGTCCGGTAATACGCATGGCGCCAAAACCGAGCCGGTTGACGACGAGGTCGCCACCAATGGCGAACGTGCCCGAGGCAGCAGCAGAAACAGACTTGGACATCATTTTTCCTTTACACGTGTGAAGCGTCACACTACAAACCAGAAAGTCTTCGTGTCATCGAACATTGGCGTACCGCTACGCGAAGAACTCTCTGGCGCCTGGATCGTGCACAAGCTGGGTCTTTCACACCATCGCCGTGCAACGGCGTCGCTCATTTCGCCGGCAGCCTGGCGAACAGTTGCTGAATCTCTCCGTACGGCAGCGGATTGTCATCAAGCGTATCCGAGCGGCCGTCTGCGAGGAACTGTTGAGCCAGTGTTTTCGCCTTGCCCAAAACGACCTGCGTGATGCCTCCGCCTGCACTCAGCCGCCGCACGCCGAGTTTGCCCAGCGTCGCCGCGTCGGCGAGACCCGGCAGCGCCATGACGTTCAAGGGCAGCCGGATGGCGGCCGCTACTTTTTCGATGTCAGCGGGTTGCGCGAGTGCAGGCACAAACAGACCGTCGGCACCGGCGTCCGCGTAGATCTGGCCGCGCGCAATCGACTCATCGACCTGCCTGGCCTTTTCTACCAGGCTGGCAAGGAACACATCGCTGCGGGCGTTGATGAACAGATCGACGCCGGATTTCGACACCGCATCGCGGATAGCGGAGATTTTCGCCGCCAACACGGTAGGCGCGTCCGGGCCGTCTTCGATGTTGATGCCTGCGATGCCGAGGTCGATCAACTGCATGACATGGTTCGCTACCGTCTTCGGATCGTCGGCGTAGCCGTGTTCGATGTCCACCGAAAGCGGCACTTTCAACACTCTCGCGATGCGTCGCACGCTGCCCACGGTTTCACTGAACGGCAACGCGCGACCGTCCGGATAACCGAGCGCCCATGAAAAACCGGCGCTGGTCGTAGCAATGGCCTGGGCGCCGGCCGCCTCGAAGAGTCGTGCGCTACCGGCATCCCAGACGTTGGGCAGTCGAAGCGGCGTCGAGTTGTCGTGAAGCTTGCGGAATTGACCTGCGATAGACATGAGTGACTCCTGGTTTTGAGTACTGCCACCGGCACCGAGGGGGGTTATCCGATTACGCCACAACCCGTCACCGGCCACAATTGCACGAAGGTATCGCTCGGGCGCTGGCTCCTGTGCGTGCGGTTCGCAGCGCGCTTACAGGCGTTGGCGTTTCTGTGAACAAACTATAGGGAAGTCAGTTGCATCATGCTACTGAAGAAGCCAGGAAACAGCTCCCCATAAAATGGGTAAGTCGAATGCGGGCGACGTTCGTGGCTCATTTCTTTCAGGCGCATGCTCATAATCTAGTATTTTCCCCAGGCGCAGCGCGTTTCGTCGCCAGTTTCAAGCAGCGTTCGTCCAGGACTGGTATTGTTATATCAAGCAGGGCAACCTTTTCTGGAGGTCAACATGCGCAGGAATAACGAGCTTCTCAAGACGATACTGACGTTCATGCAAGACAACGTGAACCCAACGCAATGCTGCAAGGATATCGAGCGTGGGGTGGGAACGAATGAAACGGGGGTAGGAGCGAAGGGCGGCCCGAGCTGGCCCGAAGTCAGACTTCACCTGGCGCTGCTAAAGGATATGGGGCTCGTGACCGAGTGCACCACGCCGGCTGAATACCGCTTGACCAGCGCCGGATACGATGTGGTGGAGAGCGCGGACCCCATTGAACAGATGAAGGCTTGGTCAACGGTTTCCACTGGCGTGAACACGCCGGCCACTTCGGCGTTTTCCGCCGCGAAACATCCTCTGCCGCCTGCGCTGGTGAGCCAGCGTTTCAGCTAGGTCCACGAAGAACGACCTCGACCCGCTAGTCGAGGTCCCTGAAGCAAACCAGCATTCAATGCAGCGCGTCGTCGCACGAATTACGCGCGACGGCGGCGATTCACACAGTCAGTTGGCCTGCGCGACCTGCTGCGGCGCATCCCATCCCCCACCCAAGGCACGGAACGTACGCACCGCCGCGCGTGCGGCATCGGCACGGGTTGCATCCAGATCGTCGCGCGACGAGAGCAACTGGCGGTCGGCATCCAGCACATCGGTCAACGTAATCGAGCCGGCACGGTACGCCTTCTCAGAGAGATCACGCGCCTTGGTCAGCGCGACGACTTCCTGTTGCAGCTCCTGCGCGCGCAGTTCCGTCTGTGCGAGCGTAACAAAGGCGTCCTCGACATCCTCGGTCGCTTTCAACGCAGCTTCACGGTATTGCGCGAGCGCTTCGGCATTCGCCCCGCGCGCCTCTTTGACCTCGGCATCCACCTTGCCGAAATCGAACAGCCGCCATTGCAGCGCCCCGGTGCCCACTGGCTGGAACGATTTCGCGCTCAGGAAGTGGTTGCTCGTGATGCTGTCGAAACCCAGCGCACCGGAAAGCGAAATCTTCGGGTAGTAGTCGGCGATCGCCACGCCAATTTCCTCATTGGTCGCGGCAAGATGACGTTCGGCGGCGATGATATCGGGGCGGCGGCGCAGCACGTCGACGGGCTGGTCGCCGGTGCCGATGGCGGGAATGTCGGGAATCGCGCCGGCATTGGTGCCAAGCTCCGCGGCGTAGGTGCCGGGTTGTGCGCCCATCAGCACGTCGAGGCGGTTCAACTGCGCCTCGAGGGCGACCCGCAACGCCGGAATGCTGGCGCGCGCCTCGCGCAGCAACGCTTCGGCCTGGGCCACTTCACGCGCCGTCGCCGCACCCGCTTTCACGCGTGCCTCTACCAGCGCGAGCAGATGGGCGTCGGTGTCGATCTGGTCCTGGGTGACATCGAGTTGCGCCTGCAATCCGCGGATTTGCAGGTAGGCATCGGCGGCATCCGCGGCAACCGTGACGCGCGTGCCGAGCCTCGCAGCTTCGGCGGCCTGTTCCTCATCGAGCGCTGCCGAATGCGCGCGTCGCAATCCACCTGCTACGTCGATTTCCCAGCTCGCCGTTGCGCCCACGATGTATTCCTTCTGATCGCGGCTGTAGTTCGGGAATGCACTCGCCAGCGAACCGAGCGGACTCTGTGTGCTCTGATGTTCGGCCGTATAGGACGCGCCGGCATCGACGGTGGGCAACAACGCAGCGCCGGCGGCCTGGGCCGCGGCACGTGCCTGACTCACCCGTGCAATGGACGCCTGCAAATCCAGGTTCTGATCCAGCGCACGCTGTACCACTTTCTCGAGCATCGGATCGTTGAAGCCGGTCCACCAGCTATCCAGCTTCGGCGCGGGCAGCGTGGTCTGCCGGCTGGCGACGGCGTCGGTGTTATGAAACGGCACCAGGGTGGTTTTCGGCGCAACGTAGTCGGGACCCACGGCGCAGCCCGCGAGGGCCGCACTTACAATCAGGCCGCCAATGATCGACTTTGCTGTTTTCGACACGGGTCGCTTCATTTCGCTTCTCCACCGCTGCTGAGCCGCTGAGGTACGGCGGACGTCTCTCGGGCCCCCAGGTTGCGAACGAATGCATAGAACGCGGGCGTGAATGCCAGGCCGAACACGGTCACGCCGATCATGCCGAAGAACACGGTGGTGCCGAGTGACTGACGCATTTCGGAACCTGCACCGCTGGCGATCGCAAGCGGCGCTACCCCCGCAATGAACGCAAACGACGTCATCAGAATCGGCCGCAAGCGGACGTGTGCGGCATGCGTGGCGGCGTCCTCGGGCCCCACGCCGTCCTCGTCCTGGCGCTGCTTGGCAAACTCGACGATCAGAATGGCGTTCTTCGCTGCGAGCCCCACAAGCACGATGAAGCCGATCTGCGCGAGGATGTCGATCGGCATCCCGCGTAGATTCAGGCCAATCGCGGCGGCGAGCAGACACATCGGCACGATCAGCACGATGGCGAGCGGCGTCTTCCAGCTTTCGTACTGTGCCGCGAGCACGAGGAACACGAACAGCGCAGAGGCCGCGAAAATCACCAGCGGGGACATGGTCTGCTCTTTCTGCTGGTGCGCGAGATCCGTCCATTCAAACGAAATGCCGTTAGGCAGCACCTGATTGGCGAGTTGCTCCATGCGGTCCATTGCCTGACCCGACGAGACATCCGGCGCTGCTGCACCCATCACTTCAGCCGCCGGATACAGGTTGTATCGCGGAATACGGTAGGGCATGGTCTGGTATTTGAAGGTGGCCACCGTACCGATCGGCACCATGTCGCCGGTAGCGTTACGCGCCTTGAGCCGTCCCAGGTCCTCCGGCGATTGACGGAACGCCTCGTCACCCTGCACCCGCACCTGATACGCACGGTTGAGGTAATTGAAGTCGTTCACATACTGCGAGCCCAGATACAGCTCCATCGTGTTGAACACATCAGTGGGCGTGAGCCCCACTTTCTCGGCCTTCAGACGGTCGATATCCGCGTAGACCGACGGCGCACCCGCGTTATAGAGGGTAAACACGCCGCCGAACATCCGGTCCTTGTTGGCCGCCGCGACCAGCGCATTGGCCGCCTGCGCGAGCGCCTGCGGGCCGAGACCGGCGCGGTCTTCCAGCATCAGCTTGAAGCCGCCCGCCGCGCCCAGACCCTGAACCGGTGGTGGGTTGACTACGATGACGATGGCGTCCTTGACACCGGCGAGGCGTTTGCGCAGCGTCACCAGCATCGTGGCCGCATTCACACCCTTGATGTGCTCGCCATACAGCGACGGCAGCCCGGTGAAAATCGTGCCGACGTTCGGCGCAATCGTGGTGGTCGTCACGTCGTAACCCGTCACCGGCGACGTGTGGTCGATACCCTTGGTTTTCAGGGCGATATCGTTGACTTCACGCACCACCTGGTCGGTCCGTTCCAGGCTCGAACCCGGCGGCAACAACGCGATGATCGCCTGATAGCCGATGTCCTGATCCGGGATGAAGCCAGTCGGCATTCTCGACATCTGAAAAGCCGTCGCCGCGATCAGTCCGGCGTAGACAATCAACATCACCGTGGTCTTGCGAACCAGACGCCCGGTGATCGTCCCATACCGGTTGGAAAGCCACTCGAACGAGGCGTTGAAACGGCCGAAGACGGCATGATGCAAACGTCCGAGCGTGGACGATGCGGCCTCATGGGTCTTCTCCATTTCGTGCGGCTTGAGCAGCACCGCGCACAGGGCAGGGCTCAGCGTGAGCGAGACGAAGCACGAAATCACCGTGGATGCTGCAATGGTGATAGCGAACTGCTTGAAGAAGAGCCCGGAGATACCGGACATCAGCGCCGCAGGACCAAATACGGCGCACAGCGTGAGCGCAATGGCGAGCAGTGCCGCCGACACCTCGTTCATGGTCTGGTGCGCGGCCTCGCGTGGCGACATGCCAAGCGCCATGTTGCGCTCGACGTTTTCCACCACCACGATGGCGTCATCCACCACGATCCCCACGGCCAGCACCAGCCCGAACAAGGAAAGGTTATTGATCGACGCATGAAAGAGCGCGAGGATGGTGAACGTGCCGAGCAGGGACACCGGAATCGCCACCACCGGGATGATGGTCGCACGCCAGTTCTGCAGGAACAGATAGACCACGCCCACCACCAGCAGAATGGCAATGACGATGGTCTTGATCACTTCCTCGATAGACTGGCCGACAAAGGTGGTCGGATCGTAGATCTTGATGTAGTCCACACCGGTCGGGAAGCTCTTCTTCAGCTCGGCCATCTTGTCCCAGACTGCGTGCTCGACCTGAACCACGTTCGCATCCGGCGTGGCAATCACGAACCACGGCGCGGACGGATAGCGGTCAGCGTAGGCCTTGGAACCATAATCGACCGAGCCCAGTTCGACGCGGCCAATGTCGCGGATGCGCGTCACGCGTCCCTGTGGATCGGACTTGACGATGATGCTCGCAAACTGTTCAGGCGTCGTGAGCCGGCCGAGTGCCTCGACGTTGATCTGATAAGCCCCCTTGCTGGAAATTGGCGGCTGGTTCAGTACGCCCGCCGTGACCGGAGAATTTTGCGCACGCAGCGCGGCCAGAATGTCGGCAGCGGCAATGTTGTACGAAGCGGCTTTGTCGGGATCGATCCAGATGCGCATGGCGTACTGGCGTTCGCCGAACATCTGGAAATCGGACACACCCGGCAGGCGCGCGATCTGGTCGCGAATCTTCAGCATGTAATTCGACAGATACTCAGGGCTGCGCGAGCCGTCCGGCGAATAGACGTGCACGCCGAG
Source organism: Paraburkholderia sp. DHOC27 (assembly GCF_003429005.1). GTDB lineage: Bacteria > Pseudomonadota > Gammaproteobacteria > Burkholderiales > Burkholderiaceae > Paraburkholderia. Next base: position 1,138,303 of record NZ_QVQV01000001.1, read on the forward strand.
AAGCAGCGCCTGAATCGTCTTCTTGACCTGGACGCCCTGCAACTGAACGTCGACCGGCAGACGCGACAACGTGTCTTCCACGCGGCTGCGCGTGAGCAGCAGCGCGGCGTCTGGATCAGTGCCGACCTTGAAGATGACCGTGATCGTCAACTGACCGTTGCTGGTGGACTGGCTCGTGATGTAGTCCATGTTTTCCACGCCGTTCACGGACTGCTCGAGCGGCGTGGCGACGGTGCGCGCAATCGTATCCGCGGACGCGCCGGGATATGACGTCGAGATCTGGATCGTCGTCGGAACGATGTTGGGGTATTGGGCAATGGGCAGCGAGACCATCGTCACGAGCCCGATCAGCACTGCAAATATGTTGAGCACCGCTGCGAAACGAGGGTGCTCGATGAAGAAGTGCGTCAGCTTCATGACTTCGCTCCTTCGGTGGCCTGATCGGCCAGCGGCTGAATCGCGCCGTCGTGGGGCGCAACCTTCGAGCCCGGTCTGACGGTGGGCAGACCGTCGATGATCACCTTTTCGCCCGGCATCAGCCCCGACGTGATGACCCGCAGGCCGTCGCGCAGATCACCCACTTCCACTTTCCTTGGCGTCGCCACGTCGTCCTTGCCCAGCACGTAGACCATGTGGTCCGTTTGATCCGCCATCACGGCGGCATCGGGAACGAGCAACGCGGGGTGGGGCGTGGAGACGGCCAGCCGCACGCGCGCAAAACCACCAGGTGTGAGTGAGAAATCGCTATTGGGGATCGTCGCGCGTGCGTGAATGGTGCCGCTGGAGCGGTCCAGGGAGTTGTCGACGAAGTTCAGGATACCTTGACGAGAGAAGCCGTTATCACCGGTTGGAGAAATATTGACAGTATCGGCCAGCGGACCATGCTGACTGCTGCGCACTTGCTGGAAGGTCGCGTAGTCGTTTTCGCTCATGTCGAAGTCGAGGTAGATCGGATCGAGCGAAACGATGGTCGCGAGCAGCGTGGTCGGGCTGCTGCCGGCGCGGCTGCCGGACACCAGATTGCCGATGGATACGAGGTGTGTGCCCATGCGGCCGGTAAACGGTGCGCGGATCGTGCAACGGCCGAGGTCGAATTTTGCATCGCGAACCAGCGCGTTGGCATTGTCCACTGCGGCCTGTGCCGCATGCTGTTCGGCGACTTTCTGATCGACGTTTTCAACAGTGCCCGCTTCGGAGCGCTGCAATTCCTGCGCGCGCGCCAGCTCGCGTGTGGCCAGCGCCACGCGCGCATTCGCGGATTCGAGTTCGGCCGTGGCTTCGCTCAACTTGATCTGATAGGGCTCGGGGTCGATCTCGAAGAGCAGATCGCCTTTATGAACGATGTCGCCGTCCTTGAAATTGATCTGGGTAAGCGTGCCGCCCACCTGGGCGCGCAACTCGACACGATTGACCGCTGAGAATTGTCCGAGGAAACCGATCCGGCTTTCTATCTCGCGCTGCAATGGCGCGCTGACGGCAACGGGTGGCGGCGGCGGTGCGGCTGCCACCGCCGAGCCTGAAGTGTGCAGGCGATATGCCGCTACGGCGACCGCGACGATAACGGCCACGGCGATAGCTTTGCCGACCCAACGCCTGTTGCCAGGATTTGCCGAGCTTTTGGGGGTCACGACGGCCGCCCCCGCTGGGTCAAGACGATCATTCATAGCAATCCTCATTTAATAGATCAGGCAGTAAAACGGTCAACGTATTGCTCAGTCTTTGTTTGACCAACCTGTCGCGTTCGCGCGTGATGTTGACCGAATCGCCAACCGTCACGAGGACCGGGATGGTGCAACTCGACAAAAAAATCTTGAGAACAGATTTGATGGGGCGGCGTCGCTACGGGACGAGACAGCAAAACGCCACGACAATGGCGGCGCGCGAAGGTCCCCCGGGTCGAGCCTGGCCATTGAAGCAGATGACGGGAATTACGCCATACCTCATCGGCCGGCACAATTGGACCAAGGTATCGCTTCGGGTCTTGCTTCGGCCTTGCTCAGAGCGCGGCGAATGAGACTGGGGAGGATGAAGAAGAAGGCCGGCGTGGTGACGAGGCCGGCCATGCTTGGATTGTTATTTAAATTCTAAATAACCGTGCGCGACGACGCTGCCCAGTTCGATTTTTCTCAGGCAACGGCATCGCGATCAAGGCGTACCCGTCAGGCGTGACGTCGAGTCTGCTTGCCGAATCGCGACAACGACTCCCTGAGTCTGGGCGCCGCGAAGTCGATGAAATGGCGCAGCTTGATCGCCATGAGGCTACGCGACACGTGAACCAGGTGCACGGGAACCGGGCCCACTTCAAACTGCGGCAGCACGATCTGTAGCTGCTCGTTTCGCAACGCCTCGTCGGCGTCGTGCTCGAACACGAGCGTAATCCCTACGTCGGCCACGGCGGCGCTCACGGCGGCATCGGGTGTCGTGACCTCGAGCCGTGGGGCGACTTCGAGGGTCAGCACCTTGTCCGTGGACGGAAGGCGAAAACGCCACGGCGACAAATACGGGCTATTGAACACCACGCACGAGTATCGGATGAGTTCGTCCGGTGCTTGCGGCAAGCCATGCTGATCCAGGAACGTTGGACTGGCGCAAAGAATGGGGCGTAGCGTTCCCACGCGCGTGGCGATCATGTTGCTGTCCGCCAGTTCTCCAATGCGCACGGCAAGATCGGCATGCGAGTCGATCAGATCGATATTGCGGTCGGACAGCAACAGACGAACGGTGATTTCGGGGTACTGAGCGAGAAACTGGCTGATGACCGGCAAAACGTGAAGCCGTCCAAGCTGCACCGGCGCCGTCACGACCAGTTCGCCTCGCGCGGCCGTGAATTCGCCGGTTGCCTCATGCTCCTGCTCGCGAACCAGATCGAGAATGCGGCGCGCCGCGGCGACATACGACGTGCCCGCGTCCGTGAGCGTGAGCTTGCGCGTCGTGCGTATCAGCAGGCGAGTGCCCAGCAGTTCTTCGAGATCCGTGACCTTGCGGGTCAACGTGCTGACGGGGATTTTCAGTTCCCGGGCGGCGGCTGACAGGCTTCCTGCATCGACGGCAGTCAGCAGAATCTCCATTGCTTCCAGTCGATCCACGAGTTCGTCCCGATGAGTTATTTTCTGAGCATTGTATGTGAACTCATCGTGTTGCCGCATGGCACAACGTGGCCCTGCATCGGGTGTTACAGGGAAGCGATCAGTTCGTTAAACGGATGCGCGCTGCTGTAGTCACGCTCGGTTTTCGGTTCGGCATGCATGCCACAACACTCTTTGAAGAGTTCCGCCGCCCACTCGACAAACACGCGGACCCTGCCGACGAAGTGCCTGTCCGGTGCGTACTGAACCGACACCGGGACCGGCAAGGGCTTCCATTGCGGGAAGATTTCCACGAGCCGCCCTTCGGCGAGATGCCGCCGCAACAGGAAGCTGGGTGCCTGAATGATGCCCGCGCCGGCCAGCCCGCACGCCACGTACGCTTCGAGATCACTCAGCGTCAACGAGCTTTGCATTTTGACTTCTCGTGGCGCGGCGTCGATCACGAAGGTGTGCGTCACCGTTCGGTCCGTGACGCTGGAGTGATAGTGAACCGCGTAGTGACGCTGCAATTCGTCGAGTTCCGTCGGCATTCCGTTGCGTTCAAGATAGACCGGACTGGCAGCGGTGAGCATGCTCGCTTCGCCGAGCGATCTGCGCACGTAACCCGGCTCGTGACGGTAGCCCGAGCAGATCACGCAATCTACCGCGGACTGCGCGGGATTCAATGGTCCGTCGACGAATCGCATGGACAGGTTGATGTCGGGATACCGCTCCTTGAATTCCATGATGCGCGGCGCAATGATCAGGCGACCAATCGAACCCGGCATGTCGACCCGCAGTGGACCTTGTGGGCCTCGCCCCGTGCTGGCCAGCGCATCTTCGGTTTCCTTGATGTCCGAGAGAATGCGCACGCAACGTTCGTAATATTGCGCGCCTTCGGGCGTGAGATTCAGACGGCGCGTGGTCCGCTGCATCAGATTGACCTTGAGATGCGCTTCGAGGTTCTTGATGGTGATCGTGGCAGAGGCCCTTGGCATACCGAGTGCGTCCGCAGCCCGAGAAAAACTGTTCATCTCGACCACCTTGACGAACGTCTGCATTGCATGAAGCCGATCCATGCCATTCCTTCAACGATAACGACGTTGCGCTCGTCACGCGTCGCGTTGCCTCGTCGTTGATTGATTGTTTGAGTGGGTGTTTCAGTGTGGTCGAACTATTCTGGATTATAAACACTTATCAGAATTGTCGTGATAGCGGGGCAGGCCAGCGCGCACGCGCGAGGCTCGGGCGCCGCGCGTTGCAATGGAAAAGTGCTTGTTTAAAGGGGTAAAAGTCCATGCATCGCGTTGCGCGATCAGCATGCAATGTCTGTGACGTGAGCATCATATGAGGCCCGCCAGAGTTTTGCAGGCAAGCCTTAGATGAGCTTCATGCGCATGCCGTGTTTATGTGTAGATACACAACAGGCCGCGCAAATTTTTAGTGTAGATACACGTCCGCTAGGCAGCGGCAGTTTGCGGCTTTTTAGCCGGGAACAGAGCGATCAGTTCCGCTGATACGGCGTTCAGGATTTGACGCGAGAGCTTCGGATCCGGCACGGCCCGCGACAAACCGATTGCACCAATGTAAGCGCTATAAATGAGTAGGGCCTTGGCGCGGAGATTACCTTCAGTGCCTTTGGGCATCTGGCTTTCGAGCAGGCTGAGACTTTTCTCCAGGCGTTGGGTGTAAGCCTCGCGCGCCTCGTCGGTGGTGCGCGCGATATCGTTGACGAGCAACGCCAGCGGACATCCCGTATCGACTTCATCCCGGTGTGCTTCGGACAGGTAAGTCTGAATGCTTTTTTTCAGCGTGTTTTGCGCGGTGAATGCGGAATGATCCATCTGTTCGGACGCAGCCGCCACCGCTTCGACCACCAGATCATCACGCGACGCGAAGTGCTTGTAAAAACCGCCCACGGTCAGCCCGGCTTCATTCATGACGTCGGCAACGCTGATGCCTTCCAGGCCCAGTTCACGAAAACGCCGAGAGGCGACATCCACGATGCGCTGATGGGTCTCGGCCTTATCTGCTTGGGAATATCCCATAGTTTGCTCTCCCGGGCAAAGATTGATCTAGAGAAACATAATAATCCACACAGACTGTGCGCGTTGATCGGCCGTCGCGCAATGGGAGTGTGAAAGCAGCGTTCAAAGAGGGACGCATCTGGACGTGTCGGAGGGAATCCCGGTCCCGTATGTGGATTATAGGTGCTTACCAAAAGCATTCCGCCTCGGTTTAGAGGAGGCGTGACGGGACCTGAAAACCCGTCGACCGGAAGGCGTCAGCCGCGTCGAAGCGTGACGAAGGATTAAGGAAAGGTGGCGAGCGCCGCGTGCCTTGAACGCGGCTGGACGTTATGGGCGCATTTATGGACGCATTCGTGGCGAACCAGGTCAGCCGCCACCCACCCGGCCGGACAGCGCGGCAAAACCGTGCCAAAGATGGATGGCGGCGTAGGCTCGCCACGGCCGCCATGTCTCGGTTCGCGCTTTCTGCTGGCCAGGGCGTTTTAGCTCAGGATCGTGTTTGAGGATCGCGTTCATGAGCACGAGATCGGAAGCAGGCCAGGCATCTGGATCGCGCAATGCGCGCATCGCAACATATTCGACCGTCCACGGCCCGATGCCCGGCAACGCGAGCAGCGCCGCGCGAATCGTGGCGTTGTCGGCATGGCGATCATCCAGCGGCAGTGCGCCGCTCGCGACCGCCGCGGCTACCGTTTGCAGCGTCGCGATCCGTTTGTTTGGCATGCCGATGCCGGTGAGATCGGCGGCGGCCAGCGCGGCAGGCGTCGGGAAGCGCCACGCGGTGCCTTCATGCGGATGATCCTCGATTCGCTTGCCTGCTCGCTCCACGATCCGGCCCGTCACCGTGGATGCCGCCTTCACGCTGACCTGCTGTCCGACCACCGTGCGAATCACGAGCTCGAACGCCGACCAGGCCCCGGGCACACGCAGGCCGGGCGCCGCTTCGACCAGGGGCGCGAGCCACGGATCCGCCGAAAAGCAACGATGGATGTCGTGCGGGTCCGTCGCCGTATCGAACATGCGCGAGAGCGGCTCGACGAGCGCATCGGCGTGACGCGCAACCGCGCCTTCGAGCGTGACCACCAGACACGCCCGGCGTGGGTGCAAATGGACCTGCATGGTTCCGCTATCGTTTTGCCACTCTATGGCGCGGCGGTAGACGCCGTCCTCGACCGCTTCGACGCCCGCCGACGAGCGGCTGCCGAAAAAGTTGAGCATGGCGTGCCAGTCGAATGGCGGCAGGAAAGGCAGTTCGATGGTTGCGATGTCGGGCACGGATAACTGGTTCAAGGAAAGTCGACCGCGATGCGCGCGCCACCGTTGACGATGGATCGCTGCGCAGCCTCGGCAGTAATGAGCGCTCCCACATAGAGTAACAGGCTGACCCAGCCGATCTGATGCGCGCCTACCCAATGCACGGTAACGGCGCCAAGCAGGCCCGCCAGTGCGACACCGGTGTAGATGGCCGAGGTGTTGAGGCCGAGCACGATGGTCGCCGCCGCCGGCATCAAGGTGACCAGCCTGTGCTGCTGGGCCGCGAGCTGGCCCCAGCTTGCCGCGCCGAAAAGCGCAATGGCGATGATCGCAGTGGGCAGGGTGGCGCTGGTCCACGAGAGCGTGCTCATGACGACGATCAGCACCGCCAGCATGCCGATGAGAATCTTGCGCGTGCCGATCCGGTCGATCAGACGCCCGGCGGTGAGATTCATGATCGTGCCCGACGTGCCCCACAACACCAGCAGCGCGCCGAGAATCACGGGGCTGCCGTGTGTCGCGCGATCGAAGATCACGGCAAGATAGGTGTAGACCGCAAAATTGCCGCACAGAAAGAAAAACGTGGTGAGGAGCGTGAGTCCGACGCGATGATCGCGCATGGGGGCGAGCCGCTGCTTGAGCGAGATCGCGGGCGGTGCCGGAATTTGCGTGAGCAGCGTGATGATGCCGAGCGCAGAGAGCGCGCTGATCGACGAGACGAAGATCATCGTGTAGCGCCAGTCGCCGAGTCCTCCGATGATCGTGCCGATGGGCGCACCCAACGCGGTGGAGGCGGTGAGGCCCGCGGCCACCACCGAGAGCGCGAAGCCGCGCTGTTCCGGCGAGACGATGCTCGCGCCCGACCCCGTTGCCGTCGGCGCATACATGGCCGCACCAAAACCCGCGAGCGCACGGGCCGCAAGCGCGGCTGCGAGGCTCGGCGCCCACGCCGTGGCGAGATTGGCGATGATGAACAGGCCGAGGCCGCACAGCATCAAGCGCTTGCGCTCGACATGCGCGAACACGGCGGCAGCGACCGGCGAGGCAAACGCGTAGGCGAGCGCGTAGACGGTGGTGAGCTGGCCCGTCGCGCCGATACTGGTGTGGAAACTACGCGATATTTCCGGCAACACGCCGGCAACGACGAAGCTGTCGGTGCCGATGGCGAACATGCCCAACGCGAGAATGAGAAGGCGGCGATCCATGAGGGCCATCCTTATATGACTGATCCGGCGCAGAGCCACGCGGCTCGCAGGTGGCGCCCGCCATCGAGCGGCCTGGGCAGAAGGCGAAGGCTGCTGCGCAGGCATTAGATCAAAGCCGGGGCCGCACGGCTATTGTTCGATGGTATTGGGTGATGCGGCCGCGTCCCTCCTCGCTTTGCGGTATCCCGCGAGAGCGCACGTCATACTTTGGTATCAGGTACTTAGTATGACTACGTATAAACGCACGATTTCTTGCGTTTCGGTAATATCGCGGGGAGATACAAGGTCTGCGACGTCGTGATGCAAAGGATCTTGATGCAAAGGAGCGACACCATGGATGTGCTTCAAATGATGCGTATCTTCAAGCACGTGGCGGAACTGGAGAGCTACACGTCTGCATCGGGTCGCCTGGATGTCGGCACTGCGCATGTGTCGCGAGCCGTGACGGAACTCGAATGCCGCCTGCGCACGCGGCTGCTGCATCGAACGACCCGCAGGGTCGCGCTCACCGAAGCCGGCGAGCGCTATCTGGCGCACTGCAACCGCATCCTGGCTGAAATCGAGGAAGCTGAAAACGAAGCACGCAGCGCGCAGTCTTCGCCGTGTGGCACCTTGAAGATCCATGCCTTGAGCGGATTCGGGCTGAGGTACATGAGTGAGGCCATTGCAGCCTATCAGGCCACGTTTCCCTCCGTCAGTATCGACCTGTTTCTTTCGCAGAGCCTGCCGCGCTTCTTCGACACGGGTTGCGACGTGGCCATTACGCTGGCTCCACGCTTGCCCGATTCGAGCCTGATTTCGCAGCATATCGGCAAGGTTCACAGCGTTCTGTGCGCGGCGCCGTCGTATCTGGAATCTCGCGGGGTACCGCGCCGGTTTTCCGATCTGACGCGGCATGCCTGCCTGCAACTGCTGAGATCGACGGGGGAGCCGGAGCCGTGGAGCTTGCCGGGGGAAGACGGCATGCTCGGCGCGGTCCTCGATTGCCCGCCGTTGCGTGTCAATGTTCCGGAAGCGCTCACCTGTGCCGTGGTGCAGGGCGCCGGGATAGGAATCCTGCCCACCTACACGGCCGTTCCCTTGTTGAGAGCGGGCATCCTGGTGCGGGTGCTTCCTGCTTATACGACGGATCATCTGGAAGTGTCCGCGGTGTATCCGTCGCGCTCGTTTCTCGACGCCAAAGTCAGCACGTGGATCAACTTCGCAAAGGATTACCTCGGTGCCCAACTGGCGAGCGATGCAGCCTGGCTGGCCGCGCCGGTGCGCGAACTCGAACACAGTGTTTGATGCCACGAGCACTAAAACACCATTGCTGAAGCGGTGAATTGCCACCATGTGAACCGGCCGTAAAGATTATGGATATACTCCACATCAGGCAAACATCGTCAAGGAAGGGTTGGACCATGAACGCAGTTATTGCCGGATATGTCAGGACGCCATTCACATTCGCACGCAAGGGTGCGTTGAAAGACGTACGTCCCGATGATCTCGCCGCCACGGCCATTGCAGCGCTGATGCGTCGAACCGGACTCGATCCCGCGCTGGTCGAAGACGTGCTTATGGGGTGCGCGTATCCGGAGGGGCCGCAGGGAAACAACGTCGCGCGAATCGCCGCGCTGCTGGCCGGTTTGCCCATCGAAACGGCGGGGGCGACGATCAACCGGTTCTGCGGTTCGTCTATGTACGGCATACACATCGCAGCCGGCCAGATTGCGATTGGCGCGGGCGAGGCTTTCGTGGTGGCAGGCGTCGAGAGCATGTCGATGGTGCCGCAAGGGGGGCTTAATTTCGTGCCCAACCCTCGCTTCGCGACGCTCGAGCGACCCGACGCGGAAAACCCGATTCACGCTTATACGACGATGGGTGTCACAGCCGAAAATGTCGCGCAGCGCTTCAACGTCTCACGTGAAGACCAGGAGCGTTTTGCTTATACGTCGCACATGAAGGCGTCGAACGCATTCGCGGCGGGGCGTCTTGCGGAAGAGCTGACGCCCGTTTCGCTGCCGGATGGCACCGTGGTAGACCGTGACGGCTGTATCCGTCCACAGACGACACTCGAAGTCCTTGCCTCGCTAAAGCCGGCCTTCGGGGCGGACGGCACGGTGACGGCGGGTACCGCCTCGCCGCTGACGGATGGCGCCGTGGCGCTGCTCGTCACGTCGGAACAATTCGCGCAGACCCATAACCTGGCCGTCACGGCCCGGATTCGCGCGTCGGCGGTTGCGGGCGTTGAGCCGGAGATCATGGGCATGGGCCCGGTTCCCGCCACACGCAAGGCGTTGAGCCGCGCAGGTCTCACAGTGGATGACATCGATGTCATCGAAATCAACGAGGCCTTCAGCAGTCAGGCGCTCGCTTGCATGCGCGAGCTTCACTTCGATCCCTCGAAGGTTAATATCGACGGTGGCGCACTCGCATTGGGGCATCCACTCGGCGCATCCGGCGCACGCATTACCGCGAAGGCCGCGCAGATCATGGCACGCGAAGGCAAGAAAATCGCGCTGGCCACGCAGTGCATTGGTGGTGGTCAAGGCATCGCGACGATTCTCGAAGCACTGGGTTGATCACTGGCTTGAGTGCAGGTGCATTAGCGCAATGCGAACGCGGCTGGACGCTTCGAGTAGTGAAGGGTATCGTCAGATGTTTCTCGCAGAAAGGAAATCCTATGTATTACGAGGCAATTTTGCAGTGCTCGCGGGCGTTTCTCACCGTGGAAACGATGCTCGACAAAGCGTCCCTTTATGCTGAACAAAAAAAGTTCGACGTCGGCGTACTGATGAATAGCCGCCTCGCCCCGGACATGGCGCCGTTCATCTACCAGATCCAGAGCGCTTCGGACTACCTCAAGGCAGGCGCCGCGTGGCTGTCAGGCCAGAAGCCGCCGCGCTTCGAGGATAACGAGCGCACCATCGACGAAGTACGCGACCGTATCCGCAGGACGGTGGCGTTCACCCAGAGCGTCACGTCCGACCAATACGCCCACGCGCAGGAGCAGCGCGTCAAGGTTTCGTGGGTGCCCGGCAAGATCATCGAAGGGCAAGACTACCTGTTGCAGATCGTGATTCCCAATGTGTATTTTCACATCGGAATGGCGTATGCAATCTTGCGCAAGGATGGCGTCGACGTGGGCAAGCTGGACTTTCTGGGGCCGATGAATTTCGTCGCGGAATAGGCCCGCACCGGCATTAGACGCGTGACCAGGCGCCTGCGCCAAGCGCATCACTGAGCATGTGACTGAGCGTATCACTGAGCGCGTCTGCCCACGCCACGTATAAGCTTTGGTTATGGGTATCCCCAACCTGGCATAGGCTGCGATGGAGTCGCGCTGCTAACATATTAGATGCCTCTCGTGGTGGCTTGCCCGTCCACCGCGTTTTTTGCATGAACTATCAGTATGGATTATGATTGAAATCCATACACACACGGCATGCACCATGCCGGTCTTCGCGAGCGGAGGTGTTGTGAGCCTTCTCATCCGACCGAATCCCCGTCACCACGATCTTGCCAACTCAGTTGTCAACTCAGCCAGGGCTCACTCCGCTGCGGAGGTGACCAGTGGGAATCCTTGAGATGCGCGCGCCGATCGTCGCGCAAGCCTGGGCGTCCAGTTCGTTCATCGAGGGATGAGCGCGTGCGCCAGGAATGGCGACTGTCGTGAAAGCGGCGTGCTACGGAACAGCGAGTTGGCTGACAACTGATGCGACATGAAAGAGTAGTCATAGCGATGGACGAAATGGCACACGTATCGCGCACGCGTGTTGACGAGCACTATCTGAAGTCAGACGTGGGCATGCACGCGAGGCTGTTCATCGACGGCACGTGGGTCGAGGCGACCGGGGATAAACACAGCGATATCTACGATCCGCTGAGTGGGCAGATCATTGGCCGGCTGGTCCATGCCAGCAAGGCCGATCTTGCTGCCGCCGTGGCCGCGAGCCGCACGGGCTTCGGCGCGTGGCGCAGGCGCTCCGCTTTCAATCGAAGCAAAATCATTCGTGCTGCTGCGGATCTGCTGCGCGAACGCGCGCCGCAAATCGCAGCGCTCATGACGCGCGAGCAGGGCAAGCCGCTGCGGGAAGCGGCGATGGAAGTCGAACTGTCAGCGGATCTGCTGGACTGGTTCGCCGAAGAAGGGCGGCGCGCGTACGGCCGCCTGATCCCATCGCGCGCCCCTGGCATCACGCAGGTCGCCTTGCGTGAACCGATGGGCCCTGTTGCTGCCTTCATACCGCCGAACTTTCCCGTTTCACAGGCCATCCGCAAGATCGGTCCGGCGCTTGCGGCTGGCTGTTCGATCGTCATGAAGCTGGCCGAGGAAACGCCCGCAACGACCTCTGCGCTCGCCGACATCTTTCACGATGCCGGCGTGCCTCCCGGCGTGCTCAATTTTGTTTATGGCGATCTCACCGAGGTCTCGGAGTATCTGATTGCCCATCCTGTGATTCGCGGTGTTTCGTTCACCGGTCCGATCGTAACCGGGAAAGGCATCGCGGCGCTTGCCGGCATTCACATGAAGCGCTGCACGATGGAACTCGGCGGACATGCGCCTGCCATCGTATTCGCAGACGCCGAGATCGCCTCCGCGGCCAAACTCCTCGCGTTCGCCAAATATCGCAATAGCGGGCAGATGTGCGCGTCGCCCACGCGGTTTCTGATCCAGTCGGATATCTACGATCTATTCAAGGAGCGGTTCATCGCCGAGGTGAACCGTATTCGCGTGGGCAGCGGCAACCGCGCGGAGACGACAATGGGACCGCTCGTCAGCGCAGAGCGTTTGCAAACGGTGCAGGACCTCATCGCCGATGCGGTGGAGCGGGGTGCCACCGTTGAACTCGGCGGTCAGCGAATTGGCGAGCGAGGCCATTTTCTCGCGCCAACCGTGCTCTCCAACGTCACGTCGGAGATGCGCATCATGAACGAGGATCCGTTCGGACCGGTGGCGTTGTTGAGCGTGTTCGATACGATCGACGAAGTGATCGAAGAGAGCAACCGGCTTCCCTGTGGGCTGGCGTCATACGTTTTTACGCGCTCCGATGTGACGGCAAGCAAGCTGTCCTCGGAACTCGAAACCGGCATGATCTCCATCAATCATCTGGGGTTGGGTCTGCCCGAAACACCCTATGGCGGAATCAAGGACAGTGGCTACGGATCCGAAGGCGGTTCGGAGGCGATTGATAACTACCTGGTGACGAAATTCGTTTCGCGCGCCATCGAGTGACCGATACTGGATGGTGGGTCAGCGGTGATTTAGACGTTTTTGCTGCTGGAGCGAACTATGACGCGGCGTGAAGACATTGGCGTGAACAGCCTGACGCAGGCAGCGCGGCAGGGCACGCACGCGGATGCACCGGATTCGCACGCAACGATGGCGAGGCAGCTCATCGGCGCAGACCCGCGCATCGGCATCGAACGTAGCCTCGAACGCAACCTCGAACGCAGTCCACATAACAGCTCGCTCACGAGCCCGCATTCCAGTCTGCATTTCAGCCCGCATTCGAGTCCCGTAGCGGCGCTCGACCCCATTCTCGATCTGCTGTTCAAGCCCGCCGCGTCGCAGGACGAAACGACCCGAGACGTGCTGGAAGTGCTCTTTCGCGAACTGATTGCCACGCTGCGTCTCGACTTCGTCGGTCTGCGGGCCCAGGACGATTCACGCAATGCCATCATGGAAGTGATCGAACGGGCCCCGGCCGGTGACGATCTGTACGAAAGTGACGAGCTGCAGGAATCGCTGCACCGGTCGCTCGCAGCGAATGCCGAGCCGCACGGCGAAGGCGTGCCGGAGCGACTGTTTTCCCGCGAGACGTTTCAGTTTCGCTTTACGTCCGGGCGCATGTCCGGCGTGTTCGTCGCGGGCGCGTCGCGCGGCGATTTCCCGAGTCCCGCGGAACAACTGGTGCTGAATGTGGCCGCGCGAAAGGTGGTCCGCGATCTGGGCGAGCAGACCTACGATCGCAAGCAGATCGCCTTGCCGGCCCTGGAGCAGCTCGCGGCCCGCATGGGCAGCAAGCTCGAACTGGCCGAGCCGTTGCCGGCCGATCAGAGTGGCGCGCTGGAAGATCTGGTGCGCCGCTTTCCGCGCCGCAAGCTCGTGTCCGGCATGCCCGACTGGCGCCTGAAAGAGCTGTTCGATCTGGTGCCCATCATGGCGTGGAGCAGCTTTCCGGATGGCACCTGCGAGTACCTCAACAAGGTGCACCGGGAATATACCGGACTGCCCGCGGCGGAGTCGCGCGGCATGGGGTGGCAACGCGCGATTCATCCGAAGGATCTGCGGCACCGGATGGACAAGTGGCGCGAGTCGATGGCGTCTGGCCGGCCAAGCGAAGCCGAGGTGAGAATCCGCCGTTACGACGGTGTCTACCGCTGGTTCCTGGTGCGCGTCGAGCCGTTTTCCGATCAGTTCGGTGAGGTGGTGCGCTGGTATGGCGTGGCGACCGACATCGAGGACCGCAAGCGTGCCGAAGAACGATGGTCCGCCAGCGACAGGCGGCTCAGTCTCATCATCAACACCATCCCCATGCTCATCTGGTCGAGCCTGCCGGATGGTCACGCCGATTTCTTCAACGATCAGTGGTACGCCTACACGTCGCTCTCATCCAGCCAGAGCGACGGCTGGGGATGGACGGCGGCGCTGCATCCCGATGATTTCCGGCGTGCCACGCAGTACTGGCGCACGCTGATTTCCACCGACGACCACGACGACCGTGGTTTCGAAGTGCGCTTCCGGCGCGGCGACGGCGAATACCGATGGTTCTGGTTACAGGCCAACGCCATGCAGGACGAACTCGGTCTGATCAAACGCTGGTACGTCACCAGTACCGACATTCACGACCGCAAGCTGGCCGAAGAAGGCGTGCGGCGCAGCGAGGCGCTGCTGGCGGAAGCACAGCGCCTCGCCGGCCTCGGCACGTTTTCGTGGCGCGTCGGCTCGGACCGCATGACCTGGAGCGCCACGCTCTACAGCATGTTCGGCTTCGAGCCTGGCACGCCGGTGACGCAGTCAATGGTCAAGATGAGGATTCATCCAGAAGAGCCGCCCTTTTTCTTCGACAAGATCAAGGAGGGCGCCGCGACGCCGGGCAAATTCGAGGAACAGATTCGCATCGTGACGCCGGACGGCGCGGTCAAGCACCTGCACTACCTCGCGTATGCGACCGCGGCCCTGACGGGCGAAGTGGAATACGTGGGCACGATTCAGGACATCACCGAACGGCATCTCGCCTCCGAGGCGCTGGCCAAGGCCCGCAGCGAACTCGCGCAAGCCGCGCGCGCGAGCAGCCTCGGCGCCCTGACCGCGTCGATTGCGCACGAGGTCAACCAGCCGCTGGCCGGCATCGTCACGAATGCCAATACCTGTCTGCGCATGCTCAACAGCGATCCGCCGAATATTGCCGGCGCGATCGAAACGGCGCGGCGCACGGTGCGCGACGGCAAGCGCGCGGCAGATGTCATTTCCCGGCTGAGGAATCTGTTCAGCCAGAAAGAAATCAACGCAAGCTGGTGGGATCTCGGTCTCGCGGCGCGCGAGGTGGTGGAGCTGGTGGAGGGCGAACTTCGCAGAAATCGGATCACGCTGGATGAGCGCTACGATCCTGCACTGCCGCTTTTGATGGGCGACCGGATCCAGTTGCAGCAGGTCATTCTGAATCTGATTCGAAACGCCATTGACGCGGTTCAGGCCACCCAGGGGCGGCCTCGTCATGTGGCGGTGACCATTGCCTATCGCGAGGATTGCGCGCACCTCACCGTGGAAGACACCGGGGTGGGCTTCGACGCGTCAGTGGCGGACCGGTTGTTCGAGGAGTTCTTTACCACCAAGAAAGACGGCATGGGGATCGGACTTTCCGTGAGCCGCTGGATCGTCGAGGCACATGGCGGTTCCCTGTGGGGAGCGAAGAACGCGGCAGGCGGCGCCACCTTCGGCTTCTCGATTCCATGCCGGGGATCCGCCGACGCCGACGATCCCCAGGATTAGTGCCGTCTCGTTGGGCGAGAACCAACACTTTAGGCTAATAGACACTCCTGCCGCCGAGGGCTATTTTCGCGGTTGGTGCTGAATAAAAAGTATTTCATGGGCCGCTGCTTTGCAGCATTTTTTGCGTTTCACCGGCGGTTCTTCGCATCTCCGGTGCTTCGTGTGAGAAATGCACGATGAAAACACGGTTACTGGTGTCCGTGGTCGATGACGATGAATCGGTGCGTGAGTCCCTTCCGGATCTCGTGCGGGAGTTGGGGTTCGAGGCGCGCGCGTTTGAGTCGGCGGAAGCATTTCTTGCGTCGGGCTGCGGTGAGCAGACGAGTTGCCTGATTCTGGATGTGATGATGCCGGGCATGAGCGGGCTGGACCTCGCCTCCGAACTGAGAGCGCGAGGCATGCACATCCCCATTATTTTCATCACGGCGAATCACAATGGTCTCGCGCGCACCCAGTTGCAGGACAGCGGCGCGGTAACGTGTCTCTACAAACCCTTTAGCGATGTGGATCTCTCTGAAGCATTGGGCATTGCGGTGCAGCAGCACTAGCGAAACGCGGTACTCGACGATCTGGAGGAGTTCATGAACACGCTGTGCGCAGATAGTCGACAGTCGATGCTGTCACGCGCCAAGGTAACACCCCCGACGGTTTTCGTCGTCGACGACGACGTCTCCGTGCGGGAGTCCATCGAACTGCTGCTGGGTCACGAAGGTTTCGAAGTGAAGAGCTTTGTCAGCGCGAGTTCGTTTCTCGAGCACAAGCACGAGTCGGGACCGAGTTGCATGCTGCTCGATATCGCGTTGCCAGGCGTCACCGGGCTCGAATTGCAGAAATCGCTCGCCGTCGACCGGCCGGCCATGCCGATCATTTTCATCACCGGGCGCGAAGATGCGCCCACCATCGTGCAGGCCATGAAGGCCGGCGCGGTCGAGTTCCTGACCAAGCCGTTCGACGACGATGCGTTGCTCGAAGCGATCCACGCCGCGATCGAGCGCAGCGAAACGCTGGTACGCAGGGAACGCCGCAGGCAGGAGATACGCAAACGATATGGAGAACTAACACCTCGTGAGCGCGAGGTGTTGTCGCTCATCACCGAAGGTTTTCTGAACCGCGAAATCGGCGTGGAACTGGGGATCAGCGAGATCACCGTCAAGGCGCATCGCGGCCAGGTGATGCGCAAGATGGAAGCGGAATCTCTCGCCGAGTTGATTCATATGGTGGGCGACGGCGGACTCTAGCGCGCCAAACGTTTTACCAGAAGGCCTGTACAACGATCCCCAGGCGACACCTTCGTCTAATTGCGCATCATCGAAAGACATGGCGTAATCAACGTGCTTGCCGTGTTCGCGATGAGGTGTGAGCGCGAGCCCGTTCACCGCATCGTGAAGCCGGATCAACGGCTAAAGAGGGTACTTCATGTCGACGTCGTCCGCTGCACAGCCGTGCATCGATGAGGCGATTACACCGTGCTGGAAGGGCGTATTCGCGATTGCGCTCGGCGCCTTCACGCTCGTCGTGACCGAGTTTCTTCCCATTGGTTTGCTGCCGGGCATCATCAAGGGGCTGGGCGTTTCAGAAGGAACGGCGGGGCTTACCGTTACCGTAGCAGCGGCCCTCGGCTTTCTCGCCGCACCGGCAACCGTGCTGCTGGTGGGACGGCTCGATCGTCGCGTGGTGTTGCTCGGTTTCTCGGCGCTGGTGATCGTCTCCGGTGTGATGTCGTCGCTCGCCACGCATTTCTCGACGCTGCTGATCGCGCGCATGATCATCGGCATCGGCGTGGGTGGCTTCTGGTCGGTGTCGATCACCGCCGCTTCGCGGCTGGTGCCCGCGGACAAGGTCAACAAGGCATCGTCGCTGGTTTTCGCGGGTATTTCGATTGCCTCGGTGGTCAGCATTCCCGCCGCTTCGTACATTGCCGCGCACTACAACTGGCGCATTGCCTTCATGGCGGCGAGCGCATTGGCCATCGTCGTATTTGCGGTGCAGGTGTTCGCCTTGCCCAGGATCGACATGCAGAAAGGCGTCACCGCGCGTGATTTCCTTGCGTTGCTGAAGTCGAAAAAAGTCGTCGCAATCTACCTCGCCATCATCTTCATCGTGTCCGGGCAATTCTGCGGGTACACCTTCGTGTCGCCGTATCTCGAGCAACTCGCCGGCTTCGACGCCAACACGATCAGCGCGGTGCTGCTCGGCTACGGCGTGCTGGCCGTGGTGGGCAACTTCGTTGCGGGAGAGCTTGCGGGGCGTGATCTGCACAAAACGGTCTACGCTAACGTCGTGCTGTTTCTCGGCTCGCTCATCGCGATTGCTGCGTTTCCCCATCACTTCGTTATCGCCATCGTCAGTCTGCTATGTTGGGCCCTGTCATGGGGGATGGCGCCGGTCGGCACGCAGCTTTGGCTGTACAATTCGACGCAGCATGCCCCCGAGGCGGCGCAGTCGATGAACACGTCAGTGTTTCAGCTCTCCATCACATTGGGATCGCTGATCGGCGGTGTGGTCGTCGACCACGTCAATCTGCACGCATCCATGTGGACGGGCGCGGCTATCTTCGGTCTCGCTGTCTTGACGGTGCTCGTCGTCGGACGTATGGATGCGCTGGATGCAAGGAGGCCATGAGCGTCTCTTCAGGCGGCCCGGCGCGGCAGGTTTCAATCTCGCCGTTATGCAACCGGGTCGGTTTCCTGTGAACACGCACCAATCGCATCAATCGCACGAACCGCACCAAAGCTCGCGCGATTTCTTCCGTCATCCAGGCACGTACGCGCTTATCGCAGCCATTCTCGGTTCGGGCATGGCCTTTATCGACGGCACGGTGGTGAACGTGGCCACCACGACACTGCAACGGGCGTTCGGGGCCACCGCGGGCGAAGTGCAGTGGGTGGTCGAAGCCTATGCGCTTACGCTGTCCGCGTTTCTGCTGGTGGGCGGAAAACTGGGCGACACGTACGGCCAGAAACGCATTTTCATGTGGGGCAGTGGGCTCTTTGGCGTGTCGTCCGTTTTGTGCGGCGTGACGGACTCGCTGCTTAGCCTCGTGCTCGCCCGGGCATTGCAGGGGCTTGCCGCAGCGTTGCTGATTCCCGGCAGCCTCGCCTTGATCACTTCGGCGTATGCACCTGCCGAGCGCGGCCGTGCAATCGGCATCTGGTCTGGTGTGACCGCGATGATGGGGGCAGTGGGGCCCTTTCTGGGCGGCTGGCTGATCGACCATCTGTCATGGCGTGCCGCGTTTCTGATCAATCTGCCAATGGCGGCGCTCGCCGTGTATTTCGCGTGGCGACTCAAAGCGAACCAGAACAGCGCGAATCGCCAGTCGCTCAACTGGACTGGTGCCGTGAGCATGGCCGTGGTACTCGCTGCGCTGACGTATGCGTTGATGAGCGCGCAAAGCCGAACGCTTTACATGGTGCCCGCTGCAGTCGTCGCAATCGTGTTCTTCTTGATCTTCAGATTCAGCGAACGGCGCGCAGCAACCCCGCTTTTCCCCGCCGCGTTATTGCAGTCGCCGGTCTTTGTCGCGGTGAACGCGATTACGCTGTTTCTCTACGCCGCGCTGTGGGGCGCCATGTATTTCCTGCCGATGAATCTGATCCAGATTCATCACTACACGGCTTCGCAGGCCGGTGCCGCACTTGCACCGATGATTCTCACGCTGTTCGTTCTTTCGCCGTGGACAGGCGGGCTGCTTGCCCGCTTTGGCGCGCGCCGGTCTCTCGCGGTGGGCTCCTGCATCGTCGCGGCCGGTCTGATCGGCATTGCCATGCCAGGACTGAATGGCAGCTACTGGTCGACGTTTTTCGTGCCGATGCTGATATTGGGCCTGGGCATGTCCGTCTGCGTGTCGCCCTTGACCACGACCGTCATGAGTTCGGCACCGGCGGACCAGCTTGGCATCGCGTCGGGAATCAACAATGCGGTGTCGCGTGTTGCGGGGCTTTTAGCCGTTGCACTGTTTGGGCTGATCCTGTCGCTCTCGTTTGCACATCACCTGGACACGATGCTTCATACGCTCAATCTCACTGATGCCGCGCGAGCCGAAACCGACCGCCTGAAGCCGCTGCTCGCGGCCGCGCAATACGCGAGTCCTGTTATCCAGCATGCGGCGGAGTCGTCGTTCGTGGCTTCGTTTCGCGTCGTCATTGCGTGCTCGACCCTGCTGGCACTGACCAGTGCCGCGTGCGCATGGTGGATGCTCAAAGAGGAACGCGCGTAACAGTCCTGGCAGGGTCTGTCGCGTGTTCTGCGCGATTTCTTCGTTGCCCCTAAAATCACGTCGAACCTTACTGTCCTCGCACGTGTCGCGCGCGGTATGTCGCGCGTAACGAGGGCGTGTCAATTACAGAGCATGGAGCAGGTATGGGGCGAGAGCAGATGATTCTGGGCGCGTTTTTCTTTAACCCGCAGGGCGATCATCGGATGTCGTGGCGGCACCTCGCGCGCCGGGCCGCGAGATTTTCGGTCTCCCTTACTATCGCGATCTTGCTGCTTTAGCGGAAAGCGCGTGTCTCGACGCGCTGTTCATCGCCGACCACGTCGCCATGTGGGACACGTTCGAGAGCAACGTGGCCCACTATGCGAACGCGCGGCTCGAACCCATCACGGTGCTGGCGGCGCTGTCCGCGGTCACGTCCAATGTGGGGCTCATCAGCACGCTGTCGGCGTCGTTTAGCGAGCCGTACAACGTCGCGCGCATGTTCGCCTCGCTCGATCACCTGAGCAACGGACGCGTGGCCTGGAACGTCGTGACGTCCGGCATGAACGAAGAAGCGATGAACTTCGGCCGGGACAGCACGCTCGAGCACGCGCATCGCTATGAGCGTGCCACCGAGTATCTGGAAGTGGTCAAGGCGCTGTGGGACAGTTGGGAAGACGAGGCCGTGCTGCTCGACCGTGAGAGCGGATTGTTTGCGGATACCACGAAGGTGCACAGAATCGACCACCAGGGTAAGCATTTCGAGGTGCGCGGTCCTTTGAACGTGCCACGTGCGCCGCAAGGCTATCCGGTTCTGGTGCAGGCCGGTTCTTCGAACGACGGCAAAAATCTCGCCGCCGCCCACGCCGACCTGCATTTTTCGATGTGTCGCAGCATCGAAGAGGGTGTGGCGTATCGCAAGGAACTCAACGAACGTCTCGCGCGCTATGGGCGCTCGCCAGACAGTCTGAAGGTGTTGCCGGGCATCCAGCCGGTTCTTGCGGCGTCGGCGGCCGAAGCGCAGGAAAAGCGTGCACTGATGGAGTCACTGGTGCCGGAACGCATGGGCGTCGATCTCGTATCGAGCTGGTGTCAGGTCGATCTCTCGACGCTTCCCATTGACGGACCATTGCCCGATTTGCCGGACGAGGACAGTTACAACGGGCAGCGCAGCAATCTCGCACGACTGAAGGCGTTCAAGGCGCAGAACATGACCATTCGCGAGGTGGCGCGGCAACTCTCCACGTCCGGAGCAGCACCGGTGGTGGCCGGCACGGCCGTTGAAATCGCCGATTTCATGGAGAGCTGGTTCAAGGCCGGCGTGTGTGACGGTTTCAATCTGATGTTCCCGGTGCTACCCGAAGACCTGGCCGATTTCGCGCAGAGCGTGGTCCCGGAACTGCAACGACGCGGCCTTGCGCAGTCGAGCTACCGGCCGGGCACGCTGCGCGACAAGCTTGGCCTCGTGCGTCCGTCCAACAGTTTTGCGGCGCGGGCTTAACGAAGCCCTTCAAGCCAATGCAATGTATGAGCCACGGCTGAGGCGCTCTATTTAAGCCTGGTCGTCGAGCACGCTAAACACTTCCGAGAAAAACGCTACGATCTTCCATGACCAACAAGAACAACTTCTTCCGCACCATTCGCAGCAACGGCAACGAGATCCAGAACCATGCCGTCGATGAATTCCTCTCGGGGCGGCTGTCGCGTCGCGAACTGCTGCGCGTCGGCAGTGTGCTCGGCTTGTGGACGCTCAGCGGCGCCTCGCTGTTCAGGAGCCTCACCGCGCGTGCTGCGGCCTCTTCTGGCGCTGCGAGCACTGCCATCCGCGTGGGCCATCCCATGCCCTCGGGTGCGATCAATCCACTCACCGCTTTCGACGTCGCCAGCCCCGCGCTGCTCAACCAGAGCGGTGAGTATCTGGTGAACGCCAACAGCGCGACGGTCTCCTTGCAGCCCGCGCTCGCGCTGTCGTGGACGCCAAACACGGCGGGCACCATCTGGACGTTCAAGCTGCGGCATGGCGTGCGGTTCCAGAATGGCAAGCCGTTGACTGCCCAGGACGTCGTCGCGACCTTCGACCGCCTGACCGACCCGCAGACTGGATCGGCGGCCAGTTCGACCTTCAAGGGCGTGTTGTCGAAGGGCGGCACCCAGGCACGCGACGAAGCAACGGTGGAGTTTCATCTGGACGCACCGAATGGTTCGTTCCCCTGGTACGTCTCGTCGGACACCGTCAACGCAGTGATCCTGCCAGCGGATTTCAAAGGCGCCTACGAACAGTCCTTCATCGGCACCGGCCCGTACCGGCTAGAACATTTTCAGCCGCGGGTCGGCGCCTCGTTCGTGCGCAACGAGGACTACTGGGGGCCCAAGGCGCGTGCGCCGCGCGTGGAATTCAAGTTCTACGGCGACCAGCAGGGACAACTGCTGGCCATGCAGGGACGTGAAGTGGATGTGCTCACGCGCTTTACGGTGCACGGTGGCCTCGCCTTGCTGAATAATCCGGAATTCAAGGTCGCCGGCACGCGCTCGAGTACGCATCGGCAAATCCATATGCGCACGGATCAAGGCGTCTTCAAGGACAAACGGGTGAGGCAAGCGCTTGCGCTGAGTCTCGATCGCAACGCAATGGTGCGCGGGCTGCTGATGGGACGTGGTGTCGTCGCGAACGATCATCCGTTCGCGCCGGTGTTTCCCGCGTTCGATCCCACGCTTGCGCAGAAAGCGCAGGACATCAACGGAGCAAAGGCGCGTCTCGCGGCAGCGGGTGTCGCGAATGGCTTTTCTGCGAAGCTGACCACCGAGTCTTTCCTCGAGATGGCCGACCTCGCCGTGGTCGTGCAGAATGCCGCGCGCTCGATTGGCGTGGATCTCTCGTTGAACGTCGAATCCCAGGAGGCCTACTACGGTGCCGGGACGCCCGGCAAATCGGACTGGCTCGATTCGCCGATGGGCATGACGGACTACGGTCACCGCGGCGTGCCCGACTCGTTTTTGCGCGGCCCGTTGATGAGCGGCGGCGCGTGGAATGCAGCGCACTTCTCGAATCCGCAATACGACAAGCTGGTGACGAGCTACATGGCGACGCTGGACGTCGCGCAACAGAAGCAGGTGGCGGGTCAAATCGAGCGGCTGCTCGCCGATGAAACGCCGCTCATCATTCCGTACTTCGAAGACTCGCTCATCGTGACGCGCGCCAATCTGCAGGGCGTGCGCTTCTCCGCAATGGCCCAGTTGTACCTCGATCAGGCCGATTTTTCCTGACGGGCCGGCGGGTTCAGTTCAACGTGACTGAACCCGCATGCCTCGCTTTGGTGCTTGTTTGCTACGACATCTTTTCAGCGTTAAGCTCTGTCGTGTCTTTCGTTTTCGCTCGTTTGACGGGAAAACCATGACTAGTCAGGACAGCCCAGATGATCGGTCGCCACCCTGCACCGATCCCACGATCATGCTGGAAGAGGTGGAGTCTCTGTCGAGGCGCTATTTGATCGACGCATCCAATGTGATCTCGCAGCACAGCGCAGCGGAAATCGAGGCCATCGAAGCCGACGCCGCGTTTTCACCGCTCTCCAGCCGGCTTCATCAGATGCTGCCGTCGCTCTCGCCGCGCGAAGTGGAGCGCACCCGTTCGTTCGGGTCCGTGACCGCATGGAAGGCGGGAGAGATGTTGTTCAAAATGGGGCATCCGAGCCCTGGCCTGATCGTCATCCTCAGTGGTCTGGTGCGGGTGTCGCGAAGGGATGCGATTGGGCGTGTGCATCGCGTCGTCGATCAGCATGCGGGGCACTTCCTCGGCGAGATTGCGCAGTTGTTTGGTCACCCGTGCCTTGGTGACGGTCAAGCCATCGAGGACACCGAGGGTATCGTCATCGCATCTGTGGATCTGCGCAATCTGCTGGTCACGGAAGCGGAGATCGGCGAAAAAATCATGCGGGCGCTGATCATCCGGCGCGCTGCCTTGATCGAAAACGGCAGCGGCCCCGTGCTGGTTGGCGACACGGCGGACGCGCGCATGATCGCGCTGCAACGGCTGCTGCGCAGAAATGCCTACCCGCATACGGTGATCGACGCGCGGGACGATCCGCAAACCGTGAAACTGCTGGAACGCATTTCGGCGTCGAAGGCGGATTTCCCCATCATGGTCTGCCCGGATGGCACCGTGTTGCGGGCGCCCGACGAGAATCACGTGGCGGCCCATCTGGGCTGGTTGCCCGAATTCGACGCGAGCCATATCTACGATCTGGTGATCGTAGGCGCGGGTCCGGCGGGCCTTGCAGCCGCCGTCTATGCCGCTTCCGAAGGCCTTTCCGTGGCCATCTTCGATAGCCGAGGGCCGGGCGGACAGGCGAGCGCAAGCGCGCGGATCGAGAACTACCTCGGATTTCCTACCGGTGTTTCCGGGCAGGCGCTAACGGGGCGTGCGTTCATCCAGGCGCAAAAGTTCGGTGTCCATATCAGCATTCCGTCGAAGGCCGAGGTGCTGCATTGCGATCGCACGCCGATCGAAGTCGAGCTGGAAGATCACCGCTCGATTACGGCGCATGCGGTGGTCATTGCATCGGGCGCGGCGTACAGAAAGCCGGATATCGACGGGCTGGAGCGCTTCATCGGGCGTGGTGTGTTCTACGGCACCTCGCCGATCGAAGCGAAACTGTGCAAGGGCCTCGATGTGGTGATCGTCGGCGGCGGCAATTCTGCGGGCCAGGGTGTCGTGTTTCTGGCGTCTCACGCGAAGCATGTGCATCTGCTGATTCGCGCGCCTGGCCTCGAAGCCAGCATGTCGCGCTATCTGATCGACCGGATTGCGCGCTTGCCCAATGTCACGCTGCATGTGCAGACTGAAATTACCTCACTCAGTGGCGACGAGGCGGGCCTCACGAGGATCGACTGCAAAAGGCCGGGCGAAAGCGTGTCGTTCGCGGTGAAGCATCTGTTCCTCTTCACGGGTGCCGTGCCGAATACAGACTGGCTCACAGGCTGCAACGTGACGACGGATGAAAAGGGCTTCGTCCTCACGGGCTCGCGTGCGCACCGGCGCCTCGACGATACGGACCGAACCCTGGAGACGAGCGTGCCTGGCGTGTTTGCCATCGGCGACGTGCGTTCGGGTTCGACCAAGCGTGTGGCGGCAGGCGTGGGAGAGGGCGCGGCCGTGGTGTCGCAGATTCACGGCGTGCTGCAGGAACGCCGCCGTCTTGCGCTTGGTGGCCCGGCGCCGACGCGTGGTGTCGGCCAAGGGTGATTTCGGTCGGATTCGTGCGTGCTCGTGCGCTTAGAGGGACACGGTGCCGGGCATAGGCCAAGCGTCAGACTTATACGTCGCTCTTCAATTCGGCGTGCGCGCCGTCGGGTTTGCCACGCACCGGAACGCAAGACTGATGCGCGGCCCGCAGGGGCGCGTCAGCTTGGGTATGCCATGCTCGTGCGTGAGTTGCGACTCGTAGCTCATGATCAGCACGCTGCCCGCTTCGAGGTCGATATGCCGGACGCGCACCGGTTCGTGGCGCGCCCGAATGGACATACGGCGCGTCTCGCCTAGAGAGAGAATGGCGATGGGCTCGCCCTGTACCAGCTTGTCGACCTTGTCACCATGCAGCGCCACGCTATCTTTTTCGTCGCGATACAGGTTGAGTCCGACATGGTTGAACGGCGCATTAACCCGCTCGCGCACCAGCGCGAACGCTTCAGCTAACGGCTCGGGCAGTGACGGTGCATCGTCGGCGTAACCCGTGATCAGCCGCGGCACCGCGACTTCGCGGTCGTACATCTTGCGGCGGTACGCTCCCCAACCCGCGTCCTTCAGCAGCACGTCGAACCATTGCTGCGCATGCGCCGCCCCTAAACACGCGGGCAGATAGCAGATACCGCCGTCATCGTCTTGCGTAACCTGAGTCGGCGTTGGCTCGAAGAGTTCTTGCTGAAAAACCATGACCTTGATTTTGCGCTGAACCGGGCGGCGCCCGGGCTTGTAGAGGCGGCTGTATAAATACTGTATGTTTATACAGTATATCGTGAAGTAAGGAGGTCTGCTTCTAGCGGGTAAAACGCAGGCACGCGCATCACATGGGCACGGCGAGCGTGTGCGTCTGGATGGAGCGAATGACGCTCTCTAGCGCTGGTGCGCCGGTTTTCAGATGGTCGATCAGGTCGAGCGTGGTAGAGGCACGCGTGAGCATGAGGCAGAGCGATTCGCCGGAGGTGACACGGGTTGCGTGCCAGACCGCCGCGCGCATGCACAGGCCGGCGCCTAAAGGGATGACAAACGCACGCAGCGTGGATAGATCGGGCAAGCCGTTCTCGTTCGACGTGGCGACAATCTGCACGACAGGTGCGCTCAAGGGCACGACGGCCTGCTGTGTCAGGCGATGCAGCTCCAGCGATTCGATTCGTGCATTCGTGTCCCGATAGGTCACCCAAAGTATTTCCGTTTCGCCAGACGCGCCCGCGTCGAACAGATGCACGCGAAAGAAATCCGTCGCGGCGCTCGTGAAAGCGGGTGATCCGGCTTCGACGCGCAGCGGATTCGCGAGCATCCAGCCATAGGGCTCGCAACGCGCTGCATCGAGCGGCTCAGCCACAACGGAGAGCGTGGACGCATCGCTGTCAGGCAGATCAGGTGGCTTCATTCGTGGATGATTTCCGGATCTGTCGGCGGAAGCAAGGCGATTTCCGGACCGTGTTTGAGACTGAATTCGAGCATCACGTTGAGAGCGAGCCGCGAGATCGACTCTGGAATCAGGCTCTCGACGCTGCGCCGGTACGCCGCGAACAACGGCAACGAGGGAATGCGGTGCGTGACCTGCAGCAATTGAAGCTGGCCTTCGTCGAGTTCGCGCAAGGCCAGCGCCGGAGGCAGCACAGCCACGCCAAAACCATTGGCAACGATGCGGACCATCGCCGCAACCGAGGTCAAACAATTGATCTGGACTTCGACTTCGCCGCTGGCGTCGAATAACCGTTCGAGGAATTCATGCGGCGGCGAATGGCGTGCGAAGCTCACGATGGGAAACGCGGCCAGTTCGGCTTCGGTCAGCGTCTGCGCGGCCAGATTGAGATTTGGACTGGCCATCCAGCGCATGGGCAGACTGCCGAGCGCGAGGTTGACCATGTCCGACCCGCCGACGCGCGTCATCTGGAAAGACACATCAACCTGGCCGTTCAAAAGCTGTGTCGTCAAATAAGACGACGTTTCGCCCGTTAGTTCGATTGCGAGATTCGGATACTCTTCGCGAATGCGTGTGAGCAATTCGGGCAACCAGGTATGGAGCACCGATTCGATAGCGCCGATTCGCACCAGGCCCGATACCTTCGAGCGGTCACTCACGCTTGCGAGCATGGCCTGGTTGAGTTTCAGAATCTGCTCGGCAAACGGCAGCGCTTTCGTGCCGTCTTGCGTCAGCGTGACTTCCTTGGGACCGCGCTCGAAAAGCCGTACGCCCAGCTCCTGTTCGAGCGCAGAAATGCGGCTTGAAATGGCTGCCTGCGTTGCGTGTAGCCGCTCCGCCGTCAGGCGAAAGCTGCGTAGCCGGGCAAGCCACACGAACGTCTCGAGAAACCGCAGGTTCATTCATCATCCGGATGGGAGCATCCAGTAACCTTATAGCCTGGCAAGCGCGGAATCAATACGTGATAAAAAAATGTTCTAGCCCATAACAACTTTATATTGTTGGACAGGCGAAATGCGGCCATCAAAACTTCAAAATGGGCACTGATAATACGCTGCAGTCCTGATTGGTGAAACGGTAGACCAATGAAACGATGCGGCGATGAGCATGTTGCGGCACTCAGCTGGAGTAGTCGAAAGATGTGCACCATCCATGAGCTGGGCCATGCGCTGGCCGCGCGGACCATGTCGACCGTCGAGCTGCTCGACGACCGGCTCGCGGCTATCGACGATCATCTGGATCACGGCGGCGCG
This sequence comes from Paraburkholderia sp. DHOC27, assembly GCF_003429005.1. Lineage (GTDB taxonomy): Bacteria > Pseudomonadota > Gammaproteobacteria > Burkholderiales > Burkholderiaceae > Paraburkholderia. The sequence continues at coordinate 1,165,951 of NZ_QVQV01000001.1, forward strand.
ACCTACACGCATATCGACCGCGCCGCCACGCGCGAAGCCGCTGCCGCCAGCGACGCGCTGCGCGCCCGTGGCTACGTGCCGTCCGCCCTGGCTGGCGTGCCGGTGTCCATCAAGGATCTGTTCGATGTCAAAGGGCAGGTCACCACTGCCGGCTCGAATGTGTTGAGAGACGTACCGCCCGCGGTGCGCGACGCCGTTGCCGTGGCACGCTTGCGCGATGCCGGTGCCGTGCTGGTGGGACGGACCAACATGAGCGAGTTCGCGCTTTCTGGCCTCGGACTGAATCCGCATTTCGGCACGCCGTTAAATTCTGTGCATCGACACAGATTGGCCGGCGGCTCGAGTTCGGGCGCCGCGACCTCCGTCGCGCTGGGTCACGTCGCGGCCGCGCTCGGCACGGATACTGGCGGTTCGGTGCGCATTCCCGCTGCGTTTTGCGGGCTGGTCGGGTTCAAGCCAACGGCACGCCGTGTTTCGCTCGATGGCGTGGTGCCGCTTTCCACCTCGTTCGACTCGATCGGCCCCATCGCGCGCAGCGTCGATTGCTGCGCGCTCGTCGACGGTGTCATCTCAGGTCATACGCTCGGCTCCACGGCACGGCCGCTTTCCGGCTTGCGCTTCGGCATTACATCAGACTACGTGGCCGACGATCTGGACGATACCGTCAGCAACGCATTCAACCGCACCATCAACATGCTGCGGCGCGCGGGGGCGTTGGTCGAACGCTTTGCGTTCCCGGAGTTGTACGAAACCGAGGGACGCTTTCCGCTCGCGAGCATCACGGCGACGCAGGCGTGGGCGTGGCATCGCGAACACGTCGCACGCAACGCGGCGAGCTACGATCCGCGTGTATTGAAGCGTTTGCGTGCGGGTGAGGGGCGCAGTGCTGCCGACTACATCGACTTGCTGGCGGCGCGTAAGCGCTTCATTAGCGCAGCGCGGACCCGGCTGGCCAAATTCGACGCGTGGCTGATGCCGACCGTTGCCATCCTGCCCCCTGAACTTGCGGCGATCGAACATAACGAAGAAGCATTCTTCGCGCTCGACGCGAAAGTGCTGCGCAATCCAGGCATCGTCAATTTCATGGACGGATGCGCGCTCACGCTGCCTTGCCATCAGGACGACGAGCTTCCTGTGGGCATTTCCCTCTGCGGACCGGCGCTCGCCGACGCATCCATTCTCGCCATTGGCCGTACTGTCGAAGCGTTGCTGCACGCCAGCGCACATGCAATGACCGTATAAGGTATGTTTGGAATGTCGGACTGATGGTCCGGCTTCCAGGGCATCCTCCTTGTAGAGCATGACTGACATCCTTGGCGGAACGAGGCGGCAAATGAATTCCATTGTGCGTTGGGTGGCCTGTGCAGCCGTCATGGCCGCGCATGCCGCCACTCATGCAGCGGACCCGTCCGTGGTGGTGCTGGTGGGCCACGCCGCGCCGATGACCGGTCAACTCGCGAACATGGGCAAAGACAGCGAAAACGCGGCGCGGCTCGCCATTGATGAAATCAACAGCCAGCATCCGTTAATTGACGGAAAGCCAGTGGAGCTGAAACTGGATTCCCAGGATGATGCCGCTGATCCTCGCATCGGCACGCAGGTCGCGCAAAAACTGGTGGACGATGGTGTGGTGGCGGTGGTCGGCGATATCAACTCAGGCGTGTCGATCCCGGCGTCGCGCATCTATAACGACGCCCAGGTCGTGCAGATTTCTCAGGGCTCCACCAATCCCGCTTATACGCAGCAGGGATACAGGACCACGTATCGCGTCGTGGCGACCGATGCGTTGCAGGGTCCCGCGCTTGCGCGTTACGCGCTCGGCCCATTGCACGCCCGCAAGATCGCCGTGATCGACGATTCCACCGCCTATGGACAGGGCCTCGCGGATGAATTCGCCAAGGCGGTGACCGTCAATGGCGGAACGATCATCGCGCGTGAAGCCACCACCGACAAGGAAACCGATTTCCGCGCCATTCTCACGACGCTCAAAGGCCTGCAGCCCGACGTCATCATGTACGGCGGTTCGGACGCGACGGCGGGTCCGTTGGTGAAGCAGGCGGCCAGTCTGGGTGTGACGGCCCGCATTCTCGCCGGTGACGGCGCCTGCACGGCAAAGATGGCAGACCTCGCGGGTGACGCAATCGACAACCTGGTGTGTTCCGAGGCGGGCCTTGCGTTGTCCAGGATGCCGAAGGGACAGGCCTTCGAGCAGCGCTACACGGCGCGCTTCAAGGTGCCGATCGACGCCTACGCGCCGTTCGCCTACGACGCCGTGTATGTGATCTACGACGCCATGAAGCGCGTCGATTCCACCGACCGGCTCAAGGTGCTCGCCGCGATGCCCAGCACGCAATACGACGGCGTGATCGGCAAGATCGCCTTCGACGCACACGGTGACCTCAAGGATGCGGCAATCACCATTTATCAGTTCAAGGATCGCAAGAAGAGGGTGGCCGATGTCATCCGCATGTAGAGGGAAAGCGCGCGAGACTAGGCGTGCTCCAGCACCTGCGCCATCTTTCCCTTAGACAAAAACAGCTCTTCAGTGAGCGCCAGTGCCCGGCGGTTGGGTGCGAAGCCCATGATTTCATAATCAAGCAGACCGAGCCTGCGCAACGGGTCACGCTCCATGATTTCGACCAGCTCCTCACGGGTGCGGGTCTGCGCAATGACGATGCCGCCATCGCAGGTCGACTTGCTGCCGGATAGCAGAAAGCACCCCGCGCGATGGTACGTCTCGAGAAAGGCCAGATGCTCCGGCATCCGTGCGTCCAGTTCAGCAGAGCGTGGGGTATAGGAACTGATGACGATATGCAGCATGTCAGGTCTCCTTTTCAATCTGAACACCGGCCGTGGGATACGGGACGGGTAGCGTTGTTACTATGTTGCCTGAGGAGGCTCCAGAGACCGCACGCCGCACACGCGGCGGTGACGAGCACATAGTAGGCGGGCACCAGACGGTCCGAGGTCGCACCGATGAGCGATGTCATCAGCAGTGGAGCGAAGCCGCCGAAGATCGTGAAGTTCAGGTTGTGAATGGCAGCAAGGCCGGTGGTGCGGGTTGGTGTGGGAAAGAGTTCGGAGAGAAAGGCGGGCACCGGGCCCTGAAAGATCGTGACGAAGATGCCGAGACATGCCACGCACGCAACCAGCGCGTTGGGGCTTCTGTAATGCAGCAGGATCTGAAACAGCGGCAGCACTGAAATAGTCACGAGTGCGATACCGGTTGCGATCACGCCTTGACGGCCCAGCTTGTCGGAAAGCGCGCCGATTACGGGCGCCAGCAACACCTGAACAAGGGCGAAAGCCAGTGTGCCCACGAATGCGGAGCTGGCCGGCACCCCCAGCTCCCGCACCGCGTAGGTTGGCAGGTAAACGCCGAGCAGATAGTTGGTGGATGCAGCGAGGCAGTAGAGCCCGATTGCCGAGACCACGCGCATTTTGTCGTGCCCCAGCAGCGATCGCATGGGGTTCGCGAGTTCCGCCTGCGCTACTGCGGCATGAAACGCCGGCGTTTCTTCCACCTTGCTGCGGATAAACCAGCCAAGCGGCAAGATGAGCAGGCCGACGATAAACGGAATGCGCCATGCCCAGGCGACGATCTCGCTGTCCGTGAAAAAGTGACTCAGGGCAACCGAGACGAGTGATGCCAGCATGGCGGCGAGACCGACGCCAACGATCTGGAAACTCGCAAACAGGCCGCGCCGGTTCTCTTTTGCATGTTCGACGAGAAAGCTCACCGAGGCGCCGTACTCGCCGCCGGCGGAAAATCCCTGCAGGAACTTCGCGCAGACGACGATGAGCGATGCGAAAGGCCCTGCGACAGCATACGTGGGCGCCACGGCGATCAGTAACGCGCCGATTCCCATGAGGATGCTCGTCAACAGCATCCCTGCCTTACGGCCGTGCCGGTCTGCGTAGGCACCCAGACAAATTGCGCCGATGGGGCGCATCAAATACGACGCGCCGAGCGTGCCCAACGTGAGCAGCAACGAAATAAACGCGTCGTGGGCAGGAAAAAACACCCGCGCAATCGGCAAGGCCAGAAATCCGTAGATGGTCAGGTCATACCACTCGAGCGCATTGCCAACCGCTGCCGCGAACACGATCCTGAATGACGATGTCTCACTCACGGCCGCTGAACGTGGCGCGGGGCGATTCGCTGAGGACCGGTTGAAACCATCCATTGACGTAGATCCTGCGTGGACAGGGGGCGTGTTCATGCACTGCGTCGCGGGACTCATGCAAGCCTCGCAAACGATTCGCTCTCACGCGTTGCACAAGCGATCACGCTGCACACAAACTCGAGGGCACGCTCCAGTTCGGCGGGGTCCACCTGGTCGCGCCGGTCGCTTCCCGACAGAATATGCCGGACCCGCGAATGGGGCTCGTCAAAGCCCGCCAGCAGCCGGAACGCCGGTATTCCAGAGCGCGCAAAGTTGTAGTGATCGGAATTCGCAACCAGCGGCAGATACGTGCTCACCTCGATGCTGGACTCGGCGCAAGCGGTTTCGACCAGCCTCCGCAGATGCGGAAACCCGCTGATCAGCGCCGTGAGGTTCGGCGAGCCGGCAACGATGTCCAGATTAACATTCAGTTTGATGTTGCGACACTCGTCCTCGGTCAGTTGCGCGAGATAGTGCGCGGAACCGAACAGCGCCCACTCCTCCGCGGTAAACAGAATGGTTTGCAACGCGTAGCGGGCTGTCCGGAACTGCGGCGCGAGCCGCCGGGTGGCCGCGAGTGCTACGGCAACGCCCGTGGCATTGTCCAGCGCACTTTCGCCCAGCGGATGCCCGTCGATATGCGCACTCAGCAGAATACGGGGAAGAGCGGGGTCGCCAATGATCAGCGATGGAATGCCGGCGTGAACGATGCTCGCGAGACCGTCGAGAAAAATGCGCACCACGGTTTCGTCAGACCTTTGCGCACGAAGGCGCGCTGCGCAGGCGTTCGAGATATAGCCGCAGGGGATGGGATCGAAGCCCTCCAGCGTTTGCGAGGCGCCGGAAAGCAGGCCACCGTCGCCCGTTGGATTCAGCATGAGCACCGCCTTCGCACCGTGGCGGATCGCGAGCCGGATTTTCTCGCGGCGATGAACATGCGTCGGCGAAAAGGGATATTCATGCTCCACCAGCAGAATTTTGCCGATGGCGGCATCGCCGATGTTCGCGTAGTCCTCCGCGCGGCCCCGTCCGAGATCGAGGACCGTGCCGGTCAAGCCCTCCGCAGGCGTGGGCACCGTGCGCAGCATGGGTTGACACTCGAATGACTCACCGTTGCTCACGAACGTGAGTCGGGAGCGCGTCGTGCACCAGACTGGAACTTCGAGGCGATAGCACGAAACCTGACCGCCAATCTCGCTCAGTTTGTCGTGGGCCCATGTGACCGCTTTCTGTTCACTCTCGCTGCCAAGCAACCGTCCGCCAAAATCGCAAAGGCTGGCGAAATCTTCGTGAAGTGCGTGGTAGTCGCGATCTGCCACTTCGCGCGAGGTTCCGACATGACAGGGGATGTCTCGGTGCATGTTCGTTGCCGCCTCTGCGAGCATTTATTCATGCTAGTAGTAAAACCCGCTAGTAAGGGACGAACCAATATAATCTGATGCACGAATACATAACATCTGGTTATAGGAAGGAGGATCTGTGGCTCGGGCAGCAGACTTGAACTATCACCATGCCGAACTGCTGTTTCACGTGTTGAGGGCACGAACCTTGACCGACGCGGCGCAGGCGCTGCACATCTCTCAACCTGCGGTTACAAAACAGTTGCGGTTGCTCGAAGATAACTTAGGTGTACGACTCTTCCAGAAGGAAGGCAGAAAACTGGTGCCCACAATGGAAGCGCTGCTGCTTGCTGAAGAAGTGGAGCGCACCCGGGCAGGTCTGATGTCGTTAAATGCGCTCGCCATGAGGCTGCGATCTGGCGTGGCCGGCAATCTGGTGGTGTGCGCAGTGCCCGCGTTGGCACAGGCATTATTGCCGGCCACGCTCGGCACCTTTAGACAGACTCACCCTACCATCCAGGTGGAGATCAAGGTCGAGAACTCCTGGCGCATCATGGAACTGGCCGAGTCGCAGCAGATCGATCTGGGCATCTGCTATCCGTTCCGCGAGATGCGGCAGGTGGACGACACGCGGCTGCTCAGTTCGAGAATTGTCTGCGCCGTCAGGCAGGATGACGTGTTTGCTGGCAAAGACAACGTGAGCCTGGGGGACTTGCGCGGCAGACCGGTGGTGATCGTCGATTCGATGAACACGAGCACGACCGTGAAAGAAATCCTGAACACGCACGGCGTGGACCGCAATGTCGTCTGCACGGTCTCCACATCCATGCTTGCCTGCGAGATCGTGCTGAATACGGGGGCTATCGCGCTGATAGATAGTTTGACGGCGTCGGCCTACCGGTCGCGCGGCATTGAATCGTTTCAGTTGCTGCAGTTGCCGGTGAGGCCGGTTTCACTGCTTCGGCCTAAGCTGCGCACCATCAGTCAGTTTTCGGAAGCCTTTGTGAGCGCGCTATCCCAGCACGCGGCCCGCTTCGACGAGTCAGCCGTCAAGGTCTTGGGAGACGCATGACGGCCTGTCCGGCGCGCTTGCCGCATAGTGTGTTCAAACCGGCACGGTGGCCAGTTGCAAACCGGGCAGCATGCCGACAGTGGCTAGCTGCGTGCGTGCTTTTTCCCAGTATTCCTGGGCGCGTCCTTCCGGGCTTCCATCTATTTCCCAAAGGTAAAACGCAAGTGCATGGATCTGTTCCTCGGAAACGGGCACGTTCATTTTCAATCTCCAATCAGAAAATCAGGCATGTCGATCTGCAGGGGACGTTGTCATTCGGATAACGCACGCGCTGCTAACACCTCGTAATTTAGGCGCGATCGTCCGTTTTTCTATCGTTGGATCGTGAAATAACAATTCATCTAGTCGCCACAATGCGTGGCGCAGGCGTGGACGACGCAGTTCAGCCCTTATTTTGCGTGCTTTTCGTGGACCAGGCGCGTCATCGGGGCGCGGTCAAATCCGCGTTTGGCATGGAGCGCAGATCGTCGTCATGGGCGTGCACGGGCAAGGTGCAGCAGAAGGCCGCGCCGCAAAAGTCACGGGACACACTCGGCTCGTTCGAGGTATTCGTGCAGATCCACAGGCGGCCGCGATGCGCATCCACGATGGAACGACAGATGGCGAGCCCCATGCCCATACCGCTCGCCTTGGTCGTATAAAACGCATCGAAAGCGGATTCGACCTGAGCGGGGTCGATGCCCGGCCCGGTGTCCTGCACGACCACGTGGACGGTGTTTGCCTCATCCGCGCGGGAGGCGATGCGCAAGACGCGCGCGCGGTCCTGTACCGTGGACATCGCCTCGATCGCATTCACGGAGAGATTCAGAATGAGCTGCTGCAGTTGCACGCGGTCGCCATACACGGTTGGCAGACGGTCAGCGAGATCGAGCGACACCTGGACCGACTGCCGGATCGTTTCCGCCCGGATGAACTGCACCACACCGCGAATCACTTCGTTGATGTCCAGTTGCGCCTTCGCGGGCGTGATCTTGTTGACGAGCGCGCTCGTTCTGTCGATGACGTCGCTCGCGCGGCGGCCGTCCCTGACGATGCGCTCGATCGTCTGCCGCAGCTTGGGCAGGTCGGGTACTTCGTGATCGAGCCACCTCAATGCAACGTACGCGTTGTTGAGGATGCCCGTCATCGGCTGCTTGACTTCATGGGCGATCGAAGCGGTGAGCTGGCCCATCGTCGCGACCCGGTTGGCGTGCTCCAGTCCCATGCGCATGGTACGGAGCGCTTCCTCGCCGCGTCGGCGTTCGGTGAGGTCGAGTACGAAGGAAATGCCTTCTTCGGAAGTGTCGTTGGTGCCGGCGGAAGCGACCAGCACCGGCACGCGGCTGCCGTCCTTGCGAATATATTCTTTCTCGTAGGGGCCAATTTGTCCGGTTGCCCGCAGATCCCACAGCCACAGGTTGTTCATGCGCTCGCGATACTCGAGCGAGGTCAGCGATTTCCAGCTTAGCGCGCCCGCATGCAGGTCTTCGCGGCTATAGCCTACGATTTGCAGAAAGGCATCGTTGGCCTCGACAATCGACCCTTCGATTTTCCAGAACGTAATACCGACGAGATTCGCGTCGACCAGTTTGCGGATTTTCGCCTCACGTTCCGCGAGATCCAGATAGAGCCGCGCGTTATCCAGCGCGACGGCCGCCTGCGAAGCGACGAAACGCAACACCGATATGCGTGCCGGCGTGAACACGTCCGGTACGAGATTGTTTTCCAGGTAGAGCACGCCCGTGAGCTTGCCTTGATTGATCATGGGCAGGCACAGCATCGAGCGACTTGCTTTCTGCTGCACATAGGGGTCGTCCGCCAGCGCGGGTTCGTTCATCGCGTCGCGTACGATCAGGGTTTCCTGCGACCGTGCCACTGTATGCACCACCGTCAACGGCAATTCCGCCGCTGTCACAGGACGGTCGCTGCGGCGCACGCAGAGTGTGCCGTTGTCGAGGGCCACCTCGGCGGCAATGCGTTGCTCCCGTCCCTGCGTGAGGATCAGCACGCCGCGCCCCGCGCCCGCATGCTCCATCGCCGTACGCAACAGCACGTCGATCAGCCGGTCGGGCATCATTTCGCGCGACACGTCCTGCGAAACCTTCAGGACCGTCGCCAGATCGAGATGCTCGACCGGCGTCTGGATCGTGCCGGTCAGTCTGGAGAGATGCGACTCGTCGAGCAATTGCGCGTTGACTTCGCCCAACTGGCGCGCCTTGCCCGCCGCACCCCAACGCAGATAACACTGCCGCGCGCTGCGCAGGTGGGCGTTCGCCATGGAAGGCAGATTGCACGTCGTGCAGAACGCCGACGCACGTTCATGCGCCAGCGCTTCGATGTAAATGACGCCGTCGATCCGTGCGAGCGAAATCGCTTCCTCGTAGCGGTGCAGCGCGTCGAGTTCGTGTCCCTGTATGCGCGCGATTTCAGCCGCGGCGAGCATCGCGCGGCTTACGAACGTCTTCGGCGCGTGAGCGGCCCAGTTCTCGAGTTGCGCATGATGGGCGATCAGGCGCTCGAGGCAAGCGGCGTGCCGTCCCCTCGCGAGCGAATCGGCACGCATGGCCCACGCCAGCGCGCCATAGAAGTGATATTCGGCGTGTTCGATCTGCGTTTGCGTGGTCCACAGGACCGGCCGGATTCTCGCGATGGCACGAATCGCGGCGGGCGTATCGCCCGCGAAGACGCTCGCCTGCAGGCGGCGAATCCAGTAATAGCATGCGGGTAGCGCAAGTTGCGCTTGCCCCTTCACGCGCTGTTCGAAGACGCTCTCGCTGAATTCCGCGTCGTCGAAGCTGTGCATGTCGCGGGTCGAACCGCGCAGCACGCGGATCAATGCCCGCTGCGCGTGAATCACGTCGACCACGAGACCGAAGCGCGCCTTGCGGGCAAATTCGAGGTTGCGCTCGGCCTCCTGCTCGACCTCTTCGAGCGCGTCGCCCGAGGCGATACGGTTCGCAATCACGTCGGCGCAAGAGTAGGTCGCATACGACAGGTCGCCCGTCGTGACGGCGACGTCGAATGATCGCCGCAGGAAATCGATGGATACGTCGAGCGGACGCGACCAGTTCGCGACATGCACGGCGAACACCAGATACACGCGAGCGCGAAACCGATCGAGCCCGCGTTGCTCGACGAGATTCAGCCCTAACGTGCCGAAGCGGATGCCCACGTGGTAGTCGTTGAAGTACGAGCCGAGAATACTGCCCAACCATGCATAGGCGAGCGACGAACCGTGACTGTTGCCGTGTTCGAAACTGAGAGTCGCCATGCGGCCGACGATCAGCCGGAACAGGTTCAGATTCGTGAATAACGCGGGCGAGGTGAGCACCGTCAGCACGTCCATCGTCGCGCTGCGTTCGGCGCTTTGCATCAGCGGCAAATCGAGCAGGCTTTCAATAGGCGCCCGGGCGATCTGTTGCCACACCACGTCGTACGCTTTGGCGACGTCGTCGGCGCTCGGTCGAGCCGGCCAGTTGCCCTCGATCCGTTGCAGATATTCGAGGCCGGCGCGGACTGCGTCGTCGCTCTGATCGAGGGTGGTATAGAGATTGATGCGCACGCAGGCCACCGCAGCGGCGTCGACGAGGTTGCGCGCGCGCTGCGCGAGGTTCGCGAGGCGTGCCTCGGCCTGCGCCATGTCGCCCTTAAGGTACAGGCTTTCGGCGCCATTGAGTTCGAGATCGAAGACCAGTTGATAGCAGGTGTCCCATGCGGTGTCGGACAGCAGCTCGCGGCCGGTGGCGTAATAACGCGCGGCTGCGTCGTAAGCCGCCGATGCCTTGGCACGATTGCCCGCAATCAGTTCAAGCGCGGCAACGTGTTCCCGCTCGGACTGGTCGGTAATCAATGACGCGCCGCGGCCAAACTGGTTGACGATCTCGAAGATGTTTTCGCGCAGCATATCGAGCGAAGCGCGGGCCGACAGTGCCCGGCCTATCGTCAGATGGGTGGACGCGCGGGCTTCTTCGGGAATGAGCGCGTAAGCCGCTTCACGGATGCGGTCGTGCAGAAACGTATAGGCGCCGTTGGCTTGCAGCAGCATGCCCGATTGCACCGCAACCGAAAGCGCGGCATGGCAGGCGGCTTCGGGCTGCGCCTGCGCAAGCGCGAGACTGGCAGCGGACACCGCGCCACCGAGGCAGGCCAGTTCGCCCAGCACGCTTTGTGTCGCGGCCGGCAATCTGCCGAGCTTGGTCGCCATCAGATCCGCGACGTTGTCGGTGAAGCCCTGATTGCGGATGCTCGCCAGGTCCCAGCGCCAGCTCGACGCGTTCGCGTCGAACGTCAGCAGGCCCTGTTCGGCCAGGGCGATCAGAAACTGGATCGAAAAGAAGGGATTGCCGGCGGTTTTTTCAAACACCAGCGCGGCCAGCGGCGCCACCGTGCTCGGCCGCAGGTGCAGGGTATCGGAAATGAGCCGCGCCACATCGGGCTCACGCAGTGGCGCGAGTTCGATCTCCCTCACGCGCTGACTCACACTGCGCAAACGCGCGAGCCGCTTCGTCAACGGGTGACCGTGGCCCACCTCGTTGTCACGATACGCGCCCACGATCAGCAGGTAACGCACGTCGGGGTGCGTGATGAGATGCTCGATCAGATCCAGTGTGGCGGCGTCGAGCCATTGCAAGTCATCGAGAAAGAGAGTGAGCGGATGTTCGCGGCGCGCAAACACACTGACGAAATGCCGTAACACCATCTGAAAGCGCGTCTGCTGATCTTGCGCGGGAATCTCGGGTGGCGGCGGTTGTTCGCCGATGACGGCGGTGAGATTGGGGACGAGCGCCGTCATCAACTGGCCATGCTGGCCGACCGCATCCTGAAGCGCGTCGCGCCAGCCCTGCATCTCCTCGTCGCTTTTGCCGAGCAGTTGCGATATCAGGCTCTGAAACGCCTGGGCGACGGTGGCATAGGGAATGTTGCGTTTGAATTCGTCGAATTTGCCCGACGCAAAGAGCCCACGCAGCGGCACGAGCACCTTGTGCAGTTCATTCACGACCGACGATTTGCCGATGCCGGAATAGCCCGACACCAGGATCAGCTCTGGCATTCCTTCGGATACCATACTATCGAACGCGGCGAGAAGGGCGCGTATATCGGTCTCTCTGCCGTAGAGCTTCTCGGGAATCAGCAACTTGTCGGGGATGTCGCGCGCGCCGGGCGGGAAGGGATCGATATCGAAGGGCGCGTCGGGCCCGATCAGACAGCGGCGTAGATCATGTTCGAGACCGGCCGCGGTCTGATAGCGCTCCTCGGCCGTTTTGGCGAGCAGCTTGAGGACGATGCGCGAAATCTGCAACGGCACGTCTACGTGCCGCTCGGGCAGCGTGGGGCTGCGTGCGATGTGGCAATGTACCCATTCCATCGGCTCGGCTGCGGAAAACGGCAGCACACCCGTGAGCATCTGGTAAAAGACCACGCCGAGCGAATAGAGATCGCTGCGTGCGTCGATCGAGCGGTTCATGTGACCCGTCTGCTCGGGCGCCATATACGCCAGGGTGCCGTCTATCGTTTCCGGCGGCGCGATGGGCTGACGTTCGCGCGGGTTGGAGGTGGCGAGGCCAAAGCCGCGCAAACGGACCGTACCGGCGATGGCGTTGACGAGAATATGCGCTGGTTTGAGGTCCTTGTGAACCAGGCCACACTGATGAAGCTTGCCGAGCGTGGCGGCAATCTCGATGGCCAGTTGCAGGAAATGATCGAGTTTGAAGGGTGTGCCGAGTTGCCGTTCGAGCGGCTCACCGCCGGAATCCTCGAAGAGGAGCGTGGTGCGGTCGTCCTGCCATGTGAGTTCGAGCGGCAGGACAGCCCATGCGCGATCGAGCCTGTCGCGCAGGGAGAATTCGTGTGACATCCGTTTGAGACTGGCGGCCGTTGGCGTGTCGCCGTTGGGACGCATGGCGAGCACTGACGTTTTGCTGCCGTCAGCGAGCACGCGCCACGCGCGAAAAAAGACGTGGTCGCTATCCTGCGTCAGGACTTCGAGGTTGCTGTCCATTGCTGCAATCTCGCGCAAACTCGTTGACGGATGCGGTGGCCATCATCGGCCTCGGGCACGAAAGCGGCAGCGCGGCATGCAGCAAAGTGTCGTGTACCGAATGGCAGGTTATCACGCAGGCACGCGCTGCGCACTTGGGTTAGCGTCGATTTCCTGCCGCTGGTGATGGGACAAAAGCGGGCGCGCTGTGCCGGTGTCGGAGGCTTTCTATCATGTGTAGATGCACACGATGAGGGTAAACACGAGACCAGGTTTCGTGAGCTTCCGAGGGGCTTCGTGCCCCGCGGGCAGCGTGCAGGATCACGCGAAGGTCAGTGTGACGTGTTACGCCGCACGGCTCTTTTTTGGGGCCGCGCTTGTAGCAGGCGACCCAGGCCAGGCCGACATCGCAATGTCGACGATCGTCTCGAGTTCGGGGTAAGGCACACCGTCATGCGCCTGAATGCCAATGCTCTGCACCATTGAAAAGTAGAAGCGGCTCAGGCCGTTCACATCTGTCGAGTCTGGCAGCTCGCCTTCCTTCATGGCGACTTGAAGCCGCTCGCGAATGATGTCGAGCCAGGCCTCGCGCGCCTGCCGGATCGCCGTGACGACGTCGGCGGGCATGTCTTCATCGGTCGTGGCAAACGTCACCATGCAGCCACCCGGATGCGCTTCGTCATTGGTCAACTCTTTTGCCGTTGCCAGTAAAAGTGCCCGGATGGCCGCGCGCGCCGGTTCGCCATTCTCGAGGTGCTGCCATAGCAGGGTTCGTGTGACCCGCATGTAGAGATCCACCGCCTCGACGTAGAGCGCTTCCTTGCTGCCGAAGGCGGCATAGAGGCTCGGCATGCGAATGTCCAGCGCCTCACCCAGGTCACGCAGCGAGGTGGCGTGAAAGCCCTTGCGCCAGAACAGCAGCATGGCCTCAGTCAACGCTTTTTCCCGGTCGAACTCCCTTGGACGTCCTCGCAACATCACCTACCTCACCTCGCCAAAACCGATATCTGTAGTGTACGTTAAAAAAATCCTTGACGCCAGAAATCGGGCCGCCTATATTCCGTAACGTTCGTTACAGAAAAAGCGCTGGCAAGGCATATAGCGACTTCTGCGCAGGATCGGTAACGAGGCTCATAGCGGAATATCCAGCAGGTTCCACACACTTGTAAGCTTCTTTTTAAAGGAAACATGATGTCCAGGACGATCCTCATCACCGGCACCTCGAACGGTTTTGGTAACGACATTGCGCAGACGCTGGCCGCTGCCGGTCACCGCGTATTCGCCACCATGCGCGACGTGAACGGCCGTCATCGCGAAGCTGCGCAGGCGCTCAACGCCAAGGGCATCGAAACGCTCGAACTCGATGTCACGGACGATGCGAGTGTCGACGCCGCCTTCAAGGCGCTCTTCGCAAAGACGGGCGGCAAGCTCGACGTGCTGATCAACAACGCCGGCATCGCAGCAGGCGGTATTCAGGAAACCTTCACGCCGGAACAGACCCGCGCGATGTTCGATGTGAACGTGTTCGGCATCCAGCGCGTGACGCGTGCGGCGCTGCCGAGCATGCACCGGGCGAAGAGCGGGCTCATCATCAACATCGGCTCGATTCTCGGCCGCGTAACGCTGCCGTTTTTCGCACTGTATGGCGCCACCAAGCACGCGGTGGAAGCGGTGACCGAGGGCTATCGTTACGAGCTGTCGCAGCAGGGCATTGACGTGGTGCTGGTGCAGCCCGGCCCCTATCCGACGAAGCTGTACACGGCGATCCAGAAGCCGGCCGATCCGGCCCGCGCGGAGAGCTATGGTGACCTGACGAAGTTGCAGGCGGGGTTCGAGGAATTCCTCGGTGGTCTGTTTGCTTCAGAAGGCGCGCCCGACCCGCATGATGTTGCGAAGGCAATCGTCGACGTGGTGGCGAAGCCGGCCGGCCAGCGTCCGAATCGCGTGACCGTGGGGCTGGATTTTGGTGCGATTGCGGCGAATACGGCCATCGAGCCGATTCAGGCGAAGCTGGTGGGTGATATCGGCATGGCACATCTCAACGCGTTGAAAACCGCCTGACGTTTTGGGTTAAGCGGAGAGGGTCACGAGGGCATAGATAACGCATGCCCTCGTGACGAGCCACCACTTCACGCTGACTGCGAAGCGATACCTTCGTCCAATTGTGGCGCTCATGCCGGTGTGATGTACTCGTGATGACGACCTCGCGGGAGGCTGATCCTCGCGCGACGCTCACGATCAGGCGCGTACGCGTCGAAGATCATCGTTTCGGGCTGCACCCCGACTTACGTTTCATTGCACAGCGGATTCCGGCGCTGAACCTCACGACAACGACTGCGAGGTCGCTTTCGCGTCGCTTCGTCGCCGTCTTACTTCAAACGCATCGGTCATTTCAAAGGAACCAGGATGTCCAAGACGATCCTCATCACCGGCACCTCGAACGGTTTTGGTAACGACATTGCGCAGACGCTGGCCGCCGCCGGTCACCGCGTATTTGCGACGATGCGCGACGTGAACGGCCGTCATCGCGAAGCCGCGCAGGCGCTCAACGCCAAAGGCATCGAAACGCTTGAACTCGATGTCACGGACGATGCAAGCGTCGACGCCGCCTTCAAGGCGCTCTTCGCAAAGACGGACGGCAAGCTCGACGTGCTGATCAACAACGCCGGCATCGCGGCGGGCGGCATTCAGGAAACCTTCACGCCGGAACAGACTCGTGCGATGTTCGATGTGAACGTGTTCGGCATCCAGCGCGTGACGCGTGCGGCGCTGCCGAGCATGCACCAGGCGAAGAGCGGGCTCATCATCAACATCGGCTCGATTCTCGGCCGCGTAACGCTGCCGTTCTTCGCACTGTATGGCGCGACCAAGCACGCGGTGGAAGCGGTGACCGAGGGCTATCGTTACGAGCTGTCGCAACAGGGCATTGATGTGGTGCTGGTGCAGCCCGGTCCTTATCCGACCAAGTTGTATACGGCGATCCAGAAGCCGGCCGATCCGGCCCGCGCGGAGAGCTATGGCGATCTTTCGAAATTGCAGGCGGGCTTCGAGGAATTCCTGGGGGGTCTGTTTGCTTCGGAAGGTGCGCCCGACCCGCATGATATTGCGAAGGTAATCGTCGACCTGGTGGCGAAACCGGCAGGCCAGCGTCCGAATCGCGTGACCGTGGGGCTGGATTTTGGTGCGATTGCGGCGAATACGGCCATCGAGCCGATTCAGGCGAAGCTGGTGGGTGATATCGGCATGGCGCACCTTAACGCGCTGAAAACCGCCTGACGTTTCGGGTCAAACAGGGGGCGTCACCAAGGAGGGCCGCGTTATGCGGCGCCTTGGTGCGCCGCTTTGAAATCAACGCGAGACCTTGCGCGGCTCTGCAACCCGCGCTCCCCGCGCATTCACCACGTCAAATTCACCACGTCAAATACGCGCCCGTTTGCGGCGGTATGGACTGATCGATCTGTTTGCCGGCTGTGAACACAGCCGCGAAAGGCGCGATACGAAGTTGCTCGTCGTGGAGCGACACCATCTTCGCGATGATGTCGAACCCGTCCGCTGCAAGAAACCATTTGCCCAGTTCCTGACCATGCAACAGGGCGGCTTGTGCTGCGTCCTGAGCGGCGAGCCGGTCTTCCTGGGAGAGCTGGCCGTATCCATCGTCGGCAAGAACCCCCGCCAACGCGACTACTTTCATCAGCGTATGCAGATGCTCGCTCGAACCCATTCCGAGGCGCATCATTTCGAGCGCAATATGGTGACGCAACGACAGGCTTTCTACGAGAAGGTCGGGCAGCGGCAGCAAGCTCGCCTTGATGGCTTCGAGCACTTCAACGACGCTGCGTGACCGCTTGTGGGGATTCATACGATACCGCCGACTCATATTGATGACGACATTGCTGCGATCATGCGCGCAATCCATGCGTGCAAATCATGCATGCAACTCACGCGGCTGCGCGTGAATTCTGGATTGCTGCACGTCACGCACGCAAGGCACTTCATCGTTGTCCGAAGTGTTTCGCGCGGCCAAGCCTTGCTCCAGTTTTTCCAGTGCTTCCGCCAGGATGACGTGACACACATTGCCGGGGCTGCGGCCTCGTGCATACGGCTTGTAAATGGGATCGCCACGATGAATGGTCGCGCCGCTCAACGCGCAAACCGACCGGCTCCTCGAGCTGCGCAATTTCCAGCACTGTTCGCCGTATCTTCCTGTGGTCGCATCACACCAGCAGATCCACACCACGGACCGGGAGGTGCGTTCGAGAATCGACACATAGGCGGACGGCGGTATGCCGCATTCGACGGCACGCTTGCGCCATTTGTCATGAAGAATGCTGTCGTCCCGAAGCACGTCGGGCGCATCGCAACACTTGTCTGTCGACGAGACCCGCGCAAGAACCTTCACGGTCTGCTCCCATACATTGCTTTGAGTTTCCATTTCACTCTCCACCGGAGGCAACGTTGTGCACGGGCTGCCGTCGAAACATCACGCGGCCGTCTGCTCGACATCGATGAGGCAGTGTGACACGACACTTCCCCACGCCACAATTAGACGAAGGTACTGCCCGCGAGGCGCTCAGCGAGCTATATGGATTACGCTTATAATCTTTGAAAGGGCATGATTTAGTCAGATTTTTTCGGCCGACGCCGACCTCGAACAGGAGCTGTGATGAACGCACGTGAAGTCGTGATTGCCTGTCCCGTGAGAACGCCGATTGGTGCGTTCGGTGGATCATTGAAGGACGTCCCTGCCGTGCAACTCGGCGCGCTCGTGGTGCAGGAGACGCTACGGCGAAGCGGGCTGGATGCCGGCGCGTTGTCGTCGGTGGTGATGGGTAACGTCATTCAGGCGGGCAACAAGATGAATCCTGCCCGGCAGGCCGCGATACATGGCGGGGTTCCCGTGTCCGTGCCGGCGCTGACCGTGAACCGTGTTTGCGGTTCGGGCGCTCAGGCCATCGTGACCGCCGCACAGGAAATTGCACTCGGACTCGGCGACGTCGCGGTGGCGGGCGGCATGGAAAACATGGACCGTGCGCCGTATCTGCTCGAAAGCGGCCGGTGGGGCAAGCGCATGGGCCACACGGAGATG
Organism: Paraburkholderia sp. DHOC27; assembly: GCF_003429005.1. Taxonomy (GTDB): domain Bacteria; phylum Pseudomonadota; class Gammaproteobacteria; order Burkholderiales; family Burkholderiaceae; genus Paraburkholderia. The sequence continues at coordinate 1,183,571 of NZ_QVQV01000001.1, forward strand.
CTCGACAGCGTGTTGCGTGACGGCCTCGACGATGCATTTTCGGACCGTCATTCCGGCTGGCATACCGAGGACCTCGTGACGAACGCGGGATTGTCGCGCGGCATGCTCGACGAGTGGGCCGCGCGCTCGCAACAGCGCTTCGCGGCGGCGCAGGAACGTGGTGTGTTCGGCGCAGAGCTGGTCGCGGTGCAGGTACCGGGACGCAAAGGCACGGTCGAGTTCGCGCGCGATGAGCAGCCGCGCCCGGATACGACCGTCGAGGTGCTGGCGAAGCTGCGCCCCGCGTTTCGTCCCGAAGGTTCGATTACCGCGGGCAATTCGCCGGGGCTCAACAGCGGGGCGGCAGCCATGCTGGTGGCAGGGCGCGACTACGCGGAAAAGCAGGGTATCGAGCCAGCGGCACGCCTCGTTGCATACGGTATCGCTGCCGTCGAACCTGGCCTCTTCGGACTGGGCCCGGTGCCGGCGGTCCCCATTGCGCTGGAGCGTGCGGGCTGGCAGTTGAGCGACGTGGAGCGCATCGAGATCAACGAAGCGTTTGCCGCTGTGCCGCTGGCGGTCGCCGCCAGGTTGGGACTGCCGCAAGACATCATCAACGTGGAGGGCGGTGCGATTGCACATGGTCACCCAATCGGCGCGACCGGCGCGGTGCTCGTCACGCGGCTGATCCACTCCATGCGCCGCGATGGTTTGAAACGCGGCATCGTGACCCTGTGTATTGGCGGCGGTCAGGGCATTGCCCTTGCCCTTGAAATGATCTGAAGCCGGGCGCAGATGGTGAACGTCGCTGTTAGTCAACCTTGAGAGTCAGATATGGAGCCGCATCCATCCTCACCGTTTTTCTATAAGACCATTGCGTCACCCGTTGGCAAGCTGACGCTGGTGAGCAGTTTCGCGGCGCTGGTCGCGATCCTCTGGGAGAACGACCGGCCTGGCCGGGTCCGTCTTGGCGCGTTGCACGAGGCGACGAACGATCCGACGTTGCTCACGTTGGAAAGTCAGCTGGGAGAGTATTTCGCGGGCAAGCGTAGCGAGTTCGACATCCCGCTCGACTTTCGCGGCACCACGTTCCAGAAGAAGGTCTGGCACGCGCTGCTCCAGATACCGTACGGTGAAACGCGTACGTATGGCGAGATCGCGGTGTCGATCGGCAGCCCCAAGGCGGTGCGTGCCGTCGGCGCCGCGAACGGGCGTAATCCCATTTCGATCGTGGCGCCGTGTCACCGCGTGATCGGATCGTCAGGCGAACTGACGGGTTTTGCCGGCGGTCTCGATCGCAAGGAACGGCTGCTGATTCTCGAAGACGCGCGCTGGGGACCGAAGACGGCGAAACAGGCCGCAATGGTCCACGCAGAGACGCTCGATCTGTTCAGTGAGCCATCGGCCCATTAAGAATTCGCCTGCGACGTCCTGCGCTTGAAGAAGTCCACTGCGTGCTGCCGGGTGGTCATCGGCGCGACAGTCGCCGCGGGATCGAGTCCGAAGCGGCGCGCGGTGCCTGACACGAGACTCTTCTGCAGATCGTTGAGCGGTTCGCTCGGCGCCGGCTGCACGAAATTCGCCAAAGGACTCTCGATGCCCGGTATATCCTCGCGCGCCGCGCTCAAGGTCAGCACCTGTTCGAGGGTCGGCGCGGCGGCGATCCGTTTGCTCGGCAGCATTTTCGACGCGGGAATATCGAGCCAGTCGCGCAAGGTAGCGAGAATGGACGTGTGGTCGTACGGCACCGCCGTGGGTGAGCGGAACACCGTGCCGGGCGCGATATAGGGCGATACCACCACCATCGGCACCCGCACGCCAAAGCGGTCGAATCCAAACGCTTCGTCTCCCGGCGTGCTGGCGTCGTCGGGCGGGATTGCGCCAGCCGGCGGCAAGACATGATCGAAACAGCCGCCGTGCTCGTCGAAGGTGATGATGAGCAAGGTTTCCTTCCAGCCAGGCGAAGTGCTTACCGCAGTCCAGATGGCATGAAGAAACGCGTCGCCGGCGAGAACGTCGTGCGGCGGGTGCTGGTCGGTGGGGTCGACGAGGAAGCTCGGTTCGATAAACGAGTATTGCGGCAGCGCATCGTTCGCGCAGGCATCGACGAACGCGGGAAAGCCCTTGAAATGCGACGAAAGCGTGACATCCCACAGCTTGGGGAGCATCGTGCGTGTGAGCGACGGTGTCAATATCGTGTCACTGTAGACCGACCAGCTGGCGCCGATCGAGACGAGCACATTGAAGATGGTGGGCATGTCCCACTTCAGCGGGTCGGGTGGATTGCCGTTGTTCACATGCCCGTTCGACGTGCCGGTATGCACGAATGCGCGGTTGGGCCACGTCTGACTCGGCACGGAGGCGAACCACGCGTCGGACACCGCGTACGAGCGCGCCAAAGTGGTCAGCACGGGTAATTGCGCCGTGCTGTGGCATTGCATGACCTGGGTTGCGTCGGTGGCCGTCGTGGTCTGGTAGTTGATCACGAAGCCCTGCATCGGCGTGGGTGGCGAACCGCCTATGGCGGAGGCCGGCCCGAGGATTTGCTGCGTGACGTTGTCGAAGGTCTCTTGCGGATCGGGATTGGGCACCGTGCTGCTCGCCGCCGCCGTTGTCACCGGAACTGCCGCGCCCGTTTTCGAAGGATTCGACATGCTCGCCTGAACGCCGTCGAATTGCGCAGAACTCCCGGCGGGAAGCACGGTGGAGGGCGTGCTCCCTGCGGGATAGAGCCAGCCAAGCATCGTGTCGAGCGAACGGTTTTCGAACATCACGACCACGACGTGTTCGACGTTTTCAAGGATATTCGGCACGGATCAGTTCTCCTCGTGAACAACGGCCCGCTCATAACGGTAGCCTGGATACGGGCAATCACCAACCACGGTTCGACAAATTCGCGCGGCTAGGCGCGCAGGCGCTTCACCAACGCCGCCAGCACCGGCGAAACCTGCTTGCGTGACGGGTAATAGAGGAAGAAGCCGGCAAACGGCGCGCACCATGCGTCCAGTACCCGCATCAGCCGTCCGCTTTCAATATGAGGCGCGGCCTCGTGTTCGAGCACATACGCCACGCCGAGGTCGTCGACGGCGGCTTGCAGCATCAGCTCCGGCTCGTTGAAGGTGAGCGGTCCCGGCGGCGCCACTTTCAGTTTTCGATCGCCGTTCTCGAACTCCCATGCATACAGGCTGCCCGCGCTTTCCATCCGGTAGTTGATGCAGCGGTGTTGCTGAAGGTCTTCAGGCGCTGCCGGCGTGCCATGCGTGGAGAAGTACGCGGGCGACGCGACCACCGCCATCCTGAGCGGCGCGCCGACCGGCAGCGCCACCATGTCCTGTTCGAGCTTCTCGCCGAGACGGATACCGGCGTCGAAGCGGCCGGACACGATGTCCTGGAACGCGTAGTCGACGATCACTTCGACGGTTGCTTCCGGATAGGTGGCGCAAAAGTCGTTCAGCACGGGCCGGATGACGGCCTCATAGCCTTGTCGTGTCGCGGTGATACGCACCGTACCGGAAATGCAATCACGCGTTCGGCCAAGCTCGGACAGCACGCCGTCGATCGCATCCAGCGCGGGTTCCAGCGCCAACAGCAGGGTGTGTCCTTCCGCGGTGGGCGCCACGCTGCGGCTGGTGCGGCGCAGCAGCGGATAGCCAAGGCGGCTCTCCAGACGCTTGATCGTGTAGCTCAGCATGGAATTGGACACGTTCAATTCCGCGGCGGCACGCGAGAAGCTTCGGGTGCGTGCGACTGCCGCGAAGGCCGCAAGGTCATCGAGCACGCCACGCGACATCGTTTTATCTGATTGCATGACCCATGCGAATTGTCCGGGATGATTGAATGAATAGTCGCATCTATGCTTTCTTCTGGTCAAGGCACCGGCCGACGCCGGTGCCGTCACGCGAACGTCGAACATGAAAGGGAGCAGCGATGCTTGATGACAACGCAGTGTGGATGATTACGGGAAGTTCGTCGGGGTTGGGCCGCGCGCTGGCCGAGCAGGTTCTGGAACACGGTTATCGCGCGGTCGTCACGGCGCGCCAGCCGGATACGGTGCGCGATTTGACGGAGCGCTACGGCGAGCGAGCGCTCGCGGTGGGCCTCGATGTTACGGATGTCCGGCAGGTCGGCGCAGCGGTCAAGGCGGCGCACGAGCGTTTCGGCCAGATCGACGTGCTGGTGAACAATGCGGGCTACGGTTATATCGGCGCCATCGAGGAGGGCGAAGATGCAGCGATCCGCGCGCAGTTCGATACCAACATTCACGGCATCATCGCCATGATGCAGGCCGTGCTGCCGGGTATGCGCCAGCGCGCCAGCGGACACATCGTCAATGTCAGTTCAATAGGAGGACTGACCACCTTTCCGAACGTCGGCTACTATCACGCCAGCAAGTATGCAGTGGAAGGGCTTTCGGAAACGCTTGCCAAGGAAATGGCGTCGTTCGGTATCGGCGTGACAGTGGTCGAACCGGGCGCCTTCAGGACGGATTTTCGCGGCCGCTCGATGCAGCAATCCAGCGTGCGGCTCGCCGAGTTTGCGTCAACCCTGGGTCAGCAGCGCGATGCCCTGCTGGCCTCGGACGGCAAGCAGCAGAACGATCCGGTGAAAGGCGCGCTCGCCATCATCGAGGCACTGAAGGCGCCGCAACCGCCACTGCATCTGCTGCTTGGAGCCGACGCACTTGAACTCGCGCGCAAACAGCTTGCCGCACTGGCTCGCGAGTTCGACACCTGGGAGACGCTGACGCGCAGCACGGCGTTCGACGAGGCGAAATAGGCGGCGCGTTGGCAACGGCGCTCCATCGGAACGTGGGGCGCCGTGCTGTCTGCGTCGCGATCAGTGCAAATCCGTCTCAGTGGAACGCGTTGTCGTGGACCATTTCGAAGAGCTTGTGATTGTCCCGGTAGTCCACGTGCACGCCCACCACCACAGGCCCGGGTATTTCGAGCGCCCGCTTCATCACCGGAGCAATTTCATCAGCGGTACGGATCATGAGACCAACCGCGCCGAAGGCCTCGGCATACTTCACGGTGTCCACCGGTCCCAGTTCGATGCCCGACGGGCGGCCATATTTGGCGATCTCCTGCACTGCGACCATGTTGTACTCGCCGTCGATCATCACCAGATGCACGAGGTTCGATTTCAGCCGCACCGCCGTTTCGAGTTCCATGCTCGAGAACAGGAAGCCGCCATCGCCGGAAATCGAAATGACTTTTTCCGTGGGCCGCACGAGGGTCGCGGCTATTGCCCACGGCAAGGCAACGCCGAGCGTTTGCTGGCCATTCGTGATCAACACCTGACGCGACCGGAAGCTATACAGATGGCGCGCAAACCACAGATGAAACGATCCCATGTCGAGGCAGAGCGTGACATCGGGTTCGAGCAGTTTCTGCAGTTCATGCACGATCCTGAGCGGATGAACCGGTGTGCCATTGAGTCGGCCCGCTTCCTCATCGAGGCGTGCACGCTCTTCCTTGATGGAACGCAGGATCGTCGTCGACACCGACGATTGCTGCGTGCGCTTGACGAGCGCATTCAAGGCCGTGAGACTCTGCGCGATATCGCCGGTCAATTCGACGGTTGGGCAATACCAGGAATCGAGATCGGCGGGCAGTGTGTCGACGTGAACGATCAAGCGGTCGCGGTTCTTGTTCCACAGCGTGGGCCAATATTCCACCGGATCGTAGCCCACCGTAATCACCAGGTCCGCGGCATCGAGTAGGCGGTCCGCAGGCTGATTGGCCAGTTGACCCACGCGGCCGCCGAAATCTTCCAGCAAGTGCGCGGCAATTGCTCCAGCGGCCTGGAATGTCCCGACCACGGGCAAGTGATTCGCGGCGATCAACTCGCGCACGGCGTCGGCATTGGCCGGTTTGCTTGCCAGCAGGCCGAGCAGCACCACCGGCGTTTGCGCTGCGTTGATCAGGCGGGCGGCTTCCGCGAGCGCGCCGCTGTCGGCAGGCCCTTGACCCGCGAATGCAGGGGCAACCAGCAACTTGCCCTCCGCGGGCGCCGCCATGACGTCGCGCGGCAAGCTGACGAAGGCGGCGCCGGGACGACCCGACTCGGCCGCGCGAAAGGCGTTGCTGAGCACTTCCGCAACCGCTTGCGGCGCGCCCACCGAGGCGCTGTATTTGGTGACCGGTTTGCAGATCGACACCGAATCCATCGTCTGGTGCAGATGTTTGAGCGCCTCACCCGTGGCAACCGCGCCGCCCAGGGCGACAACCGGATCGCCTTCGGAGTTCGCGGTGGCGAGCCCGGTGACCAGGTTCGAGACGCCGGGCCCCGAGGTCGCGATGCACACGCCGGCTTTGCCTGTCATGCGGCCAATGCCGCCGGCAATGAACGCGGCGTTCTGTTCATGGCGGCACACGACGGTCTTGATCTTCGAGTCGACGAGCGTGTTGAACACCGCGTCGATCTTTGCGCCAGGAATGCCGAACACGTATTCGACGCCCTGGCTTTCGAGCGTCTGCACGACCAGGTCGGCGCCGATGCGCTGCGCGTTGTCAGTTTCGTTAGACATGAAGCTACTCCTAATGAGCCTGTTCGGCGTAAGCGAGTTCACCCGCGGAGTTCTTGCTCAGATCCGCCTTGAGGAACGATTCGTTTTCGGGCAACGCGAGATGAAAATCCGTGAGCGCTTCGATACGCAGGCGCAAAGCAGCGGTAGAGCATCCGAGCAGATGGCCGCCATGCGCGCGGTCTTCGGACAGGAAATGAAAGTGATAGCCGGCAATGCTGAACGCGCTCGAAAAGCCCGGCGACCACAGGCCGACGAGCGTGCCGCGCACTTCGCTGAGTTCGAACTCGGACTGCGTCTTTGCAGCGTCGATCAGGCGCGCACCGCTGGCAGGCGGACTCACTGCGCGCATGCGGACCTGATGGAACTGACCATCGAGACGCACCGCGTAGAAAATATTGTTCGAGCGTCGATGCTCATCGCAGCGTTGCATCACGGCGTCGTATGAATCAGCCGGTGCAATCTGGAGGTCGACGTCGGGGGCAAAGCGTGTCACGACCGCGAACGGCGCGCGCGCATCGGCGGGCGCTTCTGTTACGGTTCCGTCGCCGCGAGCGCGGTAAATATGACCGTCGAGCACGACCATTTCGCCGTCGAGATTCTCGAAAGTACCCAGACCGAAATCACCGTGCTCGAGGATGACGTCGGACGAGACGGCGCCCGTGTACACCCCTTCGACCAATGCGCCGGAAGTGGACACCTGGAAGAGCGTGTGCAACGGCGTGTGCAAATATTCCGCCAGCGCTGATGCGACGATGGACGACGCATTCAGCCCCGTCTTTGTCATTTCATCTTTGAGCGCGCGGTCCAGAACGGCAGGAATGATCAGATTCAACTCGGGCATGGAGCGTCTCCTCCGCGAAGTCCAGCAAGATCATGCTGGAAAGAACGAACGGGCCCGCTGCGATGAACGTGGAGCGAGGCCCGTCAAACCAGAGTGAAGATAGTGCGCTCATTTCCTGGCCAATCCAATCACCTGGATGGGGGAGAGGGGCGATATCTGGAGACGCGTAAAAACGCCGGAGCGCCACACAAAACTAACGGAAGCCGTACACCAGGATTTTCTTTCCTTCGAAGCGTTCTTGCGCGGCCTGCTCGCAATACGGTGGACACACCACGCCGTCCGGTGTCGTGCCCGAAGCGGTGATGCCTCGGGAAGCAACGGATTCGATGAGCGTGCCATCGGCAACGACCACGATTTCGAGGTCGGTCTGCACACCGGCCGGCGTCGGTCCGCCAGCGGAATAAACGATCTGCATGGTGCCGGTGCAATCGGAATTCACCGTATACGTACCGCTCTGATACGGGTTGAAGGTGGTCTGCCCACCTTTCGGCACACCGCCTATCATGCCGAAGTCGGTGCGCGTAAATTTGCCCGCACCGTCGAACGTCACGAGCGCAACGTCATCGAGAATCACCGAGGACGCGAACGTATGAACCTTGTTATCCGGGCCGATCAAACCGAGAATTTCTCCGTGACCGGTAAAACCATACGCGCCTCTGAGCGTCGCGTTGGAGCACAGGCGGCCAGGGCCGCCGGGCCCGCCAGGATCACCGGCGAGCGCGGCATCACTCAGTGAGAGCAGGGCAACGGTGATTGCCGACAACACTCCGAATTGCCGGAGTTGCTTGCATTGCTTGATCTTCATGGTCATCTCCTTTCCGTTCAATCGAGCGCGCAACAGCACGCCGCGCAAGCGCTGAAGCTTCGCGAGACGAAACGCGCAGTTGAAGTAACTGAATCTAGAAATTCGCTGCGACGATACGGGGCAGCGCCGCTTGCGGGAACGAGCGAAAAGAGAAACAGGGGCCGTCGCTGCGGCGGTCGGTTCCCGCGCGGGATGCGAGAAAGACTCGACGTTGGCCAGCGCAATCTGTTGGCGCAACGCTTGACCAGGCCGCTATGTTTCGCCTGGTGTTGGCGGATACGTGCCGAAGGTGTGCACGAAAGTCCGCGCAATGGTGACTTCGTGGGTCAGCCACGCCTGAAGGTCGCGTGGCAGGAGAAAGCGTAGTCCACGATATTCGCGGCGACCAGATGAATATCGGACAAAAGGCAGGCGCATTCGGATCGCGCGCTGCGAACACGGGGCTATCGTGAGAAGGCGCGTAAAAGGGATATGGTTTGCACTGCAAAGGGGCACGGCAACATCAAGGCTGCTTGCTGACGAGGTCGTCGAGACGCTCGTCATCAATGCCCGCAGGTTCCAGATGCGCGGTCACGTCGGCGGCGTCGAACAGACCTTGCACGGTCTTTTCCGCACGATCGGCAATCGCATGGCCCGCCGCAACCGTGAGCGCTCCATCCACCTCGACATGGAATTCAACGAAGACGCGATCGCCGCCGTTGCGCGTGCGGAGATCGTGCACAGCCTGCACGCCCTCGCAGCGGAGCAGGGCTGCTTCGACACGCGCCCGCTCGTCGAGATCCAGTTCGCGATCGAGCAGCTGGAACAACGCGTCAGCCGCCATACCGCGCGCGTTCCATAGCATGTAGGCGGAGATGGCCAGCGCGCCGATGGCGTCGGCGCGTCCCCAGCCGAGAAAGCGTTCGAGCAGCAGGGCAATCAGCACGGCCAGGTTTACCGCCACGTCGGTCACGTAGTGGGCCCGGTCTGCTGCAATGGCGGTCGAGCCCGTGCGCTTCACCACCAGGGTTTGCATCGTCACGAGCCCGGCTGCGGCAAGCGTGCTGCCAACGATCACCCAGATGCCGAATCCCGTCTGGCTCAACGCTTGCGGCACGATGAGACGCTGGACCGACTCGACCCCGAGACCAATCGCTGCGGCGGCGAGCAGCAATGCCTGCACGAAGGCCGCGACCGCCTCGGCCTTGCCATGCCCGTAGCGGTGTCCCTGGTCGGCAGGGCGCGCGGCATAGCGCACGCCGGCAAAGGTCACGGTGGACGCGACGACGTCGACCAGTCCATCAGCCGCGGAAGTCAGCAGGGAGATCGAGCCCGTTGCCAGCCACGCCCAGACCTTGATGACGACCAGTCCCAGCGCCACCACCAGTGCCACGATTGACGCCATTCGTCGAAGTGCACCATCTGACAGGTTGTCGGGCATGGGTCCAGTCTCTCGTCAATGCGTTGAAGGAGGGGGCGTCGTGCTTCCCGTGAAGCAGGGTTCGCGTGCTGGCCTTTCATCCATAGTTTCATATACTAATGCGTCCAGGTGAATCGGCTGGGTGCCTGGAACGCAGGGCAGGGGCGAGTCATGGCTGCATGATGCGCACCACCACAATCAGGGAGACGCAATGCGAACACTCAGAATCATGGAGCACATTTCGCTGGACGGCGTGATCCAGGCCTCCGGTGAAGACGGCTTTCCCTACGCGGACTGGACCGTACCGTATCGCACGCCGGTTGGCCGCGATGCACTGCTGGCCGAACATGGCGAGCGCTTTGACCTGCTGCTTGGCCGCCGCACTTACGACCTCTGGTCGGCATTCTGGCCAACGGCACCGGCCAATCCGATGGCGGATCGACTGAATGCGGCCACCAAACATGTCGCGACGCGCCGTCCCGACAGTCTCGCGTGGGGTCCGTATGAATGGCTCGGTCCGGACCTCGTGGAAGGCGTGCGCCGCATCAAGGCGCTGGAAGGGCCTGGCCTGATTCTGTGGGGAAGCTCCACGCTGACCTCGATGCTGCTCGAACAAGGTCTGGTGGATGAAATCCTGCTGATCGTCTATCCCGTGTTGCTGGGAACCGGGAAGCGTTTTTTTGCGGAGGGAACGCCGCCGTGTTCATTCGAACTCGTCAGCACGAAGGCGACGCCCACCGGCGTCAACCTTTGCGCTTACCGGTTTGGCGGCCCTTTGAAGGTCTAGCAAATCGAGCCATCGGCCCGGCGGCGGGCGCGCCGCCGTGCTGGCACACAGTGCGTTTTTCATGCGGCCAGGCGCTGCAATTGCAACGCTGACGCCCGGCCGCTTACGCGCTCAGTGCTTCGGCTGGAAGCCCGAAATGCCCATCTGCCACAACGCAAACGACCATTCGTCAGCAAGCTGGTTGGCGCGCTGCGAAACGCTCGAACCCATGCCATGCCCCGCGTCGTAGTCGATGCGCAGCAACACCGGCCGGCCGCTGCTGCTCGCGGCCTGCATGCGTGCCGCCATCTTCAGCATATGCCACGGCGAGACGCGCGGATCGTTGGCGCCCGTCGTGAAGATGACGGCCGGATACGGCGTGCCGTCGTGCACGTGGGCATAGGCGCTCATTGCGTAGAGGCCGTGAAAGCCGGCTTCATCCGAGGCTGAACCCATTTCCGGCACGTTCGGCGGTCCATTCGGTTCCGTTTCGAAACGCAGTGCATCGGACAAACCCACGTCGTCCATCACCACATGGAACAGTGCCGGGTTGATCTCCATGGCGCCGCCCATCACGATGCCGCCCGCGCTCGCGCTATTCGCCGCGAGGAACTTCGACTGCGTGTAGTGCTGGTCGATCATGTACTGGGCGCTCGCGTTGAAGTCGAGCATCGTATTGATCTTCCACTGCTTCTGACCGGCGCGGTGCCATGCGTCACCATACTCGCCGCCGCCGCGCATATGCGACACGGCGACGATGCCGCCATGCGCGAGCCAGGCCTGCCATTGCGGACGGTACACCGGGTCCATCGAGAGGCCATAACTGCCGTAGCCGAACACGATGGTCGGATGCGAGCCGTCACGCTTCACGCCCTTCTGCGCGATGATCGACACCGGCACGCGCGTGCCGTCGTAGCTGGTGGCAAACTCGTCGTGCGCCTCGTAGGCATCAGACTCCGTCTTCGACGGCGGCACGAGGCCGGTATCCGTGGCCGCATTGGTCTTGGGGTCGTAGGCGAACTCACGCGGCGCCTTGACCCAGCCTTGCAGGCTGAACATGGCGCCGGGCTGACGCGGATCGGTGCGCAGACCCGCCACCGTGCCGCCAAACGGCAACGCGATATCCTGCGTGTCCTTGCCGTCGAACGAAATGCGCTTCAACTGGAAGCTCGCCCCCGCGCGTTCACCTACATACATTGCATCGCTGCCGAGCGCGAACGTATCGATCACGTTCTCGCCTTGCGGCACGACCACATCGGCCTTCGCGAGATCCGGATGCGCCGCCGGCATGGAGAGAATCTGGAAGCGTGAAGCACCTTTCTCGGACAGCAGATAGAGCCGGTCGCCGCGCAATTGCACGTCGGTCACGCCGTCTTCCGTGCTCGCGATCTTCTGCCACGGCGTATCCGCACCATGAATCTGGTCGAGACGCGCCACGTAGAAGATGTTCGGGTTGTTGTCCATGTTGTGATTCACCACCGCCACGGCGTACGGCGAATCCGGCGCGAGCAATACATACGTGCCCTGGCCTTCGGCCACGTCGAGCTTCGCCGACACGCCGCGGCCGAACACGGCTTCATCGCCATCGCCGCTGGTGTTCTGGCCGAGCGTATGGAGGAAGGTCACCGCGTTGTATTCGGTCTTCGACAGCGGCGTGTCGGGGCCCGCTTTCGGATAGCGCAGGTAGAAGAACGAGCGGTTGTCGTTACGCCACGAGACGACGCAGTCGCTCGTGCGGTCGATCGTCTCGGCAAGGTCGCTGCCGGTCTGCAGATCGGTCACATGCAGCACGCTCTTTTCCGAGCCGCCTTCAGAAACGCCATAGGCGACATAGCGGCCGTCCCAGGAAGGCGAGTACCAGTCGAGCGCGACGTGATGCGCGCTATCTTTCGCGAGCTTCGCCGGATCGACGAGCACATGCTCCACGCCGTTCACGCCGTCACGATACGCGAGCTTCGGCAGGTTTGCGCCCGGTTCCAGCACCTGATAAAAAATGCGCTCGCCGCGCACCGTAAAGTCGCCGCGGTGCAGGTCGTTGCCCATCAACGATTCGATGCTCTGCGCCAGCGCCGCGCGGCCCGGAATCGCATCGAGCACCTTGCGCGTGTATGCCGCCTGGCCCTTCATCCAGCTCTGAACTTCCGGGTCCTTGAGGTTTTCCATGTAGCGGTAGTTGTCTACCACCGAAGTGCCGAAGTAGGTATCCGTCACCGGGCGCACGGGGGCAACCGGCGGGGCATCGGCTGCCTGCGCCGCGCCGCCGGCCGTGGCCAGCAGGGTAGAAGTCAACGCAACAGCCAGAAAAGACTTGTTTGATTTCATTGGTGATGTCAGGAAATTGTGGCGCCGCAAGATTACCGCGACTCAGGGTTGCCTGTGAAGAAGATCGAGCCGGTGGTCAAAAGAAGCCTTTGATCCAACGGTGAGCCGGCTAGTATGCCGCTAACGGCTGCGCGAAAAAAAAAGCCCGCATGAAATGGCGGGCTGTTCCAGAGAGATTCGTGCTCACGCGGTGCAGTGTGTGCAATGCGTGCGATGCGTGCAATCGGCGTGAGCGTTGACAGGCTGCGTGGCGGACACGCGCGTTATTTCGCGCTGACCGCTTCGCATGCGCTCTGCACGCCGGCGTCATAGGCGCTGCTCGAATGATCCGCGGCACGGTAACTCACCACGGCATCGTTACGGATGAATACTTCCGTGAGCAGGTTGCCCACCTGGCCGTTGTAGCTGTTTTTGCCATTGACGATCAGGCACACGCGGTAGCCAAACACAGGACCGCTTGCCACGCGCGTCCAGCCTGTGGAGGGTTCATTCAAATACTGCACCACGGTGCTCGACGGATCATTGAGCGTGGTCTTGCGGTACGTATCGATCAACGCCTTGTAATCGTTGGGATACGTGCCGTAGTTCGCGGGCTCTCCCGTGGTTTTCTTGGCGGCCATATCGCCACAACCGGCCAACAGGGCTGCGATCAGCACTGCTGCACTCGCAGCCTTCAACTTCGCTTTCATCTTTTCACCTACGCGGACGGGTCTATACCTTTTTGTGGCGACAGTATAGCCAGAGTTCGCTCACGCAGGTTTGTCCACGGCCGGCGCGCCGGAACTCTTTTCCGTGCGTTGACCGTCCTTGTCGAACTGGATGTATTGCCATTCCAGCTTCGCCGCCGCCGTCGCCACCGAACGCACCACGTAAATGCCGTATTCGCTCAGATAGGTGCGGCGCGTCGTGTCCTGCAGGATGCCGTCTTTGGTTTCCTCGCAATCCAGGTCGATAGCGTTGCCGGACAGCCCGGCGTTCACGCGCGATGCGGAGTAATACCGTCCCGTGTGACAGGTCGCCACGATGACGCGAAAGTTCACCAGTTGCGCAGGGTAGCCCAACGACACGGTGGTGCTGAACGTACTGTTTTCTTCCGGCTTGACGATGTTGAACGGGTTTTGGTCGATGTCGTGCGCGATGTTGGGCTGCGGAGCGATCGGCGTGAAATACGAGGTGGTTTCCTGCTTCAGCGAATACAGGTTGAGGTACGAGAGACTAAAGGTGGCGGCACTCGGGATGCCATTGGACGATACCTCGTGCAGTTGTTGCACGAGACCCGTATCTTTGGTGTTGACGAAGGTCGTAGTGAAATTGCTCGAGGTGTTGTTCGCGCCAATATGTCCGGAGACCGAACCCGAAATGGACAGGACCTTGAAGGGCAACGGATGCGATCCCTCCGGCGGAAGCTTTTCCCTCACCGACGAAGGTAAGGATTCGATCGTGAAGTTGGCAGCAAGATAACCGGGCTTGTCTTTAGCAATGTCTTTCACCGGCGTGAACTGCACACAGCCGGACAGTGCTCCGGCCATTGCCACAGCGGAGAATGTCAAGACGACCGCGCTTCTCGGATGGTTCTTCATTGTTCGATTTTCTCTTCGTTATTTTGGGTTTATCAGTCGCAAAAGGGTTATCCCATTCGGAGACCAGTTATTTATCGGCATTTGCTTTCAATTCTTGAGGCGCTAAAGACGGGATAAACCCGTTGCGCAAGCTTACAAATCGTTGATGGGTGGCGCCGTGCGTGCGGCGCTCTTGCGCGCAGTGATTCGAGCGAATGAAAGCGAAATGTCAGTCAAACGCATGGGCGGCGTTGGGCAGCGTTGGGAGGAAATGAGCCAGGGTAAATAATGTTAGGACACTGAAAGAAAATAGGCCTCGCTGCTTAAGGTTCTCATCAGGTTCGGCTCGCTATCATCCAGCCGCAAGAGTCCCTGCATGTCCCCGGACGCGACGTGAACTCCATCACATGCATTCGCTCAGCGATCGCCACAAGGAAAATGAAAGCGCCTTCGATATCTTCCTGCGTGTATCGACGAGATGCGCCATGACACCCGCCCTGATCGCGATGTTGCGTGCCTACCTCCTGATTGCGTCCCTGACCGCGGCGGCGATACAAACAATGGCCCTCCTGTCGGTCGCCCTGTTCGGCGTTTCCGAGGCCGTGTTCGTCTCGTTGCCGTTTCGTGTCGCGGCGGCGCTCACCATCATCGCTACCGTGCTGGTCGTCAAGCAGATCGCACGCGTCGCGTTCCTCTCGGCACTGTCACACGAGCATGCCACCATCACCGACACGCCCTCCCGGACGACGCGGGTTTCCGCTGTGTGTCCGGTGCGGGCGCTGGTGGTTCTGCATCTTCGCTTGAGTCGCAGGCAGATTGAATGGGCAACCGCTTAGCGGAGGCGGCCTGATGTTGTTTCGGTCACTACTTACAAAAAAATGGACGGAGCATTGATGAAAACGCTGTTTTTGCAGGCCCCTTCGTACGATGGCTTCGACGGCGGCGCGGGTTCGCGCTATCAGGCGAAGCGTGAAATCCGCTCGTTCTGGTATCCGACGTGGCTTGCGCAGCCGGCGGCAATGGTGCCCGACAGCCGTGTGGTGGATGCTCCTGCCGATGGGCTTTCCGTCGAAGCGACGCTCGCGATCGCGCAGGAATATGAACTCGTCATCATCCACACCAGCACGCCCTCGTTTCCTACTGACGCGATGTTCGCAGAGGACCTGAAGAAGCGCGCGCCTTCGGTGCTGATCGGCATGGTGGGCGCGAAGGTGGCGGTCGATCCGCACAACTCGCTGACCGCCAGTGAAGCGATTGATTTCGTCTGCCGCGAGGAATTCGACTTCACCTGCCAGGAAGTGGCAGCAGGCACGCCGTTCGAGCAGATTCAGGGGTTGAGCTACCGCGCAGCAGACGGGTCGATCGAACACAACGCCGCGCGTCCCATTCTCGAAGACATGGACCAGTTGCCGTTCGTCGCGCCCGTGTACAAGCGCGATCTGAAGATCGACAACTACTTCATCGGTTATCTGAAGCATCCGTATGTGTCGATCTATACGGGCCGCGGTTGCCGCTCGAAATGCACCTTCTGCCTGTGGCCGCAGACGGTGGGTGGTCATCGCTATCGCACGCGCTCCGTGGAAAACGTGCTGAGAGAAGTGAAGTGGATTCGCGACAACATGCCTGAAGTGCAGGAGATCATGTTCGACGACGACACCTTCACCGATTTCAAGCCGCGCGTCGAAGAGATCGCACGCGGTCTCGGCAAGCTCGGCGTGACATGGTCCTGCAATGCGAAGGCGAACGTGCCGTACGCGACGCTGAAGATCATGAAGGAAAACGGTCTGCGTCTGCTGCTGGTGGGCTACGAGTCGGGCGACGACCAGATCCTGCTGAACATCAAGAAGGGTTTGCGTACTGACATCGCGCGCCGTTTCAGTGAAGACTGCCGCAAGCTCGGCATCAAGATTCACGGCACGTTCATTCTGGGGCTGCCGGGCGAGACGCAGGAAACCATCGAAAAGACCATCGAGTACGCCAAGGAAATCAACCCGCACACCATCCAGGTGTCGCTGGCGGCGCCGTATCCGGGCACCACGCTCTACAAACAGGCGGTCGAGAACGGCTGGATGGAAGAGAACAAGGTCATCAACCTGGTCAGCAAAGAGGGCGTGCAACTGGCGGCGATTGGTTATCCGCATCTGTCGCGCGAGGAGATTTATCACCACGTCGAGAGCTTCTATAAGCGCTTCTATTTCCGCCCGTCGAAGATCTGGGAGATCGTGCGCGAAATGCTGATGAGCTGGGACATGATGAAGCGGCGTCTGCGCGAAGGCGTGGAGTTCTTCCGCTTCCTGCGCACGCACGAAGCCTGACGCGGCAATGAAGGCGCTCGCGTGGCTCGTGTGTCTGATCGGTCTCCTTCTTGCCAGCGGCCTGATTGCCTTTGAGGGACGGCTGCAGGGGGAGCATCTCATTCTCGTCGCGCTCGCGTACCTGTGCGGTACGGGGGCCGCGCTCGGCGTCGCCTATACGGTGCTCGCCGGCGCGTTGATCGGGCGGTTCTTCGCGCGCGCCACCTCGGAGCCCAGCAGCTTTCCGCCGGTCACCATCGTGAAGCCGCTGCATGGCGACGAACAAACCCTGCTCGCCAACCTGACGAGCTTCTGCGTGCAGGACTATCCCGGTCCATTGCAATTCCTGTTTGGCGTGCACGACTCGGAAGATCCGGCGTTGCAAACCGTCGAACAACTGCGTCTGTTGCATCCCGAGGCGCACATCACGGTCGTGGCCGATGCGCGGTTATACGGGCCCAACCGCAAGATGAGCAACATCCTCAACATGCTGCCCGAAGCGCGGCACGATGTGCTGGTGTTCGCGGACAGTGACGTCAGCGTGGACCGGCGCTACCTGCGCAACGTGATCGGCGAATTGCAGAAGCCTGGCGTGGGCCTCGTCACATGCGTGTATCGTGGACAGCCCGATCCGGGATTTTGGCCGCGGCTCTCCGCGAAGGCGACCAACTACCAGTTCCTGCCGGGTGTCGTGACGGGCCTCGCGCTCGGCATGGCGCGGCCGTGCTTTGGGCAGACCATTGCCATGCGGCGCGAGACACTCGAGCGGATCGGCGGCTTTGCGCAATTCGTGCATCATCTGGCGGAAGATCACGCCATTGGCGAAGCGGTGCGCATGATCGGCGAGAAGGTGGTCATTCCGCCGTTCACGGTCTCGCATGCCTGTGTCGAGTCGAGCGTGGCCAAACTGGTCGCGCATGAATTACGCTGGAGCCGTACCATTCGCACCATCAACCCGTTGGGTCATCTCGGCTCGTCGTTGATGCATCCGCTCGCGTTTGCGTTGCTCGCTGCGGCGCTTTCAGGAGGGGCTGCATGGGCATGGCCGCTGGTGGGCGCGGCGGTGCTTGCGCGTCTCGCCTTGATGATGCAGTCGGATCACGCACTGCGGCAGGACTACAGCGATCTGTGGGTGCTGCCGCTGTGGGATATCGTGTCGTTCCTGATCTTCGTGGCGAGTTTCTTCTCGACGCGCGTGATCTGGCGAGGCTTCAGTTTTACGGTAGGCGCCGATGGTCGGCTGTCGCCGGTTCAGGACAAATAGTGTGATGAAGCATCTGGGCCGTGTTGCCGCGCTGCTCGGCTTGATCGCGTCGCTGTGGCTGGTCGTCCACGACAACCCCGGCGCCGTGCTCGCGCTGATGCGTGCCGCCGGCGTTGGACTCGTGCTGGCGGGGCTCGCGCACGTGCTGCCGATGCTCGCCAACGCACGCGACTGGCAGACCTTGATTCGCGGTGCAAACCGGCCCGGCATCCTCGGCATGTTGCAGCTGGTGTGGATCCGCGAATCGGTGAACAGCATGCTGCCGGTGGCGCGCATTGGCGGAGAAGTCGTGTCGTTCCGCCTCATGCGGCGGCGCGGGCTGCGCGGGTCGACCGCCGCCGCCAGTCTCGTGGTGGATATGCAGCTCACGCTGATCAGCCAGTTGATGTTCACGATGGTCGGCATCGGCTTCCTGTTCGTTCATGCCGCGTCGGGCACGCTGCGCCTCGCCGCCGATCTGGCCTGGGGCATCGTGGTGCTCACGCCGTTACTGGTGCTGTTTTCGCTGGTGCAGCACGCGAGCCCGTTCGAACGCATCACCCGTGTGCTGAATCACGCGACCAGCGGCAAGCTGGCGGCGCTCGTGGGTCAGTCGGCGCAGATCGACCGTTCGATCAAACTGATCTGGCGCCGCCGCGGCGTGGTGCTGTGCTATCTGTTCTTCTGGCAACCGCTGCAATGCGTATTGACCGCGCTGGAAATCTGGCTCGCGCTGAATTTTCTCGGCGCGCCGGTGAGTTTCACCGAAGCCGTGGTGATCGAGTCGCTGATTCAGGCCATCAGCAGTGCCGCGTTTTTTGTGCCGGGTGGTCTGGGCGTACAGGAGGGCGGCTTCATTCTGATCGGTGGGGCGCTCGGTCTCGATCCTGCTATCTGTCTCGCGCTGGCGGGCGCCCGGCGCATTCGCGATCTGCTGATCTTTCTGCCGGGTCTGCTGGCGTGGCAGATGGCCGAATATGCCGGCGATGCCCGCGGCGCGCGGCGTGGCGTGCGCTCGCCGGGTAGCGGCGCGACGCATGCCAGCCATAAGGTGAAGAATTTTCGCGCCTGATCGGGCGGCCGTTTGCGGGCTCGTGCGCCCGCAGCAGCACGCTCAGTAACACACTCAGCAGCAAACTCAGTAGCGCTCAAAGGCAGCTTGCAACGACGGCCAGTCGCGCGCTTGCGTGAGCGCCAGCATCAGCAGGATGCGGGCTTTGGAGGGCACCTGATCGTCGACGGCGAGCCAGCCGTAGGTGTCGTCGGGTTGCGCGCCGTTTCGCAGGACGATACCGCTGCCGGTGCGCGAGGCGCGCACCACGTGAACGCCGCGCCGCGCCGCCTCGCGCAGCGGCTCGATCAGATGCGCCGCGACATTGCCATTGCCGGTGCCCGCAAAGATCAGGCCTTGCGCACGGGCGGCCAGTGCATCGACTAGTGCTGGTTCCAGCGCACCGTACGCATAGATGATGTCCACCTGCGGCAGGGAGTTGATGCGTTCTACCGTCCACGGCGTTGCCAGCGTGTGGGCGCGCGCTGGATGGCGGTAGTAGCGCGGGCGGCCTTCTATCACATAGCCGAGCGGACCGTACGGAGAACTGAATGCTTCGATCTTGAAGCTGCTGCTTTTCACGACGTCGCGCGCGGTGTGAATCTCGTCGTTGATGACAACCAGCGTCCCCATGCCGACCGACCCAGGGTGTGCTGCCACCGCAATCGCATCGTAGAGATTGAGCGCCGCGTCGGAACTCATCGCCGAGGGTGGACGCATTGCGCCAACCAGCACCACTGGCTTGGCGCTCTTGAGCGTGAGATGGAGAAAGTATGCGGTCTCTTCGATGGTGTCGGTGCCATGCGCGATCACGATGCCGTCGACGTCGTCCTCCATGAGCAGCGTGGACACGCGCTGACCGATGGCGAGCAGATGCGCGTTGCCGAAATTCTCCGAACCGGTTTGCAGCAATTGCTCGGCGCGCAGATTCGCGGGCAGGGACGCATGGGGAATGGTCGCGAGAATGTCGTCGATGCCGAGCACCGAACAGAGATAGGCGGACGTGTTGCTGGCGGCTTTGCCCTGGCCGGCAATCGTGCCGCCGGTGCCGATCACGACGATGTTGGCCTTGTCTGTCATGCGAGGTCGGTCGTAGGGTGGGGTGAGTTCGTCACGGTGCGGGTTGCCCTTGTGGCCACGTGGCTTCAGCGCGATGGCGCAAAGGTGCTGCGCAATCGGTCGGCCAGGGCGTCGCCGCTATCACGGTGACCCTCGCTGCGGGTGAGCCACTGCGTCAGCAGGGCCGCCGAGCCGGCCGCCAGCGTGAAGCCGAGCGCGCCGTGACCGACGTTGAGCCACAGGTTGCGATAACGCGTCCGTCCGACAATCGGCGCACCGCGCGGCGTCGCGGGGCGCAAGCCGATCCATTCGCGCGCCGGGCAGGAATGGACGGCCTCCGGATAGAGAGCCGCCGCTTCTGCGCGCAGCATCGCCAGCCGGGTTGGATCAGGGACCAGCGAATAGCCGTCGATATCGGCAATGCCCGCCACCCGCAGGCGCTCGCCCAGCCGCGCGTACACCACCTTGCGGCTGAAGTCGGTCACGCTGAGGTGTGGCGCGGGCGTGTGCGCCTGCAGATCGAAGGTCAGGCTGTACCCCTTGAGCGGATAGACCGGCACGTGAATGCTCGCCGGCTTGAGCAACTCGGCCGTCGCCGCGCCAGAGGCAACCACGATGTGCTCCGACGCGAGCGGCGCGCCGCCGCTCCAGGCTTCGATACGGCCGCTCGAATCCGGTTTGAGGGCATCGATTCTCGTGCCCAGCAGAAACTGCACGCCGCGCGCACGCAGCACCGTTTCGAGGCCCTTGCAGAAGCGTTGGCAATCGGCGGTGTCCTCGCTCGCCGTGTGGATTCCACCAGCGAGCAAAGGCCGCAGATGTGCGAGGGTGGGTTCCAGTTCGATACAGGCGTCGGCGCTCAAGGCCTGCTGGTCGCAGCCGAGCGAACGCTGGAAGTCGAGCAGGCCGACTGCGCTTTGCATGGCGTCCGGGTCACGATGCAGCACGAGCTTGCCGGAGCGGGTGAAGTCGAAGTCGAGTGAGGGTTCGGCGGCGATCAGTTCGTGCAGCAGCGTGCGGCTCAAAAACGCCAGCGGCAGCAATTGACGGATGGTGAGTTCGCTCTGTTGGCGCGTGCATGCCGAGAGAAAACTGAAACACCAGCGCCACTGCTCGAGGCTCAGCTGCGGGCGAAAGCGCACCGGCGAATCGCGGCGCGTGAGCCAGCGCGGCAGCTTCGACACCACGCCGGGCCCGGCGAGCGGCGCGACGTAGCTATACGACAACTGGCCGCCGTTGCCGCCGCTGGTTTCGCTCGCGACTTGCGCATGCCGGTCCGCAACCGTGACTTCGTGTCCGGCCCGGCTCAGGTAATACGCACTCGACAGACCAATCACGCCTGCCCCGAGAATCAATATCCGCATACTGCCGTGCTCGCCTGGTTTCGGGTGATAAGGACGGCCGGCTGGCGTGGATACGTCCCCGGCCCGTTGCATCCAATGTACGGCGTCGCCGGTACGGTGGATTGCATCGATCTGCCGCAAAGTAGAAGAATCGCGACAGGTGCGGGCCAAACGTGACGCCCGCCACGCGGTCGACCGCAGGTTTCAGGCGGCAGCGCTCGTGCTGCGCGGCGCGCGCAACTTGCCGGGCGTCACGCCATACGCCTCGCGAAACACGCGGATGAAATGCGCGGCGTCTGCGAAACCGCATTCGTAGCCGATGTCGGTGATCTTGCGGCTGGTATTGACGAGCATCCAGCGCGCATATCGCAAGCGCATGCGCCGGTAAAACTCGTTGGGCGAGGCGTTCATCTCCGCCATGAACGAGCGTTCGAGATTGCGCACGCTGGTGCCGATCATCTTCGCAATGACCGCGATATTGAGCGGCGCCTCGAAGTTTTCTTCCATCAATAACACCGCGTGGCGCACTGCGGCGTCTTCGACCGAGAGGTAGCCGAGCGCCGCGCGCCGCTCGACGAAAGACGAGCCGCCCTGGCGGCTCACAGTCATCTGATGGATCACCTTCGACGCACGGTCAGGCCCGCAGTGCAGACTGATCAGGCGGGTGGCCATTTCCACCACGGAAATGCCGCCCGCGCAGGTGATACGTGCGCCGTCGATCAGATAGTCGGCGTGCGTCGCCACGCGCAGGGTGGGGAACATGCGGCGGTAATCGTCGAGGTGGAAGCTGTGCACGCAGGCCACGTGGTTGTCCATCAGCCCCGCGCGCGCCAGCACGAAGCTGCCGGTGCAGATGCCGACCAGCGGAATGCCGCTGGCGGCGGCCTGTTTCAGATAGTCCCAGTAGCGCCGGTCCACATGGTCGAGATACGGCAGCAGGCCGCCGATCACCACCAGATAGTCGAATTGCGCGACGTCCGGAAAGGTGGATTGCGCCTGCACCGGGATGCCGCAACTCGCTTCGATGGATTCGCCCTGCGCCCCCACGATGGTCCACAGGCAGCGCAACTGGCGGCTCTGATCGCCGCGGTCCGCCGCGTGACGCAGTGCGTCGCACAGCCCGCCGAGCGAGAGCATGGGAAAGCGCGGCCACAGCAGAATGCCGACGCTCAGTTCCGCGCCCGAACGGCCCGGGCGAACCTGAACCGTGCGTGGCGACGCATCCAGCCGTTCGACCAGTTGCTGCGCGGAACGGCTTGCACGGTTGGCATCGTCGGCAACACGCATGGGCGAACTCCAGAGTCAGTGCGGTGAATTATACGGCGGCGCATGGGTAAACCAGCGCCATGCGGGCTTGCCGCAATTCTTCTATTTTCCGGCAGATCGATGCAATCCGAACCGATTGTGGCTACCTAAATTCAAGCCTGCTAACGAACGAAAGCGCGCTTTGGGTGCGAACCCTCGGACGAAGGCAGCAGGCACACCGGGCGTCTTGCAAGGCGACGCGGTGTGCCGACGGTGGACGGCGGCTGCCGTTCGTTCCGGCCAACCACAACTTTTCGGGTGAAGCATGAGCAAAAGCACAGCCTTGGGTCGCCGCATGGCGACAGTCGGCATTCTGGGCACGTTGGCCGCGGCCGCCGGGAGCGTCGCCCGGGCCGACGAAATGGTGAAGATCGGCGAGGCCGCGCCCGTGACGGGACCGGCTTCGTATCTCGGCAAGGACACCGAGAACGGCGCGCGCCTCGCCATCGAGGAGATCAACCAGACGGGCCTCGTGATCGGCGGTCAAAAGGTGACGCTGGTGTTCGACGCGCAGGACGACGCCGGCGATCCGCGTCAGGCCACCCAGGTCGCGCAGAAACTGGTGGACGACAAGGTGGTAGCCGTGGTCGGCCACATGCAGTCCGGCTCGACCATTCCGGCGTCGAAGATCTACAGCGACGCAGGCATCGTGCAGGTGTCGCCGTCCGCCACCAATCCGGCGTACACGCAGCAAGGCTTCAAGACTGCCTATCGGGTCGTGGCGACCGACGCGCAGCAAGGCCCGACGCTTGCCGACTACGCGGCGAAAACGCTGAAGGTCAAGACGATCGCGATCGTCGACGACTCGACCGCATATGGTCAGGGCCTGGCCAGCGAATTCGAAAAGCAGGCGAAAGCGGACGGCATCACCGTGCTGTCGCACGATGCGAGCACCGACAAAGCCGTCGATTTCCGCGCGATTCTCACCAAGATCAAAGGCGAAAAGCCGGACGCGATCATGTATGGCGGACTCGATGGCACGGGCGGCCCGTTCGCCAAGCAGG
The DNA here is from genome assembly GCF_003429005.1 of Paraburkholderia sp. DHOC27. GTDB lineage: Bacteria > Pseudomonadota > Gammaproteobacteria > Burkholderiales > Burkholderiaceae > Paraburkholderia. Next base: position 1,207,070 of record NZ_QVQV01000001.1, read on the forward strand.
CGAAGCAGTTGGGCATTACGGCGAAAGTGCTGGCCGGTGACGGCCTGTGTGCCGACGACCTCGCCAAACTGGCCGGCGACGCAGCCGATGACGTGATCTGCTCGATTGCCGGCGCGCCCTTGCTGAAGATGGCCGGCGGCCCGGCGTTCGTCGAGCGCTATCAGAAGCGCTTTGGCTACGCGCCGGTTCTGAATTCACCGTTTGCCTACGATGCGGTGGGCGTGATCGTCGATGCGATGAAGCGTGCGCAATCCACCGATGCCGCGAAAATCCTCGCCGCGATACCCGCAACCGACCATGAGGGCGTGCTTGGCCGAACCCAGTTCGATGCGAAGGGCGACCTGCGGCATGGCGTGATTTCGCTCTACAAGTATGTGGACGGCAAGCAGGCGCTGCTCGGGGTGGTCGAGAAATAAGCCTGCAAGCTCGAACGCAAACGCAGGTCTGCGGGCAACGTGCGTGCTTGCAGACCGGGGGACTCAGCAAAGATTCCTTTGCAAAAAATGCAAAGACGACTTACGGTACACAATTCGACGCAATAGCAGAGGCGCGAAGCCGGCATTCTCTATACGAATGGCGGCTTCGCATCTGGCAAGCGCGGCCTTTTTCGTGGCATCGGAAAGTCAAAAATGAACAATAACGAGCGCTCCTTTGCAGTTCCCTTTCACGTGCAATTGATCTGCGCAACGCTATCCATCGTGGCAGGCGTTGGATGGACAGCCTCTCCGGCGTGCGCCCAGAGCGTCGCGCCCGATCCGCATGAAGCGTCGTTCATGGCCGACAACAACAAGGCCATGACGACGATGATGAATCACATGAGCGTGCAGCCAACCGGCGACGTCGACCGGGATTTCGTTGCGATGATGCAGCCGCATCATCAGGGTGCCATCGACATGGCGCAAGCGGAACTGCGCTACGGCCATAACGAACAGCTGCGCCGGATCGCCCAGGAAATCATCGTCGACCAGCAGCAGGAAATCACCGCGATGAGCGTTGCCATCGGGCAGCCGCCGCCCCCGTCCGCCCCAGCACCGACGCAGATGCCGCAAGGCAGCGATGCGTCCGGCCAGCGCAATGAAATGCAGATGCAGATGCCCATGCCCAAGCAGGACAAGTAAGCCATCTTTCCCGCGCATTTTCTTCTTATGCTTTGCCTGGAGGCTTCGCCATGACGCGCACTTTCGCTACGCTGATCGCCGCCGCCGCGACGGCCCTTGCCATTCCGCTGGCTGATGCAGGCCAGGCGCCGGGCGCTGCGTCGCAGCCGGACGTGCCGGTGAGCAACCACGATCGCGTCTACGCCGCCGAACAGTTTTCGAACACGGTTTCCGTGATCGATCCGAGCGAGAACAGATTGCTTGGCGTGATCCGGCTTGGCGATCCGTCGCCGACGAATTTCAGTCCGCTCTACAAGGGCCAGGTACTGGTGCATGGCATGGGGTTCTCGCCGGATCACCATACGCTCGCCGTGGTCGCGATTGGGTCGAACTCCGTGACCTTCATCGACACGCAAACCAATACGGTGAAGCACACTAGTTATGTAGGCAGGTCGCCGCATGAGGCCTTCTATACCCCTGATGGTCGCGAAGTGTGGGTAACGGTACGCGGGGAGAACTACGTCGACGTGCTCGACGCGAAAACTTACGCGGAGAAACTGCGCATCACTACGATGGCCGGCCCCGGCATGACGATCTTCTCGCCGAACGGCAAGTACGGCTATATCTGTTCGTCGTTCAATCCGGAAGTGGATGTCGTTGCGGTCGCAACGCACAAGATGGTGGGCCGGGTGACGCAGGCGAGCCCTTTCTGTCCCAACATTGCCGCGACGCCTGACGGCAAGCAGGTCTGGTTCACGCTGAAGGACACCGGCAAGACCCAGGTGTTCGACGCGCACCCGCCGTTCTCGCTCATCACGACACTGGAGACCGGACCGATTACCAACCACGTCAACTTTGCGACGAACGCCAACGGCACCTTCGCCTATATCACGGTGGGCGGTCTCAACGCGGTCAAGGTCTATCGGACCGACAACTTCCAGCTGGTCGCGACCATCCCCGTGGGCGACATGCCGCACGGTGTCTGGCCATCGGGCGATGGATCGCGCATTTACGTCGGGCTCGAAAACGCCGACACCATGACGGCCATCGACACCTCGACCAATCAGGTGGTCGCGAATGTCCCGATCGGCCAGGCGCCCCAGGCGATTGCCTATGTGCCAAATGCGGTGACGTCAGGCGATGACTCGACCCAGAACCTGCAACCGCTCGGCCTCTCGGGACAGGCCGCGCACCTGACCTTGTCGACGGTGGGCGCGGATAAAGGCGCGGGACCCGCGACGACCGTCGTGCTGTTCGACCAGGGCGTGGTGCAGGTGCTCCAGGCGGCCGTCACCGGGCTCAAACCGAAACAGCATTACACGCTCGGATTGAGTGATGCAGCGGACGGCAGCGGCGCCATCGACGCGCTCGCCCATTTCGTGACCAATCCAGCGGGATCGGCTATCGTCGATACCATTGGGCAGATCCGGCAAATCGTTTCGCCAGATAGCACCGAGGCAGTCAAGCGCCGTTACCTGGTGATCGTGCCGGATGGCGATGCGAATGCAGCGGTTGCGCAGATACAGACGCAATAGCGGTTGTTCCGTAGTCCGAAGTGGTTGCTTTCGTCGGTGTGAACAACGCGCTGTCATTGATTGCCGAGCCAGCGCGCCGCGGCCTCCGCGGTATCTTCAGGGCGCGTATTGAAGGCGATGGATGCGTCGGGTGCGTGGCGGTGAATGGTATTGAGGAGCGTCTCGAAGAGCAGCAGGCTGTTCGGCGGAATGCGGATGCCGCCACCAATCACGACACAATCGTAGGGCGTGTTTGTTAGCTGACGCTCGAGCGCGACACGCGCGCTGTCATCCGGTTTCACCAGACAGAGATCGGCGTGCCAACCCTGCGCCTTCATTTGCTCCATGCCCGTCGAAATGCCGGCATGGATTTTCGCTGCGTCCATTCCGGGCGGTAACGCTGGGTCTGAGAAGTCGACGGTCTCAGGCTCCTGGCCGACGAACAGCACCCGCTTTAAGCCTTGTTGTTCGCTCATTGCGTACTCCTCGATCAGTGATGATTCGTGACAGCCATGCCAGCAAGGCGCGAGCCTGGGAATTGGGGCGCGGATTGGCATGGGCGGCGGGGCGGGAGGGGCCGCTGCAGCGCTGGCACGCTGCAAGATCGTTCAATACTTTTGGCCCGCAGATCCTTAGCATTTCTCTACCGTTCATTTTCGGAGAAATGCTGTGTTGTTGCAGAACGAATCAGGCGACGCCCCCGCCAATGAAACGCTTACCGACCCGGTGCGCTGCGTCATCGTCGTGGATGAAACACTGGCGCCAGGCAAAGCCGCGAACGCGGCCGCGGTCGTGGCGTTTACGCTGGGGCAGCGTCACGCGCCGCTCGTCGGCGCGCCGTTGCAGGAACAGGACGGTACGGCACACCCTGGTTTGATCCCCATTGGCATTCCGGTGCTTAAAGCGACCGCTGACCAGTTGAGCGCGCTCCGCCGGAAATCCGTGCCGTTCTGCGACGTGGTCGACTTCCCGGTGCAAGGCCAGGCCACCGTCGACTACGACGCCTTTCTACAGGCAGTGCGCGCGTTGCCAGGCGATTCTCTCCAGTACCTGGCAATTGGACTCGTGGGTCCGCGGAAAAAGGTGGGCAAACTGGTGGGCAGCTTCGCCTTGTTCGCATGAGAGCGTGAGGGCGCCACGATGCGGCCGCGAAAGAAATGGATGCAGTTCGCCGAGGCCCCACGCATGCCCGAACCGCAGCTATGGCAATATGACTGGATTCCGTTACACGCATGAGCCGCCTCACCATGAATCTCACTGGAGCGACGAGGTCCATCAAGCTATGGCACGCGCCGGACGTCATGGACGCCGTCATGCTGAAAGGCAGTTTCGTCGGACATCGCTATCCGCCGCACGCGCACGACACGCATTGCCTCGCGGTGATCACGGGCGGGGCGCTGGCGGTGGAAGCGCAAGACCAGCGACGCGTGTGTCGCCGTGGCGACGTGATTGTCATCAACGCGGACACCGTGCATGCCGGTTCAGCCGCCGGCGATGGGCAATGGAAAATGCGCGTGGCCCATGTGCAGCCGGCCGCGCTCGCCGACTACTGCGAGACACTTGGCATTGCGCGCCGCGAGCGATTCGATGTGGCGGGTCCGTTCGTCACCGACGCCGCACTATCAAGGCAGCTCTACGGCGTGAACTGGTGTTCCGAGGTGAACGAGGACCGCTTCAAGCGCAGCGAAACGCTGGCCGCGGCGGTTATCGGGCTGCACACGCGGCACGCGGTTAACGTAGCCGCATTACCGGTGGTACGCAGCGAGCCGGCTCTGGTGCGCGCGGTGAAGTCCCGTCTGCGCGACGAACTGGACGCGCATCCAACGTTGTCGACCTTAGCGAGCGAGTTTGGTACGACGCCGTTCGTGTTGCTGCGTGCCTTCGTGCGCGAAGCAGGCTTGAGCCCGCATGCCTTCCAGCAGCAGGAGCGCGTGCGCAGCGCCATGCCCTTGCTGCGCAGCGGCCGCGCCATTGCCGAGGTGAGCGCGCGCATGGGTTTCGCCGACCAGCCGCACTTCACGCGAGTCTTCAAGCAGCAGACAGGGGTGACGCCGAAAGTCTATCAGGCGGCGTTTTCATCCTGAGCGCTTTGAGTCAGACCTCGTCGTCAGGCAACTGGCAAAGCTGATGGTAAAAGGTCTGGATATCGGCAAAGTAAAACGGACGAAACGCGCCATAGACGTTGTTCCAGTCCGGTATGTAGCTCAAGAGATGATCCTTGAAGGTTGCCACGATGTCGGCATGGAGATCCTTGCGCACCACCAGAACCGCCGGGACGCAACTGTCGTACTGGCCGATGACTTTGGTGGTCTGCGCGTTCTGCGGCGTCATCTTCCAGACGTCTTCCAGAATCATCGTTGCGCGAACCGACTTCGCGACGACGGCATCCACCCGGTCCTGCCATCCGGCCACCTGCTTGAGGTCGAAGAAGGTTTCAAGCTTCTTGCCTCTCTCATGCAGCATGATCGCTGGCGGGAAAAAGCTCGAAGAGCAGGATCGGTTCAGATAGGCATAGGTTGATCCTTCCAGGTCGTCAAAGCTATTTGCCTGGTCATCCTGACGAACGACGAGCAGTGTGCGTTGAGCGGGCTGGCCGGTAAACTTCGATGTGGCGATGACAAGGCCGCGATAGTGCGGATTGCCTTTTTTCATCATGACGCAGAAGCCGGCGCCAGGCACATAGGCCATATCCGGGCTGCCGTCCGCAATCATCTGGTTCATCCTGGGAATGTCCGTGGTCACCTCGGCGTTCATACCGGCCCTGGCAAGCAGGCTCGTCCACGGTTCATGGGTGACGGGGAAATCCAGATTCCTGTTCAGAAGAAACGTCAGACTCTGCGCTGTCATGGCTGCCACCCTCGCGATGTGAAGAATCAGGCCGACCTGTTCGATCCGGGACCTGTCATCTTATGCGGATCGTCAAAACGGGGATGGCGGGAACGATCTGCGTTTTGCGGGAATGCAGGGTTGGGGTGGTCGCAAAGTCGGGCGTCATCAGGCACTACCAGCCGTGAATCAGGCACTACCAGCCGTGATTCTGGATAAACGTTGCAACGTGCTGTGCAACGATTCGATAACCGCCTGCCGAAAGATGCTGGGTATCTACGCGTAACGAGGTTGGTACGATATCGGCAGCGCGATCCATCTGGTCGGTAGCGGTATCGTTGGCGTCATCCACCAGAACCGTCCTGATGTCGATGAAGTTGTCTGGAAACCGTTCGGCGAGTTGCTGATTGAGAGAAATGACCCTGTCGTACTTCTCAGTGCCACTCCCCTCGCCAGCGCCATTCAGAATCGACAGAATGATGTAGCGTCCGCGCTTGACGTGCGCGGCCATGCGCGCGATGTTGCTGATGGTCGAACCGGTCTGCAAGGTGTTGATGTCATTGCGTCCGGCCCAGATCACATTGATATCGCCGCTGTAGTCATCGACTAAAAAGGGGCTGTCCGGTGGGACATGGATCGGGGCACCTTCAGAATCGCGGATGAAAACATGGTGGTAGTCGGGCGTATAAGCAAGCTTTCCAGACGTGCCGTCAAGCGTTCCGTGAACCTCGCCGGTTCCCGCGCCGGGAATGGGTACACCGTTGGTGATCGTGACGGGAATCGGACCCGCCGCAGGTAACTGGTTGCCCGTTACGGCCAGGTGCGGTTGGACCGCTCCCTGTCGAGCGGCGATGGAATCCGATGTCTGCCCCGATACGCCGAAATTCCGCACTTGCCGACCGTCGAGCAGTGTTGATAACTGATAGGGCCAGGTGCCTGGCAGACCGCCGATGCCGAGCGTCCCGGAGGTTAGCGAGTCGCCCCACGCGTCGATAGGTTGCTTTAGCGCTCCCGCCTGTGGCCGCACACCCGGACTCATGAAAACGACACCGAGCGTCAAAGCCGCAAGCCCTATCACTTTGGCGGACGTGTCAGGCCATGCATGCAATGACTGCCAGGCTGACAGCTTTCGCGCGAGTGCTCACCCGAGGCGAATGCCGGGTTGCTCAAGACAAACGTAGCTGAGGTAACTCACTGGCACGATCATCAGTGCAGCAATGGTCAGCGACACGACCGGCCCGAAGCGACCAAAAACATGAACCACGCCTAGCAGCACAATCGCGTGCAACAGATAGAGACTGTATGAGATTCTGCCGATAAACGTTAGTGGCTTCGTAAGCAGAACGTTTGCAAACGGCGCGATGCCGATCGCGCAGGCAATGATTCCGCACACCGCACTCAACACTAACCAGTCGAACAGATAGTCGCTGAGTACGCCGTGCACCAGAAACGAAATTGGGCGTGCTGCAACGTATAAGGCAAGCGAACTCGCAACCAGTGCCATGCGAGTGCTTACAGCCATTCCCCCTAAAACGGCGGAAATCTCGTTGCGACGCACGGCTAATGCAGCGCCCGCTACGAACATGAAGAGATAGTGCACCGTAGGCAGCCATTCGGTTGCGACGCTCGCCTGTATGACCGGATGATTGCGGTGTATCGCAAGCGCGCAGACGGCTATCGACCCCGCACCCGCAGCGAGAATCGACCAGCGGGTTGGATAATTGGTCGCGAGGAACGCGACTGGCATGAAGACAAGGGAAATTCGCATTTCATAGACGAGCGACCAGACGACGGGGTCGAGTCGATCGGACTGAAAAGGCGGAACGAACAGTATATGTTTGACCAGGTCAGCGTTATTCAGCGTTGTCGGCCAACTCGCGTTGAACCACTCGCCCGCCCAATTTACGCTGCCTGCAAAGACGAGGACATACAATGCATAGGCGAGACACACCGCACCTAGATAGGGAAGATAGATGCGGCAGATTCGCCGCACGATAAATTCACCAAAGCTGGGACTTCGTGCTCGCGCAAGTTGCAAGGTGAGCACGAAACCGCTTAGCACGAAGAAAAGGATGACAGCTTCATGACCTCCGCAGATCAACCTTAGCGGAGTATGGCGCAGGCCGAGTAACGGCGTGAGCAAGGTGAAATGAGAAAAAACAACTGTTAAAGCAGCGACTCCACGTAATGCGTCGAGCTGCGCATAACGGCTCTCATGATCCATTGATTCCCCCGGCGTTAAACCAGTACGGAAATCGCACCGTTCAGGAGAGCAGATTATTATTCCGGCTCTCAGGACGATCTGTGACCTGGACCACTAAAGCACGTTAGAGTGTCTTCACGATTCAAGTAGTACGCGTGATGGGAATCGCGGGATGTAAAGCGCGACAACAGATCTGCAGGAGTCGAATGGCCTACGCGTTGTGCGAACGCGCGTCACGATTAAAAGGAATGTGCAAACCGTAACGCGCTTACTTCGCATTCCGCTTTTAGCGCGCAGCCCAAAGCAACCCACGCAACATGATTTCACGCGCCTCCGGCACTTCGAAATCCGTATTCACGTGACCGAGCGATGAATAGAACACCCTGCCTTTACCCCACGTGCGTTTCCACGCCACCGGCATGACGACGCCCGTAACCTGGGGTTCGTGTTCCCGCACATACGGCCCGTCGAAACAGGTGGTCGCGAGCACCTCGTTGCTCGGATCGAAATGCATGAAGTACTGCTCGGAATGCATCGCGAAGTTCGAAAGTCCGGCAACCACGGGGTCATCCGGTGCGGTGATCTGCACGGTGTAGTCCACGATGTTGCCCGGATGCGCCACCCATTGACCGCCCACCATGAACTGATAGTCTGGATTCGCGCGGAAGGCATCGCCGGCGCCGCCGTGCCAGCCGCCAAAGCCGACACCATCACGAACGGCTGCGAGCAGGTTCGCGCTGTGGGTTTTGTCCAGTTGGCCCATCGTGAAGCAGTTCACAATGAGACTTTGCTTCGCGAGACGCTCGCGATCGAGGTACACGTCGAGGTCGTCGTGAACTTCCACCGCGAATCCTTGCTGTTCGAGCAGTCCCGCGAAGCGTTCAGTGGTGAGGCGCGGCTCGTGGCCGTCCCAACCGCCCCAGACCATCAATGCCGAGCGGCGTGATGCGTGGTTGTTTTCAGGCATGGGTGATTCCCTCGCTGTTCATCGTCAGGGGCTGCTCCGACATCGGTGCGGGCCGTTGGAAGGTGCTTTCGATCGAAACGGTCTGACGTCGAGTCGCCGCGGCGAGAAAGCCGTGCATGACCTCCAGCACGTGATAACCGATCTCGCCATCCGTGCGCGGTTGTGCACCGCTCTGGAGCGCCTGCGCCAGGTCGGCGATGCCAAGACCACGGGTGTTCTCGTGATAAGGATGCGAGAGCGGCACGTCGGTCCAGTCGCCGTCGCGAACCTTCAGGCTCACGGGTCCACCGAACGTGTTGGGATCCGGCACGCTCAGACTGCCTTCGGTGCCATGCACTTCGATGAAGGGCAGTTTGGCGCCCCAGATATCGAAGCTCGTGACAATCGTGCCGATGGCGCCGTTATCGAACTGCATCTGACCAGCCACGTGGGTCGGCGTATTCACCTGAATCCGTTCACCGCGTTTCGGCTTGCTGCCAATCACGCGTTCAGGAAAACTCGCGCGCGCAAATGCCGACACAGAATCAATCGGCCCAATCAGATTGACGAGCGCGCTCAGGTAATACGGTCCCATGTCGAACATCGGGCCGGCGCCTGGCTGGTAATAGAAGGCCGGGTCAGGATGCCAGCGTTCATGGCCGTGGTTGGTCATGAACGCAGTCGCGGCGATGGGCTCGCCAATGGCGCCGCTGTCGATCAACTGGCGGCACGTCTGGATGCCTGCACCAAGCACCGTATCCGGTGCGCAGCAGATTTTCAGGCCGGCGGAGCGGGCCGTTTCGAGCAGGCCGCGTGCTTCGCCGAGGTCGAGCGTGAGCGGCTTTTCGTTGTAGACGTGCTTGCCGGATTGCAGTGCGCGGCGCGCCACCTCTGCATGCTGGGCCGGCTGCGTGAGATTGAGGATCAGGTCGATGCCCGCGTCGTCATACACGGCGTCGGTGGTCACGACCCGCGCCACGCCGTGCCGCTGTGCCGATGCCCGCGCGCGCTCCATATCCAGATCGGCGACCGCACAGACTTCGACGGCGGCGAATTTCACGAGGTTGGTCAGATAGATGTCGCTGATATAGCCGCAGCCAACCACCGCGACGCGCAGCTTGTGTTGTGATGCTGAAGTCATAGGGCGTTGCCTCGAACGAGTGAACAGGTGCCCAGCAGTGGGGCGATGGAAAACATCTCAGCCTGGGATATGAGTGGCGAACAACTGCACCGAATGTCAGCCTTTCACGGAGCCCACCATCATCCCTTTGATGATGCGTTCCTGGCCGAAGGCGTAGGCGATGATCAGCGGCAGTGAGGTGAGCGTCACCACCGCTAGCGTCGCGGGAATATTCGATGCGTATTGGCCTTGGAAGTCCCACACGGCGAGCGGCAACGTGCGATTGCCGGGCGTCGACGTAAGCACGTAAGCGAAGATGAACTCGTTCCACAGGGCAATGGCGTTGTAGATGGCAACCGTGGCGAGTCCCGGTCCCGAAAGCGGAACGAAGATACGCCAGAAAATCGCATACGGTCCGCAACCGTCGAGCAGCGCGGCTTCTTCCAGTTCGCGCGGAATCTGCCGCATGAACTCGGTGAGGATGAAGATCGACACCGGCAGGCTCGATGCGACATATGGCCCGATCAACGCAAACGGTGTGTCGTAGAGTCCGGCGGTGCGCGTCATCAGATAAACCGGCACGAGCGTGACGTGCAGCGGCACGATCATCGCGGCCACCACGATCGAGAAAATCGAGCGGTTGACGCGAGAACTCAGGCGCGCGAACACATACGCGGCCATCGATCCGGCCAGCAGAATCAGCAGGGTCGAGGTGCCCACCACGAACAGGCTGTTGCGCAGATACACCCAGAAGCCGCTGTTCAGAACCGCTGCATAGTTGCTCAGATCGAGCGACGAGGGCAGCGACCACGCGGAGCCGGAATACGTATCCTGCTGCGATTTCAGGCTGGTGACGACCACGAACAGGAACGGCAGGGTGGTGACCGCCAGCCAGCCGAGACCGAGCGTCAGCACCATTGCCCGCGAGATGGAAAACCTGGGAGCTCGAAACGATGCTTCAGATTCCACGTGAAGGTTGGGTATCGCTTTCATATCTGTGTCTCGAACCGGCGTGTCAACTTGAGCGTCACGGTTGCAACGGCCAGCACGATCAGGAACATCGCCGAGGCGATGGTGCTGCCATAGCCGAGCTGGAACGAACTGAAGACTGTGCGGTACATATACGTCGCCATGAGTTCGGACGCGCCATCGGGGCCGCCGCCCGTCATCACGAAGATCAGATCGAAATAGCGCAATGAGCCAATCACGGCGAGCAGGACACCCGTGCGCAAGGTGCCTTGCAGATGCGGCAATTCGATGTGCCAGAACACCCGCAATGGCGATGCGCCGTCGAGGCGCGCTGCCTCACGGAGTTCGGGCGAGAGCGAGGACAGCCCGGCCAGAAACAGAATCATGTAGAAGGGGATGTTCTGCCAGCAGATGACCGCCAGTGTCGCGCCCAGCGCGAAGCGCCCATCGCCCAGCCAGTCCTGCGCCAGATTGCCGAGCCCGAGCGCGTTCAACGCGGCGTTGAGCGGACCGAAGTTCGGGTCGTACACGTTCTTGAACACCACGCCGATCGCCACGCTCGACATCAGAAGCGGCAGGAAATACAGGATTTTCAGCGTGCGTGATCCGCGGCCAGCCTTGTCGAGCATCACGGCAAGCGTGAGTGCGATCGGCATTTGGATCAGCACGGAAAACACCGCGAGTATCAGGTTGTTGCTGACCGCCTTGAAAAACACGGGATCGTGTGCGAGATGAATCCAGTTCTGCACGCCGATGAACCGCTCCGTCGCGCCGAGTCCATTCCAGTCGAGCGTCGACAGGCGAAAACTGGAGATCAGGGGGTACAGGAGAAAGAGGCACAGCAACGCGATGGCGGGCGCGAGGAAGGTCGCCGACACCACCGCAGAGGGTCTTCCCAGACGCGCCCGCTTGGGCGTGGGCGTCATGGGAAGCTTTACGGTACTCACATCTTCCTCCGTCAGTCGAAGTCGCGATGCACACGCCGGCCTTGCGCCGGACGTGTGCTGCTCAAACAGGAATGCGATGCGAAACTTAAAACAATCAGTTGAGGTCCTTCTTTGCTTCGGCTTCCATTTGCTGCGCGGCTTCTTGCGGCGTCATCGTCAGTCCGAATAAAGCCTGGGTGGTGTTCTTGTGCAATTCGCCGAGCGCCGGCGGCAATTCCTGGTCGTACCAGAGTTGCACGGCGGGCGCGTCGGAGACGGTCTTGAGAAAACGCTTCAGCATTGGATCGGTCACTTCCAGATTCTTGACCGGCGGAATGCGCGTATCCGCGACGCGTTCTTTCATCGACTGATCGTCCGTCATCGCCTGAATCAACTTGAATGCGGCGTTCGGATCCGGGCACGCCTTCGAAATACTGTAGAAGTTGTCGCCCACGGTGCCGATCACATCGTTGGGATTGCCTTTGCCGCCCGGTACGGTAGGGAACGGAAAGTAGTCGAGCTTCGAGTAGAAGCCGGGGTTCTCCGCCTTGACCGTGGACGCCTCCCAGCTTCCGATCAGCTCCATTGCAGCGCGCCCGGAATAGAGCAGCCGCCGCGATGCGCCAATGTCGTAGTCGAGGCCGTTGAAGCCTTGCGCGAACGCGCCTGCCTTGACCAGTTCCTGCACGCGCGTGCCCGCTTCCACGAAGGCGGGATCGTCGAAACTGCCGCCCGGCGCACGCATCACCGCGCGGCGCACCACATCCGAGCCGCCTATGCGGTCGACCAGGTACATGTAGTACATGGAGCCGGTCCATTTGTTCTTGTTGGCCAGCGCAAACGGCGCGATGTTGTTGGCCTTCAGTACGCTGATCACGTGAAGCAGGTCGTCCCACGTCTTGGGCGGCGTCAGCTTGTACTTGTCGAAGATTTCCTTGTTGTAGAAGACGACCGCAACCGAGGTGTTCTCAGCGGGAATGGCCCAAACCTTGTTCTGGAAGGTGGCTGCTGGCCAGGCTGTGGTCAGAAAGCGGCTCTGGAAATCGGGGTTTTGCTGCAGATAGGGCGTGAGGTCCACCACCTGATTGGACTTCACATACTCGCGCAGAGGACCGCCTCCCCAGCTCGAGAAAACGCACGGCGGCTGGTTGGCTCCGAAGGCGATTTTCAGCTTGGTCTTGTAGGCATCGTTGAGAACGTGCGACGACTCGACGTGATAACCCGGATTCGCTTTTTCGAAGCGCGCGGCCGCTGCGTCGATGATCTTCGGCCCTGCGCCGACCGTCTGCGAATCCCATTCAGTGAGCGTCTTCGTTTGCGCAGCGGCAATGCTCACCGGCGCCAGCGTGCCGAGCCCTGCAAACAGTGCTGCGCAGGCCACGGCGAGGGTCCGGCGGCAGTTGAAGACCGAAACGATTCCGTTCATATCTTTCCACTGTAGTTATAAAACGTTTTGTAGCGTTACCGCTAACGTTATGTAACAATCATATTGAGCGACCCTCCGCGATGTAATGCGTATTTACCCGAGCCGCGCCGGTAGTGCGGTGCGCAATTTGATCCGCTACGCTGCAATGCAACAGCAAGATGTGATGACTGGTTGATCCTACTAAGTTAATGCGTTCTCATGGCACGACAAACCCCCACGTTGGCTCGGCTCGCTGAACTGGCCGGCATTTCGCAGATGAGCGCGTCGCGCGCCATCAACAACCGTCACGGGGTGTCGGAGCAAACGCGCGACAAGGTTTTGCGCATTGCGTCGGAGATCGGTTACGTCGCCAACCGTACCGCGCAGAAACTGTCGGGCGGGAGCACCCACATCGTCGGTCTACTCACGCCGGTGCGGCAGGATCAGTTCGTCACGGAGCTGATCGTCGGCGCGGGGCGATCGGCACGCAAGGCGGGCTACGAGATGCTGGTGTATCCCATGTTCGACGACGAACATGACACCCAGCACAACGTCTTGACGCTGCTGCAGCAATTCTCGGACGGTCTGGTGGCCATTCTTCCGCACGACGATGCGCCGCATCTGAAAGCGCTCAGCGAAGCGGACATTCCGGTGGTGGTGGTCGATCAGCGTGGCGTGTTCCCGCAATATCCGTCAGTTGCCTCGGACAATTACGAGGGCGCGCGGCTGGCGGTTGCGCATCTGGTCGAACTGGGTCACACGCGAATTGCTTTTATCAGCGGGGACGAGCGCTTGACGGCCGCCCAGGACAGAGCGCGTGGTTTCAACGACGCCATGCGGCAGCACGGCTTGCGGCTCGAAGCGAGTTTGACGGCGGCGGGACGGTTTAGTCAGGCCATGGGCTTCAAGGCCGCATCGCATCTGTTGAAGTTGAAGCGGCCGCCCACGGCGATTTTTGCCGCCAACGATCTGAGCGCCTTCGGCGCCATCGCCGCCGCGCACGAACTGGGCTTGCGTGTGCCGGACGACGTGTCGGTGATCGGCTTCGACGATGTGCCGATGGCCGCGCAGGTTTATCCCCCGCTCACGACCATCCGTCAGCCGTTGCAGCAGATGGGCAGATCGGCGGTCAACATTCTGCTCGCCCGCATTGCCGGCATCGAACTGCCCTCCGATCGTATTACGCTGCCGACGGATCTGATCCTGCGTAGCTCGACGGCGCGGCCCGCTGAAAGCCGCGTGGGTCAGCGCTAGGGCACACGCTCGCTCGCCCTCTGATCTGCCTCAACAAAACAGCGATCCTATTGAAAGGAACCGAAGGTAAGATCGCGGCACCACGCGTCGTTGCCCGCCTATCATTCTCGCGAGACACATCATGGTTCCAAATTCTGACGTCCATCTGGTGCCGGCCGCACTGGCCGACTTGCGTCCCACGCAGATGACCGTGGGCTATCGCGAGGTGATCCAGAAACGCGAGCACTGGAAGACCCTCGGCAAGAAGGCGCGCGCCGCGGAGATCGACGCGCATTCGTTCCCTGCTGTGCTCGGCCCGGAGCAGCGCTACTACATCGTCGATCATCATCATCTGGGTCTGGCGCTCTTCGAAGAAGGTGTCAAAGAGGTCAAGGTGATGATGCTCAAGGACCTGTCGTGGCTGGACAGCACGATTTTCTGGCGCATGATGGAGCACAACCAGTGGGTCCATCCATTCGGCGCCGACGGCTCGCGGTACGACTACGCGCATCTGCCCAAGGTGGTCACGGGTCTCGCGGACGACCCCTATAGAAGTCTGGCTGGCGAACTGCGCAGAACCGGCGGCTTTGCAAAAGACGCGACGCCGTTCAGCGAATTTCTCTGGGCAGATTTTCTGCGTCCCCGCATATCGCAAAGCAAGCTCGCTAAGAACTTCTCGAAAGCGCTCGACGCGGCAAACGCGCTGGCGCATACGGCGGAGGCGCGTTACCTGCCAGGCTGGTCTGGCGTGACGGAGGTCCGTTGAAATGCGGCGGCCGTGCCTGTAATAAACCGTAATCTAGAGGGGATACAATCGCCGCGAGTTTCTGGCAACTGCCGGATGTAGCAACAGTTTGCGAAGGGATATGAAAATAAGGAACGCAGGCCGGTGGGCGCCGCGAGGAGCCGCGCCCTGGCTTTATACCGCCTTTGCGGTGGCTGTCGCAGGTGCTGTCCGGATGACGCTTCATCCGTTGCTCGGCCCCATCATGCCGGGCACCGCTTTTCTGATCGCGGCCGTGCTGGTGGAGTACTTCTTTGGCATGACACGGGCCATCGTCGCGATGATGCTGGGGCTCGGCCTTGCCGACTACCTGTTCGTGCCGCCGTATCAGCAGATTGCCGTGCTCGATCGGTCCGACCTCACGTTGGCCGTTTCGTACCCGCTGATTACGCTCATCATCATCGTGCTGGTGGAGCGGTTGCGGCGCGCGCAGTTTCGCGCGGAGTTCATTGCCAGCGTGGCGCAGTCGCGCTATGAAATGCTGCTGCGGCTCGACAACGAGCGTGCGCTCGCGAGCCGTGCCGCCGATGAAACGCATCGTCTGCTGCGGCACCTGCCGCACTATCACGACGACATCATCCTGATCAAGGCGTTCGAGCGGCAAGCGGGCAGCGCCGACACGGCCAGCGCGGCGCAACAGGCGTCGGGCATTGCGCCAGGCGTGCGCTTTGACAGCGTGCATCCAGAGGACACACTGCGGCTCTCGACCACCACGCACGCGGGCAGCCAGCGCGTGCGCATCGGCCACGGCGCTTCGTATAAAGCCTTTGCGTGCATCGCTGAGCGCTTCACCACGCATGCGGGTGATTTCCTCGTATTCCGCGTCGAAAATCCCGCATGAATCCGGTGAAAGCATTCACGTATGAAGCCGGGCAGCATGCGGTGCTGCTACTGCACGGACTGTCGAGTTCCCCGCTCGAAATGCGTTTTCTGGGGCGCGCGTTGCAGCGGGAGGGCTACACGGCAGTCGCGCCCACGCTGGACGGCTACAGCGCCGGCAGCAAGGAGCAGCGCATGGAGGCGTGGCTCGCCTCGGCCGTGCGCGCATTCGACGAGCTGCAAGCGAAATACGCCACGGTGTCGATCTGCGGGCTGTCCATCGGCGCGGTGCTCGCCATCGCGCTCGCCGCCGAACGTCCGGCCGCACGCGCGTTGATCCTGCTTTCGGTGACGCTCGATTACGACGGCTGGGCCATCCCCTGGTACCGCTTTCTGCTGGGCTGGGCCTACTACACGCCGATGCGTCATCGCTGGCGCTACCGTGAAGGCGAGCCTTATGGTTTGAGGAACGAGGCGTTGCGCGCCAAGATCGCGCGCGCGATGCAGAAAGATGCCATCAGCGAAGTCGGGCCGTCGACGATCTCGCTGCCTGCGCTGCATGAAGCCAGCCGTCTCTCCGCCAGAGTGCGCCAGCAGTTGCCGTCCATCAACGCGGACACCTTGATCATCCACGCAATCGACGATGAAACGGCGAGTCCGTTGAATGCGCGTTTTGTCGATGCGCATATCGGTGCGCGTTTTTTGCGGACCATTTTCCTCGACGACTCGTATCACATGATCACGTCTGACAACGAGCGCGAAATCGTCGCGCGCGAGATCGTGATGTTCCTGCGCGAAAGCGACGCCGCCCATCAGGCAGGCGAGGGCGCGATGCCGGTCGTCTCGAAGGCGCTCGCCCGCAGACTGCGCCAGATCGCAGCGCTCGGTCACTGAACGCTGCCACAACCCTTCCTTTCGCCTGTCGTAGCCCTCCTTGAGAATCCTGATGATCCGTTCTATTGCTCCCCGCGTGGCGGCCCTGGCGCTGTGCGCTGGCTGGTTTGACAATGCACTGGCTGATGAAGCGGCCAATCCGCCTTCCACCACGACGTCCAGCAGCGCTGGCGTCGCTGCGCCGTCTGGCGCTGGCGACTCGGCCTGGAAAATATCCATTGGACCCGGCGTGATGATCTCGCCCAAATATCCGGGCGCGCGTACCCTCAGCGTGCTGCCGCTGCCCTCGCTCGACATCTCTTACGACGACGACCGCTTCTTCTCGCAAGGTCTGGATGTGCTCGGCGTGAACTGGTTGAAGAGCGATACCTACCATGTGGGCACGGCGATCTCGTTCGATTTCCAGTCGCGCAACGAGTCGGACGACCCGCGCCTGCGCGGTCTGGGTAACGTGCATGCGGGGCCGAAGCTGAAGCTGTTCGGTGACTACTCTTATTCATTCCTGATGGGCTCGGTCGCGGCACTTCAGGACATTGCCGGCACCGGCCAGGGGCTGCTGGTCAGCGCGGACCTGGCGGCCAACCTGCCGGTGACGTCCAAATGGCTGGTGTCGGTCGGGCCCGGTGTGACCTGGGCAAACTCGGTCTATACACGCACGCTGTTCGGCGTGTCGGCACAACAAAGCGCTGCGTCGGGACTGCCGTCCTTCCAGACTTCGTCAGGAGTCCGTGACGTGCACCTGAATGCCTATACGAGCTATGACTTCACGCCGCACTGGACAGCCTCGGTTGCGTGCACCGTCGGTAAGCTCGAACGGTATGCGGGGGCCAGCCCCATCACGCAGCAGCGCACCGAACTGAATGTGTTTGCGGCGCTGAATTACAAAATGTAGTCACTGGTGTTGCATTAATCACACCCATAAAACGCCGCGCGGACATGGGGCGCGCTGCGTCGAAAATAGTTTTCACAACGGGTAGCAGTCGGCGAAAGCGTTTACCTATACTCATTTTCACTCTTCTGTAAGGCGGCACCGGTTTTTAAAAACATCGAGAAGACGGAGGGTGAGATGCGAGGAGCGAGACGAAACGCGTGCTGTGTACTCCTGACTTTATTGCTGGCGGGTTCCAGCGCGCTGGTGCAGGCCGGTTCGATCTGCAGCGGGTTGAGCTGTCTGTTCCGCGGCCAGTTGATCGAGCAAAAGACGAGCCTGCGCCTGAGCGCAAGTGACTTCACGAAACTGCTGAACAGCAGTGCGACAGGGCAGCAATTGCTGCAGATTGCCGGCACGCCGCGCTGCAACCTGGAGATCAAAACGTTCCGCTATCTGACTATAGGGGGCGCGGGCGAACCCACCATCTCCAGTGCGGCCCTGATGATTCCCGGCGGTGGCGCGTCCTGCACGGGTCCGCGTCCGCTCATGCTGTATGCCCACGGCACGACCACTTACCGCAATTACAACATCGCGGATATCACCCAGACGGATCCAGCCAACGCCGACGGCGCGGGCGAAGGCATCGGCGTGGCGGCGATCTACGCCGCGCAAGGCTACATCGTGGTGGCCACCAACTATGCGGGCTACGCGGGTTCGCCGTTGCCGTATCACCCCTATCTGAATGGCGACCAGCAATCCGCCGACGTGATCGACTCATGGCGCGCGGCTCGCTTCGTGATGGACCTTCCCGACCCCGGCAACAAGACGCGCGAGAACGGCAAGCTGTTCGTCACCGGGTATTCGCAAGGCGGCTATGTGGCGCTTGCTACGCATCGCGCACTGCAGGCAGCCGGCATTGCGGTCACGGCGTCCGCGCCAGGCTCGGGGCCGTACGCGTTAGGCGCGATGGCCGACGCCCTCGTGCAGGGCGAAGTGGATCTCGGTTCGACGATCTTTACGGTACTCGTGACCACCAGCTATCAGCACGCGTATGGCAACATCTATCACCAGCCGGGCGATTTTTTCGAGCCGGCTTACGCGCCTGGCATCGAGAGTCTGCTGCCGAGTGTCGTCCCCATGGACACGCTGTTCGCAGAAGGCAAACTGCCTGCGACGCAGCTCTTCAGCAGCGTGCCGCCCGCCCCGCAATTCGCTGCGCTGACGCCGCCCATCGCGCCGCCGCTCGCGCCGCCACAATTGACGCCGCTGTTCGCGTTGGGCTTCGGCACTGCGAATCTGGTTCGTAATACTTATCGTCTCGCCATGCTTGAAGACCAGCTCGTTCATCCAGATGGCGCGTATCCGTCGCCGACCGCTGCGATGGCGCCCGCCGCCAGCCCCATGCAGCCGCTGCGCCAGGCCTTCAGGCGCAATGATCTGCGGAACTGGGTGCCGCGTGCGCCGGTGCTGCTATGCGGCGGCCACCTCGATCCGACGGTGTTCTTCTTCAACGCGGCGATCGAGCAGGCGTACTGGCAAAACGCCCACGTTGCGCCGGGTCTGACGAATATTCTCGACGTGGATTCGGCACCGGGCGTGAACGATCCGTTTGCCGCGGTGAAGACAGGCTTCGCGCAGGCCGAAGCGGCGGTCGCCGCGCAGGCCGTGCAGGCGGGCGCAACGGATAACGGCTTTTCCGCCGTGCTGCAGGCCTACCACGGCGACATCGTCGCGCCGTTCTGCATGGTGGCGGCGCGCGGCTTCTTCAGCAACTTCTAGAAGGGATCCTTGCGCGCCGACCCGCTCAGCGAGCGGGTGCCGGTGCACGCTTCCAGTGCGTCGATGGCGAGCTTCGCGACCGCGAGGGTTTCCTCACAGGCGGCCGGGTCCTTGAAAATGCCGCAGCCGCCGCCCGCGTTCACTCGCGAGACCGCGCGGCGCGCGTCGTCGAGCGCCGCTGCGGGAGAGCCTTTGTCATGGATCAGGGCCGCCAGGTTGAACGTGCTGCCCGAATGGGTTTCCACGAAACCCGGACACGTGGGCTCCGCGCAAACACCCGCCGTCATGAGGGAGGCCGTCGCGCACGCCAGCGCGCGCGTGGGTGAGCTGCGAAGTCCGCGCAGCCAGTCGAGATAGGGTTTCATCCGCGTTGTCCTGTTCCGGAGTTGCAATCAGGGGCGGCCGCCTGGTGACAGCTCTGCAAAAGCCTTTTGAAAGAAAACTAACACAGCGGATTTTTGACGCAAAGTGCCTTTGCGCGCACGTGCGTCACAAGCGGCGAGTTGTCGGGAGTTGCCGTCAGCTTGGCGTGAACGTGCTAATGGCGAGCAGTGCCCGCACGTCATGGAGTGGATTCGTCGCGAGCACGCTTTTGCAGCAAACCGCGCCGCCACCTGTTTCAAATCACACGTCTGGTTACACACAAACACACCGGTAATGTGCGCGCCAAATATAGTGCACTCACTACTGACAAGTGAGGCAATCATGAAACGAATTCTCGCGCTGACGCTGATGGCTGTGTGCCTGGGTACCGCCTTGAGCGGATGCATCGTCGTACCGGAAGGCGGGGGCTACTACCACCGTTACTAAGACGCTGAATCAACCAAAGGCTGAGCGCATCGCACTGGAATGGCTGCCCCGTTCCAGTGCGATGTCGCAATCCTTCTAGCTGAAACCTTTTGGGCGCGATGAAATGATGCTTCGCCATCACCCTTCATCGAGGAACGACATGTCCGAGCCCGTTGCATTAGACGCGAGGCGGCCCACGCGATTCGCCTTGACCGTCAGTTGTCCGAGCGCGCGCGGACAGGTGGCAGCGCTAGTGCGTTTTCTCGACGAACGCGGTTGCTATATCGACGAGTTCGATGTGTTCGACGACGACACCACGGCGCGTTTTTTCGTGCGCTGCATCTTTCACGCGGAAGCGCCCCAGCAACTGAATGTCGCATTTCTACGCGATGAGTTCACGGCAATTGCCGCGCGCTTCGAAATGGAGTGGGCGATTCACGATACGGCGATGAAGCCGAAGGTTTTGCTGATGGTGTCGAAACTCGATCACTGTCTGGCCGATCTGCTGTTTCGCTGGCGCATGAACGAACTGCAGATGGATATCGTAGGGGTGGCGTCGAATCATCCCGACCTCGAACCGCTTGCTGCTGCCAACAGTATCCCGTTCCACCACTTGCCGCTTACCGCCGATACCAAACCGCAGCAGGAAGCCCGAATTCTCGCACTGGTCGAGCAGACCGGCGCCGAACTCGTGGTGCTCGCGCGTTACATGCAGGTGCTCTCCGCCGGATTGAGCGAGCGCCTCGCCGGTCGCGCCATCAACATTCACCACTCGTTCCTGCCGGGCTTCAAGGGCGCGAAGCCTTATCACCAGGCGCACGCGCGCGGCGTCAAACTGATTGGCGCCACCGCGCACTTCGTCACCGACGACCTGGACGAAGGGCCGATCATCGAGCAGGTAGTGGAGCGTGTGAATCACGCCAGCAGCCCCGAAAAGCTGCTGGCCACGGGGCGCGATGTGGAATGCCTCGCGCTCGCGCGGGCCGTGAAGTTTTTTATCGAGCGGCGCGTGTTTATCAACGGCAACCGTACTGTCGTGCTGCAGTGATTGGCGGTAAATCATGCGCTACGTGTGCATCACGTAAGGAGGATGTAACGCAGCCTCGGAGGAGTCATTGAACGATTGAGCGCTTTGCCGATCACATCATGTGAGGCATGCATGCCGCGCGTTTGGGAGGGCGGCACGCGCGAAGAATCGCCGAATCATCAATGACCCGTAAGAGGACGTGTGGATGTCGTTTTCCTTAAAGCAAATCAAATACGATGCCGTGGTCGCGTGGCTCGCCGCGTCGCTCATGCTTGGGGCAGCCGGGGCGTGTTTCGGGCAGACCGAAGATGCGGCTGCGTCCGCCAGCAGTGAAGCCGCTTCCGTGCCTCTGGTCTCGGACGTGAATGCGCAGCCGTCGTGTTCGTCGGTCGTGCTCAGTTGCAATGTGGCATCGCGCACCATCGCGCCTGAACACGAACTGCTCGATGCCGCCACGGCGCGCGATCAGGCGCAACGCGCACAAGCTCATTCGGATCAGGATGCGGCCGAACAGGCATTACGGCAACGCATCGCGTTCGAGCGCGAACATCCGGATGCCATCTTCGTCTATGGCAGCAAATCCACGCCAAAAGAAAGCGTAGCCGATGTCTTTAACCGCTCATTCGGCGTTGCGTCTACGGACATGACCACGTCGAGCTTCGATTCCGTGGGACGCCGAACCGAATGCGTGAACGCCTGTCGCGGCCCGTTTTGCTGTATCACAACGCGAGCGGCAACGGACAGCCACTAGTCCGCGTGCTGGAGAAATGGGCCCAACGTCATACCTCGGGCTGATGGCAAACCACTTCGATATTGTGTCCGTCTGGACCGATGACAAAAGCGGCATAGTAGTTCGCGTGATAGTGCGGGCGCAAACCCGGCGCACCGTTGTCTTTGCCGCCCGCCTCGAGCGCCGCTTGATGGAACGCGTCGACCTGCTCGCGACGGTCGGCCTTGAATGCCAGATGAAGATGCGCTGGCTTCTCGGTGGTCTGGTACAGGCATAGCGACACCTCATCGTTGGCGCTCAGTTCAACGCCATACGCAGGCACGCCCTCCGAGACAACGACTACGCCAAGCGGGCCGAGTGCCTTGAGGAAGAAAGCCTTACTCGCCGCATAATCGCTGACACCGAATTTCACGTGATCAAACATGCGTTCTCCCGAAGTGTGGAGGCGTAACCTGACCCAACGACGCCCCGATGTTGCCACACGCCGCCACGCGTGACCACGGCTAGCAGTGAGGGCGTCACAGCCTTCTACACATCCAGATGGTGGGACGGCACCGCTTCATTACTTCCATAATATTTCCCGCAGTTACGTTCCATGACGGCCGTGCCGGACAAAGGCTGCTCACATCGCCTTTCCCGTTACAGCGAAACATAGACCAACAATCGTTCCATTGTCGCGCCCAATCTCCCCATGCTGTAATCCGCCGCTAAAAGAGGCCTAAGGGGTGAAGCGATGGCGGTGCAGCGCGGCAACGACGACGCCGAAGCGGTCGCGCAATGCATGTTCAGCCTGCTTGGGGAACGGCCGCTGCGGCTCGAACGTCAACTGTTCACTCATAGCGGCAATGCGGTGTACCGCGCGCAGATGGGTGACGGTCGCTCGCTCGCGGTGCGCGTCAGCCTGGATGCCCACACGTTCCTGCATACGCGTGCGAATCTCGCCGCATTGCGTGGTCTCGGCCTGCCGGTGCAGACCGTGCTCGCGCAGGGCACGCTGCGCGAGCATGGCGATGTTGTCGTGCTCGACTGGCTGCCAGGGCGCGATCTCTTCTACGTGCTTGGCTCGCTCTCGGCCAGAGAGGCGCAACGGCTTGCGGAAATCATGGTGACGTTCCAGTGTCGGGTGGCGCGACGCCTGCCGCCTGTCGTGAATGGCGGCTTCGGTTGGGCGGCAATCGGTGCGCCGGCACCTCACGCGCGCTGGACCGAAATCTTTGGCGACCCGGCGCCAGCCGCCTTTCACATCGCGACGCTTGCACGCATGGATGCCACGCCGCTGGAGCGATATCGCGCGCGACTCGGCCTCGTGCGTGCGTCGCTCGAAGACTATTTCGACACGCTGCTGCCGGTCTGCTTTCTCGACGACCTGACCATCAAGAACGTGCTGGTGGACGGCGGAGAACTGAGCGGCCTGATCGACTTCGATACCGTCTGCTATGGCGATCCACTGCTCGTCCTCGGTTCGACACTCGCGCACCTCGGCACGGAAGTAGGCGCGCGTGGCAGCGCCTATGCCACAGCGCTTCTGCAGTGTTGGGCGCCGCAAGGGGAGCGCCGGCGCGCGACCGGTTTCTACGCATGCCTGTGGGTCA
Source organism: Paraburkholderia sp. DHOC27 (assembly GCF_003429005.1). Lineage (GTDB taxonomy): Bacteria > Pseudomonadota > Gammaproteobacteria > Burkholderiales > Burkholderiaceae > Paraburkholderia. The sequence continues at coordinate 1,230,594 of NZ_QVQV01000001.1, forward strand.
CCGGCTTTCTCTCGCTGGCCATCGAACAGGGCAATGCTGCGCGCGTGCGTCTGCTCACGCCGGTTCTCGACGACCTGCTGGATATGGCGGAGCGCGCGTAAGCTTAAACCGTGACGCTGCGGTGGCGTTGGTTCACAACGCGCAGTTGATCATCCACTGCACGCCAAACTGATCGGTTAGCTTACCGAAATAACTGCCCCAGGGCTGAATGGCCAGCGACGTAGTAACCGTTGCGCCCTGACTAAGCCGCGTGAATAACTGCTCGGTCTGCTCGCGGCTGTCGGTCATCACGATGTGTGCGGACCCGCGCATGGGTTCGGCGTCGTCGTTATCCGAGGCGAAAAACAGCACGCCGGGCCCTTCGAATCGGGAGTGCATGATCTTGCCGCGCATGGCTTCATTCCCGAGCGGCGCGTCGAGTTCGCCATAGCGCAGCACTTCAACCACTTTTCCCAAGCCACACTGGGTGTAGAACGCAAGCGCCTGCTCGCAGGTCGTGGTGAAAAACAGATAGTTCGATAGCTGCATGATCGCGACACCTTGAGTGAGGGAACGAGCCGAAACCGAATGATGCCGCGATGGTTTCACACCGATCGCGGTGTCGTCAACATTACCTCGAACCGTTCGTCTAAACGGTAAGGAAAATGTTGCGGTAGCATCAGCGAACTCAAATGGGGGAAGACGGTGTTTCGGGGCATCAAAACTCGCACAAATGCGCTCGGCGTCCCACTTGCTCATCTGCTCGTCAGCGATCTGCTGAGGATCCTGGCTGAGATGGTCGGCTACATCACGCTACCGTGGTGGATCGTGCATCGCGGCGGCGCCCATGATCTCGCGCTGTACAGCATCGGCATGGCCGTTACGACGATTGTCGCCATGCCGCTGCTTTCGCCATTGGGGGATCGCTACGCGAAGCGGCCACAGATCGTGTGGGGTTTGTGCGCTTCGATGATCGTTGCCTTTGCGCTCGCGACGCTCGCTTCGCTGTCCGACTACCGGTTCGGGCTGATTACCTGCATTGGCGTGATCACCGTGGTCGCGAAAGCTTTCATCAACCCTGCCAGCGCCACCATCTCGGCCGAACTCGTGCCTGCGAATCGTCTGGCGCAAGCCCTCCGGCTTCGTAAATCGACCCAGGCAGCGGGCCGCGCACTCGGCCCCGCACTGGCCGGCGCAACCCTGGCGCTAGGCGGCATCGCCGCCACGTTCTGGGTGAATGGCGTGCTGCTCGGCGTAGCCGCCTTCGTCACCGCGCGGCTTCCAGACGGCTTTCAGCATGAAGATCAGCGTCGCGAATCGCATGACGGATTGGCGCGCTGGTGGGCCGATCTGCGCGCCGGGCTTCACGCCAAGTGGATCGTGCCGCTGGAGCGCGGCTGGACGCTGGTGAATTTCCTCGTGTGGATATTTCAGGGGCCGGCCGTCGGCATGCTGATTCCGCTCAAGGTGCAGTCGCTCGGGCTGTCGGGTGTCTGGCTGGGCGGTTGCGAAGCGGCCCTGTCGATCGGGTTGCTGCTCGGCAGCTTTCGCGGTTCCGACGCGCTGGTCAGCCGCTTCGGCCGCTTCAACGTGCGGGTCGGCGCGGCGATGTGCGAGGGGCTCGCTCTGGCCGCGTCGGGCTGGGTTCACGCACCCGTCGCGCTGGTTTTGGCGCTGATGTGCGTGGGATTCGCCAACGCTTCGATGGGCCTCGTCGGGGCGACGCATCGCTCACTGGCGATCCCGCAGAATTTCCGCGTGCGCATTCTCGCGGCCAGCATGATGACCACGCAGATCGCCAGCATTCTCGGGCCGATGCTGGCAGGCGTGGCGCTCACGCACTGGGCGGTTGACAAGGTCTACGCCTGCTTCGGTCTCGCCACCTGTCTACTGGCTTTCGGCTTCGTGTTGATCCCGCGCTCGCGCGAATTCTTTTCGTTGAATCACGAACAGGTGAAAGACTGGTTTCGGCACGAATACCCCGACGCTTTCACTGCGCCTGCAACGACACCCAACCCCGCACCCATCACAACGCCCAACCCATCAGTCGTCACGGCCGAGACCGGACAAACCCGTTAGACGGCCCACAATTTTTTTCGCTACCTTGCATAAAATAGTAGAGGCTGATAATGTCTCAGCCCTATGAAAAGGGCGATATAGCCCGATGCCATTACCGTGCATAACACAGTTCCGTGCTATGTATGGATCATGCGCACGGCATACGCGAAAGCGCAGACACGCCCCGTAATGTGCGCGTAAGCGCAGTTGAAAGCAGATGAGGCGCAGCGACCACTGCGCCTATGAACAGGCGGTAGGCGAAGCAACAAAGCAGCGAACGGATCGAGGCGCAATCGCGCTGCATCAGGCCGTTCTTCATTCAGGCAGAAGTGAATAACAAGCAGAGAACATGGCACTTTCCCAGTGGGTGAATACAAACAGGCGTGCTGCGGGGCGCGGAGACTTCCGACTCGGCACCATGCTTTTGCTGTTGATGCTCGTTGCCGGATGCACGCGTCACCAGGCCGGTGATGCAGGTGACGGCAGCGCGCCGACCGAAATTGGCGTACAGGTGATGGCGCCGCAAAAAATCGTCGAGCGCACCGAACTCTCGGGACGTCTCTCGGCGTTCGACGTCGCCGACGTGCGGCCGCAGATTTCCGGCATCGTGCAGAAGCGTTTGTTCGTCGAAGGTGCGGACGTGGCGGCGGGCCAGCCGCTTTACCAGATCGACGCGGCGCCGTATCAGGCCGCTTACGATCAGGCGCGCGGCGTGCTCGCCAAGGCCGAGGCCACGCTGTCCGATGCCAAAGCCAAGTCGGGCCGTTACGCAGAGCTGGTCAACATCAAGGCGGTCAGCAAGCAGGACTATGACGACGCCGTCGCGGCCGTGCACGAAGACGAGGCCGACGTGCTGACCGACCGCGCGTTGCTCGAAACCGCACGCATCAACCTGGGCTATACGCGTATCACGAGCCCCATCGCGGGCCGCATTGGTGTATCCAGTGTCACGGCGGGGGCGCTCGTCACCGCGGATCAGACCACGGCGCTCTCTACCGTGCAAACCATTGATCGCATGTATCTCGACGTCACCCGGCCCAGTGTGGACTGGTTAAGACTCCGAAGGGAATACAACGCGGGGCATCTGAAGCATGTCGGCAATCAGGGCGCCTCGGTGCATCTCGTGATGGAAGATGGCTCCGATTACGCGCAACCCGGCACGCTGGCCTTCTCGGACATCACCGTCGATCAGACCACCGGCTCGGTCACGTTACGCGTGGTGGTGCCCAATCCCGAGCATGAGTTGTTGCCGGGCATGTTCGTGCGCGCTGAACTCGACGAGGGCGTGGATGACGAAGCCATGCTGGTGCCGCAACTGGCCGTGACGCGCACACCGGATGGGCAGGCCACCGTGTGGCTGGCGGGTGCCGACAACAAGGCGCACTCGGCCACCGTGAAAGCAGAAACCGCGTTCGGCGACCGCTGGATCATCTCGCAGGGTTTGAAGACCGGCGACCGCGTCGTGATCAGCGGCGCGAGCCAGTTGCAGGAGGGCGCGGCGGTGAAGGTGACCGACACGCACACGTCCAGCGCTTCCGCGGCCAGCAGTGCGGCCGTGCACGGATAAGCGGGGACATCATGGCACGTTACTTCATTGACCGGCCGGTGCTGGCCTGGGTCATCGCGTTCGTCATCATGATTGCGGGCTTGCTGGCGCTGCGCTCCATGCCGATCGAGCAGTATCCGTCGGTGGCGCCGCCTACCATCCAGATCGTCGCGACCTATCCGGGCGCTTCGGCGGACACGGTGGCGTCCACGGTCACGCAGGTGATCGAGCAGAGTCTGAGCGGCATCGACCATCTGCTGTACATGTCGTCCACCAGCAGCAATGCCGGACAGGCGACCATCACGCTGGTGCTCGACCCCGGCGCAAATGCCGACATCGCGCAGATGCAGGCGCAGAACAAGGTGAGCCAGGTGTCTGCCCTGCTGCCGCTCGCAGTCGAGCAGCAGGGCGTGCTCGTGATGAAATCGAGCAGCAGCTTTCTGATGGTGGTGTCGCTCTCATCGCGTAGCGGCAAGCTGAATTCGATCGAACTCGGCAATCTGCTGGCGAGCCAGCTTCAGGACCCCATCAACGAAATCAACGGCGTGGGCGGCATCAACCTGTTTTCGCCGCAGCACGCCATGCGCATCTGGCTGAATCCGGTCAAGCTGCACAGCTTCGGTTTGACGGCCAGTGACGTCACGACGGCCATCGGCAACCAGAACATCGAAACCTCGGTGGGCGAACTGGGCGGCTCTCCGGCCACCTCGTCGCAGGCCATCAATGCAACGATTACCGCATCGAGTCTGATGCGAACGCCAGATCAGTTCGGCGACATTCTGTTGCGCGTCAACAGCAACGGCGCAAAGGTCTTGCTGAAGGACGTGGCGCGCGTCGAAGTGGGCGGGGATACCTACGATATCTCCGCGCGCATGGGTGGCAAGCCGGCCGCCGCACTCGCCGTGACGCTCTCCACGGGTGCCAATGCAATGGCCGTGGCGACGGCCGTGCGGGCGCGCGTGGAAGAACTGAAAGCGCAGTTGCCCGCCGACGTCGAAGTGACCTACCCGTTCGACACCACGCCGTTCGTGAAGATTTCGATCGCGGACGTCATGAAGACGCTGATCGAATCCGTGGTACTCGTGTTCCTGGTGATGCTGCTGTTTCTGCGCAGCGTGCGCACCACCTTGATACCGGCCGTCGTGATTCCGATCGCGCTGCTCGGCACGTGCGTCGTGTTGTCGGTGGCGGGTATGTCGCTGAACGTGCTGTCGATGTTCGCCGTGGTGCTCGCGATCGGTCTGCTGGTGGACGACGCGATCGTGGTGGTCGAAAACGTCGACCGCGTGATGCGCGAGGAAGGGCTGAGCCCGCGCGACGCCACGCGCAAGGCCATGAAGCAGATCACCGGCGCGCTGGTGGGCATCACCACGGTGCTGACCGCCGTGTTCATTCCAATGGCGTTTTTCTCCGGCGTAACGGGCGGCATCTACCGGCAGTTCTCTGTCACCATCGTCGCGGCGATGGTGCTCTCGCTGCTGCTCGCATTGACCCTCACGCCCGCGTTGTGCGCGACCGTGCTGAATCCCGCACGCAACGACGACGCGGCGCACACGGGACGTGTGGCGCGTTTCATCGAACATGCCATTGCGCGCTATCGCGGCTGGCTGGCCGTGTTTCTCGCGCGGCCCTGGCTGTTTCTCGCGCTCTTCGCCGTGATCGTCGCGGCGCTGGTGTGGCTGATGACGATTCTGCCCACCGCATATCTGCCGGACGAAGACCAGGGCGCGTTCGTCGTGCTGGTGTCCACGCCGGTGGGCACGCCATTGCACGTCACCGATCAGGCGGTGGCGCAAGCCGAAGATTACTTCCTGCATCACGAGCCGGCGGCGAATTCGGTGCTGGCCATCGACGGTTTCAGCTTCAACGGTCAGGGGCAAAACACCGCCATGCTGTTCATCGACCTGAAGGACTGGACTCAGCGCACCCAGGCGGACGAGCAGATCGGCGCCATACTGAGCCGCGCGAACGCGCACTTTGCGTCGATGCGTGATGCGCAGGTGTTCGCGGTGAACATGCCGGCCATTCCGAGTCTCGGCAACCAGAGCGGCCTCGATTTCGAAATCGAGGACCGCGCGGGCCTCGGACATGAACGTCTGCTACAGGCGCGCAACATGCTGATGGCGTTTGCCGCGAAAAACCACGCGCTGGCGATGACGCATCCGGCGGGCATGGAAGACACGCCGCAATTTCACATCGACATTGATCGCGAGAAAGCGAGCGCGCTTGGCCTGTCGATTGCGGATATCAACGACACGATGCAGACCGCGTTCGGCTCGGCCTACGTCAACAACTATATCGACACGGGACGTATCCAGCGCGTCTATGTGCAGGCCGACGCCAGCTACCGGATGATGCCGTCCGACATCGGTCAGTGGTACGTGCGGGCGAGCACACCGGCTAACGGAGCCACGCCCGCCACCAACTACGACGCGATGATGGTGCCGTTCTCCGCTTTCTCCACCACGCGCTGGACCTTCGGTTCGCCGCAGATCGAGCGCTACAACCACATGCTCTCAATGGAGATGACCGCGCAGACCGGGCAAGGCGTGAGCACCGGCGAAGCGATGAAGGCGATCGAGCACATCGCAACGCAACTGCCGAAGGGCTTCGCGGTGGAATGGACCAACCAGTCGTATCAGGAAGTGTTGTCCAATTCGCAATCGCTCTACCTGTATGGCATTTCCATTGTGATCGTGTTCCTCTGCCTGGCCGGTCTCTATGAAAGCTGGAGCATGCCGTTCGCCGTGCTGCTGGTGGTGCCGCTCGGCGCATTGGGTGCGGCGCTGGCCGTGACACTGCGCGGCATGCCGAACGACATCTACTTCAAGGTGGGTCTCTTGACCACGATCGGGCTCGCCACCAAAAACGCCATCCTGATCATCGAGTTTGCGAAGGAAGTGCACGAGCAGGGCCATGACCTGATGGATGCCGCGCTCGAAGCGGCGCGCCTGCGCGTCAAGCCGATCCTGATGACGTCCATCGCGTTCGTGTTCGGTGTGCTGCCGCTGGTGTTCAGCGACGGCGCCGGCGCCGAGAGCCGGCGCGCCATCGGCACGGCCGTGGCGGGCGGCATGCTCGGCGCCACGCTGCTGGCGGTCTTTTACGTGCCGCTCTTTTTCATCGTCGTGCACAAGGTGTTCAAGCGCCGCGGGCCGCACTCCAGCAACCTGAACCCGGCGGAGACCGAGTGATGAAACGACACCTCCTTTTGAGCGCTGTCACCGCGTTCAGCACGCTGGGCGCGCTCGGCCTGTGCGGCTGTACGCTGGAGCCGGCGTATCAACGCCCGGCGCTGCCGGTGGCGTCGAACTGGTCCGGCGCGGCCGGTGCCCACGCGGGCGTCACGCCAGGCGAGAGCGCGGATACGTCGACTCCGGCCGCGCCTCGCGCGGCAGAGGTGGACTGGCACAGCTTTTTCAAGGACCCTGCACTGCAAAAGCTGATCGGTCTCGCGCTGGAGAACAATCGCGACATGCGCGTTGCCGCGTTGAATGTCGCGCAGTACGAGGCGCAATACCGCATCGCCCGTTCCGCGCTGCTGCCAACCGTCGATGCCGTCGGTTCCGTGGACAATTATCGCGAGGCCGGCGTCACCGACAAGATCAGCAGCGTGACGCTGGGCGAAACGTCGTGGGAAATCGACTTCTTTGGACGGCTGCGCAGCCTCAAGCATCAGGCGCTCGAGCAATATCTCGCCACGGATGCCTCGCGCACCAGCACACGCATCAGTCTGATTGCGACCGTTGCAACCGACTACTTCCAGTGGCTCGCCGATCAATCGCTGCTGGAGGTCGCGACACAGACCGCGGAGGCCGATCGTCAGACGTACGAAATGAATGTGCAAAGCGAGCGGATCGGCAACGCGTCGATGCAGGACGTGCGCCAGGCCGAGTCGGTTTATGCGAGCGTGCGTTCCAGCCTGAATGCAGATCAGCGCGCCGTCGCGCAGGACCTCAACAACCTGGAGGCGGTGATCGGCTGTCCGGTGCCCGATGGGCTGCTCAACAGCGGCTCGCTGGACGCCGCGCAATTGCCCCCGCTCAGTGAGGGCCTGCCGTCCGACCTGTTGACGCGGCGCCCGGACATCGTCGAGGCGGAACACACGTTGAAGGGCGACAACGCGAAGATCGGCGCGGCGCGTGCGGCGTTTTTCCCGTCCATTCAGTTGACGACCGCGGTGGGAACGTCGAGCACTTCGCTGAGCAGTCTGTTCAAGGCGGGAACGGGCGCCTGGACGTTTGCGCCGACCGTAACCTTGCCTATCTTCGACTACGGCAACAACCAGGCCGCGCTCGATGTCGCGAAGATCCAGGCGCAGATCGACGTCGCCAATTACGAAAAGGCCATCCAGACCGCCTTCAAGGAAGTGGCGAATGCGCTGGCCGGCCGCGCCACCTACGTGGATCAGGTGCAGGCGGATCGCGAGTATGTGTCGGCTTCAGAGCACTACGATGAACTGGCGCAGGCGCGTTATCGCAACGGCACGGATAGCTTCCTCGTGCTGCTCGACGCCGAGCGCACGCTTTACACCGCGCGACAGCAACTGGTCAACGACCGCTTCGCGGAGCTGACGAATCTGATCACACTGTATAAGGCGCTGGGCGGAGGGTGGCAGGCTTAGTTGCCAGGCCGTGTTGCCGGGTCTGGTTGCCAGGCTTGTTTGCCGCCGGACGCGCATCCCGCGCGCCCGGCGGCGCATGCATCTGCGAACCGCTACTCCCAACCTTGATACGTGGCTGGCTGCGGCGGGTTGGTGTAACCCGAGCGATACGAGCGCCGCAATTCAGGCGGCGTGTACATCTCGTTGTAAGCCGGATAAGCGGGTGGGCGGGCCACGATCACGACCTGCTGTGCCGCCGCCTGAGCTGGCGGTCTTGGGACGTAGCCCGCTTGTCCGTAAGCCGCCTGATATTGAGCGGGCGCGTACGGGTTGCCCTGCACGGTGCCAGGCGGAGGAGGCGGGGGTGGCGCGTATTGCCGGCCAGCGTAGCCCCTCGGTTCATCGGATTCCGTGGACGCCTGGTTATAGACCGGCGCTGGCGCGTACGCCTGGGCCGGCGGGTTCTGATACTGCCGGGATGGACGGCTCGGTGCCGCTTGCGTCGCTTGGGCCGAGCCTGTGTCTTCGTCGTCCGAAGCGTATTGCGCGTCGTCGTCGGTCTGCCGATACCGTGCCGTGGCTCGCTGCGCGTGCTGCGTCTCGCGGTTCTGCGCCACTTGCGCGGCGTCGTCGCGCGCCGGTTTGTCTTCCGGCAGGGCGGTGACGGCCTGCGTCGGAATCAGGATGGGCGGCTCGGATTCCACGCCCGCCAGCTTGAGTGGCGTCGCGTGAGTAGCAGCCAGTTGCCTGGGCGGCAGCGGCGGCACGTCGACCCGTTTGGGCGAAGCCACCTGCACCGACACCTGCTTCAGGGACGTCGTGGGTGCAACCGGCGCAGCAGCCCGTCTGACCGGCTGAGGTTCGGCCTGCGCGTAGACGCGCTTCGCTGGCAGAGGCGCGGCTGGAGCGGCGACGTGCTTCACCGGAGCCGGCTCGGCTCGCGCGACGATCTGGCGGGACGATGCGGCTCGCGTGACAGCCTCGCGCTTCGGCGCGGCGACGGGCGCGGGCATCTGCTTCGCCAAGGTGACCGGCGCGGCGACATGCCTTGACGTCGCCGTTTGCTGGACCACTTGCCGCGTGACTGCGACCCGCTCCGGCGCACGCTCGGCAACCGGCTTCGGCGCTGCAGGCATGGCCGGCGCGGTGAATTGCTTCTGCGGATGTTTTACCTCGTCGGTCAAGGTCGAATAGGATTTCGAGTCTTCCCTGGCGCGAGCGTTGTAGCCGATGAAATAGGCGTAGCGCAGATCTTTCAGCTGGACCTTGTTGTCGGCGTCCGAGGAGACGCGTTCTTCGCCGGGATCGAGCGAGGCGTCGACGGTCGAGTCTTCGTAGACCGAGCCAGCATCAGCGGCACGGGCGGGTCCCGAATGCAGCGCGCCTACCGAAGACACCAACGCGGCAACGGCCGCGACGAGCACTTTTTTTTCCATGTTTTCACCTCGGCATTCCGTGCGACAGGCCGCGTGGGATTCTCCAATCTCCGGACCGGACTTCCAGTCGCGCTTCCGGGATATCGACTCTTTTTAGCACGTCCTGAAGGGCGCAACATAATCTTTCCGGGTATAACCCAGGCGAAAACTATATGCCGGCGGATCTTGGCGATGAGCGAGCATGCAGGTCCGGAAAATTTTGCCTGGTCGCGTGGGTGAAAGCGTTTTCACGCACGCCTGAACGATCGGGACCGCGATGAATCAGGCCGCGGTTTTAGCGCGCGCCATCCACACCAATCCGATCCCCGCGATGCCTCCAAACACCGCCGGCAACAGAAAGACATCGGGCAGCCCCAGCCACGCAACGCCCAGGCCGCCGGTCACGCCGCCAAGCGCCGAGGCCGCCGCCGTCGAACTCATGAAAATGGCGGACGCCGTGGCGACCGCGCTGGGCAGCAGACGTTGCGCGACGATGATGCCCAGCACCATGAAGATGCCCCACACGCCACCCATGAGGATCTGCCCGGCGAACATGCCCGCAGCGGACGGCCACAGCGCGAAGCAGAGATTGGCGCACACCTCGAGCGCGGCCGCGAAGCACATCAGCCACAGGTTGCCGAACCTGCGGCCGAGTCCGATGCTGAACGGCATGATGAGCAGTTCGATGAAGGGCTGTATGCCGATCACTGCACCCCGCACCGCCGGACTCAGCTTGAGTTGTTCCTGCATATAAATGAGCAGGAATCCGAATTTAATCGGCTCGCCGGCGTAGACCAGTACGAAGAGGCCGGTGAGGCTGAGGAGCGGCAACATGGCGCGCAGGCTGGCGTGACGGTCGGGCGCATTCGCGGTCTTCGCTTTGACGCTGACGCCAGGGTTCAGCGTGCCGAGCGGAGCGATCTGTAGCAGGATGCAGATGGCGGTCATCCAGAGCAGGGGGCGCAGACCATAAGCAGCCGCGACCCACGCGCCGAGCACCGGCCCGACGATCCACCCGGCGGTCAGCGCCATGCGGATGATGGCAACCACGCTTTCATTGGCGCTGCCAGGATGCTTGACGAGTTCATCGTGGACGGCCGCGAAGATCTGCGAGGCCGTCGCACCGGAGACGGCCAGCAACACGATGGCGATGACGAAGGGCATCCAGACTGCGGTGGAAAGCGCGAGAGCTGCCCAGCCGAAAAATCCCGCCAGCGCGCACAGGCGGAACAGGCCGAGGCGATTGCCGGTGCGATCCGAATAGCGGCCAACGAAATAGCCGGCCACGGGCGCTGCGAGGCTCGTCAGGTAATAGAACCCGGCGAGCGGCAGCGACGCACCCAGTTCCTTCACGAGAAAGAGGACGATCTGCGGCGCCGCCGCCGACGTACCCAGACCCGACAGAAACATCGCCAGCGTCGCGCCGAGAAAGAACCTCGATGCAACGACCTGACGCAAGGCGGACGACTCCCCCGTTCGGGCAGGCATCGTGACGGATTCACTGCCGCTGTGATCGGACATCGTGCAACGGACCTCCCGCGTGGCATCTACGCCCGCATGACCTTGTTGTTCAATGCGACGGCACGGCTTCCGGGAATGTCCACGCACCGCTCAGAATCTCGGCACGCGGCCGATAAAGCCGCACGGTGTAGTTCCAGCCTTCGACGATGGGCAGGCAGTTGTCGACGTGGTTATCGCAGCCGCCGAACTGGATCACGACCGAACCGTCAGCGCTTTTCTTCGCGGTGAGATCATTGATGGAGTAGGCGTTCGAAGCGTTCTTCTCGTAGTAGCCCTTGGCGTTGTAGACACTCACCGACCAGAAGGCATCCACCGGCACGTCCTTGACCACGAGTTTATAAACCGTCTTGCCATCGTTGTGGGCCGGCGTGAAATTCAGGTACGTGGCGTCCTTGTCAGGGTTGCCGCCCCACGCGGCAGCGGCGCCGAGCAGGTGCCGTACCGGGTCGACTTCTTCCTTCGTGCCGAAGGAACGCTTGAAATCGGGAATCGTGGATGCAAGCACCAGCAGCGCGTCGCGCACCTTCTTCAGGCTCGCGGGATCCCAATGCGGCAGCTCGAGCGTCCCCGGCCCGTTCTGACTCACGGTAATGGCGTCCTGTAGTTTGTGGACCTGTTCGATATCCTCGGGACTGCCAGGATCGACGAGCGTTCGAATCCCGACCACCACATAGCGGGTGCCGACGTTTTCCCGCGTGAGGACGTGTGTGCCTGCACCGTAGAACACGTTCGGCACGTAATGATCCTCGTTGATGACCTGCATCGACATGAAACGCTTGCCGGCGTCGGGCATGGTAATGGTCACCGGCCCGGCGTCGAGATCAAACACGCCGGAGGTGTAGAGCGTGTCGCGATTCAGGCGGATCACGGTTTGATGATCGATGGAGGCAGGCACTCTGCGGTGCAGCAGTTTGCCGAGGCCGCCTTGCTTTGCCAGCGAAGCGATGTAGGTATCCGACTCCGCCCGGACGAAATTGTCGACCGTCACCGGTACGGGTGACGCGTTCGACGGTTGCGTTTGAGCGGTGGCAACTCCGGCGGCGAACAACATCGCTGCGGGCATCGCGGTCAGTTTCATCGTGGTCCTTTAAGTGATTTAGAACTTGGGTGACGACACGTGATCTTCTACCATGAAGATCTTCTACCATGCATGCGTCTCACGCAATCCGTCAATGCGAACTATGCAATTTCGTTGCGTGGGGCTGCACATTAGAATTGGCACGCTCGTACTTTTCACGAGATGCACTGCCTAAGGGATGGCTCATGATGACGCTTCGCAGATTGCCAGGGGTTGGCGCGCTCTGTTTCGCGCTTGCTGTCATGCCGTACTCGCATGCGCAGACAGCGGCGGCATCACCCGAAGAAGCACGCGCTATCGCGAAGGATGCGTTCATCTACGCGTATCCCATGCTGTTCAACTACAAGACCATGTATGAGCAGGCCGTCGATCCCAACAGCGTGCGTTACGTGGGTGGCTTCGGCAAGCTGCGTAATTACTCGCAGCCGTTTGGGCCCGAGAACAAGGACATCGTCACGCCCAACAACGACACGCCTTATTCATGGGGCTGGCTCGACCTGAGGCGCGAACCCTGGGTGCTCTCTGTTCCCGTGGTCCCCAGGCAGCGTTATTTCGTGTTCCAGTGCGTCGACCTCTTCACGTACAACTTCGCCTACGTCGGCTCGCGGACCACCGGCAACGAAGGCGGACACTATCTGTTCGTGGGCCCCCACTGGCACGGCGAAACGCCAAAGGGTATCGACAAGGTGTTCCGCTCGGAGACCGAACTCATCCTGACCCTGGGACGTACCGCGTTGAACGGGCCCAGTGACGTCAAGGACGTGCAGGCCATCCAGAAGCAGTACCACCTTGCGCCACTGTCAGCGTTCGAGCACACGCAGGCGCCGCCGCCGGTGCCGAAGATCGACTTCCCGAAGTGGGATGCAACGAAGGCGACGTCGATCGACTTCATCGTCTACCTGAATTTCCTGCTGCAGTTCGCGCAGCCAACGGCGCCCTCCGAAGCCGACTTGATGCAGCGCTTCGCGAAGATCGGCATTGCGCCCGGCAAACCGTTCGACCCGTCAGCGCTGCCGCCCGAGATGCGGCAGGCCATCGAGGCAGGCGTCGCGGACGGCAAAGCCGCGCTTGCCGATACACAGAAGCACACGACGAGTTCCTATGATCTGTTTGGAACCCGCGAAAATCTGCATGACGACTACATGAAACGCGCGGTCGCGGCTGCGATGGGCATCTACGGCAATACGAAAGAAGAAGCGGTGTACGTCGGCACGCGTCTCAACGCGGACCACGCACAGTTGTTGGGTTCTCAACCTTATGTCATTCACTTCGACAAGCAGGACCTGCCGCCCGCGAAGTTTTTCTGGTCCATGACCATGTACAACCTGCCCGCACGGCAGTTGGTGGCGAATCCCATCAATCGCTACTCCATTGGTGACCGAACCAAAGGACTCCAATACAACGCCGATGGCTCGCTCGACATCTATGTCCAGCATCAACCGCCGGCCGCAGACAAGGAGTCGAACTGGCTGCCCGCACCGGAGGGGCCGTATAACGTGATTGCGCGGATATATGGTCCTGGCCCGTCGGTGTTCGATGGCGCATGGAAATTTCCGGTGCCACAAAAGCAATGAGCCAGCATGTTTGCTGACCAAAGCAACGCGCTCGAGATGACAGTTGAATGACCCCCGTAAGGTGCTGCATCGTGATGCGTTGCCGAGGCATTGCACTACGCTCTGTCCAGCAGACTCAGCACGCGTGATACGGATCGCACTGTGAGAACGAGCAACGCAGCGGCCGGACTGTAGTCGACGTTGTGCATCACGTCGACCACACAGAAAAGGGTGAGCGCGATGAGCGGGTGGTAAATCGCTCGGTGGATCAGGCGTTTCATCGGTGTCTGTCTCATGCCAGTTCGGTTGCTCGGGCGGCGTAATCGCGCTGCTTGAACCGATCTAGCAAGTCTTCGGGTCACCTCGTCGTGGCAGGGTCTCCAGAAAAATTAGCCGGTCCTCATGGGCGTATACCACGTGAGGCGCCGATTTATTGCATACGTGTGCGAGATTGCGCGAACGCCCGCGCGCCGCGCTGAACCCCGCATTCCTCAGACGTCTTCAGCCACCATTTGCGCCTCGCGCGCATATTGTGAAGGCGGCTGCCCGACGTGCCGTGTAAAGGCGACGCTGAAGGTGCTGGCGGAGCTGTAGCCCACGCGCTGCGCCACCTCGGCGACGCGGCCTTCGTTCCGGCGCAACAGGTTCTTGGCGAGGGCCATGCGCCAGGTCAGCAGATATTCCATGGGCGCCACACCCACCGCGCGGTTGAAGCGCTCGAAAAACGTCGAGCGTGACAAGGCGGCTTCCTTCGCCAGATCGGCAACGGTCCACGCACGCGTCGGATGTGCGTGCATGCCGCGAATCGCCGCTGCGAGGCGCGCGTCGGTTAGCCCACGCACCAGCCCCGGCGACGCATCCGTCTCCACGTTCGAACGCAGCGCCTCGATCAGCAGCACTTCCAGCAGACGTGACAGCACCACCTCGCGCGCGGGCCGTTGCTCGCGCGACTCGTCCCGCACCAGTTGCACGAGCGTGGCCAGCCGCTGCTCGCCGCGCACCCGCACGAGCCGCGGCAACAACGAGACCAGCAGGGAGGCGTCGGGTGAAGCGAAGCTGCAATGACCGGCCAGCATGCGCACGTCGACCGGGTTGCCCGGGTGGCCCAGGCAGAATTCGTTGTTGCCGAGCGCAATGGGCGCCGCGGACTGCTCGCCCGACGGTGGCGGCACGAGGCTGGACATGGTCACGCCGTGAAACGCGGGCATCAGCACGAAATCGCCGGAGACGAGTTCCATTGGCTCGTCTCCGTCAATGGCAAGGTGACAGCCGCCTTCGAGAACGGCGCAGTAGAACGGCTCGCACACATCCGGGCTGCGGATGCGCCACGGGCCGGCGCCGAGAATCAGCTTGGAGAACCGCGCGGCCGGCTGCAGCAGCATGACGACTTCGGCCAGGGGATCGGTCATCGCCGGACTCCTGCAAATGAAATTCGGATCATTGATTGTAGCGAGTGCGGCTGTAGCGGTCTATCGTAGGGGCATACCTCAACCTTCACCAAGGAGTCCCCATGAAAACCGTACTGATCACCGGCTGCTCGTCCGGCTTTGGCCTCGAGATCGCCCGTTACTTCCTCGCGCGTGACTGGCAGGTCATTGCCACGATGCGCACGCCGCGCGCCGACGTGTTGCCGCAGTCCGAGCGTCTGCGTGTACTGGCGCTCGACGTCACGGACGAGGCCAGCATCCGCAACGCAGTGGAAGCCGCCGGGCCGATCGACGTGCTCGTCAACAACGCGGGCTTTGGCGCGGCAGCGCCGGTGGAAGCCGCGCCGCTCGCGACGGTGCGCGGTCTGTTCGAGACTAACACCTTCGGCACGATCGCGTTGACCCAGGCGGTGCTGCCGCAGTTCCGCCAGCGCAGGGCGGGGGTGGTCGTGAACGTGACGTCGAGCGTGACCTTCAAGCCGCTGCCGTTGCTCGCCGCGTATCGCGCGAGCAAGGCCGCCGTCAACGCGTTTAGCGAATCGCTGGCGCAGGAAATGGAGCCGTTCGGCGTGCGCGTGCGCATCGTGTTGCCGGGCCGCGCACCCGACACCCGCTTTGGCGAGAACGCACGGGCCCACATGCTTGGATTCGATCACGAGGCTTACGCGGAACTCGCCGCCAAAGTGATGGCGGGCGTGCAGGATACCTCGTCGC
The DNA here is from genome assembly GCF_003429005.1 of Paraburkholderia sp. DHOC27. GTDB lineage: Bacteria > Pseudomonadota > Gammaproteobacteria > Burkholderiales > Burkholderiaceae > Paraburkholderia. The sequence goes on from NZ_QVQV01000001.1 coordinate 1,246,488, forward strand.
CCACCACGCAGTCTGAAGACGTGGCCGAGGCCGTATGGCGCGCCGCCACCGACCCGGCGTCGCCCTTGCGCATTCCGGCTGGCGCCGACGCCGTGGCGTGGGCCGCCGAGGCGCGATAACGGTTGGGTAAAGACGGTTGCCTAAAGACGGTTGGCTAAAGACAGTGAGCCAAAGAGGACCGGCCAAGGATCCGCTAAAGGCTCGCCGAAATTAGTCAAAAGCGCGCGCCGCTCCGATCGAACGCTCAGGCAGTTTGATTCTGTCTGGGCGTTCGCAACGCCACAGGGTACGATACCGGTGAGTTTGCAGGCCCCGACAAACCCACCCGCGCTGCACGGCGCGAGACCGATACCCCAGGCGCCTTCCCGCGATGAATTTCCCCTCACTGCGTGACTGGATTTTTTCGCTGAAGACCTTCTTCGCGGGCATGCTCGCGCTTTACATCGCCTTTTACTTCTCGTTGCCCAGACCGTACTGGGCGCTGGCATCGGTCTATATCGTCTCGAACCCGTTCGTCGGCGCGACGCGCTCGAAAGCGCTGTATCGCGTGTTCGGCACGGTGCTCGGCGCGCTCGCATCCATTGCGCTCGTGCCGCCGTTCGCGGAGACGCCGTATCTGTTGAGCGCGTTGATCGCGCTGTGGACCGCCGTGTTCGTCTACATTTCCATCTCGACGCGGGCCGCGCGCAGTTATGTGTTTCTGCTCGCGAGCTATTCGCTGTCCGTCATCGCCTTGCCCGCGTTGTCGAATCCGCTCAGCATCTTCGACGTGGCCGTGGCACGCACCGAGGAAATCACGCTGGGCATCGTCTGCGCGAGTATTGTCGGCAGCACGCTGTTACCCAATCGTCTCGCGCCGACCTTGATCGAACGGACCGACTCCTGGTTTCGCGACGCCGCGCTCTACGTGCAGGAGTCGCTCGCGGGACACGTCGCCGGTGCGCTCGTTTCCGGCAGCCGGCAGAAGATGGCAGCGAGTCTGCGCGGCTTCGAATTCCTCTTGAGCCAGTTGGCCTACGATCACGTCAGCCCCGCCATTCTCGCGCGCAGCAAGGAACTGCAGGGTCGCATGCAACTGATCATGCCCATCACCGCGGCGCTCGCCGACGTGCTCGCCGCCGCGCAGAAATCGGGCTCGGGGTTTCCCGCTGGCTTCAACGAACTGCTGCACGATATTGGCCGCTGGCTCGACGCGCCGCTCAGTGAGGACCCCGAACGCACGGCACCGCAGCTGCGAACCCGTCTCACGCAACTGGACCCGGCGCATCACCAGTTGACGACATGGCAGACGGCATTGCTGTCCAGTGCGCTCTGGCGTTTGCGGCAGGTGGTCGATCTGTGGGTCGATTGCCGGACCTTACGTCTGAACGTGGTGGAAGGCAGGACGCAGTGGCGGCCGCGCTTTCGTCATTGGCGCCTCGGCGCGCAGCAGGCCTTTCTCGACAGAGGGCTTGCGTTGTTCTCCGCCAGTTCGGCGGGGCTGGTGATTTTCGTTTCGTCGTGTATCTGGATCGCTTCGGGATGGCAGGACGGTGCGGCAGCGGTGTCGTTGGGCGCGATCGGCGTCTGCTTCTTTGCTGCACTGGATGAGCCCGTGCCCATGATGATGACGTTCCTGAAGTGCACGGCAATGGGCATACTTATTTCGGGGTTCTATCTATTCGTGGTGTTGCCGAGCGGCCAGGACTTCGAGATTCTCGTGGTGTTCTTCGCGTTCCTGTTCATTCCGCTTGGTCTCTTGATGCCACGCCCGAAAGTGTCCTTGATCTCGACGCTCATCGCCTTGCTGGCCGCAACGTTCGTCGGCATCAACGACGTCTACGACGCCAATATTTTGAACTTCCTGAATGCGAATCTGGCCGGTCTCGCTGGCGTGCTGTTCGCCTCGGTGATGACCGGGGTGATCCGTCCGTTCGGCACGGACGCGGCGACTTCGCGGCTGTTGCGTTTCAACTGGCGCGATGTGGTGCTGAGCGGCACCGATCTGGCAATCGACCAGCAGCGCGATCTGAACGCACGCATGCTCGACCGGCTCATACAACTGATCCCGCGCGTGGCGCCGAGCGACGATCGCCAGCATCCTTCCACGGAAAGCCTGCGCGACATGCGGATCGCGCTCAATTCGCTCGACCTGCACCGGCTCGCGGGCAAGTTCTCCGGCGAGTTGCCGGTCTTGCTGGACAGCGTGCTCGATGAAGTGCGCCTGCACTATGAGCGCTGCCTCGCAGCGGGCGCGCGTCAGCCCGTAGCGCCGACGCTGGCGGTCGCCGTCGATGCCGCCGTTGCGCGGATCATGGCGGATTGCGCGGCCGATCCCGGCGCACCCGGCTACCGACGCCGCCAGGGCGCGCTGCATGCACTGGTTGGATTGCGCCTGTCGTTGTTTCCGGGCGCGGCGCCCGGCGAGCTTGCGTAACCGCGCACGTGGAGTTATCAAATTGCGCCAGCAATCATGCCTGCTGATCCGCGCTGGCAACCTCGTCATGCAGCCATGTGCGAAACGCGGCGAGTCGAGGTAGGTCTGCGCACTCTTTGCGATACACGATGTAATAGGCCAGCTCGGAGGGCAGGGTGATCTTCGGAAACAGCCGGATCAATCGCCCGGATGCCAGATCGTCGCGAGCGAGCACGCTACGCGCCAGCGCCACCCCGTGACCGTCGATAGCGGCTTGCAGAACCGCCGCAGAGTTATTGATCTTCAGACTGGTTCGGGTAGCGGCGAGCTTCGTGCCGGCGTTTTTCAGCCAGGCGCTCCATGTCACGAAGCCGGCCTGACGATCCACGGAGAGATCGTCGATCAAGGTGAGCCCGCGTAGATCTTCGGGTTTGCGTAATCCCGCATGACGTTCGAGGAACGCGGGCGAGCAGACCGGAAACACTTCCTCGTCCATCAGCTTCTCCGCTTCCAGCCCGGCCCAATGCCCGGCGCCATAACGCACGCCGATGTCGATGCCCTGGGTGGCGAAGTCCATCAGCTTGAGACTCGTGTCGAGGCGCACGTCGGTCTCCGGCCAAGCGCTCTGAAAGCGGTCGAGGCGTGGCAGCAGCCACTTTGCCGCGAACGCGGGGCTCACCGTGACGTTCAGTATGCCCACCGTCGATCCCTCCTTGAGCCGCGCGAAGCCGAGGCTCAGCCGATCGAAGCCGTCACGGATGTCGGGTAGCGCTCGCAGGGAAACGTCCGTGGGGATCAGACGGGCGCGTCCGCCGCTGCCTCGATGAAACAGCGCCACACCCAGCCATTCCTCCAGACTGCGCACCAGTTGACCGACCGCCGCCGGCGTGACGTTGAGTTCGGCCGCCGCTGCGGAGAAGCTCTGGTGGCGCGCACTCGCCTCGAAGGCGCGCAGTGCATTGAGAAAACTCGGTGCGGTCATGGTGGCAAAGTTTTTCTTTCAGGTACGCACAGAATATCTCATTTGCGAAAGCAGGCGTGCAATCCAACAATGAAGTCTGAAAAAAGCAGAAAACGAGGCAAGCGGATTGCGTCAATTCTGCTCTGACCAATCATTCAAAGGAGTAGCAAAATGCATAGTTTTTCTTCCAAAGTCGCCATCGTGACGGGTGGCGGTTCGGGCATCGGCAAGGAAGTCGCTATGCGCCTCGTGCGGGCGGGCGCCAGTGTCGTGATTGGCGGCCGTGACGAGGCGAAGCTGAAACTGGCCGCTGCGGAGATCGACGCGACGGGTGCCAGGGTTCGTATCCACGCGGGCGACATTGCCTTGCCGGCAACGGCGGCCGCCCTCGTGGACGTCGCGACGCAGGCGTTCGGTGGCGTCGACATTCTGATCAACAACGCGGGCGTGTTCCGGCCCAAGGAATTCCTCGCGGTCACCGAAGCCGAATACGACTGGTTCCTCGACACCATCCTCAAGGGCAAGTTTTTCATGGCGCAGGCCGCAGCCCGTGCCATGCAGCAACGCGGCGGCGGCGCCATCGTCCAGACTGGCTCGCTGTGGGCCCTGCAGGCCATTGGCGCGACGCCGTCCTCGGCTTATTCGGCGGCCAACGCAGGCGTACATGCGCTCACGCGCAACCTCGCCATCGAACTGGCCTCCGCCAATATCCGCATCAACACGGTCGCGCCAGGCGTGGTGGAGACGCCGGTCTACAACACGTTCATGACGGACGATCAGGTCCGGCAAACGCTGCCGTCGTTCAACGCGTTTCATCCGCTCGGACGCAACGGCCAGCCGGCGGACGTCGCCGAAGCCATCCTGTTTCTGGCATCGCCGAGCGCTGCGTGGATCACGGGGACGGTATTGCCTGTCGACGGTGGTGTGATGGCCGGCCGCCAGGCCTGAGGTGCTAACGCTGGCGTGAGGCAGTCGGCGAGCTTTACCTGCTGCATGCCTCACAGGTGCCAGACAACTCGGGGCGCTCCACGCATTCCGTTGCGCGTTGGATACGGCGGCTAATTTGGCATGTTGAACGCGGCTTTTTTATGGCGTACGGTATCCCTAGACCATCCGAATGCGGCATGCGCAGGAGATGGCAAATCACGCAACGGTGATATTGACGGGGAGCCGGCCATGAAGATGTCCCACAGACTAGAAAGCGCGAACACCGCGGGCCCGCTCTGGGGGCTCCTCTTCGGCGTGTTCATGGCGGCGATTGGCATGGGCCTCTGGTTCCATGCCGCCTCGACGGTCGAGGCCGGGCAGCAGGACGAGTCGCTGGCCGTGGCGGCCCTCGTCATTGGTCTGTTTTTAGCGGTCTACGCAGGGCGCGAACTGCTTCAGAAGCGCCGCTAGGCCCATCTCTTCTGGCGCCGGCAAGCAAGGCGTCGAACGCTATGGCGGGCCTTGTCAGGCCCCGCCCTTGTACGCCGGCAGAAACTGCGCGAGGCGAGTGCCCATTTCCGTGCCCAGTGCCTGCAAGGCACTGAACGGCCGGATCATCACTTCAAATTCGACAATACGGCCCGCTTCGTCGAAGCGGATCATGTCGATTCCCTTGAGCTGCTTGTCCTGCACCGTGGCGCTGAATTCCAGCACTACGTTCAGCCCATCGTCACTGCCGAATTCACGATGATAGGTGAAATCCTGGAAGATCGTTACGACCGTCCGCAGGATCATCAGCAAGGCAGGGGCGGGCGCATAGGGCTTGAATGCCATAGGCGAACGGAACACCGCATCTGGGTGAACGATGGCGTCCAGTGTGCTGAGGTCGCCGCTCGCGACCATCTTGTGCCACTTCTCGAGCGACGCCGCGACGGCGGGTTGTAGATTGAGTGAGGACTGGTCCATGAAAACTCCGCTTTCAACGCAAGGAAATTCAACGCAAAGAAATGGTTAGAGCGTCACCGCGAGCGAGGTGCCCTGATGAATGGCGCGCTTGGCGTCCAGCTCCGCAGCCTCGGCCGCACCGCCGATTACGTGCACGGTGTGACCAGCGGCCTGCAATTGATCAGCCAGTTCGCGCAGCGGTTCCTGTCCCGCGCAGATCACGACGTGGTCGACGGCAAGCGTATGGGGTTCGCCGTCGATACTCACATGCAGTCCAGCGTCGTCGATGCGCTGATAATCCACTGCCGACACCATCCGTACGCCGCGCGCCTTCAGCGCCGTACGGTGAATCCAGCCAGTGGTCTTGCCAAGCCGGTCGCCCACCTTCGACTGCTTGCGTTGCAGCAGATGCACACGTCGCACAGGCGGCGTCAGGTGTGGTTCACGTAGCGCGCCACGCTCGGCGTAGGTGGTGTCCACGCCCCATTCGGCAAAAAACTTCTCGGGATTGAGACTGGCGCTTTCGCCGTCGTGCAGCAAAAACTCGGCGACGTCGAAGCCAATTCCGCCCGCGCCGACAATCGCCACGTTGCGTCCCACGGCGTTGCCGTCGCGCAGCACTTCGAGATAGCCCAACACTTTGGTGTGATCCGCGCCCTCGATCTGCGGCGCACGTGGCACGACGCCGGTTGCGATCACCACCTCATCGAACGCGCCTTCTGCGAGGCTTTCTGCCGTTGCACGCGTGTTGAGCCGCAGTTCGACACCGGCGAGTTCAAGCTGGCGACGGAAGTAGCGCAACGTCTCGTTGAACTCTTCCTTGCCCGGCACTTTCCTGGCAATGTTGAATTGCCCGCCAATTTCTGCGGACGATTCGAACAAGGTCACCGTATGGCCGCGCTGGGCCGCCGTTACAGCACAGGCGAGACCCGCAGGCCCCGCGCCCACGACGGCCACACGCTTTGCTTGCTGCGCAGGCTCGATCACGATTTCGGTTTCGTGACACGCGCGTGGATTGACGAGACACGACGTGACCTTGCCGGCGAACGTATGGTCCAGACACGCCTGATTGCAACCAATGCAGGTGTTGATTTCATCGCTGCGGCCTTCGCGGGCTTTGCGCACGAACGCGGCATCGGCGAGGAACGGCCGCGCCATCGACACCATGTCGCACGCTCCCTCCGCCAGCAGTCGTTCTGCCAGATCAGGCGTGTTGATGCGATTGGTGGCCACCAGTGGAACCGTCACTTTGCCCATCAACTGTTGCGTGACCCAGGCGTACGCGCCGCGCGGCACCTTCGTGGCGATGGTAGGAATGCGCGCCTCGTGCCAGCCGATTCCCGTATTGATGATGGTTGCGCCCGCCTGTTCGATGCGCTGGGCGAGCTGGATGACTTCGTCGAGCGTCGAGCCGCCTTCCACCAGGTCGAGCATGGAAAGGCGATAGATGATGATGAAGTTGCGGCCCACGCGTTCGCGCACGCGGCGCACGATTTCCACAGGAAAGCGGATGCGGTTCTCGTAACTGCCGCCCCAGCGATCGCTGCGCTGGTTGGTGCGCAAGGCGATGAACTCGTTGATGAGGTAGCCTTCCGAGCCCATGATTTCCACGCCGTCGTAGCCCGCATGCTGCGCGAGCGCGGCGCAGCGGACGTAGTCGTCGATGGTCTGCTCGACTTCTTCGTCTGTCAGTTCGTGCGGCACGAACGGGTTGATGGGCGCCTGCAACGCGCTGGGTGCAACCAGCTTCGGCTGATACGAGTAGCGCCCGAAATGCAGGATCTGCATGGCGATCTTGCCGCCTTCGGCATGCACCGCTCGCGTGACCAGCCGGTGCGGCTCGGCCTCGGCTTCCGTGGTCAGCATCGCGCCGCCGTGCATCGGACGCGCGCGCTCGTTCGGCGCAATGCCGCCCGTCACGATCAAGCCGACCTCGCCACGCGCCCGCTCGGCGTAGAAGGCGGCCATGCGCTCGAAGCCGTTTGGCAATTCTTCCAGGCCAACGTGCATGGAGCCCATCAGGACCCGGTTGCGCAGCGTGGTGAAACCCAGATCGAGGGGGCGCAGCAGATTGGGGTAGTGTTCCATGATGTTTATGAAACTAGTTGCATAGACGGAGCGCTCATCATGCAACTAGTTTCATAAACGGGCAAGGGGTTGTATGCTTTTAGAGGAAATCCTTTATCGCGCGCTCAATCTTTTCGTTCCTGTCACATGTCGCTGCCCCACGCCTTGCTTACTGCCCTCGTCGAGCGGTCCGGTTCTGGATCCGAACTCGCCACCCGCTTCGACAAGTCGATTGGCTACTTCTGGAGTGCCTCGCATCAGCAGATTTATCGTGAGTTAGGGCATCTGGAGGAGGCCGGGTGGATCGAGTCGTTGCCCGAAGAGGCTACGCGGGGCCGAAAGCGTGCTTACCGGATTCTGCCGGCGGGGCGCGCCGAGCTGAAGCGCTGGGTCGCGCAGGAAGATGAGCCGTCGCCGCTGCGCCACGAATTCATGATTCGCTTGCGCGCGGAGGCGGTGGTCGGGCCCACGGGGCTGGCGCAGGAGATTCGCCGTCGCATTGCACTGCATGCGGACAAGCTCGCGCAATATCGCGAGATCGAAGCGCGCGATTTCCCGGAAGAGCCACAGGACCGCGAAACAGCCCTGCAACGCGTGGTGCTGCGCGCGGGCATCGGCTACGAGGAGGGCTGGCTGGCAACGCTGAATGCCGCACTGGCCGCGTTGCAGAAACCGGGCCGCCGTGCCGGATCGGCGTCCCGTCGCCGGGTGAGCCGATCAGGCGAGGCGTGAGCGTTACAGGGCCGACAGCATTTCAGGGGTCAGCGCCACGGAGGCGCCGGTCCGCGCCGAGCGGGTGGCGGCCTCGGCGCAGGCGAGCGCCGCGATGCCGTCCGCCAGGGTAACGGGCATGTTCGAGCCTGTCTGCACCGCATGGACGAAGGCAGCCCACTCGGCTTCGTAGGCTCGCATGTAACGCTCCAGGAAAAAGTACACGGGCTTGGCGGATTGGGTGCCTGCCGTCGTGATTTTTTCGACCGTGTTTTCCAGTTCGTTCTTCGCCGCGAGCAGGCCTTGCGATCCGAGTAGTTCGACGCGCTGATCGTAGCCATAGCCTGCACGGCGCGAATTCTTGATGACGGCGATGCGGCCATCGGCCCAGGTGAGCGTCACGACGGCCGTGTCGACGTCACCGGCCGCGCCGATGTCAGGGTCGACGAGCGACGAAGCCGCCGCGCTCACGTGCGAGGGCGCGCTGCCCATGATCCAGCAGGCCACGTCGAAGTCGTGAATCATCATGTCGCGGAACAGGCCGCCCGACACCTTGATATAGCCAAGGGGCGGGGGCGCGGGATCGAAGGACGTAATGGCCAGCAGTTCCGCCTTGCCGATTTCCCCGTTGTCGAAGGACGCTTTGAGCGCGGCGAAATTGGGATCGAACCGGCGATTGAAGCCGATCATGACCGGTTTGCCCGCTCTTGCCACCTTCGCCTGACATTGCAATGCGCGCTCCAGCGCCAGATCCACCGGCTTCTCACACAACACCGCTTTGCCCGCTGCCGTAGCCCGTTCGATGAGGTCCGAATGCGTGTCCGTGGAGGTGGCGATCAGCACGGCGCTAATGGCCGGATCGGCAAGGATATCGTCAACGGAACGCACCTGGGCGTCGTAGCGGGCGGCGAGTGTACGAGCCGCGTCCGTGGCAACATCGGCCACGGCCACGAGTTTGCAATCGGCGTTGGCGGCGATGGAGCGGGCGTGGACCTGACCGATCCGGCCGGCCCCTAGAAGGGCAATGTTGAGCATGGTGTGGGATCTTCCATTCAAAGTTGAAACGCACGTTCAGATCGAGTTTGTTGCTTGCGAATAACTAATACGGACTGCGACATAAATAAAAAAGAACCTGGCCTTCAAAGGGAACCGCGCTGCACTAAACGCTGAACGCTTCCCTGAAACGATGCAGCGCAAGCTCGTCGTCGCCGCTGGCCCACGCCTCCATAGCGATCATGCCGCGATATCCAGCCTGCGCCAGCGCTCTGGAGATGGCCGGATAATTGATCTCGCCCGTGCCCGGTTCATAGCGTCCCGGAACATCCGCAACCTGCACTTCGCCAATGAAGGGCAAGGCGTTGCGGACCAGTTCGATCAGATTGCCCTCGCCAATCTGCGCGTGATACAGATCCAGATTAAGGCGCAGATTCGGGCTGTCGACCGTCTTGACCAGCGCCAGCGTGTCGGCTGCTCTGGCGAACGGGACGCCCGCGTGGTCCACTTCCGTATTGAGGTTCTCGAGGCAGAACACCACATCCGCACGGCGCCCGAGATCGGCGATCTGCTTGAGCGTGCGCTGTGCCGCGAGCCACATTTCGCCGGTGACGACAGGCGTCGGCTTGACCGGCATACCCTTGCCGTCGAGGCCCGTGCCATGCAGATTCAGACGCGGGCAGTGCAGACGTTTGGCAACTTCGATGGATTGTTCCGCCGTCTCTATGAGGCGCCGGGCGCCGTCTGCCGTGATCAGATCGCCTTCGATATATCCCGTCATCGAAGAAAACGCTGCGCCCGTGCTTTGCAGTGCGGCGATATCGTGTTGGGTCCAGTCCCATATCTCCACGTGGAAGCCGAGTTCGCTGATTTTCTTCACGCGCTCGACAAAAGGAAGATGGCGGAAAACCATTTCTGCACACACGGCTAGCTGAAACATAATGAGCCTCTGTAAGGATGTCGTGAATCGGGTCGCTTCGCTCAGCTCAGCGTAAAAAGATTCGGATGGCGAAGTAAAATCTAGCGATATTGTCCAGCGTATTTTTCGACCAGCGCGACGTTATCGCGCGTCACGAAGCCCGGCCCCGTGTCCACGCCACCGGCACCGAAGCGCGGGGCCAGTCCATATGTCTTGATGCGCTGCTGAAACTGTGGATTGCCTTGCAGCGCTGCGATGGCTTTGTGAATGTCGAGCGATTTGTCGCGCTTCATGAGCGCCAGCAGCGCGACCGGAATGTATCCCTGCAAATAGGGTTGCTGATCGATCGCGAACTTGACCGAGCCCGCCTCGATACCTTGATCTATTTCAGGCGTGAGATCGAAGGTGGCGAAGAAAATCTTCCCCGTCAGACCGAGCTTGGCGACCGCCCGCAGCGCGGGGACCGCCGAGGTGGGGCCCAACGCCAGCACTGCCTGGGTATCCGGGTGTGCGTGCAATGCGGCAAACACCTTGTTTTCGACCTGGATCGGGTCGTTGCCGGAATCGAGAGTCGATTTCTTGAAGTCCACGCCGATAGCCTCGGCAAAACCACGGCAACGGTCGAAGGAGGAGGGGTTGGTGACGTTGTTGTTCACGCACAGGAAGCTCTTGACGCCGGCCGCCTTGGCGCGCTCGCCGGCTTCTTTGCCCGCAGTGTATTCGGGTTGGCCCACATGGAGCAGGGCGCCCAGTTCCTTGCTCTGCTCCGCCGTGCCGGAGTTATAGGTGATGACGGGAATACCCTTGGCCACGATGGTCTTGACGGGGGCACGCACGATATCGAGGTCGGCAATGGTCGTTGCCACGCCGTCATAGTTGCGGGCCGCCGCCTGTTGCAGCAGATGCACCATGTCGGCCAGATCGCCATTGGGCGGATTGCGATAATCCACTGCAACGTTGAAGTCTTTCTGGGCGTCGGCGATGCCATTCTTCACGACGTTCCAGAACGGGTCCGCGTCCGGCGCGTGGGACACGACGACAAACCTGTCGCTCTGCGCGACGGCGCTCACGCTGAAAGCCAACGCCGCCATGACGGCGACGAGGCGAGTCACTCCTTTCATGTCTGTCTCCTTCCGTTTTATAGCCGGACGCTTCGCAAACGAGTCCGTGGATGCATCCTATGGCAACGCTTCGGGAGCGCTCTCCAGAGAAATGTCCATTCTGGTTATTAACATTGTTATCATGGGGTTAGATTAAAAATACGAACCGGAAAAGGACTCGTCATGCACACACAAGACCGGCTTGCGGCGCTCGCCGTGCTCGACAAGGTAGCCGGCATCCTGCGTGACGAACTGGGTGAGGACGCGCAGGCGGTCTGGCCGGTGCTGGGCGCGCTGTTGCAGAACCATCTGCGCGACCGGCCCATGACCATCACGGCGCTTGCCGATCTTTCCGGACTGCCGCGCACAAGTGCACGGCGCGTCGTGTTTGCCATGAAAGCCAAAGGCTGGCTGCAATTCCGCGCGGGCCTGGGTTCGGGTAATCGCGACGTGGTGTTGCCAACTGCTTCGTTGCTCGACCGGCTCGACAGCATCACGGAACAGACGGTGAAGATGATCGTGGGCGCCAGTCACGAGGGTGCCGTTGACCGCTTCGACGCCAGGAGTCTGACGCGCGATGCGGGTATTCCGTGGCCACGTCCCGCGGCGGAGGGCTTCAACGAAGCCGTGGAGTTGACGCTGGTCGCCTACGAAGACCCGGTGTTCGACATACTCAAACGCAACCGCACGGACGTCGAACGCTTCGTCGGGCATCGCGTGCGTATCATGACATTTCCTCAGGATACCTATCGTTCGGCGCTCAACAAGGTGCTCACGGAGACATCGAGAGTGGAAGCGGCCGCGCCGCTGCTGGTGGCGATTCCATTTCCGTGGCTCGCGGAACAATGCGACGACGGTCATCTGCTCGAGCTGCAAACCTTGCAGGCCGAGAGCAGCTTCTCGGGCGCGGACTTCTACGATGCCGTGTGGCAGGCGGGCTGGTTCGACAAGCAGTTATATGCCATTCCTTTGCAGCCCGCGGTCGATTTTCTCTGGTACAGGCAGGATCTGTTCGAAGCGGAAGGGCTTGAGCCGCCCCGCAGCTTCGACGACGTGCTTCGCTGTGCCACGCTGCTGCGACGCCGCAGTCAGGATCGCGCCGGCATTACGTGGAGCGCGGCGCCGGGCTTGCCGCTGGCCGAAACATTCCTGCAGATTCTGGGCGCGCAGGGTGGCCAGACGTTCGACGGCGGCGTGCTACAGGTGGATACCGAAATCGGCAGAGAGGTCATCGACTACCTGCGCGCGCTGGTCCCGTTGTCGCCCGCGCAGCTACGCAGTGTGGGCTGGTCGCGCAACGCGCAGATCTTCGGTTCAGGAAAGGCCGCGATGTGCTACCACTGGTCGAATCGCTACGGCATGCTGGACAGTCACACGTTATGGCAAAAGGGCGGGCGCGTGGGCCTGCAACTGCACCCGACCTTTGCGCCGGGCGTCACGCCGGTGTCGCCCCTCGGTGGCGCGTTGCTGGCGATTCCGGCGCGCAATGACGAAGCCGCTGCTCGCCGCGCATGGCGGGCAATCGAGACATTTGCGTCGCCCGAGCTGATGAAGTATTTCGTTCTGCACGGTGCGGCGGGTAGTTCACGGCATTCCGTCGCCGAGGATTACTACGTGTTGCAGCGCAATCGCGTGATTGAAGTGATCGACCAGCTGGCCAAGACACGCCAGATCAAAACCGTCCCGTCGCCGGCGATTCCCGCGTATCACGATCTCGTGCAGGTGCTGAGCGATCATCTCGAAGTACTGCTGTTCGACACAACGCAGGACGTTCGCAAGGGGCTGGGGAAACTGCAACGCGCGTTGTCACTGGCAGGGCGGCGACGCAAGTAATCCCGCGCCGCCAGATCACGCGCTAGAACGTTAAAACCTGGTAGTGCGTAACGCAGACTCACTGCTCCGGCGCGTGGTCCGACGCGATGTGCGAGCCGGCCTGCACTGGCGGCATGATGGAAATCGGATCGGCCTTGCCCACTTCCGCGAGCAGCTCCACATCACGCGCAATCACCTTGGGCATATGGGTGCGCAGGAATTCGACCCACGTGCGCGTTTTGGCGTCGACGAACTTGCGCGACGGGTAGAGCGCGTAGATGGTCATTTTTTGCAGCGTATGCTCGGGCAGCACGCGCACGAGGGAACCATCGCGCAGTCCGTCTATGGCAGCGTAGAGCGGCAGAATGCCGATGCCCATGCCTTCGCGGATCGCCACCGCCAGCGACTCCGCGATATTCACCTGCACGGGCCCGTTGACTTCCATCGTCTCGCTACCCTCGGGTCCTTCCAGCAGCCAGTCGTGGGGCGGAAACGCGGGCGTTTGCAGAATCAGGCAGTCGTGCTGCCGCAGATCAGCGGGTTGCTGCGGCGCGCCGTGACTGCGCACGTAGGCCGGGGAGGCGCACAGAATGCTGAACGTAGTGCCGAGCGGCAGCGAAACGAGATCCGAATTCGGCAGAGTGGCGGCAGTGACCACCGCGACGTCGCCGCTTCCCTCGAACAGGTCCGGCATGCGCTGCGAAAGCGTCAACTCCACCGTCACTTCAGGGTACAGCGCGCGATAGCGCGAAATGGCCGGCAACACATAGTGCTGCCCAATGCTGGCAAAGCTGTGCATGCGCAATGCACCGGCCGGCCGTTCCTGCGCGCAACTGGCTTCCTCCTCGGCCGTATCCACGTCAGCCAGTATTTGCTGGCAGCGCTTCAGATAGCGTTCGCCGGCCGTGGTCAGCGCGAGCCTTCGCGTCGAGCGGTTCATCAAACGGGTGCGCAGATGCGCTTCGAGTTCGGAAACCGCGCGCGACATTGCGCCAGTGGTCGAATTCAGTGACTGCGCCGCAGCGGTGAAACTGCCCGCTTCTACGACGCGTACGAAGACGCGCATGTTTTGTAACGTATCCATCAGACCTTCTTTTCGACTCGACTAAGGCGAGATCGCTGCGAGAGAGAACCCGTATTGTCCACCTGCTGGGCCATGCATTGTTGTCGAAGCTGGAAGGGTGGTTTCCGGCGGGGGCCATTAATACGCGCATCCGGCGCTTCTACAATCGGCGTGTCGTCGGTCGGCAGCCGTTTTGCCGGGATTTTATCGGGTAATCGGTGCCGGTGCCGGTGCGGGTGCGGGGTGTGGATGGCCCGGTCAGCAATAAGGCAAAGACGACGGCAGGATCGGCCGGCAGCACACGCCAGAAGCGTGCACCGGCATCGAAGCAGGATCATGGAGAGACTCGAGCATGTACGAAGACCGGATTCGATGTGCCGCCCTGCGCGGCAAGGTGACCTCTGCCGCCGACGCGGCGCTGCTGATTCACGATGGCATGCGCGTGGGCGCGAGCGGCTTTACCCGCGCGGGCGATGCCAAGGCCGTACCTGTCGCGCTGGCGGAACGCGCCAGACAGGAAGGCAAGCCGCTACGCATTACGCTGATGACCGGCGCGTCGCTCGGTCATGACGTGGACCGCACCCTGACCGAGGCCGGCGTGCTGGCGCGGCGCCTGCCGTTTCAGGTCGACAGGACGCTGCGTGAGGCGATCAATCGCGGCGAAGTCATGTTCGTCGACCAGCACCTCTCCGAGACCGTCGAGATGCTGCGCGCCAATCAACTCGGCAAGCTCGACGTGGCGATCATCGAAGCCGTGGCGATTACCGAAACCGGCGGCATCGTGCCGACCACTTCGGTAGGCAACTCGGCCAGCTTTGCGATTCTGGCCGACAAGGTCATCGTCGAGATCAATCTCGCGCAGCCGCTCGCACTGGAAGGCCTGCACGACATCTGGATTCCGGGCCACCGTCCGCATCGTGAACCGCTGCCCATCGTCTCGCCGCGCGATCGCGTCGGCGTGCCGGTCATCCCCATTGCGCCCGAGAAAATCGCCGCTATCGTGATCACCGACAAGCCCGATAGCGCCTCGACGGTTCTGCCGGCGGACGTGGAAACCGCGCAGATCGCGGGACACCTGATCGAGTTTCTGCAACACGAAGTCTCGCGGGGACGCATGCCCGCTCGCTTGCCACCGTTGCAGGCGGGGATTGGCACGATCGCCAACGCGGTGCTGGCCGGTTTCGTCGAATCGCCGTTCGAGCCGTTCCAGATTTACTCAGAAGTCCTTCAGGATTCCACCTTCGATCTGCTGGACGCGGGCAAGGTCACGTTCGCCTCGGGCGCGTCCATCACGCTCTCGGCGGCACGCCATGCACAGGTATTTGCCGAACTGGAGCGCTATCGCGATCGCCTGGTGTTGCGTCCGCAGGAGGTGAGCAATCATCCTGAAGTGATTCGGCGGTTGGGACTGATTGCTTTGAACACCGCGCTCGAACTGGATATCTACGGCAACGTCAATTCGACCCACGTGGGCGGCACGCACATGATGAACGGCATTGGCGGCTCAGGCGATTTTGCGCGTAATGCATCGTGCGCGATCTTCGCGACGAAGTCGGTGGCGAAGGGCGGGCGGATTTCAAGCATCGTGCCCATGGTCCCGCATTGCGATCACAATGAGCACGACGTAGACGTGGTCGTCACCGAACAGGGCCTCGCTGATCTGCGCGGTCTCGCGCCGCGTGAGCGCGCCTCGTTGATCATCGAAAAGTGCGTCCATCCTTTGTATCGCGACATGCTGCGCGATTATTATCGTGACGCGCTGCGACGCGGCGGTCACACGCCGCATTGTCTGGAGCGCGCGTTTGCGTGGCATTCACGCCTCGACGCAACGGGCTCGATGCTGGAGCAGGTTTCTCAACCAGCGGAATGCCTCACCTGATAATCGGCCAGGAGTTTCACGTTCGCGCTAGTGTCCATTGAAACCGCCACGTAAGACGTAAAATCCAGCCATTGATGCGGACGGCACGGTTGCAAAAGCCCCGGTGCGCGATCACCGGGGTTTGATCAATATCCCGACTCGCCACGCGTCCCGTCCGTGCTATTACTGGAGACGTACATGGCGCAGAACATCTACGACGACCCTGATTTTTTCTCAGGCTACAGCCAGTTACCCAGGCAGGTGCAGGGACTCGAGGGCGCGCCTGAATGGCCCGCAATCCGCGCCATGCTGCCCGAATTGAGCGGCAAGCGGGTCGTCGATCTAGGTTGCGGTTTCGGCTGGGCCGCGCGTTGGGTGCGCGGGCAGGGCGCAGCGTCGGTGCTTGGCCTCGACCTCTCGCAGAAGATGATCGAGCGCGCCAGGGCCGACACCGTGGACTCCGCCATCGAGTATCGCATCGCCGATCTCGATACGCTGGCGTTGCCCGAAGCCGCATTCGATCTCGCGTACAGCGCGCTGACGTTTCACTACGTGCAGGATTTCGCGCGCCTCGTGCGTGTGATCCGAAAGGCACTCGTTCCAACGGGGCATTTCGTCTTCACGATCGAGCATCCTATCTTCATGGCAGCAGCGCACCCGCACTGGATCAGCGATGAAGATGGCCGCAAGACCTGGCCAGTGAATGGCTATGCCATAGAAGGCGAACGGCGGACGAACTGGTTTGCCGAGGGCGTGCTGAAGTATCACAGGCGGCTCGGCACCACACTCAATGCGTTGATTGACGCGGGCTTTCAGATTGGCCGAGTCGAGGAATTCGCGCCGACGCCTGAGCAGATTACGCAGACGCCGCAGCTCTCGGAAGAACTGGAGCGACCCATGATGTTGCTGGTTTCTGCATTCGTGCCCGCGTCTGCGCCCACATAGTGGCGTACGTGGATGCGTTCTACCCTTCCAGAAAAAATCGCTCCACTACAAGATTTTCATTGACGGAGCGTCGAGCCGGTCATATTGCGTTGGCCTTCAGCGATTGCGATTTGTTCAGTTGAACTCTGCATATTGCCTGAGCCAGCGCGCACACGCCGCTTTCCTCCCGCATCACGACGCGCGGTACGGTGCTTGCTGGACCAGATTACAAGCACGCGGCACGGTGCTTGCTGCAATGGATATCAAGCAGGCGGGCATCGTCTGCGTCAATATTACCGTCCAGTAAAAACAGGAGGAACGGATCATGAAAAAGGCAACCAGTGCATTGATCGCGGCCGTGGCCGCACTTACTTTGTCGAGCGGCGCGTTTGCGCAGTCAGCAGGCGGTTCGAGCGGCGGCGGTACGGGCGGCAGCACCGCCAGCCCGTCGAACCAGAACGGCGCGACTAGCGGCTACGGTACGCCTGGCTCGACCAATACGGACAGCGGGATGCGTGCTGCGCCTAATTCGGGCCTGCCGAATAGCAACGCCAACCCCACGATTACCCCTGCTCCGAAGACCAACAATACGCTAGCGACGCCGAGCACGGTCTCGCCGGCTGGTGGGCAATAACGGCAGTTGAGTTTGCCGCCAGTTAGTGATGTGTTGTAGGTAGCAGGAAGGCCGCTGTTCTCACGGACAGCGGCCTGTTATTTGTTCCAGTTATTGTTTAGGGTGACTAAGGAATCATCAACCCATGTCATTCCTGCTGCGTGCCCAAACTCGATGACCGCCCGGAGGTGTGGTTGAGCCTCGCGTCTTCCCGTCTCACTGCGTCAAAAATTCTCAGCCAACGCTCGGCAACCCATGCGGCAGCCCTTTCCGCAGACATTTAGATAATCATCCCAAGCGATGCAACGCCCCGCCGCTGCAACAGCGCGTCTGCTGTAGAAACGGAATTTCCGCGATAGTTCGGCCATTTCCGCTAGCGGCACACACTTTCTGGTCGAAAAAAAAGCCGACCGGTTAGGGTCGGCTGAAAAGATTCTGGCTATTCCGAGGGCCTCGCCAGAACCTGAGAGGGCCACATTATGCCCCACTGCGCCGCAAATTGGCGCAACAAGAATTTAAGGACTCCGCGTAATCGGGTTGTAAACATGCGCTGTAAGCAAGCTGGAAGTCTCGCGGCGACGAGACCCGCTGCAACCAGCACAATTACGATAACGGCCATTTATTAGCGGCGGATTAAGGCGCGGATCGGACTCGCGGAAAGGGGCACGTTAAGTGAATTGCAAGCAACCGGTCCCAACCGCTCAGACGCGCGCAGTCAACGCAAGCTAGTCAGGCGGCAACGCATCCCGGCGCGCAGGCCTCGTTGCGCCTCATGTGATTTAGCCGCATTAGCGCGACAACGGCGTGACGCTCGCCCAGTCAGGAAGCGCATCGAGGTCCGGGCGCATGGTCACGCTTTCCTGTTCGTTAGGATCGGTGCGTGCAATCACGGCGACGCAGGGTTCGTCCGCGCTCGGGTTGTACGGAACATGCGGTACGCCTGCGGGAATGTAGAAAAAATCTCCGGCCCGCACCACCGCATGATGTTCCAGCCTGTCACCGTACCAGCACCCCGAAACGCCGCTCAGTTGATAGATGGCGGTTTCGTGCTGCGCATGCAGGTGCGCTTTGGCGCGGGCACCGGGCGGAATGGTGGCGAGTTGCAGGTGCACGAACTTCGATCCGACACTTTCCGCGGAGATACCCACGGCGTAGGTCAACCCCTGCTTGCCTTCGAATTCTGAACCGGGCTGTACAACCCGGCAGGTGGCGGGGCCAGATTCGACTGCGTTGCTGTTCATCGCTTCTCCGGACATGGGCGTGCCGACCTCGTCGGCGAAATGGCGAGCATCAATGACTCTCCACGTTACCGCTAGCGGGCAGAATACACCCGCTAACAGTTGTTCCCACGCCGTATGAGACGCGACTGAAAGTTACACCGTGACGACGATCTTCCCGAACTGGTTGTTGGTTTCCAGGTAGCGGTGCGCCTCGACCATGTCGTCGAAGCGGAACGTCGAGTCGATCACCGGTTTGAGCGCGCCGGAGGCGAGGCCGGCCGTAATGAACTGAACGGCTGCCTTTGAATCCTTCGATAACGGGCTCGTGAACCGCCTGCGGGTTCGGTCACAGGCAATATAGCCATGCCGTAACGATCGGGGAACGCGCGTACTCGCATGAGCGTCATTCCGAAGCGGGATAAGTGTGCCGCGCGGTTGCACGACACGCCTGCATGCCTCGGCTCTTTAATAAACATGCTGACAAGGAAAACTAAACGATTTTCTAAAGCGCACGACGCGCGGTCTGTCTTTTTGCATCCGCTATACGATGCTGCACGTCGGCAATCGTCCGCGAGCAACTGCGTGGTGAATTCCGGCGCAAACATCATGCTGGCGGTGCACCTCGCGAATGAATGCAGGCAGGCCGCCCCGGTTTTGCTCACGGAGAGAAACATGGCAACGCGTAGAACTTTCGTCGCTGGCGCGGCCGGCCTGGCCGCTTCGTGGGCACTTGGCCCGTGGGCCCGTGCCCAGGCGCCGGCGAAGAAGACGCTGCGCTTCGGTGTCGGACCGCTGTTGCCCACGGCGGATGACACGAAAAAGAGCTTCGCGCCGTTCTTCGCGTGGCTGGCAAACCAGCTTGGCGTCGACTACGAGCTATCTGCAACCACCGACTGGGCCGGCATGGCGGTCGCGATGGGTTCCGGCCAGCTCGACCTTGCGTGGATGGGACCGTGGGGCTATGTGATCGCCAACAATGCAACGGACTGCCAGGCATTGGCCACCGTCAAGTACGACGACAAACCGTTCTATCACGGCATCATCGTTAGTCAGCCTGGCATCGAGGTCGCGCGTTTCCCGGACGACACCCGCAACATGTCGATTTCCTTCGCGGATGTCGGCTCCACCTCGGGCTGGCTGATTCCGACCTGGTATGCGAAGGAAGTCTGGAAGATCGATCCGAAGACGTTCTGGAAATACACAGATGGCGCCACGCATGCCGCGAACGAGGTTGCAGTGCAGTCTGGGCAGGTCAACCTGGCCACGGACTTCGATCGCAACCGTAACGCGATGATCGCCAATGGCGTCATCAAGCCGGACGGCACGAAGATCATCTGGACCTCCGATCCGCTACCGAACGACGCGATCGTGGTGCCACGCGGAACCTCGCCGGAGCTGGTCACACACGTCCAGCAGATTCTCACCACGCTCACGCCGCAACAGGCGGCCACCATGCTGCCACCGCGCTACACAGGCTTTGTTTCAGCCACGCATGCGTCGTATACGACGATCGAACAGGCAGGCATTGCGGTTGGCAAGATTCACGCAAAGACCTGATATGGGTCCACCGGACTCGTCCGCGCGTACGGCAACGGCGACGCCCGCTGTGCTTGCAACGCTTGCGGCGCTCGAAGCGAAGCAGAAGCAGTTCGGCTGGCGACGCATGGGCTTTTGCGCGACGCTGACCGCCGTCACAGTGTTCTACGCAATCTGCTTCAGCCTGGCGCACGTCGATCCGGCGCGTCTCCTCACAGGTTTGCCGAAGATTGCGGGATGGCTCGCGCAGGCGTGGCCGCCGCGTGTCGACGAACTGCCGCTGATTCTTCAGCGCACAGCCGAGACGATCGCGATGGCGACAGTCGGCACGACCGCCGCCGCTCTGCTTGCGCTGCCGGCCGCGCTTTTCGCAAGCCGCAACCTGACGCCGCTACCCGCGCTGTACCTTCCCACGCGGTGGTTTCTGAACATGCTGCGCGGCATCGACTCGTTCGTATTCGCCTTGCTGTTCGTCGCGGCGGTGGGCCTCGGGCCGTTCGCCGGCGTGCTTGGCATTGCCTTCCATACGTGGGGTAGCGCGGCCAAACTATTCGCGGATCATCTGGAGAACACCGACCTGGCCGCCTACGACGCCGTGCGCACGACAGGCGCGGGTCGCTTCACGAGCATCGCTTACGCGGTACTGCCGGATGTGCTGCCGGTGTTCGCGTCGACGGCACTGTTCTGGCTGGAGTTCAACGTGCGTGCGTCGACGGTGCTGGGTGTCGTCGGCGCGGGCGGGATTGGCCAGGAACTAAAAAACAGCATGGACCTGCTCGACTTCAGCCGCTTGTTCACCATCATCGCGGTCATCCTGATGGTGGTGACGGCGCTCGATCAGATATCCGGCTGGCTGCGTCTCAAACTGGCGTGAGTGTGCCGCGCCTATGGACGTCTACGCGAAACGGGCCTCTTGCACGCAGCCACCGCGCACCGCTTCGTTACGCGTGAGCGATGTGCGAAAGCACCTCGATGGCGTAGACGTGCTGCGCAATGTGAGTCTCACCATCGAGGCGGGCCAGTTCGTTGCGCTGCTCGGCGCGAGTGGGGCAGGCAAGACCACGCTGCTGCGTTGTGTGGCCGGGCTCGACTCCATCAATGGCGGCGAGATTGCCGTAGCTGGCGCAGTGCTCAGCGCGTTGCGTCATCGTGCACGCCGGCAGGTCGCGGTGATATTCCAGCGTTTCAATCTGGTGCAGCGGTTGAGCGCGCTGGACAATGTCCTCGCGGGACGGCTGGGCCATGTGAGCGCGTGGCGCGGCATCACACGCCGCTTCGAGCGTGCAGACCGCCTGCTGGCGCTGGAATGTCTCGAACGTGTGGGCCTGCTCGACTACGCGATGCGGCGTGTCGATACGTTATCAGGTGGTCAGCAGCAGCGCGTGGCGATTGCCCGCGCGCTGGCGCAGCAGCCCGATCTGATCGTCGCGGATGAGCCGGTTGCGAGTCTCGATCCGCACAGCAGCGCAGAAGTGCTCTCGCTGCTGCGTGGTTGTTGCCGCGAGCAGAACGTGGCGGTGCTGTGCAGCCTGCATCAGGTGAGTTGGGCGCGTGAATTCGCGGACCGGATTGTCGGGCTCGCAGAGGGCGCGATTGCGCTTGATGTGCCGGTTAGTGCTTTTGACGATACGCACGCGCAGCGCGTCTATGCGCGTGCTCGTGAAGTGCCGCCCGACTCCACGAAGCAGGCGTAATGGCCTCAACCGCCTGCCAGATCAGCCGTGGTCCATCCTCCGCCGAGCGCGCGAATGAGGTCGACATTCGCATCCAGTTGCTGCGTTCGCAACTGGATGACGCTGCGCTCCGATTCGAGCGCGGCGGATTGCGACTCGACCACGTCGAGATAGCTGACCGCGCCGCGTCGATAGAGAGCCAGCGAAAGATTCACCGAGGTGTCCGCGGCGGTCGCGGCCGCCTGCTGCTGATCTGTCGCGGTGCCCAGATCGCCTAGCAACGTGAGATCGTCTTCGACCTGCCGGAACGAGGCAAGCACGACGCTTCGATAGCGCGCGCCGGCTTCGGCGGTGGCCGCCTTGGCGGATTCCACCTGGGCCTTGCGACGACCGCCGTCGAACAGATACACCGCCAAGGTGGGCCCGATTGCCCAGAACGAACCAGGCGCGCTCAGCAAATCCGCGTACACCGAACTTTGCAGACCGCCTTGTGCGCTGAGCGTCAGGGTGGGGAAGTACGCCGCGCGGGCAATGCCGATGCGCGCGTTGGCTTCCGCCGTGCGCCGCTCGGCGGCGGCGACATCGGGACGCCGTTGCAGCAACCCGGAAGGTACGCCAACCGGGATGGCGGGCATCTGGATCGGACGCGTGGTCGGCTCGATATGAAAGTCCGACGGCGTCGCGCCGACCAGCACCGCCACCGCATGCTCCAGTAGCGCGCGTTTGGCGCGAACCTGGGTGAGCTCCGATTCGGCCGCCGACAGCTGATTGGTCGCGCGTGCCACATCGAGCCCCGAGACGACCCCACCGCCGTGCCGTCTGCGCGTCAGGTCGAGCGCCTTCTGATAGTCCTCGTCCGTCCCTTCGATCAACTGGATCTGCTGGTCGAAGCCGCGCAGATCGATGTAACTGCGCGCCAGTTCGATTTCGAGGCTCAACTGCGTGGACGCGAGATCGGCGTTGGCAGCGAGGCCTTCGTCCTTGCTGGCGGCCACGGAATCACGCACACGTCCCCACAGCTACGCCGCTCAGGACTGCTGTGTATTCTGGCCGAATCCCGGCGCGAAATCATTGGGGTCGGTGGTAATTGAGTTGTTCCTCGCAGTCAACTATGGGTTGCGGACCCGCGATGACAAAGGGATAACGCGCGGACGCGCAAGGAGTCGTGCGGAGACGCGCCCCTCGCGGAACTCAGTGGCCTGAATTCCGCGAGGGGGCAAAGGAAGGCAGAAAAGGAGCGGGTACTGTGCCGCGTGAGTACTCAGCGCGGCGTCGAGCTATTGCAGCTCAGCCGAGCCATCCCTTGATTGATTTGACCATGCTGGCGGTGGAGATGCCATAGCGGTCATGCAGCGTCGGCAGGGCGCCGGCGGAGAGAAACGCGTCGGGCAGGCCGACCTGGCGGAATGCGCAGGAGACGCCCGCGCGCATCAGTTCCGCGGCGACGGCTTCACCCAGCCCGCCTATCACGGTGTGATTTTCCGCGACGACCACGAGACGGCCGGAGCGCCGTGCTTCGCGCAGAATGGTTTGCGTGTCGAGTGGCTTGATGGTCGGCGCATGCAGTACACCCACGCCGATCCCATCTTTTTCCAGCGCCTTGGCGGTTTCCAGTGCACGCATCGTCATGAGGCCCGACGAGATGATCAGCACTTCGGCACCGTCACGGAGCATCTTTGCCTTGCCGAGTTCGAAGGTGTAGTCGTATTCGTCGAGCACGGCAGGTACATTGCCGCGTAGCAGGCGCGCGTAAACGGGCCCTTTGTGTGCGGCCATCGCGGGCACCATTTGCTCGATGTCGAGCGCGTCGCAAGGATCGATGACGGTCATGTTCGGCATGGCGCGCATCAACGCGAGATCTTCGGCGGCCTGGTGGCTCGGGCCGTAACCGGTGGTTAGTCCAGGCAACGCGCAGACGATCTTCACGTCCAGATTGTCTTCGGCAATCGCCTGATGCATGAAGTCGTAGGCGCGACGCGTGGCAAACACCGCGTAGGTCGTGACGAATGGCTGCGCGCCTTCGTGTGCGAGGCCGGCGGCAGCGCCCATCAGCAGTTGCTCTGCCATGCCCATCTGATAGTACCGTTCAGGAAATTCCTTGCCGAAGATGTGCAGGTCCGTATATTTGCCGAGGTCCGCGGTCATGCCGATAACGTTGGCCTTTTGCCGGGCCAGTTCCACCAGCGCGTGACCAAACGGCGCCGAGCGCGTGAGTTGTCCTTCACCGGCAATAGATGCGATCATCGCCGAAGTCTTCAGGCGCGGCTTGCTCATCGTTGCGTTGCTCATGCTTGTCTCCCAGCTTCCAGTGCTTCGAGTGCCAACTGCCATTCGTGCTCGTCCACGCGGATAAAGTGATTTTTCTCGCGCTGTTCGAGGAATGGCACACCGCGTCCCATACGGGTGTCGGCGATGATCATGCGAGGTTGCGCGCCGGGATGCTGGCGCGCGGCATCGAACGCGGCCGCTACTGCCGCGATGTCGTTGCCGTCCACGCGCTGCGTGAACCAGCCAAACGCCTGCAGTTTTTCGACGAGCGGCTCGAACGACATGATCTGGGTGGAGGGGCCGTCGGCCTGCTGGTTGTTCACGTCGACTATGGCAATCAGGTTGTCGAGCTTCCAGTGGGCGGCGGACATGATGCCTTCCCAGATCGCGCCTTCGTCAAGCTCACCGTCTGAAAAGAGCGTGTAGACGAACGAGCGTGAGCCCTTGCGCTTGAGGCCAAGGCAACGGCCAACCGCGATGGTCAAGCCGTGGCCGAGCGAACCGCCGGACATTTCCATGCCCGGTGTGTAGCTGGCCATGCCGGACATTGGCAGGCGGCTGTCGTCGCTGCCGTAGGTTTCGAGTTCTTCCGGTGGCAGGATACCGGCCTCCAGCAACGCCGCATACAGCGCGATCGCGTAATGCCCGTTGGACAGCAGAAAGCGGTCGCGCTCTTCCCACTCGGGGTCTGCGGGGCGGTAGTTCATCGCACCGAAGTAGGCGACGGCCAGTACGTCGGCAATGTCGAGCGCCTGGCCGATGTAGCCTTGGCCCTGCACTTCACCCATCAACAGGGCGTTTCTGCGGATGCGGTAAGCGTGCTCGGCAAGAGCTGCCGTGTCGGCAGTGGATGGACTGTTCATGTCGTCTCCTGTGATCAGTCGGAATGGTTGAAAGAGAACGCAGCGTTAGCGGTTCACTGATTTCGCGGGGACGGGGAAGACGAGGCAGGCCCCGAGCGCGATAGCCAGCGAGATAAAAATGAGCCCGGCGGTCGACTTGCCGGTCAGGTCGTTCAGCCAGCCCACGATGGCTGGAGAGAAGAAGCCTGCGAGATTGGCGACGCAGTTCACCGCCGCAATACCGGCTGCGGCGGACATGCCACCCAGCAAAGCCGTGGGCAAGGACCAGAACTGCGACGATGCGGCGAGGATGCCGGCTGCCGCGATGCTCAAGCAGACGATTGCAGCGGGCACGCTACCCAATGCAGGCAGGACCGCGAACGCCGCGGCTGCTACCAGCATCGGCACGGCGAGATGCAGCCTGCGCTCGCGGCGCCGGTCCGCGCTCATGCCAATCAAAGGCAACGCGATAATGGCGCACAGGTAGGGGATCGCCGTGAACGCGCCCACCCATAGTGGGTCGGCGACACCGGATTTGCGGATGATGGTCGGCAGCCAGAAGGTCAATCCGTATTGGCCGAGCACGACGCAGAAATAGATCGCCGCCATCAACCACAAACGACGGTCGGCGATAAACGATTTGATCGAGATATGGGCGACCGTGTACGCGTTGTCGTTGGCGACGTTGCGGGCCAGCAGGGTCTTTTCGGTTTCCGTCAACCACTTCGCCCTGGCAATGCTGTCGTCGAGATACAACAGGATCGCGATACCCAGCACGAGCGAAGGCAGCGCTTCGAGCAAGAACAGCCATTTCCAGCCGGATAGACTCAATGTGCCTTGCAGCGAATGCATGATCCATCCCGACAGCGGACCACCAATCATTCCGGCAAGCGGGATCGCCATGAAAAACAACGAGAGCGCTTTGGCGCGACGCGCAGCGGGAAACCAGTACGTCAGGTAAAGGATCACACCAGGCGCAAAACCGGCTTCTGCCACGCCAAGGAGAAAACGCAGCACGTAAAAGACCGTGGGGGACTTGACGAAGATGAAGCTGGCTGAGATCGCCGCCCATGTCAGCATGATCCGCGCGAGCCACTTGCGGGCGCCGACGCGATGCAGCACCAGATTGCTTGGTACTTCGAACAGAAAGTAACCGAGAAAGAAGATACCTGCACCCATGCCGTAGACCGTTTCGCTGAAACGCAGATCGTTGAGCATCTGCAGCTTGGCAAAACCCACGTTGACCCGGTCGAGATACGCGCCGAGGTAGCACAGCATCAGAAACGGGATGAGGCGCCGGCTGACTTTCGCATAGGTGCGCGACTCGAAGCTGGTCGACCCGGTTTGCACGGGCACGTCGGCCACCATCGACGAAGCGCTGTACTTCGTTTTCATGTCTGTCTCCTGCCGTGGCCCCGGGTTTGCCCGGGTGCCCGGGATGCCATGTCCCCTGAACAACGGGACGCTGACATCAGTGAATGAGCATGCCGCCGTTCACGTCGAGCGTGATACCCGTCAGGTAGGTAGACAGATCGCTGACGAGGAACAGGCACGCGTTGGCGACATCGGCCGCGTCGCCGAGACGGCCGAGGGGAATCCCCTTGAGGATGTCGACGCGCATCTCCGCAGTGAGCTTGTCGCCGGTGATGTCCGTCTGGATCAGGCCTGGCGTGATGGAGTTGACGCGAATGCGATCGGGGCCGAATTCACGCGCCATCGCGCGTGCCAGACCGAGCACGCCCGCTTTTGCCGCGCTATAGTGCGGACCGCCGAAGATCCCGCCGCCGCGTTGCGCCGAGACGGAGGACATGCAGACGATGCTGCCGCCTTTCTGTTCTTTCATGACGGGCAGCACGGCCTGCGACATATATAGCGTACCGCGCAGATTGACGTCGACGATGGCGTCGAAGTTCTCGCCGCTGATATCGAGCGTGCGCACTGGCTGGGTAATGCCCGCGTTGTTGACGAGGCCGTCGATGCGCCCATAGCGGTCAAGGGTCGCTTTGGCGGCTGCCACACACGCGGCCTTGTCGGTGACGTTGCAGGCAAGGCCGAGGTGACCTTCGCCGAGATCGGCAGCCGCCTGCTTTGCGTCTTCTTCACGCAGATCGAGAATCACGAGGCGTGCGCCCTGCGCGGCGAGGGCGCGCGCGGTTGCCTTGCCGATTCCGCGCGGCGAAGCCGCACCCGTGACGATTACGACCTTGTTCTCGAGCAGCATGGTTGTCTCCTGACTGTTGATGTGATGGCCGAAGTTTCTACTTCGTCCGTAATCGCATCAACGAGGTACGGCTCAACTATGCTTGAGAAATTTTCAGGTGACGTGCTGCGGGAAGGCCTAAACCGATCGTTCCATCTGACCGATCTCCCGCTCGATCCACGCAATGAAGCGCATCACACGCGGCAACTCGGCGTTTTGCGGTGGATACACGAGGTGATGCGCGCCCACTTCGACTGCGTGCGTGCTGTCGAACACCGGCACGAGTGTGCCTTCCTTGATGCGCACCGACGCCAGCATCTGGCTCTCCAGTGCAATGCCGAGTCCGAGCGCGGCGGTCTCGAGCGACATGTAGGAACGGTCGAAGGAGAAGTCGAAAGTCTTGTGCGCCGCGGAAACGCCGGTGCGTCCGAACCATTGCTTCCACTGCACGAGCGGCGTCTCCGAGTAGATGAGCCGGTGCTTCAGCAGGTCTTCGGGGGTTTCCACCGGGTTGTTTGCCAGGTAAGCAGGCGAGGCCAGCGGCGCGATGAATTCGCCGCGCAACGTTCTGACTTCCACGTCGCGCCAGTTGGCATAGCCGTGGCGCAGATCGATGTCGTAATAGCCGCTGGTAAACGATACGTCCTCATACGAACACGCGAGGTTCAACTGGATATCGCCGTTGGCCTTCTGGAACGACTCGAGACGCGGCAGTAGCCACATCAGCCCGAAGCTGGGACTGGAATGGACGCGCAGGATCTGCACGTCTGCACGGCTCGACGCACGTTCCGTGGCGCGGCTCAGGTCCGCGAGTGAGCCGGTGACGTCGGACAGATAACGCTCGCCCGTGGGCGTGAGCACGAGCCCACGGCCCGAACGGTAGAAGAGGGCCTGGCCGATGATCGACTCGAGATTGCTGATCTGATGGCTGACCGCCGATGCGGTGAGTCCCAATTCTTCAGACGCGCGGTTGACGCTCTTGGTCCGCGCCACGCTCTCGAAAGCGATGATGGCTTTCACCGGTGGAATGCGCATAGTGAATTTTTTTCAGATGCAGTTGAATGAAACCGCCTTGTTCGCACGCCATCTGCACTGCCATTCTGTCGACAAGCCGCACGATTCCAGAGCCATGTTGCTCCCGCTCTCGACCCAGCACATCACAGGCTGGCAACGCGGCAAAACCATACACATAAATTGCGCAGTGCAACAACTGCGCAGGAGACAGCAATGGATTATCCCATGCCCGAGCAGCGTTACTTGCTGACTGCCCGCTCGATCGTCAAGAGCTTCGGACCTACCAATGTATTGAAGGGCTTCGATCTTTCCATCGCGTCCGGCGAAGTGCACGCATTTCTGGGTGGCAACGGCGCGGGCAAATCCACGCTCATCAAAATCATCTCCGGTCAGTTCGAACGCGATGGCGGCGAACTCGAATTCGACGGACAGGCGATTGGCGCATCCGTTGGCGGACAGGTCGCGGCGGGCACCATCGCGGTGGTCAATCAGGAACTGGCGCTGCTGCCGCATCTGTCCGTGGCGGAAAACATTGCCATGCCGCGCTTGCGTCGCGGGACGGCGAAATACAGCGAGCGTGCGTCGCTCGCGCTCGCCATTGAAGCGCTTTCGCTGATCGACCCGCACTTCGGACGCGAATCAGCGGACCGGCCCGTCAGCAGCTTGACGCTGCACGAACGTCAGCTGGTGGAGATTGCCCGCGCGCTTGGCTCCGGCGCGAAATTGCTGCTGCTCGACGAGCCGACTGCGAATCTCACCGCGGCGGAAACGGGGCGGCTCTTCGCGGTGATACGCCGCCTGATTGCGGACACCGGCCTTGCCGTGCTGTTCGTGTCGCACCGGATGCGCGAAATCCGGCAAATTGCCGACGTCTGCACGATCATCCGCGACGGCAAGACCGCGGTTGACCGCGTCGCACTGGATGCGATCACCGATCGTGAAATTGTCGAATGCATGGGACAAAGCGTCGTGATGGACGATGCTGCAGCAAAGAGTGCCGAGGCGGCGGAGGCCGTCCGTTCAGATCAAACCGCAGTCTCGCAGGCATCCCATGCCGTGCATGGCGGCACGCTTCGCATCGAGCGGGATGGTGTGTCCATCGAAGCGCCGGCCGGTGCGATCATCGGCCTCGCGGGTGCGCCAGGCGGTCCCTCTTCGCTGATCGACGCACTCACCGGCATGGCGACCACCGGCGCGTGGATCATCACGCGTGACGGCACGCGCGTCAGCTATGCGCATCCTTCAGCGGGCGCACGCGACGGTGTGGGCTTCGTGTCGGGCGATCGCTCGAACAAGGGCATTCTCGCGACGCTGCCGATCGTCGACAACCTCGTCGCATCGTCACGCGTGATCAACCGGCGCAACGTCGTGGGACGCGCCGAGATCGAACAGGGTACGCAACTCCTTGCAGCATTGAAGATTCGCGCGGGTTCGCTATGGGACCTGCCCGCAACCCTGAGTGGCGGCACGCAGCAAAAGCTGTTGATCGCTCGCTGGCTGTTGCTCAAGCCGCGATTGCTGGTGCTCGAAGAGCCCACCCGCGGCGTCGATATCCGCACCAAGCGCGAAATCTACGCGCTGATCCGCAAGATGGCGCAACAGGGCACGACCATCGTCTGGTGGTCGACCGAATACATCGAACTGGTCGAACTGTGCGACACCGTGCTCGCTTTCGATCTGGATGGCAAGCCGACCGGCGTTCTACGGCATGCCGAGGTCAATGAAACCCAGCTCGCCAACGCGACAGGCATGGCCGCCTAGACCCGGTCAGCAATAACGATCTTTCTTTGGAGACAGTCATGAAATCAGTCACGCATTCCATCGTGGGGGAGCCCGCACGACACGGCGGCACACTGCGTCGCCTGTTGTCGGCTTATCGCACCGAGATTGCCATTGCGATTGCGATTATCGTGATCGAACTCGCGGTGGGCATGATCGTACCGGCAGCGCTCTCGGGCGGCAATATTTCCAACGTGACGCAAGCAGCAGCGCCGCTCGTCATCATGGCATTCGGCGTGCTGCTGGTGATCATCACAGGTGGCATTGATCTTTCGGTCGGGTCCGTGTTCTCGCTCACTGGCATGGTCACGGGTCTGGCGATGGCGCACGGCTACGGTGCGATTGCCAGCAGTTTCGCAGGGCTGGGAGTGGGCGTACTGATCGGCGCGATCAACGGTTTGCTCGTGACCTTCGTCGGGCTGGCGCCGTTCGTAGTGACGCTCAGTACGTATGCGATTGCGGGCAGTCTCTCGTTCATCGTGACCGATGGCCATTCGTTGCCCATCTCCAACGCCGACTATTACCTCCTCAATTCGGGCACGCTGATTCCGGGTCTGCCCAACTACGCGTTGTGGTGCGTGCTGCTGCTGGTGGCCATCGAATTCAGCTTGCGCAAGATCGTCGCGGGACGCTGGCTGTATGCGATTGGCAGCAGCAGTTCATCGGCGCGAGTGATCGGTATTCCGGTCAATCGCGTGCGGCTCGGGGCGTATCTGCTGTCGGGGCTGTTCGCTTCCTTTGCGAGCATTGTCAGCGTGTCGTACATCAGCAATGCGGAAGCCACGGCGGGATCGAGCCTTATGTTGCAGGCCATCGCTGCGGTCGTGATTGGCGGCGCGAGTCTGTTCGGCGGCACTGGCTCCGCAGTCGGCGCGCTGCTCGGCGCGCTGATGATCACGATTATCCAGAACGGCGCGAATCTCATCGGCGTCAACAGTTTCTGGCAAGGCACGGTGACTGGTGTCGTGATTCTCATTGCGGTCCTCGTGGATCGTGTTACCAAAGCCCGGCGTTGAGCACGGGGTCGTTCAAACTAGCAGTCAGGAGACAATGATGGACAAGCGCGCGTCACAATCAGGAAGCGGGTTTTCGGGCCGGCCATTTGCACGGATCATCGCGGCGTCGGTGCTGGCGCTCGCCACGACGCTCGCGTCGCAGATGGCGGTCGCGGCGGACAAGCAGACCATTGCTTATATCGCACCGTCGCTCGATATTTCGTACTGGCAATGGGTAGCCTACGGCGTCAAGCAACGCGCCGAGGAACTCGGCATGAACTACGTGGAGTTCACCTCGGAGAACTCGCCAGCCAAACAGATGGACAACGTGCGCACCGCATTGACACGCGGCGTCAGCGCCATCGTCATGGGCCCCGTGAGTTCGACCAGCACGCCGCCGGTGCTGCGCCTGCTGAAATCGAAGTCCGTGCCGGTCGCGTTCGCGGGCATTGGGCCTCAGAGCGGCGAATCCGACTACACGTCTGCTGTCACCGCAAACAACTACGACACGGGCAAGGCCGAGGGCGCGTATATCTGCAAGCTGGCCAAGGACCGTGGCAGCAACAAGGTGGCGATGCTGTCGTTGCCGCAGGATCGTGAAAACGCTCAGAAGTACATGAAGGGCGCGCAGGAGTCGTTCAAGTCCGACGGCTGCGATCTCGTGCAGGTGCTGGAAACGCACGGCCTTACCGTCAACGAAGCCGTGCAGCAGGCCAACGACGTGCTCACCGCGCACCCCGACGTGAAGGGCATCTACGGCATGTATGATGAAGCGGCCACGGGCGCGGCGAAGGCATTGCAGACTCGCGGTAGTGTCGGCAAGGTGGCGGTGGTCACGGCGGACGGCAGCCCGACCACCATCAAGCTGCTGCGCGACGGGCAGATTCAGGGCATCTTCCTGCAGGAAGCGGTGGGTCAGGGCATCGATGCGACCACGCAGGTTTTCAATGCGCTGAACCATAAGCCGACCACCCAGGAACTGGCGCTCAAGGAGCCGCTGGTGACGAAGGAGACGATCGACCAACCGGATGCACAGGCAACGGTAAAACGGGTCTACCCGCCCTCTGCCGGACAATATTGATACATCAGTGAGCGGCCACGGGTGTGCCGCTCGCGTCATGCGAGCGGCGCCCGAAAGCCATTCGACCTAAAACGAGAGACACTATGGACAACTTGCCCATCATTGACCCGCATCATCATCTCTACGATCTGAAGACCGGCAACTATCCCTGGCTGCAAGGGCCGATGCTCGAGCGCGTATTCGGTGACTACTCCGCGATCCGCAAAGACTATCTGATCGACGATTTCCTCGCCGATATCAAGAATCAGAACGTGGTGAAGACGGTGCATCTGCAGGTCGAATACGATCACAACGACCCGGTCGCCGAAACGCGCTGGTTGCAGGGCGTGGCGGACGTGCATGGCTATCCGCACGGTATCGTCGGTTTTGCAGACCTTTCAGCGCCGAATGCTCAGGCTGTGATCGAAGAACACTGCCAGTATGCAAACGTACGTGGGATCCGGCAGTGCCTGAACTTTCACCGCGATCCGGTGAAGACGTTCATCGAGCATCCGCACCTGATGAGCGATCCGCAATGGCGCCGCGGTTATGCGCTGCTTCAGCGTCACAACCTGTCTTTCGATTTGCAGCTCTACTACACGCAGATGGAAGAAGCGCTGCAACTCGCGCGTGATTTCCCCGCTACGCCGATGGTGCTCAACCACACCGGCATGCCGGTTGACAGGTCGCCTCAAGAGATAGAAGGCTGGAAGCGCAGCATGAAGATGCTGGCCTGGGCTGACAACGTATTCTGCAAGATATCGGGCCTTGGCATGGGTGACTGGCATTGGACGGTAGACAGCATTCGGCCGTTCGTACTGCACGCCATTGAAGCGTTTGGCGTGGAGCGCTGCATGTTTGCGAGCAACTTCCCGGTCGACAAACTGTTTAGCAGCTACGACGCGGTGTTCGATGCCTTCAAGGAGATCACCAGGGCGTTTTCTCCCGACGAGCGGCGCGCGCTCTTCCATGACAATGCGCAACGGGTGTACCGGCTTTGACGTGACGCAGACTGACGGCGCGCGAACAAGGCGCCGTCTTCTGGCGTGTTGCTCGCGCACCGTCAGGGGCATTTGACCCGCACCGTCATGCGGATTCGAGTGCATCCGTGATCAGGATGATCTTGCCCACATTGGCCGAGGACTCCATGCGGCGGTGCGCGTCGGCGGCATGCGCGAGCTTGAAGGTGCTGTCGACCACAGGCTCGAGACTCGCGCCGCCTGCGAAGCGATCGAGCCAGTGCTCGCGAAACCGCCGCACCATTGCGTGCTTTTCGTGCTGCGGACGCGATTTCATCACCGTGCCGATGATCTGCAGATGGCGATACAGAATCTGCTCCAGTTCGACGCCGACTTCACCGCCGCCCCCCAGGATGCCGACCTGAACCAGCCGGCCGCCGTGGGCGAGCGAAGCGATATTGCGGGCGAAGTAGGGCGCACCGACGAAGTCGATCACGACATCTACACCGCGTCCGTTGGTGGCCTTCGCGATCACCTCGGCGAAATCCTGGCTGCGGTAGTCGATGGTCACTTCCGCACCGAGTTGCGCGACGCGTTCCAGCTTGCTGCCTTCGGCGGTCGCGAAGATCGTCGCACCGGTCGCATAGGCGAGTTGCACAGCGGCCGAACCCACACCCCCTGCGGCCGCGTGAATCAGCACGCTGTTGCCACGCGTGAGACGCCCCAGATGCAGCATGGCTTCGTGCGCCGTGACGAACACTTCTGGAATCGCCGCAGCGTGCACGTAATCGAGCGCCGGGGGAATGGGCATGGCCATGCGATAGTCGATGCGCGCCAGCTCGGCATACGCACCGCCCCCCACCACGCCCATGACGCGGTCGCCTACCTTGAAGCCGCTGGTTTCGCTGCCGGCTTGGATCACTTCGCCAGCAATCTCGAGACCCATGATGGTGGAATCGCCAAAGTTCGGGCGGCCATACCCACCCGTGCGATGTGTGAGGTCAGCGCGATTCACGCCGGCCGCGTACACCCGCACCAGAAGATCCGTTGCGCGCACTTCTGGTGCGGGTGCGTCTGTTAGCTGGAGAACGTCGGCGTCGCCGAAATCCGTGAATGTGATCGCTTTCATGGTTAGTTATCCTGTGATTCGTTGAAGGTGGCCTGCGCGACGGCCGAAGCGGAAATGGCAGCGGGGAAGCCGGCGTAGAACGCGAGATGCGTAATCGCTGCCGACAGCTCCTCGGCGCTCACGCCGTTTTCACGCGCCCGGCGCAGATGGGCAGGCAGCTCGTCGAGATGGCCACCCGCGATCAGCGCGGCGACGGTAATCAGACTGCGGTCGCGTAAAGCGAGGGCCGGGTCGTTCCAGATCTGCGGATACAGCGTGTCGTCGACGAAAGCCGCGAGCTTCGGTGTGAACGCGCGTGCGGCTTCGCGCGGGCTGCTGAAATTGGCATGGGACATGATCGCCTCCGGATTAGATCTGGCTGATGAACTTGTTGGTGAGGTAGTAGCCGATACCTTCGGTACCGCCTTCCGAGCCGTGACCGCTTTCTTTCATGCCGCCGAACGGCAATTCGGTCGCCACGATGCGGTACTGGTTGATGCCGATCATCCCGGCTTCGAGGCCGTCCGCCACGTCGAGCGCCGTACGTGCGTTGCTCGTGAAGGCGTAGGCGGACAAGCCATAGGGCAGGCGATTCGCTTCCGCGAGGCCGTCCGTCAACGTGTCGAACGGCATTAGCACGGCGATGGGGCCGAAGGGCTCTTCGTGCATGACGCGCGCGTCCATCGGGACGTCGGCGAGCACGGTGGGCTCGAAAAAGAAGCCCTCGCCTTCGATGCGCTTGCCGCCTGCCAGCACTTTCGCGCCACGTGCCACTGCATCGGCCACCAGTTCTTCCATCTTCGCGAGTTGGCGCGGGTTGGCGAGCGGGCCGACCTGCGTGCCGGGCTGCATGCCGTCGCCTACGTTCAGTTCGCGGGCCGCTTGCACGAAGTGCTCGACAAATGCATCGTAGGCGCCGCGTTGAATCAGAAAGCGCGTCGAAGAGATACACACCTGGCCGGTACCGCGAAAACGGTTCGCTGCGCCTTCCACGGCGGCTTTCTGCACCTCGGCGTCGTCGAAGACCAGCACCGGGCCGTGGCCGCCGAGTTCGAGCGTGATGGGCTTCACGCCTTCCGCTGCACGAGCCGAGAGCAGGCGCCCGATCGGCACCGAGCCGGTGAAGGTGACCTTGCGGATGATCGGCGAGGCGATCAGATGCTTCGAGACTTCGTCGGGCACGCCGAACACCACCTGCAATACACCTTTCGGCAAGCCGGCGTCGTCGAGCGCGCGGGCCAGCGCGAGCGCGGTGGCGGGGCTTTCTTCGCCGGGTTTGATGACCACGCTACAGCCTGCGGCGAGCGCGGCGGAGAGCTTGCGGGCCGGCGTGATGGCAGGGAAGTTCCAGGGCGTGAAGGCGGCGACCGGGCCAATGGCCTGACGCTTGACGAGTTGCTGCACGCCGGGACGGTTCGACGGCACCACGCGGCCGTCGATGCGGCGCGCTTCTTCGGCGAACCATTCGAAGTAGTCCGCAGCACGCAGCACTTCGTCGCTGCTTTCGGCAAGCGGCTTGCCTTCTTCGAGCGTCATGAGGGTGGCGATGTGCACAGCGCGTTCGCGCATCAGATCAGCGGCCCGTTTGAGAATGCGTGCGCGTTCGGCCGGCACGGTATGACGCCAGACTTCGAAGGCGCGTTGCGCGACTTGCAACGCGTGATCGAGGTCGGCTGCGGTGGCGAGCGGCACGCGGCCGAGTTCGCGTTGCGTGGCCGGGTTGACCACAGCAGCGGTGTTGCGGCCTTCGGCTTCCAGCCATTTGCCGTCGATGAAAAGATAGAGTGGATCGTACGATGCGTTCATGATGACCTCCGATAGATGTGCCTGAGTTCCTGAAGGGTGGTGCTGGTTTCGTCGAGAAGCGTGAGCACCGGGTACGGAACAGAGTCTAGGAGTGGAGGGCGCATCGATTTAGAGGGGGACGGGGGAAACATACTTGTCCCGAACAGCAAAATCGCCCGGCGGCGCGCTGGCGGCTTGCGTCAAAAGGGTGCCCGATCCATCATGGGCGGCATGACCGGTTGCACCATCTCCCTCATCGAATAGGACCGGAAGGCCTGAATGGACAAGTTCTACAACATGTCGGTGTTTGCGAAAGTCGTGGAAATGGGCAGTTTCACAGCGGTCGCCAATCATCTGGACTCGACAGTGGGCAATGTTTCGCGCGCTGTGTCGGCGCTGGAGGAG
Organism: Paraburkholderia sp. DHOC27; assembly: GCF_003429005.1. Lineage (GTDB taxonomy): Bacteria > Pseudomonadota > Gammaproteobacteria > Burkholderiales > Burkholderiaceae > Paraburkholderia. Next base: position 1,282,620 of record NZ_QVQV01000001.1, read on the forward strand.
ACGCTGGATACGCGGCTGCTGCAGCGATCCACGCGGCGTCTCACCGTGACGGATGCGGGCCGGCGCTTTTACGAGCGCTGCGCGGTCATCCTTGCGGACCTCGAACAGGCCGAAGCCGAAGCACGCGACGCGCTCCTGGAACCGCGCGGCAGACTGCGCGTGCATTGCGTGCCGGGACTCGGCCGGCAGTTGTTGATGCGCGCCGTGCTTGCGTATCGCCGGGAATTTCCGCAGGTGGCCGTGGAGTTGCTGCTCTCCCAACGCATGCCGAATCTGCTGGAAGACCAGCTCGATGTCTCGGTGGTGATTTCGCGTGCGTTACCGGATTCAGCCTATGTCAGCCAGAAAATCGGCTGCAGCCATTGTGTGCTGGCCGCGTCGCCCGCCTACCTCGAGCAGCATCCGGCGCCTGCGAGTCCCGACGATCTGGTCGATCACGCGTGCGTGCTGCTCTCCACCGTCGACTATCCGTCCGACGAATGGTGTCTCTCGAGTGCCACGCGTGGTGTCACGCCCGGTGTCACGTTCAGGCCGGTCGGGCCGCATCTTTGCGTGAACGACATGGATGCAATGGCCGTCGCATTGCGCGACGGTACGGGCATCGGCTTGCTCGCGGGTTTCTCTGCCATCGAAGATCTGCGCAACGGTAAACTGGTGCGCGTATTGCCGGAATATCACACCCATTCCCGCAACGTGTATGCAGTCTATTCGTCGCGGCAGTTCGTGGATGCCAAGATCAAGCGGTTTATCGAGGTGCTAAAAAACCAGTTAGGAAGTGAACTCGATGCGATTGGACGCGAACTGGGAATCGAGGCGGTGGAGGCGGTGTAGAAGCCCGCGTTCCGCCATGTTGTCGATATATGGTCTGATGAAATCGGGCGTTGCGCCGGTCTCTGTCATGCTTGGCGGAGCGCCGACGCGTCACAACGGGCGTCCCGCCCCCCTGCTTTCACAAAGCACCGGGACGCCACGTTGAATCACGCCACGACGATGCGACGCGGATCCGCTGCGGTAAAGACTTCCGCGCGCGTCGCGTTTGCGGCAGGCGGATAGATCCATTCGCTGTTGATCTGGGTCTTGAGCCGCTTCGCTTCCTGACCGACCAGCTTTACTTCACGGTCCCATCCTTCCGTATAGACTGCGCCCCACGGACCGAGGTCCAGACACGTCACGTACCTGGGTTGGGCGTACGGAATCATCTCGGCGCCAAGCAGATCGGCGGCCACGTTATGGCCTGCGGAGCGTCCCAGATTCATGGCGTGCTGACACGACATCATCGCGTGGTTGCCCTCGTCGTCGGTCGCCGCATACGCGACGTCGCCCGTTGCAAAGAGGTTGTGGACGCCTTTGACGCGCAGATAACGGTCTACATGCAGGCGGCCTGCGGGATCGCGTTCGGCAGGCACCTGCCCGGTAAGCGAACTCGCGCGCACACCAGCCGTCCACACCACGGTGTTGGTTTCGATGCGCTGACCGTCTGACGTGGTGATGCCGTTGGCGTCGACCGACGACACCGTCGAGCCGAGCATCAACGTAACGCCGAGTTCGCGCAATGCCGTCTCGATGACGGGGCGCGGACCGGCGCCGAGATCCGGGCCAATTTCAGCATCGCGCTCAATGACGATGACCTTCACATCCGCCGTTGCTCCGAGTGCTGCGCGCAGACGGGCGGGCATTTCAGCAGCGGTTTCGATGCCCGTGAAGCCACCACCGGCAACCACGACCGTGTTACGTGCCGGGGTGTCCGGCTGATTCGCGAGACGCTTGATGTGAGCTTCCAGTTCAGCCGCTTCGTCGATCTGGTCGACGCTGAATGCATGCTGTGCGAGTCCGGGAATTTGCGGGCGGAACAGTTTGCTACCGGTGGCAAGCACGAGGCGGTCGTACTGCATGGTCGACGTGCGCTGATCCGCGGTGGTGAGCTCGACGGTATTGCGATCCGTGTGAATACGCTCAACCGTCCCCTGAATGAATTTCACGCCGGTTTCACGAAAAAGTTCGTTGAGCGGCGCCTTCATCGCGGCGACGTTCTCTTCGTAAAAGCGCGGGCGCACATGCAGAAAGGGTTCGGGTGCTACCAGGCAGATTTCCACGTCCGTGTTGCGTTGTTCGTCGATCAGCCGCGCTGCGCTCAATGCGCTCCACATGCCGGCAAAACCTGCGCCGATGATGAGAATGCGTTTCATGTTAGCAATCCTATGTATCAAGAGATATGTTCGATCTGACTGTCGCCGCACGTCGTTCGTTATTCGATGGAACGAAAGGCGGTCCAGAAACGCACGAAATGATCGTGTCTTCCTGTGCATCGGCCAGCGTCTTTTCCGGTACGTCATCCGTTAACTACGATTGTATGAGTCGTAGTTTGCAAATGCAAGAAATTTTCGGGCTTTGGTTAGGTGCGAAACGTGGTGACGGGGAGGAGGAGAGGACCCTGGTATGGCGGGGTGCACGCGCGTTTTTTCGCCCAGCGCATACGGCCGGGCGAGTCAGCGGAGTCGAGGATGGGTCCGCTTCGTCGCGGCCTGGCAGCGCTACGGTGTCGCGCTAACGCTGATAGAACGCGCTCCTGCTAACCGCGGTCTTCACCGCGACGGCCAGCGGAGCGCTCGGCGAACCACTTCACCACATGGCGCCCATAACTGGCGGGCGCTTTGGCGAGGGTCCGGTGCGCGAGATCGGCTAGCGTATGGCGTTGCAGTTCTTCCTGTAAGGCAGATTCAGCGGCTTGCATGACGGCGTGAATCGAGCAGACGCCGCGCGTTGCCCAGTCGGGTGCCTGATCGTTGAACACGGCACAGCGTGAGCGCACTTCTCGGCAATCGAACAGCGCTTTGTCACCGTCGATTGCTTCGACGACCTGCGCAACGGTGATGTCTTTAGCGGGGCGCGCGAGCGCAAAGCCGCCGCGCACGCCCTCAGTGGCGACGACCAGCTCTGCTTTGGCGAGCTTGGTGAAGAGCTTCGCCAGATAATCCGTGGACACGCCCTGCATTTCCGCGAGGTCGCGCACGCTTGCTTCCTTCACACCCGCCGGCGTTTCAGCGAGGTAAAGGAGGCAGTGCAGTCCGTATTCGACGCCGGTGCTGATGTGGGCCATTTGCTAACCTTTGCTATCCCGTCATAACTAGGATTGAGTGTGTCGTAGTATTGTAGCATAAGGGCGCAATGCCAAATGGAGCCGACCAGCGGGAGCCGACCGGCGCGCCAAAACGTACGAACGTTCGGTCACGCTGCTGAGGACGCGGAGCCGACACATGCCGAGCTATAGGCGCTTCTTATAGCGGCATCGTCAGCCGGTATTTTCCCTGGTGCGAAAACTCCCGCACACTTCGCGTCGCTGCATCAAACCGACCACTTGTCACGATTCGATCCAGGGCACCGCCACGCGCAGGAATGCGCACGACGCTTCACAGACGTGAATCCCAGGCAATCCTGCCCCGCACTACAACGTTATGCGAATCCGCAGGGGGATTTCATCGTCTATAGCGTGCGACGCAAGCGCAGCACGCTATCCAAAACGTCAGGACATCATGCGAGTTTTATTGGTTGAAGAGAATGTGCAGATTGGGCAAAGTCTGCTGCGTGCACTGAAGGATGCGGAGTGCAGTGTCGACTGGGTGCGTGACGGCAAGGCTGCGAGCGTGGCCATCAACACCGCGTATTACGCCGTGGTGTTGCTCGATCCCGGTCTGTCGGGCGCGGGCGGCATCGACATGCTGCGTGCCTTGCGGGCTGCGGGCAACGACGTGCCCGTACTGATCCTGACGGCAATCGACGATCTGGAAACGCGTGTGCATAGCCTCGACGTGGGCGCCGACGATTGCCTCGTCAAACCCATCGAAGTACGCGAACTGCTGGCGCGCATCCGCGCCATCTTGCGCCGCAAGGCGGGTTATGCGACCTCGCGCATCGGCGGCGAGTCGCTCAACCTCGATCTCGAGAAGCGCATGCTGTGCTGCAATGGCGTCGCGTCCTCGCTCTCCGCGCGTGAATTCGCGCTGATGCACGCGTTTCTGGAGCGGCCCGGCATGGTCCTTTCGCGTGGTCAACTCGAAGACCGTCTTTACGGGTGGGGCAAGGAAGTGGAAAGCAACGCCATCGACGTGCTGATTCATTCCATGCGCAAGCGCTTCGGGCAGTCCATGATCCGCAACGTGCGTGGCATTGGCTGGACCGTGGCGCATTGAGGGCGGCTCTTTGCCCGTCAACGGCCTGCCGAGTGCGATCACGGAGCGGCCAGCATCGGATAGGTGAACAGAAGAAAGTGCGTTACGTTCAGCCCGAAATGCGCGAGGACGGCCGCGCGCAATCCACCAAAACGGAAAGCGAGTCCGTAGCCGATGCCGGCAATGGTCCCGAGCACGACCCATTGCCAGCCACCGGGCGCGTGCGAGATGCCGAACAGCAGCGACGCGATGCCCAGAGAAATGACATTTGCACGCGACTGGCCGCGCAGAAGGCGGCGCAAGCCACCCTGCAAATAGCCGCGGAACAGTGCCTCTTCCGTGAAGGTGACCATCAACAGGTTGTTCAGCAGCCATAGCCAGGCGACGGCGGGCCATTTCGGTTCCCACGCGACGATTCCCAGCAGCAGCGCAATCAGCAGACAAGCCGCTGACGTCCCCAGCATGCCGCCGATACCCGCGCCTAGTGTCTCGAGTACGCCGTGATGCTGCCGGATCCACGGCAGCACCAGCATGAGCCAGAAAAAGATCAGCGGCTTGTCGAGGTTGAGGTACATCGTGAAGGGCGCAGCGTCGGGAGAAAACCGCACGGGGCCGATCACGAGCGGATTATGAAAACCCGGTAGCCAGTGCAGGCTCAGCGCGATGGCCAGCGCAATGAACAGCACGTGACCGAGGAACTGTAGATAAAGCCGCTGGCGTTGTTTGACCGCAAGGGCCGCGAGCAACAGTAACGCAAGGGGAATCAGGGCGAGTGTATCGAGTGGTCCGTTGGCCAACGCCACCACGTAGGCGACCCCGAGCAACCCCAAGGTGAGCCATCTAAGCGCCGGGAACCATGCAATGGGCGCGGCGAGAAAAACGGCGATCCACGGAATGGCGAACATAGGGCCTCTCGGAAGGCGGTTTCCAGTGCAATGCGGCAAGCGTGGGGTGCTGGCTGGAAGGATACCAAACCGGGCGGGCGTGGTTGGCGCCGTGAGGGCAGACGCTAGTGCTGGAGGGAAAGGGTGACGTTGAGGCAAGTGAAAGTTTTCGTGTAGTCGAGTCACTCAATGTAACGTCGTCCTAACGAAGATTGAAAGACCGCGATAGCACGCGGCCCATCACACCTCTCTCACGGCGCGAGGCCAAACACCTGGGCAAGCAGGCGGAACGTCTCGATCTTGTCGTCGAGCCGGTTGGCCATCATGGCCAGCATGACTTCGTCGGCGTCATACGCCTGGGCCCGTTCGAGTATTTTCTGTCGCACTTCAGCAGGCGTTCCCGTGACTTCGCGATTGGCGATCTCGCGAAGATAATCTTCCGCCTGCTCGCCGAATTTCACCTCTGCAAGCGTCGCAGATGACGGCACGAAACGCGGATAGTGGCCCGAATCCCGCATCAGTCGGAAGTAGTCCGAGGCCTTCTTGAGTTCCGCAAGCTTCTCTTTGGATTCTGCGCACACGACATTGAGCGCAATGACGACCTTCGGTTCTGGAAACTCGGCAGAGGGTTTGAACTGTTCCCGATACACCTGCACCGCCTCCGCGCTTGCCTCGGGGTTGATGAACAGCGCAACCGCGAGCCCCAGTCCCTTTTCTGCGGCCAGCGCACCGCTGCCGGGATGGCTGCCCGCGGAAAGCAGCCACATGGGCGGCACGCGCTCCACCGTCGGCATGGCCAGTGCGCGCTTGCACTCGTCATGGAAGAAACGGTCGAGCTGGTCTACCTGCGCGACGAAATCGTCCGCCGTGCTGGCGGCCGGATTGAGCAGCGAGCGTGCGTGCATGTCGCCGCCGCTCGCGCGGCCAATGCCGCAATCCACCCGCCCCGGATAAAGCGCTTCGAGCGTGCGGAAGTTCTCCGCCACGCGGTAAGCACTGTGATTCGGCAACATGACCCCACCCGAGCCGATTCGGATGCGCTGGGTTTGCGCGCCGATGGAAGCCAGCAAGACTTCGGGCGACGAGCCTTGCAGGATGTTCATGTTGTGGTGCTCGGAAAGCCAGATGCGCTCATAGCCCAGCCGGTCCGCTTCACGCGCCAGCTTGACGGTGTTGTTGATCGCCTCGGACGCGGACGCGTTCTCAGGAAGAGTCGATTGCTCGAGGATGGAGAGTTTCATTCGGTGTCCCGGCAGCGTGGGTGGCGACGGCATGTCCACATCCACCGTACCGCAATCGCCCGCGGCAGGCTTTCCATACCGAACGGTATTTTCCTGAACGCCGGAGCGCACTGCGCGCAGACGGTTGTGCGCCGGATCGACGCTTATACCCGGACAAGGAATATAGATTGCGGAATCGTTCAGTTTGCGAATGCAGGGCCCGCTGATAGATTGTGTGACCGGGCCTCTGTGGGCCGTTCGATTGCGCAGATTCTGCGCGGACGAGCTTGGCAAGTGAAGATTTCATGCTATGGATAACGAAATAATATGCATGGCACCATGAAATGCCAGGAAACCGTCGTGATTCTCCAGGATGTCGTCGTTAATGCCGGCAATGCAGAAATTTACGCGAGAAGAGCATGATCAGTATTCGAGAGCTGAGTAAGCGATATGTCGGAAAGAGCGGGGCGCCAGTCGAGGTACTGCGCGGCATCAATCTCGAAGTGCCCGACCGCACCATTACGGCGGTGATCGGCCCGAGCGGCGCCGGCAAGACCACCTTGTCGAAATGCATCAGCCTGCTCGAGAAGCCGAGTAGCGGCTCGGTGCTCGTCAACGGCAAAGACCTGTCGAGCCTCGGTGCGGCGCAATTGCGCCACGAGCGGCGCGCTATCGGCACTATCTTTCAGGCGTCGGCGCTGCTCGAACGCCGGACCGCGGCGGAGAACGTTGCGTTGCCGCTGGAATACCTGGGCGTCGTTCGCCGCGACATCGAGCGGCGTGTGGCCGAGTTGCTGGAGCACGTGGGGCTCGCCGACAAGGCGCATCTGTACCCCGCGCAACTTTCAGGAGGGCAACGTCAGCGCGTCGGCATTGCACGGGCCCTTGCGTTGCATCCGCAGGTGCTGCTTTCAGATGAAGCGACCTCGGGCCTCGACCCGCAGGCCACCGAGTCCATTCTGGCGTTGCTCAGGCAACTGCGCGACGAGTTCAATCTCTCCATCATTCTGATCACGCACGAGATGGATGTCGTGCGCACGGTGGCCGATAACGTCGCCGTGCTGCGCGCGGGGCAGATTGTCGAAACCGGCTCGGTATCGAGTCTCGTAGGCGACCCGGATTCGCAGATCGGGCGTCAGTTGTTGCCAATCCGTTTTGCAGCGAACGGCGCGGCCGACGCGATGTCTTTCGAAGTTCGCTACGCCACGCAACGGGATGTGCCGGAAGACTGGATCAGTTTGCTGGGTGACGCATTGCAGGCGCGTGTGCGCCTGCGTAGCGGCATTGTCGAGGACATCCACGGCAGGCGGGCGGGGCGCGCGCAGATCGGGCTGGCGTTTTTGCCTGGGGCAAACGCGGACGCGGGGCGGGCCATTCGGGTGATGGCGTCGTTGGGGCTGTACGCAATCAGGCTCGACGAGCCCAACCAGGCGGTCGCGCAAATAGCCGAGCCCGCTGCACTGGAAAGCGGGAGGGTCTATGAGCAGGCCTGATGCGGACGCACTGATACTCGGCAACGACACGCCGTGGTCGCAGGTGCCGGCCATGCTTGGCCCGGCATATGCCGAGACGTGGCTCATGGTGGGCGTGGTGATGTTGTTCACGGTGACGGTGGGCGGCGCCATCGGCGTGCTGCTGTTCAACACATCGTCACGTGGACTGTTTCCGCGTCGCAGGGAAAATCTCGTGCTGGGATGGGTCGTCAACATGGGACGCTCGCTGCCGTTTCTCGTCCTGATGGCCGCCGTGATCCCGTTCACCCGCTTCATTACGGGCACGACGATTGGCATTCCTGCCGCAGCCGTACCGATGATTTTGGCCGGCATTCCATTCTTTGCGCGACTGGTCGAAAACGCCCTGCGTGACCTGCCGGAAGAGGTCTCGGCCGTCGGTCTGGTGTCCGGCGGTTCAATGCCACAGATCGTCTTTTCCGCGCAGTTGCACGAAGCGTTGCCGGGTCTGATTTCGGCGATCACGTTGAACGTGATTTCGATGATCGAGTATTCGGCCATTGCCGGCACGATTGGCGCGGGCGGGATCGGGTATCTGGCAGTGGTCTACGGCTATCAGCGTTTCGATCATCACATCATGATCGCCACCATCGTGGCGCTCGTGCTGACCATTCAGGTCGTGCAACTGATCGGCGATCGCATTGCTGCCGGTTTGCAGCGCGCCTAGCGCATTCATCTCTCGTCCTTCACGCATTCTGTCTACGTCAATTTGAACAAGAGGATTCCATGTCGACACCGCAGCCGCAATTCGAAATCAAGCAGCGCAAGAAAGGTCCGTGGGTTGCCAGCGCAGTGGTGCTGGTGGTGGCCGTCGCGGGCACGATTGCGTATGTCAATCATCGCGCCAATGCGGCCGTGCAATTCAGCGACACGCTGAAGGTGCATTACGAGCCGGCTATGGCGGGCGAACAGAAATTGATCGAATACGTGAGCCAGCATATTGCGCCCGACTACGGCATCAAGCTCGAAGCGGTTGGCTTGCAGGATCCGGCCCAGGCCGACGCGGCGGTCGCAAACGGCACCTATGCCGGCACCATTTATCAGCATCAATGGTGGCTCAAACAGGTGGTGGATGCGAACGGTTTTCAGCTCACGTCCACAGAACCGGTGTTTCAATGGAGTTTCGGCCTGTATTCGGACCGCTACACGAATATCAAGGACGTGCCGGATGGCGCGACCTTTATCGTGCCCAACGATGGCGCCAACCAGGGCCAGGCGCTCTGGCTGCTGCAGCGCGCGGGGCTGATCGGGCTCGACAAACAGGTTGAACCGCGCGTGGCGAAACTGCGCGATATTGCGGACAACCCGCACCATTACGTGTTCAAGGAAATTGATCTGCTTTCCATGCCGCGTGTGCTCGATTCGGTGGACGTCGCAATCGGCTACACGTCGCAGTTCGACGCGGGCAAGGTTCCGCGCAGCAAGGGCATTCTGTTTCCGCCAGCACCGCGCACTTTTGCCTCGCAGCTCGTGATCGGCACCAAGTATCTGGACGATCCGCGCATCATCAAATTGCAGAAGGCGTTTGCCGATCCGCGCGTCAAACAATATCTGGAGACGACCGGCGATCCGCTCGTCAAGGGCGTGCTAACGCCAGTTTCATCGAGCTAATCGCGTATGCGGGCGAGATTCCAGATGTGATGCTCGGCAATAAAGTTCGGCATCCTACATGTATCGCTCGCGATACAGCAATGTATAAATTTTTCCAAGCACCATCACGATGACATCTCTAGCAGGCAAAAGCGGTTTCTCCGCCAGCGCGGATTTCGACGCGCTAGTCGATCAATTCCGTCCGCTGTTCACACGGATCGAAGCGCAGGCGGTGGAGCGCGACCGCGCACGCACGCTCCCTTACGAAGCCATTGGGTGGCTGAAAGAAGCGGGTTTCGGCGCGCTGCGGGTGCCGGTTTCGCACGGCGGGTTTGGCGTCTCACTGCCGCAATTGTTCCAGTTGATTGTCGAACTGGCCGCCGCCGATTCCAATCTGACCCAGGCGCTGCGTTCGCATTTCGCCTTCGTGGAGGACCGCCTTAATGCGCAGCGCGATAGCGATCAGTCGGCGTGGTTCAGGCGTTTCGTCGACGGGCAGATCGTCGGCGGCGCGTGGACCGAAACCGGCAGCGTTGCGCTTGGCGAAGTCAGGACGAAAGTGTCGAAGCGCGCGGGGCGCTGGGTGCTGGACGGTCAGAAGTATTACAGCACCGGCGCGCTGTTTGCGGACTGGCTCGATGTGCTCGCACAGCGTGCCGACGACGGCGTCAACGTAATCGCGGTCGTCAACCGGCATCAGCCTGGCGTGGTGCTGGCGGACGACTGGGACGGTTTCGGCCAGGTGGGCACGGGAAGTGGGTCGAGCCGTTTCGAAGCGGCGGGTGTGGAAGAACATCACGTGATCGAATTTGACCAGCGTTTCCGCTATCAGACCGCGTTTTATCAGCTTTTCCACGTGGCTACCTTGGCAGGCATTGCGGTAGCGGCGCAGCGTGACGCGGTCAAACTCGTGCGCGGCCGCACGCGTGTTTATAGCCACGGCAACGCACCCCGTGCGAGCGACGACGCGCAGATTCAACAGGTAATCGGCGAGATCAACGCGTGGGCCTGGTCGGCAGAAGCGCTCGCGGTGCGCGCGGCAGCGTCCGCACAGCGTGCGTACGAAGCGCATTTTGGCGGCGACGCGGAAGCGGAGCACGCCGTGAATGTTGCCGCTGAAATTGAATCGGCGCAAAGCCAACTGGTGGTGTCCGACCTCACGCTACGCGCCGCCACGCACCTGTTCGACGCGCTCGGCGCTTCGGCGACCAGCACCGCTAGCGGACTGGATCGTCACTGGCGCAACGCCCGCACGGTTTCGTCACACAATCCCCTCGTCTACAAGGCCCGCATCGTGGGCGACTGGGCCATCAACGGCACCGAGCCGCCCTACGTCTGGCAGATCGGCAACGCCACGGCACAAACCGAAAAGGCACCAGCATGAGCAAGCCCATCCGTTTTAACGCGTTCGAAATGAATTGCGTCGGTCACCAGTCGCCTGGACTATGGACGCATCCGCGCGACCGTTCCTGGCAATACAAGGACCTCGTCTATTGGACCGATCTCGCCAAGACGCTGGAAAAGGGCATTTTCGACGGCATTTTCATTGCCGACGTGATCGGCTATTACGACGTCTACAAGGGCAACAACTATCATGCGCTGCACCAGGCGGCGCAGATTCCGGTCAACGATCCGCTGCAACTCGCCGCGCCTATCGCGATGGTAACGGAGCATCTGGGCATCGGCATCACGGCCTCGACCTCGTTCGAGCATCCCTATACGTTCGCACGCCGCCTTTCCACCGCCGATCATCACACCAAGGGGCGCGTTGGCTGGAATATCGTGACCTCGTATCTGGAGAGCGGCGCGAAGAATATCAGCGAAGGCGGCTTGCGCGATCACAGCAATCGCTATGAGGTGGCCGCGGAATACGTGGAAGTGCTCTACAAGCTGTTCGAAGGAAGCTGGGAAGAAGGGGCCGTCGTGCGGGACCGGCAAAACCGCGTGTTCACGCATCCGGAGAAGGTCCACGAGATCGGGCACAAGGGCAAGTTCTTCGAGGTGCCGGGCTACCACCTGTGCGAGCCGTCGCCGCAACGCACGCCTGTGCTGTACCAGGCGGGCGCATCAGGTCCGGGCAAAACCTTCGCGGCACAGCACGCCGAGTGCGTGTTCGTGGCAGCGCCCTCGCAATCGGTGCTGAAAAACTACGTGGCCGACGTGCGCCGCCAGGCCGCCGAAGCAGGGCGCGACCCAGACAAGCTGCTCATCTATAACCTTGTCACGGTGATCGTCGACGAAACCGACGCGAAGGCGCAGGCCAAATTCGAGGAATACCAGCGCTACGTTTCTTATGACGGAGCCCTGGTGTTCATGTCGGGCTGGACAGGTATCGACTTCGGTCAATATGCGCCGACTGATCTGGTGCGACGCGTAGAGACCAATGCGATCGTGTCGGCCGTCGAACATCTGGCGGGTGGCGACAAGGCATGGACCATCGAGGAGCTTGCCACGTGGGGCGGAATTGGCGGGCTAGGGCCGGTTTTCGTGGGCTCGGCTGCCACGGTGGCCGACATCCTGCAGCAGTGGGTGGAAGTCACGGGGGTGGATGGCTTTAACCTGGCTTATGCAATTGCGCACGAGACGTTTGAAGATGTCGTGCATCATCTTGTTCCGGAGCTGCAGCGCAGAGGCGTGTATCCGACCGCTTACCGCCCTGGTACGCTACGCGAAAAACTCTTCGGTGACGCTGCACTGTTGCCCGACCAGCATCCGGCGGCCCGCTTTCGTGACATCGAGCGGGTCAAGCGTGAAAGTGCGGCCGCAAGCGCGGTGGCACACGCCGAGTCCCTGTCCTCGAATGCAACTGAAACTGCAAGCGCGAGTGCGCGCGAAGTGGCGACGATCCGCTGAAGTTTGACGCGTCGCCATGACGACGCTTTGCCTCGCGCGCGTGACGAGTCGCGGTTCTTCGTGAACTGCGAGATCGTCACGCTTTAAATCTGCACGTTGACCGAAGCAGTAGGAGCGTGCAAAGCGGCGCATGAAGCGCCGCTTGCACGATCACCACTCGTTCAATGCGCTGGCCCGGCGGTCAGTTTAGTGGCCGAACTCCGCGCGCCGTCAGCCGTCAGCTTGCCCGAACCGGGCTGATAACCGTTGGAGTAAAGCAGGAAGGCCATGATGTCGGCGTAGTCCTGGTCCTTCAGTTTGCCTGGACGATCCGCCGGCATGTTGGTCGACATATAGCCGAAGATCCCCCCAATCGTCAGATGCGCGTTCTGTGCCGGTGCGAAGGCGGGTCCGCGCAGCGCCGGTGCGGTCACGCCCTGCAACGCCCCGCCGTGGCATTTCGCGCACGAACTGGCGTAGAGCGTCTTGCCGTGATCGGCTTGCAGGCGATCGAAAGAGGGCGCGTCAGTCGCCGCATCGGTGGATACCTTGATGAAACCGCCGTGGCCCGTGTTGTTGTCTGCGGTTCGCATCACGATGTCATGCACGAGCGACGGCGTTTCCGGACCATCGCGATACGCATTGCGCGTGGCGTGGACATCAGGGCCGATGAGAGTGGCCTGGGCATCGGGCAGCGCCCAGGAGCGAGTCAGGTCAGCGAGCTTGCCGTTCGCGCTCATCGTCGCGAGGGCTGCGTCCACACGTTTTTGCAGCGCTTTGCCATTCGGACCAAACGCAAATACGAGGTGCCAGTCTGCATAAGGTGAAGTAGTTGGCGCGACGGTGAAACGCTGTTGGGGATGCGCAAGACCGAACGCGACCACGGCCGGATACCAGACGATCGCACGCTGTGCGTGACCGCTGGCCACCGCGTTGACGGTCTGTTCCGAGGTGTTTTCCAGGTCGAAGCTCACACCGGTCTGCTGCACCGCGATCAGTTGCGCTGGACTGGCGTACATCGCCGCCACCGTGGTTTTAGCGGCGCCGTCAGGCTTCGCGTCGGGCGCCTCGACGCTCACGTAACCCGAGCGCAGATAGGCGCGCGAAAACAGCATCTTGCCGCCGGACGCGTCGGCCACGCTCGAACGGGGAAAGCCCGCTACCACGTCGCAGTCGTGGCCGAGGGTCCGGCCGAGTTCTTTCAGCGACACGCCGTCGTCATCGCCCTCGTCGATGCCATGCGTGACGAAGGTGGCGGGTACGTTGGCGGTCTTGAACACTTCTCGCGCCACCGCCTGATCGAGCGCGGTGGACGGGCTACCGGGAAACGTGCAGACGTGGACTTCGGCGCTCGCCTGGAGGGGTATGAAGCTCACGCCGCTTGCCAGCAGTCCGGCGGCGAGTGCATGGGTGAAATGTCGGGACGGTTTGCTTGGTTTGTCGTGCAGGGCAGTCATGATGAATTCCGTAAAGACGAGGGCGATATCACGGCCGCGCGCCGCAGCCGCGATATCGCATGGGATGACGCGATCAGCTCTGGTTCAACGCGAACACGTACAGGGTGCCGCCGCGCGGAATCTTGTCCGCTGCTTTCGCCATCGGACCGCCCCAGATTGGATTCGCACCGCCGTAACCCGCCAGTACCGCGACGTACTCCTTACCATCTATTTCAAACACGGAAGGTTGCGCCACCACGCCGCTGGCCAGTTTCGGGCTTTGCCACAAGACCTTGCCGCTCGTCTCGTCGAACGCGTACAGGTGACCGTCGAGCGAGCCGCTGAACGCTATTCCACCGGCTGTGGTCGCAACGCCGCCATTCCACGGCAATTTGCTCCAGTGGCTCCAGACCTTCTTGCCGGTGTTGACGTCGACCGCCTGCAACTCGCCGTAACCCTGGCTGCCCGGCTCGGGTTTGATTTCAAAGCCTTCGCCGAGATACGGCAACCCTTCCATATAGTTCACGGACTTGCCCGACAGCGACATGCAGGCGTGCAATGCGGGGATGAAGGCGAGATGCTTGTCGGGGTCATAGGAAACCGACCACCAGTTCTTGCCGCCGAGGAAGCTCGGGCAGGTTTCGATGGTCGTGCCGGCCTTCGGGTACTTGCTGGCGTCCTGCTGCGGTGCGCCGTCGGCCGAATAGCCCGTCACGGAGGTGGCCTTGACGAACGGTCGCGCGTAAATCAGCTTGCCGGTGGTGCGGTCGATGGCGTGGAAATAACCGTTACGGTCGGCATGGACGATTGCATCGTAGTCCTTGCCTTCGTACTTGATGTTGGCGAGCACGGGTGTGTTCACGCCGTCATAGTCCCACGTGTCGTGCTTCGTGTATTGATAGTGCCACTTGAGATCGCCGGTCTTGGGATCGAGCGCGAGCAGCGAGTCCGAATACAGATTGTCGCCGGGGCGCAGATCCGCGAGCCAGGGTCCGGGGTTGCCGACGCCCCAGTACAAGGTTTTTGAAGCAGGGTCGTAGGTGCCCGTCAGCCAGGCAGGCGCACCGCCGTGTTCCTGCATGCCATCCGGCCATGTGTTGCCGTCTTTCTCCTTGGCGCCGGGAATCGTGTAACGCTTCCAGAGCGTTTTGCCATCGGTTGGGTCTAGCGCGGCAATGAAGCCACGCGCGCCATATTCGCCACCGGAGCTGCCCACCACGATCGCGCCGTCGAGTGCGAGCGGAGCCAGTGAAAACGCGTAGCCGAGGCCAGGCTCGAACATCTGCTGCTTCCACACAACCGCGCCGGTTTGCGCATCGAGTGCGGCGACTTCGCCACTCAGCATCGCCACGTAGACGTTCTTGCCGTAGAGCGCGACGCCGCGATTGACCACGTCGCAACAGGCGGTCTTGAACGATTCATCGCCGAGCTTCGGCTCGTATTTCCAGAGCTGTTTGCCGGTGGTCGCATCGAACGCGTAGACGTTGTCCTTCGGCGTGGTCACGAACATGAGATGACCGTTGACGATAGGCGTGGCTTCGAAACCCTGTTGCAGATCAGCCGGAAACTTGTAGCTCCAGGTCTGCTTGAGATTCTTTACGTTAGAAGTGTCGATCTGTTTGAGCTGCGAATGAGCCTGACCGTTGTACGTGTGATAGTAGGTGAGCCAGCCTGGATCGCTTTGCGCTGAAGTCAGGCGCTCGTAGGTGACGGGCGGATAGTCGTCGGCCGCTGCCACCGGACCAGGCTTCAGACTGGTGGTGACGGCGGCAACGGCACCGATGATCAGCGTCGCGAGCCGCACGCTCGAAGCCGATGGAATCTTCATTGTTTGTCTCCAATTGGTTTTTCGATGCGATGCCGCCCTCGCGGACCATTGCTCGAAGATTGCAGAATGGCTGCGAAGGCGTTAAGGCAAATCGCATGCCATTGATGTCCTGCGCGGCAAGGAGTCCGTGGGGCCGTGTATTCGCCGTGCTAACGGTATTGCGGCGCGTTGAATCGTTTCCGGCGGGGTGTTGCACGGCGAGACAGGGAAGGCAGGCGGTGTTGCCAAATGGGACAGGTGTAGCGGGTGGAGTAGTTTGAGATTGAACAGGCTGTTGACGAAAAAACGCGTAGCAATCCGAACTATTGGTGCGAAAAAAATACGTGATGTTCAGTCGAGCCAGCCGCGCTGCCGCGCATGATCGATGAAGCGATAGACGTCCGCGGCGACGGCAGAGGTGCTGAACAGATCTTCGAGTTCGTCGATGATCTCGTCGAGTTCGCGCGTACCGTCACAGCGCGACAGGATTTCGCCCGCGCTCGGATTGAGCTTGATGGTTTCTGTGGGAGAGCGGAGCAGGAATGCGCCTTGTGTGCCGTCCCATTGCACGTGGAACGTCGATCGAAGAAGGGGGCGAGAGCGGGGGAGATCAGAAGGGATACTGTCAAGCAACGGCGGGGTCATGACCAATCAGCCTTGTCGGACACGCCACGCTGCCGCAAGTGAGCGCGGCAGCGCGGCGCGTGAGTGTGTGCCTTAGCGGTTGGCGATATACATCGTGATTTCAAAGCCAAAACGCAAATCGGTGTAAGCGGGGGTGGTCCACTGCATGACTGTCTCCTTGAATACCTGGGTGGATGAATTAACCGCGTGCGAAAAGCGGCTGGACGGGTCGTCGCAAGGTCTATGCCGGGTGTGGACAGAAATTCGCAGGGATGCAGAAGGATCGGTCAAGCCATCGACGAGTGTGCATTGGCTCGACCACACGGCACGCGCGAGTGCTCATTTAACGAACACGTGTGTTGCAGAACGCAACACTGGCTGAACAGCTGGACGGCCCGATGGTTGAGCACGCATCAATCTTCGGGGCCGTCGTCCAGACTGGAAAGCGCAGGCATCTTCCGGTAAATGGTGTTGCGGGAAATCCCCAGGTCGCGTGCCGCAGCGGACACGTTGCCGCGATGCCGGGCCACCGCCGCTGCGATGGTCGAGGTCGCGACGTCCTGCAGACGAACGGGCGGCACGCCCCGGCTGCCCGGTGAATGAACCATACTCGGCGCTGCCGTGGCCTGGCTGCTGCGCAGATCGTCGAAGAAGTCATCGGGTAGATGTTCGCGGCGGATTTCGCCGTCCTCGTCCACCATCGCGGTGGCGGTGCGCAGCAGGTTGCCCAGTTGCCGGAAATTTCCCGGCCACGCGCATTGCTCGAACAACGCCATCACATCGTCAGCCACCGTGAAACGCTGACCCGTGCCGCATTCGGTGAGTTCGCCCTGCAGCATGCGTTTGATGACTGTGGCCAGATCCGTGCGATCGCGCAGTGGCGGCAGTTTGACGACGAGGCCGTTCAAACGATAGTACAGGTCGTCGCGGAACCGGTTCTGCGCGATCATTTCGCGCAAATCGCGGTGCGTTGCACAGATGATGGCAATGTCCACCGGAATGGATTTGCTCGAACCAAGTGGGTTGACGAGCCGTTCCTGCAACACGCGCAGCAGGCGCACCTGCAACGAATAGGGCATGTCGCCGATTTCGTCCAGAAACAGCGTGCCCCCGTTGGCCTGCAATAATTTGCCGAGCGCGCCTTTACGCCGTGCGCCGGTAAACGCTCCTTCTTCGTATCCGAACAGCTCGGATTCAATCAGCGTTTCCGGAATTGACGCGCAATTAACCGCGACAAACGCGTTGCAACGGCGGGGCGAATCGTTGTGAATGGCCTGCGCGAGCAGCTCCTTGCCAGTGCCCGTTTCGCCGGTGATCAGGATAGGGATGTTTTTGCCGATCACCTTGCGGACCTTGCCGATCACGGCCGCCACCTGCGGGTCACCTGTTTCGAGGCAGGCCAGGCGCGAGACGATGCCTTGCGGCGCGGCAGGCTGCGATGCGGTCGTAGCCGGCGGTCTCGCTTCATCCTGCATGTCGAGCGGCCAGCCGCCGGGGGTGAGCGTGGCGCGTCGCAGCTCCATGTTCGCGCAGACCACGGTGCCGTTGTGCAGATCGAGCGAGATGGGTTGGCCGCGTCCCATGCGCACGCGGTCGATGAGTTGCGCACTGGTCAGCCCGAACAGCGACGACAGCGTATGCGCGCGCAGTGCGGCGAGCGGCATGCCCAACTGGAATTGCGCGCTGCGGTTCGCCGATAAAAAGCGGCCGTCACAGGTAAATGCCACGATGCCTTCCATGAGCGTGCCGAGGAACTCGGGGCGTCCGTGGAAAGCGATTTGCAAGGTCTCGCGGAAGGTGCGCGCAAACAGATGGTTTTCGATCATCTGCACGGACATCTTGGCGAGCGCCATGGTGTGCTGGTGATAGCTGCGATGGTCGCCGGTCACATCCAGAACACCGATCAGGTCACCGTAGGGGTCGAGGATCGGCACACTTGAACAGGTCAGAAAGCGATTGGCCGCCAGATAGTGTTGATCGCCATGCACGACGGTGGCCGATCGTTCGGTGATGGCCGTGCCGATGGCGTTGGTGCCCTGGCGGTCTTCGGCCCAGTTTGCGCCCGGACGTAGGGCCACTTTCTCCGCACGGCGCAGAAAATCGTCGTCGCCAACCGAGTGCAGAATCAGCCCTTCGGCATCCGTCAGGACAATCATGCTTTGCGTGTTGACGATCTGTTCATGGAGGGTTTCCATCACAGGCGTCGCGTGGGCGCACAGTACCCGGCTTTGCTCGAGCTTCAGCGCCAGTTCGGCGGTGGGCAGGACGTCGTAATCGGGGCAGCCCGATGCGCTCAGCCCGAAGGTTTCCGAGCGTTCGTGAGCCTTCTGGATGGACGGGGTCAACCAGCCTGTTTCGCGAGTCGCCAGAGAACTGCTCGCGTGCGACGTGTCATCGCGCATGTGTCTCCTCCTGTTTGAGCACCGGTCGTGTCGCCGGAGTGTCATGAACGGAATGATTAGCAAGTCCCGAGCCAGTTTGGGCAACCGGTAGATTTTGCGGGTACATGCGCCGCGTGCGCTCCTTGGTTTACCCCGCGTGTCCCGATTCGTTTCGGCAAGGTGCGCCAGACAAAGGATCATGGCGAAAGGGACGAACGTTCGCCTGCGATCTGCTTAAAGCAGTGTTGTTAATCCGCGCGTCATTGCAGGGATTGCATTTTTGTCGTCGAATAATACGGTATATACTGTTTTTAATTCACGCCGTACCGGCTCCGCGGAGCGGCTTTCGCAACGGCATTGGCGGTAGGTGACAAAAATACATGTCCTGGGTGCGGCTGGCGGACAAGCCGCATCGAATGGGGAGCCAAAATGCCGGATAAACATCTCTCGAGTCGGTTCGACGCCGACCTCACGGCGCTTTCAACACGACTGCTCGAAATGGGCGGCCTGGTGGAGTCGCAGATCGTCCTTGCCATCGAGGCACTTAACACCTTCGGTCTGGATATCGTAGAACGCGTGCTCGAAGCAGAGCGCCGGCTGAATGTGATGGAGATGGAGATCGACGAGGAAATCACCAACGTGATAGCGCGTCGCCAACCGGCCGCCCGTGACCTGCGTCTGTTGATGGCCGCATCGAAATGCGTGGCCAATCTGGAGCGCGCCGGTGATGAAGCGCGCAAGATCGTCAAGCGCACCCGGCGCATTGCTACCGCTCCCAGCGCGCCGCACGTCAACATTGCCGAAATCAAGATCTCCGGCGAAATGGCCCTGAAGGTGCTGCGCCGCGCGCTGGACGCGTTTGCGCGCATGGACACCGACGAAGCCGACCAGATCATCCGCGACGACGAAGCCATCGACAACGAGTTTCGCGCGTTCATGCGCAAGCTGGTGACGTACATGGCGGAAGACCCGCGGGCCATTTCTTCCGCGCTCGATTATCTGTTCATTGCCAAGGCGATTGAACGGATCGGCGATCATGCCACCAATATCGCGGAGTCCGTCGTGTATGTGGTTCGGGGTACTGACATTCGCCACGAACACCGCAAGAAGAGTGAGCGTGAGGTGTTGCCGGGCTAACGGCAACCGTCCCACGCAGACTGTCTCGTTCAGACAGCCGTGCGCGCACCCGGTTTGAATGCATGCGCGCACGAACGCCACGCAATATACAAGGCCACCAGCAGCAGTGCGAGTAACACCCACGCCATTGCATCGACACCGGTGGTGTCGAGCAACACCCCGCCGATCACACCACCCCCTGCGATTGCCCCGTTCCACACCGTGACGATCATGGATTGCGCGGTGTCCGCGTTATCGCCCGCAGCGTCTGCCGAGGCAGTTTGCAGCAAGGTCGCGGCGCCACCGAAGGTCAGCCCCCACGCGGCCACGGCCAGATAAAGCACCACCGCCGAACGCCCGTCGATACCCAACGCCGCCGACGCAATCGCGAAGGTCGCGAGGCTCGCGAGCACCAGCACGCGCAGCCAGCGGTCGATAAACACGCCGGTAATCCAGATGCCGGCTATCGCGAAGCCGCCGAACACGAGCAGCACGGTATCCACGCGTTGCGTCATATGGGCCGGTTCGAGGAACGGCGCGATGTACGTGTACAGGATGTTGTGCGCGAGCATCCACGCGAGGATCACCAGCAAAACCGGCCGCACGCCTGGCAGCTTGAACACTTCCACCACCGGCTGGCGCTTGCCCGCGTCCTGACCCGGCACATGCGGCGCGGTCTTCAACACCCAGACGATGAGCAGCGCGGTAAGCGCCGACATGCCGCCAAACGCCACGCGCCATCCCACCAGATCACCCAGCCAGGTGCCTGCGGGTACGCCGATCGCCAGCGCGATGGGCGTGCCGATCAGCGCGAGCGCCATCGCACGGCCCTGCAGATGCGGCGCCACCATGCGGCGCGCGTAGCCGGGTACCGAGCCCCACGTGATGCCCGCGGCGACGCCGGCCATGAAGCGGGCGAACAGCGTCAAGGCAAACGACGACGACACGGCCGTGACGGTGTTGAACAGCAGAAAGCCGGCGATGGCGAGCAGCACCACGGTACGGCGTGACCAACTGCGTGTGGCCACCGTCATGGGAATCGCCGCGACCACCGAGCCGAGCGCATACAGCGTGACGAGCTGGCCGGCCCACGACTCCGACACATGCAGACCCTGACCGATACCCGGCAGCAAACCGGCGGGCAGCGTTTCAGTGAGGATGGCGACGAATCCGGTCATGGCTAATGCGAGCAGACCGGACACAGGTAAGGAACTGGCCGGCACGTAGGGCAGCGGATCGTGCGGCTTGATATCAGCAGGTTGCGCGGACATGGCGAACTCCGTTGAAACGGCGGGCGCGCCGGGATGGCGCACCGTGTTGCAGCGGAATCTACCGGTAGCGCACGGCTCCGACTAGCCGCGCCACAGAATGAGCGACATGCAGGATTGGGATAAATGATGGGTCGATGCGGCCACGAGCGGAGGCATTCTTTCGAATCTGGAATAGGCCACATCCTTTTTTCGGGCTATCTGAAGCACGCGGCAATCTCTACATTCCCCTTCAACGCAACGCGTCAGCCCCGGTCTCCGGTGCTCAACTTACTCTTGAAGGAAGAATCATGGACAAGCTGTTCAACCCGATCAAGGTTGGTGCATTCGATCTCAAACACCGTGTCGTGCTTGCGCCGATGACGCGCCTCCGTACGATTCAGCCCGGTGATATTCCGAGCCCGATGATGGCGGACTTCTACGGTCAGCGCGCCTCGTTGGGTGGCCTCGAGATCATCGAGGCGGCCAGCATTTCGGTGCACGCCCGTTCGTACCTCGGTGCTGCGAGCCTCTATCACGACGGCCAGCACGAAGGCTGGAAGGCCATCGCCGATGCGATTCACGCGCGAGGCGGCGTGGCGATTCTGCAGTTGATTCACGGCGGCCGCCAAAGCCACGTGGAAATGACGGGTGGTCTCGATCCGGTGGCGCCGTCTGTGGTGCCGTTCGAAGGCGTGGCGCTGACGAAGGATGGCTTCGTGCCGGCGTCGCCGCATCGGGCGCTGGCCATCGAAGAAATTGCGGACATCGTGGAAGACTTCCGCGTCGCCGCAGTGCGGGCCAAAAAGGCGGGCTTCGATGGCGTCGAGCTGCACGGCGCCAACGGCTACCTCGTCGATCAGTTCATCCAGGACGGCACGAACCAGCGCACCGACGCGTATGGCGGCTCGCTCGAGAAGCGCGTGCGCTTCATGCGCGAGGCACTGGAAGCGCTGATCTCGGTGTATGGCGCGGACCGCGTGGGCGTGCGGATTTCGCCGTCGGGCGAATGGGGTGGCATCTCGGACAGCAACCCGGAAGCGACCTTCAGCTATGTGGCGCAAGTGCTGGACTCATACGGGATTGCGTACCTGCACGTCATCGAACCGCGCATCAAGGGCGACGACACGCTGCATGAAGGCCATCCGACGGTCGCGGTGAACTATCTGCGTCCGCATTTCTCTGGTCCGATCATCGCCGCTGGTGGCTTCGATCGCGAAAGCGCGATCAGCGTAGTCGAATCGGGCAACGCCGATCTGGTCGCGTTCGGGCGGCACTTCTCGTCGAATCCGGATCTGCCGCTGCGTCTGAAGCACGACCTGCCGTTGACGCCGTATGTGCGGGCCGCGTTCTGGGGCGGCTCGGAACAGAACTACTCCGACTTCCCGACGTATGCGGAGCAGCAGGCCGTTGCGGCTCGATCCGAGGACGAGGCCGACGTCGACGCGGTTTGAGTGGACCGGTGCTGAGACAACCGCACGCTGCCGTGGCGCGGTGTGCGGTTGGAGGATTGCGAAGCGAAGGGGACGCGGCTGGCATGCCAGCCGCGATACAACCGGCCACGCAACCCGCATGTGGGCAGGAATGAATCCAGAACTTATCAGGTTCGCTCAGTCGCCATAAAGGAACTCGCCGAACCCAGCGCCTAGATTGAGGTTGCGCCGGTGCGTCCGCCGGTGCGTCGTTACGCCGGTGCGTCGTTGCATCGCGGCGACTCATCCTGCTCTGGAATGGGCGATATGCCAATGCGCACCTGCACCGCGCGCTGCGCAATGGCTACAGTCCACTGCAACGCTCGGCTTCAGGCGATGGTTCCACGTCTCAACCTCTACAGGAAAAGATCATGGCTCACTTGTTTTCTCCGGTCACGCTCGGCGCTTACACGCTGTCCCATCGCGTCGTTCTCGCGCCGATGACACGCCTGCGTACCATCCAGCCGGGCGACATCCCCAGCCCGATGATGGCGGACTTCTATGGTCAGCGGGCGTCGGAGGGCGGGCTCGAGATCATCGAGGGTGTCAGCATTTCCATCGTGGGCCGCTCGTATTACGGCGCGGCGAGCTTCTTCGACGATTCGCAAACCGCGGGCTGGAAGACGATTGCCGAGGCCATTCATGCGAAGGGCGGCCGGGTGTTCATGCAGTTGATCCACGGCGGACGCCAAAGCCATGTAGAGATGACAGGCGGCGTCGCGCCGGTCGCGCCTTCGGTGATGCCCTTCGAAGGCGTGGCCGTGACGAAGGACGGTTTCGTGCCGGCATCTCCGCACCGCGCGCTCGACATCGAGGAAATCCCCGGCATCGTCGAGGAATTTCGCGTGGCGGCGCAGCGCGCCAAAGACGCTGGCTTCGACGGCGTGGAGTTGCACGGTGCGAATGGTTATCTGGTCGACCAGTTCATTCAGGACGGCACCAACCAGCGAACCGACCGCTATGGCGGGTCGGTTGAAAATCGCGTCCGTTTCCTGCGCGAGACGGTAGAGGCGCTCATTTCAGTGTGGGGCGCGGACCGGGTTGGCGTGCGCATCTCGCCGTCCGGAGAATGGGGCGGCATCTCCGATAGCGACCCCGAAGCCACCTTTACGCATGTGGCCAAGGTTCTCAACGAGTACGGAATCGCCTATCTTCATGTGATAGAGCCGCGCGTGAAGGGCGACGACACACTGCACGAAGGTCATGCGCCGGTGGCGGTGAAGTATGTGCGCCCGTCGTTCAAAGGGCCGATCATCGCAGCGGGTGGATTCGACGGTGATAGCGCGGAGGCGATCATCGCGTCCGGCGACGCTGATCTCGTGGCGTTTGCGCGGCACTTCACGTCGAATCCGGATTTGCCGTACCGTCTCAAGCACAAGCTGCCGCTTGCGCCTTACGTTCGGGCTGCCTTTTGGGGCGGCACCGAAAAACACTACTCGGACTTCCCGGCGTACGACACCGCGAAATCCGCTTAACCCCTAGCGGCGTTTCGAATACGCCCGAT
Source organism: Paraburkholderia sp. DHOC27 (assembly GCF_003429005.1). Lineage (GTDB taxonomy): Bacteria > Pseudomonadota > Gammaproteobacteria > Burkholderiales > Burkholderiaceae > Paraburkholderia. The sequence goes on from NZ_QVQV01000001.1 coordinate 1,306,410, forward strand.
ACAGGAGAGCTTAATGTCACGCGTCATTCAATTCAGCAAGGCCGGTGCACCCGAAGTGCTTCAGTTTATCGAGGCGCCCGAGCGTGCGCTCGGCGACGACGAAGTGCGTATCAAGGTCAAGGCCATCGGCATCAACCGAGCCGAAGCCATGTGGCGCACCGACGTCTACATCGAACCGGTGAAATTCCCCGCTGGCCTCGGCTATGAGGCCGCCGGGACTGTCGAGGCCGTCGGCTCGGGCATCGTGGACGTCGCCGTGGGTGACGCGGTCAGCGTGATCCCGTCGTTTTCGATGAACCAGTATGGGACGTATGGCGAAGTCATCACGGTGCCGGGCTACGCGGTGGTGAAGCACCCGCCGTCGCTGTCGTTCGTGGATGCGGCCTCGGTGTGGATGATGTTCGTCACCGCCTACGGCGCATTGGTCGAAGACGCCAAGGTCGGCAAGGGCGATTTCGTGATCGTCCCCGCGGCGTCCAGCAGTGTAGGTCTCGCCGCGATTCAGATTGCCAACTATGCGGGCGCGACCTCCATCGCGCTGACCCGGACGTCAGCCAAGAAAGGCAAGCTGATCGAAGCAGGCGCGGCGCATGTGATCGCAACCGACGAAGTGGATTTCGTGGCTGAAGTGATGCGTATCACGGACGGCAAAGGTGCACGGATTGCCTTCGATCCGATTGGCGGACCGAACTTCCCACGGCTGATTTCGGCGCTGTCGTTCCAGGGCGCCGCGTATATCTACGGCGCGCTGGCCGAAGGCGAGACACCCATTCCGGTGCTGGACATGATCGCCAAAATGGCGAGCGTGAAAGCGCACAACATCTGGCTCACCAGCGGCGACGAAACCCGCCGTAAGGCAGCGGTCGAATACGTGACGAAGGGCCTCGCGAGCGGGGCGCTCAAGCCGATCATCGACCGTGTCTTCAAGTTCGACGAAATGATCGAGGTGCATCGTTACCTCGAAGAGAACGGTCAGTTCGGCAAGATCGTCGTGACCGTATAGCCGCAAGGCAATAAAAGCGTCCGACGCGTGCGCTGGCACGACGTCGGACGCCATCGCGGCCGTTCTTGCCGCAACGTTTGGAACGACCCGCAACGTCGGGCTTTTCGAGGATCAACATCATGCCATTAGCGTTACTCGCATTGACGATAGGCGCCTTTGCCATTGGGACTACTGAATTTGTGATTGTGGGTCTCGTGCCGACTATCGCACAGAGTCTGCATGTCGGGTTGCCGTCCGCCGGCATGCTGGTGAGCTTTTATGCACTGGGCGTAGCCATTGGCGCGCCGGTTCTGACCGCCATCACGGGGCGGGTGCCGCGCAAGATCCTGCTCGTATCGTTGATGGCGCTGTTCACGCTCGCCAATCTGCTGGCTTGGCGGGCGCCCGGCTACGAAACGCTGGTGGTGGCGCGCGTGCTTAGCGGTTTCGCTCACGGCGTGTTTTTCTCCGTGGGTTCAGTCATCGCCACGCGTCTCGTGCCTAAAGAGAAAGCGGCGAGTGCTATTGCCACCATGTTCAGCGGCTTGACGGTCGCGTTCGTCACGGGCGTGCCACTCGGCACGATCGTCGGCCAGCATTTCGGCTGGCGCACCACCTTCCTCGTTGTCGCAGCGTTTGGTCTCGTCGCGTTGATTGGCGCGCTGGCGTTCGTGCCGCGCAATATCGAACAGGCGCCGCCCACGAGCATGCGCCGCCAGGCCGAACTGTTTTCCAAACCGCGCTTGCTGCTGGTGTTTGCCATCACAGCGATTGGCTATGGCGGCTCGCTCGTCGCGTTCACCTATCTGGCGCCCATTCTCGAACAGGTGGCCGGGTTCAGTCCGGCGGTCGTGGGTGCGGTCTTGCTGGTGTATGGCGCTTCGGTCGCGGTGGGGAATTTCTTTGGCGGCAGACTGGCGGACCGGCATGGCGCGGTCACTGCGCTCAAGATCATCTTCAGCATCCTCGCGGGCGTGTTGTTGCTGCTGGATTTGACGGCGCACAGCAAGCTGTTCGTGCTGTTCACCGTGCTGGCGTGGGGCGCGGTGGCATTCGGCAATGTGCCGGCCTTGCAGGTGTATGTCGTCAAACAGGCGGAACGGTTCGCGCCTCACGCGGTGGGCGTGGCCTCCGGCATGAACATCGCGGCGTTCAATCTCGGGGTTGCCGGTGGGGCGTCCGCAGGCGGGCTCATCGTCACGCACATGGGGCTGCTGGATACACCGTGGATCGGCGCTGTGGCCGTGCTCGCCGCGCTGGGTCTGACCATCTTGAGCGGCCGGCTTGACGCTCGCGCGGAAGCAACGGAACGTGCGGACAAAGCGGCGCTCGTTGCGGGCTGCTGCGGGTAACCCGTGGACAAACTCGCGCAGCAAACCTGCCCCGAAGCAACATTCGCTTCACTCGGAAATACACGCTTCCGCAAATGCAGCGAACTGCCGGGCCTTTGAACTGGCCATTCGCCCGGTGGGATACACCGCGGAGAGATTGACGGTGGGCAGGAGCCAGTCATCCAGCACCGAGATCACCGCGCCGGACTTCAGCTCCGGCGTGAACGCCCATTCTGAGGTGATGGTCAGGCCCATGTTCGAGATCACGGCGGCGCGAATGCCTTCGGTCGCGGTGATCTTCACACGCCCCTGCAGTTTCACCGACATCTCCGCGGTGGCCTTGCGGAAGGTCCAGTCTTCGCCGCCGCCGTCACGCGTATAGATGACGGCCCGATGGCCCAGCAGGTCAGAGGGCACTTTCGGCATGCCATGCTTGCTGAAATATTCGGGTGTGCCAATCACACGCCGGCGTGCCTCGCCGAGCCTGCGCGCCGTCATGTTGGAATCGGCCAGCGCACCCATGCGCAGCGCGATATCCACGCCTTCATCCACGAGGTCGATGTTGCGGTCGTCGAGCATCATCTCGACATTCAGATTGGGATGCTGCTCCAGAAACTCGTGCAGACGCGGCACGATATGCAGCCGTGCGAAACAGACCGCCGCTGACACACGCAGCTTGCCCGACAGTGCGTTCGCCGTACCACGCGCGGCCATGACGGCCTCGTCTGCCTCGTCGATGGCACGGCGCGCGCGCTGATAGAAGCTGGCGCCCGCCTCGGTGGGTGTCAGTGCACGGGTGGAGCGTAGCAATAGTTTGACGCCCAGCCATTCTTCGAGCTGCGCGACCGCTTTCGATACCGCAGGCTGTCCGATGTTTTGATGTCGTGCGGCGGCAGAGAAGGAGCCGGCATCTACAACGCGAACGAAAATGTCCATCGCCGCAAGGCGATCCATCGCGATCCTCCGGTGGAATAAGTGTTATCCGATTTTGCTCCTTTTTTGCCGATCGCGAAATGACTACAGTGTCGTTGACGATGCTTTATCTGCGTAGCGAGCGACCATGTCCAATGCACGAAGTGATACACCCCAGAGTGCCGACCCGATCGATCCCATTGCAGAACTAACCATTGCTGCTTCGGAGCGAGCCGCGTCGCAAGCACTGCGAGCCGGTGCGCGCGCGCCGCTGTTCACACTGAGCACATTCGACGCCAAACAGATCGCGCTTGAGGACGTGCTGGAAGACGGGCCCGTGATTCTGCAGTTCCGTCGGGGAAGCTGGTGTACTTACGGGCAGGATGGGGCGAATGAACTGGCGCTCGCGCATCGCGACGTGCTGGCGCTGGGCGCGAGCGTGCTCGCCATCGAACCGCCGTGCAAGTTCTCGCCAACGAACGACACCTCGTCGATTCCGGTGCTGCTGGATGTGGACATGAGGGCGAGCCGGGCCTACGGACTCGCTTTCGAGCTGCCCGTGAGTCTGCGGGAACGCTACACGCGGCTAGGGTACGTGCCGCCGCGCGACGGCAAACCGGAAACGTGGCTGGTGCCGTTGCCGGCCACCTATCTGCTCGATCGCGACGGCGTCATCGTGCTGTCCTTCATCGACGTGGACTACCGCAACCATTGTGGCGGTGAGCAGATTCTCGATGCCTTGAAGGCGTTGAACACGCGACGCCCGACGCAACCGCACGGCCGACACGCCGCCCCTTAAGAGAAGTTCGCTTTGGTCGTAGCGGCGTTCTGTTCGGGCCGGTGATGCGCGTGCGCATCCGCGGCGGAGGCATCGCGACGGGTTTGCGTGGACGCAGGTGAGGGTGCCTGCATGCGTGCCTGGGTTTGCCTTGGCGCCGGCCGAGTCTGCGCGGCTCGAGCGGCTTGCGGAGCCGGGTGACGTGGCTGCGGTGTCTGCGGATTGGCAGCCGCCGCATGCGACGACGGATGAGCGTGATCCACATGCCCCATTGCGCTTACGCGCTGCGGGTGTGGTTGATTCGCGTGGAGCGTGTGCGGCACGGCTGCATGCACGGGATGCGACGGCGCCATCGAACGCAGATTTTCGCGGCGATGATAGATCTCCGCGCGCCGGTCGCCGTGTCCGTAGAAATGACGATGACGGTGGCCGTCCGGTCCAGTTACCCAGATATAGGTACTGCCGCCCACGAACACGATATCGCTGATGGCGGCGGCCGAGATATAGATGTCGTTGGGTTCCGGCACGACCTGTTCCACCACGACCGGCCTTGCGGCGACCGGCGCGCGGGGTGGAGGCGGCGCGACTACAACCACGTTGCTTCGAACGGGAGGCGGATTCGCCTGGGATGTGACCGGCCGTGGGCCGCTCGTCACGCAGCCGTACAGACAGAACGCAGTCGTGATTCCGACGATGGATGTAGCCCGCCTCGTATGTTTCAAATGCCGCTCCGTATTCCGACCTGGATGTTGTTGTGTCGGGATATCGGCGGATTGAAAGGAAACTTTAATCGGCGCGGCAGGACATCACGTCCAGGGTGTGCAAGCGGCCAGGGAAGTTGACGCCAATCAGTCGTGCGCCGCAGAATGCGACCTGTCCACACTCTGGTCAGGGTCACGCCATGTCTCAAGTCGGGCATACCGGGCATGCCGCCCAGGAGGCACAAGCGACGCAAGCGGTGCAAGAGGCGCAAGAGGCGCAAGAGGCGCAAGAGGCGCAAGCGGCGCAAGCGGCGCAATCCGCGCACGCGGAACATGGACTGCCGGAGCGCTGCCCGAATTGTGCCGCGCTGGTGCATGGCCCGTATTGCGCACAATGTGGACAACAGGTGGAGCTGGAAATGCCCACGGTGCGCGAGTTCCTGCATGAGTACCTGCATCATCACGTGGCGGCCGAAGGCAAGCTGTTCGCTACGCTCAAGCTGCTCATCCTCAGGCCGGGGCAACTCACGGTTGAATTCCTCGTTGGCCGGCGGCAGCGCTACGTCAAGCCGCTGTCGCTCTATCTGACCTTGAGCTTTGTGTTTTTCCTGCTGCTGAGCTGGTCCGGCACGTTGACGCCAGCGCGCATGCTTCGTATCGACAATCAGCCCGTCGCGCATCCGGCACAGACCATCGCGGCGCTGGCGGCGTCCGAGACCGATCCCGACGCACGGAAGGTGCTCAACGCAACGGCTTCGTTCACGAGTCAGCTGTTCGACCCCGTCAGATTCGCGGCCTTCAGCGAGCATTTGCTGCAACGCCTGCCTTATGCGTTGTTCGTCTTGATGCCGGTGTTCGCCGCCATGTGCGCGTGGGTGTATCGAAGCAGACGGCAGACGTATGGGGTGCACCTGCTGTTCACGCTACATCTGCACGCCTTCATTTTCGTGCTGTTTCTGCTGTGCCTGCTGCCGGGCGTGCGCTCATACGCGGGCTATGCGCTCGTGCTGTTGTTTGCGTATCTGGTTGCCGCGCTCAGACGCGTGCACGGCGGGCGCTGGTGGCCCCAGTTCGCCCGTTCGCTGTTACTGGCCGGCGCCTATGCGGTGATATGCAGTGTGGCGCTCAGCCTCGTGACCCTGATGTCGGCGGATGTCCACGTTCGCCTTTTCTGAAGAGAGGCGGCGGGCTTTTTTAGTCATGCCAACGTTAAAGAGACGTCACATGGCGGGATCGAGCCGAGCTTGTTCACCACGAACAAGCTTGTGCCTGACGCGCAGTGAACCGTCCTCGGCTCTCTCGATGAAGCGCCCTAATCAGAACTTGTGCCGGATACCCACACGAACGGCCAACTGCGAATCCGCGCCCGCTGCCGGCAGATAGCTGCTGGCACTCGAACCAATCTGTGCCTGCAGGTCAGCATTCTTCGCCGTCTTGCCCGCTGCGTCCTGGTAGATACCGAGCAGGTACACGTCGGTGCGCTTGCTCAGCGCGTAGTCGACGCTGGCGTCGACCTGGTTCCAGTGACCGTTGGTTAGATCCCTGGCCTGCATGTATGTGTAGCCCAAGGCGCCCGTCAGTGCCGGCGTGAACGCGTACTTGCTACCGGCTTCATACGCGTTGAACGTGGTCATGTGACCTGTGACCTGCTCGATGTCCGTGTGCGTCCACAGGGCCCACAGCGTAGCTGCGCCGATCGCGTACTTGGCGCCGACACCGGTCGTGGCCAACTCCTTCGCCGTACCCGTGATCGCTGCGTTGGCGAGCGTCGTCGAGAACGTCGGCGATGCCGAACCCGGGAAGCGGATGTCCGTGTACGCTGCGGCGATACCCAGCGGGCCGTTCACGTAGTTAAGGCCGAAGCTGTATGCCGACGACGAACCGGTCGTGCCCGGCGCGCCTGCGAACGAGCCAGCCTGGTTCGAGAAGCCGTACATGGCACCGAACGTCAGACCGTAGAAGTTCGCGCTGTTGAACTTGATCGAGTTGTTGATACGGCTCGACGTCAACTGGTCGATATCGTTGATGTGATAGCCGTAGTTACCAGCAACCGTCTGGCCACCGTTGGTGTACGAGCCGCCCAGGTAGTCGGTCGAGAACGAGTATTGACGACCGAGCGTCAGGGAGCCGATGCCGTCCTTCGTCAGACCCACATAAGCTTGACGGCCGAACAGATCACCGCCTTGACCGGCTGCGCCCGTACCCGAGTTAAAGCCGTTTTCCAACGTGAAGATTGCCTTCAGGCCGCCACCGAGATCTTCGGCACCGCGCAGACCCCAACGGCTACCTTGAGAGACGCCGTCGCCGTACTGATACAGGCTTTGTGCCTTGGCGTTGGCGTGATTCACATACGTGATGCCCGCGTCGATCAAACCGTACAGCGTCACGCTGCTTTGTGCATGAGCCGCACTGGCGAAACCCGCCAGCAAGGCGGTGGTGAAGATTTTTTTGTTCAAGAGAGAGTCCCCGATTGGATGAAGGCGATGACGTGGCCGTTTTATGTGCACGCTGATATTGCGGGTCACGTCACTGCCCAGGATTGCGCATGATAAGGAGGAACGAAAAGCGCGCTATCTAACGCTTTTTCACATCGTTATCGGCATTTGTGTGTTGACACGCGCAAGTGCCGCACGCCCGCGTGGGGGCGTCATGTGCAGATTTGCATATCTCTATTCATCGTTTTGCAGGGACGCCGCGCGTGGCTAACATGCAACGCTTCAGCGACTCGCGCGAAATCTCTCATCATGTCCAGCGTTGTTGTTGCGTCGACCGAAGTCGATGCCCAAACCAGAGCGAAAAGAGGCGCACATCCCCTTGTGATTCGTTCTGCTCAAGACGTCTCGCGGATCGTGAACGCGGGAGCGGCGAAGGGAAGCAATGCGCGCGTCGTCATCGCCATCGCACTGGGCGGCGTGTTTCTGGATGCGTACGACCTGACTTCGCTGGCGTACGGCATCAAGGACATCGCGCGCCAGTTTGCGTTGTCACCCGTGCAGGTGGGGTTCGTCTCTTCCGCGATCACGTTTGGTGCGATTCTCGGCGCGCTGTTTGGCGGTTATCTGACTGATCGCATTGGACGCTATCGTGTCTTCATGGCCGACATGCTGTTCTTCGTCGTCGCGGCCATTGCCGCCGGGCTCGCGCCGAATGCATGGGTGCTGGGCGGTGCGCGCTTTCTGATGGGCTTCGGGGTGGGGCTCGATTTGCCGGTGGCGATGGCGTTTCTCGCCGAGTTTTCGCGCGTGGCCGGCAAGGGCAACAAGGCCGCGAGCGTGGCCGCCTGGTGTCCCGCATGGTATGCGGCCACCAGCACGTGCTATCTGTTGATTCTCGGTTTGTACGCGGTCCTGCCTGCACACCAGCTTGGCTGGCTGTGGCGGCTGACGCTCGCATTCGGCGCGGTGCCTGCCATCGTCATCATTCTGGTGCGCAGCCGCTATATCAGCGAATCGCCGGTGTGGGCGGCCAATCAGGGTGACCTCCACGAGGCCGCGCGTATTCTCAAACGCTCGTATGGCGTGGATGCCGTGGTCGAACAGGGCAACGCGTCCGGCGACCAGCCAGGCAGTGCGCCGCGCGCTGCGTCATGGCGTAATTTCGGCGTGCTGTTCAACCGGACCTACCGCAATCGTACGATTCTCGCCGCGGTGATCGGCAGCGCTTCTTCCTTCGGTTACAACGCAATCGTGTTCGGCCTGCCGGTGATCATCACCAGCTTTTTCCATCAGGGCCCCCTCACCACCATCATCGCGGCGCTCGCGCTGAATCTCGTGTTTGCCTTCGTCGGAGGATTGATTGGCGTGCGCACCGCGCCGACGGTCGGCGCATGGAAGATGACCGTGCTCGGGCATTCGCTGCAATTCGTCTCGCTGATCGGGCTCGCGCTGATCGGCAAACCGGGTAGCGGGTCACTCGTCGTATTCGCCATCCTGCTGCTGGGCGGCTATCTGTTCGGGCAAGGCTTCGGACCCGGCTCGCATTCGATGACCTACGCCACGCTCAGCTATCCCACTTCGTTGCGAGGAATCGGCGTGGGCTTCAACCAGACGCTCACGCGTTCCGCGTCCACTGTTTCGCTGTTTCTGTTTCCGGTGCTGGCCGCGGCGCTCGGGACCAAAGTGTTCTGGGTGATCGCCATTGCGCCGCTGACTGCGCTGCTCGTGCTATTGGCCATCCGCTGGGAACCCTCGGGTTATGACATCGATGCAGAGGACTACGCAGAACATCGCAGCATGCGAAGCGCGGCGCACTAGCAATCTCCGCGGATAACTCGCATGATGGCGCGGATGCGTTGCGCCACGTTCCGGCTCACGTCGCGAAGCCGGATGCGCGAGGAGGTTGCAAATGAAGACCTGTCTTCCGACGAAACGCCGCGCGTTTCGCGCTTCCGTGGCCGTGCTGTCTGGCTGCCTGACCCTGTGGTCCAGCATGACCTACGCGCAGACGATCGGGACGGGCGCGCCCTATCCGGTCGGGATGACACAACTCGAATATGTCGACCCCGCACCGGGCCATCGTGCTCTTGCGCTCACGTTGTTCTATCCGGCGGTGCCGCAGGCAAGCTCGTCCGCGCCGCTGCGCATGCCGTTCTTTACCAATCTGCATCTCTACCGTGACGCCGATATCGTCGCGGACAGCGTGAAACGTCCCCTTGTGATGTTCTCGCACGGGCATGGCAGCAATGGTCTTTACTACGCATGGTTTGCAGAATATCTGGCGTCGCGCGGCTATATCGTGGCGACGCTCTATCACTACCGCGCGAATACCTACGACGTGAGCATCATGTACACGCGTAGCAAGCTCTGGCAACGGCCGCTCGACATCAGCAAGGACATCACGTTCCTCGAAAACGACAGGCGCTGGGGTCCGCATATTGATCCAGACCGGATTGGCGTGGCCGGTCATTCGCAGGGTGGCTTCACGTCGCTGTGGATTGGCGGCGCAACCGTGAACGAAGAAAAGTACCGCAGCTACCTGCGCCGCTGGAAAAATGATCCGCTGATACCGGCCTCGCTGCGTAAAGACCTGCCGCTCGATCCCTCGCCGGCGCTCAAGGTCCACGATAGCCGTATCAAGGCGGCGTTTGCGATGGCACCCGGCGATCTACCAGGCTTCGGCATGGACGAGGCCGGTTTGCAGCAGTTGAAAGTGCCGGCCTACATCATCGTTGGCGCGCGGGACACTCAGGCGCCGGCCAAGGACAATGCCGAGTTTGCAGCCCGTTACGCACCCAACGCCCATCTTGATGTGCTGCCAGGTGCCGTCGATCACGAGATTTTCGTCAACGAATGCGATCAGGACGGCCGGGATACGTGGCCGGAAGCGTGCATCGACGCAGCAGGCGTGGATCGTGCTCAGCTACATGAATACATCGGTAACGCAGCGCTAAAGTTTTTCGATGCGAATCTACATGTGCAGTGAGCTAACTCGTGTCGGCTCGTGCGCTGCGTGACAGGATGTGTCGTAAATCTGAGCGGGTGGGACCCTCTTTCCCGCCAAAGCCTCCGTGTTGTCCGCCATTTCGTCAGCCGATCGTAAACGGCAATGTTTGGCACAGCAATCAGGCCGGATAATCGTTCAAACGGTACCCGATAAACGGGCCCGCTCGATTGTGAAGGGGAGACACATGAAAGGCCTGGCTCGTATCAATGTGGTTCTGACGTGGCTCGCCGTCGCAATGTTCGTGGGATGCAGCGGCGGCGGTGGAGGAGGCGGCAGCGGGGCCGATAGCAGCAGTGGCGCGTCCGCGGGCTCCGGAACGAGTTCGGGTTCGGGTTCGTCCGGCAGCGGCTCCGGTTCTACCTCGGGCTCAACTTCAGGCTCGACCTCGGGTTCAACCTCAGGTTCAACGTCAGGTTCGACCACCGGTTCAACCTCGGGCACAGGCACCTCCGGCTCAGGCACTACCACCGGTTCCGGCACGGGAACCGGCTCGACCACGGGCAGCGGTTCAGGCTCCGCCGCGACTCCGGTTGACGTCGCCACGTATCACAACGACATTGGGCGCACCGGCCAGCAACTCGCTGAGACCCAGCTCACGCTCGCCAACGTCAATGCAACGACGTTCGGCAAACTCGGCTTCGATACCGTGGATGGCAAGGTCGATGCCGAGCCCCTCTATCTGGCCAAGGTGACGGTGGGCGGCGCGGTGCATAACGTGCTGTACGTCGCAACGGAAGCCGACAGCGTCTACGCCTTCGACGCCGACTCCGGCACCCAGTTGTGGAAAGTCTCGACCATCGGCAGCGGCGAGACCACTAGCGACGACATGGGTTGCTTCCAGATCACGCCGCAGATCGGCATTACCTCGACGCCGGTGATCGACCGTACGCGCGGCCCGAATGGCGCGATCTACGTGGTGGCGATGACCAAGGACAGCTCCGGCGGCTATCACCACCGCATTCACGCGCTCGATATCACCACGGGCGCGGAATTGTTCGGCGGCCCGACCGAGGTCGCGGCAACCTACCCAGGGTCCGGTCCATACAGCAACAATGGCCAGGTGACGTTCAATCCTTCGCAATACGCGGAACGTCAATCGCTGCTGTTGTTGAATGGCCAGATCTACACCGGCTGGACCTCGCATTGCGATAACGGTCAATACAACGGCTGGGTGATCGCCTACAACGCAAGCACGCTCAAGCAAAGCAGCGTGCTCAATCTCACGCCGAACGGCACCGAAGGTTCGATCTGGATGAGCGGTGCGGGCATGGCCTCGGATGGCCAGTCCATCTATTTCCTCGACGCCAACGGCACCTTCGATACCACGCTCAATTCAAGCGGCAATCCCACGGCAGGCGACTACGGCAATTCGTTCATCAAGCTGAATACGGCCAGCGGGCTTGCGGTGGGCGATTACTTTGCCATGTCCAATACTGCCGCCGAATCGCAGGCTGACGAGGACCTCGGCTCCGGCGGTGCACTGGTGCTGCCGGATCTCGCCGACAGCGGCGGCACGGTCCATCATCTTTCGCTCGGCGCGGGCAAGGACGCGATCATCTACGTGGTGAACCGCGATTCGATGGGCAAGTTCAGTTCGAGCGGCAACAACATCTACCAGCAGATCAACGGTCAGCTCGGCGGACCTGAGTTCGGCATGCCCGCGTACTTCAACAATACGGTGTACTTCGGCGCGATTGGCGACAGCATCAAGGCTTTCAGCCTCGCCAATGCACAACTGGCCAGCACGCCGGTCAGTCACACACCGGGTACCTTCGGCGCGCCTGGCTCGACGCCGAGCATCTCCGCGAACGGTTCGTCGAACGGCATCCTGTGGGCTGTCGAAAACGGCACGATCGCCGTGCTGCACGCGTACAACGCCGCTAATCTCGCCTCCGAGATCTACAACAGCAATCAGGCGGCCAATGCGCGCGATCAGGTGGGGCAGGGCAACAAGTTCATCACGCCGATGATCGCCAACGGCAAGGTGTATGTAGGAACCGCCACGGGCGTCGCGGTGTTCGGCCTGTTGTCAGGAAGTTAGGGATGCCAGGTTGAGGTCAGCCATGCTGGCTCAGCCTGAGTTCCGGAGTACGCGCCTCTCGCGACGCAAGGACGGCGGGCATGGCCGCGATGGAGTCGATCAGCCCATCGCTCGCCAGCGCCGCCGGTCCACCCGGACCGGCATAGCCATATTTGACGATGAACACCGGCAGCCCGGCGGCGCGGGCGGCCGTCACATCCACTGGCGAATCGCCCACCAGCACGCTGCGATGCGGGTCCACGTCCAGTAGCCGGCAGGCATGCCAGAGCGGTTCGGGAGCGGGCTTCATGTGTGCGATCGAATCGCCTGCCACCAGCACGTCGAGGTAGTGGGACAGGTCGCTCGTCAACAGAAGCTGCGCGGCCAGTGCCTGCGGTTTGTTGGTGACGCAGGCAAGCCGGTACCCCAGCCGTTGCAGTTCGCCAAGGCCTTCCGCCACCTGCGGAAACACCCGGCCAAGACGACCATTGGTCTGCGCATAGTGGCGCTGGAACAGGTCGAGCGCGTGTGCAGCGTCGATCTGCCTGTCCAGACCGGCGGCTGCGAGTGAGCGCTGCACCAGGTTGGGCACGCCCCGGCCGATAAAACCGCTGACGGTGGCGAACGGCAGGCGCGGAGCGCTCAACGCGTCGAGCATCCGGTTGACGGCCTCGACGATGTCCGGTGCGGTGTCGATCATCGTGCCATCCAGATCGATCAGGACACCATGGTTTCGCAAAGGCAACGGGCTGGATTGGCTCGGCATGGTCATACCCGTTCGGTGGACGCGTGTCGATGCCACTGTCGCAAGGTGGCGAGATCGACCCAACCCTTCTGTTGATCGGGCACGGGTGAGTTAATGGGCGCATCGGGCGCATCGGGCGCATGCGGTTCACCCAGATGCGGCAGCACCGCCAGCGCGCCGGAGAAATCGTCCTGCGCTGTATACGCGGTCGGCGTGACGACGGTGGGCACGCCCGCCGCGCGTGCGGCGCGCAATCCGTTCGCGGAGTCTTCGAAGGCAATGCAGTCCGCGCCTTGCAGGCCGAGCCGATGCAGCACGTCGAGGTAGACATCGGGCGCGGGCTTTTTCGCTTGCGTCGTGCTGGCGTCGCAGATCGCGGCGAAGCGGCTACGCCAGCCCGAGCCAAACGGCGGGCGCAACAGCGCGTCCAGATTGGCTGGCGTGGTGGTCGTGGCGATGGCGACCGGAAGCGCGGCCGCCTGGGCTTCGGCGATCAGACGCGCCACGCCGGGTCGCAGCGGCAAACCACTCTCGCTCACATGAGCGGCGTAGTGCCGGGTTTTGATGGCGTGGATCGCGTCGATCACCTCCTTCACGCAGGCGCCGTTGGCTTCGTCCAGATCGGCGACGCGCCAGTAGTGCAGCAGGCGCTCCTTGCCGCCCGCCACCTCAAGCAGACGCGTGTAGAGCGCCTCGTCCCAGAACCAGTCGAGACCCGCCTCCGCGAACGCCGCGTTGAAAGCCTGTCGATGCGCGGTTTCGGTATCCGCGAGCGTGCCGTCGACATCGAAGATCAGCGCCTGCATGTCCAGTCCTCAGTGAGTTCGTGTCGCCACGGTAAGGCTGACAATAGCGGAAGCGCACACCGGTTTGAACTCAGAGATTCTTTGGACTCCGATAAGACATCCTTTAAGTGGGCGTGACGGTGCGTTACGGCTTTGCTTGCAGCTGCGTGACGAAGCCGATTTTCGTCAGGCCGCCAGCCTGCGCGGCCGACATGACATCGGCGACACGCTCGTACGCCACCTTTCGGTCGGCCCGCAGATGCAGTTCAGGCTGCGGATTCAGGCGCGCGGCCGCGGCAATCCGGGCGCGCAATTCATCATCCGACACGGCGTGACCGTCCCACAGAATCGCACCGTCGGCCTCCACGGCGACGTCAAGATGCGCGGGTTTGAGGTTATCCGGCTGACTGCTCGCATGCGGGAGATCGATTTTCAGCGCGTGCTGCATGGCGGGAATGGTGACGAGAAAAATGATGAGCAATACCAGCATCACATCGACGAGGGGCGTCATGTTGATTTCGTTCATCAGGCCGCTGTCGTCGTCATCGGAAAACGGCGTCATTGCCATTTGAGTGTCCCTCCGTCGTGCGCGGCGTCACCGCTTTCGCCGCTGCTGCCTGATTCGGTACGAGGCACGCCACGCGCGACCACGCGCAGGTCGGCACCACCGCTCGACGGTAATTGCGAGCCCGTGACGAAATACGCATGCAGGCCGTGTGCGAAGCGTCTCAAGCGCGCCACGATGGACTTGTTGGCGCGCGTCAGGCCGTTGTAGCCGAGCACGGCGGGGATCGCCACGAACAGGCCGAAGGCGGTCATGATCAGCGACTCGCCCACCGGACCCGCTACGTGATCGATGGTGGTCTGGCCGGTTTCACCAATCACGATGAGCGCATGGTAGATGCCCCATACGGTGCCGAACAGGCCCACGAACGGCGCGGTGCTGCCTATCGACGCGAGCACCGCGAGGCCGCTTTGCATGCGGGCGATGGCGTCGTCCATCGTGTCCTGCAAGCGGCGCGTGATCCAGTCGGACACGTCGATACGGTCGTGCAGGTGCGGCTGGGTTTGCCGATGATGCGTGGCCGCTTCCGCGCCGGCCAGTGCCAGCGCGAGCAGCGGATTGTCGCGTTGAGTCGTGCCGGAAGCACTGAATCCAGCGGAGCCGCCGGACGCGCCGGCGCCAAGACTTCTCAGACCATCTTCGAAACGATCCGCGCGCCAGAACTGCGCTTCGGCCTGACGGCTCACACGCTTGATCCGCATGACGCTGTAGAACTTCACGAGCATCACGGTCCACGAGAGGACCGACATGACCAGCAAGGTGCAGAGGATGCCACGCGTGACGAAATCCCCGGTTTCCCAGACATTGGCGAGGCCGTAGTGTTGCATGGCGATTCCTTTGGCTCGCAACGAGCCTAGTTGCTCAATCCGAACACGAACGACTGCGAATACGCGGCGCGCACCGCTGCGCCGTTTTCGCGGTACGGTTGACAGACGCCCGCGTGGATGGCCGCGAGGGCGGCGTCGTCGAGCCGCGCAAAGCCGCTGCTCTTTTCCAGTTGCGCGCTTTCGATATGGCCGCTCAAGCCGACCACGAATCGCACGATGGCCGTGCCGCTTTCGTTGCGGCGCTGCGAAAGGTCGGGATAGTCCGGCTTCGGGATATCGCAGTCGACATGTGCTACGTTTTTCGGCGCAACGGAAACCGGTGCGGCGCGTTCTGCGGGGGTGGCGGTCGCCACGGGGGAGGACGCGGCAGCAACGGGTGGCGCGGTGGATGCGGGGGTTGTTTCCTGCGATGGGAGTGCCAACGGCGAGGGTGTGGGGGCAATCGCAACACGAGGCGCATGCGTGGTTGCCACGCGCGGTTGCTTCACGTGAGGTTGCGGCGCAGGATTGGTTCGCACCGGCGCGGGCTTTGCAGCGGCGGCCTCGGGCGCGGCCACGGCAGGCACAGCGGGCGCAGCAGGCACATCATGCGTGACGGGCGCCGGCTCATCCCTCAACAGCGCGGCCACGATGGTCGTCGCTTCGACCGTCCGCTCGACGGTCCTGTCCCGCGCCGTCAGCAACCACGCGAGCAGCACCACATGCCCGGCTATTACGATACCGAGCGTGATGCCGAGGGTGACACCGATACGCCGCCGGGCCGCATCGAATGTACCGTGTCCAGTTGTCGCCATCGCAAACTGCTGCATGATGGTCGAGGCCTCGCAGTGGCCACCTCCACGGCCATTTTCCGCCTGTGCGCGGCGCTTGCGTACGGCCGCGGAGCTACCCAGCCCAATTCGGGAAAATCTCCCGTCCGATGTCCGTTGTCAAACAACACTCCAATGGGCTACTTTGCTTGGATGACGCGAATGTTCGCGGCGTGGCGATTCCACTACGGAGTACAACAATGCTGGAGACAAACAATCCTGTTGCCGCAGCGCGGCGGTCCTTGCCCCGTGCTTTCACCACCACCGTGACCGCGAAAACGGCGAGCGCCCTCACCGCGATCGCGTTCGCCGCGAGCACGGCCTGGGCGGCCACGCCGACGGCCTATGTGACGAGCGAGAAAGCAGGGGTGGGCGTGATCGATCTGGGCCAGATGACGCTGACGAAGACCTTTCCCGTTGGCGCCGACGGTCCGCGCGGCCTGAGCCTGAATGCGGACGGCACACGTCTGCTGGTGGCCAACAAGAATACCGGCGACATGGCGGTGATCGACACGGCCTCAGGCGAGGTCGTGCAGCGGGTCAAGATTGGCCAGAATCCGGAATATGTGCGGGTGCACAACGGCTACGCCTACGTGACTTACGAACCCGGCGAAGAGGGCGGCCCACCGGCGGCAAAGGGCGCGGCCCCCGGAAGCGGCGCCAATGCCGACAAGGGCGGGGACAAAGCGGCCGGCGGCAAACCAGGCGGCGACGACGATGACGCCAGCAAACCACCCGCGGAAATTGCCATCATCGACATGAAGACGTGGCACGTCATCCGTTCGGTGACGAGCGGCCACGAAACCGAGGGCATCGAATTTTCGCGTGACGGCAAGGAGATTCTCGTCACCAACGAAGGCGACGACACGGTCTCGGTCTACCAGTCCCGCACCGGCACGCCGGTCAGAACCGTGAAGCTCACGCCAGGCGGTCGCCCGCGCGGCATCCGGCTCTCGCCTGACGGCAAGGACTATATCGTCACGCTCGAATCGCTCAGCAAGTTCGTGGTGATCGACGCACACACCTTCCAGGTCACCAAAACCGTCGACACCAAACTCGGACCATACGGCGTCGCGTTTGGGCCGCACGGCAAGCGGCTCTTCGTCGCCGCGTCGCGCGACAAGACCATTCAGGTGTTCGACGGCCACAGCTACGAGCATGTCGCGGACGTGCCGGTCGGCGCGCGCTGCTGGCATTTCAGCTTCACACCGGACGGCTCCAAGCTGCTGGTGGCCTGCGGGCGTTCCGACGCCGTGTATGTGCTCGACGCGGAGAACTTTCAATCCATCAAGCAGATTGGCGATCTACCGCTGGCCTGGGGCATCGTCACCTATCCGCATAGCGACGGCACGATCGAATCGCACTGAGCGTGTCGTCATTGTTCGTGCCGTCGTGGTTCGTACTGCGCTACTTCCACGCGTAGTGCAGGCCCACCAGGAAGCCGCGCGGCGCGCCCGGTCCGACGAACTGCTCGTTGGTCGGGTTGTCGCCGTCGAAGGTATGGTTCGGACCGTTGAAGAAATTCTCGCCGAGCACGCCGAAGCTTTCGTACTGCTTGTTCAGCAGGTTCGAAATGGTGGCGAAGATCTGTAGCTGTTTGGTCACCTGGAACGAGCTGTCCAGGTCGATCAGGAAATAGCCCGCAATCTTGCCGTTCACGTCCTGGTTGTTTTCGTCGCCCTGCGCGTAGATGCCGCCGCGCCAGGTGAGGTTGGTGCCGATGTTCCAGCGTGACATGGGCGCGTAATCGAGCCGCAGCTTGACGGTGTTGGCGGGAATCCCCGGAATGTGGTCGCCGGATTTCACGGTGATGTTGCCGTTGGCGTCCGCGCTCGAATTGCTCGGACTGCTTTCCACCCACGTAGAACGATAGGTGGCATCCACATAGCTATAGCTGGCGGTGATGCCCACCGGGCCAATCTGGCTGTGCCCTGCCATTTCGACACCCTGACGGCGGGTCTGGCCGACGTTCTGGAAATAGCCCTGGGTACTCGTTGCGCTGCTGATGAACTCGATATCGTTGTCGAGGTTGGTGGTGTACGCCGCCGCGCTCCACGTCAGCAGATTGCCGTAGTTGCCGCGCGCGCCGATTTCGAAGGTCTTGGAAATGACCGGTTTCAGCGCCGGGTCCGCGACGAAATCGTTTGGCAGCGAGCAGGGCGCGGCCGGATCGGCGCAGGTCAGCTCGATCGCGGTCGGCGTGCGCATGCCTTCGTTGTAGGTCGCATAGGCGGTGAAGTTCTTGACCGGATTCCAGTTGATGCCCACCGCCGGATTGAAGCGCGAGAACGTATCGTGGCCGTCGAGTTGGGGCTGCTGGCCGCTTTCGTCGCCGATATCGGCCACCGCCCAGTTGTAGCGTCCGGCGAAGGTCAGCGCCCATTGCTGGGTGATGGTGAGCGTGTCGGTGAAGTAGACGCCGTAGTTGCCGTCGTGGGTGCGGGCGTTGGTTTGCTGCTCGAAGTCGCCTATGCCGATGGTCGCGCGGGTCGGCGTGAAAAACGCGTCCTGCTCGGATTCCGTGTAATGCGAGTTGGCCAGGTCGGCGGCCACGCCTGCGACGAACTGGTTCTTCATGCCGAAGAGTTGACCCAGCAACGTGAGTTGCAGGCTGGCGCCGTAACTGTCGGTGGAAACGGTGGATTTCGCGTTGGTGGCCTGTAACGTATCCACCGTGCCATCCGGATTCAACGAGCCGTAGTCCGTGTTGTTGTTGCTGCTGATATTGGTGTTGAGGAACTGCCGGTAATAGATGTTGCCGCTCAGTTCGACGTGATCGTTGAAGAAGTGATCGCCGGAAAGCGTCGCATACCCCACACTGTTTTCGTTTTGATCCGGAAACGTATAGGGTTGCTTAGGATTGTAGAGAAACGAACGGGGAATGGTCTGCGTGCCCTGCAGATCGTTGTCCGCGCCGCCCGCGGAGAATGAAATCGTGGTGTCCGCGTCGGTGTAGCGCAGCTTGCCGAAGGCCTGGCGCAGACGGCTCGGATTACGTTCGGCCCAGCCGTCGTCGTTTTGTGCGTCGGCGGTCACGTAGTAATCGAGGTTGTCGCCAATCGTGCCGCCCTGTTCCACCTGCGCGGTTTTGCGGCCCCACGAGCCCGCCGTCACTTCCGCTTCGCCGCCCGGATCCGAGCGGCCATTCTTGGTGGTGATGGAGATGGCGCCGCCGAGTGTGTTGAGGCCATAGGTCGGGTTCGAGCCCGGAATCAACTGGATCGTGTCCACCGCCTGCTGCGGAAACAGGTCCCAGTTCACCACATCGCCAAACGGTTCGTTCACGCGCACGCCGTCGACGAACACCGAAAGACCCTGCGGTGTGCCGAGCAGCGGCGAGGCCGTGAAGCCGCGGTAGTTGATGTTGATCTGGTAGGGGTTGCCCTGGGCGTCGGAGATGTCGACGCTCGGCAGGTTCTTGGCGAAGTAGTCGATCAGGGTGCTGCGATGCTGCTGATCGATGTCGTGCGCGCGGACAGTCTGCACGTTGGCCGGCACCTGCGATAGCGGCGTGCCGATGCCGAGCAGCGGCGTGGTGCCGACCACGACGATCGGCGCCAGCGTCACGGCGTTGTTGGCCGCGCTGTTGCCCGCGCTGGTCCCTGAAGCGCCAGCCGGCGCACTCGACGATGCCGCCGCAGACGAGGCGCCCACCGCGGGCGTCGCGGTATCGGCCTGCGCCCAGGCCGCGACCGACAGGCTCGCGAGCGCACCGCCAAAGCAGAGCGTGAGCCCGGCGCGCCGCCGGAAACGAGGCAGGCTCGATGGCTGAGGTTTGCGGCGCAAGCGGGAAGGCCGGTTCATCGTTTTGTCTCCTGCCGGATCGACGTTATTTTCGTTAGCGCAGCAGCGCAATGGCACGACGCGGTACATGGCGCTTTCTTTCGGTGTATGTAAAGCTTCGCATACGCGGCCGCGCGCGACCCGGGAGCTTTTCCCGATCTCCAGGGGAAGCGTTCCCAAACGCGCCGTCGGCAGGCGTGGCACTTCACCGGCTTGAGTAGAATGCGAACGTGACGAACGCAAATGTGATGGCAAGCAATCTCTCCAACCCTCCTGCAACGCACCCCGTTCCGCCACATTCAACCGTGCGGCGCGACCTTGCATGGGTGTTCGCGGTGACAGTGCTCGCCGCGATCCTCGGCATCACCTTCAATTTCAGCGAGCGCGCCTACACCTGGACGCGCGGCCTCGAACGCTTCCAGCTCGACGAATTACCGGGGACGTTGTGCGTGATGTCCATCGGCCTCGCGTGGTTTGCGTGGCGCCGTTATCGCGAGGCGCGTCACGAGGTGAGCCGTCGCCGCACGCTGGAAGAGCAGGCCGAGCGGCTGCTCGCGGAAAACCGGCGGCTTGCCAATCAGGCGTTGCAGGCGCAGGAAATCGAGCGGCGCCACCTGGCGCGCGAGCTGCACGACGAACTGGGCCAATATCTGAACGCCATTTCACTGGATGCCGCGCGCATCCGTGATCTGTCGAACACGGGCGAGCCGGAGATTCATCGCGTTGCGCTCGGGCTGATGCAAAGCGCGAGTCACGTCTATCGCGAGATTGGCGGGATGATCCGGCGCCTGCGGCCCATCGGCCTCGACGAATTCGGCTTGCCGAGCGCGCTCGAACATTGTCTCGACGGCTGGCGCGAGCGGCTGCCTGAGGCGTCGTTCTCGCTCACCATCGAAGGGGATTTTGACGGCCTGAGCGATGCGCTGACCATCACGCTTTACCGGCTGGTGCAGGAAGGGCTCACCAATGTGTCGAAGTTCGCCCGCAGCTCACGCGTGGAAGTGTTCATGGTGCGGGCGCCGCGCGCAGCGCAAGGACAGCACGGTACGCAAGACCGGGTGGAAGCCAGCGGCATTGACGAAATCGTCGTGACGATGGCCGACGACGGACCCGGCGTCGATCTGGAAAAGCCGCGCGCTGGACTGGGTCTGATTGGCATGCGCGAGCGCGTCGAAGCGCTCGGCGGGGAATTCCACGTGGCGAGCCAGCCGCAGGGCGGTTTTCTGTTCTGCGCGCGGGTGCCGGCTCAGGCAGGGCTCGCGGCCCCGGTGAACTGAAGCCCGAGGCGGCTCGCCATCTGCGCGAGTTGCACGCCGTTGTCGGCACCGAACTTCTGCCGGATCACAGACTGGTGATTGGCCACCGTCTTCTGGCTGAGCCCGAGTTTCTCCGCGATGCTCGGCAGCGTATAGCCCTGCACGAGCAGGCGCAGCACCTCGAATTCACGCGCCGACAACTGCCGTCCGGGCGGCCCTTCGCTGAACGCGTTGCGCAGCGCGAGCGCGTGCGAAACGTCCGGGCTCAGATAACTGGCGCGGCGGGCGATGGTGCGCACCGCTTCGACCAGCACATCGGGCGCGCTGGCCTTGGTGACGTAACCGAGCGCGCCGGCATCGAGGGCACGCCGCACGAAGATCGCATCTTCGTGCACGCTGAAAATCAGCACGCGCGCATCAGGCTCACGGGCGAGCATGCGTCGCATCGCCTCGATGCCGCTTGCACCCGGCAGCGACACGTCCATCACCACCACGTCCGGGCGCAGCGTGCAAAACCGCTGATACGCCTGGGCGGCATCGCCGGCTTCGCCGCACACGTGCACGTCGGCATTCTGTTCGAGCAGACGGCGGTAGCCTTCGCGGACCACCGCGTGATCGTCGACCAGCAAGACGCAGATGTCTCCCGTTGCCATAGTCAGTCTCCTCAGTGGTCGTGGCCGCTCGTGTTGGTATTGACTGTCTGATTGCCGCGCGCGCTGGATGCGAGCTTGCGCGAATTGGCGTCGTTGCGAAACAGGATGGGTTGCTCGCGGGCTTCGGTGGCGGCGGGCGCAAGCCGGGCTGCGTTCACGAGTTTCACCACGCTCTCGTGCGCGGGCGACTTGTCGCAAACCGGGTCGGCGTTGGCGGGATCGCCGGTGAGCAGATACGCCTGGCAGCGGCAGCCGCCCAGAT
Source organism: Paraburkholderia sp. DHOC27 (assembly GCF_003429005.1). Lineage (GTDB taxonomy): Bacteria > Pseudomonadota > Gammaproteobacteria > Burkholderiales > Burkholderiaceae > Paraburkholderia. Next base: position 1,328,261 of record NZ_QVQV01000001.1, read on the forward strand.
CGCGCTCCTTCTCGTCGCAACTGCGGCACGGCTCCTTCATCCAGCCGAAGCCGCGAAAGCGGTTGAAGGCATCGCTCTCGTACCAGATCTCGCGCAACGGCGTTTCCTTGACGTTCGGCAGCACCAGACCGGGCAAACTGCGCGCCGCGTGACAGGGCAGTGCCGCGCCATCCGGGGCGACACCGAGAAAGACCGAACCCCAGCCGTTCATGCAGCGCTTCGGGCGTCGCTCGAAATAATCCGGCACCACGAAGAAAATCTTGCAGCGCTCGCCGTGCGTGCGACGGTAGCGTTCGACCACCGCTTCGGCTTCGTCGAGCTGCTCGCGCGTCGGCATCAACTGCGCTTCGTTGTGATGCGCCCAGCCGTAGTACTGCGTATTCGCGAGTTCCAGGTATTCGGCGCCCATCGCCAGCGCCATGTCGATGATCTTGTCGACGTGGGGCAGGTTGTAGCGGTGCAGCACGCAATTGAGCACCATCGGAAAGCCGTGCCGTTTGATCGACGCGGCCACCCGCTGCTTCAGATCGAAGGTGCGGGTACTGCTCAGAAAGTCGTTGAGTTGCTGGGTCGAATCCTGAAACGACAACTGGATATGATCGAGACCGGCTGCCTTCAGATCGCCGAGGCGTTGCTCAGTGAGGCCGACCCCGGAGGTGATCAGATTCGTGTAGAAGCCGAGTTTGCGCGCCTCGGCGACCAGCACTTCGAGGTCGTCGCGCACGAGCGGCTCGCCACCCGAAAAACCGAGTTGCGCGGCGCCCAGCGCACGTGCCTCACGTAAGACGTCAAGCCACTGTTCGGTGCTGAGTTCGCGGCTGTGATCGGTGTAGTCCACCGGGTTGTAGCAGAACGCGCAATGCAGCGGACAGCGATACGTCAGCTCCGCGAGCAGCCACAACGGTGGCGCGACGCCCGCGGGCGTGGGCTGGGTTTCGCCGCTGGCAACCGGTTGGGAAAGATCGGTCATCGCGCTACTCCAGCCAGCCGCGCAACTGCGCGTCGGCGACGAAGGCACGCACTTCGGGACCGAGTCCGGTCGCGCTGAACGCCTGCTCCAGATCGGCGATCAGCGTGTTCATGTCGCGCGTGCCGTCGCAGCGTTTGAGAATTTCCGCGGCGCTCTGGTTGAGCTTCACCATACCTTCCGGATAGAGCAGCACGTGCGCGTTCTGCGCAGGCTCCCATTGCAGGCGGAACAGCTTGCTGAGCGTCAGACGATCGGCGGTGGAGGTGGCGCCGCCGGCGCGAGGCAGATCGTTCATTGCGGAAAGGCCTTTTCAATCGAATCGAGCATGGTCCACAGAATGTCGAGCTTGAATTGCAGGATCTCGAGCGCGCGTTCCTGCTGTTCGCGCCGCGTGAAGTGGGCGAGCGTGACTTCGAGCCCGTGCTGCACGTCACGCTGCGCAAGCGTGATGCGTGAACGGAAATACGCGAGGCCCGATGGCTCGATCCACGGATAGTGTTCCGGCCAGCTGGCGAGCCGGTCGCGATGCACCTGCGGCGCGAACATTTCCGTGAGCGACGAGCACACCGATTCCTGCCACGGCGCGCGGCGCGCGAAATTCACGTAGGCGTCCACCGCAAACCGCACGCCGGGCGTGACCCATTTCAGCGACCACAATTCGTCACGCGAGAGGCCCACGGCGTCGCCAAGACGGGCCCACGTTTCTATGCCGCCTTCTTCGTCGCCGTAGCCGTCGTGATCGAGAATGCGCAGCACCCAGCGGCGGCGCGTTTCGCGATCCGGGCAGTTCGACAGCACGGCGGCATCCTTCAGCGGGATATTGATCTGATAGTAAAAGCGATTGGCCACCCAGCCGCGAATCTGCTCGCGCGAGCAACCGCCGCTGTTCATCTTTACGTTGAACGGATGATGGATGTGATACGCCGTGCCTTTTGCACGCAACTGGGCTTCGAATTCCTCGCGCGACCAGGCGGCCTGTTCGTCGCCGCCGGTTTTGCCGAGGTGGTCCGGGTTCTGATCCTGCTGCGGGTGCGCCGTACCTACGGTGTCTTTCGCGTTCATGCCCTCTCCGTTGTCTGCGTCATGGCCATGTTGTCGACTGCGGTTTCATGGCTTTACGTTGCCGTGCCTTGCCTTGCCTTGTTTCCCCAAGCTACTGCATGGCCTTGCTGTTGAGCTGTGCCCTTTACCTCATAACCTCATAATTCGAACGTCAAGCCGTCGTAGGCGACTTCGATGCCGTGCTCCGCCAGGATGCGGCGCTCGGGACCGTCCTCGACGAGAATCGGATTGGTGTTGTTGATATGGATGAGCACCTTGCGCGCATCCAGCGGATCGAGCACTTCGATCATGCCGCCCGGCCCGGATTGATGCAGATGGCCCATATCCGCAGCCGTTTTCTTTGAAAGACCGAGGCGGATCATTTCGTCGCCGGTCCACAGCGTGCCGTCCACCAGCAGCAGGTCGGCCTCGCGCATGGCGGCGAGCACATGTGGCTCGATCGCACCGAGCCCCGGCGCGTAAAACACGCGTTTGCCGCTGTGCGGATTGGCGATGACGAGGCCGATGTTGTCGCCCCGTTCGGGAGCATGCCGATGCGGCGAATAAGGCGGCGCCTTGCTCGAGAGCGGCAGCGCTTCGATCTGCACGCCGTCGAGCGCATCGACGACGAGTGGCGCGCCATCGAGTGCGATCCGCCGATGCTCCACACCACAGTAGTGCGAGAGAATCGGCGCGACCGGAAAGCCGCTGCACAGGTCCTGCCACACCGCATCCGTTGCATAGAGCGGCAATGGCGTGTCCCGTTCACGCAGCATCAACAGGCCGGTGACGTGATCGATCTGCGCATCCATGACGAGCACGGCGGCAATGCCGCTGTCGCGCGCGCGGCGTGCCGGTTGCAACTCGGGATGCGCAGCGATCTGCGCCAGCAGGTCCGGGGAGGCGTTGACGAGCAGCCAGTCCTCGCCGTTCGCGCTCACCGCAATGGACGACTGCGTGCGGCGCGTCGCCTTCAAGGTGCCGCGCCTGACGCCGTCGCAATTGCGGCAATTGCAGTTCCATTGCGGGAATCCGCCGCCTGCCGATGAGCCGAGTACCTTGATTTTCATGCCGCGCGGCGCAGCGAGCGCCCCTCGTGAGCCGTGGGAAGGAACATCGTCGTGAGTGCGTGCGCCACGCGTGCGTGCAGCGCCGGGTCGCTGGTCAGATGGCCGGCACGCACCCGTTCGACGTGTGCGGTGGGCACCGCGCGGCTCAGGCGTTGCAGATTGCGCGGCGGGCAGACCGGATCGCGCGAACCATGCACGGCGGCCATCGGCACACCGGCTGCCGCAGCGCGCCGGGCGAGCGCAAGCAGACGGGTTTCGCCGAGCCAGCAACGATGCATCAGATAGTGCGCCTGGATGCGGTACTTGCCGATCAGCTTGCGGGCGTTTCGACGTGAGCCTGTGTTGTTCGTTAAAGACGGTCGCGAGCGGTGAGAGGAAGCACTCGCGAGCACGGCGTTTTCATAGCTGCGCCACGCGCGCGCAAGTTTATGTTGGCGCGTTGCGTCGGCGTGGCCGCGCGGTTGCAAAAGCGCATGGCAGCAGGCGAGCAACGCATCAGGGCGATCGCTGTGCGCCGCGTCATACAACCGCGACCATGCGCCTAGCGCGCGCTTGCGCGAAGTGACGAACAGGCCGCGCACCTCGCGCGTCGAGGTGAGAAACAGGCCGCGCAGCACGACGCCCGTCACGGCTTGTGGATGCGTGCCCGCATAGGCGAGCGCGAGCGCGGCGCCCCATGAGCCGCCCAGCACGCCCCAATGCTCGAAGCCAAGCCGCGTGCGGATCGCTTCGATATCCTCAACAAGGCGATCCGTGCGGTTACGGCGCACGCTGCCGTGCGGCGTCGAGGCACCCGTGCCGCGCTGGTCGATCATCACGATCCGGAAGCGCGTGAGGTCGAACAGCCGCAGCACGCCCGGTTGACTGCCGCTGCCGGGTCCGCCATGCAGCACGACCACCGGCACGCCATCCACCGCACCCGCAACTGCATACGCCACGCGATGTCCATCGCGCGTGCGCAGCGTGCCGTGCGTCATCGAGGCGTCCCGCGTCATGGCAGCATCCTCGCGAGCAGATTGTCGCGATCGATCCACTGATGCTTGATGGCGCCGGCCACGTGCAGCGCAATCAGCACGATGAGCGCGTAGCCGATGGCCTGATGCAAACCGAAGAACAGCGTGCGCAGGCCGGCGTCGTCCCAGCCCCATTGCGGCAGCGGCAAACCCCAGAAGCGCGTGCCAAAGCGGTTGAACGACGAACCGAGATAGCCGCACAGCGGCATCGCGACCATTGCTACGTATAAAAGGCCCTGCGTGATGCGCGCGGCGGCGCGTTGCCACGGTCGCATCGGCGGCAAGGGCGGCCGGTGGAGGGCCACACGCGCCATGATGCGAAGAAGCACCAGCAGGAAAACCGTCAGTCCCACCGACTTGTGAAGGTTGAGCAGCGTCCCCTTGAGCGGCAAACCTTTGGGCAAGCCGACCATATACAGCCCGAGCGCGAGCAGGCCGATGATGCCGAGCGCAATCAGCCAGTGCAGCAGGATCATCGTGCCCGCATAACGCGCCACCGGTGCGCCGGTGGGTGATGTGGGTGATGCGGGCGGGGAATGCGCCAACGTCATGCCTGTCTCCTTCGTTATCCGATGTTTCTTTGAATCTTGCGTAATCGCGGGACTGCCTGTGTCACGGCGTTGCGGGATACGGCGGCTAGTTCATGACCAGTATTTCGCCGCGGCCATCCACCGCGAGATCGCCCGCGTAGCGCGTTGGTAAGGCTGCATCGCGCCAGTGCGAAAACGGCGCTATTTCCTCGGCAAGACTGCGCACGAGCAGCGCCCAGAACACGTCGAAGCCGCGTCCACCTTCGGTGAAGGTGGTCGGCACGTGCGTGGGGCGCCGCGCCAGAAGCAGCGTGCCGCGCCGCATACCGTATGCATAATGCGCGCCCACTTCGCCCGCAATCCCAATGGTGCCCGCCACCAGACGCGCCGCAGCAAAATCGCCCGCATTGCCGCCCACCAGCACGAGGCCGCGGTGCATGCGATCCGCGAGTCGCGCCCCGGTGTTGCCGTGAATGATGAGCGTGCCGCCCGTCATGCCCTCCATGTCGCCCGCGAGCGCCCCGGCGGCAAAGTCGCCGTTATGACCGGTCACCGTCAGGCGGCCGCCGCGCATTTCGCAGCCCGTGAAGTGACCCGCATCGCCCTCGATCTGCAATACGCCGCCGGTCATCTGGAAACCGCTGTAGTCGCCTGCCGCTCCTTGCACCATGAGGTGGCCTTCCGTCATGCGCGCGCCGACGCGATCCAGCCACGCTGCCGCGTTTTCGATGACCAGCGTTGCACCCGCGTCGGGCGTTTCGTCTGCAGTGGGACTGTCGCTGCGCGTGACGTCGAATACGTCGCCCACCTTGCACGAGTCGTGACCTGCTGACAGCACGATACCCTCGATCTGCGCCACCGTCATGGCTGCCAGGGGCACTGGCAGCAAGGCGGAGGCGTCGACGCGAAAGCCCGGCGCCGTCCTGACCCGCAGCGTGATGCGAACGCTCATGCGTGGCTCCCGTCGAGGTCCGCCGCGAGCCCCGCTGCGAGCTCGCGCAGATGAAAGTGGTACGGGCCCAGTTTGCCGCCGTAATTGCCCGCTGAAATCCGCAGCAGGCCCGCCGCGCGACCGATGCCCGTGGCGGCCGCCATGCCGGCGGTCATCGCCGCGCTGACGTCCGCATCCGTGAGCCCGTCAATCACGATTTCGAGCACGCTGCCCACTTCCGCGCTCAGCTCGCTGCGCGCGGAGAGGCCCGTGAGGGTGGGGCAGAACGCGTCGTTGGTGGATGCGCTCGCGCCTTTGTACTTCGAGCCGACCTTCGATCCCGAGCGCACGACGCCGCCCGGAAACGGCATGATCACGTTCGGCAGACGCCGCATCGCCGCCACGGCGGCTTCGGCGGCGGCGAGCGCGGCATCGATATGGCGCGCCAGCAGAATCAGGTTGCCGCCGCCCACGGCCTTGACGGTGAGCGCGCTCTCTTCGCAGACGAATTCGCCGTCCATCACCGGCACGCGCCAGTAACGCGTCGTGCCGAGCATTTTCGAAATCTGCCAGCCGTCGCCGAAAAAACGCAGCGCGGCGCCGAGCGGCGCGCGATCCGAGAGCGGAGCGCGGCTCGTCTCGGCGAAGATGCCGCCGTACACGGCCGTGGTCGGACAGGTGAGCACGCATTGCCCGACGCGCCGCTCGATCTGCTTCGCCAGTTCTTTCGACGACACCGCGAACAGCAGCACCGCGACGCCGGGCCGGCCATCGGGCGTAGCGTCCGCGCTCAGCGTGGCTTCGATGCCGGCTTCGCAGCCGCAGCCGATCACCGAGGTCGCAAAACCGGTGAGCGAAGTGGCGGCGTGCATCGCCCAGGCTGGCGTGTGGGCGGTGATGACGAGCCGGGTCGCCTTCATCGGAAACGCTTCCGCGAAGGTGGCGTCGATCGTGGTGCCGTTGATCGTCAGGGTCGCCGTGTCACTCATCGTATGCGGTTTTACCTCGTGCGGAACCTCGGGTTTTCGGCAGGCTTGTGCGGGTTTTCCCGGCGTTTCCGTTTTACCTGGTTATTCTGGACTTCCAAACTATCCGCTTGCCAGACTGCTCGTCAGACATTCCACCGACAACAACTTCCCGCCGCGACAGCACTGGCAAATCTCGTCGTCGCTGATGGCGGCGTGCGTGAAGCGGGTGGCGAGGTTGCTGTCGCTATAGGCGCGCACCGTCTTCTCGATGCCGCGGTCGAATTCCGGCGCAACGTAATGGATGCCACCCGTGGGCGTGGCGACGAGGGTGCCGTCGCGCGCCACTAGCGTACCGTCCTTGAACACGTACGCGGGCGAAGTGAACATGCGTTCGCGGTCCGGCTCGTCGCGGTACACGGCGATGTCCGCCGCCGCGCCCACGCCGAGATGGCCGCGATCGCGCAGGCCCAGCAGACGCGCCGGTCCCGCCCGCGTGATGATGGCGATCTCGTACAGCGTGAATTCGCGTTGCAACTGCGACAGGGTGCTGGCCACCTGGGCGTCGGCGTTGAGCTTCGCAAGCTGCTCGTCGCGAAACGACTTGTCCATCAAGAGACGGATCAGATGCGGATAGCTCGTGAACGGGCCGCCGTTCGGATGATCGGTCGTCATCGCGACGCGCCACGGGTCCTCCACCAGCAGGAAGATTTCGAGCCCGATGATCCATTGCAGCGCATTCACATAGCTCTGCTCGCGATAGCGGAACGGCACCACGCCGCAGCCCGCGTCGCATTCAATGTCGCCCAGCACCCATTTGTGCGGCCGCGCGAGTGGCGCGTTGCGGAACTGCATCATGGTGTCGCCGGAAGCCGTGACAGTCTGGCCGAAGATGATCTGGCCGACGTCGATCGACACGTTGGGCCGTGCATTCACCGCTTCGGCGATCTGCCGGGCGCCCGACGAGAATTTCTGCGGACCCTCGGTGCCGTAGCTATGAAACTGGATATGCGTGAGATGGATGGGCAGGCCGTCGGCGGCATCCATCGTCGCAATGGTCGAATCGAGGTTGCCGGGCACGCCGAGATTGCTCGCATGCACATGCAGCGGATGCGGTACACGCAGCTCCGTCAAGGCGCGCGACAGCGTGTGCAGCACCTCGCGTGGCGTGATGCCGTAGTGCACATGCGGCTCGTCGACATTCAGCGAGCGCTGGTTGAACTTGAAGGCCGAGATGCCGCCCGGATTGACGACTTTCACGCCGAGCGCCTTGCTGGCGTGAATGGTCCAGCCGATGTAATCGCGCAGCCGCTCGAAATCGTCGCGGGCGGCGAGCATCTGCAGGAACAGCTCGTCGTTGCCGAGCATCACGTAGGCGCCGTGATCGATGATCGGCGTGTCGCCCATTTCGAGGTGCGTGTGGCGCGCGTTGGACGGCATCATGGCCGGTTCGAACGCGGCTGTGTAGCCCATTTCGGCGTAGCGGTAGCCGGTGGCGAGCGTGCCTGGCGTGCAGACGCCGCACGAGGGCAGGCGCAGGTAGCGGCCGTTTGAATCCTGCACTGCCTCGTACGCAGGGTTGCGCGCGGAATCGTCGCGATGATCCTCGGGCAGCAGCAGGCGCGACAGATTGGTCTTGCCGCCGCCAATATGCGAGTGCAGATCGATGCCGCCTGCCATCACGATCATGCCGGTGGCGTCGTACTCGTGCTCGGCGGGCGTGCTGGCGGGTTCGTCGACGATGCGGCCGTCGCGGAAGGCCAGATCGCGCCGCTCGCCATTCACGCCGTTGGCCGGATCGAAGAGCGTGCCGCCCTTGAGTCTGATGAGACTCATGGCTGGCCCTGTGCGGCGAGCCGCGTGGCGATCTCGGCCACCGAAGGCAGCGCGGCGCCGCGCGCTGCGGCGAGCGGCAACACGACTGACGTGTCGACGCGAAACAGATGACCACTGCTGTCGATCCCGGGCGTGGCCACCGGTATGAACACGGTATGGGGGCCACGCGCCTTTGCCGTCGCGGCCAGCGCGGGATGCCCGAGCACGATCGCCGGCAGGGTTTGATCCAGCGCCTGCGGCCAGGCCGGTGGCGCAAAGCTCGCAACCCACAGCAGCGCGTCCACTTCGCCGTTGGCCAGCAGCCGCGCGGTGCGATAACGGTACGGATCGTAGTCGAGCGCCTCACCGCCAGCGTTGCGCGCGGGCATCGAAACACGCGTGCGCAGCGGCAGACCCGCGAGCCACGTGACGGTCTGGTTGACGGTCAGCGCGCCATCGTCGCCGCCGAGTGCCAGACAGGCGGCACGCACCTCGCGATTCGCGCTCTTGACGATGCGATGCAGCGCCTCGATCAGCAGGGCCGCATGCGGAGCGGGCAACGCCGCGGGCTCGTAGACCACCACGGTATAGCGCGCGGCGGCAATGCGTGCCTGCAGGCCGGCGAGAGCGTCGGCTGCGCCGGTGTGATCGTGGGGCAGCGCGTCTGGCGCGCGTCCTTCGCACAGCGCGGACCATAGCGCGAGCGTGTCGAACGGATCGGTGTCCGGAAGAATCGCTTCGCAGTGCGCTTGCGCAAAGCCGCTCGCGGCCGGGTCCGGCGCGCACCCGACGAACACGAGTTGGCGCTCGTGCTGCGTGCCGTCCAGCATGCGCGTGAAGAAACGCGGGTAACGTTGCGACGGCTGGCAACCGAAAAACACCAGCAGGTCGGCGCGCGTGCGCACTTCGGAAAGCGTGGTGAAGAATGCGCCGCGATCCTGCAAGGCAAGCGTGCCGGCACTCAGCGCGTCGCCGTGCAGATGATCGAGGATGGCGCCGCAGCCCGCGGCCAGTTCGTAGAGCGCGCGGGCGCCGGCCACATTCGTGCTGAGGCCGCCGAACAAGGGACGGCGCGCGTCGGCCAGCAACGAAGCGGCGCTGGCGAGCGCCGTGTCGAGATCCGTCTCGTGGCCGTCGACGCTGGCCGGACATTTTTCATCCACGCCCGTGAAGCACGCGAGTGCTTGCGCGAGCCGTGGACACGCGGTGTCGGGCACCGCGAGCGAGCCGTCGCCGTGCGCCTCGATCACGAGGTCGTCGCACAGCAGCGGGCAGAACGGACAGGTCCAGTCGTGCGTGATCGACGACGCAGGAGGCGTGGCCGCGATGGGTGGGTGGGTGGGCGATGCGTCGGTCGGCGAAAGGTGCATGGCCGTGCTTTTAGCAAGCTCCATGCCGATCGACGCCTTGCGACTCCTCGCGACTCCGACCCATGCCGCCATTGATCAAGTCGCGCCAGTGCGGCGCGCAACGTATCGCAAGACTCGCATGCAGCCTTGCGCTCGAGAAGATCGACAAAGGCGCGCGTGATCTGGCCGCGCGTTTCTCCGCCACGCAACGGACCTCCGCGACGCGCGGCGCTGTACAGGTTGTGTATCGTTCTGGAGCAGAGTGTCACCAAGCGCGACGCTTGCCTGTCACTTCATTCTCGTTACGCCCTCTGCGGCGATTGGCATGGAATTTGTATCAGCTCCCCCGGAGGGCCGCGGCGTCAGCCATGCCGATCTGGCGATCATGCAGCGCGGACGCCACCAGCCAGGCCGTTGCGCCGCTGTGCGCCGCGCTCGTCATGTCGTCCTGATTGCGGATGCCGCCCGCGCCGATCACGGCAGTATGCGGCGGGGCGAGATGCTGGATGCGTTGCAGGGTGGCGAGGTCAGGGCCGTCGTAGCTGCCCACCTGATCGAGCGTCATCGCGATCACCCTGCGCGGCCACCATGCGCGGGTGTCTTCGAGCGTGGTGAAACGCGTGGATGAGTTCGCGGTGAGCAGGCGGCCGGCGCGGTGATCGAGCGAGAGGATCGGAGCGAGCCCGGCAGATTCGGCAGTGCGTAGCGCATCGAGCTCGTGCAACGACTCGCTGCCGAACACGGGTGTGAGCGTGGCAGGTCGAATGTCATCGGAGCGCTGGATGTGTTCACCGGCCGCGTCGATGCGCGCGAACAGCGCCTGCATCGTCGCGTAGTCGGCGTAGCCGGCATCGAGCCAGATTTCAGTGCCGGGTAGCGCGGCACGCAGGGCAGCGAGCGTCTCGACATGGGCGCCTTGCTGGAGGATCGCGCCGAGATCGGCGATATAGAGCGTCTGGGCGCCGCTGGCAGCGAGCAGCGCGCGGGCGATTTGAAGCGGCTCGCTGCCGGCGGCGAGCGATGAGCGGACGGGTTGATAGGCGGTCCGCTCGCCGCGCACCGCGCGGACCACGTGGCCGTCGAGCAGATCGAGAACCGGTATCACCTGCATGGGGGCGCGTTCCTTTGACCAAGATCTTTGTGTTCGAGTATCTCACCGGCGGCGGCATTGACCCAGACCATGCGGATGCCGGAAGCCTCGCCGACCTGAGCGCCCTGATCGTCGAAGGCCGGCTGATGCGCGACGCGCTGGTGAACGACCTGCGCGAACTCGACGGCGTGGACGTGAGCTTCGCCAGTTCGCGCTTCGAGAGCGTCGACCCCACGCTGGCTCATTGTAGGGCGCGGCAAGGGGAATCCATGACGGCCTTCGTCGCGCGCGCGGCGCGTGAACACGATCACGCCTGGATCATCGCGCCGGAGTGCGACGGGCTGCTGCTGCAACTCTACGATGCGGTGGGCGCGGCGCGCTGGCTTGGCTGTTCGAAGGAATCCATTCGTGTGACGTCCAGCAAGAGCGCGACCGCCGCATGCCTCGCGGCACACGGTATTTCCACCACCCCCGCTGTCGAACCGGGCGAAAACGACGCACAGCAGGACGGCCGCTGGGTCGTCAAACCGGATGACGGCGCGGGCGGTCTCGATACCTTCGTGTTCGACCGCTTCGCCGACGCCTGCATCGAATATGACGCACGCGCGGCCGCTGGACGCAAACCCGTGCTACAGGCGTGGGTGGAAGGCGAGCCGCTCAGCCTTTCACTGATCTGCCGCAGCGAGGGCGTCGAACTCGTCAGCATCAACCGGCAGCAGATCAGTTTGAGCGAAGGCGCGGCGGCGGGGCAACCGCGCATCGTCGAATTCGACGGCGTGACGGTGAACCAGATCGAGCTGGCCGGCGACGAGGGCGCGCGACTCGCCGATCTCGCGGCGCGCGTGGCGCAGGCATTGCCGGGACTGCGCGGCTTCGTGGGCATCGACGTGGTGTGGCATCCCACGCGTGGCCCGGTGGTGATCGAGGTCAATCCACGTTTGACGGTGGCGTATGCGGGGCTGTCCACGACGCTCGGCGGTGATCTCGCGCGCACGCTGCTGGCGGCGCACGGTGTGCGCCTCGACCGATGCGGCAAGGCGGCGCGCAAGGCGGGCGCGGGATCGACGCAAGTGTCAGGAGCGGTGGAGCCGGCGGAACCTGAGCAATCGGCGTGCGGGGTGCAACCGTGAGCGATGCGATCCGCGCCGCGCAGAGTCCGGCCAGGAACCCTGGCGTCGACATGGCCGCTCACGTGGGCGATGCAATACGCCAGGGTGTAGCGGTGTTCGGCTGGGATGTCGGCGGTGCGCACGTGAAGGTGTCGAGGACCGATGCGAGCGGCGCTATCGTCGAGGTCGCCCAATGGGCGTGTCCGCTATGGCAGGGACTCGATCATCTGGAGCGCACCATCGACTCAGTATTCGCGCGCTGGCCGGACGCAGACAGTGACGCCGCACAACACGCGGTGACGATGACCGGCGAGATGGTCGACCTGTTCGAAGACCGCGCGCATGGCGTAGAAGCCATTGCAGCCGCGTTGGCGCGGCGGCTCGGCGCACGCTTGCGATTCTATGCAGGCGACGCCGGCTGGCTCGCCGCGCAGGATTGCGCAGCGGCCTGGCGCAGCGTCGCCTCGGCCAACTGGCTGGCCACCGCACGCTGGGTCGCGACCCGCGTGCCGCATGCGTTGCTGATCGACATCGGCAGCACCACCACGGACATCATTCCGGTCTCGGCGGGCAGCGTCGCCGCACGCGCCAGCACGGACGCAGGACGGCTCGCCACGGGCGAACTCGTCTATCAGGGTGTGGTCCGCACGCCGCTGTGCGGCCTCGCGCAGCGCATCGAATTCGCGGGCACGGCGGTCAACGTGATGAACGAGTGGTTTGCCACCACGGCGGACGTCTACCGCCTCACAGGCGAACTCGCCCCGCACTACGACGCGCATCCGAGCGCCGATCAAGGACCGAAGACGGAAGCGGCAAGCCGCACGCGGATCGCGCGCATGATTGGCCGCGATGCGCACGAGGCGAGCGCTCAAGCGTGGCGCGCGTTTGCGCAACGTTGGCGCGCCTTGCAGTTGCACGAGATTGGCGTGAATCTCGCACGCGTCGTGGCGGCGCATCCTGAGCTTGCCGGTGCGCCGCTGGTCGGCGCGGGCTGTGGGCGCTTCCTCGTGGCGGCATTGGCGGGCGCATTGGGACAGAATGCGGAGAATGTGGAGGCGTGCGAGTACATTGATTTCGGCGTGCTGGCCGGCGTGCCCGCAAGTCAGCAGGATTGGGCTGCGACATGTGCGCCGAGTGTCGCGGTTGCGTTGCTTGCTGCGGCTGGTCATGGCGAGGTACGCAGCGCGGGAGCAAGTGCAGCAGCACGGGCAGCTTGAGGCGCCAGATTCGAGGCCGCGCTACCAGGCGTCAAGGCGTGTGCGGAACGCGCACTGCAACGAGCGGACATGAGGACAACGATCATGTGGGTGGTCAAGATCGGGGGCAGCCTGAGTCACGAGCCGATGTTGCGGCAATGGCTCACCGAGTTGTGCGAAGTGGGCGGCGGACGCATCGTCATCGTGCCCGGTGGCGGCGATTTTGCGGACAAGGTGCGCCAATACCAGAGCGAGTGGCGCTTCGACGACCTCGCCGCGCACAACATGTGTCTGCTCGCCATGACGCAGTACGCGATTCTCATGCAGGGCATCGTGCCTGAACTCGTGCTGGCGTCGAGTGAGGCGAAAATCCGCCGCGCGCTGCGTGACGGTCACATCGCAGTCTGGGTGCCCACTGCGCTGATGCGCGACACGCCGGATGCGATGAGCAACTGGGACACCACCTCGGACAGCCTTGCCGCGTGGCTTTCCACCATGCTCAACGCCGAGCGCCTGATCGTGGTGAAGTCCTGCCCGATTCCCGAGAACGAGCGGCTCGAAACCCTGGCAGCAGCGGGCGTGGTCGATCGCCGTTTCGTCGACTACGTGAGTGAAGCCAACTACGTGGTCGAGCTGTTCAACAAGGACAATGTCGCGTCGATGCGTGACCGGCTATTGAATATGCCGGTCACGTAGCGGCGTTGCTTCTGCTTTACCGCGAGGCTTCAAATACGCGCCGCTCCCGCGCCGGCTGCATCTGCCGCGCCGGCCACGCTGCCCAAAGAACGCGCTGGACCATGCAGCGCAGCGGCCCATTGCGTGACGCGCTGCGGATCGAGCCGCGAGCGACGTCCATCCACGCACAGGGCAGTGCGAAAACCCGCCACGTCCGGGGCGAGCGCGCGGATCTGCTCGAACTGTGCCCAGCCGAGTGACCCTGCGATGCCGCTCATGCCGCCCCGCGCCCGCGTGAGCCGCAGCCATTGCGCGAGCGTGCCGCTATCCACGTGATCGAACAGATTGCTGCCGTCCTTGCCGGCGGTGTCGAACATGATGCCCACGAAGCCGAGCGTGGCCGCATAGGCCACTAGTTCGCCATCCATCCCACCGTCGCACAGCAGCACCGGCACGACCGCCGCCGGCAGATTGGCCAGTTGTTCGAGGCAGCGCCGCGCCGAAGGGCCGGGCATGACCCCCACCTTCACGTAGTCCACCCCGGCATCGCTCACTTCGATGACGCGTGCGGCGATCTCATCGTGCGCGTCCGCCGCGACGTCGCCAATCGTCGCGCTGATCGGCTTGACCGGATAACGTGCGCGCAACTGCCGGGCAATCCGTGTCATGTCGCTAATGGAGAGGGCGCCGAGCGCGCCTTCGTTTGGCTCCTTCAGGTCGATCAGTTCGGCGCCGGCCTGGGCGGCGTCGAATGCCTCGTCGTCCGAGCGGACGCTCGCGAGCAATGCGGTCATGGAGATTCTCCGAAAAGACGGGACAGACTACAGAGAGGACAGACTAGTGCGAAACGAGTTCGGCGCTCGAGCCGCCGGCAGAACCGAGGCCCTCGCGATACCGCGCAATGGCGGCGGTGAGCCACCCCCAGGCGATGCGTTCGGCTTCGCCGGCGGTTTTGTCGATGGCGATCTGCAGGTAGGCCATTTCGCGGTCTACCTTTTCCGGCGGCAGCATGAAAAGACGGCTCACCAGAATCGCGCCTTCCACCACGGCGGCCTGAGCACGATTGAAACCCGCGAATGGCGCATGGGTTTCGCGGTGCACGCATTGCAGGCGCAGCACCGGGCGCTCCTTGTCGTCGCGCACGTCGACGAGTTCATACTCGGCGTGCGCGAGCGACGCAGCGAGCCGCACGCCCGCGACGCGGCTCGCCGCAAGGGTCGGCCACTCACTGGCGCAATGCGTGACGCAACCGGCGAAGACGCGCACGTCGGTGGTGAAGTTCAGCACCGCGCAATGCGATGCGAGGATATTGTCGAGCGTCACGGACGGACGAAAAGGCGAGAGGATGACGCAATCCTCTTCGTAGCGGGCTCCCATCGGCGCGATATGAGGACGGCCATCGCACGCTGCCGTGGTGACGATCGTTTCGTGAATCATGGATGGGAACGCGTGTCCTGGCAGCGCCGAAAGGCCGGCCGTTCAACTAGCGATTAATACAGGAATCCGCAGAAGGGCCGCGTGGCGCGGCCCGCGCGGGCTTAACGCGTAGCGATATACATCGTGATTTCAAAACCAAAACGCATATCGGTGTAGCTCGGAGTGGTCCACTGCATAGGTGCTTCCTCCTGTGTCAGTACAGCGTTGCGCCGTCGGCCCAGCGTGGTGCCGGACTTCATTGGCGAAAGAATCTATGCAAGCTCCATGCCGGGATTTGCATGCCGCAGCGTGGGTTGCGTATTGCCGCGCCGCAATACAGCGTTTGCCGAATTGCGCTGGCGCAGACGGTTCGCGCGACGCGATGAGCCGCGCCGGGCAGTGTTCCGGGAATGCAGCAAAGTGTGTCAAGCGTATCTGCCGGGTTCCGGCTATCTGTCACACGTCGCTCACGATTGCCCTACAACCCATTCTCCACTGAACGAAAGTGTCTGTGTGGAAAATTCGCTTCACGTTTCGTGATTCGTGGTTTACCAGTGTACGCATCCGCTTGCCGTTCTCTTGACTGCGAAGGGATTGATAAAGGATCGATTAAGTCTGCCAAATAAAATCGTGAATTTTCAATGGCTGCGTTCATGCCTACAGTGCAACCAAGCGCTTCGTTGTTCAGCGCGCCCGTTCACATTCGAGGATACGTCATGAACGATTTCAGTCAACCGGTGATCGACGCCATACACAAGCCGCGCGATGCGGCGAACCCGCGTGAACGATACGCCGCGGGCGTCATGAAGTATCGCGAGATGGGCTACTGGCAGCCGGATTACACACCGAAAGACACTGACATCATCGCGCTCTTTCGCATCACGCCACAACCGGGCGTCGAGCCGGAAGAAGCAGCGGCGGCCGTGGCGGGCGAATCGTCCACGGCCACCTGGACTGTGGTGTGGACCGACCGCCTGACCGCATGCGACATGTACCGCGCCAAGGCGTACCGCGTCGAGCCGGTGCCGTCCGCGAGCGAGCCGCAGTACTTCGCCTACATCGCCTATGAACTCGATCTGTTCGAAGAGGGTTCGGTGGCGAACCTCACGGCGTCGATCATCGGCAATGTGTTCGGCTTCAAACCGGTCAAGGCGCTGCGTCTCGAAGACATGCGCATACCTGTTGCTTATCTGAAGACTTTCCAGGGGCCGCCCACCGGCATCGTGGTCGAGCGCGAACGCCTCGATAAATATGGACGGCCGCTGCTCGGCGCCACTGTCAAGCCGAAACTCGGCCTGTCGGGCAAGAACTATGGCCGCGTGGTGTATGAGGGCTTGCGCGGCGGCCTCGATTTTCTGAAGGACGACGAGAACATCAATTCGCAGGCGTTCATGCACTGGCGCGACCGCTTTCTGTTTGCGATGGAAGCGGTGAGCCGCGCGCAGGCCGAGACCGGCGAGGTGAAGGGCCATTACATGAACGTCACGGCAGGCACGATGGAGGAAATGTATGAACGCGCCGAATTCGCGAAGCAACTGGGTTCGTGCATCGTGATGATCGATCTGGTGATCGGCTGGACCGCGATCCAGTCGATGGGACGCTGGGCGCGCCGCAACGACATGATCCTGCATCTGCATCGCGCGGGGCACGGCACGTACACGCGGCAACGCAATCATGGCATTTCGTTTCGCGTGATCGCGAAGTGGCTGCGCATGGCGGGTGTCGATCATGCGCATGCGGGTACGGCGGTGGGCAAGCTCGAAGGCGATCCGCTCTCCGTGCAGGGCTATTACAACGTGTGCCGCGAAGCGCGCAACGAGGTCGATCTGTCACGCGGCATTTTCTTCGACCAACCGTGGGCGGGTTTGCGCAAGGTGATGCCGGTGGCTTCGGGCGGCATCCACGCGGGACAGATGCATCAACTGCTGGACCTGTTCGGCGACGACGCGATCCTGCAGTTCGGCGGCGGCACCATCGGCCATCCGGCGGGGATTCAGGCGGGCGCGGTGGCCAATCGCGTGGCACTCGAAGCAATGGTGAAAGCGCGCAATGAGGGCCGCGATCTCGTGCACGAGGGACCGGACGTGCTCGAAGCCGCCGCGCGCTGGTGTACTCCGCTCAAGCAGGCACTCGATACATGGCGGGACGTGACCTTCAATTACGCGTCCACCGACACGCCGGATTTCGCTGCAACGCCCACCGCGGTGTGAGGGGCGGGCGGCTTCTGAGGACGTTCAAGGCAGGAAGAGCGGCAGTGCGGTCGCACTGCGCGGAATTTCGTTGTGCCGGTTTTCTCGCTGTTTCCTGTGCGGGTTTCGGTCACAGCATTTATCGACGAGGTACGTCATGCGTATTACTCAAGGGACGTTTTCCTTCTTGCCGGAATTGACCGACGAGGAGATCAGCCTGCAGATCGACTATGCGTTGCGCCAGGGCTGGGCCTGCTCGGTCGAATACACCGACGACCCGCATCCACGCAACACGTATTGGGAGATGTGGGGTCTGCCGATGTTCGATCTGCACGACGCGGCCGGCGTGTTGCAGGAAGTGAAAGCGTGTCGCGCAACGTGGCCGCAGCACTACATCAAGGTCAACGCGTTCGACTCGGTGCGCGGCTTCGAGACGATGCGCCTGTCGTTCATCGTCAATCGTCCGGACGTGGAGCCGGGCTTTCGCCTCTCACGTCAGGACGGCCCAGGACGGGTGCAGCGCTACGGCCTCGCGAGTTACGCGGGTGATCGGCCATCCGGCGAGCGCTATACGCCCGCGCGTTGAGCGGCGGCACGTCGTTTGGCGTGCTGGAAGTTCGCAGTTCGATGCAACGCTGCGCGAGAGAGGAAGAGGTCATGAGCGAAGCTGTCGTCATGGACGTGAATGCACCACCGGCTGATACGCCGCCGCTAACTGCGCACGGGCAAGCCGCGCCTGCGCCGCAGGTGGATCTGGCGGCGCTCTATCGCGACTCCGGCATTGGCGAGGTGCTCGCCGAACTCGACCGCGATCTGGTCGGGCTCGCGCCGGTCAAAACGCGGATTCGCGAAGTGGCGGCGCATCTGCTGGTGGAGCGCGCCCGCGCTTCGCTCGGCTTCGCCGGCGGCGCGCCGACCCTGCATATGTGCTTCTCCGGCAATCCCGGCACCGGCAAGACCACCGTGGCGTTACGCATGGCCGAAGTATTGCACCGGCTTGGCTATATACGCCGCAATCACCTGGTTTCGGTGACGCGTGACGATCTGGTGGGCCAGTACATTGGCCACACCGCGCCGAAAACGCGCGAGGTGTTGAAACGTGCGATGGGCGGCGTGCTCTTCATCGACGAAGCCTACTACCTGTACCGCCCGGAGAACGAGCGCGATTATGGTCAGGAGTCCATTGAAATCCTGCTGCAAACCATGGAGAACCAGCGCGACGATCTGGTGGTGATTCTGGCGGGCTACGCGGCGCGCATGGAGGTGTTCTTCGAGAGCAATCCGGGGTTTCGTTCGCGAATCGCGCATCACATCACGTTTCCCGATTACGACGGCGCGGAACTGCTCGACATTGCCGAGCGCATGCTCGCCACGATGCATTACCGTTTCGATGCCGACTCGCGGCGCGCCTTCGCGGAGTATCTGGCGCTGCGCACGCGCCAGCCGAATTTTGCCAACGCCCGCTCGGTGCGCAACGCGCTCGACCGCTCGCGGCTGCGCCAGGCCAATCGCCTGTTTGCCACGGCGATGCAGGGCGGCGCCCCCATCGACGGCGCGGCGCTCACGCTGATCGACGCCGCCGATGTGCGCGCGAGCCGCGTGTTCACCGAAGCGCTCGCCACCGCGGACGGCGGGCCCACGTCCCCTCACGCAAGGCGTGCCGTGCTGGCGCCACCAGGCTGAACGAATCCCAATCCCTCAGGAGATCGCCATGCAAGACGGACGTACGACCCTCTCGAAGTTTCTGATCGACACGCTCGACCGCCAGCCTGGTTCCGCGGGAACGGTACAAAACGCCGGCCTGTCGGCGCTTCTGATCGACGTGGCAGCGGCTATCAAGGCAATCTCCTCGATGCTCACCAAGGGTGCGCTGGGCGGCCATTACGGCAACGCGCAAAGCATCAACGTACACGGTGAGCAACAGAAGAAGTTCGATGTCGCGAGCAACGAGATTTTCGTGCAGCAATGCGAATGGGACGGCCTGCTTGCCGCGATGGTGTCCGAGGAAATGGAGCACGTGTATGCGATTCCGCAGGGCTTCCCGCGCGGCGACTATCTGCTGGCCTTCGATCCGCTGGACGGGTCGTCGAATATCGACATCAACGGCGTAGTGGGCTCGATCTTTTCGGTGCTGCGCAACGTGGAAGGCAGCAGCCACGCCAATCCGGACGAGGCGCATGAAGCGGTTGGTGAATCCGCGTTTCTGCGGCCCGGCCGTGAACAGGTCGCGGCCGGCTACGCGGTGTATGGACCGTCGACGATGCTGGTGCTCTCCGTCGGCACCGGCACGCATGGCTTCACGCTGGATCGTGAGATCGGCAACTTCGTGCTCACGCATTCGAATATCCGCATTCCGGAGGACACCGTCGAGTTCGCGATCAACGCATCGAACGAACGCTTCTGGGAACCGCCGGTGCGCCGCTATGTGCAGGAATGCAAGGACGGACGCAGCGGTTGCCGCGCCGATGATTTCAACATGCGCTGGATCGCTTCGATGGTGGCCGAAGTACATCGCATCCTGATGCGCGGCGGCGTCTTCATGTATCCGCGCGACTCGAAGACGCCGGCTATGGAAGGGCGGTTGCGGTTGCTATACGAAGCCAATCCGATGAGTTTTCTGGTGGAACAGGCGGGCGGTCTTTCGATTACCGGGCGCGAACGCATTCTCGATGTGATGCCTCGCTCGCTGCACGGACGGGTGCCGGTCATTCTCGGTTCGAGGCACGAGGTGGAGCGCATTGGCCGCTATCACGGCGAATACGACCGCGGCGAAGATCAGCCGTTTACGTCGCCACTGTTTAGCCGGCGTTCGCTGTTTCTGCCTGGATTCACGGCTTGAGCGGCCCGCGCGCCTTGGCAGCGCAATGACCTTTCAGCGTCATGGCCCGATCAGAACATCTTATCCGGAGACAAGCGCATGTCAGTCAAACACCCGATCATCGCGGTGACCGGTTCGAGCGGCGCCGGCACCACGACCGTGATGAAGAGTTTTACCCATATTTTCCGGCGCGAAAAAATCAAGGCGCAGATCGTGGAGGGCGACGCCTTTCACCGCTACGACCGCAACGGCATGCGCGAGGCGATGAAACAGCATGAGCGCGACGGCATCACCAACTTCAGCCATTTCGGTCCGCAAGCCAACTTGCTGGAAGAACTCGAAACGCTGTTTGCGCGTTACGCGGAAAACGGCACTGGCCGGTTGCGTCACTACGTGCACGATGAAGGCGAGACGCGCCTCTACAAGCAGGATGCCGGCACCTTCACGCCGTGGGAGGACGTAACGCCGGACACCGACCTGATGTTCTACGAAGGCCTGCATGGCGCGGCCGTGACGGACAGCATCGACATTGCGCGCCACGCCGATCTGTTGATCGGCGTCGTGCCGATCATCAACCTCGAATGGATCCAGAAGCTGCATCGCGACCAGAACATGCGCGGCTATTCGCATGAGGCGGTGGTGGATACGATCCTGCGGCGCATGCCGGACTACGTGAACTACATCTGCCCGCAGTTCTCGCGCACGCACGTGAACTTCCAGCGCGTGCCGACCGTGGATACCTCGAACCCGTTTACGGCTCGCGAAATCCCGCAGCCGGACGAGAGCTTCGTGGTGATCCGCTTTGCGCGGCCGAAGGGGATCGACTTCCAGTATCTGCTGACCATGCTGCACGATTCGTTCATGTCGCGCCCGAATGTGATCGTCGTGCCAGGCGGCAAGATGGGCCTCGCCATGCAACTGATTTTCACGCCGATGATCCTGCAACTGATCGACCGGCGTGCGCGCGCCTGAAGCGCTGCGCTGATGACCCGATTCGTTTCGACTTCGAGGAGTGTGTCATGGCCTTCATCGCCTTGCGGCAATTGCTGGATCACGCGGCCGAGCACGACTACGGCGTGCCCGCGTTCAACGTCAACAACATGGAGCAGATCCAGGCCATCATGCGGGCCGCGGAAGCCACCGCCAGTCCGGTGATCCTGCAGGCCTCGGCGGGCGCGCGCAAATATGCGGGCGAGCCGTATCTGCGTCACCTCGTGCTGGCGGCACTCGAAGCGCATCCGGATATCCCTCTCGTCTTGCATCAGGATCATGGCGCGAGCCCGGCGGTGTGCCAGCAGGCCATCCGTTCGGGCTTTACGTCGGTGATGATGGACGGCTCGTTGCTGCCGGACCAGAAAACGCCGGCGGCCTACGAGTACAACGTCGACGTGAGCCGTCGCGTGGTGGATGCGGCGCACGCCGTGGGCGTGTCCGTGGAAGGTGAACTGGGATGCCTCGGGTCGCTCGAAACGGGTACGGCGGGCGAGGAGGACGGCGTCGGCGCGCAAGGACAGCTCACGCGCGACGACCTGCTCACCGATCCGCGCGAGGCGCAGATTTTCGTCGAGGCAACCGGCGTGGATGCGCTCGCCATTGCGATCGGCACCTCGCACGGCGCGTATAAATTCAGCCGTCAGCCCACCGGCGATATCCTCGCCATCGACCGCATCGTCGAGATTCACGCGCGTATTCCGAATACGCATCTCGTCATGCACGGTTCGTCGTCGGTGCCGCAGGAGTGGCTCGCGGTGATCCGCGAATATGGCGGCGAGATTCCCACCACCTACGGCGTGCCCGTCGAAGAGATACAACGCGGCATCAGGCATGGCGTGCGCAAGGTGAATATCGACACCGATATCCGCCTCGCCATGAGCGGCGCGATGCGCAAGTCGCTGGCAAGCGCGCGCTCCGAATTCGATCCGCGCGCCGCGTTGAAAGCGGCCACGGCGGCGGCCAGCGCGCTGTGCGTTGAACGCTTCGAAGCTTTCGGTTGCGCCGGACAGGCCGCACGCATCAAACCGCTGCCGCTCGATGCAATGGCCCACCGTTATCACTAGGCTCTGCATCGGCACGCCATCAACCTGTTCACGAGGAGACGCCCATGCGCGACTTCCTGATTGCCCCTTCGCTGCTGTCGGCAGATTTCGCTCGTCTTGCTGACGAGATTCGCGACGTCACCGCGGCGGGCGCGGACTGGATTCACCTGGACGTGATGGACAATCACTACGTGCCCAACCTCACGGTCGGCCCGCTCGTGTGCGCCGCGATCCGGCCGCACACGTCCGTGCCGATCGACGTGCATCTGATGACCATGCCCGTCGATGCGCTGGTGACGAGCTTTGCGGAGGCGGGCGCGAACACCATCAGCTTTCATCCCGAGGCCTCGTTGCACGTGCATCGCACCATCGAACTCATCAAGAAGAGCGGCGCACGGGTGGGACTCGCGCTCAATCCGGCCACGCCGCTCTCGGTGCTCGACCACGTCATCGAACGGCTCGACGTGATACTCGTGATGTCGGTCAATCCGGGCTTCGGCGGCCAGGCGTTCATTCCGGAGACGCTGGACAAACTGCGAACCTTGCGCGAATGGGTCGACGCAACGGTGGAGCGCACGGGCCGCCCGTTGCAGATCGAAGTGGACGGCGGCGTGAAGGCGTCGAACATCGCGCAGATTGCGCAGGCAGGTGCGGACGTGTTCGTGGCGGGCTCCGCGGTATTCGGTGCGCAGGATTACGCGCTGGCGATCAGGGCCATGCGCGACGAGCTTGAACAGGTAGGGGAAGCCACGGAACTCACTGCAGCGCTGGATCTGATGCGCTGAAGACGTATGCCGCGTTCGCCTTTCACCGCTTCTTGGTCTCGCCCGGCGCGCACCACACCATCAGATCCTGTTCCGGCCGGTCAGCCGCGCAACCCCAATCGAGCGGCTGATCCTGATCGAAGCGCTTGCCGAGCTTCCACGCAATCTCCGCGCGTGCGAGTTGCACGCCCATATAGAACGCATGGCCGCCATCGGCTTCGAGATGCAGTTGCGGGTAGAGCGCGAACGGATCGCCCGCCACCTGGTGACCGTCACGGTTATAGACGTGGATGCCCTCGGCGCTCACCTGAACGCGAAAGTTCGGGTCGCGCACGCCGCGCGCCACGTCGTCGATTTCGGCCGCGCTATACGGAAACGGACGCTTCACATGCACCGTAGCAAGATCGCCATTGATGCCCTTCGGCAGGACATGCGCCTCGCGGGCGGCGTGCATCACGCGGCGTGCGACATCGGCTTCGCGAATCGCACGCCGTGCATGCAGACTGACCGAGGTGGTCAGCACCGCATTCACGCGCAACTCCGCGGCCATGCCGAGCAACACCGCGTTGATGCCGCTGGTGTCGGCCTCGGTCAGCTCGGTCACATTGCCAACGCCCATCATGATGCCGATGGACGGATAGCGTTCGCGCAGACGCACATAGCGTGCGACGGATGCGGCAAGCCCGAACGGAATCGGATCGAGGATCGGGTCGGCGAGAAATGCGCGGCCACGTGCAACGAGCGTGTCGATCGCGGCGTCGAGCGAGGCGGGGTCGCCCGGTTCGCGCGCCACCAGGATCGGCGTGGCGGGCACTTCATCGGCGATCCACAGCGTATCGAGATTCAGGCTCATCAGATAGTCGGCACCCGCCTGGCCGCCACGCAGCAGTTCTTCGCTGCGCATCGAATCGACACTCACGCGAAAGCCTTCGGCCTTCAACCGGCGCACCGCATCTTCGAGGTGCGGAAACGGTGTTTCGGGCAAACAGCCAATGTCGATCACATCGGCGCCCTGCGCCACATACTCGCGCGCACGCCTCGCGATGCCGTCGAGATCGAGGCGCGGCGCGTCGACGATCTCGGCAAAAATCTCGGTCTCGTAGCGCGACAGATCGAAGGGCTGCGTCTCGCGGCCGAAGAATTGCGGCAGATCCTTCACCTCTTCCGGACCGCGTTCGAAACGCGCGCCGTAGTGTTCGGAAAGCGCGTCGAGATCGCCACGGCAGCGGCCCGGCACGATCACGCGTTGTGCCGCGAGCGGCGCGGGCACGCGGCGGCGAATCATGTCGGCGGTCATCAATGCCGCCACCTGCAGGCCGATCTCGCGGATTTCCCAACTGAAGGGCGTGGGCGCCATGCCTTCGAGCACGCGGATCAGGTTCTTTTCGGCGAGCCGGCCAGTCAGGAAGACGATATGGTCCATGTCAGTACGCAGGCAGCGGCTGCAACGCGCGCAACGTGCGCGACGAACTTAAGGAACACCATTAAAACAACGAACCGAGGCAGCGCAACGATCGAAACAAGCAGAACCACCGTCTCATGGCACGGGCAGCGTCGCCAGCCGCTCACCGAGCGCGGCCTTGAGTTCATCCAGCGAGCGCACCAGTGTCGTGTATTCGAAGCGCGCGAGCCGCTCGACGTTCTCGAGTTCAATGGCGCGCGGCCGCAGTTCGACCCATTCGTTCGGACTTTGCGTGACCACGGTCGGCTCCGTGTCGCATGCAAAGACAATGCCTGGGATGCATTGCTTGCCGGCCTGCGCATACATATTGGTGGGCAGCGTATCGGAGATGCCGAACGCGCATTTCGCCACCGTGTTGCTGGTGGCCGGCGCAATCACCACCGTGTGATACATGCCGTGATAGAGCATGCCGACCGGCACGCCGCTCGCGCTGTTGTCGCGCAACACGCGGAAGTGTTTGCGCAGCTTCGGCAACGGCCAACCGTACAGCGGCAGGACTTCTTCGGCAGCGGCGGAGAGGAACAGGTCGACGCGCGGAATCTCGAGCGCGAGCGCGACGCACTCGTCGAGCAGATGACCCGAGCCCGTCACGCACCACGCAAAGCGCGCATCGGGCTTGAAATCCTCGAGACGACGGGCAGGCGCCTGGGTCATGCGTGCGTGATGGGCGGCGATGTTTCGTTAGGCGAATCGTTGGACGACATCTCGTCGGAAGGCTCGCCGTCGAGCGCGCTGCCGTCGTGTGAAAGACGGATGTGCAGCCGGCGCATCTTGCGGTAAAGCGTATTGCGGCTGATGCCGAGCGCCTTCGCCACGTTGCTGACGTTCCAGCGATGTTCGTCGAGCAACGTGAGCACGGTGCCGCGTTCGTTCAACTGGATCGCATTGAGCGCGGAGAGGTCCGCTTCGTCCGCGGGATGCGGATCGAGATCGAGCACCGCTGCACGCAGGGCGGCGGTGGCACTGCTCTCCGGGCTGCGCTGGGTAATTTCGATGGGCAGATGCTCGCAGCGAATAGGTTGGCCATCGCAAAGCGCGACGGCCATCTGCAATACGTGGCGCAACTGGCGAATATTGCCGGGCCACGCGTACGTGAGCAGCGCGTGCTCGGCCTCGGCGCTCAGATCGGGCGGGTCGTTATTGGTTTCGTTTTCGAGCAGATGATGAATCAGCGCGAGCTTGTCCACCCGTTCGCTGAGCGGCGGCAGATTCAGTTCGACGCCCTTCAGGCGATAGTACAGATCCTCGCGGAACTGTCCGCTATGCACGAGTTCGAGCAGATTGCGGTGACTCGCGCTGATGAGCTGAAAGTCGACCTTGATGGTGGTTTCCGCGCCGAGCGGCGTGACCTCGTGTTCCTCGATCACGCGCAGCAGACGCGCCTGCAAGGCGAGCGGCATGTCGCCGATTTCGTCGAGAAACAGCGTGCCGCTGTTGGCCTGCACGATCTTGCCGCGCCGTCCTTCGCGCTGCGCGCCGGTGAAGGCGCCCGCGCGATAACCGAACAGTTCGCTCTCGATCAGGTTTTCCGGCAGGGACGCGCAATTCACCGGCACGAACGGACCGGACGCATGCGGGCTGATGCTGTGCAGGGCCTGCGCGAACACTTCCTTGCCGGTGCCCGTTTGTCCGCGGAGCACGATCGGAATCTTGCGCTGCACGACGCGTGCGGCAAGCTGGATCTGCGAGGCCATACGTGGATCGCCGAACTCCAGATGCGCGATCTGGTCGAGCCGCGCCGGTGCCGGTCGTTTTTCGGCAACCGCGGCGCGCGGCGCGGGTGCGCTCACGGCGATACGGGTGCCGCGTTCCGCGCTGTTTTGCGGCGTCTGCGCAACGAGGAAGAAGCGGTTGGTCGCGTTGGTGCTGTACACCGTGACCGGATGGAACGAGCCGCGAATGCTGCGCGCGATCATGTCTTCGAGCGACGCGTTGAAGGCTTCCTCGATGCGCCGTCCGCGCAATTCGCTCAGGCTGCGAAAGCCGAGCTGAAAGAGGGCGCTGCGATTCGCGGCGAGCACGGTGCTGTCGTCGGCCACCGCGAGTTTGCCGCCGTGCAGGGTGCCGACGAATTCCGGGCGGCTATGAAAGTGGATCATGTTCGCGTGCCGGTAACGCGCATCCAGCAGGCGGTTTTCGATCATCTGCCGCGACATGCCGACCAGCACCAGCGAATGCTGTTGCAGCAGCTTGGAGCGGCTCGTCACATCCAGTACGCCGGCAATTTCGCCGCTGTCGTCGAAGATCGGCGCGGCGGAGCAGGTGAGCGACGTATAGCGTGGATAGAAATGCTCGTGCTGGCACACGGCGATGCAGTCGCGTTCGGCGAGGCACGTTCCCATGCCGTTGGTGCCGGCTTCGCGCTCGCTCCACAGGGCGCCCACGCGAAAGCCATCGGCGGCGACCGCTTCGGCAAACGGCACGGACGATACCTGATGGACGATCATGCCGCCGGCGTCGACCAGCACTACCGCGAGTTCGGGGTCGGCGAGCTGCTGATACAGCGTGGTCATTTCGAGCTTCGAGCACGCAATCAGGTCGCCCATGGCTTCGCGACGCGCACTTAGTTCGTAGTCCGTCAGGACCGGCGGAGCGACGAAACGGGACGGGTCGAGCTGGAATTCGTTCATGCAGCGTGCCCACGATTGCGCTACGGGCTCGCTGGTCGGGCGAGTCGCCAATTGATGATTGACGACGTTCAGAACTTCACGGACGTGCAAAGAGCTGTCAGTGAGCAACGACATGGGGTTTGTCTCCGTTGCGGCAGTTCGCGCCAGCCGGTTCGCATTGCATTGGGTGCTTTGCTCGACCATGCCCGTACGAGTGTCGCTTTTTCGATAGGGTCTTCCCCTGGCGCCGCGGTTTCTGGGTCCGTATGCGCACCGAGTGACCACCCTTATATCAGGCAGTGGCTTAAAACTCTACGCCGGATGTCGCCCAGGTTCAATAAGTAGTCGCAATAACCCTACTGGCTGCGCCCGATTTTTGCTTTTATGTCACCCACGCCGTTTCGAATTTTATTTGCCTGAAGCAGCGAACAGCGTGTGCCGGGTTTGGCGCAGACTGTGCCGCTTGTTTGCGCCGGCTGTGCCGGCCCGCCGGAGTGTAGTTTCGCGTGCGATTGCAGGCTGTCCGCTTTGCGTTTACCCGAATGCCGCGTTTGCATGTCTTTGCGTGCGCTGGTTAATTCACTGGCCTTTTTTATTCGTGACGCATTAGTCATTCACCTGGTTTTGGTTGGCTTTCTTTGCTTGGCTTTCATTCGCTACTGGTTTAGCTAATTATTTGCCGCACTGCGGCGGAGTTCATCATGGATCGTATCGACGCTGTTCGCCTCGCCCGTTTTTCCGCTGCCAGTACCGAGGCCGACGGCGCGGGCACCGCTGCGCCGTTCGACGCGCCGTCTGCCGGCATGCGGTCCGTGCGGATGGACGTGGTGTTCATCGAGAACTTTGTCGGCCAGACCATCATCGGCATCGACAGCAGCGAACTGCATGATCCGCAACCGGTGCGGATGAATCTCGCCATCGGCGTGCCGGCGATTCGTGCGTGCACGACCGATCGCATCGAAGACACCATCGACTACGCAGCGGTGCGCAGCGCATTGCATGCGTTGCTTGCGTCGCACGGTGTGCGTCTGCTCGAAGCCCTCGCGGAGGCGGTGGCGCGTTTGCTCATCACGGAGTTCGGCGCGCATTGGGTGCGGGTGGCGCTTGCCAAGCCTGCGAAGTTCGACGATGTGTCGGCGGTGGGCGTGCAGATCGAGCGGCAACGCGGTGACGTCCCGCAGGCCACGGCGGGACTCGCGGGTTACGCGTCGCTCGGGGCGGGGATGATCCCGGGCTGACGATCGGGCTGATGATCGGGGCGGACCGCGCCGGTCAAGCGGGCCGAGCCCCGCTCTTTTGGGCGCGAATCCTGGCGCGCATCTGGCCACTCAACTTGCCCCTAACAAGGCCTCGTCAGCCGCTCGTCAAGCAGCCATCAAGCAGGTCATCAAGCCGTTCATCACGGGCGACTCACTTCGCCGACGCCGTCTTGTCGTGCCCCAGTCCGCAACTGTGATAGGCCTCGGCCTGCAGCGTGCGGAATTTCTTCGTCTGCGCTTTAGCCTGATCGACCCGAAACTCCGAACCGCCTTCGCCGCCTAGCGTGGCGTACTTGGAGAAGGTCGACTGATCGACGAAATCCTCGTAGGACAGCGTGGTCGCCATCTTGTCGATCACGCACGAGCATTTGTAGACGTTGGCGAAATCGTGGCCGTTGTCGTCCATGCAGCTCAACACGTATTCGACGCGTCCCTGGGTGGGATAGTTATAGCCGCCCGCTGGCGCCGGCGCGGTCGCCGGTGTGATGGGCGCGTCGCCTTCCGCCCAGGCGAGCGGCGCGGCAAGCGCCACGCAGGCGCAGGCCGCCAGCACTCGACATCGTATGGTCATCTCATCTCTCTATCTCATCTTTCTATGAGAGGGTGCGTGTGACAGCGAAGGGCCGCTGTGACAGCGTACCCTCGCCGCATTCAGACGCACCCATGCGTCATCAGTTCGCCGCGAACGGATGCGCCACGCTGCTCTTTTTCGACACCACTTCCGCGGCGCTGGGTTCGCCAGCCACGGCGCGCTTGATCGCTTCGCGCGTCGCCTTGTAGTTGTACTCCTGAATCTTCTTGTCGTCGTCGGCCTGCCAGTGAATGAACACGCCCACGCACAGAAACAGGTCGTCGGCTTCGTCCTGCGGAATCGTGCCGTCCTCGACGCTGTCCGCTACCGCGAGTGCGACCGCATGTTGCGCGGGGCCGAACATCTGCACGGCCTGCTTGGCGCCCTTGATGGTCACCTTGTTGAACAGAATCGTGTTCGGTTTGGTGAGCAGGTTGGGGGCGACCACCGCCAGTAGCGACGTGAAGCCGTCCTTATTATTGGTGAGCGCATTGCAGAAGGCGATTTCCGCAGCCGAACCGCGCGGTCCGATCAGCAAGTCGATGTGTGCGACCTCATTGCCGTCGCCGACGAGCGACTCTCCTATCAGGACGCGATTGATCTTGGCCATTCTGTTCCTCCGATGAGTGGAATAGTGACTGCACGACTGACTGACATGCTGCGGCGACGCTCCTGTTTGTACGAACGCCGCGCGGCGGTTGATGCGCAGTGGCATTGACTAACAGGAACCGTGCCAATGCACGTTTGCTCGCCAGCGCGGCAGGTGGAGAGCGAGGCTCGGCGAAGAGAACGCACTAATGCGCGTGCGCTGCGGCAAAGCCGAGACAGATGCCGACGAATAGTGTCGCGACAGTCAGGTCCGCGCTGGTTCCGGGGTTGATGCCCTGAGCTTTCAGTTCGGCATCCCATGCATTCAACCTTTGGACAGCCGCGTCCAGCGGATTTTGTGCGGGCGCATGAAGGCATTGCGTGCGCCATGGCGTGTGCCGTTCACGTGCCGCAAGCGTGACACTTTGCGCCACGGCCGGACCCTGCTTACGCACAATGTGAGAGTCGGGCCAACCGGCGAGGAAGGTGAGAAACACATTCAGGGTGGCGACGTGCGGTTGAGCAACGGGGGCTTCGCGGAACGCGGCGAGTCCACTACCGAAGATGTCGTGAAAGCCGTCCGCGTATTGACGGGCGATGCTGTCGCGCCCGGCGGCAAGCGTCATCGCCGCGCGCAGGTCGACGGTGGGTGCAGTGTGAACCGACTGCTCGGGCGCCTCGCCCAGACCGCCCGGGTTGGCAAGCGCGATGGCGCGGTAGGCGAGACGCGCGTCGTCGAGATCGAGCCGTTCGAGGACGGCTTGCGTTGCCGCGCGCCAGCGTTGCGCCGTCAGCGGTTCCGTGAGGTCATCCAGCGCCGCGGCAAGCGGCGCGACGAGCAGCAGGATGCCAAGATTCGTATTGCAGCCCACGGCATCGCGCGTGTGCGTGACTGCATCGAGCACACGTTGTCCGACCGGTGCGCCGCGCCTCAGCAGCGCGGCGGCGGCCGCTTCCGCGCTGGCGATGAACTGGTCGGCCTGCATGCCGTGCCCGGCGCTTTGCACGCTGACGTTGCCCGGCTTGGCGGTTTCCACGTCGAGCCGGCAGGCCGTGAGGAACGCGCCGCGAACCTGCGCGGACGTCAGGAAGCAGGCGGCCTCAGCCATGACGTCCGTAGAGCGGCACGACGGCGCCGTCGCCGGTTGCTGCGCGTTCGGCGGCAGCCTGGCGGGACGCCGGCAGCTTGCGTTGCAGCAGATCGTCGACAAGCGCCGCCGCCAGATCGACCGCGGTGACCGATTGCAGGCCGCGCCACGCCGCCACGCCGTTGACTTCGAGCACCAGCGGGCGGCTCGCGTCGTGGGGATCGGGAATCAGATCGACCCCGGCGTAATCGAGGCCGAGCGCCTGGGTGGCGCGCACGGCGGTCTGGGCGAGCGGTAGATCGAGGTCCGCCGCTTTGCACACGGCACCCTGCGCGAAGTTGTGGATCCAGCCATTGCCGCCGACGCGCCGCATCGCCGCGACCGCCCGTCCACCAATCACGAGCACGCGCCAGTCGAAGCCGGGTTGCGCGCCGTCGATAAAGCGCTGCAGGTAAGCCACCTGCTGATACGGCTCGAGCGAAGGCAGCGGCGTGAGTGCGCCCGCACCGCGCGCTCCACCCGCACCGAGCCGCTTGAGCCCCTGTCCCTGCGAGCCGAACAGCGGCTTGAGCACCACCTGACGTCCCGCCGCCGCCTCGCGCATCACCACGCGCTGCGCGAAAGCGGCGGATTCCCCGGCCCAGGTGGGCGGGGTGGGCACGCCGTTGCGATGCAGCAGAAAGCTCGTCATCGATTTGTCGACGCTGCGCTCGATCGCCCGCGCGTCGTTGTAGACCGGCACGCCGGATTCACGCAGCGCGTGCAGGATGCCGAGCCGCAAGGTGACCTGTTCGAAGGTTCCGCCCGCGATGCCGCGCACGAACACCGCATCGGGCAGCGTATGGCCGTAGCCGGGCAGCATCAGGCCATGCGGCTGCCACGTGGTGTCGATGCGGCAATCGGCCAGATCGACACAGCGCGCCTCCACGCCGCGGGCGCGAAACGCCCGCTTGAGACGGCCCGTATGCCAGCCGGTCTCGTCGGTCATGATCGCCACGCGTAGCGCAGGTCGCAGGCCGGCAGGGTCCACGTCAGGCAGCGGCAGGTTCATGGCTGGGCATTCCATTGATCGTGCAGCAAGGCCGCGTCGACGCGGCCGCCGTGCCAGGTCTTGCCGCTTTCCAGGCTGCTCACCCAGACCTCGGCGGGCGCGAACAGCGCGGGGTCGATCTGATAGAAGTCGTAGTTAAAGGCCGTGAAAATGTCCGCGAAGGGCCGGCCGTAGTCGCGCGAGGTGGAAGCGGGCAACTCGGCGGCGAGCTGTTTGGCTGCCGCGTCGTGCTTCACCGTGAGATGCACGCGGCCGCCGTAAAGAATCGCGTCGTTGGTACGGCCCATCGCCTGAATGCCGTCCGGCGCGGGCGGCGGCAAGGGCGCCGAGCCGCCGCCTTCCACCACTTCGCTGAGCGGCACGCCGAGCACATGCGTCTTGTGCAACGCCACTTCGACGACGCGCGCCACCACCTGTACCGTTCCCGCGACAGAGTGTGTCGGTGTGGTGACGAGTGTCAGCCGCGCGGGAGAGAGGTTGCAGTCGAACAGCACCTTGTCGATCACCACCTGCGGCGGCAGACGGTCCACTTCCAGCACCAGCGCGCCACGTGTGTGACTGTCGTGATAATTCAGCTCGGCGAAGAGGGGCTCTTTGACGGCGAGCGCCCGTGCCGGACCGGAGCCGAGCGAGAAAAACTTCTTGCCGCCGGTCTGCTCTTTGGTCGCGGACAGACTCCACCCGGCGTACTGGCTGCCGAGGCAAGCGAGCACCGGCCACGACGTCCGCACCTCGATCATGCTGGGCCACAGGGCCTGCATATCCAGACTCTCGCGCACCGTCACATGGCCGAGGCCGCCCATGCAGATGCGGGCGATCAGCACGCCGGCCGCAACGCTGCCGGGTGCCGCGACGCCCGCGTCCACCAGCACGGTGCCGGCATCCGTGTGACTGACGCTGGCGCCGAAGCGCGCGGCGTCCTCTACCAGCCGCGTGACGAGACGCTCGCTGAGGGCGTTGACGCTCAGCGCGGCCGCTTCGGCCGGTGGCGTTGACGAAGCATCAGGAGTGGCACTGGATGAAGGCATAGTCGGGCTCATGGCAGGTTTCGATGCGTTGCAGGACGAGCACGC
Organism: Paraburkholderia sp. DHOC27; assembly: GCF_003429005.1. Lineage (GTDB taxonomy): Bacteria > Pseudomonadota > Gammaproteobacteria > Burkholderiales > Burkholderiaceae > Paraburkholderia. Next base: position 1,360,939 of record NZ_QVQV01000001.1, read on the forward strand.
GCTGCGCGGCGAGCGCCTGTCGCACGGCGTCAAGCGAAGCGGCGCGCACGAGCAGCGTGCAGACCGGTTGCCCGGCTTCGATCCACGTACCTGGCATTGGCACGTCGCGGCAGCGCGGATCATGCAGACAGAGATCGCTGAAATGCTGGGAGGCGGCGAACGGCCTTGGCGCGAATAGCACCTGCTGGCCGGCGCGCCAACGGGACGGTGTTGACAAGGGCGGCCTTGCGGAAGTCGAAGGCGCTGCGGTTGAATGTGCTGTGGTTCTCTCAGGTTGCTGGCTCGAATCGGACGTAGGCAGGCGTCCATAGCGGCACGCCTCGATGTGGCAGGCGAGCAGTCCGCGCGGCCAGGTTTGCGGCGACGCGGTCTCGTAGAGCGTCATGGTCGACGAGGGACGTGTGTTGATTTCGAGCACTTCGAAGGTGTCGCCGTCGAGCAGAAAATCGCAGCTATTGATGCCGGTGAGGCCGGTTCGCGCACACAGCGCGGCAATCGCCGCACACACGCGTGCCGCGACGGACGGCGGTAGATCGACGGCGTCGAGCGGCCCGACGGAGCCGGCGTGCACGAAGCGCAACGCGCCCATCTGGCAGGTGAGCTGCTCGGCGAACCCGAGCACCTGCGCGCGGCCGCGGGCCGCGACGAACAGCGCGGACATCGGCCGGCCCTTGCTGTGCCGTTGAAAGTACGCACCTTGCGGCAAGTGGCTGAGCGAGGAGGCCGGTTCGATATGCGTGCCGCCGCAACCGTCCGCGTGTTTGATTAGCCAGGCGGGCGCGTCGGGCGTGACGGACGTGGCGTCGGCGCACGGCGTGGTACTCGCCGCGCTGCAAAGCGTGGCAGTGCCGGCGTCCCGCGTGATATTTGCGGCGCTGCCCAGCGTAGCGTCAGCCGTGATGCCCGGCGTGGCCTGCGCCATATCGGCTTCCTCCAGACGCGCAAACGCGACCGCAGGATGCGGAATCTCCAGCGCATCCAGCAACGCAAAAAAGCGCTGCGGATCGCGCACCTGGGCACTCGCTTCCACCGGATTGCCGATGAAGCGCGGCAGACCCGGCGTGCGGCATAACTGCGTGACGAACGGTTCGAGCCCGCTGCCGTCTATCCAGCCGAGCATCCCCGGCAAGCGCGCCGCACGTTCGAGCGCCGCCACGAGGCGTGCGTAGTCGATCGACAGTTGGCCGGCGCCGATGTCAAACCACAGTTCGGCGGCTTCGCGGGTATCGCGATCGCCGAACACATCCAGCGCGACCACTCGCAGCCCGGCCCGCGCGGCGGACTGCGCGAGCATCCGCGCGGACAGCCCCGCCACCGCCACGAAGGGCGCATGCGCGAGCGAAGGACGCGAGTTCATGGCGGTTCCATTAGCGATGACGATGGCGATGGCGATGACACGTCGGGCGGCGCAGGACCGGCGCGGCCTTCAGCCGAGACCGGCCGCGACGGCGCGGGCTTCGTCGAAGGCTTGTGGAAAGCCAAGATAGACCGGCTTGCCGCCCGTGCGCATCTGGATGAAGAGCCGGTGCTCGACCTGATATTTCACGTTGCCGATTGCCAGCGCGCCGATGCCGATGGCGCCGCCGGCAGTCGGCGCGCCCTCGATCGGCTTGCCGTCGTTCATCACGTTGACGCCGGCAATGCCTTCCGGCGGCACGGCGTTGACATCCGCGGCGATCAACAGGTGCCGGGCGTGGGCGAGATCGGCGCGGCTGACTACCTGTACGCCCGCGACCGCCGTGGCGAGCACGATCTCGGCTTCGCTGAGCGCCGCGTGCAGGTCGGCGGCCTCGCCGGTGCCCACGCCCTTGGTGACGATGCCGAAGCGCTGGTTGATCTCGTCGCTGACGCGCACGGCGCGCGCCGGATCGGAGTGGCTCGCAATCGACACATCAGCGCCAAGCGAGGCCGCCATTGCCGCGGCCACGCGCCCTACGGCACCTGTGCCGCCGAGAATCAGTACGCGCTTGCCGCCCAGTTCCATGCCGAACGCCTTGCCCAGATGCCGCTCCACCAGCGCGACGAGCGCGGCAGCGGTGGTGTACGAGCCGCTCGGATCGGCGAACACCGAGACGGCGAAGGGCGGCACCATCGCCTTGCGCGCGCTGTCGAGCATGTCGGCGGCGAGCATGACGTCGCGCCCGCCAATGAAAATGCCGGTGCGCGACACGCCTTTCGGGCCACGCGAAAAGATCGCGTCCTGCGTCAGGTTCGCGACCATCCCGGCCTCGACCCCGCAGTACGGCACGATGACCTGATAGCCGGCGTCGGCGGCCATGTTCACGTCGAACGGGCTCATCTGCGGCGTGGCCGTGAACATGTGCAGGATGTACGGACGTTCGATCGGCTTTTCGGCGGGTTTTTCAGCGAGTTTTTCAGCGGTATCGGACATGGCAGAAGGCTCGTTTCAATGATGTTCGTTTCGGACGGCACTGGAGCATGGCGGCGCGCAAACAGGATTCATCGAGTGGCCCATCAGGCGGCGTCGATGCGCTGGTGCTGGCGCGCCTCGACGGCGCGCACCGTTGCGCCGCGATTCAGGCCCGCGACCACCGTGCATTCGATCTGCGGCATGCCGCGCGTCGCCTCGCGGGCCGTGGCGAGCGCAGCTTCGGCGTCGCGCGCGCTCGCGAGAATCGCAAAGCCCGTCGGTCCCCATGAACTCTGGCCGATACCCGCGGTGCGCTGCGCGGCCACGGCGCGCAGCGCATGTTCGACGGCAGGGCTCGCGAACACGCCGCCTTGCACCGGCGCGAAGTATTCGCCAATGGTCTGCTGCATCTGCGTCAAACCCTCGGCGAACGGCACGATGTCGCGCTCCGCTGCGCCCGGCAGGATCTTCATCAGCACGAGGTGACACAGATGCGCCGCGAGGGCTTGGGGAAACGGTGCGAGCGTCGCGAGGCCGCGGCGTTCTTCAGCGCCATGCAGCCCCTCGCGCGAAGTGTCGCTGACCAGCAGCACGCGCCAGTTGTCCGGAAACGCTTGCCGGGCGAGCAGCGGCGGCACGCCCGCATGCAGTCCGGCGGGCGGTCCGCCGTCCACCAGCAGGCCGCCGGATTCGAAGCCGAGTACGCCGATGCCGGAGCGCGCGCCGCGTCCGAGCAGGCCCGCGAGTTCCGCGCTGCTGACGGCGTGGCCGAGCAGGCGTGCGAAAGCGGCGCCGACCGCCAGCGCGAGCTGCGTCCCCGAACCCAGGCCGCTGTGGGCGCGCGGTGTGCGCAGCACCTCGATGGCGACCGGCGTCGGATCGAAGGCCGCATGCAGCCGTTCCAGACAGATCGCGATGCGCTCGCGTTCCGCCTCGCTTACTGCGCCTTCAATCTGATCGTGCCCGGCATGATCGTGCCCAGGAAGACGGGCCTCGACCCGGGTGCCGGCGCCGTCGATCATCAGCCCGAGGCTGCCGAATGCGCGCCCCAGCGACGCATTCGGATCGAGAAAACCCAGGTGGAGCCGCGCGGGGGCATCGACGCTCACGCAGGCATCGGGATGAAGGCGGCGGCTGTGTAGCTGCATCGTGAGCGTCCTCGTGGGTGCGTGACGGGTGGGTCGGGACCTCAAGCGAAACCCATACCAGGGACGCAGTGAGCGGCGTCGCGCAGCGCGCCACGCCTCACGTGGTTTTCGGCGCGTCGTACTTGATATAGCGGAAGCGCTGGTCGTCGGAGGGGGTGCCTTCGAGCGGGCCGCCTTCGCTTGCCGGTTGCCACTGAATGAAGGCTTCGAGCTTGCTGGCGAGCGCAAAGTCTTTGTCAGTGATGCCCTTCGCGGAATGCGTCTTCAGCTTCACCGTCACAAATGCATAGGAGACCGTGAGATCGGGGTGATGCCACGCGGCTTCCGCCAGATGGCCCACCGCGTTCACCACCATCAAGGTGCCTTTCCAGCCTTCGGTGCGATATTTGCGCCGCAGCCAGCCATCTTCCAGATACCAGTGCTGTAACGGTCCAACGAGGCGTTGCTGGATCTCCTCGTCGGAATAGACCTGCTCTGCGTTTGCCATGACCGTTGCTCCGCTCGTGTGGAATTCGCTGTCTTCGAGATGCGTGCCATCACCTTCACCACCCTCATTATTCTCGCAACCGCATGATGCGCTGCAATAGGCGAGCCACGTCAATCATGCGCCGTGACGCCGGCCGTGTCATGGCTGCGTGCCACCCGGCGGACACGCTTCGTATCGGGGCGTGACACAGAATGTCCCACGTGGTGAGACGCAGCCATCAGGGCCGTGACACCGTTGTGGCGGAACGTAAGTGAGTTGAAGGCAATACGGCCTGGCGTGAGAACGACGCCCGTATGGCGTGAATCGACTCAACGCACCACGCCGTGCGCCACGCGGCGTGAATGGACCGGTTCATGGCGCGCAACGATGCGTACGGTAGTGCCATTCCGGCATGGAATATGCGTTGGCCGTCATGCGCTGAAAAGCCCGACAACGATTGGGAGAGGGCGCGGATCGTTACCCTGCATTCGTGAAGGCGCGTCCGGTGCGGCGAGGTAGCGTGGGTCATTCGTGAGTTGAACAGCAAGACCATTCCGGAGGAGACATGAACTTACGCAACACGGTTCTTGGGCTCGCGATCCTCGCGTCGGCAGCCTTGACTTCTATCATTGCGCAGGCCGATTCGCAGCTCGATGGGCTCATAAAAAATCCGTCCAACTGGGCGGCCCAGGCGGGTGACTATGCGAATCATCGCTACAGCCCACTCAAGCAGATCAACGAAAACAACGTCGGAAAACTACAGGTCGCGTGGACCATGTCGACCGGCGTGCTGCGTGGCCATGAAGGCGCGCCGCTCGTGATCGGCGACACCATGTATATCCACTCGCCATTTCCGAACAAGGTAATTGCGATCAACCTGAAGGATCAGACGTTCATCTGGCAATACCTGCCCAAGCAGGATGATCAGGTCGTGTCCGTGATGTGCTGCGATACCGTCAACCGCGGCCTCGCTTATGGCGACGGCAAGATCTTCCTCCAGCAGGCCGACACCAAGCTCGTGGCGCTCGACGCCAAGACCGGCGACGTGGTCTGGACCGCGCAAAACGGCAATCCGAAAGCGGGTGAAACCAACACCAACGCGCCGCACGTATTCGGCGACAAGGTGCTGACCGGCATCTCGGGCGGCGAGTTCGGCGTGCGCGGGCGTCTCATTGCCTACGACATCAAGACCGGCAAACCGGCCTGGACGGCATATAGCACCGGTCCGGACAACGAAATGCTGCTCAACCCCGACAAGACGATGACCTATGCCGACGGCAAGATGGTGCCGGTGGGCGCGGACTCGTCGCTCAAGTCGTGGAAGGGAGACCAGTGGAAACTGGGCGGCGGCACCACGTGGGGCTGGTATGCGTGGGATCCGAAACTCAACCTTGTCTACTACGGCACGGGCAATCCGGGCACGTGGAATCCGTCGCAACGGCCGGGTGACAACAAGTGGTCCATGTCGATTTTCGCGCGTGATCTGAACACCGGTGAAGCGAAATGGGTTTACCAGATGACGCCGCACGACGAATGGGACTATGACGGTGTCAACGAAATGATCCTGTCGGACCTGACCATCGACGGCAAGAAAGTGCCGGCCATCGTCCACTTCGACCGCAATGGTTTCGGCTATACGCTGAACCGCGAAACGGGACAACTGCTGGTGGCCCAGAAGTACGACCCCGCAGTGAACTGGGCTGACCGTGTCGATCTGCAAAGCGGCAAGCCGATTCGCAACGCGGCGTATTCGACCCAGGCAGCGGGCGCCGATCACAACGTGAAGGGCATCTGTCCGGCGGCACTCGGTTCGAAGGATCAGCAACCGGCAGCATTCGATCCGAACTCGGGCCTCTTCCTCGTGCCGACCAATCACGTGTGCATGGACTACGAGCCGTTCGATGTCGACTACGTGTCGGGCCAGCCGTATGTGGGCGCCACGCTGTCGATGTATCCGGGACCGAACGACAACAACTCGATGGGTAACTTCATCGCGTGGGATGCGGCGAAGGGCAAGATCGTGTACTCGAAGCCGGAGCGCTTCTCGGTGTGGTCGGGTGTGCTGGCCACCGCGGGCGGCGTCGCGTTCTACGGCACGCTGGAAGGCTACATCAAGGCCGTGCGGATCCGCGACGGCAAGGAACTGTGGCGCTTCAAGACGCCGTCGGGGATTATCGGAAACGTGTTCACCTATGAGTATCAGGGCAAGCAGTTTATCGGCGTCTACTCGGGCATTGGCGGCTGGGCCGGCATCGGCATGGCGGCAGGTCTCGAGAAGTCGACGGAAGGCCTCGGTGCAGTGGGTGGATACCGCGAGCTGGCGAAATACACGGCGCTGGGCGGTACGCTGTTCGTGTTCGCCATTCCTGGCGGTAACAGCTGAAGCCCGGTTGAAGCCCGGGTGAAGCCCGACCAAAGCCGCATTTGCCTGAACACTTCGCTGGTTGCCCCGTTACGTCTACAGGGGCAGGGCAACCGGCAGTGTCATCAGACATTCTGTTGGACTACGAAGCATTATCCGAACCGCGCCGTCTGGCCGCTGCGTCGAGCGCAGGAGCATGACGCAGCGTATGGAAGGCGCGGTTTTATCCTGAAGGGAGACATCTGTATATGAAAGGCCGATCCATCTTGTTGCGGGCGGCATTGCCCGCCGTTTTCGTCTTGCTGCCTGTTGCGTTCGCCCAGAACAATCCCGCCATTGCTCAAGCAACCTACAAGGTGGAAGACGGCAGCAAGGTCGACCCGAATACGCTGCTAGGCTGGCGGACCTGGCGTGCGCTCGACTGCGAGCGTTGCCACGGCGCGCAGCAGCAAGGGCTCGTCGGCCCGTCGCTGGTCGATGCGTTCAAGACGCTGGACAAGAACGAGTTTCACCGCACCGTGTTCGGTGGGCGGGTGGACAAGGGCATGCCCGACTTCAGTTCGAGCCAGATGATGCAGAAAAACTGGGAGAATCTTTACGCCTATCTGAAAGGGCGCTCCGACGGCCAGATCAAGCCGGGCGATCTGCAGGCCATAGATGCCAAATAAGGACGCCAAATAAGGCTGCCAAATAAGGACGCAAAACAACGAGACTAGATAGCGTCCACATCTTCACTTCAGGAGGTAAACGATGCGTCATGGCAAATGGATGCCCGCGCACGCTGTGATCGTGACGGCCGCCCTATGCTACGCGGCGCTCGCGAGCGCCGCGGTGAGCGCGCAGAGCGAGGCGTTGCCCAACAACGATGGCGCCGACGGCGTGCTGCGGGTCTGCGCGGACCCCAACAACATGCCGCTTTCGAATACCAAGGGCGAAGGCTACGAGAACCGCATCGCGAGCCAGATGGCGAGCGATTTCGGCTACAAACTCGAATACACCTATTTTCCGCAGCGCATGGGCTTCGTGCGCCACACCTTGCGCGAGAAAGTGCCGGATAGCGAGCAGTACAAATGCGATCTGATCATCGGCGTGCCGAAAGGCTACGACATGACCTCGACCACGCAGCCCTATCTGCGCTCCACGTATGCAATGGTTTTCACCAAACGGCCCGAGCTGGCCAGCATCAATACGCCGGACGATCTGCTCAAGCTGCCGCCGGACGAACTGCACAAGCTGCGGTTCGGCATCTTTTCACAGACCCCTGCCGTGGACTGGCTGCTCAGTCACAACCTGATCGACCAGGCGGTGTCGTACCAGGTGCAAAGCGGTGATCCGGGGGAGTATCCCGGTCAGATGATCGAGCACGATCTGCAGGCGGGTAATGTGGACGTCGTATTCCTGTGGGGACCGATTGCCGGCTACTTTGCCAAGCGCTCCGGCGATTCCGTGAAGCTGGTGCCGTTCCCGCCGCAACCCGGCATCCGTTTCGACTACACGATCTCGATGGGCGTGCGCTACGGCGAGAAGGCGTGGAAGGACAAGGTCGATCAATGGATCGGCGCGAACCACGACAAGATCGACGGCATTCTCACCAGTTACGACGTGCCGTTGCTGAAGCCGATCGACACGGCCGCGGGCAAACCCGCGGATGCTTCGCCATGAGGGCTGCGTTCAGCGGTGCCTTCAGAGGTGGGTCGAAGGGATGGGGGCGTGCCGCACGGCGCGCGTTCGCGATGGGCGTCGTGGGCGCGGCCTGTCTGGTGCCGCCCATGATGTCGCTCATGATGCCTGGCGCGGCGTTGGCAGCGGACACCGACCAGATTTCGCCCGCCGAGCACCTCATCTTCACAACGGATCATCTGCACGGCGTGCCGCAGCAAACCGAACTCGACTACGCGTTGCTCAGTTCCGACCAGCCCGCGCACAGCACGGATGTGATCCGGGTGCTGGTGGTGAGCGCGGATAACGCCAAAGGGGATGCCCAGGTGTCCGATCACAGCGGCGCGGTGCCGGTGCCGGTGGGCGACCTGCAGTGCAATCCGGTCATCATCTATTTTCTCGAGCGCGATATTGCGGATATGGAGCATCTGACGGGTGGCCAGCGCCGCTACTTCCAGCAGCGTCTGCGGCTTGCGCTCGCCGCGGGCCCGAAGATCGAGACGGTGACGAGCACGGTGAACGGCAAATCCGTGAAAGCACAGCAGATCGTCGTGCAGCCCTACCTTAACGATCCGAACGCGGAGCGCTTCGCGCAATATACCGGCAAGCGTTACACCTTCCTGCTCGCGGATACCGTGCCCGGTCAGGTTGCATTGATCCGCACCGACGTGCCCGGCGCGAACAACGATTTTGCGCATCCCACCCATACCGAGACGCTGAGCTTCCAGGCGGCGGTGCAGAAGATGGCGCCCGCGCCGAATGCGCCGAACGTGCCGGCCAAGCCGGGTGACGCGCCTCGGGCGAGCCGCTAGCGCGGCCGCAGCCCGGTGAATTTCATCCGCTCGCTGACCTTGCGTCAGTTGCAGATCTTCGTGGTGGCGAGCCGCTACACCAGCTTCGCCCGCACGGCGGAGGAACTGCATCTGACGCAGCCGGCGGTTTCCATGCAGATTCATCAACTGGAAGAGGCCGTGGGGTTGCGCCTCTTCGAGCGCATCGCCCGCAAGCTCACGCTGACCGAAGCCGGCGAAAAGCTGAGCCATCACGCCAGCCGGATTCTGGGCGAGATCAAGGACGCGGAAGACGCGATGACCTCGCTCAAGCAGGCCGATAGCGGCTCGATTGCGGTGGGCATCGTCAGTTCAGCGACGTATTTCGCACCGAAGCTGCTGGCGATGTACTCGCATCTGTATCCGAAGGTGGACGTGCATTTTTCCGTAGGCAATCGCGACGCACTGCTGCGCATGCTGCAGGACAATGTGATCGATCTCGCCATCATGGGACGGCCGCCGCCCGAACTCGACACCACCACCGAGCCTTTGGCCTGGCATCCGCAGGTCATGATCGCGCCGCTCAGCCATCCGTTGTGCGAGGCGAAACGCTTCGATCTGCAGGAGCTGCGTGCCGACACGTTCCTGTTGCGCGAACCCGGCTCGGGCACGCGCATGGCCGCCGAGGAAATGTTCCGGCAGCATCTGTTCACGCCTGCCAAGGTGGTCACGCTCGGCAGCAATGAAACCATCAAGCAGGCCGTGATAGCGGGGCTGGGCGTGAGCCTGATTTCGCTGCATACGCTGCTGCTGGAATTGCGCACCCGGGAGATCGCCTTGCTGGACGTGAACGGCACGCCGATCGAGCGCACGTGGCAGGTCGTGCATCTGCGCGCCAAACAGCTTTCGCCAACCTGCGTGGTGTTCAGACAGTTTCTGCTCGAACAGGCGGCTGCGTATCTGGACCATGAGTACGCGCCGTACATTACCTTGCCGGCGAAATGGGGCGTGCTGGAATGAGCGGGTTCGGGCGGTGCCTTCTGGTGGCGGCCGTGCTCGGCATGGCCTTCGTCTCGTCGCAGGCGATCAGCGCGCCGACTTCGATTGCGGTGATGGACTGCGTGTTGATCGACGATAACGCGTCTTTCAACGACGCCGAAACCAATCGCCTCCAGCAGGCGCGGCTGAATGCGACCAGCGGCGTGCTGCGCGACCAGTTGCGCGCCAGTCAGCGTTATCAGGTGGCCGACAATGCGCCGGCGGCGGCTTTGATTGCCCAGCTTGGCGCCTCACAGGATCTGAACGCCTGCCCGGATTGTGCGCGCCAGGTGGGACGCCAGCTCGGCGTTGCGCAGGTGGCGCGCTGCTGGGTACAGAAAGTCAGCAATCTGATCCTCAACATCAATCTGCATGTGGAGGACGTGGCGAGCGGCGCCACGTTGTTTCAGCGCTCCGTCGACATTCGCGGCAATACTGATCTCTCGTGGCAGCGTGGCGCGACGGCACTCGTGAAGCTGCTCGTGGATGGCGCGGCGACCGCTGCACCCACGAGCGGCGCCGCGCCGTGATGTGCTGCGGCGCGGGTTCACCCCAAACGCTTCGTGGCGCGGTTTCGTCTTGAACAGGCAACCGGCAACAGGCAATCGGCGGCACACTCTGTACTTGAGCGACCCGAGCGGCGTAACAAAGTGACCCCACGTTTTGATGTTCGCTTCGATGCGACGGCGTACCTCGCGCAGTGCCAGGCATTGGCACAGAGGTTGCAAGGAGGTCCGCACATTTCCAATGAGGCGCGCGCTCGTCCCGCCGTTCGTGACGACCCGGCTCCTGTACGACCGCTATAGGGGATTGCATCGATGGGTTCTGGCGAACTGCTTCAGGACTGGCGTCTGCATGCACTGCAAATCGAACACGAGATCTCGAGTGTCGTGATCGGCCAGCCGCAGACCATCCGTCTCATCAACGTGGCGCTGTTTGCGCGCGGGCATGTGCTCCTCGAAGGCGGCGTGGGGGTCGGCAAGACGACGGTGTTGCGCGCGTTCGCGCGCGTGGTGGGCGGCGCATTCGAGCGGGTGGAAGGCACCATTGATCTGATGCCGGGCGACCTCGTCTATCACACCTACGTGGATGCCGACGGCAAGCCGCGGATCGACCCTGGCCCGTTGCTTCGACACGGCGAACAGCTCACCACGTTCTTCTTCAACGAGATCAACCGCGCGCGTCCGCAGGTTCAATCGCTACTGCTACGGGCGATGGCCGAACGCTCGGTGTGGGCGTTCGACCGCGAGTACCGCTTCCCGCACATGACGGTGTTCGCCGATCGCAACAAGGTGGAGAAGGAAGAGACCTTCGAGCTGGCGTCGGCGGCGCGCGATCGCTTCCTGTTCGAACTGGGCATGCCCACGCCCAGCGAACACGAGGTGCGGCGCGCGCTGGTGTTCGACCAGGCGTTCCACGATGTCGACCGGCTGCTCGCGCGGCTCTCGCCAGGGCTCGTGCCCTGGGAGCAACTGAACCAGGTGGGCGCGGCGATTCAGGAGAGCGTGCAGGCGAGTGAAACCATCGAGCGCTATGTGCTCGAGATCTGGCAGGCCACGGAAGATCCGCAACACTTTGGCATCGTGCTCGACGGGGTGGATATGGACCGTCTCGTCCTGGCCGGCGCGAGCCCGCGTGGCATGAGCGCGCTGCTGCGCGCCGCGCGCGTGGTGGCGTGGCTCGCCGGTCGCACGCATCTCGTGCCGGAGGACATTCATGCGGTGCTGATGCCCGCGCTCGGGCATCGCGTGTTCTTTACTCCCATCTATGAACTGCGCCGCCAGGAACTTGCCGAAGCGCTCACCGCGCAGATCATGAACAGGCTCGCGGTGCCCTGAACCATGAACGCGCCAGCGGAATTCCACTACCGTTTGCCGATGCGCGCGGGCGGCTTTCGTCCGGGCTCGCATCCGGGATCGAGCTTCGGGGTCGGTCAGGAGTTCGCCATGCACGGGCGGCTGTTCGACTACCCGGACCCGCGCCGTCTGGATCTGCGCGCGAGCGTGCGCGCCGCGCGCTCGGAGTGGCTGGTGCGCGTGCATTTGCAGCGCGCCGCGGTGCCCGTGCAGGTAATCGCAGACGTGTCCGCGTCGATGCACTTCGGCACGCGTCAAACCAAGCTGCAGGTGGCGGCGGATTTTGTCGAGGCCCTGGGTCACAGCGCATTCCGGGTCGGCGATCAGTTAGGCCTGCTGGCTTTCGATAGCACCACGCGCGACGATCTGTTCGTGCCGGCGCGCTATGGTCGGGGCGTGGGCCATGTCCTCGCGACGAAGGTGCGCGAGAGCACGAGCGAGGTCACCGCGAGCGTCAGCATCGCGGGCCTGCGGCGGGCGGCCGCGACGTTGGCGGGACGCCAGGCGCTGGTGTTCCTCGTATCCGATTTTCACTGGCCGCTGGTGGAATTGCCGTCCGTGCTCGATCTGCTGGTCCATGCCTGCGTGGTGCCGATCGTGATCTGGGATGCCGCCGAAATCGCTCCGCCCCGGCATGGCGCGCTGCTGGCCGTCAACGATGCCGAGTCCGGCGGGCAACGCACACTGTGGTTGCGCGGCAGCGTGCGCGCGCGGTGGAGCGAAGCGGTGGTGCGGCGGCGCGCCGAACTCGCGCAGTTGTTCGGCAAGCGCGGCATTCAGCCGTTTTATGTGGAGAGCGCGTTTGATCCGGAGGCCATGTCGCGCTACTTCCTGGAGGCGATCGCATGAGCGCTGATGGACGTCGGACGAGGACGTGGCGCAGTGCATGGCGCGGTGCATTGCGAAAGCCGCTGTGCGGCGCGCTGGCAGCAGGCGCGTTGAGCGCCGGGCTGACAATGGGCGCGATGCTCGCGCCCACGGCCTGTGCGGCCTACGCGACATCCGCCGCGAGCAACGTCTATCAACCCGTCGTTCAGGAGCCGCGCGCGTTCGGCTATCTGCTTGGCGATGTGCTCACGCAACGCATCCTGCTACCCTCCGGCGAAAACGGCTGGGGCGCGGTCACGCCCCCTTCGATTGGCCGCACGGGCGACTGGCTCGAACGGCGGCCCGCGCGCTTCGAGACCGATGCCGAGGGACGCCGCTGGATGGCGATCGACTATCAGGTCGTCAACGTCGCGCCCACGCTCAGCAAAATCACCGTACCCGCACTGACGTTGACGACGGCCTCCGGCGCGACGCTGCAAGTGCCGGAATGGCCGCTCAGCATTGGCCCGATCACGGCCAGCGACGCCTTCAATGCCGGCGATCTGCAACTGATGCGCCCCGACCGCTTCGCGCCACCCATCCCGCTTGCGCCGCTGCGGCGTCAGGCGAGCATCGCGCTGGGTCTGCTGCTATTGACGCTGGTCGCGTGGGCCGGCTGGTGGCTGTGGCGCAACTGGCGCGAATCGTCACGCCTGCCGTTCGCACGCGCGTGGCGGCAGATGCAACGGCTCGACGGGCCACATGCCGACACCTCCGCGGATGCCTGGCTGTGTCTGCACCATGCGTTGAACGAAGCGGCGGGCCATGTCGTGCATGCGGGCTCACTGCCTGGCCTGCTGGCGCGTGCGCCGTATCTGCAGCCGCTGCGCGAGCCACTCGAACAGTTTTACCGGCAATCCACCGAGCGCTTTTTCACGCCAGCCGCAGCGATCACACCCGCTGCGCCTTATCCACTGCGTGGACTGTGCCGCGACCTGTACCGCGCCGAACAGCGCCATCAGCGATGAACATGGGCTTCGATCTCGCCTATCCCTGGGTGCTGCTTCTGCTGCCGCTGGCGGTGCTGCCGCTGTTGCGGCGCCGTGGCGACACGCTCGCCTTCTCGTGGGTGACGTGGTTGCCGCGCGACTGGGTCGGCCAATGGGTCGGCATGCTCGGGCGGGGCGCCGCCGTGCTGGCGATGGCGGCGATCGTGGTGGGCCTCGCGGGACCGGGACGCGCCAACCGGCAGTTGCTGCGCACCGGCAGCGGCGCGCAGATTCTGATCCTGATGGATCGCAGCGCCAGCATGGACCAGACAATGAACAGCAAGGGCGTGGAGGCGCCGGCGGGCGAATCGAAGAACAAGGTGGCGCGCGCTTCGTTGACGAACTTCGTGGCGCAGCGGCCCAACGATCGGCTCGCCTTCATGATGTTCGGCACGAGCCCCGTGCTGGCGATGCCGTTCACCTACGATCATCGTGTGATCGAGGCGGCGATAGACGGCACGGGCGTGGGTCGCGGCATGCCCGATACGCAGCTCGATCACGGCTTGCTGGCGGCGATCGGCGAGTTCAATGGGCGGGCTTCCTCGGGACGGCGCGCCATCGTGCTCGTCTCGGACGGCGGCGCGAAACTCGACGCGCCGATGCGCCGGCTCATCGAAGACGGATTGCAGCGCAACCAGATCGTGCTGTACTTCATCTACCTGCGCAGCGGCATGTTCAGCCCCGACCTGAGCGCCGCGCTTGCCGCCACGGATACCTCGGCGGAAGCCGACCTGCATCGTTTTTTCCTCTCGCTGAAGACCCCGTATCGGCTGTTTCAGGCGGATAACGCGCAGTCGATGAAGAGTGCGATGGCCGAGATCAACCGTCAGCAAAATGCGCGCACGACTTTCATCGAGCGTCTGCCGCGCCAGAACTTCAGTCCGTATTGTTTCGCGGTGGCACTGGTGGGCTGCGTGCTGCTGCTGGCGTTGCGGGTGCTGCAGGTGCGAGGCTGGTCATGAAGCGCGCGCCGGTTCACTTCGTTTTCGCAGCCGTCGCGCTGGCTTGCGCCGCGGTGGCGGCGTATGACTGGATGCACCTGCAACGGGCACAGCATATCAATCAGGCAATGGCCGCGGCGGCTGTGGAAACGGTCCAGGCCGCGGAGAAAGCAGATAAGCCAGGCAGCGCAAACGCGCGAGGCAGCGAGCGCTCGGGGGACGACGCGCGTGAACTCAAACTTGCGCATGCCATCGCGCTCTCGAAAGCGGGCGCCTACGATGCAGCGGGTTCGCTGTTCGAGGACCTGATCCGCGATCCGCACCTCGACGAGGTCGGCCGCGCGGCGCTGTTCGATCTCGGCAATCTGTATCTGCGCGAAGGCATGGGCAACACCCAGACCGGCACGGTGCGCTCCGCACCCATGATCGAGGAGGCCAAGGCGCGCTATCGAACCCTGCTGCGCGCGGCACCGGACGACTGGGATGCGCGTTACAACCTCGAACGCGCGCTGTGGCTCGCGCCCGAGACACGTTCCGCGCCGCAGTCGCCAGAAGTGAAGAATCAGCACAACGTGCAGGTGGTCGATCCGGCGACCAAGGATCTGCCATGAGAGCCGGCGCGCTGCTACATGGCTTTTTCCGCCGGCGTCACTGGATGACCGCGCTGGCGTTGCTGTTGCTGATCGCCGCTGTCGTCATGCCGCCGGTCATGGTGTCGCGCGATGCGTTCAGCTACATCGTCACCTTCGACATCACGCAGAGCATGGATGTGGAGGACGTCGCCAGCGACGGCGCGCCGTCGAGCCGGCTGGCGTTTGCGCGAGCGATGATGCGCGAGGCGTTGGGGCAACTGCCGTGCGGCTCGAAAGTGGGCTGGAGCGTGTTCACGGGGCAACGCACTTTGCTGTTGCTGCCGCCCGT
Source organism: Paraburkholderia sp. DHOC27 (assembly GCF_003429005.1). GTDB lineage: Bacteria > Pseudomonadota > Gammaproteobacteria > Burkholderiales > Burkholderiaceae > Paraburkholderia. The sequence goes on from NZ_QVQV01000001.1 coordinate 1,376,327, forward strand.
CGAGGTCTGCAGCCACTACGACGCGCTGCTGTCCGCGCTCGACCAGATCGACTGGCACATGCGCTGGACCAACTGGAGCCGTATCGCGGAAGGCGGCGTGTATTCGGCGACGCGCGTCGCGCAGCAGGTCAGTCACGACGCGGCCGTGGTGTTCGTCACCGACGGCCAGGAGGCGCCGCCGGTGCTGCCGACCGATCCGATGATGCTCGAGATCAATCCTGCGCATGTGAAGGGCTGGCTGATCGGCGTGGGCGGCAACCAGGCCGCGCCCATTCCTCGCACGGATGACGAGGGCCACCGCACCGGCTACTGGCAGGCCGACGACGTGATTCAGGTGCCCCGTCTGCCGGGCTCGGCGCCGCAGGCGGAAAGTCACGAGGAACTGTCCGAATTGCGCGGTCAGTACCTCACGGCGGTGGCACAACAGATTGGCTTTGGATACCGGCGTCTGACGGATGCGGCCGCCTTGCGCGATGCGCTGCTCGATGCGCGCTACGCGCACCGTGAACCCGTGCCGACCGATCTGCGCTGGTGTCCCGCGTTGCTTGCGTTGCTGCTGCTGGTCGGACGATTTGCACCGGAACTGGGCTGGACACGGTCTGCCGTGGCCCGCAAACGTGTGCAGTCGTCCTATGTGTAAAAGTCACGCTGCGAAACTCGCCGGGCGTCTGGAAAATACCGGGCGCATCGCCTACGCTTAAGCGAGCCAGTCTTTTGGGACCCTAATCTTCTATCGTCCCTCGATGCGCGGCCGGCTTGTTCCGGCGAAGCAATCAACCGTTTGAAAATCACCTGCTTTTGTAGTCTGAAGGGTTGTGCCACCGTGCATTGCCACGCGGCCCGTTGCGTGGATGCTCACTGTAATCCAGCGTTGATGTTGTTGAACAATAACAAACCAAGGAGACAGTCATGCCCACTTTCCGCCTTCCCCTAGCTGTCGGTCTAGCGGTGCTCGCCATCGCGTCAGGTCTGCCTGCCGCGTATGGCGCGGACGAAGTACAAAACAGTTCGACCACGACCAACTCACCCGTACCTTCCACGCTGCAGCCGGTGAGCCAGGAGCAACTCGACCACGCCGCCACCACGTCGAGCGACTGGCTGCTTTCCAACGGTTCCTACGCGCAAACGCGCTACTACCGTGGCGCGCAGATCAACAAAACCAACGTGGCGAAACTGCGGCCGGCTTTCATCTTCCAGACAGCGGTCAACGAGTCGATGGAAACGGCGCCCATCGTGTCGAATGGTGTGATGTTCATTACCACCTCGTTTAACCACGTGTATGCAATCGACGCGGTGACGGGCAAGGAATTCTGGCACTACAAGCACAAGCTGGGGTCGGTCACGACCTTCTGTTGCGGGCCTAACAATCGCGGCGTCGCGATTGACGGTGACCGGCTCTATATGGGCACGCTCGACGCCAAGCTGGTAGCGCTCGATGCCAAAACCGGCGCCGTGGTGTGGCAAACGCAGATCGCCGATCCCGACGAGGGTTACTCGGAAACGATGGCGCCGACGGTGGTCGACGGCAAGGTGCTGATCGGCACCAACGGCGGCGAATATGGCATTCGCGGCTTCCTCAAGGCGTTCGATGCCAACTCCGGACAGTTGCTGTGGACCTTCTATACGATTCCGGATTCGGGCCAGGAAGGCGTATGGGCGACCAAGGACGCGACCGGCCGCGACGAGAAGCGCGACATCGAAGCGGAGAAAAAGCAGCTGGCCGACAAGGGCGGCGACTTCTACAAGACGCTCGGCGGTGGCGTGTGGATGGCGCCCGCTGTGGATCGGCAAACGCATACCGTGTACTTCGTGGTCGGCAATCCGTCGCCGGACCTGTATGGCGCGATTCGTCCGGGAGACAACCTCTATACGGATTCGCTCGTTGCGATCGATCTGGACACCGGCAAATACAAATGGCACTACCAGTACGTGCCGCATGACGTGTGGGATCTGGACGCCGTGAGCCCGCCGATGCTGATCGACGTGCGTGACGAAAACGGCAAGATGATCCCCGGCGTGGTGCATGCGGGCAAAACCGGCCATGTGTACGTGCATGATCGCGCGACCGGCCGGCTGATCCGTTACTCGGAAGCGATGATTCCGCAGGAAAACATGTGGACCCTGCCGACTGCCGAAGGTGCACGGATGCTGCCTGGCGCGAACGGCGGCGTGGAATGGTCGCCGATGGCGTTCGATCCGCACACACGTCTCGTGTATGCGGCCAATCTGCATCAGCCGATGACGTATCAGGTTGAAGAAGCCTCGTATCCGGGCGGCAGCAAGCTGTGGCTGGGTGGTGCGTTCAAGACGATTGCGAGCGAACAGCAGTGGGGCAAGCTGTCCGCGGTGAACGTGGACACCGGCAAGGTGACGTGGGACTACAAGACCGATCAGCCGCTGATTGGCGGCGTGCTGGCAACCGCGGGCGGACTGGTCTTCAACGGCGAAGGCAACGGCCTGTTCCGCGCCTTCGATTCCGCCACCGGCAAGAAGCTCTGGGAATTCCAGTGCGGCGCCGGCGTGAATGCGCCAGCAGTGTCGTACATGGTGCACGGCAAGCAGTACGTCGCGGTCGCGGCGGGCGGCAACACGCAACTCGACTTCAAGCGCGGCAACACGGTGCTTGTGTTCGCGTTGCCATGATGGGGCGAAAGCTGCGGGCAGCAGCGAATTCGACACGCCGCGCATGGATCGCATTGCTATGGGGCAGCTTCGCCGTTGCGTGGCTGCCGTCGACCGCGCACGCCGACGCCGAAGCAGGCAAGGCGAAAGCGCAGGTATGCGTGGCCTGTCACGGACCGATGGGCAATTCGACCAGCGGTGACTATCCGATCCTCGCGGGTCAAAGCGCACGCTACATCTACCTGGAGTTGAAGGACTTCAAGGAAGGACGGCGCAGCGACCCGCGCATGTCGCCGATGGCGGCCAATCTGTCGAAGGAGGACATGCAGGATCTCGCCGATTACTTCGCCGCGCAGACGCTGGTGTCGGTGCCGAACAAGTCGGACGCTGCCAGTATCGAAGCGGGGCGCAAGAAAGCCGCCGAGGTGCTGTGCACGATGTGTCATCTGGGCGGCTTTGCCGGGCAGAACGAGATTCCGCGCGTGTCCGGCCAGCAGTATCCGTACATCGTCAAGCAGTTGCAGGATTTCCGCTCGCACACGCGGACCAACGATGCCGGCAACATGACCAGCGTGACGCGCAATCTGACCGACGACGACATTCGGAATCTGGCGGCCTACATCAATAATCTGCAATAGCGGGGAGGGGACAGCATGCAACAGAAGTGGATTCGGAGTGCGGCGGTGCTCGTATTGCTGGTGGGCGCGATGGGCGCGGGATTGCCCGCGCGCGCGCAGGAGGCGGGCGACATCAACCGGCAACTGCTGGCCGCTGCGAAGGACGGCGACCAGACGTCGGCGCTCGCGGCACTGCAACGCGGCGCCGCCGTGGATGCGATGAACCGCATTGGCGATACCGGGCTGATCATGGCGTGCAAGAAAGGTGATCTCGCGATGGCGCGCACGTTGATCGAGCACGGCGCGAATGTCCAGCATGCCGATGCGCCAGGCGTGACGCCGTTGATGGCTGCCGCGTACGGTGGCTCGGATGAAATCGTCGCGCTGCTGCTGGCGCATGGTGCGGACCTGCTTGCCACGGATCGCATTGGCAAGACGGCGATGGAATACGCGGCCGGGCAGGGGCAGACGAAGGTGGTGAGCCGGTTGCTCGATGCCGGCGTGGACGTCAACCGCACCTACAAGAACGAGCTCACCGCACTGATGTGGGCAGCGGGATACGACCGCGCGGATACGGCCCGTCTGCTGATCGCCCGAGGTGCTGATCGGGCATTGAAGGACAACCGCGGCATGACGGCGAAAGACATCGCAGTGCAGACGAAATCGGAGCAGGTAGCGCGGTTGTTGTCGGAGGGGTGAGGCGCGTTAAAAAGTGCTTGCAACTGGGGCGCGCAATTGTAATAATTACTTCCGTAGCGGCGTAGCGATTTAAATATGCCCGGGTTGCCTGCGACAAATCTGCGCGCGCAATCGTAAGCGTACTAGGCTCAGTACGTCAGGTCCGGGTATCGCAGAATTTTTGAATAGCCTCCCTTGCGGGAGGCTATTTTTTTGTGATCAGCGATGGCAGCAACAATCTATCTCGACGAAAGCGGCTGTCTTGGCTGGCGGCTGGATCAACCTTATCTGCGCGGCGGATCGAGCCGGTTTTTCACGCTTGCCGCCGCGATCATTCCGGACGGCAATGAGCCTATCCTGAATCGTGTGGTCCGCGGCATGTACAAAAGACGTGGGCGAAGCACATCCAACGAACTGAAATCGGTGGCGTTGAAGAGCGGTGAGCGCGAGCGATTTGCCAATGCGCTCGGCGAGATTCGCCGGCGGCATACGGATATCCAGTTCGCGACCATCACGGTGCGCAAAGAAAATGTCGGAATCGCGTTTAGACGGCATCCTAATGGTCTGTACAACTACATGGTGAAATGCCTGTTGATCGACATCATGGCGCAGCAGGACAGTGTGTCCTTCATCCCTGATGCACGTTCGATCAAGACCGAGCTAAGGCATTCACTCCATGAGTATCTCGTCACAGAGCTTGCTTCGCTGGGAGACACTTTTTTACAGACTACGCCGTGGGAAAGCAAAGATTGTCTGCCGCTCCAGTTTGTCGACATTCTTGCGGGCATTGTGTGGTCACACTACGAGTTCGGCAACGGTGCGGCTTATCGTGCTGCGAACCCTCACATCGTCCAGCGCCGGCTGTTTTTCGGCGATCTCCACTAGACACTCATATCAACCTCGCGCAAACACCACGAAGCCATTAGCCGGCAGTGTGATCTCCGCTGATGCGGGCATATCGTTCCACGGCACGTCGGATTGCGCATCGACCTGACCACCGTTGCCGGCCACCTGCGCATTCGGAAAGCCATCGTAGAAGTCGCTGTTGAAAATCTCGCGCCATGTGCCGCCGGAAGGGAATCCCACCCGGTAGCCATAGCGGTTGAATTCCTGCAGATTGGCGACCAGCAGCACGTCACCACCCACACCGTCAATCCAGCGCTGCAAGGCGATCACGCGGTCCAGCGCATTCACCACCCACACGTTGAGCGCGTCGCCGCGCAATGCCGCCCAGTCGTTGCGCAGATGCACGAGATCACGGCAGAACGCGAGGTAATCGCTCATCACGTGATCCGTCGCGAGGCCATCCCACCAGATCAACAGATTCGCGTGAAAGTTGATGTCGTCGCTCCACTGCTTGTCTTCGAAGATTTCTTCGCCCATGAAAAGCTGTGGAATTCCCGGCGCGCAGAACATCAAACCGAGTGCCCAACGGGCACGGCTGCGGGCAAACCACGAACGGTGGTCATTGGGATCCGCGAGCGCCGCGATGCGCAGGTCGCGGCCGGCGAACACCACGTCGTGATCTTCCAGCATGTTGACCGCGCGCCAGCCCGCATCGAAACCCGGCGGGATGGTCAGGCATTGCGCGAGCGCATTCATATCGACAAACGCATCGCGGCCGCCGGTTGCCTCGACGAGCGCGCTGCGAATGCCGAGCCGCAAGCGGTCGGACCAGGCGGCATCGAAACCGAGACCGTTGGGCGTCGCGCGGATCGCCGCAGCGCGATCGTCGCCCCAGTACTCGGCAATCTGCACGGCCTGAGGCTGTTCGGCACGCAATGTATCGGCGAGGTTCTGGCAGAGCTGGCCGCCGCCGTGCGTGTCTATGACCGTCACTTCGTCGTAGCGCACGCCGTCCACGCGATACTCTTCGATGCACTGCTTGGCGTTGTCGATCAGAAAACCGCGCACGTCCTCGTTCCAGTACGCAAACACACTGCCGCCCGCCCAGCTCTGGTCGGTGAAATAGGTGCTGCGGTTGTCGTCGCCGGTCGGCTGACGGTCGATGAACTTCAGGCACTGGTCATTGAATCCCGGCCCCGCATGATTGAACACGAGATCGAGCAGCACGCTAATGCCGCTCAGATGCAGTATGTCGATCACGCACTTCAATTGATTGGGCCCCGGCAGCAGGTCGTTGATCGTCACCGGCTGCTGGCCGCGCGCGGCCAGCAGCGTGTTGGCCTTGATCAGGTAGCGGGCGAGTTCCTGATGGTCGTTGACCTGATAGTCGATTTCGGGCGAGTACAGATCCGTGCCGTTGTAGCCGAGGCTGGTCTCGCTCGGATACTCCTGCATGGGCATCAACTGCACGCCGTTGATGCCCAGCGCGCAAAAGTAGTCCACGCGGTCGAGCAGATCGAGAAACTTGCCAATGGAGCGGCGTTTGTCCTGACCGCTCGCATCGACCGCATAGAAAGTGCCAATATGCAGTTGGTACAGCACCAGATCGTTGAACGGCGGCGGGCGGAAATTGTTGCAGCGCCAGGGGTAGGCCTGCGGATCGCGTACGATGCAATCGCAAGCGGGATAAGCGGGCTGCGTGCCGAGTTCACGCGCACGTGGATCACGCTTCAATCCGGTACTGCCGGTGCCGACCACCCAGTAGCGAAACGGCGTGTCCTCGCCCGCATCGGGTAGAAAGCCGCTCCACGTGCCGTCGCCGAGCGGGAACAGGGTATCGGTCGCGGCCGGTAGAAAGCCGGGCTGCTGCGCGTTCTGCAGGTTGAGACCCGTTAGCACGTAGACGTGTTGCGCGGCTGGCGCCCACACCCGGAAGGTCACGCCACCCGGCACGATGGTGGCACCCATCCTGACATTGCCTTGGGTTTGGCTCGTTGGCATGGCATTTCCTTGCGCTAGTCGTAGCCGCCAAACGTGAACAGGAACAGATCCTCGTCCGAGGGATTGATCAGCGAATGCAGATTGCCGCCCTTCAGCAGCGCGAGACTGCCCGAGCGCAGCGTGCGCACTTCGAAGCAGCGTTCACGGTTTGGCATCTTCGCCCAATCTCCGATCACCATCAGCCCGGCGCGATCGCCGATGGTCATGAAAATTTCCAGGTTGTCGCGGTGCCGGTGCAGGCCGATCGCGGAGTTGGGACGGATGATGTGCAGGTCCGCGTAATCCACCGCCATGAACGGTTCGAAACGGCCGTCCGGCCCCTTGTTGCCGAACGCATCGAAGCTCCATGACGGCAGGGTGCGGGCGAGTTCGCGCATGTTCGAATACTGGGCATAGTTCGACAGCAGGTTGCGGTACTCGAGCGCGCCTGGGCCACCATGCGCGTTAGGGCTGGTGCCGACGCTGAGGAAGTTTTCCCAGCCGCGCAGGATCATGTTGAACTCGTACTGGTAATTCGCGCCGTCCAGCGAATCCCACACGCTGCCCGAGGCGTCGGCCCACGCCACTTCGATGTGCAGCGGCAGGACCGGGTGCAGCGCGTCGGTTGGCGCCACGTCGAGCGCGCTCCCTACCTTGCTGCCGTCGAGGCCCTCGCGCGTGAAGTCGCCCTTCGCCTGCACGAGGCTCGGATTGGCGACCAGCGCGCCGCGATCGAAGGCGGCCTGGCCGCGTGCATCGAGCGCGGCGCGCAGATCCACGGGCGAGCCCGGCCAGCTCCAGAACTCGATCGCATAGCGGCCCGACTCGGCGTCGTAGGGCACGCTCGCAAGTCCCGGCAATGCCACGTTGCCGACCTTCATCCACAGGCGGATAGCGGGTCCGAGCGAACCGTTCATGCGTGCGCTAAGCACGGTATCGGGGCCGGCCGCATACGAAATGCGAATGAAGGAACCGGTCCAGTCTCCCACGGACACCTTGCCGCGAATCAGATGCGTGTCGCCTGCGGTGAACGACTGCACATTCTGCTTCTGGAAATCGCACTTGTTGTCCTGCGCGCGGGGATCGAGCACGTTGCTGTCCGGCGCGCTGGGACCATACAGATGAATCGAGCGGATCGAAAACAGATATTGCAGCTCGTCGAAGTGATAGCACTCGCGCGCCGCGGCCAGCACGGCGTTTTCGATCATGCCGAGCACGCGGACCACAGGATTGTCATGGCTGTAGTCAGGCGTCGTGTTCGGGCGAACCGGGATCACTTCTTCGTGCAGGATTTCCATCGCGTCGGTCTCTTGAATCAGGCGCTGTGGTAGAGGAAAGCAACGAATTTCAGGTCTTCCGTGCTGTCGGGCGGGTTGCGAATGCCGTGCATGCCGCCGCTTTTCGTATAGATGATGCTGCCGGGCTGCACGGGCAATTCCTTGAATTGCTGCGTGCCCAGACCGAATACCTCGCGTGGCACGGTCTTGTACTTCGTTTCGTCCTTCTCGTCGCCCAGTTCGGGGTCGTCGCCCACGCGCAGATAGGCGATTCCTTTGCCCTGCACGATGTAGTAAAGCTCTTCCGAGCCGACATGCTGATGATTCCCTTCGACCTTGCCAGGCGGAATGGTCACCTCGTGGAAGAAAATCATCGAGCCGCCCAGTTCGCGCTGAAACAGCCAGCGCATCTGGATGATGTTGGTATCGGATGCATCCGGATTCGTGTAGACGCCGTTTTGCCCGAGCATCATCGCGTTGCGATACAACACGGGTGTCACGGCGCTTGCCTGCTTGAACCAGCCGCGCTGGAAATCGAGCAGGTAGTTCATGTCGCTCACGGTGTTCTCGTTGGCGCTCGGCACGTTGGGAAGTACAGGTTGCTGGTGCGTGCGGCCGAAGTCGTTGTCCCAGGCAAGGTCGTCTTTCTCGATCAGATTGCCGAACGCGAATTGCCGCGACTCCTCGCGAAACGCCAGTTCTACCTTCACGATCGAATCGACGTCGTTGATCAACGGCAGAAACTGCGTCATGCGCGTGATCTCGTTACCGCGTCCCATCAGCGCGAGTACCGATGCATCGTGACGGGCGCTGTCCGGCGGTTCGAGGCGGTCCCAGATCTCTGCCTGAAACGCGTTGACCCATTCGTCGTAGTGCAGCGTCAGCGGATGTGCGTCGTCCGTTTGCGCTGAGTTGCCGGCCTTGTCGGTCAGTTTCAGCCACGCCGCGCAGCGGCAGCGCAGGAAGCGGTTGCGCACACGCATGGCCTCGGTGAGCCGCGAGCCGCGGTACTCGATGCGCACGAAGTTCGCGTAGAACGCGCCGTCGAGAAACACGCTGCCCTTCAGGCACATCACTTCGTAATAGCTGCGCACGTCCTTCACGTTGTAACGGTAGCGCGGACTGCGCGTGGCGTTCAGATACGCCTGGTGATAAATGCGGTCCGGAAAGAACAGAATGCCGAAAATCTGGTTCGAGGGATCAGTGCTCAGTGCTTCGAGTCGTGGGTCCATGGCGCTACAGTCTCCCAAGCAGAATGTCGGCGACGCGAAAAGCGTTGGCCTCGATGGTCAAGGTCGGATTGGCGCCGCCCGAGGTCGGCATGAACGAGCCGTCGGTGACATACAGATTGTCGAAGCCCCACGCGCGGCAGTCGGGGTCGAGTACCGAATCGGTGCTGTCGAGCCCGAAGCGCGCGCCGCCCAGAATGTGATTCGCGCAGCGGGCCAGTTCGTCCTTGCCGTACACCTCGCCCGCGCTGAGCGCGTTCTCAATGCCGCCTTTCGACAGCACGTCATAGCATTGCTTGCTCAGTCGCTCCATCAAGGCGTGATCGTGCGGGTGCCAGTCCTTGATGATGTAGGCAACGGCGCGCCCCCATTTATCCCGCACGGTGGGATGCAATTCGATGCGATTGATTTTCTGCGGCACCTGGTTGGCCATGAACGTGAGCGACAGGCCGCGGCCAAAACTGTCGTCGAGAAATTCATGCATGGCCTGACCGCAGATATTGGTCGCCTGGTTGAAGCCGTCCCACAGCGTATCCAGATCGTGACTGTCCACATTGCGCGCCAGTGCGAGCGGCAACGCGCGGTCGGAGGTGTTGTTATAGATCACGGCGCCCGCCCACAATTTTTCAGCGGCGAGAAATTCGTCTCTATGACAGTAGTCCGAAGCAAAATCGCTGTCGAGCGACTGCGATTTATCGAAGCGCGACGGTTTCGACACCAGCCCCGACGCGCCACCAAAACAGTGCGTGAGGAAATAGGCACCAAGCATGCCGTTGTTGTCCTGATTGATATGTGGCGCAAAGCCCGTTTTATCCTGCTCCGCGGAGAGCTTCAGCAGGCGCACGCTTTCAATCGCCGAGCACGCCACTACCACCACACGTCCTGACACGCTGTGTTCGACACCATCCGGGTCGAGAAAGTGCACCGCACTGACGCGCGAGCCTTCCGACTGCAGATGCGTGACCGTGCAGTTAGGCAACAAGGTGAAGTTGTCGCGCTCGTGAATGGGGCTCAGCAGCGACACCCAGGTGCTCGACTTGAAACCCATCGGGTCGCCGTAGCGGTTTACGTACGAGGTCCTCGCAAGATCGCCGTTTTGCGGCCCCTGGCGGCCGCTCGGTGCGTGATCCTGGGTGATGACCGCGAGCGGGGTGCGGTAGTACTTCATTGCTAGCGCGTCCATGCCGGTCTTGACGTGCTCGCTGATCGGGTTGTATTGCAACGGCGGCTGATAGTGGTTGCCGCTCGTGAACGGTTTGAGCTGATTGACCGTTTCGCCGTTGATGCCAACCAGTTCCTCGGCGCGCGCGTAGTACGGTTCCAGCGTCTCATACGTGATGGGCCAGTCGCGTGCGGCGCGGCGCACTTCCTCGTTGGGGTCGTCGAGCAGCGCCGCACCTTCGCGGTTGTTCCATTGCGCAAGCGTCAGATCGCGAGGCGTGTAGCGCAGCGACACGCCGCCGTACAGTTGCGTGCCGCCGCCCACCACCTGCGCGGTATAGCCTTCAATGGTTGCGGCGTCGATCGGCTTGCCCTGATCGTCGCTGCGCCTGTACACATGCGGTTCGTCGTTCAGGTCAGGTTCGACATGACTGGAGTAATAGGAGGCGCCGTGATTGTCGACGTCCAGACGCAAGATCTTTTCCGCGCCATCGGAGATCAGTTCGTCGCGCTTGAAGCCGCTGACGCGTCCCTCTACCTGATACTGCGGCATGATCAGCGGACCTTTTTCCAGCATCAGCACGCGCTTGCCGGCCAGCACCAGTTGATGCGCGATGGGCGAGCCTCCCGCGCCGCTGCCGATAATCACGATGTCGTAGAGCTCGTCCATGCGTCGGGGTCCCGGAACAGTCAACCGAAATACTCGAGGTTATCGCCAAGCGGCCGTTCAATGGCCTCGCGCCAGTGAAAGCAGTTTTCGCCGCGCGTGCCGTCGGGTTTGGCCTGATCGCGAAAAGTGTCCTCCAGATAGGCCCAGCCTGCGCCGCCTACGTTGCCGCCGTATTTCGGATGCGAGAACGCGCCGCAAAAGGTGTGTCGGCGCAGCAGCTGCAGAAAGAAGCGGGGATTCTGATAGGCCGAAGTGTCCCAGTCGGGCACAATGCCTGCCGACATCTGTGCGTATAACTGCTGGTAGCCGTCCGAGCCGACCTGCGACGGCGCGAGCGACGGGTAGCGTTTTCTGAGCACCGCATCGATCTGCGCAAGACAGATCTTGTAGTCGACCAGCCGATGATGCTCCTCGCGCGCGAGAATGTTGTCGATGAAATTGACGGCGCCCACAGGCTGTTCGAGCCGATACGCGCTCTGCCGCGTCGCGTTGTCGGCGTTGTAGTAATAGTTGTCCATGAATTTCTGCGCGGCGCCTTCGGTGAAGGGCAGAATTTCATTGGTGAGGCGCGCGAGAATGGAAATCTCCCAGCCTTCGAGGCTCACCGGCACGGCACAGTAGTTGGTGAAAAAGCGTGACCATTGCGCGCCGGTGTCGAGCAGCACGCGTTGTGGATTGATCGGGTCCAGCACGGGTTGACCGTCCACCATGAACTTGTAGAGGTACGAACGGCCGCTTGGCACGCGCACGGTCGCGGCACGATAGAACGTGCGGCGCTTGTCGAACATCACGGGTTCGAGCAGCGTCGAATCCCACAGGTTGTCGAAATTCCCGACCACAGTCACATGCCGTTCGTCGTCGCGATCCGCGGCGCGCCATACAAAGGTCACCTGATTGAGCGCATGTTGCGCAGCCGTGACGTCAGTAAGGCGCGTACTTTCGATAATCGGAAAACGCCATGCTTCGCTAAATCCCGACGACGTGCTCCCACGCGAAAGATACTTCGCGGTGAAGTTCAGGACGTGGGTGTGATCCAGCGGGTCTGCTTGCAATTCGCACCTCCACCTGCACAGTGAAGTGAGTCAACTGCATGGACGATTGGGTGATTTACACCGGCTGGACTAACGGACTCAATAAAACAGGCAGCGTATTGCGTGGATCATCGTGGCCTCGATGCCGCAACACGCGGGTACAACACATAAACGAAACACGCGGCCGCAATTTAAAGCCACAGCTTAATCTAGATGACGATTGCCTCAATATCAAGGAGCAACGCGGTTCTCCGGCGCATGCGGTGCAAATGCGGCTGACGGGAACGCGGCCAATGCGCTGTCGATCGCGCCCAGTGCCGAACCGAATTGCGCGTCGGCGATATCCTGCCGCACACGTTGCAGACGCTGCGTGGCCATGAGCCGATCCTGACCCACGGCAAGCTCGCGCAGTGCGCGGGCACGTTCGATCAGCAGCATCGCCCACGGGAATGGCTCGTCATGCGTGAACGTTTCCAGCGACGCGCAGTAGCGCAGCACGCTGTCCCATTCGGCTGCGTCGATACAGGCTTCGATCGCACTCACGTGGAAACGCAAAACGGAGCGCGCCAGACAGGGATGCACCAGTAGCGCTTCGCCGTCGTGCAAGGCGCGCGCGCGTTCGATGGGGTCGGTGGCCGCGCGCGCCATCATTCCATAGGTGGCCGCGCCGGCGAATCCCATGCCGGTTTCGCGGGCGAGGGTAAGGGCCGCGTCGAGTTCGAGTCGCGCTTCCTGACGGCGCCCCTGCCGTAGCCGTAGATCCGCCAGCGAGAGCCGCAGCGACGATTCGAAACGGCGCGCGCCCGAGCGTCGCGCCAGCGCAATGCCGTCGACACACGCGGGTTCGGCCTCATCGAACTGGCCCGCGTCGATCAGCACGGTGGCCAGCGTCATCAATGCGAATACCTGGGCTGGCACCAGACCCACGCGCTGTGCGTCGAGCCACGCGCGCCGCACTTCGGATGATGCATCGCCGAGTTGCGCGTCGTAGCGCAGGCAGTGGCCGAGCATGCAGCGGTTGGGAATTTCCAGCGCAATGCGTTCCTGCTGCGTACACAGTGCCACGCAACGGCGAAACGATTCGAGCGCCTGGCGCAGATGGCCCAGTTCCAGTTGCGCGTCGCCGAGACCGCTCAAGGCGCGGACTTCGCATTCTGCGTCGCCGCTCAGTTTGGCGTGTTGCAGCGCGAGCGTGTGTTCGACCTCGCAGGCGGGCGCGTCGCCGCGTGCGTAGTACATGTTGCCGCGCGTGTTGTGGATCTGCGAGCACTCCACGTCCAGTTCGAGCCGGTCGGCGATGGCCTGCGCTTCAGCCAGCGCGTCGATGGCTTCGGTAAAGTTGCCTGTCACACGGCAGCCCGCGGCGACGCCCATCTGCGCATGGCAACGTTGCAGGTCGCTGGCGGCGAGATCGAGCGCGGTGCGATAGGTGTCGATCGAATCCGCAGAACGGCCTGCTTCGCGCAGCAGTTCGGCAAACAACAAGGTCAGCTCGCATTTCACACCGGGTTCTGCGGCGAGCGTGATGCCGCGTTGCACGAGCAGCATGGCCGCGTCGATGCGAAAGCGCCGCGTTTCGAAGCGCGCGGCTGAGAGATACGCCGCGGCGGCATCGGGATCGTTGGCGCGATCCAGGTGTTCGGCGCGCAGCACGGGATCGCTGTCGCCCACCCATTGCGCCACCTGCCTGTGCAGCACGCTGCGGCGGCTCTTGAGAATCGACGCGTAAATGGCTTCCTGAATCAGCGCGTGGGTGAACTGGAACGCCTCGCCGTCCGGACGGATCAGGTCCGCCGTGGTGAGCACGTCGCAGTGATCCTCCGGCTCGCCGGTGAGGGTGCGCAACGCGTTGGCCGCGAAACGCTTGCCCAGCACCGATGCAGCCTGCAGCGCCATGCGCTGGGGCGGTGCGAGCCGGTCCATGCGTTCGAGCACGAGGCTCTGCACGGTGGGCGGGACGGCCGTCAGTTCGCACGCCTGAGGCGAACGCAGCAACTGTTCGAGGAACAGGGGATTGCCGTCGGCCCGCGCGACGCATTGCTGGGCGATCTCCACTTCGATATCCGTCCACGTGTCAGCCAGCGCGGCGGCTTCGTGTGGCCGCAGCGGGCCCAGATCGAGCGTCATCAACTCGACCGGCGGTGGCGCGTTTAGCGCGGCACGCCACGCGGCGTCGAGCGGGTCGTCTTCCACGCGCGAGGTCATCAGCAGGATGAGCGGTGTGTCCGCCACGCTGCGCGCGATGGCCTGTAACTGCCGCAAAAATTCGGCCGAGGCCCAGTGCACGTCTTCCACCGTCAACAGCATGGGACGGATTCGGGCGACCCGCCGCAGCACGGCGACGAGCGCCTCCGTTTCACGGCGGGAGCGGGTGGCGTTGTCGATGGCGTTGTAGACGGCAATCTCCGCCGCCGACAGGCTCAGCTCCAGCAGCGACGCGAGAAACAGGCCCTCCTGGCCGACGATTACGCCCCGCTCGTGTGCCTGGCGCAACGCGAGACGACAGGCCGCCTCGTCATCCGGCACAACGCCGAGCGCGGTTTTGAGCAAGGCCGGCACGGCGCCTTTGCCTCGCGCCACGCCGAAGTCCAGCACCTGCGCGATCGGCACGGCGAAGCCTTCCGCGGCGGCGCGCTCGCGCACTTCGGTGACGAGGCGCGATTTGCCGATGCCGGCCTGGCCGCGAATCAGGATGGTGACGCCGCTGCCGCTCTGCGACAGCGCAGCGAGCGCCGCGACGATCCGCGCGAATTCCGCCTGACGTCCGACGAACGGCGACAAGGCACGCGCGGCGGGCCGCAGACTGCGTACCCGCCACACCTGCACGGGCGAGGGCAGGCCTTTGACGTCGTGCGCGCCGTGCGCGTCGACCTCGATCAGCGTCGATGCCGAGCGGTACAGGTCATCCGAAATCAGCGTTTCGCCCGCTGTGGCCAGGCTTTGCAGACGCGCCGCGAGATTGACCGTGTCGCCGGTGATCGAGTAGTGGGCACCACTCTCGGCGCTGTCGCCGCCAATCACACCCGCCACGACTTCGCCGCGCGCCACGCCGACGTGCAGGCGCAACGGTTGCGCATGACAGTCCGGCACCTCCGCCGCGGCCTCGTGCATGTCGAGCGCGGCCCGCAACGCCCGCTCAGGGTCGTTGCCATGCGCCACCGGCGCGCCGAACACGGCCATCACCGCGTCGCCGATGCGGTCGAACACCTGCCCGCCGTAGCGCGCGACCACCGTTTCCATCGTCGTATAGAAGCGCCGCAGCATGTCCCGAACCTGTTCGGGATCGCTGCGCGCACACAGCGCGGTGAAGCCGGAAATGTCCACGAACAGCACGGTGACCTGGCGGCGGTCCTCGAACACGGGCGCGGCCTGCCGTGTCGTATGGACGCCACGGACTTCAGGTTCGGCGTGCTTCAGGTGCTCAGCGTCCAGCGCCGCAGCGGAGGGCGGCGTGGGGCCGGGCGCGGGCGTGCCATCATCCGCGAGCGGCTGACTCGTGAGACCCGCACCGCATTCTTCGCAAAACTTGGCGGTTGCCGGGCACTCGTGATGACACAAGGCACATTTCATGTTTCGGGCTCGCTGTCGGGCTCGGACGATGAACTCGCGTAGCGAAGCGGCGGGGTTATGAAAGGGAGGACGTTGCCTCAGTGCCGTCATTCTCTACGCAACGAGCCGGCGCCCTGCACTCAGGAGTGGGGCCGGATCGCTCTCGTAATATGTTTACGATAGCGCTAAACACGGCTTCGTGTTGCATTACGATTTAATTGGCGTTCCTTAAGTGTGATGTATAACGAATAGCGTTGCGTCAGCGGACAGCCGCGAAATCCGGCCCGAGGCACCTACCCCAATCGTCGTACGAAACGCGCGCCGTGAGTGCCTGCGTATCCAACATTGCGAAACAAGTGAGGCCCATGCTGATTATTTTCGTCGCGCCGCCGGGATTGTTTCGTGAAGGCGTTGCGCGTCTGCTCGGTGAACTGGAGGCGCACACCGAAGTGAAATGCTTCGACTACGGGACCGACGCGCCCGAAAGCGAAACGGGCGCGGACCTGCTCGTCATAGATGGCGATCAGCAGGGCGAATCGCTCGGTGCCGCGGGTGCGTTGCGTCGCGTCATGCCGCGCCTGCCCGTGCTCGCGCTGCTGACGAAGATCGATCAAGCGACGATCGACGCGTTCATCGCCGTGGGCGTGACAGGTTGCTTCGACAAGTCGGAACCGGCCAGCGCGCTCACCAGCGCGTTGCGGGTCGTGCAGGCGGGGGCGACCTATCTGCCGCCCGCGTTGCTCACCTTCACCAACACCATCGGTTCACCGTCCGCAGCGCATGGAGCCTCACGTCCTGCCAGCGGCACTGGCGCTGGCGCTGGCAACAACGCCTGTGTGCTCACGCCGCGCCAGATCGAAGTGCTGGCGCTGGCCGCGCGCGGAGAATCGAACAAGTCGATTGCGCGTCAGCTCAACATTGCGGAAGGCACCGTCAAGGTGCATCTGTATACCGTGTACAAGGCGCTGAAGGTGGGCAGCCGTGGTCAGGCAAGCATCGCGGCAGCACGGCTGGAAAAGGTGGGCGATGCGCAGCTTCATCATGCGCTCGATGCGCAACTCACCATCAGGCGTCTGCTTTCGCACTTGTCGCCGAGCCACTTTAGACGCGGTGATGTGTTGTTCCACAAGGACGCGCCGAGCGACGCGCTTTACTACATCATGCGCGGGACCATCGGCCTGCAGGAAATCGGTGTGGAAGTCGGGGCGGGCACGATACTCGGAGAGATTGGCCTGTTTTCGCCGGACCATCGCCGTACCTGTACGGCGCGTTGCAAGAGCGACTGCGAATTGCTGGTGGTCTCGGCGACCGACGCGATGCGGATGTATTACCAGGACCCCGAGTTTGCGACCTATCTGATCCGTCTCATCACGCGGCGGCTCGAGGCTGACAAATCGCGTACAAGGATGTAAGCGCGCTTTGTCGACACTGCCGCCGCCCGCCGCTGCATGAGCGAATTCAGTTGCCCTTGTAGAGTTCCTGGATGCGCGCGGCTTCACCATCCTGCTGCGAACGTACGAGCTCTTGATAGACTTCCGCGCGCGTTTTTCCATGCATCATGGCAGGACCGCCCGACATGGAAGTGGCCGCAACGTCCGGCCCTTCCGAAGTGACGGCGCCGGCCTGCGCGGTGGTGGTCGTGCCGGCGGGATTGTCTTGTGCATTGGCGTGCCAGACGCAGGCGCAGAGCAGTCCTCCAGCAACGAGTGAAATGGTTTTCATGCGGACCTCCTTTAGATCATCTTGACGCAACAGCAAGCTGCGAATTACAAAAAGCAAACGCGCGAACCGCGTCCACCAGGACGACCTGTCGCGCTGTCTTGCGATGTCGAGTGGGATCGCGAGGCAGGAGTGGAATGTTGAGCACGCGGCAGGATTAACCGAGTATGGTTTTCGTGCGCGCGCTTGCCTATATCACTTAGGTGATACTCAGCGGCAAGATGACTACGCGTGCAGCGATCATCAACGTCTGAATACAAAGTGCTGCACGCGGGATGATTTCGTTCAATGCACGCGCAAGCCGATCACGTCTTTCAGATAGCGTTCGAGCGCGCTCAGATGGGTGGGCTCGCCGCGCGCGGCAACGACCTGGTCAGGGCGTATCAACACCCAGCCGGCGTCGCTGAAACCGTAGCGCCGGCGCGCTTCGCCGGAAGGGTCGCTGGCGGCCGCGAGCGTCACGACCTGCACGGCGTCGTCGAACGGTGCAACCAGCGTTGCAGCGCGCGACGTGTCGTTGTCGGCAAACACGATCAAGGTGTGGCGCGCATCCAGCATCGGCCACAACGTACGCGTTTCTCCCTCTAACGTGTCGGTCCAGCGCAGATCGAGCGCGCGGGTGCCGGGCAAGCCACGCGTCTGATGCCCCGAGACGCCGGCGAGCGCGAGCAGGGGACCATCGTGATAGGTGATGTCGGTCTCCGCCATTTCGGTTCGCAAACGTTCCTGCAATGCAGGGACGTGGTCGAGCACGGAAACGGCGGCGTCGCGCGCGAGACGTGCAAATGGATGCGGCGCCATGCCCACATGCAGCAGCCGCGCCGCATTGTCGATTACGTGGCGCGCCACGGGGCGCCGTTCGGCTTCGTAGCTGTCGAGCAGCGTGGCAGCATCGCCGCGGCCTTGCAGCACGTATGCAAGCTTCCAGCCGAGATTGGCGGCGTCCTGGATGCCGGTGTTCATGCCCTGGCCACCGGCGGGACTGTGAATGTGCGCAGCGTCACCAGCCAGAAATACGCGGCCCACGCGATAACGCGTCGCGAGCCGTTCGTTGATGCCGAACGTCGAGAGCCAGCCAGGATCAGAGAGTGTTGCACCCGGCGGCCCGTGGCGCGTGATTTTCTGCTGCAGTTCGTCGAGGGTGGGTGGCTTGTCCTTGAGTGATGCCGCATCGTCGCCGACGCGCCGGGCGATGATGCGCCACACGTCATGTGCAAACGGAAACAGCGCGACTGTGCCGCCGTCGTGCCACCAGATATGAATGCTGTGCCGATCGAGTTCGGCGCCTTCGATGCGCACGTCACCGAGCAGGTACAGGTCGGTTTCGGTGTCGCCCTCGAAGTCGATGTTCAGTGCGTGCCGTACCGCGCTGCGTGCGCCGTCCGCGCCGATCAGCCAAGCCGCGGTGGCAGTCTCGCTTGCGCCGTTGGCATGCTTGAGCGTTACCGTGACGACGTCGCTCGTACCGTTGGCGTCGTTTAGCGCGGTGAGTTCGACGCCGCGCTCGATCACGCCACCCATCTCGAGGTAGCGCGCAGTGAGAATGGCTTCGGTCTGGGATTGCGGCAGCAACACGGGATTTGGATGAGCGCTGTCGATGCCGTCCTGCATGGAGATGCGTGCGAGCCGCCGCGCACCGTCACCGAACACCACGGCGTTCAACGCGGCCGCTTCCCGTTCGAACGCAGCGCCAACCCCAAGGCTGCTCAACACCTCGAGGCTTGCTGGCCACACGGCGAGCGCCTTCGAGAGATCCGCGGGTTTGTCCAGTTTGTCGATCACCCGCGCCGGGATGCCGTAACCGCGCAGTGTCAACGCCAGCGTCAAGCCGGTCGGCCCAGCGCCGACGATCAAAACGGGGGCGTGCTGATTCATGACTCACTCCTCGTAAAAGTGATGCGCGCCGGTGCGGCGGTGCACCACGGCCGCGCGGAATACTTCTAGCCTGGTCAGCATCGGCGCGGAACGCAAGCTCAAAGATGACGCGAGAGACATGCGACCAAACTATGGGATGCTGATTATCTTCCGGTTGCCGGACGACAATGAGTTCGCTAGTGTGGAGGCGTCTCGCCGGGCGGCCCGGTCCCACCCGATCCACGACAAACTGCGGAGGCCATCATGTCCACTGCTTCAGTGTCGCCGCAGGTGCGGCACTTTTCGATTCCGGCGTCGTCGTTTGGAATCGTCCTGGGAATGGCAGGCTTTAGCAATTGCTGGCGTTACGCGCATGTCGTGTGGGGCGTGGACGAGCGGATCGGCGACGCGTTGTTCGCGCTGACCGCTGTGTTGTGGCTGTTCCTGCTCGTCGGCTATGCAGCGAAGTGGTGGCGCGACCGCGACGACGCGCTCACCGAGTTCGCCCATCCCGTTCAATGCTGTTTCATCGGCCTCTTGCCGGTCTCCACGGTGCTGGTGGGTGCGTGGTTCGCCACGTGGAACGAGGCGCTGGGGACGATGCTCGTGATGCTGGGCGCCGCCGCGCAACTGGGCTTCTCGACCTACCGCTCTGGCGCGCTGTTACGCGGCGGCCGCAAGCTGGAAGATACGACCGCCGTGATGTATTTGCCGACCGTCGCCGGTAATTTCGTCTCCGCCATCGCACTGAGTTCGTTGGGCTACGTGGACGCCGCCAGGCTGTTTTTCGGCGCCGGGCTCTTTTCATGGTTCGCGCTGGAGTCGGTCATCATCAACCGGCTTTACACGGCCGAGCCGCTCGCGCCCGCAATCCGGCCGACGCTGGGCATTCAGCTTGCGCCGCCGGCGGTGGCGTCGATTGCCTATGTTTCGCTAACGCACAACAGCATCGACATGGTGTTTCTGGCGTTCTTCGGTTACGCTGCGCTGCAATTGCTTTTGCTGGTGCGTTTGCTGCCGTGGTTCATGGAGACGGGCTTTGCGCCTTCGTACTGGGCGTTCAGCTTCGGCGCGACGGCATTCGTGCTCGCCAGCATGCACGCCGCCAGCGTGCATGCGCATCCGCTGGTGGATGTGCTGGCATTGCCGCTCTTCGTGCTGCTCAACTTCGCGATCGCCGTTCTCTTTCTCGCGACGCTGCGGCTGCTCGTGCTCGGCAAGCTGTTCATGAAGTGACATGACGTGAGCGTTCGACGCGTCACCCTACACAAGATTCCATTCAACCGGCCCTTATGGATTTGCTTAGTCGTGTGCTGTCTCTCATCCCCGTCAGCGGCCGTCTGGACGTGCGCTGCCACTTCGGCGCGCCGTGGGAAATCGATCATGGCAAAGCCGCCGTGCGCGAGATTCCCTATCATGTGCTGCTATCCGGTCAGGCAGTGCTGGAATACGGCGGGGGTCCCACTGAGCAACTGAGAGCAGGGGACATCGTGCTCTTTCCGACGGGCAGCGCGCATCGGATTCACGATGGCAGCGGGCGATCGCCCGTGCCCGCAGCGGAACGGCGCGAGGTTGCGCTGATGGTCAAGGAGAACGAAGGGTCCGGGCCACGCGCCGATATTCTGTGCGGACGGTTTCTGATCGGCGCGGTGCCCGACCGGCTGTTGCGTGAGCATTTGCCGGGGCGTCTCGTCGTACGCAGCGCCCAGCCCGGCGATGCGGGCGCGAATGGGGCGAGCGGTGGTGGCGGCAACGGCGCTGACCACAGCAGCGCGGAAGACAGCCACGACAAAAGCGCGGACGCGCTCACCGGCACACGGCTGGCGCGGCTGGTTGGTTTGATGCGCGAAGAGTCCGTGGACGAAGGCCCCGGCAGTACCGCGCTGGTGAGCCATCTGTCCGCGGCGCTATTCGCCTTGACGTTGCGCTTCGCGAGCACCGGCACCGCGCCGCCGCACGGCTTGCTGGCGCTCGCCGCACGGCCACGCCTGCAGCCGGCGGTCTCCGCGATGTTCGACGCGCCGGAGAAACCGTGGACACTCGATCAACTCGCGGCGCTCTGCAACATGTCGCGTGCCACCTTCGTGCGCCAGTTCCAGGACGTGATTGGACGCTCCGCAACCGACATGCTCACCGACATTCGCATGACGCTGGCGGGTCACCAGCTCACCGAGTCGTCACTGGGCATTCCGGAAATCGGCGAGATGGTGGGCTATCAATCCAACGCGGCGTTTCAGCGCGTATTCAAGCGGCTGATCGGCGTGACGCCATCGCGGTATCGAAGCCTGGGCGGCAAGATCGATGCGCAGCAGGACGGCTAGGCAAGCCGTGCTGCTATTTCTTTAGCAAACCTGATGATTAGCTGGGTTGCGGCATCGGCATCAGCGAAATGCCGAAGCGCGGCGCGGCCTCACGCATGCGGGCGATGTCTTCGGGGCGCGGCGGGGTTGCTGTAATGGGACCTGTCTGGGCGTCGGCGCAATCGCCAACGAAGCCGTCGAAGCCGGCCGGTGTGCACACAACCAGGTAGCGCGACAGCACCTCGCCCGTGTTGGCGAGTCTGTGCGGCACGTTGCGCGGCACGAGCAGGGTGTCGCCGGCGTGCAGCTTTACCGTCTCGCCTTCGATCAGCACATCGAGCGTACCTTCGAGCATCGTGATCGTTTCTTCTTCGCGCGAGTGGGCATGCAGCGGCGTGCCCTTGCCGGGCGGACTAAACATCTCCATCATGCAGAACGTCTCACCGGTCTGCTGGCCGGACATCAACAGACGAACGCGGGTGCCCGCGAAGTTGTACTCAGGTGCATCGGTATTCAGTACGAACATGGTTTCCTCGAAGAGCAGGCTATGTGAGAGGCCACTATAGTGCGGCTGCCCTTCGGGAAAAATAACGCTCATGTCGTTTGACTGACGACACAATATCGTGAATCGAACATGAAAAACCTCAACCAGTTCCTGAGTTTCGCCGCAGTGGCCAGGAACGGCAGCTTCGCCGCGGCTGCGCGCGAACTCGGCCTCGCGCCGTCGTCCGTGGCCAAGAGCGTGGCGCGGCTCGAAAGCGATCTGGGGACGCGGCTCTTCCATCGCACCACGCGTTCGCTGCGTCTCACGGAAGAAGGCGCGCGGCTGTTCGAGCGCTGCGCGTCGCTCCTCGAAGAAATCAACGCGCTGGAGACGCTCGTCACAGGCGGCGATGCGGGCCCGGCTGGCACGCTGCGTGTGGGCGCGCCAATCGGTTATGGCACGCGCAGGATCGTGCCGGTGCTTAGCCGCCTGCTGGCACAGCATCCCTCGCTCGACGTTGAAATGCGCCTGAGCGATGAACGCGTGAATCTCGTACAGGAGGGTCTGGATGCCGTGATCCGGATTGGCCACAACGAAGATTCAGCGTTGGTGGCGCGGCAATTCGATCAACAGCATCTGATGCTATGCGCGACGCCGCAGTACATCAAACGTCATGGCAAGTTACGCACGGTCACCGATATCGAGGCGCATCCCGTCATCGCCTTTCGCATGCCCACCTCGGGCCGCGCGCGTCCGTTGGAACTGGTGGAGAACGGCGAGCCGGTTCAACTGCGGCCGCCCGCGCGTTTCTCGAGCAGCCACGGCGATGCCATGGTCGAAGCCGTGCTGGCGGGAACGGGTATCGCGCAGGTGCTCGAGCACATGGTGGAGCATCACATTCGCGAGGGACGTCTCATCGAATTGCTGCCCGCCTGCCGGCCTGCGCCGTTACCGGTGAACGTGCTGGTGCCCGGCACGCGCATGATGCCGGCGCGCGTGCGTGCCTTGATCGATGAACTGGCGGCGCAAGGCAGCCGTTAACGTGCGCTTGCGCCGCGCCGCTCCACGCGGCAGCGAACCCTACGACCGGTCGCGATTGCGCGTGCGGGTCGCGCCCGTGATGATGGCGAGGCCGAGCATGATCACGGCGACGATTTCGATGGTGTGCTGCGAGACGTGCATGGCGACGAGCGCCCAGCAGACGCCGCCAATCAGAATGATCCATCCAACTAGATAGATGACCAGGGTCATTGTTTTCTCCTTTATGGTCGACTTCGGCGACGGGTTGCCTGCGATACGACGCTTCATCCCGGTGCCGCCGTCGGGCCAGCGGTCTGGCGCGAGTGAACAGCCGGTTTCTGTTCAAGCAGAATTCGCGCCTGGACAGCGTGGCGGATATAAAGGCATGCCACTCGCGGCATAGAAGCAGGCTGAAGCGGCGTGAACCAGGCGAAGTCACGCGTGACATGCTTTTCGCCAGCGGAACGCGTGCGTTACTGTTTGCCGGGTAGTGGCAATTTCTTCCATGTGTACGCGCGCACCTAACGATATGAACAACGCTTCGTTGGCAGTGCGCAGGCGGGGCGCTAGGATGGCCCGCTGTGCCATGCAAGGCGGCTTGCGCCACTACTCCGATGCCATCGCCTGTTCTGAAAGCCGTCGCTGTTTCCCGCTCCTTCGGTGCCACCACGGCTCTCGCCAGCTTCGATCTCTCCATTGAACGCGGCGAAGTGGTCGCGTTGATGGGCGCCAACGGCGCGGGCAAGTCTACCTTCGTGAAGATCCTGAGCGGCGTCTATGCGCCCGACGGCGGCTCGCTGACATTCTGCGGCGAGCCTTACCGGCCTGCTTCGACGCAGGCCGCGAAGCAGCTCGGTGTCGCGACGGTCCATCAGTCCGTCGCGGACGCGGTTGTACCCACGCTTTCGATTGCCGACAATCTGCTGCTCGACCGTTTGTGCGACCCCGCATCGTCATGGCGCGTGTCGCCGGCGGCGCGTCTGGCAGCCGCCCGGCCCCTCGCGCAGAAAGTCGGCCTCGAGGTGGATCTGGCCGCGCCGCTCGGTTCGCTGTCGCTCGCCAACCAGCAACTCGTGACGCTCGCGCGCGCGCTCGCCACGCTTCCCAAACTGCTGATCCTCGACGAACCCACGGCGAGTCTGTCGGCGCCCGAAGCGGAACGTCTGTTCGCGCTGCTCGACCGGTTGCGCGAGGAGGGCGTGGCGATCCTGCTGGTGTCGCATCGGCTCGGCGATTTGCGCCGTATCGCGGATCGCGTGACGATCGTGCGCGATGGCCGCCTCGTGGCCGATCTGAAGCCGCCCATCGACTTCGATCACGCCATCGA
Source organism: Paraburkholderia sp. DHOC27 (assembly GCF_003429005.1). Taxonomy (GTDB): domain Bacteria; phylum Pseudomonadota; class Gammaproteobacteria; order Burkholderiales; family Burkholderiaceae; genus Paraburkholderia. Next base: position 1,400,691 of record NZ_QVQV01000001.1, read on the forward strand.
AACGATGATCGGGCGGCCCCTGCCGAAGCAGCGCAAGCCGTTGCCAACATGGTCTTCAGGAGATTTAGCGGAAGCGGCGTCGCAGGCACCGTATTTCAGCCTGCGCGACCTGCAACTCACACCCGCGAGCATGCCGTTCGATCTGGACGTGCGGCGCGGCGAGATCGTCGCTATCGCCGGTCCGGTGGGTGGCGGCAAATCGCGCCTCGCGCGCGCGATCTTCGGGGCGACGCAGGCCGTCAGCGGAGCCATGACGCTGGACGGCCGGCCCTGGCGCCCGCGCTCGCCGGCAGACGCGATCCGTGCCGGCGTGTTCCTCGCGGGAGAGGACCGCTGGCGGACCTCGCTCTTTCCCGACAGCGTGCCGTTCGCTTCCATTGCCGGCACGCTCAGCTTTCCTTTTTTGCCGCGCTGGTTCGCAGGCGGCACGGTGCGCCGCCGCGAGGAGCATGAAGCCGCGCGTGATGCGATTGCGCGCTTTGGCATCCGTTGCACGGATCCGGCTGACCGGCTCACGCGTCTGTCTGGCGGCAATCAGCAGAAAGTGGTGCTGGCGCGCTGGCATGCGGAGCGCGCGCGTCTGCTGCTGCTCGATGAGCCGTTTCAGGGTGTCGACGCCGGCGCGCGTGCGGATATCGTGGATACCTTGCGGCGTCATGCGCCTGAACGCGCCACCCTGGTGTTCGTCAGCGACCTCGAGGAAGCCTTCGAGATCGCGGACCGCGTGATTCATTTCGATCGGGCCACGCTCAATGGTTCGTCCCTTTCCCCTCACACTCTTCTCGCATCGTGATGAAATCCGGCACACCTTCCATCGCTCCCGACGTAGCCGCGAGCCAGCATCCACGGGTCACTTCACGCCGGGTGCGCGAGCATCTCGAACGCACGGGGATCGTCGTCGTGCTGGCGGTGCTCGTCGCCGTGTTCGCCATCAAGGAACCCGCGTTTCTCAACGTCGACAATCTCTTCAGCATTCTGCAGGCGGTTTCGATTGTCGCGCTGCTCGGGATCGGCGTGACCATCACACTGGCAGCGGGCGGCTTCGATCTTTCGGTGGGCAGCGTGGCGGCGACGGCCCAGATGGCCGCGAGCTATGTGCTGGTCGTCTGGCACGGCAGCGCGCTGGCGGCAGTGGCCGCTTGCGTTACGCTCGGCGTGGCGGCAGGACTATTCAACGGACTCCTGATCACCCGCCTGCGGGTACCCGATCAGCTTGCCACGCTCGGCACCCTGTTCCTGCTCGCAGGTCTGCAACTGATTCCCACCGGAGGCCGCTCGCTCGCCACCGGCACGATCATGCCGGACGGCACGGAAGCGAGCGGCATCTTTCCCGATGCGTTTCTTGCGCTCGGCCGTTTGCGTCTGTTCGACGTCGTGCCGTTGCCGGTCGTGCTGCTCGCCGTCTTGACGGCGCTGGCATGGTTCGTAATGGAAACGACCCGCTGGGGACGTGTGATTTACGCCATTGGCGGCAACGAGACTGCGGCGCGGCTGGCGGGCGCGCCCACTGCGCGCTACCGGATCGCCGCATACGTCGCCTCAGCGACGCTCGCCTCGCTCGGTGGCGTGCTGATCGCAGCGCGCGTGGGACGCGGCGATGTCAGCGCGGGTCATTCGCTGCTGCTCGATGCGGTGGCGGCTTCGCTGGTGGGCTACGCAGTGTGGGGCGTCAAACGGCCCAACGTATTCGGCACGGTGGTGGGAGCGGTGTTCGTCGGCGTGCTGCTCAACGGTCTGACGATGCTGAATGCGCCGTACTACATGCAGGATTTCATCAAAGGCGTGCTGCTGGTGCTGGCGCTGGCTTTCACGTTCAGTGTGGGCGGCCGTGGTGAGGTGCGAAACTGATTTTCTGAAATCGTTTTGCCATCCGAAGGAATATGGATTGCCGAATCGGTCAGTTTGTCCGGGCGTGCGCCGCTGATAAATTGACTCATCGAAAATCGAACTGGAGATGGCGATGGCAGAATCAGATGAGGCAAGCGCATTACATGCGCAGGGCGCGCAGCCCAGGACTGCGCGGGTTATCACGAGCGACGCGCAGGCCATCGAAGTGGCACACGAACTGGCGGCGCGGCTCGCCGAGGGCGCGGCCGAGCGCGACCGCGAACGGCGTCTGCCGCATGAAGAGATCGAGTGGTTTTCGCAGTCGGGACTGTGGGCTATCACGGTGCCGAAGGCCTATGGCGGAGCGGGTGTGTCGTTCGTGACGTTGACCGAGGTCATCAAGATCATCGCGGCGGCTGACCCGTCGCTCGGGCAGTTGCCGCAAAACCATCTCGGCCTCGTCGACGTAATCGCACTCACGGGCACGCAGGAACAGAAGCAATACTTCTTCTCCGAGGTGCTGAGCGGCAAACGCTTTGGCAATGGGTTTTCGGAAAAGGGCACGAAAAACGTGCTTGATCTGAAAACCCGTGTGGATCGCGATGGCGACGAGTATGTGGTCAACGGCACCAAGTTCTATTCGACCGGCGCATTGTTTGCGCACTTCGTGCCGGTGCTTGGGCTGGATGCCGGGCGCAAGGGTTGGCTCGCCTACATTCCCAAAGACACGCCTGGGCTGACGGTAATCGACGACTGGTCGGGCTTTGGTCAGCGCACCACGGCGAGCGGCACGGTGGTGTTGAAAGACGTGCGCGTACCGGCCTCGCATGTGTTTCCCGCGCATCAGGTATCCGACTTGCCGACCCTCAACGGCCCGATCTCGCAGATCATTCAGGCGGCGATCGACGCGGGTATTGGCAAAGCCGCGCTCGCCGATACGCTCGCGTTCGTGCGCACCCGTTCGCGGCCGTGGTTGGATAGCAGCGTTGAGCGTGCCAGCGACGATCCGCTCACCGTGCGCGAGATCGGTCATCTGCACATTCAGTTGCATGCGGCTGAAGCACTGCTCGAACGCGCAGCTCGCGTGATCGACGCAGTAGCGGCGCAAGCCGAAACGACCGAAGACGACGTGGCGCGCGCGTCCGTGGCAGTGGGCGAAGCCAAAGTGCTGACCACGGAGATTGCGCTGCTCGCCAGCGAAAAGCTCTTCGAACTCGCGGGCACGCAAGCCACGCTCAGCGAGCACGGACTCGACCGCCACTGGCGCAACGCGCGCACGCACACGCTGCACGACCCTGTGCGCTGGAAGTATCACCTCGTCGGTAACTACTATCTGAACGGCGTCAAACCGGCCCGTCATCCGTGGAATTAATCCGCGCTCTCGTTGCAGTTCACTTCACACCTGCTGGGACAGACTGACATGAAATCTCTGCTTCGCCAAAGGGCCTCGGTTCGCCGCGTCGTCGGCGCGCTGACGGTGCTCTCCGCTACCGTGCTGGGCGGCTTGCATGCACACGCCGATTCGCTCAAGGGTGCACCGGCACCATTCGACAAGGGTGGCGTGAAAATCGCGCTGATCAATTATTTGTCGGAAGGGGACTTTTTCCAGGCCTATGAAGCCGGCGCGCAAAAGCAGGCCAAAGCGCTAGGGGTAGATCTGCGTATTTATGAAGGACGTCAGGATGCCGCCGAGGAGCGCGAGCAGATTCAGCAGGCCATCAGCCTCGGCGTGTCGGCGATCATCGTCAATCACGGTTTGCCGGAATCGCTGAAGGACGTCGTGCAACGCGCGCTCGATAAAGGCATCAAGGTGGTGGCGTTCGACGTCGATCTCGCCAATCCGAAAGTGCCGCAGATCGAACAGAGCGATCACGATCTGGCGGCCTTGCTGCTCGATCAGGCCGTGAAGGACAACGGCGACGCGTTTTCAGCGGGCTATGTGTACGTGGCGGGCTTTGCGCCGCTGGACCGGCGTGATGCGGTGTGGCGTGAGTTCAAGAGCGCGCATCCGAAGGTCGAAGAGAAAGCGCGCTGGGGCACGGTCGACAATCCGATTGCGCAATCGGTGGCGAATCAGGCGGCCGCTGTGTATCGCGCGCATCCGGATATCCGTGTGGTATTTGCGCCGTACGACGAGTTTGCGCGCGGCGCCAATCTCGCCGCGGACGAGGCCAAACTGTCGTCGAAGGTGCGCATCTACAGCGCGGATATTTCGACGGCGGATATCGAAGCGATCCGCGCGCCCAACAGCGCGTGGGTGGCAACGGCGGCGACCAATCCGGCCGTGGTGGGGGCCGTGTCGGTGCGAACCGCTGCGTTGCTGGTGGCCGGCCAGGATCCGGGTCACTCGATCATCGTCAAACCCACGCTGATCACGCGCAATGACCTCGTGAAGAACAACATCAAGACCGTGGCGGAACTGGGTGCGAAATTCCCGGCCTTCCGTTCGAGCGACGCGGCAACGGCGCCGTGGATTCCCGTCGCCGAGTGATGTAAGCGCCGTCGCGAGGCGATTCCGGCTTACGCCAGCGGAAAACAAAACCGGTAGTCCTCGCAACCCGGACAGCCGGGCGCTGGGCCAGGCGTTTGGCCCAGCGACAAGGCAAGCTCCTGGGCAAGAAATCTTTTCCACCGCAGGTTATCGACATTGCGTGCCGCGAGAGCAGGGAAGAAGCGCTCGAGCATCGCGGAGACTTCGTCACGCCCGGCGAGGCCGAGATCGCGCCAAAGATGATCGGGCCGCAGGCAGGCGTGCGCGATGATGCCGGCGAGGCAACGCGCATCGTCAACGTCAACCGCTGCATTGGCATACTGCAGAATCAACGCGCGTAACGCGGCGACGAACCCGGCTTGTTCCTGCACAAGCACGCGGGTCGCCTGGCTCGTCGCATCGAGAGGAGCGCTTTCAAGCCCGAAATGCCGATGAAAAAGCGCGCGCAACTCTTCATGCGACAGACCCAGTAAGGCTAATTCGCCGCGCACCTCGCGTGCGGCGATGAGTTTTGCAAACAGGCGAGCGGCGAATGAAGTTTGATCCGGACAACTGAGCATCAGTTGTTCGACGCGCGCACGGCTGGAAGAGGCGAACTCGTCGGCCGTGGCGTGTTTGACGGTGGCGTCGATGCTTGCCCCGTTCGTGCTGCTGCTCGCGCTCATGCTTGACTCCTGCAGCGCCGGTTGTGGATGTGGGGCAGCGCGTCGGGCGATGCCCCGGGTTGCTCGTGCGCACCCGCACGTCTACCCTTGCATCTATGTTACCCGCGAATGTCGACCATTCGCTCCCGGCTCGGGTACCATTCGCTTCAATGACTTTGCACTGCGCCTGCGCCAGCCGTCATGCTGGCACGCTCGCAGTCAGCGACGCATTTAACCCCTAATTGATTCTGCTGGACTCGAACAATGACAATCGAAATTCATCTGGCGCGGATCCGCGCGCAGGTTGCGCGCGGCGGCCGCGTGATGATCGGACTGACGGGCGCGCCAGGTGCGGGCAAGTCGACGCTGGCCGAAAGCGTGGCGGAGCATTTCGGCGCCCAGGCCGTGATCGTGCCGATGGACGGCTACCATCTCGCCAACGTCGAACTCGCGCGGCTCGGCAGGGCGGCGCGCAAAGGCGCGGAGGATACCTTCGACAGCGCGGGCTATGCAGCCTTGCTGCAACGTCTGCGGGCGCAGCGCCCCGATGAGATCGTCTATGCGCCGGTATTTCGCCGCGAGATCGAGGAGCCGATCGCCAACGCCATTCCCGTACAACCCGACACGCCCATCGTCATCACCGAGGGCAACTATCTGCTGCTCGAACGCGGCCACTGGAGCAAGGTGCGCCCGCTGCTGGACGAAGTCTGGTTCGTCGATATCGACGACGAAGTGCGCCGTCAACGCCTGATCGCGCGTCACGTGCGTTTTGGCCGTTCGCCGGAGGCCGCGCGGGACTGGGTAGAAGCCACGGATGAAGTCAACGCGCGGCTCATCCAGTCCACCCGTCCGCGCGCGGATTATGTGATCGACGAAGACGGCGCGGCGGTTTAGTCGCCGCCGGGTCGCTGCAGGGAAGCCAGAATCATGAGTAGTGACACATCGAACCAAGGTCCTGACAGCACCGCCGCGCGCGTCGCCCTGTGGCGCGCCTTGCACCTCGAAGTCGACGCCGTGCCGCCTGTGCTGAAAGACGATGTCGGTTTGAAGTTGCTCGCGCCGCCGGACGACTGGCGTGCGCGCGGCGACATGAACCCGCAGTTCACGCGGCCGTTTCGTGCTTCGATCGTTGCACGGGCGCGCTTCATCGAGGATCTGGTCATCGAGCAGGCCCGCCACGGTGTGAGTCAATACGTGATTCTCGGCGCCGGGCTGGACAGCTTCGCGCAGCGCAGGCCGGAGGTGGCGTCGCATCTGCGCGTGTTCGAGATCGACCGGCCGGGCCCTCAGGCGTGGAAGCGTCAACGGCTGATCGAATGCGGCTTCGGGCAGCCCGACTGGCTGCGTTTCGTACCGGTCGATTTCGAGGCCGGTTCGTCGTGGCACGATGCACTCGTCGAGGCTGGTTTCGACGCGCACCGGCCGGCCGTGGTGGTGTCCACAGGCGTCAGCATGTATCTCACGAGAGAGGCCAACGCGGCCACGCTGCGCGAGGTTGCGGCGCTCGCGCCAGGCTCGACGCTCGTCATGTCGTTTCTGTTGCCGCTGGAACTGGCTGACCCCGAGGTGCGTCCCGGTCTCGAGATGGCGGAGAAGGGCGCGCGCGCAAGCGGCACGCCATTTCTGAGTTTCTTCACGCCGCAAGACATGTTGAGGCTCGCCCATGACGCAGGTTTCGGCGCTGCCCGGCATGTCTCAGCCGCAGATTTGACCCAGCGCTATTTTGCGGACCGCACCGATGGCTTGCGTCCACCCAACCATGCCGAGGAACTGCTGGTGGCGAACGCTGACCGGTCGTAAATGAAGGGCAGCGAGAGCAACGGCCCGCTGGAACGGCTGCAATAAAAACGTAATAAATCCAGAAAATTATCGCGGTGATATTAGCAATAATATTCAGCCGTGCTGACCGTTGCCGTGTCCCACCGCGCTGCCGCGCGACGCTGCACTGCATCATTCAGCCCACGGCATAGGGGATTGTCCCAACAATGAAAATCACTAATGTTGAGTAATATTATTACTCGATGATTCCGCACGCAGCGTCAGACCGTATCCGGCAACCGGCGTAGCGTCCATCCGGACGAAGGCTTCAAACCACGTACAGGAGACGACGAGTCTGGGTTGCGGCGTGCCGCGACGAATGACGCGGTTAAACCCTGCGCTTTTGCGCAAACGTTTCACTGCCGTTTCAACCGCATGCCGGGTATGGCGCGACGCGCGCAACGCATCGTTCCATTCCGGCTTGATAGAAAACACTGGCGCTCGATCGACAGTTCCGAACCACTTGCTTGAGTAGTGACGTTTCCAGATAAGTTTGTACAACTAATGTTTTGCTGGGTCCAATCCGAAGCTTGGTTTCATAGGAGGAGTCATGATGTCCAGAGGAATGGGATTAATGTCCCTTTTGTTAGGGATGACCGTCGCACTCGCCGCGTGTAACGGCGACAGCGGCGCGGGCTCGCAGGCGGCGGGCGTGGCGAATACCAGTACGTCGCCCAGCAGCACGCCGGCGGCCAGTACACCGGCAGAGGCGAATGCCGATGCCTCAGCCGACTTCGCGTCGAAGACGCCGTTACCCTGCGACGCCGCTGCTACGGCAGGCACGGCGTGTTCCGCGGCCCATAGCGTGGTGCGTCTGTTGACGAAGAACTACGCGGGCCCGCTGTTCGAACTGCAACGCGCCTCTGACGGCAAGACCCAGAACATCTATCCGTACACCGCCAGCACTTTGCCGCGCGGCGGTAGCGGCAGCCAGATCGGCTCGGCCAACGTCAATAGCATCAACTCCTTCTGCAACAACACGACCTGTTCCATTACTTATCTGTACGACCAGATCGATCAGGTCGCGGCACTCAAGGGCGGCGCGTTCGGCAACGTGACGGGCACGCTGTCGCTCACCGCGAGCGGTGGACAAACCTTGACCATCCCGCGCAGCGCGACCTCGCAGGCAATCAGCGTACCGGTGCTGAACGGTTTTGCGACCATCACGCTGCCGGGTACGGGCACGCTGACGGTGCAACTGTTGCAACCGCCTACGGCACTGACCACGGCGGCGCCGTCGCAGCAGGTCTCGATTGGTAACGACTTGCCGGCACTGCCTGGCACGCCTGCCAAACTCACCTTCATGAACCTGCAAGGCGGTCAGATTCCGGCTCTCGCGACGCTGGCGGGGCAGGCCTATCGCAATCGCTTCGGCACGGTGAACCAGTCGATTGGCGACAGCGAGATCTCCGAATACATGGTGGCAGGCGCGCACTATGACCAGTCGTCCACCTGCTGCGGCACGTACGGCAACATGGAAAGCAGCGCGAATCCCGCCACTTACGCCAAGGGCGAAATCGAAGGCGAAATGTTTGCGCTCGCCTACTCGAACGGCGCTGCGGCAGTGTTCGGCTACTGCGATGGCGATACCACGCAATCGCCCACGACCAAGGACCCGGTATGTAATGGCCTCGATATCAACTGGCCGGGTGTCGACGCAGAGGCAGGCGTGTATCTGTACGGACCTCAGCAGCCGAAGGGCGAGAAGTTCATGACGGTGCTCGCCAAATACTCTCCGGTAACGGCGTCGAATCTGTTCGCGGTGAAGGGCGGGGCATCGAGTCAGGCGACCTTGACGACGGACTTCGAAGCCGCGCCGCCGGAAGCGTATATCTTCAGCAATCCGGCCGGTCATGCCTTTAACGGCCAATGGCAAGGTGGTTTGTCGCTCGGCGAAGGCGGCGACGGCAGCGCAGCGCCGATCGAATTCTTCGAAGGCGCCGTGCTGACCAAGATGTCGTCGGATGCAACGGACAACCAGATCCAGACCAGCATCGCCAGCTTCTACGGGCCGCCGGCCGATCCGGTCAAGGCCGCCTGCTATGCGAACAATCTGGTCAATTCGCCGCTGAATCTCGCTGTTCCTGATGCCTGGACGCAATCCAATGGCGGTACCGCGGTGGCTGCAACGGGTATCTCGGGCAACAAGCAGGACGCAGCAGCCGTGACGGCAACCAACGGCTCGGCAGTCGCCAACATCCACGACATCATCCGTGTGCAGGGTGGTCAAACGTACACGTTCACGGACTACGTCGCGGCCACGACCAACGCAACGGTGTTCCCGGGCGGTTCCGTGCAAACGGATGACTCGAACGGCACGGAGTTCGGCTGGGTGATCAATACCAACACGGGTGCTGCGGTGCGCGGCACGTGGGGTTCGGGTCAGGCCACGTCGATCAGCGCGGTGAAGGTGGGCAACTGGTGGAAGGTGACGATGACGTTCACGGCCCCGGCTGGTTCGAACAACGCCACCGTCTATATCGACCCGCCCACCTCGAGCGCCGCTGGCGTGCGTGCACAGCAAACGCCGTATCTGAGCGCGACGCACTACTGCCCGGCGCTGGCCATCGTGCCGCCTACCCCGGGAGCGTCGTCCTGAAGTCTTGAGTCGCTGGGTTGAGTCTCGTTGTTGATGAGGTTGTTTCATGGCACCATCCTGTGGAGGCAGGATGGTGTTTTTCATTCAGGGGGACCGTTTCAGTGCGTTATTCAAACGAAGCGCTCGACGCCTACGCGAGCCAGTTCGAACGTGATGGCATGGTGCTGCTGAAACAGCATTTCCGCAAAGACATACTGGTGTTGTGGCGGCAGGCGTTCGACGCCATTCTCGCGCATCGGCTCGAGCACGCGACCACGGCGGTGCGCGGTGCCAACCGTCACTACATCACGCTGCCGTTTGCCGGTGTGTTCGCCGATGAGCAGATCTTCTGCGACCCGGATGTGCTCGCCATCGTCGAACGCGTGGCGGGTGAGGACCCGGTCATGTGTCAGCTCGCTTCGGATACGCCGCTGCGAGGCTCGACCTATCAGGACATCCATCGCGACACGCCCGCGCTGTTCGACGATCTGCCGGAGACGCCGTCGTTTCAGCTGGCCGTCAATTTTCCGCTGTGCGATGTCACGCCGGAGAACGGTCCGTTCGAAACCACGCTGGGTACGCACCGCATGAATGCGCAGGATGCCATGCAGGCGTATGCGGCGGGCGAGTTGCCGTTGCATGCCATTCCCATGCAACTGGGCGACGTGATGATTCGCGATGTCAGGGCCCTGCATCGCGGCACGCCAAACAACACGGATTCGCCGCGTCCGATGGTGGTGATCGGTTACAGCCGGAGCTGGTATTTCAGGCCCGAGGTGCACATCGACGTGCCACGTAATGTGTATCAGACGCTGAGCGCGCGCGGCAAACGCCTGCTGCGCTACATGCCGCAGGTGGATGGTGTCGATGTGCTGGAGGGTGGCGAGAGCTATCTGCGCTTCGCCTACTGAATGTGTCTGCGCTCAGACCTTCGATTCACTCCGCGCGAGAGCAGGCCGGTTCATGAGCTGGCTCGGTTCGCGCCAGTTCGGCTCGACGCCCATGAACTTGTCGAAGTAGGCGATGGCGAGACCCGGTTCCTCGACGATATTCTCGCGGAACGATTGCCACACCGTGGGTTGTGTCAGCGCGTCGGAGGTTTGCACCTCGACGCCACATTCTTCGCGCACCGTCAGCTTCAACGTGCCAGCGCAAAAGTAGGTGAGCACGTAGCCGGCCGGCCACCAGTCCGCGATATTGCCGGGCGAGGGGCGCAACTGCGTGGAGGCATCGCCTTTCACACGCACCGCTTTTTCACGCAGCAGGTCGCGCAGCAGCACGCCAAACGCGAAGTGAAAATAGTCGAGCGGGTTCTGATGCCGATAGTCCGCATGATGCGTGACCACATCCAGCCACGCGAAAAACGCGGTGGTGAAGTTGCGGTCGTCGATCTCCATTTGCAGCGCGTGGCGCTCGCCGTACTCGTCGCAGCAGCGTTGCAGTAGCTGGCGGCACAAGGTCAGCTTTTGCACGCGCTTCCAGGTGGCGATTTCCTGCGCTCCAATGCTGCAGATCGGCTGACTCATTCACACGGCTCCTCGGCGCGGACAAGCGCCGGTTTCAGCAAAGATGCGTGATCACGTATTCGATTTCGCGGCTCAACGCTTGCAGCGGTTCGGGTCCTTTGAGGGCCTGTCTGAAGGCTGATTCGCGCGCGCCCACCACGTCGGAGAAAAAACGCACGGCCGCATCGGGTTCGCCTGGCACACCTGACGGGCAGGTATCTTTGGCAAGCGAGGTCAGCGCGAGCATCAGGAACACATATTCGTTCGGTTCGGTGACGAGCCACCACGGTGCATTTGCATCGGGCAGCGAATCGAAACGCGTGCTGCGAATGGGCTGCATTTCGAGCAACGACAGCACGAGTTGCGCGCATGCGAGGCACAATGCGCTGCGCGAGGCAATCGCCGCAGTCAGCATCTTCTCCGCCGGCTTGCCGGTTTCCGTGGCGAGTTCAGGCCCGGTCAGCGCGACACTCATGCGTTCGAGCGTGGCACTGATGCGGTGTTCGAAGATCAGCACATCCGTTGCGCCGCTTTGCATGATCATGCGTTTCGCGGCGGCGTAAAACGTCATCGAGAATTTGCGCTGTGCCTTCGCCGAACCCGTGGACAGTTCGAGGTACGTGGTGAGCGGTTCGAGCGGAACCGGCGACTTCCAGTGGTCCTGCAAGGTAGGGACCGCGTGACTCGCGAATGACTCAGCCGTCTCGATCAGATCGTCCGCCAGATGCGCGACCGATTCGAGCGACAAATAAGAAGGGGGTTTGAGAGGCGCTGCTGCGGATGAGGTTGCGCGCGTGGCAATGGGTCTGTCGTTTTTCACCGGCCCCGGCACGTTGCGCGCCGCGTAACGCAGTTGACGCGCACAGTCTCGCAGCGCCAGCCCGATTTGACTGATGTCGCGGCCCAGATGCTGCGGCAAAGGCGATTTTGACTCCATGAGCGTCTCAATGTTGCAACATTTGAAGTTAAGATAGCACAAGTGTTCAGCCGTTAGACTGACTTTTTTTCATCATGGGAGCCGAGGTTGCAGAAAGCGAGCGTTGCCACGGAGGGCGTCGAAAACGACGAGCAAAACCCCGCGCGCCGGCTGCGTTTGCGCGCTGCGTGGATGTATTTCGTCGAGGAAATGACCCAGAACGAAATCGCGCTGAAACTGGGCGTGGGGCGCGTGACGGTGGTGCGTCTGCTGGCTGCCGCACGCGAGCGCAATGAGGTGAAGATCACCATTGGCGATCGCCTGGCGGACTGCGTCGAGGCCGAGCGACTGCTCGAAAGCCGCTTCGGTATCGACGAGGCCATCGTCGTGCCGCTGTCGGCGCGCGGCGCGGATGCCACTGGACCGGTGGCGGCTGCTACCGGCGCTTATGTTTCGTCGCTGGTGCGCGCCAACATGCGCATCGGCGTGGGCTGGGGTCGTACGCTCGTGAATTCGCTCGCGTTCATGAACGAGCGCACCGTGGAGAACGTGTCGGTGGTGTCGCTGCTCGGCGGCATCATGAAGGCGCGCAAGTTCAATCCGGCCGAGTTCGCGTGGCGCTTCGCCTCGCTCTATCAGGCCGACTGCTATCTGATGACCGCGCCGCTGGTGGTAGATAGCGCGGCCACCCGTCAGACGCTGATCGAGCACTGTGGACTCGGCGATATTTTCGAACTCGCGAAGTCGCTCGATGCGGTCGTGTTCAGCGCCGCCGGCACGGGGCCGGATGCTACCTCGCATGTGTCGAAGTTCATTTCGAATGCCGACCGCGCCTCGGTCATCAAGGCGGGCGCGGTGGGTGACGTGCTGTTCAACTTCTTCGACGCCGACGGCAAGCTGGTCGATCATCCGATCAATGAGCGCGTGATGTCGGTGCCGCTCGACATCATCGCGAAGGTGCCCGTGCGCGTGCTGGCAGCCGGTGGCGCGAGCAAGGTGCAGGCGATTGCCGGTGCCTTGAAGATCGTCAGGCCCACGGTGTTCATCACCGATGAGTACACCGCGAAAGACGTGCTGAAACTGGCAGGGCCGGGTTGAGTGCGTGCGATGCGCTGACCGGCTTGTTAGCTGGTTAAAGCAACGTCGTAGAGCAGCATCCTTCAATACTGCATGCCTCCGTGACTGTCACTGACTGACGCCAGTGCTCAGCGGCTATTACCTTGCTATCACCGCGCGATCAACGTGCGCATCTGGCACACGCCTCGGCTTTTCCTCGAACGTATCCCCCAATCCTGACGGATCAAGGCGTCGCGCCTTGCCTCCGCCGCCTTCTCGCGCGTGTTCGACCCACGCGAAGCGCACCGCGCAGAAAATCCGGCCCATCCCCGCAAGTCCCCACCACCTCGACCAAAGCGCGAATTCGCGCCACTCGCCTACGGGTTAATCCCGAGCCCAAAACACCCTTTTCAGCGCAACACGTCCTTGTCCCTGGTGTGAACAAAGTGCTATTGTGAAATACATAAGTTCTGCATCAGGTCGAGACCGGTTCACTGTCTATCCGCACTTCGTCGGGCGCTCATGCGCCGCAATTCAGGAGCTATGCCCATGCATAACATCACCCCCAGCGGCCTCGCGGCCGACCTCGAAAAGCGCGCCGCCTCTGGTCGCCCGATCCGCATTGGTCTGATTGGCAGCGGCGAAATGGGCACGGATATCGTGACCCAGGTGCGGCAGATGCACGGCCTTCAGATCGGCGCGATTGCCGATCTGCGTCCCGAAGCGGCCCGCGCGGCGGTGCGCGTCGCGAATGGTTCGGACACCGGCTACCGGATGGTCGATACGCGCGCCGGCGTCGAGCAGGCCATCGAAGCGGGCGAGATCGCGATTACGCAGGACGTGGACGCGGTGTGCACGAGCGGCCTGATCGACGTGGTGATCGACGCTACCGGCAAGCCGGCGGTCGGTGCGCAGATCGGCCTCGTCGCGATGGAGCACGGCAAGCACCTCGTGATGATGAACGTGGAAGCGGACGTGACCATCGGCGCGTATCTGCGGCGCGAAGCGGAGCGTCTGGGCGTGGTGTATTCGCTCGGCGCGGGGGACGAACCGAGTTCCACCATCGAGCTGATCCAGTTCGTCAGCGCGCTGGGTTATCCGATCGTCGCCGCGGGCAAGGGCAAGAACAACCCGCTCAATATCGACGCGACGCCGGACCTCTATATGGACGAAGCGAAGCGTCGCAACATGAACCCTCGCATGCTGGTGGAGTTCGTCGACGGTTCGAAAACGGCGGTGGAAATGGCGGCCATTGGTAACGCCACGGGTCTTACGCCTGACGTGCCCGGCATGCACGGGCCGTCGGCGACGCTCGACGAACTGCACAAGGTGCTGTGTCCGGAGGCCGACGGCGGCATCCTGTCGCGCAAGGGCGTGGTGGATTACACGATCGGCAAGGGCGTGGCGCCCGGCGTGTTCGTGGTCGCGGAGCTGGCGCATCCGCGTCTGCGCGAACGCATGGAAGACCTGAAGCTTGGCGAGGGACCGTACTACACGTTCTACCGTCCGTATCACCTGACCAGTCTCGAAGTGCCGCTCACCTGCGCCCGTTCGGTGCTGTATCGCCGCGCCGACATGGAGCCGCTGCCGGTGCCGGTGGTCGAGGTGTGCGCGGTGGCGAAGAAGGATCTGCAGCCGGGCGAGCGGCTCGACGCGATCGGCGAATACACCTATCGCGCGTGGGCCATGACCGTGGGCGATGCACGCACGCAGCATGCGGTGCCGTGTGGGCTGATCGAAAATGGCCGTGTTATGCAGCCGATCCGTCGCGGCGAACTGCTGACCTATCGGAACTGCGCGGTGGATACCAGCTCGCCCATCGTGGCCTTGCGCCGCCTGCAGGACGAAATGGTGTACGGCAAACCGCTCGCCGTCGCCTGAGCCGCACAACCGAGTTTGGGAGGATGGACATGCAGCAAACCCTGGAAGCGATGCCGGCCATGACGGCCACGCCGTTGCCGCCGGTGCTTCGCCGTCACGATCCGGCAACGTTGCGCGAAGCGCTGCGCAAGATGTACCTCGTGCGGCGGTTCGAGGAAAGCGCCGAGCAGGCCTATATGCGCGGGCTGATCCACGGCACCATGCATCTGTCCATCGGTCAGGAAGCGAGCGCGATTGGCGCGACGCTGCCGCTAACCGATCAGGACTACATCACATCGACGCATCGCGGCCACGGACACTGCATCGGCAAGGGCGCGGACCCGAAGCGGATGTTCGCGGAGTTTTTCGGCAAGGAGACCGGCTATTGCCGCGGCCGCGGCGGCTCGATGCACATCGCCGACGTGAGCCGTGGCAACCTCGGCGCGAACGGCATCGTAGGCGGCGGCATGCCGATCGCGGTAGGCGCGGCGCTGTCCGTGAAAAAACAGCGCAGGAACAACGTGGTGATGTGTTTCTTCGGCGACGGGGCCAACAACGAAGGCGCGTTCCACGAGTCGCTCAACTTCGCTTCCATCTGGAAGCTGCCCGTCATCTTCGTGTGCGAGAACAACCGCTACGGGATGTCGATGTCGGTGGAGCGTTCCACGGCGGTGGCGCATATCGCGCAGCGCGCGCTGGCCTACGACATCCCCGGCGTGACGGTGGATGGCAACAGCTTCGCGGACGTGCTCGATGCCAGCGAGCAGGCCGTTGCCCGCGCCCGCAAGGGAGAAGGGCCGACGCTGCTGGAATGCGAGACCTACCGGCTGCGCGGGCACTCAAAGAGCGATCGCAACCGCTATCGCACGCGTGAGGAAATCGACGCATGGAGCGCGCGCGATCCGATCGTGCGCTTCGAAAGCGAATTGGTGCAGTGCGGTGTGCTCGACGCCGCGAGCGTCGCCACGCTACGCGAAGAAGTCGAGGCGCAGATCGAAGCCGGCCTCGAATTCGCGCAGAACAGCCCGGCGCCGACCCGCGCCGACCTGACCCGTTATGTGTATGCAACCAGCGGCGGGAGCGAGCAATGACCACGGACGTGCTGGAGCAAGTACAGGCGGCGGAACAAAGCGGGTCGCAGGATGCGGTGCGCGAGCTGACCTACGCGCAGGCCATTCAGGAAGCGATGGCCATCGCCATGGAGCGCGACGAGCGCGTGTTTCTGATGGGCGAGGATATCGGCGTCTACGGCGGCGCATTTCAGGTCACGGGCGATCTCTATCAGCGCTTTGGCGCCGAACGCGTGATGGATACGCCGATCTCCGAACTGGGTGGCGCGGGCGTGGCAGTGGGCGCGGCGATGACCGGCTCGCGGCCCATCTACGAATTCCAGTTCTCCGACTTCGCGACGCTGGCGATGGAGCAGATCGTCAATCAGGCGGCCAAGATGCGCTTCATGCTGGGCGGTGAAGCATCGGTGCCCGTGGTGATGCGCTTCCCCGCCGGCTCGGGAACCGGCGCGGCGGCCCAGCATAGCCAGAGTCTCGAAGCGTGGTTCGCCCACGTCCCGGGTCTGAAGGTGGTGCAGCCGAGCACCCCGCATGATGCGAAGGGCCTGCTGCTCGCCGCGCTCGAGGACCCCGATCCGGTGCTGATCTTCGAGCACAAGCTGCTCTACAAAAGCAAAGGGCCGGTGCCGGAGGGCTACTACACGGTGCCGATCGGCAAGGCGGCAGTGCGCCGCGCGGGCCGGGACGTGACGATCGTGGCGACCTCGATGATGGCGGTCCGTTCGCTGGAAGCGGCGGGCGTGCTGGAGCAGGAAGGCATCGACGCCGAAGTGATCGACCTGCGCAGCATCCGGCCCATCGACCGCGAGGCGATTATCGCGAGCATCCGCAAGACCTCGCGTCTCATCTGCGTCTACGAGGGCGTGCAGCAACTCGGCGTGGGCGCGGAGATCGCCGCGATTGCCTGCGAAAGCGAAGCCTTCGATTATCTCGATGCGCCGGTGATCCGGCTGGGCGGCGCCGACTGTCCGCTGCCATATAACCCGGAGCTGGAAAAGGCGGCGGTCCCGCAGATCGACGACATCGTCGCGGCGGCACGGCGCATCGTCGGCGGGAGGGGCTGAGATGCCGACCGAAGTCATTCTGCCGCGCGTCGACATGGACATGACCGAGGGCATGATTGCCGCGTGGCATGTCAGCGAAGGCGACGAGGTGCGCGAAGGCACACTCATCTTCGAGATCGAGACCAGCAAGGCGACGATGGAAATCGACGCGCCGGCGAGCGGCATCATCCGGCAGATCAACGCGCCGGTCGGCAAGACCGTGCCGGTGGGCACGGCGGTCGCGTGGATTTATGCGGCGGGTGAGGCGCTGGTAGAACGAGATGGAGCAGGAGACCAGGAGCGGGAGAGTGGGGCGGATGACGCTGCCGTGGCAGCGTCACAAGGTGAAGCTGAGCAGGTAGAGACGACGCAAGCGGAAGGCACTTCGGATGCAGTGGAAGCCCTCGCACCCAACGCGCCGCAACCCCTGCGTGCGACGCCGGCGGCCCGACGGCTGGCCCGCGAGCATGGGCTCTGGCTGGTCGACATAAGCGGCTCGGGACCGCACGGACGCGTGGCCGCGCAAGACGTCCTGCGCAAGGCCGCGCTGACTGGCGAGTCTGCAAGCGGTGGCACACTTAGCGGCACACGCGGTGGCACACCCAGCGGCACACGACACGCGCCGCTGCACAGCATCACCCTACGCAAGGGCAGTGGCGACCCGCTGGTTCTGCTGCATGGCTTCGCGGCCGAGTCCAATAGCTGGCGGCCGTTCTCGCAGGCCGTCGCGCGCATCGCCGCGCCCACCCAGGGCATGCTGGCCATCGACTTGCCCGCGCACGGCAAATCCAGTGCGGACGCAGCCGGCTCGCTCGAAGAAATGGTCGGCGCGCTCGCGCAAACCCTGCTTGACGCGGGCATCACGCGTTGTCACCTTGTAGGGCATTCGTTTGGCGGTGCGCTGGCGTTGGCACTGGCGTCGAATACGTTGGAGAACAACGCCATCGGGAATGCAAAACGGCCGCACCTGGAAATCGCTTCGCTGACGCTGCTCGCACCGGCGGGTCTCGGACCGGAGAGCAACGGGGCGTTCATTCGCGGCGTCACGCAGGCCACGCAGCGTGCGAGTCTGGCCGCCTGGCTCAAGCAGTTGTTCGCGAACCCGGCCCGCATGGACGAAGGTTTTCTCGCGACGGCGGTGCAGCAACTGGAGCCTGCCGAGGTGCGCGAGCGTCTCGCGGCGGTGGCCGGGCGCTTCTTCCCGGACGGCACGCAGGCGCTCGACCTCAGGCATCTGTTGCATGATCTGACCATGCCGGTGCGGGTGGTGTGGGGACAGCAGGACCGGATACTGCCGGTGCGTCATACCGAGGGTCTGCCGGGGCATGTGGCGGTACACCGTTTCGATGGCGTGGGTCACTTGCCGTATCTGGAAGCCCAGGCCGAGGTGGCGCGCGTGGTCGTGCAGAACATCGCGGCGGCATCGACGGTGAATGCGCTGGCGTGTGCCGCACGTGGATGACGTAGCGTACGGAGTCCTATAGGCTAGCGAACTACGGCAGCAGGCATCGCGGCAACAGGTGCATGGATGGCAGGGGAATGGGGGAATGGGGGGAATGGCTGGCGTTTTCCCCAATGATAAACAACATGAACAATTGTATTATTCAAAGTACAAGATGTTCAGTTCGTCATCGGAGCGGGTTCAGTACGCGACGGATTCTGGCAGCGATATACAGTTGAACGAGTAGAGCCCAGAGAGCTCACCAAACGGTGCGTTGCCTTGCCAGGGCAGCGAAAAACTCCGGCAAACAACAGAGACGGTGGCACAGGAGCAAGCGTCGAAACGCCCACTCAGGTCCACTGCGAAGCATGGGACAGGACAGGCGCCGAACCGCTGACTCCCGTCCACACAGGAGACGACGATGGACTTCGTGCGCGGTGCGTTACTCGCCCTGGCAGTGTTCTGGGCGTTGCAACTGGTCGGTTCGTGGTTTCAGATGCGCCGCTATACCGACGCGGTGCGCGGCGCGGCAAGCCGCTGGAACAGCGGCTTTCTCGGCGTCGGCTCCTGCAAGGTCAAACTGGGACGCGGCGCGGTGGCGATCGTCGTGTTGTCTGCCGATCTGCGCGTCTGCCAGTTCCTGAGCATGTCCGGTCTGACCGTCTTCACGCGCTTTCGTCCGCACGACGGCTTCACGGGTCTGACGACGGGCGAGTTCGTCGCCAGCTTGAAGGCCTCGAAGCTGCGACGCAGCATCACGCAGGCCGCCTCCGATGCGCTCGAGCGTGCCCAGCGCGCCGCCGAAGCGCCCACCTGATTCCCTTCTACGTAGTACAGCAGGCAGTTCTGTCCGGTTCCGTCGGGTCACGCCGTATCACGTCTTGCCGGAGCTTTTCGCGATCGTTTCGGTTCATCTGGGAGATTCGCCATGTTCATGCTTGATTGGCTCACGCATGTCGCAGAAGGGTTTATCGGCATCTTCAATGCCGGCGGTAAAACGTTTGTGGGCTTCGTCGTCGGTATCCTCCCCACGCTGATCGTGCTGTTGACGGCGGTGTACACCATCATCGCGCTGGTGGGCGAACAACGGATTCAGGGACTCGCGCGTTTCTTCTCGAAGAATGCGCTGACCCGTTATACGTTGCTGCCGCTGCTGGCCATGTTCTTCCTCACCAACCCGATGGCCTACACCTTCGGCGTGTTCCTCGAAGAAAAACACAAGCCCGCTTTCTACGATTCCGCTGTCTCGCTGTGTCACCCCATCACCGGGCTCTTTCCGCACTGCAATCCAGGTGAGCTGTTCGTCTGGCTCGGGGTGGCGGCCGGTCTCACCAAGCTCGCGGAAACGCATGCGCTGGCGTTTTCCATTCCAAAGCTCGCGTTGTTCTATCTGATCGTCGGTCTCGTCGTGAATCTGCTGAAGGGCATTCTCACCGAGTGGTTGACCCGGATGCTGGCGCACCGGGAAAACATCGAACTGTGATGCACTGCCACTGGCTGTCAATCCAACATCGAGACTGAGGAGACCTGCAATGGACACACGAGCATACCGGACGGTAAAAGTGGAGCGGGGCCCCAATGGCTGGGGTGGTCCGCTGTTCATTCAACCCACTCCGGAGCGCAACAAGATCGTTGCGGTGACGGGTGGCACCATGCCCGAACTGGCGAAGCGTCTGGCCGAAATGACGGGCGGCGTGCTGGTGGACGGCTTCCGTACGCCACCGCCGGAATCGGAAATGGCGGCGGTCGTGATCGACTGCGGCGGCACCGCGCGCTGCGGGGTCTATCCGCGCAAGAAGATTCCCACCATCAATCTGACTTCGGTAGGGCAGTCGGGACCGCTGGCGCAATTCATTACCGAGGACACCTATGTATCGGGCGTAACGCCGGAAAACCTGACGGCGGTCGAAGACGACGGTGCTCACGGTAGCGCAGGCGGACGTGCGGCCGGCGTGATGAGCGCGGCTGCGGCCACCTCGCCGTTCGCGGCGCCGGCAAGCCGTGCCGCTTCGCCGCGCGAGGTGGAGCAAAGCTCGCGCGGGCTGATCGGCTTCATTACGTCGATTGGCCGCGGCATGGGCGGCGTGGTCAACGTGCTGTTCAACAGCGGCCGCAAGGCGATCGACACGGTGATCCGCAACGTGCTGCCGTTCATGGCCTTCGTGACCATGCTGATCGGTATCATCAATTCGACCGGCATCGGCACCGGGCTCGCGCATCTGCTCTCACCGCTCGCGGGCAACATCATCGGCCTGATCGTGCTCTCGGCGATCTGCGGGCTGCCGTTTCTGTCACCGGTACTCGGACCGGGTGCGGTGATTGCCCAGGTGATCGGCGCGGCCATCATCGGACCGGCCATCGGCAACGGCACGATTCCGCCGCAGATGGCGTTGCCGGCGCTGTTCGCCTACGACACGCAAGTGGGCTGCGACTTCGTGCCGGTGGGCATGGCGCTCGGCGAAGCCAAGCCGGAGACGATCCGCATCGGCGTGCCGGCGGTGCTGATCAGCCGGCAGATCATGGGCCCGATCTCGGTGCTGATCGCGTGGGCCGCGAGTTTCGCTCTTTAACTGACGGGATGAAATGACCATGCATTACTACAAGACCGTGATTTCGGACGTTGGCCCCGAGGTGCGGGACCTGCTGGAAGGTGGCGTGCTGATCCTGTATGCGGACGGCGCCCCGCCGGAACTCGCCGAAGTCTCCGTGCTGCATCGCGCCGAGCAGGCGCATACGGAGGCGCCGGCTGCCGGTTCGCAACTGCGCATCGGCGAGGTCAGCGCGTCCGTCACCGCGGTCGGTCCGACGGCCTGGAACAAGGTCAACGAAATGGGTCACGTGGTGATCAATTTCAACGGCTCGCAGACCGCTGAGCGCCCCGGCGAAATCTGCGCGCAACCGGTGGATACGGAGGCGCTGCTCGCCTGCATGCGCAGCGGCACGGTGATCGAGATCGTCGATCGCTGAGGTGCGGGGCGAAGTGCATTGTCAGTGTTGGATGCTTTTGCCGTGACCCATCTGCCGTGATGACGTCTGTCGATTGTCTGATATGAGAAGGTCTTGCCATGCTTGAAACCGCCATCGTCGTGAAAGTGAATGAAGGTCTGCACGCGCGGCCGGCCACCCAGTTCGCCAAGCTCGCGAAAGAGTTTTCCTGCTCGTTGCAGATCTTTCGCGGCTCGACGTGCGCCGATGCCAAAAGCGCCGTCAAGCTGATGCTGCTGGGCGTCAAGCAGGACGACCAGATTCTGCTGCGCGCGGACGGTTCGGACGAGAGCGATGCGGTGCGCCGGCTATTGCAGTTTTTGTCGGAGCCGACGGCGGGCGTGACGCTGGCGCGGCACGACGGTGCGAAGAACGGTGCGGGTACGGCGGCGGGGCAGGAGGCGCAGGGCGAAGCTGTTGCGGTCGCATCGAACGGAACCCACCACGAGCCGGCCGCGGCGCAGGACGTGGCGCCTGCAAGCAGCGGCTGCGATGCATCTACGGAACCTCCCGTGCACGGCGTGCCGGCCAGCGAAGGTCTCGCATGCGGGCCGGCCTTCGTGTATCTGCCGGAGGAATTGCGCGCCACGCGGCAATTCATCGAGCCGGATGAGGTGGAAAGTGAACTGGCACGCTTCGGCACGACGTTCCGCGAATCTATTGCAGCACTTGATCAGCAGTTCGAAGCAATGGGGCAGCACGACGATATCGTCGAGGCACTCGCGGACGTTGCCCAAAGCGATGATTTTTCTGGCGCAGTGAAGGAGAAAATCGCCGCGGGCTGGGATGCTGCCGCCGCCACGCTACAGGTGGGGGAAGAACTCTCGGCGGCGTTCCTCGCTATGGACGACGAATACCTGCGTAGCCGCGCCGACGATATCCGCGGCATTGCGCGGCAAGTGGCGCTGCGTCTGTTGGGCAAGGAGGACGTGAGTCTCGCCGCGCTCGCGGAGCCGTGCGTGGTGCTCGCCGCCGATCTCACTGCACTGGATTTCGCGCGCGCCAAGGTGGCCAATATCGTGGGACTGGTTTGCACCAAAGGCAGCGCGACCTCGCATCTGGCCATCATGGCGCGGGCGCATGGCATCCCTGCCGTGCTGGGCCTGCCGGTGCCGGAGGAGTTGTTGCGCGAGGCAAGCCGGGTCGCGCTGGATGGCGCACACGGGCAGGTGTGGTTCGATCCGTCGCCGGAATGGCAGACGGAGTTCGACGCGCGGATCGCACAGGAGCGCCGCCGTCATGCGGCATTGAGCGTGTATCGCGACGTGTCGCCGGTCACGAGCGACGGCCGTCACATCGAGATCGCCGCCAACCTCGGTTCGCTCGCGGAGATCGACGCCGCACTCGAAGCGGGCGCGATGGGCGTGGGCCTGTTCCGCACGGAACTGCTCTTCATGGACCGCCGGACCTTGCCCGACGAGGACGAACAATACGATGTGTACCGCCGTCTCGCCGAGGCGTTTCATCCACGTCCGGTTGTGATCCGTACGCTGGATGTGGGCGGCGACAAGCCGGTGCCCGGCATCGCATTTCCACACGAAGACAATCCGTTTCTCGGCTGGCGCGGCGTGCGCATGTGTCTCGACCGTCCTGACGTGTTCGAGCCGCAATTGCGTGCGCTGCTGCGCGCGGCAACGCTCGGCAACGTGCACGTGATGCTGCCGATGGTGGACGATCTCGACGAGATCCGTCGCGCCAAGGTCATGCTGGAAAACTGCGCGCAGGCCTTGCGCCAGGCGGGCGTGGCGTGCGCCATGCCGAAGCTCGGCATCATGGTCGAGACGCCGGCGGCCGCCTTGACGGCGGATCTGCTGGCACCCGAAGTGGACTTCTTTTCGATCGGCACCAACGATCTGACGCAATACGTGATGGCGGTGGACCGCGTCAATGCGAGTCTCGCCTCGCTCTACCGGACGGATCATCCGGCGGTGCTGCGGGCCATCGGCATGGTTTGCGAGGCTGCAAAAAGGGCCAATATCAGCGTGGCCGTGTGCGGTGAAGCAGCGGCGCGGCCCGACATGATTCCCGTGCTGGTCGGCCTCGGTGTCAACGAACTCAGCATGAGCCCATCCTCCGTGCTGCGGGCCAAGAAGATCGTCAGCGAACTGTAGGTCTTGTTCTGCCGGGGCGGTTCGTGCGTGACGCCGGGTCACGGCGGGTCACGGCCGCTCCCATTCACCATTCCCCGTCTCATCAGGGGGTCGCGCCTGGCGAAAACCCTGACGCGTCCCGTCCTTTGCAAACGCGCGCCGACTGGTATCGTGGCCCCGTGTACGCGCAGGCGCGCGTGCGGGGCAGCGCGTGCTGATACAGTCCCAGACTCTCATTGCAAGGAACGGTCATGCTCACCATCCACCATCTGGGCAAGTCCCAGTCGGAACGTATTGTCTGGCTGTGCGAAGAACTTGGCATTCCGTACGAATTGAAAATTTACCAGCGTGATCCGGTGACGCGGCTCGGACCGCCGGAGTACAAGGCGCTGCATCCGTTGGGCACGGCCCCGATCATCACGGATGGCGACGTGGTGATGGCGGAATCCGCTGCGATCATGGAGTATCTGATGGCGCGACACGGCGGCGGCACACTCGTGCCCGCGTCCACCGATCCCAGCTTCGCCGACTACCTCTACTGGTTTCACTTCGCAAACGGTTCGCTGCAGCCCAATCTCGGACGCAGCATGATTCTCGGCAGGCTCGACATTCCCGCCGACAACGCCATGCGCAAGTGGGTCGACGAAAGACTGGATCTCGTGCTGGGTCTGGTCGAAAAACGTTTGGGCGAAACGGACTTCCTGGCGGGCAACGCCTTCACGGCCGCGGATATCGTCACGGTGTTCTCGCTCACCACCATGCGCATCTTCATGCCGCTCGATCTCGCGCCGTATCCGAACATCCTCGCGTATCTGCAGCGGATCGGTGCGCGCGAGGCGTACCGGCGCGCGATGCAAAAGGGCGATCCCGGCTTCACCCCCATGCTGACCTGAGCGACTTCACAGCGTTCATTGAAAACGCGTGGAGGACCGACTACAGTTATCGGGGCAGTCGTCGCCAGGACTGCGCGCTAAAGCCGCCCGATCAAACGTATCCATTCCGACCCACGAATCGTTGATGATTACGTGTCAATCGTGCCGGCTGTTGCGCGTTTGACGATGGATACACGGTGCGCCAGACAGATCATTCGAGGGAGCACCCATGACGTTCGTCAGGTCGTTGCTCGAACAGCAACCCATGTTTGCGCTGTTCCTCACCATTGCGATCGGCTATGTGGTGGGGGAAATCAATCTCAAGGGGTTCTCGCTCGGAGTCGGCGCGGTGCTGTTCGTGGCGCTGGCAGTGGGCTGGTTCGCGCCGAAGTCGGCCCCCGCGCCGATGGTCGGCACCCTGGGCCTCTCTCTGTTTCTGTATGCCGTGGGTGCGCAATACGGCAAACAGTTCTTTCTCGGCTTCAGCAGCGCCTATGGCAGGCGGGCGAATCTGATTGCGCTGGTGGGCGTGCTGCTCTCCGGCGTGGTGAGTCTGCTGTGCATGAAGGCATTTCAACTCACTCCGGGCCATGCATTCGGTCTGTTCGCCGGTTCGGGCACGAGCACCGCGACCCTGCAGGCCGCGATTGCGAAACTCGGGAATGACGACGCCGCTGTCGGTTATTCGGTGGCCTATCCGTTTGGCGTCGCGGGTCCGATTCTGCTGCTGTACATCACGTTCGCGCTCGTCAAGCCGAAGGTCGCCGTGCCGGCCGGTGCAGGCATGGAGATCCTCGAAGTGGCGCTGGCCGATTCTCATTTGAGCGGCAAGACTCTCGGGGAACTGATGAAGGATCTCCCCGACGATGTGCAGATCATTGCGCGCCGCCGACAGCATCACAACGAGCCCGCTACGCCCAACATCGTGCTCGCCGAACACGACGTGCTGCTGATGGTCGGGCCGGATCGCGAGACCCTGGAGCGGGCGGGCAAGACGCTTGGTCAGGCGCAGCCCGGCCGGATGGTGAAGGACAGGCAGCATCTGGACTATCTGCGGGTCTTCGCCTCGCGCGCCGCGGTGGTGGGCAAAAGCGTGGGCGAACTCGCGTTGCCGGGTGCCAACGTTGCCGTGGTGGTACACGTGCGACGCGGCGAAGCGGATCTGCTGGCGCATCCCGATCTCGTACTCGAATCGGGCGATCGCGTGGGCATGCTCGCGAATCCCGCAGATTTCGGTGCCTTGCGAAGCTTCTTCGGTAATTCGATCAAGGGCACGGCCGAGTTCAGCTACATCTCCATTGGTTTCGGCATGGCGCTGGGTTTTCTGCTCGGCGCGGTCAGCGTACCCTTGCCGGGTATCGGCAAGATCAGTCTGGGATTGTCAGGGGTGCTGATCGTTGCGCTCATCTTCGGCAAACTGCGGCGCACGGGGAGCCTGAACTGGACCATTCCGCTCTCTGCCAATCTTGTGCTGCGCAATCTCGGGCTGACGCTGTTTCTCGCGCAGGTGGGCATGGCCTCGGGTCCGCGCTTCGCCGCCACGGTATCGCAAACCGGCCTCGAAATGCTGGCGCTGGGCGCGATCATCCTGCTGGCGCTCGCGATCCCCGTAATCGTGCTTGGGTTGTTCGTCTGTCACATGCGGTTCGATCAGGTAGCGGGCATCGTGGCCGGTGCGTGCGGCAATCCGGCCATACTGGCGTACGCGAGCAAACTGGCGCCCACGGACGAACCGGATATCGGCTATGCGATGATCTTTCCAGGCATGACGATCATCAAGATCCTGTTCGTCGACATCGTCCCGGCTTTCCTCGGGAACTGAGCGCGGGCAGCGGGGCGGCATGCGGCACGAACTGTCCTGATGAGGCGTGCGGCAATTGTGTCTGTTCGCATCGTGCCCGTGCCGACAGAATGAGCGCCGCCCTTACTTCAACCAAACCGGTGGACAGACGACAATGACCCGACTTCGCATCACCTCCTGCGGCCATGAATTCATTGCCGAAACGAATCCCGATGCGCCGCAGACGGTCGCGGCTTTTCTGAAGCTGCTGCCGTACCGCCAGAAACTGATTCACGTACGCTGGAGCGGCGAGGGCTGCTGGGTGCCGCTCGGCGAATTCAAACTGGAAAACGACGGCAAGGCGGTGGGATTCGAAAACCACACGAGCCATCCGTCCGTGGGCGACATTCTGTTTTATCCCGGTGGCTACAGCGAAACCGAAATCATCCTCGCCTACGGCTCGTGCTGCTTCGCGAGCAAGATGGGTCAACTGGCCGGCAACCATTTTCTGACCGTCGTGGAGGGCAAGGAAAACCTGCGTGCGCTCGGCGTCAAGGTGCTATGGGAAGGCGCGCAGGACATCGTGTTCGAGAAGCTCTGAGCGATTCTCCATGGGGTGCGGCCGGGGCTGGCGCAATCCTCAGAGGTATCGAGCCGCTGCGGGTGCGCGCAAGGTCGCGCGAGGGCGGGGCCGGCCGTGATACGCTGATGGAGCAGGTCCGCTAGCGCGTACGGATACGACGGACGCGCATTCACTTACTCATCATTCGTGGCGGCAGCCCTCAACCACCATGCCCGATACGCAAGCACGCCCGCTGCGCGCATTTGCCGGCCATATGCGCGCCAATCAGGTCGATCTGACCGAACGCTGGATGAAGGCGGTATTTCATGACACCGAGCTGACCGAGGCCGACCGGCTGACTTACGAACAGCTATCGGATCACGTACCAAATATTCTGGAAGAGATCTGTAGCGCGCTCGAAGAGCAGGATTTCGACCAGGTCGAACCGGCCATCGAGCGCAACGCGCGCAAGCACGGCAAATTGCGCTGGCGGCAAGGCTACCGGATCGACGAACTGGTGCGCGAACTGGACCTGTTCCGGCAGATGCTGGCAGGGCAGATCGTCGAGTTCAGCGAGGCGCGTCCGTGGTTCACGCGGCGCCATGAGGAACGGGCGCGGCATTTCATCGACGAAGCGGTGAGCTTCGTCACGCTCACGTCGATTCGCGAAGTCGTCAGCGAGCGCGACCGCAAGATCGACGATTACACCGGCCGCCTCGAGCGGGCGAACCACGAACTGACACTCAAGCAGAAGCTGGTCGGCGATCTGTACGAATCGCGCATGCAGATCACGCGCAGCGTCGTGCATGACCTGCGCAACTTCCTGAATGTGTTTTCCATGGCGCTGCAGCTGATGGCGCGCGCGCCCGCCAAGGTGGAGACCGCGCTCGCGCTCGCCAACCGTCAGGCAACGGACATGAAAGCGCTGGTGGACGAACTGGTCGAGTACTCGGTGGTGCTGGGCGACAACAGTCAACTGGTGCTCGAACGGTTTGAGCTGCGCGAGCTGTTCGACGAGCTGCTCGCGTCGTGCGGGCCGGTCATCGAGGCGAAGGGCTTGCGGCTTGTCCATGCATTCGATCCGGCCATCGGCACCATCGTGTCGAACCGGTTGAAGCTCAAGCAGGTTGCGCTCAACCTGCTCACCAATGCGGCGAAGTACACCAAGGTCGGCGAGGTCGAGCTGACCATGTCGCTGCACGAAGCCGATGAATGGCTGCTGCGGGTATCGGATACCGGCGTGGGCATCGGCGAATCGGACCGCGAGCGGGTCTTCAAGGAGTTCGAGCGCGCCACGGAAGAGGATGTGCCGGGCGCGGGCCTCGGGCTCGCCATTGTCCGCGAGCTGACGCGCTTGCTGGGCGGCCGGATTCGCTTCGATTCGAATGAAGGCGAGGGGACGGTGTTCGAGATCACGTTTCCGCTGGTGGTGGCGCCGGCGGAGTAGGGGGAGAGATGGGCGAGTGAGCCACCCGCACCTTCACGCGCGGGTGGCTCACCAAGGTGGCTCAGCCAAACAACTTGACTGCCTGCAACAACGTATTGACCACGCCCCACGCGAGCGGAATCAGCACATACAGCCAGAACACAGCGAGCTTGGCGGTAGATGTAGGCCGCGCAATTTGAGTCGTATTCATTTGGGTCTCCTTATTGGCCGCTTCTGAGCTGTGCGTCGCTCATGTGATGCCTGTCGTCCACGCGTTTGATCAGCAGGTTGCAGACGAAACCGATCACCAGCAGGACGGCCATGATGTGCACGGTCATCGTGTAGGCGTCGGCCTTCGCTACGCCGTGCGCCACCTCATAGGCACGGATGTAGTTCACCAGCACCGGACCGGCCACGCCGGCCGCGGCCCATGCCGTCAGCAGGCGTCCATGAATGCCGCCGACGAACGCAGTGCCGAACATATCCGCCAGATAGGCCGGCACGGTCGCGAAGCCGCCGCCGTACATGGAAAGGATGATGCAGTAGGCCAGCACGAACAGCGCGATCTGTCCGGACGCGGCGAAGCTCGGTACCAGGTAATACAGCACCGCGCCGAGCGCGAAGAAAATCAGGTAGGTGTTCTTGCGGCCAATCCAGTCGGAGGTCGACGCCCACACGAAACGGCCGCCCATGTTGAAGAGCGACAGCAGGCCGACGAAGCCGGCGGCCGCCGCTGCGGTGACGGTGTCCTTGAAGCTCTCCTGAATCATCACTGATGCCTGGCCCAGAATGCCGATGCCCGCCGTCACGTTCAGGAACAGCACCAGCCAGATCAGGTAGAACTGGGGTGTTTTCAACGCCTGGTCGATATGCACGTGATTGCGCGTGATCATCTTCTTCTGGCTGGTCTCGGGCGGGGTCCAGCCAGCCGGTTTCCAGTCCGGCGCCGGCACGCGGATGGCCAGCGCGCCGATCGACATCGAGATGAAGTACGCGATGCCGAGCACGACGAAGGTTTCAGCGACGCCGTTGCTGGTCGCGCTGCGGAAATGGTTCATCAGCGCGACCGAGAGGGGCGCCGCGATCATCGCGCCACCGCCGAAGCCCATGATGGCCATGCCGGTCGCCATGCCGCGCCGGTCGGGGAACCAGCGGATCAAGGTCGAAACCGGCGAGACATAGCCGAGCCCGAGGCCGATGCCGCCAATCACACCATAGCCGAGATAGAGCAGCACGATCTGATGCATCCACACACCGAGCGCGGAGACCAGAAAGCCGCCGCCAAAGCAGCACGCTGCGGTAAACATGGTGCGGCGCGGGCCAACCCGCTCGAGCCACTTGCCGGCAAACGCCGCGGACAGTCCGAGGCACACGATGGCAAGCGAAAAGATCCAGCCCAGCGTGGTCAGCGACCAGTCGTCCGGGGCGGATTGGGTAATGCCGATGACCTTGGTGAGCGGCCCGTTGAACACGGAGAACGCATACGCCTGGCCGATACACAGATGCACGGCGAGCGCAGCGGGCGGCACCATCCAGCGCGAAAAACCGGGCGGCGCAATGGTGGCCTGTTTAGAAAAGAAGGGGGCGCCGGTGTTGCGATCGGGCTCACTGATGCTACTCATGATCGTCTCCTATCAGGGTTTTTGTGTGTTATCGGAACGAACATGCCACGGCTGAACCCCACCGTGCCTCCGGCATGCTGCCCCGCGTCACGTTATATATGTATTAGGATTTCATAAAGCATGAAAGCCGGCGTGACGAATGTGTGGCCAGTTAGACGATAGGGTGCGTGGATTGCAATGGCAATATGACATGGCAATGCATAAGGAATCGCCCTGATGCTGACGGTCGCCTGACAGGTCAGAGCCGATGATGCCCGCTGATTGCTCGCTGATGAAGGCGCCGCTGCCGAACCAGCGGCCGTTCTGGCGCGCAGCATTTTGCTGTACTACACAAACCGGCAACGCAGTCATGTCGTCCGGGGCGCGCGAGCCGTTAGAAGAAAGCTACCAATGCAGCGCGGAGCCAGAAATGCAAAATGCCGCGCGAGGCGGCATTTCTCCAGGCAGGCGAAGCTCAGCTATGTGCGCCAAAGCGTCCTCACGCGGCGCGTCCCGTCTTCATCCGTGCGGCCACCAGCAATGAGATCAGACAGCCCGCGCCCAGATACGCTGCCACGGGATGCCACGAGCCGCCCGCGAGGCTGACCAATCCCACGGCGATGAACGGCGTGAAACCGCCGCCCACCACGCTCGCCACCTGGTAGCCCACGCCCGCGCCGCTGTAGCGGTACTCGGTGCCGAACAGTTCGGTGAACATGGGCTGCTGCACGCTCACGATCATGTCGTGCGCCACGTTGGCCAGCATGACCGCGAAGAACACGATCCACACCACCGAACGTGCGTCGAGCGCGAGGAAGAACGGCACCGCGCTGAGCAGGCCGACCACCGCGCCGATCATGTAGACGCGGCGGCGTCCGAAGCGGTCGGCGAGCCACGCGAAACAGGGAATCGTCACGCAGCTCAGCACGCCGACCAGCAAGCCGATGTTGAGGAAGAACGTGCGCGGCATGCCGAGGTTGGCGGTCGAATAGTTGAGCGCGAAGGCCGTCACGATGTACATCGTGAACAGTTCCGCGAGGCGCAGGGCGATGATGAGCAGAAACGCCTTCGGGTTTTGCAGCAGCGCCTCGACGATGGGCAGACGCTGACGCCGCTCGCCTTTCTCGACCACCTTCTCGACGAACTCCTTCGACTCTTCCATGCTCGAGCGGATCCACAGTGCGATCAGCACCAGCACCACGCTGAACAGGAACGGCAGGCGCCAGCCCCACGCGAGGAAGGTGGCGTTGTCCATGGAGTGACTGATGATCGACACGAGGCCGGTCGAGAGAATCAGCCCTACGCCGTATCCCACCTGCACGCCGCTGCTGTAGAACGCTTTCTTTTTCTCGGGCGCGCTTTCGCAGGCCATCAGGGCCGCACCGCCCCATTCACCGCCTACCGCGAAACCCTGAATGGCACGCAGCGTGACGAGCAGCGCCGGTGCCCACCAGCCGATGCTGGTGAAAGCGGGCAAGAGCCCAATCGCGGCGGTGGATAGCCCCATCATCATGACCGTCAGCACCAGCATGCGCTTGCGGCCGAGCCGGTCGCCATAGTGACCGAAGATGAAGCCGCCGAGCGGACGGAACAGGAAGCCGACGCCGAACGTGGCGAAGGCGGCGAGGGTGCCCATCGCCGGGCTGACTTTGGGGAAAAACTGCGTATTGAAGACGAGCGCGGCGACGATGCCGTACAGCAGGAAGTCGTACCAGTCGACGACCGCGCCGACGAAACTGCCCAACGCGGCCTTGCGGGCACGGCTCGCGCTGGTGCCCGCGTTGAGGTGTGAGGATGCCGATACTGCAGTGGTCATGTCGTGTCTCCGGTCCCACCCGGGCGGGTGGCTGTCTCTGGAACGCAGGCTGGCTTCGCACTGATTGCCGGATCCGATGACCGCCTGGCGCGCGAGATTGCTGCGATATGGGCTGGAGATTAATGACAAGCGGCGGGATTAACAATTGGCGTATGCCGGTGATTGCGCGATTGCCGTACGGCAGTGCGCGCATAGCGCGCGTTTTCCGCGTTTACACCAATGCTGGCCATGCCGATGACATGTCCACTCTCTTTGCAGGCAGCTGAGCGGTTAAACACAGGACTAGTCCTATATTTGTAGGGATGTGCTGTCAGTAGACTCGTAGTTTCCTGTTGTTGGGCTGCGCGACTTCATGTTTGCGGCGTCCTGTTGGCTGTCAGACTTTCTATGCTGAGTCGCGGTCGCATGTCGCCAAAGCGCTGTTGCTACCGCCCGCAGCCTTCTGTTCCAACTGCGAGATTCCTACGAGATGTGGCCGTTCTTCCGTACCATCCTCGCGCGCGGGCAGGTCACTTCCATGCATGCGAGCCACAAGGCTCGTTTTACACGCAAATCCTCGATGGGCATGGCCGCAAGCGCGGCTGTGCTGAGCGGCACCTTCGTCGTGCTGGCAGCCCCGGCTGCCTCGGGTATCACGTCGAAGCCGCTGAGCCGGACGGCGGCGGCTGCCCCGGGCGGCATTGCAATGAAGCGGACCCGCCTCGACGCGCCAGCCTTTTCCTTCGATCCCCACGCCGCGCCGCCCGTTGCCGCAGCGGCGCCCACGGTTACGCCGCAGACGCTGCCCGCCAGACCGGCCGGCTGGTCGATGCTGCGTGACGGGTGGCATACCCTCGCGCCGGCGGTGTTGTCGCTGGATCAGCCGGTCCTCGCGACGATGTGCCGTATCACGCCGGCCGTCTGCGCGGCCTTCACTGCGCGCGACGAGGCTTCGATGCCGCCGCGCTCGCAGCATCAGTGGTCGGGGCCCATCGCGCAGGCCGAGGTCAGGGTGAAGAGCGTGACGCCGCCGCCCGTCACGATGGGGGACGGCATGCTCGCCAACGCGGCCGCGTTCAGGCTGCCCGACACCGCTGCCGGACCCGGCGCCGCAATCAACGCTGCAATCAACTCTGCAACCAGCGCTGCAACCAGCGCTGCAACCAGCGCTGCAACCAGCGACGGACTCAGCGCCGGCAGCTATGCCGGGCCAATTGCCGGCACCCTGCGTGCGACATGGCAGGCCAACGGTTTGCCCACGGATGTCGCAACCCAGGTGGCCCGCATCTTCGCGGGGCGCCTCGACCTGGCCAGACCTGCGCGCCCCGGCGACACCTATCGCATCGCCTATGAGCGTGAGGCCGGCGCAGCATCGGGAGCGGCGCGCCGACGCGTAAGCGCCGTCGAGATCCGCCTGGCTGGCGCGACCTATCGGGCGGTGTGGTTCGTCGCGCCGGGCAGAAAGAGCGGCGACTACTACTCGTTCGACGGCGAGCGTCTCGCGGCCACGCCGTTCGCCATGCCGGTCAACTATGCCCGCATCAGCTCGCCGTTCGGTTATCGCATTCATCCGGTGACGGGCGTGCCATTGATGCATACCGGCGTGGACCTGACGGCCGCCGTGGGCACGCCCGTGGTCGCTGCGGCGACCGGCATCGTGCAGTTCGCCGGCTTCGACGATGGCTACGGCAAGCACGTGATCCTGCGTCATGCACAGGGCTACACCAGCTACTACGCGCATCTGTCGAGCTACGCGAACGGCTTGCGCGTCGGCGACCGCATCGCCCAGGGGCAGCGAGTCGGCGCGGTCGGTCAGACGGGCGTCGCAACGGGCCCGCATCTGCACTTCGAAGTGCGTTTGAACAACCAGCCTGTCGATCCGCTCAGGCTGACGAGCCGGGTCGGCGCAACGATGCTCGCCGGGCGTCAACGGGTGGAGTTCGAGCGCGTCGCGGGTGCAGCGCGCGAGCAACTCGCTGCGCTGCCCGCCGATCTGCGGGTTGCCTCCAGACAGTGAGGGGCGTCGTGATCCGGCAGATTGCAGGCCGCAACATCTTCGCCGATCTGTGTGACGGATTTTCGGGCTCTCGCTACGCCCACGTCCGGTGGGCTTAGCCACACTTGCGCAGGCTTGCATCACACGATTTAATACGGCGTCGCAACGGCGCTCGTCGGTGCGGCAAAAAAGAATCGTCTTCGAAGCACATTGCGCACTGCGCAGCCCGGCATGCCTGCACGGGCAGCGTATCCGTCTAAAGCCGGCTGCCGCCGGCCAGCGAGTCATCATCAACGGAGCGGAGCATGAAAGCCAGCACCATCGCGGAACGGGAAGCCAGGGGGCGCGCCGCGCGTGAGCATTCGAAACGCTCCAGTCATCGCGCGATGGGCGACATGCACCGCAGCGCGGTCGATCTGCTCAGGCAAAGCAGCGAAGGGCGGGTCGCGAAGCTGGTGCCGCTGCGCTACGGCCGCATGGCCGTGTCGCCTTTCACGTTCTTTCGCGGCAGCGCGATCCTGCAGGCTCGCGATCTGAGCCGCGTGTCCGATACGGGCCTCGTGCTGCCGATCTGTGGCGACGGCCATCTGATGAACTTCGGCGGCTTCGCAACGCCCGAGCGGCAACTCGTGTTCGATCTCAACGATTTCGACGAAGTGGCGCTCGGCCCGTTCGAATGGGATCTCAAGCGCTTGACCGCGAGCCTCGTGGTGGCCGCGCGGCATATGCGTCTGAGCCGTGGCTTCGCCAGCGATCTGGTGATGACGGCAGTGAGCGAATACCGTGACCGCATGCTGCAGTATGCGCAATGCGGCGCACTCGATCTCTGGTATGAGCGCATCACGTTCGAACGGATGGCTGAAACGGCGCTGACGCCCGAGCGCCGCCGCGAGGTTCGGCGCGGCATGGAAAAAGCCGCCAGCCGCACGCATGAGAGCATGCTGGAAAAGATGTGCGAATACGCCGGCGACCATTTGATGATCCGCGATGCGCCGCCGGGGCTCTTCCACGTGCACGGCGCCAACAGCCTGTTCGAGCCCGAAGACGACTGGTTCAGAATGGGCGACTGGCGCAAGCTGATCGGCCCCATGTACGGCGAATATCTCAAGACCCTGACGCACGACCGGCGTGAACTGCTCAGCCATTTCACGGCACAGGACCTGGTGTTCAAGGTGGTCGGCGTCGGCAGCGTGGGCACGCGTTGCCTCGTGCTGCTCACCACGGATCACATGGGCAAACCGCTGTTCCTGCAGATCAAGGAAGCTCGCCAGTCGGTGATCGCGCAATACTTCAAGGGAACGAGCCTGTCTCACGACGGCGAACGCGTGGTGCGTGGACAGCGCGTGCTGCAGGCCGCGAGCGACATCTTCCTCGGCTGGGCAACCGGTCCTTCCGGACGTCATTTCTACTTCAGGCAGCTGCGCGACATGAAGTTGTCGGCCAACATCGAACTGTTCGATAACGACTTGTTGCTGGGCTACGCGAAACTGTGCGGATGGGTGATGGCGCGCGCACACGCCAAGGCGAGCGGCAAGGCCATCGAAATCGCCGCGTATATCGGACGCGGCGACCAGTTTGCCGAAGCGCTGACCGAATACGCGTTTGCCTATGCAGACCAGGTCGAGCGCGACTACGACGTGTTTCTCAAGGCTTGCCGCAGTGGCGAACTGCAGGCGCGTTCGGACGAAGACATGGCGGCGGATTTCCGCGTTTGAATCTGCGCTTGAACCTGCGTTTGAAGGCGCGTTTGAAGCCGCGGGTTGTGCAGCGGTGAGCCGGCGGCCGTGAATCCGCCGGCTTCTGCCTCAGAACAGCTTCGTCACGCCCGCATACACGGCGCGCTGCGGCCCATACTGCGGCGCCTCGACGCCAATACCAGACCCGTCGCGCAGTTCGTACACGCTGTTGACGGCGTTGATCAGCACGATCCGTGCATCGAATTTCCCCACCACCGGCGCATTGAAATGCTCGATCACGGCAAGATTCAGTTGACCGTACCAGGGCAGCTTGTCGGTATTGGCGAAGCCGCTGCGCAGACCACTGCCCACGATGGCATCCGCGGTGAAGGTGGTCCGGCCCAGTTCGTAAGCGCCGCCCAGTGACGCCGTGATGCGTTGATCGTGATCGAGGAACACCCAGTTGTTGGCAATGTAGGCAAGTTCGGCCGCGCCGAAATTGAATTGCGCGGAGTCCACGTTCTTGCCCTGGGCGCGGCTATACGCCAGATTCAGATAGGCCGAGAGGTTGCCCCGTTTGTAGTTGCTGGTGAATTCCACGCCATACACGCGGCCATATTCGTAGTTGAACGGCGTATAGATCAGGGCCGTGCCGAACTGGCCCAGGTCGAGCAGGTTCGAGGCGATCTTGTAATACGCATCCAGCCCAACGGTGAGCGCCGGCGTCAGCCGCTGCGTCACGCCCACGTCGAAGTAATGGCTGCGTTCGGGCTGCACGGGGCTGTCCTGGGTGACTTCGCTCTGGTTGGTGGTGCCGGTAAAGCGGCTCACCGTCGATGCGGAGACCAGTTCGAAGTCCGGCGGCGTGAAGTAGCGCGCGTATCCGGCATGCAGCGTGGTGGCATTGGTGGGCTGGAACACGAGCCCCACGCGCGGGCTCAACTGGCTGGCGTGCACATACTCGTCCATGCCGTCGTAGCGCACGCCGTAATTCAGCGTCAGCTTGCTGGTGAGCTTCCATTCGTCCTGCAGGTAAGCGCTATACAGATAGCCGGTGCTGGCGCCTGAATCGTTGATGTTGAACGGCACGTCGGAGCTTTGTTCGCCAGCCGCGGTGGCTGGAAACACCAGCACGTTGTCGTCGAACACCGCGTGCTCCTCTTCGGCCATGATGCCGGCGCGCAGCGTGTGCGTTGCGTTGAGACGGAAGGTCGTATCGGCCTGCACGCCTTCGGCCTGATTGCTGCGGAAATCGTCGGAGGCGACGCCGTTGAACATCAGGTCGCCCACCGGGTCGGGATTGAACTGCGTGCGCGTATAGCGGGTGAACAGCGCCACCTGATAGTCGAGCGCACCACCGTTGGTGCCCTGCAGCGCGAGCATACCGAAGTTGTTCAGCTCGGATTGCGTTTCGTTGAGATTGGCAGAGTTGAAATCGCTATGACCGGCGAGCGCGAAATTGGTTGGCAGCCCGGGAGTATTTGGCAGTTCGAACTGATTTGCAGCGGTGCCTACCATCACGCTGACGCGGGTAAGCGGGTTGATGATGTACGACAGATAGCCAAAGCCGTTGCCAAGCCGCGTGTGATCGTGCAACGGGCTGCCATCGGCGGTGGGCGCTTCGATGCCGAGATTGTTCACACCGAGCGTGCCGGTGAAGAAATAGCTGAGCGGTCCCTGCGAGCCATACACGTCCGCGCTGCTCTGCAAGGTTTGATGGCTGCCGCCGTAGACATCGATCGAGCCGCCGTTGCCGAGTTCGCCGGACTTCGTCGTGATGTCGACGATCCCCGCCGTCTTGTAGCCATATTGCGCGGGCAGCGCGCCGGTGATCAGGTTCACTTCGTCGATGATGTGCGTATCGAGCGACTGACCGAAGCCGCTAATCGGCTCGGGAATGATGATGCCGTTGATGCGGTATTGCAGATCGGCATGGTCGCCGCGCACGTGGAGTTGCCCGTAGGAATCGTTGGCCACGCCGGGCGCCTGCAGCAGTACCTGGTTCAGCGGCGTGTTGTCGCCCTGCGGCAGCGCCTGGATGTCGGCTTGCGTGAAGCGGTAGACGGTGGCGCCCACGTCGGGCTGCAAGCCGTTGCGTGCCGTATTCAGACGCTGCGCCTCGACGGTCACGCTGACTACCTGGCCCTGGCTATCCGTCACGCGGCCGTTGACCGGCACGTCCATAGC
Source organism: Paraburkholderia sp. DHOC27 (assembly GCF_003429005.1). Taxonomy (GTDB): domain Bacteria; phylum Pseudomonadota; class Gammaproteobacteria; order Burkholderiales; family Burkholderiaceae; genus Paraburkholderia. The sequence goes on from NZ_QVQV01000001.1 coordinate 1,437,910, forward strand.
GCCTGGAGCGACCGGCGCGCTGGGGGCGCTGGATGGGTCGCCGCTATCGGCAAAGGCGGGCAAGGCAACCGACTGCGCGAGCAGCAACAGGGCGGCGCGGGAAACGAGTTGGTGATGTTTCATCTTCTTCTTGTGCGGGTGGAGATCCTCTTGCCGTACCTGACCTGCGTATCCGTCCGTCACCGTCTGGTCTGGCAGCGGAACGGCGTCATGCAGGTCGGTGCGCTCTGTATGAGATGTTATAACATAACAAATAAAAGGCGCAATCGTGGGATGAGATGCTCGCCATGCGCGAGCGCGGAACCAGCAGACCGGAGAGACGTGATAGGTTTTGGCTGGTTCGTGCGGCCAGTTCGATGCGCCGCCGGTTCCCGCTTATCTGCAAGGAGACGTGTTGTGACAGCTACAAAAAAGATTGCGCTGGTGACGGGCGCGGGCAGCGGCATCGGTCGCGCCAGTGCGCTCAGGTTGCTCGAACATGGCTATAGCGTGGTGCTGACCGGGCGCCGCCAGGCGCCGCTCGACGCGCTCGCCGAGGAAGCGCGTCAGCGCGGCTTCGATGCGCTGGCGGTGTCCTGCGACGTGGGCGACGCGGCCAGCGTTGACGCGCTGTTCGACACGATCCGCCAGCGCTATGGCCGGCTCGACGTGCTGTTCAACAATGCCGGCCGCGGCTCGCCGCCGGTCGAAATCGACGAGCTGAGCGTCGAGGACTGGCGCAGCGTGGTGGACACCAATCTGACCGGCGTGTTCCTGTGCACGCGCGCGGCGTTCGGTCTGATGAAGACGCAGACGCCGCGCGGCGGGCGCATCATCAATAACGGCTCGATCTCGGCACATGCGCCGCGTCCGAACAGCATTGCGTACACCTCGACCAAGCACGCCATCACGGGGCTGACGAAGTCGGTCTCGCTCGATGGGCGCAAGTACGACATCTGTTGCGGCCAGCTCGACATTGGCAATGCGGCGACCGAGATGGCAGAGCGTATGGCGCGCGGCGTGCCGCAGGCCAACGGCGAGATCGCGGTCGAGCCGTTGATGGACGTCGAACTGGTGGCTGATGCCGTGCTGCACATGGCCGATCTGCCGCTCGCTGCCAACGTCCAGTTCATGACGATCATGGCGACGAAGATGCCGTACGTGGGGCGTGGCTAGGCGAGAACACAGGGACGAAAGCAGCGAGGAGGGCGGCGGCGCACGCGTACGGCGAGATCAACCTATACTGGTTGACCCATGTAACCCGGATGCGACCGTGCCGCCAGCTTCACGGAAAAAGACCCTGCGGGGCGGGGTGGCTGAGGCGTTGCCTGAGACCTTGCCTCGGCATTTGCCCGAGAACTCGCCTCAGCATTCGCCTGACGCTTTGCCTCAGCATTCGGCCAACGCCCTGTCTGGCAGTTCGCCGAACCCGCAGCCCCACGCCCGGCACAGCATGCCCGACGACCCGCCGCCCACGCCGCCCCGGCGCCCTGAACTCGACGATTGCTGCCATAGCGGTTGCAGTCCCTGCGTGTTCGATCTCTACGACGAGGCGTTGGCGCGCTACGAGACGGCGCTCGCCGCGTGGCGGGCGCGCCAGCCCGCGAGCGCGGCGCCGCCAGCACGCAAGCGGCAGGCGCGCTAGCATGCGACGAGGGCGACAAGGCCAGTTTCGCGCCGTCCGCTGCCTTGAACTTCACCATTCATGACCGACCTCCAGCCCACACTCGTTGAACCTCAACTCGTCGATGAGCTGCACGCCTTCGTGCAGCGCTATCCGCGCCTGTTCGTGCTGTCCGGCGCCGGCATCAGCACCGATTCCGGCATCCCCGGCTATCGCGATGAAGACGGCGCCTGGAAGCGCTCGCCGCCCATTACGCTGCAGGAGTTTCTGGGTTCGATCGCCTCGCGGCAACGCTACTGGGCGCGCAGCATGATCGGCTGGCCGGTGGTGGCCGACGCGCAGCCGAATGCCGCGCACCGCGCGCTCGCGCGGCTCGAGGCGGCGCAGCATGTGCCGGTGCTCGTGACGCAAAACGTCGACGGACTGCATCAGCGCGCCGGCAGCAGCTCGGTGATTGAACTGCACGGCAGCATCGACGCCGTGACCTGTCTCGATTGCGGTACGCGGCATGCCCGGGCGACCATCCAGCGCACGCTCGAAGCGGACAATCCGGCGCTCGTGGACGCCGTCGCCGAACCGGCCGCGGATGGCGACGCTCACCTCGAATGGCACGACCTCGGGGGTTTCCGCATTCCGCCGTGTCCGAACTGTGGCGGCATGCTGAAGCCGGCGGTGGTGTTCTTCGGCGAAAACGTGCCGCGTGCCACTGTCGACGAGGCAACGCATGCGCTGGAAGCGGCGGACGCCATGCTGGTGGTCGGTTCCTCGCTGATGGTCTACTCGGGATACCGCTTCTGCGTATGGGCGCAAAAGATGGGCAAGCCGGTGGCCGCGATCAACCTGGGCCGTACGCGCGCCGACCCGCTGCTGGCGCTGAAGATCGCCGCGCCTTGCGCCGAAACGCTGACCGCGCTGGCGGCGCGGCTCGCGCTGGATTGAGTCGCGCGCCACGGGCCGCCAAGATCGCTCATAATGAGAGCCCCTCTGGCGGATCGCCGAGGCACGGGTCTCCACAGTTTCATCTCGGCGCGCCGGCATCCTGGCCCGCCTTGGAGATCGGGCCGTTGGCTGACCCCGACCAGACAGCGGGCCATGTCACGCGAAAACGGCAGCGAAGTGAGAGGAGCGCAGGAAAACAGATGCTGACGACCATCGAACAACTGGAAGCGCTCTACGGCGAGCCGCACGAACGCGCGGTACGCAAAGAGATCCCGTATGTCAACGAGGACTACCGCGCCTTCATCGAGTTTGCGCCTTTCGTCGTGCTCGCCACTGCAGGACCGGAGGGGCTCGACTGCTCACCCCGTGGCGACGCGCCGGGCTTCGTGCGTATCATCGACGAGCGCACGCTCGCCATTCCAGACCGCGTCGGCAACAACCGCATCGACAGTCTGCGCAATATCATCGTCGAACCTCATCTTGCGCTGCTGTTCGTCGTGCCAGGCGTCGGTGAGACGCTGCGCGTGAATGGCCGCGGCCGCATCTCGAACGACCCGGCGCTGCTCGAAAGCTTCGCGGTGGCCGGCAAGCTGCCGCGCACGGTGTTGCTGGTGGATGTCGATGCGGTCTACTTTCACTGCTCCAAGGCGCTCGCCCGCTCCAGACTGTGGGACCCGGCGGGCCATGTCGAACGCTCACGCCTGCCGAGCGCGGGCGCGATCCACCAACGCCTGAATGGCGAAACCTTTGATGCTCAGGCCTACGACCTCGAACTGGTCGAGCGTCTGCGCACGAGCCTGTATTGACCCACACGGATTCAATGAGCCACGCCACTTCCACCGCCGTGCGTCAGCACGCACCCGCTGCCGAACGCAACCGCGAGCCAATTCTTGCGGTGCTGCGCGAGGTGCTGCCGCCGGCCGGTCTCGTACTGGAAATTGCCAGCGGCACCGGGCAGCACGTGATTCACTTCGCGGCGGCCTTGCCCGCTCTCGACTGGCAGCCGAGCGACCCCGACGCCGACGCGCGCGCCTCGATCGCAGCGTGGACGGCGCATAGCGGTTTGACCAACGTGCGCGCGCCGCTCGCGCTGAACGTCGAAGGCACGCCGTGGGGCGTCGAGGCCGCGCAGGCGGTGCTGTGCATCAACATGGTCCACATTTCGCCGTGGACGGCGACCCAGGCATTATTTGCAGGCGCGGACCGCCTGCTCGAGCGCGGCGGTGTACTGTATCTTTATGGCCCGTACCGGCGTGACGGCGCGCACACGTCGCCGGGTAACGAAGCGTTCGATCAGCAGTTGCAAAGCCGCAATCCGGCATGGGGCGTGCGCGACATGGAGGCGGTCGTGGCCTTGGGCGACGCACATGGATTCGCGTGCGGCGAACCGGTCGCCATGCCTGCCAATAACTTCAGTCTGGTGTTCACGAAACGCTAGCGCAGATCCGGTAAAACACCTGAGCACGCCGCAGCGCCGCGTGCGGCAGCTTCAGATGATCGCGCGGTTGCGGGTTCAGCGAGCGTCGAACCAGCGTTGAGCGCGAGATTCAGGTACGAGGTTTGAGACGACATAGGGCCGCCCGCGAGCGGCGATCCGGCATTTCTTTTATGCTTTTACCCTCGAGGCCCGCCGGCGAACATCCTGGCGCGGCACCACGACATTTCGGAATCTGGAGAATTCAAATGGGCAAACAGGCAATCGGCGTAGTGGGGCTAGCGGTCATGGGCCGCAATCTGGCGCTCAACATCGAGAGCCGCGGTCACGCGGTGTCCGTGTTCAACCGCAGCCGCGAGAAAACCGATGAACTGATCAAAGAGTATCCCGACCGCAAGCTGGTGCCGACCTTCACGCTCGAAGAATTCGTCGAGTCGCTCGAAAAGCCGCGCCGCATCCTGATGATGGTGAAGGCCGGTGCGGGCACCGACGAGACGATCGCGCAACTCAAGCCGCTGCTGGAGAAGGGCGACATCCTGATCGACGGCGGCAACACGCACTTCACCGACACGATTCGCCGCAATCAGGACCTCGCCAAGTCGGGCCTGCATTTCATCGGCACGGGTGTCTCGGGCGGCGAGGAAGGCGCATTGAAAGGACCGTCCATCATGCCGGGGGGCCAGCGCGACGCTTACGATCTGGTTGCACCGATTCTCACCGAAATCTCGGCCAAGGCGCCGGACGGCGAGCCGTGCGTGGCCTACATGGGACCGGACGGCGCGGGGCACTTCGTGAAGATGGTGCACAACGGCATCGAATACGGTGACATGCAGTTGATCGCCGAAAGCTACGCGGTGCTCAAGCAGGTGCTGGGACTCTCGAACAAGGAGCTGGGCGAGGTCTACACCGAATGGAACAAGGGCGAGCTCGACAGCTATCTGATCGAAATCACCTCGAAGATTTTCAGCAAGAAGGACGACGAGACCGGTAAGGACCTCGTGGACGTGATTCTCGACCGCGCCGCGCAGAAGGGCACCGGCAAGTGGACCAGCCAGAACGCGCTCGACCTCGGCGTGCCGCTGCCGCTGATTACCGAGTCGGTGTTTGCACGCGTGCTGTCGTCGCTCAAGACCGAGCGCGTCGCCGCAAGCAAGGTGATCAAGGGACCGGAAACGAAGCCGTTCGACGGCGATCGCGCCGCGTTCATCGAATCGGTACGCCGGGCGCTGTACTTCAGCAAGGTGATCTCGTACGCGCAGGGCTTCGCGCAACTGCGGGCGGCATCGGAAGAGTACAAGTGGGATCTCGACTTCGGCACGATCGCGAAGATTTTCCGGGCGGGCTGCATCATCCGCGCGCGTTTCCTGCAGAAGATCACCGACGCCTATACGAAGGACAAGCAGATCGCCAACCTGCTGCTCGATCCGTACTTCAACGACATCGCCACCAACTATCAAGGTGCGCTGCGTGACGTGGTGATCGCCGCCATCAAGGCTGGCGTGCCGGTGCCGGCGTTTGCCACGGCAGTGGCGTATTTCGACGGCTATCGTTCGGAACGTCTGCCTGCCAACCTCGTGCAGGCGCAGCGCGACTTCTTCGGCGCGCATACCTTCGAGCGCATCGACAAGCCGGGCAGCTTCCACGCCAACTGGGCGTAACGGCACGGCGCTGAACACATCGGGTATGGCTTGCAGGTCTTGCCTGCCCGATGCGCCTGATCGTGGCAGCGCGCTTCGTGCGTGTAGCTGCGTGCGGCACGCATCGAACAAAACGGCCGGGTCCCTGTGATGGGGACCCGGCCGTTTTCATTCTCTGGGTAAGACGGAGCGCATGTCGAGGCGTGAAGCATGCGCCAACCGGCGCTAGCGTCCTGACAGATGCGGCACGTGTTCGTTGCTCGCCAGATTGAGTTGATGAATCTGCCGATGCGCCTTGTTCAACTGCGCCTGCGCTGCCACCCGCTGCGCTTCCAGTTGCGCGACTTCCTTGCGCACCAGATGCTGACGTCCCACCACCGCCTGCTCCTGAACGGCGTTGCGTTGCAGTTCGCCGCGCAGACGTTCGGCCTGCGCTTCCGATTGCGAAATCAGGCGCGTCAACTGTTCGTTTTGTGCGGCCAGTTGCGCGCGGCGAGTCTCGCCCTCCGAGAGCCGCGTGGCCTGCTCCTCGAAGTGATGGAAAGCGGCTTCCGCAGTGTCGAGATCCGCGGCCTTGAGCGCTCGCCAAAGCGCGCCGGCCTGATACAGGGCGATGTAGTAGGTCAGCTCGCGCGCGTGAAACAGCAGGCTCACCGAATAGTCGAAGCTGCGAAACACCCGGAAAGGCGTGAGCGCTTCTTCTTCCGACAGCCACTCCAGTTCGCTGCTGTCCGCGATCTGCACCGCCCGGCCGCTTACCTGCGCCGGTACGACCGGTACCGCCCGCAAGGTCGTGACCGGCCGCGGCGTGGCGGGGTTGTCGACGGCGACCGTGGGTGTCGGGGCGGCCGGCTGGGGCTCGTCGTTGGGCAGGGCGGCATTATCCCGGTTCACCGGAACGAGGTGGGATGGGCCAGTGCCCAGCAATGCGCTGCGTCGGTTCAGGAGACTTTTCACGGCGGTTCCTCGAAGTGGCTCGCGCGACATCGCCCGACGTGCCGGCGCTGCTACGTGCCGGCCGCAAGGCGGTGCGTGCGGTGAACGAAAGCGAAGGGGGTCGGCGGCGGGGCCGCCTGTGTCCCGCAGCGGTAAAGCTCAGTGCAATGTGCGGCTCCGGCGCGCGATATCGTCGAAAAGTTCGTTGCTGGGTTCGAGCGCGAGCAGCCACGATTCGTCGTAGCCGCTCAGATTGTCGAGTGCTTCGCGCAGCCGTTCGAGTGCAACGGCGGGAAGTTCGACGCTCGCCTCGACGCCGCTCGAGAGGCGGGCAACGCTGGCAAGCTGGACCAGCGCATCGGCTGCTTCGGCCACGTCTGCCGCAAAGACGAGGTGGGTGTTCAACAACTCGACCAACCCCGAAGACGTCGCGACATCTTCAACGTTCAACTGTACGGCTAGAAACGTGGCTTTATTCATCCCGGAGCTCCTCACGAACAGGACCTGACGGCGAGCGGCTCGCCTGCAGTGCGTGGCATCAGCAAGACCCAGTATAGGCGAGCCTCAGTGGTATTCAATGCTCACACAAATGATGCGCATGCGTGGTGCGTTTGTTCCGCAGGCCCGTGCAGCATGGCGCGAAACCCGCGCCCTATAATGAGGCAACGAGCTGGCTGGTCGGGCCCGACTTTTGCTGACAGTGTTTGATCGCGGGCGCGCACGAGACATTTATCGAAGTGCAGCGTGCGTGCAGCGGCGCACATTCGTCACGCATATTCAGGGTGCGTGGATGGCAGCATCAGGCAAGATTGTTTCGGAGCGCCAGGTATTACATAGGTAATGCCGGCTAATTACAGGGCGATTGCCTTGCGACTGCCTGGTCTTGCCGCGGCGTGGTGCGACGGCCGTGCGCGGCGGTAGTGAGGCGGTTGTGAGGCGGTAGTGGGCGGTGCGCGAGCGCCGTCGCGACCGCGTCACGCAGGCGCGAAACAATGAAATCCGACAGAAACAAATTTGACAGAAACGATTGCACAACAAGGTATGGTGCCCGCGTTCCGCTGAGGACAGGCACCCAAGCCTGAAGATTGATTGACTCACACGTCGAGGTTTATCCAATGAGAGACAAGTCGCTTCGTGCGTTTTCGCAGACGCTGTTCGCCGTATCCATCGTCGTTGCGCTGGCAGGTTGCACGATTTCGCCGTGGGGCAGTTCGCCGGAGTCCTACAACGGCGCATCTGGGAACTACCAGACCAATGGCGCGGCGATGAATCCGGTGCCGCCCGGCTATTACCGGGTCAACCCGGGCGATACGCTGCCGGCCATTGCCAACGCATTCGGGCAGCATCCACAGGACGTGGCGCGCTGGAACGGCATGCTGCCGAACGCGTCGGTGTACGTGGGCCAGGTGTTGCGCGTCGCGCCGCCCGCCGTCGCCGGTGTGCCGCCGGTGGGTGGGCCTAATCCCGCAGCGGGCGCACCCGGCGCAGTGCCGGGCCCGGGCGGTCCGGCGCTCGCGCAAGGCGCCGCGCAGCAGGGCGTGCTGACCTGGCCGCTGCGTGGCCCGATCCTGAAGAACTTCGCCAACGGCAACGGCAAGGGCATCGTGATCGGCGGCCACGTCGGCGATCCGGTCAGGGCCGCCGCGGCCGGCCGGGTGGTGTATGCCGGCACGGGCATCGAGGCGTACGGGCCGCTCATCATCATCAAGCACGACGACTCCCTGATTACCGCCTACGGCCAGAACAGCACCCTGCTCGTGAAAGAAGGGGATGCCGTGACGCAGGGACAGGCAATCGGCGCGGTTGGCTCGGATAGTCACGGGGTGGCGTCGATCCAGTTCGAAGTGCGCAAGGACGGCCATCCGGTCGATCCGCTCGAATGGCTGCCACGGGCGGGGGGATAAGGTTTCCAGTGTCGCGTGAATTGAATACACTGGCTGGTTCATGCGCTAGAGCCGCCTGGCCCAGATACCAGGACCTGACTGCGGGCGCGTTTACTCACAGGAATGTCAGATGATCGATTTGCGCAGCGACACCGTTACCCGTCCCGACCAGGCCATGCTGACGGCCATGATGTCCGCCGAAGTGGGCGACGACGTGTGGGGCGACGACCCCACCGTACTGCGTCTGCAGGCGGCCGTTGCCGAGCGTGCGGGCAAGGAAGCGGGCCTGTTCTTCCCGAGCGGCACGCAAAGCAACCTGGCTGCATTGATGGCGCACTGCGCGCGTGGCGACGAGTACATCGTCGGTCAGGCGGCGCACACGTATAAATACGAAGGTGGTGGCGCGGCGGTGCTGGGCAGCATCCAGCCGCAACCCATCGAAAATGCCGCGGACGGCTCCCTGCCGCTCGACAAGATCACGGCGGCGATCAAACCCATCGACGATCACTTCGCGCGCACGCGCCTGCTCGCGCTCGAGAACACGATTGGCGGCAAGGTGCTGCTGTCGGGCTATGTCGCGGAAGCGACGGCGCTTGCCTGCGAGCGCGGTCTGGCCACGCACCTGGACGGCGCGCGCGTCTTCAACGCCGCGGTGGCGTCGAAGCAGCCGCTGGAGGCGCTGTGCGCGCCGTTCGATTCGGTGTCGATCTGCTTTTCGAAGGGGCTCGGCACGCCGGTGGGCTCGGTGCTGGTCGGCAGCAAGGCGCTGCTGCAAAGCGCGCATCGCTGGCGCAAGGTGCTGGGCGGCGGCATGCGCCAGTCGGGCGTGCTGGCGGCGGCCTGTCTGTATGCGCTGGATCACAACGTCGAACGCCTTGCCGAAGACCATGCCAACGCCGCGCATCTGGCCGAAGGGCTGGCGCAGATCGACGCGGTCAAGCTGCAATCGGTCGCCACCAACATGGTGTTCGCGCAGTTCCCGGCGCAGCATTGCGCGCCGCTCGAAGCGTGGCTCAAGGAGCGCGGCATCCTCACGCAGATGCTGTACGCGTCGCGCTTCGTCACGCACAAGGACGTGTCGCGCGCGGACATCGATACCTTCGTGGCCGCCGTGAAGGGATACTTCGCGACGCATTGAGCGAGGGCGGAAGCCGGCCGGCTGATAGTGGCTTGTCAGCGCGGCCAGGCAACCGCTAACGGTGCGCCGCTTGTCGAGTGGCACTTCCGTGAGCGTCCGGCTGGGCGCTTCCCGCGCGATCTAGCCTGTGGGCCGCGCGTGCAGCGGCCGTCCGGTCCTAAGGTATCTCGTCCTCAAACCGCGCAGTTGCGTGGCGCTTCGTAGAGCTTTACCGCCCTCATCGCCGACCGGGCCGTGCCGCCGCACAGCACGTCCCGCTCAATCGCTGCTTCCAGCCGGCGCTTACTTCGCCGAACCGGGTGCCCCGACACCCGCGCGATGCGACGGCGCGAACATCCGCAAACCACTGGCCACACTCGCCGCACCGGCGAACACTGCGCCCGCCGCCAGTGCGAGCGTCGGACCATGCTGACCCGCAATCCCAAAGCTCAACGCCACCAGCGCCGCGCCCGTGGTCTGCCCGAGCAGGCGCGCGGTCGCGACAATGCCGCTCGCGCCGCCGCTGCGGTTGGGTGGCGCGCTTTGCATCAACGCCTTCAGATTGGGTGACTGGAAGAAACCGAAGCCCGCCCCGCACACGGCCATGCGGATCGAAATGTCGAGCACCGCGGGATGCGCCGGCAGCAGCGCCAGCGACGCCATCCCCGCCGACAACACCGCCAGCCCGATCGCACCGAGCAAACCCGGCGGATAACGGTCGGACAGGCGGCCCGCAATCGGCGCAGCGAGCGCGACGACTACTGGCCACGGCGTCATCAGAAAGCCCGTCTCTACCTGGCTGCGATGCAGCACGCTCTCGAAGTAAAACGGCAAAGAGACGAAGGCCAGCCCCTGGGCGGCGAACGAACAGATGGCGGTGACCGTCGAGAGGGCAAACACCGGCAGTTTGAACAGATCGACCGGCAGCATCGGCGCCGGGTGGCCGTGCTCACGGCGGATCAGCAGCAGGCCGAACACGATGGCAACGGCCGCCGCCACCAGCACATACTGGGTCGGCTCGCGCTGGGCGGCCTCGCCGAGCGCGAAGATCAGCGCCGCGAAGGTGATCACGTTGAGCAGCGCCGCCATCGGGTCGAACTGATGTGCGCCGCGCTCGGTGTGGGGCAGCGCAGGCATCGCGAACACCAGCGCCATCACGCCGAGCGGCACGTTGACGGCGAACAGCCACGGCCACGTCCCGAAGGACAGGATCAGCGAAGCAACAGTCGGCCCGACCGCGAACGACACACCGACCACCAGCGCATTGAAGCCAAGCCCGCGCCCGAGCCGGTGCGGCGGAAACAGGAAACGGATCAGCGCAGTGTTCACGCTCATGATGGCGCTCGCGCCCAGACCCTGCAGCACCCGCGCGGCGGCCAGCAGGGGCAGGGTGCCGGACAGCGAGCAGGCCAGCGAGGCAATCGTGAACAGACCGATGCCCGCGATGTAGATGCGTCGATGCCCGACGATTTCGCCGAGCGCGGCGAGCGGCAGCAGCGTCGCGACCATCGCCAGCTGGTAGGCGTTGATGATCCACACAGATGCAGCGGGCGCCGCGTGCAGATCGGCGGCGATGGTCGGCAGCGCGGTGTTGGCGATCGCGGTATCGAGCGTGGCCAGCGCGACGGCCAGCATGATCGCGGCCATCGCACGGCGGTTGCTGGCGGACATGGGACCGTCGGCGGGACGCGCGAAGCCATCGGACGACGCGGGCGGGGCAGGGTTCTTCTCAGTCAAAACGGATTCTTGAAAGGCGGCACGCGGGACGAGGCGCGCCTCGATTGACGAATGGCGCTGTCTCAGAAGACCGCTGCGATTGCAAAGTGGAACGTCGACGCAGGCCCACGCGCCCAGTGGTCGACGCGTGACGCGCTGCGAATGAAGTGATTGTTGCAGAGGCGGGAAAATCTTGCTGGCAGGTCCGCAGTGGGGTCCGCGCGAGGTGCGCGCGGGGTACTCGAGAAAACGCAACTAACAGTCAGGCGCAGCCGCGTCCACCCGCACCGCGGCCAACGCCATGACCGAGTTGTCTCAACTAAACGAAGCCAACAGAATCGACAGCTTGCGAATATGCGTTTTGAATGCTTCGTTCGTCTCGCGGTCGTGCGCGGCGCTCAGATGAGGCGCCTCGGCCAGTTCGACCTGCTCCTGAAACTCATCGGCGATCCGGCGTCGGGTCTCCGGCGGCAGCGCACGAATCATCGAGACCAGCAGCAGTTCCTGGGCGTGGAACATTCCGAGCATGGATTGTGCGTTCATCTGGACCTCCGTCACCGGAAACGCAGGCAGTGGGCGCGCGGCAGCCCGGCGCAATCAAGCCGGGCTTGAATCGCGCTGTCGCGAACGCGCCACCTTGTGCATCCATACTAGTGCAGGCCGACCCGAGGATTCACGGGCGTCTGCACTGGATCTGTGCGCAGCGTGGTCAGGAATGGCGCCCGGCGGGCAATCGGCGATTTCCCGCGTACGGGACCGCTCGGTGACGGGAAGTCAGAAATGTCCTACCCTGCTACTTTACCCGCCTGACCGGCACGCGCCTCCCGTCCGTCAAACTGCGGTCCGCGCGCGCCGCGTCGCTCTAACCGGAGGCTTCACATGACAGCCGTGGATCTGGAGTTCGACCAGCTCAACAGCACTGTCGATGCGCTACGGCGCTCTATTTCTAACCGCATGATGTATGGCGTCGGTAAGGACGCCGTCACCGCGCGGCCGCATGACTGGCTGCACGCCGCCGCGCTCGCGGTACGCGACCGGCTGGTGGCGCGCTGGATGAAAACCACGCGCCTGCAATATGAGCAGGACGTGAAGCGCGTGTATTACCTGTCGATGGAATTCCTGATCGGCCGCACCTTCACCAACGCATTGCTGGCGCTCGGCATCTACGAGCCGATGCGCGAGGCGCTCGCCGGCCTCGGCGTCGATATGGACATGCTGATCGACATGGAGCCGGATGCCGCGCTCGGTAACGGCGGCCTGGGTCGGCTGGCGGCCTGCTTTCTGGATTCGATGGCCACGCTCGGCATCCCAGGATTTGGTTACGGCATCCGCTACGAATACGGCATGTTCCGTCAGCAGATCGTCAACGGCGAGCAGGTCGAAGCGCCGGACTACTGGTTGCGCAACGGCAACGCGTGGGAATTTCCGCGCTCGGAGATCCAGTATCTGGTGCATTTCGGCGGGCGCACCGTGCAGCGTGGCGAGCACGTGGAATGGATCGACACCGAGCATGTCAACGCGATGGCCTACGACACCGTCATTCCCGGCTACGCGACCAGCGCCACCAACACACTGCGGCTGTGGTCGGCGCGCTCGACGGAGGAACTGGATCTGTCCGCCTTCAACCGCGGCGATTACCGCAGCGCCGTGGACGCCAAGACGATGTCCGAAAACGTCTCGCGCCTGCTGTATCCGGATGATTCGACGCCGGCCGGTCGCGAACTGCGTCTGCGGCAGGAGTATTTTTTCGTCTCGGCGACGATGCAGGATCTGATCCGCCGCTATCAGCGCACGCACAGCACGTTTGGCCGCTTCGCCGAAAAGGTCGCCGTGCATCTGAACGACACCCACCCGGTGCTGGCCATTCCCGAACTGATGCGCCTGCTGGTGGACGTGCATCACGTACCGTGGGCAACGGCGTGGAAGCAGATCCAGCAGATGTTCTCATACACCAACCACACGCTGATGCCGGAAGCGCTCGAAACGTGGGACGTGGAAACGTTGGCGCGGTTGCTGCCGCGTCACCTCGAGATCATCTTCGAGATCAACGCGGAATTTCTCAAGCACGTGAGCGAGCAATCCGGCCACGATGCCGAAATGATCCGGCGCATTTCGCTCGTCGACGAGTACGGTCAACGTCGCGTGCGCATGGCGTACCTCGCGATCGTGGCGAGCCACAAGGTCAACGGCGTATCGAAGCTGCACTCGCAACTGATGACGCGCGAGATTTTCGCGGACTTTGCGCGCGTGTTCCCCGACCGTTTCACCAACGTCACGAACGGCATCACGCCGCGCCGCTGGCTGGCGCAGGCGAATCCGTCGCTGTCGTCGCTGATCGACGAACAGATCGGCACGCACTGGCGGCGCGATCTGTTCGAACTGGAAAAGCTGCGTGAGCTGCGTCACGACACGGCATTCGTGGACGCGTTTCGCAATGCCAAGCGTCAGAACAAGATGCGTCTCGCGCAACTGCTGTCGCACCACACGAAGGTCTCGTTCGACCCCGACGCGCTGTTCGATCTGCAGGTAAAGCGCATCCACGAGTACAAGCGGCAACTGCTGAACGTGCTGCATGTGATCGTGCGCTACAACCAGATTCGCGCCAATCCCGAACTCGACTGGGTGCCGCGCGTGGTGATGTTCGCCGGCAAGGCGGCGTCCGCGTACCGGATGGCGAAGACCATCATCCGGCTGATCGGCGATGTCAGCGAGAAGGTCAATCACGATCCGCTGATCGGCGATCGCCTGAAGGTGGTGTTCGTGCCGAACTACGGCGTGAGCGTAGCAGAACTGATCATTCCAGCGGCGGATCTGTCGGAGCAGATTTCGATGGCGGGCACCGAGGCGTCGGGCACCGGCAACATGAAGCTGGCGCTCAACGGCGCGCTGACCATCGGCACGATGGACGGCGCGAATATCGAAATCTGCGACGCGGTGGGACGCGAAAATATCTTCATCTTCGGCCACACCGCCGACGAAGTGGACAGCCTGCGTGCCACCGGCTACCGTCCGCGCCAGATCTACGAAGAGAATCCGGAACTGCGTATGGCGCTCGACCAGATTCGCACGGGCTTCTTCTCACCCGACGACCCGCTGCGCTTCTCGGACATCTTCCATACGCTGGTCGACTGGGGCGATCACTATATGGTGCTCGCGGACTTCGCGGCGTTTGCCGAGGCGCAGAAGGAAGTCGATGCGCGTTTCCGCAATCCACAGGCGTGGGCCGAAAGTGCGATCGAGAACGTCGCCGGCATGGGATGGTTCTCGTCGGACCGCACGATCGGCGAGTACGCGCGTGAGATCTGGCACGTGAAGCCGCTCGACATGTCGTAAACGACGCGCCGCCCGTCGCGCCGCGTGAGTATGCGACGGGACGGGCGGCAGGTTGAAGTTGAGCTGGTTCGTGTTACGGCGCGAGGACTTCGGACGGCTTCTTCGCGTGCAGGCCGAGCTGGCCGTTGCGGAAATCCAGCAGCACGTCCAGATTCTGCATGGCCGTCAGACCAATCACGATGCGGTTCGCGCCCGGCTTGCCCTTGGCAACCGTCACCTGCGCGCCTTCATAACGGTGCGTCCACCCGCCGATGCCCAGCGCGACATCGTAGTTACCTTGCGCGAGGACGTCGTTTTCGTCGCCGTCGCCGGTCCAGTTAGGGGCCTTGTCCGTTTCCACGCGGATCATCTCGGTACTGCCGGTCGCGAACACGACGGGGGCGCAAAAGCGCATCTTGTCGCCGATCTGCGCGCACCCCACCGGCCATTGCGTGGCGCCGTTGCGGGCGGCGCTCATGGGCACCAGCGTGAAATTGCGCGTGACGGCGTCGGACGGGGTGATCACCACGAACGGTTTGTCGAAGTTCGCATGCACCAGATAGCGCTGGCCGATATTGCCCGGCAAGGCGCGCAGCGGTGCCGTGCAGCAGTCGTCATTGGCCTGCTCGGCGCCCGCGCCGAAGATGCCCGAGAAGGCGAAGCCGAACTCGCCGGTGTAGCCATCCATTGCCAGACAATGCCGTTGATTGCGCTGACAGCGCACGAGGTTGACCGCCTGCACGTTCATGTCGACCGGCTTGGTGCCGACCACGCTGACGGGCAGTTTGACGGACGGGCCGGACACCACGGCGCCGTTGGCGAAGGTCAGCGAGGTGTCGGCGCCGGCGGGCGGATAACTGGTGGCCGGCAAGACTGTGCGCAACACGCGCACGCCTTGTGTGCCGGTATCGAACGCCATATACACGGGTTTGCCATCGAGCTGGACCGGCAGGCCGAGGCGCGCATGGCCTTCGTCGGCGCGTTCCACATGCAGCGGGATCAGCACGCCGTCGTTACCGCCGTTGATCAGCGTGGCAGAGGGAGCGGGCGGGGTGGGCACCGGAAAGGTGACGCCGCAGCCGCTCAGCGCAAGTGCGCCGGCCAGCGCTGCGGCCGTGAGAACGCCATAGCGGCCGCGCAGCGACGCCGTGGCCTGGCGCGGCTCGAGGCGTTCGACGAAGCGGGGGATGATGAGGCTTTTGAGCGACTTGAGCGTCGCCGTGAATGACAGGCTATTTCGGGACAGCAGATGCATGGAACCACACTTGGCGAAAGAGCGTGTCCCTGACGGAGGCGAAGCAGCGTGAACTGTGAAGCGGGCCGCAAGGGCGACAGTCGCGTGGGCCTGTTTGCCCCGATGGTGCCCGGATAGCTAATAGCCAAGGGCCGGAGGCCGGGGCGTTGAACCTGGCCGCTTGCGGGGCCTGCGGAGGGAACGCGGGATCAAAGAAGCGCAGACTCTAACCGCACGGCCATACCGAATTGACAAAATAGGTAAAGTATTGATTTGGATCAAAGATTATGTGAGCGACGCAGCATGGAGCAGGTGGCCCGTCCAAGCGTCGCCCGATCGAGTGCACTGGTCAGCGCGCCGATCACTTCGTCCAGCGTGCGCGAGATCACTTCGACGCGAAACGTCATGCGTTCATTGCGTTTGTCGATAGTCACGACATAGAGCTGCAGATTGTTGCCAAGCGCGGCATGCAGCGCGCGTCGGCCGTTTGCCGAGGACGTGCCGCTGACGGTGACTTCGAGGGTAACGCGCGGGACGTCGCGTGAGGACTGCGGTGTCACGGCGCGCACGGGTTGGACAGCGCGCCGGCTGGAGGTGAGGGGCAAAACGGTGGACTGGGTGGACTGAAGCATCATGTTTGCGCCGTGACCGGGGAGGGCGGCGCGTTGTGAAGACCTGTCCACTGTAGCCACGTGAGCCTCAAGCCGGCGCAAAAGCTCACGCGGTTCGAATCAAATTCGTGTTAACGCAAGGCGGCTCAGGCCTTCGGCGCAGACGATGACGCAGAAGACGGCGCGGCAGACGCAGAAGGAGAAACTGAAGCAGAGGACGCAACAGCGGACGCCGCCATCGTCTCGCGCACGGTCAGCGCCACGCGTTCGACGAATTCCAGGTCGATGCTCGACAGCGCCTCGCGTTCGCCGCTGCTGGTCTCGACGATCAAGCGGTGCATGACGTCCTGAGTGGCCCACGTGAGCCAGCCGACCACGATCAGCATCACGCCGCATACGATGCTCACGGACGAGTGATAGAAGCCGCCCACCACCGCGCCGATCAAACCGATCACCGAGATGGCCACCGGCAGTGGCCGGTTTTTCTGCACGGTGACGACGCGGACGTTTTTCACCTCGCGCAGCGGGAAAACCTGTCCGGCGGCAGAGAGTGCATTGCGCGTGACCGATACGCCACGGTCGTTGAAGGGAGTTTCCATCTGGTCGATACGAGGGATAGCAAAGGGCGCAGGGTACCAGAGTTCAAAACGTCAGAGGAAAAGCGGGCGGCAAAAGTGTCATGCGTATGACCCAACGCAGTGCATTGCCGGACTTAAATTTCGCGCACGTCAAAAGCAGAGTGTCGGTAAGATTGGGTCCGTCGCCGTGACCCGCGCCGTGATCCCGTCACGCAAGGGTTATGCGCCGCAGCTCAAGTGCTTGAACAGGATAACGTAGCGTCGGCCGTCTGAACAAAATATGTTTTGAAGTGACGGTCGCGATTGAAATTTTTTTCTTATTTGGCTAAATATACAGGTTACGTGTTATTTCGCTAAAGTACGTGTCATCTCGTGACCGGACCATTGATCCGGTGAACAGGGGAATGCACTTGAAAAGTGATTCGCGGACGTCGGGTTTAGCTTACGAAGAGCATACGAAATTCCGAGCGCGGTACGCGGTGAAAGGCGGCCTTGCGTTCGTCGTCGCCACGTCGCTGGCGGCTTGCATGGTGGGCCCCGACTATCACAAGCCCGAGGTCCAGACTCCCGAGAGTTTCAAGGAAGGCGTCGACTGGCAACGCGCCGAAGCGAATCCCCAGGCTGCGATCTCCAGCACCTGGTGGCGCATGTATGGCGACGACAAACTGAATGATCTCGTCGAGCAATCCTTAAAGGCCAACCAGTCAATCGCAGCGGCCGAAGCCGCCTACCGCGTCGCGCTCGCCACCGTCGAGGCCAGCCGGGCAACCCTGTTCCCGGTGGTGACGGCCGGTATATCGGGTTCGCGCTCGGGCGGCAACATCGCCGGGCTCGCGGCGAGCAGCGGCTCGTCGACGACAGGGGCGGGCAATGCGGTGGTGGCCTCCGGCGCGGTCAGTTGGGAAATCGACCTGTGGGGACAGTTACGCCGTGAGGTCGCGGAAGCCAAGGCCAACGCCGAGGCGTCCGACGCCCAGCTCGCCGGCGAGCGCATCTCGATCGCAGCCAGCGTCGCCACCGACTACTTCCAGCTCCGCCAGGCCGACTACGACATCCGTGCGCTGCGAGAGCAGCAGGACATCTACGGCCGCATCCTCAAGATGACGCAGACCGGGCTGCAGGTCGGCGCGTCGTCGAGCGACGACGTGCTGAACGCGCAGGAAAATCTGCAGGTGGTGATCGCCGAACTGCAGACCACGGAGATAACCCGCGAGCAGGACGAGCACGCCCTCGCCGTGCTGACGGGTGTGCCGCCCGAGTCGTTCAGCATTCCACCCGATCCGGACTACGCTTTCCTCTCGCCTGCCGTGCCGGCGGCGCTGCCGTCGCAACTGCTGGAACGCCGCTATGACGTCGTCAGCGCCGAGCGCACCGCGGCGGCGGCCAATGAGACCATCGGCGTGGCCGAAGCCGCTTACTTCCCGACCCTGACGCTCTCAGCCGAGGGCGGCTTTGCGCACAACACCTTTGCCCATCTGTTCACGGTGCCGAGCCGCTTCTGGACGCTCGGCCCGGATCTCGCCGCCACCCTCTTCGACGGCGGCGAGCGCACGGCCGCGGTCCACAAGGCGCGCGCCACCTACGACGAAAACGTCGCGACCTATCGCAACACCGTGCTGACCGCATTCCAGAGTGTCGAAGACAGCCTGTCGTCGATGAACCATCTGCGCGATCAGGAGACCGCCTACGCGCAGGTGCTCGACAGCAGCAGCCGGCTGTATGCGAGCCAGCAGGCGCAATTCGACGCGGGCGCGTCCAGCGAACAGAACGTGCTGACCCAGCGGCTGACGCTGGTTCAGGCGCAGGAAACCCTGCGCGACACGCAGGCGTTGCTGGCCCAGAGCAACGTCAATCTCGTCAAGAATCTCGGCGGCGGCTGGCAGCGTGACGACGCCGAGATGGCGTCGGCGCCGGCCGCCGCCTCGTCACCTGCTTCAGAAGCTGTCGCAACACCTGCCTCGGCGCGGTCAGCCGACTGACTTACATGCTGTTCCATAAGTTCTGGCAGGCCGCCTGACGCGGCGTGCCGGCCTCAAGCAAGAACGGAGTTCTCATGAAGTCACGTCCTCAGCGCGCGTCGCTGTCGTATCTGTGCCTGATCGTACTTGCCGCCTGCTCCAAGCCCGCGCCTCCGCCGCCCACGCCGCAGGTCGCCGTGGTCAAGGTGCAGTCGCAGACCGTGCCGTTGCAGCGCCAGTACGTTGGCCGGCTGTCGCCTTACTACATGGCGAACGTCACGGCCCGCGTGTCCGGTGTGCTGATGAAGCGGACGTACACGGAAGGCGCCCAGGTGAAGGCGGGGCAGGTCCTGTTCGAGATCGATCCGACCTTCTACCGCGCGCAGCTCAATAACGACATCGCGATTCTCGCCGAGGATCAGGCGACCTACGTCAACGACCACGTCACCGCCGAGCGCAACCGCAAATTGCTGCCAGTTGGATCGGTTTCGCAACAGACGGTCGACAACTCCAACGCCGCTGAGCGCAGTGCGGCGGCCAAGGTCAAGGCCGACGAGGCGACGGTGGAAAGCGCACGGGTCTCGCTCAACTACACGCGCGTGATTGCGCCGATCAGCGGCATTGCCGGACAGCAACAGGTGACGGCGGGCGCGGTGGTGGGCAGCAGCACGTCCGACTCGGGCGGCAACGGCACGCTCCTCACCACGGTGCAGCAGATCGATCCGATGTACGTGAACTTCACGATCAGCTCGTCCGATCTGGCCACCTTGCAGGATGCGCAGAGCACTGGCTCGGTCGATCTGTCGCAACAGAATCACACCACGGTGCAGATCTCGCTGCCGAACCGGGCGGCGTACGGCACACCGGGCACGCTCGATTTCTCCGACGTGTCCGTCAACGCGGCCACCGGCTCGATCAATTTGCGCGCGCTGGTTGCGAACCCGCAGCGGCGTCTGCTGCCCGGCATGTATGTATCGCTGACGGTCAACTTCGGCCAGCAGAACAAGGTGTTCCTCGTTCCGCAACAGGGCGTGCAGCGCGATACGGTGGGCGCTTACGTGCTCGTCGTTGGCGCGGACAACAAGGTGGGCCGCAAGGATGTAGTGGCAACCGACAGCCTCGGCCCCAACTGGGTCGTGACGCAGGGTCTCGTCGACGGCGACCAGATCATCGTCACCGGCGTGCAGAGCGCGCGCGAAGGCGCCACCGTGAAGACGGTGGAGTGGCAGCCGCCGGCCTCCGGCGCGGCTGCGGCGAGCGCGCCAGCGGAAGGCGCGGCGGCAGCACCTTCGGCATCGACGGCGGCGCCAGCGGCACCCGGCTCCGGTCCCGCGGCTGCTTCGGCATCCGCAGCATCTTCGGCTTCGGCCGGCATGGCGCAGTAGGAGATCGCTCATGCCGAGTTTCTTTATTAACCGCCCCGTCTTCGCCTGGGTCATCGCGATCCTGATCTGCCTGTTCGGCATCATCTCGGTACACGGCATGGGGATCGACTCCTACCCGGATATCGCGCCGCCGGAAGTGACGGTGACCGCGCAATATCCGGGTGCGAGCGCCCAGACGATGGAATCGACGGTGACCCAGGTGATCGAGCAGCAGCTCACCGGCATCGACAATCTGCTGTACTTCAGTTCGACCTCGAGCTCGAACGGTCAGACGCAGATCATTCTGACCTTCGCCACGGGCACCAACCCGGACATCGCCCAGGTGCAGGTGCAGAACAAGGTCACGCTGGCCGAGCCGCTGCTGCCTTCGCAGGTCACGCAGCAGGGCGTGGTGGTGGCAAAGGCGAGCCCGGACATTCTGATGTTCGTGGCCTTGCAGTCCGACAACCCGGCCATTGATGCGGGCCGGCTCTCCGATATTCTGGCTTCGGACATCCAGCCGAATATCGGCCGCGTGAACGGCGTGGGTAATACCACGCTGCTCGGCTCGGAATACGCGGTGCGGATCTGGCTCGACCCGGACAAGCTGCAAAGCTACGGGCTCTCGACCACCCAGGTGCTCAACGCCGTCAGCTCACAGAACGCGCAGTTCGCCGCCGGCTCGCTCGGCGCGGACCCGGCCATCAAAGGGCAGGTGTTCACGGCGAACGTGACGGGCGACAGTCTCTTCTCGTCCATCAAGCAGTTCCAGGACATCATCATCGTCGCTAACAGCAACGGCACCACGGTCAAGCTGAGTGACGTCGCGCGCATCTCGTTCGGCTCGCAGACCTACGGCTTCGCGCCGGTCTACAACGGCAAGGCCGCGGGCGGTATGGCCGTGTTCCTGTTGCCGGGCGCCAATGCACTCGCGGTGGCAAAAGCGGTCAAGGCCGAGATGGCCACGCTCGCGAAAGACCTGCCCGAAGGCGTGACGTGGAGCGTGCCTTACGACACCACACCGTTCATTACCGCGTCGATCGTCGACGTGATCCGCACACTCGTCGAAGCGATCGTGCTGGTGTTCTTCGTGATGCTGATCTTCCTGCAGAACCTGCGGGCCACGATCATTCCAACGCTGGTGATTCCGGTGGCGCTGCTCGGCACCTTCATCGGTCTGTCGGCGCTGCATTACACCTTGAATCAGTTGACGCTGTTCGGCATGGTGCTGGCCATCGGGATCGTGGTGGACGATGCGATCGTGGTGATCGAGAACGTCGAGCGCATCATGACCGAGGAGAAACTGGAGCCACGAGCGGCGACCCGCAAGGCGATGGGACAGATTACCGGCGCCATCATCGCGATTACGGTGGTGCTCTCCGCCGTGTTCATTCCATCTGCGTTGCAGCCTGGCGCAACCGGCATCATCTACGCCCAGTTCGCGCTGACGATTGCCGTTTCGATGGGATTCTCCGCATTCCTCGCCATGTCGTTCACGCCTTCGTTGTGCGCGGCGATCCTGAAGCCCGAGCACGAGACCAAGAAGAACCGGATCTATCGCGGGTTCGACCGGGCTTTCGAATGGACCACGAACAAGTATCTCGGTCAGACGGCGCGTGCCGTGAGCCACGCGCCGCGCTGGATGATCGTGTTCGTGCTGGTGGTGATACTGACCGGTTTCCTCTACACGAAACTGCCCACCAGCTTCGTGCCGGATGAAGACCAGGGCTTCGTGCTGGCACTGATCAACCTGCCGTCCGGCGCGACGCTGCAGCGAACCGATCACGTGATGGCCGAGGTGCGCGACAAGCTCGCGAACGCACCGTTCAGCAAGGAGATCGTCGGGATCTTCCAGCCGGAAGGCTTCAGCTTCGTGGGTACCAGCGAAAACGTCGGCATGTCGTTTATCAAGCTGTCCGACTGGGACAAGCGCCACGACACGGCGATGACGCTGATTCCGAAGATCAACCAGGTGCTGCACGGCATTCCCGATGCGCAGATCTTCGCGGTGAACCTGCCGACCATTCGCGGTCTGAGTCAGTTCGGCGGTATCGACATGTATCTGCAGGCGCGTGCCGGTCAGTCGCGCGATGAACTCGCCGGGGCCACACGCACGCTGCTCGGCGAGGCGTCGAAGAGCCCGGTGCTGTTCGGGATTCGCCCGAATTCGCTGCCGAGCGCGCCGCAACTGGATATCGCAGTGGACCGCACGCAGGCCGAGTCGATGGGCCTCTCGCTCACGGATGTCTACGACACGCTGGAGATGGAGCTGGCGCCGTTCTACGTCAACCAGTTCACCTACGGCGGGCGGGTGAAGCGCGTCTATATCCAGGCAGACGCGCCGTACCGGATGAACCTCGACGCGTTCCAGCATCTGTACACACCGAGCCTGTTCTCCTCCACCAACACCACGACCAGTAGCACCAGCACGAGCCAGTCGTCCACGACCGGCACGACCACGACCAACGGCTTCGCGACGGCGCCCAATCCGTCAGCGGCGAATACGGCGATCAGCCCGTACAACATGGTGCCGCTGTCGAGCATCGTGAATGCCAAGTGGTCGTTTGGCCCGACCGTGCTGCCGCGCTACAACGGCTACTCCGCCATTGAAATCGTCGGTAACTCGGCGGCGGGTTATTCGACTGGTCAGGCCATCGACGTGCTGCAACACATCGTCGACCGTCAGTTGCCGGTCGGTTTCGCGGCGGACTGGACCGGTCAGTCGTTCCAGGAATTGCTGTCGGGTTCGTCGGCGGTGACGCTGCTGATCCTGTCCATCGTGGTGGTGTTCCTGTGTCTCGCGGCCCTGTATGAAAGCTGGTCGATTCCGGCGGCCGTGCTGCTGGTGGTGCCGCTCGGCATGCTGGGGATGCTGGCGTTCTGTCTGACGTTTGGCGTACCGAACGACATCTACTTCAAGATCGGGCTTGTGACCGTGATCGGCCTCGCGGCGAAAAACGCCATTCTGATCGTCGAGTTCGCAGTGGAAGGGCAGCAGAAAGGCCAGACGCTGCGCGATGCG
Organism: Paraburkholderia sp. DHOC27; assembly: GCF_003429005.1. Lineage (GTDB taxonomy): Bacteria > Pseudomonadota > Gammaproteobacteria > Burkholderiales > Burkholderiaceae > Paraburkholderia. The sequence goes on from NZ_QVQV01000001.1 coordinate 1,461,255, forward strand.
GTAATGAGCGCGGCGCGGCTCAGACTGCGACCCATCTTGATGACTTCGATGGCCTTCATTCTCGGCGTGTGTCCGCTCGTGCTCTCCTCGGGTGCGGGCGCGGCGTCGCGGCATGAGATCGGCACGGGCGTGATCGGCGGCATGCTGTTCGCCACCTTCCTTGGCCTGCTGCTGATCCCGGTGTTCTACGTGGTCGTGCGGCGGCTGCTCGGCGACAAGCTCGACGAGGTCTCGCGCAAGATGCCGCATCACGGCGATGACAACGAGGGCGGCCACGGTGAGCATGACGGCGGCCATGACGGCGGCGGTCCCGGCGGGTCTGGTGGTCCGGGCGCTCCGGGCGGCACCACGCCCACTGGCGAGGGCACGCCTGCGTAGTCATGCTGACAGCGCGGAGAGAGAGCAGAGCGCGCCGACGCCGGCGCGCTCGAATCATTCATCTAACCCGCATAACGGATTTTCCTCAAGCCTGGCCGGGTCCGTGCCGTTAGCCCTGTAAACGTATCCATACGCTATCCATAAGACGGCACGGCTGCGCGCGCCCGTGCTACACGCACACCTTCGAAAACGATATGAAGCGCCTTGAATTGCGGGCTTTGCATGGCCGGAGAATGACGCCTCATGGTTGACGTTCCCACCCATTGGGACGCGGCCGACGCTACCGCTCACGGTGCCCCGACGCTCGAAGCCCAGCTTCGCGCCGCGCGCGACTCTGGCCAGCCGTGGGCGGCCACGTGGGCCTGGTATCGCGCGGGCGAGCAATGGCACCTCGGTGGCCAGGGCAGCGCGTCGCCCGAGTGGCCGCAAGCCATCGCGAGCGACCGGCTCGCGCAACTCTGCGCCGAGCGCGGCTGGCACCGCTGGCCGACCGGCTGGGGTGAAAGCGTGCTCGGCTGGCTGATTGCACCCGCTGCCCATGCCGACGACCCCTCGCTGCGGGAATTCGCCCGCAGTCTCGGCGAACGCGCGCAGAGCGACGCGTTGGCGCGCGCCCAGAACACCCAGCGCGTGCTGTACGAGATCGCCTATCTGGCGAGTTCGGTGCCCGATCGCGCCGCGTTTTTGCGGCGCGTGCATGAACGGCTGGGCACGCTGATCGACGCCGAGAATTTCTACCTCGCGCTCTACGACCGCAAGAGCGGCAAGATCACCTATCCGTACTACGTGGACGTGATCGACACCGACGTGGTCGAGGCAGAACACTTCGACATGCTCGACCCCGAGCGCCCCTCGTTGACGGCCTGCGTATTGACCACCGGTCAGCCGCTGATGATGGATGGCGAGATGATCAAGAACGCCAAGGCGCAAGGGGTGTTCTATCCGATCGGCGACCACCCCGAGTTCTGGATGGGCGCGCCGCTGAAGAACGCCTCGGACGAGGTGTTCGGCATGCTGGCCATGCAGGTCTACGAAGTCTCCCGCATCTACAGCGCCGAGGACCGCGCGTTGTTCCTCGTGGTGGCGCGTCACGTGGCGATGGCGCTGGACCGGATCCTGCACCGCGCCGATCTCGAGGAAAAGGTGGCGCGGCGCACCTCCGAACTCTCGCGCGTGAATGCGGCGCTGCGCGAAGGCATTGCCGAACGTGAGCGCGCCGAACATCTGCAGGCCACGCTGTTCCAGATTGCCGAACTGTCCAGCCGTCCCGGCGACATGGTGGAGTTTTTCCGCAGCCTGCATCACATTGTCGGCAAGCTGCTTTACGCGCGCAATTTCTACATCGCGCTGCTCGATACGGAAACGCAGGCCGTCACGTTTCCCTATTACGTCGACGAGTTCTTGCAGAGACCGCCGCCGCCGCGTGTCGACCGGCGCGGCCTCACCGAATACGTGATTCGCCAGCGCCGCCCATGTCTGATCGACGCGGACGGCGCGTTGCGCCTGATCGACACGGGCGAGATCGACATTCGCAGCGAGAACGTGCGGCTCAGTTCGTGGCTTGGCGTGCCGTTGTTCGACGGCGACGACGTGCGCGGCATGCTGGCCGTGCAGAGCTACGCCCCGCTCGTGCGCTATTCGCAGCGCGATCAGGAGCTGCTGACGTTCGTCTCGCATCACATTGATACTGCGCTATCGCGCCGGCGCGCCGCCGACGCGCTGCACGCTGCGAACCTCGAACTCGAATCGCGCGTGCAGATCCGTACCCGTGAACTGGATAACGCCAACGCGCGCCTCGTCCACGAAAACTCGCACGATTCGCTGACCGGATTGCCGAACCGAAGTCATCTGCTGCACCGCTTGCAGGCCGCATGGAGTGCCTATTGCACGGACGGCAGCCAGGTGACGGTGATGTTCATCGACCTCGACCGCTTCAAGATCGTCAACGACAGCCTTGGTCATCATTGCGGCGACCTGCTGCTGGTGCAGGCGGCCGGGCGCCTGCGCGGCTGTCTGCGTGCCAACGATCTGCTGGCGCGGCTCGGCGGTGACGAGTTTGCTGTTCTGTCGATGAACGCGCCGCTGAGCGATGCGGTTGCCATTGCGGAGCGTATCCTCGCGGCTTTCGATCTGCCCTTCGATATCGACGAGCATGTGGTGTTCTCGTCGTGCAGCATCGGCGTTGTGAATGCCGACAGTCAGTATCACGTCAAACCGGCCGATCTGCTGCGCGATGCCGATATCGCCATGTATCGCGTGAAAAACGCGGGCCGCGACAGCTTCGTGGTGTTCAACCACGAGTTGCGGCGTGAGGTGCTGGATCAGGTGGAACGCGAGGGCGCGCTGCGTAACGCGCTCAAACGCAATGACGAACTGCTGCCGTTCTTCCAGCCCATCGTGGACGTGCGCACCGGCGACGTGGTCGCACTCGAAGCACTGATTCGCTGGCGCCAGCCGGATGGGCGCATTGTCGGGCCGGGTGAGTTTTTGCCGGGAGTCGAAGGGTTGCGCCTGATCGGGCGCCTCGATCTCTACATGCTCACGCGTGTGGCCGAAATTCTGGCGGAACCGCAGCGCGCGAACTGGCCGCCGGTGCACGTGAACTGTTCGAGCTTCAGCATCACGCGGCCGGAGTTTGCGGGCGAAGTGCTGGCGCTGTTGCAGCGCTATGGCGTGGCGCCGTCGCGCGTGTGCCTCGAATTGACCGAGGGCGCGCTCGTGGCCGAACCGGAACTCGCGCGCACCACGATGCAGGTGCTCGCGGACAACGGCATGTCGGTGGTGCTCGATGACTTCGGCGCGGGTTTCTCGTCGCTTAGTTACGTCCACCAGTACCGCTTCAGCGGCCTGAAAATCGACAAGTCGTTCATTCTCGAACTGAGCAGCAGTCCGCGTAGCCGGGCCATTGTCAGGGCCATCGTGCGGATGGCGGAATCACTGGGGCTCACGCTCGTGGCGGAAGGCGTCGAGGATGCGGGCACGCTCGCGATGTTGCGCGAAATGGGCGCGGCCCAGGCACAAGGCTATTTCTTCGACCGACCGATGCCGCTCGACGCGTTGCTGCGCTCGCCACACTGGGAGCGGCTTGCGGCCAGGAGTGCGGAAATCCCGGCTGCCTGAAGCGTGAATCGCCGCCGCGGCCGTTCAGGCGTGACGGTATTACCTGCGAAGTCGTTGAGGAAATCGCGCCGGCTACTATCATTGAGGCTACCCGCAACTTCCGGCGACAAGCCCTGGGCCCAATGAGCAAGTCAGCCAACCCCTCAACCTTGCCCGCCAACGACGTAGGCGAGATGCTGCGTCACTGGCGCAGCAATCGCGGCAAGAGTCAGTTGGACCTGGCGCTCGACACGGGCGTGTCGCAACGGCACATCAGCTTCGTCGAGGTCGGCCGGTCCGTGCCCAGCCGTCAGATGCTGATCGACCTGGCGCAAGGACTGGATATTCCGCTGCGTGACAGGAACACCTTGTTGCTGGCCGCCGGCTATGCACCCGTGTATTCCGAAGGCGCGTGGAATTCGCAGGAGATGCAGAGCATCACGCGCGCGCTGGAGCGCATTCTGCATCAGCATGAACCTTTTCCCGCACTCGTCATGGATCGTTACTGGAACGTGCTGATGACCAATGACGCGGCGCCCCGCTTTTTCAATTGCTTCATCGACATGGCGCAGCGCACGGGGACCCGCAACATGCTGCATCTGATCTTCGATCCCGCAGGCATGCGGCCGTTCGTGGCCAACTGGGCGGAGGTCGCAAAGAGTCTGGTGCAGCGGGTTTATCGGGAAGCGGTAGGGCGCGTGGTGGACGAACCGACCCGCGAACTGCTGGACGCGTTGCTGGCGTATCCAGACGTCAAGCCCGAGTGGCGCATTCCGGACCCGCCGGATGGCACGCCGGAGGCGTCCGCCATGCCGGTGGTGCCGCTCGGTTTCTTCAAGGACGGCAACACGCTGAACTATTTTTCAATGGTGTCGACGGTCGGCACGCCGCGCACGGTTGCAGCGCAGGAGTTGCGCGTGGAGTGTCTTTTTCCCGCGGACGAAGCAACCGAACGGCTTCATCTGGACTTGATGAACGAGGTTCATCGCAGGGACTAAACGTAGCGTCAGGTGCGGGCTTTTCGAAGATGCCCGCACCTGCGCTAACGTCAATTAGTTAGGCAACCCAGGCATATTCACTGAACGCGTCTTCAAGTGGAATACGGCTGGCGCTGCCCGCGTAGTTGGTCATGGTCGACGCGGCCACCACCAGTATCACTTCGAGCACCAGCGCCTGCTCGAAACCCGCTGCGGTGAAGGCGGTGACATCCTGATCGTCGAGCCGTCCACGCTTTTCGATCAGCGTACGGGCCAGATGCGAAAGCGCGGCATGCTGCGGGTCTTTCGGCGCGCGGCGTGCACGGATGGCGTCGACATCCGCACGATCGAGTCCTTCCTTGAGCGCGAGGAACGTGTGAAAAGCCACTGCCCAGGTGCAACCATTAGTGACGGCATTCGTCAGCAGCAAGGTCTGGATTTGCGCTTCCGTAAAGCTGCCGGTATGCACCTGCTGGAACACGCCCACCAGACCGTTGATCAATTTCGGTGAGCCTGCCAGAGCGCCCGCAATGTTGGGCACCATGCCGAAGGCTTGGGCAAGCGACTGGAGCGCGGGCTTCGATTGTTCCGGCGCGGATTCGAGTGTGTAAATGGGAAAGCTGGCCATGATATTCATCCTTCAGAGTTGAGCGCGTATGTCAGGGAATGACTGCACGACCCACGTAGAGTAGGTTCGTGCCGTACTCGCGCCAACTACCTCTGAGGTAATAAGGACCGCTACCTCGTCACGTTTCGCACGCCTCGTTGACGCCTGTTCTAGCGTGCTGCGGCATCGATCACGTTAATCTGCATCGGGCGCCGCACGGTAAAGCCGAGGGCACGATAAAGCGCGATAGCGCCGTGATTCGATTCGAACACGTGCAGGAAGGGCGTCTCGCCGCGCGCAACGATGGCCGAGATCAACAGTTTCATTAGACCGCCCGCATAGCCGCGTCCGCGAAACGCAGGGTCGACACAGACGGCGCTGATTTCGGTGAAGCCGTCCAGTTTCATGCGCTCGCCCGCCATCGCGGCGAGCTTGCCTTCGACGCGCACGCCGAGATAGTCGCCGAGCTCGATGGTGCGCGGACCAAACGGACCAGGCTCGGTGATTTTCGTCAGGGCGAGCATGTCGGGGACATCGTCGCGAGTAAGCTTGACGTGCTGCAAGACGTCTTGCTCGTCGCGTGGGGCGAGCGAGTGCTGCCAGATCATTTGCAGCGCATCCACCTGCTTGAGCACTGTGATGCCGGGCGGCGCCACGAATGCCTCCGGCGTGACCAGCGCCACGGAACCTTGTGCCTCGACGAGCGAGCGCAGCGCTTGCAGCGATTCAGCACTGTCATTCGGCACGGCGGCGAAGCGGCCGATATCGTCCACGAACCGCAGCGCCCGCTTGTCACCGACGGCGAACTGCTGGTGCTTGCCTGTGAGCGAGTTCCATACCACGGCATCGAGCGGATGCGGCTCGTTGGCGTTCTGCTTGATACTGACTTCAGACATCCTGTTCTCCTGATTAACGCACGTCTTTCTGCCTGCTGCGTCTGGCCGCCTCGAAACCGGCGGTCAGACGTGCAATAGCTTATCGAGTGTGATCTAACCCGAACCACACGTCGATCGTCAACCTCAACGCTCGAACACGTGGCGATGTGCTTTCACGAATGCGCCGACCGTCTGGGGCGCTTGCCCGGTGATCTCGCCTATCACGTCATCCGCGCCCTTAAAAATACCGTTCTGGTAGTCCACGGCAATCGCAAGGAAGTGCTGGATCATGAAGTCGGGCAATCCGTATTTCTGCAGATGCTCGCGGTATTGTTCAAGCGTAGACGGGCGGTAGGCGATCTTGCGGCCCAGCACTTCGCCAATTTCATCGGCAATCTGCTGCTGGTCGAGTTCGACCGGACCGCACAGCGGCAGCGTCTTGCCGATATGACCGGCCGGTTTGGCGAGCACGGCGGCGATCAGACGCGCCTGGTCCTCGGCGGCGATCGGCGCGTGACGGCCCTCGCCATACGGCAGCGTGATCGCGTTGTCCTGCACGATCTGATCGCGCACCCACGGGAAGATGAACCATTCGGAAAAGAACGTCGGACGAATGTGGACGGTCGGCACGCCGGACCAGTCGAGCACGCGCTCGGCGACCCAATGATCGCGGGCGGCGTGACTCTTCGAGTCTTCGCGGGCCGAAATCTGCGACATATCCACCACGACTTCCACACCCGCGCGCCGTGCGGCGTCCGCGAAATAGGCGGTGGCCTGAATGAAGCCGGGGCGTACCGGGTAGCACAGGTAGGCGCCGGTCACGCCGTCCATTGCGCGAATCACGTCGTCGTGTTCGAGCAGATCGCCAACCACCACTTCGGCGCCTTGCTTCGCGAGCGCCGCACTGCGTTCGTCTTCCTGATGCACGAAGGCGCGCACCGCGTGGCCGTCGTCGAGAAGATGGCGGATGGTGTGGATGCCGGTCTTGCCGGTGGCACCGGTGATGAGATATTGCCGTTGCGTCATGGTGATTCTCCAGTCTTTGCGTGGGTGCACTCGTCACAAGTGCGGGGGGAGGACTACTTCAAGTGTCCGATTCGCTATCTATGCATATGCACAGATGTGGGTGAAGAAAACGCGCTCACTGCACCAAAAAACTGGGGCGGTTAGAGCGCGTCGAGGTGTTCTCTTACTTCCTGCAAAACTGCCATTGATGCGTCCGCGTCCGTCATGATGCGAGCCATCGTGATACCGCCGATCATGGCCGCGAGTGCGAACACGGCTTTGGATCGCGCGGCTTCGGGCTCCGCTTCGTCTGCATGTTTGACCAGCAGCGCAAGCAGACGGTCGAGCGAATCCGTGGCCGCCGCCCGCGTTTCAGCCTCCGAGCGGATCAATTCGCTGCCCATGCCCGCGATAGGGCAACCGCGCGCCGCGTTGTCACGATGACCTGCGGAAACGTACGCATCGACAATCGCCTTGAAGCCGTCCTGAGCCGCGCTGGCCGTGGCTGCCGCTTCGAGTTTGCCGATCACGTCGGTCATGCCGCTTGTGCAGGCCTCGGCAACCAGATGATCTTTCGAGTCGAAGTGCCGATAAAAGCCGCCATGCGAGAGACCGGCTTCGGCCATTACGTCGGCGAGCCCTGTGGCGTGGATACCTTTGCCGGTGAATTCGCGCGCCGCGATCTCGACAATCCGCCGACGCGTTTCTGCGGTTTCAACCCTGGACTTCCTCATGATGTGCCGCGCTCCGTCATCCGATGTTTAATAGATGTTAGTCATCATCTAAATGGAAGTCAAGCTTTACGGAAGACACTGCTTGGCAGCTTGACAGTATTTGACATGTCAGATATTCTTTTTCTCAGCGAATAAGGAGTAGCCACATGGATCACTACACGAAAGACAACTTTGCTTCGTTGCAGAACGTTGGCTACGCCATCAACAAGTCGCGCAATCTGCTGGTGGGCGAAATGGATTCCGCGCTGAAAGATCTCGACATCAGCACCCAGCAAATGGGCGTGATGTTGGCCGTTCAGCGGGGCATTGCCACCACGCCGTTCGAGTTGTCGAAGTATCTGGGCACGGATACGGGCTTGATGACGCGTCTGCTCGACAAGCTGGAAACGAAGGGCCTGCTGGAACGTTCGCGCAGCCTGGAAGATCGCCGCGTGGTCAATCTGACGTTGACGGAGAAGGGCAACGCCGTCGCCGACCAGATTCCCGGCATCGCCCCAGGGGTGCTGAACCGGCGCCTGAAGCGCTTTACCAAGGAAGAGTTCAAGCAACTCAACTATCTGCTGGGCAAATTTCTGGAAGCTTGAGCGGGAAATTTTTTTGGCCATATATCTGACAGATCAGAAAATGAAAACACAGCTAAATGCAGGTGCAGCGGGTCCACGAGTAGCGAAGGCGGCCATGACGGTGATGTTCGCGGCGGTGCTGTCGGCATGTGTCAACTACGCGGGGATTTCGAGCGACAGGCAGATGGCGCAGCCGCAAAGTCTCGCGACCCAGCAAAGCATTCCAACCGACGGCGGGCGCTGGCCGACGCTCGACTGGGCCAGCCAGTTCGGCGACGCGCAATTGCAGGCGCTGCTGGACCAAGCGCTGAAAGACAATCCGTCGCTGGAGCAGGCGCGGGCGCGCGTTGCAGCGGCTGCGGCGTACACCGAAACCGCCAAGGCCAGTACGCTGCCCAAAGTGGGCGCGGATTACTCCTTCCAGCGCGAGCAGTTTTCCGGAACCGCTTCGGTTCCACCACCCTATGCAGGTAGTTGGCAGTCCGAAACCAAGGGCGTGCTGTCTGCCTCGTATGACCTCGATCTGTGGGGTAAGAATCGCGAGGCGCTGAAGGCGTCGCTGTCGCAATTGCAGGCGAGTGAAGCGGATGCAGAGGTCGTCAAGCTGACGCTGAGCGCTTCCATTGCCCGCAGCTACAACCAGCTGGCACGCCTCTACGTGTTACGCGACATCGCGCAACAGGAAATCACGCAGCGCGAGCAGATTGACCGCATCACGGCGACCCGGATTGCGCATGGGCTCGACACCGACGTGGAGCGCAAGACCGCATTGGCCAATCTCGCCACCAGTCGCGCGACGCTTGCTTCGCTCGACGGCAGCATCGTGACGACGCGTTATCAACTGGCCGCGCTGCTTGGCGCCGGGCCCGACCGCGGCCTGGCGATTGCGCGTCCGACGCTGGGCGTGGGCGATGAAGTACGTCTGCCCGACAATCTGCCGGCCGATCTGGTGAGCCGCCGCCCCGATCTGGTCGCAGCGCGCTGGCGGGTCGACAGCTACACGCACGACATCAAGGAAGCCAAGGCCGAGTTCTATCCCGACATCAATCTCAGCGCCGCCATCGGCCTGGATGCGTTCGGCTTCGGGCGCTTTTTGACGGCCGCCAGCCGCACCGTAGATGCGGGACCGGCCATCCATCTGCCGATTTTCGACGCCGGCGCCTTGCGTGCGCAACTCAAGGGGCGTTACGCCGATTTCGATTCCGCCGTAGCGGGCTACAACCAGACGCTCGTGACAGCGCTCTCGGAAGTGGCCACGCAACTGGCCGACATCCGCGCAACCGACGCACAACTGACCCAGGCGCTCGCCGCACAGGATGCCGCCCATAGCGCCGATCAACTCGCGCTCACGCAATACAAGGCGGGTCTCACGAATCAACTGACCGTGCTGAACGCGGATACCACGGCGCTCGCCGCGGACGATTCCGTGGCCAATCTGAAGATGAACCGGCGCGATCAGCAAATCGCGCTGGCGCAGGCGCTGGGCGGCGGCTACACCGACACGTCCGCCCCCAACAGCGCGCTTGCCGACGCAGCCGGCGCGACGCAAACCCATCCTGTCGCCGCCGCGCGCTAATCCGCATCGCGACACTTTTATTCTTTGCCTGGAGTCATTGAAATGAGCGACACGATCACCACCAAGCCGGCCCACGCGGCCCAGCCGCAGCAGTCGCAGCAGTCATCGCAACACGCTGCGCCGCCGCAGCCGCCGTCGCAACCGGACGCGCCCAGATCCGGCAAGCGGAAACTGTTTCTGCTGTTGCTGGCCGCAGCCATCGTCGTATCCGCTGGCGCCTATGGATCGTACTACTACACAACGGGACGCTTCCACGAATCGACGGACGACGCCTACGTCAACGGCAATCTCGTGCAGTTGACCCCGCAGGTGACCGGCACCGTGGATGCGGTCAACGCGGACGATACGCAGATCGTCAAGAAGGGCGACCCGGTGGTCACGCTCGATGGCGCCGACGCACGCATCGCGCTCCTGAATGCGGAAGCGACGCTCGGTCAGACGGTGCGCAAGGTGAGCGGCCTGTATGTGAACAACGATTTCTACGCCGCCAATGTCGCGCAGCGCGAGTCCGATCTCGCCCGCGCAATGGACGACCTCAAACGCCGCGAGACGATTGCGCAAACCGGCGCGGTGTCGGGCGAAGACGTTTCGCACGCACGCGATGCGGTCAGCTCCGCCCAGGCCGCGCTCGATGCCGCCCGTCAGCAGGCCGAAGCCAATCACGCGTTGACCGACCGCACGACAATCGAACAGCATCCAGACGTGCAGGCCGCCGCATCGAAAGTACGCGATGCCTATCTCAGCTACGCGCGCAACACCTTGCCCGCGCCTGTTACGGGCTACGTGGCGCAGCGTTCGGTGCAGGTGGGCCAGCGCGTCGCGCCGGGCACGCCGCTCATGGCAATCGTGCCGCTCGACGGCGTGTGGGTGGATGCGAACTTCAAGGAAGTCCAGCTGAAGCATATGCGCATTGGTCAGCCCGTCACGTTGACCGCGGACGTGTACGGCTCGAGCGTCAAGTATCACGGCAAGGTGGAGGGCTTTTCCGCGGGCACGGGCGCCGCGTTCGCGGTATTGCCCGCGCAAAACGCCACCGGCAACTGGATCAAGGTGGTGCAGCGCCTGCCGGTACGTGTGTACCTCGACCCGCAGGAACTCGCGGCGCACCCGTTGCGGATTGGTCTCTCGATGCAGGTAGACGTCACCACGCATGACGAGTCCGGCACGCAACTGGCCGCCGCCGTGAACACCACGTATCACACCGACGTCTTCGCCCAATACGGCGCCGCCGCCGACGCCGAAATCGCGCAGATCATCGCGCAAAACATGCCCGTCTCGCGCACGGCCGCAACCGCCGCGGTGCAGAAAACGGCCGCCGTGCATCGCAATCCGGCTCGCTCGGCTGGTTGAGCTAACACGCGCAACGTTTTTTATCCAATTAGCTGATAGGTCAGATAGCAAGCGCATTTGCATCTGACCGCGTCTACAGACGGGTGATGAAATGAATAACTCGACGAGCCCCGCTGCGCTCGCGCCGCTCACCGGCGGCAAGCTGGTGCTGGCGACTCTCGCCGTGGCATTGGCCACGTTTATGAACGTGCTGGACTCTTCCATTGCGAACGTGGCGGTGCCGACCATTGCCGGCAATCTTGGCGTTTCGGTGGATGAGGGCACGTGGGTGATCACGTTGTTCTCGGCGGCCAACGCCATTGCGATTCCGCTGACGGGGTGGCTCACGCAACGCGTGGGTCAGATCAAGCTGTTCGTGTGGGCGATTTTGTTGTTCGTGTTGTCGTCGTGGGCGTGCGGCGTCGCGCCGAACCTGACGGTGCTGCTTGCTGCGCGGATTGTGCAGGGCGCGGTGGCCGGTCCGTTGATTCCGCTCTCGCAGGCCATCTTGCTCGGCTCGTATCCGAAGGAAAAAAGCTCGACCGCGCTGGCGTTGTGGGCGATGACGGCGACGGTGGGTCCGATTGCGGGCCCCGCGCTCGGCGGCTGGATCACGGATAGCTATTCGTGGTCGTGGATTTTCTTCATCAACATACCGGTCGGCATCTTTGCCGCTGGCGTGACGTGGGCGCTGTATCGTCACCGCGAAACGCCGACTAAACGCCTGCCGATCGACAAGGTGGGGTTGCTTTCGCTGATCGCGTGGGTTGCGTCGTTGCAGGTCATGCTCGACAAGGGCAAGGACCTCGACTGGTTCAATTCGCCCGTAATCGTCGCACTCACCGTGTTCGCGCTCATCAGCTTCGTGTTCTTCCTGATCTGGGAGCTGACCGAGAAGAACCCCATCGTCAATCTGCGTCTCTTTGCTGGCCGCAATTTTCTGGGCGGGACAGTGGCGATTTCGGTCGCGTATGGCGTGTTCTTTTCGAACCTCGTGCTGCTGCCACAGTGGATGCAGGAGTTTCTCAACTATCGCGCCGTGGATGCCGGGCTCGTCACCGCGCCGCTCGGTATCTTTGCGGTGATCCTCGCGCCGGTGATGGCGAAGATCATGCCGAAGTCCGATGCCCGCGTGCTGGCGACGCTTGCGTTCCTCGGCTTCGCCGGGGTGTTCTTCATGCGCTCGCTCTACACCACCGGCGTCGACACCTGGACCCTCGTGCTGCCGACGCTGTTGCAAGGCATTCCGACCGCGCTGTTCTTCGTGCCGTTGACCGCCATCATTCTGTCCGGGCAGCCGGGCGACAAGATTCCCGCAGCGGCCGGTCTGTCGAATTTCGTGCGCGTGTTTGCGGGTGGAGTGGGCACGTCGCTCGCCAGCACGGGCTGGAATGACCGCACGATCCTGCATCACGCGCGTCTTGCCGAGCAGACCAGCGTGGAAAATCCACTGTTCTCCGGGGCGCTCACCGCGCTGCACCACACGCTGGGCGGCGGCAATGGGAAGGCGCTGGCGTTCTTCGAGAACTCGCTCAACAGCCAGGCCGCGATGCTGGGACTCAATGATATTTTCTGGCTGTCGGCCGTAATCTTCGTGCTGATTGTGCCGTTGATCTGGGTGACCAAGCCGGAGAAGGGCAAGGTCGACCCCGCTGCCGCAGGTGGGCACTAAGGTGAATGCAGAGCGTCGGGCCGTAGGGTTCGACGCTCGATGTCACGTACGACGCCAAGCCGCCGGATACGACAACGCCCCGCGAGACATCCAGTAAGGATGCCTGGCGGGGCGTTTCCGGTTCATGCAACGGGGAGGCGTACCGCGTCCCCGCTAACCGGCTGCTGCTTTAGAACTTGTGACGGATACCGACACGGACAGCCAACTGCGTGGATGCGCCAGCAACTGGCAGATAGCTGCTCGTGCTCACACCGATCTGCGATTGCAGGTCAGCATTCTTCGCCGTCTTGCCCGATGCGTCCTGGTAGATACCGAGCAGGTACACGTCGGTGCGCTTGCTCAGCGCGTAGTCGACGCTGGCGTCGACCTGGTTCCAGTGACCGTTCGTCAGATCCTTGGCCTGCATGTACGTGTAGCCCAGTGCGCCCGTCAATGCCGGCGTGATGGCGTACTTGGCGCCCGCTTCATAGGCGTTGAACTCCGTCATGTGACCCGTGATCTGATCGATGTTCGTATGGGTCCACAGGGCCCACATCGTAGCCGCGCCGATCGAGTACTTGGCGCCAACACCGGTCGTTGCCAGATCCTTTGCCGTACCCGTGATCGCTGCGTTAGCCAGCGTCGTCGAGAACGTCGGCGATGCCGAACCCGGGAAGCGGATGTCCGTGTACGCTGCGGCGATACCCAGCGGGCCGTTGTTGTATTGCAGGCCGAAGCTGTATGCCGACGACGAACCGGTCGTGCCCGGCGCGCCTGCGAACGAGCCAGCCTGGTTCGAGAAGCCATACATGGCACCGAACGTCAGACCGTAGAAGTTCGCGCTGTTGAACTTGATCGAGTTGTTGATACGGCTCGACGTCAACTGGTCGATATCGTTGATGTGATAGCCGTAGTTACCAGCAACCGTCTGGCCACCGTTCGCGTACGAACCGCCCAGATAGTCGGTCGAGAACGAGTACTGACGACCGAGCGTCAGGGAGCCGATGCCGTCCTTCGTCAGACCGACGAAAGCTTGACGGCCGAACAGATCGCCGCCTTGACCTGCTGCGCCCGTACCCGAGTTAAAGCCGTTTTCCAACGTGAAGATTGCCTTCAGGCCGCCACCGAGATCTTCGGAGCCGCGCAGACCCCAACGGCTACCTTGAGCAACACCGTCGCCATACTGGTACAGGCTTTGTGCCTTGGCGTTGGCGTGATTCACATACGTGAAACCTGCATCGATCAACCCGTACAACGTCACGCTGCTTTGTGCGTGAGCAACACCGGCAAAGCCGGCCAGAATAGCGGTGGTCAAAACTTTCTTGTTCAAGAGATTCTCCGATGAAATATAGGCAATCGCGCGCTTGGCTCTAACGGCTGGTCGAGCGATGGCCCGCAATGTAAGGGACGCAAGGGTAATGAATGTGACAGTTCAAAATTCACGGCAATCTGTCGTATGAATGCGACATTGCAACGCCGAGGTTGCGCAAAGTGGCGATGGCGTGCTGCTCATTTGCACAGGAAATTGCGTGCGCTTAGCAGGAAGCGGGGGTGACAAACCCAAATAGTGTTGAAGGCGCGCTGAACGAGCGTTGAAGCGGCGGTGAACGGCCGCAATGGCCGTGGACCCGTTGAATGGGAAATGGCTGAAAATCGCCGTAGTGGATTTTTTGCGTTCGAACGGGATTCGGCCGAATAAAGCCGTGTTTATGGTGGACGGAAACGTTTGCGCGCTTTAAAGCGTGGTTTTAAAGCGCGCTTTCGAACGCGGCCCAAAAGCTGGGATTGGCGAGGAGTTGTGCTCTTTAAGCCGCTTTCGTGCGCTGCTTTGGGCGCTGTTTTAGCGAGCTTTGCTGGTGACCTGGTGAGCTTTCTCGATGATCTTCGACTTGCGGTCTTAGCGGCGGCAATCATCTGCGAGCGTTAAAGCGCCGTCGAGTGGGCTCTGAGGCAGAGCGACGGACGGATTTTTCTGGCGCGCAATGTGGTCGAGATCGCAGACCACACGGGCTTTTCCGAAGACGTCTTTCGAGTGGTGCGTGGCCGGCGGCCGATGTCGCGACCCGTCCGTACCGATCGTCTATGCGGTCACATATTCCCGAAAAAATCTGATCATATTAAAAAACGACAAATCGAGAAAGTAATTGGGAATCCGAATCTAAGACCAATAACTTCCGGCCGCGATGATGAAACGTAAATTTAACTGGATTTTACATTTCCTGACATTTTCAAAGACTCAAGATCACCGTTAAGTGTGATTCCGTACAGTTCGTTAATGCCGCGCACGCATATCTTCAATTCAGATGTTAATGAAGTGCGATGAGTCCCATTTAGACGGACCGTGAGCAGGAACGAGGCGCGGCGAGTCGATTCTATCCAGCTCTATCAATGAGCTGATCAAAACGCGGCAAGGCAATTGCCGGGTGGGGGAGACACGAAATAAATCGTGCGCCATCGTGAAGATTTAAACGATCGAAACGTGGAACTCGAACGGCTGTTTAAAGCTGATTAGAACGCATGATAAGGGGTACATAATGACGAGGCATAAAAATACTTTACGCGGGCTTATGGTTCGCAGAATGGCGATTGCGGCTGCCGTAACGTTGTATGCAGGGGTGGCGAGTGCGCAGCCCGATTCAAACACGGCGCAAACCGAACTGATGTTTGCGCAGAATCCTACCCAGGACTGTCCGGAGACAGCCACCCATGGTTGCCGCAACGAGGTGAGCGGCGGCACACCCGGCACGGCCGGCAACGCCCAGGCGAATGCGCTGGCGGGCAGCGTGCTCGGATCGCATGGCGTCGGCACGATGCCGAGCGGCGCGAACGGCCAGGGTTCGGGTAGCACGGGCGCGGGTGCAGCAGGTGCGGGCGGCACGGGTGGCAGCGGTTCCGGTTCCAGCGGTTCCGGTTCTTCAGGCAGCGGTGGCAAGGGTACCGGCGGAGCTGGCTCTGGGTCTGCTGCGGGCGGCGGTTCGGGTGCTGGTGCTGGCGCTGGCGCCGGAGGAACAGGGAGCGGTGCGGCAGGCAGCAGTGGTTCAGGGAGCGGCGGAGCAGGAAACGGTTCGACCGGCGGCGGCTCGGGCACAGGTGGGTCTGGTTCGGGTGGCGCAGGGGGGACTGGCGCAGGGGGGACTGGTGGTGCTGGGGCAGGTGGTGGCACCGGCGGTAACGGTGGTGGTGCAGGTACAGGCGGCACGGGTGGGACAGGTGGAGCTGGCGCCGGTGCTGGCGGAGCTGGAGCTGGCGGTACGGGTGGAGCGGGTGCTGGTGGGACTGGCGCCGGCGGCACAGGCGGAACGGGTGCTGGTGGGACTGGCGCAGGTGGCACAGGTGGAACGGGTGCTGGTGGAACAGGCGCTGGTGGCACTGGTGGCACTGGTGGAACGGGTGCTGGTGGAACCGGCGCGGGCGGCACCGGTGGAACTGGTGCTGGCGGGACAGGCTCTGGAGGCACTGGTACTGGCACTGGCACTGGCGGTTCGGGTTCAGGTTCTGGCAGCGGCCACGGAGGCGGTAGCGGCCACGGCGGCGGGGGCAGTGGCTCCGGCAGTGGCAGTGGTGGCACCGGCGGTAGTGGTTCCGGTAATGGCGGTGGCAGTGGCCCCGGAGGCGGTAGCGGATCAGGCGGCGGTAGTGGTCCCGGAGGCGGTAGTGGCCCCGGCGGCAGCGGTCCTGGAAATGGTGGCGGCAGCGGCCACGGCGGCGGCAGTGGTCCCGGAGGCGGTAGCGGATCAGGCGGCGGTAGTGGTCCCGGAGGCGGTAGTGGCCCCGGCGGCAGCGGTCCTGGAAATGGTGGTGGCAGTGGCCCCGGCGGTAGCGGCCCTGGCAACGGTGGCGGCAGCGGCCACGGCGGCGGCAGTGGTCCCGGAGGCGGTAGCGGATCAGGCGGTGGCAGTGGTCCCGGAGGCGGTAGTGGTCCCGGCGGCAGTGGTCCCGGCAATGGTGGTGGCAGTGGCCCTGGCGGTAGCGGTCCTGGCAATGGCGGCGGCAGCGGCCACGGCGGCGGTAGTGGCCCCGGAGGCGGCAGCGGATCAGGCGGTGGTAGTGGCCCCGGCGGCAGCGGTCCCGGCAATGGTGGT
>NZ_QVQV01000001.1:1478140-1598749 GCF_003429005.1 Paraburkholderia sp. DHOC27
TAGTGGCCCCGGAGGCGGCAGCGGATCAGGCGGTGGTAGTGGCCCCGGCGGCAGCGGTCCCGGCAATGGTGGTGGCAGTGGCCCTGGCGGTAGCGGTCCTGGCAATGGCGGCGGAAGCGGCCACGGTGGCGGAAGCGGCCACGGCGGCGGTAGTGGCCCCGGAGGCGGTAGTGGCCCCGGAGGCGGTAGTGGCCCCGGAGGCGGTAGTGGCCCCGGGGGCGGCAACGGCAGCGGCCCTGGCGGCCCCGGAAGCGGCAGCGGCGCCGGTGGCGGCAGTGGCCACGGTAGCGGCGGCGATTCCGGCAGTGGCAGCGGCTCCGGTGGCAGCAGCGGCAGCGGTCATGGCGGCGGCATGGGTGGTCACGGCGGTGGTATGGGTGGCGGCATGGGCGGTCATGGCGGTGGTATGGGCGGCGGCATGGGTGGTGGCCACGGCGGCGGTTCGAGCGGTGGTGGTTGCGGCGGCGGCCACGGCGGCCACTAGGGCAAGCGATCCGGGCAAGCGATCCGCGCAACGCAAGAAGTGCGGATCGTTGGAGCACCTTCGCGTGTAACCCGCGCGAAGGTGCTCCAACCCAGATGACCACATCCAGCATCAAGCGTTGTTCAACTGCGCCCAGCGCTAAAGCGCAAAGAAACCTCGGCGCTACGGAGCGCAACCTGGGCGTAACCTGGACGAGCCCCAACACAACCCGAAAACGCAGCACACCCAACGACCCGGTCGCTTCCCCGACCGGGTCGTTTTCATTTCTGCGCAATCAACGCCTAGGCACTCTCGCGCGGCGTCAGCGTAAAACGCAGGTCGATGTGGTTTCGGTCGGGCGGCTGTCCATCCAGAACCTGCAGCAGCAGTTGTGCCGCCTGGAAGCCGATCTCGTAGCGCGGCGTCGTGATCGTAGTAAGTGACGGCCTCGACCATGCCGAAGGCGGCAAATCGTTGAAGCCTGCAATCGCGATACGTCCCGGCACGGCGAGCCCGCGACGCTGACATTCGAACAGCGCACCCAGCGCCAGATCGTCGTTGTTGCAAAAGATCGCGTCGCAATCCGGCGCATGTTCCAGCATGCGCGCGAGCAGCGCCGAACCCAGGCCGACGCTCGACGGTTCCTTCGTCAGAATCTCGACGTCCGGGTTCAGCCCGGCCTCGCGCAACGCGCGGCGAAAGCCGGCGCGGCGCTGCATGGTGCGCGGGTCCAGTTGTGCAGCAATGAAACCCGGGCGCCGGTAGCCGCGCTCCAGCAGATAGCGTGTGAGCGTGAACCCCGCGCTCTGCTGCGAGAATCCCACTGACCATTCATCAGCGGCGCGGCTCAGGTCGTACATGCGTACGACCGGCACGCGCGCTGTCGCAAGTCGCTGTAGCAGGGTTCCCGAGCCGTCGATTCCCGTCACGAGAAAACCGTCCGGTGCATGCGCGAGGTAGGTCGAGACCAGTTCCGCCTGCTTGTCGGCAGAATAGTTCGTATTGCCAATCAAAAACTGATAACCCGCGGGACCGAGGCAATCCTGAATACCGGCGAGCGTATCGACGAACACGGCGTTCGACAGCGACGGCACCAGCACCGCCACCAGGCGCGAGCGCGATGACGCGAGCGTGCGCGCTGCGTGGCTTGGCACGTAGCCCAGCGCGGCAACCGCCGCCTCGACCCGTTCGCGCGCTTCCGGCAGGATCTGCGCGGGATTCTTGAGCGCGCGCGAAACGGTCATCGGGCTGACCTGCGCATGACGCGCGACATCGGCAATCGTCACACGTCCACTGGGACGCCGGCGTGCAGACCGCTCGCGCGCGTCAGCAGGATCGGCAGGCGTGTCGTGGGGTGCTTTCGATACTTGCCGCGTCGCCTGGGTCGGTTTTCTGTTCATGCTGCGAGTATCGCCTCGCGCACTACCGAAAGGAAGTCCTGCAAGGCGCTCCTTTGAGGCAGGGTTCACCCGGATAGGGTGAATGGTGCTGGTAGCGCTACCATCGCCGGCGGTTCAGAACGAAAATAGCTACGACCCATCAGGAGACAGTGCCATGCGAACGCAATCCACCATCCTGGCGAAACGCGCCAGCCAGACTGCCCGGTTCACCGCTTGTGCGTTGGGCGTCGCCGCACTGTTTGCCGCGAACGTCGCGCGCCCGGCCGAAGTCGAAGTGCTGCATTACTGGACCTCCGGTGGCGAGGCAAAATCCGCCCAGGTTCTCAAGCAGATGCTCGAAGAGAAGGGCGACACGTGGAAGGACTTTGCGGTCGCGGGCGGTGGCGGCGGCAACGCCATGACCGCGCTGAAGACCCGCGTGATCGCCGGCAATCCGCCCGCTGCCGCGCAGATCAAAGGGCCAGCGATTCAGGAGTGGGGCGATGAAGGCGTACTGGTCTCGATCGACGATGTCGCCAAAAGCGAAGGCTGGGACAAGCTGATTCCCTCGCAGATCTCGAGCATCATGAAGTACAAGGGGCAATATGTGGCGGCGCCGGTCAACGTGCATCGCGTCAACTGGCTGTGGATCAACGCCGATGCCCTGAAAAAGGTCAATGCCCAGGCGCCGACCACATGGGACGCCTTCTTCAAGACCGCCGACGCGCTGCAAAAAGCCGGCATCACACCGGTGGCGATTGGCGGCCAGTCGTGGCAGGAAGCGGAAACCTTCGAAACCGTGGCGCTCGGTGTCGGGGGTGCGGCGTTCTACAAGAAGGCCTTCGTCCAGCTCGATCAGGCCACGCTCAAAGGGCCGACCATGGTGAAGGCGCTGGAGACGTTCAAGAAGATCAAGGCGTACACTGACAAGGGTCAGACGGGCCGCGACTGGAACATGGCCACCGGCATGGTGATTTCCGGCAAGGCTGCGATGCAGTTCATGGGCGACTGGGCGAAGGGCGAATTCACTGTTGCCAACAAGGTGCCCGGTCAGGATTATCTGTGTGTTCCTGGTCCGGGTTCGCAGGGTTCATACACCTTCAACGTGGATAGCTTTGCGTTCTTCAAGGTGAAGAGCGCGGATGTCGAGAAGGGGCAGAAGGATCTCGCGAGCCTGCTGTTGAGCCCGAAATTCCAGGAGATTTTCAACCTGAACAAGGGATCGATTCCGGTGCGCCAGGGCATGGATCTGTCGAAGTTCGACGACTGCGCGAAGAAGTCCGCCGCTGATTTCACCAGCGCGCAGAGCAAAGGCACGCTGGTGCCCTCGTGGGCGCATGACATGGTCGTGAGCCCGGCGGTTGAAGGCGCGTTCTACGACGTGATCGGCAACTACTGGAACGACGACAGCGAAACCGCGCAGCAGGCCGCGGACAAACTCGCCGTGGCAGCAAAGACGCAGTAAAACGCCAGCGTGGTTAAACGCAGCCAGTCAAGTCAAAGCGGGCGGTGCGAGCGAGTAGCTACGCACCGCTCGCCGCACGACACAATCAGTTAGACAGCAGCGACCCCGAGCGGAACGCCTTCGCGCCGGCAATCCGCGCAAACTCCAGCCCCGCAGTCGCAAAGCGCGTCAGATGGCGCGCGTACATCACCCCCGCCACCGTGCTCTTGAGCGTGACGACCTGATCCGTCAACGGATCGACGATATCCGCGATGGGGTGCCCCACGTCGACCCACGCGCCCGGTTCGGTGCGATACACCAGCACGCCGCTGATCGGCGCGACGATCGGCTCGGCGCCCGCGAGCGGCGTCGCGGCGAATTCGAGCGCCGGCAGCGGTGCCGGCGTGCCGTCGATCACGCCACGCAGCGTCAGATACTCGATGATCGCCTGCGCATCGTGCTCGGCGAATTCATAGCTGACGTCACGCTGGCTGCGCAGTTCGATGGTGACGGAGATCGAGCCGTTCGGAATCGGAAAACGGTCGCCATAACGGCCGCGCAGATCCGACCAGCAGAAGCTGTGAATCTCATCGAACGGATTGCCCACGGAATTGAGCGCGAGCAGCGACGCCTTCGCATCCAGATAGCAGGCGAGCGGCTCGACGTCGGCCCACAGGTCAGGATTGGTGTAGAGATGCAACGCGGCTTCCCAGTCGCAATGCAGATCGAGCACGACGTCCGCATCATACGAAAGCAGTTGCAGCGCGAGACGTTGCGAGCCCAGTTCCGTTTCGGGCTTTTGCGCTTCGAGTGCTTCGCGCATTGCCTGACGGATCGCCGTGCGATTGTGATCGACGTCGTCCGTGAGACGCGACTCGATAACGGGCTGCACGAGCGCGGCGAGATCGTGGAAATTGCGGTTGAAATTCTGCGCGCTGTTGGTTTCGAAGCGCCCCGTCAGATGACCGAGGAAATGCTGGTTCAGCCCGATCGGGTTGGCCACCGGCACCACCACGATTTCGCCCTTGATCTTGCCGGCCGCCTCGAGCGCGGCGAGCTTGCGGCGCAGCGCCCACGACACCAGCATGCCCGGCAGTTCGTCGGCATGCAGCGAGGACTGGATGTAGATTTTCTGCCCGCCGCCTGGACCGTAGTGAAAACTCGTCAGGCTACGCGAGGTGCCGAGCGTCGGTGAAATCAACGGATGGGTTTGGGTTTGCATGATGTCGGAAAGCGCGTGGACGCTGCGCGAAGTCAGCGAAAAACCGCGCTATGTGGTTGATTGCAGAATGAAAAACGGAATCCGGCTGCGCCCTTGAGGGGCCGCCCGCGTGCCGCGTGGCAAGACCGGATCGCACGATCTTAGCCGATCTGGAAACAAAACGGGCCCCGCATATGGCGGGGCCCGTTTCGATCACACGGTGGCGCGGCAAGCCGCGCCGACTGCGTACTGGCTGCTGCTTAGCTGCCGTACACGTCGAAGTCGAAGTACTTCTTCTCGAGCTTCTTGTACGTGCCGTCCTTGATCATGTCGGCGATGGCCTTGTCGACCTTCGTCTTCAGATCGGTGTCTTCCTTACGCATGCCGATGCCTGCACCGTTGCCGAGGATCTTCTCGTCGACGATGTCCTTGCCGGCGAATTCATAGCCAGCGCCGCGCGGGGTCTTCAGGAAGCCGATGTCCGCTTCCACTGCATCTTGCAGCGATGCGTCGAGACGGCCCGACAGCAGGTCGGTGTAGACCTGATCCTGGTTCTGGTACGAGATTACCTTGGCGCCCTTCGGCTCCCAGTAGGTCTTGGCGTACGTTTCCTGGATGGTGCCCTGTTCGACGCCCACCGACTTGCCCGTCAGCGATTCCGGCGTCGGTTGCAGACCCGAACCCTTCTTCGTCACGAGACGGGTTGGCGTGTTGAACAGCTTGGCCGAGAAGGCAATCTGTTCAGCACGTTGCGGCGTCATCGACATGGACGACAGCACGCCGTCGAACTTCTTCGCCTTCAGCGCGGGAATCATGCCGTCGAAGTCGTTTTCGACCCACACGCACTTCGCGTTCAGGCGCTTGCAGATTTCATTGCCGAGGTCGATATCGAAACCGACGAGCTTGCCATCCGTGCCTTTGGATTCGAACGGGGGATAGCTGGCGTCAACGCCGAAACGGATGGTCGTCCAGTCTTTCGCATGTGCGCCAATCGAAACGGTGGCAAGCAGAGCGATCGTCAAAGCCGCTAGCAGTTTTTTCACTGTTTTACTCCTCGGTGGTAGTTCGTATTGCTCCCGCATGCGGTTGTGCCGCCGCGAGATCGTGCCCGGCGCGACTCACGACCGGGCAGGTTGAACGGCCGCGAGCCTTACCGGCCAGCAGCGCGCGCAAAGCTTATCAGGTCAAAAAGATTACGTGCTCAGTGAAACACCGGATGGTGTCCGACGGCCGCCTCTAAAGGCGGGCACGTGTGCACAGCGCAAGGCAGTCGGGATTGTACGAAGTTTTTTAACTAAATCAACCACATCCGGACGCAGATGTCTGCAAACCTGGCGTCAGCCTGCTGTGCCGGGCGATTGGGCCGCAATCGCGGCGCGGGCGCCGTGGGCCAGTGACTGCAACGCGTTCTGCAACGCACGCACGAAGCGCGGCTCGCTGGCGAGCGCGGCGGGGAAGATTTCGCGGACCGGCAGCAGCGCGGCGAGCAGCATCTCCGGCTCGCCGTTTGCCGTGGCGGCAAGCGCCTGCAGCTTCGTGGCCAGCGGGTCCTTGATCTCGTAGCGCGAGCCGTCGTCGGCGTGGCCGCGCAGGAACGTCATCCAGGCGGCGACTGCCAGCGCGAGCCGCGCGAAGGGCTGCCCCGCGCAGATGCGCGCGGCGATGGTGCCGAGCAGGCGCGGCGGGATTTTCTGGCTGCCGTCCATTGCGATCTGCGCGCAGCGGTGTTTGAGCGCCGGGTTGGCGTAGCGTGCGAGCAGGGCGTCGCGATAGGCGAGCACGTCGAACGAAGCGGGCACGCTGAGCGTCGGCGCGATTTCTTCGGTCATCATCGTGTGGATCAGATGATGCATGTCAGGGTCGCTGATCGCAGCGTCGATGGTTTCGAAGCCCGCCAGCATCGACAGATACGCGAGCGTGGAATGCGTGCCGTTCAGCATGCGCAGCTTGGCCAGCTCGAAGGGCGTGACGTCGTCCACGAGTTGCGCGCCCACGCGATCCCAGGCGGGACGTCCCGCCGGAAAACGATCTTCGATCACCCACTGGCGGAAGGGCTCGCACGGCACCGGCGCGGCGTCGCGATAGCCCAAGGCGCCGATCACGGACGCCCGCTCGCTATCAGTCGTCGCGGGCACGATGCGATCGACCATCGTCGAAGGAAACGCCACCTTGCTTTCGATCCAATCGGCCAGTTCCGGGTCGAGTTGCCGCGCGAACGAACATACCGCCTGACGCAAGGCCGCGCCATTGTGGGCGAGGTTGTCGCAAGAAAGGACGGTGAACGGATTGGCGCGGCGGCGCCGCAAGGCGGCCACCAGAATGCCGGGCACGCTGCGCGGCGCGTCGGGATGCGCCAGATCATGCGCCACCAGCGCATCGTTAAGATCGACATCTCCCGTGCGGGGATCGCGGCAATAGCCCTTTTCCGTGACGGTAAGCGAGACGATCCGCACGAGCGGGTCAGCGAGGCGCGCGAACAGCGTATCGTGATCGTGCGGCATGGCGAGCACTTCGAGCAGGGCGCGCGCCACGGTGACTTTTTCGCCCTCGGCACCCCGTTCGACGACACCGTACAAGCCTTGTTGCGCCATCAAGGCATCGCGCTTGCTCACATCGCCTTGCAACGTGACGCCGCAGATACCCCAGTCGCCGCCGGCCGTCAGCATGGCTTCCTCGGTGTACAGCGCCTCGTGCGCACGATGAAAGTTGCCGATCCCGAGGTGCACGATGCCGATGCGCGGCTCACGCCACGACCCGGGCAGCACATGGGTGCCGAGCGTGGGGAGCGCGTCGCGGGTCAGAAGCGGCACGGAAATGAAAGGCGTGGGCAAAGGCATCATGAGCGTGGGATCCGGATACGGAGCAAGGTACAGCACGAACGGAACGGGCAACGAGAAATCAGCAGCGGGCCAATAAAAGCAGGGGAAACCCGCATTTGACGCTTTACTATACTTGTATGGTAGCATCGTTCAACACTGAAATACGATGCCTCTAAGGGTAATCCGTATGCGGCGTTGGCCCTGAGGTTGGCCCCGGGGTTGAGCCTTCAGGGGTTGGCCCTGAGGTTGGCCGGTCAGGTCGGCCGCGCCCGCGGATACCTCGCGCGCCTCGTGTCACAAGACGCGCATAGCGACATCACGTTTCACCCGTGCACGGGTGCCCCAGCCACCACACCCGCCGCTGCCGTTATCTATCGCCCGTCAAGAGGCGCCATGTAGGAGACACTTCATGATCAAGAGTCAACGCTGGTACGTGGTTGCTTTGTTTTTTCTCGCTGGCGTCATCAATTATCTCGACCGCTCGGCGCTGTCCATCGCGGCGCCGCTGATCCAGAAAGACCTGCAGTTTTCCCATGCGCAGATGGGCATCGTGTTCAGCAGTTTCTTCGTCGGCTATGCGCTGTTCAACTTCGTCGGTGGCGTGTTGTCGGACCGGGTCGGCGCGAAGCGCGTGTTCGGCGTGGCAATGGGCGTGTGGTCCGTGTTCTGCGGGGCCACGGCGCTCGCCAGCGGTATCGGCTCGCTGATCGTGCTGCGTGTGCTGTTTGGGATGGGCGAAGGTCCGTTCAGTTCGACCAACAGCAAGATGGTGAACAACTGGTTTCCCCGCAAGGAGGTGGCCAGCGCCATTGGCGTGATCAGTTCGGGCACGCCGTTAGGCGGCGCGCTCGCCGGTCCCGTGGTGGGCTATATGGCGGTGCGCTTCGGCTGGCGCTGGGCGTTCGTGGCAATCATGCTGCTGGGTCTCGCGTGGCTCGTTTTGTGGGCCATGACCACGACCGAGCATCCACAGGATCACCCGCGTATTTCACGCGAGGAAGTGGACTTCATCGCGGCCGGGCAGGGCGAAGAGCAGACCCTCTCGCACGCGGTGGATGGAGCGCGCCTTGGGCTTGGACACTTCCTGCGCCAACCGATGATTCTCGCCACGGCATTTGCGTTCTTCGCCTACAACTACGTGCTGTTCTTCTTCCTCTCGTGGTTTCCCACCTACCTCACCGAGGCGCACCACCTGAGCTTGCGCGACATGAGCTTTGCCACAGTGATTCCGTGGCTGCTGGGCAGCATCGGGCTGGCAATTGGCGGCTTCGTCTCCGACGGCATCCTGCGTCTGACCGGCAAGCCGTTGCTGTCACGCAAGCTGGTGCTGGCCGTATGTCTCGGCGCGGCGGCGGTCTGCGTGGCGCTGGCGGGGCGCGTCGCCAGCACGCAAAGCGCGGTCGCGCTGATGTCGGTGTCGATCTTCTTTCTGTACGTGACCGGCTCGGTGTATTGGGCCGTGATTCAGGACACCGTGCCGCGTGAACACGTTGGCGGTGTGGGCGGCTTCGTGCATTTGCTAGCGAATCTGGCGGGCGTCATCGGGCCTGCCGTGACGGGCTTCATGATCCAGGCCACGCATGGCGCGTACGGCAGTGCGTTCGTGCTGGCAGGTGCGATTGCCGTGCTCGGCGCGCTGTGTTCGCTGGTGTGGATTCGCGAGCCGCGACCCAAGGTGCAGATGAAACGTGCATGGTAGTATGGTGTGGCGCCCACGCGAATGCTTGTCGAGGTGTATGGCTACGGTGGCATGCACCTTTGGCACCCTCGTCACGGGCACCGCGCGAATCCATCCGTTTGCTTTGCCTTATCGCTGCCATGCCGACCAGAAAGTCTCCCGATATCGCGCTGCCGCTGCCTGTAGCGCTCGCCGCCGACGCACCGCGCGCCTCTGCTGGCGGCCGTCAGCGTATCCGTGCCACAGCTGAATCGCGCGCTCCGTTGCCCGATCTCACCGAGAGCGTCTCGTTCGATTCACACGAACCCATCAGCAAGCAGATTTTCCGTGCGCTGCGCGAAGCGATTTTCGTTGGCCAGATGGTGCCGGGCACGCCGCTGTCGGAAAAGGAAGTGTCGGACATGTTTCAGGTCTCGCGTCAGCCGGTACGCGAGGCCTTCATCAAACTGGTGGAAGCGGGCGTGCTGCAGGTGTTGCCGCAGCGTGGCACGCTGGTCAAGCGTATTTCGCCGCGCAAGGTGCGCGAAGGGCGCTTCATTCGTGAAGCGGTTGAGACCGCCGTGGTGCGCAAAGCGGCCGTTGCGATTACCGACGCGCAACTGCAAAGCCTGACCGACAACCTGCGCGATCAGCGGCTCGCCGCCAGGGCGAACGACACGGCCGCATTTCTCGCGCT
Source organism: Paraburkholderia sp. DHOC27 (assembly GCF_003429005.1). GTDB lineage: Bacteria > Pseudomonadota > Gammaproteobacteria > Burkholderiales > Burkholderiaceae > Paraburkholderia. The sequence continues at coordinate 1,487,801 of NZ_QVQV01000001.1, forward strand.
GGATGAGGCGTTTCACTATGGCATCGCGCAGTCCATCGACTGCACGGCGGCCTGGGAAACCATTCAGGACATCAAGGCGCAGATGGATCGCGTGCGCTATCTGAGCCTGCCGGATGTGTCGCCGCTGGATCTGCTGATCCGCCAGCACGCGAAGATTCTCGCCGGCCTGCGCGCGCACGACGCGAGCGCGGCCGAGGAAGCCATGCGGCACCATCTGCGCGAAATTCTGGTGTCGCTGGGTCCGATTGCAGCACGCAATCCGGACTGGTTCGAAGCGGACGAGCCGGAGCGCGTGCCGCTTTCGGTTTGAGTCTCGGTCCTGTCTTTCAGACCACGCGCGCGCCGGCTCGATACGTGGCGCGCGGCACGGGCAGCGCGTCCAGCATCGTCACCCGCACGAAATCCGCCCGCAGGCCCGGCGTGATCGAGCCACGATCATGCAGCCCGGCGGTGCGCGCCGGTTCCGCTGAAACGGTAGCCATTGCGCGCGGCAAACTCCAGCCCGCCTTGTCGACCAGTTCGAACACGGCCGTGAGCAGGCTCGACGGCACGTAATCCGACGAGAGAATATCCAGCAGATCGGCACGCGCCAGTTCCAGCGCCGACACGTTGCCCGAGTGCGAGCCGCCTCGCACGATATTCGGTGCGCCCATGATGGTGGCAATGCCATGCTCGTGCGCGGCAACGGCTGCGACGCGCGTGGTCGGAAACTCGGCCAGCACGATCCCTTCCGCCGCCGCCTGTTCGACGTGTTCGACGAGCGTGTCGTCGTGACTCGCCACCGGCAGACCAAGCGTCTTGCAGCGCGCGACGATCTCGCGGCGATGCGCGTCGGCGTAGCGTTCCTGTTCGTCGGCGAGTTCAGCGAGCGCCGTGGTCACGTGCTCGTCGCTCAGCTTGCCGTTGCGTTCCTGGAAGCGGCGCCATTGTTCGCGGTCGTGCCATTGCCGCTGACCAGGCGTGTGATCCATCACCGAGGCGAGCCGCAACAAAGGATGCGCGCACAGCGAATCGAAAATTTCGACCACGTCGGCCGTCGCGATCTCGCAGCGCAGATGCAGGAAGTGCTCGGCGCGCAGCAACTGCCGCTCGGAGAAACGTGATAGCGCCCGCGCGCATTGCGTTTGCTGCTCGCGGCCACGCAGACCGGCGTTGGTGCGCGAGCCGATCGAGAGCGCGTCGAACACCGTGGTGATGCCTGCCGCCGCCACTTGCGCGTCGTGAATCACGAACGCGGCATCCGTATTCCATTGCACGCCTGGCCGGGGCACGAGGTGCTTTTCCAGATTATCCGTGTGCAGTTCGATCAAACCGGGCAACAGATAATCGCCGTTCCAGTCTTCGGCTTCGGGCGCGGAGGTCGTACCGCGTTCCACGTCGCGGATCGTGCCGTCCTCGACGCGCACCACGCCGGTAAATACTTCGTCTCGCGTCACGATGCGAGCGTTCCTGATCAACATCGACATGCTCCGTATTCGATCTATACGTCAGTGTAGCGCTGCTTGACGACGCAGCGGCGGTTGCAGTTCGAGGCGGCGCGTCGCCACTCTCGCACGGGTGTCTTCGTCATGGAAAATGCCGACGATCGCCGCGCCACGCTCGCGTGCTTCGATGATCAGCTCGGCCACCACGGCGCGGTTTTCCGCGTCGAGCGAAGCGGTCGGCTCATCGAGCAGCAGCAGCGGATGCCCCGCAATCAGCCCACGCGCGATGTTCACGCGCTGCTGTTCACCGCCGGAAAACGTGGCGGGCGCAAGCGACCACAAACGCTCGGGCACATTGAGGCGCGCCAGCAACGCGGCGCCGCGTTCACGCGCCTCGTCTTCCGGTACACCGCGCGAGACCAGCGGCTCGGCCACCAGGGTGTGTGTGCTCACGCGCGGAATCACGCGCAGAAACTGGCTGACGTAGCCCACCACGTCACGTCGCAAACGCAGCACGTCGTGCGGTTCGGCCGCCGTGATGTCCACATGCTGCACGTCGTGCTGCGCAGAGCGGATCGCGATGGCGCCGCTACTCGCCAGATAATTGCCGTACAGGCAGCGCAGCAGTGTGCTTTTGCCCGCACCGGACGGCCCGACCAGCACGACGCACTCGCCGCGTGCCACGTCGAGCGAGACATCGGCGAGCGCGTCGATCTGCACGCCGCCCTGCGCGTGCAGCGTAAAGGTCTTGCCAATATTGACCGCGCGCAGCATAAGCGCTGCGTCGTCGAGAAACGCGCGTTCAAACGCGCGAGGTTCGATGGATGACATGTGAGCCTCAAACCGGCAGAACCGAAGAAACCAGCGTTTGCGTATAGGGATGCTGCGGATCGTCGAGCACCTGGTCGGTGAGACCTGATTCGACCACTTCGCCACCTTGCATCACCATCAGCCGATGCGCGAGCAGTCGCGCCACGCCGATATCGTGCGTCACGATCAGCACCGATAGATGCAGCGTGGTGGTCAGCGTGCGCAGCAGATCGAGCAAACGCGCCTGCACTGAAACGTCGAGACCGGCCGTGGGTTCGTCCATGAAGACGAGGCGCGGACCGGTGACGAGATTGCGCGCAATCTGCAGACGTTGCTGCATGCCGCCAGAAAACGCCGCCGGCAGTTCGTCGATGCGCGCGGTGTCCAGTTCGACGCGCTCCATCCATTGGGTTGCGGTGTGGCGAATCTGTCCATAGTGACGCGCGCCCACGGCCATCAACGGCTCGCCGATGTTGGCGCCTGCCGAGACACCGCTGCGCAGACCGTCGCGCGGATTCTGCTGCACGAAGCCCCACTCGGTGCGCATCAACAGACGGCGGCGCGGTTCGGACAACGCGCGCAGATCGAGCGTATCGCCGTGCGCGGCGGTGTAATGCAGCGTGCCGCTGTCGGCCTCGGTGCGCAGCGCGAGCGTATTGAGCAGGGTGGTCTTGCCCGAGCCCGACTCACCGACGATGCACAGCACCTCGCCCGGATACAGATCGAAGCTGACGTTGCGGCAGCCGTTGCGGCCACCGTATTGCTTCGTGATGTTATGCGCCTGCAGCAGCGGGGTCATGCGGATTCTCCTTCGGCGTGAGCGGGCTGCTGTGCTTCGCGGCGGTCGTGGCAGTAATCGCTGTCGGAGCAGACGAACATGCGCGTGCCCGCATCGTCCACGATCATTTCATCGAGGAAGCTTTCTTTGGAACCGCACAACGCGCAGGCGTGCTCCCAGCGCTGGATCTCGAACGGATGATCGTCGAAGTCGAGACTGCGCACGGGCGTATAGGGCGGAATGGCGTGGATGCGCCGCTCGCGCCCCGCGCCGAACAATTGCAGCGCGGGATTCATATGCATCTTCGGATTGTCGAACTTCGGGATCGGCGAAGGGGAACTCAGATAACGCTCGTTGACGATCACCGGGTAGTCGTACGTGGTGGCGATGCTGCCGTGATGCACGATGTCCTCGTAGAGCTTCACGCTGATCAGGCCGTAATCGGCCAGCGCGTGCAGCTTCTTGCACTCGGCGGCGCGCGGTTCGAGACGGTACAGCGGCTCGGGCATCGGCACCTGATAGACGAGAATCTGCTTGTCGGTGAGCGGTGTTTCGGGAATGCGGTGACGGGTCTGCACGATCGTCGCGTCCACGGTGCGGCGCGTGGTTTTCACGCCGGCAGTGCGCGCGAAGAAGCGGCGAATGTTCACGGCGTTGGTGGTTTCGTCGGAACCCTGGTCGATCACCTTGAGGGTGTCGTCGCGACCGATGATGGCCGACGTGACCTGAATCCCGCCCGTGCCCCAGCCAAACGGCAAGGGCATTTCGCGCGATGCAAACGGCACCTGATAGCCAGGCACGGCCACCGCTTTCAGCAGCGAACGGCGAATCATCCGCTTGGTCTGTTCGTCGAGGTAGGCGAAGTTGTAGCCCTCGGCGGCGCTATCGAATGCCTGAGGGGCAAGGTTGGCTTCTGGCGCGTTCATGCCGCTTGCTCCTGCTGGGATGGGGCGGTTTCAGTTGCATCGGGTGATGAGGATGCCGAATCAATGCTCGAAGAGGTTGCCACATGCTGCGCGCGCAGACGGCGGACCAGTTCGAGTTCAGCCTGAAAGTCGACGTAGTGGGGCAGCTTCAGATGCTGGACGAAACCGGAGGCTTCGACGCTGTCGCTATGCGAGAGCATGAATTCGATGTCCTGGGTGGGCGACGCGATGGTTTCGCCCAGCTCCTCGGCACGCAATGCGCGGTCGACCAGCGCCATCGCCATTGCCTTGCGTTCGCAATGGCCGAACGTGAGACCGTAGCCTTGCGTGAAGGTGGGCGGCACCTCGCCGCTGCCGGCGAACTGATTGATCATCTGGCATTCGGTGATATCGATCTCACCGATTTCCACTGCTTCGCCGAGTTCGTCGAGTTCCATTTCGAGCGTCACGGAGCCGAAGCGAATCTCACCTGCGAACGGATGCGAATGCGCGTAGCCGCGTTGCGTGGCGTAGCCCATTGCCAGCAGGAAACCTTCGTCACCGCGCGCCAGATTCTGTAGACGCGTGGCGCGGCTGGCCGGAAAGGCGAGCGGCTCGCGGGTCAGGTCGCCGGGTTCGGCGGCCTCGGGCGTGGGCCTTTCCTGCTCGATCAGACCTTCCTTGTTGAGCAGCGAGACGACGCGCGGCATGGCTTCGGGTGTGGCGTCGACGGCATCGCGTGGAGCAACGGTTGCCGGCTCGCCGGTGGCGTTGCCTGATGCGTGCGCGTCGGCCAGCAAGGCGAAATCGAGCAGACGTTGCGTGTAATCGTACGTCGCGCCAAGCAACTGGCCACCGGGCACGTCCTTGAACGTCGCGGAAATACGGCGTTCCACGCGCATCGCTTCGCTATCGAGCGGCTGTGTGTAGCCAAAACGCGGCAGCGTGGTGCGGTACGCGCGCAGCAGAAAGATGGCTTCGACCAGATCGCCGGCCGCCTGCTTGATGGCGAGCGCGGCGAGTTCCTCGTCGTATACCGAGCCTTCTGTCATCACACGGGCCACGGCGAGGCGCAATTGCTCGCGGATCTGTGCCACGCTCAATTCGGCGAGTTGCGTGTCGCCGCGGCGCGATTTGTCGAGCAAACGCCACGATGCTTCGATCGCGCGTTCGCCCCCTTTGACGGCAACGTACATCAGTTCACCTCGGCGTGTGTGGCGTTTGCGGCGTGTATGGCGTGGGTAGTGCGCGGCAGACCGATCAGCGCATGGCCGCAGACAAGATAGCAATCAATGCCGCACGGAAAGAGCGGCGCGAGTCCGGCGCGTTCACGCCAGAAGTGCTCGGGTAGACCAACCGGCGCGATGGTCGCGGTGTGTTCGATACCGGGACCGCTCAGCACGACAGGCGTGCCGCCCGTGAGCGCCTCGACGCGTATCAGCAGCGTGACGGAGTGCTCCGGCGATTCCGCAGTGCCGAGCGCAAACTGCGCCAGCTCGGGCAACTCGTTGGCGTCGTGGATATACGCAAACGCGGCCTCTTGTGCGGCGTCGACGAGCGGCGCGCCCGTATGAAACCGCAGCGCGGAGGCGAGTGCCGGATCGGGTTGCGCGAGCCACACAGGGGTCGAGTAATCGCACAAGGTCAACAACGCGGCGAGGGCCGCCAGCTCCGCGCGCGAGTGATGCGCGCCGCCAGCGCGCGAAGCGGGCAGCACATGCTCGATCAGACCGGTCGTGCCGGGCCGCGCCAGCGCATCGAGCAAGGTGCGAAACACGGCTTGCGTGTCATGTACCGGATCGGCGAAGCCAGGGGCCAGCGTGGAGAGCGCGATCTGCGCAGCGCTCGCACCGTTTTCCATTGGATGAGTCATCAGTCGCCTCGCACCATCGTGAAGAATTCGACGCGCGTGCTAGCCGCTTCCGCGCGTTTTGCACTGCGCTCCTCGTCGAGCCGCGTGGAGAGCGGTTCGATCAGGTCGGCATACAGACGGGCATGTCCCGGCAACTGCAACATGGCGTCGGCCAGCGCCGCGAGTTCGGCGCGTTTGCGATCGCGGCCCAGGTGACAGGCAACGCCCACGGGCGCATGTTCAGCGGGCTCACGCAGACGCAGCGTGGCGCGCGTGACGGTGGCCTCGCCCAGATTGAACGCGTCGCCGCTGCCGCCGACGCGGCCGCGCACCATCGCCAGCCCGGTTTCGGGGGCGCGCAGCCAGTCATAGGCGGGTGGGGTGGTGCCGTGCAGCGCGCGGTTCAAGGCAGCTTCGAGTTCGGCGCGCGGCGTGTGCGCGAGGACGGCCATCCATGCGCGCCGCGTGGCGGCGTGCGGTGGCGCGTCGGCGGTGGCAGTGGCTGCGGCGGAGGGAGCTGATGACGCAGCTGAAGACGCAGATGAGGCGCTCATCGTGATTCCTGTTGGTCCGGCGAAAGGTCATTTGACCATCTATTCATCTAAACGTCTAGACGTTTAGAAGTAAACGGGTTGCATCCGTGGCGCAGGCCGTGTTTTCATATTTCCATCACAGCATGCGCACTACAATGCACGTCACAGCGAATATTTGAACTGAAGGGAATGACAGCACCATGACATCGAACGATACCGCCGCGCCGGGCACGCAGCTCGAACGTGGTGCGGGCGTTGCCGTGTGGCGGCAGATCGAGCAGATCCTCGCCGCCGAGATCGCGGCCAGTGGTTTCGGGGAAGACGGCCGTCTGCCAAGCGAAGGAGAACTGGCCAAACGCTTCGACGTCAATCGCCATACCGTGCGGCGCGCCATGCTCGGGCTCGCGGCGCTCGGGCTCGTCAGTGTGGAGCAGGGGCGTGGCACCTTCGTGCAACCCGGCGCGATCGACTATACGATTGGGCGCCGCACCCGCTTCACCGAAAACCTGCGCCAGCAACATCACGCGGCGGGTGGCTCGATGCTGTCGGCCCTGCGCGTGAAGGCCGAGCCGAATGTCGCGAAAGCGCTGGGCCTGCGCGCCGGCGCGCTGGTGTACCGGATCGAATCGCTGCATGAGTCCGACGGCGTGCCGCTGACCTTCGCGCGCAACTGGTATCCGGCCGCGCGTTTCGTGGATCTGCCGCAGGTCCTGGAACGGACCGGCGGCATCACCAAAACGCTGGCGGAATTTGGCGTGGCGGACTATCTGCGCAAGTGGAGCCGCATTGGCAGCGTGCTGCCTGAGCCGGAGGTGGCGCGGCGTCTGAACATCAACCGGCAGCAGCCGGTGCTGTGGGTCGAAAACGTGGATGTCGATCTGGCCGGCACGCCGATCAAATACGGTGTGACGCATTTCGCAGCGGACCGCGTGCAACTGATGGTGGAGCACGACGTATGAGCGTCGCGCTGGATGCCGGCGCCTGGGCGGGCAACGACGACGTGCGATGGGCCGCCGATGCGCGTTTTGCGGTGTACTACGCGCCGTCCCGCGTTTCGCCCTGGTGGCAGGCGGGCTGTGAATGGCTGGGTGGCGACGTGGAAACAGGCGCGGCATATACCGCGCCGCAGCCGCCCGCTGTGGCACGCACGGTTGCAGAGTTGACGCAGGCGCCGCGCCGTTACGGCTGGCATGGCACGCTGGTCGCGCCCTTTCGTCTGGCTGACGGCGTGAGTTCGCGCGCCGTGCTGGACGAAGCGCGCAACTGGGCTCACGACCAGACACCCTTCGTACTACCCGTTGAAGCTGCCACGCTCGGTGACTTCGTCGCGCTACGGCCAGCCGAAACGGACGGCGAAACAGCCATGCGTGCGCTCGCAGCGAGCGCGTTGCGAACGCTGGGCGATTTGCGCGCGAGGCCTTCCGCCGACGATCTGGGCCGCCGGCTCGCCGCGCCGTTGACCGAGCGCCAGCGCAGCTTGCTGATCGAATGGGGCTATCCGTACGTGTTCGACGAGTTTCGCTTCCACATGACGCTGTCCAGTTCGCTCGACGGCGCCGAGGAGCGCGCGGCGCTGGTCGCCTGGTGGCAGGCGCGGATCGCGGAGCTGGGCGCGCTCGTCATCGACAGTGCTGCGCTCTTCGTCGAACCGGCCCCAGGTCAACCATTCGTGCTGTGGCAACGCCTGCCGTTTCATGCAGACAAGGTGGAGACGCCATGAAGGGCCGTTTGATCTATGTGATGGGGCCGTCCGGTGCAGGCAAGGATGCGCTGCTCGGATTCGCCCGGCAGCGCGTCACGCAGGAGCCTGTTCTGTTCGCGCATCGTTACATCACGCGGCCTAGCGGCAACGGCGAAGACCACGTCGCGCTGACGGACGAAGAGTTCGCGGCGCGCTCCGCGTTGGGACTGTTTGCACTGGAATGGTCGAGCCACGGTTTGCGCTATGGCATCGGCGTCGAACTGGATGCGTGGCTCGAGCGAGGCTGCACGGTGGTCGTCAACGGCTCGCGTCAGCATCTGCAACACGCGCTGCAACGCTATCCGTTCATGGATGTGGTGCATGTCGAAGCCGCGCCAGAAGTGCTGGCGGCGCGCCTCGGCTCGCGGGCCCGCGAGACCGCGGAGCAGGTGGCCGCGAGGCTCGCCCGGCAAGCGCCGTTCTCGTTGCCCGCTGGCGTGCGCTTGACGCGGATCGACAATTCCGGCGCGCTCGAAGACGCGGGGCGCGTGTTCGTGGACGTGGTGCGGGGCGCGGCGGGTTTCGGGGTTTAAAAGCCGCTCAGGCGCTTGAGTCAGCAGAACCGCCGCGAGCTTCGCCCCCGTGTCACCCTCGCCGTGCCACCAGATCCGACACGTTTTGCGCGGCTTGCTGCAGCGGTTCGAGAAACGCCTTCACCATCTGCCTGGCCGAATTGCGCTGTGCGTTGCCGCTGATGTTCATGGCGGCGATCACGCGTCCTTGCCGGTTGCGAATCGGCGCGGACAGCGAAATCAGACCGCCTTCCAGTTCCTGATCGACGATGGCCCAGCCCTGGCGGCGCACCTGGGCCAGCACTTTCTTCAGCTCTTCCTTATCCGTGATGGTGCGCGGCGTGTGCGCATAGAGCGGCGCGGAATTGAGCGTGGCGTCGAGCGTTTCGTCGTCGAGCGCGGCGAGCAGCACGCGGCCCATCGACGTGCAGTACGCCGGCAAGCGGCTGCCAATCGACAGGTTGATGGTCATGATCTTGTGGGTCGGCACGCGCAGCACGTAGACGATCTCCGTACGATCCAGCACCGCGGCGGAACAGCTTTCATGCACCTGGGCCACCAGTTCTTCCATCACCGGCTCGGCGAGATTCCAGAACGGCATCGAGGTCAGATACGCAAAGCCGAGATCGAGAATCTTGGGCGTGAGGCGGAACAGACGTCCTTCCGCTTCGACATACCCGAGCGTCTGCAAGGTCAGCAGAATGCGCCGCGCGCCCGCGCGCGTGAGGCCGGTGGCGGCGGCCACGTCGGTGAGCGTCTGCTCGGGGCGCTGCGCGTTGAACGCGCGAATCACCGCGAGGCCACGCGCAAACGACTGCACGTAGGAATCGCCCGGCCGGTCCGGCGCGTCGGCGGCGCTGGCCGGATCATCGGGAGACGCTTGGGAGACTTTGCTCATCGAGACTCTTCGGGATTGCGTGAAATGGCGGGCTGACCTGTGTGCTGCTGCGTGACCCGTTGCTCCTCGTGCTGCCTGGGATCACGTCGTGCATGACGCGCGGCGCGAACCACCCGCAGACCACATGCAGGCACGCGGAAAGCCGTGAAGATAGCTTATGCCCTGCGTTTCGCCAACCTTGCCGAATTTCGCGCGGGGCTCGCGGCCGCTGTTCAGGTGACGACCCGCCGCGCTGCCACGATGCGGCAGGAGGCCGTCATTACCCCGTCTCGCCTGTCCGTCAAAGCAACCGCACCAGGGTTTTGCTGGATGCAAGCGTTGCGCTAAATTTGTATGATGACCCGATCACCTGACTAATCGAGCCAGCATGTTCGAGAAGATTCCCGCCCGCGCGTTGAGCGACACGGTGGCCCAGCAACTGCTCAAGCAGATCGACAAAGGCGCCTTTGCGCGCGGCGCCAAGCTGCCGACCGAGGCGGTGCTGGCGGAGCAGTTCGGCGTGAGCCGCACGGTCATCCGCGAGGCGATTTCGCGGCTGAAAAACGAGGGTGTCGTCGAACCGCGTCAGGGAAGCGGCGTGTTTATCGCCGGGCACGGCACGATCAGGCCGCTGCGCATCGACTACGCGGAAGCCGTCGAGGCCGGATCGGTGCTGCAGATTCTGGCGCTGCGCCGCGCCATCGAAGCCGAGGTGGCCTCCGAAGCCGCGATGCACCGCAGCGACGCCGACATGCTGTCAATCGAGACCGCGCTCGCGGAGATCGACGCGGCCGCCGCCGCAGGCGAGGACGGCGTGGCGGAAGACGTGGCCTTTCATCGCGCCATCGCCGCGGCAACCGGCAATCCTTATTTCCTCAAGACCCTGACGTTCCTGAACCAATATCTGGAGGCAGGAACCATGATCACGCGTCGCAACGAGGCACTGCGCGAGGACTTTTCACGTCAGGTGCGCGAAGAGCACGCGGCGATCGCCGCCGCGATTCGCGCGCGAGATCCAATGGCCGCGCGCAACGCGGCCTGCACGCATATGTATAACGCTGCGCGCCGTTTGTCGGAGGCGGGCATCTGTTGAGCGGCAGACCCAGCGGCGGGTGCGGAACCTCGAAACGTCGTTGCGGATTCGATCAGGAGCGAAGCATGTCGAGAAACGTGGGAGTGATTGGCCTCGGCGCGATGGGACTGGGCGTGGCCCGTTCACTATTGCGGGCCGGGTTTCGGGTGCATGCCTGCGATCTGCGCCGCGCCGTGCTGGACAATTTCGCCGCGGAAGGCGGCGTGGCCTGCGCGAATCCCGCTGAACTGGGCGCGCAATGCGAAGTGGTGATCACGGTGGTGGTCAACGCGGCGCAGACGGAAAGCGTGTTGTTCGGTGAGCACGGCGCAGTGGCCAGCATGAAACCGGGTAGCGTCGTGATTGCGAGCGCAACGGTCGCGCCGGACTTCGCGATCGCACTCGGACAGCGCGTCGAAGCGGCCGGTTTGCAGATGCTCGATGCGCCGCTCTCGGGTGGCGCGGCGCGTGCGGCATCCGGCGAGATGACCATGATGACGTCCGGCCCTGCCGCCGCGTATGCCGCGTGCGAGGACGTGCTGACGGCGATCGCCGGCAAGGTCTACCGGCTCAGCGATGCGCACGGCGCGGGCTCGAAAGTGAAGATCATCAATCAGTTGCTGGCCGGCGTGCATATCGCAGCGGCTGCGGAAGCGCTGGCGCTGGGTTTGCGCGAAGGCGTCGACGCGGAGGCACTGTATGACGTAATCACGCACAGCGCCGGCAATTCGTGGATGTTCGAAAACCGCGTGCCGCATATCCTGAAGGGCGATTACACGCCGCTCTCGGCGGTGGATATCTTCGTCAAGGATCTGGGACTCGTGCTCGATACGGCGCGTCGCTCGAAATTCCCGCTGCCCTTGTCGGCGGCGGCGCATCAGATGTTCATGATGGCGTCGTCGGCGGGGCACGGCGGCGAGGACGATGCCGCGGTGATCAAGATTTTCCCCGGCATCGACATTCCGGCTTCAAAGTCATGAGCGGAGCAGAGACGCTATGACGAATTCCACGAAACGAGCCTTGCTCGGCTGCATTGCCGACGATTTCACCGGCGCAACGGATCTGGCCAACATGCTGGTGCGTGGCGGCATGCGTACCGTGCAGACCATCGGCGTGCCGCAGGGCGATGCGCCGCTCGAAGCGGACGCGCTGGTGGTGGCGCTCAAATCGCGCACCATCGCAGCGGCAGATGCCGTGAAGCAATCGCTGGCCGCGCTCGACTGGTTGCGCGCGCAAGGATGCCGGCAGTTCTTCTTCAAGTATTGCTCGACCTTCGATTCCACCGATGCGGGCAATATCGGTCCAGTGGCCGATGCGTTGCTCGATGCGCTGCCGCATGCAAATACCGGCGCGTTCACGATTGCCTGTCCGGCTTTCCCCGAGAACGGCCGCACGATCTATCGCGGTCATCTGTTCGTGGGTGACGTGCCGTTGAACGAGTCGGGCATGGAGCACCATCCTCTGACGCCGATGACCGACGCGAATCTCGTGCGCGTGTTGCAGCGACAGACCGCGTCCAAGGTAGGGCTGGTGCGCTACGACACGGTGGCGCGAGGACCGGCCGCCGTGCGTGAATCGTTCGACGCGTTACGTCGCGACGGCGTGCGCGTCGCCATCGCCGATGCGCTTTCCGACGCCGACCTCTACACGCTCGGCGAAGCCTGCGCCGATCTTGCGCTGATCACGGGCGGCTCGGGCATTGCCCTCGGCTTGCCGGAGAACTTCCGCCAGGCGGGCTTGCTGCCGGAAGCAGCGGACGCCGGCAAACTGCCGTCAGTCGAAGGCCATGCGGCGGTGCTGGCCGGCAGCGCGTCGAAGGCCACCAACGCGCAAGTCGCGGCATGGTGCGCCACGCGGCCCGCGTTCCGCATCGATCCGCTGGCGGTGGCGCGTGGCGAGCCGGTGGTCGATCAGGCGCTCGGCTTCGCGCGCGAGCAGTTGAGCCACGCACAAGCCATGTTGATCTACGCCACCGCCACGCCCGATGAAGTGAAGGCGGTGCAGCAGGCACTCGGCGTGGAAGCGGCGGGGCAACTGGTGGAACGTACGCTCGCGTCGATCGCGCGCGGCTTGCACGAACTCGGCGTGCGCAAGTTCGTGGTGGCGGGCGGCGAGACATCAGGAGCGGTCGTGCAGGCGCTCGACGTTCGCGCGCTGCGCATCGGCGCGCAGATCGATCCCGGTGTGCCCGCGACCGCGACGATTGCGACGCACGGCGAGGCGCCGCTTGCGCTGGCACTGAAGTCCGGCAATTTCGGCGGCCCCGATTTCTTCAGCAAGGCGCTGCGTCATCTGGACGGAGCCGCATCATGAGCGCGGTTAGCGTTTCAGGTGACGAAGCACGGGTCCGCGAAGAGATCTGCACGGTTGGCGCGAGCCTGTATCAGCGCGGCTATACGGTGGGCACGGCGGGCAATATCAGCGCGCGTCTCGACGATGGCTGGCTCATTACGCCAACCGATGCGTGCCTTGGCCGCCTGGATCCCGCCGCAATTGCGAAGGTCAACGCGGAGGGGCAGTTGGTGTCAGGCGGTCAGCCGTCGAAAACGCTGGCGCTGCATCGCGGCATCTATGCCAGCAATCCGCAGACGCGCGGCATCGTCCACACGCATTCGACGCATCTCGTGGCGTTGAGTCTCGCCGGTGTGTGGAGCGAGACCGATGTGCTGCCGCCCATCACGCCTTACTACGTGATGAAAGTGGGCCACATTCCGTTGATTCGCTACGAACGTCCGGGGGATCCCGAGGTCGCGCAACGCATCGCCGCGCTGGCCAACAGCGTGCGCGGCGTGCTGCTCGAACGGCTGGGTCCGGTGGTGTGGGAGCGGTCAGTGGCGCACGCGTCGTATGCACTCGAAGAGTTGGAAGAAACCGCGCGCCTGTGGCTGATGACGCAGCCGCGACCGGCGCCGCTGGATGACGCGGCAATCGACACCTTGCGCAAGGTATTCGGCGCGCGCTGGTGAGCCGCGCATTGCGAATGGATGCTGGCCCAGTGGTTTGTTCTCGAGGCTTAACTGATGCGCGATGCGCGTCGCGCTTCAACAATGAAAGGGAGGGGCTGCCATGCCTCGTTTCGCTGCGAATCTGACCATGCTGTACAACGAACACGGCTTTCTGGATCGCTTCGCCGCCGCGGCGCGCGATGGTTTCAAGGCCGTGGAGTATCTGTTTCCCTACGACTTTCCTGCTTCGGAAATCAGGGCGCGTCTCGACGCCCACGACCTCACGCAGGCGCTGTTCAACGCGCCTCCGGGCGACTGGGCCGCGGGCGAACGCGGCATTGCCTCGTTGCCGGGGCGCGAGGACGAATTCCGGCGCGGCATCGAGCGCGCGTTGGAATACACGCGGGTGCTCGGCAATCGCAAGTTGCACGTGATGGCCGGCGTGCTCGGCGCGGATCAGTCGCGCGAGCGGCATCGGGCACTGTATATCGAGCACCTCGCCTACGCCGCGCGACTCGCGCAGGCAGATGACATCACGATCGTGATCGAACCGATCAATACGCGTGACATGCCCGGTTATCTGCTCAACCGGCAGGACGATGCGCAGGCTATCTGCGCGGAAATCGGCGCGCCGAATCTGAAAGTGCAGTTCGACTGTTACCACTGCCAGATCATGGAAGGCGACCTCACGAAGAAACTCGAACGCGACATGGCAGGCATCGGCCATATCCAGGTTGCGGGCGTGCCTGAACGGCACGAACCGGATAGCGGCGAAGTGAATTATCCCTACCTGTTCGACATCATCGACAAACTCGGTTACGACGGCTGGGTGGGCTGCGAATACTGGCCGCGTGCAGGCACGTCCGAAGGGCTGGCTTGGCTCAAGTCGTATTTGCAGGGTAATGCGTGAGCGAATCGCGTTTCGGCTTTGACAAACGATCTTCAGGATAACGAACGTTATGAAAATACTGATCACGGGTGGTGCGGGTTTTCTCGGTCAACGCCTGGCGCGCGAACTGCTGGTGCGCGGCGAGGTGAAAGGGGTGGACGGCCAGCCGCAGACCATCACCGAGCTTGTGCTGCTCGACGTCGTGCCGGCCAGCGGTTTTACCGACAAGCGGGTGCGTGTTGAAACAGGCGACATTGCCGAGCGCAGTGTGCTGGAACGTTTGATCGACAGCGAGACGTCCGTGATTTTCCATCTGGCGGCGATTGTCAGCGGCCAGGCCGAAGCGGATTTCGATCTCGGCATGCGCATCAATCTCGATGCGTCGCGCGTGTTGCTGGAAGCGTGCCGCGCGCGTGGGCACCGGCCGCGGGTGGTGTTCACCAGTTCGGTCGCGGTGTATGGCGGCGACATGCCGGAGGTCGTGCAGAACGATACTGCGCTCAATCCGCAGTCGTCATATGGCACGCAGAAGGCGATCGCGGAACTGCTGCTGAACGATTACACGCGACGCGGTTTCGTCGACGGCCGGATCATGCGCTTGCCCACCATCAGCGTACGGCCGGGCAAGCCGAATGCGGCGGCGTCTTCGTTTGCGAGCGGCATCATTCGCGAACCATTGAATGGCGAAACGAGTGTGTGTCCGGTGGCGGGCAGCACGCGCGTGTGGCTGCTGTCGCCACGCAGGGCAATCGCTTCGCTGATCGCCGGACTCGAACTCGACGCCGCCTTGTTTGGCATGCAGCGGGCCTTGAATCTGCCCGGCATCTCGGTGAGCGTCGATGAAATGGTGGACGCCCTGCGCGAAGTGGCGGGCGATGAGGTGGCGAAGCGCGTCGAATGGAAGATGGATCCGCGCATCGACAAACTCGTCACCAGTTGGCCGGGAGCCTGGGATACGACGCGCGCGGAACGCCTCGGGCTGGTGGGCGAACGCAGTTTCGCGGATGTGATCCGCAGTTATATCGAGGACGAGCATATTCAGGTGCGTTGAAGCACCTGCTGCGTTTCTTCAGACCTTCGAAGGCACGCATTCCCCCTGCTGGTATTCCCTGACGGCTGGCTGCCACGCTTGACACACTTTCCCGCCCGCGCCTATCATCAGGCCTGAATGTTCGTTATTCGATCTAATGTTCGTATAAAGAACAAATTGGACCTTGGCCTGAAAGCCGTTGCTGCTATCCTCGACCCGGGGTGTGGGCGTTCACGATGACGCCGTGGCAATGGTTTCGAGGCTCCCCACGCTTGCTGTGAGCGCCGCTGGTCACAGGCTGCCGTCCTGTTGCCGAACGTGCCCCTCGCGCCGGTTCGACTGGCGCCGCAAGCCGCGCAGTATTCAACTGGAGACATCACATGACTGAAGCTTTCCTGTGCGACGCGATTCGCACCCCGATTGGCCGCTACGCGGGTTCGTTGTCGTCAGTGCGTGCCGACGATCTGGGCGCGGTGCCGCTCAAGGCGCTCATGGAGCGCAACAAGGACGTCGACTGGAGCGCCATTGACGACGTCATCTACGGTTGCGCGAATCAGGCCGGCGAGGACAACCGCAACGTTGCGCGCATGTCGCTGTTGCTGGCGGGCTTGCCGCAAGCGGTGCCCGGTTCGACCGTGAACCGGCTGTGCGGTTCGGGCATGGATGCCGTGGGCATTGCGGCACGCGCGATCAAATCGGGCGAGGCGGCGTTG
This sequence comes from Paraburkholderia sp. DHOC27, assembly GCF_003429005.1. Lineage (GTDB taxonomy): Bacteria > Pseudomonadota > Gammaproteobacteria > Burkholderiales > Burkholderiaceae > Paraburkholderia. The sequence goes on from NZ_QVQV01000001.1 coordinate 1,503,882, forward strand.
ATGGTGGCCGGCGGTGTCGAAAGCATGAGCCGTGCGCCGTTTGTGATGAGCAAGGCCACCAGCGCGTTCTCGCGGCAAGCCGATATCTACGATACGACGATTGGCTGGCGTTTCGTGAATCCGCTGATGAAGCAGATGTACGGCGTGGACTCTATGCCCGAAACGGGCGAGAACGTCGCCACCGACTACAGGATCAGCCGCGCAGATCAGGACGCTTTCGCGCTGCGCAGTCAACAGAAGGCGGCGCGTGCCCAGCGTGACGGAACGCTCGCGCAGGAAATCACGTCCGTGACGATCGCGCAGAAGAAGGGCGATCCGGTGGTGGTCTCGCTGGACGAGCATCCGCGGGAAACGAGCCTCGAAGCGCTGGCCAAGCTCAAGGGCGTGGTGCGACCTGATGGTACGGTGACAGCCGGAAACGCGTCGGGTGTGAACGATGGCGCTGCGGCCTTGCTGCTCGCCAATGAAGAGACCGCGAAGCGCTATGGGCTGACGCCGCGTGCGCGGGTGCTCGGCGTGGCCACGGCTGGTGTTGCGCCACGCGTGATGGGCATTGGACCGGCGCCTGCTACGCAAAAACTGCTTGCACGTCTCAAGATGAATATCGGGCAGTTCGATGTGATCGAGTTGAATGAGGCATTTGCCTCGCAGGGCCTCGCTGTGTTGCGTGAGCTTGGGGTTGCTGACGACGATGCGCGTGTCAATCCTAATGGCGGCGCTATTGCGCTGGGGCATCCGCTTGGAATGAGCGGGGCGCGGCTCGTGACGACCGCTATGTATCAGTTGCATCGTACCGGTGGCAGGTTTGCGCTTTGTACCATGTGTATTGGGGTGGGGCAGGGGATTGCTATTGCTATTGAGAGGGTTTGAGTTTTTTGTTTTGGCCTTTTCTTGCATTCTTATTTGCTTTCATTTCTTATTGGTCTATTGGCGTCGCCCCTGTGCGGGGCGGCACCTACTTTTCTTTGCCCGCCGCAAAGAAAAGTAGGCAAAAGAAAGCGGCTCACACCGCTAGCCCGTAGGTGTCCCCCTAAGGTGTTCAATCGGAGTGGTGCGAGACGAGTTCGTCTCTCGCACCCTTCATCTCTTTGACAAAGCCGTCATCCGCTCCAGCGTTGCGCTGCGCGCTCCGCCGTTGGGCATAACATTTTTTTGCTCGCCTTCTTGGAACGGACCTGCCGCAATAATCGCGATCATCATTTCATCCGCACTTTGGCTTTTTAGCGTCTATCGCTTTTCCTGTGCTGGAATTTTTGAAGCTCGCATCTACAATTGTCTTGCTACGGGATTCGGTCATTAATCAAACATCACTGCCGCCTGAGGTTGCGGCATTACTTCTGTTCGTTGTGCTATGTCGGGCTGAATAATTAGGAGAACTTCCATGAAAGCGGCAACGCTGGGTACGGTTCTACTCGTGGCGCTCGCTGTCTGTCCCGCTGGCTGGGCTCAGGACGAGCTTGCCAGCGCGACGCGCGGTGTCGTCAATATCGTGCAGCCGGTTCATATCACCGCCAGAATCGTCGGCATCGATGCGGGCGCACGTACTCTCATTCTCGAAGGCACCGATGGCAATACCGTCGACGTGCTCGTCGGTCAGCAAGTGGCCGGCTTCGACAAGCTGCAGGTCGGCGACCGTGTCGACGTGCTCTATAAAAACGCCATGCTCGTCAAAGCCGACAAGGTCGCTGCCGCCAGCAACGGCATTCGCACACGCGTCGATACGCAGGTCTACGCGCCTGCCTCGGGTGGCTTCGAGTCGGCCCGGCAGATCGAAATTCTCGCCACCGTGCGCAAGATCGATCGCGCGCACCGTCTCGTCACGTTGCGCGGCGCCCATCAAACGCGCACGCTTCAGGTCGGCCCCGATGTCGATCTCAAAGACGTCAAGGTCGGCGATACCGTTCACGCTGTTTTCGTTTCGGCTGCTGCCGTGCAGATCACGCCCAAAGACGCCGTGGCGCAGTAATCGCACGGTCGCCCGGTCGCAATAGTGCTAACGCCGGTGCGGTCCGACGATGTGCAGCTTCGTCATGCGCCGGTATAACGTAGCGCGTGACATGCCGAGCGCCTGTGCTGCTGCGTTGGGTCGCCACTGATGCCGCGTCAGCGCGGCGACGATGCGTGCCCGCTCGTCGCCCGCTTCGACGAGTAACGGTGTTTGCGCCTGGCCGACGTCGGGGGCCAGCAGAACGGCAATGTCCGGCGAAACATGACGCAGTTCCACCCGGCTCGAATTGCATACGGCGCAGGCGTAGCGCAAAACGTTGCGCAACTGACGGATGTTGCCCGGCCACGCGAATTCGCACAGACGCGCCGTGAGTTGCGGATCGAGCGTGAGCACATGGCCGGCGCTTTGCGCCTCTTCGTCGAACACCGCTTCGATGACGTCACGAATATCGGCGCGTTCGCGCAGCGGCGGCATCTGCAGCGTCGCACCGCTTAGCCGGTAATACAGGTCCTCGCGAAACGCGCCTTGTGCCACCATTTGCGCCGGATCGCGGTGCGTGGCGCAAATCACGTCAATGTCCACACGTACCGGCGTTTCGCCGCCCAGTGGCAACACTTCACCCTCTGCCAGTACACGCAACAGGCGCGTCTGCAGATTCAACGGCATGTCGCCGATTTCGTCGAGAAACAAGGTCCCCGTGTGCGCCAGTGCAATCTTGCCGCGCGCGCCGCGGCTACGCGCGCCCGTAAACGCGCCGGGCGCGTAGCCGAACAGTTCGCTTTCGATCAGCGATTCGGGTATCGCGCCACAGTTCACCGCCACGAACGGACGGCTGCATCGTCCACCGGAATCGTGCACGGCGCGCGCGAATACTTCTTTGCCCACGCCGGTCTCGCCAAGGATCAGTAGCGGCAAACGCTTGCCGGCCAGTTTCAGCGCCACCTGGGCGTTTTGCGCGATGCGTGGATCGGCACTGTTCAGGAAACGGCTGAGCGCACCGAGGTGATGGTCGGCCCTTGCGTCGCGTGGCTGGCGTGTTTCGTTGGCATCATTCGCAGCACCGGCAGAAGCGGTGGCGCTGCCACGCGTCGCGCGTTTGAGCGGCGCGCGCACGCGTGCATGCAGCGTCGCGCCGGTGGCACGCAGGCGCAGGCCGATGATGGCATCGGTCCGCGCGAGGTCGTGCAGATTCACGCTCGAAGTGTCGAACACGTCGTCGACATGACGCGGACCATTCAACCCAGGAATGCACTCGTGCGCCTTGCGATTCGCCGCTACCAGGTTGCCGCATTCGTCGAATGCGATCAGCACTTCGGGTTGCGCTTCGACGAAATTGCGGCTCGCGTGAGCGAAGAGAATCCAGCAATGCGTGGTCTGGTTCAGGAAGTAGCCATCCTCGATCAGCCCCGCACTTTGCCGGACCAGTTGAAACACGAGGCGCTGACTGTCGCGGTTATCCGGCGACTGCACGGCCGATGCGTCGAGCACGCCGATCATCTCGCCAGTGGGTGCGAAGATGGGCGCGGCGCTGCAGGTGAGCGTCGTGAACGCCGCGCGAAAATGATCGGTCTTGTGGACGGTGATCGGCGCGAGATCGGTCAACACGTTGGCGACGCCACACGTGCCTTCCTCACGCTCGGACCAGCATGAGCCGATGTACAAGCCCGCATGCTTGAAATCGCTGCGACGGTCGCGGTCGATCCGGTAGTCGATCGTCACGCCATGCGCGTCCGTCAGCATCACGCAATAATCGGCAACCCGAATCATGTCGTGCAGGCGCGCGAGACATTGACCGGAGGCGCGCAAAAAGGCCTCTTCTTTCCCTTGGATTTCGCGCAATTCGGCAGATGTGAGCACGCGTGGGCCAATCGCGGAGCCTGGGTCGAGACGGTATTCCTCGAACGAACGCTGCCACGACGAGACGAGACGTGGCGAGCCCGCCGGGGCGGGCAGGCGCCCTTCGATGGCGCCGCGCACCCGGTCCACGTGCTGGGTTTGAGTGACGTAGGGCATGTCTGGCTCCCGTCGAACGACGCGCTCAGTGCAGGCTGTTCTTGTAGCACATCCGCGCGAGCGAATCACACCGCAATGCAGCATGCGAGACGCGTGAGACGTTTGTCTCATGCATGGGTGAGGCCTCTGTGAGCGCGCGCAAATTGCCTTCCGGTAAGGCTCAGCGCGCTTTGAACGCGTTGCGATGAGACGCCACCCGTCTCCTGCGACGTGACAGTGAGACGTCTCACGAAGCGCGTCACACCGCGTGGCGGTTCTTCAGCTGAACGCGAAAACCTGCTGGAACCCCTGTAAACAAGCGCTTTTTTCTCACTGACAAGATGCGCGCGCGTTTTGGCACAGCCTTTGCAGTGTCTGCCGCAACACAAAGCGTCGTGTCATCGGCACGGCGCGACATCGGAGACGCCGCCGCATGGCGGTCAGGAGACAAGCCAGTGTCATCGCCTATCACGGTCGGCGTGATCGCAAACCCCGCATCGGGCCGCGACATTCGCCGTCTTACCAGCCACGCCTCGGTGTTTCCAACTTCGGAAAAAGCCAACATGGTCGTGCGTTTGCTCGCTGGCCTCGGCGTATTGGGCGTGGATCGAGTGCTTGCGCTGCGCGACCGCACCGGCGTCGCCGCGCTACTGCTGCGCGCGCTCGACACGCACACGACCGTCGGCGAGCCGCAGCGCTGGCCTCAGGTGGACTTCATCGAGCAACCCATTACTGACAGCGTGACCGATACCCATGCCGGCGTGGCGGCGATGATCCGCGCCGGCGTGCGGCTCATCGCCGTGCTGGGCGGCGACGGCACGCATCGCGCGGTCGCGGCGCACTGCGGTGACGTGCCGCTATTGACGCTTTCCACCGGCACCAACAATGCCTTTCCCGATCTGCGCGAGGCGACCGTGGCAGGTCTGGCCGGCGCACTGGTGGCTTCGGGTGCGGTTCCCGCTGAAGTGGCGCTGACCCGCAACAAGCGGCTCGTGGTGCGCTGCGTCGCGGGTCCCAATCGTGGCCGCGAGGAGATTGCGCTGGTCGACGTGTGCGTGAGCCGGCAACGCTTCGTGGGCGCACGCGCGGTTTCGGAACCGGCCGACATCGAAACGCTGTTTCTCACCTTCGCTGCGCCGGATGGCATCGGCCTGTCGTCGATTGGCGGCGCGTGGGCGCCGGTGGAGCGCACCGCATCGCACGGGTTGCATCTGTGCTTCGCGCGGCCAGGTGAATCCGGCGTGCCGCTGGTGGCGCCCATTGCGCCGGGCCGCGTCGAGCGCATCACGATGCGTACCTGCGAGCGCTTCGAAGTGGGCGTCTGGACACCGCTGCATACCGAGCACGGCACGCTCGCGTTCGACGGCGAGCGTGAGATCGAACTCGAGCGCGACGACCGCTACGAGATTTCGCTCGACTGGCACGGCCCGTTGACGGTGGATGTCGAACGCACGCTGCGTTACAGCGCGTCACATCAGTTGATGCGTGAAGCGGCGCTTGCACCGGCTCTCGCCAGCGGTGCGATGGCGGCCGTCAACGGATAGCTGTGAATGTCCGCGCGCCGCCACGGCACGACGCGCGGTTGATCCAAATAAATCAGGCAGGAGCAATGAAGCAGGTCCACAGAAGCAGGCAGTGCATTTGAGTCCATTTTCAAGGAGACACACCATGTCGGTTTCGAGTCAGTTGAGCAAGGAAAAGCTGCTGGAGGCGTACCGGATGATGCGCACGATCCGCGAATTCGAGGAGCGTCTGCATGTGGAATTCGCCACCGGCGAAATTCCCGGCTTCGTGCACCTGTATGCGGGTGAAGAAGCCTCGGCGGTCGGCACGATGATGCATCTGAACGATGCGGACTACGTCGCCACCACCCACCGTGGCCACGGTCATTGCATTGCCAAGGGCGTGGATGTGCGCGGCATGATGGCCGAAATCTATGGCCGCAAGACTGGCGTGTGTCATGGCAAGGGTGGCTCCATGCACATCGCGGACCTGTCCAGGGGCATGCTCGGCGCCAACGGCATCGTGGGTGCGGGCGGCCCGCTGGTGTGCGGCGCGGCGCTCGCAGCGAAGTACAAGAAGAACGGCGGCGTCGGCGTGTGCTTCTTCGGCGATGGCGCGTCCAACCAGGGAGTGATCTTCGAATCGATGAATCTCGCTTCGGTATGGCGCCTGCCGGTGATCTTCGTGGCGGAAAACAACGGCTACGCCGAAGCTACGTCGTCGACGTGGTCGGTGGCGACCGACAACATCGCCGATCGCGCCAGCGGGTTCGGCATGCCCGGCGTGATCGTCGACGGTTTCGATTTCTTCGCGGTGCACGAAGCGCTAGGCGAGGCGATCGAACGGGCCCGCAACGGCGGCGGCCCGACGCTCGTGGAAGTGAAGTTTTCCCGCTATTTCGGCCACTTCGAAGGCGATGCGCAGACTTATCGCGCACCCGGTGAGGTGCAGAAGCTGCGTGACGAAAAGGACTGCCTGAAGCGCTTCGAAGAGCGCGTGGTGCGTGCCGAAATGCTGAACTCCAGTGATCTGCGCAGTATCGACGCGGAGGTCAAGCAACTGATCGACGCTGCGGTGAGCGAGGCCAAAGCGGCGCCGCTACCCACCGCCGAAGATCTGCTGACCGACGTGTACGTGTCCTACCCGTAAAGCCCGAACAGCGCAAAGGGATATACACAGCATACCTAACCGATTCTGGAGACAGACATGGCACGGAAAATCACGTTTTCTCAGGCGATCAACGAAGCACTGAGTCAGGAGATGGCGCGCGACGAAAGCGTCATCGTAATGGGTGAAGACAATGCGGGCGGCGCCGGTTCGCCCGGTGAGCAGGACGCGTGGGGCGGCGTGCTCGGCGTGACGAAGGGCCTCTTCCACAAATATCCGGGGCGCGTGCTGGATACGCCACTCTCGGAAGGCGGCTACATTGGCGCCGCAGTGGGCGCGGCGGCGTGCGGCATGCGCCCGGTGGCGGAGTTGATGTTCATCGACTTCATGGGCGTGTGCTTCGATCAGATCTTCAATCAGGCGGCGAAGTTTCGCTACATGTTTGGCGGCAAGGCGGTCACGCCGGTCGTGATTCGCGCAATGCAGGGTGCGGGGTTGCGCGCGGCGGCACAGCACTCGCAAATGCTGACCTCGCTGTTCACGCACATTCCGGGCTTGAAGGTGGTGTGCCCGTCTTCCCCGTACGATGCCAAGGGGCTGCTGATCCAGGCGATCCGCGACAACGATCCGGTCATCTTCTGCGAACACAAAATGCTCTACAGCCGCGAAGGCGACGTGCCGGAAGAGTCGTATGCGATTCCTTTCGGCGAAGCGAACGTGGTGCGCGAAGGCGACGATGTCACCATCGTCACTTACGGACGGATGGTCCACACCGCGATGGAAGCCGCGCAGCAGCTCGCGAAGGACGGCATTCAGGCGGAAGTGATCGACCTGCGCACCACCTCGCCGCTCGACGAAGACACGATCCTCGAAAGCGTGGAGCGCACCGGCCGCCTCGTTGCCGTGGATGAAGCCAACCCGCGTTGTTCGATCGCCACGGACATCGCCGCGCTCGTGGCGCAGCGTGCCTTCCACTCATTGAAAGCGCCCATCGAACTCGTGACCGCGCCGCACACGCCCGCGCCATTCGCGAGCGTGCTGGAAGACCTGTATATCCCGTCCGCCGACCAGATCGCCGCCGCCGTGCTGAAAACGAGGAGCTAAGCAATGCCGATTCATATGATTACGATGCCCAAGTGGGGCCTGTCGATGGAGCAGGGTCAGGTGAACGGCTGGCTCAAGGCAGTGGGCGATAAAGTGGGCAAAGGCGACGAGGTGCTCGACGTGGAAACGGACAAGATTTCGTCCGGCGTCGAGTGCGCCTTCGATGGCACGCTGCGCAAGCAGGTCGCGCAGGAAGGCGACACCCTGCCCATCGGCGCGTTGCTGGGCGTGGTGGCGGACGCCGAAACGTCCGACGCGGACATCGAGGACGCGGTGGCCGCCTTCCAGCGTGATTTCGTGCCGCTCACCGCGGACACCTCCGACGCTGGCCCGCAGCCTGAGAAGAAGCAGATCAACGGCCGCACGGTGCGCTTTCTGAAGATGGGCGAAGGCGGCACGCCGGCCGTGTTGATTCACGGCTTTGGCGGCGATCTGAACAACTGGCTCTTCAATCACGCGGATCTTGCGGCGCATCGCACGGTCTGGGCGCTGGATCTGCCGGGCCACGGCGAGTCCGGCAAGGCAGTGGAGCGGGGCGACGCCGACGAACTCGCCGCGGCCGTGATCGCGTTTCTCGACGACCAGAACATCGAGCGCGCGCATCTGATCGGGCATTCGATGGGCAGCCTCGTCGCCATGACCGTGGCAGAGAAAAGCCCGCAACGGGTGGCTTCGTTGTCGTTGATTGCCGGTGCGGGCCTCGGGCCGGAGATCAATCGCGAGTATATCGACGGCTTCGCCACCGGCAGCAGCCGCAATGCGCTCAAGCCCCATCTCGGCAAGCTGTTCGCGGACCCGTCGCTAGTGACGCGGCAGTTGATCGAGGACATCGTCAAATACAAACGTCTGGAGGGCGTCGACGAAACGCTGCAGAAGGTGGCCACTTCTGCGTTCGACGGCAGCACGCAGCGCAAGCTCTACCGTGACCGCGTGGCAAGCCTCGCGCCGCGTACGCTGGTGATCTGGGGCGCGCAGGACCAGATCATTCCCGCTGCGCACGCACAGGGTTTGACGGGCGACATCCGCGTGCACGTGATTGAAGGCAAGGGGCACATGGTGCAGATGGAGGCCGCGTCTGAAGTGAACCGGCTGCTCAACGACTTCCTCGGAGCGTGAGCGTGGACGCCGCCCTGCATGGTGAGAGCGTCACGGCTTTGGGCCAGCACGGCCTGCGCAGCCGTGACAAGCTCGCGCGCATTCCGGTGAAGATCGTGCCCGTGGATGGCGCGGGCCTGGCGAAGCCGCCCTGGTTGCACGCCAAACCGATGATGAGCGAGACGGTGGCCGGCATGGCGGCGATTTTGCGCGCGCACCGTTTGCATTCGGTGTGCGAGGAAGCGATGTGCCCGAACATCGGCGAGTGTTTCGCGCAACGTACCGCGACGTTCATGATCATGGGAGGGATCTGTACGCGGCGCTGCGCGTTTTGCGACGTGGCGCATGGGCGGCCCGAGCCGCTGGATGCGCACGAACCGGAGCGGCTCGCTGACGCCGTCGCCGCACTCGGCTTGCGCTACGTGGTGATCACTTCAGTGGACCGCGACGATCTGCGTGACGGCGGCGCCTCGCACTTCGCGAAGTGCATTACGTTGTTGCGCGAGCGTGTGCCGGGCATTCGCGTCGAAGTGCTGACGCCGGACTTCCGTGGCCGCATCGAACGGGCGCTCGATGCGCTGGCAAACGCATGGCCCGACGTGTTCAACCACAACATCGAAACCGTGCCCGCGCTGTATCGGGCCGCGCGAGCGGGCGCGGATTATCACGGCTCGCTCGCATTGCTGGCGCAGGTCAAGGCAGCCAATCCCGCGCTCGTGACCAAATCCGGCCTGATGGTGGGCCTCGGCGAAACCGACGCGCAACTTCTCGACACGATGGCGGATTTGCGTGCCCACCAGGTCGACGTGCTGACCATTGGCCAGTACCTCGCGCCTTCGCGGTTTCATTTGCCGGTACGCCGCTACGTGCCGCCAGCGATGTTCGACACATGGCGCGCGGCCGGTCTGCAGATGGGCTTTCGCGAGGTCGTGGCCGGCCCGCTCGTGCGCTCGTCGTATCATGCGGATCAGGTGGCGCTGTCCGCATAGGGCTGTAAGGCGGCGGTCGCTGCCGCGTTGGTGCCGTGTATGAACAGTGCGGGAACCGTTCCGTTCATTGTGCGGCATGCAACGCTATCCATTTCTACTGTCCCGGGAATAAAAACACCGTGCCGCCAGTCTGCTCGATGTCGGTCACAGGAAAGCGGGTACTGAAGGGATTTGACAATGGCCGATCCAGCTCTAGCCAGGCGCTTTGAGACGCTCGTATTGCCCCACATGAATTCGGCCTTCAATGTCGCACGTTGGCTGACCCATAACGACCACGACGCCCAGGACGTGGTCCAGGAGGCGTACGTCCGCGCGTTCCGGTTTTTCGCCGGCTTTCGCGGTGAGGATGCGCGCGCGTGGCTGTTGAGCATCGTGCGTAACACCTTCTATACGTGGTATCAGCAGAACCGGGCGCAGTCCGCGGATGTGACGATGTTCGAGGATGACGTGCATAGCCTCGAAGCGGACCTGCCCGAGCGCGACGATAGCCCGGAAGCGATGCTGATTCGCAGCCAGAGCCAGAAGCGCGTGCGTCACGCGTTGCGGCAACTGCGGCTGGAGTATCGGGAGGTGATCGTGTTGCGGGAGCTTGAAGAATTGTCGTACAAGGAAATTGCCGCCATCGTGGGGATTCCGATGGGCACCGTGATGTCTCGTCTCGGACGCGGCCGTCAGCAACTCGCGGCGCTGCTCGCACCCACGGATCAGGAGGCGTGATGGATCACGAACAAGCGTGTGAATTGCTGCCGGGCTACGTCGACGAGGAGTTGAGCCTGTCCGAGGCGCGTGAAGTGGAGCGTCATCTGGCGGATTGTCCCGCCTGTCAGGACGTCTACGAACAACAGCGGCAGGCAAGCCGGCAGATTCACGAAGCCGACCTGCGGGTCGAGACGCCACCCGAACTCGTGAAGCGGATTCACGCCGCGTTGCCGTTGCGGCGCTCGCTGTGGCAGCGGCTGTTCGGCGCGCCGGAGCGCGCGGCGGGTACGGTGAAGGTGGGCGGCGCATCGCTCGGCTGGGCGCCGCTCGGCGCGATGGCGGTGAGTTTTGCGGCGCTTGCGTGGAGCGCCGGGCTGTATCTGTCGACGCCGCCCGGTGACACACATCTCACCGAGGAAATCGTGGATAGCCACGTGCGCTCGTTGCAGTTCAATCACCTGTATGACGTGATCTCCACTGACCGGCACACCGTGAAGCCCTGGTTCGACGGCAAGATCGATTTCGCGCCCCCGGTGATCGACCTCGCGCCGGAGGGGTATCCGCTAGTGGGCGGCCGGCTCGATTATCTGAACGGACGCGCGGTGGCGGTGATGATCTATCGCTACAAGCTGCATCCCATCAATCTGTATGTGTGGCCCGGCAACGATTCGGGCGCCACGCCGAAGCTGGAAGTGCGCAACGGCTATCACCTTGCGCACTGGAGTGCGGCCGGCATGAACTATTGGGCCATTACCGACGCCGGCGAAGGCGAGCTGGATGGCTTTATCAATGGCTTGCGGGCTCATCAGGCTTCCTGACGAAACTTCGCTGTACGTTGATTCACGCTCACGTGCAGTTCCTGGAATAAACCGCAGCACACGGCAGTCTACTTCTCGAATCCGTCAGATGGGCCGCGGGATGATCCCGCGACTCACGCTCTGGCGGTCAATCGAGGGGTCATCATGTCGTCAGGTCTTCCATCCGATCCGGCGCGTCGCGCCGCTTTGAAATGTCTTGCCTTTGGCAGCGTGGGCACGCTGTTCATGCTGAGCGGCGGTGTGCTCGCGCCGGTCGAACTGGCGCTCGCTGCCACTTCGGGCGATGCCGCCGGTACGCCGCTCTTTCTGCAGATCAGCGATTCGCATATTGGCTTTAGCAAGGAAGCCAATCCCGATGTGGCGGGCACGCTCAAGCAGACCATCGAACTGGTCAACGCCATGCCGGTGAAACCCGCGCTGACGATTCACACGGGCGACATCACGCATCTGTCGAAACCGCAGGAGTTCGATCTCGCGGCGCAGTTGCTGTCCGGCCTGAATATCACCGAGCTGCACACGGTGCCGGGCGAGCACGACGTGACGGACGGCCCCGGCACCGAATACTTCAACCGCTTCGGCCAGGCCTCGAATAATCGCGGCTATTACAGCTTCGACCACAACGGCGTGCATTTCATCGGCCTCGTCAATGTGATGCACTTCAAGCCCAATGGCCTCGGCAGTCTGGGCGACGAGCAGCTCGCCTGGCTGAAAAACGATCTGCAGGGGCGCTCGTCGAGCACGCCCATCGTGGTGTTTGCCCATATGCCCATGTGGACGATCTACGAACCGTGGGGCTGGGGCACGGGTGATGCCGGCGAAGCGATGAGTTATCTGCAACGTTTCGGGTCGGTGACAGTGATCAACGGCCACATTCACCAGATTGTCTCGAAGGTGGAGGGCAATATCACCTTCCACACGGCACGCTCAACGGCTTATCCGCAACCCACCGCCGGAGACGGGCCCGGTCCCGGCCCGTTGAAGGTGGCAAGCGATCAGTTGCCGAAGATGCTCGGCGTGACCAGCATCAGCGTAATGCACTCGCCGCTCAGAACAACCCTGCAGGATTCCACGCTCGTTTGAGACCAACCATCTTCCATTTTTTGAAAGGCTATTCATCATGCTAAGGAATACTATTCAATCATTGTGGCGCGTTTCGATGCAGGCGTTGCTGCTGATGGTGGTCATGGGCACGTGTTCATTGGCCGAGGCGGAAGCGCCGAACACCGTCGTGATCAAAAACTTCATGTTTTCGCCGATGGACGTGACGGTCAAGGCAGGCTCGACCGTCACATGGAAGAACCTGGACGGCGAACCTCATACCGTGGTGAACGACGCGGGACTATTCCGCTCCAGTGCGCTCGACGAGAACGATAGCTTCCAGTACACCTTCGACAAGCCGGGCGTCTACAAGATTTTTTGCGGCATCCATCCCAACATGAAGGCGACCATTACCGTGCAGTAAACGGTTGTGTGAGCGGCGCCTCATGCCTTGGCCGCCGCTTTCGCCGCCGTGCGCCGTACCTTCAGTTGATGGGCCCGCAGCGGCCGCTGGTACAGATAGCCTTGCCCGTACGGCACGCCCGCGTCACGCAGCGCTGCGTGTTGCGATTCCGATTCCACGCCCTCGGCGATCACCTGCATGCCGAAATGCCGCGCCACTGAAACGATGCCCGTGATCAGTTCGACGCCGCCCGTATCGACCTGTCTGACGAATTGCCGGTCGATCTTGACGAAGTCGAACGGAAAGCGGCTCAGCAGATCGAGGTTGCTGTGCTGCGTGCCGAAGTCGTCGATGGCGAAGCGCACGCCGTGGGCCTTGAGCGTGTCGAATATCGCCACGATGCGTGGGCTCTCCATCAGCAGGAAACGCTCGGTCAATTCCAGCACGAGGCTGGTGCCCTTGGGCAGTTCGTTGCAGACAGCCAGCACCTCTGCAACGAAGCCTTTGCGTTCGAGATCTTTGGGGGCGATGTTGACGGCGATGCGCAGCGGCAACGCCGGCGCACAGCGGCCCATTTCCGCCACAGCCGTGTGCAGCATGAAGCGCGTGACGCTGGCGAGCAACGCACTGGACTCGACTTCCGGCATGAACACCGCGGGGCTGACCGCGCCCCACTTGCGGTCCTGCCAGCGCAACAGCGCCTCCACGCCGATCACCGAACGCGTCGCCATGTCGACGATGGGCTGATACACGACGTACAGGTCGCCTTGCCGCAGACCGCGCTGCACGGCGCTCAGCAGCAGACGCCGCGGCGCGAAGGCGAGCAGGTAGAGTGCGGCGATCACCACGTCCACCAACACGCCGATTGCACCGAACAGGAGTCCGTATTTCCAGCGTGTCTGCGTGACGTATCCGGGCGCCGCGACCAGTTGCACGGAAAACGGCCACGTGCTCGAGGAAACCTGCGTGGTTGCGGCATGCCCGGACTCTTCAGCGGGCAGGAACGTATTGCGATCGGTCAGCCGTCCGGCACCCGCGACGGAAAACGCAGAATGCTGCGCGCCATAGCCGACGCCGTGGGCCAGCGTGTCGGCAATATATTGGCCATCGACGACGTACAGAATGCCGGCGTCTTTCGCGGTGGCGCGATACATGACGATCACCGGCGCGCCTGGCTGAAACTGCGTTTGCCGCAGCAGGTTGAGCGAGACGGGTGCGCTGCCGCCCCGCAGGTACGGAGCGAGCGGCACGTCGATCGGTCCGAGGCCGGATGAACAGTACGCGCGGCCATTGGCAACCAGCGCGATCGTGCGGATGTAGGTGACGTAGGTCTGTTGCTGCACCAAAGGCCGCCAGACCGCATCGCAGGGACGTCCGGCGAGGGCCGCCAGATCGGATTCGTGACGCGACACGACACCGCTCAGAATGCGGTCGATGGATGCCGCGAGTTCGCTGCCAATCAGACGTTCACGCGATTCGACCGCGCGCTCGGCAACATACTCGCCGAGCATTGCGCAGGCGGTGAGGGTGAGCAGGCCGAGCAGGAGGGTGGCCACTTGCCACAGACGCAACGCGAGACCGCGCCGGATGGGAGCAACTCCGGTTGACAGGGAGCGAGGCGTCTTGCCGACAGCTTTCGACGTGTCGTACATGGCAGTGCGGCAAAAAGAGAGACGGTGCGGTCCCAGAAGCAATATGCGGCGGGACGGTGCGGCGTCTCGGTATGCTATTTATCCGATGAATATAGCACGCCTCTTTGCCGGGACGAACGCGGGCCGCGGCGTGGCGCCGTGCGACCAGCCACGGCTCGCGTTAGAACTGCATGGCGGAAAGAGTGAAAGGGACGCGCGGGGGATGCGCGCCGCCCGTGCAACGCTCGAGGTTTAAGGCTCGAGCGCTTCGTTCGCCATGCTCGGGCACAGCGCCATCATTTCGCGCTCCTCGTCGGCCAGCGCGAGTGGCGTGTGCTCGCGCAGAAACTCCACCAGCGTTTTGATCTTGGCGTCCAGGTAACGCCGCGAGCCGTACAGCGCGTAGATATTGTTGGCGCGCAGACGGTGCGTGGGCAGCACGCGTACGAGGCTGCCGTCGCGCAGGCCCGGCAGAGCGACCGAAAGGGGCAGGGGCCCGATGCCCATGCCTTCGCGGATACTGCCCGCGAGCGCTTCCGCCACGTTGACCGTGAGCGGGCTGGGGCGCATATGACGAAACACGGGTTCATCCACGGCGTCGAAGTGCCATTGGCCGTTGGGCATGTCGGGCAGCACGAGTTGCAGGCAGGTGTGCTGGTTCAGATCGGCGATATTCGCGGGCGCCGGGTGCCGCGCCAGATAGCCGGGCGAAGCGCAGAGGATCGTATACAGGCTGCCGATGCGTTGCGAGACGAGCGCGGAATCCGCCAGCTCACGCGCTACCACGACCGCGACATCGAAACCTTCTTCGATGATGTCCGGCACGCGCTGCGCCAGCACGAGTTCGATCAGCACTTCAGGAAAACGCTTGTTATAGCGGGCTATTAACGGCGCGAGATGATGCGCGCCAAAGCCCGTGGTGGCATGAACGCGAAGTTTGCCCGACGGCTGGGCCCCGGCGCCGGCCGCTTCGGCCTCTGCCAGATCGACGTGCGCGAGAATCTGTTCGCAGTGCTGTAGATACCGTTCGCCCGCTTCGGTGAGCGACATATGACGGGTGGTTCGATGCAGCAGACGCGTATGCAGGCGCGCTTCGAGATCAGTGATCGCACGCGACATCTGCGGTGTGGTCACGGACGCGAGTCCTGCTGCTTTCGTGAAGCTGCCGGCCTCTACGACGCGGACAAACATCCGCATGGTGTCCAACGTGTCCATTGTGACAGGTGCTCCAGAATTACCCAGGGGATAAGGCACTATTGTATCGTGCCAGGAATTTCCGCGATTGCCGTTAAAACACGCAATACAGTGTTTGTGGGTGTTTGATTATGCTGATTTAAAGAATACCTTATTGACGGGTTATACGCTTGACACCGGTTCTCAATCTGCCTAAATAAACATCGCGGAAGCGCTGTCGCATTTCACGCATTCCGAGCTTATGGACTGGAAACATTATTTAGGCGAGCAAGACAATGAAACTCGTAACGCTGGAGAAGGATGCCGATAATCCGCTGTCGCTGGCCAATATGCTGCGCGCCGCCGGATATCATTGCCGCGGCTATCGCAACATCAATGAGCTGGTTGAAAGCCCGTGGGTCGAGGCGTGCGATCTGGTGATTATCGACACCCAGGAAATGAAACTCGACGGCCGGCTGATCGGTTATCTGGCGCAGACTTTCTGGTCGGACCGTCCCATGCTGTTCGTCGGCAACGAGACGCGCCGTCCCACCGCGCTGGGGCGCACGGAAGACGCGTATCTCGCCAAACCGGTTACGGCCCGCGCGCTGATTGCCGGCGTCAAGACCACGCTGGCCGCCAACTGGGCGCGCTACACGGCTTCGGACGCGCTGGAGTTCGGCCGCTACCGCTTCGAGCCCGACGGGCGCGGCGTGCTGATGGACGGCGTGCATATCGCGCTCACCCACAAGGAATACCAGCTCGCGCTCCTGCTGTTTCGCAACCTGGCGCGGCCGGTGTCGCGCGTCTATCTGGCCGAGACCGTGTGGCGCCACGACGAGCGCATCAACGCCCGCACCATGACGGCGCACGTTTCCACGATCCGCTCCAAGCTGGAACTGCGGGCGTTCGGCGAATACGCGCTAAGCCCTATCTACAACTATGGCTACCGGCTCGACCCGGTGCGGCGCCCGCGCGGGCTGAACATCGCCGCGGCGCAGACGCTGCACGGTTGAGTGCAAGCGGGGAGGTGTTGGCGGGTGCCGGCAGTGGCCGCACCTGCCGCCTCCCGACGCCCTAACGCCGCATTGTTGCGTTCCGCCCACTAAAAGTTTTCTGGTTCCAGAAAATATCTATTCTCGAAACCGAAATAAAGTTCGCACCGAATTTGCAGAAATCCGAACAATTGTTAGCGCTTTTCACAAACGTCTGTTTCCTGATCGCCGAACAATCGCCACCATATGAAAATTACGCGTGTTTATCGGCGCCGCGTGCATCATTTTTGAGCATTTTCCGTCCTTTGGCTTAACCATTAATACGATTGGCTTGCAAGTTGCGGCCGGGGCGCAGTGCTAACGCATGTTGTGGCGCGACTGCCATTCCTATCCCGCAAATAATCGTTTTGGTAGACTCGCCATCAAAGTAGCAAAAGAACCCCAATTAAAAGTAGTTTTGCTTCAAACAGAGGGTGTAAAGCATCCGGCCATCCAGGAACCGCAAAACGCGAAGAGACGCGGCGTGAACGCACGCCCGCGCGGGCACCGTTTTGTCTTCCGCACATGCCCCTTGTGAACCCCCGAATAAAAATTCGACGCCTGCCCGGCGCGGTCCGGTGCTGGCTGTATGACTTGTAGTGGCTGTTTTCTTTGATTGGTATGGAGGAGAGGATGACGATGAAAAGGACTTTGCTGGCCGTCGCGCTGATGTCGGCCGGCGTGGCAGCGCAGGCTCAGACGAGCGTGACGCTGTATGGCCGCCTGGATGCGGGCATCGAGTATATGAGCGGTTTACCGGGTAACAACGGTACGGGTTCCAACTCGCGCTGGCGTCAGGAAAGCGGCGACTGGGGCACGAGCCTGTGGGGTTTGAAAGGCTCTGAGGATCTGGGTGGTGGTAATGCGGCGGTTTTTCAGTTGGAAGGCGCGTTTAGTACTGCTACGGGTCAACTGGGGCTGTCCGGATCGCTGTTCGACCGGATTGCGAACGTAGGCTTGTCGAATAACACCTTCGGTACTGCGTTGTTGGGCCGTCAGTTGCAGATCGCCAACGGCGACTGGGACTTCGATCCGTTCGGCCAGTCGAACTGGTCGTCGGCGTCGCTCGTGCGTGGCCGTAACTGGGAACACACCAGCAACAATATTTCGTATCAGTCGCCGAAGATCGATGGTGTCGACGTTTACGGTCAGTATGGTCTCGGCAACTCGACCAACTTCAACGAAGGCGTGGCGGGTGCAGCCACCGGACGCACCGACGGCCTGCAACTCACGTACACGAATTCGCTGTTCCAGTTGCGCGGCATCTACGACGAAATCCGCGACCCGCTCAACGGTCAACTGGACAACCCGTTCACCGCTTCGCGTGAATACTTTGCCGGTGCCAATCTGTTCCTCGGCAAGGTCAAGGTACAAGCCGCGTTCACGGCTGAGCGCACTTCGGGTGGTGTCGTGACGCCGGCCGGTTCGCCGACTGCACCGACCACGGCGGATATGGAGTGGGGCGGCGTGACCTACCAGGCAACGCCGGCGGCCGCGTTGATCGCAGCGGTTTACCACGTCAACACGAACAATGGCGGCGGCAACGCCACCATTTATACGGTTGGCGGCTCGTATAACCTGTCCAAGCGGACGTTGTTCGATATCCAGATTGCCCAGGTGCGTAACAGCTCGACGGCGAACTTCGGTCTCGATGCGAACAGCGAAGGCCCTGGCGGCCTGACCGATGGCGTGTACAACGAAAACCCGGTGCAGGGTCACACGCAAACTGGCGTGTATGCCGGTATTCAGCACTCGTTCTAATGTGATGGGATGCAATTAGACGTAATTGGCCGGCTGCGCTCTAGCCTCGCGTAGCCGGCCATTTTTCACGTCGCATTGAGAGGCGCGTGACGGCGCAATTCTTTACGGAATTGCGCCTTTTTTTTCGCGCCCGAACGGTTTCAGATTACTTTTTCACGCAGCCACGCGGAGGCGAGATCGATGGCAGTCACGACGACGATCACCATGATCAGCACGGCGGCAGTGGACGCATAGTCGAACGAGCGGATCGACTCGTACAGCACCACGCCGATCCCACCCGCGCCCACCATGCCCACCACCATCGCCGAGCGCACGTTCGATTCGAAGCGATAGAGCGCATACGAAATCCACAGCGGCATGACCTGCGGCAGCACGGCGTAGATGATCTCGTCGAGCCCGGTCGCGCCGGTTGCACGCACGCCTTCGGCGGGACGCGGATCAATGGCTTCGACCGCCTCGGCGAACAGCTTGGCCAGCACGCCGGTGGTATGCACCCACAGCGCGAGTACGCCGGCAAACGGGCCGAGTCCAACCGCGACGATGAACAGCATCGCGAACACCATTTCATTGATGGCGCGACAGGCGTCCATCAGGCGGCGCACCGGCTGCACGACCCACTGCGGCGCCATGTTGCGCGCACACATCAGACCGCACGGCACGGCGCACACCAGCGACAGCACTGTCCCCCACACCGCCACCGAAATCGTCACGTACATTTCGTGCACATACGTGCGCCATTCCGCGAAATTCGGCGGGAAGAAGTCCTTGGCGAACTGGCCCATGTTGCCGGCGTCCGACCACAGATCGAGCGGCCGCATGTCCGCGCCATGCCAGCCCACGCCCAGCACGACGATCACGGCAACCCAGCCGAGCAGCGACCACCAGCTCCGCTTGCCCGTATCCTGAGCGGCGGGTGGCGCGACCGGCGGCGTCGGGCGTGTGGCGGCGAAGTCGGCGGCGCTCATGGCTTGGGCGTCGCGGTGTTCAACGCGCTCAGCTTCGCGTCGAGCGCGGCGAGTTGCGTCTTGCGATCGTCGTCCGACAGATGCGTGTCGGTCTCGACCTTCTGCTTCTGCTGATACAGCGAAATCTGGCGGATCGGCAGCAACTGCGCATCGGTAGAGGGTGCAAAGCCGCCGTAGCCCGTAATCGCCATCATCACGGCCTTTTCATGCGGATCTTTCTTGCCGTAGTTCAGGAAGAACGTTCGCACCTTGTCCTTGGTGGCCTGCGGCAGATCCTTGCGCCACACCAGCGGGTCCGAGGCGATCTCCGACGATTCCCACAGCACGCGAACCTGCGCGAACTTGTCCGGGTGATCGCGCTTGAGCGAGTCGAGCAGATCGGTGTTGTTGGTCGCAATGTCGATCTTGTTGTTGATCACGGCGAGCATGTTGGCCTGGTGGCTCGACGGCAACACGGCCTTGAACGACGTATTCACCGGCGTGTT
Organism: Paraburkholderia sp. DHOC27; assembly: GCF_003429005.1. Classification (GTDB taxonomy): domain Bacteria; phylum Pseudomonadota; class Gammaproteobacteria; order Burkholderiales; family Burkholderiaceae; genus Paraburkholderia. The sequence continues at coordinate 1,523,627 of NZ_QVQV01000001.1, forward strand.
GTGTTTGGCGAACAGGTAGTAGCCAGGAATCAGCGTGCCGGAGGTGGAGTTCGGATCACCAAATCCGAGCGTGACGTCTTGGTGTTCTTGAATACATCGTCGAGCGTCTTGAAGCGGCTGTTGACGTTGGTGATCAACACGGACTTGTAGCCCGTCGCGCCGTTTGCATACACCACACGCGCAAAGACTTCTCCGTTGGCGCGATCCACCGCTTCCATTGCCGAGGCGTTGCCGAAGTAACCGACCTGCACCTTGTTAAAGCGCATGGCTTCGATGATGCCGGCGTAGTCCGTGGCGAAATAGGCCTTGATTTGCAGGCCGGTTTGCTTGCTCATGTCGTCCACCAGCGGTTGCCAGCGTTGGGCGAGCACAGCGGACGAATCCGTGGAGATGATGCCGAGGCTGAGATCTTCGGCGTGGGCCGCGAGACAGGCGAACGCGGCCGCGCCGGCGATCAGTGAGCGCAGGAATTTCATGGTGGTCAATCCAGTGGGCTGATGTGAAAAAAGACGGCGCGACGGATCAGGCAGAGTGCACGGGGTCGAGCGCGAACGCGTAACGCTGCTGCGCAAGCGGCGCGCTGGCGGGCGGCGTTGCCGTGCCGTTGGCGGTTTCCTCGTACAGTTCGCGGACGTCGTCGCCATAAAGCTGCTGGAGCAGAACTGGTGTGAGCGCGGCGGACGGACCGTCATAGACGATCTTGCCCTGGCGCAGCGCAACCGTGCGCGGGCAATACTGCATGGCGATGTCCACCTGATGCAGCGAAACCAGCACGGTCAGACCGTGATCGCGATTCAGTACGCGCAGCATGTCCATCACGCGGCGCGACGATTCCGGGTCCAGCGAGGCAATCGGCTCGTCCGCGAGCACGATGCGCGCACGCTGCACCAGCGCACGCGCGAGCGCCGCGCGTTGCTGCTGACCGCCGGAGAGCGTCGAGGCGCGTTCCTGCGCATGTTCGGCAATCCCGACTTCACCGAGCGCGGCAAGTGAAAGCGCGCGTTCGTCGCGCGGGAAACGGCCAATCACGCGCCGCCAGAACGGCAGGCGCGACAGCGCGCCGATCAGCACGTTGGCTTGAACCGAGAGCCGGTTGACCAGATTGAACTGCTGGAACACGAAACCGATATCGCGGCGAATGCGCCGCACTTCGCGCACGAGGCGGCCGTTTTGCTGAATTGGGCGGCCGAGAATCGAGATCTGCGACGGCTGCGGATCGGAGACGGTGAAGCCCGCGATGTGCCGCAGCAAGGTCGATTTGCCCGAACCCGAGGCGCCGATCAGCGCCACCATCTCGCCGGGTGCGACGCGTAGATCGATTTCGTCGAGTGCCTTGCGGCCGTTCGTGAACGTCTTGCTCAGACGTTCGATGCGGATTGCTTCCATGCGTACCCCGTCGATGCATCCGGCCACTGCCGGAACGTGTTGCACATTCTAGGAAGCCTCTGTGACGGTTGAGTGAAGGTATCTCAACGTCTAGACGACTATATCTTTGAGGATGCAAAAACGCGCGACGTTGCACGCATCACCTGCAGCAGCGATGTGACACGCGCATGACATGTCATGCGCGCGCTGCACCTAAATGCGTATCGTCATCTAGGATCGGCCGCGAACACGCTATATTGCTGAAAAGATCGCGTGCCGTCCCCAATAACCTTGCAATTACATTCGGACATCCGGCGTCGCCATGCAGGCTAAGGCTCTCAGTCTTCTTCCGGACACCTTTGCGGAGTACGAAGAACTCAAAACGATTCTCGCGGCGGGGCGCGCGAGTTTCGATGTCCGCACCCTGTGCGAGGCGAAGGTGCACGGCCGGACCTTCCCGGTGCAGACGGCGAGCATTGGCTCGAGCGATCCGCTCGCGCCCGCGATCGGTTTCTTTGGCGGCATCCACGGGCTGGAGCGCATCGGCACGCAACTCGTGCTCGACTACATGCGTGCGTTGCTGTCGCGGCTCGAATGGGACGAAGTGCTGATGCGCCAACTGCAGTCCATTCGTCTGATCTTTATGCCCATCTGCAATCCCGGCGGCATGTGGGCCGCGACGCGTGCCAATCCGAACGGCGTGGATCTGATGCGCAACGCGCCGCAGGATGCCGATGAACGTGTGCCGCCACTGGCCGGCGGCCAGCGCGTAGGTCCGTGGTTGCCCTGGTATCGCGGCAAGGTCGGCGCGCCAATGGAAGTGGAAGCAGCGGCGCTGGTGCGGCTGGTGCAGGAAGAACTCGCCTCGCGGCCGCTCAGCTTCGCGCTCGATTGCCACTCGGGCTACGGCTGGAGCGACAGCATCTGGTTTCCGTATGCGCGCACGCGCAAGCTGATGCCGCATCTGCCGGAGATGTACGCGCTCAAGACGATGTTCGAACGCGCGCATCCCCATCATGGCTACGCGTTCGAACCGCAAAGCCATCAATATCTGCTGCATGGCGATCTATGGGACTACGCGTACGATCGCACGCCGGCACCCAACGTATTCCTGCCCATGACGCTCGAACTCGGTTCGTGGTTGTGGATCAAGAAGAATCCGCGCCAGCTGTTTTCGCGTCAGGGCATGTTCAATCCGGTGAAGGCGCATCGCACGGCGCGCGTGCTGCGGCGTCATGCGAACCTGCTCGATTTCCTGACGCGCGCGGCGTTTGCCTCGCAGCGCTGGCTGCCACATGGCGCCGAACGTCTGCAACTGCTGCAGACCGCGATTGAACACTGGTATCGGACCAAGCCCGTATGAGCACGTGGATACTGCTGCGCGGACTCACGCGTGAGACCCGTCACTGGGGCACTTTTCCTGCGCGGCTGCGCGAAGCGGTGCAGGCAGAACGTCTCTTGCCGCTGGATCTGCCCGGCAACGGCACGCTCACCGCGTTGCGTGCGCCTGCCGAAGTGGCGCGCGTGGTGTCGTCGGTACGGCTTGGCGTGTTGCAGAGCGGCGTGCCTGGTCCTTACCGTGTGCTGGCCATGTCGCTGGGCGGTATGGTCGCGACCGCGTGGGCACAGCAATTTCCCGCTGAAATCGAGCGGCTGGTGTTGATCAATACCAGCATGCGGCCGTTTAGCCGCGCACCGGAACGGCTGCGACCGTCTGCATGGCCGCCACTGCTGCGCCTTGCGACGCAATGGACACGCGCACCGGAAGCCGAGGCAGTGATTCATCAACTGACCTGCAATCAACGTGAAACGCAGGCAGCCGATCTTGCCGAGTGGGCCGCGATTCGCGAGAGCGCGCCCGTGAGCCGTGCCAACGCGTTGCGTCAGCTATGGGCCGCCGCGCGTTTCGATGCGGGGCCCGTGGTGCCGCGCTGCGCAACGCTAATTCTGTCGTCGGCACAAGACCGCCTGGTGAATCCGGTGTGCTCGGCGAAGCTGGCAGCGGCGTGGGGCGCCACGCATGCGCAGCATGAGTGGGCCGGGCACGATCTGCCGCACGACGATCCCGTGTGGACGAGTGAGCGTGTGGGCGCGTGGCTGGCGGCACTGCCGCACGCGGCGGGCACCGAACAGAATACGTTTTGATTGATGAACAGACCTCAAGGAGAACACCGCATGGCTTTACGTTTGATTTCGCGCCGCTCGCTGGCGTGTGTTTGCAGCATTGGATCGGCACTGCTGGCAAGTTCGGTCATGTTGCCTGGCGCGGCCCAGGCACAGACACAAGCCGTGGTGCCCGACATGCTGACACCTGCGGAGACGACCCACGTGGTGGCGGCGCTCAAGGCAAGCGGCACGCAAGTCTATGTCTGCAAGCGCGACGCGAACCAGCAGCTTGCGTGGGTCTTCAAGGCGCCGAGCGCGGACCTGTACGACGCGGCCGGACAACTGGTCGTCAAGCACGGTGCCGGACCTTCGTGGCAGGCCACGGACGGCAGCAAGATCACCGGCAAGGTGCTCAAGCAGGCGGCGAATACGGATCAGGCGGACAGCATTCCGCTGTTGTTGTTGCAGGCCACCAATGCGGGTGGTCCGGGGATGCTCGCCAACGTACGCTACGTGCAGCGGCTCGCCACCCGTGGCGGTGTCGCGCCGAGCGCACCCTGCACGCAGGAAGGCGAGGAGGGACGCAGTCCTTACCTCGCGGAATATCTGTTTCTCGAGTAAGGCAACGATCGAACCGGCACGCAGGCATAGTGCTGCATGCCGTGCCGTGTGACGGTTCGCGCAGCGCTGCAAGGCGAGGCGCGCTGAAGGAGAGTCGATGTGCGGATGCACATCGGGTTTCAGTGATCGGGCGCATAATCCGGTTCTGACGACGCAATAGATTGCCGCCCGCAGTGGAGGAGATCATGCAAGCCAAGAACGAAGAATCCGTCGCGCACCTGCTGAACGATGTCATCGAATTCGCGCGGGAGCGATTGCCGCAGCCGGCCTTCGCTGTCGTCGAACCCTTCTTGCTGCACTACTACGATTTCGTCGACGCCGACGATCTGCAAAGCCGGACCATTGCCGATCTATACGGCGCCGCGCTGGCGCACTGGCAAACGGCGCAGCGCTTCGTGGCGGGCAGCGAACGGCTGCGCGTCTACAACCCCATCCTCGAGCAGCACGGCTGGCATTCGGACCATACGGTCATCGAAATCGTCAACGACGACATGCCGTTTCTGGTCGATTCGGTGTCGATGGCGGTCAACCGGCTCGGCCTCGCGCTGCACTCTGTCGTGCATCCGGTGTTTCGCATCTGGCGCGGCGCCGACGGCAGCATCGTCCGCGTCGGCATGGGCGCGCAGAGCGTTCAGGATGGCGACGACGGTCATTCACAACTGGCGTCGTTCATTCACTTCGAAGTGGATCGATGCGGCGATGCCGCAAAACTCGCCGAGCTGAGAGACGACATCGCCAAAGTGCTGGGCGATGTGCGAGCAGCGGTGGAGGACTGGCCGAAAATCGTCGACATGGCGCGCGCCACCATCAAGAACATGAAAGCGCACGACCACGGCGTAGAAGGCGCTGAAGCGCGGGCCTTCCTCGAATGGATGGTGGATAACCATTTCACGTTTCTCGGTCAGCGCGACTACGAACTGGTTTCGCATGACGGCGGCTTTGGTCTGCGTGCGGTGGCTGCCTCGGGACTCGGCATTCTGCGCGAGACGCTGCGGCCCGTGAACGCGACGGAGATCACGCCGCTGCCGCCCGCCGCCGCGCAGATCATCACGGCGGCCTCGCCAATTTTCCTGACCAAAGCGAATTCACGCGCCACCGTGCATCGCCCGGGCTATCTGGATTACGTCGGCATCAAGCTCACCGGCGCGGATGGCAAGACCATCGGCGAGCGGCGTTTCATTGGGCTCTACACGTCCACGGCGTATTTCGTTTCGGCTGCGGAAATTCCGATTGTGCGGCGCAAATGCGCGAACATCGTCAGACGGGCGGGTTTCCTGCCGAAGGGGCATCTGGCGAAATCGCTCGTGACAGTGCTCGAAACCTATCCACGCGACGAACTGTTTCAGGCCGAAGAAGATCAGCTTTACGACATCGCACTCGGCGTGCTGCGTTTGCAGGAGCATCAGCGCACGCGGCTCTTCGTGCGGCGCGATCGTTTCGACCGCTTCGTGTCGTGTCTGGTGTTCGTGCCGCGCGACAAGTACAACACCGACTTGCGGCGGCGCATCGCGAAGCTGTTGATGGGCGCGTTCAACGGTGCGAGTGTGGAGTTCACGCCGCTCCTCTCCGAGTCGACACTCGCGCGGATTCATTTCGTCGTGCATGCCGAACCGGGTGCGATGCCCGAGGTGGACACGCGCGAACTCGAAGCGCGGCTCGTACAGGTGACGCGACGCTGGCAGGACGATCTGGCCGATGCGCTGCTCGATGCGTTTGGCGAAGAGCAGGGCAACCGCCTGTTGCAGCAGTACGCCGATTCGTTTCCTGCCGGCTATCGCGATGATTACCCGGCGCGTACCGCAGTGCGTGATATCGAACTGATAGAACCGTTGCAGGGCAGCGAGCGCATCGCGATGAACCTGTATCGTCCCATCGAAGCGGGGCCGCGCGCATTTCGCTTTAAGGTGTACCGCGCCAATCATCCTATTGCGCTGTCGCGCAGTTTGCCGATGCTCGAACATCTCGGCGTGCGGGTCGATGAAGAGCGGCCTTATCTGATCGAATCAGTGGGGGCGACGCCCGCGTGGGTGCACGATTTTGGACTCGAACTGGCGGACGATACGGAGTTCGATATCGAGCGCGTGAAGGATCTTTTCGAGGACGCCTTCCAGCAGGTGTGGACCGGCGAAATAGAGAGCGACGATTTCAACCGGCTCGTGTTGCGCGCGCAACTCGGGGCGCGTGAGGTGACGATTCTGCGGGCGTATGCCAAGTATCTGCGCCAGGTGGGCTCCACCTTTAGCGACGCGTATATCGAGCGTGCGCTGACCGGCAATCCGGCAATTGCGCGCAAGCTGGTCGAACTCTTCGTGGCGCGCTTCGATCCCAAAGCGGCCGATTCGCGCGATGCCCGCGTCGAACTGCTGCTGAAATGGATCGATACCGCGCTCGACCAGGTGCCGAACCTCGACGAGGATCGTATCCTGCGGCAGTTTCTCGGCACCATCAAGGCAACCGAGCGCACCAACTACTACCGGCTCGATGAGCACGGCGCGCCGAAGCCTTACCTGTCGTTCAAGTTCAATCCCGCACACGTGCCGGGCTTGCCGGAACCCAAGCCGATGTTCGAGATCTGGGTGTATTCGCCGCGCGTGGAAGGGGTGCATCTGCGCGGTGGACGCGTGGCGCGCGGCGGCCTGCGCTGGTCGGACCGGCGCGAAGACTTCCGCACGGAAGTGCTGGGTCTGATGAAAGCGCAGATGGTGAAAAACGTGGTGATCGTGCCGGTGGGATCGAAAGGGGGCTTCGTGGTGAAGAACCCGCCGCCGCCGACTGACCGCGAAGCGTGGATGCGCGAAGGCATTGCCTGCTATCAGACCTTTTTGCGCGGCCTGCTCGATCTGACCGACAACCTCGCCGGCACCGAAATCGTGCCACCGCCGGACGTGGTGCGTCACGACCCGGATGATCCGTATCTGGTCGTGGCAGCCGACAAGGGCACGGCAACGTTCTCCGACTACGCCAACGCCATCTCCCACGAATACGGCTTCTGGCTCGACGACGCGTTTGCATCGGGCGGCTCGGTGGGCTACGACCACAAGAAAATGGCAATCACGGCGCGTGGCGCGTGGGAGTCGGTCAAGCGGCATTTCCGCGAGATGGGCGTCGATACCCAGACCACGGATTTCACCGTGGTAGGCGTGGGCGATATGTCGGGCGACGTGTTCGGCAACGGCATGCTGCTGTCGCCGCATATCAAACTGGTGGCTGCATTCGATCACCGTCACATCTTCCTCGATCCGAACCCGGACCCTGCCGCGAGTCTGGCGGAACGCGCCCGCCTGTTCCAGCTCGAACGCTCCAGTTGGGCGGACTACGACCCTTCGGTAATATCCGCGGGCGGCGGTATTTTTCCGCGCGCTGCCAAGACGGTGCCGGTCTCTGCCGCGATGCAAACGGTGTTGGGTATCAACGTGGCCGCGCTTGCGCCGAATGAACTGATTCGCGCCATTTTGCAGGCGCCGGTGGACCTGCTCTACAACGGCGGCATTGGCACGTATGTGAAGGCAAGCCGCGAGACGCATTTGCAGGTGGGCGATCGCGCCAATGACGCCGTGCGCGTGAACGGCGCGGACTTGCGTTGCAAGGTCGTGGCCGAAGGGGGCAACCTCGGCCTCACGCAACTCGGCCGCATCGAGTTTGCGTTGAAGGGTGGCCGGATCAATACGGATGCGATTGATAACTCGGCAGGCGTCGATTGTTCGGATCACGAAGTAAACATCAAGATTCTGCTCGGGCTGGTGGTGAGCGAAGGCGAGATGACCGAGAAGCAGCGTAACGCACAACTGGCCGCGATGACCGATGAAGTGGGCCTGCTGGTGCTACAGGACAATTACTACCAGACGCAGGCGTTGTCGATTGCGGGGCGCTACAGCGTCGAACTGTTTGACGCGGAAACACGCTTCATGCGCTGGCTCGAACGGGCCGGGCGGTTGAATCGCGTGATCGAATTTCTGCCTACGGACGAAGAGATCGCCGAGCGGCTGGCGGCGAAACAGGGCTTGACCTCGCCCGAGCGCGCCGTGCTGCTCGCCTACAGCAAGATGTGGCTGTACGACGCGCTGCTGGACTCCAGCATGCCGGAAGACCCGCTGGTGAGCGGCATGTTGATCGAGTATTTCCCCAACCCGCTGCGCGAGCGCTTCAGCGAACCGATGCACCGTCATCCGCTGCGGCGTGAAATTCTCGCCACGTATCTGACCAATGCGCTCGTGAATCGCGTCGGCCTTGAATTCGTGCACCGCCTGATGGAGGAGACGGACGCAGAGCCAGGCGAGATCGTGCGAGCCTGCATCATGGCGCGCGACGTGTTCGATCTGGACGACGTCTGGTGCAGCATCGACGCACTGGATAACCGCGTGGCCGACGACGTGCAGGCGCGCATGTTCGTCGAAGTCGCGCGGTTGGTGGAGCGCTCGGCGCTGTGGTTCCTGCGGCAATTGCAATCCGGTGCCGTGACGGACGTGGCGGGTCTGCTGGCGCGTTGCCGTGACGCCGCGCAACGGCTCGCGTCGCAATGGCCCACGCTGCTGCCGGCCGCGGACCTGGACGCGCTCTCGGAGCGGCAACGCGTACTCGTGGATGCCGGCGTGGACAGCGAACTCGCGGTGCGGGTGGCGAGCGGGGAAATTTCTGCGGCGCTGCTCGATATCGCCGAGGTGGCCGCCACCTGTGGCCGCAGTCTCGAACTGGTGGCGGGCGTGTATTTCGCGCTCGGCACGCAACTGAACTACGGCTGGATTGCCGAGCGCGCCAACGCGCTGCCAGCGCCCACGCATTGGGACATGCTCGCGCGGGCGGCGGCGCTCGCGGAACTCGCGCGGCTCAAGCGTGCGCTGACGACCAGTGCGCTGGCGGGCGCCACGGAATCGTCCACGCCCGATGAACTCGTCGAAGCCTGGCAGGCACGCCGCGCAGTGCCGCTGGAGCGCTACGCGCGTTTGCTGGCAGATCTGCGCGCCACGGGCGGTGCGAGCCTGGCCACGCTGCTGGTTATCGTGCGGGAAATGGCGTCTTTGGAGCGCTGTTAGGGCGTTCGTCAAAACGCCCGTTGTGATGGTGGAAAATGAACGGGTGGCGTGCCGGTTGGACGCATGTCGCCCGGATTGCCCATAATACGGCTATTGTCTTTCCCACTTCACCTTTCATCTTTGTCCCGCCATGACCGACCACGCTGTCCTTAATCCCGCTGTGCCGCGCCTCACCAGCCTCTCGCATGGTGGCGGCTGCGGCTGCAAGATCGCGCCGGGCGTCCTGTCCGATCTGCTCAAACGCAGCGTGCCGCTGCCGGCCTTCCCCGACCTGCTGGTGGGCACCGAAACGGCTGACGACGCGGCGGTCTACCGCCTGAACGACGAGCAGGCCATCGTGGCCACGACCGACTTCTTCATGCCGATCGTCGACGATCCGTATGATTTCGGCCGCATCGCCGCGACCAATGCACTCTCGGATGTCTACGCCATGGGCGGCAAACCGATTCTCGCCCTGGCGCTGGTCGGCATGCCCATCAATGTGCTGCCGCATGACGTGATTGCGGCCGTGCTGCGCGGCGGCGAGGATGTGTGCACCCAGGCGGGCATTCCGGTGGCGGGCGGTCATTCCATTGATTCGGTCGAACCCATCTACGGACTCGCGGCACTCGGTGTGGTGCATCCACAGCGCGTCAAACGCAACGCGGCCGCGAAGGCGGGCGACGTACTGGTGCTCGGCAAACCGCTGGGCGTGGGCGTGCTGTCGGCGGCGTTGAAGAAAAATCAGCTGGACGACGCGGGCTATGCCGCGATGATTGCGCACACCACCAAACTAAATCGTCCGGGCACCGAACTGGCCGCGTTGCCAGGCGTGCATGCATTGACGGACGTGACGGGCTTCGGTCTGCTCGGCCATACGCTGGAACTGGCGCGCGGTGCGGGTTTGAGCGCGCATTTGCATTACGCGGATTTGCCGTGGATCGCGGGCGTCGAAGCCTTTGCGGCCGCAGGCGTGATAACGGGCGCGTCGGGGCGTAACTGGGCCTCGTATGGCGAGAGCATTCGCTTGAGCGATGGCCTGCCCGCGGTTGCCCAGGCACTCCTGACTGATCCGCAGACTTCCGGCGGTTTGCTGGTGGCGTGCGCACCGGATGCCGTCGACGACGTGCTGGCCATTTTCCGCGCCGACGGTTTCGATGATGTCGCGGTGATCGGCGAAATGCGTGACGTGAGCGACGGCAAGCCGCGCGTCGAGGTGGCCTGATTGAAAGAGGAATCGCCGAAAGCCATCTTCTACGCCCTCGCTGCCAACCTCGGGATCGCCATCTGCAAGTTCGCTGCAGCGGCGTTCACGCAGTCCGGTTCGATGTTCGCCGAGGCCATTCACTCTACCGCCGACTGCGGCAATCAACTCCTGCTGCTGTTCGGTCTGCGCGAGGCGCGCCGACCGCCTAGCCCGTTGCATCCAATGGGAGCAGGGCGCGAGATCAATTTTTATTCGCTGCTGGTGGCGCTGCTGCTGTTTTTCGTCGGCGGGGCGTTTTCCGTGTACGAGGGCATTCATCGTCTGTTCGCCCGCGAGCCGCTGACCTATGCGTTCGTCGCGCTGGCGGTGCTGGGCGTTTCGGTGGTGCTCGAAACCTTATCGCTGATGGGTGCGATCCGCGAGATTCGCAAGACGCATCCCGACAAGTCGATGTGGCGCTGGTTTCGCGAAACGCGCGAATCCGATCTGCTGGTGGTGGCGGGTGAAGACATCGCGGCACTCGCGGGCCTCGCCATCGCGTTCGTCGCGGTGCTGCTCACCATGATCACGGGCAATCCGCTTTTCGATGCGCTCGGCTCGATTGGTGTGGGCCTACTGCTGATGGTGATTGCCTGCCTCGTGGCGCGCGAAGTGAAGTCGATGATCGTCGGCGAGTCGGCGGGACCGGAAGTGCGGGGCGCGATCGAAGCGCATCTGCGGGCCCGCAGCGAAATCCGCAGCATCATCAATCTGATTACGCTGCAATGGGGACGCGAGGTGGTGGTGGCGGTGCAGGCAGAGATGATCGAATACGACAGCGGCCGCGCGATGGTCGATGCGATCAACGTGATCGAAGCGAACCTGCAGGAAACGTTTCCGCAGGTTCGCTGGGTGTTTTTCGAGCCCGACGTGCCGCGCAGCGAGCGGGCTCGGTGATCAACTTAGTGGTCAACTTAGTGGTCAACTCAGTGATCAACTCAACAAAGACCGCGTCTGCGCATTGACACACAACGCGAGGTTAAGCGCTTACTTGAAGCCCGTCACCTCATGCGGCACATACAGTTCTTCGAGCTGTTTGATTTCCTCGTCGCTGAGCTTGAGTGAGAGCGCTGCAACCGCATCGTCCAGATGATGCGGCTTGCTGGCGCCGATGATCGGCGCGCTGATCGCGCTCTTTTGCAGCACCCATGCAAGCGCCACCTGGGCGCGCGGCACACCGCGCGCCGTGGCAATCTCGCCCACGCGTTCGACGATGCGGCGATCCGTATCTTCGGTGTTCGCATACAGCGAGCGGCCGAATTCATCGGTTTCCGAACGGGCGCTACTGGTGTTCCAGTCACGCGTAAGACGGCCACGCGCCAGCGGGCTCCACGGAATCACGCCAATGCCTTCGCTTTCGCACAGCGGCAGCATTTCGCGCTCTTCTTCGCGATAGAGCAGATTGACGTAGTTCTGCATCGTCACGAAGCGGGTCCAGCCGTGCTGTTCGGCCACGTGCAGGGCCTTCGAGAACTGCCACGCGTACATGGACGATGCGCCGATGTAGCGCGCCTTACCGGCCTTCACGACATCGTGGAGCGCCTCCATCGTTTCTTCGATGGGCGTGGTGTAGTCCCAGCGGTGAATCTGGTAAAGATCGACATAGTCTGTGCCCAGACGCTTCAGACTCGCGTCGATTTCCGCCATGATGACCTTGCGCGACAGGCCCATACCGTTCGGCCCCGCATGCATGCGTCCATGCACCTTGGTGGCGAGCACGATCTCATCGCGCTTGGCGAGGTCCTTGAGCGCACGGCCTACGATCTCTTCGCTGGTGCCATCGGAGTAGACGTTGGCGGTATCGAAGAAGTTGATGCCGTGATCGAGCGCCTGCTTGATGAACGGGCGCGACTCGTTTTCACCGAGCGTCCACGGATGATTACCGCGCTCGGGAATGCCATACGTCATGCAACCCAGACAAAGACGCGATACGTCGAGACCCGTACGACCCAGTTTTACATAGTCCATTGCCTCACTCCTGTAGAGATGCACAATTCTGAATTGCGATTATGGAAAGCGTAGCGCTACTATTCACACGAGAGCGCCTGCCACGTTCAGGATATTTCAAAATGGCGCGGATTTCACGCCGCGTGCTTATTTAAACAAAGGAAAACCAGCAATGCAGAAGCGTATTCTCGCGGCAAGTGTGGCGTTGAGCCTCGGCATGCTCGCCGGTGTTTCGTTATTGCCGGCGGCCCATGCTGAAGCCGGAAACGCCACACCAGGCAATGCACGACATGCAGCCGTGCCACGCACGCGTCACGTCAAGGTGATGATCGTCTCGATGTTCGGACCAGAAGGGAAGGTGTGGCTCGATCACCTTGGCCCGTGGCAGGCCATTACGGTGGAGGGCCTCTCGCCGGATTATCCGCAGGTGCATTGCAACGCGCAGGATGTCTGCGTGATGACCACCGGCATGGGGCACGCCAATGCGGCGGCGTCGATGATGGCGTTGAGTTTCTCGCCGCGTTTCGATTTGCGGCACACGTATTTCATGGTGGCGGGAATCGCCGGTATCGACCCGCAGCAAGGCACGCTCGGCACCGCTGCGTGGGCGAAGTATCTGGTGGACTTCGGCATTCAATGGGAAATCGACGCGCGCGAAATTCCGCCGGACTGGAACTCGGGCTACCTCGGCATCAATACGAAGAGCCCCACGGATAAACCGCCGCTCGACTACCGTACGGAAGTGTTCCAGTTGAATCCGCAACTCGCCGACGCGGCCTTTGCGTTGTCGCGCAACGTCACGCTCGCCGATAACGCGCAGGCGCAGGCGGCCCGCGCCAAATTCGATTCCGCGCCCGCCAATCAGCCGCCCAAAGTGACCCAGTGCGACACGCTAGGCGGCGATACGTGGTGGTCGGGTACGAAACTCGGGGATCGGGCGCGCGAATGGACCAAAATCCTTACCGACGGCAAGGGCGTCTACTGCACGACGCAGCAGGAAGATAACGCGACTTATGAAGCGCTGAAGCGTGCGGCTAGTGCGAATCGGGTCGACTTGAGCCGCGTCGCGGTATTGCGTGCAGGCTCGGATTTCGACCGGCCGTATCAAGGCCAGACCAGTGTGGATAATCTGCTGAATTACGCCGCGCAAGGCGGCTTCGATATCGCGCTCGACAATCTTTATCGAGCGGGAAATCCACTCGTCCAGCAGATCGTGACCCACTGGAGCGAGTGGCGTGAAGGTGTTCCGAAACCTTGAACAACGATCGGTACGACCCGATGCTTAAGGCTCCTTACTACATGGAAACCGTTTCGCGCTTAGTGACGGAACGGGGTCCACACAGGGGTATCGCTATTCCAGTGATCCAGTTCGGATGGGGTCATGATGTGCTCCTGTCAATTTGCTTGCAGCACGTGGGGTGCTGCGACAGGGTCAAATGTAGACGTGGGCTGCGCGCGGATAAACCGGCGAATGGTGAAATGAATTGTCGCGAAAGCGGAACAATCGCTGTGCAGGGGCGCGTTTGCCTTGCTGGGCGGGGCTCAGCGCGGATCGGGCGGGCAGGTGCAAGGCCGGAGTCCGCGCTGAACTGACTTGAGTGAATCCACTAAACCGCGCTTCTCAAGCCGTTTTTAAGGGCGCTTTAAACCGTTTTGACCCGCGCCCTGATCGCGCGTTACCGCTTTAAGCCACCCACTCGTTCATCACCGGCGTATTGAGCGACGGCGCCGATTCACGCTCCTCGAAGGTGCGCTTCGAACACGGCGTGTCGAGCGTGCAGCGGCCGCTCAACAGCGGGCAACGCTCGAACAGCTCGGCAATCCAGTCCACGAACACGCGCACTTTCGGCGACAGATGCCGGCTATGCGGATAGACCGCGGAAATCGGCATGGGCATCGGCTTCAACTCGGGCAGCACTTCCACCAGCTGGCCCGATTGCAGATGCGGCAGCACCATGAAAAGCGGCGGCTGGATCAGGCCAAAGCCCTCAAGGCCGCAGGTCACGTAGGCATCCGCGTCGTTGACCGACACCACGCCCTTCATCTTGACCTCGACCTCCTTGCCGTCCACCTTGAACATCCAGTCCATGATGCGGCCCGTGCGGCTCGAAAAATAATTCACCGCCTTGTGGTTCTCGAGATCTTCGAGCGAATGCGGATTGCCGAAGCGCTGCAGATAACTGGGCGCCGCGCACGTGACGCCTTCGAAAATGCCGATACGGCGCGCCACCAGCGACGAATCCTGCAATTCGCCCACCCGCACCACGCAGTCCACACCCTCCTGCAAGAGATCGACCGGCCGGTCGGACAAACCGAGTTGCAGGTCGATATCCGGGTAGCGCGTGTGGAATTCACACAGAGAAGGGATCACCAGCAGGCGACCAATCGAGCCCGGCATGTCGATGCGCAGCTTGCCGTGCGGCTTCTTGTTGCCGCTCTGGAAGCTCGCTTCGGTCTCTTCGACGTCCGCGAGAATGCGCACGCAACGCTCGTAATACGCCGCGCCATCCGGCGTGAGCGACAGACGGCGCGTCGTGCGATGCATGAGACGGGTGCCGAGAAACGACTCCAGATTCTGAATGATGGTGGTGACCGAAGCCCGCGGCAGATCGAGCGTTTCCGCGGCCCGCGTGAAGCTGTTGGTGTCGACGACACGTGTGAACACCTGCATGGCCTGTAGACGGTCCATGACTAACCTCCATTAAGGGGCTGGCGGTCCGCGATATCCATTGAACAACGATCGAATCGAAGCGCACGGCGCGTGGCGCCGGGCGTGCCCACTGACCAGGGGGACGGATTCGATTGTTTGGGCGGACCGAATTGTGTTGCCGGATTATAGGCATTTATTTAGGAATCTGCCGAACCCACAATTCGCACCATCGATTTCTATGCGCATTGCGCCGTTCGACATGGATCCATTCAAACCGCCGTACTCCTTTGTGCCGCCTGGCGTTGCCCGGGTGGATGACGATCGTTCACTCGATATTACCGACGTGACGATCGAGGGGCACGCGCAGGAGATTGGTTTGCGTCTCTACCGTCAGGCAGGCAAAAGCGCGCTGCCGGTGCTGATGTATTTCCACGGCGGCGGCTACGTGCGCGGCTCCATTGACGAGGCCGACTTCGCCGCGCGTTATTTCGCCGAGCATCTGCCGGCGCTGGTGGTGTCGGTGGGTTACTCGCTCGCACCGAAGTTTCCGTTTCCCGCGGCGCCCGAAGACGCGCACCGCGCGGCGCTGTGGGTGCAGACGCGGGGCCGCGCATTCGGCGGCAACACGAAGCACATCGGGGTGGCGGGCCATGACGCGGGCGGTCAACTGGCGAACTGCCTCGCCTTTATTGCACGTGATCGCGGCGATGTCCGCATCAGTGCGCAGGCCCTGTTTGGACCGATGCTGGATCCGAGTTTGACGCGCCTTGGCGACGAGGCGCGCCTTGGGTCCGACATCACCGCGAAGGAATGCGCCGCGTGTTATCGCGCGTATCTGCCGAAAGCCTCGCAACGCATGCACCCGTACGCGGCGCCGCTCGAATCGATGCGCCTTGCCGGTTTGCCGGCCACGCTGATCGCCACCGCGCAGAACGACGTGCTGCACGTGGAGGCCGAGAAATATGCCAGCAATCTGATCGATGCCGGTGTGCTGACCCAGGTGGTGCGTTTTCCGAGCGTCTCGCACGCGGAACTCGCCGACCATCCGGCCGCGCTGCAGGAAGCCGTACGTTTTTTCCAGTGGCGTTTCGATGCGCGCGCCCACCGCTGAACCCCAATTAATTCAATCAATAACCAACACAGCCGGGAGTCACTTCATGTCTATCTTGTCCGTATCGCGTCCTCGTGTGGCGCTAGCTGTTCTAAGCGTTGTCGTGATAGCCGGGCTCGGCACTTTCGGCGCGATCCGCGTCGACGCGAGCTCGCCTGCCCACGCCGCGCCGACCATCGTGCCGGAAGTCGATGTGGCTGCGGTGATCGACAAAACCATCACTGACTGGCAGACCTACTCGGGCCGTCTCGAAGCCGTCGAGAAGGTGCAGGTGCGTCCCCAGGTGTCCGGCACGATCGTCTCGGTGAACTTCAAGGACGGCGCGCTCGTGAAGAAAGGCGACACGCTGTTCGTGATCGATCCGCGTCCGTATCAGGCGGAAGTGGACCGCGCGGCCGCGCAACTGGCCGCTGCGCAGGCGCAGGCCGGTTATACGCAAAGCGACTGGGAGCGCGCGCAACGCCTGATTGGCGATAACGCCATCGCCAAACGCGACTACGACGAAAAGCAGAACGCTGCGCGCAGCGCGAGCGCCAACGTCAAGGCCGCGCAGGCCGCGCTCGAAACCGCGCAGATCAATCTGGGCTACACGAAGGTGGTGGCGCCCGTGTCGGGCCGCATGTCGCGCGCGGAGATCACGGTGGGTAACGTGGTGTCGGCGGGGGCCGGTGCGCCGCCGCTGACCACGCTTGTGTCCGTGTCGCCGATCTACGCATCGTTCGACGCCGATGAACAAACCTACCTGCAGTACATCGGCCGCGAGAAGGACGGCAACAAGGTGCCGGTGCAACTCGGTCTCGCGGATGAGACGGGTTATTCGCGCACAGGTGTGATCGATTCGGTGGACAACCAGCTGGATACCTCGTCCGGCACGATCCGCGTGCGGGCCCGCTTCGACAACGCAGACGGCACGCTGATTCCAGGCCTCTACGCCCGTATCAAGGTGAGCGGCAGTGCCCCGCACGCAGCGCTGCTGATCGACGACGCAGCGGTTGGCACGGATCAGGACAAGAAGTTCGTGTTCGTGGTCGACAAGAGCGATCAGGTCACGTATCGCGAAGTGCAGCTCGGCGCGATGCAGGGCAATCTGCGCGTGGTCAAGTCGGGTCTGCAAAGCGGCGAACGCATCGTCGTCAACGGTACGCAACGTGTGCGTCCGGGCGAAACCGTGCGCGCCCACGCCGTGCCGATGGATGGCAATGCCGATCCGGACAGCGCTTCGGTTGCAGAGACGCAAGGACACGCCAAGTCGCAAAAGAGCTCGTGAGCGTAGGCGTTTTATCGCTTCTTGCTTTGCGCTGTACTGTGGTGCTACACATTTAAGAGCCTCTCATGAACATATCCAGATTCTTCATCGACCGGCCGATCTTCGCGGGCGTGCTATCGGTCCTGATCCTGCTCGCGGGCGTCATTTCGCTCTTCAAGCTGCCGATCTCCGAGTACCCCGAAGTGGTGCCGCCGTCGGTGGTGGTGCACGCGCAGTATCCGGGCGCCAATCCGAAGGTCATCGCCGAAGCCGTGGCTTCGCCGCTCGAAGAGCAGATCAACGGCGTGGAAAACATGCTGTATATGCAGTCGCAGGCAAATAGCGACGGCAATCTGACGCTCACGGTCACCTTCAAGCTCGGCACCAATCCGGATCTCGCCACACAGCTGGTGCAGAACCGCGTGAACCAGGCGCTGCCGCGTTTGCCGGAAGACGTGCAACGGCTCGGCGTGACGACCATCAAGAGTTCGCCGACGCTGACGATGGTGGTGCACCTGATCTCGCCGAACAACCAGTACGACATGACGTATCTGCGCAACTACGCAGTGCTCAACGTCAAGGACCGGCTGGAACGGATTCAGGGCGTGGGTGAAGTGCAGTTGTGGGGTTCGGGTGACTACGCGATGCGCGTGTGGCTCGATCCGCAAAAAGTCGCGCAGCGCGGCCTGACCGCTACGGATGTCGTCAACGCGATTCGCGAGCAGAACATTCAGGTGGCCGCGGGTCAGATTGGTTCGTCGCCCTCGGTGCCGGGTACGCAGTTGCAGTTGTCGGTGAATGCGCGCGGTCGTCTGCAAACCACCGGCGAGTTCGGCGATATCGTCGTCAAGACGGCACCGGATGGTGGTGTGACGTATCTGCGTGACATCGCACGCGTCGAACTGGCTGCGTCGGAATATGGCCTGCGTTCGCTGCTCGACAACAAGTCGGCGGTGGCGCTCGCCATCAACCAGGCGCCAGGCGCGAACTCGCTCGCCATTTCCGATCAGGTGCGCGAGGAGATGAAGGAACTGAAAGAGGACATGCCAGCTGGCGTGGACTACAAGATCGTCTATGACCCGACCCAGTTCGTGCGTTCGAGTATCGAAGCGGTGATTCACACGCTGCTCGAAGCCATCGCGCTGGTCGTGATCGTGGTGATCGTGTTCCTGCAAACGTGGCGTGCGTCGATCATTCCGTTGATCGCCGTACCGGTGTCGATTGTCGGCACGTTCTCCCTGTTGCTGGCGTTTGGCTTCTCTATCAATGCGCTGTCGCTGTTCGGCATGGTGCTGGCCATCGGGATCGTGGTGGACGATGCGATCGTGGTGGTGGAGAACGTGGAGCGCAACATCGAAAGCGGCTTGAGTGCGCGTGATGCGACGTATAAGGCCATGCAGGAAGTGAGCGGGCCGATTATCGCCATTGCGCTCACGCTGGTGGCCGTGTTCGTGCCGCTCGCTTTCATGACGGGCCTCACGGGTCAGTTCTACAAGCAGTTTGCGATGACCATCGCGATCTCGACGGTGATCTCGGCATTCAACTCGCTCACGTTGTCGCCGGCGCTTTCGGCCATGCTGCTGCGCAGTCACGGCGAGAAGCCGGACTTCCTCACGCGTGTGATGAACCGTCTGCTGGGCCGCTTTTTCACGGGCTTCAACAAGGTGTTTCAGCGCGGTTCGAACGGTTATGGTCGTGGCGTCAAGGGCGTGCTGCGCCGTAAGGGCGGCATGCTGGCTATCTACGCCATTCTGCTCGGCGCCACCGTCATGATTACGCACGTGGTGCCGGGCGGCTTCGTGCCGGCGCAGGACAAGGAGTATCTGATCGCGTTTGCGCAGTTGCCTAACGGGGCCTCGCTCGACCGCACGGAAAACGTGATTCGCGACATGAGCGCGATTGCGCTGAAGCAGCCGGGCGTGGAAAGCGCGGTGGCGTTCCCGGGTCTCTCGGTGAACGGCTTCACCAATAGTTCGAGCGCGGGCATCGTGTTCGTCACGCTCAAGCCATTCAAGGAGCGTGGTGACAAGGCACTCTCGGCCGGCGCGATTGCCGGCGCGCTGAACCAGCAGTACAGCGCGATCAAGGATTCGTTCGTGGCCGTGTTCCCACCGCCGCCAGTATTGGGCCTGGGCACACTCGGCGGCTTCAAGATGCAGCTGGAGGATCACGGTGCGCTGGGTTACGCCGAGCTGAACAAGGCTACGGAGGCGTTCATCAAGAAGGCCGCTACCACGCCTGAACTGGGACCGACGTTCTCCAGCTATCAGATCAACGTGCCGCAACTGAACGTGGATCTGGACCGTGTGAAGGCGAAGCAGCTCGGCGTGCCGGTGACGGATGTATTCGACACCATGCAGATCTATCTGGGCTCGCTGTACGTGAACGACTTCAACCGCTTTGGCCGGGTCTATCAGGTGCGGGTGCAGGCCGATGCGCCGTTCCGTCAACACGCGGACGACATCCTGCAACTGAAGACGCGTAACACGGCGGGTGACATGGTGCCGTTGTCGTCACTCGTGACGGTGACGCCGACCTATGGTCCGGAAATGGTGGTGCGCTACAACGGCTACACGGCTGCGGACATCAACGGTGGCCCGGCTCCGGGTTATTCGTCGGGTCAGGCACAGGCCGCAGCGGAACGTGTCGCGGCGGAAACCTTGCCGCGTGGTGTGAAGCTCGAATGGACCGACCTCACGTATCAACAGATCATTGCCGGCAATGCGGGCATGTGGGTGTTCCCGATCAGCGTGCTGCTGGTGTTCCTCGTGCTGGCGGCGCTGTATGAAAGCCTGACCTTGCCGCTCGCGGTGATCCTGATCGTGCCGATGAGTCTGCTGTCGGCCCTCACGGGTGTGTGGCTCACGCACGGCGACAACAACATCTTCACGCAGATCGGCTTGATGGTGCTGGTGGGGCTGGCGTCGAAGAACGCGATCCTGATCGTCGAGTTCGCCCGCGAACTCGAACACGACGGACACTCGCCGCTGTCGGCCGCCATCGAGGCGAGCCGCATGCGTCTGCGTCCGATCCTGATGACGTCGATCGCTTTCATCATGGGCGTGGTGCCGCTGGTGCTGTCGAGCGGCGCGGGTTCGGAGATGCGTCATGCGATGGGTATCGCGGTGTTCTTCGGCATGCTCGGCGTGACGCTGTTCGGGCTGATGCTGACGCCTGTGTTCTATGTCGTGCTGCGTACGCTTGCCGGCGGCAAGATTCACGTGGCGCAGAAAGATTCGCCGCACTACGCGCTGCCGGCCACCGACGCCTAAGGAGAAAAGCAATGCAACGGTTTGAATCAATACGCGGGTGGGGCCGCGTGGCAGCGAGCGGTTTGCTGCTGGCGCTGCTCGCGGCGTGCTCGGTCGAGCCGACCTACAAGCGTCCCGACGTCGACACGCCCGCTGCCTTCAAGGAAGCGCCCACGAAGGATGCAACCATCGCGCCGCAGGATGCGGGCACGTGGAAGCCGGCGCAGCCTGCCGACGACGCGCTGCGTGGTCAATGGTGGACGGTCTTCAACGACCCGGCGCTCAACGATCTGGAACAGCAGGCTGCCGCGGCCAACCAGGACTTGAAGGCGGCTGCGGCACGCGTCGAGCAATCGCGCGCCCTGCAGCAGTCGGCACGCTCGGACTGGTTCCCGAAGCTGGATGCGGGCTTTGGACCGACGCGTGAGACGCTGTCGTCGGCGTCGCAATTCCTGCCGCAAAGCAACGGGCCGGAAACCACGACGTTGTGGCGCGCGCAAGGCACGGTGTCGTACGAAACGGATCTGTTTGGCCGGGTGGGTTCGAACGTCAACGCGGCAACGGCAGATGCTCAGCAGAGCGAAGCGTTGTTCCGTTCCGTGCAACTCGCCTTGCAGGCGGACGTGGCGCAAAACTATTTCCAGTTGCGCGAACTCGATACGGATCAGGACCTGTACCGCCAGACCGTGAGCCTGCGTGAGGACACACTCAAGCTGATCCAGCGACGCTTCAACGAAGGCGATATCAGCGAACTGGATCTGGCGCAGGCCCGCAACGAACTGGCGAGCGCGCGTGCGGATGCGGTAGGGGTAGCGCGGCAACGCGCGGCCTCCGAGCACAGCCTGGCGATTCTGCTGGGCAAGCCGCCGGCGGATTTCTCGTTCCCCGAGACGCCGCTCGCGCCGGTCGTGACGCGTGTGCCGGCCGGTTTGCCGTCCACGCTGCTGGAACGGCGCCCCGACATCGCGGCGGCCGAGCGGGCGATGGCGGCGGCCAACGCGCGCGTGGGGCTGGCGAAGTCGGCGTTCTTCCCGAAGCTCGATATCACGGGCGCGTTCGGGTATGAGTCGGCGACGCTGGGCGATCTCTTCATGTGGTCGAGCCGCACCTTCCTGCTCGGACCGTTCGCGGGCACGGCGCTCACGCTGCCGCTCTTCGACGGTGGACGTCGCAAGGCGAATCTGGCGCAGGCACGCGGCAAGTATGACGAAGACGTCGCGCAGTATCGTCAGCAGGTGCTGGTGGCGTTCAAGGAAGTGGAGGACAACCTCGCCGATCTGCGTCTGCTCGATGCCCAGATCCAGGCCCAGAACGATGCGGTGAATGCTTCGCAACGTGCTTCGCATCTGTCGCAGACGCAGTATCAGGAAGGGCAGGTGAGCTATCTGGATGTGATCGACAGCCAGCGCCAGGTGTTGCAGTCGCAATTACAGGCGAGCCATTTGACCGGCACGCAGGCGGTTTCGACGGTCAATCTGATCCGTGCGCTGGGCGGTGGCTGGGGCGATGCACCGGCTACGGCCGTGGGTTCCAACGCGGACCCGAAACCCGCGCCGCAACAGGTAGCAAAGCAGTAAGCCGTTTCTTCAAAGACGCCGCTATGTGATCCATAGCGGCGTCGTCACATCCCGCCTCTTTGCGCTGCATATCGCTTTGCGCACTTTCCTTCCAAAAAACGCTTCGTAGACCGCGCTATCTCGCGCCGCTATGATGATCCGCGCCTTACCCGGTGCGAACCCGCCGCCGGAACTTCCCCCTGAACCAGACGTACCCACGCGCACCCGCTTACCCGAAGCGCCGCACCCCGTGCAGCGCAGTTGGGTTAGCATGAAGCGTTGCTGACGAGCGTCGCTCATCGGAGATTGCATGAACGAACCGGGCCGCCTGGCTTCCTTGAATCCGCAAACGCCGGTTGGATCAGGGCTTCACCCTGACGATCTGACTCGTCTGCTCGACGCGTTGCGCGCCACCGCAGCGCAGCGTGATCGCGACGGCGGGCACGCTGCCGAGGAAAAGCAGTGGATCGCCGACGCGGGTCTGCTGACGATTGCCGTGCCGCGAGAGTTTGGCGGCGCGGGTACGCCGTGGCCGGTGGTCTATCAAACGATTCGCGCAATCGCCCGTGTGGATAGCGCCCTGGCGCATCTGCTCGGCTTTCAGTGTCTTCAGGTGGTGAGCGTCGACGTGTGGGGTAACCAGGCCCAACGCGAGCGTTATCTACGTGGCACCGTGGAGCAGCGCTGGTGGTGGGGCAATGCCGTGAATCCACTCGACACCCGCTTGATCGCCACCGCCACGTCCGATGGCGGCTTTCGTCTGAACGGTCAGAAGGGTTTTTGCTCGGGCACGCGCGGCTCGCAGATGATGACGGTGTCGGCGCACGATCCGCAAACCGGCAAGCCGATATTCGCAGTGGTGCCGACCACGCGCGAAGGCATCACGGTCAATGAAGACTGGAATCCGATTGGTCAGCGGCAGACGGATAGCGGCAGTGTGTCATTTGCGGATGTGCGCGTCGACGCGGACGAAGTGCTGCACCGTTCGGAGACACCGCCCACGCCGCACGCCACCTTGCGCACGCTGGTGTCGCAACTGGTGTTGACGAACCTGTTCGTCGGCATTGCCGAGGGTGCGCTCGAAGAAGCCCGCGGTTACGTGACACAGCACGGCCGGCCGTGGATCAGTTCTGGCGTAGAGAAAGCGACGGACGACCCCTATCTGATCCAGCGTTTTGGCGAGATGCGTCTGCAGACGGTTAGCGCGGAGGCCTTGGCCGAGCGCGCGGCTCAGGCGTTGGACAGCGCGTGGAACGAGGGCACCGCGCTTTCCGCCGAAACACGCGCGCAGGTTGCGCTGGCCACCTCCGAGGCGAGGATTCTCGCCCATCGCGCGGCGCTGGAAGTGAGCGAGAACCTGTTCGACGCCTGCGGCGCGCGTGCCACTCATGCGCCGCTCGCGCTGGACCGGTTCTGGCGCAACGCCCGCGTGCATACGCTGCATGATCCTCTCGACTACCGCGTGCGCGACGTGGGCCGCTACGCGCTAACCGGGACATTGCCGGAAGTTTCTTTGTACACTTGAGGCCGATCGCGGCGCGCCTCTTCGGTGTCGCCGCTTCGTCCACCTCGAGAGGTCACCGGCTTGCCCTTCAAACTGCCCACCACGGCGACCGCGCCGTTCTGTCCGTCCGAGGTTCAAGGGACCGTCGCGGTTCCGCCCACCGCGCCGCTGTGGAAGAAGATCCTGCAATTCGCCGGCCCCGGTCTGCTGATTTCCATTGGCTATATGGACCCGGGCAACTGGGCCACGGATATCGAAGCGGGTTCGCGTTACGGCTACAGCCTGCTGTTCGTGGTGGTGCTGTCGAGCCTCGCGGCGATGGCGTTGCAGTGTCTGAGCATGCGGCTCGGTATCGCGACCGGTCAGGATCTCGCGAAACTGTCGCGCGCGCGTTACTCGCCGGCGGTGGCGTGGGTGCAATGGATCCTCGCCGAGATATCGATCGTCGCGTGCGATCTGGCCGAAGTGCTGGGCGGTGCGCTGGCGTTTCATCTGCTGTTCAAATGCTCGCTGACCACCGGCGTGATTCTCACCGCTTTCGATACGCTGATCGTGCTCGGGCTGAAGGGCAAGAATTTCCGCGATCTCGAAGCGATCATTCTCGGCCTGATCGCCACCATTGGCCTCGGCTATGTCGTGCAACTGGTGTTGGTGCATCCGCATTGGCCAGCGGTGGCGGCGGGGCTCGTGCCGTCGTGGCAGGCCCTCAGCACGCGAGAGCCGCTCTATCTGGCCATCGGCATCCTCGGCGCGACCGTCATGCCGCACAACCTGTATCTGCATTCGTCCATCGTGCAAACGCGCGCCGTGAAGCGCGATGTGCGCAGTATCGCCTCGGCCATCAACCTGTCGCGCCTCGATACGATCGTCTCGCTGATCCTCGCGCTGCTGATCAACGCGGCGATCCTGATTCTCGCTTCCGCTGCCTTCAACGCGACCGGGCATAACCAGGTCACCGAAATCGAGGACGCTTACCGTCTGCTGGCGCCGATCGTCGGCACCGGTTTCGCGGCCGTGCTGTTTGCCATCACATTGCTGGCGTCGGGGCAAAGCTCCACGTTCACGGGGACCGTGGCCGGCCAGGTCATCATGGACGGCTTTCTGAACCTCAAGATTCCGTGCTGGCAGCGTCGTTTCATCACGCGCGCGCTGGCGCTGATCCCGGCCTTGATCGGCGTGCGGACGCTCGGCAACGACGCGGTGGGCGAACTGCTGGTGGCAAGCCAGGTGGTGTTGAGCCTGCAATTGCCGTTTGCGCTGTATCCGCTCATCCGTATGACGAACGACCGCTCGCTGATGGGCGAATTCGTCAATCGACTGCCGACGCGTCTGCTCTCATGGGGATTGTTCGTCGTGATCACCGCGGCCAACCTGTGGCTGGTGGTGCAGACGGTGTGGGGCGGGTGAGGGTGAAGCGGGTTTGAGAATGGGCTGAGCCTGGCTGACCGGACACAGTCAGACAGGCTTCGGAGACAGACTTCGGATTTAGCTGTTGCTCGAGCTCAGGCGGCTTCGGCGATCTGGGTGGCGTCGAGCGCTTCCTGCGCCTCTTGTGCTTCCAGACGCGCTGCGGCAGCGGCCTTCTTGGTCTTGCCGGCGCGCGACGGCGGCTGGCAGGCGCCACATACCACGTTGTGCTGCAAATCGTGCTTGTGCGCGACGAATTTGCCGCTGCAACGGCAGCACGGCGTCAGTTGCAGGATATCGGCGTCGAAGAAGCGCACCAGCGTCCACGCCCGCGTCAGATCCAGTACGGGTTCCGTGTTGCTATGCTGGCAATGCTCCAGATACAGCCGGTAACCCTTGGTGAGGGCGTCCAGATGCGAGCAGCGCGCTTCCTTCTTCAGGAACAGGTACGTGTTGTAGAACAGCGAGGCGTGGATGTTGGCCAGCCACGTCATATACCAGTCCGCCGAAAACGGCAGCATGCCCTTGGGTGGCGAGACACCCTTTACTTCGCGATACAGGCGGATCATGCGGTCGCGCGAAAGCGTCAATTCGCTTTCGAGGACCTGCATGCGTGCGCCGAGTTCGATCAGCGCGATCGCGCGGAAAACTTCCTGCGCGTCTTCAGTCAGGCTGCGCTTGAGCATCGCGTTCCCCGATTAAGCGAACTGCTCGGCTGGCTGGCCTGCCAGCAGGATAGCCGCGTGCGTCGGCGCTACTTCTGCATGCTTTGACGTCTGCGTCAGCGCCGACAACATCGTGTGGCTATTGAAGCGGAAAAAGCAGAGAAGCTGGTCGGAAGAGGCCAGCTTCACGATCTGGGCAAGCGACAGCCCAGACAGCAAGTCAGCCAGTTCCGACGACAAGCCCAACCGGAACATCCCGATGGCTTTGTCCTCGCGCAACATACGTTGTGCGAGCATGATGTAAGACAAATTGATCTCGCGGATCGATTCCCGCGTCTCGCTGCTACGGTCCATTTGTGTGTTTTCCGAAGCCCCGAATTGCTAATGTCGGCTATTTTTTTGCCGTTATGCTCTTTTACCCTCGCCGGCCTCGTAATCTCCGACGCTCGGTCACTTCTACCTGCTGGTCCTGACTTCTTGATACAGGGTGTTACATCTCGTAACACCTTGGAAGCAATTGTATGAACAGGAATTCAGGAAAGCAATACCATCTCAAAAAAATATCTCACAAAAATACAACATTTTTCGGTAAGTTTTTCACGGCACTGTAATACGCCCAAACCTGTTCGGATGAATCTGTTTTCGGTCCCGGCCAATAGCCGCAATCCCTTGCGGGGTGGGGGATCCAGAAATGGGCTGAAGAAACACGTGTTTCTAGGTGAATACGCTGATGCAGCAGAAAAAAGACAAAACGCGCCGGAAAACCTTTTAAGACTGGGTAAAAAATACTGATTTCTTCACCTGGTTTGGGGGCCGCATCTATCTGTAACAAGTTGCTGCAAGCGCAGTTACAAACTTGCTGCCAGTTGTAACGGGTCAGGCGGGAAACGGTTGACTCAGACAAATGATGATAAAGAGGGGCTCGATGCCGGATATGTAACCGTCATGCCGGGCGTCTCGCCCCGCCGCGCGTAACAAATTGCGCGATCTGCCTGACACATGCCGGCTGACTCCGGAAACGATTTGACAACCGCACACCGGATGGCCGTTGTGGGAGGAGTGGCGGGGCGCTGCTTGCGCGGCGTCCGCGCGCTGGATGGCTTAACCCGCGGACGTTTCCGCGTAAGCCCGTAACGCCGCCGCGGTTTGCGGATCGGCCGGGAAGAAGGCTTCGATGGCCAGTTCCGATAGCGTGACATCCACCGGCGTACCGAACACGGTGGTCGTGCTGAAGAACGACAACTCGCCCAATGGCGTGCGCAGACGCAGCGGCACGGCGATCTGATTCGAGGCGCTGTGGCCGTCTTCCTGCCCGGTCGGCACGGCGGGTGGCGCGGCGGGTGGCGCCGGGTAGGCGGCGAGTTCGTCACGCAGGGAGGCGAGGGTATCGTCGGCGCTGACCTCGATCTGCCTTTGCAGCCGCGCCAGCACATGCGCGCGCCACGCGTGCCAGTTGAGGATGGACGACGCCATGCCGTCGGGATGCAGACTCAAACGCAACGCGTTGACGGGCGGCGCAAGCAGCGCGGCGCACGCCGTGCTCACCAGCGGCGCAAGGGCGCGATTGGCGGCCACGATGGTCCAGTGGCGATCCACCGCCAAAGCCGGATACGGCTCGTGACCTTTCAGCACCAGTTCCACTGCCTCGCGTGCCGCCGCAAGTTGCGGATCGCTCAAGGGCCGCTCGCGAAAGAGCGGCGCATACCCGGCCGCGACCAGCAACAGGTTGCGTGCCCGTAGCGGCACGTCCAGACGCTCGGCCAGGTGCATCACCATCTCGCGGCTCGGCAGCGCGCGGCCCGATTCGACAAAGCTCAGATGGCGCGTGGAGATGTCGGCTTCGGTCGCGAGCAGTAACTGGCTCATGCGACGCCGCTGGCGCCAGTCGCGCAGCAGTTCGCCAACGCTGCGGCTCGCTGCTGATGCGGGCGCGGGGGACGCGGGCGAGTCGGACGAGCCGGGCGCCCCGGAGGGAGAGAGTGTGCTCATGCTGAGGATCATAGCCAAAGCACGCTGCTTATCCATTACCTCCCGCGTAATCGACGCACGGCTTCACATCGACGAACCTTCACTCTGAGCCCGCCACTCACGCCGTTGTTTGCCGTGCGTTGCGCGCTCCCAAGCCTCGGGCCGCCTGCCCGCTATTGAAGGAGTCTGTGATGAATCCGCATACCGATTTGATCGACCGCTACTTCGCCGCCTGGAATGAAACGGATGCGGTGAGCCGCCGCGAGCTGATTGCCGCAACCTGGAACACGCATGCCGCGTATCTCGATCCCCTGCTGTCAGGAGATGGCCATGCCGGCATCGACGCCATGATTCGCGCCGTCCACGAACGCTTTCCGCGCCACACGTTTCGCCGCATCAGCGAGGTGGACGGCTTCGCGAACCGCTTGCGTTTTTCGTGGGAGCTGACGACGCCGGAGGGCACTTCGGTGATCAAGGGTTCGGATTTCGGCGTGGTCGATAGCAACGGACGGCTGCAATCAGTGACGGGTTTTCTGGATGCGAGCCCTGGCGCCGCGTGAGGCCGCAGCCCCGATCTTTAGCAGAAGGTTTAGCAGAAGGAGAACACCATGAACGAGCCCCATGCCGCCGCGCGCGTGGTGCTGATGCGGCTGGCGCGCCTGCTGGCCGCGCTCGACGCAGTGTCCACCGGGATTGCCGGCTTTGCCTTGCTTGCCGGCGCACGTGCCTTCACCTTTACCGCGCTGCTCGCATGGCGCGAGCCGGTGCTGGGCGGCGCGGGGCTCGTATTGCTGGGACTGATCGGCTGGCTGCGCTGGTGCTGGCGTAGACGCGTACCGTGCCTTGCCGGACGTCTATAGCATCCAGCCGTCAGTCCCGCGTACTTACATCGGCGGCGCGACGCCGTCTTTTTCGACCACCACGCGTTGCGCTTCGAAGCTGCCCTGCGCGGCCGGCGTGGCCACCACGAACACCTTCTTGCCTGCGGTCAGATCGGTGCGGGCCGCCGGGATAAACGTCACGATGGGCACGTTGGGCGGTACCGTCACGACGTTGTTGCCACCCTTGTACGACAGCTTCAGATCACGGCCGCTGGTGCCTTGCACGACGGTGTCCACGTTTGCATTGGTCATCGAGCTGTTCGGGCCGAGATCCCATGCATAGTGACCTTCGCCCGTGCCGCGCGCGCTTTCGGGGAACACCACGACTTCGGTGGCGGTCAGCTTGCCGTCGGTGCCGGTCGTGGCAGCGGTGCCGATGAACGAGCCCGGCTTGATGTCTGCGAGCTGGATCGACTTGACGGCGGAGACGCCCACCGTCGATTTGACGTCGACCGTCACCGTGTCGCCGCTGCGGCGATGCACGGTGAGCGTGTCACCGTTCAGCGAGACGATGTCGCCGCGGATACGCGTGGGTTTAACGGCGGGCGTCTGCGCGAGCGCGGCGCCGGCGAAGGCGAGCGTGGCCAGCGTGACGCCGAGTTTCAGGCGAATAGACATAAATGCTCCATGAAATAAGGGCTAAACGAAACAACAACCTGCAGAAAACAGAACGCGAAAACCGGTTGCGAGAGGACTCAATGAAACGTTTTATTTAATCAGGATGGCGAACCAAGCCACCCTCAAGGACCGCGCTCACGAACCGCCGAACCAGTTGTAGCCCTGGTTCTCCCAGTAGCCACCGGGAAACGTGTTGGTCACGCTAATGGCAACGATGTGCTTCGGATTCTTGTAGCCGAGCTTGGTGGGCATGCGCAGCTTCATCGGGAAGCCGTATTTGGGCGGCAACACCTGGCCGTCGTAGGTCAGCGTCAAAAGTGTCTGCGCATGCAGGGCCGTGGGCATGTCGATGCTGGTCCAGTAGTTGTCCGCGCAGTGCAGCGACACATACTTCGCGGTGGTATCGGCGCCGGCGCGTTTGAGGAAGTCGGAGAAGCGCACGCCGCCCCAGTGGCCGATCGCGCTCCAGCCTTCGATGCAGATGTGCCGGGTGATCTGGTCTTCCTGCGGCAGCGCGCGCAGTTCGTCGAGCGTCCACACGCGTTTGCCTTGCGCGAGGCCGCTGACCTGCAGGCGGTAGCTGCCGGCATCCACTTCCGGCACTTCGTCGATGTCGTAGAACGCATTGAACGGAAACGGCCGCGTGATCATCGATTCCGGATATGTCGGCGCCATCCGCTTTGGATCGAACAGCAGCGCCTGCATGTCGTCGTTGAAGTACGACATCTTGCGCAGCATCGTATTCACCGACTTGTCGTTGCTCAGATCGCAACCGGACAACAGCGCGAGGCCGCCGAGCGAAAGAATGCGTTTGCCGAGCAGGCGCCGCGCGGGGTCTTTCAGTTCGCGCTGGGCGTCCTTGATGATGGAAGAGGCGTGAGCGGTCAGCAGCGTGTCCTGCCTGCGGTTGGGTTTGAACAGACTCATGGCTATCGTCCGCGAATCATCAGAAGGAGCGAGCGCGGCACGAGTGCAACCATCACCACATGCACGACGAAGAACGCCACCAGTACGCTCATGGCTACGAAATGCACGACGCGCGCATTGTCGTAACCGCCCATCAAGGTGCGCAGCAGCGGAAACTGCACCGACTTCCAGACGGCAAGTCCGGACAGCACGAGCAGCACGATATCGGCGATCACCACCAGGTAAGCCAGTTTCTGAATCGCGTTGTAATGCGATAGATCGCCATGTGAAAGCTTGCCACGCACGGTGGCCACGATGTCGTTCACGAGCGATTTCGGAGTCAGCGGCAGCAGCTTGCGCGTAAAGCGCCCTGAGGCGAAATTGAGCGCAAGATAGACGAGGAAGTTGCCAACCAGCAGCCACATCACCGCGAAATGCCAGAGCAGTGCGCCGCCCAGCCAGCCGCCCAGCGTGATGGCGGGCGCAAAGGTCAGGGCCGGAAAGATGGGTGACGCGTCATAGACCTGCCACCCGCTCATCACCATGAGCACGACGGCGAGCGCGTTGATCCAGTGCGTAATGCGGACCCAGATGGGTTGAATGGTGACGTGACTCACAGCGGTCCCGTTGATGGAAGTGTCATGGAGGGCAGCCTTGTATTCGCGGCAATACCGGCATGAACAGCGTTATGGGACCTGTTATTCCATAGACGGAGAAAGATTTTTTCCAGCCTGTGTGGTGACACCGCTTCCCGTTGGCGAAGGCTGATTGCGTCAGTGAAAATCCCAATGGTCAAGGCGACGTTTGCCTAGCGGTGAGCGTTTCCGACTTATCACCCTTCTGCGATATAAGGAAATGATCGTAACGACACTTGTTACGATCCTATCAATCGCGGTAGGATGGTTGCGAATAAACCACCAGCCGTTGTTGTGCAACGCACAAAGTCACGGACGTCTTATGCCTGAAGCTCCTTCGTTATCTTCATCGGTCATCGCGCTGCGGCGCTCCGTGGCCGTTCATCCTGAACGCAACCCTGGCGTGCCGTTCGACGCCTCGTGGCTCGATGGCCTGCGTGTCAACCAGTCGGCGGTCGAGCGACGAACCGCAACGCTCGGTACGCGGCGTTCGGTCAAGAAAGACGCCCAGGCAGCATGGCTGCTTAAAGCGGTGACCTGCATCGACCTCACCACGCTGAACGGCGACGACACCGAGGGCCGCGTGCGGCGTCTCTGTGCCAAAGCGCGTCAGCCGGTGC
Source organism: Paraburkholderia sp. DHOC27 (assembly GCF_003429005.1). Taxonomy (GTDB): domain Bacteria; phylum Pseudomonadota; class Gammaproteobacteria; order Burkholderiales; family Burkholderiaceae; genus Paraburkholderia. The sequence continues at coordinate 1,554,939 of NZ_QVQV01000001.1, forward strand.
GCGCCGACATCCTGAGTGCGCTCGGCATTGCGCCGAACTCCATCACCACGGGCGCGGTGTGCGTGTATCACCGCTTCGTAGGTGCGGCGGTGGATGCGCTGCAAGGCAGCGGCATTCCGGTCGCGGCAGTCTCCACCGGTTTTCCGGCTGGCCTGATTCCGCATCCGCTGAAGCTCAAGGAAATCGAGGCGTCGGTGGCTGACGGCGCGCAGGAAATCGACATCGTCGTGACCCGCGAGTACGTGCTGACCGGCAACTGGCAGGCGCTCTATGACGAGGTGCGCGACTTCCGCGCGGCCTGCGGTCCGGCGCATCTGAAAGCCATTCTGGCCACCGGCGATATCCGCACGCTCTCGAACGTGGCGCGTGCGTCGATGGTCTGCATGATGGCTGGCGCCGACTTCATCAAGACCTCCACCGGCAAGGAAGGCGTGAACGCCACGCTCGACGTTTCGCTGGTCATGGTGCGGATGATGCGCGAGTACCACGAACGCACCGGCATCCTGATCGGCTTCAAGCCGGCCGGCGGTGTGTCCACGGCGAAGTCCGTGCTGAACTATCAGATCCTGATGAAAGAAGAGCTGGGCCGCGCCTGGCTCGAACCCGAACTGTTCCGCATTGGCGCGTCGAGCCTGTTGGCCGACATCGAACGCCAGCTCGAACATTACGTTAGCGGCCGTTACTCCGCTTTCAACCGTCACCCCGTTGCCTGAGCAGATCGATCCCATGAGCGTAGCCGAATATTTTTCTTCGATGGAGTACGGTCCCGCACCGGAGGACGATCAGCCCGCCCGCGCGTGGTTGGCGCAGCACGATGCGCGCTTCGGGCATTTCATCAATGGCGCGTGGCGCGAACCGGCTTCGGGCGAGCACTTCGAGTCGCGCGAACCCGCTACGGGTGAACTGCTCGCGCAGGTCGCCCAGGGTGACACGGCGGATATCGACGCCGCCGTCGCCGCCGCACGCGCGGCCCAGCCGGGTTGGCTGGCGCTGGGCGGAGCAGGCCGGGCGCGTCACCTGTACGCACTGGCGCGCATGGTGCAGCGGCACAGCCGGCTGTTCGCGGTGCTGGAAGCGCTCGACAACGGCAAGCCGATCCGCGAGACGCGTGATCTCGACATCCCGCTGGTGGCGCGTCACTTCCTGCATCACGCGGGTTGGGCGCAATTGCAGGAAAGCGAATTCGCCGATTACGCGCCGCTTGGCGTCGTCGGTCAGATCGTGCCGTGGAATTTCCCGTTGTTGATGCTGGCGTGGAAGATCGCCCCGGCCATCGCCACCGGCAATTGCATCGTATTGAAGCCCGCTGAATACACGCCGCTCACTGCCTTGCTGTTCGCTGAACTCGCGCACCGTGCCGGCTTGCCGGCGGGTGTGATCAATGTCGTGACCGGCGATGGCCGTACGGGCGCCGCGCTGGTCGAACATCCCGACGTCAACAAGCTGGCGTTCACCGGCTCGACCGAAGTGGGCCGGCAGATTCGTTCGGTTACCGCGGGCACCGGCAAATCGCTGACGCTCGAACTCGGCGGCAAGTCGCCCTTCATCGTGTTCGACGACGCGGATCTGGACAGCGCTGTGGAAGGCGTCGTGGACGCCATCTGGTTCAACCAGGGGCAGGTGTGCTGCGCCGGTTCGCGTCTGCTGGTGCAGGAAGGCGTGGAAGCGCGCTTCATCGAAAAGCTCAAGCGCCGCATGGAGTCGCTGCGCGTGGGCCCGTCGCTCGACAAGAGCATTGATATGGGCGCGATCGTCGATCCGGTGCAACTCGAGCGTATCCAGTCGCTGGTGGAAGCGGGGCGTATCGAAGGCTGCGCGGTGTATCAGGCCGAAGGTGCCGACACGTCGCTGCCCACGCGAGGCTGTTTTTACCCGCCCACGCTGATCACGGGCGTGGCCCCTGCTTCGACGCTCGCGCAGGAAGAAATCTTCGGACCGGTGCTGGTGACGATGAGCTTTCGTACCCCTGACGAAGCAATTGCGCTCGCCAACAACACGCGTTACGGCCTCGCCGCGAGCGTGTGGAGCGAGACTATCGGGCGCGCGCTCGACATCGCACCGCGTCTGGCGTGCGGCGTCGTGTGGGTCAATGCGACCAATCTGTTCGATGCGGGTGTCGGTTTTGGCGGCTACCGCGAATCCGGTTATGGCCGCGAAGGCGGCCGCGAGGGCATCTACGAATATCTGAAGCCGCGCGCCTGGCTTAAGCTCACCGAGCGGCCCAGGGATGCAGCAACGCGCAATCATGGTGCAGACCGCGATGCGGGGTTCGCCGACGCGTTCGCCAACATCACCCCGATCGACCGCACCGCGAAGCTCTTCATCGGCGGCAAGCAGGCCCGTCCCGATGGCGGCAATTCGCTGACGGTGTATAACCCGGCCGGCGAGATGGTCGGCGAAGTGGGCGCGGGCAATCGCAAGGACATTCGTAATGCGGTCGAGGCGGCGCGGGGAGCGGCGAAGTGGTCCGCGGCCAGCACGCATAACCGCGCTCAGGTATTGTTTTACCTGGCTGAGAATCTGGCAGTACGTGCCGACGAATTTGCACGGCAACTGGTGACGCGTACGGGTGTCGCGGAAGCTGCCGCGCATGCGGAAGTCGAAGCCGCCGTTACGCGCCTCTTCACCTACGGCGCGTGGGCCGACAAGTTCGATGGCGCCGTGCACACGCCGCCGCTGCGCGGCGTTGCGCTGGCCATGAACGAACCGCTCGGTGTGATCGGCATTGCCTGTCCGGATGAAGCGCCGCTGCTGTCCCTCGTGTCGTTGCTCGGACCGGCGCTGGCGATGGGCAACCGTGTAGTCGTGCTGCCGAGCGAGGCTTGCCCGCTGACGGCAACGGATCTGTACCAGGTACTCGAAACTTCGGACGTACCGGGCGGCGTCGTGAATATCGTCACCGGCGAGCGTGCGGCATTGCTGCCGGCGCTCGCGAAACACGACGACGTGGACGCGCTCTGGTGCTTCGGCAGCGCGGCTGATGCGAAGCTGGTGGAAAGCGCGTCGGTCGGCAATCTGAAGCGCACCTTCGTCGATCATGGGCGCCAGTTCGACTGGTTCGACCGTTCGACCGAAGGCCCGCTGTGGCTGCGTCACGCGATGCAGGTGAAGAACATCTGGATTCCTTACGGAGACTGATCGTCCAGAAGCGGACCGGTCGTCAATGATTGAACATGGAGGAGACACCATGCTGAAAAATCTGGACCCGCTGTTGAATGCCGATGTACTGCATGCACTGCGGGCAATGGGCCACGGCGACGAAGTCGTGATCTGCGATGCGAATTTCCCTGGCGACTCCGTGGCGCGTGCCACGGTGCTGGGCAAGCTGCTGCGTCTCGACGTGAACGCTGCACGCGCCGTGCGTGCCGTGCTGTCGGTGCTGCCGCTGGACAGCTTTGTCGAGTCGCCGGCCTCGCGCATGGAAGTGGTCGGCGAGCCGAACACGATTCCCGCCGTGCAGCGCGAAGCGCAGCAAGAAGTGAATGCCGCGGAAGGGCGCGAGGTGCCGTTCGCGTCGATCGAACGGTTCGCGTTCTATGAGCGCGCGAAAAAAGCCTACTGCGTGATCGCCACCAGCGAAGAACGCGGATACGGCTGCTTTGTCTTCACGAAGGGTGTGCTGCTTGCGCCAGACGCCCCCGCTGCCACGGAGCGCCGCGAATGAGCACGTTGTCTCAACAGGCCGGGCAAGTAGTGATTCTCGGCATCTATGTCACCGACCTGACGTTCCGCGCGGAACGCATGCCGCTGATCGGCGAAACCATCGCCGGTTCGGCCTTCGCAATGGGGCCGGGCGGCAAGGGTTCGAATCAGGCTGTCGCGGCCGCGCGAGCCGGCGCCAAGGTGGTGTTCTGCACGCGCATTGGCAACGACGCGTTTGGCTCGATTGCGCGCTCCACCTGGGCCGCTGAAGGCATCACGGCGCGCGCCACCACCGTGGATGGCGTCTCGACCGGCGCCGCGCATATCTTCGTCGACGAAACCAACGGCAAGAACGCGATCATCGTCGCATCGGGCGCAGCGGGCACCATGAACGCGGGCGACGTGGATGCGATCGAAGCGGATATCCGCGCCGCGAAAGTCTTCGTCACGCAACTGGAGCAGCCGCTCGCCGCGGCGCGGCGTGGCCTCGAAGTGGCGCGCCGCCACGGTGTGACGACGGTGTTCAACCCCGCGCCCGCCGTGCCGCTCGAAGACGATATTTTCCCGCTGTGCGACTACATCACGCCGAACGAAACGGAAGCCACGACGCTGACGGGCGTGCCGATCCAGTCGGTGGACGACGCACGCCGCGCCGCCGACGTGCTGCTCGCCAAAGGCGTGGGCACCGTGATCGTCACGCTGGGTGAGGCAGGCGCGTTGCTGCATTCGGCGTCGCAATCGGTGCTGGTGCCGGCGTTCCAGTGCGGACGCGTGGTGGAAACGGCGGGTGCCGGCGATGGCTTTACGGGTGGCTTCGCGGCCGCGCTCGCACGCGGCGCCGATCCAGTGGACGCCATGCGCTTCGGTTGCGCGCTGGCGGGCATCTCCGTGACGCGTCCGGGCACGGCGCCCTCCATGCCGACCCTCGCCGAAGTGAACGAAGTGTTGCGGCAGGCGGGTCAACCAGTGTCAGCCAGATAGCCGGCTAATTAGTCACAGCGTATCAAGCGGTGCAATAAGGAGTTCGTCCTTACCATGAAGTCTTCGTTTGCTCCTGGAAAAATGTTTGGCGACCGGCAGCTCAACTTCCTGCTGATCGTCAACGTGCTGGTCGTGCTGGTGGCGACCTGGCTGTCGCACGGCCAGTTCGTGGATATCGACAACCTGCAGTCGATGGGCAGCCAGTTGCCCGAACTGGGGCTGCTCGCGCTCGGCATCATGCTGTCGATGATCTCGGGCAATGGCGGTATCGACCTGTCCGGCGTCGGCCTCGCCAATCTGTCGGGCATGGTCGCCGCGCTGCTGATGCCCAAGCTCATCAGCGCCGACGCATCGCCGCTCGCCTACACCGCGCTCTTCTGCGTGATCGTCGTGGTGATGGGCCTGCTCGGTGGCCTGCTGAACGGCGTGGTCATCGCCAAGCTGCGGCTCACGCCGATTCTCTGTACGCTCGGCACGCAGTTGCTGTTCACCGGTATCGCGGTGGTGCTGAGCAACGGCGCTTCGGTGCCGGTGGAATACGTCGATCAGCTTTCGGATATCGGCAACGGCACCTGGCTGCAGATTCCCATTTCCTTCGTCGTGTTCATTGCCGCCATTGTCGTGCTCGGGTGGCTCCTCAAACGCAGTCCGTTCGGCATGCGTCTGTATCTGATGGGCACCAATCCGAAGGCCGCGTTTTACGCCGGCATTCCGCGCGCCCGCATGCTGATCGTCACGTACACGATGTGCGGCGTGCTCGCTTCGCTCGCTGGTCTCATCAGCGCCACGCATACGTCCAGCGCGAAATGGGACTACGGTAACTCGTATCTGCTGATCGCGATCCTGATTGCGGTGATGGGCGGCGTCAATCCGGCCGGTGGCCGTGGCCGCATCATCTCGGTGTTTTTCGCAGCAACGGTGCTGCAATTTCTCGCGAGTCTGTTCAATCTGATGGGCGTGTCGCAGTTTTTTGGCGACTGCGCGTTTGGCTTTTTGCTGTTGCTGTCGCTGGCGTTTGCAGGCGGCGAGCGTATCAGCGCGATCTTCGGCTTCAAGCCGCGCGTCGATTCGGCCGTGAAACGTTAGGGTCAGCGAGGAAATCTCACACAGGCAGGTTTGGTACGTAGCGGACGTGGGGCCCTGGATGTCCGCAACCGTGAAGCAGGGCGACATCGAAAGAAAAAAGGAGACTTGGCATGAAACTGAATCGATTGACCGCCGCGCTTGCAGCAGGCGTTCTCACGGTGGGCGTGATGGCCGCGGCCCATGCAGCGAACAACGTGACGATCGTCACGGTGGTGAAGGTGACCGGCATCAACTGGTTCAACCGCATGGACGAAGGCGTGAAGCAGTTCGCCAAGGACAACGCGGGCGTGACGGCCTATCAGACCGGACCGGGCCAGGCCGATGCCGCGCAGCAGTTGAAGATCATCGAAGACCTGATCGCCAAGAAGGTCGATGCGCTGGCCGTGGTGCCGTACGATCCGCCTACGCTCGAACCCGCGCTGAAGAAGGCGATGGACCGCGGCATCAAGGTGGTCACGCATGAAGCGGACAACGAGAAGAACACGATGGTCGACGTCGAAGCGTTCGACAACACCGCCTACGGTGCGAACCTGAACCAGCATCTGGCTTCGTGCATGCACGACGAAGGCAAGTGGGCCGTGCTGGTGGGCTCGCTCGGCAGCCGCTCGCAGGTGCAGTGGGCCGATGGCGGGATCGGCAACGCGAAGGCCAAGTATCCGAAGATGGATCTGGTCGAGCCGAAGCTCGAAACCAACAACGACGGCGAACGTGCCTATGAAGTCGCCAAGGAAGTGCTGCGCAAGCATCCGGACCTGAAGGGCTTCCAGGGTTCGTCGTCGCTCGACGTGATCGGCATTGGGCGCGCGGTTGAAGAAGCCGGCCTGCAAGGCAAGATCTGCGTGTACGGCACGGGTCTGCCGGGTGAAGCGGGCAAGTTCCTCGAAAGCGGTGCTATCAACGGCATTTCGTTCTGGGATCCGAAGCTCGCTGGCATCGCGATGAACAAGATCGCGCTGATGCTGATCCAGGGCAAGACCGTGCATGACGGCGACAACCTCGGCCTGCCGGGCTACGAGAAGGTCACCGTGAGCAAGGGTCCGGGCAAGGGCATCATCGTGCGCGGCCAGGGCTGGGTGGATGTCGACAAGTCGAACTACAAGAACTACTCGTTCTAAGTAGTAGACGTCCCCTCGCGCGGCGCCTGGCGTTGCACGAGGGGACACACTTTTATCAGGTTGCGATTGGACTATGAATTCAGACGCTGCTTCCGTGCCGTTCCTGCAAGTGGTTGGCGTGCACAAGCGTTTCACCGGCGTGCATGCGTTGCGTGGCGTGAGCCTGTCGTTTCAGCGCGGGCAGATCTATCACCTGCTCGGCGAAAACGGCTGCGGCAAGAGCACGTTGATCAAGATTATCTCCGGCGCGCAGCCGCCGGATGAAGGCGAACTGATTATCGACGGTGTGTCGCACGCGCGTCTCTCGGCGCTCGAATCGCTCGAGGCGGGCATCGAGACCGTGTATCAGGATCTGTCGCTGCTGCCGAACATGAGCGTCGCGGAAAACGTCGCGCTGACCTCGGAGCTGGCGGGCAATCAGGGACGCCTTGCGCGCACCTTCGACCGCCGCGCGCTGGCGCAAACGGCAGCCCGCGCACTGGCGGCGGTGGGTCTGCCCGGCGACGCGGAGTTTCAAAGCACGCTCATCGAAGAACTGCCGCTCGCCACGCGTCAACTGGTGGCGATTGCACGCGGCATTGCGAGCGAGGCGAAGTTTGTCATCATGGACGAACCCACCACCTCGCTCACACAGAAAGAAGTGGACAACCTGATCGCGGTGCTCGGCAATCTGCGCGCGCAGGGCGTGACGGTGCTGTTCGTCAGCCACAAGCTGGACGAGTGCTATGCGATTGGCGGCGAAGTGATCGTGCTGCGCGACGGCCAGAAGATGGCGCAAGGCCCGATCACCGATTACACCAAGGCCCAGATCAGCGAACTGATGACCGGCCGGCAACTCTCGAACGAACGGTATCGCGAAAGCGGCTACGGCGAGGAAGTCGTGCTGAACGTGAGCGGCCTCACGCGCACTGGGCAGTTTGCGGACGTGTCGTTCGCGCTGCATCGCGGCGAGATTCTCGGCGTAACGGGCTTGCTGGATTCAGGACGTAACGAGCTGGCGCGCGCGCTGGCAGGTGTCGCGCCCGCGCAGCATGGCGAGATCGTGCTGGACGGCAAGCGCATTACGTTGCGCACGCCTTCGGATGCAAAAGATCACCGAATTGGTTACGTGCCGGAAGACCGCCTGAACGAAGGGCTCTTTCTGGACAAGCCGATTCGCGACAACGTCATCACGGCGATGATCTCGAGCCTGCGCGACCGCTTTGGCCAGATCGACCGCGACCGCGCACAGACGCTGGCGGTGAATACCGTCAAGGAACTGCAGATCGCGACGCCCGATGTCGACAAACCCGTGCAGTCGCTTTCCGGCGGCAACCAGCAGCGCGTGCTGATCGGCCGCTGGCTCGCCATCGATCCGCGCGTGCTGATCCTGCATGGTCCGACAGTCGGTGTGGACGTGGGCTCGAAAGACATCATCTATCGCATCATGCAGGGCCTGTCGCAACGGGGCATCGGCATCATCCTGATCAGCGACGATCTGCCCGAACTGCTGCAGAACTGCGACCGGATCCTGATGATGAAGAAGGGCCGCGTTGCAAACGAATACCAGGCCGGCAACCTGCACGAAGCCGACCTTTATCACGCGCTGCTGTCGGAAGCGGCGTAGAGGACGTACACGCATGAACCCGCGCTTGAACCAGACCATGACCACCCCCACCGTCATCGAAGTTGCACCGCAGGTCAAACCGCCCAGCTTGCGGGGCAAGCTCGCGCGCCACCCCGAGTGGTTCACGGTGGGCCTGATCGTCGTGATGTGCGTGATCGTGGGCGCGCTGAACCCGCGCTTCTTCCAGTCGGCGACGCTGTTCGACATGCTGCACTCGGCCACCACGGTGTCGCTGTTCGCGCTCGGCACGCTGGTCGTGCTGGCCTCCGGCGGCATCGACGTGTCGTTCACGGCGATCGGCGCCTTGACCATGTATGGCATCACCAAGGCGGTGTTCGCCTGGTGGCCCGACGAACCGTTCGCGCTGATCCTGATCACCGGCGCGCTGGGCGGCATCGTGCTCGGCTTGATCAACGGCTTGCTGGTGTACCGGCTGAAGGCGCCTTCGCTGATCGTGACGATCGGCACGCAATATCTGTATCGCGGCATCCTGCTGACCTTCATCGGCACGACGTTCTTCATGAACATTCCGCACAGCATGGACCGCTTCGGCCGCATCCCGCTGTTCTTCTATCAGACCGGCGACGGCCTGCGCGCGGTGCTGCCGGTGTCGGTGCTCGCGCTGTTCGCGGCGGCCGTGCTGACGTGGTGGCTGCTGAACCGCACGATGATGGGACGCGGCGTGTATGCAATGGGCGGCAGCCTCGCCATTGCGGAGCGGCTTGGCTACAACCTGCGTGCTATCCACCTGTTCGTGTTCGGCTACACGGGGATGCTGGCGGGGATTGCGGGGATTCTGCACGTATCGAACAACCGGCTCGCCAATCCGTTCGACCTGGTGGGCTCGGAACTCGATGTGATCGCCGCGGTGATTCTGGGCGGGGCGCGCATTACCGGCGGTACTGGCACGGTGGCAGGCACGCTGCTGGGCGTGGTGCTGGTCACGCTGATCAACAACGTGCTGATTCTGGTTGGCGTGCCGAGCACGTGGCAGAAGGTGATTATCGGCGCGTTCATCCTGCTGGCGGGCACGCTGTTCGCGCTGCAACGCAAGAGCTGAACGGCAAGTTCTCTGAACGTTGGCGATGAATGTCCGCTAACGGTGCATCAAGCGGGTAAATCAAGCGAGGCCGCAGGCTCGAAAGAGCCTGCGGCCTCGCCGCTTCGGGTCCTACCTTCGACGTCGCGCTTACAGCGCGTATTGCAACGCGAGGTCGAAACCAATCACCACGAAAGAGCAGGCAATCCCCGCCAGCACATTCGCGACCCGATGTTCGAGGTCGGGATGGCGCGTCACCGCCGCACAGGCGAGGAACACGATCTCCACGAAAATCTGCAGTCCGACGAACACCAGCATGAGCAGGAACTCGTAGCCCATGTAGCGGAAGTTCTCGAAGTTCATCCCGTAGTCGAAGATCCAGTGACCGACTCGCCAGGCTTCATAGGCAAGCAGCAGGATCGGGAACAGGTAGCTGGTCACGTAAGTCGGAACCGTGGCGTGACGCAACTCGAGATGAAAATGGTGCGGGTGATTGGCGGTTTGCATGTCTCCTCCGTGTTTGAGGCAGTTCTGGATCAATGCATAAGTTGGACAGGTTGCCTCGGGAAAGGTGCAATTCGCACCCAGAGTCCACTTTGTCACCAGGGTTTCCTGAATGACGCTCCCGCGCTGCGCGCCGGGGCCATCGCATCAATCGCGTCTACGGATGAGCAAACAGCGCTCCAGGTCGTTTTGTCCGGCCCTCGAGAGACGATGTCGCAGTGGCCGGTAAAAATTATTCTGTGTTGCTGAACATGTTGCGTCGGCACTGAACGATTGCCGGCCTATTCCGCTACGCCGAACCATTGCCGCTTACTTTTCATGTCCCAGTTTCATGTCCCAATGAGCGCACCTGCCGCAACTCGGGAAACAGTTTCATCCACAACAACGCGACGCCGATCGTCGCGACGCCGCCCACCAGCACGGCAGGCTGCGCACCCCACCATCCGGCCGTCAGGCCCGATTCGAATTCCCCCAACTGGTTCGAAGAACCAATGAATAGCGCGTTCACCGCGCTCACGCGTCCCAGCATCTCGTTAGACGTGCGCAATTGCACGAGCGACATGCGCACGACGACGCTGATCACGTCCGCAGCACCCAGGGTGGCCAGCGCCAGCAGCGACACGACGACGTTGTGCGACAGCCCGAACACGATGGTGGCAACGCCAAACACGATGACGCCGCCGAACATGGCGGTGCCCGGCCGGCTGCGCAACGGGAAGTGCGCAAACCAGATGGTGCCGGCCAGCGCGCCGACGGCCGAGGCCGAACGCAGCATGCCGAGCGCAAGCGGCCCCGCATGCAGGATGTCGCGGGCGAACACCGGCAACAGGGCAGTGGCCCCGCCAAACAGGACCGCGAACAGATCGAGGGAGAGGGCGCCCAGAATCACCGGCTGCCGGCGGATAAAGCCGATGCCCGAGAAGATGGATTCGAGCGTCATGGGCGCGCGCGTGACAGGCCTTGCCTGCAACGGCACGCCCCACACGAGTGCCGCCGCCGACGCGAATGCCACCATGCATACAAGGTACGCGATGGACGGCCCGACGCCATACAGCAGGCCGCCCAGAGCGGGTCCTACGATCTGTGCAGTCTGTCCGGCGGAGGTGGCCCACGCCGTAGCCTGCGGCAGCTGCCCGCGCGGCACCACGCCTGGCAGCAGTGACGACACGGCAGGCGATTCGAAGGCGCGCGCCGCGCCCACGCAAACGGCCAGCGCATAGATCACGGGCGCGCTCAGCCAGCCCGCAAAGGTACCCACCAGAAACATCAATGCAGCAACGGCTTCGATGCTTTGACAGACGGCGGCGATGCGGCGGCGGTCGTAGCGGTCGGCGACGTGCCCGACGATCAGCGTGAGCGTGAACATCGGCAAAAATTGCGCGAGCCCGAGCAGGCCGAGCGCGTAGGCGCTGTGCGTCAACGCGTAGATGTGCCAGCCCATCGCCACGGCCAGCATCTGAAAGGACAGCGAAGAAAGCACCCGCGTGCACCAGAAGCGCTGGAACGGCCTGCTGCGCGCGACGCTGCGACGCGGCTGCCCGTCTGAAGGCGGCTCCCCTGGTGCGGGTGAAGAGTCAGTAGCGAGATCAGCAGCGGGGGCGTCGGGGGTGGGTGGCTTCATCGTAGGGAGGGCGAACCAAAGGTTGGGGTGCTACGCGTGCTGGAGCGGGTCGGCAAGTTTAGTGCATGCGCAACCATCCCGCTTAAACGGATCCACTCGGCAATGGGCTTATACCGGTCTTTCAGGCTCTTTATGCGATGTTTTACATGCTATTTGCCTGGAAAGATTGGGTAACGCTCACCCGGCCATTTCAGTTCGTGAGAGCCTTGATTAGTCGTGCTGTTGCACGGAGTAGAAACGTGCCCGGTGCGGCGATTTCCTTTTCTTTTCTCATCGCTCAAATGGGGTTACATAATGGATCGTCTTAATCCTTCAGTCCTGATTTCCGAATTTCATAACGAACACGGCGCAAATCCCGCAGTCCAGGACACGCTTTCGCTTCAGAATACGGAAAGACTGCCGTTTACTATTCGTATCGTGTCCGACGATCATTCCCTACAAAAAGCTGTCATCATGCGCAAGATGGCTTATGGCCGGCATCTGCCGGAATTCGCCAGCAGCATGACGGTGGAGGAGGGCGATCACGAACCGGGGACGGTGGTGCTGCTGGCGGAGTCGAAGCTCGACGGCGGTCCGCTCGGCACCATGCGGATTCAGACCAACCGGTATGCGCCGCTGGCCGTGGAGCAATCGGTGCAGTTGCCGGACTGGCTGCTCGGCACCCGGATGGCGGAGGCCACGCGGCTGGGTGTATCGGGGGGAATGATCGGCCGGATGGTCAAGATTGCCCTGTGCAAGGCGCTGTTCATGTATTGCGGGCAGCAGAGTATCGACTGGATGGTGATTACCGCTCGTTCACCGCTGGATCGTGAGTATGAAGCCATGCTGTTCGGCGATGTTTTTGGCAAGAATGAGTTCCTGCCCATGTCGCACGTCGGCGGCATGCCGCACCGGGTGATGGCCAAGCCCGTGGCGGTGGCGCGCGAGCGTTGGGCGGCGGTGAACCACCCGCTGTTTAAGTTTGTGTTCCAAACGCAGCATCCTGACATCGATTTGCGACCCGTAGATTTATCTTTTCAGCGGGAAACGGTAGGATGCCCGGAAGTCGTTGATTTTGAACATGGCAGGTAAAACAAAACAGGTCGGCCGTCTGGCAACGCAGCAGTTCGGCCGTCTGGCAGGCCACGTGATCTAGCGTGACGGTGACCGGGTTCCCGGACCCGGTCGTCGCGCGTACAGGGTTTGCCGCAAATGGGGAATTCCAGGTATGCAGCCGGCGACGTTCTTTTCGCGGTCGAAGTATATGCGCGCGGGGTCGTTTATCGACTGGCTACTGTACGCATTCTCCGTCTATGTCGTGCCGGCGGTTATCGCGGCGGCGACGGTCGTCGCGCTGCTATGGGCTCCGCATCAGTTTCAGTCGAACGGTTCGGTCACGCTGGATCTGCACGTGGTGCCCGACCACGACGCGGCGCTGACGCCGGCCGATGCGCTGGCCGCGCTCAACGCCGCGCGCGCGGCGCCCACCACCCGCCGCTACAGCACCCGCCTCTCCGAATCCCCGTTCTGGTTCACGTTCAACGTGCCGGACATGAATCCGGGAAAACCCACGCTCATCGAGTTTCCGTCACGGCACGCGCAGACGCTGGCATGCTGGGATGCGGCGACCCTGGCGCCGCTCGGCGCCGCTGACCGCTACACGACGAGCGGCAAGCTGCGCGCGGTCAAGGCTGGCTTTGCACTGCGGGTGGAAAAGCCAGCGAGCCAGGGGCCGATCCTGTGCCGCGGCACCTTCTCCGGTCCGGCGTACCTGAATGCGCTGGCATGGAGCTATTCCTCGCTCGAAACCTCCATTCTCGACTTCCAGGAAAGCTCGGCGCTGATCGCCGGCGGCCTGCTGACGCTGGCTGTGTTCGTGTTCGTGACCGCGATCATCAACCGTGAATGGACGTACGTGATCTTCGCGGCATGGCTGGTGGGCAACCTGCGGTTGTGCGCCAACGCAATGGGCTGGGACATGGAATGGACCGGCCGGGTGATTCCGCCGGAAACCATGCAGGTGCTGCGTCAGGTCACCTTCGCCGCGTATTACCTCGTGACCGTGGCGCTGTTTTCGCAACTATTCCGGCGCGAACTCAAGGTGGCGGGCTACCGCTGGATGCTGCGGGTGGTGCAGTACGACGGCCTGCTGCTCGCGGTGGCCTCCGTCGTGCTGCCGTACGCGCAGTTCATCCCCGTGCTGTGGACGCTCTCCAGCATCGGCATGGTGGTGCTGATTTTCCTGCTGGCGCGGCTCGTCTGGCTGACCCGTTCGCGCACCGTGCTGTGGTACGTGGCGTCGATGGCGGTGGTGCTGTTCGCCACCTTCTCCGAGGTGCTGGGCGCCGCGTTCGGCATCAAGCTGCTGTTTGGCGGCGTCAATCCGGTGATTACGGCGCTCTCGTCGAGCATGATGGCGGCGTTTGCCATTGCCGAGCAGATGCGCGCGGAACGCGAGCGCCGCCGCCGCATGCAGACCGAACTGCGCAATACCTACGACGTCACGCCCATCGGCCTCTTCACGCTGGATGAAGGCGGCCATTTCGTGCGTGCCAATCCGGCGTTGCGCGCGATGCTCGATCTGCGCAAGGCCGAGTACAAGGAGCGTCACTGGAAAGATTATTTCGAGCCGGGCGCGTGGGGTTCGCTGCAGGCGCTGGCCGAGAAGGGCAGCGAGGGCGAACTCGAAGTGGGCGGCTCGAGCGATTTCGGCACCGAAGAGCGGCGCTATTCGCTCAAGGCAACCCGCTCGAACGGCTGGATCGAAGGGTCGCTGCAGGATGTGACCGAGCGTTCGAAAGCGATCGAACGGCTGCAGTTCCTCGCCGAACACGACCCGATGACCGGTTCGCTGAACCGCCGCGGCGTCGAACTCGCGATCGCCGCGCAAAGCGAAGAGGTCACGCCCTGGGCGCTGGCGTATATCGACCTCGACCGTTTCAAGCTCGTCAACGACCTGTTCGGCCACCGTGCCGGCGACGAAGTACTCAAACAGGTGGCCGCGCGCACCCGCACGCTGGTGCGGCCCGAGCATGCCGTGGGGCGGATTGGCGGCGACGAATTCATCTGCGTGATGAGCAACACGACGATCGACGATGCCATCGAGCAGTGCCGAGAACTCGTCACCTTGCTGAGCGCCGCGCCTTATCAGGTGGGCAATTGCGCGTTCCAGGTGAAGGCGTCCATTGGTCTGGTGGAATGCTCGACCGGCGTGCGCGTGCAGGATGCGCTCTCTAATGCCGATGGCGCGTGCCGTGAGGCGAAGAACGTCGCACACGGCCACCTCGTCACGTATCGCAAGGGCGCGGCTGCCTTCGAGGAGCGCGCCAAGGAACTGATGCTGGTCGAAACGCTCGGCCAGAATCGTCTGCCGTCGGGGCTCTTCCTGGTCATGCAGCCCATCATGTCGCTGGCGGCGCCTACCGGCTCGCTCGACTTCGAAGTGCTGCTGCGCTGGCGCGCGCCCGATGGCTCGACGCTACCCGCCGGCAAGGTGATCGTGGCTGCGGAGGAATCCGGCAATATCGCGGCCATCGACCGCTGGGTGCTCACCTCCGTGCTCGAATGGCTCGAAGCGAATCGGGCTGCGTTGCCGAAGACGCGCTTCATCTGCGTGAACCTGAGCGGTGGGTCGCTCAACGACGAGCAGTTCATGGAGGACATCTTCGCGCTGTTTGCGCGGCATCGCGCCATCATTCGGTACCTGTGCCTCGAGATCACGGAAAGCGTCGCGTTGCACGATCTGGAGAACACCCAGCGCTTCATTTCGCGCGTGCATGACATGGGCGGAAAAATCGCGCTCGACGACTTCGGCGCCGGTTATACGTCGTTTAAATACTTGAAGGATCTGTCGGCCGATGCGCTGAAGATCGACGGCGAATTCATTCGCACGATGTGTGCGCATCCGGCCGACACCGCCATCGTCGAAGCGATCGTCGCGCTGGCACGCAACCTCGGCATGCGCAGCATCGCCGAGTGGGTGGAAGACGCCGAAACGCTCAGCGCGTTGAAGGAGATTGGCGTCGACTACGTGCAGGGCTTCGTGATCGCGAAGCCGCAGGAGAGTTCCGCGATTCTCGTCGCGAGTTCCGCCGCGAGCTTCATCAAGGACCCGGCCACGCAGCGCTTCGTCGACAATATCGTTCACCATGCCGAGCAGATTGAGGAAAGCTACGAGGCGCGCGTGCGTGCGGATCTGCATTGAATGGAACGTGTTGCGCGTGATGTGACGTGAGGTGCGGCTCGCCGTATGTGTGTGCATGCGCGCACTGCTGCATTCGTCGCTTCGTTGGTTTGATCGCTGCTACATATGTTGCTTCGTGCACGATTCAATCACGCTACATTTGCGTGCGGTGTGCGTTCGATGAGTGCTGACTCATGTGGTTTGCATTGGTCCGCATGTGGTTCGCTGGTCGATGCAATCCACGCACGCTGTGCAATCTCCAGATTACGTTCCTTTGACGACGATGCCGCTGTCATCGCGAGCTGCCGCGCGTGATCGCTGCGCGGAGAGTGCTTCAGTGCGACGCGCGCTCTTATAAGTCACGCACACTGGCGCAAGGATTAATTTCTGCCGTATTATCTTCGCCGCGAATTGGCTTTAGATAATCGCTGTTTAAAGCCGCTTACGTTGTGGTTTAAATCGGCTTTCTGGTTGCCGCTTGATATTGCGTCGAGTCCACATTGCAATTTGTCCGCCATTGCTTCATCGCGAGAGCGCATTGCGGATTACACAACGCGACTATCTTTATGCAGGCATGCCTTATGAGGAGCGGTCTATATGCAGATGGACATTCGCGAGGCGACAGTGGGCGACGCGCAGAACATCGCAACCGTTCATGTGGCGTCGTGGCAGGCAGCGTATCAAGGCATCATGCCGGCGGGGTTCCTGGAGGACTTGTCGGTGGCGGCGCGCACGAGGAACTGGCAGTCGGCGCTGACGGCAGGCAAACTGCGCGTGCTGCTCGCATCCGTTGATGGTGTGCTCGCGGGCTGGGTTGCATTTGGCGCATGCAGGGACGCCGACAAAGACAGCCGCTGGTCGGAAGTGGAAGCGCTCTACGTGTCGCCGGCTTACTGGCGACACGGCGTGGGGCATGCGTTGCGCGTGGCGGCGTGCGCGCAGTTGCAGCAGGCAGGGTATGAGCATGTCGTGCTGTGGGTCCTCGCGGCGAACCAGCGTGCCATTGCGTTTTACGAACGCGCGGGCTTCGTACGGGATCAAGCGAGCAAGGACATCGTGGCAGGTGGTGTACCGTTGACTGAGGTTCGTTATTGCAAGGCGTTGGCGGCCAGTCTGAACAACAGCGTCTCGCCTCTGCTTGAGAAGGATAACGAAGTAATCGAACAGACAGATGTGCTCGAGGCTCGCGTGCGGGGCGGCGACGACAGTGCCAGCCCGGCCACGAGCCGTGATAAACAGGAGAGGTAGACATGCAAGTACGGAAGGTTCGCCTGGCTGCTGCGCTCGTGTGCAGTTTGATCGCCAGTGTGGCGATGGCACAAAGCGGCGCAGATGCCGGCATCAAAACCGAAGCGCGACAGACAGGAGCGTTTTCGAGTGTGCGTTTGAATGGCTCGGTTGAGGGCTCCTTCTCGATCAGCCCGACCACCTCGGTCACGGTCTCTGCGCCCGCGGATGTCTTGCCGCACGTCACGACCACCGTGAAAGATGGCGTGCTGACCGTCGAGATCAAGGGTATCGAAAACGTAAGCGGCCCGGTCAAGGTCGTGATGGCAGCCCCGGCGCTGGAAGGCGCCGGCGTGGCGGGCTCGGGATCCCTGCACGCGGCAGGTCTGGCGGGCCGTTCGCTGGCGCTCGCCGTGAGCGGCTCAGGTTCCATCGAAGCAGGCGGCCAGGTGCAGCAAATCAGCGCCTCGGTGGCGGGTTCGGGAAGCATTGATACCCATGCCATTCACGCCGGCAAGCTGGTCGCCAACGTCCAGGGTTCGGGCGAGGTGAACGGGTATGCGGCAGATGCCGCCACTGTCAACGTGGTGGGGTCGGGCGAGGTGCGGGTGCTGGGCAAACCGGCCACGCGCACGGTCAACCGTATCGGTTCGGGCTCCGTGAGCTTTCAGTAAGGATATGGGCCGGCGTGGCTGCCGGCCCGTTCCATTTGCCGATTAACGCGCCGCAGCCCCCTCATTTCCTCCGATCGCACCGCGCGTCCTTGCCGTAACCTTCATCGTCAGGGCTTCCTTGCTCGTTCCGCGCGCGGGTGGCAGACAGCCGGCCTTCGAAGCAGGCCGTCGAAGCAGGCCGCTCCAACCTGGTTCACCCACACCGGAAACAGGCAGGTTGCCACTTTCCAGCTTTCCCGCTTTTTCACCACGCAAAACGCAGCGACGACCCAGATGACTTCGGCTTCGACTCTCGCGCCTTCCGGCGCTGATCAACTGGAGCGCAAGGAGCGCCTGCAAACGGCGGTGTCGCTCTGCCAGGGCGGCAAGTTCGCCGAGGCGCTGGCACTGCTGCAACCTGAGCTGCAACCCGAGCTGCAAGCCGAGCCGCACACCGGTAGCAACGTGGTCGACGCTGGCGATGCTGGCCCCGAGGATCTCGCCGCGGCCGAGGCCCGCATCGAGGCGCTGAACATCGCAGCAGTCTGCGCACTGGGTCTGAAACAGGCGGAAGCGGCTGAAACCTGGTGGCGTCAGTCGATCGCGGAGCAGCCCGCGTTCATCGACGCCTACAACAACCTCGGCATCATGCTGAAGGCGCTCGGCCGGCTGTCCGAAGCAGAGGAACTGTTTCGCAGCGTGACGCGCATCCAGCCCGACGAGGCGCAGGCGTTCAACAACCTCGGTGCGGTGCTGTACGCGCTGAAACGGCCACAGGATGCCGAGCAGGCCTATCGTCAGGCGCTCGCGCTGCGTCCGGACTACGCCGAGGCGCACTACAACCTCGGCATCGTGCTGTACGACGACCGGCGTTTCGCGGCGGCAGAGACGGCCTATCGCGACTCTTTGGCGGCGCGGCCCAAGTGTGCCGAGGCGCACAACAACCTGGGCAACGCGCTCAAGGAACTTGGCCGCCTGGCGGAAGCGGAGCAGGCCTACCGGCAGGCGCTGCTGGTGCGTGCACAGTACCCGGAGGCGCTCAACAATCTCGCGGGCGTGCTGAAGACTTCCAAGCGCCTGCCCGAAGCCGAACTGGCCTGCCGTCTCGCGCTCGCGGTGCGCGCGAATTACCCCGAAGCGCACAACAACCTGGGTGGCGTGCTCGGCGATCTCAAGCGTCTGCCGGAAGCCGAGGCGTGCTACCGGCAAGCCCTGGCGCTGCGACCGGGTTACGCCGAAGCGCACTACAACCTGGGCATCGTGTTGCAGAACATGGACCGGCTGCCCGAGGCGGAGGCGGCTTACCGCGACGCGTTGCGCTGCAATCCGAACGCCGTCGAGGCGCTCAACAATCTGGGCAACGTCCTGCATGCACTCGACCGTCTGCCGGAAGCGGCCACGGCTTATCGCGAGGCGCTCGCCATGCGGCCCTCGCTTGCCGAGGCACAGTACAACCTGGGCCATGTGCTGAAGGGGCTCAAGCGCTTGCCCGAAGCCGAGGCGGCCTACCGTCAGGCGTTGGTCCTGCGCGAGGGTTATGCAGAGGCGAATTTCGCGCTCGCCATCCTGCTGATCAGCATGGGTCAATTCGACGAAGGCTGGCGGCGTTATGAACAGCGCAACCAGATGCCGGCCTTCATCCACGGCAAGACCGAAGCGCTGCTGCCCATTCCGAAGTGGCAGGGCGAATCGCTGGCGGGCAAAACGTTGTTGATCTGGCAGGAGGACGGTCTCGGTGACATGCTGCAGTTTGGCCGCTTCATTGGCCATCTGCAGACGTTTGGCATCAAGCGGGTCGCCGTGGTGTGCATGAGTGCGTTGCGTCGTGTATTTACCGCGCTCGACGGTGTGGATGTCGTGCTCGACCACGCAGCGGGTCTCGTCGACGCGCCCGGTTACGACTACTGGGTCAGTCTGATAAGTCTGCCGTTGCGCACGTCCACGACGCTGGAGACGATTCCGCCGGCCTGCTACCTGCGCGCCGAGCCGTCGCTGATGGACCACTGGCGCCCGCGGCTTGCCGCGTTGCCAGCCGGTCGGCGCATCGGCGTGGTGTGGAAGGGCAATGCGCGCCATCACAACGATGCCAACCGTTCTCTACCCTCGCTCGCGGCGTTGGCGCCGCTGTGGAGCGTGCCGGAACTCGTGTTCGTGAGTCTGCAGAAGGGCCAGGGAGAAGACGAGGCACAGCGTCCGCCAGCCGGGCAGCCGCTGTTGCATCTCGGCTCGGACGTGAACGATATGGCCGATAGCGCGGCGATCGTCGCGCAACTGGATCTGGTGATCTGCGTCGATACGTCCATCGCGCATCTGGCCGGCTCGCTCGGCAAGCCGTGCTGGGTGCTGCTGCCGGCTGAGGATATCGACTGGCGCTGGATGCACGATCGCACGGATACGCCGTGGTATCCGCAGACCATGCGCCTGTTCCGTCAGACGCCGGGCGAGGGCTGGGGGGCGGTGATCGAGCGCGTCAGAGAGGCGTGTGTGGAAAGCTTTGCGGAGTCGCTCGACGCGCAGGCTTCGTGACGAGCGTTGCGGTTAAAGTACTGCGGAGAAAGCACCGCAGAGAAAACACCGCAGAGAAAGCACCGCACTGCGGATAGAGCACGATACCCGCTTCAAGCTGCCGCGCACCTGCTTCGTAGCGCCGCAAACACGCCTTAGAGCACCGCGAGCCAGCCACCGTCCACATAGATGATCTGGCCATTCACATAGCTCGATGCCGCCGACGCCAGATACACAGCAGTGCCAACCAGTTCCTCCGGCTTGCCCCAGCGTTGCGATGGATTGCTGCTCTTGACCCATGCGTCGAAGCTGGCATTCTCGATCAATGCCTGGTTCATGTCGGTGAGGATATAGCCGGGTCCGATGGCATTTGCCTGGATATTCGCGGCGCCCCATTCCGCGCTCATCGCGCGGGTCAGCATCTTGATGCCGCCCTTGGCCGCCGTGTAGGCGCCGACCGTCGCCCGCGCGCCCTCGCTGGTGAGCGACCCGATGTTGACGATCTTGCCACCCGTGCCGCGCGCAATCATGCGCCGCGCCGCCTGCTTCGCGACGATGAACGCGCTCGTCAGATTGGTGTCGATCACGCGTTGCCAGTCGCTCAGTTCGAGTTCTACCAGTGGTTTGCGAAACTGGATGCCCGCGTTGTTGACGACGATGTCGATCGTCACGCCTTCGCTGTCCCACGCCTCGAATGCGGCGGCGACAGCCTGCTCGTCCGTGACGTCGAACGCACGGCCGTGCGCCTTCAGGCCCTTGTCGTGCAGACGGGCGACGGCCTCTGCAACCGTATCCGCGCGGGTGCCGTTCACGAGGACGGTAGCGCCTGCCGTGGCCAACCCTTCAGCGAGCGCGAAGCCGATGCCGCGTGCGGAGCCGGTGATGAGCGCGGTGCGGCCCGTCAAGTCGAATAGCGAAGTCATGCGGATGTCCTGTTGTGCGGAACAGCGGCGGGGGCCGGTGTCCGGATTGAAGTCTCGGTGCGTGCGACACGTCGCGCGCGTTCATCAGCGTGATGTTAGCGGTTTGGTGAGTGCAGGGTTTGGTAAGCAGGTTTTGCAAGAAGATCCAGCAGGCAACTTCGGCAAGCGGCCCACAGCAAGCGCGGACCGCGTAACCAACGCCACCTGACGGCCCCGCCGACACGGATTGCGCACCCGTGCTACTTTTGAACCTTTTGCTGCGGCTGGCCCGGGACGCGCGTTAGAAGCACCTCGGCGTATTGGCTCGGTCACGGATGCGCGGTTCGATTAACCCTTCTCACGACTCTCGACGAACATGAGCTTTTCGGTAGACAGCATCGATCACCTGGTTCTCAACGTAGCGGATGTCGAAGCCAGCGCGGCCTGGTATGAGCGCATGCTCGGCATGCGGCGGGTGGATTTCGACTCCGGCAGCGGCACGCGCGTGGCATTGCACTTCGGCACGCAAAAGCTCAATCTGCGTCCGAAGGACATGGATACGGTGGCGTGGTTCACCGGCGCGGTGGTGGCGCCCGGCAGCGAGGACCTCTGCTTCGTGACGCGGGCCAATCCCGAGGACGTCAAGGCCTTCTGGCTGTCGCAGGGCGTGGCGATCGAGGCAGGCCCGATGCCGCGCTCCGGCGCACGCGGCCCGATGACCTCGGTGTATTGCCGCGATCCGGATGGCAACCTGATCGAAGTGGCCACGTATTCTTGAGAGGAGGGGACGTGGGCCAAACCGCGCTCCATGCCCTGGCCGCCAGGGCTAACCTCGACTCACTTGCGCTTGCGCAGTTCCTGGCCTTTCTCGGTGATGATGGAATCGAAATCGTCGACCTGTGAGAAGCGCACCGCCTTGACCACGCCGAGCTTGCTGGTATCCACCACCAGATGGCGCTCGACGGCGCTCGCCATTGCCGCCTGCTTGAGCGCCACTTCGTGGAAATTCCAGCAGGTGACGCCGCGCGCCTGATCCACCCCGCCCGCCGAGATAAACGCCTTGTTGATGCCCATGCGGCGCAGCATCTCGATGCTTTCCTCCCCGGAAAACGAGTCCGAGGACGGCACGTACATGCCGCCCAGCAGGATCATCCGCACGTTGGGTTTGCGCCGCAGGATTTCCGCGACGTTCAGCGAATAGCAGACCACCGTGACGTGACGCTCCGCCGGGATCAACCGGGCGAGGGTGGTGAGCGTGGTGCCGCAGTCGATGAAGAGCGTCTCGTCGTGCGTGATCAGCTTCGCGGCGACCGCCGAGGCTTCCGCCTTGGCCTGTGCGAAGTGGTCCTTTTCCTGTTCCAGCGAATAGCCGGCGGTGTTGGGCACGTCTGTGGCGCTGACGATGTAGCCGCCGAGGTAGGTGAACTGGCCCGGACTGCCGGCCACGTCACGCCGCACCGTCATTTCCGACACGCCGAGCAGGGCGGCTGCGTCGCGCAGGCGCATCACGTTTTGTCTGGCCAGCGCGTCAGCGAGCGCGCGAAGGCGATCAGTTTTCAGCATGGAACTCCTGGGCCCGTGACGCGCGACAGTGGGATCGGCGCGTTATATTTCGTTCGAATTCGTGAAAGGATTATAACAAGGCCGAACGCCTGCGGCGAGTTGTCAAGCGCGCTTTTGGCGGATTTTTGTCGCTGCGATGCGTCCTGAATCGCGTTCGGGTCGCGCGCGCCGCCGCGTGGTTTCGCTTGGTAAATCGGGGCAATGCTCATATTCTGACAGTCTGCGCCCGGGAACTGACAGGACAATACCCGGTCTTTTGCATATTCAATTACAGGAGTCCTAGCCCATGACGCGTCCCGTCGATTCCGGCGTCATTTTCCTCGCACGCCTCGCCCTCGCCGTATTGTTCCTGTGGGGCGGCGTGATGAAACTGGTGGGATACGCGGGGTTCGTGGGCTATCTGCATACGCGGGGCGTGCCGTTCGTGCAGATCGCCGCGCCGCTCGCCACCGCCGTCGAGACGCTGGGCGGCCTGTGCCTCGTGCTCGGTTTCCGGATTCGCGCGCTGGCGCTCATCATGGCGGTGTACACGGTGGCGACCGCGGTTCTCGGGCATGATTTCTGGAACGTGACGGATCCGGTCATGCAACACGACATGGTGATTCACTTCTGGAAGAACATCGGCATTGCCGGCGGTTTTCTGCTGCTGTTCGTGACCGGCGCCGGGTCCTTGAGCGTGGATGGCGCCCGCGCGCCGCGCGGCGGTCTCGGTCAACTGAGCCGTTGATCCCGCCACGTTGCCGCCGCACGGTCACATACCGTTACGCTGCTGATTGGCCCGCGCCTGCGGGGTTTAGTGAGTCGTCCGTTGGATTTCGTTGGGCGTCGTCGTCATTGGCGAGTACAGCTTGTGCGCCGCCCCATCTCTTCGCATCGAGCTGTCTGGGAGGAAACAACATGATTCAAAGTTTTGAAGCCACGATTGGCGGTAACGCCATGCAGTTTTGCGCGAGTCTCGGTGAAGGGCCCACGCCGCATCGGGTGATCATCAGCCGCGCGGATTCGGCGGAAACGCTGGTGATCCTCGACGCGTCGGGTTTTATCAGCACGATCAAGGCCGAGATCGAAGAGCCGGCTACGCTGATCGCCGACGCGATCCGCAAGGTGCAAAGCGAAGGGCTGATCGAGCGCGCACTGGATACGGGGGTGATTCAGGAGGCGACGCTGTAGCGGGCGACCCGGCTTTGGTCTGCGTGACGCAAGGGCCGGGTTGAATACGCGAGATGCGATCGCCGTTAAGCGAGCCGTTATGTCAGCTGTCAGGGGCGAGCTTGACGGCTCGCTTTTGACGAGTGCCTCGAGAGGCGGCGCCGCAAACTACGTGGCGGGCGCTACATCAATCACACTGCGCGCGGGCCCGGTTCATTTCCCGGTTGCGGGTGTTGAGCGTGCGGATGTGGGTGCACGAGGCAGGCCAGCAACAGCCCGGTGATCAGCAGAGCCGTGGACACCGCCGTCGCGGCCTGCATACCGGAGACGATATGGCCCGCTCCCACGCCGCTCACCAGTGCGCCGAAGGCCGCCACGCCGACCGCGCCACCGGCCTGGCGGGCCGTATTGAGCACCGCCGAGGCAGTTCCGGCGCGCTGCTTCTCGACCGATGCCAATACCGCCGTCGTCATCGCCGGAACGGCGAGACCCATGCCTGACGGGATCAGCAAAAACGGCAGCAACAGCCCGACGAGCGGTGTCGTGGCATCGACCAGATGCAACGCCCCGTAGCCCAGCGCGGCGATGACTGCCCCGACGAGCATCGGGACACGCACGCCATATCGCGCCACCACCCAGCCACTCAACACGTTCGACACGAGAAAGCCGCCGGTCAACGGCAGGAAGGCGAGACCGGCCTGTAGCGGCGTGTAGCCGCGCACACGCTGCAGATAGAGACTCAGCACGAACACCATGCCGTAGTACGTCAGATTCACGCAGATGCCGAACAGCACCGCGGCGCTGAACGTGCGCCGGCGAAACAGCGCGAGCGGCAGCATGGGCGCGGCCACACGCGCTTCGATCGTGACAAAGGCGAGCGCCGCGACGAACGCGAGGATGAAGCCGCCAAACACCACGGGATGCGCGAGGCCGAGTGGGCGAAACTCGATCACCGCGCCGGTGAAGGCAGTGAGCGCGACGATGGCGAGGATTTGTCCCGGCAGATCGACACTGCGCGGCCGTGGGGTGGGTTGGGTCTGCTGCGCGGCGTGCGCGTGTTGCGCGGAAGGCGTTTGCAGCGCTGACTGAGCCGGGCCGGGTTTGGGCACCCATGCGAAGGTGGCGAACAGGCCGGCCGCGCACAGCGGCAGGTTGACGAGGAAGATGCTGCGCCAGCCGAACGCCGCGATCAGCAGCCCGCCGACCACGGGGCCGGCCGCGATCGAAATGGCGCCCGCAGCGGTCCAGAGCCCGACGGCGCGTGCGCGTAGCTTGGGATCGTGTCCGCAGGCCTGATTGAGCAGGGCGAGCGAATTCGGCAGCATGGCCGCCGCGCCGATGCCTTGCAGGGCACGCGAGGCGACGAGGGTGACGCTGTTCAGCGCGAGGCCGCAGCCGAGCGAAGCGAGCGCGAAGACGACGATACCGACCGCGTACATGCGCCGTGCCCCGAGCCGGTCGCCGAGTACGCCGGCGGACAGCATGAGGACGGAGAAGGCCAGCGCGTAGGCATCGACGATCCACTGCAGGCCGGCGACGCTGGCATGGAGATCGGCGCCGATGTTCGCGAGCGCAATGTTGACGATGGTGACGTCGAGTTGCGTGACGACGAAGCCGACGCTGACAGTGGCGATGATTTTCGCCAGGGCGGGGGTGAAGGTTCCTGAGTTCATGACAGGTATCGTAGCCGCTTCGGGCTGGGGATGGTTTGGGGTTGGGTGAAGTGTCGATGTTTGTTTTTTCTGTTTTTGTTTTTTTCTTTTGGCCTTCTCTTGCTTTGTCTTTTTGGCCTTCTCTTGCTTTGTCTTTTTGGCCTTTCCTTGTTTTCTTTTTGGTTTGCTTGCGTTGCCCCTGTGCGGGGCGGCACCTACTTTTCTTTGCCTGCCGCAAAGAAAAGTAGGCAAAAGAAAGCGGCTCACACCGCCAGCTCGTAGATGTCTCCCCCGCACAGTTTCGTTAGTGGTCCGAACACAAGATGTGCTCTCGCACCCTCCACGTCCGTGACACAGCGCTCATTCATCCCGCTCCGCACTGCGTGCGTCACGGCGAGGTTTGCGCGGGAAGGCGGGGACGCTTTTTGCCTTGCGCGCGCGGTTTGCATCGCGCCTGCGCAGCAAGGCAGGCGAAGCAATGGTGAACATAAAGGGAGTGGACGGAATTCCCCGCTAATGCGGGAGGGGGTGTTATGCCGAGCGGCGGGGCGCGGAGCGCGACGCTGGAGCGGATGACTGCCTGGTCACGGGAGGAAGTGTTGCGAGGGACCATCTCGTCTCGGACCCATGGCGGGAGAGCGGCGAGGGGGACACCTACTGGCTGGCGGTGTGAGCCGCTTTCTTTTGCCTACTTTTCTTTGCGGCAGGCAAAGAAAAGTAGGTGCTGCCCCGCACAGGGGCAACGCAAATAGACCGATAAGAATGCAAGGAAAGGCCCACAAAACAAGGAAAGGCCAAAAAAAACAAAACAAGGAAAGGCCAAAAAAAACAAAACAAGAAAAGGCCAACAAAACAACGAGCGAAAGATAAAACCGCTCGCGGCGCAGCCAAAAAATCAAACCTCGAACCCCTTATGCCGCCTGCAATTCCTCAACAATACTGCAAAGCGTCTCAACCGAAATCATCGCCGAAGCATTGGAAGGCGCCGGCCGCTCAGCCGGCTTGAACACCGCATCACCGCGGCGAATCTTGCGCCGTGACACCGCACAGGTCCCCGACGTATGTGCGGACCGGCGTCGCCAACGCTGCTCTCCATAATGACAACGCCCCGGCTCCACCCAGCGGATCACCAGCGTAGTGTCGGAGCGCTCGAGAATCTCAATGCGTACGCCATTGACACCGTCAAGGGGGAAGGACTCTATGGTCTTCATCGTCGGCTCCGTATATGTGGTGTCCCGAATTTAGTCCTGCGCGCGCCCGAGAGCCATTCTGCGGCCGTTGAAACACTGTTCTCGAATTAGCAACAATCCCACTTGACTTTACCGGTCATACGAAACGACGGGGGTTTGCGGGCGGTCGGCGACTGCTTTTGCTATAGGATTGATTTTTGCAACGCAGTGTTGTCGGTAGCGCGACGGGGCTTGGCGACCAGGGCGCCGCGAAACAGAGGGGTGTCGGGCGCTTCCCGTAAGATGTGAACCTTGGGCGGCCGAGCGAAGCCAGTGTAGCGGCTTTGCGTTTTTTGAGTCGGCTCGCGCGCAATTTTCAACGAGGTCATATGGTCATACGCCCACCGTCAGCTACACCGGATCCAGATCAGTCGATGCGCCGGAAAACCCAGCAGGTGGCTACCTTCGCCCTCTACGCGGCCCTGGTGCTTCTGGCCCTGTGGATCATCCGTGACTTTCTGCCGGCTGTCGCCTGGGCGGTCGTCATCGCCATTGCCTTGTGGCCGGTGCTGCGAAAGATCGAAAGCCGCCGCTGGCTCAAGGGCCGTACCACCATCATCGCGGTATTTCTGACGCTGGCCATTGCCGTGCTCATCGTGCTGCCGGTGGCCCTTGGCATCGGTCAGGCGAGTCACGAAGCGCACGATATGCTCGGGTGGTTCAAGTCCATCCAGGAAAACGGCATTCCCATGCCGGACATCGTTCAGCGCCTGCCGTTCGGCGCGCAGATCACGGAATGGTGGCACGCCAATCTCGATCAACCCCTGCGCCAGTCACCCGCCATGAAAAGCCTGCACGGCGCCACGGTCATGACGCTCGGACGGCACTTCGGGGCGCGCGCGGTGCACGGGCTGATGGTGTTCGGCTTCATGCTGGTCACGCTGTTCGTCATCTTTCAGGCGGGCCCGCGCCTGTCCGGTTCGCTGCAAAAAGGCGCCCAACGTGCCTTTGGCCGCAATGGCGCCCAGTTGCTGGAGCGCATGGTCAACGCGGTGCGTGGAACCGTTGCGGGCCTCGTGGTGGTGGGCATCGGCGAGGGCGCGTTGCTGGGCTTTGCCTACCTCGTGGCAGGCGTGCCGCACGCCGCCCTGCTGGGCTTCGTGACCGCAATCGCCGCCATGCTGCCGTTCTGTGCCCCCATCGTCTTTTGCGCGGCCGCCCTGTGGCTGCTCGTGCAAGGCTCCGCGGCCTGGGCGATCGGGCTGGCCGTATTCGGTTTCGTCGTCGTGTTCATTGCGGAACACTTCGTACGGCCGGTGATCATCGGCAATTCGACACGCTTGCCGTTTCTGCTCGTGTTGTTCGGCATCCTCGGCGGCGCGGAAACCTTCGGTCTGCTGGGTCTCTTCATCGGCCCCGCGCTGATGACCGTATTGATGGTGCTGTGGACCGACTGGATCGGTTAGGGCGGGCCTGATTTTGCGCCGGCTTTCCTTCCGCTCGCCAGCGTCGATCGTCGATCAACGCGCGTCTAGCTGGACAAGCCGCCCGTGCCGGCGGCCCGCAAGCGCCACGCGAAGACGCGCTGAATCGGCTCGGCCGCCCACGCCACCGCGGCGAGCGCGCCAATTGCCAGCGTATCCGCCAGCAGGCCGAGTGAGACGTTGAGGTAGCCGTCGGTCGCGGCGTATAGCAGCGAATCGACCACGAGCGAAATGACCGCGCCCGCAATGAAGCACACCAGGCCCTTGCGGCCGATCATGCCCACCCACGGCAGCCATTGCGCGCACTTCCTGACCCAGCCGCGCCGGATCAGGTTGGCGGCGAGCCACGCGATCGCCACGAAATTGACGGCCCGCAGCCACGACAGATTTTGCTTGAAGCCTGGATCGAAGGGCATCTGCGGGCCAATCAGCTTGAGCGCGGCAGCGGCCGCCACCACCGTGAACGCCAGCACGCTGACGAGCCAGCCTGCCCGATCCGCGCCGAGCTTCTGATGTACCGGCTGGCAGCGCGCGATGACACCCAGCACGAACAGTAGTTGCCACGCGAGCGGATTGAAATTCCACGTCGTGTCTTCGAGAGTGGGCAGATAGTCGGCAAGCTGCGGCGCCGCCGCCCACAGCGCGGTGCTGCCCGCCAGCAGCCAGAGCGGGCGACGCCGCGCGAGCGGCACGACCAGCGGTGCAGTCAGCGCGAAGAACGCATACATGGGCAGCACCGACGCCAGATAAGGCTGGCGGCGTAGCAGCAGGATGTCGCGCACAGCGTCGAGCGGTGCATCCAGCAGATCGTCGAGATCCGTCAAGGTCAGATTGGGTGCGTCGATGCTGAACGCGATCAACACCGCGCTGACGAGCAGCATCAAGCCGGCCGTCACCAGAAAGGCGCGATAGATTTCGAGCGAGCGGCGCAGGAAGCGCGTGCGTGCGGTCGCCTCGGAACGCCGCCCGGCGAGTGCGGCGTAGGCGGTCGCGGTGGCGAAGCCGCCAAGGAAGACGAACACTTCGGTGGCATCGCACAGCGCGAAAGTGTGCAGCGTGGCGTGCGACAGCACACTGCCGCCGATGTGATCTACGAGGATGATCAGCAGAACCAGGCCGCGGAGAAAATCGAGCTCGATCAAACGGGACGATGACTTTTGCATTGCATGAGACAAAAAAGCTGCTGGCGCGGGCTCGCTGGCTTGATACCGAGCGCTGGCAGAGGTCAAAAAGGGGAAACGTGGCGCGCCCGGCAATGCCGATGGCGTCTGCACCGGTTACACGGCACGCGGCGAGGCCGCTCGGCCCACGACACGTGCAACCCTGCGCGCCGTGCGCCACGCGTGGTACGTCACACATGGCCACGACAGCGGGGCAGCACGGGTCACGCAGGCACGCTTGCTTTCAAATGGCGTCCGATCATATTACAGAATGGTAAGCAGAACTGCAGCTATCCGATTGGCCAGGACATCCGCCCGGCATCAAGCTCTAACCAGAGAAATGTGCAATCTCGATCTTTGTCACGTTGATATTTCGCAACGCTTTACCCCGGTGCATCGTGTCCCGATGGACGGCCCACTATCGGTGTGCAAGCATCATTTCCACGACCGGTGAATGCGCAAGAAAACGAAGTGGCTGCGGCAAATAAAAAAGAGGGTTCTCGAAGTTGGCTACGTGCTGGCTAAAGGCCAGAAAGTCGGGAGAGCTTCATGAAAAAGAAAATGATTGCGCTGGCTTTGTCCGCTGTCTTTGCCGTGCCTGCCTTAGCGCAAAGCAGCATTACGCTGTACGGGGTACTCGACGAGGGCATTAACTACACCAATAACGCGGACGATAAATCGGCGTATCAGTTGGAGAGCGGCTATGCGCAGGGTAGCCGTTGGGGGTTGAAGGGATCGGAAGACCTCGGCACCGGCCTGAAAGCGATTTTCGACCTGGAAAACGGCTTCGACGTGAACAGTGGCGCGCTGGGCCAGGGCGGCCGGCTCTTTGGACGCCAGGCTTTCGTCGGGCTGACCGCTTTCAATTACGGCACCATCACTTTTGGCCGGCAATATGATTCAGTGGTCGATTATGTTGCGCAGGCGACAGCGAACGGCACGTGGGGTGGATATCTGCTTTCGCATCCCTACGACAACGACAATACCGACAACTCGTTTCGGGTGAACAACACCATTAAATACACCAGCCCGGAAATCAATGGGCTTCAGTTTGGCGGCACCTACAGTTTCAGCAATGAGACCGGATTTGCCAATAACCGCCAGTACAGCCTGGGTGGCCAATACACGAACGGCGGCCTGCTGGTGGTGGCGTCCTACCTGGAGGCCAGCAATCCGGGGCTAACGACGGACGGCGCGATTGCGATCAACGACGCGAATTTTGCCTCGGAAAATCTGCGCATCTTTGGCGGCGGCCTGAACTACACGTTCGGCGCGGCGACGGTAGGTTTCGTTTATACGAACACGAATGTCGGCGAGCCGTCCGGCACCGACACGTCGGTGTACGTGGGCTCGATCGTCGCACCGAACGGCGGCACGATTACCGCGATCAAATTCCAGAACTTCGAGCTGAACGGCAAGTATCAACTCACGCCGGAATTTTTCGTCGGCGCGCAATATGTGTACACCGAAGGAACGATGGACGCGACCTCTGGCAACGAGAGCCCGAAATATCACACGTTCGGCCTGATGGCCGACTACAACGTCTCGAAGCGGACA
This sequence comes from Paraburkholderia sp. DHOC27, assembly GCF_003429005.1. Lineage (GTDB taxonomy): Bacteria > Pseudomonadota > Gammaproteobacteria > Burkholderiales > Burkholderiaceae > Paraburkholderia. The sequence goes on from NZ_QVQV01000001.1 coordinate 1,585,716, forward strand.
GACCTCTATTTCCAGGCGGCTTATCAGAAGGTGGCGGGGGATAAAACTGACACCGTGCTGGATGATGCCTACATTCCTGGTGCAGCGGGCGTGTCGTCGACGGCGAACCAGTTTGCGGTCCGCGCGGCGATCCGGCACAAGTTCTAATCCACAGGCCGCTGCTTCGGCGCACTCACGTTTGCGTTTTCTGCAGAGACTGCAACGATTGGTTACTGGCAGCGCGCTCCACGTGCTGCGATAGCGCGAGATCCATTGAGCCGTCGAGTTCTTCCGGCAGCGACGTCGCAAACACCACGCTTCCATCCACGACGCTCGTGCGGCGCAAATACTGTTCGAGATGGGAGCCGGGCCGGTTGTAGTGACGACAGAATTTCAGCTCGGTGAAAGCGACGTCGAAGTTGTGGCGCAGCGCCCGATTGAGTGCGAGGTCCTCGCCACCCAGTTTGCCGCGAAACACGCTGCCTTGAGGGAAGCCACCCGCCATCCAGAACACGGGCTTGCGAACCGCCAGATTCCAGGGGGCGGAGGCCAGAACGCCGTCATAGCGCGGGTCGGTGTCGTCGAGGGACAAGCCCTCCGGCAAATCCACGATCTCGGTGCCGCATTTCAGACCGGCCCATTGCGGAAGAGTCGCGAAGACCTGTTTGGCGAACCCGTAGAAGCCGGGTAGGTGTTCATCGTCCGCATCGAGAAAGCACAAGATGTCACTGGTCGCCGCCGCGGCGCCGAAGTTGCGCGTTTGCGCCGGGCCGCCCTGGGTGGCCACATCGATGGCACGCACGCGGGAATCGTCCTGCTCGAAACGTTGAGCGATACGCAGGCTGTCGTCGTGGGAGGCGTCGATTACGACCAGCAGCTCGTCCAGTTCGGGTTGGCTCAATGCCGACGTGATGGCGCGTGCCAGGGTTACGGCGCTGTTATGGCAAGGAATTATGGTTGCCAGTGTGAGCGGGGAGCCAGGTGTCGTCATGGGTGAATGGGCTCGGGTAGGGGGCTGGAATGGTTGCCGGACTCGACACCGCCTGATGCCCTTCCGCATCTCGGGAGCCGGATGGTTGGCGTCAGGCGGGCGCCTTTACAAGCGAGGCCGGGAACGTGAGCGTATTGCTATTGCGCGCGTTGGCCTATCAGCAAACCGCTCATATTCGTTCGGATATTTCTGCAGATTGCCCAAGAGAAACTCACGGCAGTGTTGACGCCCGCCGGGTGACGCATGGTTGCGAACCTGCCGGGCGCCGTGCCGCATGACAAGGCACTCTGCGCCAGACCGGAGTGCCAATTCAGAAAAGTTCAAGCAAAATAATTCGTATACCGAACTAGATCAAATGACATGCATCGAAATGTCCCACTCTCATGCTCATCAGGTATGGTAAGGCATCCGTACTAGTTATATATCGCCTGAACTCGCCAAGTCGTCAGTTTTGATTGGCGACAAATCTTTACGCATCGCGCATAGGGCAGCGCGATAATCCCGCGCTTTGCCTTGCCAACGGGTAGGCAAAGTTGGCAACTCTCAGCAGTGCGAGCTCGTTCACGCGCAGGCAGGCCGTTAGCGCAGGCACGAAGTTCTCGTGTTTGCGCGCATGCAGACATGCCCACGGTACGTCACGCTCGCACCGCCTGTTTCCCAGAGTTGCCGCCGTCGTCCATCAAAGGAGAAGCGTATGGGGAAACTCGACCTCACGCGTCGTAGTTTTCTGAAGGCCAGCGTAATCGCGGGCGTATCGGTGTATATCGCGCCGATTGGTAGCCGCGCGTTTGCTGCATTGTTTGAAGAAAAGATTCTTACACCCATCCAGTGGGATGCGGTGAATGGTCAGGCCCGGTCCCGCATTGACGGTGTCGCCAAGGTGAGCGGCGCGAAAGTGTTCGCGCGGGACATGCGTGCTTCCGACATGCCGCACTGGCCGCAGCAACAGGCGCATGCGTTCATTCTGCGTACCACGCGCGCCGACTGTCTGTATGAGGGCTTCGACCTGACATTGCTTGGCGAGGAACTCAAGCCCGACCGCATCGTGACAGCCGACGATCTGACGCGCGACGGTCTTGCCTTCCCCGCGTTCTACGGCGACGACATGCTGCTGCCCAGCGGCAAGACGCCAGCTTATCTGGGGCAAGCGGTTGCCATCTTGATCTACCACGACTTTGCGCGCTTTCGCTTTGCGAAAGACAAGCTCAAGTTCCGTGACGAGATCATTCGCTATGGCGCGCAGACCGGGCCGCTCGAACGCGATCCGTGGGGCACCTTCCGGTTCGTGCGGGTGGGCGGCAAGACGCCCTATGACGACGACACCTTCTCGAGTCTGAAGGACGCCCCGGTGTTTCCGGGCATGATGCGCAAACATCAGCCGGTGTGGCCGGACGGCAAGGAGCATGGCAAGCTCGACGAGCAGGGCATGTTCCACGCGGAGCGCATCCAGCAGGAACTGGATCATCCGTCCGGCGACTGGCTCGTCATGGACCGCGAATATCACACGCAGTCCATCGACACCGCCGCGCTCGAACCCGACAACGCCAACTGCTGGTACGACCGCGCGACGCAATCGCTGCATATGATCGTGCCGACCCAGGCGCCGGCCGAAGTCGTGGAGAGCGCCGCGAGCATGGTGGCGAAGTGTGCGCACCCGGTGCGGCAGATCTTCCTGCACCCTTGCTACACGGTGGGCTACGGCTCGAAGGATCACTTCAACGTGCCGTTCTACGGTCTCGTCACGGCGATGTATGCGGAGGGGCGCCCGGTGCGTCTTGCGAATGACCGCTACGAGCAGTTCCAGACCTCGCTCAAACGTCACGCCTTCACCATGCACTACCGCATGGCGGTGGACCGCAAGACCGGGCTGCTGCAAACGTTCAAGGCCGCGATGGAAGCGAACGGCGGCGGGCGCTGCAATTTCTCGCCGTCGGTGGCGATGGTCGGCGCGACGGCCGCGCAATCTATCTACTACTTCCCGAAGAACGACCTCTCGGCGGTGGCGATCGCTTCGCGCGCCATCGACGCCGGCTCGGCGCGCGGTTACGGCACGTTGCAAAGCATGTCCGCCACCGAAATGATGGTGGATGAGATGGCCGCCCAGCTTGGTGTGGATCCCATTGAGTTCCGCCTGAAAAACGCCATGCGCTCCGGCATGAAGAACACGCAGGGCGCGGTGCCGGCCGGCGCGATCCGCGTAGATGAAGTGCTGCAAAAGGCACAGGCGCACCCGCTCTGGGTCGATCGCGCGAAGAAGAAGCTCGAATACGAAGCCGCCCATCCTGGCATGCGTTACGGCGTAGGTTTCGCGTGCACGCAGAAGGACTTCGGCACGGGGGCGGAAACCTCGTTTGCCAAGGTCGAGTTCACCGTTGACGGCAAGATCAGTCTGCATCACTCGGCTGCCGAGATCGGTACGGGCATGTCCACTTCGCAGGCCATCGCGGTGGCGAAGTGGCTTGGCAAGCCAGCCACGGAGGTGCGCGTCGCCGTGACCGACTGGCCGGATCTGCCGGTCGTGACGAGCGGCGATCCATACACGATGTCGCAGACTGATCAGGACAGGCTGTCGGCCAATCCACGTTGGTCGCCAGGCTACGCGTCGCCGTCGAGCGCAACCAACTCGGCGTTTTACTTTACCCACAGCACGCGGGAGGCTGCTCGCGTCCTCTTCACGCACGGCTTGTGGCCGGCCGCGCTCGCGCTCTGGACGCAAGGCCCGGGCGGCGGCCAGGCAGCGCCGCTCGTGATGCGCATCGAGGATGCACGCTGGGTGGACGGCAAGCTTTCGGCGGCCGGCCTCGAAGCGCTGCCGCTCGAACAACTCGCGCGCAAGGCGCATGAACTCGGGCTCGTGACGGGCGCGACCGTGCACGTGTTCAATCGCTGGCAGTGGAGCGAGGCTGAGTTCGAGATCGACGGCAAGATCGAGCGTCTGCCGCTCGATGGTCTCTCGTTGCGTCATGGCGAAGGCACGCCTGTGAATGCCACGGGCACTGCCGGCACTTCAGGCACGGCGAGACATGCCAGCATGAAGAAACCGCCGCAGGCCGCGCCGAACGCGTACAAGGTACTGGATCGCAAGCGCGTGTTCATTCCGCCCGTACGGCGCAACAACGCGGCAGTGACGTATTACAGCGCGGTGGCCACGCTGGTCGAACTCGCGGTGCACGAGGCGAGCGGCAAGGTGCACCTGCTCGCGCATCATTCCATCATGGAGTGCGGCAACATGCTGTCGCCGCAACTCGTCTCGGGGCAATTGCAAGGCGGGCTCGCAATGGGCATCGGCCATGCATTGCACGAATACCTGCCGCTTTACGAAGACGGTCCCGGCAACGGCACGTGGAACTTCAACCGCTACCACGTGCCGCGCGCGAAAGACGTCGCCGTGTGGACCCAGACCGGCGAAGTGCTGCCGCCATTGACCGAAACCGATCCGCCCAAGGGCATTGCCGAAGTGGTGATGATTCCGGTGGTCGGCGCGATCGTGAATGGCCTTGCGCACGCCATTGGACATCGATTTACTGACTTGCCGGTTACGCCGCAAAACATTCTGGAGGTGCTCGCATGACGGCGCCATTGGCGGACTTTCGTCCGCAATCCCTCTCGCTGAAAATCAATGGCCGCGACGTCGGCCCGTTGCAGGTTCCTGCTGGCCTGATGATGATCGACCTGCTGCACGAATACCTCGACCTCACGGGTTCACGGCTTGGCTGTGGACAAGGTGTCTGCCATGCCTGCGTGGTGATTCTCGACCATCAGGACGGCACGAGTGAGGAGGTTCGTACGTGCATCACGGGTGCGCATTTTTTCGCGGGGAAATCGATTCGCACGATCGAAGGACACGCGCAGCGTAACGAGCAGGGCGAGGTGGTCGCGCTCTCGCCTGTCCAGCAGAAGTTTCTTGAGCACTTCAGTTTCCAGTGCGGCTACTGCACGCCCGGTTTCGTCAATGCCGCGACCGTGCTGATCGAGCGCCTCAAGCGTCAACCCGTGGCGCGCGAGAAGGTGGAAGAGACCATCACCGAGGCGCTCAACGAGCATATCTGCCGTTGTACCGGCTACGTGCGCTACTACGAGGCAGTGAAGGAGGTCGTGATGACGACGCCCGGGCTCGTAAAGGACGCGGCATGACCAGGCGCTGTTCGAATCAAACCGCCATGCTGCGCGCGTTGAGAGACATCACGCTGGCCGTGGGCACGGCGGCGCTGGTTGCATGTGGCGGGGGCCACGACGACAGCGCGGCTCGCGCTGCCTCTGCGCCATGGGTTGCGCCGGCATCCGCCGCATCGGGCCCAGCGAGTCCGCAGAGCACCGCTACGGATCAACTGGCGCGCGGCCGCTATCTCGTCAAAGCGGCTGACTGCGCGGCCTGTCATACCACCGAAGACGGCGCGCCGTTCGCGGGCGGCGTGAAGCTGGCGTCGCCGTTTGGCACGTTCTACGGCACCAACATCACGCCGGATAAAGAGCATGGCATTGGCAAGTGGAGCGCCGCTGACTTCTACAAGGCGCTGCACGATGGCGTGGCGCCGGACGGCCAGTTGTATCCGGCAATGCCGTACACGTCATACCGTCAACTCTCGCGTGCGGATACGGATGCGATGTATGCGTGGCTGATGACGCAAAAGCCGGCGGCTGTCGCCAATCGTGAGGCAGAGCTATCGTTCCCGTTCAGCTTGCGCTTCGCCGTGCGCTTCTGGGACATGTTGTTCCTGAAGGACACGTTGCCGGACGCATCGAAGGGGACTTCCGCGGACTGGAACCGTGGACGGTATCTCGCTAACGCGCTGGGTCACTGCGCCGAATGTCACACGCCGCGTGGCCAGTTCGGCCAGCTCGTCAACGCGCAGCCGCTTGCGGGTGACGCGTTGGGCCGGGTTAGCGCGCCGGATATCACGCCGCATGGGCTCGTTGCGCGCGGCTGGACGGCGGCTGATCTGCAGACGTTCTTCGCCACGGGCATCGCGCCACAAGGCTCGGCCTTCAGCGAGATGTATGAGGTGGTACATCTGAGCAGCCAGTATCTGAGCCGCGACGATCTGCGCGCGATGGCCACTTATCTGCTCGGGGACGAACCCATTGCGTCTGTGCCGTTGCAGTCTGCTTCTGTCAATGCGAGTGTTGATGGCGATGCCAGCGCCGATGCCGCGCAACTGGCCGCAGGTCGCAACCTCTATCTGGGCGTCTGCGCAGGTTGTCACGGACGCGACGGCGAGGGCAAGCCGCACGTGGCCGTGCCGATGAGTGGTAATTCGACGCTACGTCAGAACAATCCACACAACCTGATCGTGACCATGCTCGATGGTGTTGTCGCGCAGGATTTTCCGGGCCACGAACGCATGCAGGACATGCCGGGTTTCGGGGCGCAACTGAGTGATGCGGAGCTGGCGCAGCTTGGCAATTACCTGCGCGCTACATTGGGTGGGCAACCGGCTGATATCACGCCGCAAGCGGTGAAAGCGCTGCGCTAGTGCGTGCGTGAGGTCTTCACGTTAAGCGTTGAATCGCGTCATGCGTGATGGACGCGAGATGACGCTTTCAGGTAGCGCACATCGTGCGCTCGATGTTGGATCGACGAACGGCCGGCTCCTTTGATAGGGGCTGGCCGTTTGCTTTTTATCTACGCAAGGGGCGTCATTGGCTCTTTCCATGAGACAGCGTGCTGCACCGCGCGACCGTGCGGCGCGTTCAAGTTTTTAGCGCGATTTGCCGATAAGCAGGCGTCACCGGTCGTTCATCTAGAGCGACATGGTTGGCCCGGCAGCGCATGTTGTTGATGTGCTGCGACGCCGATGCGGGAGGTGCTACGCGAGTGGGCGTCCTTCCGCACGAAGCGGACGGGCCGCTGCAATACACGCGGAAAGAGTTGTATCAGTCTGTTCGGACGAGGCGTTTTTTGTCTGAATCATCTTACAATTCCGCTGGAATTTTGATCGTCAACCTGGCTGGGTTTTGCGTGAAAGGGCCGTATTTCAGGGCGTTTTACGCCGAATCGTCTGGCCAGGGCAGGGGCTGGTGAGTGCCGCAAACAGGGTGAACGCCGCTGCGGAATCGCAGCGCTGTTGATGAAAGCGCGCGTTGCAGGGGAGGCGGGACTTTGCTGGCCCAGTCACGGAATAGCACTCACGGAATTGGCAGGAGTCGAAGATGTCTGCATGTCGTTTCGACAAGAGAATAATGGCCGGCGTCACGGGCGTCTGGCTTGCAATGGCTATGAGCGGTTGCGTCAACGTTGCGCAACCGGGTACGCAGGCGACAAGTGGCGGAGCGGGTGGGGCAGGTGTAACCGGTACAGCGGGGGCTGCGGGGGCATTGTCGGTGCCTGGGGCGGCTTCAACCACGGCTATGGCAGCGGTGCCACAAGCGTCGCTGGACGGACATCCACTTGCGCTGAAGAAGGGACCGCCGCTGACGTATCACGTCAAACGCGGCGATACGATTTCGCGGATCGCGCAACATCACGGCTGTAGCGTCAAGGAACTGCTGGCCTGGAACAAACTGAAGCCGTCCGCGCGCCTCAAGCGAGGCGAGGTGCTTCAGGTCGCCTCGCCGGAAGCGGTACGTGAGGCGAAGGCCGCTGCGGCAGCGGCGATAGCGGCGGCTGCGAATGTAACGGCCAGAACGGCTGTGTCGATTGGGAGTGCGACGACCTCATCGAAGATGGCGGGGTCGGCCACCGTCGATGCAACCGCAGCAGGTGCGACGGCGGCGAGAACCACCGCTTCGCCCGCCAACCCGACAGGTTCTTCGGGGACAGTGGCTGCAACGGCAACCCCATCCACGACCACGGATACCACGGGCACGCCCACCGCGTCACAACCATTGGCGCCGACGGCTGCTGCTGCGCCCCCGCCTGACGCGGCGGAGGCGCGCCAGGTGGCGGCGGAGATGGCACATCATGCGAAGGCTGTCGCACTTGCGTGGCCGGCACAAGGTAGCGTGGTTGAGGGCTTCCAGGCTGGCGAGACGCGTGGCATCGAGATTAGCGGCAAGCCGGGCGACCCGGTGCGCGCAGCGGCTGACGGCAGGGTCATGTACGCGGGCACGGGCCTGAACGAATACGGCAGCTTGATCATCGTCCAGCACAACAAGGACTTTCTGACTGCCTATTCACACAACCGCAGACTGCTGGTGAAGACCGGCGACATCGTGCGGCAGGGGCAGGAGATCGCCGAGATGGGCAACGAGAACAATTCGCGTGTTTCCGTGATGTTCGAGTTGCGCCATGATGGCAAACCGATCGATCCGATGCCGTTTTTGCCAGCGAAACAAGGCTGAGCGGGACGGCGGGGCGAGCGGTTACGTTGCGAGGCTGCTCGCTGCTCGCCACGCGCCGTCCGCCGCGCGTTGTCCGTCACGCGACGCCAGTCATGCGACGCCCGTCACCCGCGGGCCGCCGCGCGGTGGGCCGGTCATCCCGCGCCCGAGCCCCCGAGCCCCCGAGCGCCAAGGCCCAAGGCCCAAGGCCCAAGGCCCAAGGCCCAAGGCCCAAGGCCCAAGGCCCAAGGCCCAAGGCTAAAGCCCCCGAACCCCCGCGCCTTAAAACGTATCGCCGGGTACGCGTATCCATCCTTCCATGAGGACGCGCGCGCTGCGGCTCATGATGGCCTTCTTCACGACCCATTCGTCGTCGACGCGGCTGGCTTGCGCGCCGACTCGCAGCGTGCCGGAAGGATGACCGAAACGCACCGCCTCGCGTTCACCGCCCCCGGCGGCCAGGTTGACCAGCGTGCCTGGAATTGCTGCGGCGGTGCCGATCGCCACCGCCGCCGTGCCCATCATGGCGTGATGCAGCTTGCCCATCGACATGGCACGCACCAGCAGATCCACGTCACCCTCAGCGATCGGCTTGCCGCTCGATGCGGTGTACGCTGCCGGCTTTGCGACGAACGCGACCTTCGGCGTATGCTGCCGCGTGGCGATTTCGTCGAGCTGCTTGATCAGACCCATGCGTAGCGCGCCGTGTGCGCGGATCGTTTCGAGCTTTGCCAGCGCCTTGTCATCGCCGTTGATGGCGTCCTGCAACTCGGTGCCGGTGTAGCCAATTTCGTCGGCGTTGATGAAGATGGTCGGGATGCCCGCGTTGATCATCGTGGCCTTCAGCGTGCCGATGCCCGGCACGTCGAGATCGTCCACCACCTGGCCAGTCGGGAACATCGCGCCGCTTGCGCCTTCCTCCTCCGCGGCGGGATCCATGAACTCGAGCCGCACTTCGGCTGCGGGAAACGTCACGCCGTCCAGTTCGAAATTGCCGGTCTCCTGCACCGCGCCATCCGTGATGGGGACGTGTCCGATGATGGTCTTGCCGATATTCGCTTGCCAGATGCGCACTGTGGCGATGCCGTTGTGCGGCACGCGGCCCGGGTCGACGAGGCCCGCGCTGATCGCGAACGGTCCGACCGCAGCGGAGAGATTGCCGCAGTTGCCGCTCCAGTCGACGAATGCCTTATCGATCGATACCTGGCCGAACAGATAGTCGACGTCGTGATCGGGTCTGCTGCTTTTGGCGATGATGACGGTCTTGCTGGTGCTGGAAGTGGCACCGCCCATGCCGTCGATCTGTTTGCCATAAGGATCCGGGCTGCCGATGACGCGCATCAGCAGCGCATCGCGCGCGGGCCCGGGCACCTGGGCGGCGGCAGGCAGGTCCTGCAGGCGGAAGAACACACCCTTGCTGGTGCCGCCGCGCATGTAGGTTGCGGGAATCTTGATCTGTGGTGCGTGAGTCATTGCGTAGTTGTCCTGTTAAGACGGGATCAGCACGTAGTCGGCGCTCTCAGGCGGCCGCCCTGGCCGACTCGAGAAAGTCCTGCGCAAAGCGCTGCAGCACGCCCCCTGCTTCGTAGATCGAGACTTCTTCCGCGGTATCCAGCCGGCAGGTCACCGGCACCTCGACCCGTTCGCCGTTGCCACGATGGATCACGAGCGTCAGGTCGGCGCGCGGCGTACGCTCGCCGATCACGTCGAACGTTTCGGTGCCGTCGATGCCCAGCGTCAGGCGGTTCACCCCTGGCTTGAACTCCAGCGGCAGCACGCCCATGCCAACCAGATTGGTACGGTGAATCCGTTCGAAGCCTTCGGCGACGATCGCCTCCGTGCCGGCCAGACGCACGCCTTTGGCGGCCCAGTCGCGCGACGACCCCTGGCCATAATCCGCGCCTGCAATCACGATGAGCGGCTGCTTGCGCTCCATGTAGGTTTCGATCGCTTCCCACATGCGCGTGACCTTGCCTTCGGGTTCGATGCGGGCGAGCGAGCCCGCTTTCACCTTGCCGTCTTCGAGCACCATCTCGTTCTTCAACGTGGGGTTGGCGAAGGTTGCACGCTGCGCGGTGAGGTGATCGCCGCGGTGCGTCGCGTACGAGTTGAAGTCCTCTTCCGGCAGGCCCATCTTCGCGAGGTACTCGCCGGACGCGCTGTCGGCCAGGATCGCGTTGGAAGGCGACAGGTGATCGGTGGTGATGTTGTCGCCCAGCACCGCGAGCGGTCGCATGCCCTGCAAGGTGCGGGCGCCGGCCAGTGCGCCTTCCCAGTACGGTGGACGGCGGATGTAGGTACTCATTGGCCGCCAGTCGTACAGCGGGCTGGCGCTTTCCCCGGTGTCGGCCGTCACGGCGAACATCGGCTCGTAGACCTTGCGGAACTGCTCCGGCTTCACGCTTGCGGCGACGATGGCGTCGATCTCCTGATCCGATGGCCAGATGTCCTTCAGCATCACGGGCTTGCCTTCGGCATCCATGCCAAGTACGTCCTTCTCTATGTCGAAGCGGATCGTGCCGGCAATCGCATAGGCCACCACCAGCGGCGGCGACGCGAGAAACGCCTGCTTGGCATACGGGTGAATGCGCCCATCGAAGTTGCGATTGCCGGACAGCACGGCAGTGGCATAGAGGTCACGTTCGACGATCTCTTTCTGGATCACCGGATCGAGCGCGCCGGACATGCCGTTGCACGACGTGCAGGCATACGCGACTACGCCGAAGCCCAACTGCTCCAGCTCGGGCAGCAGGCTAGCTTCTTCCAGATACAGCGTCACGGCCTTCGACCCCGGCGCGAGCGAACTCTTCACCCACGGTTTGCGCGTAAGGCCGCGCCGATTGGCATTGCGCGCCAGCAAGCCGGCGGCAATCATGTTGCGCGGATTGTTCGTGTTGGTGCAACTGGTAATGGCCGCGATGATGACTGCGCCATCGGGCATCAGGCCCGGCTCGTTTTCGACCTTGCCGCTGATGCCGCGCGCGGCCAGTTCGGAGACCGGCAAACGGCGGTGCGGATTGGACGGCCCTGCGAGCGTTCGCACGACGGTGGAGAGATCGAACTTCAGCACACGCTCATATTCGGCGTGCTGCAGTCGCTCGCCCCACAGGCCCGCTTCCTTCGCGTACGTTTCCACCAGTTTGACGAGTTCGTCGTCGCGGCCGGTGAGCTTCAGATATTTGATGGTCTGTTCGTCGATATAGAACATCGCAGCCGTGGCGCCGAATTCAGGCGCCATGTTGGCAATGGTCGCGCGATCGCCCAACGTGAGATTGGCGGTGCCTTCGCCGTAGAACTCCAGATACGCGCCGACCACTTTCTCCTTGCGCAGGAATTCAGTGAGCGACAAGACGACGTCCGTGGCGGTGATGCCCTCTGCGGGCTTGCCGCTGAGTTCGACGCCGACGATATCCGGCAGGCGCATATACGATGCGCGGCCGAGCATCACGCTTTCGGCTTCGAGCCCGCCCACGCCAATCGCGATCACGCCGAGCGCATCCACCATGGGTGTGTGCGAATCGGTGCCGACCAGCGTGTCCGGAAACGCCACGCCGTCTTTCACCTGCACGACCGGGCTCATGCGTTCGAGATTGATCTGATGCAGGATGCCGTTGCCCGGCGGAATCACGTCGACGTTCTTGAACGCCTTCTTGGTCCAGTTGATGAAGTCGAAGCGATCTTCATTGCGCCGGTCTTCAATGGCGCGGTTCTTGTTGAACGCATCAGGATCGAACCCGCCGCATTCGACCGCGAGCGAGTGATCCACCACGAGTTGAGTGGGCACCACGGGATTGACGAGGGCCGGGTCGCCGCCTTGCGCCGCGATGGCATCACGCAGACCCGCGAGATCGACGAGGGCGGTCTGACCGAGAATGTCGTGACACACGACGCGTGCGGGGAACCACGGAAAATCCAGTTCGCGTTTGCGTTCGATGAGCTGTTTGAGCGATGCGACGAGCGAGACCGGATCGCAGCGGCGCACGAGGTTCTCGGCCAGCACGCGCGAGGTGTAGGGCAACCTGTCGTAAGCGCCCGGCTGGATGGCTTCGACGGCAGCGCGCGCGTCGAAGTAGTCCAGTGTGGTACCTGGCAGGGGCTTGCGGTATGCAGTGTTCATGGCGTAGGGGCAGACAAGGTTGTAATCGGGGGGACGGCTGCGTAATCGCGGTTCCTTTCCGCACGTCAAGCGGCAGGCTTCGGCGGGAGATCACGCTTTCAGGAGAATTCTATCCGCATCGGCAAGCGCATTGGCAATAGGCCGAATGGCCGGGTAGACGCACGCGTGCCGCGCTGTCATCCTGTTCGCAATGCAGTCACCGCCGCGCGAAGCATGTGCTCGACCGCTCACGGGTTGTCTCCGTTGGGCGACCGGAGCTCGGCTTCATCGCAGCGGTTCATGCCAATCGCGAACGTATAACGCAGGAGGAACCGTTATGACCAGATTGATTAAACACGCTTTGCCAACGGCACGAACTTCAGATTCTCTGGACCGGTGTAATTCGCGCTCGGCCGGATGATCTTGTTGTCGATGCGCTGCTCGATGATGTGCGCGCTCCAGCCCGCTACCCGCGCAATCACGAAGACCGGTGTGAACATGGCGGTCGGCACGCCCATCATGTGATACGACACGGCGCTGAACCAGTCCAGGTTCGGGAACATCTTCTTGGTGTCCCACATCACCGTTTCGAGTCGCTCGGCAATGTCGAAAAGCTTCGTGCTGCCGGCTTCCTTCGAGAGCTTCTTCGCCACTTCCTTGATGACCTTGTTGCGCGGATCGGAGATCGTGTACACCGGATGGCCGAAG
>NZ_QVQV01000001.1:1598902-1679347 GCF_003429005.1 Paraburkholderia sp. DHOC27
TGCATAGCGCGACTGGATCTCGAAGGCCACCTCATTGGCGCCGCCGTGTTTCGGACCGCGCAGCGCGCCGATCGCGCCGGTGAGCGCCGAGTACATGTCCGAGCCCGTGCCGGCAATCACGCGGCCGGTGAAGGTCGACGCGTTGAATTCGTGCTCGGCGTACAGGTTCAGCGACGTATGCATCGCCTCGACCCACGACTTCGACGGCTCGACGCCGTGCAGCAGATGCAGGAAGTGGCCGCCGATCGAATCGTCGTCGGTCTCCACCTCGATGCGCTTGCCGTTGTGCGAGTAGTGGTACCAGTAGAGCAGCATCGAGCCGAGCGAGGCCATCAGCCGGTCGGCGATGTCACGCGCGCCGGGCAGGTTGTGGTCGTCCTTTTCGGGCAGCACGGTGCCGAGCACGGAGACGCCGGTGCGCATCACGTCCATCGGATGCGCGGCGGCAGGAATCCATTCCAGCGCGGCTTTCACGTTGGCAGGCAGGCCGCGCAGCGCCTTGAGTTTGGCCTTGTAGGCGGTCAATTCGGCCGGGGTGGGCAGCTTCTCGTGCACCAGCAGATAGGCGATTTCCTCGAACTCGCAGGTGCTGGCGATATCGAGAATGTCATAGCCGCGGTAGTGCAGGTCGTTGCCTGTCTTGCCCACGGTGCACAGCGCGGTGTTGCCCGCGGTCACGCCCGAGAGTGCGACAGATTTCTTCGGTTTGAATGCGCCGGGTGCTGCGGTGCTGTTGTCTGCTTCGCTCATGGTGTCGTCCTCTGAATCCTCTATGCGGGGTTACTTGTGTGCGGCGAACAGCGCGTCGAGTTTTTCTTCGTACGCGTGATAGCCGAGATATTTGTACAGATCGGCGCGCGTCTGCATGGTTCCGACAGCGGCTTTCTGCGTGCCGTCGCGCTGCACGGTCTCGTAGAAGTTGAGCGCGGCGGCGTTCATGGCGCGGTAGGCCCCGCAGCAGTACAAAGCGATATCCACGTTGGCGTCGCGCAGCTCGGTGGTGGTGAAGAAAGGCGTGGAGCCGAACTCGGTCAGGTTGGCGAGAATCGGCACCTTCACGGCGGCCTTGAAGCGGCGGTATTCGTCGAGCGTCTGCATGGCTTCGGGGAAGATCATGTCCGCGCCCGCTTCCACGTAGGCAACGGCGCGCTCGATCGCGGCGTCGATGCCTTCGGTGGCGCCCGCGTCGGTGCGCGCCATGATCACGAACTGATCGTCAGTGCGGGCGTCGACCGCGGCTTTCACGCGGTCCACCATTTCTTCCTTCGGCACCACTTCCTTGCCAGGACGATGGCCGCAACGCTTTTGCCCGACCTGATCTTCGAGGTGCACGGCGGCGACGCCCGCCTTGATGAACGAGCGCACCGTGCGCGCGATGTTGAAGGCGCCGCCCCAGCCAGTGTCGATGTCGACCAGCAGCGGCAGGTTGGTCGCATCCGTGATGCGGCGCGCGTCGATCAACACGTCGTCCATCGTGCTGATGCCGAGGTCCGGCATGCCGAGCGAGTTTGCGGCCACACCGCCGCCAGACAGATACAGCGCCTTGAAGCCGACCGCTTCGGCCATTTTCGCCGCGTAGGCGGTGATGGCGCCGACGACTTGCAGGGGTTGCCCTTCTGCGACCGCCGTGCGGAATTTCGCACCTGCGCTGAACGGTTGTTTGACTGGCTGTTTGACTGATTGATTCGAGCTCACGTGTTCTCCCGGTGAAGTTGAGCGCCATTAGTGCAAGGAGCAGGCCAGTCAACGCGCTCGGGGCTAACCCTTTGATTTCTCTTAAGTTTGGCAAGCGCGACAAGCGGGCTCGTATTTCAGTTGTGAAATAATCAATTTCAAAATTGATATGCAAGGTTCATAATGAGTTTTTCTGTTTTTTAGCGCGTGCCGGGCGTTGCCCTGCCGCGCCGCCTGCCATGACCCGTTCTTTCGAACCCAGCCCCCGGCCGCGCGTCTGGGCGATGGGCATTAGCCGGTTGCGCGACTTGTTTCGCGATATCGCCGGCGAATACGACGCGCGTGCCGACGTGCGCGTGGTCGCGCGCGGCTTCGAGGATGCCGTGCACGCCATTGCCTCGGCGGGGGACCAGCGTCCGGATATCGTCGTGGCGGGCGGCTCGAACGGCACGTACCTGAAGTCGCGTATCGACCTGCCCGTCGTACTGATCAACCCGACCGGCTTCGACGTGATGCATGCGTTGGCGCGGGCGCGCCGCGATGCCTCGCAGGTTGCGCTCGTCACGTATGGCGAGACGCCCGCCGAGGTACGCCGGTTCGTGGCGGCGTATGGGCTCGATGTGGTGTTCGCGTCGTACGAATCGGCGCAGGACGCCGAGGCGTGCGTGCTCGATCTGCGCGATCGTGGCGTGGGCACCATCGTGGGTCCCGGCCTCGTCACGGATCTGGCGGCGAAGGCTGGCATGGATGCCGTGTTCCTCTATTCGCGCGCGTCGGTTCGGGCTGCCTTCGATACCGCGCTGGAGGTGACCCAGGCCACGTGGGGAGAGGCCGTGCGGCGTCACCGGCTGGACAACGTGCTGCAGCATCTGCGCGACGGCGTGGTTGCGCTGGATGCGCAAGGACGCGTCGAAGCGATCAACCAGCGGCTGGCCGCGGTGCTCGGCATCGAGCCTGCCGCCGCCGCCGGACGTGCGTTGTCCGACCTCGCGCCCGATCTCTCGGATGCGGTGCCGGACCTCGAGGGCGAGTCGCTCGAAACGCTGCGTGGTGTCAGTTATGTCGTGCATCGCGGGCCGCTGGTGGACAACGGCGTGACCACCGGCACGGTGCTGACGTTTCAGGAATCGCGCGCGGTCGAACGGCTCGATCGCACGTTGCGCTCGCGGCAACGCGCGCAGCAGTTCGTCGCGCGTTACCGGCTCGACGATCTGGTGGGCACGTGTGCGGCCATCGAGCGCGTGCGGCAACTCGTGCAACGCTATGCGAAGTCGGATGCCACGGCGCTGATCCGCGGCGAAAGCGGTACGGGCAAGGAGATGGTCGCGCAGAGTCTGCATCAACTGAGCCCGCGGCGTGACTTTCCGTTCGTCGCGCTCAATTGCGGCGCGTTTCCCGAAGCGCTGCTGGAGAGCGAACTGTTCGGCTACGAAGAAGGTGCGTTCACCGGCGCGCGACGTGGCGGCAAAGCCGGGTTGATCGAAGCGGCGCATCGCGGCACGCTGTTTCTCGACGAAATTGGCGAGATGCCGTTGCCATTGCAAAGCCGTCTGCTGCGCGTGTTGCAGGAGCGCGAGGTGGTGCGGCTCGGGTCGACGGAGCCGACGCGCATCGACGTGCGCATCGTCGCGGCGACACATCGCGCGTTGACTGCGGCAGTGGAAGAGGGCGAATTCCGCACCGATCTGTACTACCGCCTCAACATTCTCAACATTGCGCTACCGCCGTTGCGCGATCGTCTGACGGACATCATGCCGCTCGCGGCCGAGTTACTGCTGCAGTCCGCGCGGCGCGAAGCACGTCTTGTCGCGCGGATTCGCAGCACCCGGGAAGCCCTCGACGTGCTCACGCCAGTCGGCGACGCGCTGCGCCGTCATACGTGGCCGGGTAATGTGCGTGAACTGCAAAACGTGATTGAACGGATTACCGTCGAGCTGGCCGATTCGGATACCGAAGAAGCACATTTGACCGACGCGGTTTTGCAGTCAATTGCACCGGAGTTGTTCGAACTTCGCGCATCCAGTGAGTCCGCCGATGCACCGGCGGCATTGACGTTGCGCCAACGCAGCCGGCGCGTCGAGGCCGATCAGATTCGGGCCGCGCTCGAGGCATTCAATGGTGACAGGGATCGTGTGTGTGAAGAGCTCGGCATCAGCAAGACGACGCTGTGGCGCAAGCTGAGTGCAACGGAGTGACGCGACTGCCGCAGCGCTAATCGGCCCTAATCCGCGCTAATCCGCGTGAATCATCGCGACTCTGAATCGCCGTGAATTGACCTGACTCAACATGACAACCGCATGATGAAGTGCGCTTGTCCGCCTTCACAATTCTGCAATGTCCCGGCGGGATAAACGCCTAAGATGTCATAGGCACGCATGCTTCTCCGCGGCATGTTGCTCCCGCACTCTCTGCGCATTTTCTACGCGCTCTCTGACTATTCAGGAGAATTAAGAATGAGCATTTTTGGTGATATCGTGAACAAGCTGTTCCACAAGGCAAAGCCGGAAGCGCAGCCGCCCGCTGTGGAAGCAACGCCTGATCCTGCTGTGGCACAAGCCGCTGCGCAAGCGGCCGCTCCGGCGGCGGCACCCGCACCGGCGCCGCTCGCCGATGTCGATGTGGCCGTCGTCATGGATCAGTTTGTCAGCGAAAGCGGCCAGACCTTGAACTGGCGTACGTCCATTGTCGATACGCTGAAGGCGCTCGGCGTCGACAGCAGCCTCGATCATCGCAAGCAGCTTGCCAAGGAACTGAACTACACCGGCGACACGAACGATTCCGCCAGCATGAACATCTGGCTGCACAAGCAGGTGATGCAGGCGCTGGCCGCCAATGGCGGCAAGCTGCCGGCAGATCTGGCGGCCTGAGCGGCAGATTCACAGACGCAATCAATGGGTTCACCGGCGCGCATGACGCCGCGCTGGCAGCAGCAGCCCGGTAAGCCGAACGACCCGCGCAACCTCGCGGGTCGTTTTTTTCGCCGCGAAGCGAGACCGCTTCGTGCAGCCCTTACTGCTTCTCGACCGTTTTCAATAGCTGCGCAACCTGTCCGTGCGCATGCAGGATGGTGGAGCTTGCCTGCAACAACGGCAGGTAGCGCGGCAAAAATGCATTGTCGTGCGCATCTGCGGCAAACAGGCCCGTGACGGCTTCTACCGCGCCGACGCGATCGACAGCCGTGGCCTCCTTGTCATCGAGGATCTCATCCACGTTGGCGATCACCGTGGAAAGCGGTGTGAGCCAGCGAAACCCCGAACCGTTGATCAGCACCTGCAGGAACGCCGCCGGCGTCACCGGACCGAACTCCTTTTCGTACGACGCACGCTCGTGATCGAGAATGGCCTTATGCAGGGTCAGCAGCGGCTTGCGGACCTCCGCGAGAAACTGGGTGGCTTGCTGATCGGTCATGGCGTGGCTCCAGGAAAATGGTCATGGGTCTTACGGTCATCCTAACAAAACCCGGCGTGGCGTAACGGCCTGTGCGTGCCCCGCAGCCGCCCTGGGCAGCCGTTCGGACAAATTTTTACGGCGACGCTACAATTTCGTCGCCACTCGCGCCATTGTCTGGCATCGCGGTCTCAATCCCTCCTGGGCCGCGTATCTATCTGGATCATGTGGCAGCGTCAGCACAGCACCCGTATTAGACCGGCACGCTGGATCAATGCAGCGCTGCAAGGTCGTTTAGTTCGATGTCGTCGTATAAAACGTTCAAAAAAGAAAAACCCACAACTGGAGTTGCACGGATGACAACGCTCACTATCAATGGCCAGACGCATACCGTCGACGCACCGCCGGATATGCCTCTGCTGTGGGTCCTGCGGGATCTGGTCGGTCTGACCGGCACCAAGTTTGGCTGCGGCATCGCGCAGTGCGGCGCGTGCACGGTGCATCTGGACGGCGCGGCGGTGCGCTCGTGCGTGCTGCCGGTGGCGGCGGTGGGTGACAAAAAGATCACCACCATCGAAGCCGTTGGCGACACGCCCGCCGGCAAGAAGGTGCAGGAAGCCTGGCGGCAGATCGACGTGGTGCAGTGCGGCTACTGCCAGTCGGGTCAGGTGATGGCGGCGGCCTCGCTGCTCACCCAGAACCCCGATCCCTCCGATGCGGATATCGACGCGGCTATGGCCGGCAACATCTGCCGCTGTGGCACCTACAACCGCATCCGTGCGGCAATCAAGCAAGCAGCAAAGGAGGCTTGATATGTCGCAAGGATTGCTTGATGCGCAGAACGGCGCCAAAGCCGACACGGCCAGCCCGCGTTTTTCCCGGCGCACCTTCCTGAAGTTCAGCGCCACGGTGAGCGCCGCAGCCGGCGGCGGACTACTGCTGGGTTTCAGCATGCCCGTGCGCAGTCAGGGCGGCGAGCCACAGGAGGAGGTTCATCCGGGTAAGACCGTGATTGGCGGCGACGCCAGCGAACCGGGACCGTCCGGCGTGTTCGCGCCGAACGCGTTCATCCAGATCGATAACACCGGCAAGGTTGCGCTGGTGATTCCGAAAGTCGAGATGGGACAGGGCGTGTATACGTCGATTCCGATGCTGATTGCCGAGGAACTCGAGGTGCCGCTCGACAGCGTGACGATCGATCATGCGCCGCCCAACGAGAAACTGTTCACGGATCCCTTGCTCGGCGGCCAACTGACGGGCGGCTCGACCTCGATCCGCTATGCGTGGGACCCGATGCGCAAAGCTGGTGCGACGGCGCGCGTGCTGCTCATCAATGCCGCGGCGCAGCAGTGGCAGGTCGATCCGTCCACCTGTCACGCGCAGGCCGGCCAGGTGATTCACGCGGAGAGCAATCGCACTGTGGGCTACGGTCAACTGGTGGATGCCGCCGCAAAACTGCCGGCGCCGCAGAACGTGCCGCTGAAGGATCCGAAGGACTTCAAGATCATCGGCACCTCGGTCAAACGGCTGGATTCGCCCGAGAAGGTGGACGGTACCGCCGTGTTCGGTCTCGACGTGCGGCTGCCGGGCATGGTCTACGCCGTGATCGCGACGAGCCCGGTGTTTGGCGGCACGCTGGCGAGCGTCGACGACACCAATGCGAAAAAGATTCCCGGCGTGCGTCAGGTCGTGAAGGCCGACAACGCCGTGGCGGTGATTGGCGACCATACGTGGGCGGCCAAACGCGGGCTGGCGGCGCTCGACGTGCAGTGGAACGAAGGGGCGGGCGCCAAGGTGTCGATGCAGCAGATCGTCGACGATCTGTCCGCTGCCGCCGATCATGGCACGGGCGCGGTGGCCCGCAAGGATGGCGACGTGACGAAGGCGTTTTCGGACGCCAAGACTCGCGTGGATGCGGTCTATCAGCAGCCGTTTCTCGCCCACGCCACGATGGAGCCGGTCAACTGCACGGTGCATGTGCGCCCCGATGGCTGCGATATCTGGCTCGGCACCCAGGTGCCCACGCGCATCGTCGATACGGCGGTCGCTGTGACCGGCCTGCCGGCCGACAAGATCGTCGTGCATAACCATCTGCTGGGCGGCGGCTTCGGGCGACGTCTGGAGTTCGATATGGCGACCCAGGCGCTGAAGATCGGCAAGCAGGTGGGCGTGCCGGTCAAGGTCGTCTGGACGCGCGAGGAAGACATCCAGCACGACATGTATCGCCCGTACTACTACGACAAGATTTCCGCGGGCCTCGACGCGAATGGCAAGCCGGTGGCCTGGCAGCATCGCATCGTGGGCTCGTCGATTCTCTCGCGCTTCGCACCACCCGCGGTCAAGAACGGCGTCGATCCAGACGCTGTGGAAGTGGCGTCGGACCTGCCTTACGATCTGCCGAATCAGTTGATCGACTACGTGCGTCAGGAGCCGCACGCTGTGCCGACCGCCTTCTGGCGCGGCGTCGGGCCTACGCGCAGCACCTTCGTGGTGGAGAGCTTCGTCGACGAACTGGCGGCGCAAGCCAAGGTCGATCCGGTCAAATACCGGCGCGATCTGCTCGGCAAGTCGCCGCGCGCGCGCAACGTGCTGGACACGGCGACGCAGGCGGCAGGTTGGGGCGGCCCGGCGATGTCGGCGGGGCAGGGACGCGGCGTGTCGGTGATGCACGCGTTTGGCAGCTTCTTTTCGATGGTGGTCGACGTCACGGTCGATCAGGGCGAGGTGAGCGTGAACCGCGTGGTGTGCGCGGTGGATTGCGGCATGGTGGTCAACCCGAACACTATCGAGGCACAGGTGCAGGGCGGCATCATCTTCGGCATCACGGCGGCGCTGTATAGCGAAATCACGATCAAGGACGGCCGCGTTCAGCAGAGCAACTTCACGGATTACCGGATGCTGCGCATGGACCAGTCGCCGCCCATCGACGTGCATATCGTGAAAAGCACCGAAGCGCCAGGCGGGATTGGCGAACCGGGTACGGCGGCGCTCGCGGCAGCGTTGACCAACGCGATTTTCGCGGCAACCGGCAAGCGTCTGCGGCAGTTGCCCGTGGGCAGCCAGTTGCAAACCGCCTGACCGGAGACCGACCATGATCAAGACACTGAAGGTGCTCGGCGCCGCGCTGGGCTGCGCATTGCCGCTCGCGTGGTCAGCCTCGGCGCATGCCGCGGACGATGCGCTGGTGCAACGCGGCGCGTACATCGCGAAACTCGGCGACTGCGCGGCCTGCCACACGTTGCCGCACGGCAAGCCGTTCGCCGGCGGTCTGCCCATGACCACGCCGATGGGCAAGATCTACACCACCAACATCACGCCGGACCCGGACAACGGGATAGGCCATTACACGGAAGAAGATTTTGCGCGGGCCTTGCGCGAGGGCGTGGCGAAGGACGGCCACAACCTGTATCCGGCGATGCCGTATCCGTCGTACACGAAGATCAACGACGACGACACGAAGGCGCTTTACGCGTATTTCATGCATGGCGTCGCGCCGGTGGCGCAGGCCAATCGCGCTTCAGACATACCGTGGCCGCTCAGCATGCGCTGGCCGTTGAAGTTCTGGAACATGGTGTTCCTGGAGAAGGGCGTGTACCAGGACAAGCCCGGCAAGGACGTGGCGTGGAATCGCGGGGCCTACCTGATTCAGGGTCTCGGGCACTGCGGTTCGTGTCATACGCCGCGGGGCATCGCGTTCCAGGAGAAGGCGCTGGATGAAACCGGCAGCGCGTATCTGACGGGTGGTGTACTCGACAACTGGTTCGCCGCCAATCTGACCGGCGAGCAGAACGTCGGGCTTGGGCGCTGGTCGGACGACGATCTCAAGGCGTTCCTGAAGACGGGAGCGAACGCGCATGCGTCGGCGTTCGGTTCGATGACCAGCGTGATCAACAACAGCACGCAGGCCACCAACGACACGGACATCGCCGCGATGGCGACCTATCTGAAGTCGTTACCGGCGGTGGGCGGCAATGGCGCAGCGCCGTACTCCTATGACCCGCAGGCGACCAAAGTGTCGTTGAACCGGCCAGCGAACAATGCCGGGGCACGCGTCTATACGGCGTATTGCATGCATTGCCACGGGGTCGACGGACGCGGGTTTGCGCCGATGCTGGCGCCGCTGGCGGGCAATCCGAATGTGCTGGAACACGATCCGTCGTCGTTGATCAATGTGACATTGAATGGCACGGAAGATCTCGTGATTCAGGGCATCCCGGCGCCGTATCCGATGCCGAAATACTCGCCTGTGCTGAACGACCGGCAGATTGCGGATGTGTTGACGTTTATCCGCACCGGCTGGAATAACGGTGCGCCAGCCGTGAGCGCGGAAGAGGTGGCGAAGTTGCGCAAGGCGACCCAGGCGGCTCGGTAGGGCAAGATGGTTTGATGGTGGTGGTTGTTTAAGAAGCGGCGATCGCGTGAGTGATCGCCGTTTTTTTTGCGCGTGGGCGTTGTGATCATTCGTGCGGTCTGGACCTGGCCAGACGTTATAGGCCACTCTTTTAGGCGCGCTCCGTTGGCATAATGTTCGTTATGCGAAGTTTCTGGTTCGGGGCGGTAGATGACCAAACGCTTCATGCACTGGAGAATTGCGGACAGGAGGTGCTAGCGAATGTTTATGAAGTGGTTGCTCGTCAATATATGGATCGCCGCGCTCGCGCCAGCAATCTGGGCTTTTGTGATCTGGCTTGTCGAGCGGATGAGAGACCATCGGGCGCAATCTCATATTCTTTCCGCGTATGTCGACGGTCAGCTTGGCTTCGTTGCAATAGGTTGGTGTGCAAGCGCGTTGCTGGAAATGGACACGTATGAAGAGTGTGTGATGCGGGTGGTTTCGTGGGGAGGGTTGACGGGATTGCTCTGGTTCACGCTTTTTCTTTCGGGCCTGGTGGCGGCAGCCGGAGCACGTTGGCCTGTCGCTTCGCGCGCTTCTGTCTCTCAAGGAGTCAGTCTGCTTTGGCGTTACCTGGCAGCGTGGTTTACTCTTGCGTTGGGAATGGTATCATTAGGAATCTTGATTTATGTGCATTTGTTCGTCACGACATCGAAGGACCCTAAATGCAGTTTATCCGTGCTTTTATAGAATCTGGTGCGTCTACACCAACAGGCCTGAAAGTGGTGGGCCTCGTGTCAATAATAGGATTGGTGATTGGCTTCGCGCTGGTGTGGTTGTATCCCCCTATGCTGTAGAAGTAGTCTGAAGGTCCAAGCCTCCCCAACCGAAAAAGCCCGCTGCAACAGCCAGCGGGCTTTTCGTTTTTGAGACCACGCGCATCAAGATGCTCACACTGGGCGATCAACCGCCTTCACCGAGTCTGTCCCACTCGCTGCCGTTTCTCCAGCGTCCGCGCATACCACGTGAGCGGAAAGCACATCGCGAAGTAGATCAATGCCACCATCCCGTAGATGGGAAATGGCCGGAACGCGGCGTTGGTGATCATCGTGCCGGTCTTGGTCAACTCCGTGAAACCAATGATCGAAGTCAATGCGGTGCTCTTCACCACCTGCACGAGAAAACCCACCGTCGGCGCAACAGCGATTTTTTTGGCCTGCGGCCACACGATGTAGCGCAACTGTTGACCGAACGTCATGCCGAGGCTCGCGCCCGCAGCCCATTGACCACGCGGCACCGCTTCCACGCAACCACGCCAGATGTCGACCAGATACGCACTCGTGTAGAGCGTCAAGGTGACGATAGCAGCCGTCCACGGCGACACGTCGACACCAAGCAAAGGCAAGCCGAAGAACGCGAGGAACAGTTGCATCAGCAGCGGCGTGCCCTGGAACAGCTCGACGTAGACCGACACCACGCGCCGCAACCACGGCAGCGGCGATACGCGCATCGCCAGCAGGATTGCGCCCACCACGCCGCCGCCCACGAAGGCGATCAGCGAAAGCAAAATGGTCCAGCGGGCCGCGAGCAGCAGATTGCGGGCAATGTCCCATAGCGTGAATTCGACCATGCTCAGCGCTCCGTCAGACTGGTGCGGGCCGTGCGCCATGCGAGCAGCACGCGCCAGCCACTGGGTTCGTCAGGCCGATGCGGCATGCGCCCCGCAAAGAGACCGCGCGCCAGCCAGTTGAGCAGTTGGCGCAGCACGATGGAGAGCACGAGATAGGTCACGGTGATGATCACGTAGCTTTCGAACGAGCGGAAGTTGCGCGACTGAATGAAGTTGGCCGCATACGTGAGGTCGGGCACGGATATCTGCGACACCACCGCCGAGCCGAGCATCACGATCAGCACCTGGCTCAGCAACGACGGAAACACGTTGGCGAGTGCCTGCGGCAGCACGACGTAGCGAAACACCTGGCGTCCGTGCAAGCCGAGCGCCTGCGCCGCCTGTAGCTGTCCGCGCGGCACTGACTCGATGCCGGCGCGCACGATCTCGATGGCGTAAGCGCCGAGATTGACCGTCATCGCGAGAATCGCGGCCTGCACTTCATCGATATGAATGCCGAGGCTCGGCAGCCCGAAGAACACGAAGAACAATTGCACGATGAACGGCGTGTTGCGGATCAGCTCGACATACGCGGCAATCACGGTACGCAACCAGCGCGGCCCGGAAACGCTGAGACTCGCCCCCGCCACGCCGACGATCCCGCCCAGCACCGTGGATACCGCCGTCAGCCCGAGCGTGACCGCGACGCCGCGCGTCAGCATGCCCGCGTAGACGCCGAAGCCGCTGAAATCGAACGCGTAACTCATGACTGGCTGCTCATCGTGGAATCAGACTCCTGCAGGAAATCACAAAGCCGTGACCGGGCTGGCAGCAGCGAACCCGATGGCGGCGTCACATGGGGGCGTTCAAAGATCCGCCGGCAACGGCGCCCTCAGCCATTTTTCCGAAATCGCGTTCATCGTGCCGTCCTTGCGGGCCCTGGCAATCGTGTCGTCGATCTTCTGCTTCAGGCGCGGCTCGTTCTTGTTCAGACCGACGTGATCCGGCGAACTGAACAACGCAAACTTCTGCTCCGGATCGTTGGGCGGATGGCGCGCGAGGATCGTCGCGCCTACGTCGTTGCCGACCACCATCAACTGTACCTGACCAGAAAGAAACGCCGAAATTGCGCCGTTCGGATCGTCGAAGCGTTTGATCGTCGCGCTCGGCGGCGCGATCTTGCTGACGCTCAAATCTTCGAGCGTGCCGCGCGCCACCGAGATGGTTTTGCCGGCCAGATCGTTGGCATTCTTCACGACCAGCGCCTTCGGGCCGAACACGGCCAGATAGTAGGGCGCGTAGGGCTGCGAGAAGTCGATTACCTTCTCGCGTTCCGGGGTCTGGCCAACGGAGAGCAGCATGTCGGCCTTGTGGTCGGCGAGGTAGGCCATGCGGTTGTCGCCCGTCACCTGCACGAGTTCGACCTTCACGTTCAGGGCCTTGCCGATCAGGTCGGCGACGTCGATGTCATAGCCTTGCGGCTTCATATCCGGCCCAATCGAGCCGAACGGCGGATAGTCCTCGAATACGCCGATCCGCACGACGCCGGCCTTCTGGATCGAATCGAGCGCATCGGCATTTGCGGCCGGGCTGGCCAGCGTCCCGAACGCGGCGACGCCCACGAAGGCCAGCAGGCTCGCGGCGGTGGCAAGGGCACGGCGAACCCGCGGGGGAATGATACGAAGGGTGGTCATGGTCGAGCCTTGGTCGAGAGCCTGTTGTGGGTTTGAAAATCAGTGCGCTGCGCGCGCGGCGATCAGCTTGCAGGCATGCGCCGGAAGTTCCGCGACGACCGGCATACCGAGCGTCAAGCCAGGTGTCTCGCGTGGTGTCGTCGCGGCCGTCAGCGTGAAGCCCGCGCAATCGATGGTGGCCTCCAGCGAGGCGCCCACGTCGCGGATAAACGTCACGGTGCCGGCGAGCCGGTTCGGGCCGGCATCGACCGAGGCGGTCCGCACGTGCACGTCTTCCGGGCGAATCAGCAGGCGGATATCCGTGGTCGAAGGCGGCACGCGGGCCGGTTGTGTCACCACGATCTGCTGGCCGCCCGGCAGGCTCACGCCGCCTTGTCCGTCGTAGGTCACGGGCAGGATGTTGCCGAGACCAATGAAATCCGCGACGAACTCGCTGACCGGATCACGATAGATATCGAGCGGCTTGCCCACTTGTGCGATGCGGCCTTTTTCCATCACGACGATTTCGTCGGCCATCGTCATCGCTTCACGCTGATCGTGCGTCACCATGATCGTGGTGATGCCGAGCCGCTGTTGCAGCAGGCGGATTTCCACCTGCATGGCTTCGCGCAGTTTGGCGTCGAGTGCGGAGAGCGGTTCGTCGAGCAGCAGCAGTTTGGGCGAGGACGCAATGGCCCGCGCAATCGCCACACGCTGACGCTGGCCACCGGATAGCTGGGTGACCGAACGGTTGGCCATATGCGGCAACTGGATCAGTTCCAGCAGTTCCGTGACGCGCCGCGTTTGCGCCGCCTTGTCGGTCTTTCTGAGCCGCAGCGGATAGGCGATGTTCTCCGCCACTGTCATATGCGGAAACAGCGCGAGCGACTGGAACACCATGCCGAAGTCACGCCGGTTGGCAGGCCAATGCGTGATGTCGCGGCCGGCGAATTCGATGCTGCCGGAGGTCGGCGTTTCGAGCCCCGCAATCATGCGCAGCAGGGTGGTCTTGCCGCATCCGGATGGCCCGAGAAAGCACACCAGCTTGCCGTCCGGCACGCTCAGATCGACATGATCCACCGCGTTGGCGGCGTGGAAGCGCTTGGTGACGGCCTGCAATGTCAGATGAGTCATGAGAGTTCCTGCGTGAGCCAATGGTGCTGCGTGTGATTCCGGCAGCGTTGCAAGGCATGCATCAAAGCGCGACACCTTCGTCGCCGATCAGTTTTTCCAGCGCCCAGATCAGCGCGAAATCGATCGCGACGATGAACACCGCAAACGAGAACACCGTGGGATCGAGCGACGACACCGTGCGGCTATACAGCCAAACCGGCAGCGTCATCGTGTTGATGCCGTACAGAAAGAACGTCACGGTGAATTCGTTGAAGGAAATGATGAACGCGAACAGCATGCCGGCGAGGATGCCGGGGCGCATCAACGGCAGCACGACGTCGATCAGCGCGCGGCGCGGGCTCGCGCCCATCACGCAGGCGGCTTCCTCGAACTCGGGGCCGATCGAGGCCACCGAGGCCGCGCAGTTCTTCACCGTGAAGGGCAGCGCGAGGATCACGTGCGCGATGATCAGGCGAAACACGCCAAGCTCGACCGGCAGCACGTTGAACACCAGCAGCAGCGACAGGCCGAGCATCACGAGCGGATAGACGAGCGGCAGCGCGACCAGTTGCTCCACCGCCGCCTTGCCGCGAAAACGGTAGCGGCTCAGCGCATAGGCCGCCGGCACGGAGACCAGCGTGGCGATCAGCATGGTGGAGACCGCGACGATCAGGCTGGTGGTCAACGCGCCGCCCATCGACAGGGTGTCGCTCGCATCCGGCGCCACGAAGGTGTGCCACGCCGCGCGATACCACTGCAGGCTGTACGCGGGCGGCGGGAATTCCAGCGTGTCCGAGGCGCTGAACGACATGGTGATCATCGTCAGGATCGGCAGGGCGGCGAGAAACAGCACGATCGCCGCGAGCAGCGCCGCCGGTTTGCCGAGCCGGCCAGGCATCGTCGCGGGCAGGCGCAGTGCGCGCGGTCGGAGGGTTGGGGCGGGCGTGCTCATGCGGCAGGATCCTCGAGACGCTGGGTGCGCCGTACAAGACGCTGCGAGATCGTCATCACGGTGAGTGTGGCCACCATCAGCACCACACCGGACGCTGACGCGGCCGGCCAGTTCAGCAGCGGCGCCACCTGGTCATGGACCAGCACGGCGAGCATCGGCACGCGCCGTCCGCCGAGCAGCAAGGGCACCGCGAAGGCGCTGGCGTTGTAGGCGAACACCAGCAGCGCGCCGGAAACGAGTCCGGGCATGGCGAGCGGCAGCATGATGTGGCGCAGGGTCTGCCAGCGGGTCGCGCCGAGCGTGGCGGCGGCTTCTTCGTACGAACGCGAAACGGCGCGCATGGCGCTGGAGAGCGGCAGCACGGCAAGCGGAAACGCGGTCTGGATGAGGCCGAGCAGTACACCGTGTTCGCGATACAGCCACAGCACTGGGCGCTCCACCATGCCGCTTGCCAGCAACGCGTGATTGAGCAGCCCGGCCGGTCCGAGAATCACCAGCCAGCCATAACCTTGCAGCAGCAGGTTGACGAGCAACGGCAGCAGCACGCCCGCCAGCAATAGCCGCCGCGCGAGCCGCGATTCCGTGCGCGCCATTGCCAGCGCCACCGGAATGGCCAGCAGCACCGCGCAGACCATGCTCTGAAAGGCCAGCTTGAGGGTGATCCAGAGTGACTTCAGGAAATAGCTGTCGGCGAGATCGCTGTAGTTCTGCAGCGTGAAGCTGTGCCATTCGTTGCCGCTCGTGCCGAAACTCATGCGCAGCACCACCAGCGCGGCAGCCGCAAGGATGGCGAGGAACAGCAGGATCGGCGCCAGCAGCAGCCACGGTCGCGCCCGCGTCAACGCGGCACCCGGCGCGGCCGCGAGCGGCTCGCCGGGTGCATCGGAAGTGCCGGGAGAAGGCCGCGACGGGAACGCGGGCATCGTGGTCATGCCGAGAAAATCTCAGTGTAGCGCTTGATCCATGCGGCCTGTACTGCGGCGAGTGCCTTGTCGTCGTGCAACACGGCTTTCTCGGCGATCTGCTTTGGACTCGGCACGAAGGCGCGGCTTTCGGCCGGAATCACGGCCTTCGAATTGACCGGGCCGTTGAGTACATCGGCGGCCATGCGGCCCTGCACACCGGCATCGAGCGAGTGATTGATGAAGGCGTGAATCAGATCGTTGTCACCGGGGTGTGCTTTGGGGATCACCGTGAACATCAACTGCGTGGCGAAGCCTTCCTTCATGCCGTAGGTGACGCCCATCTTGTACTCGGGCTTGCGGATCTGATCGGGGAAGAACGCTGGCGAATAGATGCCGCCAATATCCAGCGAGCCGGTGCGGAACAGGTCGGCCACCTGGTTCGGATTCTCGCCGAGCGTCATCACGCGGTCCTTCAGCTCGGCCAGCTTCTTGAAACCCGGATCGATGTTCTGCTGCGACCCGCCGTTCATTTTCGCGGCGATGATGGCGAGATCCACCGCCTCGGCCCACTCGGGCGGCGGCAGGAACAGACGGCCGCTGTACTTCGGATCCCAAAGCGCTTCGTACGACGTGGGGGCCGTCTTGACCGTCGAGGTGTTGTAGACGAGGCCGTCCGACCACAGCAGATAGCCGACGCCGAAGCCGTCGGCGCCGGTGCGGTACTGCGGCGCGACTTCCTTCAGGTTGGGCAGCTTGTCGAGGTCCGGCTTGACGAGCAGGCCCGCATCGCCGAGACCCGAGGCGCCCACGCCCGCCAGGGTGATCACGTCGTAAGTCGGGCGGTCGGCCGCCGCCTTGACCTTGGCGACCATGCCGGAGGTGCCGTCGGCGCGATCGGCAATCACCTTGGCGCCCGTTTTCGCCGTAAAGGTGGCGGCGATATTGCGCAGCGCGGCGGCGCCGGTATCGTCCGACCACGTCAGGAGACGCAAGGTCTTGCCGGAGAAGTTCTGCTCCTGCGCACGCAGGTTCACGAATGGCATGGGGAGCGCCGACGCCGCGAGCGCCGCACCGAGGGTCTTGATCGCCTGCCTTCTGCCGCGTTTGATGTCCTGCATGACCTTCTCCCAGGTTGAACAAGGCAACTTTCGCGTGCGGCATGCCGTGCGAACACGTTGCGGGTGAATGCACTCTAGGTTTGCCAAAATCAAGGAACAATCGAAATCTCTGCATGGACACCATGACATAAGCTCATGCGTGCACGAACCCGCCCGTACCTGAACCTGATTTGCGGCTCAGGCGCAAGTGGCGAGGCGGCAAGGGGCGCGGGTATACGGCAAAACTCGCGACGCAGGTGAGCGGGCTCGCGCGGTATGAGGAAAGATCAAATCTGGTGCGATCCGGCGCAATCCGGCGCCCGGACCGCCCCGCGCCGGTGCA
Organism: Paraburkholderia sp. DHOC27; assembly: GCF_003429005.1. GTDB lineage: Bacteria > Pseudomonadota > Gammaproteobacteria > Burkholderiales > Burkholderiaceae > Paraburkholderia. Next base: position 1,615,989 of record NZ_QVQV01000001.1, read on the forward strand.
TGCGGCGCGGGATGGCGGCGCAACGGACCGCTGTCGTTGCGCGCGGGCATGAGCACGGCGCATGCATACCCAGGCGCGTCAGGTCGTGGCGATTTTTTGAATCGCGTATGCTGTGGTGCTTGAAGGGCGTAACGCGCGACCCGCCGCGCGCAGGCAGCAATGCGTTTTGCTGATGCGTGCGCGGAGCGTTGATGTGCCGCCAGCTTCCGATGCCGACACCCGAACCATCCCGATGCGACGACTTCCACCCCTGAACGCGCTGCAAATCTTCGAGACCGTGGCGCGCCACCGCAGCTTCACACGCGCGGCGGATCACCTGTGTCTGACGCAAGGCGCGGTGAGCCGGCAGATTCTGGCGCTCGAGGACTACTACAAGTTTCCGCTCTTCAAACGCCACGCGAAGGGTTTGACGCTGACCGCCGAGGGCGAGCTGCTGTTGCCGGCCGTGAAGGAAAGCTTCGCGCGGATCGAGGAGATTTCGTTGCGCCTCACACGCCAGCGTACCGACCTCGCGCTCAAGGTGCCCACCTGCGTGATGCGCTGGATGCTGCCGAAGATCATGCAGTTCCAGGCCGAATATCCTGACCTGCACGTGCAGATCACCACCACCTGGCAGCATGACGTGGATTTCCAGGTGGAGCCGTTCGATGCGGCGATCATCTATGGCGCGTCGCCCGGCGTGGACGTGCAGTCCGTGCCGCTATTCGAAGAGCGGCTGACGCCCGTCTGCGCGCCGGAACTGCTGCACGACAAACCGCTCGACAGCGTGGCCGATCTGGCGCGCCACACGTTGCTGCATCCTACGCGTGACCATCGCGACTGGAAGATGTGGCTCGCTCACGTCGAGGCACGCGATATCGACGCGGGGCATGGCCCGACTTTCGATACGCTCGATCTCGCCACCAACGCGGCGTTGCAGGGCTTTGGCGTGGCGATCAGCGATCTTGCGCTGATCGACGAGGACGTGGCCGCCAAGCGTCTGGTGCGGCCATTCGATACGGTGCTGATGACAGGCTGGCGCTACTATTTCGTCTATCCGGATTGCGTCGCGCATCAGCAGAAGGTCAATTTGTTCCGCGAGTGGATCGCGGCCAACTGGCCCGAATGACGCGCGGGCCTGCTGGCTCGCTGATGGCCTACGGCGCGAACGACAGGAACAGATACGCGGCAAACAGCGAGAGATGCACCGCGCCCTGCAGGATCGTGGTGCGCCCGCCGCTCAGCGTGAGCGTGCCCACCAGCAGGGTCAGGAACAGCATCACGGTCTCCTTGCCGTCAATGCCCAGCACGAGCGGCTGACCGGTCCACAGGAACACCGCCGCGACGGTTGGAATGGTGAGCCCGATGCTGGCCAGCGCCGAGCCGAGCGCCAGGTTCAGACTGTTTTGCAGCCGGTCGGCGCGCGCCGCGCGCAATGCGGCAAGTCCTTCGGGCAGCAGCACCAGTGCCGCGATCACGATACCCACCACCGCCGCCGGCGCGCCGATGCTCTGCACCGCGCTTTCGACCGTTGGCGACAGCAGCTTGGCGAGCAGCACGACGGCCACGAGGCACACCAGCAACAGCAAGCCGGCGAAGAGCGACTGGGTATTGGTGGGCGGTTCGGCGTGAACCTCTTCGTCGGCCGTGGCAGCGAGAAAGTAGTCGCGATGGCGCACCGTCTGCACGAACACGAACACGCCGTACAACACCAGCGACGAAACCCCGGCAAACGCAAGCTGCGATGACGACAGCAGCGGGCCCGCCCGGGTGGTCGTGTAGTTCGGCATCACGAGCGTCAGCACGGAGAGCGACGCCAGCACGGCGAGCTTCGCCACCGCGCCACGCGCCTGGAAGTCCTGCTCGCGATGGCGGATGCCGCCCACCAGCAGGCACAGGCCGACTAGGCCGTTACACACGATCATCACGGCGGCGAACACCGTATCGCGCGCGAGCCCGGCCTTCTCCGGGCCGGAGGTGAGCATCACCGAGACGATCAGCGCCACTTCGATGACCGTCACGGCCACCGCCAGCACCAGCGTGCCGAACGGCTCGCCCACCCGATGCGCGACGACTTCGGCATGATGCACGGCCGCGAAGACGGCAGCGGCCAGCGCGATGCCGACGAGCGCCAGCATGAAGCCGGCGCCTGGCAGCAGAAATGCCGCGGCGAGCACGAGCCAGGCGGCGATCGGCGTCGCGATGGTCCAACGTGGCAGCACTGCCGTGGTCGTCTTCATGCAGAGGTTCCTTTCTTGTTGGCTTGTCGGATCTGGATGGGTGCAGGCGCGAAAGAGAAAAGGGCCCGCGAGCGTTGCAGGAACGATAGCAGAGTGGCACGACAAAGCGACCGGGATGGTGACGGTTTCAGCGTCGATTGATGGCGAGCACTATGCTGGCGGGAGACACGGCGCTGGCGGGGCAGCCGATATGTCGAAGCGCAGGGGCCCGGACGGGCGCAATGAGGATGCCGAAGGGTACTGGAGGTACGTGAAAGACTGGAACGTGCTGGACGGTGTCGCGAAGCGCAAGCGCGACTAGAGAGCCTGAATCTACAGAGCCGCAATGGAAACGGGCGCAGGCTCCCCGTGAGAAGAGCCTGCGCCCGAAGCGATACGCTTACTGGCCGATCGCGCGGATCGTCAGAGCATTCTTCACCGAAGTCACGCCCGCTACGCCTTGAGCCGCTTGCGTGGCCAGGTCGACTTGCGGTTGCTCAGGCACGGAGCCTTCCAGCGTCACGGCGCCGCTGCGTGCGCGCACCACGATGTTGTTGACGCTCAAGCCCTTGGTACGCGACAGCGCCTTGCGCACGCTGCGTTGCAGGGCACGGTTCGAAGCCTTGACCGACTTGGCGCTCGGTGCGGCTGCAGGAGCCGATGCGGCGTCTGCATCGCTGCTCTGTGCGTAGGCGTTGAGCGAAGCCAAAACGATTACCGCGCCACTGATGAGTTTGATTGCCTGGAATGCTTTCATTCAACTTTCTCCGGTTGTCATGATTTTTCACGGTTCCAATGTGGAACCGCAGGATTGCACCAACGGGTACTTCGGGATCAAAACTGAGTGGAACGATGCTGCGAGTGATGCAAACCTGATTGCTTTGTCTGCTGATTATCAAGCGGCTAAGGGGCGCGCGAGCCGGTGACGGACGTGCCGCGCGCCGGAATGTAACAATACTCCAGTTGAAAGTTTCCTGAATACTTCTGTGTGCGAAATGCGGCTTTGGCACAACGGACAAGCGAATCGCTTGATAAAAAGCTTGCTTATGTGCGAAGCGATTATCCGTTCATCGTCGAGTTCGCACCCAGGTGATCGTCAACCGTAAAGCCAACTGCAATGACCGATTCAGCGCTCCGTATTATTCCGCTTCAGCGTGACGATTTACCGTTGGATACCGTCGAGATGGCGCGTTATCTGGTCGGCAAATATCTGGTTCACGACGTGCCCGAGGGGCGCATGACTGGACGCATCGTCGAAATGGAAGCGTATCCGGTCGGCGATTCGACCAGTTATGCGTTCATCGGACGACGTCCTCACAACGACGCGATGTTCCTCGAGCGTGGCCACGCCCACGTCAGGCTCACCTATGGGGCGTCGTGGATGTTCAACGTGTCGAGCGAGGTGGAGGGCGTGGGAGCCGGGGTGCTGGTGCGCGCCATCGAACCGCTCGAAGGTCTGCCGTTGATACACGCGCGCCGCCCTGGCGTGAGCCTGCGCGACCTTGCGCGCGGACCGGGGCGGCTGAGCACGGCGCTGGGCATCGATTCCGCGTTCGACGGTTGCGATCTATGTACCGGCCGCGATCTGTGGCTCGGCCGCATGGACGAGCCGCCGACACCCGTGGCCGTCACCACGCGCATCGGTCTCTCGCGTGAGATGCATCGACCGCTGCGGTTTTACATACCTGGCAGTCCGTTTGTCAGCGGTCCGCGCAAATTGCTGGTTCCCGCCGGCAGCGGAATGGCGAATTAGCGCCCGTCACATCGGGAAAACTGAAGTCATGCCGGTTGCTATTTGAACCTGCCATTGAGCCGCTCCGGTTTGCGGCATGCACCACCATGAAACACGCGCTTAACAGCCAGCCTTCGAAACTTACGAAACTGGCAATTACTACGTTATTTTGTCAGGTAAAAGGAATTTAATGCGCTAATTCACGATGACTCTTGCAAATTGCGCAACTATATATCTATGAATCAAGGGTTTTCCCTTGTGGTGCAGATGGCTAGACTGGAACTACCCGCTTGCCACGCCACGTGTCAAGTGAACAAAAACCAGATCTGGAGGTAAGCCATCATGAAATCGCTCATTCAAGCTGTTGCCATTGCCGCTGCTCTTGCCGCGCCGGTTGCTGCATTCGCCCAGGCCGCGGATACCAGCCAGCAGCCGCTTACACGTGCTGAAGTAAAGCAGCAATTGATTCAGGTGGAACAGGCCGGCTACAACCCGTCCGCCTCCAACGACATCAACTACCCGGCTGATATCCAGGCAGCGGAGCGGCGCGTGCAGGCGGAAAACCCGCCGGTTGCCCAGAACACGGTAGCGGACACGAGCGGGTATGGACCGTCCACCAGCGGCTCGTCGGCTTCGGGTTCGATGCAGATGTCGCAGCCGACCACGCCTAGCCAACGCGTGTACTTCGGCCATTAAGCTGGCGTCGTTTGAGCCAGCGTCACTAAGGCAGCGTCACTAAGGCAGCGTCGTAACTGCCGCTGCAGCAGCGAAAGAACATGAAAAGGGTATGCCTCGCGATCGACGCCAGCCGCATACCCGAAGACCCGATTGTCAGAAACCTCCGCTGCCGAAAGGTAGCTTTGCCCAAACCTGGCGGCTTGGGCTTTTTTATGTCCGCCGACCCTTCAGCGTCTCACGGAGCATCTCAAGGCCGCTCACCGCCCGTGATATAGAACTCCAGTTGCTGGATGGTGAACTGCTGTTCCGCAATGATGTTCTTCACCAGATCGCCAATCGAAACCATGCCGATCAACCTGTCCTGATCGATCACCGGCAGATGGCGCATGCGCCGTTCGGTCATGAGCGCCATGCATTCGTCCGTGGTCTGTTCGAGGTGCACGAAGCGCACCGCCTTGCTCATGATGTCACGCACCGGCGTCGCCTTCGACGAGCGGTCCATCAGCACGACCTTGCGCGCATAATCGCGCTCCGTGATGATGCCGGCAATGCCATCGCCCTCGGTCACCACGAGCGCGCCAATCTGCTTTTCCGCCATCAGTTTGATGGCGTTATAGACCGAGTCGTCTGCTGCAATCGTAAAGACGCCTTCGCTGGGCTTGGACTTCAGAAGTTGTGCAACGCTAGTCATGGAGCAGCTCCGTATCGCAGTGCAGCACGTCGAACCGTGACGCGCCGTCGTTGGGGACAGGCAATTCCAGTATAGGCGGGGCGCGGGGATCGGACACGCATGGGCAAACACCTGGTGCGCCGATCTTAATCACACGCTCGCAGTGCGCGAGGCCGATTAGCGGTAAACTCCAGTTCCGTACTTTATCCCCGGTTGCCCACGGGTTCATGTCAGTGCCTTCTACCGCTATGCCCACGTCTCACGATCCGTCGCTCGAAATCGGCGATACCACTGGCGAATGCGTCATCCTCGACGCCGTCGCCACGCTGCCCACGCGCTACGGCACGTTCAAGTCCTATGTGTTTCGCGTCTGCGAGACGGGCGCCGAACACCTTGCGCTCGTCATGGGCGACGTCGCCAACCGCGATTCGGTCCTCACCCGCCTGCATTCGGAGTGTCTGACCGGCGACGTGCTCGGCTCGTACCGCTGCGATTGCGGCGAGCAGCTCGACCTCGCGCTGCGCTATATCGCAGCGGAAGGCTGCGGCGTCCTGCTGTATCTGCGCGGTCACGAAGGGCGCGGCATTGGCCTGTCCAACAAGATCCGCGCCTATGCGTTGCAGGAGCAGGGCCGCGACACCGTCGAGGCCAATCTCGACCTCGGCCTGCCGGACGATTCCCGCGAGTACGACTCCGCGGCCGGCATTCTGCGCACGCTGAAGGTCACGTCGGTGCGACTGATGAGCAACAATCCGAAGAAGTTCGATACGTTGTCGAAACACGGCATTCCCGTATGCGAACGGGTCGCGCTCGCCATTCCGACGCGCGAAGAAAACGAGCGCTACATCCGTACCAAACAGGTCAAGTTTGGGCACTACTTCGACGAAAACGAATAAACGGAGTGGGGCGTTGCCGGTGTTCGTCCAGATTGCGCCGAGCCGCCAACTGCCCTGAAGTGCCTCGAACGGCTGAGCCCTGAAACAAATCCGTAATCACGCAGGCGTTCTCGCCAGCGCGTCGGCGCACGTCTGCGTGCGCTCAAACCCTTCGCTCAATCCCTGCGCTTCCAGGCTTCTACATAGACGCGTAGAGCGTCAGCGGACTTTCGTTCGGCTCAGGCGATCCGGCTAAACCAGCACGGCACGCCTTGAACCGCATCCCGTAGCCGCACTTCTTCTCGCCTTGCCGAGTCGAATCTCGTGTCGACCACCTCCCGGACCATTCAAGCGCCCGCTCCTAACCAACCGCTGCGATTCCCGCCCGGGGTAACCCTAAGCGAGACGTGATCTGTCGTCTAAAGAAAAGTGAATGTCGTCAAATGTGAAGCGGCGGTCGTGACGCGCTCCCTACACTGGTCGAAACAAAAGCGGTGATCGACAGGTTATTCACAGGAGACGGCAGATGGCCAATGCAGTACGTTTTTACGAACCCGGCAGCCCCGAGGTATTGCGCTACGAAGAGGTCGAAGTGGGCGATCCTGGTCCGGGACAGGTTCGGATCCGTCACGCGGCGGTGGGCTTGAACTTTGCCGATACGTACTTCCGCAACGGCACGTATCCCATTCCGCTACCCAACGGGATCGGCGTGGAAGCAGCGGGGTACGTCGAAGCGCTGGGGGCGGGCGTCACCAACGTCAGCGTGGGCGATCGTGTGACCTACACCGGCTTCACCAACACGCTCGGCGCCTACAGCAACGAGCGACTCGTGCCCGCCGCACCGCTCATCAGGTTGCCGGACGCCATCCCGTTCGAAACGGCGGCGGCGATGACCATGCGCGGCTTGACCGCCGCCTATCTGATGCGCCGCATCTATCCGTTCAAGGCGGGCGAGTCCATCCTCCTGCATGCCGCCGCGGGCGGCGTAGGACTGATCGTTTCGCAGTGGGCCAAACTGCTTGGGCTGAAGGTGATCGGTACCGTCTCCACCGATGCCAAGGCCATCGTGGCCCGCGCGCATGGCTGCGACCACATCATCAACTACAGCTACGAGGATGTGGCACAACGCGTGCGCGAATTGACGAGCGGCGAGGGCGTGTCGGTGGTGATCGATAGCGTCGGGAAAACCACGTTCATGAGTTCGCTGGACTCGCTAAAACGCCGCGGACTGTTGATCTGCGTGGGCACTGCGAGCGGAACCATTACGCCGTTCGATCCGCAGATTCTGGCCATGAAGGGGTCGCTGTTCGTGACCCGTCCCGCGCTCGCCGACTACATCGCCGACCCATCTGAGAAGGCCGAACTCGCGAGCGAAATCTTCGGCCACGTCACGGCCGGGCGCATCAGCATCGAGATCAATCAGCGTTACGCATTGCAGGATGCCGTGCAGGCGCATCGCGACCTCGAGTCACGCAAGACCACTGGGTCGTCCGTCTTTGTCATCTGAACCTGTCAACGGAGGCAAACATGCGCGTTGAACCCTTGACCTGTGCCATCGGCGCCGAGTTGATCGGCGTGAATCTGAGCCATGCCGTGCGCGACGACGAGCTGTTCGCCGAGATCAAGTCGGCCCTGTTCACGCACAAGGTGCTCTTTCTACGCGATCAGAGCTTGAGCCGTGCGGATCACGTTGGTTTCGCACGCCGCTTTGGCGAGCTAGAAGATCATCCGGTACTGGGAAGCGTGCCCGATCATCCCGGCCTCGTGCGGATTTATAAAACGCCGGAACATCCACCTGATCGCTACGAAAACGCGTGGCATTCGGATGCGACGTGGCGTGAAATTCCGCAGTTCGGTGCGGTGCTTCACTGCCTCGAGTGTCCAACGGTTGGCGGAGATACGATGTGGACCAACATGGCATTGGCGTATCAAAACCTGCCGCAACACATCAAGACGCAGATTGCCGACCTGCGCGCGCGCCACAGCATTGAAGCGAGTTTCGGCGCGGTGATGCCGCTCGAAAAGCGTCTGGCGCTCAAGGCGCAGTTTCCGGACGCAGAGCATCCCGTGGTGCGGACGCATCCTGAGACGGGCGAGCAGATCCTGTACGTGAACGGCTTCACCACCCACTTCACCAACTTCCACACGCCAGCACGCGTGCGTTATGGGCAGGACGGCAACCCAGGCGCTGCCGACCTGTTGCGCTACCTGATCAGCCAGGCGTATATCCCCGAATATCAGGTGCGGTGGCGCTGGACCCCGCGCTGCGTCGCGATCTGGGACAACAGCGCCACCCAGCATTACGCAGTCATGGATTACCCACCCACTCACCGCAAGATGGAACGCGCCGGAATCATCGGCACGCGGCCCTTTTGACATTCTGTTCATTCATCCTTCCCGGAGCTCACGCCATGAACTTCCTTGACGGTCACCTTTTTCCCGAGAACCAGCAACCGCTGATCATCACGGCCGCACCCTACGCGCCTTCGTGGGTGCCCACCGATTTCCCCGAAGATATTCCGGTCACGATGGATGAGCAGATCCAGAAGGCCGTGGATTGCTATAACGCCGGCGCGACCGTGCTGCATCTGCATGTCCGCGAACTCGACGGCAAGGGCAGCAAGCGTCTTTCGAAGTTCAACGAACTGATTGCCGGCGTGCGAAACGCCGTGCCCGAGATGATCATCCAGGTGGGCGGCTCGATCAGTTTCGCGCCGGAATCGGAGGGCGCCGCTGCGAAGTGGCTGAGCGACGACACACGTCACATGCTGGCCGAACTCGATCCCAAGCCCGATCAGGTGACGGTCACCATCAACACCTCGCAGATGAACGTGGTCGAACACTGGGACTACAAGGACACCAGGGGCACGTCGATGGAAGATCCCGCCGTCTACAACGCCTACAAGGAAATGACCGTACCCGCCCAGCCGGGCTGGGCCGAGGAGCACATCCGCAGACTGAACGCCGTCGGCATTCAGAGCGCGTTTCAGTGCTACAACATCAACAGCTTCGATTCGGTCGAACGCCTGATGCGACGTGGCATATACAAAGGTCCACTGGTGATGAACTGGGTCGCGATTGGCGGCGGCATGGACGTACCGAATCTGTACAGCCTCGCCAATTTCGTGCGCGCCGTGCCCGACGGCGCGGTGCTCACCGTCGAAAGCTCGATGCGCAACGTGCTGCCGGTGAATATGATGGGCATTGCAGCGGGTCTGCACGTGCGCTGCGGCATCGAGGACAATCTCTGGAACCAGGCGCAAACGGAGAAGATGTCCACTACTGCGCAGATCGAGCAACTGGTACGCGTCTCTCGCGAGTTCGGCCGCGAAGTGGCGACCGCCCAGCAGGCACGTGAGATCAGCAAGATCGGTGTGTTCTACGAAACGGTGGAAGAAAGCCTGCGGGAAAACGGTTTCGCGCCGAACCGCAATGGGGGCCATCAAGGCTTCCTGCGGAAGGTGGCTTGAACTCGGTGGCTTGAGTCCGGTGGCTTGAATCCGGCTGCCTGAGTCTGGTGGCCCGAATGCGCTGCCTGAATTCGCCGGCACGATAAAAAACAGGAGACACAGCATGATGCCCACTACGACCACGGCCACCTCGACCGTGCGGGACGACTATCTGGTCGGGAGGACGCAAGCCTGGTTCGCGTTTGCCATGACCTTTGCGTTGATGCTGTTCGACTACATCGACCGGCAAGTCATCGTCTCGCTCTTTCCGCACATCAAGGCCGAATGGAACCTGAGCGACAAGGAACTGGGCGCACTCGTCTCCATCATCTCCATCGTGGTGGCGATTGGCGGCATTCCAGTCGCTCTGCTCGCCGACCGGTTGAGCCGCGTCAAAAGCATCGTCGCGATGGCCGCGACGTGGAGCCTCGCCACCATCTTCTGCATGTTCGCAGGCACCTACTCGCAGTTGTTCGTGGCGCGGGCAGTGGTGGGCGTGGGCGAGACAGGATATGGCTCCGTGGGTGCGGCGCTGCTGTCCAATCTGTTTCCCAAGCGGATGCGCGGCACGCTGATGGGTGCGCTGTTCGCCGCCGGTTCGCTCGGCTCGGTACTTGGCGTAGTGGTGGGCGGCATGGTCTCGTCCAGATGGGGCTGGCAAGCCGCGTTCGGCGTAGTGGGCTTGCCTGGTCTCGTGCTCGCGCTGCTGTATCTGTTGGTACGCGACTACAAAACGGTCGAACTCGCGCCGCAGCGCAATCAGATCAAGCCGTCGCTGCGCGGCACGCTCAGGCATATCTTTGGAAGCCTCGCGGCGACGCCCACTTTGCTGTGGGTCTGCGCGGCGGCGGCCATGCAGTTGATCGTTGTATCGGCCATCTGGTCCTGGCTGCCGAGCTTTCTCAACCGCTTTTACGGCGCTGCGCCGGCTCAGGCGGGAAAGCAGACGGCGATGGTTATTCTGGCGGGCGCATTCGGTTGCTTTATCTGGGGCGTGGTGATTGACCGGCTTTCCCTGCGGCGCCCTCGCAACAAGCTGCCCTTGCTGGCCGCGCTGTGTCTCGCCTCGCTGGCCGTCCTGATGTTTGCGTTCAACGGGCCGCTGGTAGGCGCCGCACAGTTGCGGCTGATCGTGCTGGGCGGCTTTTTCATGACGTGTACGGTGGGCGTGGTACCTGGCCTCGCGATGGACGTCATTCATCCCGGCGTGCGTTCAACAGGGGCCGCGGTGCTGTCGCTGTTCCAGAACCTGTTCGGACTCGCCGTTGGACCGTTCCTGCTCGGCGCGCTATCCGACTGGTGGGGACTGCGTGAGGCGCTGGCGGTCGTGCCGCTCTTCAGCATTCTCGCAGCCTGCTTCTTCATTAAGGCGGCGCGAAGCTATGAGCGCGATGCCGCGCGCGTGATGGCCGTCAAACTGGATGCGGCGGAAAGCGCAACGAGTCTTGCCGCGGCGTGAGCGTGGTTCGCAGTAATTCTGCAGGCTCGACACTCCATTCATCACTGTTGCGCGACGAGAGCGAACACCTCCGCGCGCAGGCGAGCAATCTACTGAGAAAGGGCAGATTCATGCAGCCACTCATGTCACCCGTGCGCGCTCGCGAGACCGGGCAAAGCGTCGAACTCGCTGAAAGGCAGCCTGCGGACAAACCCGTCGTGTTGATCACGGGCGTTTCCACCGGCATCGGACGTGACTGTGCGCAATTGCTGATCCGTCATGGCTACTGCGTCATCGGCACGCTTCGCAGGCAAGCCGACGCGGAAGCGCTGCAAGCCGAACTCGGCGCCGACTTTCTGCCGCTGCTGATGGACGTGTGTGACATCGAGGCGTTACCCCGCGCCGTCGCGCAGACGCAATCCTGGCTGGGTACACAGCGTCTCGTGGCGCTGGTGAACAATGCTGGCGTGGCATCGCCGAACGGGCCGCTCGCGCATCAGCCGCTTGCGGAAGTGCGGGCTATTTTCGAGGTGAACGTGTTCGGTCTGCTGGCCTTGACGCAAGCATTTTTGCCTCTGTTGGGGGCTCGGCAAGGGGCCACGGGGCGGGGCCGCATCATCAACATCAGTTCGGGCGCAGGCGCAATGGTGACGCCGCTCGCCGGGGCCTATGCCGCATCCAAGCACGCACTGGAAGCGATGAGCGATGCGCTCCGACGCGAACTGTGTTTCTACGGTATCGCCGTGAGCGCCATCGAACCTGGCGCGATTCGCACACCACTATGGGACAAATCGCAATCCAATCTCTCGTACGCCACGACCGACTACGCCCAGCCCATGCAGAAGTTGCACGCCATGCTGCGAGGCTTCAACCAGACGGCTGCGCCGGTCGAGTCGGTGAGCCGGGTGGTGCTGCGTGCCCTGCGCGCGAGCCGCCCGAAAGCGCGCTATCCGTTGAGCAGAATGTGGTTCGTGTCGCGCTGGTTGCCGGTTCGCTGGGTAGACCGCATGCTGACCAGAAGACTCGGACTGGATGCCTTGTCTTCTGGACAAAACAGCAGGCTGTGATCAGAAGCCGACCTGCGCACCGCCTTTGAGTTGCAGCATGTCGCGTGTCTCGTCGGGCGTGGCCGGTTCGAGATTCAGCGCGTGCAGGATCGAGACCACGCGCTTCACCTGGTCTGCATTGCTTCTGGACAACATGCCGGGCCCATCCCACAGCGAATCTTCGAGTCCTACACGCACGTTGCCCCCCATCGTTGCGGACATCGTGGCGAGCGGTATCTGGTTTTTTCCGGCACCCAACACCGACCAGTAGTAGTCGTCTCCGAACAGGCGGTCAGCCGTACGCTTCATGTGCAGCACGTCCTCGGGATGTACGCCGATCCCGCCGAGCAACCCGAACACCGACTGGATCAGCAACGGGCCCTTGAGGATGCCGCGGTCGAGGAAGTGCGCGGTCGTATAGAGATGCCCGATGTCGTAGCACTCGATTTCGAAGCGCGTGCCATGGTCCGCGCACGACTCCAGGATGTATTGAATGTCGCTGAAGGTGTTTTTGAACACCCGGTCCCGCGAGCCTTCCAGATAGTCGCGCTCCCAGCCGTGCTGAAACTCGTGAAAGCGATCGAGCATGGGATACAGGCCGAAGTTCATCGATCCCATGTTGAGCGACGCCACCTCAGGCTTGAGTTGCAGCGCCGGCTGCAGCCGTTCTTCCACCTGCATATTGGGCGCGCCGCCCGTGGTGAGGTTGATCACGACATTCGAGCGCTTCCTGATGTTGGGAAGAAACGCCATGAAGTGCTTCGGGTCCTGCGACGGCTGGCCGTTGTGCGGCAGACGTGCATGCAGATGCACGATGGACGCGCCTGCCTCTGCTGCGTCCACCGCGGCGTTCTCGATCTCGGATGCGCTGACGGGAAGATACGGCGACATGGAGGGCGTGTGAATCGAGCCTGTCACCGCGCAGGTGACGATGACCTTCTTTTGCCTGGCTGACATAAATCCTCTCGGTGTGAATTTGCCTTGATGCCTGAACGATTATTCAAACAAAGGCTTTCACACGAGTGGACATTTGACGACAAACAGTTATCCGTTGACGACATGCCGCGCGGGCGCGCGTGATCTACGCAGGGCGTCGAAGGGATCGCATCTGCGAGGGCGCGCACTCGAACTGCGCCTGAAACCAGCGGGAGAACGAACTGAGATTGGAGTAGCCGAGTTGCTCGGCTACCCGGCCGAGCGAATAGTCGGTATGGACGATGTAGCGTTGCGCGAGTTCACGCCTGACGTCGTTCACGATGGAGGAGAAATTCGCTTCGCTGTCGTCGAGCCGGCGTTGCAGGGTGCGTACGTTCATGCCCAGGCCGGAGGCAATCTGTTCGACGCTGGCACGGCCCATCGGCAGCAGCAGATAGACCGATTTTCGGACATCCCGCACGATGCTTTTGCGGCCCGCTTCGGGAATCGCGTCGATAAAGGTGCGGGCATAGGCCGCCATCGTGGTGTCCGCGGTGGCGTTCGGCTTGTCGAGATCCGCCGTGAGGCACTTCACGCCATTGAAGTCGCTGTCGAAGTGAATCGGGCAGCCGAACATGCGCCGGTACGCCTGCAGATTCCCCGCGGCTTGGTGCGTGAAGTGCACTGACTGCGGACGCCAGTGCGAGCCGAGAATCGAACGGAACACCAGCATCAATACACCAGCCGCCATTTCGATCGACTGCCGCGCGTCGCCCGGTTGATCGGTCATGATCTCTTCGCGCACCAGGGCCATCTTGCCCGCGTCCTCGATCATCATGCCGAGGGCTTCATTCATCAGATGACGATACTGAATGATGGTGTTGATGGCGTTACGTGCCGAAGGTTGATGCGTCAGAAGCAGGCTGATGGGGCCGAAATCCGACAGGGTGCGCGCCTCGGCCATCAGCAGACCGAAGGTGCTGCAACCGCTGGCTTCCGCGGAGGTTTCGAGCAGTGCCACGGCGCTATCGACAGGGATCAGTTGTGAAGGCGTGGCCAGAATGCGCCGGCTCAGGCCGACCTTGCGCAGCAGCGACAACGGGTTGAGCCCTTGCGATTGTGCCACCGCTTCGTAGTGACAGAGCACGGCGGAGCGGACCTGCGTGTTGTTGCGTTTGGCGGTAGACGTGCGCACCAGATTCCTCTCCAGACCAGACCGACGTGGCGCTTCCGTGGTGTAAAGCGTCGCTCGTGTGTGTCGTTAAATGTTAATTAAGTGTCATCTAATGTCAATTGGTGAAAACGGTGCTGCACTTACAGTTGTACCGTGAACTGAGCCTGGTCAGGCAGAACCTCTTGCTGCGTTGCCCTGAGCGAAGTCACCGGAAGAGACAGCATGGCGTGGCGCCGCATAAGCCACTGCCTGCCCGCAGACGACGCGCGCCAGCCCACCGGCGACGCACTGGGCACGAGCGAGGAGACAATGCATGATTCCCGAGACAACCCCGACCATCCTGATGGTCCCGGGCTTGCGCGATCACGTCGCGCAACATTGGCAAACCCTGTTGCAAGGCAAGCTACCAAAAGCGGCCTCAGTGCCGCCGCTCGAACACGACGGGTTGAGTTGCGCCGCGCGTGTCGCCGCGCTCGATGCCGCGCTCGCGAAGATAGACGGCCCCGTCATTCTGGTCGCGCACAGCGCGGGCGTGATGATCACGGTGCACTGGGCGAAGCGGCATCACCGGCAGATTCACGGTGCGCTGCTCGCGGCACCGGCCGACCTCGATACGCCGCTGCCGGAAGGCTATCCCGACTTCGACACGTTGACACAGCACGGCTGGCATCCAGTGCCGCGCGGTCCGCTGCCGTTCGCCAGCATCGTCGGCGCGAGCCGCAACGATCCACTCGCGCAGTTCGAGCGCGTGAGCGAGATGGCGAAGGCGTGGGACAGCCGCCTCGTCGACCTTGGTGAAGTCGGCCACCTCAACCCGGCGGCGGGCTTTGGCTCATGGCCGATGGCCGAAACGCTGATCCGCGAGCTGTTCTGATTGCGCACGTGCGGCCGCGTCGATCCTCTGATAACAGCAGGCAGGAGAACTCATGGAAGGTTTGATGATGCAGCAGCCGCTGCTGGTTGCTTCGTTGCTCCAGCACGCTGAACGCCATCACGGCACGCAGGAAATCGTGTCGCGTCGCGTCGAAGGAGACATTCACCGCTATCAATACCGAGATCTTGCGCGCCGCGCGCGCCGCCTCGCCAATGCGCTGGCCGGACTCGGCATCGCACCGGGCGAGCGGGTGGGAACGCTTGCATGGAACGGCTATAGGCATCTCGAACTGTATTTCGCGGCGTCCGGCTCCGGCGCGGTGCTGCATACGCTCAACCCGCGCCTGCATGTCGAACAACTGGCGTACATCATCGAGCATGCGGAAGATCGCGTCATCTTCTTCGATCTGAGCTTTCTTGCGCTGATCCAAAGCGTTGCACCGCATGTGAAGAGCCCGAAGGTGTTCGTGGCCATGACTGACCGTGAGCATATGCCGCACGCGCACGGCCTGCCCATTCCGCTGCTGTGCCATGAAGACCTGATTGATCTGCACAGCGATGTTTTCGAGTGGCCGGCGCTCGATGAGAACACGGCTTCATCGCTGTGCTACACCTCGGGCACGACGGCGCGTCCGAAAGGCGTGCTGTACAGCCACCGCTCGACCGTTTTGCATACCTACGCGGCAGCCTTGCCCGATTCGCTGAACTGCGCCGCGCGCGATGTGATCCTGCCAGTCGTGCCGATGTTCCATGTGAATGCATGGGGGCTGCCGTATATCGCCGCAATGGTCGGGGCGAAGCTGGTGTTGCCCGGTCCGGCGCTCGACGGCAAATCGCTGTACGAACTGATCGAGGCAGAGCAGGTCACCGTCTCCGCTGGCGTGCCAACGGTCTGGCAAGGCTTGCTCGCGCATGTCGAAGGCATGGCGGGCGCGTTCTCTTCGATGCGGCGCACGATCATTGGCGGCGCGCCCTGTCCGACCGCCATGACGGCGGCGTTTCAGGAGCGTCACCGGGTCGACGTGCTGCACGCCTGGGGCATGACCGAGCTGAGCCCTGTGGGCACGGTGTGCAGCTTCAGGTCGCACCAGTTGTCTTTGTCCACTGAGGAACGCTATGCGGTTCAGGCGAAGCAGGGACGTCCGGTATTCGGCATTGATATGAAAATCACCGGCGCGGACGGGGAGGAGCTGGCATGGGACAACGCGGCCGCCGGCGACTTGCTGGTGCGCGGCCACTGGGTCACGCGGCACTACTTCCGCAGCGATGAGCCCGCGTTGCAGGAAGGATGGTTTCCAACCGGCGACGTGGCACGCATCGACGCCGACGGCTTCATGCAGATCACCGATCGCAGCAAGGACGTCATCAAGTCCGGCGGCGAATGGATCAGCTCGACCGAGATCGAAAATGTGGCGTATCTGCATCCCGAGGTCACGAGCGCCGTGTGTATCGCCGCGCGGCATCCGAAGTGGGACGAGCGGCCGTTGCTGCTGGTCGTGAAAAAGCCCGACAGCACACTCGCGGCCGATGAACTGCTGGGCTTCTTCGACAACAAGGTGGCGAAGTGGTGCAAACCGGATGCCGTGGTGTTCGTGGAGACGGTGCCGCTCGGCGCGACAGGGAAGGTACTCAAGAACCAGTTGAGAGATCAGTTCAGCAATTACTACCTGACAGGCTCATAAACCGTTCAGGCAGCAACGCAGCTTCATTCACGCAATAACCAGAAGAACAGCCGGATATCACCGGCATACCATTGGAGACACGGAATGAAATTGAAGTTGATCTGCACCGCGGCACTGGCGATGTTCGCCACGACCGCCTACGCCCAATCTTCCGTCACGCTTTACGGCGTGCTTGACAGTGGCGTGTTATATCAAAGCACGTCGGCGGCGACGTTCCTGCCGCATGCGCCCAATCTGGGGCACGTCTATCAACTGAAAGACGGCGGCATATTTTCCAGCTTCTGGGGCATCAAGGGAAGCGAGGACATTGGCGGCGGCTACCGGATCAACTTCAAGCTGCAAGGCGTGTTCAATTCCATGAGCGGCAAGTTCGGATTGTCCGATACGCCTGGCACTACTGCGATTTTCAACCAGTTCGCGACGATTGGCGCATCCGGTCCGTTCGGCACGATCGACATGGGGCGGCAGATCATCCCGATGATCTATGCGATGGCCGAAACCGACGTGCGCGGCGCGCAGTATTTCGGCAGCATTCTGACCGCGTGGCTGGGCGTGAATCAGGCGGCGGGCTGGCCGGGCACCAGTACCAATGCACCAATCGGCGCACTGTATGACAGCAATGCGGTGGTGTATCGCTCGCCGAAATTCTTTGGCACCTCGCTCGCGCTGGAGTACGCGCCGGGTGGCGTCGCCGGACAAGCTCAGGGCGGCACGCGCGAGTCGGCCGTGCTCAAGTTTTCGAATTACGGTTTGAATCTGTCCGCGGTGTACTACAACGGGCACGACACCAATCCGTTTCCCATCACTTATCCAAACGCGCCCGCAGCGGCAGCAACCGGCCTCGACAACAACCGCTTTTATTACCTCGGCGCGATGTACACGATTGCCGGCTTTTCGGTGTCCGGTTCGTATGGCATCGGCAAGAATCCCGCGAGCCCGAACACAGCCGACTTCGAGATGATTTCAGGTGGCCTCGGCTACCAGTTCAATCCGCGTTTCAAGGTCACTTCTGGCTACTACTACCTGAAGGACCGGAACCACTCGGCGAACCATTCGAGCGAATTCTCGGTGGGCGCCGAATACAGTCTCTCGACCCGCACCAGCGCGTACGCCCAGGTCGGCTATGTCGACAACAAGGGGACGATGAACCAGACGATCATCTACGGAGCACCGGTCGCGCCTGGCGTGTCCACCACGGCGGCCATGATCGGCATTCGCCATACCTTCTGATGCCCCATCCATCAACTACATCGACCGGAGCTAATCTATGAAAGTCATTCCGCTCTGCGGGCTGGCAGTTTTTCTGTTGACCGTGACCGCGTCAATCAATGGCTGGGCGCAGGCGGGTGCGGCGGCCAGTGCACCGGTGGCGTCCGCTGTGGCCGCATCGGGAGACATGTCGGCGCCGTCCAGCAGGAAAGCGGATCGCGCGCTGCGCCGCAAGGTGTATGCGGCGATAGCAAAGCATAAGGAGATCAGCGCCGGAGACATCAGCGTAAGGGCGAAGAACGGCGTGGTCACGCTCAATGGCACATCCGCCGATGCTTCGCAGGTGGACAGGATCGCTGAGATCGCACGCGGTGTGCCGGATGTCACATCGGTGATCAACAAACTGACCGTGCAGAAGCCGCTTGGCGGGATGTGAGTGGCGATCGTCGTCACCGGTTAGGGAGCGGTGCAGTACGGATGGAGTAATGCGTTTTAAAGCAACCTGAATGGGGGGAAATCCTGGGTATTCGTCATGTTGCTTACGAATTCGTTTCTCTGTAAGGTTGCTGCAGGCATCGATAAAGACGCCAGAAAAATATCAGAACCTGAGAGAAAGTCCGAGTACTCCAATATATCCAATAACCGAGGGCAGAAATCGCACTAAGCGCAATAAGCACTGTCAGTAAACGATAGCGCGCGCGTTGGCAGGACAATGCGCGCGTCATCGCCAAGATCAACACGGCCGGAGCCTGTTACCGGCAAGCGCCTCACGAATTATTTCTGATTTATTTTTCACCGCTGTGTGTTCTATTGACGTACCCGAGCGCCAGTCGATCGACGTCGATAGCGACACACACGGTGCACCGCATCTACTCAAACAAACATCGAAGTCACGCGGGCCTCGGCATCCAGCTGGATGAATTCTTATTTCAAGAACAGGAGGCGTCATGCAATCTGCATGCAAGCGGCTTCGCCGTGTGCACTTCGGTCACCGGGCCATCATCGTTTTCTCCCTGCTTTCATCTTTCACAGTACAGGCCGTCGCCGAAGACAAGTTCGAGGTGCGAGATCTCGGCACGCTCTCGGGTTATACCAGTCAGGCTTCGAGCCTCAACGAGCGCGGCCAGGCAGCCGGCTTTTCGAACGTCGCGGATCAGAACCAGCACGCCACCCTGTATGAGGGCGGCAAGGTCATTGATCTGGGTACGCTGCCCGGCGGCCTCAATGCCGCGGCCGACGGGATCAACGATCGAGGCCAGGTGATAGGGTGGTCGGCCGTTGGCGGTAACGAGCAGGCCATTATCAACGAGCACGCGTTTCTGTATGAACACGGCGAGATGATCGACCTCGGCACGCTGCCCAATGGCCACACCAGCATAGCGAACGGCATCAACGATCGTGGCCAGGTGGTGGGGTGGGCGCTCAATGCACTCACGGATACGCGGGCCGTGCTGTTTGAAAAAGGCAAGGTCATCGAGCTGGGCACGCTGCCCGGCGGCTACTTCAGTGCGGCCTATGCGATCAACGATCGCGGCCAGGTGGTGGGCTGGTCCACCAGCGCCACCTCGGGTAACGACCACGCGTTTATCTACGACCACGGCGAGATGCACGACCTCGGCACGCTGCCCGGTGGCAATAGCAGCGACGCGTTCGGACTCAACAATCGCGGTCAGGTGGTCGGCCAGTCGCTCGTCGCCAACGGATACGAGCACGCTTTTCTCTACGACCACGGCGAGATGATCGACCTGGGCACGCTACCCGGCGGCAACCTGAGCATGGCATTCGGCATCAACGATCGCGGCCAGATAGTCGGTCAGTCAACCGATGCAAGCGGAAACTTTCGCGCCTTCCTGTATGAACACGGCAAGATGATCGATCTCGGCATGCTGCCGGGCGGCAACACCAGCACGGCGACCTCGATCAATGAACGCGGTGAGATTGGCGGCTACTCGGGCACACCGTTTACGCCGTGGCACGCCGCTATCTGGACGCGCAAATGACGGCTGCCGGTTGCCCACGGTAGCGGGCAAGGGTAGAGGGTTTGGCATGGGCTGTAGCGCGCGAACGTCCATGCCATTCGACTCAGAACCATAAAGTTTTCCTGATTTCTTTCCGTTAACTTGTCAGCCCATTGGGCCTGGAGTTTTTTGCGTAGAATGCGCCTGCCAACGCGATACCCGGCGTAGAACTCTTTCATTTGCGATGCACGTCGATCTTCTTACCCTTTATTTCCTTGCGATCGGAACGCTCTTCGCCAGTTCCGGCATGACGCTCTGGGAACGACGGGCGCATCCCATGCGCAGCAGGGTACTCACGATTCTGGCAGCAGGCTACGCCACGCTCGCCATTGGCTGTGCCACGGTAACAGTCCGCCACTTCCTGCCCGGTGCGGCCGGCTCGGCGATAAGCAATCTGGTGCTCGTCAGCGGGTATCTGTTGATCCTGCACGGCGTCGCATCATCGAGCGGCCGGCAGTATCGGAACGGTTCTGTCGCGCTGCTCATCCTGCTGGCGCTCACATGGGTCGCGGCCGGGACGCGTTGGGAAGATGCAGTGTGGTACTACGCCAGCGCGATTCCTATTGCGCTGGCTAGCGGCGTGACGTCGTATGAACTGCTGCGCGGCGATGGCCATAAAGTCAGCCAGTCACGGCACATCGCCGTGTGGGTGACGGGCATCCACGCGCTCCTGTACGCTGCCAGAGCCAGTATCTTGCCGTTGTTGGCTGCCCGCTACGGGCGGCCGCTGGTCGCGGTGGCCAGCGAAATGACCATGTACGAAGGCGTGCTGTATTCGGTGATTCTGCCGATGACCTTGTTAAAGCAGATTCGCGAGGAAACCCACGACAGGCTGCTGCTGGAATCGCAAACGGATTATCTGACGCGCCTCGGCAATCGCAGATGGTTCTTCGAAGAGGGCGCGCGTGTCATCGGCGACGAGACGCGAAACGGGCCGATTTGCCTCCTCGCGTTCGATCTCGATCACTTCAAGAGAATCAACGATCAATACGGTCACAAGACGGGCGATGAAGTGCTACGGGTATTCGGCGAAATTGCCCGCAGCGTGATGAAATCCGATGCGATTCTCGCGCGTATCGGCGGAGAGGAGTTTGCTGCTTTGCTTCCCGGCCACGATGCGCGTAGTGCCAGAGAAGTGGGCGAGTCTTTCGCCAGGCGTTTCGCGGAGACAATCCCACGCAGCATCGATGGCGTGGCAATACGCGCGACGGTGAGCATCGGACTCGCGCAACTCGGCTCTGAAGCGCCCACGCTTGCCGACCTGCTGGCCGCCGCTGATATGGCTTTGTACAGCGCGAAGGCGCTCGGCGGCAATCGGGTCGTCCTGGCGCCGACTGCGTCGCGCTCCGAAATCGCCTGAAGACAGGCGCGTTCGCGCGGCCGCCTCACCCACACCTAGCTGGCAAATTGCCGTCCCACGAAGTCGATATGCGCCAGCATGGCTTGCTGAGCCGCATCCGGATTCCGTTCACGTACCGCAAAGTAGATGGATTCGTGCTGGCGCATGCGCATGGCCGACTGCACGGCCGCGTTGGCGTTGTTCGCCGTGGCGTCGAAGGTGTTCGCGGCAATGTGGTCACGCAGCATCGTGATGACGCTTGCGTAGAACTGCCCGAGCATGCGGTTGTGAGCCGCCGTGGTGAGGGTGGCGTGGAATTCTCCGTCCATCCTGGCCTCAGCGTCGATATCGCGCTCGGCGATCGCGTCGTGCATCCGGGCGAGCAGGGATTCGAGTCTGTGCAGTTCATCCGGTGTCGAGCGTTGTGCCGCGAAACGCGCGGCCGCGCATTCGAACACCATCCGAAATTCGAGCGTTTCTTCGCGCAACGGCGGATGCTCGGCGATCAGCTGTAGCCAGGGTGATGCCAGCGTAGCGGATTGCCGCTGGATCACGTAGACGCCGCTGCCAGGCCGCGTTTCGAGCGTGCCTTTGCTCACGAGGTGCCGGATTGCCTCGCGCACGGTAGGCCGCGACACACCGAATTGTTCGGCAAGCGTCCGCTCTGCCGGCAAACGCGCAGAAACCGCCCAGCTGCCGTCGAGCAGCTTGTCCTCCATTTGCCGTACCACTCCGTCGAGGACGCCGGAAGAAAGCCTGTGAAATCCCATACCTGTATCGAGCGGATTGGCCTGACCAATTTGTGCGAGGCCAGCAGAGAACGGACTATTGCCGGGATCGAACAGCGCAACCCGGTATCAAGATCGTGGGCCTGTTCGTCCCCACATATCAGGAGAAAACATGGCGCATTCTACTTCACTGGTTATCCGGCTGCACGCTGACGACGACGTCGCCATTGCGCGCGGACCCATCGCCGCCGGCACGACCCTCCACGAAGCCGGTGACATTGTCACCCGCGCGGATATTCCGGGCGCGCACAAGGTCGCGTTGCGCTCACTCAAGGTGGGCGACGCCGTACGACGCTATGGGCAGATCATCGGTTTCGTCACGCAGCCGATCGAAGCGGGCGACCACGTGCACACGCAAAACGTGTCGATGGGCGATTTCGCCCGCGATTACGCCTTTGGCGAGGACATGAAGGCAGTCGTGCCAGCAGCGGAAACGCGCACGTTCATGGGCTTCCGTCGTGCGGATGGTCGCGTGGCGACGCGCAACTATATCGGCGTGGTGAGCACGGTGAACTGCTCGGCGACGGTGACCAAACTCGTCTCGCAGCATTTCTCCGCGCCCGGCAAGCTGGATGCTTTCCCCAACGTAGACGGCATCGTACCGGTCACGCACAGCTTCGGCTGCTGTATCGACCACAACGGCGAGGGCGTACAGCAGTTGCGTCGCACGATTGGTGGATTTATCCGTCATCCGAATTTTGCAGGCGTGCTCGTCATTGGGCTGGGTTGCGAAGCGAACCAGATGGGCGCGTTGTTTATCGCCGAAGGTGTCGAGCCGAGCGCCGCGATGGTGCCGCTCGTCATCCAGGAGCAGGGCGGCACGCAAAAGACAGTCGACGCTGCCATCGCCGCCATTGAAAAGATGCTGCCGGTGGCCAATGAGGTCAAGCGCGAGCCGCTGCCCATCTCCTATCTCAACATTGCCTTGCAGTGCGGCGGCTCCGATGGTTACTCGGGCATCACGGCGAATCCGGCGCTCGGCGCGGCAGTCGATCTGCTGGTGCAGCACGGCGGCACGGCCATCCTCAGCGAGACACCGGAAATTTACGGCGCGGAGCATCTGTTGACGCGCCGTGCGGTGACCCCGGAAGTCGGCCAGAAGATCGTCGAGCGGATTCACTGGTGGGAAAGCTACGCGGAGCGCGAGAAGGGCAGCATCGACAACAACCCGACGCCCGGCAACAAGGCCGGTGGTCTCACGACGATTCTCGAGAAATCGCTCGGCGCCGTGGCCAAGAGCGGATCGACGCCGCTCACGGGCGTGTTCCGCTACGCCGAGCCGATCGACACCAAGGGCCTCGTGTTCATGGACGCGCCGGGCTACGACCCGATGGGCGCCACCGGCCAGATCGCGAGCGGCGCGAATCTCGTGTTGTTCACGACGGGACGCGGCTCGTGTTTCGGCGCTAAGCCGGCGCCGTCCATCAAGCTCGCAACCAACACGAAGATGTACACGCGCATGATCGACGACATGGATATCAACTGCGGCGACATCATGGACGGCGCGGTGACGGTCGAGCAGAAAGGCCGTGAGATCTTCGAGTTGATCATCAAGATTGCCTCCGGCGACGAAAGCAAGAGCGAGCAACTCGGCGTCGGTAACGAGGAATTCGTCCCCTGGATGATCGGCGCGCAGATGTAAGAACACCTCCCGGTTAGACCTAACCGGACTCTCGCGGGCTGTTCGGCCCGCATCCCTTGCAGGTAATACGAAAAACGGCAGCGCGCCTGGGTCACGAACCTGGGGGTGCTGACCGGTGGAGACGATGTGCAATGAAGATCAAGGAAACCATCGAGAAATTTCCTGGCGGGATGATGGTGATTCCGCTGCTGTGGGGCAGCCTGCTCAACACGTTTTTTCCCAACGTCCTCACCATCGGCAGTTTCTCCACCTCACTCGCGCACGGCGCGCTACCCATTCTCGCGGCCTTCTTCGTTTGCATGGGCGCGGAAATCCAGTTGAAGACGGCGCCGCGCGCCTTGAAAAATGGCGCGGCCATTACGCTCGCCAAGCTGGCGAGCGGCGTCGCGATCGGCCTGCTCGTCAACTTTCTGTTCAAGGGCCGTCCCATCTTTGGTCTGTCCAGCATGGCGATCATCGCGGCCATGACCAATGCGAACATGGGTCTTTACGCGGCACTGACCAAGCAGTTCGGCGATGAGGTGGACCGCGGCGCGCTCGCGGTTTTGTCCATTCTGGAAGGGCCGTTCCTGACGATGCTCGCGCTCGGCGTATCGGGGCTCGCGAAGATTCCCTTCATCGATCTGATCGCCACGATCCTGCCCATTCTGATTGGCATGTTGCTGGGCAATCTCGATCGCGACATGCGCGCTTTCCTGAAGTCGGGCAGCGACCTGCTGATTCCTTTCTTCGCCTTCGGTCTGGGTGCGCAGATCAATCTTCACGCGATCCTGGGCGCGGGCATGTCGGGCGTGCTGCTCGGGCTGGTGACGCTGATTGTTGGCGGTGCGTTCAATCTGATTGCGTCGCGGCTGGCGGGAGGGTCGGGCGTGGCCGGCGTGGCCGTCTCTACCACGGCGGGCAATGCCGTGGCGACACCGACCGCGATCGCCGCCGTCGATCCGCATCTGGCTTCGCTCGTCGCCATCGCGACGCCGCAAATCGCGGCTTCGACGATCGTGACCTCGTTGCTCGCGCCGTTTCTCACTGCGTTGTATGCGAAGTACAGCGCGAAGGGGAAGCCGAAAGCGACGGGAGAAGAACGGGTGGTTGGGACGATGGTGGAACAGGTGGAGCGGGTTTAGGCACTGCCGCCGTTGTTATGCGGAAACCGCCGTGGCGATCGTGATTCGCTACGATTGCCACGGCGGCAGCAACTTCGAGTTTTACCCCCGCGCCGTCAACTGCGCATACACATCGTGCGACAGTTGCAGCAACTGCTTGCGGTCGATCCCGCTCGAGATCGCATAGCCAAAATCGCCATCCACCCAGTAGAACACATTCACCGGGCCGTCCTGATACAGCTTGAACGCGGTGGTGTTCGAGTTTTCCTTGCGATGCGAGATGCACAGCGTCACACGCTCGCCCGCTGGCCCGCGATACATGAACTGCGCCACCGGTCCATCCGCGCCGGGCAGGATGCGACCGCCGCTCAGTTCGAAGCCGCTTTTGTCGAGCATCGGCGGGTGCACGTCGGTGCCGAGCTTGTTGGCCAGATACTGCACGAACTCCTGTTCGTGATCGGCGGCGTCCATCGCGTTCGGCCGGTCCACGGCGGGCATGTAGACCACGTGCGCCACCGCGGCCTGGCGGGCGAGGCCATCCGAGGCATCCGCGCTGACAGGACGCGTATCCGAGGTCGAGGCGCCGGGCGTACCTGGGACTGCTTCGGGTACGTTCTTGCCCATCTGCGTGCCCACGCCAATGCCGACGCCTAGCACCAGCGCCGCCGCCATCCCCGCGAACTGCGGCCAGTTGGCCGCATTCAGCCAGCGCCGCTGTTTGACAGGCGCAGGCGCTTGCAGGCGCTTGGGTACCGGCTCGTTCAGCACGCGGTCGTAGCGCTCGTGGAACATGTTGTTCAGCGAGAAATAGTCGCTGACCCGCGCGGCGAGTTCCGGATTCTGCTCGAGTGCGCGCTCCACCTGCGTACGGCGCTCGTCGGATAGCGTGCCGTCCACGTAAGCATGCAATTCTTCTTCGCCAATCGGCGTGACTGGTTCGTTCATCGCACCACCTGTAATTTCGCTCCGGGCTGTGTGCCCGCCATCAATGCCCTGAGCCGTTCGCGTCCGCGTGACAGGCGCGACATCACCGTGCCAATCGGAATCTCCAGCGCGAGCGCCACGTCGGCGTAGCTCATCTCCTCGAGTCCGACCAGCAGCACGACCTGGCGCTGCTCGGTGGGCAAGCGCTGCAACGCGTAGTCGAGGTCGCGCATTTCCAGTGACCGCGTCTGGTCGGACGGCACGGCGAATTCGCTTTCCGCGACGCTGTCGTCGTCCACGGACACATGCACCGCCCGTACCGAGGCCTTGCGTACCTGGTTCGCGAACACGTTATGCATGATCGTGAACAGCCACGCGCGCAGATCGGTGCCGGCCTGGAACAGTTCGGTGCGCCCAAGGGCGCGCTCCAGCGTGTCCTGCACCAGATCGTCGGCCAGTTCCCGGTTGTTGATCAGCGCTCTTGCGTAGCGCCGCAACCGTGGAACGTGGTCCATCAACTCATCACGGATGTCCATTGCCCTTACCAGTGAGATATTCGGCGCGGTCCGCCGGTAGCGGCGAACGACGGCATTTCAGGTGCAAACACGCTAAACGGCATTTTATTCCCGCCGAATTGCCGGACGGGACATCTTCTGGCGGGGGCGGTCCGGTGAGGCTGAAAATCGGGCGGCCAGAGGTCGGCATTCAAAGTCCGGCACCCAGAGTCCGCCACCTAAAGGCCGGCACCCGAGGGCCGGCACCTGACGCCCCAGCCACACAAACCCTCTACTTCCAACTCCGGCGCCTGTCTACGCTACCTGCGTACAAGGCCCGGGAGCGTTCAACGCACCGTCAGCGCGTCAGCGGCGCGCATCAGCCCGCGAGCGTCCGCAGTGCCGGCCAGCACCCAGCGCTGGCCGTGCGCGGTCCATTCCAGCAGACGCAACGATCCGACCCGATGCGCGCCCCATTGCGGCTGGGCGCGCGCGGCTGTCGCGGCGGCCGTGAGCAGCACGATCGGCTGATGCTCGGCGTTCAGATACACATATTCGGTGGCGTGCGCGAACGGTCCGAGCGTCAGCGTGCGGCGGTTGACGGGGTGCATGCCCACGGCGCTCAGGTTAGGCGCACTGGCCTCGAGGGCGGCCAGGTCCCGCGGTTCTGCAACCGCCTCACCACTTCCCGAAGCCTGCATCAACGCCATCACGGCCGCATTGTTCAGCGCCTGCTGCGATATCTGCGCCGCCGCCATCCACCCGCTTGCCGCCAGCACAGCCAGCGCTGCCACGAAAATCACGGCCATGCTCGTGCGCAGGGTGCGCAGACGTGCTGCACTGCCGCGCCATGCCAGCCATCTGCCGGCCAGCGGGCGCAGCCAGCGCCTGGCAGGGCTGCGCTCAGGCAAGGGGGTATCCGCGGGGCCGAACGAGCGCTGCATCTGCTCGTTGAGCCTGCCGTAGAAGGCCACCCGGCGTGCCTCGCCGGGACGTTTGCCCAGATAGTCGCGCAAATGCGCGGCGCGCTCCGGGGAGAGCAGGCCATCGGCATAGGCCTGGATGTCCCTTTCGGAGAGCGGCGGGTCGTGGCGGGGCGGGGTGCGGTTCATGATGTTGGCGGTTTCAAGAGTGCTTACCTGCGCTAACACCTGGCCTACGGTTTTATTCCTTAGGCGATTTTTGCCGGGATACGCATGCAATCCGAGCCCTCGCGCATGGCGCGGCCCGCCGCGTGCCACATTCGCCTGCGCTCCGCACTCTGCCCGTACTCCACGCTCAGCCTTCGCTCAGCCCTTGACCCGCTCCGAGCGCGGATCGTACGGCGCCTTCAGATGCACCGTGGCCGGCAACAGCTCGCCGGCGACGTCGATCGCATACCGTCCGCTGGCCAGATACGCTGCATCGGCCACGCCGTCCGGATGATTGATGTAGCCCATCGCCACCGGACAGCCCAAGGTATGTCCAAAGGCCGTCGAGCTGACGAAGCCAACCGGCTGGCCATCGCGCAGGATGGCTTCGCCGCCCCACAGCATGCGCTCGGCGGCGCCGTCTGCCGTCAGCACGACCATGCGGCGGCGCAGCGGCGCGTCGCGCAGCTTCAGCAACGCCTCGCGGCCGCGAAACGCGATGTCCTTGTCGAGCTTGCAGGCAAAGGCGAGACCGGCCTCGAACGGATTGACGTCCGGCGTGAGTTCGCGGCCCCACGCGCGGTAGCCTTTCTCGATCCGCAACGAATCAATGGCGTAATAGCCCGCGTTGACGAGCCCGAACGCCGCGCCCGCCTGTTGCAGCGTCTCGTAGACCCCGGCGGCGAATTCGACCGGCACATACAGTTCCCAGCCCAGTTCGCCGACGTAGGTGAGCCGCGTCGCGCGCACCGTGGCATAGCCTAGGTCCACTTCGCGGCTCTGCCCGAACGGGAACGCGGCGTGGCTCCAGTCGGCCCGCGAGACGCTTTGCAGCAGATCGCGGGCGCGCGGCCCCATCACCGCCAGCACCGCGTACTGGCCGGTGACGTCGACCAGGGTGCAATGTTTGTCCTGAGGAATGGACTTCTCGATGTAGTCGAAGTCGCGGGTGGTCTGGGCGGAACCCGTCACGATCAGATATTGATCGTGCGACAGGCGCGTCACCGTGAAGTCGGATTCATAGGTGCCGCGCTCGTTGAGCATGCCGGTATAGACGGTCGTGCCGGGCGCGACCGCCACGTCGTTCGCCACGATGCCTTGCAGGACGGTCTCGGCGTCGCGGCCCTTGACGAGAAATTTCGAAAACGACGTCATGTCGAATAGCGCCACGCCCTCGCGGCACGCGCGGTGTTCGGCGCCGCTCCACGGTAACCAGTTCTGCTGGCCGAAGGCGTATTCGATTTTCGCCTCGGCCACGCTCGGCGCGAAGAAGTTGGGGCGCTCCCAGCCCATCTTGCTGCCGAAGCTGGCGCCGGCATCGCGCAACATCGTATAAAGCGGCGAGCGGCGGAATGGACGCGCGCTGTCGAGTTCGCGATTCGGCCACGGCATGGCGTAGTGCAACCCGAGCGTTTCCTTGACGCGGTCGTGCAGCCAGGTGTCGTTGCCGTTGAAGCGCGCGAAGCGGCGGATGTCCACGGGCCACAGATCCATGGTCGGCGTGCCCGCGACGATCCATTCGGCGAGCGCCATGCCCGCGCCGCCCGCCGACGCGATCCCCATCGAATTGAAGCCCGCGCCCACGTAGAAGCGCCGCAGTTCCGGCGCCTCGCCGAGCATGAAGTTGTTGTCCGGCGTGAACGATTCCGGGCCGTTATAGAACTGCCGCACCTGTGCGGTCTCGAGCGCCGGCACGCGCTGGAGTGCATTTTCCATCAGGATTTCGAACTGATCCCAGTCGTCGGGCAGCAACTGGAATTCGAAGTTCTCAGGAATGCCATGCATGCCCCACGGTTTCGCGTCGGGCTCGAAGCCACCCATGACGAGGCCGCCCACCTCTTCCTTGAAGTAGATGAAGCCATCCGGATCGCGCATGACGGGCAGATCGGGATGCACGCCGGCGATCCGCTCGGTGACGATGTAGTAATGCTCGGCCGAATGCAGCGGCACGGTCACATCGCACAGGCGGCCCACCGCCTTGGCCCACTGGCCCGCGCAGTTCACCACGATCTCCGCGCCAAGCGTTCCTTCGGCGCCGTCCTTGTTGCGCCACGTGAGGCCGCTCACTTCGCGCCCGCCGCCCGTTGAATGCTGTGCATCACGTGTATGGATGGCGGTGACGCGGGTGTTTTCGACGATCCGCGCGCCGCGAGTGCGGGCGCCGCGTGCGAGGGCCTGGGTCAGATCGGTGGGGTTGGCCTTGCCGTCGCCAGGCAGCCAGACCGCGCCGAGCAGGTCGTCGGTGCGCATCACCGGCCACAGCTCGCCGGCTTCCCGCGCGCTGATGACCTCGCAGTCCACGCCGTAGGCGCGTGCCACCGCGGCGGTGCGCTTGAGTTGCGTCATCCGTTCGGCGGTGCGCGCCACCGAGAGCGAGCCGCATTGCTTCCAGCCGGTACCGAGGCCAGTCTCGGCTTCGAGTTCGGCATAGAGCGCCGTGGAGTAGCGGATCAGCCGCGTCATGCTCTCCTGCGCGCGCAACTGGCCGACCAGACCGGCTGCATGCCAGGTGGTGCCGCAGGATAACTGCCCCTGTTCGAGCAGCACGACATCGGTCCACCCCAGTTTGGTCAGATGATAGGCAACGGAGCATCCGATAATGCCGCCGCCGATGATCACCACGCGGGCGTGCTGGGGGAGAGGCTGAGTCATGCGAGAGTCCTGCAAGGGAAATGTTGAACTGTGTGGAAATGCGTGGCGATAGATTGCAACAAAATGCCGTTTTTTGCAACACCGGAACGGCTTGATGGGCCTGGAATACGGCAATAATCTTGGGAGAATAAGCGAGTTATCTCGGTTGTGGGTAGATGTTGCTATGCTTGGAAATATGTGGATATTGAGCGCCTGAGTGGCCCTGTGTTTGCTAGACTACCGGCTTCCCCATCACCCGTTCCTCTCCGCCGCATGTTCTCGACGCAACGCCAAGCCAGAATCCTGCGCCTCGTGCGGGCCCGGCATACCTGCACGGTCACCGAACTGGCCGAAGCCTTCGAGGTATCCGACGAGACCATCCGCCGCGATCTCAAGCCGCTGATTGCCGACGGCGTGCTGCTGAAGGTGCACGGCGGCGTCATGCTGCCGGAGCAACTGGACGAGCCGCCGTTCCAGCGCCGTCTGGAGCACAACCTCGCCGCCAAGCGGGCGCTGGCCGCGCGGGTTGGCGAGATGGTGCAGGACGGCGACGCGCTGATCCTCGACGGCGGCACGACTTGCGTGCATATCGCGCAGGCGCTATGTGCCCGCTCGCGTCTGACGGTCGTCACCAACTCGGCGGAAATTGCCCGCACGCTGGCGCCGCGCCACGGCAATCGCGTGTTTCTGGCGGGCGGCGAAGTACGTGCCGACGACGCCGCCGCGTTCGGCGAGAGCACCCTCGCTTTCCTGCGGCAGTTCCACGTCCGCTATGCGATCGTTTCGGTCACCGCCATCGACGCTCAGGGCCGTTTCATGGACGCGCAGCCCGACGATGTCTCATACACGCTGGCCGCGTTCGCCCAGGCGGAGCGGCGTGTGGTCGTGGCGGATCACAGCAAGTTCGGCCACAGCGCGCTGGTCCATGCGTTCGGTCCAGACGGGCTCGACCTGTTGATCACGGACGAAGCGCCGTCGCCGGCGCTCGCGCAGGTATTCGCCGCGGCGGAACTTGAAGTCAGCGCCGGCTAAACCTTCATACCAATCCCACCCTGCACGCGGCCAAAACCGCGCCATCGTTGTGCGATAGACACGCATTCCGGCCACTTCGCCCTCTGAGCCAGGCGGCGACAGCGCGTAAAATGGAACGCTATCAGCGCCGTCCGCCGCGCGCCCATATGCATGCACAGGATCACCGGATGTCATCAGTTATCTATGACGTTGCAGACGTTACGAAATGGTTAGGGGAAAGAACGGTCGCGAAGGCGCGCGACTATGCGCGCGCCGTGACGAACCTGCACTGGGAGAACAACACGCTGAGTGCGGAAGTGCAGGGTACGCAGCGCTATCCGTACGTGGTGGACGTGCATTTCCACGACGTCGGCAACGAACTCTGGGTGGAGGGCGACTGCTCCTGTCCGGTCGGTTTCCAGTGCAAGCACATTGCGGCGGTGCTGGTGGCAGGTCTGCCGCAACAGTCCACGGAAACGCACGCCGGTGTGCGTCCGGAACTGGTGCAATGGCTCGAGACCTTCCGGGCCAGCGCCGAGAACGACATCGAGGAACCGCGCAACGCGGTCCCCACCGTCATGGCGCTGGCTTACCAGGTGGGCTGGTCGCATCACCAGCAGCGTCATGAAATCCAGTTGTTCAAGGTGCGGCGTGCTCAGGACGGCGAAGTTCACCGCCTCGACGAACCGTGGAGCAATATCGAAGCGGCCCTCATCAAGCCGCCCAAATTCATCACCGACGACGACCTCGTCATCCTGCGCAGTCTGTGGCTCGGACATTCGCGGCAGAACCACAGCCACTTCGTGCTGCGCGGCGCGAACGGCGGCGAGGTGATGCACCGCATGATCGCGACGGGGCGGCTCTTTCCCGCGCCCAGTGCAAACGGTCTAGGGACCCGCCCGCTGCGGCCGCTGACGATGGGCGAGGCGCGCACCGGGCGGATCGAATGGGAAGCCCAGGCCGACGACCGGCTGCGCCCGGTGCTGCGCACCGACCCGCCCGCCGCGATGGTGCTGGCCACCGAGCCCGTCTGGTACGTCGACGCCGCCTTGGGCGAAGCGGGCATCGTCGAATTGTCGCTGCCGTTCGCGCAGTTGCCGGACTATCTGTCCATGCCGCCCATTTCGCTCGCCGAGGCGCCGCTGGTGGCGGCGGTGCTGCGCGAGGTCGCGCCGGATCTGCCGCCGCCGCCCGCGCTCGATAGCGGCAAGGTGCGCACGATCGACGCCGAACCGGTACCGGTGCTGTCGCTCAACACCCAGACCATCCCGGCTTCCGGTTTGGGCAAGCAGGCGCAGCGCGCCCATGTGCTGGATTTCGCCGCGGTCAGCTTCGACTACGAAGGCGTCAGCATCAAGGCCGACAGCAGCGCCACGCTGGTGCCGGTGCCAGGCGGCAGCGTGATCCACATCCGGCGCCGCTACGATGCGGAAAAACAGCGTCTGCTCGAACTGCGCAAAGCCGGTTTGCAGGTGGTGCCCGCGAGCGGTGGCTATGCGCGTCAGGCGTTGCCCCAGACCATGCTCGCACTTGCCAACCCGGATGCCTGGCCCGAGTTCGTCGACGAGGCGCTGCCCGAACTCGTCAGCAAGGGCTGGCGCGTCAGCATGACGCCGGCGTTTCGTCACAACGTCATCGAGATCGACGCCATTGAAGGCACCGCACGCCAATCGGGCGACGGCTGGTTCGACCTCGAAATGGGCATCGCCGTAGGCGATCGCACGGTGCGGCTCGAACCGCTGCTGGCCGGTTTGTTCCGGCGCGACCGCCGCTGGCTGGGCGGCGCACTCGAAGCCATTGCCGACGACGAAGCCATCGAGCTCACCACCGATCGCGCCGAGCGTCTGCGCTTGCGTGCCGGGCGTCTGAAGCCGGTGGTGCGCGTACTGGTCGATCTGCTCGACGGTCTCGGCAGCTGGAAGGGTGACGATAACATCAGGATTCCTGAGCTTGATGCGGGGCGCCTCGCGGCACTGTCGGACACGGGCCGCTGGCAGTTTCAGGGCGACGCGTCGATCCGCCAGTTGGCCGAGCGTCTGCAGTCCGGTGCGGGCGTGCAGGAAGTGCCGCTGCCGCGCGGCCTGCGTGCGGAATTACGGCCGTATCAGCATCAGGGTTTGAGCTGGATGCAGTTCCTGCGTGAACACAATCTGGCCGGCGTGCTGGCCGACGACATGGGCCTCGGCAAAACCGTCCAGACGCTCGCGCACGTGCTGGCAGAAAAAGAGGCCGGGCGGCTCGACCGCCCCGCGCTGATCGTGTTGCCCACCACGCTGGTGCATAACTGGCGCGAAGAGGCGCAGCGTTTCGCCCCCGATCTGAAGGTGCTGGTGCTCAACGGTCCGCAGCGCAAGGAGCGCTTCGAACTGATCGGCGAGCATGAACTCATTCTGACCACCTACGCGTTGCTGTGGCGCGATCACGCCGTGCTTGCCGAGCACGAGTATCACCTGCTGATCCTCGACGAGGCGCAGTACGTGAAGAACGCCACCACCAAATCGGCCACGGCGATTCGTGGGTTGCGCGCGCGCCATCGCCTCTGCCTGACGGGCACGCCGCTCGAAAATCATCTCGGCGAACTGTGGGCGCAGTTCGATTTTCTGCTGCCGGGTTTTCTCGGTGCGCAGAACGACTTCACGAAACGCTGGCGCAATCCGATCGAGCGCAACGGCGACGACGTGCGGCGCGAACTGCTGGCGCGGCGCATCCGGCCATTCATGTTGCGGCGTCGCAAGGACGAGGTGGCGAAGGAGTTGCCGCAGAAAACCACCATCGTGCGTACCGTGGATCTGGAGGGCGCCCAACGCGACCTCTACGAAATCGTGCGTACCTCGATGCAGGCCAAGGTGCGGGCGGCGGTCAGCGCACAAGGGCTCGCGCGCAGTCACATCATCGTGCTGGACGCCTTGCTCAAGCTGCGCCAGGTGTGTTGCGACCCGCGCCTTGTCAAGCTGGACCGGGCGGCGCGCGTGAAGGAATCCGCCAAGCTCGAACTGCTGCTGGCCATGCTGCCGGAACTGATCGAGGAGGGCCGCCGCGTGCTGCTGTTCTCGCAGTTCACCGGCATGCTCGAACTGATCGCCGCTGCGCTGGACAAGGCCGGCATCCCGTACGTCACGCTGACCGGCGACA
Organism: Paraburkholderia sp. DHOC27; assembly: GCF_003429005.1. GTDB lineage: Bacteria > Pseudomonadota > Gammaproteobacteria > Burkholderiales > Burkholderiaceae > Paraburkholderia. The sequence goes on from NZ_QVQV01000001.1 coordinate 1,650,140, forward strand.
CCACCGACCGCGCCACGCCCGTGCAGCGTTTCCAGCGCGGCGAGGTGCCGCTCTTTCTCATCAGCCTCAAGGCAGGCGGTGTTGGGCTGAACCTCACTGCCGCGGACACCGTGATCCACTACGACCCCTGGTGGAATCCGGCCGCCGAGAATCAGGCCACGGACCGCGCACATCGGCTGGGACAGGACAAGCCGGTGTTCGTCTACAAGCTGATCGCAGCGGGCAGTATCGAAGAGAAGATCGTGCGCCTGCAGGAGAAGAAAGCGGCGCTTGCGGACAGCATCCTGTCCGAAGATGCGGCCGGAAGCGTCAAGTTTTCCGACGACGATCTCGACGCGCTGTTTGCACCGATGCCCGAGATTGCCCGCGCCAATTGAACCAGGCCGATTGAACCAGGCCAGTTGAATCGCGCGAGTTGAATCACGCCCATTGAATCACGCCGTGCAACGCCTGCCGATCAACGCCGCGAAGGGACGCGGCCTTGATCCATGAGAGCAGCGAGCCTCGCGTGCGCTTTCGGCCGGTAGAACTGCGTACACTGCCAACGTTGCGATATCAAGCACGCGGCGCAGAAAGCAACAAGCACTAGCGGTCTGCTTTCGCACCGTCTACGATTCGGAAAACGAATAGATTCGACGTTCGCCAGCACCCATGCCGTTTGAATGACAACAGGGTGACGTGCAGATGCCGACCGCAGCGCAGTTCTTCAGGAGGACAGACTTCATGCTTAAGCGTGTGTTTGGCTTGACCGCCCTGATTGCCACACTCGGCGCGCCGCTGGCGGCGCATGCCACCGAAGGCGCGCTTGGCCGCCCCATCTCGGGAACCGGCGTGCAGCCCGATGCCGGCGTCGTGCCGCCCGAGCCGGACTGGTATGTGAATCTGAGCGAGATCTACTTCGACGGCTCAATCAGCGCGTCGCATCCCGTGCCGGTGGGCGGCAAATCCACCTTCGGGCTCGAAGGGCAACTCTCTTTCACGCTCGCCACCCTCCTGCATGTGTGGGACACGGGTCCGGGCCGGTGGAACTTCGCGTCGAGCGTGACACTGCCGTATCTATGGGAAAGCGCCACCGCGTCGCTCGGCGTCGGCAATCACCTGGGAAGCGTCACGCAGGATGCGTCGGGCCTGTTCGATCTGACCTTCACGCCGATCATCGCGGGTTACCACTTCTCGCAGACCGAGCACATTTCATTCAGCGTGAACATCTGGGCGCCGACCGGCAAATACGATTCCGGCGATATCGCCAACGACAGCCTCAACAACTGGACCTTCATCCCCACGGTGGCCTACACGAAGATCGTGCCGTCGCTTGGCATGGAGTTCGACGCCAGCGCCGGGGTGCAGTTCTACACGCGCAACAACGACACCGGCTACCAGAATGCGCCGCTGTTCACGCTCGATGTGATGGCGCTCAAGCGCTTCCACAACGGTGTGGGTATGGGGCTGATAGTCGGCACGGTGCAGCAGATCGGCAACGACAGCGGCACCATCGCGGACCGGCTGAATGGCTTCCGCGGCTATGACGTGTCGATGGGCCCGATCGTCACCTATGACACCAAGATCGCCAGCAAGACGCCGCTCAGCCTGTCGGTGCGCTGGGTGCCGACCATCGCCAGCAAAAACCGGCTGTCGAGCACGACCACCTTCATGGCGACCGGCACGGTGGCCTTCTGAAGACACGGCGACGACGGTGACGCGCGGTGGCCTGCTTCGCTGCCGTGCGGCGCGTGTTTTTCGTCCCGAGGAAAGCGCCTGGCTGCGTGTCTTGAACACCTTGATCCATATCCGCGCGCGAAACAGTCAACGAAAGGGTTTCGCTACGGGTAAATCTCGTGCTTAAATAATGCGCAGGCGGCGAACGAAGCGGCCGACAGAAAGGCATAGAGCCCGCGCGGTGTTCCACCGCCGGCTTCGAGGAGGGTCTCATGGCAGCGCGCTCAATCGCATCGCTCACGCTTTCTTTCGGCCTCGTGTCGATCCCGGTCAAACTCTATTCGGCCACTGAAAGCGCCTCCGGCGTCGGCTTCAATTTCCTCACGCCCGAAGGCGGACGGGTCAAACAGCAGTATGTCTCCGAGGCCACCGGCGAGGTCGTCGCGCGGGCCGATATGAAGAAAGGCTACGAATTCGAGAAGGGCCAGTTCGTCGTGTTCGCGCCGGACGAACTCAAGGCGCTGGAAGACGGCGCCTCGCACGTAGTGGAGATTGTTTCCTTCGTGCCGCAGAAGTCCGTCGATCCGCTTTACTACGACAAAGCCTATTTCATCGCGCCCGACAAGCGCGGCGGCAAGCCCTATAGTCTGCTGCAACAGGCCATGCAGCATAGCGAGCGCTGTGCGCTCGCCAAATGGTCGTACAAGGGCAAGACCCGCATCGTGCAGATTCGTCCGGCCGAAGACGGCATGGTGTTTCAGCAATTGCTGTTCGCGGACGAAGTGCGTACGCTGGACGATCTGCATATCGAATCGACGCCCGTCACGCAGGCGGAACTCAAGCTGGCGTTGCAGATCATCGATCAGGTCTCCGAAGATACCTACGATCCCACCGCTTACGAAGACGAAGAAAAGAAGCGCATTCTCGAAGCGATCGACCGGAAGATCGCCGGCAAGCAGATCGTGTCGCCGGAAGTTGGCTCGGATGAAGCCGGTGGCGAAGTCATCGATCTGATGGAAGCGCTACGCGCGAGTCTCAGCGCCAACAAGACCAAACGTGCTGCGCCAACCAAAGTGGCCGCCGTGAAAAAGGCTGCGGCGGCAGACGCAGGCGAACTCGCCAGCAAACCCAGGCGGCCGGCCAAACGCGCTGCGCCCAAGGTCGAAGAAGCCGCGCCGGCAAAGGTCCGAGCACGTAAGTGAGCAAGCGTACGACTTCCCACGATTACTCGCTGCGCAGCCTTCAGTCGTTGCTGGGTGTCTCCAGAAGCGTGCTGTCCGGTTTGATCGAAGCCGGCTTCGTGCAACCCACGCGCGGACGCCGCAACGAGTTGCGCTTTACGTTTCAGGACGTCGTGGTGTTACGCACGGCATTTCAGTTGCAATCCGCACGCATCGCGTCGCGCAAGATTTTGCGGGCGCTCGCGAAGCTAAAGGCGGATCTGCCGGACGAACTGCCGCTCTCGGGCATCCGCATCACGGCGGTGGGCGACAGCGTCGCCGTGAAGACGGGGCAGGCACAATGGGACGCGACCTCGGGGCAACATCTGCTCGATTTCGAAGTCGCGCCGCTGCAGGGCGATGTCACCTTTCTCGATACCACACCGCGCAGCATGCGAAGCCGCGAGCAACAGGCGGCCGAGTGGTTTGCGCTCGCGGAACAGTTGGTAGATAGCGATGCTGTCGGCGCGGAACAGGCGTATCGCAAGGCGCTGGAACTGGCGCCAGGTCCGCACTATTACGCGTACACCAACCTGGGTGTGCTGCTGTCCGAAGCCGGTACGCGCGGTGAGGATGCGCTCGCTGTGTTCGACGAGGCGCTCGAACATTTTCCCGACGACGCACTGCTGCACTTCAATCGCGCAGTTGTGCTGGAGGAATTGCAGCGTTTCGACATGGCCGTGCAGGCGTACGGGCGCTGCATCGAACTCGATCCGGGCCACGCCGATGCGCACTTCAACCTGGCCCGGCTCAGCGAGATACGCGGTGACAGGCAGGCACTGGTACGCCATCTGAGTGCGTATCGCAGGCTGAGTAGTTGAGTCGGTAGCGATTGAATTACCGTGGCCGACTCAACATGACCGACTCAACATGGCCGAATGCGCGTGGCGCGAATCGCGCGCTTGCATCACGGCGAGCGCCGCCATTCAGATCAAACCACCGTACCTCACACTTTGTGATGCGCCGCGTTTCTACGTGGCGAAAAATGCCAGTGACCGGATGGGTCCTTGACTGCCACGGCGCCGTGATCGTGCAACACGGCGCATGCCGTCGCCGCCCGCAGGCCGCCGATATCTTCGACCACCAGCAGCGTGCGGGCGGTTGCATCGCTGCCCGGTGTGCTGCTCGATGACTCCGCTGCATCGCGTTGGATTGCATCGTCGAGGGTCTCGGCACTGTACCGATTGGTCGCGCCCGAAATGTTCAGATAGTCGCCATGCGCCGCATATTCCGCGCGCTCTTCGGCGTGCAAACCCGCATCCGATTCTTCCGGCTGCGCGGCAACCGGTGGCAGGCCATCATGCTTATGTTCCTCGTAAAGATGGCCGACACCTGCGGGCAAGCCGAGCGATTGCAACGCGGCGAGGGCCTCATCGCCGTCTCTGTGTGAGGCGAATACTCCAACCAGAACCTGTAGCATTTGCTCCCTCCGTGGGTCACGTGAACGCCTGTCGCGGTGCGATGATCATCGCCGCGTTAGCGCCCGTTGGACCTTGATACCTCGTTCGTTATCTGACGTTTGCCAGATTGCCTGCTTTAGACATCGAATCTAGACATTGATCATGGCTCCAGGAGCGTAAAAAGCGCGCGCGATAAAACATGCAAAAAGGAAACACCACGCGCGTAGAGAGGAAAAAAGTGCTGCCCGGCGTACCGTTGTGCGCTTTCATCGTTCATACATGGCCGCAACGACTATGCCTGTCAGTCCATCCAGCCATGTCCCTTACCTTAGACGCGCCGTTCAGCCTGGCTTCGCGCCATGTCCCTTATAGACGCCGCAACATCGCGGCTACGAGGCTGGCGACGCGACTTCCCGTTCATCGTGTAAAAGACCCGCACATTAGTCCAATGAGCGCGCCGAGTGCATCTTTAAGTGATGTGGGGTTGTGACTACACGCAAGCACTCGCCAACTCGCACTCGTCAAATTTATTTGACGTTGCCAGATTCGCATGAGAGCCTTGAGGCCTGAGAGAAAGTTTTGAAAACCGAAAGCAAACGCGCATTTGATTCGATGTTGGATGTTCGCATCGTCTTGATGCCGCGCGCGCACCGAGGGCTTGAGCTGGATGAGTGACTCTACGCATTACGTGCGCCTTCCGTCTTCATTATCGGGAGGGGCGGTTGTGGTTGTTCCCGAGACCGTTACTGATGAGGAGTTTGCTGCGCATCAGATCGAGTTCTTGCGGCGGGTGTTCGCGCACAGCGCTTACCTGCGCGAACAGTCGCGGCCCACGCCTGTTTCGGACGCTTTTCTCGCCGCTGTCGTGGGACTGATGGAAGCGCTGGACATCAACGCACCGGATGACGCGCAGCGCTGCGCGTTGCAGTTGCAACGTATCTTCAAGTCTGTGTTTCCCGGCTCGAATCTCGAAGCGCATCCGTGCGAATCGCGCGTGGGTGCTGCGAAAGCGAACGCCGGGAAGGAGGACGCAGTGCAAGTGGACGCAATGCAAGCCGGTGTCGGGCAGACGGGTCATGTCGACGACGACACCGGGTAATGATCTGCTGATGAGGTGCAACGAGCGATGACTGCAAGGGCGCGACAGCCGATGTGCAGGCCGTGGACACAGCGGCGCGTCACGGTGACTTCACCGTCGACGCGTGTACTGGTGGTCGACGATAACGTGAACGCCGCTCGCGCGTTGGCCGCTTATCTGGAACTGGACGAGTTCGACTGCCGCCTGGCCTTTGGTGGGATCGAGGCGATTCGCGTTGGCATCGACTGGCGCCCGCATGTGGTCATCATGGATATTTCGATGCCGCAATGTAATGGTTTCCAGGCGGCGATGGCGCTGCGGCAGAGCGAGCACACGCATGACATTGCCATCATTGCGTTCACAGCGCTAGACGAAGCCGAAGTGCGCCGGCATCTGAGCGATCACGAATTCGACGGCTATTGTCAGAAGGGCGAGGGACCTGTGCGGTTGTTCGAACTGATCAACCAGCTCGTGCTGGCCGTGTGACCGGTCAGGCTGCCAGCGCCCCGGCATTCTGCAATGCAAAGTCACGCGGCGACATGCCGTAGCGTGCCTTGAATGCGCGGCTAAAGTGCGCCGCGTCGGAAAAGCCGCAGCGGTAGGCCACTTCCTTCACTCGCACCGGGTGCTTCGCCGTGCCGCTTAATAGCCGTGCTGCCTGCTCCAGCCGCAGCGTCCACGCGTAGCGCATGGGTGAAAGGCCCGCGGTTTTCAACGCGCGGGTCAGCGCACTGGCCGACATGTTCAACTCGGCGGCGATGCCGTTCACGCTGAGATCGGGATCAGCGAGAGAACGCAATACGATCTGTCTGGTGCGCAACACGGTGAGGGCGTTAGCTCGTCCGCGTGCTGCATCGTCAGCATTTTCCAGCACCACGTCCAGCAGATCGAGGCACTGCTGGCCGAAGCGCTCCCGCAACGTTTGACTCGTCGCGCCCGCCTGCCGGGCGGTGCGCGCCATGAATTCGCGCACGGCTTGCACGTCGGCCGAAAACAGATTCGCCAGGTGCGGCTCGTGAAAACTGTAGCGCAGCCCACGGTCCTTCAACGCGTTGCGCGGCATGCGCAGCAGGGCGACACGCGTCATGTCGGAGTAGTGATCGCTGAAGCTGTATGAAGGGTCGACCATCAGCATGCTGCCCGCGTCGAAACGGTGCATGCGTCCGTTTTGCTCGATGGTGACCGAGCCGCTTTGCACGACCTTGAGAAACACATGCTCGCCGAGCTGTGCCCGATGACGCGGCGCCGCCGACAGACTCACAGCGGCCAGTTCTGCGTCACCGATACATAGGTCTCCTGCCGGATGCCAGTCCACCGAGGCAGAATCCATGGCGGACGTGGACGCGTGAAAACGGCAATCAATCCCTTCTGCCTGCATGTGATCGATCCACGTGCCTCGATCCAGCGGGCGGCCGCACCACTCGCTCACCACAGCGCGGTCGTTCATGTGCTTCTCCTAACCATTTCGCAAACAGCCCTGAATTATGCCCGCTCGCCGGTGATCCTGCTGAAGGCGGCTTCGCCTTGCCGTAGCGCTAAAGGGGCGGAATGCGATGCGTCGTGCACCAGTTTGCGACAACGACGCGCGTTAGAGACAAGTGATCTGCCGCAGCGAGGCAACGTGGCCCCGATTCCCGCCGGTAAGCTGGGACCCCTTTGAAATCGTCATCGACACGCTTCGATACGGCCAACATTGGGAGTCCGCATGGATACGGTCACGCAGGAAGCCTTCGCCGCACAGGTTCGACACAATCAACAGGAGCAGGCCGCACGCATCACGGTGCCTTTCGATTTCATCGTATGCGGGGCCGGCACGTCCGGCTGCGTGGTGGCGGCGCGGCTAGCGGCAGACCCCACGGTGCGTGTCCTGCTGATCGAGGCAGGCGGCCACGACGAGAGCGAACTGGTGCAGAACCCCAATTGCTGGCCGATGACCTTGGGCGGCGCGATGGACTGGGGCTTCGTCGCGCAGGCCAACCCGCGTCTGAACGACCGTGCGATTGGGTATTCGATGGGCAAGGTGCTCGGCGGCGGCTCCAGCATCAATGTCTCGACATGGTCGCGCGGTCATCGGGCCGACTGGGATTTCTACGCCGCCGCCGCGGACGATGATGCGTGGAGTTATCGCACGGTGCTCGACCTGTATCGCAACCGCATCGAGCAATGGGTGGGCGCGCCGGACCCCGACTATCGCGGTCAGCATGGCACGGTGCGCGTGCAGCCGGCGCAGGAGCCGTTGCCGTTTTCCGACTGCCTGATGGCGGCTGCGGAATCGGTGGGACTCACGCGGTTCGCCAACGCGAATGGCCGCATGATGGAAGCGGACGGCGGCTGCGCGCTGGTGGATGAAACGCTGCACAACGGCAAACGGCAGTCCATCTTCCGCTCCTACGTGTACCCGCTGATGACGCGGCCCAATCTGACCGTGCTGAGCGAGGCGCACGTCACGCGTGTGCTGTTCGACGGCCGGCGCGCGCGCAAGGTCGAATTCAGCTATCAGGGCGCCGTCGTGACAGCAGAAGCGACGCGCGAGGTGGTGGTCTCGCTCGGCGCAATCCACACGCCCAAGCTGTTGATGCAATCCGGCATCGGCCCTGCCGATGAATTGAAACAGGCCGACATCACCGCATTGCAAATCCTGGAGGGGGTGGGACGCAATCTGCACGATCACGTGGCGATTGCTTCGGTGTGGGCCAGCGAGGGCGACGTGCTGGGCAGTGCGCCGCGCAGCCAGACGGCGTGCTTCTGGAAGAGCCGTCCGGAACTGGATAGCCCGAACTTTTATACCTACGCCAGCTCGGGCGCTTACCTCACGCCGGAAAACGCCGCGCGCGCCGATCTGCCGGCGCACTGCTGGACGCAACTCATCGGCATGCGTCCGCAGAGCCGTGGCCGCATCCATCTCACAGGCGCGGCCGCCACGGATCCGGTACGGATCGACGCCAACTATCTAGGCGATGCGCAGGATATGGCTGACCTGATCAGCGGCCTGACATTCGCGCGCGAGATGGGCAGCGCACCGGCGCTGGCGGGACGCAATGGGCATCACGTCGCGCCGCATTCCTTCGATGACGCGGATTTGACGCAATACATCCGCAACGGACTCACGACATTCTGGCATCAGAGCGGCACGGCGAGGATGGGGTGCGATGCCATGTCGGTGGTGGATAGCAAGCTGCGGGTTTATGGCGTGGAAGGGTTACGCGTGGCAGACGCGTCCATTCTGCCGCGTGTGACCGCCGGCAACACAATGGCGCCATGCGTGGTGATCGGCGAGCAGGCCGCGCAGTTCATGCTCGAACGTTGACGTGATCATCGGGCGCATCCAGCAAGGCTGCTGCTTGAGCCAGCGCATTGCGGATCGCGCCGGCGACCTGCTCGCGGCCTCCGGCATCGTCTCGACGCAGCGCGAACGACGGGTGATACGTCGCGATGACGTGCATGCCATTCAGTTCGAACGGCTTGCCGAGACAGGACTGCAAGCTGACTTTCTTGCCGAGTAACGCGCCTAATGCCGTGGCGCCAAGCGTGACGATGACCTCGGGCTGCACGCGTTGCACTTCGTGTTCGAGCCACATCGCGCACGCTTCGACTTCACGTTGCGCCGGTGTCTTGTGGATACGCCGTTTGCCGCGCGGCGTCCATTTGAAGTGCTTGACCGCGTTGGTCAGATAGAGGTCGCCGCGCGCGAGGCCCGCGCGCTCGATGACCTCATCGAGCAGTTGTCCCGCCGGTCCAACGAAGGGCCTGCCGCTCAGGTCTTCCTGGTCGCCCGGCTGTTCACCGAGCAACATGATGCGGGCGTTGGCGGGACCCTCGCCGTTTACCGGCTGGGTGGCGTGCTGCCAGAGTTCGCAGCGGCGGCAAGCGGCGAGCGAACTCGGCGCGGCGCGCATTGGCTGGGCGGCTTCGGCTTCAATGGGAATCACCTTGCCCTGCAAGGCTCCAACGCGATGAGCCTGAGCGAGCCGCTGTGCGCCGCTTTTGGCGGCGCTGATCATCTCAGGAATGAGCGGGCCTTCGGGCAAACCTTTCCAGTAGCGAACCGGCATGTGTTGATGCAGCGCCGTTTCGTTGAGCCGCGCAGGATTGAAGGTGCTGCGGTAGTAGGCGAGCCACAGTGCCTCAGCCGCGTCAGGCGCAATCGCGCCGCGCTGTGCGTGATCGTGCTGCAGATGCAACGTGGCGCCATCCCACGACGCGGCGCCCGACGGCGTTGCGATCAGCCAGCGCGCGCTGCCCATGCGTTGGGCGAACTGCTCGGCGCCCCACGCGAGAATGTCGTGCGCCGGTTCATACCAGGCGATGTACTCCGGCTCACCCTCCGCCACCTCCGCACACTGACGAAAACGCACGTACGCGATCATGTCGTGCTTGTCACGCCGTACGGCCTTGGCCACGTGATGCAGACGGGCACCGTCGATATCGGCAGGCGAGGCCACCGCGCGATCACCGTGATGCCATCGCCAGATGACCTTGTAGAGAAACGCCCAGCGACGCGCGTCCCGATACAGTGCCGCGTCATTGAGCTGCGCGGCGAGCGCCTTCGAGATGCGCACCACCGGAGCGAGCGTGGTGGATGCTTCGGATGGAGGTTGCGCCGTTCGGTCAGCGCGCTCTGATGCGTTGCCCGCGCTTTCGCTCAATGAATCGGTACCGAAGTCGAACGAACCGCTGGTCTGCCGCTGACGAAGCGTTTCGGTTTCGGTTTCGGTTTCGGTTTCGGTGTCGGCTTCGGCATCGCCCTCGTCATGGTTCGCGGCACCGTGCGCAGCGACGCCAACCTGCCAGTCGATCATCTCCGGCGGCACGTTCGCGGCCAGCATCCGCAGGGCCGCCGCGCGCCACTCAGGGTAGGTGTTGTCGAAGACGATGGTCTGCATCGAAGCGCCGAGGGTACGCGTGCGCGCTTACAGCAGCGCAAGTTGCTCGGGCGGCGGCGTCAGGCTCCGGCGCAGCTGCTCCGATGACACTTCTTTGAGCGGCGCCCGATAGTCCTGCGTCACGATGAACGGTTTGATTTTGGCCATCGAACAGCGCAACTGCACGAGGTCCTGATAACGCACCGCACGCAAACGACGCAGCTCGACGAGCCGTTGCGCGTTGCGCATGCCGATGCCGGGCACGCGCGCGATCATGCGCAGCGGCGCGCGGTTCAGGTCGACCGGAAACTGATGCCGGTGTGAGATGGCCCACGCGAGCTTGGGGTCGATATCGAGCGCGAGGGTGCCGGTTTTGCCGAACAGTTCAGCCGCGTTGAAGCCGTAGCCGCGCAGCAGGAAGTCGGCCTGATACAGACGATGTTCGCGCAGCAACGGGGGCGCCTGCGCGGGCAGGGCAGATGGACTATCCGGAATGGGACTGAAGGCCGAATAGTAGACCCGCTTCAAACCATAAGCGCCGTAGAGCGTCTCGGCGGTGTGCAGGATGGTGCGGTCGTCCGTGGTGTCCGCGCCGACGATCATCTGCGTGCTCTGACCCGCGGGCGCAAACTTTGGCGCCTTCTTGTCTGCGAGCGATTCTTCCTGCCCGAGCCGGATCGAGCCCATAGCGAGCTTGATGGTGCGCACGCTCTTTTCTGGCGCGAGCTGTTCGAGGCTGACCTCCGTGGGCAGTTCGATATTGACGCTCAAGCGATCCGCGTATTTGCCCGCCTGGGCGATCAACTCGGGATCAGCGTCGGGAATCGTTTTCAGATGCACGTAGCCGCGAAACTGATGATCTTCACGCAGCGAACGCGCCACCTGGACCAGCTGCTCCATCGTGTAGTTCGACGACTGGATGATGCCCGAGCTGAGAAACAGCCCGTCGATATAGTTGCGCCGGTAAAAATCCAGCGTCAGCGTCACGACTTCTTCTGGCGTGAAGCGTGCGCGCGGGACGTTGCTGGAGCGCCGGTTGACGCAGTACTGGCAGTCGTACAGGCAGAAATTGGTGAGCAGGATTTTCAGCAAGGACACGCAGCGGCCGTCTGGCGTGAAGCTATGGCAGATGCCCGCGCCGGTGCTCGCGCCCAGACCGGCACCGCCGCGCGAATTGCGTTTAGGTGCGCCGCTGCTGGCGCAGGACGCGTCGTACTTCGCCGCGTCCGCCAATACCTCGAGCTTGCTGGAGAGATCCATACCGCCATCAATTACTGTATGTATATACAGTATTCTAACGCTGCGGTAGCGTGATGCAAGGCCTTTTTCTGGCTCCCATCCGGGGCGATGGGCATGCACGTTGCGGTGTTGCGTGACCCACGAAGGCGACGCCTGGGCGGACCCAAACGCTCGGCCTTCGCGAGATCTCTGATGTTCCGGGCGGACCTCGAGAATCAGAGGCTAGCTACCTGCCTCAAACGCCCAAGGTCAGCCCGAAGTCCACCCGAGGTCCACTCAAACCCGGCGACAAACCAATCGCAGCAGGTCTGCTACTTCTTCGCGCCGCCGAGCAAGCCGCCCACTGCACCTGTCACGGGCGACAACAGCCCGGTCGCCGCGCCAGTGACCGCCGAGGTGGTCGACGTGAGGCCCGCAATCGTGCTCGTGACCGGGCTCGCGCTGCCGCCCGATGCAGTCCCGTTGCTGGATTTGCCGGTCGTCGCAGAGGTCGTGGTTGCGGGGCTGGTCGCCGAACCCAGTGACGAAGTGACCGTCGTCAGCAGGCCGGTGACGGGCGCGAGCGGGCTGCTGGTGCCGCCGGTGGCCGAAGTGAGCGAGCCGGTCGCGCTCGTCGCCAGCGTCGTGACCGGCGAAAGCACGCTGCCCACCGTCGCGCCGGTGCCGGTTGCCGCGCCGAGCGTGGCGACCGCAGTCGAAACCGTCGAGAGCGGATTGGCTGCCGTGCCGCCCGAGGTCAGGCCACCCACCGAGGCAACCGTCGAGCCCGTGTTAGACACCGTGCTGCCGAGGCCGCTGACCACCGGGTTGCCCGCGCCGCTCGCGCCCAGCAGCCCGCCCACCTGGGCGACGCCGCCGCCGACATTGGCCAGCACCGTGTTCACGGGCGCGCCCAGACCGGTGGTCGCGCCGAGCGTTTGCGTGGTTTGCACCGCCATTGATTCGATGGTTTCGATGCTCTTGCTGGTGTCCATCGTCACCTGGGAAACCGGACCCGAAGAAAGCGCCGTGCCGAGCGTCGCGCCGCCCTGGGTGACGCCGGCCCCGAGCGCGTCGACCGTGGCGGCAAGCGGCGTCGTCACGCCCGCGACGGGCGCGAGCGGGCCGGTGCCGAGGCTGTTCACCAGTTGGCCGGTGCTGCTGACCGCCTTGCCGGCATCGCTGACGGTGCCGCCTACGCTTGTCAGCGTGACGCCCACGCCGTTCGTGCCGGTCCCCAGTTGACCGAGCCCTTGCGACACGCCATTGCCCAGGTTGCTGACTGCCGCGCCCGTATCGACGAGGATGCCGCCCGCGGCCTGAGTGGTTTGGGGATTGAGACCGGGCACCGTCTGCCCGGCAATCACGCTGCCCGCGCCGGACACCGTATTGCCCGCCGAGCTGATGACGTTGCCCGCGTGGTCGACTACCTGGCTTGCTGCGTTGGCGGTCGGGGTCGTCCCTGTCGTGCTGCCGGTGCCTGGGTTGCTGCCCGGGTTGCCCCCGCCTGTGCTGGTCGTCGTGAGACCGGTTGAACCGCCGCCGGTGCTGCCTGCGGCCGTTGCGAGGTCGCCGCTGCCGGAGCCGTTGGTGGAGCCGGTACTGCCGCTCGCCAGGGCACCGCTGCCGCTGCTGCCGCCGGCGCTGCCGGTGCCAGAACTCAGCGTGCCGGAACCGCCGCAGGCGCTGAGGGACAACATGGCGGCCAGGGTGGTCGCGATCAAGCTGGTACGTAACGTACCGTCGGTGTGAATCTTCATTTAGCCCTCAACTCTCAGTGTCATTATGTAGTGCTGCTTTTTGCGGCAGCTGACTACGTCAACGGCAGTCCTGAGAGGAAATTAAGGTGGGTTTTCCCGAAGAGTGGGTTATTTCTTCGAAGAAAGCCGGCACAGCGCACGCGTGTGCAAACACACGTTTGATCTCACCGCTCACAACCCGGCACTGCGTGGCACGTCACGGTGCGGTGCGTATCCGCGAACGTAAGGGCGCCGTGTAAACTGCGTGGGACTAATGTTTCGGATTGTTCGCGTAACTTCGCAAATCGAAAAGGGGATGTCATGGCAGGAGACGAAATCGTCTGGGGTATCCTGGGCGCCGCAAAGATCAACGACAAGGTGGTTGTGCCGATGCACGAGGCGCCGAAATGCCGCGTCAAGGGCATTGCATCGCGCTCGCCTGAGAAGGGGCGCGAAGCGGCCGCGAAATACGGCCTGGCAGTGGCCTACGAGAGCTACGAGGCGCTGCTCGCAGACCCGGAAATCGACGCGGTCTATATTCCGTTGCCCAATCATCTGCACGTGGAATGGACCATCAAGGCGGTCGAGGCGGGCAAGCACGTGTTGTGTGAAAAGCCGATCGGACTGGATGCTCAGGAGGTCGAACGATTGATTGCTGCGCGCGACGCGACGGGCCGATATATTCAGGAAGCCTTCATGGTTCGCACGCACCCGCAATGGCTGAAGGTGCGCAGCCTGATCGACGCAGGCGCGATTGGCGAATTGCGCGCGGTGACCGGCGGTTTCACTTATCACAACACGAACCCGGACAATATCCGCAACCAGAGTGAATTTGGTGGCGGCGGTCTGCTCGATATTGGCTGCTATCCGATCACGACCTCACGCTTTATCGTGGGCCGTGAACCAGGACGCGTGGTGGCGATGATCGAGCAGGATCCCGTCTTCAAGGTAGACCGGCTGGGCTCGGTGTTGATGGACTTTGGCGGGGTGCAGGCGAGTTTCTTTTATTCGACGCAGGTGCATCCGTATCAGCGCATGCAGTTTCACGGCACCAAGGGGCGCATCGAGATCGAGATTCCGTTCAATGCACCTCATGACCGGCCGACGCGTCTGCTGGTGAGCGAAAACACCAGCGCCGGCGCTTCCACCGAGACCTGGCTGGAGATCCCCGCCTGCGATCAATATGGCGTCGCAGCGGCCACGTTTGCCGAAGCGATCCTGAGTGGCGGCGCGCAGGCCATCCCGCTCGAAGATGCGCGCGCCAACATGCGGGTGATCGACGCGGTATTCCGCTCGGCACGCTCGGGGGCGTGGGAGCGGATTGCGGAAGGTTGACTGAGGTTGATTAAGGTTGACTGAAGGGCCAATAGAAGGACCAATTGAAGGTGCCGACTGAAACGCCCGCGCGAGCTATTCGTCTCGCGTGCGGGCGCGGCGCGACGGCCTGTTTTTGCCTGTTTTTGCCGCGAGGCACGGCTGCGGGCCGCGCAGCGCGTTCGCGGGCGTTGCGATATTCTCCAGACTCATTCCCAGCTGACCCTTGGCGCCGAATTGCCGTGTGGCGCGTCGCGTCAGCCCTTACCGAGGACTACCATGACGACTGACTCATCTGCCTCTCCTGTCTGGCTGATTACGGGCTGCTCGACCGGCTTCGGCCGGGAAATTGCCGAGGCCGTGCTCGCGCGCGGCTGGCGCGCGGTGGTCACGGCGCGCGATCCTGCTGCCGTTGCGGATCTCGCCGGCTCGCACCCGCAACATGCCCTCGCGCTCAAACTCGACGTGACGTCGCCCGAGGACGTGCAGGCTGTGGTCGCGCAGACCAAGGCCCAGTTTGGCCGCATCGACGTGCTGGTCAATAACGCTGGATACGGCTATCTGTCCGCGATCGAAGAAGGGGAAGACGACGAAGTGCGCGCCATGTTCGAGGTCAACTTCTTCGGCGCGGTGAGCACGATCAAGGCCGTGTTGCCGTTGATGCGCGAGCAGGGCGCGGGCCACATCGTCAATATCACGTCCGTTGGCGGGCTGGTGGGCAATCCCGGCAGCGGCTACTACGCGGCCACCAAGTTCGCGCTGGAAGGGCTGGGCGAAGCACTCGCGCGCGAGACCGCCGAACTCGGCATCAAGGTGACGACGGTCGAGCCGGGGCCGTTCCGCACGGACTGGGCGGGTCGCTCGCTCAAGCAGACCCACCGCTCGATCGACGCCTATGCCTCCATTGCTGGCAAGCGACGCGCGCAGGTGGCGGCAGACAGCGGTCGGCAACCGGGCGATCCGGCGCGCGCCGCGCAGGCGATCATTGCCGCCGTTGAGGCCAAGGTGCCGCCATCGAATCTGGTATTGGGAAAACCCGGTCTGGAAGCAGTCCGAACCAAATTGTCGCGACTGCAGAATGACCTGAATACATGGGAATCGACCACGCTGGGCGCGGATTTTCCTTCTTGATGCGGTGGACGGCAACGTGATGCGTTTGTTTCTCGTCGCGCTCGCAGCTTTCTCCTTTGCAACCGGTGGGCATGCGCAAAGCAACGCGACCGGCCCGCTCGAGACGCCGGCCGGCACATTGCAATTCGAGCGCGCCGAGCACGGCTTCGTGGCAACGGTGGACAAAGAAATCGTCGATCGCTTCGAGGCGAATACGCTCACGCATTTCGATGACATTGGCAGTACGAACGACAGCATCGCGCGCATGCTCGTGCTAACGGATGCCGGCCCGGTGCTGTATGACTTTCGGCGTCGTCCACCGCTCGTGCAGCGTGTGAGCGAGCGACTGAAAGTCAGACGCGTGTTCTGGCAAGGCGATGAAGTCGTCATGCAAGGCCCGCAAGGGTGGTTTCGTTTCAGACAAGGTGTCCTGACGAAGCTGCAATCCTCGACGACGGTTTACCACTGATTCGCCGACGGGCGCCACGCTGCTGCGCGGCGATCTCGACGCGCGCATGAGCCACGCTGAGGTGCGCGTTTTACCGATGCAGCAACATGGCGAATCTGGCGCGCACCAGTTTCATGATGAGCGAGAGTGGATAGTGCGGGTGCTGAGGCACACCGGCGGGAATGATGTGGTGGGCGGCCTTGAACTTCGTGCAGATGCGCATTTGCACGGGCCAGTTATCGCCGTTGCAGCGAGACCGGTACAGATCCACCCAATGTTTGGCATCGTCGAAACTGATCAGCATGGCCGAGTTGCAACAGGTCGCGAGTACCCGATTCGTGGCCGAGCCGGCTCGGATCTTGTGATGTCTCAACAGCGATTGGCCGCGTACGCAGGTCACGCGGTCCTTGCGGTAGGCAAGGTAGGCCGTACCGCCATCCGGCTCCTGAACGGGAGGCGCGTGGGGAAGCAACTCGATCTGTCGCGCGCCTTCCTGGCAGTCGTCGCAGTAGCAGATCACACTGGTAATCGGCGCGCCTTTCGCCTCATAGACGACTTGTCCGCACGCGCAGCTCACGGTCGTAACTGACTTTGCGGGCGCTTGAGCGGACGCATGAATGGGCGAGTGAGTAGACATAGGCGTTGGCTGAGTGCGGGCTGCCGGAGGCGTTTTCCTTCGCCATGCCGCCGCGTTTGCGCCGGCTCGGTCTGGGCCTTAACGATTGAAGCAGGCCGAAGAATACAGGATTCTGCCTGCCGGCAGCAGTGCCGGGCTGACCGCGGGCTGTCGCTCACTTGCCGCCCGTGACGTCGAGGAACGTGCCGGTGATGAACGAAGCCTCGGCGCTCGCCAGCCAGAGGATCGCTTGCGCAACCTCCTCGGGCTGACCGCCCCGGCCCATCGGGATCGATTCCTTCACGCGATCCACCCGCCCCGGTTCGCCACCGCTCGCATGCATCTCAGTGTAGATGTGGCCTGGGCGTATGCAGTTCACGCGTATCCCTTCGCGCGCCACTTCCTTTGCAAAGCCGGTGGTGAAGGTCTCGACGGCGCCCTTCGACGCCGCGTAATCGACGTATTCATTTGGACTGCCAAGCCTTGCCGATGCCGAAGAGAGGTTGATCACGGAACCGCCGCGCCCGTTGTGTCGAAAGGACATCCGCTTGGCCGCTTGCTGGGCGCAGAGCATCGGGCCGATTGCATTGACCGCGAAAATGCGCTGCATCCGCTCGAATTCCAGGTCTTCCAGGCGGGACTGCCGCGCCAGCATCGCGGCGTTGTTGACCAGTACGTCGATGCGGCCAAACTCACGGTCGATTGCCGCGAAAAGCTGGGCAACTTGCTGAGGGTCTGCGTTGTCGGCACGCACCGCCAGCGCACGACGTCCCACGCTTTCCACATCGGCGACCACGGCGCGTGCAGCAGATTCGTTGGAGACGAAGCTGATCGCGACGTCGTAGCCGCGTGCAGCGGCAAGGCGCGCGGTGGCCGCGCCGACGCCTCGACTTCCCCCCGTTATCAGCATGAGTGGACTCTGCGATGCGGTATTCATTGCGTAAGCCTTCTTGTGGTGATGGGTCAGAATCCAGAGCTGGCGTGGAATGGGTGCCGCGTGGCTCTGGACAGTCCGCCCCAAACCGGGCGGACACGCACAAGCATAAAGACGGTGTGTTGCAATGACAAAGCAGATTACTTACGGCCCCGCGTGAGAAAAACTCTTGCGGTGAACCAGCGCCCGCCAACGGTTATTTTTCAGCGGCGCGGTAGCCGTTCGAACGGCGCTCGCCGACCTCGCGCGCAACGGCATACGCCACGTTTTCCGCGCAGATGGATGCCGTGCGGGACTCGCGGTTCGCGCGCGCCTGTTTCGCGGCAACACGTATGACGCGTTCGCGAATGAACGTCAGTATCTCGTGTGCCACGATACCAATTGCGACGCTCGCCACGACTGCCACGATCACGACTGCCAGTGCAAATGCGGTGAAGTTTTCCATTTCGTTCTCCTCGGTTGAGATCAGATGGGAGCACTGTGCGCTCGAAGAATTAGCGGAGCATTACGGCAAGTAATACGGTGAGTATTACGGCGAGCGTCAGGCCTTTAAAGCGGTTTTGCGACGTGCTGCAATGACGAGGCGGCTGTAGCATTACCTGGGATTCCTGCATATCAGAACTGCCGTGCGGCACGGCATGAAACCTTGCATCATCGGAGATGCAAGCACCGTGACACCGAACGGTTCAACGCTGGATGCGCTCAGGCGGGCAGGCTGCCGCGTAGTCTCGCGAGTGCGCCCCAGTAGGTGAAGAATCGTCCACCGAAGATACCCGCGACTATCCCGGAGACGGCTGCCTCGATCACCAGATACGTCAGAACCGGGGTGGATGCTGTGGCGGTTGCCAGCTCGACACCGAGCCAGAACTTCGTGGCGAAGGTGACGACGATCAGCACCAGCGGCACCATCGAACCGGGCAGCATCACCGTGTTGGCGACGGGATCGACGATGAAACGCGTGCGACGTGCAAGCACAACCCCGCCGACGATGCCGGCGAGTGCCCCCGCGACCCACGCCAGCGGCGTCGGCCATCCGGTGCTGGGATCAGCAGCCAGATGGACGATGCCCCACACCGCAAAAATGATCGGCACAACGGCGAGTTTCGCGAGCGGGGTAGTGCCGCTCTTGAGTGCCTTGATGCCGCGTGATAGCAGAACGACGAGCAGCACCCAGACCCAGATCGGCGTGCCGTGAAGAATAGTTGCCAAGGACATGAGAGTCTCCCGTGGGTGGCATGTGTACGTGACAGGGCGAGGAGGGTGCGAGCGATAAGCGCACCGTGCGACAGACCGCGCCGAATGGAACGCATCGTAGCCACGCAGAGTTAGTTCGGAGTTAACGCGGCGGTGAGATGGAACGGGTTGCTGGACGAAGGGCGCGTTACGTTACGTAGCTTTCGCGTGTTGCGGTGTCCGCCGCCACATCTGCTCGGTAAGGTGCCCGGATGGCCGAATGAAGGTTGTTTAAGTTATTGATTATTAGCGTGTTTCTCGTCCATGACGGTTCGTATTACAAATCGGCATAGGACTTGCAGTTAGCTCCCGCAGCAAATAACCACATGTTGCGAGGGAGCGAAATCATGAACACATTCAAACTGTCGGCGATTGCGTGGTGCGTGTCGTCGATGATCGTCCTGACCGGGTGCGGAAGTACGGTGACGAAACCCGGCGGCGTGGGGGCGGGATCTGGCTCCGGAGCGGGCGGTGGGACGGGCGGCGGGATACCGACGCCGACACCGACACCGACGCCGACACCGACACCGACACCGACACCGACACCGACACCGACGCCGACACCGACACCGACACCGACACCGACACCGACACCGACACCGACACCGACACCGACACCGACACCGACACCGACACCGACACCGACACCGACGCCAACACCGACGCCAACACCGACGCCAACGCCAACGCCGACGCCAACGCCGACACCAACGCCGACACCGACGCCCACACCGACGCCAACTCCCACGAGCGCCAATCCGCTCGGCGTGGTGGTTCAGAACGCGGGCAACGTCGTGAGCACGACCGGTCAGACGGTGGCCTCGATAGGCAACCAGATCGGCCTCACGCCGATCCCGGGCGGCAATCCCGCTACCTCGACAGCACTCGGCGGCGTCGTGTCGAACCTCGGCAACGGCATCACCGCCTTGGGCGCGGGCACGACGAACGGCCTTGGACAGCTCGGCAATTCGACCAATCCGCTCGGACCGACCGTATCGAGCACCGGCAATCTCGTCTATGACGCGGGGCAGGCCGTCAACAGCGCCGGTCAGCTCGTGACCAGTCTGGGCAGTGGTCCAACGGCGCCGCTGAGCCCGCTGACCGCGCCGCTTGGCAACACGGTCTCGACGCTCGGCAACGCAGTCAGCGCGTTGGGGACGCAACTCACCACGACGCTCTCCACGGGTTTCATTCAGCAGGTGACGCAGACGGTTAGCGCGCCCATCACGCCCATCACGACCGTGCTTGCGCAGACCACGCAAACCGTCGGCGATACGACCGGTCTCGGCGCGCCGCTCAACGGCTTGCTGTCGACGATCGGTCATGGGCTGGACAGCGCCGGCGCGAAACTCGGCGGCGCGACCGGTAATCCGATTGGAGCCAACCTCGGCAATGTGGTGACGTCGGTAGGCAACACCGTCACGTCGGCGGGCGGCTTGCTGACCGCAGGCGGTACGCCGGGTAACCCGCTCGCGCCGTTGACCGGCATCCTCACTTCGTTGCCCGGTTCCTTGAGCGGGGTGTCGGGCGGCGTGAAGTCGGGCGGGACCAGTCCGCTTGCGCCGGTCACGTCGCTGGTGACCGCGCTCACGGGCACGCTCGGCTCGGTGGGTGGGGCGGCTGGCGCGGGTGGAGCGGGTGGCACGGGTGGCGCGGGTGCGGCAGGCAATCCGCTGGCCCCGCTGACGGGTCTGGTCAGCACCTTGACGAGTACGTTGAGCGGTGCGACGGCCGCAGGCGGGTCGGGTGGCGGCTTGCTGGGCGGCCTCGACGGTTGGGCCGGCAAGAAATGATTTGCCGCGGTGTATAGCAAAGGGCGGCCGCGCGGTGAAAACGCGCGGCCGCTTTTGATCTGACTGGAAACCAGGCCGGGAACCAGACTGAAAACCAGGCCCCTCGCTCGGATCACGCAAGAAAATGCCGGCACGTCACTGGCAGGCGCGTGATCAATTCATCCCTGTGCTCGTGCAACCACGAGCATTCCAACTACCCTCCGCTCAAGTTTTCCGCACCGTTGCCGTCATCACACTGACGCGTCGTTCAGCCGCTCCTCGATTCGGGCGGCCGACGGCTGTCAAAAACAATCCTTCTTCATGGGGTGACGGCGGTGTTCGATCGGCTAGCTGCGCGGGTTCCATTGTTCAACGGCGACGCACCATGGACGGCTCGTGCGGCAGTGGTGATCTTCGTCCTCATCTGGTTCTGGGAACTGAATACGTTTCTGTCGATTGCGTGGATCACGGTGAGCAAAATACATCTTACCGACCGTCAACGCGTCGGGGCCGTGGGCATGCTGATCGGCTTGAGTGGCTGGCAAATTCTCAACGCGACGGTAATAGTCGGATTGGTGTACCGCAGGAACTGGGCGAGAATCATCGAACTCGCCCTGACCGTGTTCGGTCTCGTCCTTGTCGCGGCTTTGGTGGCCATGAAACAGCCATTCGCGCCTGGCGTCATCTATTTCAGCAACGCAGCGGCGACGCTGCTGCTGTTCTCCCGCTCTGCGCGCGCCTGGTTCATCAAGCCGATCGTGAAGCTGAGTTGATGCGCGGATAGTGCATGCCTGCAACGGGCGATGGGTCGTCGTCAGCGATTTAGTTAGGGATGCTTGTGTTTCGCTCCGTGGCTTGCGTGGGCGGTACTGGCGGTGCCGTTGACAGTACTCGCGTTGCCTGGGACAGATGCGACGTTTGGCTGGCTCGAAGATGCCGCGGCGGGTTGACCCGGTTGCGCCGGCGGCAAAACATCCACCGGACTCGCAGGAGCCGATGATGCCGCGACGCCCACACTCGCCGCACTGGCTGATGCAGCCGTCGATGCGGCTGTCTGGGACGCCGCGATCAGTTGAACGGTCTGGGCCGTGATCGCCACGGGCGTGGTGCCGGTGGACTTCGGCGCCTGAAAAATCAACACGACGCCTCCCGCTATCGCGAGAAGGGTCACGCCGCGCACCAGGCGCCGCTGCGCCGCCAGTACGAAGCCTAGCGCCCGGTTGTTGGCCTTGTAGTTATGGATCGCATACTCCACCCGCAAACCGCTGACACGCAGGCTGTAGGCGTATTTGTTCGCGCCGGTCCCGGGGACGATGTCAGGCGGTCCGAGGGTCGAGCGCACGTTGGCGCCATACACGCGTTGCGCGATCATGATTGACGAGATCAGGTAGAGCAGCGCAATCACGATCGCGCCCAGCGTGATGGCGGGCACCCACGCGACTTTCTGCGATTGCTGGCTCCATAGCGAGGCGATCCCGGCGAGTGCTGCGAGACCGATTCCTGTGGCCGTCACGGTGGCGCTCGCGCGCGTTTCGACGTGCCCGCGGGTGTCGCGCGCATCCTCGAACAACTCCTTGCTCATGTCGGCCAGCGCGTCGATCATGTCCGTGTTTTGGGTCTTGCGGATTTCGCCCAGCGCACGCTCGTAAGTCTGGAAGATGGCCGGTGGGTTCAGTTCGACGTCGGCCTCCGGGCGTGGCAACACCCAGGCCCAGATTGCAAGGATGCGCGCTTGAAGGGGAGAGGGCCCGGTCATTGGAAATCCGCGTTGATCAGCAGTCGCACGATAGATTGCGTGATGGAAGAATGCGTTTCTTCGTCGATCCAGCCCCACTGCCCGGAAGGATTGATTTCGAGGAACGCGTATTCGCCAGCGGGCGTCAACACGAAGTCGAGGCACCCGTAGATCAAACCGAGCCGTTGCATCAGGACATGGCAACGCCGCTCCAGTTCTTCAGGAATGCGATGCATATGGTACTGCACCGCACGGCGATCAGCCGCACGCCAGTCGACTTCGTCGTGTGTCGTGGCAATCCGGGTAGCGAAGATGAATTTGCCCACCACGGTCACCCGGATGTCGAAACCCTTGACCATCTGTTCCTGAAAGATGCAGGGGGCGGCTTGCACCGCTGCGTCGACGGTCAGTGCTTCGGCTGTCACCGTGTGGGTGAAGAGTGCGAAATCCGTGCCGTTGTCGTGAATCGTGCCGCCGCCCAGCGTCTTTGCGATTGCGCGGGGCACGCTCGTTACAAACCGGCGCGCGGCTTTAGGGTCGTTCGTGACGAGCGTGCGAGGGACAAGAAAGCCGCATTCGCGCGCTAAAGCGAGTTGCGTGAGCTTGTTTTCGGCGCGCTGGACATGCGACGGCCGATTCATCCATGGCACGCCGCTGGTTTCGAAAACACCGCTGAGAAACGCGGAGGTTTCGCGATTGATGAAGTCCGCGACGCTCGCGCTCTGCGTGCCTTCGCGCTGCGGGCGCGGCGTTCTGCGATACCACGCGCTTTTGATGTCGCTGAGAGACCAGCGCGTCGCGCCGGTTGCCAATTGCACATCAAGTTGTTCAGGATTCCATGTCAACGTGGACGCGGCCGGAAAGTCCTCGACGTTCCAGCGAACGTATGCCACGCGCTGTTTGACCAGCTCCGCGATGAGCAGATCCGCGGATAGATCGCCGCGCTCGGTGACGAGCAGAACCCTTTCATCCAGCCCCGTACGCACAGAAGAGTCTCCTCGAATCGGCCCACCGTGGATGATCTGTTTTCAGCAGGCGCACGACGTTTTCCGGCCGTGCATTGGCTGGCGCGGTGCGCCGCCGCGTTCTAGTCCTCGCCGCCCCTGTATTGATTCGTCTTCATCCGCAGGCGGACATCCGGAAGCTGGACGGCGGGGACCGTTCGACCCTCCACGTGCACGACGTTGAGCTGTCGCTGCTCGTCGTACTCGTACTGCAATGGCCGCTCCGGCAAGGGACGCCTGAATGCGACCATCAAGGGAAGCGAACCGACAGACTCTTTTGCGGACATGACATGCCTCACCAGGCGTGCGGGCTTCGCGCCTGTGCGCCGGCCCAACGAAATTCACCGTAGTTCAACGCCGTTGCACTGTCAAGGTAACAAAGCGCGGCGCTCCGCCGTGAAGGCGTCGGGCCATGCGCGCGCGAGCGTTGCATTTGATGCGAGCCGTTAAATGGCCGCCCCCTGTTCGCGCGTCATACGTGCTGGCGATTTTTTGGCAGGACCAGGGAATAGTCAGGCGTGCAATCCGTTGCACACCGCGTGTTTTTAGCTAGCCGATTCAACCATTGCGTTTACACGTGGCACCGCGATACAGGCCATCAAGGCGCTGCGTAGAAACCAGCGTGTCGAGGAATAAACCGCGCGCCTTCTTCGTTCAATGACCGTTGCGGCCTTTGGACAACCCAGGGAGTGCGGTGATGAAATCTCTTTTCGGCGTATTGAGTTTTGTTGCGTGCGGTACGGCGCTGGTAACACTCGTATCGTGCGGGGGCAGTTCGGGTTCGCATAACTCGAATCCACCGCCTGTGGTGTCGTCGTTCACGGCGACGGCGCTCGTGTCGGATGGCGCGGTCGCCGCTGCGCATACCGACGCGAATCTGAAAAACCTGTGGGGCGTGGCCTTTAATCCGCAGGGTTTTGTCTGGGTGGCGGACAACGCGACCAACCTCGCGACACTCTATGACGGTAACGGCGCACCGCAATCGCTGGTCGTCACGATACCGAACGGCGTGAACGGCGCAGCGTCGCCGACGGGCATCGTCTTCAACGGCACGCAAAGTTTTAACGTGACGCAGAACGGCAAGTCCGGCGTTGCTGCATTTATCTTCGCGGGCGAGGGCGGCACCATCACCGCATGGGCGCCGGCGGTCGGGCCGACCAATGCCTTCGTGGTGTTCGACGATGCGGCGGGCGGCGCGGTGTACAAGGGGCTCGCCATCGCTGCCATGAACGGCAACAACTTCCTGTACGCGACCGACTTCCATAACAACAAGATCGACGTCTTCAACACGAGCTTTACCAAGGTCGCGATGCCAGGCGCGTTCACTGACCCGGCCATACCGGTTGGCTTTGCGCCGTTCGGCATTCAGGCGATCGGCTCGAACCTGTTCGTCACTTACGCGATGCAAGACGCCGCGAAACACGACGATGTGGCCGGCACGGGGCTCGGCATGGTGGATGTGTTCGACACGGCAGGCAATCTCAAGCAGCGTTTTGCGACGGGCGGCGCGTTGAATGCGCCATGGGGGATTGCGCAGGCACCTTCCAACTTCGGCTCGATGAGCGGCGCGATTCTGATAGGCAATTTCGGCGACGGCACGATCAACGCGTTCAATGCGTCGAGTGGTCAAGCGATGGGCGCGCTCGATGGATCGAACGGCAGTCCGCTCGTCGAGCACGGACTATGGGGCATTGCCTTCGGCAACAACCTCAACGATCAGCCGTCGAATACGCTGTTCTTTACGGCCGGTCCGAATGCCGAGGCCGATGGCGTGTATGGACGGATCGATCTGAACGCAACGTCAGGCACAGCGACTAACACCGCCACGAATACAGGGACGAGTGCAGGCACCAGTTCGAGTGGGGCGAGCATGGGGATGTAGCGATGATCGGGCAGCGTTGTCCCAGCGACAAGCAAAGGCCGCTTCGTCAGCGTGCCGTGAGCCGCTGCCTGGAAACTGCTGTCAGAGCGCTTAGGGAATTCAGGGAGCCGCTTTCAGAAAACGACAGGAGCAACGCAAAAAACCGCTGTCCGTGAGGACAGCGGTTTGACGACGCTTACTAAAGCCTTAGCTGTTATTGCCCAGCCGGTGACGACACGCTCGGCGTTGCCAACGTGTTGTGGCTCACGGGAGCAGCATTGGAAGTCGAGCCGCCATTCGCGCTGCTCGACATGCCTGCGGTTGCCGAGTTGGAGCCCGTGCCGCTATCCGACGTG
Source organism: Paraburkholderia sp. DHOC27 (assembly GCF_003429005.1). Lineage (GTDB taxonomy): Bacteria > Pseudomonadota > Gammaproteobacteria > Burkholderiales > Burkholderiaceae > Paraburkholderia. The sequence continues at coordinate 1,675,696 of NZ_QVQV01000001.1, forward strand.
GCGGCGCTCGAGGTTCCATATCCGCTCGTTGCAGCAGCAGGCGACGTGACAGACGGGGTGGCCAGCGTGTTGTTCTGTGCGTAGGCGGCGCCCGACAGCGTCAGTGCGGCAGCGGCCGCGAGTAATGTGCAGGTTGCCTTGTTCATGTTACGTGTCTCCTGGATTTGGGCTGCAATATGGATGCAAACAACCCCTCTAGTGTAGGAAAACGGTCAGGGATAATTAAGCGCATTGTCCACAAGGATATATTTCAATTTCGGCAACATCGTGCGCAACGGCTGTGTGGTGCGCTGTGTGGTGCTTGCTTTCAAGTTACTTTCCGCTTATGCATCCGGACTGAATATCCATACACGTGAAGCGGTTTTTGTAAATTGAAAAGCATGCCTAACTAATTTATAGGGCGCAATTTTTGGCCAGGGGCGAACGCAGGGCAGTTTCAATCCATCACGGGATCGTGACAGCACACACAGATCTTGTTCCCCTCGGGGTCCCGAAAGTACGCGCCGTAATAGTGCGGGTGATAGTGGACTCGCAGTCCGGGTGGACCGTCGCAGGAGCCCATATTGGCGAGTGCGCTGGCGTGTGCGTTGTCAACAGAACGGCGATCCGGCGCGAGCAACGCTACCATGTTCCCGTTGCCGGGTGCGGCTGGGTTGCCGTCATAAGGCTTGCCAATCAGAAAGAGCGGGCGTGGCATTTCCTCAGCCACCCAACCCGCCCATGCTTTATCCGGCTCGCAGAATTTCAGCTTATGCCCTAGCTCATCCATGATCGCGGAGTAGAACGCAAAGGCACGATTGAAGTCATTAACGCCAACGAACACATGCGAAATCATCCTGTTCTTCCTCTGTTCGAACCACGCTGCTGAATGGCTGCTGCATGGCTGCTGCATGGCTGCTGAGGCCGTGCGTCACCGCCGCTGTCTGAATCTCATGCGAGAGGACGTGACGTCGAGCGTTCATCCATCCGTCGATCTCGTCACGCTTTCCCATGCGTCCAGTTCCGCGCTGAGCGACGCGAGTTTATCCCTGACGAGGCCGAGCGCATCGCTGCCTAGCAGAAGATGCGCGGGCGGCGCGTCGCTTTCGATCACCGACAACATGGCGCGCGCCGCTTTCACCGGATCGCCGAGCTGCTTGCCGCTTTTCTCCTGGCGTCCTTTGCGGACGGGATCGAACAGCGCATCGTAATCCGCGATGGAGCGCGGGGTTCGCACCATCGAACGACCTGCCCAGTCCGTGCGAAACGAGCCCGGCGCGACAGCGGTCACGTGAATGCCGAACCCTTTCACCTCTTTGCCGAGGACTTCGGATATCCCCTCCAGGGCGAATTTGCTGCCGCAGTAGTACGCGATGCCGGGCAGCGTGATGAATCCGCCCATCGACGTGATGTTGAGAATATGGCCGCTACGGCGTTCGCGCATGTACGGCAACACGCTCTTCGTTACGGCAACCGCGCCGAATACGTTCACGTCGAATTGCCTGCGCATTTCCTCGAGCGTCGACTCTTCCATGACGCCCTCGTGACCGTAGCCCGCGTTGTTGATCAGCACATCCAGCGGCCCGACGTTCGATTCGATTTCCCTGATGACGTCGTCGATTGCATCGAAGTGAGTGACGTCGAGGATTCGTCCGAAGGCGCGGTCGGCATCCAGCGCTTCGAAGTCCCGTTTGGCCTGCTCGCTGCGCACCGTGCCGACGACCCGATATCCAGCGGCGAGCGCCTCTTGCGCCAATGCGCGTCCGAAGCCGCTGCTGACGCCGGTGATAAGCATGGTTTTGATCGCTGCCATGACAAACGCTCCTGAATGAGTTTGAGTGCTTGCATGTTATTCTGAATTAGCCCTGCGATTCAGGCCTTAATTTCCATTTTTATTGCCTATTTCTATGAGTCGAGCTGTGCGCAAAGAATTGATCGGAGAATCTGAACAGCGCCGCATGGTGGCCTTGCTGACCGCTTTGGCGCCGCAGGAGGGCTACAACCTGACCGCCTTGCGCGATGTGCGCGTGCTGCGTTCGGACCGGGCGCTGTCACGCACGCCGGTGCTGTACGACCCCGGCATTGTCATCGTCTGCCAGGGAAGCAAGCGGGGGTTTTTCGGCGAGCGCGTTTATGTGTACGACGAGCAGCACTATCTCGCGGTAGCCGTGCCGGTCCCGTTCACGATGGAGACTGATGCGACGCCCGAGCATCCGCTGCTGGCGCTGTACCTGCATTTGAACTTCCAGATGGCGGCCGAGTTGATGATCCAGATTGATCGACACGGCCCGGCAAGCACGGACGACGTCCCGGAGAGCATGATGTCGAGCCCGATGGATGCGGCCATGCGCGGGTCGGTGCTGCGTTTTCTGGAGGCCATGAGCCGGCCGCTCGATGCCGCGGTCCTCGGACCGGCCCTGTTGCGTGAACTGTATTTCCGTGTGCTCACCGGCGCTCAGGGCAACGTGATGCGCGCGGCGTTGGCCATGCAAGGGCACTTCGGCAAGATCGGCAAGGCACTGGAGCGCATTCACGCCACCTACGCGGAGCCGCTCGATCTTCCGGGGCTCGCCAGCCAGGCCGGCATGAGCGTGCCGACGTTTCATAGTCACTTCAAGGCGATCACGAGCACGTCGCCCATGCAGTACGTGAAATCCACCCGTTTGCATCAGGCCCGCTTGCTGATGGTGCGGCAAAGCATGACGGCCGAAGCCGCCTGCCATGCAGTGGGGTATGTCAGTCCTTCGCAGTTCAACCGGGAATTCAAGCGGCTCTTTGGACGCACGCCCGCGGCGGAGACGAAGCGCTTGCGCGAGAGTTTCGCGTTGCCGCCCGCTTTTCCAGAGTCGAAGTTCGTGGCGTCACATTGAGAGGTGGGTGATTCTGAATTGGTACGTGGACGCGATCTGCGCTTGTAGTCGTTGATCGGGCCTCGATCATGTGGAGCGTGATGTAGTTAGCCGGATGCTCTCAGACGCTTGAACGAGCGGGCAAAAAAACAAAGGCCGGCTTTTAGAGCCGGCCTTCGTGCATCAGCGCGTGGCGCGCTGCGTCTTCAGATTACTTCGGCAATGCGCCCGTCGCGACAGCGAGGAGGCCCGTCACAGGAGCGAGCAGGCTACCGGCGCTGGTGCCGCCGCTCGCGTGTGAAGCCGTCGAGCTGAGCGACGCGACGAGACCCGCTGCCGGTGACAGCAGGCCGGTGGCTGAGCTGCTACCGGTTGTCGCGAGGCTGCCGCTCACCGAGCCCGCCGTGCCAGCCCCGGCGGTGACCGTGGCGCCGCCCGCACTGACGCCTGCGCTGACCGCGCCGGCTGCGGAGACGGCGATCCCGGAGGTCGACGCGAGCGTCGAGCCGAGTGCCGTCGTCAGCGTGCTGGCGAGCGGGGCGATCGGGTTGTCTTTCACGATGCCCGTGATGACACCCGCCTGCGAGGCGACGGTCGAAGTCACCGTGTTGAGCGCGCTCGTGATCGGCACGATCGGGGACGAGCCGCCCAGTGCGCCGGTCACACTGCTGATTGCGCCGGTGACAGGAGCGAGCGGGTTGGAGCCTGCTGCGCCTTGCAGTGCGCCAGTCACGCTGCTGATTGCGCCGGTGACAGGAGCGAGCGGGTTTGAGCCTGCTGCGCCTTGCAGTGCGCCGGTCACGCTGCTGATTGCGCCGGTGACA
>NZ_QVQV01000001.1:1679430-1910469 GCF_003429005.1 Paraburkholderia sp. DHOC27
GGAGCCTGCTGCGCCTTGCAGTGCGCCGGTCACGCTGCTGATTGCGCCGGTGACAGGGGCGAGCGGGTTGGAGCCTGCTGCGCCTTGCAGTGCGCCGGTCACGCTGCTGATTGCGCCGGTGACAGGAGCGAGCGGGTTGGAGCCTGCTGCGCCTTGCAGTGCGCCGGTCACGCTGCTGATTGCGCCGGTGACGGGAGCGAGCGGGTTGGAGCCTGCTGCGCCTTGCAATGCGCCGGTGACGCTGCTGATTGCGCCGGTGACCGGGCCAAGCGGGTTGTTCGACGCGGCGTTGTCGAGTGCCGCCGTGGCGGTGTTGACCGCGCCAGCGAGCGTGCCGGTCGCCGAATTGACTGTACTCGACAGCGATCCGGTCGCCGTGTTGACGGCGCTCGATAGCGTGCCAGTTGCGGTGTTCGCCGCGCCCGAGAGAGCGCTCGTCGCGGAATTGGCAGCGCCGCTGAGTTGGCTGGTTGCCGAATTGACGGCCCCCGTGACGGTTGCCAATGGGTCGCTGCCGCCAGCACCAGCGAGTGCGCCGGTCACGGTGCTAATGGCACGTGTCACTGGAGCCAATGGGTCGCTACCGCCAGCGCTCGACAACGCACCAGTCACAGTGCTGATAGCACCCGTAACCGGAGCCAACGGATTGCTGCCGGCAGCGCCGGACAACGCACCGGTCAACGTACCAACAGCGCCCGTAACCGGAGCTAGCGGGTTGCCACCGGTAGCGCCAGACAGCGCACCGGTCACTGTGCTGATAGCGCCAGTAACCGGCGCCAGCGGATTGCCACCACCAGCGCCGGACAGCGCGCCAGTCAACGTCCCAACAGCGCCCGTAACCGGAGCCAGCGGATTGCCACCACCAGCCCCCGACAGCGCGCCAGTCAACGCCCCAACAGCCCCCGTCACAGGGCTAAGCGACGTGCTGCCCAGATCGACCGCGACCGCCCCCGCGCCGCCTATCACTACCGAGACCCCGTTTGCCGCGGCCGACGTGATCGCCGACGCGCCCACTTCGATCGTCCCCGGGCTCGCGCCGGCTGCAACGACGAGCCCCGCACTCGGTGAATCCGTTGCCGCCATCGCCGCGCTGCTCGCAGCGAGATTGAACGCAGCCGCCGCGCAGAGTGCAACGGCCTTGATCGCGAAAGTCTTCTCCATCTGGCATCCTCTTGTGTGTTGTTGGCGGTGCTCAGCCCGCCAACAAACATCTGCAGAATGCATGCCAAGTTTCGTTATCGCGAAGTGGCCGCGTCACAGTCCGGCGCATCGGGCTGGTGCGCGATGCCGCCGCGCTACGACGGCTCGAAAGCGGCTCGATGTCACGGTGACAGCGCGATCGCACCCACCTCATGTAACGTGACATGCGGACGCGCATGCGTGCGCAATGGCTGCCGCGATCAAAACGCAAAAGCCGCCACGCCTACTCGCTGTCACGCACCCTCGCCACTCCAGCATCGGCTTGCGTCAACGACGCGGCGTCGGCCGCGTCCGCAAAAACGGATCGGGACGGCAATACAGAATGAGAAACGACGCCAGCAGGCCGAGCCGCCAGAACGGCGGGATGATGACGCCCACGGCGCAGATCAGGAAGATCGACAACATCACCCACGCCCGGATCCATTGCCATTTCCGCGCGCGCAGCGGCGCGCCGATTTCCTGATGGTGAGAGTAGCTCTCCCACATCAGGATCATGTAGGTGCCTTCCACCAGAAAAAAGACGATTGCATACAGCGTCAGCGGGAACGTTGCCAATTCGCTATCCGCAAGCCAGGCCGTCGTGAACGGGATGAAGGAAATCGCAAACAGGTTGGCGAAGTTGGCCAGCGCGAGGGTGCCGGTCAGACGTTGCGCGTGCCGCAGCACCGCGTGATGATTCAACCAGACCACGGCGATGAACGCGTAGCTCACGGCATAGCTGACGAGATCGGGCCACAGCTTCACCAGCGCCTGAAAATCATGGCCGTCCGGTGACTTGAACGCCAGTACCATGACCGTGATGATGACGGCAAAAATACCGTCGGAGAGGGCATAAAAGCGTTCGAGTCCGGCGTCGGCTGGGGTCATGTCATGGCGTCGCGGGTGGGACACTTCCCGCATCTTATTTGACATCGTGCGCGCGCATCAATGGGCGTTTCAGTGGCCGCCGCCGTGTGCGCCTCGACGTTTGCTCAACGCTCGCGCTGCTTCACATGCTCGATGAACGCGCGCAGCTTGGGCAGCACCTGGTGCTTACCCGAATGAAACAGGAAGACGCCTGGCGTCGCCTGCGCGAAGGGCGCCAGCAACACCTGCAGGCGGCCGTCCGCGATGGCCTGCGCGGCGAGCGGGCCGGGCAGTTGCGCGAGCCCGACACCGCGAATCGCTGCGCCAAGGAGGGTGGGGTAGTCGTGCGCGATGAGCGGACCCGCGACGACCGTCTCGACCGGCTTGCCATCGTCCACGAAGGACCACGGTGCCAGCGCCCCGTTCGACCGGCGCATGCGCAGACAGGCGTGGTCGCGCAGATCGTCGATGCACGCCGGCGCCTTTCGCTTCGCCAGATAATCAGGGCTGCCAACCACTTCGAAGCGAAACGGCGGCGTCAGGCGAATCGCCACCATGTCGGCTTCGATGAACTGTCCCAGCCGCACGCCCGCGTCGAACCCTTCGGCGGCCAGATCCACCAGTCCCGCGCTGGCGACGATCTCCACCTCCACCTCGGGATACGCCTCGCAGAAGGACGCGATCAGCGGTTCCAGCACGGTCGGCACGGCCGCCCCCGGCACGGCAAGGCGCAACAGTCCGGTGGGCCGCGCGCCGAGGTCACGCGCCACGTCGCTCGCCGCCACGAGTTCCTCAAAGGCAGGCCGCGCCCGCGCCAGGAAGCGCTCGCCGGCTTCGGTCAGGCCGACGCTGCGCGTCGTGCGCACGAACAGCGCGGCGCCGATGCGCGCCTCGAGGACCCGGATGGTCTGGCTGATCGCCGACGGCGTCACGCCAAGCTCCGCCGCCGCACGCCGAAAGCTGCGATGCCGTGCAACGCTCAGGAACGCTTCGACGCCGTCGAGTGCGCCTTGCCGGACTGTGAAGTTTTGCTTCATAACCCAACAATATTATCGTGAATAGTCACGCGTCGAAAGCGGCCCTAGAATCGGCTTGCAAACAAGGACCTCGCCGGTGAAACGCTTCACCATCGGCACACACATGATAGGAATCCTGAATGTCATCCGAAACAATTTTCCGGTTGCAACTCGTTCTGGGCTACGTGGCGTGGCTGCTTTGCTTCGTCACGTATATCCTGCCGAAGCTCAGGTCGGCGGATCGCGTTGACGCGCAACGCGCCATCGCCACACTGCACAGCTTTCGTTTTTTCGGGCTGGTGTTCCTGATTCCCGGCGTCGTCGGACCGGGGCTGCCCGCCGGGTTCGCCCAGTTCGCCGCGTATGGCGACTTCGTCACGGCCGTGCTGGCCACGCTGGCGCTACTCACGGTGAGAGTCCGTGGGCTGTTCTGGTTCTTCGTGGTCGCCTTCAACGTGGCGGGCGTATCGGACCTGCTCCTCGACTACTACCACGCTATCCGGCTGGACCTTCCGGCCGTGGCGGGACAACTGGGCGCCGCCTACGTGATTCCGGTCATCTACGTGCCCCTCTTGATGATCACGCACTGCGCCGCGTTCTATCTGCTGATACGCGGTGTGCGCCAGCCAGAGCGGGCGTTCATCACGGACCCAGCCGCAACGTGAGCGCCCTGAAACGACCCGAACGCCTGAATGGTATACACCGGTGAATCACGATACTATCGGGAGGTTACGCGCAGGCAGCGGGCGAGTCGGGTTCGTGGAGGGTGCATGGGGCGGTCGCGCATACAACTGCGGCATCTGCTGTACTTCATCAAGATCGTCGACGCCGGCAGTTTTTCGCGTGCTGCGACGCTGATCCACGTTGCGCAACCCGCGCTCAGCCAGCAGATGAGCGAACTCGAAGAGAGCCTCGGCGTCTCTGTGCTGCACCGCAGCGCGCGCGGCGTTCAACCCACGGCGGCAGGAAAGCTCCTGTACGCCGAGGCCGAGGCGATCATTCATCGCATCGAGCATCTGCCGGACCTCGTGCGCGCTCATAGCGAAGAAGTCAATGGCGTGGTGCGGCTCGGCCTTTCGCAGGTGCTGGCCGCGTTCATGACCGCCGCCATCACCGGTGCCTGCAGGTCGGCCTTGCCCAACGTCACCCTGCATCTGGTGCGCGATACCAGCGAACAACTGGCCCATCGGATTCGCGAGCACAGCCTCGATATCGCGCTGATTTTCGACGGCGAATTCGCGGCCGGTGTCACGAGTCAGCCGCTGTTTCGCCAGCAACTCTTTCTGATCGCTCAACGCACAGCGCTGCTCGAACAGGAGTCCGTGACGTGGGACGCCTTGCGGGACATGCCGCTCGTGCTGCCCGCGCATCCCCATGAGCACATCGTGCAGACGCTGCTCGATCCCATCTTCAACGAAGGCCCGCATGGGGTAACCATCCTCGTCGAGAACGATTTCTGGGCGCAGATTTCTGCCGTGCAGGCCGGGCTCGGCTTCGCGCTTCTGGCAATCGGCGACCTGTCCCATACCCAGGGCGGCGCGGAAATGAAAGCGGTGCCGCTCGAGCCGCCCGTGTATATGACCGCCAGTCACATCACCTCGGCGGCACACCCGTTGACGCCGGCCGCCGACGCCACCTTGAACGTGATCAACAACCTGATCGCGCGACACCTCGACGAACAGAAGATCATCGGCGCCATTCGCGTCGTGCGATGAATGGCCTGGAGCACTCAGGCAATCGCACCGCCACCGTCGACCAGCACGGTCGAGCCGCTTGCATATGGATTCGACGCAAGATAGAGCACCGCCCGTGCAACGTCTTCTGGCTGGCCGACCCGGCGTGCGGGCAGTCGTGCTGCGGCGTCTTCGAACATTTTGGTGCGCCGCTCGGCATCGAGTCTGGACCAGAGCGGCGTTTCGATCAGACCTGGCGACACCGTGTTCACCCGCACCGGGGACAGTTCGAGCGCGAGTCCGCGAGCGAGCGCTTCGAGCGCCGCGTTGATCGCACCTTGCAGCACCGACATCTTGCTCGGTCGAACGGCGAGGAAGCCCGATACGAGCGTCAACGAGCCGCCTTCGCGAATCCGCGCGACACGCGCTACCCGGTAGGCACCCCAAAACTTGCTGTTCATGGCTGCATACGCATCGGCGAGTGAGAGAACGCGGACCGGGCCGGTGGGTGTTTCACCGGCCGTCACGACCACGTGGTCATACGCGGTTTGATTGGCGAAAAACGCTTCGACGCTCGCGTCGTCGGTGAAATCCAGCGTCGCAGTGGTCACGTCCGCGCCGATCTGCTTCGCGATGGCGTCCAGTTTCGCCGTACTGCGCGAGGCGATCGTCACCTGCGCGCCTTGCGCGGCAAATGACTGCGCGGTCGCCGCGCCGATGCCCGAGCTGCCGCCTACGATCAGCACAGTCTGGTTGTCGAAGGATTGTGTGTTCGAGAGTTGCGTGTTCATGATTCGCTCCTGTCAGCAAATAAGGTTAGCGGTACAGCGATTCAACACTTCATTGTTGCGGAACACGCCCGAGGATGTTGGCGACGCGAGCCGGCTTGTCGGCTGCATCGAGCCGTATGGCAACGCCCGTCAAAGCGAGTGCAGCGAGCGTGACGACCGCGGCGACCCACGGCAGGGTATCGAGCGCATGCCCATGCGCGATTGCGAGGCCGCCCAGCCAGGCTCCCAGCGCGTTGCCGATGTTGAACGCGCCGATGTTCAAGGTCGAGGCCAGATTGGGTGCATTCGACGCCTTGCCCAGCACGCGTGTCTGCAAACCTGGGATCGTCGCGAACGCGGCGATGCCCCATACGAACAGTGTCATCATGGCGGGCACGCGTGAATGCATGGTGTGGCTGAAGAGCGCCATGATGGCGATCAGCGCAACGAAGATTCCGGCCAGCGCCCGCATGCCTCCACGGTCTGCCAGTTTGCCGCCCACGGTATTGCCGATCACGAGCCCCACACCGAACAGCACGAGCAGCAACGTCACGGAGCGCGGCGCGAAGCCGCTCATCTGTTCGAGGATAGGCGTGATGTACGTGAGGACAACAAACACACCGCCAAAGCCAAATACGGTCATCAAAAGCGCCACCCACACTTGTGGTTGCGCGAGCACGCCCACTTCGCTGCGCAGGTTCAGCGGGCCGCCGTCATGGCGGGCCGGCACCAGCGCAATGAGCGCGACTGTTGCGATCAGTCCCGCACCGGCCACGGCCCAGAAGGCCGCGCGCCATCCCAAAGTCTGGCCGATGAACGTGCCAAGCGGCACGCCGAGCACGTTGGCAAGCGCGAGCCCGGTGAACATCAGCGCAATGGCACTGGCGCGTTTCTCCTGCTTCACAAGTGATGCGGCGACCACGGAGCCGATGCCGAAGAACGACCCGTGTGCGAACGAGGTGATGACGCGCGCAATCATCAGACTCGTGTAGCCGGGCGCCAGTGCACAAAAAATATTGCCCACGATAAAGATGCCCATCAGCAATAACAAAGCCCACTTACGTGGCAGGCGGCTCGTCAGAACGGCGAGCAGGGGTGCGCCGACCGCCACGCCGAGTGCATAGCCGCTCACGAGCAGGCCAGCCGAAGGGATGGTGACGGACAGGGAGCGGGCGACCTCGGGCAGGATGCCCATGATGACGAATTCGGTGGTCCCGATGGCAAAGGCACTCAATGCGAGCGCAAGAATAGGAAGCGGCATGTTGTTCTCCAGAGAACGAATGACCCGCAGTTTCCGTCCGATCGCATGGTTTGATAATGGGTCTGTCGTTTGAATGATTTTCAAATCGACCGGGATAAACGGCAGTTTATCTACAGACAAAAGCCTACCCCAGTGATTCGCCTGGCATCCACAATTGGGCTGGGCGTTGAAGCACCTTCAAGCAAGACGAGCAAATGCCGCGTGGGCCCCTATGGCATGATTGGCCGGCCTGTCCAACGTTGCCATTTTACGGAGACCGAAGCATGCCAACGCCAGTTGATGTTACCCATTTGAGCGCGCTACTACGAGATGTCGGGCAAGACCTGCTGCAGACATTCAATGCAACGGAGCCCATCCACGCCAACGACGAGATGATGCGCGTGTTCAAACAGCTCGACGATCACGCGGCGGAAAAGATCCGTGATGCACTCGCCGAAGGTTATCCGCAGATTGCGTGGCTCGAAGGAGAACTCGTGGACGGCAGCGCGCGCAGTGGTAAGGCGACGAGCTTCTGGATCTGCGATGCGATTGATGGCGCCGTACAGTTTTTGCGCTCCATCACATCCTGGTGCATCACGATCGCACTGGTAGAAGATGGCAGCACCACGTTTGCCATGACATACGACGCACATCGCGATGAATGTTTTCATGCGGTGCGTGGGGAGGGCGCTTTTCTCAACGGCCAGCGCATCGCAGTGAATGGGCGCAAACATCACGCAAGGGCGATGCTTGCGACCAGCCAGCCGCCGTTTATCGGCGACAAGCCCGGCGTCATCGAAGCCGCAGGCACGTCGTTGAGCGCGATGCTCGCGGACGCCGGCGCGGTCCGCAATCTGGGGCCGACCTCGCTGCAACTCGCCTACGTTGCATGCGGGCGGCTGGACGGCTTCTGGGAATTCGGCGAGGACACCTTCAACTGCGTTGCAGGCGCCTTGCTCGTCGAGATGGCGGGCGGCCGCGCGACCAATGCGGCGGGTGAGCCATACGGGCTGAAATCGGCGAGCATCGTGGCCGCGTCGGAGGGTGTCTGGCAAAGCGTCATTCAGACGTTTGCCGCGCACCCCGGGCTGACACGCGAGGCGTAGACCAAGCGTCTTCTACGTATTTCACGCATCCCACTCCGGCGCAAACGGCGGCGTGACGAAGCGGTTGTGTTTCGGCAGCGCGGCGATTGCTGCGCGGTCGTCCGCGTCGAGTTTCACCGCCAGCGCGTCGAGATTCGACTGCTGACTTTCGCGCCGTTGTGCTTTGGGGATGGCGGCAACACCGTCCTGTTCCAGCAGCCACGCGAGTGCCACCTGCGCGGCGCTCACGCCATGCTTCGCGCCAATTTGCTGCAGCACCGGGTCGTTGGCCGCCCGGCCCTGGGCAAGCGGCGCATAGGCGACGAGCGGAATGCCGCGCTCGCGTAGATAGCCGAGCATCTTCGACTGATCCAGGAACGCGTGATATTCGATCTGATGACAGGCGATGGGTGCGCCGATTTCTTCGATGGCGGTGCGCAGCATCGTCAGGTTGAAATTGCATACGCCGATGGCGCGAACCGTGCCGTTCTGCAGAAAGCCCTGCATGGTCTCCATGATGGCGCCGAGGTCCATGTCGCGCGACGGCCAATGCACCATGTACAGGTCGACGTAATCGACGCCGAGCTTGCCCAGGCTCGTATCCAGCGCGCGGCGGATCGCGTGCGGCGCGAGATGCTCGTGCCACACCTTGGTGGTCAGATGCAGTTGCTTGCGTGCGAGACCCGAAGCGGCAATCGCAGCGCCGACCGCCTCCTCGTTCTGATACATCTCGGCCGTGTCGATGTGCCGGTATCCGAGTTCCAGCGCACTCTCCACCACCGGCTGGCAACCGCCGCCCGGCATCCGGAAGGTGCCGAAACCGAGGCGCGGCAACTCGATGCCCTGTGTGTGCAAAACGTCCATTCGTATTCTCCAGGCTGTTTCGGGTCCGCAGCATGAATCGGTGCAAGCCGCCGCGAATCACCGCGAATCTTCAGGCGCACAATTTCCCACGTTTCGATTGTTGAATAAAGTACGTGCCGTTCAAATCACTCGTGATTAAACTCCCTGAATCCGAAGTACGACATTCGCAGGGGAATACACATGACGTTCGACGGCCGACTGTTTTCCGGCATCACCGTACTCGCGGCGGTCGCGGAGAGCGGCAGCTTCGTGCGCGCCGCCGATGCGCTGGGCTTGTCGCCATCCGGGGTGAGCCGCGCGGTGGCGCGCCTCGAAAAGCGGGTAGGGGTGCGGCTGCTGGACCGGACCACGCGCTCGCAGACGCTGACCGACGAAGGGCGGCGTCTCTACGAAGCGGTCGGTCCGCATCTCACGGGCATCGAAGAGGCGGCGACCGCGGCTGCCGGTTCGGCGAACGTCGTGCAGGGAAAGCTGCGTGTCAACGTCGACCCGTTCTTTTCGCGCACCGTGCTGGCCTCGCGGCTGGCCGACTTTCTAAGCCGTCATCCTGACCTGTCGCTCGAACTCATTATGCGCGACGACGTCGGCGATCTGGTGGCCGATGGCTTCGATCTCGCGGTACGCTTCGGACCACCCCCGTCCGGCTCATTGATCGCACGCAAGCTGCTGGAGACGCGCATCATCACCGTGGCGTCGCCGGGATACGTCGCCGCGTACGGCAAGCCCGCCAATCCGGAAGCCGTACGAACCCATCAGCGCATCATGTTTTATAACCCGGTCACCGCGCGTCCCTTCGAGTGGGAGTTCCATCGCGGCAAGAAAGTCACGGAGATTCCGGCGGAAGGACGCCTGCTCGTCTCCGATGTGGAAACCATGCTCGAGGCGTGCATGGCCGGGGCCGGCATCGCCCAGGTGATGGAGATCGGCGTCGAGCAGATCATGCGCGACGGCGCCCTCGTGGATATCTTCCCGGACTGGTCCGACGAGCGGTTTCCGTTGTACGCGCTCTTTCCATCGCGGCGTCATCGCGCGGCGAAAGTCGAGGCGTTCATGCATTTCTGTGTCGAGTCACTGTCGGCGGTCGCGCCTGTGACACGCCGTCCGGTGAGTGTGCGAGGCGAGCGGTCGAAGCGCAAAGGGCGTTGAACTTTGCCACTTTCGCTTTATAGTCGTCCGGTCGTATAGAGACCGCTGCACGCCACGTTCGAGGCGGCCGGAACCGTTTTCTAAAGGAATGAGATTTCACCATGACGCTCCAGATCGGATTTCTCGTCTTTCCCGAGGTGCAGCAACTGGACCTGACGGGTCCCCACGACGTGCTCGCTTCGCTGCCCGGCGCAACGGCCCATCTGGTCTGGAAAACAACTGAACCGGTCAGGTCCAGCAATGGTCTCGTCCTCACGCCCTCCACGACGTATCAGGACTGTCCGCCGCTCGACGTCATCTGCGTGCCTGGCGGCGGTGGCGTGACGCATCTGCTGCAGGACGCTGAAACCATCGCCTTCATCCAGAAGCAGGCCGCCAGTGCGCGTTACGTCACCTCGGTCTGTACCGGCGCCATCGTGCTGGGTGCGGCGGGTCTGCTGCGTGGGCGGCGTGCGACCACGCACTGGGCCTATCACGGGTTACTGGAACTGTTCGGCGCGGTCCCGACGCACGGACGCGTGGTGCGTGACGGCAATCTCATCACGGGCGGCGGGGTCACGGCGGGCATTGATTTCGGACTCACGGTGGCTGCGGAACTGGCGGGCGAAGAAGAAGCCAGGGCGATCCAGCTCAGACTCGAATATGCACCGGCGCCGCCTTTCGACTCGGGGACGCCCGAGGCCGCCACGCCGGCCGTCGTGGAGCGGGTCCGTCAGCGCTCGGAAAAGGCCGTCACGGCGCAACGGGAAATTGCCCTGAAAATCGCTGCGCAATGGCGTTAGCTTTGGTTTGATCTCACCTGGCGGACGGTGCCATGCCGTGGCGTCCGCCATTCCGGACGAGGTTATCCGCATTCGCCTGCCGGCCGCCGTTTAAACGACTTAACACTATTTAAACGATTTATTTCGAGACAATTCTTATACTGTCTCGCCAGCTTGTCGATTCTCTCGGCATCCTGATTGCTGCTGGTGTGCCAGGTCACGTATCTATTGTATTCGCGGGCCCTGCGCGGTTTCGATTATGATAAAAACTCCCTTAACCGGATGAGTGAACGGGAGCATTGCGCAGCAATTTGGAGATATGACGCGAGATCGGTTAAACGGGATTCGCGCTGCGCAGCCAATAATCGATAACTACGTGATGGGTTGGGCAATGGCTCATGCAGGAGTCGCAAAACGATGCGACGCATGGTCCAGCAAACAAGGCGAGGCCCCCGCAGCCAGGGCGCTCGTCGGCGCCAGCCGATTACCGGCCATGAAGATACGAATAACGGTAGTGTGTCGCGCGGGGTTTTATGAGAATTGCAGTCCTGGATGACGATCCGGCCCAGACGGATCTGGTGTGCGAAACATTGTCGGCCGCAGGGCATATCTGTCACGCCTTTGCCGAAGGCCGCGCACTGGTGCGGCAGTTGCGGCGCCAGACTTTCGATCTGCTGGTGCTCGACTGGAACGTGCCCGATATGTCCGGCGAGGACGTCTTGCGATGGGTGCGGGAAAGTCTGTCAGAGCGACTGCCCGTCTTGTTCATGACGAGCCGCGGCCGCGATGCGGATATCACCTCCATCCTCAACACGGGCGCTGATGACTACGTCGTCAAACCGGTCTCCGCCGGCGTGCTGCTGGCTCGCGTCGGCTCGCTGCTGCGCCGCGCGTACCCGCTCGATGCCACCGCGTTGAAGGAAATCTTCGACGACTACGAATTCGATCTCGGCGCGCGGCACGTGGTGGTGCGCGGCACGCCGGTGGCCGTCACGCAGAAGGAGTTCGAGCTGGCGTTGCTGTTGTTCCAGCACCTAAGCCGGCCGTTGTCGCGCGCGCATATCCTCGACGTGATCTGGAAGCGGGCCACGGATATCCCGTCGCGGACGATGGACACGCACGTCTCGGTGCTGCGCAGCAAACTCGGTTTGCGTCCCGAACACGGTTATCGCCTGACGCCGATTTATGGTTACGGCTACCGGCTGGAGCGCATCGACAAGGGGGCGGCGTGAGTCGCGTCGCCGGCCTGGCTGTGGCGGTGCAGGCGGCGGTAACGGTCAGGATCACGCATGAGGCGGCGCGGCGGCAGGCGCTCGCCTTGCACATGCCGTGTCAGTCGCGTGGGTTAGGCTCATCGCGTTCGTTGCGTTCGTTGCGTTCGTTGAGTCCGTTGCACGCGCTCATCGCGGCCCTCATCGTTGCGCCAGCGGCGACCTATGCTGCCACGGCCACACACCCACATCACCCGGCGACGCCACAAGCCGTGTACGTCACCTACGTGACGAGCCAGGGCGACACCCTCTACGAGATTGCCCAGCGCTATCTGCGAAACCCGCACGACTGGACCGTGCTCAGCCGTCTGAACGGCGTGCCGGCGCCGCGTCACCTGCAGGCCGGCGTCACGCTGCGACTGCCGGCGGCGCTCTTGCGGCAGGACCAGCAGGCGGCGCACGTGGTGGCCGCGAGCGGCCCGGTCGAGCGCGCCTTTGACGACGGTCCGTTTACGCCGCTCGCGGCGGGTATGACGCTGGGCGAGGGTGACCGGGTGCGTACCGGTCACGAAGGTTTCGTCACGCTGGAACTGGAAGACGGCACGCACGTGACGGTCTCGCAGGACGCGACGGTGGTGATCGGCACGCTGCGCGTCACAGCGCTGACGGGCGCTACCGATCGCGTGATCCAGTTGCATCAGGGCGAAGTCGACAGCGAAGTCACGCATGCCACGAAGAAGGATGACCGCTTCCAGATCCGCTCGCCTTCGGTGGTGGCGGGGGTACGCGGCACGCGCTTTCGGGTCGACTATGACGGCGGCGCGCAGCGGACCGCCGTGGAGGTGCTGGATGGTGCGGTAGGCGTCGATCCGGCCAGCATCGCCGCGCCGCCGCCAGGCGTGCCGCTACGGGACTCGCAGCAACTCGTCGCCGCGCATTTCGGCAACGTCAGCGACGCGGGCGGCGCGGTGGGCGTGCCGGTCGCTTTGCTGCCCGCTCCGGCGTTGCTCGAGCCCGGCAAGGTGCAGGACGGCAAAACCGTCGCTTTCGATCTCGTCGCGCAAGCCCAGGCCGTGGGCTACCGCGTGCAGATTGCGCGTGATGCGGACCTGCTCGATTTGATCCGCGATCAGCGCGTGAGCGAACCGCACGCGGATTTTGGCGACCTCGCGGACGGCACGTATTTCGTCCGCATTGCAGCGCTGGGTCACGACGGGCTCGAAGGTCTGCCGCAGACCTACGCGTTCGAGCGGCGACAGCTCGGCCTCGCCGCGTCTGCTGAAGCGCGCCCCGGCAGCCGTGACTACACGTTCCGCTGGTTCGTGAGCCGCGCGGGCGTGGCGACGCGCTTTCGTTTCGTGCTGGGGACGACGGCCGATCTGGGCACGCCGCTCGTCGACCGCACGGACTTGCCGGCGGGCGAGATCGTCGTGACCGATCTGCCGCGCGGCGTCTACTATTGGACCGTGATTGCCGAGCAGTTCGAGAACGGCCGGTTCTACGAAAAGAGTAGTTCGATCCGTTCGTTCACGCTGGCCCGTTGAGGTCCACTAGAACGACCAGACGCTCGCCCGAGCCAATGAACCCATGAGCCTCGATCCGCGTGCACGACTTGGCCAGCCAGCCGGCCGACGCTTCCTGCTCGAATGGGCGGCGATCGGCTGCCTGGGTATTACGGTGATTCTGGCGATCGCGCTGGGACACGTGACGGCGGGCGTCGATCATCTGGTCTACGATCGCTTGCTGATGCTGCATCGGCAGACGGTGTCGCCGGACATCGTGGTGGTCGAAATCGACAACGCCAGCATCGCGCAGCTTGGCCGCTGGCCGTGGCCGCGCAGTGTGCATGCGCGCCTGCTGGAACGGCTCGCGCAGGCGTCGCCCGCCGCGGTGATCTACGACGTGCTGTTCACCGAGCCTTCACCCGACGATGCGCAACTCGCGCATGCCGTCGCACTGAGCCCGACGTATCTGCCGGTGCTGCTGAGTCCCGAATCCGGCGACGGCACGCGCGTGGTGGTCAAGCCGGTGGCGCCGCTCGCGCAAGCCGCGGCGGGGCTTGGGCATATCAACTTCGAAGTGGACGACGACGGCATCGTGCGCAGCGTGGCGCTATTCGAAGGCGACGCGGCTTCGCGCTGGCCACAGTTGATGCTGCCAGTCTGGCGGGCGCTTCGCGATGGGGCGGTGCGGGTCGGGGCTGGGCCTGAGCGTGGCGCGGTTGGTGACGGAGGGAATGGTGGCGGTGCTGGAGGTGGTGAGGTTGGCACCGGTACCGGCAACACTGCGGTGGTAACAGCCTCTGCGGTCACCTCCACGGATCGCCTCGCGTCACGCGGCGACGAGGCGCGTTTCCTGATTCCATTCAGCCTGAATGCCGGGCACTACACGAAGGTGTCGTTTGCCAGCGTGTTGGCGGGCGACGTGCCGCCGCTACGACTGCGCGGCCGGCTGGTGCTGGTCGGCGTGACGGCCGCAGGTCTGTACGACCGCTTCGCGACGCCGGTGTCGGGCGAGCTGGGTCCCATGCCGGGCGTCTACATTCACGCCAACGTGCTCGATACGCTGCTGGGTGGCCGCGCCATCGAGCCGGTCGGCGCATGGCCGTTGATGCTCGTTTCACTGCTGCCGCTGGCCGGCTTGCTGGCGGGTTTTCTGGTGCTTTCGCCACGGCGTTCGCTATTGTTGACCGCCGGTCTGGGCGCGGTGGTGATAGTGGGCAGCGCGGGGTTGCTGTATGGCGCGCGGCTGTGGATGTCGCCGGTGCCGGCTATCGTCGGGCTGATCGTCGTGTATCCGATCTGGAACTGGCGCCGGCTCGAGATGACGATGGCGTATCTGCGCAAGGAACTGCAGCGGCTCGCCGACGAACCGCATCTGCTGCCCGAGACGCCGCAACGCCGGCGCGAGTTCGGCGGCGACGTGCTGGCGCAGCACATGGCGCTGATGGGACAGGCGGCGCAGCGTGTGCAGGACATGAAGCGCTTTGTCTGGGACAGCCTCGACAGCGTGCCTGAACCGCTCCTCGTGAGCGATGTGCACGGCGTGATACTGATCGCCAATCATGCCGCCAAGGCGCACTTCGAGCGGCTCGGCGAGCCGCCGCCGCAGGGGCGACTCGTGCGCGAGGCGTTGGGGACGCTGGCGTTCGTGAAGACGATAGACGGTGGCGCGGAGCGCGACGTGGATCGAGGCGGAATGGCCGGCGCGACGGGGCGCAAAGGAAGCGACGATGGCGGGATACCGGACGGCGATGCACCGGACGGCAATGCGGCGAATGGCAACGCGGCGAATGGCAACGCAGCGAATGGCAACGCAGCAAATGGCAACGCGGCGACCGGCAATGCAGCGAATGGCAACGCACCAGACGGCAACGCACCAGACGCCACCGGAAGTGACAGCGGCATCCGCAACCACGACCAGCAGGCCCGCGCCCACTGGCCCGCGATCCTCGATCCCACCCGACGCGAATTCGCGAGCCTGATGGCGCAGGGCATCGAAGTGCGCGACCGAATGGAGCGCGACCACCTGCTGCGCTACGCACTATGCGCCAACGAGCAGGGCGAAGTGACGGGCTGGATTGCGGGCCTCGTCGATGTCTCGGTCCTGCATGCCGCCGAGCGTCAGCGCGAAGACGCACTGCGGCTGCTGTCGCACGACATGCGCTCGCCGCAAGCGTCGATCCTTGCCCTGGTCGAGATCGAACGAGCGCGGCTGCATCGTGAGACGGGCCCGGCCAACGATCTGCTGGAGCGCATTGCACGCTACTCGCGGCGCGCCCTCACGCTCGCCGACGATTTCGTGCAACTGGCCCGCGCCGAATCGCAGACCTACGTGCTCGAACCCGTCAGCCTGACCGAGCTGATCATCGACGCGAGCGACGAGGTCTGGCCGCAAGCCCACGCCAAACAGATCCAACTGGAGACGGAAGGCGGCGACGAGGACGGCTGCTGGATCTGCGCCGATCGTTCGCTGATGACGCGCGCGCTCGTCAACATTCTGAACAACGCGGTCAAATACAGTCCGCCGGGGACGCGCATCACGTGTGTCATGGGGACGCTGAATGGAGCGGCGAGCGGGGCGCTGAACCCGGCGCCGAGCGGTCTCGCAGATCACGCGTCGGATGACGTCATGCGCGACTTGAAGGATGACGCGGCGAGCGCCTCATCGAATGACACAACCGACGCAATGAGGCACGCAACGAGCAACGCAACAGGCAACGCAACGAGGCACACAACAGGCAACGCAACAAGCGACGCAACAAGCCACGTCATGCTCGATACCGTTAGCAAGCCGCCTGCGCGCGTGCAATGCACGATTCGCGATCAGGGCTATGGCATTCCGGTCGAACAACAAAGCCGCCTGTTCCAGCGCTTTAGCCGCTTTCACGAAGGCGAGCAGCCGGAAACCGGCGGCGCGGGCCTCGGCATGGCGTTTGTGAAGACGGTGGTGACGCGTCATGGCGGCGATGTGCACGTGGTCAGCGCGCCGGGCAAGGGCACGGAGTTCACGGTGATATTGCCCGCGCTGGATGAAGCGCAGTGGGACGCGGTTGAGACCGCCGCGCGTTTTTAGCGAAGCGAGAAGACGATGACGATAACCATGAAAATCACGAACACGGCAAGGCGCATCGCGCTAATTGCGGCGCTTGTGAGCGGGGCTGCGCTGTCCGGTTGCGCGGGCGTGAGTGCGGACGTGCAGGCTTCCCGCCCGGACAGCGCCAGCAGCGCGGACGAAACGGCGAGCGGCTGGCAGGGCCCGCGTACCTATGCGCTTGCGCGTACAGCGTTGCAGGACGCGAGCGGATATCATCAGCAATACGAAATATCGGTGCGAACCGAACTGGAAAAATACGGTTTCGCGGCGACGTCAGGACCGGACGCGCATTACCTGCTGTCCGTTGCATACGATACGCGGGCTGCCTCGATCGGCGTTCAGGCGGGCGCTTGCGAACAGGGTGGTTGCAGTGATGCGGCGAAAGCGTCGTTTCCGTGGTTCGGCGGCCGGACGTATCGGCACGCGTTGACGCTGCGCTTTTTCGACAAGGCGAGCGGCCGTGAACTGTACAAGGTGAGCGCGACGAGCGAGGACCGCGACGCCGGGCCGCTGCATGCGATCCCGTATCTGGTGAAAAGCGCGCTCGCGCAATTCCCCTTTGAAGGACACGCGGACTGGCGCGTCAAATTGCGTCCCGGGGATGCGGATGGCGCGCCTCGGGTGGTGTCGGTCAAACCGTTGCAGCCTTGAGCGGAGCTGTACCCGTCTGGATGAAAGCGGGTTTGCTATCTGGGCAGGAACCCGCGCACGAATCCGGGTACTCGGCCGCAAAACGCACGCGCTTTCACATCATGCGTACGAGGATCACTCGGGTTCCGTCTCGCTGGGCCAGCGATTCTCGAACACGCACGTGGATAGCGCCTGGCGGCTCGCCCAGCCTTCAGTCTCCAGCATCGGCGCGGCGTAAAACTCGTCGACGTGGCCGAGACACAGAATCGCCACGGGCCGCGCGCCCGCCGGCATGTGCAGGAGGGTACGCACGGCGTCCACGTCGAACAGCGACACCCATCCCATCCCGAGTCCTTCCACGCGCGCCGCGAGCCACATGTTCTGGATCGCGCAGGCCACCGAGGCGAGATCCATCTCCGGCAGCGTGCGACGGCCGAAAATGTGCTTCTCGCGACCGTCCATCAACGCCATCACCAGCAGCTCGCCGCACTCCAGCATGCCTTCCACCTTCAGCTTCATGAAGGCGTCGCGGCGCTCGCCGAGGGCATCGGCGGTGGCGAGCCGTTCACTCTCGACGGTTTGGTGCAGCGCTTCGCGCAACGCGGGATCGGTGATGCGCGCAATCCGCCACGGCTGCATGTAGCCCACGCTCGGCGCGTGATGGGCGGCATCGAGCAGGCGTTGCAGAACGGCGGGATCGACCGGATCGGGCACGAAGTGGCGCATGTCGCGCCGCTCGTGAATGGCACGGTAGACCGCCGCGCGATCGGCGTCGTTGAAGGGCTTTGCCATGAAACGGGACGGCCGCTTGGGCCGGGTAGGTGGGGTATTGGGCGTGAATATACGCCGAAGGGCGGGTTGGCGGTGTTATCTGGTGCGCCCCGCGCGGGTTGGGCAGACTGGCCAGGTGTTGGCGTGGCGATGGTCAGGCGTTGACCGGGCACTGGCCACGCATTCAACAAACAGCGCGTTGGGCCGACGTGACGCTGCCGCGGGTTGGTCTGCGAGTCTGCCAGCCAGCCCGCGCGCAAATCACTCTCCGCACGTTCACCTGAACAATCTAGGCCAACCGCCGCTTACTTCGACGAGCCGTTGGTCCAGTACAGCACTTCGTCCTGGCGGTCGAACACGAAGACTTTCATCGCCATCTGCTGCGCCGCGTCGAGCCGGTCCAGCTCCAGCCCATGAACCGCAGGCTCGCCCGCTTCGCCCTTCTGCACGTTGCGGATAATGCCGACGGTTTCGATCTGCGTGTCGAGGTCCTTGGATTTCAGCGGGAAGCTCAGACGCAGGCGGTCGCCGACCTGGCCAAGCGCCCACGAGGTGGTGAGCGACATGCCGAGCGAACTGATACCCTTGGCGAGCCCGATGCCCTCGTAGCGCTCGCCCGTCTCGCCGACGCCATAACGCACCGGCAGCCGTGCGCGCACGCGGATCGACTTGCGTTCGCGCAGCCGGCGGATCACACCGGGACGCGACAGCACCACGTAATCGAACGGCAACTGGCACACCGATTCCACGGTGCAGACGAAGCGGAACACCGCCTGACTGGCAATGGCGACGATCTCGACGTTTTCGCCCACGCCGAGCGGCAGGATCTTGCCTTCGAACAGCGGCGGCGTAACGAACAGCGCTTCGTTCGGCGCAAAACCGATGATGCGGCACGGGTGCATCGGTCCGGTGCTGCCGGCCTGCGGGCGCAAGCCGATCAACGCGCCGATGGACAGATGCATGTCCTTGAGCGCGAGCGGATCCTGCTCTGGCTTGCTCGCGCCGTCGACGGCATGCGCGCTGCCCGGCCCGGCCACGTCACCGCGGCGGGGCTTGAAGTTGTCGAACAGGAACTGGCGTTCCGAGATGGCGGCAAGTACTGCGCCGGTGTCGAGCAGCAGCGAGCCGTCCTGATCGACGATCGGCCAGTCGAGCGGCGTGCCGACCGGCACGGCGTCGGGACTCAGCACGGCCTGCGCCGTCGCGGCAGGTGACTCCACGGTATCTTCGTTCATGGGCGTTAATCAGCAGCGAAGTGAATGGCGGATACCGGGTTAACGTCAGCCTTACCTGAAAGTTTAATGGTTTCTTTAATTCAGCAAAAATTTCCTGAGGTGAACGAGCCTGTCGTCCGGCATGGCTGACGAGCCCACATTTCGTGAAGCTCGCGCCATTCATTGCACCTCATCGCACCTCATTGCGCTTCAGTGCACGTGCGTCTGCGCATGCGACTGTCCGCGCGAGCGCGGCTGCGTCACCGCACTGACCGCCACAAACACGATGATGTTCAGCGCCAGCGCCACGAAGCCGATATTCACATCCTTGGCGCTATCGGGCAGGAACGGAAACAACTGACCCACGCTCACGTGCATCAAGGTGGTGACGGCCACCACCAGCACGCCGGCGAGGATGCCGCAGAACGCGCCTTGCCGGGTGGCCCGGTTGTGGGGCGACAGACTGCACACCAGCGCCGGGAACAGCTGCGTCACGAAGCTGTAACCCATCAGCAGCAGCGCGACGATCGTCTCGCCGCCATGCAGCGTGAAGGCCACGGCCACCAGCGCCACCACCGGCACCAGCAGACGCGCGAGGTTGCGCACGGCGGCGTCCGGCGCGTCGCGCTTGAGCAGGCCACGGTAGACGTCGTTGGCGAGCAGGGTGGAGGCGCTATTGAGGATCATCGAGCCGGGCACCAGCGCAGTCAGCACGCCCGCTGCACCGATCACGCCGACGAACCACGGATCGAAGGTTTGCAGCGACAGCCGGAACAGCGACAGGTCGATGTCCCCACCCTTCAAGCCCGGCACCTTCAGCACCGCAGCAAAGCCGACGAAGAACACGAACAGCAGAATCAACTGGTAGAGCGGCAGGATCATCGCGTTGCGGCGAAAGATCTGCTCGTCCCTGGCGGTGAACACGGAGCCGAAGGTATGCGGCCACATGAAAAAGCCCAGCGACGTGAGCAGCACCGTGGACTGGAACCAGCTCACGCTCGATCCCCTGGCAGGGAAAGTGAGGAAACCGGGTTTGGCCGCGTCGATGGCATGGAACATGGGCGCGAGGCCGCCGTAGTAATGAATCGGCAAATAGATGCCGAGAAACAGCACGATCGCCAGAATCAGCGTGTCCTTGACCACCGAGTTCCATGCCGAGCCGCGTACGCCCGACACGATCACATACGCCGTCACCACGGCTGCGCCGATCCAGACCGCCTCCGTGGACGAGATCGCGCCATACGACGTGGTGGCGACGATGATGCCGAGCCCCTTCAACTGCAGCACCAGGTATGGAATCAGCGCCGCGACGCCCACCAGCGCGACCAGCACGCCGAGCGCGGGGCTGTCGTACTTGCGCGTGAAGAAGTGCGGCTGCGAGACGAGCCGATGCTGCTTGGCGTAACGCCAGATGGGCGGCAGCATCCAGTAGGACAGGATGTACGCAAGCGTCGCATACGCGAGGATGTAGTAGACCGGCGCGCCCTTGCCGTAGGCGAAGCCGCTGCCGCCAAGGAACGTGAAGGTGGTGTAGATCTCACCCGCCATCAACAGGAACACGAACGCGGTACCGAAGCTGCGGCCGCCCACGGTCCACTGTTCGAGGTCCATGTCGTGGCCGCGTTTCGCGCGCAGACCGAGATACAGCGCGACCAGTGTTACGGCGGCAATCAGAACCAGCGCGGCGCTCATCGTGCCGTCCCTTCGGCGTCGGCGCCGCCTTGACGGTTGCGCGGGTCGAGCCGGTAGACGATGCCCATCACCACCGAGGTCAGCACGACCCAGAGCACGATCCACGCGAGCACGAAAGGCATGCCCAGAACCAGCGGCTCGACCCGATTGGCGAACGGTACGCCGAGCAGAATCCCGATGAACGGCAGCAAACCGAGCAGGCGCAGCAACATATGAACAGCTCCTCGAACGAATGGATGCATTGAGCCCTGGCGCGACTTCGATCCGACTTTATGCCGGATGATGCCGCCACGTAAAGGTGCTCAAAAAAAGGTGCCCGCAAAAAGATGGCCCGAAACATGACGCGGACGCTGGCCAGAACGTGGCGGAACAAGGTGCCCGGAAAACGGCAGTGTTGCACGCCGCCGCCGCGCGCCACAATTGGCCATTCGGCCAATGTCTAACGATTGATGCGCCGCGCTATGATGAGGCTCCAGCCAGACCAAACCAGACGCCGCGACCGGTTTCAGCCGTAACCTGTCGGCCGTCGCACCACGGGGATCGCACAACATGGTGGAAAGCCTGATCTCGGACATACTGTTCGGATTTACCGGATTGATCAGCATCATCAATCCGTTCGGCATTGCGTTTGTGTTTCTGGATCGCACGGCTTCGCTGACTACCGAGGAACGCACCGCGCTCGCCCGCAAGATTGCGATCAACGTGCTGTGCGTGCTGCTGGTGGCGTTTTTTCTGGGCACGCCGGTGCTGCATTTCTTCGGCATTTCCATGCAGGCGTTGCGAATCGGCGGCGGCCTCGCGGTCGCGGTGGCCGGCTGGAACATGCTGAACGCGCCGGATACGCCGCCGCCCGAGCCAACCGTGCGGCGCGTCGATGCGGACAGCGCCACCTCCAAGGCGTTTTTCCCGTTGACGGTGCCCCTGACCACGGGTCCGGGTTCGCTTGCCACGGCCATCGCGCTCAATGCCAACCGTACGCATAAGCTGTCGGAGTTCGTGCTGTCCAGCATCGCGTCGGTGGTGATTTCAGTGATCGTGGCCTTCGTGGTCTACCTTACCTATAGCCGTGCGGTCATCTTCGCGCGCTACCTTGGCGTCGAGGGGACGAAAGTAGCCATGCGGGTGTCGTCGTTCCTGTTGCTGTGTATCGGTGTGCAGATCATCTTGACGGGCCTTTCCGAATTTCTCATTCCCATTGCGCAGTTGCAGGGGAAGTAGGGCAATCGAAAATAGCCCATTTCAACTGCCTTTCACGGAGACCACCATGTGCCGCTGGCTCGCCTACACCGGGAACCCCGTGCAGCTCGAAACGGTGCTGTTTCGCGCCAAACATTCGTTGATCGACCAGAGTCTGCATTCCCGTCTCGGGCAGACCACCACCAATGGCGACGGCTTCGGCATCGGCTGGTACGGGCATCCCACCGACATCCCGTTCCGCTACCGCTGCATGCAGCCGGCGTGGAGCGACCGCAATCTGCGCGAAGCGGCGCGGGCCATCCACTCGCCGCTGTTCGTCGCGCACATTCGCGCAGCCACCGACACGCCCGCACAGGAGACCAACTGTCATCCGTTTCGCTACGGGCGGTGGCTGTTCGTCCACAACGGCCTGGTGCGCAATTACCCGGCCGTGCGGCGTGATCTGATGATGGCGATCGATCCGGAATTCTTCCCGTCCATCGAAGGCTCGACCGATTCCGAAGTGCTGTTCTATCTCGCGCTCACTTACGGGCTGGAACTCGCGCCCGTCACCGCGCTGGAACGGATGGTGGGGTTCGTCGAAGCCACCGGCCGCCGCTACGGGGTCGAAGAGCCGCTCAACATGACCGTGTGCGCAACGGACGGCGAGCAGATCGTCGCGGTACGTTATTCGAGCGAGCGGGATTCGCGCACGCTGTTCCACAGCACGTCGTTCAAGCATTTGCGCGAACTGTATCCGCACGACCCGCGCATCCTGGCGGCCGGCGACGACGCCTTTCTCGTGCTGTCCGAACCGTTGGTCGACCTGCCGGGGTTCTGGGAGGAGATACCGGAAAGCACGGCGTTGATTGCGCGTGGCGGGGAGATCCAACAGACGGCCTTCAATCCGCATCTGGCGTGACGCCGGCCGCAGATGGGCTCAGCGCTTCAATAACATCGCGCTCAGCACGGCAAACACCGTCGAGGGCAGCTCGGCCAGCCGGCTCACCACGACGTTGTGCGGGTAAAACGCCTCCACCGCGTCGGTGAGCACGCCCACCCCGACCAGTTCGATGCCGCGTTTCTGGATCGCCGCCACCCGCTCGCGCAGATCGCTGCGCAACACCAGCGGATCGCCGTCGCCGGTGGCCGGGTAGCCGTCGGAGAACACCATCAGGATGCGGCGTTCGGCCGGATGATCGGCGAGCCGCGTCGCGGCCCAGGCCAGCGCTTCGCCGTCCGGATTTTCGTGACCGCAGTCGATGCCGGTGAGGCCGCTCAGATCGGGCGCACCGAAGCGCTTGTAGATCTGCAGGTCGAGCCGTTCCACGAGGCGGTTGTAGCGCCGCAGGTCCACGCCCGCCGCGCGTTGCCGCGCGCAGAGTTGCTGCATCTGCGGCGATTCGATTGAGCTGTAGCCGAGCACTTCGCAAGCGAAGCCGAGTTGCGTCAGCACATCGGCGAGGGCGGCGGCGCACAGGCGCGCCAGTTCGATCTTGCGGCCGGCCATCGAACCGCTGCGGTCGATCAGCAAGGTCACGGCCACATCGCGTCCGCGGGTGGCGCGGCGAATCCTGAACGGCGTGCGATAGCCCGGTGTCGTAGCCAGTCTGGCGAGCGCCGTGCGGTCGATCTCGCCGCGCTCCTGTTCGCGTCGCCAGCGGGTACGCTCGTCCGCGCTCAGCGCCCGTTCGAGGCGGGCTTTCAGTTGCGCGGTTTCGGCGCGCGCCGCCGCGCGCAGCGTGTGCCACTCGGCTGGGTCGCCGAGACCGGTCTGGTCGTTGACCACGTCGAATTCGGTGGCAAGCGGAATGGACAGGCGCGGCGGCGTCCACGTGCGTGGCGCCGGCAGCGTGTTGTCCGCGCGTGTTGCCGCAGGCTCGGCGTCGGCCATGGCGTGGCCCATCCCCACGCCGTCGAGCGCGGCGCTGCCTGCGCCTGCTTCGCCCGGCGGGCTGGCAGCGTCGTTCGGGTCGGCGCGGGTGCCGTCGCTCTCGAAGGCGTCGAAGGCGTCAACGGGGGCATCGCTCGTGACGTCGTCGAGGTCCTCGGCAGTGCCAACGGAAAACATCATCGGGTTGACGTCGCCGGCCGAGAGCGCCCGCACACGCGCCAGAATGACTTGCGCCGCGGCAATGCTGGCGGCGCTGGAGGCGCTCTGGCTCGCCGCCGTCAGCAGATCCTGCGAGGCGAGCAGCGCGGCGGAGAGCGACTGGCTGGTTTCGGCGGCGCTCGCGGTCTCGTTCCACAACGCGCGTTCCACTCGGCAGACAAAACGGTCGCGCCAGCGCAGCGTGCGCCAGCGCTGCTGCGTGCGCGTCGCCGCATGTTCGCGCAGCTTGCCGATGAACCAATGTGCGCCCGGATACGCGTCGAGCAGTTGCACACAGACGCGTCGGTCTTCGATCACCTGCGCCAGTTGCGCCGTCACGCCGCGTGGCAGCGCCTCGAAGCGGTTGAGTTCCGAATACCGGGCGCGCGCCACCAGCAGGTCGAGATAGCCGACCAGCACGTCGGTGGAAAGACCTTCGCCCACCGGGTAATCGGGAATGACGATGCGGCCGCGTTCCACGCGCGGCCCCTCGGGACTGAAGACGACGCTCACGCCGTACTGTCCGGTCAGCACGCGGGCAATCTTGCCCAGCGCGGACTCGAATTCGAAGCCCCGGCTCTCGCGCATACCGTGCGCCGCGTGCATGGCGCTCAGGTCGCGGGCGCGATGTGATGACGGATGATGCCGCGAATCAGCGTCGCATCTTCCGGGCTGACCTTCGCATAGATCGCGGGACCGGCGGCGCGCTCGGGGTCGCCGCTGCGCAGCATCAACGCGGCCCAGTCGAGCAGGCGCCGCGTCGAGAACGCGCTCGCGAGGTCTTCGCGGGCGAAGGCGGCGCGGCAATCGGCGGCGATCGCGGCGAGCGTGCCGGCCAGCATCGGCGTCATATGCGGTGCGAGCGTGCGCACCAGCACCTCGGCTTCTTCAGCCGGCGCGAGGTAGTCGAGCAGGTACACGCGCCAGCGGTCGAGGAATGCCTCGTTCATCAGGTTCGCACCCTGGTACAGATGCCGGAACTGGCTCATCGCGCCCACCGCGTTGGCGGTCGCAAAGAGGCGAAAGGCCGGATGCGGGGCGACCACTTCGTTGCCTTTTTCCTTGAGCGTCAGACGCCCCTGCGGTTCGAGGACCGCCGTCAGGGCGGCGAGGATGGACGGCTCGGCGAAATCGATTTCATCCACGATCAGCCACAGACCTTCGCGCATCGCGGTGGGCAGCACGCCGTCCACCCAAAGCGTCTCGCCTCCCTTGACGGTCCAGAAGCCGACGAAGTCGCCCACCGTGGTCTGGCCGTTCATGTTCGAACGCACCACGCCGTGCTGGGTCCGCGCGGCCACCTGCTCGATCAGACTGGTTTTGCCCACGCCGGTATGGCCGATCAGCATCACGCGGCGGTTCTCGACGATGTCCGCGAGGATGTCATCGAAGCGCTCCGTGAAGAGGTAGGCGGGATTGACCAGCGGCACGAGCGGGCCGGGTGCACCGCAGGCCAGCGTCACGCTCCCGATGCGCGTGGTTTGCAGCGGGTTTTGCAACACGCCGCGGGTGGCGCTTTGATCCGCGCCTGGATGGGGTCGCGCCGCGCGCCCGGCCTCAGCCCCGGCGGCTGCGTCCACGACCTCGTGAGCCTGCTGCTGTTCGCTTTCGGCAGCGGCATCAGCGGCACCAGCGGCATCAACGGCACCAGCGGCGAAAGCAGCCGCAGCCCGCCGCAAGGCCGGCATGAACTCGGCGCGGGGTTGCGCCGCCGCGTGCTGCGTTGCATCGCGCGGCTCGAACACGAAGCCTTCGCGATGCCACTTCTTGAGCTTGGCGCGCAGGTTTTCGGCATCGACAACCAGGTCGATATCGACCACGGCCCTGGCCTCGCCGTTCTGCACGCCATGCTCCAGGCGGAACGTCTGCGGACGGTCCGCGACGCTGACCTGCCACCATTCGGCGCCAGTGACAGTAGCGCGACGGTAGAGGCCAAGGCGTTCGTCTTCGGTGAGGTCGGGTGCGTTCATTGAGCGAAAGGTCGTGGCAGCACTGCCTGAACCCGGACAGGTCCGGAGCGTCGGCTGCATCGTCTGGTTCATCAACGGACGTCTATCTTAGCGCGGCCGTTGCTTGTCCCCGTGCGTGCCCCCGTGCGGGTCGTGTTTCCGGCTACCGGCGAGGCCGAGCATGCCGGTGACGTGTCGAGATGTGCAAAGGCAAATCACTCTTGCCGCAAACGAAATATACTGTTGTCGCGCTTTCACCTATAGTTCGGGCGTTTTTATAAGAATCACCAGCGCTGCAATGCGAAGTGGATCCAGACGTTTCATGCGGCAGCTCACTCATTCGACATCGCGCGCGTCAGTTCGCGAACCGGCAATGAGGCGAGTGCGAGTACGTCGCATGAATCGCTCTGCCTAAAACAACGACTCGCGACCGACACCGATGATGAGACTACGCACACAATTACTGGCCACCTTTGCAGTGGCCATTCCAGCAATGGCCACCCCGCTCGCTGCACATGCACAAAGCAGCGTCGTCATTTACGGACGGCTCGACGGCGGCTTTCAATGGATCAATCACCTTGCAACCGGCAAGGGCGGCACCGTCTCGAACTACAGTGCCGAAGGGGGCGACTGGGGCACCAGCATCCTCGGCTTCAAGGGCACTGAAGATATGGGCGGCGGTCTCTCCGCCATCTTCAAGCTGGAGACCGCGCCGGAAATCATGAACGGCACCGTGAGCGGCGGCCGGCTGTTTTCGCGGCGCGCGTTCGTCGGTCTGGACAGCGATCAATGGGGCTTGCTGCAGGCGGGCCGCAATCTGTTTATCGACAGTGACGGCGTGTGGGAATTCGACCCGATGGTGCAGGAGGCGTTTGCCTCGGCCTCGCTCGTGCGCGGTCGCAACTGGCAGCAGACCAACAATAACGTCGAGTACCACAGCCCGGTCATCGCGGGTTTCGATATTCAAGGCCAGTATGCCTTCGGCAATCAGACCAACGGGTTCAATAACGGCGCGCCCGGCGAGTTTGGCCGTTCCGACGGCGTGATGCTGACGTATCACTCGAAGCTCTTCGAAGTGCGCGGCATCTACGACGAGCTGCGCGACGCCAACGGCCAGATGACCAACATCTTCACCAGTTCGCGCGAATACTTCGCGGGTGTGAACGTCAATCTGGACAGGGTAAAGATCCAGGGCGCCTACACCCACTTCTCCGCGCCGGACACCCCCGCAGGCATTGCTGACAGCGCCAATTACTACTGGCTGGGCGCCACTTACACGGCGACCCAGGCGCTGGCGATTACGCTGGCGGGCTTCTACGTGAGCGTGGGCGATGGCGGCGGCGACGCGCAGCACGACCCTTCCGGCCACGCCACCATGTATACGCTTGGCAGCACTTACAACCTCAGCAAGCGCACCTTCCTGTACGGCACGGTGGCGTACGTGGACAACGGCAAGCAGGCCAATTTCTCGCTGCTGGCCAATCCGCGCGAGGGCTCGGGCAGCACGAGTCCGCTGCAGGGCGAATCGCAGACCGGCGCTTACGTCGGCATCCTGCATCAATTCTAAAGTCTGGCGCACGAGCGGCGAGGGCTACCCTTACCGCTCGTGGTGGCATCGTTGCCGGGGCGCGGCGGAGTCTGTATGGTGAGCCGGACCATGCATGTCCGGTTTGCTCCGGCGTGCTCAATGCAACGTGATCGCCAGGGACGCCGAATGACTTCCAGTAATGCTTCATCGCCGCACGGCGCCGTCGCCGCGCAAGGCGCCGGTGAATCCGCAATCCCGGCGCAGACGCTACGCACCGACGTGCTGATCGTCGGCGCGGGGCCGGTCGGCCTGTTCGCCGCGTTCGAGGCGGGCGTGATCGGGCTGTCGTGTCAGATCGTCGATGCGCTGCCGGAAATAGGCGGACAGTGCATCGAGCTGTATCCCGACAAGCCCATCTACGACATTCCCGCCATCCCGTCCTGCACGGCACGCGAACTGGTGGAGCGCCTGCTGGTGCAATGCAAGCCGTTCAACGTGCCGATCCATCTGGCGCAACGCGTCGAGACCGTCGAGCAGCGCGACGACGGCCGCTGGCACGTAACCACCAGTCAGGGTCTCAGTTTCGATGCCGCCGCCATCCTGCTCGCCGCCGGCAACGGCGCGTTCGCGCCGCAGCGGTTGGCCTTGCCCGAGGCCGTGCCGCTGGAAGGGCGCCACATCCATTACAGCGTGCCCAACGTGGCGGACTTCAAGGACAAGACCGTAGTGGTGGCGGGCGGCGGCGATTCCGCGCTCGACTGGGCGCTGGCGCTGCGCCCGGTGGCGCGCAAGCTGACGCTGCTGCATCGGCGCAACGGCTTCAGCGCGGTGGATTCCAGCGTCGACAAGATGCGCCGCGCCGTCGAGGCGGGTGAGATGGACTTCGTGGTGGGCGCGATCGCCGGGCTCAACGCGCCGGAGGGCAAGCTCGAGTCGCTGGAGATCCGTCAGATTGGCGGTTCGACCCAACTCGAGGCTGAGCATGTCGTCGCGCTGTATGGCCTCGTTGCGGACCTCGGGCCGATCGCCAACTGGGGCTTGAGCCTGCACGCGGGACGGGTGGACGTCGACACCTCCAACTATGAAAGCTCGCGCCCGGGCATTTTCGCAGTGGGCGATATCGCCCACTACCCGAACAAGCAGAAACTGATTCTGTCCGGGTTCCACGAGGCATCGTTGGCCTTACGAAAGGCATACGCCTATGCGTACCCCGAGAAAAAGCGCGTGCACGTGCATTCGAGCTACGACGCCGCGCTAGCTGAAAAAGTCGCGGCCAGCACCGAATAGGTGAGCGGGGGGCGGCGCACCGTCGCGCGACCCGCGACGGGTCATGGCCGCCCCGTTCTGGGGAACGGTGCACAACG
The DNA here is from genome assembly GCF_003429005.1 of Paraburkholderia sp. DHOC27. Lineage (GTDB taxonomy): Bacteria > Pseudomonadota > Gammaproteobacteria > Burkholderiales > Burkholderiaceae > Paraburkholderia. The sequence goes on from NZ_QVQV01000001.1 coordinate 1,708,255, forward strand.
AGCGCTCCTCGAAAATCGCCGTGGAAGCGCGCCGTGAGTCGCGAACGGTAAACGTCGCGCAGCCGAAAATCCTTACGCAACAGGCGGTTGCGGCCTACATGCCGCGTCAGATGATCCAGTTGGCATAGCTCGTGCTCTATCGGGTTCAAACTTGTATTCAAGATTGAACTCATGACGAACTCCGCTGATTTTCGCTCCGCCCGTTCTACCGCTGCGACGGCTTCCATCTCCTCCGTGGCACGTGCGGCATCCGTCAGCACGCTTGCCGCGCGCTACGCCGCCGGCACGCTGACGCCCACGCAATGCATCGACGAAACCCTGCAACGCATCGAGGCGGCGGGGCGTCCCGAAGCCTGGATTTATCGCGTCTCCGCCGAGGCGCTGTATGCCCGCGCCGCGCAGCTGGACGTGCTGCGCGCAGAAGCAGGCGCGGCGGTGTTCGAACGCCTGCCGCTCTTCGGCATTCCGTTCGCGGTCAAGGACAACATCGACGTGGCCGGGTTGCCCACCACGGCCGCCTGTCCCGGGTTCGCCTACACGCCCACGGAGTCGGCCTTCGTGGTGCAACGCCTGCTGGACGCGGGCGCAATGCTGATCGGCAAGACCAACCTCGACCAGTTTGCCACCGGACTCGTCGGCGTGCGTTCGCCGTTCGGCGCGGTGCGCCAGTTCGAGTTCGCCGAGCGCGTGTCGGGCGGCTCGAGTTCCGGCTCGGCCGTCACGGTGGCCGCCGGCTGCGTGGCGTTTTCGCTCGGCTCGGATACCGCCGGCTCCGGCCGCGTGCCCGCCGGCTTCAACGAACTGGTCGGACTGAAACCAACCCTCGGGCTCGTCAGCAAGCGCGGCGTGGTGCCGGCGTGCAAGACGCTCGATACCGTGTCGATCTTCGCGCACAGCGTCGGCGATGCGTGGCAGGTGCTGAATCAACTGGCGAAATTCGACTCGCTGGACAGCTATTCGCGCCGCGTGCTGGCGCTCGGTTTGACCGCGGGCGCGTGCCGCATCGGCGTGCCGGCGCAGGCCGAGTTCTATGGCGACAGCCACGCCGCGCAAGCCTTCGAGGCCGCGCTCGATACGTTGCGCGCGCACCTGGCACCGAATCCGGCCGCCATCGACCTCGTGCCGTTCACCCAGGTCTCGGCGCTGCTCTACGACGGCCCGTGGGTGGCCGAACGCCGCGCCGCCGTGGGCGAGTTCTTCGATACGCATCGCGCGGACATGGACGCGGTCGTGGCGGGCGTGATTAGCAAGGCCGACCAGTTCAGCGCCGTGGATGCCTTCAACGCGCAGTACCGCCTCGCCGAACTGAAGCGCCACGCGGAGAAAGTGTTCGAGGACATCGACGTGCTGATCGTCCCGACCACGCCGACCCATCCGACCATCGCCGCGGTCAAGGCCAACCCGGTCGAACTCAACAGCCAGCTCGGCTACTACACGAACTTCGTCAACCTGCTCGATCTGTGCGCGCTGTCGGTGCCGTGCGTGCGTCGCGCGGACGGCTTGCCTGCCGGCGTCACGCTGATCGCGCCGGCTGGCGCGGATCATCGGCTCGCCGTGCTGGGCGCGCAGATTCAGGCGCTGTTTTTCGACGCCGCCACTCACGCTCACGCAGACGACATCAAGCTGCAACCGCTGCTCACCGACGAGCCGTCGATCACCGTCGCCGTGGTGGGCGCACATCTGCGTGGCCAGCCGTTGAACTGGCAACTGCTGCAGGCGGGCGCGCGCTTCCTCGAGGCGACGCATACCTCGCCGGACTATCGCCTGTTCGCGCTGGCGGGCACCACGCCGCCCAAGCCTGGGCTCGTGCATGCGCCGCAAAACGTGTCGCACGTCACGCCGCAACACACAGAGCAAGCCAAAGCCATTCAGGCGCCCGAAGCCATCGCCATCGAACTATGGCAGGTGCCGCTGCGCCTGTTCGGCGCGCTGGTCGCGCAGGTGCCGGCGCCGCTCGGTATCGGCACGGTGCGCGTCGCGGACGGCCGCACCGTGCACGGCTTCATCTGCGAACCGGCGGCCGTTACGCCAGCCGCGGGCGCACGCGAGATCACGCAATACGGCGGCTGGCTGGCCTATCTGGCGAGCCTGTCCACCCCCAACGCCGCCGCTACGGCCGCAGCCGCGAACTCCAACACAACCGTTGTCAATCAATAAACCCTCAACCCCACGAGACCGGAAACGCCATGAGCAATCGTCGCCACTTTCTCAAGAACGCCAGCCTGCTGACACTGGGTGCCGTGCTGCCGTTCGAATCGGTATTTGCCGCCAGCAAACTGACCGTCGGCGTGATCTACGTCGGCGCGCGGGGCGACTATGGATACAACCAGGCGCAGGCCGCCGCCGCTAACGTAATCAAGACGCTGCCTAACGTGAAGGTGGTCGAGGAAGAGAACGTGCCGGAGACCATCGCGGTGCAGAAGTCGATGGAAGCGATGATCGAACAGGACGGCGCCACGCTGATCTTCGCCACCTCGTTTGGCTACTTCGACCCGCACGTGCTGAAGATGGCGGCCAAATATCCGAACGTGCGCTTCGCCCACTGCGGCGGACTGTGGAAGCAGGGCAACCCGCCGAACATCACCAGCTACTTCGGCTATATCGACGAGTGCCAGTATCTGAACGGCGTGGTGGCCGGCCATATGACCAAGACCAAAAAACTCGGCTTCGTCGCCGCCAAGCCGATTCCCCAGGTACTCCGAAACATCAACGCGTTCACGCTGGGCGCGCAGTCCGTGGACCCGTCCATCACCACGCACGTGATCTTCACGGGCGACTGGTCGATGCCTGTCAAGGAAGCGGAATCCGCCAACAGCCTCGTTGATCAGGGTTGCGACGTGCTGACCTGTCACGTCGACGGTCCGAAGGTCGTGATCGAGACCGCCGAGAAGCGCGGCGCGATGAGCTGCGGCTATCACGCGAGCCAGGCAGCGCTCGCGCCGAAGGGCTACCTGACCGGCGCGGAATGGGATTGGGCCACGCCGTACAAGGAACTGGTGGCGGGCGCGCAGGGCGGCAAGCCGCAACCGAACGTGCTGCGCGGCGGCCTCAAGGAAGGCTTCGTGAAGATGTCGCCGTACGGCGCGAAGGTCACGCCCGATGCGCGGCAGAGTGCCGACGGCGTGAAATCGAAAATGATGTCGGGCGAATTCGTGATCTTCAAAGGTCCGATCAAGGACAACAAGGGCGGCGTGGTGGTGGCGGACGGCACGAGCCACGTGCAGACCGACTACACGCTCGAAAGCATGAACTACCTGGTCTCGGGTGTGGTGGGCCAGATCTGATGTTGCAGCAGGATCAATCTTCAAGGAGCGGCCATGCGTCCTAACGCGAGTTCTGCCCGGCTGATGCTCGGTGTGTTGCCCGCCATCCCAACGGTCTGCGCGCTGGCGGGCACGCTGTTGCTGTTCTGGCTGTTTCTGCTGGTGCAGGGCGCGCCGGCGATGGATGCCATCGGCCTGATTTTCCAGGGGGCGTTCGGTTCGTCGTTCGCATGGCAAAGCACCTTGCTGCGCGCTTCACCGTTGATGTTGACGGCACTGTGCGTGGCCTTGCCGGCGCAGGTGGGGCTGGTGGTGATTGGCGGCGAGGGCGCGCTCGCGCTAGGCGGACTGGCCGCGGCCGTGGTGCCGCAATGCCTGCCGGCCGGCACGCCCTGGCTCATCGCCTCGCCGTTGATGGCGCTGGCGGGCATCGTCGCGGGCGCCATCTGGATCGGCGCAGTGGGCGCGCTGCGGCAATGGCGCGGCGTCAACGAGACCATCAGCAGTCTGTTGATGTCGTACATCGCCATTGCCCTCTTCAAGCATCTGGTGGAAGGGCCGCTGCGCGATCCGGCGAGTCTCAACAAGCCATCCACGTTCCCCGTGCCCGATGCGATGACGATCGGCTCGCTGCCCGGCCTCGAAGTGCACTGGGGTTTGCTGTGGGGCGTGCTGGCCTGTATCGCCGCGTGGGTGTTCGTCAAGCACAGCACCAAGGGCTTTGCGATGCGCGTGGTGGGCGGCAGCAACCGCGCCGCGCGCCTTGTGGGTTTGCCGGTGAGTCTGCTGGCGCTCGGCGCGTGCGCGCTCGGCGGCGGTGCGGCGGGACTGGCCGGCATGTTCGAAGTGGCGGCCGTGCAGGGCAGCGCGAATGCATCGCTGCTCGCGGGCTATGGCTACAGCGGCATCCTCGTGGCTTTCGCCGCGCGCCAGAACCCGCTGGCCATCGTGCTGTGCGCGGTGCTGATTGGCGGCATCGAAGCGAGCGGCAGTCTGCTGCAACGCCGGCTCGACCTGCCGGATGCCACCACGCTGGTGCTGCAAGGCCTGTTGTTCGCCAACCTGCTCGCGTGGGAAGCGCTGGGCGGCCGCATCGTCGCGTGGCGTCTGAAACTGCAGGCGCTCGCGGTCAGCGAAGTGCCGGTGCAACTGGAGAAGACTCATGCCTGATATGCACTCACCGGTGGTGGTCCTGTTGCTCTCGTTGCTGGCCGGCGCAATTCGCGTGAGCACACCGTATCTGTTCGTGAGTCTCGGCGAATGCCTGACGGAAAAGGGCGGCCGCGTGAATCTCGGCCTGGAGGGCATCCTCGTCTCCGGCGCGATGAGCGGCTACGCGGCGTCGTATCTGACCGGCTCGCCGTGGCTCGGCGTGCTGGCAGCGGGTGTGGTCGGTCTGCTGTTTGGTTGTCTGCACGGACTCGTGTGCTCGCTGCCGCGCGTGTCGGACATTGCGTTCGGCATTGCGTTGATGCTGCTCGGCACCGGCCTCGCGTTCTATCTCGGCAAGCCGTTCATCCAGCCACAGGCGCCGATGCTGCAATCCATCGACCTGGGCGGTTGGGCCGTGTCGCCGCAACTGCATAACGCGCTGCATATCAATCCGCTGTTCGTGATCGGCATCGTGCTCGCGTTCGTCCTGCAATGGGGGTTGCGCAGCACGCGCTGGGGCATGACCTTGCGGCTCGTCGGTGATCACGCGGAAACCGCGCGGGCGATGGGCTATCCGCTCACGCGTATCCGCATTGCCGCCACGGCGGTGGGCGGTTTTTTCGCGGGCGTGGGCGGCGCGTATCTGTCGCTGGTCTATCCGGGTAGCTGGAACGAGGGGCTCTCCAGCGGCCAGGGTTTGATGGCCGTCGCACTGGTGATCTTCGCGCGCTGGCAGCCGCTGCGTTGCCTGTATGCCGCGCTGCTGTTCGGCGCGGCCGGTGCCCTGGGTCCGGCGCTGCAAGCCATTGGCGTGACGAGCGGCTACTACCTCTACAACGCCGCGCCCTATGTGCTGACGCTCGTGATCATGATCATCAACTGCCGCCCCGATCGCACGCTGACCGGCGCGCCGGGTGAATTGAGCCTGACACGCTGAGCCTGACGCGCTGAGCCGAGTGCCTGATTCCGCCGCGCATGACAGCGTGAACAAACAACCTGCCAGCACAACTGAAGAGTGCCGAACCATGAACCGATTCCTCGAAGCGAAACCTTACCCCTGGCCGTATGACGGCAACCTGCGGCCCGATAACACCGCGCTCATCATCATCGACATGCAGACCGATTTCTGCGGCCACGGCGGCTATGTCGACAAGATGGGCTACGACCTGTCGCTCACGCGCGCGCCCATCGAACCGATCAAGAACGTGTTGACGCTGATGCGCGAGCAGGGCTTCACGATCATTCATACGCGCGAAGGACATCGGCCGGATCTGTCCGATCTGCCCGCCAACAAGCGCTGGCGCAGCCGCCGCGCCGGGACCGACGGCGTAGGCATCGGCGACGCTGGCCCGTGCGGCAGGATTCTCGTGCGCGGTGAGCCGGGCTGGGAGATCATCGACGAACTGGCGCCGCTGCCAGGCGAGATCATCATCGACAAACCCGGCAAAGGCTCATTCTGCGCGACGGATCTGGAGTTGATCCTGCGCACACGCGGCATCGTCAACCTGATTCTCACCGGCATCACCACCGATGTCTGCGTACACACCACCATGCGTGAAGCCAACGACCGCGGCTTCGAGTGCACCGTGCTGGCCGACTGCTGCGGCGCCACCGACAAAAGCAATCACGACGCCGCGCTGCACATGATCACAATGCAAGGCGGCGTGTTCGGTACGGTATCCGATTCGCAAGCAGTGCTTGCTACTTTGGGACGTTAATCATCATGGCCAGCGTCGCTCCCTACAATCAGCCGCACGCTGCGTTCACGCACGCGCTGGGCGTCGAAGTGCTCGGCGCGTCGAAAAATTTCGGCGCGTTTCGCGCGCTCGACAAGGTGTCGATCAAGGTCGCGCCGGGCACGATCCACGCGTTGCTCGGCGAAAACGGCGCCGGCAAGAGCACGCTGGTGAAGGGGCTGGTCGGCTATGGGCTGCTCGACGAAGGGCAGATCACCGCCGATGGCCGTGAAGCAAAGATCGCCTCGCCGCGCGACGCGCAGGCGCTCGGCATCGGCATGGTGTATCAGCATTTCACGCTGGCAACGGGTTTGTCGGTGGAAGAAAACCTGTTGCTCGCCACGGGGCGTCTGTCGTGGCGGATCGACTGGAAACGCGAGCGTGCCGCATTGAGCGAGTTCATGCGCAGCATGCCGTTCAGTCTGCCGCTCGAAGCGCCCGTGGCCGGTCTCGCGGCGGGCGAAAAGCAGAAGCTCGAAATTCTCAAGCAACTGTATCTGCGGCAGCGGTTTCTGATTCTGGATGAACCGACTTCGGTGCTCACGCCGCAGGAGGCCGACGAAGTGCTTGGTCTGATGCGCGACCTCACCACGCGCGGACAACTCACCGTGCTGATGATCACGCACAAGTTCCGCGAGGTGATGGCCTATGCGGACGACGTCACGGTGTTGCGCAAGGGGCGTCAGGTGGGCACGACCGCCGTCGCGCAGACCAGCCGCGATCAACTGGCCGCGTGGATGATGGGCACGAGCGTCGCCACCGTGGCGAACGCGCAGACCGACGCCGCGGCATCCGCAGCGCCGGTGCTCGCGGAGATCAAGGTGGAGCGTGCCGCGCGCAAGCCGCTCGATCCGCAGGCCCCCGTGCGGCTCGAACTGCGCAACGTTTCTGTCGAGGATGACCGTGGACATACGGCGGTGCGCGACGCGTCGCTGACAGTGCGTGCCGGCGAGATTCTTGGCCTTGCCGGTGTCTCGGGAAACGGTCAAAAGGAACTGGTTGAGGCACTGGTTGGACAGCGGCGCCCGGTAGCGGGCGAGATGCGGGTGAAGGGCGAGTCGTATCGCGCGACGCGCGCCGAAATGACCTCGCGCCGCGTCTTCGCGATTCCCGAGGAGCCGCTAAAAAACGCCTGCGTCGCGGGCATGAGTGTGGCCGAAAACCTGGCACTGCGTGACTTCGACCGCGCGCCGGTGTGCCGGGGCGGCTGGCGGCTGGATCGCCGCGCGATGCGCGAGCGGGCCGCGCAACGGATTCGCGATTTCAACGTGCGGCCGCCAGCGCCGGACCGCATGATCGGCACGCTCTCGGGCGGCAACGTGCAACGTGCGGTGCTGGCGCGCGAACTCGGCCAAGCCGTGGATGTGCTGATCGTCGCGAATCCCGTGTTCGGTCTGGATTTCGCTTCCGTGGCGGACATTCACGCGCGGCTGATTGCAGCGCGCGATGCGGGCGCCGCTGTGCTGCTGGTCAGCGAAGACCTCGACGAACTGCTCGAACTGGCTGACCGTATCACGGTGATGGCCGAAGGCAGACTCGTGTTTGAAACGCCTGCTCAGGATGCCGAACGGGCCGTGCTGGGGCAGCACATGGCGGGGCATGTCGAGGAGCACGCGCATCCGGCTGCGGCAGACGTGGTTGCAGCATAAAGCTGAAGCGCCGTGACGTCAGAGCATGGCGAAAGCGGTTCCAGGTAGTAAAACGGGGGTTGTCGTAAGCGTTCCCGCGTAGTCTGAGCGATGCTGCGTGAGTGGACGTGCCATGCGGCACATTCCTGGCCTGGAGGCGGGGGTGTGCCGCCGCTGGCGATCAAGCTGGCGCACAAGAGGCGGCACACAACAACAAGGGTTAGACCGAGGTTAGATCATGAACATCGAAGTACAGGCCGCACCGTCACCGTTCGTATTCGACGCGTCGAAGGTGGCGCTCGTCATCATCGACATGCAGCGCGATTTCATCGAGCCAGGCGGCTTTGGCGAATCGCTGGGTAACGACGTGACGCTGCTGGCCGGCATCGTCCCCACCGTCGTAGAGTTGCTCGCGCTTGCGCGTGACGGCGGCTGGATGGTGGTGCATACGCGCGAGTCGCACGCGCCCGATCTGTCCGATTGCCCGCCCGCCAAGCGGCTGCGTGGTGCACCAGAGATGCGCATCGGCGAGCCGGGGCCGATGGGGCGCATTCTCGTGCGCGGCGAACCGGGCAACGCGATCATCGACGCACTGACGCCGATTGCCGGCGAACTCGTCATCGACAAACCCGGTAAAGGCGCCTTCTACGCCACACGTCTGGGCGAAGAACTGGCCACACGGGGCATCACCCATCTGATTTTCGCTGGCGTAACAACCGAGGTGTGCGTACAAACCTCGATGCGCGAAGCCAACGATCGCGGCTACGATTGCCTGTTGATCGAAGATGCGACCGCGAGCTACTTCCCCGCATTCAAGGAGGCGAGTCTCGCGATGATCCGCTCGCAAGGCGGCATCGTTGGCTGGACCGCGCCGTTTGCGGCATTGAAAAGGGAAGCGTGAGGATGGACGTCAACAAGCCGGAGATTGTGGCCGAGGTGGCGGCGGCCTTCGAAGAGTATGAGCGGGCGTTGGTGATGAACGATGTGGAGGCAATGAACGCGCTGTTCTGGGACACACCCGAGACAGTACGCTACGGCATTGCCGAGGTTCAGCATGGGGGCGAGGCGGTGCGTGCGTGGCGCGCCACTGCGGTGCCGGTGCCGCCGTCGCGGCGTCTGCATCGCACGGTGGTGACCACCTTCGGTAATGATTACGCCACGGTCAGCACGGAATTCACGAGCGACGCCACCGCACTGCTGGGACGTCAGATGCAGACGTGGGCGCGCATCGGCTCGCCGCTGGCATCGGATCATCGCGGCTGGCAGATCGTCGCGGCACATGTCAGCCTGATCCCGATGCCGTAACGGGCTGATAATAAGTACACCGCGAGAACACCGCAAAAACACCGCGAGACACCGCAACGGAGAGTTGGCGAGATGAGTGAACACGACACAGCCGAGGCGAAACTGGCACGCACACCGTATGCGCTTGCCGAGGCCAACGCTGGGCAGGAGATGGGGTCCGCAGAAGGCCGGAACGGTGGCGCAAGCGCTGGGGCAAACACCGGCGCAAACCCCGGACCGAACGCGCTGGCTGAGCAGGTGTATCAGCAGTTGAAGAGCGACATTTTCAGTTTCCGGCTGTTCCCGGGCGATCGTTTCTCCGAAAGCGATATCGCGCAGCACTACGGCGTGTCACGCACGCCGATGCGTGACGGTCTGTTCCGTCTGCAACGCGAAGGGTATCTGGAAGTGGGTTTCCGGCGCGGCTGGAAAGTCTCGCAGATCAACTTCGACCAGCTCGATCAACTGTACGACCTGCGCATCGTGCTCGAACTCGCATCGCTCGAACGACTCACGAGCGGCAACGCACCGCATGAAGCCATCGCGCCGCTCAAGGCGATCTGGTGTGTCGATCCGCAATTGCGCGAGAGCGATGCGGTCACCATGTTCGGCATGGACGAAAACTTCCATCGGCAACTCGTGGCGGCTACCGGCAATGGCGAGATGCTTCGCGTGCACAACGAAGTCACCGAGCGCATCCGCATCGTGCGGCGGCTCGATTTTCTGAAGCCGCACCGCACCAGCGCCACATACGATGAGCATTCCACCATGCTGCATCTGATCGAACGCAACCGGCTGCCGGAGGCCAGCATTCTGTTGCGCGCTCATATTACCCAGAGCAAGCTCGAAGTCCGCAAGATCACCGTGTCGATGCTCGCCGCAGCGCGCGACCAGAAGCTGCCGTTCGTGTCGTGACTGTGCTTCGCCGCGTTCAATGGCGCGCTTGCAGTGCGATGCTGCACGCGGGCTTTGCATGCTGCGTTGTACGTTGCTTTGCACGCTGATTCGTCGCACGGATTCACGGCGCCGATTCGTCTCACGAGTGCATATAACGCGTGATGCACAACGCGACGCAATGGGCTCGAACATGGCGGAGATCGACTAGGCGCGAGCACGGTGAGGTGCGAGCGCGCGCGGGTGGGTTTGTTACACTGCGTAGTGGTCCTCTTTGCCGCCATCATCCCCCTCGAACCGGTGTGCCGGTGTTGCTCTGACGAAACCAGACGACGCGCCGCAGGTTCGTGCGGCGCGAACCCGGCGCGGCACTTCCGAGATCGACCCGGAGGTTTCTCATGTCCACGACGTTGTACAGTCGGCCGCATGGCGTTCGCGCTGCGCTGACGTGTGTGCTTGCGTGCGCGCTTGGTGGCATCTTCGCGACGAGTGCGTGGAGCGCGCACGCGCAGCGGCCGCAGGCGCCATCCGAGGCCGTGCCCTCGCAATTGCTGAGCGACGACGAGCGCATTGATTTCTGCACACAAATGCGCCGCGCTGCCACCCCCGAACAACGCCACGCAGTGACCGTTCGTCTGCACGATACCGTCACGCCGCGCGCCCAGGTGCAAGGCGTCGATTTGCCGAACTGGGTGAAAGAAGGACAGCCGGTGGGCAGCGACGGTCGTCTGCCGGGTCTGAGTTGCAACGACGGCGGCGGCAGACCGCGCGTGCAGGCCGCGGCACCGGTCGCGCCGGTTGCGCAGGTGCCTGAAGCGCCGCCACGCAAATCCGCATCGCGCGACAGCATGGAAGCCAAACCGGTTCCATCGCGCGATTTCCCCGCGCACGCCATGCAGACCACCCCATCGCCGGCGCAGATTCCCGTACGTGATAGCGCGCCAGCCACGCTTGCCGCCATGCCGCCGCCGCAGGATCGGCCCGCCGTCGACGCTGCGCCGCGTAGCGCCGCCGCGGGCGACATTCCGGTCGAGCAGGATAACGGCGTCGCCTATGTGACAGGCGGCGTAGGCCAGGACGAAGCCAGCGCGATGCGCGGCCTCGCCGGGGGGTACAACATGCGCGCCACCTTTACTACCCGTTCGGGCGAGTATCTGTCGGGCGTGAACCTGCGCGTCGTGAAAGCGGGCGGCGCCACGGTGTTCGCCGCCACCTCGGATGGGCCGTATCTGTTTGCGCGTTTGCCCGAAGGGCACTACCGGATCATCGCGTCGGTGGATGGCGCCGAGCGCAGCCGCGAACTGTATGTACCGGCGCGCGGCGGCGTCAGATTTACGCTGGTATGGCCGAGTTTGCGCACGACATCGGTGAACTGAGCGGGTGAAAGGCGGGTGATATTAGCGAATGCAACGAACGGGTGAAATCAGCGGATTAAATCAGCGGTTTTAACCGGCGCGTGCAGCAGGGAGTGGCGAAGAGCGTCGAACGTCGGTGCTTTTGTCTTTACGCATGACCCAACCCGTAGCCCGCGAACCGCACACGCAGACGCGGGCAAACACAGGCAAACGGCAAATCCACTCGCCGCCAGCCGGTCTTTTCAGCCGCTTGCACATGGCCGGGCACTGGTCGTGCTGCTTTCAAGCATCAATGGAGGTCGCCATGACCCGAGATGAGTTTGAGAGCAAGCTCGCGATGATCTTGCAGGACGTCGCGTTCGGCACCACCGCCGATCTCACCGACGAGGCCGTGGCGTACTGGGACGGCCATCGCATCGTCTACGCGACGCTCGCCGAGGATGGCGGCCGGGTGGACCGCGAATTCGATCTCGGTGCGCGCTGGCCCGAGTGGCGCGCCTGGCTCGAAGCCTGGATGTCCGAACCGACCTTCAGCGTGAGGCCGGAACTCCAGGCCGTGCACGATGCGGCGAGTACGCCGCCGGGGAGAGGGCGCTGAAGAGGGAGGCGTGCGTTGCGTGTGGGTCACGTGTGTCACGTGCGTCACGTGCACCACGTTGGTGGCCCAACCGCGAGCCGCGTGACGCGAACTCGCGCGCCAACCTCATTTACCTCACTGCGTTACTTCGCTGCGTTACCTCACTGCGCCACCGCCTGCGACTGATCGACCACCGCGCCGGCCTGCGCGCGCCGGCTCACGCCCGTAGCGCTGCGGTTGGTACGTGCAGGCAGCGCGGGCAGGGTAGCCGCACCCGCCACGGCTTCTTCGCGGGTGTCGACGCGCGGTGCCGGACGAGCCTCCGTCAATTCACTGTACACGCCGATATAACGTTGTACCGCGACGTCCCAACCCGAATCGCGGGTCATTGCGTTGCGTTGCAGCGTGCGCCATAAGGAAGGATTCTTGAACGCGTCCACGGCACGGCCCACGGCGTTGGCGATATCGACGGCCGTTTCGCCCTCGAACAGGAAGCCGTTGGCGGCGCCATAGCGGTCCATTTCAAACGCGTAATCGGAGATCGTGTCCGCGAGGCCGCCCACCCGCGAGGCCACCGGAATCGTGCCGAAGCGCATGGCGTACAGCTGCGTGAGCCCGCACGGCTCGAAACGGCTCGCATGCAGCAGCATGTCGGCGCCCGCGTGCAGCATGTGCGCGAGCGTCTCGTCGTAGCCAATGCAGGTGCCGACGCGTCCTGGCCACTGCGCCGCGAGTTCGCGCATGCGGCGCTCGATGGCCGCGTCGCCTTGCCCGAGGATCGCGAATTGCAGCCGTTCGTGACGCGACAGCATGTCGGGCAGCGCATCGGCCACCACCTCGGCGAGCTTCTGTCCGGTCAGGCGGCTGCCGATCGCCACCAGCGGCACGAACGGCTCACGCGCGAGACCGAAGGCCTGCTGCAACGCGCGTTTGCAGGCGTACTTGCCGGCCACGTTGTCGGCGGAGTACTGGCTGGCAATCAGCGGATCGGTGGCGGGGTCCCACATCTGCATGTCGATACCGTTGGTGATGCCCGACAGCTTGTGCGCCTCCGCGCGGAGCACGCCTTCCATCTGATGGCCGAAACGCGGCGTGAGAATTTCACGCGCGTAACGCTCGCTCACGGTCGTCACGCGATCGGCGTGGACGATTCCCGCCTTGATCATGCTGAGCGAACCATAAAACTCGATGCTGCGTTCGTCGCTCAGAGCGGGTGCCAGCAGATCGCCCGGTACGCCGATCCACGGACCCGCTGCCAGCGGATAGTTGCCCTGGAAGGCGAGGTTGTGGATGGTGAACACGCTGCGCGCCGCCACGCCGCCCAGCTTCATGAATAGCGGCGTCAGGCCGGCATGCCAGTCGTGCGCATGCACGATGTCGGGACGCTTGATGCCGCGCACGCCACGCGCGATGCGAGCCGCAGCCGCCGCTAGCGAGGCAAACCGCACGAGGTTGTCGACGTAGTCGCGACCGTGCTTGTCGAGGTAGAGGCCGTCGCGGTCATACAGATGATCCATCTGCAGGAGCAGCACCGACACGCCGCTATCGGGCATGCGGGCGCGAATGATCACGCCGTCGCCGCCTGGCAGGCCCGCGAGTCTGGCCACACGCGTGGCGCCGAGCACCCGCTTGAGCGCGCTCGGATAAGCAGGCATCAGGATCGACGTGGCCACGCCGGCTTCGGTAAGTGCCGCGCCATAGGCGCTGACCATATCGGCAAGGCCGCCGGACTTGGCGAGGGGGGCCGCTTCGGAAGCGACCAGCAAAACATTGAGCGGCGTCGGCATAGTGTGCAGAGATGGAGGCGCTGGCAGAGGAAGGGATACAGCCGCGAATAATTCCGTTGCGATGCAGCAAGCGGCGTGCCCGTGTCCCGGGCGGCGCGCCACCCCGTGCAGACCTATGACTGGCGCGCCTCACGGACGAGACGCCGGGAACGAGGTAAGTACCCCATGCAGTTTTTACGCAGGATGCGTAGCGCAATGCATCGGGATGACGCGCGGCCTGCACCACGGCGCTTCACATGCGGCCCAATCCGGCGCCGTCGCAGGTGGTGCAGACCGGGTGCACGTCGGGTGCAGATCGCGTGCGGGTCGATGCTGCAAGCGAACAACGGCACGCCGCTTGCTGAATTTGGAGTGGGTCTGCGCATGGCAACGAGCGCAGCTTCAATCTCTCAACTCAGACGAGCACGTTATGAAAATCAAACACACGATGGTAGTGATTTCGGCCCTGTTCCTGACCTCCGGCGCAGCGATGGCGGCCGGTGGCGGCGGGGGCAACGCGAGCGATGCAGCCGTGACGGCGGCGAGTGGCGCAGCGGGAACGAGTTCCAGCACGCACATGAAGAAGAAACACACCAAGTCGACCACGCGTCCTGCGAACGACACCACGCAAATCCCGGGTGCGGATTCGGCCAGCGACACGAAGGGTCAGTAATCCATCCGCGGCAAGGTGAGGCCCGTGTGGGCGGGTTTCGCCCTGCGCGTTCTAGGTGCGCGTTTTAGTTGCGCGTGACCGCGACACTTAGTGAAGGCGCTTGAAGACGCTCGAACCACCGAGCGTGCTGGATCAACCAGCACATGCAGGAACATGCAGGCCATCCGGCAACGCCGCCTGGGCCACGAACGATTTCCAGAGAAGACACCGCCATGACGCTGACCGACACACTGAAAGGCATGATCGGACTCGATCCGACCGCGCACGCGGACGCCGATATGAAAACGGTGCTGGAGGCCTTCAAGGGCCTCGATCCGAAGCCGATCGAAACCTGCAGCGTCGCCGAGGCACGCGAACAGCCCACCCCGGCCGACGCCGTCAAAACGCTGCTCGCGCAGGCCGGGCATGGCGCCCGTCTGCCGCTGGAAGTGGAGGCGGTGGTGACGCGGGACATCGAGATCGACGGCGCCGTCGGCACCAATCCGGCCCGGGTCTATACCCCGGCGGGCGAGGGACCGTTCCCGGTGATCCTGTATTTTCACGGCGGCGGCTGGGTGATCGCCGACCTCGACACTTACGACGCGACGCCGCGCTCACTGGCTGCGCAAAGTCACGCCATCGTGGTGTCCGCGCATTACCGGCAGGCGCCCGAGCACAAACTGCCGGCCGCCCATGAAGACGCCTTCGCGGCATGGCGCTGGATCGTCGAGCACGCCGCGCGTCTGGGCGGCGATCCGCTCAAGATCGCCGTGATGGGCGAGAGCGCGGGCGCGAATCTGGCCATCAACGTGTCGATTCACGCGCGCGACAACGGCTTGCCGCCGCCCGTGCATCAGGCGCTGATCTATCCGGTGGCGAGCAACAACATTGCTTCCGTCTCGTACGAAGAGAATCGCAACGCGCAGCCGTTGAACAAGAAGATGATGCTGTGGTTCGTGCAGAACGTGATTAATGACGAGAGCGATCTACGCAACCCGTTGATCGACGTGGTCAGCGCGGAGCTGGCGAACCTGCCGCCCACGGTCATCGTCACCGCCGGTATCGACCCGCTGCGCTCGGATGGCGAAAAGCTCGCTGAGAAGTTAGCGGCGGCTGGTGTGGCCGTGGAGCATCGCAACTATCAGGGCGCGACGCATGAGTTCTTCGGCATGGCGCCGGTCGTGCAGGCCGCGCGTGATGCGCAGGCGTTCGTCTCGCTGGCGCAGCGGCAGGCATTTGGCGGCGCGCCGCTAGAAGAAATGGATTCTTAAGGTAAAAGCGCCCCTCACAGCGCCGCAAGCTGCAACTGCACCAGCGGCAGCGCATTGGCCGCAGCGGGGCGGCCGAACAGGTAACCTTGCATCACCCGCGCGCCGAGGAAGGTCAGAATTTCTCGTTGTGCATCCGTCTCCACACCTTCCACCACGCAGGCCAGCCCCAGATTGCGGCACAGGTCGATCACCGACTTGATGATCTGCCCCGAGGCCAGGTCCGTATCCACCTCGGCGACGAAGCTGCGGTCAATCTTGATCGTGTCGAACGGTAGACGGTGCACGTAGCTCAGGCTCGAATAGCCGGTGCCGAAGTCGTCGAGCGACACATGACACCCCGCTTCCTTGATCAGCGTCAGCGAGGCGCGCGCCTGGCGGAAGTCGCGCGTCACCGCCGTTTCCGTGATTTCGAAATGCACGCGCGCAGCCGGCGTGGCGCCTTCGCCCACGATGTCGAGCAGCCGTCGCGAGCGCGGCACGGAAGAAATATCCAGCGCGGACAGATTGAACGAGAGGTACAAAGCGGGCGGCCAGTTTGCAGCTTCGGCCAGCGCCTTGCGCAGCAGCACCTCGGTGACGCCCCGGATCAGGTCGGTGCGCTCGGCAATGCGGATGAATTCGTCCGGCCGCACCTGCCCGAGCTTCGGACTGCGCCAGCGGCCAAGCGCCTCGAAGCCGACCACGCTGCGGGCGCGCACATCGCAGATGGGCTGAAATTCCAGGTACAGCTCGGCGTCGAGATCGGCCGCCTTGAGTTCCTGGGCGACGAGGCTCGCGCGCCGCACGCGGTTTTCGTGCTCCGCGGAAAACACCACCGCCGTGCCGCGGCGGCTTTCCTTGCCGACATAGAGCGCGGCATCGGCGCGTTCGAACATCTCCGTCACGCTCACCGCGCCCGTCGGTTGACCCGCCCAGCCAATCGTTCCGGACAACTCAGCGGTATTGCCGCCCACCGTATAAGGGCGCGCCAGTTGCTCGCACAGGGTCTGGCCGAGGCGATCCAGTTCGGTTTCGCTCAAATGCCGCTGAATGATGACGCCGAACTCGTCGCCGCCAAGCCGGGCGAAAAACATCGCGGGGTCCGCCAGCGCCAGCAGCCGCGCTCCCACTTCGCGCAGCACCACGTCGCCGCTCGAATGACCGTAGATGTCGTTGACCTGCTTGAAACCGTCGAGGTCGATCAGGCCCATGTGGAAGCCGCCGGTTTCGCTCAGGTGTTGCTCGGCGAGCGCGGTCAGCGAGGAGAAGAAACTGCGCCGGTTTGGCAGACCCGTCAGGCTGTCGATATTGGCGAGGCGGAAATTGTCGTCGCTCAGTTTCTGCGTGATGGCCTGGCTCGCCAGCAGCTCGCGTTTGGAATGCTCGAGCCCGGCGAAATTGCGGTGATACAGATGGACGATGAACGCGAGGGCCACGCCGACGAAAATCATGTCGACGGCCATAGCAATAAATACCGGGCGGCCGGCGGCCATCAGACAAACGGTGAACGAACCGATCACGATGGTGAGCAGCCACAGCGCCGCCGCGCGCAGATGCATCAGGCAGAACACGCAGCCCACCACGGTGGTGGCCATATAGAACGCGACCTGCGCCTGCTCGTAGGCGGGGCCGTAGCGAAACAGCGCCCAGGCCCACGCGGTAAAACCGACCGCGATCACGCCCACCAGCCGCATGCTGCGACGCAGCGCCGGCACCGCCTGTTCGACCGTCAGGACTACGTGACGCGCGCGCCACCAGTGCAGGCAGCGAATCACGCAGGCCACACACAGCGCGCCCGGCACGTAAATGGCAACCCAGGCGGGTGCGCACTGCACGTGCGTGACCGCCACCGCCATCGTGCTGATGACGAGAATGAAGTAGAGCAGCGGAATCTGCCGGCGAAACGCCTGCATCTGCGAGCGGACCAACTCCGGATCGCTTACGTCGACCTTGAACGCCGCCATCACGCGAGCTACCGATACCATCAGCGCCCCTGGCTTGGAATGAGCTGTAAACCGGGATATCGGCAGTTCGACGGGCAAACTTCAGGCTTTTCTGGTGGCGCGGACCGTCAGCGGGAGGCGGGTAATCAGGCAAGTCCCGCAGCGGGCGCGCGTTTGCGTTCCCGTGTCAGGGTATCCCGGTAGATGCCGGGTTGGCACGCGAGTTCGGCGGGGCTGCCGTCTTGCACGATGCGGCCACGGTTGATCACCACGATGCGGTCGAAGCTCTGCAAGGTCGACAGACGGTGCGCGATCGCCACCACCGTGCGGCCCTTCATGAGCCTTTCGAGCGCGGCCTGGATGGCGGCTTCCGAACCGGAGTCGAGCGAGGAGGTGGCTTCGTCGAGCAGCAGGATAGGCGAGTCGCGCAGGATGGCCCGCGCAATCGCGATGCGTTGGCGCTGGCCACCGGACAGTTTGGTGCCGCGATCGCCGGCAATCGTGTTCAGGCCGTCCGGCATGGCGGCGATGAAGTCGAGGCAACGGGCGTCCTCGCAGGCGCGCCGCACGTCGGCTTCGTCCGCTTTGGGCACGCCATAGCGGATATTCTCCAGCAGCGAGCGATGGAACAGCGACACATCCTGCGGCACCACCGACATGGCTGCCTGCAAGCTATCCAGCGAAACCTGCGAGATGTCCTGGCCGGAAATGCTCACGGTTCCGGAAGCGGGCTCGTAGAAATGCTGGAGCAGCGCGAGGATCGTCGATTTGCCCGCGCCGGACGGTCCGACCAGCCCCACGCGCTGACCTGCCGGAATGTGCAGCGTCAGACCGCTCAACACCGGACGGCGCCCCGGATAGGAAAACGTGACATTGTCGAAGTCGATGCGCGCCTCGCTGACGGCGAGCGGTTGCGCGTCGGAGCGTTCGGGCATGGCGTGCGGGCTGAGCAGAATGGACGACGCTTCGCCGAGCCGCGCCACGTGCTGCGTCAGATCGACGAAGGCCACCGCCAGATCGCGCGTGCCGTGCAGGATGGCGAAGCCGAGCGAGCTGATCAGCACCACGTCACCGGTGGTCGCGCGGCCCATGCTCCACAACCACAGCGTCCAGCCCAGCATGCCGGCGGAAAAAATCGCGGTGGCGATGGCATGCAGCAGCCGCAGTTTTTCCAGGTACAGCAGACTGTTGGTGCGTGCCTTGGTCTCGGTGGCGAGTTGGCCGTCGAAGCGCCGATGTTCGGCACCGAATGCGCTAAACGCGCGCACCAGCCCCATATTGCCGATGATATCCACCAGTTCGCCATCCACCGAAGCGGCTTTTGCGGCGAACGCCTGGTGCCGCGTCGTGCCCTTGCTGGCCAGGATGAAAAGCCCGATGGCCAGCACTGCGGATATCGCCACCAGCACGATGCTCATCGGAATACTGACCACGGCCACCATCGCGATGGCGCCGATCACCGTCAGGCACGGCGGCAATGCCGTCCATGAGACGGTGTTTTCGAGCACGTACACGGCGTTGGCGGTGGCCGAGATGCGGCTCGACAGCACGCCCGGTTGTTTGTCGGCGAAAAACGCGGGCGGGTGCGCCGTCAGATAGGCAAACATTTCGCGGCGGATGTCACCCGTCACCGTGACGAACGTGCGTGCCGCGATCCAGCCGCCGACGCGCCAGAACAGGTTGTCGGCGATGATCAGCCCGACCAGCAGCATGAAGGCGTGCATCACGATGGCCGGATGCGTGCGTCCGGACGGCAGCGAATCGACCAGATTCTTGATGCCGTACTGCGAAGCAAGCGCGCAGCCCACCGCGGCGAGCACGCTCAGCAGCACGATCAGATGAGACACTTTGCGCCGCGCGATGTAACGCCAGAGCAGCTTCAGCGGCTTGCCGGCATAGCGCGACATTTCGCGCGAGCGCGCCCGCCGGCGTGCCTGACGCACATGCCGCCTGTTCATGTTCTCGGTTACTTGCATGGCCACGCGCTCCGTTGCGATTAACGGGCCGAGGGCTTGCGCACGCGCCGTGATTACGTGGCGCTGGGCAAGAGGGGAGCTAGAGCAGAATCACAAACCACACTGACGCCAGCAAGCGGTATGCCCACGCGGTATGCCCATCGGCACTGTTCGTGTCAGTTCGAAACGTGCGAAGTTTTAGTGCCTGTTTTACGCGGTGTTTTGCGTTTTTTGAGCGGCGCGCTCAGCCACGCCTGGACACCTTACGCAGCACTTGCAACCCGCGCGGTCGTTGAGCTTACCGTTGCTTTTACCGCGTCGCCTTCGCGGGACTCTGTAGCATCAGCGGCTTCTCGTAGCCGGTCAACTCCAGATAGCCGCGTCCCACAGTATCGCCATCGCGCTTGATGGCGACCGCGCCTTCCCAATACGCCGAGCCGCTCGACGCACGCGCGTCGAGTTCCTGATCGTCGATTAAAGGTGCGAGCTGCCACGCAAGCGGGCCAGTGTGCACGGTTTCCGCGATTGGATAGAGCGCGTCCGTGTGCGGCGAGTGCCAGGTCTTGAGCGGCACGAAATCCACCTGCGCGGGATCGAATGTCGTGAGCTTGCCATGCGCGTCACGCAACGCGGCGTGGGTCCAGATGGTTCGTCCGTCGCGACCGCGCATCTTGAACGCCATCAGCGCCGAGCCATCGTTGAGATTGGCGCCGAGCCAGTCCCAGCCCACCGCATCGGCATCCAGCAGCGTGCTCGACCACTCGTGATCGAGCCACGCGACGCCGGTGACGTCAGTGCCATCTCCATCCCCCGCGCTACCATCCGGGCCACGCCGGGGCCGTACCACCTTGCCACTGACGCGCAGTTGCGGTTCGCTGTAGTAGTAGCTTGCCTCGCCGGGTCGTGGCCCCTTTTGTGAGTAGCCCTGATTACCTTCCAGCAGCGGCGGCTGGGTCGGCACGAAGGAGAGATTCAACGCGAAGTCCCTCGCGTTGGCGTGCATGATGTAATGCCCATCGGCGGCGCGCACCATGCTCCAGCCGTCGAGCTTGACGTC
The DNA here is from genome assembly GCF_003429005.1 of Paraburkholderia sp. DHOC27. Taxonomy (GTDB): domain Bacteria; phylum Pseudomonadota; class Gammaproteobacteria; order Burkholderiales; family Burkholderiaceae; genus Paraburkholderia. Next base: position 1,728,767 of record NZ_QVQV01000001.1, read on the forward strand.
GGTGTTGCCCGCCTTCGCATAGGCGAGATCGAACCCCTGGCGTGCCACTTTCTGATCGTGCACGCCTTTGCCGTACGACGGATCGCTCAGCGCCGCATGCGCGAGGATCAACTGGGTGGGCGCGAAGGCGCTCGGGTCGGCGCGATCGTGCGTGGTCGCGGAACGGAAGAAGGTGATCTGAAAGCCGAGCGGCGTGCCGTCCGGTGTGTTCAGCCAGCCCGTCACGTACCACCATTCGATCCGGTACGCGGGATGCGCGCCGGTGTCTGCCGGAAACGTTAAAGCGCGGCCCGGCGTGACTTCGGCAAAATCAGGCGGCGCGGCTTGCGCTTCGCTGACCGGCAGCCCGAGCAGCGCAGCAGGCACGCTCACCAGGCCGAGCAGGCTCAGCAATCCCATTCGCGCGATCCGCACGGCACGACGCATCACCAGTCCTCCTTGACGGCGCGGATCGCATCCACCGAGACGGCGCGGCGTCCGGCCAGCACCGCTGTCGCACACGACGCGCACAGCATGACCGCCGCCACGATGCCGAGCACCCGCCACGGCATGTGCAGCGACATGGTCCAGTGAAACGACTGCGGATTCACCACATAGACGAGGATCAGGCTGACCGCGAAGCCGAGCACGAAACCCATCACGATGCCTAGCGCGGTCAGCAGGCCGCCTTCCTGGGTGAGGATGGCCAGCACCTGGCCGCGCGTCACGCCCACGTGGCGCAGCATGCCGAACTCGCGCGCGCGGGCCAGCGTCTGCGCCGAAAAAGTCGCGGCCACGCCGAACAGACCGATCACGATGGCGACGGCCTCGAGCAGATACGTCACCGCGAAGCTGCGATCGAAGATGGTCAGCGAGCGCGCGCGAATCTCGCCGGGCTGCGCGAAGGTGAGCACGGCGCCGAACGGCAGTGCGCGCAATGCCGCCCGCACTTCGTCTACCTGTGCATGCGGGGCGAGGGTGAGGGCGACGTCGGTGGCGCCGGTATCGCCAGTGAGACGGCGGAAATCCGCGAGACGTATCTGGATGGAACCGGTCTGACGAACGTAATCGCGCCACACGCCCGCCACGACGAAGGGCTGTTCGCGCGGGCCCACCGGCAGTTCGACATGCTGACCGAGCCGGTAGCCATACAGATCGACCATCGCCTCGGAGACCCAGATCGGCGTCGCGCCATGCAACGCGGCGGGCGGCAAAACGGGCCCGGACATTTGCAGGGTGGCGCCGGGATCGGCAGCGTCGATCTCGCGTGCAATCAGCGTCACGGCGGGGCGAGCCGGATCGAGCGTCAGCGACGCGACGCGGCTGAAGGCGGCCGTCTTGAGGCCCGGCGTCGCGGCGATCTGCGCCTGCTGGCCCGAGTCCAATGCGCCGGTCTCGCCGTTCGTCGCCACCCGCACGTAAAGGTCCGCGGAGAGCAGATGGCCGAGCCATTCGTCGACGGAGACGCGGAAGCTCGCCACCATGATGGCCATCGCCACGATCAGCGCGAAGCTCGACAGCACCCCGCTGATCGCTACCGACGCCTGGCCCGGCGCATTGGCGAGACGCGACAAGGCGAGCGTGGTAGTGGGCGACTGCGTTGCCGAATGCTGCGCTCCACGCCGCCGTCCGCGTCGCGCATACGCGCCGCTGATCGCGCTGAACACCAGCGCCGTGCAACGCGGCATCAAGGCGATGCCGCCCACCAGCAGCAGCGCCACCGCAAGGTAGCCGAGAATGGGCGCATCGAAAATGGGCGGCAGTTGCGTCAACACCGCTGCGACCGCGATGCAGATCAACGCAGGCCACGGCGACGCCAGCCGCGCCAGCGCGCCTTCCTCACTGCCCGCTTTCAAGGCGACGGCCGGACGTGCGCGCGCGGCATCGAGCGCCGGGGCGAGACTGCCGAGCATCGCCACGCCGATGCCCAGCACCAGAAACACGGCCGTGGCCACCGGTTCGAAGCTCACGCGCGGCTGGACGCCGGGAAAATAGCCGCCGCCGAGATCGCTGCCAAAGAAGCGCAGCGCGGCGCTGGCAATCGCATAGCCGAGCGCGAGTCCGGCAATGGATCCCAGCACGCCGAGCAGCGCGCCTTCCATCAGGATCTGCCGCAGCAACTGGCCGCGCGTGAGTCCTAACACGCGCAGCATGGCGAGTTGCGAGCGGCGTCGCACGACGCTCAGCACCTGGGTCGAAAACACCAGAAAGGCGCCGGTGAAGAGCGCCACCAGCGCCAGCACGTTCATGTTGATGCGATACGCGCGCGACAGACGGCTGGTGCGGCTATCCACATCGCCCGCTTCGAACACCACGAGTTGCGTGCCGAGGCGCGCCTGTAAATCCCGCTTGAACCGGTTGCGGTCTATCCCGCGCTGCAACTCCAGATCCACGCGTGACAGTTTGCCGAGCCGCGCGAAATGCCACTGCGCGGCGGCGATATCCATCACCGCAATGCGCTGACCGGGCAGCGTTCTGACGAGTCCTCCAGCCACCCGCAGATTTACGTCGGAGGTGCCGCTTTGCAGCGCCACCCGTTGACCGGGCGCAGCCTTGAGCCACTGCTGCGCGGCGGGTGACAGAAAGATCGTGTCGTCGGCGAGGGTGTCCAGTGGATGCCCGGCCGCAGGCACACCGACCAGGTCCGGCGCGATCTGGGCGGCCTTGAACACATCAATGCCCAATACCTTGAGCGGCGCGTTCTGGCCCGGCACGGTGGCATCCAGTTCGAGCACGGGGCTGGCGAGCGCGACGCCGGGCTGTGCCGCGAGGCGCGGATACCACGCCTCGTCGAACAGGGATTGCGCACCGCGGATTTCCAGGTCGGCCTCGCCGGAGAGACTGCGCGCCGCGGCGGAGAATTCGTTGAACGCCGCGCTATTGATCAGTTGTACGGAATAACCGAGCGCGACGCCCAGCGCAATGGTGACGATTGCCACCAGCGCGCGGCCAGGCTGACTGCGCCATTCGGCGCTGAGCAGCCAGCGCGCGAGCCGCCGCATGCCGGATGCGGCAGTGGACGTGCCGGTGGCGCGCTTAAGCATGCGGCGAAGCCTGGGGTGCAGCGGTGCTGTGCTGCGCGGACAGCGTGCCCGCATGCAGATGACCGCCGCGCAACACCAGCACACGATCCGCGAAGGCCGCCGCGGCTTCCGAATGCGTCACCATCATCGTGGCCGCGTGGTTCGAACGGGCTTGCGCGCGGAACAGCGTGAGCACGTCATGGGCGGTGTCGGGGTCGAGATTGCCGGTGGGTTCGTCAGCGAGGATCAGACGGGGCCGATGCACCAGCGCGCGGGCAATCGCCACCCGCTGCAACTCGCCGCCGGATAACTGACGCGGCAGATCGGCATCGCGTCCCGCGAGACCCACCGCCGCGAGCATCTCCGCCGCCTGACCGAGTGGCAAATCGTTCAGCAGCAACGGCAGCGCGACGTTTTGCGCGAGCGTCAAATGCGGTAGTACGTGAAACGCCTGAAACACAAAACCCAGTTTCTGCCGACGCAGCCGCGTGGCCGCATCGTCGTCGAGTCCGTTGATCGGCTCGCCGTCGATCAGCACGTCGCCGCTATCCGCGCGGTCGAGGCCCGCGATCAGATTCAGCAGCGTGGACTTGCCCACGCCGGAATCGCCCATCACGGCGACGAATTCGCCGCGCGCCAGCGTGAAATCTAGGCCCGCAAGCACGATGCGCGACGCACCGTAGGCTTTGCTCAGGCCGCGACATTCGAGCGCCGGCACGGCGGAAGGGGACGATTGGTTGCGCACGGGCATGAATGTAAGTCGCTACCGCGTTACGCGGCGCCTGGGATGCGGGTTAGGGGATGCAGCGCGGCAGGCCGCTCACGGCCGTGGTGATCCACCCAGCGCCGCTCGAAGCACCACACGTCTGCATCTTAACCGCGATACCCGGCTTGCGCTGAAGCGTCTCGGGCACGCGCCGTGCTACTCGATACTCCACCTATGTCACATGGAGCCGTCCGGCGACGGTACTGATCTGATGATGAAAATGAAGGCACAAATCTGCGCGGGCGCGCTGCTGTTTTCGTGCGCGTTGCCTGCTGCGATGGCACAGATTGCCGGCGTGCAGCCGCTCGGCGGCTCAGTCGAAGAAACCAATGGCCTGCTGCACGGCTGGAGCGTGCGCAGGGCGCTGGTGAACGAACCGGTTTACAACGATACGAATGACAAGGTGGGCAGCATCTACGACGTGATCATCGCGCCCGATCGCAAGGCGACTTACGCCGTGCTTTCCGTGGGCGGATTCCTCGGCATGGGCATCCACTACGTGGCCATTCCGGTGGACCATTTCACGATTCGCGACGGCAACCTCTATCTGGCGGGCGCGACCAAGCAGGCCCTCAAGGACGTGCCGGAGTTCGAGTACAACAAGCTCGAAAAGGCCACCAAGCCGCACAAGATGGATTAAGGCGTCGGCCTTGCCTTGTTTTACGCGACTGGCGGCACTGTGTGCCGCCAGTTTGCGTTTGGTGCGCTGAAAAGCTGAAAGCTGAGAACTGGGAGCGGAAACCGAAAGCCGATGGCCCGCCACTCAATACGCCCAGTATCCCGGCGTGCCGTACACCATCGGTGGCGGCGCGACCATCACAGGCGGCGGCGCGTAGGCCGGCATTGTGCTGTAGACACCGGGCGGTGGCGCTGAAATGGTGTTGCCCTTCGACGCCATACATTGCGCGTACGAGGCGTCGTAGCGCGCCTGCAAACTGTCCGACGAGTCCTGCACGTTGTGCGTACCCACGGCGCCGCCCAGCAACATGCCGGCACCCGCGCCAATTGCCGCGCCTACCCCGGCATTGCCGCCGGCCGCGCCCAGCAGCGCGCCCGCCGCGGCGCCACCGAGCGTGCCGATCGCCGTGCTGCCGACGCCGCCTTGCAGCGCGCTCTGCGACGCCTGGCCGGCGTCATCGGAGCGGAACGCGTAATCGCGGCAGGCATAGTCCTCCTGCTGGAACTGGTTGAGCGGCTTGCCATTGGGCGGCAGCGCAACCACGGTCGGGCCGGTGGGCGGCATCACCGCACAGCCGGTCAAGGCAACGGCGACCAGCGCCAGTGGCACGGCGAGGCGTGAGATTCTCGAGAGCTTCATGATGGTATCCCCTTGTCTGTGATTCGATGGATGCCATCGTAGAGACGCTAAATGAGTAGAGAATTAGCAGCGCAGCGCGCGGAAAAGTGGTCGGCTTATCCGCTACGTTGACGTACCCGGCGTTCAAACAGGAAAAATGGGGCGTCATTACGCAAGGCTTGCACCGGCGTGGCAAGTTTCAGTTGCTCTCTGCGTCGCGGTGGACTACATCTAGTTCTACACACTCGATCTGCACACTGGACACTCGATAGAGGAGACTGCCGTCATGGGTATGCGCCCAGATCCCACCTTTCACGCCTCACCGCAACTCGCCAAGGAAGCGCCGGCCGAAGAGTACGCCTACACCGCGCTCCTGAGCGGCGATTTCTCGCAGCCCGACGCGCTCGCTGTTATCGACGTCAAGCCCGGCTCGCCCACCTACAGCCAGATCGTGCATACGGTGACGATGCCGAACAAGGGCGACGAGCTGCATCACTTCGGCTGGAATGCCTGTTCGTCGTCGCTCTCGCCGTTGACGGGGCACGCGTTTTTGCAGCGGCGCTATCTGATCATTCCCGGCCTGCGGTCCTCGCGCATCTATATCGTGGATACGCATCCTCATCCCACCCAGGCAAAGATTCACAAGATCATCGAACCCGAGGAAGTGTTTCGCAAGACCGGCTATTCGCGGCCGCATACCGTGCATTGTGGACCGGAGGGCATTTACGTCAGCACGATTGGCGGTGCGGGCAAAGATGGCATGGACGGTCCCGCCGGCATTTTTATCATGGACTGCGAAACGTTCGATGTGATCGGCCGCTATGAGATCGAACGTGGCGTGCAGGACAAGCACTACGATTTCTGGTGGAACCTGCCGCGCGACTACATGGTGTCGAGCGAGTGGGGCCGGCCGTCGCAGGTCGAGAACGGTGTCGTTCCGGAGGACCTGCTCGCCAACAAATACGGCCACCGCGTTCACTTCTGGGACCTGCGTGGGCGGCGCAACGTGCAGACCATCGACCTCGGTGCGAATCATCAGATGGCGCTGGAAATCAGGCCCGCACACGATCCTTCACGGGAATACGGTTTTCTCGGCGTGGTGGTCGATACCACCAACCTGGAGGGCTCGATCTGGACCTGGTGGCGCGAGGACGGCAAGTTTCACATCGAAAAGACCGCCACGATTCCGCCAGAGCCGGCCAGCACGGAACAATTGCCGCCGTTGCTGCAAGGTTTCGGCGCGGTGCCGCCGCTCGTCACCGACATTGATCTCTCCATCGACGACAAATTCCTGTACGTCGCCTGCTACGGCACCGGCGAGATGCGCCAGTACGACGTAACCGACCCGCGCAAGCCGAAGTTCACCGGCTCGGTGCACATTGGCGGCATCGCGCGGCGCACGCCGCATCCCAATGGCCAGACGTTTGCAGGCGGCCCGCAGATGGTCGAGATCAGCCGCGACGGCAAGCGCGTCTACTGGACCAATTCGCTCTACTCGACGTGGGACGACCAGTTCTATCCGGGCGGCGTGCCCGGCGGCCAGGTGATGGCGCACGCCAACCCCACGGGCGGTCTGGCGCTTGCCGAGGATTACTGGGTGACCTTTCCCGCTGGCTACCGCGCGCATCAGATCCGCCTCGAAGGCGGGGACTGCTCGACTGATTCGTTCTGCTATCCATCGGTGGGCGTTTGAGCAGCAGCGCCTGGTCGCAAACCGGCCTGTGGCTGGCGATCCTCGCCAGCGGGCTCTATCACGGGCTCAATCCGGCAATGGGCTGGCCGCTCGCCGTCTCCAACGGCCTGTTGCAGCGGCGCGAAGGCGCGCTGCTGCGCTCGCTCGCCTGTCTCGCAGCGGGCCACGTGCTGGCCATGTTCGTGGTGATGCTGCCGTTCGCGATGCTGGCCGTGGTGCTGGCCTGGCGTCGCGAGATTCAACTGGCCGCGAGCGTGCTCATCATCGGCTTCGGTGTTTTTCTGTTGATCCGCCGGCGTCATCCCCGAGTGCTCGCGCGCATTCCGCCATCACGGCTCACGCTGTGGTCGTTCGCGGTGGCTATTGCGCACGGCGCCGGACTCATGCTCGTGCCGCTCTACCTTGGGCTGTGCAGCGCTTACGACATGGATCGCGGCCATCGCGCCGCGCAATCCCTGATCGCCGCGGATCTGGGCATGGCGCTGCTGGTCGCCATGGTGCACGCCGCCGCCATGCTCGGGGCCGGTGGCCTGCTGGCATGGCTGGTGTATCGCTACCTGGGCCTCAAATTCGTCTCGCGGAGCTGGTTCAATCTGGATGCGATCTGGGCGGTCAGCCTCGTCGTGGTCGGGCTGGTGTCGCTCGCACTCAATGCCGGCTGGGCTGGCGGCGAAGTATGACCGCCACGCGCGCCTGAGTGACGGGCGATTGGTTTACAGTAGGGTTCTGTCTTTTTGCTAATTGCGTGCCGCAAGGGACCCATGCTAGAACCTGCTGACCTCACCCAACGACGGCTCGAACAGGCGCGACGCCTGCTAGCGATCGCGCAAACGGGCCTGCATTACACCACGGGCGCCTTCGACAAGGAGCGCTACGAGGAGCTTGAAGCGATCGCGCAGGCGCAACTCGCCGACCTCGCGAATCTGCGCACCGAACAGGTCGCAGCGCTGTTCGCCCACGAAGTGGGCTACGCCAATCCGAAGCTCGACGTGCGCTGCGCGGTCTTCGACGCGGCCGGGCGCGTGTTGCTGGTGCGCGAGGCCGCCGATGGCCGCTGGTCGCTGCCAGGTGGATGGGCGGATATCGGCGCCACGCCCGCGGAAAACGCCATGCGCGAAGTGCGCGAAGAAAGCGGCTACACGGTGACCATCGAGCGCCTGCTGGCCATCTGGGACATGCCGAGGCATGCGCATCCGCCCTCGGTTTTCAACATCTGGAAGCTGGTGTTTCTCGGCAAGCTCGCTGCCGGCGGGGACGGTAGCGGAGAAAACATCGAAGGCAACATCGAAGACAGGCGAGCGGACATCTTTGGCGTGGAAACCGACGCCGAGGGTTTCTTCGCCGTGGACGCGCTGCCGCCTTTGTCGCTCGGGCGCATTCTGCCCGAACAGATCCGCCGCCTGCGCGAACTACGCGACAACGGCGGCATGGAATTCGATTGATTCGGACTCCGTGGTATTGAAATGCGTGGATGGCGTCGAAATGGCGGGCTGCGCAGTCGAAGGAAGTGAAGCCGAACAAACTGAAGCCGGACAAACTGAAGCCGGACAAACTGAAGTCCACCAGGCTGACCCCCTCGCCAGTGGCGCTATCATAGCCACCGTGGATGCAGCCGTTCCACCTCGACGATTCCCCTGTTGACTCGATGGAATCCGCCATGAACCAAGACACGTCAGGCAAGGGCAGTGAGCTGTCGTCCGGCGGCAGCCGCTACCACCAGATCTACCCCACGCTGGGCGAACAGCAGCTCGCCATCCTGGAGCGCTACGGCGAGCGCCGCAAGCTCCAGGCCGGCGACATTCTCTATTCCGAAGGCGACCGCCACACCGGCATGTACGCTATTCTGTCCGGCACGATTGCGGCAACCCGTTCATCGGTGCAAGGGCCGCAGCCGTTGGGCATTCATGGACCCGGCAGTTTCACGGGCGAGGTCGGCACGCTCGCCGGGCGCGCGGCGGTCGCCACCACGCGCGCGCTGGAAGAATGCGAGGTGATCGTCATCGACGAGGACTCGCTGCATGCGCTCGTGATCGCCGAGGCCGAGTTGAGCGAGACCATCATGCGCGCGTACATTCTGCGCCGGGTCGCGTTCATCCAGGGCCAGCAGGTCGGCCTGATGGTGATTGGCAGCACGTCCTCGGCGCCCACGCTGCGCCTGCGCCATTTTCTCAGCCGCAATGGTCAGCCTTCCGCTTACTTCGACATCGTCGAGCACGCCGAGGCGCCGCAACTGCTCGAACGCTACGGCGTGACCGAAGCCGATCTGCCGGTGGTGGTCACCGTGCAGGGCGCGGTGCTGACGCGGCCGAGTCATCGCGCCGTGGCGGACGCAATCGGCCTCAGCCCCGACCGCCTGGATGGCGAACACTTCGATCTCGTGGTGGTGGGCGCCGGGCCCGCCGGTCTGGCGGCAGCGGTGTACGCCGCCTCCGAAGGGCTGAAGGTGGCCGTGCTGGATGCCAAGGCACCGGGCGGCCAGGCCGGCACCAGTTCGAAGATCGAGAACTACTTTGGCTTTCCCACCGGCATCTCGGGTCAGGCGCTCGCCGGCCGTGGCCTGTCGCAGTGCCGCAAGTTCGGCGCGGAAGTGGGCGTGCCCATCGAGGCGCTGAGCATCGACTGCAAGGAAAGCGAGCCGTTTCACATCGGCCTCGACCATGACGAGGATGTGTTCGCGCGCGCCGTCGTGATCGCAACGGGGGCACGTTATCGCAAGCCGGACCTCGTGCGCCTCGAGCATTTCGAAGGACGCGGCATCTACTACAGCGCAACCTTCATGGAAGGCGGCTTCTGCAACGACGAAGAATTGATCGTGGTGGGTGGCGGCAATTCGGCGGGTCAGGCCGCGGTCTTTCTCGCGCGGTTTGCGCGGCGGGTGCACGTCGTGGTGCGCGGCGACGGCCTCAGCGCGAGCATGTCGGCGTATCTGATCAGGCGCATCGACGCCGCGGCCAACATCACGCTGCATACGCGTACGCGCATCATCGAACTATGCGGCGAGGCGCGGCTCGAAGGCATCCGCTGGGACCGGCAGGGCGAGATCGAATATCAGCCCGTGCGTCACGTGTTCCTGTTTCTCGGCGCCGAGCCGAATACGCGCTGGCTCGGCGAGTGCGTCGCGCTCGACAAGGACGGCTTCGTGCTGACGGGCGCCGATACCGGCGAGGCGTGGACCGCGGAGCGTCCGCCGCATGATCTGGAGACCAGCCGGCCGGGCATTTTCTGTACCGGCGACGTGCGGTACGGCTCGGTCAAGCGCGTGGCGGCTGCGGTGGGCGAAGGCGCGGCAGCGATTCAGGCCGTGCATCAATACCTCGCACGGGTGTAAGCGAAGCACCGCGAACCGCGGCGTTGGTTGCGTGGCGCCGTCATTGCATGCAGGCATCCATCAGCAGTCGAAACGGCAGCGCCAGCAGGACTGCGCCCATCACGCCGGCGCACCACAGCGCGATGAACCACAGCACGCGGTGGCGTCCCGCAGGCGCGCTTTCCTGCGGGCTCGCCGCCATCGCCACGGCGGGGTGGGGTCTTAGCATCGTCAACAGTCTCGTGAATCGCATGGCTCAACTCCTGACACAACTCCTGGCTTGGCTGCTCGCGCAATCCGCTACCAACAGTCTCAGTGATATTTCGCGCCCGCTACGGCTTTACCTCTGAACACCCGGTAGCCCACGGTCGTATAGATCAGAATGATCGGAAGAATGATCACAGCGCCGACCAGCGTGAAAAGCTGGCTCGAGCGCGGCGCAGCGGCTTCGTCGAGCGTGATCACGTTTGGAATCGCATACGGCCAGATGCTCACCAGCAGTCCGATATAACCGAGCAGCACCAGCAGCAGCGCGAGCAGAAACGGCGTCGTGTCATAGCGGCGTCTGACTGCGCGCAGCATGAAGAGTGCGGTGACGATCACCAGAAACGGCACGGGGATGAGCCGGTACAGCAGCCCTGAAGCGAACCAGCGCGCGGCGATCTTGGCATCCGTCAGGGGCGTCCAGATCGAGACGACCACCATGAAGGCAAGCAGCACCAGCGTGAGTGGACGAATCAGTGCGTGCAGGCGCTGCTGGAAATCGCCGTCGGTTTTCATGGCAAGCCAGCAGGCGCCGAGCAGGGCATAGGTCGCCATCAAGCCGAAGCCGCTCAGCAGACTGAAGGGCGTGAGCCAGAAGAACGAAGGTCCGGCGAACACGCCGTCGGCTACCGGAATACCCTGCAAATAGGCACCCAGAATCACGCCCTGAAAAAATGCGGCGCCCGCCGAGCCTGCCACGAAGGCCAGATTCCAGAGGTTTTTCGTGCGCGTCGCCTTCTCGCGGATTTCGAACGACACGCCGCGAAAAATCAGGCATACGAGCATCGTGACGATGGGCAGATAAAGCGCGGACAACACGATCGAATAGACCTCGGGAAACGCGGCAAACAGCGCGGCGCCCCCCAGTACCAGCCAGGTTTCGTTGCCGTCCCAGATCGGCGCGATGGTGTTGATCATGATGTCGCGTTCGTCTTCCTCGGGAAAGAACGGAAAGATCAGGCCCACGCCCAGATCGAAACCGTCCAGTGCGACATACATGAACAGCCCCAGCGCGATGATTGCAGCCCAGATTATCGTGACATCCATACGGTGCTCCGATTCAGATGAGTTGGCGCAGGCAGTGCCGGATTATTCGACCGCCGCAAGCGGGCGGCGGCCACTGCTGTTCACGTTGCCGCTGGGCACGGGAGGGGCAAGGTCGTCGAGCGGCGGACCGAGCCGCATCAGTTTGAGGATGTAATAGATGCCGGTGCAGAACACCAGGAAGTAGACGACCACGAAGATCATCAGCGAGACGCCCACGTCCTGTTGCGTGACAGGCGACACGGCCTGCGCGGTGCGCAACACGTTGTAGACGACCCACGGCTGGCGGCCCGCCTCGGTAGTGATCCAGCCGGCGAGCAACGTGATGAAGCCGGCTGGGCCCATCGCCAGCATGGCGCGCTGGTACAGGCGGCTCTCATAGATTCTGTCGTGTCTGCGCAGGATGAGACCGATCAGCGCGAGCAGGATCATAAGCATGCCGAGGCCCGCCATGATGCGAAAGGTCCAGAAGATGATCGACGAATTGGGCCGGTCGTCTTTCGGAAAATCTTTCAGGCCGCGAATCTCGCCAGTCCAGGTGTGAGTCAGGATGACACTGCCCAGATGCGGAATCTTGATGGCGTAGCGCGTCTCTTCGGCCTGCATGTCGGGAAAGCCGATCAGGTTGAGCGACGTGCCGCCTTTCTCGGTCTCCCACAGTCCTTCGATGGCCGCGATCTTGGCGGGCTGATATTTGCGCGTGTTCAGGCCGTGCTGATCGCCCACCACGGCCTGCACGGGCGCGAGCACGAGCAACAGCCAGAGCGCCATCGAAAACATGGTTTTGACGGCCGGATCGCGCCGGCCATGCAGCAGATGCCACGCGCCCGTTGCTGCCACCACCAGCGCGCCGACGATGAATGCGGCAATCGCCATATGCGCGAGCCGGTACGGAAACGACGGATTGAAGATGATCGCGAACCAGTCGAGCGGGACCACATGGCCGTTTTCGATCGAGAAGCCCTGCGGGGTTTGCATCCAGCTATTGGAGGCGAGAATCCAGAAGGTCGAAATCAGCGTGCCGATGGCGACCAGCAGCGTGGCGCCGAAATGCGCGCGCCGTCCCACCCGATCCCAGCCGAACAGCATGATGCCGAGAAAGCCCGCTTCGAGAAAGAACGCGGTCATGACTTCGTAGGTGAGCAGCGGCCCGGTGATGGGCCCCGCGAACTTCGAAAAGCCCGCCCAGTTGGTGCCGAACTGATAAGCCATCACGACGCCCGACACCACGCCCATGCCGAAGCCGACCGCGAAGATCTTCGACCAGAACAGGCACAGCGTCTTGTAGTGCGGCTTCCCGGTTTTGAGCCACGCCGCTTCGAGCACGGCAATGAAGCTGGCAAGGCCAATGCTCATGGCCGGGAAGATGATATGAAACGAGACGGTGAACGCGAATTGCAGACGCGAGAGATCCAATGCACTGAGATTCATCATTGCTGGGCTCCGTGCTACAGGGACTGGCGGGGTCGTATGGGCGAGGCTAGCCGCAACGTTGGCCGCAATCTTGGCCACAACTTTGGCCACAATCTTGGCCACAGCGCTGGCCGCAGTTTGCGAAATGCCCCGGGCAGGGACATTGCGGCACGTTCATCTTACCCACTTTGATCGGCGCGGGTATTTTCGTGAGGCTATGTGGCCGCAGGCCGTGTATTGAGTGCATCGTAAAGATGTGCCGGTCAGGCAGAACGGTGCGCTGCAAAAGGGTTAACATGAACGGAGAGTGGGCATGACGGGCTCGTTTGCCCAACATTTGACTCATCCCTTCGATCCAGCCATTCGATTCAACCATTTGCCTCGATTCAGGCCGCCGGATAACGGCGGCGTTCCGCCTCAACGAACCAGCAAGGGCTACAGATGACACATGCTGCTTTCACGCCAGGATCGGTTGCGGTCATTACCGGCGGTGCTGCCGGGATCGGCCTCGCTGCCGCCAGACGCTTCGCGGACCTCGGACTGCGTGTCTGCATTGCGGATCTAGGCGCCGAGCGTCTCGCGCGCGCGGTGGAGGCGATCGAGAGCGGGCCGGCCGGCGGGGCGAGCGAAGTGATGACCTTCGAGACCGACGTCAGCCGTGTCGACGATCTGCGCCGTCTCGAAGCGGCGGTGCAGGAACGCTTCGGCGGCGCCGACATCCTGATGAACAACGCCGGGATTCAGCCGGGCAGTAATGTGTTCGGCCCAGAGGCGAACTGGGAGCGTGTGCTGGCGGTCAATCTGTGGGGTGCCATTCATGGCTCGCAGATCTTCGTGCCCGGCATGATTGCGCGCGGCCGTCCAGGGCTCGTCATCAACACCGGTTCCAAGCAGGGCATCACCACACCGCCAGGCGACCCGGCCTATAACGTGTCCAAGGCGGGCCTCAAAGCGTTTACCGAGGCGTTGCAGCATGAACTGCGCAACACAGCGGATTGCCAGATCAGCGCCCACCTGCTGATCCCCGGATTCGTCTTCACCAGTCTGGCCGCACATGGTCGCACCGAAAAGCCGGCTGCTGCCTGGACACCGGAGCAGACCGTCGACTTCATGATGGAGCGGCTCGACGCCAACGACTTCTATATTCTCTGTCCCGACAACGACGTGCCGCGCTCGCTGGATGAACGACGCATTCTGTGGGCGGCGGGCGACATCGTCGAAAACCGGCCGCCGCTTTCGCGCTGGCATCCGGACTACAAGCAGGCGTTCGACGCGTATATCCAGAAGCCACGCGCCTGATCTTGCGACGCACGGCTCGTTTCAGTCGAACCGTGGTTGACGCGTGGTCGACCCGGATACTCAGGCCGCGTGCAGTACGTGAATAGCGCGCTGCGCGATGAACGGACCGGTATTGCGCGCGTATTCGGCCATATGCGTCGAGACGGCGTGCGCGCGCAAGGCTTCGACGCTTTCCCAGCGTTCCACCACTGCAAACGTATCGTCGCCTAGCGGCGCCTGGAAGCCACCGAACTCGGGCACATCCACGACGGCGTCGTAGCTGATGCAACCCGCTTCCGCCAGCACGGCCGGCAGGTTCTTCCTGAACAGTTCGAGAATGGCCGGACGCTGGCCGGGTTTGGCGGTGATGTGGGCGAAAACATGAATCATGCGGACATTCTCCGGGCATGGGTTGGAAGGATGATTGCCGGCTGACATCATAGCCGGGTTCGTGCGCCGCTGCAGTCCAAAGCCTTTTCCGTTCCTTGCGTTGCTCTCCCACAGTGCGTGCGCGTTCCAGGCTCGCCGCGCGCTTTGCGTTGCCTTGCCAGATCCCACGCCTTGCACACCCCCACGCGCACCGCTCGCGATTTCTTGCAATCCATTAGCTTGGTTCCATTTTGATTTCGGAGAGAACGCGATGCCACGAACCTATCAAACCCTCACGCTCGATGACGCCAAACGCATGGTGTCTGCCGGAGAAGCGAAAGCCACGAGCCTCGGCATTGCGTACAACATCGCCGTAGTGGATGCGGGGGGTCATCTGATTGCGTTTTCTCGCCAGGATGGTGCGCTGATCGGCAGTATCGACCTCGCCATCGACAAGGCGGCCACATCCAGAATCTTCGACACCGCAACCGCCGATCTCGCGACCCTCTCGCAATCGGGCAAACCGCTGTTTGGCATTCAGGAAAGCAATGCGGGCAAGGTGGTGATTTTCGGTGGCGGCATTCCGGTCTTCGCGAGCGGCAGCATCATCGGTGCCGTGGGCACCAGCGCGGGCACCGTCGAACAGGATATCGAGGTGGCGATGGCGGCCATCGCGGCGCTCGATCAATAAGAAAATCGTGATCAGAGAAATATCACGCGCTACATAAAAAGGATACCTAAACAAGAGCGAGGGCGGTTTTGAAATCCCAATGGTTGGTTTCACTCGAACACAGGAAAGGACACACCTATGAAAGCAGCGCGCATGCATGAATATGGGCAACCGCTCGTCCTCGAGGATATTCCGGTGCCAGACATCAAGCCCGATGAAATTCTCGTTCAGGTGAAGGCGTGCGGAATGTGCCGCTCCGATGTGCAACTCATCGACGGTTATTTCCGCAAATACGCCGATATCCCGACACCCATCACGCTAGGCCATGAAATCACCGGCGTCATCCACCAGATCGGCGACATCGTGCCCGCGGCAGCCGGCTTCAAGGAGGGCCAGCACGTCGTGGTCGCACCTGGCTGGGGCGATGGCATATGCCGCCATTGCCAGATTGGCAACACGCACATTTGTCCCAACGTGCGTTGGCCGGGCTTTGGACCCGTGGGTGGTTTTGCCGAGTTCCTGCCGGTGCCGGCCCGCTATCTGATCAAGGTGGACGAACGTCTGCCGTTCGAAACGCTCGCGCCGCTCACGGATGCGGGGCTGACACCGTATCGCGGCCTCAAGAAGCTGCGCGATGCGGGCGCGCTGGGTCCCGACCGGCTGGTGGGCGTCTTCGGGGTTGGCGGTCTGGGCAGCTACGCCGTGCAATACGCGCGGATTCTCGGCGCGGGCGCACGCGTCGTGGCGCTCGCACGCAATCCGGAGAAGCTCGCCATCGCAAAGGAGTACGGTGCCGACTACGTCATCAATATCAAGGGCAAGTCTTCAGCGGATATCGCCGCGGAACTCAATGCGGCCACCGGCAGAAAGGACCTCGATGCCGCCATTGATTGTGCCGGCGCGCCCGAGATGATCCAGCTCGCCATGAGCCTGCTGTCCATCAGCGGGCATTACGTCGACGTGGGACTGGTGGGCGATCGCATCGACATTCCGCTGTTTCCCCGCGTGTCCCGCGAGCAAACGCTGCATGGCTCGTTCTGGGGCAACAACACCGATCTGACGGAAGTCATGGCGCTCGCGGCGGAGAACAAGATTCGCCACACGGTCAAGACCTTCGCGTTCGACGAACTCAATGACTATATCAACCGGCTGCGGGTTGGAGAGATCGTCGGCAGGGCCGTGATGAAGTTCGATCTTTGATGCCTGCCCGTGCGTGCTGATCGTGCCGGGTAACGTACCCGGCACTTTCCGGCCTTTTGCCGCCTGGCACGCTTTGCCGGTACGCACCGGCGCGTACACGATCGCGCGAATTCCACTAACGTTTTCGTCACATCAGTTGGGCGGGGCCGTGCAGCATGCCGAGCGTTGCACATCCCCCGTTCACTTCTTACGGGTCCAGCAATCATGGCAAAGAAACACACTGGTCAGTGCGCCTGTGGCGCGGTCAAGTTCGAGTTCAATACCGATCCCACCTTCATCGCGGATTGTTATTGCAAGGATTGCCAGAAGTCGTCGGGTGGTGCGATGGCCACCTTCTTCGGCATTCCAGAAGACGATTTCACGCTGCTGAGCGGCCATCCGAAGGCGTTTCATTACGTGGCCGAATCCGGCAAAGGGCTCGACCGGAACTTCTGTCCGGAGTGCGGCGCGCGGCTGTTTTCGACGGACCTCGAAAGCTTTCCCGGTACGGTGTTTGTCACCATTGGCAGCCTGGACAATCCCGCTGGCATCACGCCGGTACTGGAAATGTTCACTAAACGGCGTCTCGTCTGGACCAAACATCTCGACGTGCCGCAGTTCTCGGATATGCCCACCTGATCCGTTTGTTTAGGTCGGGAAGGCCACGGCGTGCCGTCGCTACCCGTTGAAAAATTTCGTGCAATGTTTTTCTCAAGAGACACGCTATGGATAGTGACGGTAACTCCGCCGATGGTTTGCCGCGTCAGGCGGACAATCCCACGCCCGCAGAGTCGACGTGGGTACACGCCGACCTGCGCGCTGATGAAATCAGTAATCCTGAGCTTCATTTCGTCAATCCTGTGGAATCAGACGGTGCGTTTTCCGTGCTCTCCAGCCGTCAGGAGCAGATGTTCCCGTTCCTGACGGAGCGTGAGATTGAACGCACGCGGGCGTTTGGTGAAGAGACGCAGTGGCGGGCCGGCGACGTGATGTTCACGATGGGCCGCCCCAGCCCCGGCCTCGTCATCATGCTGAAGGGTCACGTGCGGGTCGTGCGGCGCGATGCCGTTGGGCGTGTGCATCGCGTATTCGAGTATCGCCCCCGGCAGTTTCTTGGCGAAATCGCGCAATTGTTCGGCCATCCGAGCCTGGGCGACGGCATCGTCGTGGAAGACAGTCTCGCTATCGTGGTGCAACCCGAAGATTTGCGCAGACTGCTGGTGATGGAAGCCGAGATTGGCGAGAAGGTGATGCGTGCCTTGATTCTGCGCCGCTCCGGCCTGATCGAACGCGGCAGCGGCCCGGTATTGATTGGCGACTCCACGGAAGCGCGCCTGATCTCGCTGCAGGATTTGTTGAGGCGCAATTCGTATCCGTACTCGCTGATCGACGCACGGGAGGATCCCGAGACCCTTTCGCTGCTTCAGCGCATCTCCGCCACCGAAGCGGACTTTCCAATCGTCATCTGTCCGGATGGCACCGTGCTGCGCGCGCCGGATGTGAACCAGGTGGCAACCCATCTTGGCTGGCTGCCCGATCTGGACCCCGCGCATGTGTACGACGTCGCCATCGTCGGTGCCGGGCCGGCGGGTCTCGCTGCGGCGGTATATGCTGCGTCGGAGGGTCTGTCGGTCGTGATTTTCGACAGTTGGGGACCCGGCGGTCAGGCCGGCACGAGCGCCCGCATCGAAAATTATCTCGGCTTTCCAGCCGGCATCTCAGGCCAGGCGCTCACGGGGCGGGCCTTCGTGCAGGCACAGAAATTCGGCGTGCACATCTCCATTCCCACGCGTATCAACACGCTGTGTTGCGACCGCATACCGCTCGAGATCGAGCTGGACGATCAACGCCGGATTACCTCGCACACGGTAGTGATTGCCTCCGGCGCCGCTTATGTCAAGCCGAGCATAGCGGGCCTCGAACGTTTGACGGGGCGGGGCGTATTCTTCGGCACCTCGCCGGTAGAGGCGAAACTGTGCAGAGGACTCGACGTGGCCGTGGTGGGCGGCGGCAATTCCGCGGGACAGGGAATCGTCTATCTAGCGTCGCACGCGCGGCACGTCCATGTGCTCATTCGAGGGCACAGTCTCCAGGAGCATATGTCGCAATATCTGATCGACCGCATCACGCGTTTGCCCAATGTCACGCTGCATACGGAGATCGACGTCAATTCGCTCACGGACGATGCTGGCGGTTTAGCGGAAGTCAGCGGCAATGGCCCGCATGGTCCGCTGTCCTTGAGTGTCCGACACCTCTTTCTGTTCACGGGTGCCGAGCCCAACACGCGTTGGCTTAGAGACTGCGGTGTCAAAACCGAAGGCAAAGGTTTCGTACTGACCGGCGATGACGCACGCAACGGTCAGGAAGATACGCGTCACCCGTTCGAAACCAGCGTACGCGGCGTGTTTGCGATTGGCGACGTGCGCTTTGGCTCGGTCAAGCGCGTCTCGGCCGCCGTGGGAGAAGGGGCGGCCGTGGTGGCGCAACTGCACGCGGTGCTGGGCGAGCGCCAGTTGCTGGCGAGGAGTGCGTCTGAACCCTTGCGCGCTGCTCAAGCGCAACATCATCCGATGTCTTAACATGACGGACATTCCTGCCAGTCCTGATTGCTGAGCGAAGACGCTGAGCAAAGATGTTGAGCAACGAGGACGGCGCAGGTGTTATCCCAGGCCCGGCCGTACACGCGGGCGTCGATCATGAAGGAGATGCGAATTGACCTCGAACGTAAAAATCGTCGCGATACTGTCAGCCAAAGCGGGTAGCGAAGCCGAACTGGAAACGCTGCTGCGCGGCATGACGACCCCTTCGCGCGCTGAAGCGGGCAACCTGCGCTATGACTTGTGGCAGGACGTCGACAAGCGTGACCGCTTCGTGCTCGACGAACTGTACTTGAATAGCGATGCCGTAGCGTCACACCGCGCGACCGCGCATTTTCAGCACTATCTTTCGCGCATCAACACGCTTGCGGATCGGACCGCTATCGTCGTGCAGGCCGTGGACGTGGTAGACGATTCGAAGTCCTGATCCGGTTCTGTGGTCGGCCAGCACCCTATACAAAAGTATAAGAAACACGCGGTGTTCGAAGGCCGTCCATCCCAGCGGATAGCTGTTCGGATGCGGCGATCTGACCTAATCTTTTCGACAGGACACGCAACCGTTCAAGACGGGTTGGCCGGCAACGCCACTGGCGCTGCCGGCCCGATCTCCTCATTTGCCACGCCTCGTGTAAAGAGCGCGTGCTCCATTGCATCCTTCCACGGAGTTGGACCCATGAACCTGCTTTCTCCACCAGTCGGCAAACATGATCACGTCCAGGGGCCTGCGGACGCACCCGTCACACTCGTGGAATACGGTGATTTTGAATGCCCGTATTGCGGCTCGATGTACGCGGTGATCAAGGAAGTGCAGCAGGCCCTCGGACCGCAATTGCGTTTCGAGTTCCGCCATTTTCCACTCACCGACGTGCACGCGCACGCGCTCCACGCGGCGGAGTTCGCCGAGGCCGCGGATGCCTTCGGCAAGTTCTGGGAAGCGCATGACGTCCTGTACGAGAACCAGGCGGTCCTGAACGATCGGGCGCTCACGCAATACTGGGAGGAACTGGATCTGCCCGCTCGCGACCTGAAAGCGGCGCTCGAAGGCGATGACGACGAGCACATTCAGGAGGACTTCAGCGCAGCACTACGCAACGGCGTGAACAGCACACCGACGCTGTTCATCAATAACCATCTGTATACCGGCGAGCACGACGCGCAGAGTTTGCTGGCGGCGTTGTCGGCGCTGGCGAGCCGGGTTTAGGCCTCGTGCGGTGTGGGGGCGGCGTGTAAGCGCCGCTCAATTGCCCATGACATCGCCTGCAATCAGGCCTATTTTGCGTGGATTGTCTGTACCTGGCATTGCCACTTCTGTGGAACGCCGGCTCTGCCCTGGATGTCGCATTTGCAGGCGCTGATTTTCGTCATGCGTCCATGCGCGGTCTCACCGGCCTGGGAGAGCGCATTTTGCTTCACCAGCGTGCACGCTTCGATGCGACTGCCACCAGAGGCCTGGTAGGTTTTGACGGAATACGCCTCGGCCGGCGCTGCGCTTGGCAGCAGCGCGATCATGAACAGCATGCCTGGCACTTTCATGGCAGCTCCTTTAGTTGAACGACGAGGCTAGGCACTGGTCTGCCGCAGGTCATCTACGAGGCGTTGACCGGCAGTGAAGCCGTGCGCGAGCGCCTCATCGCAAGTGAGAAAGCCATGACCATTCGCCTCCGTGAGATGTAGCCGCGGAAACGCGTCCATCGGTCCCTTGGCACTGAGGATTTCCACGACGCTTACGAAGCCCAGCGCGTGAAATGGATCGCTGAGCGTGGCGGGTTCGATCTGCGGCTCAGCGCGAACCTTGATCGAATAACCCCGGTACGGATAGGCGCGTTCCATGTTCCGTCTGTTGCACGATGAGTGACACTGGATGACACACGCCAACCATAGCATCGGCGTATCGCGCGTGCCCGTGCGCGTTCGAACGCGAAAAATCGCGCGTGTCATGCAGTGAACGGAGCGCATGTACGGCATGCCGTGCCGCGCTTTCACGCGGTCTCACTGCACTTTGCGTGACTTCACGATCGAGCGGAACCATCTGGGGTGGTGCTTCCTGGCCCATCCCGGCGTCACGTAGCCATGCAACATCGCGCCTAAAGTGCCCTGAATCCAGATGCCGGCATAGATGTGCACCATGATCGCGGTGATCAGCACGAACGCCGCCGCGGAATGCGCGAGCGCGGCGAGGCGAATGGCGTCGATCGGAAAGTAGCCTGAGAAATAGCGTCGCCAGATGACGATGCCCGAGCCGAGCAACACGAGCATGCACGGCAGCAGGGTCCAGAACAGCATCTTTTGCCCCGCGTTGTAGCGCGCCACCTCCGGCACACCTTCCTCACGATTGTTGAGAATGTCGAGGATATGCATGAGCCATTGAATGTCGGTCCATTCAATCAGGTTGTGATGCCAGTAGCGCAGCGCAAGGCCGGAAAACGCCGAGAACATCACCAGACCGATGAACGGGTGCAGAATCCGCATCCACTGGCCGCCGCCAAACAGCGCCGAGAGCCAGAACAAAGCCGGGTGGAACAGCGCCAGCCCTGAAAGCGCCAGCATCACGAAGCTCATCGCCGTGATCCAGTGAATCGTGCGTTCGTTCGGGTTGTAGCGCTCGATCAGGTGTCTACGGTCATCCTTATCCTTGGGGGTGCTCATCCTGTTCCTCCTTCGCGGCTTCGATCTCGGCACGGGCCGCGTCTTCATCGGCCTGATGCACGGTGTTGGGACCAATCCTCACGTAGTGGAAAAACGTGGTGATGGCGGTGAGGAAGAGGATCGCCAATGCCAGCGGCTTCGCGATGCCTTTCCAGATCGTCACCATCGGATTGATGCGGGGCTTGTCCGGCAAACCGTGATACAGCGACGGCTGATCCGCGTGATGCAGCACGTACATCACGTGCGTGCCGCCCACCGCAGCAGGGTCGTACAGGCCGGCGTGCTCGAAGCCCCGGTCCTGCAGATCCTTGATGCGGTCGGAGGCCTGCTGCTTCATATCTTCCTTGGTGCCGAACATGATCGCGCCGGTGGGGCAGGTCTTGGCGCAGGCGGGCTCCTGTCCGACGGCAACGCGGTCGGAGCACAGCGTGCACTTGTACATGCGGTGATCGCTCTTTGAAAGACGCGGAATATTGAACGGACACCCGGCGATGCAATAGCCGCAGCCGATGCAGTTTTCCTCGTGAAAATCCACGATCCCATTGGTGTACTGCACGATCGCGCCAGGCGACGGACACGCTTTCAGGCATCCGGGGTCGGCGCAATGCATGCAGCCGTCTTTACGGATCAGCCACTCCAGGTCACCTTTCGGGTTGACGTACTCCGAGAAGCGCATCACGGTCCACGAATGCTCGGACAGATCGCGCGGATTGTCGTACACGCCGATGGTGTCGCCGATCTCGTCGCGCAGATCGTTCCATTCCATGCACGCGGTCTGACATGCCTTGCAGCCGATGCATTTGGAGACGTCGATCAGCTTGGCAACCGTCCCCGTGACCGGACTGCGATCACCCGTAGGCGGAACGGTCGTTGCGGAAAGACGCCGGATGTCCAGCGATTGCATTGACATGAAGAGACCTCAAACCTTTTCGACTTTGACGAGAAACGACTTGAATTCAGGCGTCTGCGTGTTGCCATCGCCCACGGAGGGTGTCAGCGTATTCGCCAGATAACCGGGCTTGGCGAGCCCCTTATAGCCCCAATGCAGCGGCACGCCGACGGTGTGCACGGTCTTGCCGTCGATGATCAACGGCCTGATGCGCTTGGTGACGACCGCGATCGCGATGATGT
The DNA here is from genome assembly GCF_003429005.1 of Paraburkholderia sp. DHOC27. GTDB lineage: Bacteria > Pseudomonadota > Gammaproteobacteria > Burkholderiales > Burkholderiaceae > Paraburkholderia. The sequence continues at coordinate 1,751,423 of NZ_QVQV01000001.1, forward strand.
AGCCGCGCTTCGAGGAGACCTTGACGGTGTCGCCGGCCACCACGTTGAGGCTGGCCGCAAGCTCGTCGCTGATCTCGACGAACTGTTGCGGCTGGATGATCGCGTTCAGGCGCGCATGCTTGGTCCAGAAGTGAAAATGCTCGGTGAGGCGATACGTGGTCGCGGTATGCGGGAAGTCCGCTGCCTTGCCGAAGTTGAGGCGGTCCGATGGAAAGACCCGGGCAATCGGATTGCTGGTCACATCCGGATGATCCGGGTGCAGCGGATTGAAACCAAGCGGCGTTTCGAAGGGCTCGTAGTGCTCGGGAAACGGCCCCTCGTTCATCTGGTCGCGCGCAAAGAAACGCGCCACGCCTTCGGGGTTCATGATGAACGGACCCATATCGAGCGAGGGTGATTCGTCATCCTTATAGTCCGGTATATCGGCGCCAGTCCATTTTTTGCCATCCCACTCGATGATCTTGCGGGTTGGGTCGAAGGGTTTGCCGTGGATATCGCAGGACGCGCGGTTATACAGAATGCGGCGGTTTTCAGGCCACGCCCATGCCCACCCCAGCGACTGACCAATGCCGGTGGGGTCGCTGTTATCGCGCCGCGCCATCATGTTGCCTTCTTCGGTCCAAGCGCCGCAGAAAATCCAGCATCCGCTCGCGGTGCTGCCGTCGTCGCGCAACTGCGAAAATCCGGAAAGCTGCTGCCCGGCCTTGAGCGTGGTGCCGCCGTTGTTCGCGTTGTCCGCGAGATCGGCGAGCGCCGTGCCGTTGTACTCCTTTGCGAGTTCTTCCGGCGTGGGGCTTTCCGGATTGGCATACGGCCAGGTCAGATTGAGAATCGGATCGGCGTATGCGCCGCCCTCGGTGCGATACATCTCGCGGATGCGCGTGAAGATGTTCGACATGATCTCGGCGTCGGCCAGCGCTTCACCGGGCGGTTCGGCGCCTTTCCAGTGCCATTGCAGCACGCGTGACGAACTCACCACCGAGCCGTTTTCCTCCGCAAAGCAGGTGGTCGGCAAGCGGAACCCTTCCGTCTGGATCTTCGCCGGATCGGCGTTGTGATAGTCGCCGAAGTTCTTCCAGAACTCGGAGGTTTCGGTGGCGAGCGGGTCCATGATGACGAGCCACTTGAGCTTGCAGAGCCCGTCGAAGACTTTGGCCTTGTCCGGTGCCGAGGCGATCATGTTGAAGCCCTGGCAGACGTAGCCCGTCATCTTGCCTTGCGTCATCAGTTCGACGTTCTGGATCACGTCGTACGTCTTGTCGTATTTGGGCAGGTAATCGAAGGCCCAGTTGTTTTCCTTCGTCGCCGCGTCGCCCCACCACGACTTCATCATGCTGACGAAGAAGGCCGGATAGTTCTGGTAGTAGCTAAGCTGGTTGGGACGCAACGGTTCCAGCGTGTGCCGCTTGATGTAGCGCTCGTAGTCCTGATCTTCCTCCGTGGGCAAGACCATGTAGCCGGGCAGCATTTCACTCAGCAGGCCGAGATCGGTGAGCCCCTGGATATTCGAGTGCCCGCGCAAGGCATTGACACCACCGCCGGAAATGCCGATGTTGCCGAGCAGCAGTTGCACCATCGCGCCGGTGCGGATGATCTGCGCGCCAACGGAATGATGGGTCCACCCAAGCGCATAGAGCAGCGTACCCGCACGGTCCGGCACGGCCGTGCTGGCGAGCATGTCGCACACCTGGAGGAATTTCTCCTTGGGCGTGCCGCAGATCTTCTCGACCATTTCCGGCGTGTAGCGCGCGTAATGCAGCTTCATGAGCTGATAGACGCAGCGCGGGTGCGCGAGGGTGGGATCGGTCTTGACGTAGCCATCCGCGCCGCGCTCATAGTCCCATGAGGTTTTGTCGTAGGTGCGCTTTTCCGCGTCGTAGCCCGAGTAAAGACCGTTGGCGAACGCGAAGTCCTCCCGCACGATGAAGCTGAAGTCGGTGTAGTTCAGCACGTACTCGTGTTGAATCTTGCCTGTGGTCAGCAGATGGTTGATCACGCCGCCCAGAAACGCGATGTCCGTGCCGGTACGGATAGGCGCGTAGTAATCCGCCACGGACGCGGTGCGCGTGTAACGTGGATCGACCACGACGAGGCGTGCGCCGCGATTTGCCTTCGCTTCGACCACCCATTTGAAACCGCACGGGTGCGCCTCGGCCGCGTTCCCGCCCATCACGAGAATCACGTCCGCGTTGCGGATATCGACCCAGTGATTCGTCATCGAACCGCGGCCAAACGTCGGGGCAAGACCTGCCACCGTCGGGCCGTGTCAGACGCGCGCCTGGTTGTCGAACGCGAGCATCCCCATGCTGCGCGCCACTTTGTGCGTCAGATACCCCGCCTCGTTGCTCGCAGCGGAGGCGGCCAGAAAGCCGGTGGTCACCCAACGGTTGACGGTCTTGCCGTCGTCCGTCTTGTGAATGAAATTCGCGTCGCGATCGGCCTTGAGCAGTTTGGCAATGCGATCGAACGCATCGGTCCACGAAATCTGCACCCACTCGTTGGAGCCGGGCGCGCGATACTCGGGCACGGTGAGCCGCGCATTGCTGTGCACGATGTCGAGCAGGCTCGCGCCCTTGGGACATAAGGTGCCGCGATTGACGGGATGATCGGGGTCGCCCTCGATGTGGATGATGCTCGCCTTGGCGTTTTTGGCGTTGTCGCCCAGCGCGTACATCAGCACGCCGCATCCCACCGAGCAGTACGTGCAGGTGTTGCGGATTTCGGTCGTGCGGCTCAATTTGTACTGTCGAACCTCTGCCAGCGCGTTGTGCGGCGAGAAGCCCAGCAACGCGACGCTCGAACTCGCCAGGGTGGTGGCGGAGATCTTGAGGAACTGACGACGGGTCATGCTATCCATGGAGGTTCCCCGTATCGGTGGCGCAGGGCATCGGCAACGTCATGCGATGTCCTGTCGATTGCGCAACGCTGACAACTCACCGCACATCTTTACCGATTCCTGCTGCGGCGTATTTCCGGAACGCACGGCGCAGGCGTCGCCGGGGCTTATCGAACAGAAGAAATACCGTTTGCGCGCGCGTGCGTTTCGAATTCGACATGCGCTTTTTCGATCCAAACCCGCCTCGACGTGGCAAACAGACAGCGTGCTATAAGCAGGACGAAGCTTTTCAGCGAGGCTTACCGGTCAGGCGCATCGCGATGCACGAGCCGCCGGCAGCGGGCAAAAAAACCATCCGTTGCAAAACGGGCCTCTCCCCTTGAGTTCAACTTGATGAGGGCGCGTGGTGCGCCTCGCCTTCTCTTGTACGGAGACAACTGGACAATGGCACGCTTACTTTGCGATATCTGCGGGGTGCGACCCGCGTCGGTACGGCTGGCGGTGCTGCAAAACGGCAGACGCCAGGTGCTCGACGTCTGCGATTACCACTACGCGCAGATCACGCGGCACCAGCGCTCGATCTCGCCGCTGGAGGCTTTGTTTCGCGGTCAGGTTCCGGACGGACTGGGCGATACGCAGCCACCGCCTGATGGTTCGCACGAGCCCGTGGAAGGTACGGAGGCCGTCAGCATCGAACAGCACTTCAGCGATCTGGCGCGCGAACTGTTGCAGCGTGCAGCGGAAGTGGCGGTGCAATGGGGGCGGCGCGAAGTGGATACGGAGCATCTCCTGTATGTGCTGGCGGATAACGCCAACGTGGCGGCCATGCTGGATGCGCTGGGCGTGAAGGCGGCTGAGGTTCGCGGCTATATCGACGCGAACGCGGAAAAGATCGAGCGCGCGGCACCGCCAGCCAATGAGCGGCTCGGCGTGTCGCCACGCCTGAAAAGCGCACTGGAACGCGCCTTCGTGGTGTCGCGGCTGCTGCGCCAGAGTTATGTCGGGGCGGAGCACCTGCTCATTGGTCTCGCGGAAGTGCCCGACAGTTTTGCGGGGCAGTTGCTCGCGCGGCTGGGCGTCAAATCTCAGGCGTTGACGCAGCAGACGCTGCTCGCGTCCGGCCAGGACGAAAGGTCGGCAACGGCGCGGCCACCGTCACGCACGCCGCAACTCGACAAACACAGCCGCGATCTGACTGCGCTCGCGCGTGAGGGCACGCTCGACCCGGTGATCGGCCGTTCGAGCGAGATCGAGACGATGGTCGAAGTGCTGGCGCGCCGTCGCAAGAACAATCCGGTCCTGATTGGCGAGCCGGGCGTCGGCAAGACGGCGGTGGTGGAGGGTCTCGCGCAACGCATGGTGAATGGCGACGTGCCCGAGTCGTTGCGTAACAAGCGGCTCGTGGAATTGAATGTGAATTCGATCGTCGCGGGCGCGAAGTATCGCGGCGAATTCGAGGAGCGGGTCAAACAGGTCGTGGACGAGGCGCTGGCGAGCCGCGACTCGCTGGTGCTGTTCGTGGACGAAGTGCACACCATCGTCGGGGCGGGACAGGGCGGCAATGAAGGCGGCCTCGATATAGCTAATGTCTTCAAGCCGGCGATGGCACGTGGTGAACTCAACCTGATCGGCGCGACGACGCTCGCCGAGTATCAAAAGCACATCGAGAAGGACGCGGCGCTCGAACGGCGCTTTCAACCGGTGTTGATTCCCGAGCCGAGCGTGGTACAGACCATCAACATTCTGCGAGGGCTACGGGACAAGCTGGAAGCGCATCACAAGGTCACCATTCAGGACGATGCGATCGTGGGCGCGGCCGAACTCTCGGACCGCTATATTTCCGGGCGTTTTCTGCCCGACAAGGCCATTGACCTGATCGACCAGGCGGCCGCGCGCGTCAATCTGGCCTCGACCTCGCGACCCGCCGCGGTGCTCGAACTCGAAGCCGAACTGAAGCAGTTGCGTCGCGAACAGGACTACGCAGCCTCGCGCAGGCAGTTTGCGCGCGCGCAGGAACTCGACGGCGAAATCAGCGCGAAGGAACAGGCGCTCAACAACGCGACGGACGCGTGGAAGCAGAGCGTGGGCACGAATACGTCGCACGTGAGCGTGACGCAGGTGGCGGAGATCGTCGCGAAGCTGACCGGCATCCCGGTCGCGCAACTCACGGCGGAAGAGAAACAGCGGCTCCTCGAGATGGAAGCGCGGTTGCATCAACGGGTCATCGGCCAGGACGAGGCGGTGGTGGCCGTCAGCGACGCGGTGCGCCGCTCACGTGCCGGCTTGCAGGCGCGGCGTCGGCCCACGGCCGTGTTTCTGTTTCTCGGGCCAACGGGGGTGGGCAAGACGGAACTTGCGAAGGCGCTGGCCGAAGTCGTGTTCGGCGACGAAGACGCCATGCTGCGCTTCGACATGAGCGAATACATGGAGCGCCACACCGTGGCTCGCCTGATCGGCGCGCCGCCGGGTTACGTGGGCTATGACGAGGGCGGCCAGTTGACCGAACGCGTGCGCCGCAGGCCATACAGCGTGATCCTGCTCGACGAGATCGAGAAAGCGCATCCCGATGTGTATAACGTGCTGCTGCAGGTGTTCGACGATGGACGTTTGACGGACGGCAAGGGCCGCGTGGTCGATTTCAGCAATACGCTCATCATCGCCACGAGCAATCTGGGCGCGGACGTGATTGCCGGACAAAGCCGCTCGGGTCCCGGGTTTCTCAGCCAGGCGGGCCCGGTATCGTTGCAGGGCGGCGTGATGAACGTGCTGCGGCAACATTTCCGGCCGGAGTTCATCAACCGTATCGACGACATCATTCTGTTCCGCTCGCTGGGCCGTGACGAGACGCGCCATATCGTGCGTCTGCAATTGGAAAGCGTGGCGCGGCTCGCCAGCAGTCAGGATATCGCGCTGGTGTTCGACGATTCGATTGTCGAGCACCTCGCAACCGAAGGCTATCGTCCGGAGTTCGGCGCGCGCGAACTGCGCCGGCAGATTCAGCAGCAGGTCGAGAATCCGCTCGCCAAGGCGATGTTGAGCGGCGAGGTGGCGGAGGGCATGCGCATCGTGTGCCGCTACGACGCGCAAAAGCAGGCGGCAAGCTTCGAGCGTGCCGATGCCGCCAGCGCCACCGCCACTACCACAACAACCACCGCTCAGGCACCCGCATGAATGCCTCGCCTGCGTTGCCACGGCGTCGACCCCCTACCTTCGTATAGTATGCGGAAGATTCTGCTGCACCGTCCCATACCGCCGTAGACTACCGGTCCCATCCCGCGGACGCTATCGTGTGGAGACATCCTCGCGTTCCTGCTGCGCTCTGCGAATGCGGCCCGCGAGGTGTTCCGTGCCTCGCACATGCGAGGCGAACTGGCGCTATTGGGTGAGCGAGGGAGGGTCCATGCAAGAGTCTCTTGTCATTGGTCGATATACCGAACCAGCATCAGCGGCTGCCCATCCGGGGCCCGCACTTTCAGAGTCCGCGGCTGCGGCAACCGCATCGGACAGTTCCGTTGTGTCCGGCGCCCAGCAGCCAATGCGCGCGCCGGGTTTGAACTGGCACTTCAGCGGCGAGGACCGCGTGCGCGCCGAAATGATTTCGGTGTCGCGGTGGGCGAGTGAAGCGCCCAGAAGTTGGGATGCCCGTATCGAGCAGGAACAGATTCTGGTGGCACTGTGTCTGCGTCAATCTCTGGTGACGCTGTCGGCGAACGGCGAGGCCTTTTTTGACGGGATCATCGATCGTGGTGCGGCGCTCGTCGTGCCGTCCGGTTTTGCCATTGGCGGTGCGTTCCAGACGCCCACTGATTTTCTGCATATCCACGTGCCGTCGCACTGGTTGACCGAATGGCTCGATCAGGGTGACGTGACGGGCATTACGGCGTTGCTCTCGGCGGCGCCGCTGCACGTGCGCGATTCAGTGGTCACCAAGCTGACGGCAACGTTGCTGCGCACCGTACATGGTCGCACTTCGACGAGTTCGATGTACGCCGACGGTATTACGCTTTCCATCCTCGCTCGGGTGCTGGAAATCATGGCGTCGCGTGCGAACGTCAAGCCGGCGCGTGTGTCGTCCGTGTCGCCGCTCGAAGCATGGCGCGTGAAGCTGGCGGTCGAGTTTATCGACCAGCGAATCGATCAAAGTCTGACGCTGGCTGAACTGGGCGCGGCCGTGGGTCTTTCGCCGATGCATTTTGCCGCGCGTTTCCGCGCAGCCACCGGCATCTCGCCGCACACGTTCGTGCTGCGCAGACGTATCGAACACGCGCAGACCTTGCTCGCCACGACCACCTCGACCGTGGCCGATATCGCCTTCAGCGTCGGCTTTCGCACCCAGGCGCACTTTACGACGGTGTTTCGCCGCCATGTGGACGATACGCCGCACCGTTGGCGTGCCAAGCATGCCACCACGCGCAGCATGCCGGGGCGGCGCATGAGCCGCGCAGATGTGTCACTGCCGGATTCGTACTCGGTGTCACCGTGGAAAAGCGATACCAGCAGCTTCAGCCTGTGAGGCAAGAAATCTGCAGAGTGGCTGACGCTCGCCTGACTGCCCCGAAGAGGGCAGCGGCGCGGGCGAATTTGCGTTGGCGGTGAGTGTGACGCAACGCGTAAGAGACGACGCGTTATACGAGACGCGTGCGAACAACCGGGCTAAAAGCAAGGGCCAGGAAGCAAAGGGGGCTAGTCACATACATCACCGCAACGCCACGGTCGCGCTTCCGCGAAGATGCGCGGTTCACGCACTGTAGTGACGTACATCAGTGATGCATCGCCGCAGCGACCAGCAAATGAAACGGCAGGGCGAGCAGCATAGTGCCCGCAAAGCCGACCAGCCAGAGTATGACGAACCACATCATGCGCTTGCCGACCGTGAGTTCAGAATCAGGCGACGAACTGGCCATAACGCGTTACTCCCTCAATGGTACGAACTGCCCGGCTGCACCTTGCCGCGAAAGATCCAGTAGCCGGCAGTCGTATACACCACGATGACCGGAATGATGACGACCGCGCCCACCAGTGCGAAAACCTGGCTGGAATGCGGCGAGGCGGCTTGCCATAGCGTCATGCTGTTCGGAATGGCGAACGGCCAGATGCTGACGAGCAAACCAATGTAGCCGAGCAGAATGAGCACGAGGCACAGCACGAAGGGCGCGATATCCAGCTTGCGCCGCGTCGCGTTGTACATCAGAAACGTGGCGAGCGCGACCAGCACCGGAATGGGGTAAAGCCGGTAGCGGAACGACGAATCGAACCAGCGTGCCGCTATCTGCGCGTCCGTCAACGGCGTCCAGATACTCACGGCGACGACAAAACCCAGCAAGGCCAGCGTGAGCGGCCAGATCAGCGCACGCAGACGCTCCTGCAGATCGCCATCCGTTTTCATGACCAGGTAGGTCGCGCCTTGCAGCGCATACGTCACCATCAGGCCCATGCCGGTAAAGAAACTGAAAGGCGAGACCCAGAAAAAAGGATCGCCGGAGAACACGCTGTTGGTGACGGGAATGCCGTGCAGATAGGCGCCCAGAATCACCCCTTGAAAAAACGCAGCACCCGCCGAGCCGCAAATGAAGGAAAGGCTCCAGAGATTCTTCGTGCGGTTCGCCTTGCCGCGCACTTCGAACGACACACCTCGAAAGATCAGACACACCAGCATGAAAATGATCGGCAGATACAGTCCCGACAACGCGACGGAATAGACCGTGGGGAAAGCGGCAAACAGCGCCGCGCCGCCGAGCACCAGCCACGTTTCATTGCCGTCCCATACAGGGGCAATGCTTTGCATCAGCACGTCGCGTTCGTGATTCTCCGGAAAGAACGGGAAGATCATCCCGACGCCCAGGTCGAAGCCGTCGAGCGCGATGTACATAAAGAGGCCAAGGGCGATGATGAAAGCCCATACCACGGTGACATCCATGTCCCACTCCTCGGTGGATGAAGCGTTATGTGCGTTGTGGTCTGCGATTTTCTGTGGCTGTCTGCGGTTGCCTGCGGTTGTCTACCGGGCCGCGGCAGCGAGCGGACGACGGCCGCTGGCGTCCGCCGGGTCCACGGGTGTGAACACAGGCGTCTCGTCCGTGGCGACACCCGGGCCCGCGTAAATCAGTTTGAGAATGTAGTAAAGCCCGGTGCCGAACACCAGGAAATAGACCATGACGAAGATCAGCAGCGAGACGCCCGCGCTTTGCGCCGTCAGCGGCGATACGGCGTCCCTGGTGCGCAGCACGCCATAGACCACCCACGGCTGACGCCCCACCTCAGTGGTAATCCAGCCGGCAATCAGCGAAACGACGCCGGCAGGTCCCATGATGACCGTGAGCCATTGATACGGGCGAAACTCATACAGTTTGCCGCCGCGCCGCAGCAGTGCGCCGAGCAACGCCAGCAGAATCATCGCGATGCCGAGGCCCGCCATGATGCGAAAGGTCCAGAAAATCACCGAAGAATTCGGGCGGTCTTCTTTGGGGAATTCCTTGAGGCCGCGAATCTCGCCGTCCCAGCTATGCGTGAGAATCAGGCTGCCCAGATGCGGCACCTTGATCGCGTAGCGCGTTTCTTCAGCCTGCATGTCGGGAAAGCCGATCAGATTGAGGGACGTGCCGCCTTTTTCCGTTTCCCACAGTCCCTCAATGGCGGCGATCTTGGCAGGCTGATACTTGCGCGTATTCAAACCGTGCTGGTCACCCACGAAAGCCTGGATGGGCGCGAGAAACAGCAGCAGCCACAGCGCCATCGAATACATGGTCTTCACTTCGGGGTCGCGTCGGCCGCGCAGCAGATGCCATCCACCGGTCGCGGCGACAACCATCGCGGCCACGATGAACGCGGCCATCGTCATATGCGCGAGGCGGTAGGGAAACGAAGGATTGAAGATGATTGCGAGCCAGTTTTCGGGAACGACATGGCCGTCCTGGATCGAGAAACCGCGTGGCGTTTGCATCCAGCTATTGGACGCGAGAATCCAGAAGGTCGAGATCAGCGTGCCGGTTGCGACCAGCAGGGTCGCAGCGAAATGCGCCTTCGGTCCGACTTTTTCCCAACCGAACAGCATGATGCCGAGGAAGCCCGCTTCGAGAAAGAAAGCGGTCATGACTTCGTAGGTGAGCAGCGGACCGGTGATCGGTCCGGCAAAGCGCGCAAAGCCGGACCAGTTGGTGCCGAACTGATACGCCATCACCACGCCCGACACCACCCCCATGCCAAAGCCCACCGCGAAGATTCTCGCCCAGTACATGCACAGCACCTTGTAGTGCGGCTTGCCCGTTTTGAAGTAGCAGCCTTCGAGAACGGCGAGAAAACTGGCAAGCCCGATGCTGAGCGCCGGAAAGATGATGTGAACGGCTACCGTGAAGGCAAACTGCAGCCGTGACAGATCAAGCGCATTGGCATCCATCAGGGTCACCCTTTTATAGTCAGGCGCAAACCGGCTTGAGCTGCCCGCGCCTGGTTTTGCGAAGGTTCGATGCGGGACTTTCCATGAGGGCGGAGACGGCGATCGCGCCATCGGTGCAGCGGGCAAGCTGGTGCTCTCACTAGGCGCATACTAGCGGGAGCCGTCCACTGAAGAAATCCTACTGCGGTATCGCTAAAGCCCAAGCGGTTGTCTGCACCCTATACCGATGTATAGGGTTCCTTTGTATTTGCCCTGCGGCGATTGCCACGCAAACGTTTTATGGCGTAACGTGTTCACTGTGTCGATACGTGTTTCAGGGCGGCCCGATTACCTGCTGGACGATGGCAAGTATTACGTTGGAATCGACGGGCTTCGGCAGGTACGCGAGCGCGCCGTTGGCGAGCGCCACCGTCTCATCCTGCGCGGAAGGGTAGCCGGTAATGAAGATGGTCGGCGGAGCGTGGCCGGTGGCCAGCATATGCGCATGCATGGCAATGCCGGACATGCCCGGCATGGTGACGTCCGAGATCAGGCACCGCGTGCGGCGCGCGGCGCCTGAATCGAGAAATGCTTCGGCGGAATCGAACGACAGCACTTCCCATCCGATAGACCGGATAAGATTTGCGATTGCCTCCCGAACCAATTCGTCGTCTTCCACTATGGACACAAGAGCGGCAGGAGTCACGCGGTCCCTCGGACAGGCCCCGCGAACGAACCGCGGCAACCCGGTGGGTTATGAGATTTTCTTTCTTCAGGATAATTCCAAAGAATCACGGGGATAACCATACGTTGGTATAAGTTATGTGGGCCACCCAACGTTGCAGCGAGCGCGCTGAAATGAGTCGAACGAAGCATCGGGCCGCAGGCCGCGAAAGCGGGCCGCGGTTTCGTGCAGCCGTTACAATGAGAGCAGGGGCGCGCAGGCTACATGCGGAGCTTGCATGCGCTGCCTGTCATGCTTGACCGGTAAGCTTTCTATAACACCAGGCGTGGGCTAACGAGGAGTCGGATGACAACCACGACGAAAACGGCTTCGGGTGACGATGGGTCTCTCCCCCCATCAATCGTCTATATCATCGACGACGACGAAGACGTCAGACAATCACTAGGCAGCCTTCTACGCTCGGTCGGTCATCGCGTGGAGGTGTTCAACTCGCCGCATGAATTCGTCGACGCCCGACGCGAGAACATTCCAAGCTGCCTGATTCTCGACGTGCGCCTGCGCGGCGAGAGCGGTCTCGCGTTTCAGCAGTCCATTACGAAAATAGCGCCGCATATCCCCATCCTCTTCATTACGGGCTATCCCGACTTCGAAATGTCGGTGAAGGCGATGAAAGCGGGCGCGATGGATTTCTTCTCCAAGCCGGTGCGCGAGCAGGAAATGCTCGACGCCGTCACGCAGGCCTTGCGGCGCGACGCCGAGCGTCTCTCGTTCGAGTCGTCCACGGCCGAACTGCGCGGCCGCTATGAATCGTTGACGCCCAAAGAGCGTGAGGTGCTGGAGTTCGTGCTCGCCGGATTGCTCAACAAGCAGATCGCCTACGAGATGCATGTGAGTGAAATCACTGTGAAGCTGCATCGCGGCCAGGTCATGCGCAAGCTGGGCGCGCAATCGGTGGTGGATCTGGTGGGCCAGGCGCAGTTGCTCGGGCTCAAGCCGCGCACGCCGTCACGTCGCTCATGAACCTGAGCGCCGCGTCTCCTCGCAGGACGCGTTCACCCTAAACCAAAGTATAGGGTTCGCGAGGTTTTTTCACCGAGTCGCAACCCATTGTAGGGCTGGTCCGTCGCCTCACACAGCGATATCGTGAACCTGCTGCTCCCCTCGACGCATGCCATTCGATGCGCAGGTCGGGGTGGATAGCCGTGGGAAACGTATCTGTTGAAAGGAGGCGCAGATGCTGCAAGATGCAAACGCCGTCGACCCGTGGACGCGCACAATTGACCTTCTGTCTTTACCCGCAGGTGTTCGACCCGTCATCGACGAAGCGGTCGACTGGGCCAGACACAGAACGCTGACGGAGAAGTGCTCCTCGCGCTGGGGGCCGTTCGTGCGCGTGGTCGATCGTCCCAGCGCATTGACCGTGACACTCGACTGGCGCGATTCGACCAAGTGCTGTTATCGCGAGCAGTTGTGGGTGGCCGGCCGGGCGCGCGTGTCGGGCCGCTGTGCGATGAGCGGCGCGCCGATCCTTCCCGGCGACGACATCTTCCGGCCGCGTCCCGCGCGTCCCGCGCCGCGCAACGTCAGCGCGATGGTGCTGGCCGCCGCGGTCGATGCGTACGTGGCGTGCGAGACGCTCTACGGGCCGCGTGGCGTGCAATGCAACGACAGCGAGGTGGCGTTGGCCGTGGCGGAGCCGCTGGTCAAGGACCTGCGCGAAGCGTGAGTGAGTGACAGGGGCGCAGGTGCTGCACTCGCATGCGGCATCTGCGCTAGCTGCGCTACCCGCGTGAGCCTCTTTCAGGCGAACAATGCACCGGCTGCGTGCACGCCACCGCAATGGCAAATGGCGAACTGCCGAACCTTTCGGCAGGTGGCGACAATATGGACTATAGTCGGTCGAAGGCGTGTCATATTCGACCAGCAGACTAGCGCTCAGCACACGCGCTGCGCCGCTGCGTCGCTGCGTCGCCGTCATCCCCGCTCTTCATGACTCGCCCTCGCGCCGGCATCAGCCACCCGCCGCCGGAACGGCGATGGCATGGCATGGCATGGCATGGCATGGCATGCGCGGCCGCACGCAATGATGCGATACCTGGCAAAGCGCTTTTAAAAAGACGCTCAAACAATATCCGCAATACCCGCGTTATTTGTCGTCAATTTTCGCAGCCGAATGTCCTCGCCGTGGGCGCGCGACTATATTATAGGTAGTGGGTTTTCGAGGACACGACAGTGAATGGCAATCTGGCTGAGCGAGCGAGTTGCGAAGCGCCGACGGTCTTCGTCGTGGATGATGATGAAGACATGCGGGATTCGCTGGGGCAACTGCTGAGATCCGTCGGCATGCAGGCGAATATCTATTCCTATGGTGAAGCACTGATCGAAGCCCTGACCAATGGTCCGGTCAGCAAAGGGCCCGCGTGCATCGTGCTCGACGTTCGACTCAAAGGCCTTAGCGGCCTCATGGTGCAACAGGAGTTGTCGCGGCGCAGTGTGCCGCATCCGGTCATTTTCATTACCGGTCATGGCGATATCGTCATGACCGTCAAGGCGATGAAGGCCGGCGCGGTGGATTTTCTGACCAAGCCGCTGCGCGATCAGGACCTGCTGGAAGCCATTGCCGAAGCGGTCGAGCAGGACCGGCTGCGGCTCTGCAATGCAAGCGCGCTGCAGGACCTGCGCGATTGCTGGCTGGCACTCACGCCACGGCAAAAACAGGTGATGCAGTGCCTCGCGCGCGGCATGCCGGTCAACCACATCGCCGATGAACTGGGCGTTAGCGAAATCACGGTGAAGATCTATCGCGGCGAGAGCATGAAACGGCTCGGCGCGAGGACGCTCACTGAGTTCTTCCAGAAAGCCAAGCTGCTTGGACTCGAAGTGGTGAGCGCGAGTCCGTTGCAGGGCTGATCGATGCGGGCTTCGAATTCGCCCAGCAGCGCGCGAGGCCTGCGCGAATAACCGCACACTCAAGCGGCGCCGCTATCTGTGGCGACTTTGTCGAGCGTGAAAGTAAACCGCAAACCGAATGGGCGCATCTTGTCGACCCACATCGTGCCGCCGTGCGCTTCGACGATTCGCTTGCATATCGGCAAGCCCATGCCCACGCCGTGGGGCTTGCTCGTGACGAAGGGCTGAAACAGCGTTTCTTCACAACCTGGCGCGAGACCTGGTCCCGAATCCGTCACGGAGATGACGACTTCGTTGTCCGCCTCCACGGACGCGATGTGAATGACACGCGCCCGGCCGCTCATTCCAGCCATTGCTTCGAGCGCGTTGACGAGCAGATTGTCGACCACCTGCTGGATCTGCACGCGGTCGCCCATCACGTAACACGGCGTGCTCATGCCGGCGAACACCACTTCGACATCCAGCTCGTCGAGGCGCGCACGGGACAGTTGAACCACTTCGCGGATGGCGGAATGGAGGTCGAAGGTCTCGGCGGGTGTTTTCAGATGACTCGTCAGCGAACGCAGCTCGTCGATGATCTTGCGCGCGCGCATCGCGCAACTGCGCACCTTTTCCAGACTGATGATGGCTTCTTCGAAGTTCGGTGCATCGCGCTGAAGCCAACGAAGGCCGGCGCTGGACGATGCGTCGATGGCGCTCAGGGGCTGGCTCATCTCATGGGCGATGGAGGCCACCAGCGCGTCGATGGCGGCGACCCGAGACGCCTGGGAAAGTGCGCACTGCACCTCACGCAGGTCGGCCTCGCGGGGCGTCTCTGAAGTCACGGCCGGATGCGCGATGGCGCGCGCCTTCTTCTCACTCGACATGTCGCCGTGCTCCGATGCGTCGCTAAATGTCTAACGGTACAACTATTTTTTCAGGTTTGCGAGAGCGGAAAAACCTTGTTGCATTGGAGCAGCGCTGCCGTCATGTTTCGCCAGCGGCACGGAGCGGCTGTCGCCAGGCCCGCGCGGCCCTGCAAGGTCGCAGCGTGTCTGCGCTGTGTCCAGGCCCAGGCACACGCAATACGTTGATTTGCAGACGAACCCGTGACGAAGACGCTACGGGTTATTGCCGTGCATCACGTGTGCGCCACGTTATTGCTTTGGCCCGCTCGACACGCCAACAGGCGGCGTTGCAGCTTCGCCGGACTGTGCCGTCCAGCCGGCCACGCCACCGGTATCCGTCGCGCTTTGCGTACCATTCGCAGTACCAACCGTCTTCGCACAATGACGATGGCGCGGGAAGGTCGAACCCGCATCGGGATGATAGAACGGCGCGGGTCCGTAGCCGCTGGCTTGCGCGGACGACATCATGGAGGCCGACGCTGTGACGAACAGCACAGCGGCAATCGTTCGTTTCATGGTGCACCTCCAGTTGACGCGCAGACCACGCCGGACCACGCCACACCTCGATGGGACGCAGACCACAGCCCCGTTGGCAGCGCGGCCAACGGGGTGCCGGCCCGTCTATCCGGTGCCGTGCAGTGTCACCGCATTGTCGGGTTGGCGCGAACGCTTGTCTTTCCTGATCGCACGCCGGCTCATTGCCACGCACTCAACAATTCAGGCGCCAGGCCATGCATGTCCCACCCGCTAAGGAGGATAGTTTGCATCGGCAATTCCCCGTTGATTGTCGAAAGAGTGCCAGCGTCCTTACGCTGTAGTATCGAACACACTGCGGCTTCCGGTGGGCACCTGGCGGCATCGACGAACACTAACAGACGGATGACTGATCGAGGTCCACAGACATGGTTACGAACCTGCAGGGTCTGCGTGAAGAATTCGTCGTCTATCGAAGCGAGGATTTTCCACGCCTGTTGCACGCATTGAAGGGCGCGCTCGCCGTCATCCTCGCCATGCTGATCAGCATGCGGCTGGAGTTGCGTGGTCCGGGTACGGCGATGGTTTCCGCCGTCATCGTGTCGCTGCAACAGCAAAGCGGCATGGTGATCGCCCGCGCGTTCTATCGCGGCATCGGCTTCTGTGGCGGGAGCCTGATTGGCCTCATGCTGATCGGCCTGTTTGCGCAGGCGCCGTCGTTTTTCCTCGCGGGCCTCGCGCTATGGATAGGCTTCTGCGTAGCAGGGTCGTCGTACTACAAGAACTATCAGTCGTATGCGTTCGTGCTGTCCGGGTACGTGGCCTGCATTACGACCTTATCCGACTGGCAAAACCCCTATGACGTCATCTTCAATGTCATTGAGACCTTGAGCGAAGTCGTGATCGGCGTGGGCACCGGCAGTCTGGTCAGCGCGCTGGTGTTTCCGCAAAAAGTCGTACCGTCCCTCACGAAATGGCGCGATACCGCGTTGTCCTCGCTCGTCACGGCATTGCGCGCCGCCGCGCTGGGCGCTCCGTTGAATGCGCCGATGGACCGCTATTTGAGTCTCGTGAACGAAAGCGTGGCAATTGAAGGGCTGCGCGCGGCGGCCGTGTTTGAAGAGCCCGATATGCGGCTGCGCGACGAGGCGCTGCTGACGCTGGATCGCACCTTCCTCAATACGATCGCCAGCATCTATGCGGTGTATCGCGCGAGGCAGATCGCTGCGACGACGGAGTTCGAAGGCCGCGAACGGGTCGAGGCGATTTTCGCCAGACTGGCCGACGTGGTGGGCGATCCCGCAACGGATGCGCCGGGCACGGAAGATGGTCTGGATCATCTCGAAGCGCGTCTGCAGGCATTTGAACGAGCGCTGCCCGCCGAGGTACAGGCGCACGCAGACGAAGCGGAAAACGACCGTGTCATCGAAATGGGCGGTGCGGAAGCCTGGCTGGCCACTTCCTCGTTGCTTGAATTTTGTGGCGCATGCAGGCTCGTGCTCGATCCACCCAGTGTGCCGTTCAAGCAATCCATTGTGCACGCCATTGCCTTCATGCGCAGCGTGCGAATCCATACCAGCGGCATCATGGCGCTTGCATCCGGCTTGCGGGCCACGACAGCGGTTGCCGTGGTGGGCGCCGCGTGGCTGCTGTCCGGGTGGACCGCCGGCTACAGCGCGGTCGTCTCGGCGGGGATAACGAGTGGCTTTTTCTCGATCATCCCGTCGCCGGCATCCGCGAGCCGCCAGGCCTTCGGCGGCTGTCTGATCGCGTGCATCGTCGCGTTCATCGTGAACTTCAGCCTGATGCCGCTGTTTGGCGATGTCAGCGTGCTCGCACTGTGTTTCGGCGTGGTGATATTTCTTGGCGGCTACCTCGCGGCAATACCGGGTTACGTCGCGCTGGGCAGCAGCATCAACATCTACTTCTGTTATGTGCTGACGCCGACCAATGTGGCGGTGTACGACCCGCCGGCATTTCTGGATCGCGCCTTCGCGCTGCTGCTGGGCATTGGCATCTCGGCGATTGCCTTCGCACTGGTGGTGCCGCGCGAAGGCGAGCGGCTGGCGAAGCGTTACGCCACGCGTATTCGCGAACTCGTGCAGGATGCGGCGGAAGGCGAAGTCGATCGCGAGGACGCGGCCGAAATAGAAACCGCGATGCGCGATCTTATCGTGCGCATCACCACGGTGCCGCTCGTCTCGAAGGACTACCTGGCGAATCTGACGCAATGGGCCTTCGGGCAGTTGTGGATGGTGAACACGCTGCTGCAGGTGCGCGATCTCGGCGCGCCGCAGACGCATGCGTTGCCGCCGGCATGGGACGACGCGCAGCGCGCCTGGCTGGCAGCGATGGACCGGGTCGCCCAGCAGCCGGAGCGCGCCTCCATCGAGGCTGCGCTCGCCGCCACTGAGCGTGGCCTCGCGGTGCTCGCCACGCATGCCGCTGTCAATGAGGCTGGAAAAACCGCTGATGAAAACGCGCGCGGAAGCGCGGGAAATACCGCAGCCAATCCCGCAGGCGATTACCCGGCGCAGACACCGGCTACCAGTACGACGCTTCTGAAGGTCCGCGCGAGGCTGTACTCGACGCGCGCCGCGCTGACTGATCTGGAAGGCAACGCGGCGAGGTCTCCGGAGCTCGCATCATGAAGGTCGTTGTGGCATGCGTGCGTGGTCGGCTCGGACTGGCGTTGCTCTCGTGGATCACGGTGACGGTGCTGGCGGGCTGCATCAGCGGGGCGGGCATCAAACCCGAGGCTTCGTTCGTCGACCCGGCGAAACTCGACTCCGGCAACGCGTTGCGCGCAGCCACGAGCGATGCCCAATGGCCGACCAGTGAATGGTGGCAGACCTGGCACGACCCGCAACTCGACATGCTGATGGGACGGGCTGTTGCAGGCAATCCCACGCTCGCGATCGCGCATTCGCGCGTCACCGCGGCCATCTGGCAGGCCCGCGCGCTGCACGCCGACGAACTGCCGCAGATCGAAGGCACGGCAGATCTGGAACGCTCGCGTTTCCCGCGTTACGCCACACCGTCACCGCCGGGTGGCACGACGGTCTGGAACAATTCGGCGGCCGTGCAACTGTCGTTCGACCTCGATCTGTGGGGGAAAAACCGCGCCATCGAGGAGGGCGCGCTCAACGAGGTGCAGGCGTCGGCGGCAGACGCGCAGTTTGCGCGGGTCGAATTGCAGACCGCGGTAGCACGCACGTATACCGAACTGGCGTTGCAGTACACGCTGCTCGATATCTACCTGTCGATCAACGAAGAAGAGCGGCGCGACATGGAGATTGCCATCCAGCGCCGCAAGGCAGGGATTAGCGGCGATATCGACGCGAGTCAGGCGAGGTCGCAGTATCAGGCCGGCACGACGGACATTCTGCGCGCCCGCTACGAGATCGCCGTGGCGCGTCTGCAGATCGCTTACCTCGTCGGTGAAGGGCCGGGTTTCGGCGATGCGTTGACGCGTCCCTCGCTGCCGCCGGACATGGGTGTGCCCTTGCCGAGCTACTTGCCGGCGGAAATCATCGGCCATCGCGCGGACGTCGTCGCGCAACGCTGGCGCGCGGCCGAGGCCGCAAAGAAGGTCGACGCGGCCCACGCCGACTTTTATCCGAACATCAATCTGGTGGCGAGCGCGTCGCTGGCGTCGTTGACGCCGTTCGGCGGCTTCTTCAATTTCATCAACAGCGACGCGGTGGGACATAGCGTCGGCATTGCGGGTTCGCTGCCCATCTTCGACGCGGGCAGGCGGCGCGGCAACTTCGGCGTGGCCACAGCGGAATACGACGACGCGGTACTCAGATACAACGACACGGTGCTCTCCGCCATGAAGAGCGTGGCGCAGGACGTGACCTTGCTGCAGTCCGTCGAAGCGCAGCAGCGCTCCGCCGACGCGGCGCTGGAGTCGGCAAAACGCTCGTATGAACTGGCGGCGCTCGGCTACAAGGGCGGCATCACCGAATATCTCGACGTGCTGATCGCGCAGAAAGTCATGCTGCAACAACAACAGGACGTGGCCTTGATACGGGCGCAGCGGGTCGATGCGTGGGTCCTGCTGATGAAGGACTTGGGCGGCGGCGCGAATGTCGACGCGCGACCCGCGGACTTGATGTCAGGGGAACGCGATGCCCGTTGAGATCAATCTATTCGGCTTTTTCGCGCCGGTTCTATTGCTCGTGCTGGTGGCGAGCGTGCTGATTTTCATCGTGCTGGATCTACTGCTGGCGCGGCTGGGTGCGTACCGTTTCGCGTGGCATCCGGGGCTTTTCAGGGTGGCGTTGTTCGCCGTGCTGTTTTGCGGCGCAGCGCTGGTGGTGCATAGAACATGAACGCCGGATGCGGGCCGGAACCTGCTTCGAGCCAACGGGACGGGAGATGAACAGGCAGACCTTGATTCGAATCGCAGTGACGCTGGTCACGCTGGCGCTGGCGCTCGTCCTCATGCACGCCATCTGGCACCGGTACATGTACTCGCCCTGGACGCGTGACGGGCGGGTGCGCGCCAATGTCATCAACCTATCCACGGACGTATCGGGGCTCGTGAAAGAAGTGCGCGTGAAGGATAACGAATGGGTGCGCAAGGGGGATGTGCTGTTCGTGATCGATCCCGATCGCTTCCGCTACGCCATCGACCAGGCCGATGCGGACGTCGCACGGGCACGCGGGCAGTTGCAGCAGAGCGAGTCGCTGATGAACGCGAGTCTGTACGAATCGAAGATGCGCCGCGATCAGGCAGCGCGGCGCGAAAAGCTCTCGGGCGACGTCGTCTCGGAGGAAATGCGCTCGGACTATGGCTTCCAGTCGCAGCAGTCGCAATCGGCGCTGGATGCCGCGCGGGCCGCGTATGTCGCGGCGCAGGCGAGCCTCAAAGCCGCGCTGGTGCGCAGGGAAACCGCGGGTCTGGATCTCGTGCGCAGCGAGGTGCGGGCGCCCACGGACGGCTACATCACCAATCTGAATCTCTACCCTGGCGATTTCTCGAACGCCGGCGTGGCGAGAATGGCCATGATCGACTCCAATTCGTTCTGGGTGTATGGCTATTTCGAAGAAACGAAGATCCAGGGGGTGCATGTCGGCGATCGCGCGAAAGTGCGTCTGCTTGGCGGCGATGTCGATATTGAAGGACATGTGGACAGTATCGCGAGCGGTATCGTGGATCGCGATAACCCCACGGGCGAGAACGAACTGCTCGCCAATGTCGATCCGATTTTTACGTGGGTGCGTCTCGCGCAACGCGTACCCGTACGCATTCATCTCGACCACGTGCCGCATGACATCCATCTGGCAATGGGCATGACCTGCACGATCACGCTGACGCCGCCGGGGGCTCATCAGACGAACGAATCAACATCACGCGGGGCGGAATGACGTGCCTGAAAAGCACCTACGTGACTTTGCGAAATTTCACGGGCCAAGGCATGAATGTTTGAATGCAAAATATAAAAATAACTTCCTATTCAAACAGAAAATAAATGAGAAAAGTCTCATGCGTTACACCAGAGCCTGGGCCGCGAGCGCTGGATTGGTCTCGCCTGAATGCACCGGCTAGCCCGCCTGGAGATGCGGCTGTAAATCCGCCTGCGAATCTGCCTGCAAGCGCGCCTGTAAATCCGCCCGCCATCGGGCAGGCGCCGCAAGGTGAGGCCGCTGAGCGCGGCGTTTCGGTCGAGAGTCTGCTGAGTGACGCGCTCATGGCATGCACGCCGCCTCACTTTGCCGAAACTGCATGGGCCCATGCCTGCATCCAGCAGGCTTGCGCAAGCGCACAGGAAGACCTCGCCGCCTTCCTGGAGAAAGATCCCGCCGCACGCCATTCTTCAGTCGCCATCCTGATCGGATACACCTCATACAAAGCGGTGCTGCACTATCGCCTCGCCCACGCGCTGATCGTCATGTCCGAACAGGATCCCGCCGCGCGCGACGAACTCGCCCTCCATGCACTGGTGGTCGCCAGTCGCGGCAAACTGCTGTCCGGCGCGGAAATTCATCCACGTTGCCAGATTGGCCGCCGCTTCGTGCTGGATCACGGGTGGGGCACCGTGATCGGTGAAACGACCCACATTGGCGACGATTGCTACGTGATGGCCGGGGTCACGCTCGGGGCGACCGGCATTGCCGCCAATCCGGCAGCGAAACGTCATCCCACCCTGGGCGATCGCGTCCAGATTGGCGCGTTCGCCAGCGTGTTCGGCAACATCCAGATTGGCGACGATGTGTTCGTCGGCGCGCATTGCCTGATCACCGAAGACGTACCGTCCAATACGAGCGTGACGCTGCGAACCACCACGCAGATATCGCGTGTGCGCACGGGCACCTGTCCGCTGAGCGTCACGGAATAAACCCGGAATAAACGCGAAATAAGCGCGAAGTAAAGCCTTCCATGCCGAGCACGTCCAGTTACTACCCACGATGTGGGAACGTCAGCGCTCACGCATCGAACCAACGGCAGACGGCAGCGCGCCCGTTCAGCGAAACGGGCCTCGCACAACACAGGGCGAGTTCACACCTCGATGCGTGCCCGGCCCGTTTTGCGCCAGGCCGATTTACCGCGATTAACCAGGCTTAATGACCGCCCTGCGTCAAAGCATGCCACTCTAATACCAGCGTGCCATGCTACGTCCCGGTGGCGCGTCCGGATAAATAGATCAACAAACGCCATACGAGGATCATTGATGACCCCGCCTGTTCATCTCGCTCACAGACTGATGCCCGACCTGGACGGTTTTCGCGTCGAATTCGACGAAACCGATGCACGCGCGGACATCGTTCTGGATCGGCCGCCGTTCAATCTGGTGTC
Source organism: Paraburkholderia sp. DHOC27 (assembly GCF_003429005.1). Taxonomy (GTDB): domain Bacteria; phylum Pseudomonadota; class Gammaproteobacteria; order Burkholderiales; family Burkholderiaceae; genus Paraburkholderia. The sequence continues at coordinate 1,773,392 of NZ_QVQV01000001.1, forward strand.
GCTGGTTCAACGGGAACAGTTGCGTGTCGCGTTCGAGGCGCTGGACGACGATCCGGCGGTCCGGGTCATCGTGATCCGCGCGGAAGGCGAACACTTCTCGAGCGGCGGTAGCGTCGAAGATCTGGGCGAGGGTTCGGCGGAACGTCTATCGAAGCAGGCTTGGCACATGGATGCCCCGGCGCGTTGTGGCAAGCCGGTGATTGCCGCCAATCGCGGCTACTGCTTTGGCCCGGGCTTCGAATTGTCGCTCGCCTGCGACTTTCGCATTGCCACGGAGACCACCTTGTACGCGCTGCCCGCGCAAAAGCAGGGGCATGTCGCGGATTGGGGCGGCACGGCACGTCTGCAGAAGATGGTGGGCATGGCACGGACCAAGGACATTGTCATGCGGGCACGGCGGATTGCCGGACCGCACGCCTACGATTGGGGCATCGCGTCGGAATTCGTCGTCGACAGCGACCTGGAGAACATGACCGATGCGCTGGTTCGCGAACTGCTCGTCTATTCGCCCCATGCGCAGCGCGCCGCCAAGCGGCTGTTGAACGACATCGAGGATGCACCGCCCACCGTCGCGATCGAACTGGAGGGCAAGCAGTTCAGCCGGTTGCGCTATTCAGACGACCTGCACGAGGGGCTTCGCGCGTTCCGCCAGAAGCGCTTTGCGCTCTTCAATGGCGGGTGAGGCCGGACCAGGCCGTGGCGGCGTGCAGTACATCTGCACAGGACACATTATTCTCCTGATGAATTCATCATTCCACGTGCCGCGCTAACACGTCCGCTTCGGCGCTTCGTCAAAACTTCCCTGGCTTCGCAGCGTGCGACACATCACGCGTGCGGCATTGGTTGCGCGTTGATTGCGGGCGCGGTAAGTTTGCAATACGCGTTTGCGATGCGTTTGCGATGCGTTTGCGATGCGTTTGCGATGCGTTTGCGAAACGCGGCGCGAAAGTCTGTCGCGTCGTGTACTCTGCCTCCATCGTGCTGCGGCAGCCGCATGACTTCATCGCGACCGGCATGGGTTCCTTCTTCGCTTCTAACCGAAGCACGGATGTCGCCGCCGGCTGATTGACTGGTCGGCCTCCATCTGAAAAGAGGCCCGCTCTTCTGAGGGATCGTTCGTTGAACCTCCTGACCTCGCCCCCGGATTCAGTGGCAGTCGAACCGCTTCAGGTCGAGTGGGAGGACGGCGCATACGTGGTTTGCAGAGGGCGTCGCCGGGTGGAGGGCGGCACCTACGAATCGGTGTTGCTGGTGCGTCCCGCGCGGGCGCATCCACCGCCTGAAGTGATGGATCGTCTTTCCCACGAATGCTCCCTCGCGCAGGTGCTGAATTGTCCCGCCGCCTTGCGGCCGATGGAACTGCTGCACGATCGCGGCCAGACCATTCTGATGCTCGAAGGTTGGGACGGCGAACCGCTCGAATCGCTGGCGGTGCCGTTCGATCCCATTGAATTTCTGCGCCTCGCGGTCAACATCGCAACGGCACTGGGCCGGATTCACGCGCGCGGTCTCGTGCATCGCGACATCAATCCAACGCATATTCTGGTGAACCGGACGAGTGGCGCCGTGCGTCTGACCGGTTTCGGCATCGCGTCGCTGCTGCAACGCGAGCGGCAGGCACCGGAGCCGCCGCAGTTCATTGCGGGCACGCTCGCTTACATGGCCCCGGAACAGACCGGTCGGATGAACCGCTCGATCGATCTGCGCAGCGACCTCTATTCGCTTGGCGTGGTGTTCTATCGCATGTTGACGGGGCGCCTGCCGTTCAGCGCAACGGACCCGATGGAACTGGTGCACTGTCATATCGCACGGCAGGCAGCGCCGCCGAAAAGCCTGTTGCCGGCGCTGGCGCCGGCCATTTCCGCCATCGTCATGAAACTGCTGGCGAAAACAGCGGAGGACCGCTATCAGACGGCAGGCGGCGTGGCGCACGATCTGCGGCACTGTCTGGCGGATTGGGACGCGCATGGCCATATCGTCGAGTTCACGCTCGGGCAATACGATATCCCCGACCGTTTGCTGTTGCCCGAGAAGCTCTATGGACGCAAGGTCGAACTCGACATGCTGCGTTCCGCGTTCGAGCGTGTCGTGAAAGGCGGTGCCAGCGAACTCGTCCTCGTGGTCGGCTATTCCGGTGTCGGCAAATCCGCAGTGGTGAACGAACTGCATAAGGTGCTCGTGCCACAGAACGGCATCTTTCTCGTGGGCAAGTTCGATCAGTTCAAACGCGACATTCCTTATGCGACGCTCGCCAAGGCATTTCAGGCGGGCGTGCGTTTGCTGCTCAGCAAAAGTGAACATGAATTGACAGGGTGGCGCGAGGCGCTGCGCGAAGCATTGGGCCCGAACGGTCTGCTGATCGTCGATCTCGTGCCCGAGTTGACGATGGTGATTGGCGAACAGCCGCCCGTTCCGGTGCTCTCGCCGCAAGACGCGCAGCGGCGCTTTCATCTGGTGTTCCGGCGTTTCATCTCTGTGTTCGCGCGTGCCGAGCATCCGCTGGCACTGTTCCTCGACGATCTGCAATGGCTCGACAAAGCCACCCTCGATTTCCTTGAAGACCTGCTGAGTCTCGGCGATCTGCGTCATCTGCTGGTGATTGGCGCGTATCGCGACAACGAAGTCAGCGCCACGCATCCGCTCATGCGCAAGCTGGCAGCGATCCGCGCGTCGGGCACCCCGGTGCAGGAGATTCTGCTCGCACCGCTTGCCAGTGCGCATCTGGAGCAACTGCTGACCGACGCACTGCATTGCCCGCCAACCAAGGCCGTGCCGCTCGCGCGCATGCTGCATCAAAAGACCGGCGGCAATCCGTTTTTTGCCTTGCAGTTCTTTTCTTCACTGGCTGACGAGGGTTTGCTGAGTTTCGATCACGCGGCCGGACGCTGGATGTGGGACCTCAACCGCATCAACGCCAAAGGTTATACGGAGAACGTAGTAGACCTGATGATCAGCAAGCTGATTCGTCTGCCGGTCGCTACGCAAGCCACCTTGCAGAAGTTCGCGAGTATCGGCAACGGCTCGAAGCTCGACGTGCTCGCGACGATCTGCGAAGCGTCGCACGAAGACATTCGCGAAGAGATTTCGTATGCAGTGCGCAGCGGACTCGTGCTCAGCAAGGAGAACACCTACCGCTTTTTGCATGACCGCGTGCAGGAAGCGGCCTACCTGCTGATCGCGGAGGAGGCGCGCGCCGAGATGCACTTGCGCATCGGCCGGCTGCTGTTGTTGCACACGGCGGCCGCACAACTGGAGGAGTCGATTTTCGAAATCGTCAGTCAGTTCAATCGCGCGGCGCATCTGATTGCGCGGCGTGCCGAACGCTTGCAGGTGGCCGCGTTGAACCTGCTCGCGGGACGGCGCGCGAAGGCCTCGACAGCCTATGCGTCGGCGCTGACCTATCTGCTGGCCGGGCGCGCGCTGCTGTCGGAGCGGGACTGGGAGCAGAACTACGAACTGATCTTTTCCATCGAATATCTGCTGGCCGAGTGCGAGCTGCTGAGTGCCAGCATGCAGGCGGCGGAGACGCGCCTGTCCGAACTCGAGCAGCGCGCCAACACGAATCACGACCGCGCGCTCGTCACGCGTTTGCGGATCACGCTGTACACCACGCTGGATCAGAGCGAACGCAGCGTCGAAATCTGTCTGCAGTTTCTGCGGCGAGCCGGCACGGACTGGTCGCCGCATCCCGCGAAACAGACGGTGCAGGAAGAATATGGCCGGACCACGGCGTTGCTCGGCGGGCGTCAGATCGAGGACCTGATCGATCTACCCCTGCTGGCCGATCCCGATGTGCTCGATACCCTGGAAGTGCTGACGGAAATCGTCACGCCCGCCTTCTTTACGGATCAGAACCTGTGCGCGCTGGTGTTGTGCCGCATGGTCAACCTGAGCCTCGAATACGGCAACGGCGACGCATCCTGCTACGCCTACGTCTGGCTCGCCACGTATGCGGGGCCCGTCTTCGATCAATATGAAGCCGGCTATCGCTTCGGCCGGGTGGGCTACGGTCTCGTCGAAAAACACAATCTCACGCGTTTCAAGGCGCGCACGTATACCTCGTTTGGCAACATCGTGGTGCCGTGGGCGAGACATGTGCGCGAGGGCCGTGAGCCGATACAGCGTGCGTTCCAGATTGCCAATGAGACGGGCGATCTCACCTACACGCTCTATACCTGCTGCGATCTGATCCAGAACTTCTTCTCCGTGGGCGATGCACTCGGGACCGTGGAAGTGGAAGTCGAAAAGGCAGTGGCCATTTCAGACCGCATCCGCTTTCGTCTGGTGAGCTATATGCTCGCGACGTATCGTGGGCTGGTGCGCACGCTGACGGGTTGCACGCCGCGCTTTGGCTCGTTCGACGATGCGCAGTTCGACGAAAAAGAGTTCGAGCTGAATCTCTCCAGCTCTGCCAGTCTGGCGCTACCTGCGTTCGACTACTGGACGCGCAAGTTGCAGGCCCGCTACTTCGCGGATCGATACGACGAAGCGCTGGAAGCCAAAGCGAAGGCCGAGCGCCTGCTGTGGGTCGCGACTTCGCAGTTCGAAACCGCGGAGTTTCATTTTTATGGCGCGCTGAGTCACGCTGCGTGCTGGAACAGTGCCGACGCCAAAGGCAAACGCGCGCATCTGGGCGCGCTTGCCGCGCATCATGCGCAGCTGGAAATCTGGGCATTTCATTGCGCGGAAAACTTCGAGAACCGCGCCGCACTGGTTGGCGCGGAAATCGCCCGCATTCAGGGGGACTTCAGCGAGGCGGAGCAACTCTACGATCTCGCCATCCGTTCCGCCCGCACCAACGGTTTCGTCCACAACGAAGGGGTGGCCTGTCAGGTCGCGGCACGCTTCTACGCGGAACGTGGGTTGGCGGAAATCGCCGAGATGTACCTGAGAAACGCGCGCCATGCGTATTCGCGCTGGGGTGCACGGGGCAAGCTCAAGCAACTCGACGAACTGTACCCGCATGTTTCGCACCAGAACGACAAGCAGCCGGTGGTGAGCAGCATCGAAGCACCGGTCGAACACCTCGACATGGCGACGGTGCTCAAGGTGTCGCAGGCCATTTCGAGTGAGATCGTGCTGGAGAATCTGATCCAGACCGTCATGCGTACCGCGGTGGCCCATGCGGGGGCGGGGCGCGGCCTGCTGATCGTGGGGAATGACGCCAGCTTGCATATCGAAGCCGAAGCGGAAACGGTGGGCGATATGGTGAGGGTCAATTTGCGCAGGGAACCGCTGCAATTCGACCGCTTGCCGGTCTCGATGGCGCAGTATGCGTTGCGAACGCACGAGAATGTGATCCTCAACGACGCATCGGTGCAGCACGAGTTTTCTTCAGACCGCTATTTCGTCGATCATCCCACGCATTCAGTGGCGTGCATGCCGCTGGTGCATCAAGGCAAACCCATCGCCTTGCTGTACCTGGAAAATAGCTTGGCCTCGCATGCGTTCACCACGAGCCGCATGGCGGTGCTCAAGCCGCTGGCCTCGCAAGCGGCCATCTCGCTGGAGAATTCGCGACTGTATCGTGATCTCGCCGAGCGGGAAGCGCGGATTCGGCGGCTGGTGGACGCGAATATCGTCGGCGTGTTCATCTGGGACATGCAAGGGCCCATCTACGAGGCCAACGACGCCTTCCTGAGCATGATCGGATACAGCAGGGACGATCTGGCGGCGGGCCGCGTGGATTGCGCACGGCTCACCCCCGAGGAATGGCACGACGAGGACACGCGCGCGATTGCCGAGCTGCGCAAGAACGGCGTGCTCAAACCGCTCGAAAAAGAATATTTCCGCGCGGACGGCAGCCGCGTTTCGGTGATGATCGGCGCGGCGACGTTCGCCAGCACGCCGGAGCAACTGGTGGCCTTCGTCGTCGATCTGACCGAGCGAAAACGCGTGGAAGCGATTGCGCGCGAAAACGAACGGCGCTTCCATGAGATCGAAATCGAACTGACCCACGCCAACCGCATCGCCACGTTAGGCCAGCTCACTGCGTCGATCAGCCACGAAATCATGCAGCCAATTGCTTCGGCCGTGTTCAGCGCGCAGGCCGCATCGCACTGGCTGGATGCGTCACCGCCGAATCTCGAAGAAGTGCGTGCTTCGCTGGCACGGGTCGTGAAAAACGGCAATCGCGCCGACGACGTTATTCGCCGACTGCGGGCGCTCGTCAAGAAACAGCCGGCCCGCCAGGAGCACTTTGGGATCAACGACGCGATCCGCGAAGTCATTGCGCTCACGCGCGGCGAAGCGGCGAAGCGGCACGTATCGGTCTACGCCGAGCTGGAGCGTTCGTTGCCTGCCGTGGAAGGGGACCGCGTGCAGTTGCAGCAGGTCATCATGAACCTGATGCTGAACGCCGTCGAAGCAATGGACAGTACGCCCGACGGTGCGCGTGAGTTGACGATCGCCACGAGCGCGTGCGGTGCCGACTGCGTGCGCGTGGCGGTGAGCGACACGGGGCCAGGCATCGGCGTTCCCGACGTCGAGCGGGTGTTCGAGCCGTTCTACACCACCAAGGCAACCGGCATGGGCATGGGCCTGTCCATCTGCCGCTCCATTATCGAAGCGCATGGCGGCACGCTGCGCGTCCAGCCGAACGAGCCGCGCGGCGCGGCGTTCCAGTTCGAACTGACGGTGGCGGGTTCGGGGCGCTGACTTCTCGCATACACGCCTCATGCACGCCTCGCGCGCGATTTAATACGTCTGGCCTGCAAAAACGTGCGGACGCGCAAATCGTCGCGGAAACAGAATACGCGTGTGTGCCGCCTTGCTCCACAATCACCTCTGACGTCGCAGTTAGACCATTACGGCTAGTTCGGAGTCCAAAGATCATCAAGAAGACGTGAGCGCACCGGTGCTCGCGCGGCGAGACCAGCCGGCAAAAAGCGGCGCGACAGGTGGTGAGAATCCACGAAGGGTCGCCGATGCCTTGCCATTCAATGCGCGTATGTTTGAATCTCAGGAGCAGCTAAATGAGCATCAAGGATAAATTGCCCGCCGGAACCTTGCTTGGATTTGGCACTGCGCCACTTGGCAACATGTTCCGCAACATCCCCGAAGAAGAAGCGCAGGCGACGGTCCACGCGGCCTGGCAGCAGGGCGTGCGTTACTACGACACCGCACCGTTCTACGGCGCGGGTCTCGCGGAAATCCGTCTAGGCGCAGCGCTGGCGCAGCACACGCGTAGCGAGTATGTGATCAGTACCAAGGTGGGCCGCGTGATCCTTGATGAAGTCGAGGACGTCAGCGCCCGCAATCTGGGCGAGAAAAGCGGCGTGTTTGCATTTGGCCGTCCGAACAAGATCGTCAACGACTACTCGGCGGACGCCACGTTACGTTCGATCGACGACAGCCTGAAGCGCATGAAGACCGATCACGTGGAAATTGTCTGGGTGCATGACGTAGCCCAGGATTTCTACGGTGACGAATGGCTGACCGTCTTCGATACCGCGCGCAAAGGCGCGTTTCGTGCGCTCACGCGTCTGCGCAATGAAGGCGTGATCAAGGCTTGGGGGCTTGGCGTGAACCGCGTCGAGCCTTGCGAACTGGCGCTGGATCTCGAAGAAGCACAGCCCGACGGTTTTCTGCTCGCAGGCCGTTATACGCTGCTGGATCACGACCGCGCATTGCAGCGCCTGATGCCTGCCGCCGCGGCGCGCAAGGCGGAAATCGTGGTGGGCGGTCCTTATAGTTCGGGCGTGCTGGCGGGCGGCGCGAATTTCGAATATCAGGCAGCCTCGCCGGAAATTCTCGCCAAGGTAGCGCTGATCAAGGCCATTGCGGCGCGTTACAACGTGAGCATCAAGGCGGCGGCCCTGCAGTTTTCGCTCGCCAATCCCGCGGTCGCCGCGGTGATTCCAGGTGCGAGCCGTCCTGATCGCATCGCGGAAGATCAGGCCGCAGTGAAGGAAGTGATTCCAGCCGACTTCTGGCGCGAAATGCGTGCGCAGGGCATGGTGGGCGCCAACGCGCCGCTGCCCATCGACAGGGAAGGCTAGACTCGACGGGACGCGTCAATGAAGGCCAACTCGGAGGAACTGACCGTCTTTGTGAGCGTGGTCGAATCGGGCTCGATCAAGGCCGCGTCGCAAAGACTCAACATCGCGGCTTCAGGGGTAAGCCGCACCTTGTCCAGGCTGGAGGAGAAGTTTGCGACGACCCTGCTGAACCGCACCACGCGCCGCATGCACCTCACCGAAGAGGGCGTGGTGTTTCTGGAAGACGCCCGCGACATCCTGAAGCGCATGGGCGACTTCGAGGAACGCTTCGCTTCGCGCCTGAACGTGCCCGCGGGGAAGCTGCGCATCAATGCGGCCACGGCGTTCATGCTGCACGTCATCGCGCCGCGCGTGGGCGAATTCAGCCGCCTGTATCCCGACATCGAGCTGCAACTCAACACGAGTGATCTCGATGTGGATCTGCTCGCGGAGAATACCGATATCGCTATTCGCATCGGCACGCTGAGCGATTCGACCTTGCGGGCCCGTCCGCTGGGCGCGAGTCAGTCGCATGTGGTGGCGAGTCCTGCGTACCTCGCGCTGCGTGGATATCCCGAATCCGTCGCGGCGCTGGCCACTCATGCGCTGTTGGGGTTCACCGAGCCGGACTGTCTGAATGTGTGGCCGGTGCGGCACGAGCGCGGCCGCGCGTTGCCGGTCAGGCCGACGCTCAGCGCCTCCAGCGCGGAGACGCTGCGCCAGTTGACGTTGCAGGGCATGGGCATTGCCTGCCTGCCGGGTTACATGATCGCGCACGATCTGGCCGCGAGGCGACTCGTCAAAGTGATTCCGCATCTGCAGACCGAAAATCTGCAGGCCGTGCACGCTGTCTACTATCGCCACGGCAAGCTGTCGCTGCGCACGCGCTGCTTTCTGGATTTCCTGCAGGTCTTGACGAAGGAACTGCTGGTTACACCGGGATGATTTGAATGAGGTGGGCGCCGTTTGCGCGCAACGCGCGAGCGGGCGCGCAGCAATTGCTCGATCGAGCGCCTTGTCAATGCGAACGGCCTGCGGCACGTTCAGGGCCGCCTGCCTATCTTGAAGACGTGCCCACGTCGAAGCGGAAAAGACCATGCTCGAAAAAGCCTACGAAATGCAGTGCGAGCACGTCACTGTCCATTGCACCAAAGAAGCCGAAGCGCGCAAGCGTGGCCTGACGTTATTTGCCCTGGCGCTGGGCAGTTTCTGTATCGGCACCTCGGAATTCGCGAGCATGGGCATCATCCAGCTTTTTTCGGCGAGTCTGGATTTGAGCCTTGCGAAAGCAACCGACGCCATCACTGCCTACGCCTTTGGCGTAGTGATCGGTGCGCCGCTGGTCACGCTGATGGCGGCGAAACTCAATCGACGCCATTTGCTGTTGTGTCTGATGGCGCTGTTCGTCGCGGGCAATCTGCTGTCTGCGGCAGCGATGAATCTCGGCATGCTGGCGGTCGCACGTTTCATTAGCGGCATGCCGCAGGGCGCATATTTTGGCGCGGGTGCGGTGGTGGCGTCGTACATCGTCGGCGAGGGCAGTGCGGGGAAAGCCTTTGCCATCGTCATGTTCGGCCTGACGGTGGCCACCATCGTGGGTGCGCCGCTGGCGACCTTTCTTGGCCAGCATCTCGGCTGGCGCGAAACCTACGTGAGTGTCGCCGTGCTCGCCATGCTGGCGCTGCTCGCGCTGTGGGCCTGGATTCCGCGCACGGAGGCATTGAATGGGGGGCCGCTCGCGCAGGAACTCGGCGCGCTACGCAAACCCCGCGTGTGGACGACCATGCTGGTCGCGGCGATTGGCGTGGCCAGTATCTTCGCTGTTTACACCTTTATCGGGCCGCTGGTAACGGATGTGGCGTCGTTGCACCCGTCACGCATTCCGGTGGCGCTCGCGCTATTCGGCGTCGGTATGACGATCGGCAATCTGATCGGCGGCCGGCTCGCAGATCTGCATGCTGCGGCCGGCCTGATTCTCGGCTATGGCTGCGCGCTCGTGGTGTTGGCTGTGCTGGCCGTTTTCGGTGCGCATGAGTGGGTGCTGATGACGATGCTGTTCGGCGTCGGCCTCACGATGATGACGGCCATCCCCGCCATTCAGGTTCGCCTGACGCGTTTCGCGCCGGAAGCGCCCACCTTGATGGGAGCAATGAACCTCGCGTCGCTGAACGTGGCCAATGCGATCGGCGCGGCTGCGGGCGGCGCGGCGGTCGGGGCAGGATTGGGCCTGTTATCCACGGTGTGGGTGGGTTTTGTGCTGACGCTGGCGGGTCTGATCGTGTTCGTCGTGAGCTTGCAGCGGGCCGGGCAGGTCGTGACGGTCTGAATGTGGCTGCGGTTGTGCTTGCTGCTGGCGACGTGTGAAAGCCCCTCCGCGAATTCCAGTCTCGACGGTCGATGCTAAACCACGCCGGGCAGGCACGACGGTTTGCGGTTCTCTTTGTCACGGTATGCTTTAAAGTTCTTGCTGGCGCGTTCCTGCATGCAATGCGGCGGCGCGTGTGGACCATGTGACATGACCATACGGTCCCACAACGTTAAAGGAGAAAGAACATGAGCATCCTGTTACTCGGAGCAAGCGGCCGCACGGGCCGGCTGATCGCTGAAAAACTGCATGCCGCCGCCATGCCCTACCGTGCGTTGATTCGTAACGCGGCGAAGCGCGACGAATTCGTGCAGCTCGGTGCTACGCCCGTGATTGGCGATTTCACGTCCGATCTCTCGCAGGCGTTCGAAGGCATGCAGACCGTCATTTATGCCGCGGGCTCGGCGGAATCCGAAGGCGCGGAGCAGGAACGCCAGATTGATCGCGATGCGGTCATCGCGTCCGCGGACTACGCGAAACGGCTCGGCGTGCGCCGCCTCATCGTAATCAGCGCCTTGGCCGCGTACGATCCCGAACAGGCTCCCGCAGCGCTGCGGCACTACGCCCAGATGAAGCGCGAATCGGACGACTACGTGGTGGCAAGCGGACTCGACTACCTTGTGTTGCGGCCTGGCGCATTGACCATGGACCCCGGCGTCGGCACCATCCAGATCACGTCGGACGCGGCGTCCCGGCATCAGGCGCTGGCGCGCGAAGACGTTGCCGCAGTCGTATTGCGCGCGCTGCAAGCGGACCTGGCTCGTAAGGTGATCGGTTTCACCGGCGGCAGTGTGCTTATCAACGAAGCGCTCGCCAGCCTGTAGCGCAGTGGTGCGCGTCTCCAGCCGCAATCGGGACGCGCTGCATGCCACGAATTCTTTCAATACCTTCTGTGCGAAACAACAAATTCCCCGCTTTTTGAAAAGAAGCGTCCCCGCCTCGTGCTCCAGAATGAGACCTGCTTCATACAGTGCGTCGCTGCCCCGGCAACAACGCATGCACTGTGCGGAGCGAGCTCGCGGCCCTGACACCGCGACTCTGAAACCGCAACCGTTGGTCTCGCGGAGGACACGCTGTGCAGGATTTCAATGGAAAGGTGGTGGTCATCACAGGCGGCGCAACCGGTATCGGTTTCGCCCTCGCCAAACAATTCGCCCGACACGGGGCCTCTATCCTGATCGCGGCGATCCACCGTGATCGCCTCGAGGAAGCTGCGCAGGCGCTAAAGCCGGAAGCCGCCGCAGTGGATATTTTCGAATGCGATGTCACGCAGCGCGATCAGGTCGAGGCGTTGGCCGAATACGCATGGGCGAAGTTCGGTCGCGTCGACGTGATCGTCAACAATGCCGGCGTTGGGCCGATTCCTTCGACCGTGATCGACGCAAAGCCCGAGGACGTGCAACAGGTGCTTGCGGTCAACCTGTTCGGCGTATGGAACGGCGTCTCCGTGTTCGGCAAGCGCTTTATCGCGCAGGGCACGCCGGCGGCCATCTACAACATTGGCTCGGAAAACGCGTTCTTCAACGCAATTCCCGAAGGCGCGGGATACGTGGTCAGCAAGCACGGCGTGCTGGCCATGACGGTGGCGCTACGCGAAGAGGTGCCGAAGCACATCGAGGTGGCGCTCATCTGTCCGGGCCTCGTGCGTTCCGAACTTGCGAGAGAAACGCAGGACGGCATGCCCACCGACACCTACGCCGAGATCGTCATGAAGCAGTTGCTGGCCGGCCAGTTCTACATCGTGTCGCACGCCTTCAACTTCGTGCGGATCGGCGCGCGCTGGCGCGAGATCGAGGCGGCCTTCGCGAAGTACGCACCGCGCTATCAGGGCGACGTCGAATACGACGTTCGAACCCTTGGTGTCGAACATCACTGGTATCCCCGTTATCCCAACGCTGCTGCGGACATTCCCGTCTGATGCGTAAGGGCACTCATGCGTATGCATGGGACACAGCCATCGCGGCAGACGTTCGTTACGAAGTTCCGATCATCGCGTCGAAAAGACGGTTCCATTCGGGCAGTCCTCGACGCTCCTAAACGACCAAGGCAAGGAGGTAGTCATGAAGATTCTGCTGGTGTTGACTTCACACGACCAACTGGGCAACACGGGTCGCAAGACCGGCTTCTGGCTGGAAGAACTGGCCGCACCGTACTACGTGTTCAAGGATGCGGGCGTGCAACTCACGCTGGCGTCGCCCAAGGGCGGGCGCGCACCACTGGATCCGAAGAGCGATGAACCGGCCAACCAGACCGACACGACGCGGCGCTTCGTAGCGGACAAAGAGGCGGAAGCTGCGCTGTCGAGCACCGTGAAACTCGCGGACGTGACTCACGACGCGTTCGACGGCGTGTTCTATCCCGGCGGACACGGCCCGATGTGGGACCTTGCCGAAGACCCCGTGTCGATCAGTTTGATTGAAAGCACGATTGCGGCCGGCAAACCGGTTTCGCTCGTCTGTCACGCGCCGGGCGTGCTGCGTCATGTGAAGGGGGCGGACGGTGAGCCGCTCGTCAAAGGCAAGCTGGTCACCGGCTTCTCCAACTCCGAGGAAGAAGCGGTGGGCCTGACGAAGGTCGTACCGTTTCTGGTGGAGGATGAACTCAAGGCCAAGGGCGGGAAATATTCGAGCGTCGCCGACTGGCAACCTTATGTGCAGGAAGATGGGTTACTGATCACAGGGCAGAACCCGGCGTCGTCGGGGCCGGGTGCGAAAGCTCTGCTGGCCAAACTCAAGCAACTTGGCAAGTAGGATACCTGAATAATCTGTATCAACACGCACAAGTTGCAGCATTCACGATCTGGAGGTGGTTATGCAGAATCAGGCATCCGAGCTCAAGATGGAGGCAGTGTCACGCAATCCTTCTAACGGTGAGTTGATCAAGACCTATCCGTTCCAGTCGCCGGAGCAGGTCGAAAAAGTGTTGGCGGACAACGCAGTGGCGGCGCGGATCTGGCGCTCCACATCAATGGAAGAGCGCGTGGCCTGCTACCGGCGTCTTGCCGCCACCTTCCGGCGACAATCCGAAAGCCTTGCCTTGCTGGCCACCAGTGAAATGGGCAAGACGCTCAAGGCGTCGTTGGGCGAGGTCGAGAAATGCGCCTCTGCCGTGGAATGGTTCGCCGAACATGGGCCGGCCATTCTGGCGGACGAGCCCGCGCCGGTGGAAGGACCCGATCAGGTCTACGTGTCGTTCCTGCCCATCGGCACCGTGCTCGGGGTCATGCCGTGGAATTTTCCTTTTTGGCAGGCCATGCGCGCCGCGGGTCCCATCATGCTGTCGGGGAACGGCTTCATTCTTAAGCACGCGCCCAATGTGATTGGTTGCGCTTACGCGCTACAGGAAGCCTATGAGGCCAGCGGCTTTCCGAAGAACCTGTTCATCAATATGGTGGCTGACAACGAAACCGTGGCCCGTGCGATCGAAGATCCGCGTGTTGCTGCCGTGACGGTGACGGGCAGCCTGCGCGCCGGGTCGGCGGTGGCGTCGATTGCGGGCCGGGCCGCCAAGCGCAGTTTGCTCGAACTCGGCGGTGCGGATCCGTTCATCGTTCTCGCTGACGCGAATCTGGACAAGGCCGTGGAAGTGGGTATCGAGGCGCGCTTCCAGAATTGCGGACAGGTCTGCCTTGCTGCCAAGCGCTTCATTCTGGAGAAGCCCATCGCGGACGAGTTTATCCAGAAGTACGTCAGCGCTGCCAGCAAGATCAAGGCGGGCGATCCACTGGACGCAGCGACGACCATCGGACCCATCGCGCGGGGTGATCTGCGCGACGGCGTGCATGACCAGGTGGTGCGGTCCATCGCCGGCGGCGCGAAACTGCTGCTGGGGGGCAACAAGATCGACGGTCCAGGCTATTTCTATCAGCCCACTGTGCTGGGCGGCGTCGAGCCGGGCATGGCCGCATTCGACGAAGAGGTGTTTGGACCCGTGGCGGCCATTACGGTGGCGGAGAATCTCGACGACGCGGTTCGGCTGGCCAACACCAGTGAATTTGGACTGAGCGGCAATCTCTGGACCAACGATCTCACGAAGGCGCGGGAAATTGCGCGGCGCCTCGAAACCGGCGGCGTATTTATCAACGGATACACGGCGTCGAATCCGCGCATTCCAGTGGGGGGTGTGAAAAAGAGCGGCTATGGCAGAGAGCTTTCACACTTCGGACTGCGTGAGTTCGTCAACGCGCAGGGCGTGTGGGTGAAGAAGGTCTAGCGCGTACGGCCTGGTGCTATCCGGGCCGTTGGCCAATGAATGCGGCGGCGTGGACAGTGAGCCACGCCGCCGCTGATACGCTGAGGGCCGGGTTTGCGTCGCATTCGTTCGCAAAGATGCCTGCGTCTTGAACGCTTGTAACGCACTAACGAAGCGGGCCAACCCATTAATGCAAGATCAACGACGGCGGGAGTCTGAGAAAAGACATGAGAGGGGATGGTCCGCGAGTCTTGCTGACGGACCACCAAACGCCATTTAGGCCGCCACGGCTGGATTAATGGCCTTCCTCGCGGACGTGCAGATTGTTCTTGACCGATGCCACGCCGCTCACGGACGCGGCGGTGGATTCCGCCAACTGGATCTGCCCATCGTCTACCGCGCTGCCGTCTAGCGTGATCGCGCCGCTACGTGCCAGCACAGTGATATTCGAAGTGTCGAGGTTCTTGGCCTTCGCCAGCGCATGCCGGACGCTGCGTTCCAACTGGTGATTTTGCTGCCGGATAGCTTTCTTGCTGGGCGCAGCAGCGGGCGCGTTCGACGATGCATCGTTGCTTTGCGCATTGGCATACGTGACGGTCGTCAGCGACGTGGCGACCAGTCCAGCGAGAATGAAATATTTGATTGGCGACATTGCAACGCTCCTTGATATGTAGGTGAACGCACACGAAAACGGTGGACGGTCCTTTTGCTCTGGACTCGGCTCTCATTGTCAGGTTTGTTCGGCAGTATTTCTTTTCGGATTGCACGGCGATTGACCGGGGCGCGCATTGCACGCTAAGCGCTGTGAGCGCGTCGAGGGTGCTTAAACGTAGGTATAGGGTAAGGCGACCTTTGTTAATGAAACTGAAACCATTGTTGGTCTCGCCCGTCTGCGTTGGCGTTGATATCTTATAAGCCACGGCGACAGGCGCGATTGACAGACGCAATTGACAGGCGCACCTGCCGCTAAACAGACGGCGCTCGTTACGCCAGGCTTTAAGCGAGATCGTGCACGTTTGCAAAAGCGCGATTCTTTCAGGATTGACCGGACCAGAACGATCATGCAAAGGTAGCGGGTCGTTCGAACGCGAATCTCGCTGCCACGTGAAAGGTAATGCGATGACGAAGATTCAAACGCTTCTCCTGGCAGGCCTAACGGTCGTGGCGGTGCTGACGTCAACGACGCTATCTGCGCAGGTTCCGGCTTCATCGAACGTAGCCGCGAATGCTGCCATGAACAACCCTGCCATGATGAATGCAGGCGGAAAGCGGGCCACGCGCGCCGAAAATCACCGCTTTTCAAAAACGGTGCTACGCGCGATTTACGACAACCGAACCGTGGGCGACGCCGACATCTCGGTCTTTGGTAACGCGGCAACCGGCACGGTGGTGCTGGTGGGCTATGTGTTCGACGAGAAGCAGGAACAGGCGGCGGTCGACGCGGCCCGCCAGGTTGCCGGTGTCACCGACGTGACGAGCAGGCTGATGATGCAACTGCATGGCGACTAGCGCGAGCGCGACGCGTCATTGCGGATCAACGCCGCAGATGGCCAGCGCGCTCTTTTCTCGAGGAGAAAACCAAGTGACTTCACCCGTAAAAACCGTGGCTGTGTTCGAGGCGAAAGAGGGCTTGCAAGGCGAACTGGAAAAGCTGCTGCGCAGCATGATTGCGCCGTCGCGCGCCGAACCCGGCAACCTGCGTTACGACCTGTGGCAGGACATCGACATTCCGCGCCGCTTCGTGCTCGACGAGTTGTACCAGAACGGCAAGGCGGTGGCCGCGCACCGCGCCACGCCGCACTTCCAGCACTATCTCTCGCGCATCAACACGCTCGCTGAGCGAACCGCTACGGTCGTACATGCGGTGGACGTTGCGGGTGTCATCTCCGCGTAAGCACGCGTTGCAACTCTCCGAACCCTGAGCAAGGAACCCCTATCATGCCGACGACGAATGAACCTGCCCTGTTCTCTCCTACGAGGATTGGTGCGATCGAAGTAGCCAACCGTATTGCAATGGCGCCGCTGACGCGATCGCGTGCAGACAAAAACGGTGTACATACGCCCCTCGCGATCGAATATTACCGTCAACGCGCGAGCGCCGGCCTGATCGTCTCCGAAGCCACCAATATCTCTCGCCAGGGGCGCGGCTACGCGTTCACGCCGGGCATCTACACCGACGCGCATGTCGAAGCATGGCAGCCGGTGACCGCTGCGGTGCACGAGGCGGGCGGCAAGATCGTCTGTCAGCTGTGGCACGTGGGCCGCATGTCGCACGTCGATCTGCAGGCAAACGGCGCGGCGCCCGTGGCACCTTCCGCGATTCAGGCAGGAGAACTGATTTTTCTGGAAACGGGCAAGCAGGCACCGCCTTCCATGCCGCGTGCGCTCGAAACCGACGAGATACCGGGCATCCTCGAGGACTACAAGAACGCCGCGCGGTGCGCCAAAGAGGCCGGCTTCGACGGCGTCGAGGTGCACTCCGCGAACTGCTACCTGCTGGATCAGTTCGTGCGCGACAGCACCAACAAGCGCACGGACCAGTACGGCGGCTCGCTCGAAAACCGCACGCGCTTCCCGGTGGAGGTGATCACGGCGGTTTCTGAAATCTGGGGTCCCGAGCGGGTCGGTGTGCGGCTTTCTCCGCTCACGCGCTCGGCGGGCGACACGCCGTTGGACAGCGATTCGCAGGGCACCTACGGGTTTTACGTGCAACGCCTCGGCAAGCTGGGGCTGGCGTATCTGCATTGTATCGAGGGGCAGACGCGTGGCGTGAATGCAGCAGACGCGTTCGACTTCAAGGCGCTGCATGCCGCGTATGGCGGCAAATACATCGCCAACAACAGCTATGACCGGCAGATGGCGATCGACGCGGTGGCATCGGAGCACGCGGAAATGGTTTCGTTTGGCCGGCCCTACATCAGCAATCCGGATCTGGTGGAGCGTCTGCGCCGCGATGCGCCGCTGGCCGTACCGAATCAGGCAACCTTCTATGGCGGCGGCGCGGAAGGCTACACCGACTACAAAACGCTGGACGAGACAGTCGCGAGCTGAAGCTGCGTTGTACCTGGAAACGGGCCACGTCAAGCGTCGATCTGATCGGCGGCGGGCGTGGCCCGCTTTGTCATGCGGCGCCAGAGGACCGGAGACCGCCGCACGTGGTGTCGGTGCGTCAGCCTGCGTCCCACGCAAACATGCATCAGACCGCCAGCATCAAAGCGTCAGACCGTGCAGCTTGCGCACGCCATCGAGCAACCAGTCGAACAGCGATTCCTCCGAATGCGCGACAGGGGTAGGTGCACCGATCTTGTCGAGCGTCTTCTGCCGGCGCGACACGAGCTGGCACATCATGGTCGCGATCTCTGGATTGCGTTTGAGGATCGGCGTCAGGTCGTCTTTTTTCAGGCGATAGATCACCACATCCGTGAGCGCGCTCACCTTGACGCGCGCGGGCAAGCCGGCCAGCAGTCCGGCCTCGCCGATGGATTCGCCTGGACCCAGCCGGCCGATTTCGACGGGGCCGCTGGCTTCCTGCGCAACCGCGGAGAGCACGCCCGAATCCACGATGCTCAGGCTGTCGGACACGACTTCGGGCATGACCAGCACTTCACCGGCCTCGAACCCGTGGCGGGTGAGATGCGGCGCAAGTTGCGCGAGTTCGTCAGGCGACAGGCCCGCGAACAGATCGACGCGCCGCAAGATCCGGACGCGGGCGTCATCGGCGGCAGCTACCGGGTTGTCCTGCGCGGCGGACAGCGTGCCGAGCGGCCGCAGCCGCACGCCCGCCGCTTCGAGATGGCGGTAGCTGAGATCGTACAGTTCGTTGGTCACCGCCAGCTTCTTGCCGATGTCGTCCACGTAGGCGGTGGCTTCGTACTGGAGCGACTGGGTGCCCGCGGATTTCACGAGCGCGTAGGGCGCGGGGTCGGGCAGCACCGCGCGGACACCCTTGAGGGCCCGGTTCAACGCCTCGAGCACGACGCCGGGACGCGCCTCGGGCGAGACCTCCAGCGTGATGCTCACGCCGTGCAGTGCGGTGGGCCGGCTGCTGTTGGTGATTTTGGCTTTGGCCGCCACCGCGTTCGGCACGATCACAATGTTGCCTTGCCCCGAGAGCAGGATCGTGGCCCGCCAGTTCATTTCCAGCACTTTGCCGTCGGTGCCGTCGATGGACACCGAATCGCCAACCTGATAAGGCTCGGTCGTATTGATGACGATGCCCGCAAACACGTCGCTCAGGGTGCTTTGAATCGCAAGGCCGAGCACGATGGCGAGCGCGCCCGAGGTGGCGACGAGTCCGCGCACCGGCAGCTCCAGCACGAAACCGAGTGAGGCGACAATCGCCGCCAGAAACGCCAGCGCGCCGAACACATCTTCGAAGAGCCGCTGACGACGCCACGTCTTCGGCAGCAACAGCGTGTCGAGCACCATGCTGAGCAGCCGCGCACCTGTCAGCCACCAGATGATTTCGAGCACCTGTCCGAGCGTGTGCAGCGTGCGTGAATCGGCGTAGGGCGCCTGCGAAAACGGGCTCAGCCCCGACGCGAACAGCACGACACTGAGTGCCGCATACAGGCACAGCCGCAACAACAGGCGCACCGATTCGTTGCGGGGCATGGTGCGGGACCAGACTACCGCGTCGATTGCGACAATCGCAAAGCCGTAAATGAGAGGGTTATTCACGCGGGCCTGTGAGCGGGTTGGACATGGCGTGGAACGCCAGCGGAGTGTCACACAACGGTGCGGCCCGGTCTTGCGGGATGACACGCTTTTTCTGCAAATTCGGCGCGTGTCGGACGGCAGCGGTGTACTACGCCGCCATGAACGAGGAGGGCTTTGACCGTTCGTTTCCTTGTGAAATTTACCATGCTGTGGTGCAAGACACCCGGAAATTTCTATCGGAAAGTAGCGTGCATATCGAGCGCTTGCCCGGATCGTGATGCGCGGCTTCGGGCGGAGCCCACTGCGCATCGCAGTGCATCGTATTGACGACGATCCCCTGAACCACGAAAAGGAACCCTGCCATGTCGAGAATCGCCACGCCCGAAACCATCGAAGCCGCCCCGGAAGCCTCGCAGCCCATCTTGCGGAAGGTCAGGCAGCAGCTAGGGGTATTGCCGAACATGTTCCGCATGGTCAGTAACAGCCCGGCTGCCCTCGAAGGATATCTGGGCCTCGCGTCCGCGCTCGCCAAAGGTGCGTTGCCGTCCGCCACACGTCAACGGATTGCCATTGCCATCGCCCAGTTCGACGGTTGCGATTACTGCATGTCGGCGCACACCTTTTTGGGCAAGAACGTCGACAAGCTGAGCGACACCGAGCTGGAAGCGAATCGCGGTGGTCATTCCACTGACCCGAAGGCCGATGCAGCCGTGCAGTTCGCCCGCAAGGTGGCGGAGCAGCGCGGCGCGGTGAGTGACGCCGACCTGAACGCGGTCAGGGCAGCCGGCTATGACGATGGGCAGATTGTCGAGATCGTGCAGAACGTCGCGCTGAATATCCTCACGAACTATCTCAACGTGGTCGCACAGACCGTGATCGACTTTCCGGTGGTGCACACGCGGGCGGTTGCGTGATGAACAGTGGCGAGCGCTGAGCACCGCGCATGGCAACGTTGTGCTGTGTCGATTCAAAGAGGGGAAGCAGATGAACCGTAGGCAAATGATGCAGTCGACTCTGCTTGCCTCGCTCGCCATGACGAGCGGCGCAGCGTTTTCCGATGCCGACGCGGCCGGCGGCGCCGACCCGGCCTCCGGCGCGGGCGTGGATGCAGCGGTAGGCTTTCGTGAAGAAACGGACAGTCTCGGCGCTGTCAGCGTACCCGCCGACAAACTGTGGGGCGCACAAACCCAACGCTCGTTGCAGCACTTCAGCATTGGCCCCGACCTGATGCCGCGCGAGATGATCACCACTTACGCGATCCTGAAGAAAGCCGCGGCCAACGTCAACCTCGATGAAAAGCGTCTGGGCGAACTCCAGCATCGTCTCATCGTTCAGGTATGCGATGAAATTCTGGCTGGCCAGCATCACGACATGTTTCCGCTGCACGTCTGGATGACGGGCAGCGGTACGCAGTTCAACATGAACGTGAACGAGGTCATCTCCAACCGTTGTTGCCAGATTGCGGGCACGCCATTGGGCAGCAAGACGCCGGTGCATCCGAATGATCACGTGAACATGTCGCAATCGTCGAACGACTCGTTTCCCACCGCGATGTACATGGCCGCGGCGATCAACGTGAAGCAGCGCCTGATCCCAGCAGTCACGGCATTAAGGGATTCGATCGGCGCGAAGTCGCGCGACTGGATGGACATCGTGAAGATCGGCCGCACGCACATGCAGGACGCCACGCCGATCACGCTCGGCCAGGAGTGGTCCGGCTACGAAGGCATGCTGACCGACAATCTGGAGCGGCTCGACGACGCGCTCAAAGGCGTCTATCGGCTCGCGCTGGGCGGCACCGCAGTGGGCACGGGCCTGAATACGACACCGGATTTCGCGCGGGCGTCGGCTGCCGAGATTGCCCGGCTGACTAACCTGCCGTTCGTCACGGCGCCGAACAAGTTCACGGTGCAGGGCGCGCATGATGCCCTCATCCATCTGTCGGGAACCATGCGCACGCTGGCGGTCTCGCTCTACAAGATTGCCAACGACATCCGCCTGATGTCGTGCGGACCACGCGCGGGCTTTGCAGAACTGATCATCCCGGCCAACGAACCCGGTTCTTCGATCATGCCCGGCAAGGTCAATCCGACCCAGGCGGAAGCGCTCGCAATGGTCGCGGCGCAGGTGATCGGCGACGACGTCGCTACCGGCATAGGCGGGGCGAGCGGCTACCTGGAAATGAATGTGTACAAGCCGTTGATCATCTTCGATGTCACGCACGCCATTGCGATCATGAGCGATTCCTGCACGAATTTCCGTATTTTCCTCGTGGAAGGCACCAAGCCGAATCTCAAGAAGATCAAGCAGGACGTCGACAACTCGCTGATGCTGGTGACCGCGCTGTCCCCGGTGATCGGCTACGACAAGTCGTCGAAGATCGCGCATTACGCCTACGACAACGATCTCACGCTGAAACAGGCCGCGTTGAAACTCGGTTACGTGGATGAGGCGGAGTTCGACAAGATCGTCGATCCGAAGAAGATGGTGAGACCTTACGTGGCGCATCAGTGAGCCAACCGCAGCGCAAACACGACAGTGGCCCAACCGCTTGCCGCTGAAACTCCTGCCGCAGAATTCCAGTGCTTCGGCGGGGGCTTCGCACTTGCAGCGAAGCCCCCGTGTCATTCGAGGTATCAGGTTTGCAGGAAGGCGAGCAGATCGGTGTTGACCTTGTCCGATTCCGTCGTGCACATGCCGTGCGGTGCACCGGGGTAGATTTTCAAGGTCGCATTCTTGATGATCTTCGCCGACATTTTCCCGGCAACGTCCACCGGCACGAGTTGATCGTCGTCACCATGCAGGATCAGCGTGGGGACGTCGATCTTCTTCAGATCCTCGGTGTAGTCCACTTCGAATTGCTTGACGGTTTGATATTGGCCGAGGATCGATCCCGCCATGCCCTCGCGCCAGAATTCGTCAATGGTGCCTTGCTCGACCTTGGCATTGGGCCGGTTGAAACCGTAAAAGGCCATCGCGAGGTTCCTGTAGAACACCGAACGGTTGCCCGTCAGGTTGTTGCGAATGCCGTCGAACGCAGACTCGGGTAAGCCTTCAGGATTACTATCCGTTTTCATCATGAGCGGCACGACCGCGCTAATAAGAACCGCTTTGGAGACGCGCGACGTGCCGTGCCGGCCAATGTAGCGTGCCACTTCGCCACCGCCCATTGAATGACCCACCAGCATCGCGTCCTTCAGATCGAGCGCGTTCATCACGGTGGCGAGATCGTCGGCGAACGTGTCCACGTCGTTACCCGAGGAGGACTGCCCAGAGCGTCCGCTGCCGCGCCGGTCGTGAGCGACCACGCGGTAGCCCTTCTGCACGAGGAAGAGCATCTGCGCATCCCACGCGTCGGCATCGAGCGGCCAGCCGTGTGAGAGCACCACGACCTTGCCGCTACCCCAGTCCTTGAAGTAGATACGTGTGCCATCTTTGGCAGTCGCGTAGTCTGCGCTGCGCTCGCCATGCGCGGAATGCGACGCGGCATGCGCGGTGCCACTCGATGCGGCCATTGCAACGGCGGGCGCCGTGAATGCCGCGACTGCTGCGCCGGCACCCGCAGCCAGTACATGTCGACGATTCGGTGAAAGACTTCCATTCAGATTAGCCACGTTTTTCCTCTGGTCTTCAGGCGCTGAGGCACGGGACGCGTGACGATGCTGTGGATGATGCCTGGCCGCCTGCCAGAACAACCCGGAGAGCACGTTGTCGATTCGCATCCCGTACTTCGGCATGGTGATGGGAACGTCTCAAGCGGGTTTCATCCTAGCGCGGACGACTATTTGATTCTTTCGCCAACGCACGAAATCTGGTGGATATTGCCTCGCGTCGAGCGGTATTTGTGGTAATACTCGTCAATCTCTTCGCATACCGTGCCGCTGCCATGTCCGATCTGCGCAACCTGACGTTCGATCATCTTCTGAACTACATCGCTGTGGTTGAAACGGGCTCATTCACACGGGCCGCTGAACGGCGCGGCATTGGCAAGACCACGGTGAGCGACAGCATCCAGCGGCTCGAACTCGAACTGGGCGCGACCCTTCTCGTCAGAACGACGCGGCGGATCAACGTGACGGAAGCGGGGGCATCGTTCTTCGAAACATGCCGCGAGATCGTGCGTCTGGCCGAGGAGGCGATGTCGGTGGTCAGTCCTTCACAGGATGACCTGCGTGGCACCTTGCGGGTGGCGTCATCGGTCGAATACAGCGCCATCGTGCTGGCGCCGGTGCTGGCCCGCATGCGCAGCGCGCATCCGGGTCTGCGCATCGACATGGTGTCCGCCGACCGTCTGATCGATCTCATCGCGGAAGGGGTGGACGTGGCGATCCGGCTGGGCGAACTGACCGACTCGAGTCATCGCGCGGTGCGGATAGGCGAGTATTCGAAGTGGCTGGTGGCGAGCCCCGGGTTCGTTGCGCGCCAGCCGTTGCCGGACGACATCAGCGAAGCGGCGAAACTCGGCTTCGTCGGACTTTCGGTGCTGGCGCAACCATCGCGCTTCACGCTGCATCACGCGGACGGCGCGTCGCAGGACATCGAATTCGTCGCCGGCCTGCTTGCCGATACCGTCTACGGATGCCGCGCGGCCATCGCGGAAGGTGTCGGTATCGGTGTATTGCCGGACTTTTCGGTGCGCGCGGACGTGGCCGCGGGCCGCCTGGTACGCGTCTACGCGGACTGGTCGACCGCGCCGGTCATCATCCACGCGTTGCTGCCGCCTGGCAGACATACCGCGCCCAAAGTCCGGGCGTTGATCGATATGCTGAAGGCGCGCCGCGACGAAGATGTCGTGTGAGGATGGTGCGCCGCTCGCGCGAAACGCTAGGCGTGTTGGTCAGACAGATGACCGTGGCGCAGCAAGATCGTGGTCGGGGTGTCCGCGAACGGCGCATGCCTTGCACCGGGATGCAAACGCAACCACGTGCCGGCTGGATAACGGTTCTCCGCGTCGCGTAGCTCTCCGCTCAGCACGAAAATCTCCTCACCGCGTGGATGCGTGTGATCGCCCGTGTGCGCACCGGGTTGCCACGCGACCAGACTGACGTGCTGCGCTCCACCCGCCAGCGGCACCACATGCATGCGCGGATTGACACCCGCACGCCACACGCGCTCACTCGCACGTCGTACCAGCGAGTCGCCACGCGAATTGGTGGCTTCGCGATACAGCAGGAGCCGGGCGCCGTTTTCGCCCGCGTTGATCACGCTCGCATCGCTGCGGATCAGAAAATCGTCGGCCTCGAGCGTCTGGCCATTGATCTCGACGTGACCCTGCAAGACATAGAGATCGTGCCGATGCCCCGCCTCTAACGTGTAGCTTGCTGACGCCGCGAGGTCGACGATGCCGACCCACTGCGCTTCCGTGGGGTCGGTCAGATGCATGACGGCGCTGCTTGCCAGCGGCGCCGCGTCGAGGTTGGTCCACGTGCGTTCAATCAGATTGCTTCGCATGATTTGCTCCGTTGCCAGGCTGCTGCGCTGGTCGTGCGACCCGCTTTGCATTAGGACTGATTGTGCGCAATGGCCTGACGCGCGGGAAGCCGGCAGGGTGGCGAAACAGAATCCGTCACCGGCGGACAATCCGGCTTCAGGTCCGGCTTCAGGTCCGGCACGAAGGGGGAAAGGCGCGGAAAGTGTTGCCCGTCAGGCCCGGCCCGGATTGTCCGGAAATCCCGGTTTCTGTGTCGATCCCATGCTCGTTTATCGCCGTGCCGCATTCACCCACACTCCGGCTAACGGATTTCATTCGAAATCCACGACCGGGAGCCTTTGATGGATACCTCTGCTTCACTGAGCATGCGTGGTACGACGAACTCGTTTCGAGCCAGCGTGGCGGTCACGTTCACGATCCTGGTATGGGCAGCGGCGTTTCCCTTCATCCGTATCGGCCTGCAAGGCCTTTCACCGATGCAACTGGCGGCTGCGCGCTTCGCAACAGCGGCGCTGCTCGTGGTGGGCTGGTTGCTTTACCGGCGGCCGAAGCGTCCCTCGCTGCGTGACGCGATGCTCTTCGTACTGTCGGGCTTTCTCGGCATTGCGAGCTACAACGCGCTGTTGAACACGGCGGAGCTGAGCGTGGCACCGGGTGCCGCCGCATTTATCATGAGTACGTCCCCCATCTTTACGGCGATTCTCGCCACCGTCTTTCTGCGCGAACGGCTCAATCTATGGGGCTGGGGCGGCTCGCTGTTCAGCTTCGCGGGCATCGGCCTGATTGCGTGCGGGCAACCCGGCGGTCTCGTGCCCGGCAGCGGCGCCACGCTGATCCTGCTGGCGGCGCTCGCGTCGGCGGCGTATTTCGTCCTGCAACGTCGCCTGATTCCCGTCTACGGGCCGCTCGCCAGTACGGCGTATACGCTGCTCGCAGGGGCCGTGCTGCTGTCACCGTGGCTGCCCGGAGCGGTGGGTGCGCTGGCGGCGCCCGCTGCCTCGGCGAGCACCATGTGGGCCGTGATCGCGCTCGGCGTATTTCCCGCTGCGCTCGGTTACGCCACATGGACGGTGGCACTGGGCCACTTTGGCGCGGCCCGTGCAGTCAACTTCCTGTATCTCGTGCCTGCGGTCGCGACGGCTTTATCAATGTATCTGACCGGAGAGCACGCCGCCGTGACGACCCTTGCCGGCGGACTCATGGCCATTGGCGGGGTTGCTTTCGTCACCTGGCGCGGACGTGGCTAACGGAAACCGAGCGGCGCGTGGCGAGACGCCATCTCGCCGTTGCCGCGCGGTTGCCTCGCAGTGACCTGCTACGCGTCCCTCAGCACGAACACGGCAAACGCCGGCGCGTCACTCACCCAATGCCTGGCGACCGTCCAGCCCGCAGCGTTGGCCATCTCACCGAACGAAGCCACGGTGAACTTGTGGGAGTTCTCCGTGTGGATGGACTCGCCCTGTTCAAAGCCGAAGCTGCGGCCACCCACACGCACGATCTGGTTCACCTTGCTCACCAGATGCATTTCGATGCGATTCAAGGCGGCGTTCCAGCGCGCGGCGTGTTCGAACGTGTCGAGATCGAATTCACCGCCGGCTTCGCGGTTGATCCGCACGAGGAGATTTTTATTGAAGCGGGCCGTGACACCCAGCGCATCGTCATAGGCCGCGAGCAACGTGTCGGTATCCTTGACGATATCCACGCCCACGATCATGTGCGAACCGCTCCCCAGCCAGTTCCGCGCCGCACGCAACAGCGCAACGCCTTCGCCGTAGGTGAAATTGCCGATCGTCGAACCGGGGAAGAAGCCGGTTCGCGGCGCACCCGACAACGGCAACGGGCTCGCCAGCGGTTGCGTGAAGTCCCCGGCAAGCGGCAACACCCGCAGCGCCGGATAGGCACTTTTCAGTCTCGCGACCGCCTGTTCCAGCGCTGTCGTACTGATATCCACGGGGACGTACGCGTCAATCTGCGTGCACCGGTCGAGGATGATGCGCGTCTTTTCGCTGGCGCCGCTGCCAAACTCGACGAGCGTCGCGTTCGCGCCGATGTATGCATCGAGTTCGCCGACGATTTCCCCGAGCAAGGCGGTTTCGGCGCGCGTCGGATAGTACTCGGGCGTTGCGCAGATTTCCTCGAAAATGGCCGAGCCATTGGCATCGTAGAAGTACTTCGGCGACAGTGCCTTGGGCGTCGACGCAAGTCCGGCCTGCACGTGCCGTGCGAATTCCGCGGAATCGTCGTCGGTCGCGCCTTGCGGCGTGACGTCACGCGCGAGCCTCACGCCCGACTCCATCCAGCGTTGCTCGGGCTTGAAGAAGTTGCGATAGCCGGCCCGGCTGTGTCCCGGCGAAGTGATATTGGCGCCGCCACGCAGCACCATCTGGCCAATCATGAACTTGCCGTTGTATTCGCCAATCGCGTCGGCGGTGGCGCGAAAGCCCGGGTAACCCAGATACGCGCTCTGCGTCCACTGCCATGCCACGTCGTCCACCTGTTCGAGGTTGCCGGCGCGCGCGGCGACTTCCCACTCGGCTTCGGTTGGCAGGCGTGCGCCTGCCCAGTGCGCGTAGGCCGCCGCCTCGTAGTAGCTCACGTGCGTGACCGGACGCTCGGGGTCGAGCGGTTGCAGACCGCGCAGGGTCATCTCCTGCCAGCCGGGCCGTGGAGCATGCGGCGAACCTGGCTGCGAACCTGGCCGTGAATCCGCTTGCAAAGCCGCTTGCAAAGCCGCTTGCAAAGCCGCTTGCAAGTCGGCGCGCTGCCAGTACAAAGGCGCATCCCAGCGCTGTGCCTTCACCAACGCCCAGCCGTCGGACAGCCACAGTTCCGCGCGACGATATCCGCCGTCCTCCATGAACGCAAGCCATTCGCCGTTCGTCACGAGCCGGTCGGCGATCTGGAATTCGCCCACCCATTCGGGATGGACGGGGCGCTCGTTGTCGAACGCGAACGGCGCGGCGTCGGTGCCGATCCTGAACAGGCCGCCCACGTGCCGCACGTAGGCGGCGCGTCTGCCGGCGGCGGGCAGTGCCCAGGCGGGATCATAGGCAGGCTTGACCGGCGACTGCGAAAACAGGTGCAAGGCGTCCATCAGGAGCAACTCCTGGTGCTGCTCTTCATGGGCGATGCCAAGGCGCAGCAATGCCTCAAGTTCGACGGAGAAATGCTGTTCGAGCAGCACCTGCATGTGATGATCGACGTAGTCCCGATAGGCTTCGACGGCGTCGCTCGAAGGCCGGGTCAGCAAGCCCCGTTGCGGGCGCGGGTGACGCTCGCCCAGCGCTTCATAGTACGAGTTGAAGAGATACCCGTACGACGCGTCGAACACCGTGTAGCGCGGCGCATGAGGAACCAGCAGGAACGTTTCGAAGAACCACGTGGTATGCGCGAGGTGCCATTTGGTCGGGCTGGCGTCGGGCATCGACTGCACTACCCGGTCCTCGCTCGACAACGGCGCGGCGAGCCGCATCGAGCGTGACCGTACGGCTTTGAACTGCTTGTAAAGCTCGATGCCCGTCCCGGCAATCAGCCGGTCCGCCTGGGTTTCACAGCGGTGTTCGGGTAATGGCGTTCTGGCGGCAAGTGACATGATGGGCGTTCTGCGTAAATTTGTAAGGCTGAAGAGCGGGGCTGAAGAGCGGGGCTGAAGAGCACGACCGAAGCAATGGCAGACCCGGGCACCTCCGCCTGCATGCGGAGGATGGCCCGGGTCGCTAAACTTCGGATTACTGAGCGGATCGCCGCGTCGTGCAGACGCGGGCGGAACAGCGCTTAAAGCTTCGATCCGCCGTCCACGCTCAACGTCGTTCCGGTAATCCAGCGCGCGTCATGCGAGGCAAGAAACGCAATCGTGTCGCCGATATCGTCGGGCACGGCGAGACGTTTGAGTGCCTGCATGCCGAGGGTGATGTCGCGACCCGCGTCGGTTTTCGTGAAGTTCGACATATCGGTCTGAACGACGCCGGGCGCCACCGCGTTCACGCGAATGCCGCGCTCGCCGAGTGCGGTCGCGAAGTGCTTGACCAGGGTGTCGATCGCGCCCTTGGTTGCCGCATACGCCGACAGCGCGCCCACCGATGCCCGCGCGGCCAGCGAGGAAAGCAGGATCACGCTGCTGTCCTGTCCCAGTACCGGCAGCAGTTGCTGCACGAGGAAGAAGGGCGCACGCACGTTCACGGCGAACTGGTTGTCGAAGTCCTCGATGGTCGTTTCCTCGATGCTGACCGCCCGCGAGATGCCGGCATTGGCCACCAGCACGTCGAGACGATCACCGACGATGGCGCGCACTTTCTTCGCCAGTTCGTGCGGACCGTCAGCGGCCTGCAGATTGGCCGAGACCTTTTCTGCCACGCCGCCTGCCGCACGGATCGTCGCAACGACGTCGTCCGCTTCCGCTGCCGACGAGCTGTAATGAACGATGACTTTGGCGCCGGCTTTGGCGAGCGCCAGCGCACTGGCACGACCGATACCGCGGGATGCACCTGTGACGAGTGCGTACTTTCCTTGCAGCGAACTCATGATGTTTAGCTCCACGTTTTGAAGGCCAGGCTGGGGACGGCTGATGCGGCTGACGCAGCTTCCGCCTGTTCCGCTTGCTGCACCGATGAGCTGTAATCTAAACGCGGGTTGCCGCGCCGGATAAGACTTTGTAGGCCTGGTGTCATGCCTCGCAGGCATGCCTGCGGGGCCCATGAGGGGCAAATGAGCAGCACATGAGCGGCACATGAGCGATAAAAGATTGGCACGGCGCGGCTGGCGTGACGAAGGCACGAAAGCTGTTATGAAGGGTAAGGGCTCTTCGCGGGGAGAGGGTCTGATGCGTCCTGAGAAAGCCTGCTTTTAGCTGCGGTGCAGGCGGAGCATTCGTTCGACACAGCGCCAGCAGCAGACCGAATCGAATGACTTTTATTGCCTCTTCTAACTGACGTGCGGCTCTGCTAAGTTACAGGTATGCACAACCATTCCGAGCAATCTCACGCGCCATCGGGCGTCGCGGCGCTGCCGTCCCTGGCGTGGGGTAGTCACGTCGGTCAGCTTTACGGCTCGGCCGGGGATTTGCGCGACCTGCTGGTGCCTTACTTCAAGGCCGGCCTCGAAAACAACGAGCGCTGTCTATGGGTCACCGACGCGCCGTTCGGCATGGACGATGCGCGTTCGGCTCTGCGGACGGTGGTGCCGGATCTGGATGCCCGCGAGCGGCAAGGTCAGATCGAGATTCGCGATACGCGTGCGTTTTACGACCGGGATCGCCCGCTCGACCCCGAGGCACTCGTCGCAGGACTCGTGCAGCTCGAGCGCGACGCACTGGCGTCCGGCTACCGGGGTTTGCGCACCAACGGCAATTGCGCGTGGGTGGAGCGAGCCAACTGGGACAGCTTCCTGACGTATGAAGCGAGCGTGCAGGAAGCGGTGCGCGGCCGGCGTCTGATCTGCATGTGCAGTTACCAGCACGACATCATCGAAGCCGGACAGGTAAAGGAAGTGCTGGACCGCCATCAGTTTGTGCTGCGCAGTCCTCATGAGAGGAGCCCGGCGCAAGCGCTAGAACAGGCCGCCACCACGGTGATCGAACCCATCACGCCTGATGGGCAGGCACACGTCGACGCGGTGCAGGCGATGGCGGTGCTCGGTCACGATCTGCGCAATCCGGTTGCCGCCATCAGTGCGGGCGCCGCTTTCCTGCAGCGCGTCAGTCTGGACGACCGGGCGCGCGCGGTGTCGGCGGCCATCGGCAAGAGTGCGGATCATCTGACCGCGCTCATCGATGACCTCTCGGACATGACGCGTGGCCGGTTCGGCAACGGCATCGTCCTGCGGCTGAGCCGCCACGGGCTCGTGCCCGCCTTGCGGCACGCAGTCGACGAGCTGCGTCTCGTGCACCCTGGCCGCGTGATCGAGGACAGCCTGTCGATTGAGCGGCCGGTCGAAGCCGATCCGGTCTATATGGCGCGGCTGCTGTCGAATCTGCTCAAGAACGCCCTGGTCTACGGTTCGCAAATCGATCCGGTCAAGGTCATGGTGTCCACCGAGGGCGGTGAGTTTGTGCTGTCCGTCAGCAACCGGGGGCGGCAGATTTCACCTGAGAGCCGGCAGCGGCTCTTCGCGCCGTTCACGCGCGGCGCGGTTGCGGCGGATCAGCAGGGGCTGGGACTCGGACTGTACATCGTCGCGGAAATTGCGCGCGCCCACGGCGGCACGATCAAAGTATCGTCCACGCAAGACGAAACGCGCTTCAGCTTTCGCATGCCGATCCTGTAGACGGCGGCACGGGCTCAGCCGCCGGACGGCGCCTGCTCGTCACCGTTTAGTGTGTCGCCCCGTGGTGTGCCGTCCTTTCGTGTGGCGTCCTGGGGTATGCCGTCCTCTGGCGCGTCACCCTTGAGCGCGTCGACCAGCTCCATCAGCGCGACCGGCTTCACGAAGTGCCGCTCGAAGCCTGCCGCGAGCGAGCGCTTGAGATCCTCCACCTGGCCGTAGCCGCTTAGCGCAAAGAGACGCATTGCAGCGTGTTGCGGTTGGGCGCGCAGGGCGAGCGCCAGCTCGTAGCCATCCATGCCCGGCAAGCCGATGTCCAGCACGGCGAGATCGGGGCGGAACTGCGCGGCGAGATCCAGCGCCTGGAGCGGATCGAAGGCCGTCGCCACGTCGAAGCCCACGTCGGTCAGAAAGGCTTCCATGGAAAGCAGCCCATCCATGTTGTCGTCGACCAGCAGCACGCGGGTGCCCGAGCGATCCGCGGAGATTTCCGGAAGCTGGATGCGCGGCGCGAACGCATTGGCGATCTCGTTGCCGGTTGCGAGCGGCAAGGTGACGGTGAAGGTCGCGCCCTTGCCGGGGCCTTCGCTCGCGGCATGCACGGAACCGCCGTGCAGTTCGACCAGATTCTTGACGAGCGCGAGACCGATACCCAGGCCGCCCTTCGAACGGTCGATGGTGGTGCGCCCCTGCTCGAAAATCCTGAACAGCTTGGGCATCAGCTCGGGGCTGATGCCGGCCCCATCGTCGCTGATCGACACGGTGACATGGCTGCCGGTGGTGCGGGCGTTGACGCGGATTTCTCCGCCCACGTCGGTATATTTGGCGGCGTTGTTCAGGAGGTTGCTGAACGCCTGGGTCAGGCGCGTCAGGTCGCCGTGAATCTGGGCGCCGTCGTCGGAGAGCACCACCAGCAGCCGCTGATGACGCTGTTCCACGAGCGGACTCGCGGCTTCCACCGCGCGGGTAATCACGGAGCCGATACGCAGGCTTTCCCGTTGCAGTTCGATCTTGCCGCGCGTGATGCGGCTGACATCCAGCAGGTCTTCGACGAGCCGCGACAGGTGCGCAACCTGCCGCTCCAGGATCTCGTGGTACTTGTCGGCCAGGTTGCCGTTTTCGCGGCGGATCAGGCCGAGCGCGGTGACGATGGGCGCGAGCGGGTTGCGCAGCTCGTGGCCGAGCATGGCGAGAAACTCGTCTTTCGAACGGTTCGCCTCTT
Source organism: Paraburkholderia sp. DHOC27 (assembly GCF_003429005.1). Taxonomy (GTDB): domain Bacteria; phylum Pseudomonadota; class Gammaproteobacteria; order Burkholderiales; family Burkholderiaceae; genus Paraburkholderia. The sequence goes on from NZ_QVQV01000001.1 coordinate 1,805,497, forward strand.
CGCGTTCGTGCGCCGCGCGGGCGGCCAGAATGCCGGTGGCGGCCTGCGAAGTGGCCGCGCGCAGAAAGGCAATCTGGTTGACCTTCGGAAAGGTTGGGGAGAGCGAGCCGAACCAGATGCTGCCCTGGCCGGAGCTGAATCCCACGCTGAGCCGGATCATCCTGATCTGCCCGAGCGGGGTGTCGCACAGGTTGACGCGGGTGCCGATAGGCAGCCGGTTCCATTCGCCGATGGCGTCCTGCCAGCCGCGCAACGCCTCCGCGCCGGCCAGCTCGCCGCGCACGCGCAACTGCACGTGCGGAGGCGTTTCCGGCAGCAAGGGCACGGCCACGTAGCAGACGTCCAGCGGCACGATCCGCTCGATAGCCTGGGTGGTCAGCGCCACGATCGCGCTGCCGTCGCGACCCGGCCAGAGCGCCGGTAATGCAAGCAGCCCCATCAGGTCTCGCAGAGCGCTCTCTGGGCTCTCGTCCTGGTACTGATCGATGCTCATCTGATCCGTTTGTTCATGTCTTCAGCATCGCTGCGTCATAGGGGCATCACCGGGGGCACTCCCCCGTTAGCTGGCTGCCCGTGCCTTGCGTGACTTCAGCTCCTGCAGCATTTCCGACGGTGGGATAAAGAAAGGGTTTTCCTGCACGACCCCGTTGATGAGCGTGAGCGGATGGGTGCGCAGGACGTCCATGAGCAGGGCGCCGGAGAGCTTGGCCATGTCGTAGACACACACGGCCGGTTGCCGGTTGCGCTCGATGATCTCGTTGACCTCCGCTTCGTACTCGATCAGCTCGGGCGCGGTGGAGACGTCGCTGAACGCCCAGTCCATGTTGCCCATGATGCGCAGCCGGGTAAACCCCGCATCGCGGCCGGAGCCGGTCAGGCGGTCGACCATGCGCAGCATCTGCTCCTTGTTGAAGCGGCCCTCATCGTCCAGATAAGCTTCCGGCCAGGTGGTGACTTCCAGTTGACCGCACGCTTCGCAGTGGGGCGTGTCGATACCCGCGGCCTGCAGTCTTGCGCGGTGGTCGTCGGCGAGCGCGGGATCGACGATGTGGAAATTCTTTTCCCCGCTTTCCACCGCCTGGCGGTAGTAGGGCGTCAACGCCTCGTACTCCTGATCGCGGCTGTCGAAGAACGCGCAGACATGGTAGGCGTCCATCAGGGTGCCGGCGATTGCAATGCGATTGTCCATAAGGCTTCCCTGGGTGACAGCAAGTGGGGGTGCGCGCCTCATTGCCATGAGTGCGTGACAGTGAGCGCGACGAGTGCCATGAATGCGGCACAGGTCCCCGCATTTTATTCGCTTAGTGCTCGCCGCGCCCGCAATTCCGTCGACGGGCGTTTGTTTTCGACGACAGGGGGGCTGAAATGGCTGTTTCCTGGCGCTAAATGACGGGGGGCGGCGTGACTGGCGGTGCTTGCGCCGCTGGCGTGGCTAGAGCCGTTCGTTCAGCCCTGACGCTTCAATTGCCCACGCTCGCGAGAGCCTTGTCGAAGGCAGGCAACAGGTCGGGGTAGTTCGACGGCAAGCGGTCCTCGCTTTTGAGGGTCTGCAAGATCGATTTGCCACGCCCGAGAATCGCTTTTTGACTCTCGGGTTCACGGGAGAGGCGACCTACCACGAGGCAGGTTTCTGCAAGCGTGATCTGCGCCATGGTGTTGTTGGGATCGCGCTTTGCCGCATCGTCGATGAGGCTCAAAGCCTCATTGGCATGCTGCGCCGCCTCCGCGTGATCACCCTGTGAATCTTGCGCGACGGCCAGCGTAACGAGGGCGTTCGCCAGTTCCATCTGCACGAACGCATTGGTTGCGTCTTGCTGGTTCAGTCGCTCGAGAATGGTTCGCGCCTTTTGCAATTGCGTGATTGCTCCCGCGCGATCGCCCTGAGATTCCAGAATCTCTCCCAGTTGCAAACTCGACTCGGCAATGGCCTTTTGCACCAGAAGATCACTGGGATCGCGATCAGCCTCCTGCGTGAGAATAGCCAGTGCTTGCCGGGTCTCACTGGCGGCCACGGGTAGATCGTGCTCGACAAATGACTGATTGCCCGCGAAGTAGTGACAAAGCACTAGCGAAGCTTGCCAGTCGCTATCCGTCGGATCGCGCTTGACCAGGTCCTCGAAGATACTGGTGGCCCGCTTCGCCTCCGCCACCGCACCTTCGCGATCGCCGCTCATGGCGAGCGCATCGGCCATTCCAAGGTGGATGGTGCCCAGCCTGCCCTGGTAACTGGTGTTGGCGGGATCGTTGGCGCTGAGCTTTTCCAGACCGCTCTGGGCTTTTCTGTATTCGGCGAGTGCATTGGCGCTGTCGCCTTTCATCATAAATACGGCGGCGACGTCGCTTTGCGCGGCGGCGATGCTTTGGGGCCAGTCGGTGTTATTCGGATCCTGTTTCATCAGCGATTCGGCGACATTCACGGCCTGTTGATCGATGGCAAGCGCGCCGTCCAGATCGCCCTGCATGATCAGCACCTCGCCAATGCCATTGCGGGCCGCAATCCGGATCACATCGGCATTGTGGTGTCCCACGGAAAGGCCTGGCGTTTCTTCATTTTCGGCCTGCTGGCGACTCGCGACCTTTTCAGCGCCAGTCATCGCCAGGCGGAATTCAGCCAGGGCGTTCGACAGGTCGTTACGGTCGGACATGATGTCGCCCAGCTGTAGATGGTTGGCGGCGATGTCGAGTTCAAGATCCGGATTGTTGGGGTTGCGCTGCAACAGCGTGTCCGCAATCTGGATGCCCTTCTGGTATTCCACGAGTGCCACCGCGAGATTGCCCTGTTTCTTCTGGACGTTGCCGATGTTGCTATAGGTGGCCGCGAGGTCCCGCTGCACCTGCAGGTCATCCGGCGAGGAGGACGCGAGCGGCTCAAGAATGTGCAGCGCCTGCTGAAATTCGCCCAGTGCGCCCGCCAGATTGCTTTGCGTCATCAGCAGTTCGCCGATTCTGTTGTGGCTGAGCGCAAGATCGCGCTGCCACTCGACGCTGTCCTTGCCGTGGTCGAGGTTATCGCGAGCGAGTTGCGCGACGCGAAGATAGGCCTGCCGTGCGTCATCGGGGTCCCCTAGAAGGGACTGCAGATCGCCGATCAGGATCTGGGTCGGCACGTCGTCGGGCTCATAGCGTGCCGCGCGTTGATACGCGGCCAGCGCGGCACGGGTGTCGTGGAGGAAAGCCAACGCACCCTGTTGACGGGCGAGTTCTGCGGCGCGCCTGTTACCGTCGTCGGCGGATTGCGCGGCGGCTTGTTCCTGCTCGCGCAGCAATGCTTCGGACGGTGCCGTATTGCCCGACGCCAGGGCGCGCTCGGCCTCTTTGGCCTTGAGTCCCGCATTCGCCTGATGGGCGAGGCGACTCACATTTTCAAACGCTGCCTTGCGATAGGGACTCTGTTCGCGCGTCGCACGCAGCTCCTTGCCCAGGTGCTGTATTTCGCGCTCGATGGCCGCCAGTTCCTTGTCGACCGCTGGGTCCTTGTTGTTGATGTTGACGACGTTGTTCGGCGCGTTGAAGGCGATCGCAATCCCCCCTTGCGGAGCGGTGGCCGACTGGTTAACGATTGCGGACCCAGCAGGCGCTTTCAACGACTCTGCAAAGCCGCTGTGCACCGGACAGAAGAGGGCGAGGCACAGCCACAATTCAATGCGTAACCTGGTGTCCATTTTCAATCTGCACGTTGTTACCCGGCGCATTGATCGTGAAAGCGGTGCCGTTGTTGCCTGCGGAAGCGTTCTGCAGGACGACGGGCGCCGTCTCTGGCGCTTTGGCCTCAGCGACAGGCGGCGCTTTGGGTGCCGCTTCCTCTGGCTTGTGGATCACGCCGATCGTCACGAGCACGCCGATTGCCGCGACGATTGCCGCGCCGACGAAGCGAAGGGTTTTCTGGTTGTCTGCCCGCTTCAGCCAGGCCCACATGCCGGCTTCCGTCTGCCCGGTTTGCTCTGTGTGCCCTGTTTGCTGCCCGGTCCGTGGCGGCCCGCGCCGACCTCGATTCGCCATTGCTGCCTCCATACGACGAATGCTGAAGACAATCCCATACAGGTAAGACGTTCAAGAGGAACGGCGATAGAAAAACAAAATGGCCTGGCGTGACAAAAAGCGCTGTTTCTGATGTTTTTTCAGCGTCGCCCAGCTCATCTGGCGTGACCTGGTGCGCTGCGATTCTTTTTGCGCCAGATGGCCTTGATCCGCTTCGCGATGACTTTTTTCACGCCGTGCACAGCGTGCGCCGCGTAAGCCGTCAGCAACGCGCACTCCATAAACCGCCCACGCGCGCTGAGGAAAAGTGTGTGCGTGTCATGCACCGTTTGATGAGTCGCCCAGCGTGCCTTGTAGGCGGAGAACAGCGGGCGGAAATCAAACTCGCGGCCGTTTTCGTGCGACCACTTCACGCAGAATTCCTGTAGCAGCGTGCCCGGCGAACATTCGCTGAATGCCTCATCGTAGGTCAGGACGAATCCCTCGAAGACGCGCGGACTCACCAGATTCACCGATGCGGCAACGGGCTTGCCGTCGAGCTTCACATACGTGACGAGCGGTGTGGTCGCGAGATCGATGCGCCGCGCCAGCGCGATGAAAAAATCCCGCACCTTGTCGTTCAGTAAATACTTCGTTGTCACGCCGCGCGAGATCGCCCATTGCCGCTTCGTCGCGAACAGCCAGTTCAGTACCGCTTCGGCGTCATCAGCACTCTTGCACCAGCCGAATTCCGCCTGACCCTTCGCGTTGAGCCGCCTGAGATGGCCGCGCAGTTCCGCGCGCAGCGACTTCGACAAGGTCGCGGCAAAATCGTCCCAACGCTCGAATTCGCGCAGACGTATGGCGTAACCCGGCAGATGATGCAAGCGCTGCGGAACGAAGGGCAGCATCCACGAGTGTCTGCATGACGCGAGCGCTTCCTGCAACGCGCTATCGGTTCTCACGAAACGAATCTCGAGAACGTCCGCGCGCAAACCCGTCACGGCCTGAAGTATCGCGCCCATCACCGCACTGCCTGCCAGCGCATGCACGAGCGGTGCGCCGTATTCTTCGTCGCTGCCGCAACCCAGCGGCCGGGCGATCCGCAGCAGACCGCGGCGCGCGATCGCGACCGGCCACAAGGCGCGCAACTCACGGCGCTCGTGCACCATCGCCACCGCGACCTGCGCCCCTCTGGCGAGCGCGAGTTCGACCGCCAGCTCGCAGTACGGATAGGCCAGACTGAACGAGGCGTCACGCACGGCGGCCGCGAAATTGTCCCATTCGTGACGTAGTGCCCGGAACGCGGCCAGGTCTTCGATGACCCTGACTTCGTGGTGAAGCGCCACCGAATCCGGAGCGTGTCCGGTGGCCGCAAGCGAGCCGCTCAACATCACGGCTTGTGAGTCCAATGCAGAAGTCAGCGGGTCCGGCGCCATGATCTCTCCCTTGCTCTTTGGCCCTTGCTGGCACTTGCTGTTTTGCGAATCAGCTTGCCATTTTGCTAACTGGATTCCAAGTCGAGCGGCGCGAGAGCACTGATGCTGGTCGGATAAGGGCGAATGGCAATGAACGGCCGCAGCGCGAATGGCGCTTCTTTCCGCGAGTTTTCCAGGCGATTGAGGTGGCCGGAAAGTATTGCCTGTCGTAAAACGACCGGCCTATGGCGGCTGCTTAACGCCGTGCGGCGCGAGCATGCCGGGAGGTTATAAGGTATCCAGAACGTTCTGCTCAACGCCCGACGATGTCACTGCGAAACAGCTTTAAGCAAACACTCCTGAACGCCCTGGCGCGATTGCCCGATGGCGTGCAGCGCGCCATGTTCGCGCCTCAAGTGCGTCGCATCTGTATCCGCTTGCCGCTGTTGCGCGCGGTGTATTCGGGCTGTCTGCGCCGTCATCCGATCGACCTGCAATACGGCACGGATACCAGCGGACTGGTGGACGAACTGGGCATTCAACCCGACGGGTGCAGGGTCGATCAGCTCAATCCGTATATGGGTTCGCAGCCGACCATCATCCGGCGCGCGCTCGATACCCTGGGCGATATCCGCGGCTATACCTTCGTCGACATTGGCTGCGGCAAGGGCCGGCCGCTGATCGTCGCGTCCGAGTATCCGTTCGCGGAGGTGCGCGGCTATGACATCAGCCCGGATCTCGTGGCGACCGCGAACGCGAACGCTGCGGCGATTGCACGGCGTTTTCCCGCGCGTCCACCCATTCGCGCCGTCATCGCCGATGCGGAAAACCTCGCGTTACCGGCCGGCAAAATCGTCCTGTTCATGTTCAATCCGTTCGGCGACGAGCTGATGGCGACGCTGCTGCGCAATCTGGAAGCGGGCCTCGCAAGCGGTGAAATCGAGCATCTTTTCATCGTCTACGACATTCCGGTGTGCGGCGCTCTGTTCGACGCTTCGACCGCGCTACGACGCTGGTTTGCCACGACGTTTCCGTACGATCCGGATGAACTGGGTTTTGGACCCGAGGTGGCCGACAGTGTCGTCATCTGGCAAAGCGTGCGCGGCGCGCGGCCCGATGCGTTTGCGGCCCGCAATGGGCGCATTACGACCAAGGATCGCTTTACTGCCGTGATTGAATAGCGTTTGAATCGAGCTGTGGCGCGCCGCCGTCGTCATTCACGCTTCCACGTTACGACGGCGCGTTCTGGGAGGGGGCGCCCGGCGATGGCGCTTTGATATAGCCCACGCGCACCGGCGGCACGAGCCATGCGAGACACAGTCCGGCGAGTGCCGCCACCGCCGATACGGTGAGGCCCACGTGAATCGAATCGACGAGCGCGCTGCGCGCCGCGCTCATCATCGCGTCGCCGGCGTGGCCCGCGCTCACGAGGCGGCTGATCAGCGCCGCCTGGTCGGCACGGTCCACGAGAACCTCAGGACTCGCAAACGATTTGAACCACTGGGCGGCCTGATACGAATCCAGCGAGCGATTCACGCCCATCGTGTAAAGGTGGCCGAGCAGGGCGCCCGTCAACGCTGTCCCCAGCATGCCGCCAAACGTTCGCAGCGATTGCAGCAGCGCCGTCGCGGCGCCCAGATGATCGCGCGAAACGATCTGCTGCGAACAGACCGTGAGGCTCGTGCCCACCAGACCCAGCCCGAGGCCGCTCGCGCCCATGCACGCCATCCACACCAGATGGGGCTCCTTGCCGCGCAGAACGACCACCGCGAGGCTCGCGAAAGCGGACAACGCGAAGCCCACGTAGAGCAGCGCGTTGGCGCGTCGCACGCGTGTCACGACGCGGTTGTTGATGAAGCTGCCCACCGTCGTGCCGAGCAGCAGCGGCGTGATCAGCATGCCCGAAGCACGCGGCGACATCGCATAGCCGCCCTGAAACAGCAGCGGTACGTAGAAAACCAGCGAAAACAGCGCAAAGCCGCCGAGCACCGACATCGCGAAGAGCGCCCGCAGCTTGCGGTCGAACAGCATGTCCACGGGGATGATGGGATAGCCCATGCGCTTTTCCCAGAAGAACAGCGTGAGCGCGCAGCCCAGCGTGAGCGCGCCCAGCGCAGTCGTTGCGGTGCTCCAGCCTTGCCTTGGGAACAGTTCGATGGTGAGCTGCAACGCGCCGAACGTGACGGCGAGGACGAAGGCGCCGAGCCAGTCGAGCCGTAGCCGCGCGCCGTCGCGCGCATGGCGCAGATGGGGCAGGAAGCTGCGTACGAAGAACAGCGCGATGATGCCCACCGGCACGTTGACGAAGAACACCAGCCGCCAGCCACCATGCTGGGTCAGCATGCCGCCGAGCGTCGGCCCGACCATGTTCGCGAGGCCAAACGCCGACGTGACGAACACCAGCCAGCGCAGACGGCGCCGCGGATCGGGAAACAGATCGGCCACGGTGGCGAACACGGTGCCGATCATGATGCCGCCGCCGATACCTTGCAGGCCGCGTGCGAGCACCAGAAACAGCATGTTGGTGGCCATCCCGCACAGCACCGAGGCCAGCGTGAAGAGCAGAATCGCCGCCAGCATGAAGGGCTTGCGGCCGAACAGATCGCCGAGGCGGCCGAAAATGGGAATCGTGATGACCGACGCCAGCATGTAGGCCGTCGCGACCCACGCATAGAGTTCGAAACCCTTCAGCTCCGCGACGATGCGCGGCATCGCGGTACTCACGATGGTCTGGTCGAGCGCGATCAGCATGGCCACCGACGCGACGCCGAGCATCGCCAGCACCGACTCGCGAAACGGCAGCAGTTGCCCTTTCTGATCGTCAAGCTCAAGCTGACTCGCCATGGTCCGCTCCTCGCCGCAGCATCGGCCTGCATGGGCATTCGCCATGCCGTTCCGTTCCGTGATGGTACGCCCTCGATGGTACGCCCCTCGCGCGCCGGGAAAGTAATCAGTGTTGCGAGCTCCAAGCTTCAGCCTGATCGGGACGCACCCGCTGCGTTCCAGATGCGGTCACAGGTTCCGGCGATCAGCGCCCGGATCCAGCGGTGCGCGGCGTCCCGCGTGTTGCGCGTATGCCAGGCCATCTGACAGTCGAACGGTGCGATTTCCAGCGGGACTTCGCAGGTATGCACCTGGTTTTTGAGGGGATGGGTGAGCAGCACGCCTTCGGGCAGCACCGCGATCAGGTTAGACGAAAGCAGCAGCGCGGGCGCGCCGGCGAAATTGTTGAGCGTCATCGCCACGCGACGACGCTTGCCAGCGCGTTCAAGGGCTGCATCGGCAACCCCGACCGGATCACCCGAAAGCGAGACGAGCAGATGCTCGGCGGTGAGAAATCTGGCCTCGGTGATGCGCGACTTCGCGAGAGGATGATCGCGCCGCATCGCACAGACCCAGTTCTCCGTGAACAGGCGTTGCAGCTTGAATTCGTCGCCCAGATGCTGAAGGCCGCCCAGGCACAGGTCGATCTCGTTGTCCCGCAGCCGGGCGCTGGTTGCCTGACTGGTGTAGGGCACCGCGAGGATCCGGATGTGTGGCGCGTGCTGCTCGATATGCTGGCGCAGCACAGGCCAGAGCGCGCCGGACAGGTAATCGGTAACAGCGATGCGGAAGGCGCGGGTCGAGGTCGCCGCCTCGAAGCGCACGGGTGATGCGGCCATGCGGATCGCCGCGAGCGGTTCCTGAATTTCGCGCCAAAGCTCCTGCGCTCTCGCGGACGCCTTGATACCCCGGCCGTGCCGGGTGAAAAGCGGATCGTCCCAGACCACACGCATCCGGGCGATCGCGTTGCTGACAGCGGACTGCGTCATGGCCAGACGATCCGCCGCCTTGGTCACCGACCCTTCGGTCATGACGGCGTCGAAGATGGAAAGCAAATGGAGATCGAGGTCTTTCATGGTGCGATCCAGTGGCTATTTTTCGTCGTGTTTCATCACTCGTGGTGATGGTACACCCGCAAATCATTGATTGGACGCGGCGATGCGCTGCCCGTACTCTTTGCTCATCGCGGCAGTGACCGGCAACGAACTGCTGGTCTGCCGCAGCCGTTTAATCACGGTCCCGACTGTCACGCACACCTTTCCTGGCGCTCTAGCGGCGCTAGCGGACACGACGGACCTCAACCTTCTGGACAGAATCATGGCAAAGACGCTTCAAGGAAAAATCGCGCTGGTGACGGGCGGCTCACGCGGCATTGGTGCCGCTACCGCTATTCAACTCGCAGCGGAAGGCGCGACCGTCGCGCTCACGTATTCGAACAGCGCGGCCAGCGCGACGGACGTGGTGGCAAAAATCGAAGCCGCTGGCGGCAAAGCCATCGCGCTGAAGGCCGATCAGGCCGACGCAGGCGCCGTCAAGCAATTGATCGCGGAGGTCGTCGAGCGGCTGTGCAAGCTCGATATCCTGGTCAACAACGCAGCCGTCTTCGAAACCGGCACGATTGCCGAGACCGTCGACACCGCTGGTTTCGAGCGGCAACTGCGCATCAACTATGAAGCCGTGGTGACCGCGATTCGCGAAGCCTCGCGCGTGATGGAAAGCGGTGGCCGGATCGTGTCGATCTCGTCGGCGCTGGCGCTGCGCTCCACCTGGCCGGGTCTGGCCGACTACAGCGCCACCAAGCGCGCGATCGAAGGCTATAGCAAAGGGGCCGCGCGCGATCTCGGCGCGAAGGGGATTACGGTGAATGTGATCGGCGCAGGATCGACCAACACCGAAATGAATCCCGACAATAGCCCGTTTGCGGAAGCCCAGGCGGCTGCCACCGCGCTTGGACGATTCGGTCGGCCGGAAGAAATCGCGGCGGTGGTCGCCTTCGTCGTCAGTCCTGCCGCGAGCTTCATCACGGGCGCGATCATTCCGGTTGACGGCGGCTATAGCGCTTGACGCGGTATGGCGCAGCGGTGCGGGCATGCGGCGCATGCCTTGCCGCTGCGTGATCCGAAGCGGCTGGAACAACAGGAAGAGGTTATGAAGGAGTCCAAACATGATTGATGCACCTGTGGTACTCGTTACCGGCGCGCTTTCGGGCATCGGACGAGCCACCGCGCTGGCATTCGCCGGCGCGAAGGCGCGCGTCGTCGTCTCGGGGCGCCGCCCGGAAGAGGGCAGGAAGCTGGCTGACACGTTGCGCTCGCTTGGCGCGGAAGCGGAATTCATGCAGGCGGACGTGCGCTTCGAGGACCAGGTCGAGGCATTGGTGGCGAGCGTCATGGCGCGCTTCGGCCGTCTGGACATCGCGGTCAATAGCGCGGGCTACGAGGGCGAACCTGCGCCGATCGCCGAGCAAACCGTGGAGCGCTACGCCGCGGTCTTCGATGCCAACGTGCTCGGCACGTTGCTGGCGCTCAAGCACGAGATTCGTGCGATGTCGGCGCAGCGCAGCGGCAGTATCGTCAACGTGTCCTCGACAATGGGCATTCGGGGTGCCGCGAGGAATGCACTCTATGTCGCCAGCAAGCACGCCGTGGAGGGCCTCACGAAGTCCGCGGCGCTCGATGCGGCCACCTTCAATGTCCGTGTGAATGCGGTGGCGCCTGGGCCGATACAAACGGACATGCTCGACCGGATAACCGGCTCCGAAACGGGCAAGGCCAGCATGCTTGCCACGGTGCCGCTGCAGCGCGCAGGCACGCCGGAGGAAATCGCGGAGGCGATTGTGTTCGTCGCAACGAGGGCGAGCTATATGACCGGCGAAGTGCTTAGAGTGAATGGCGGGCGCACGGCTGCTTAAGGTTGTATAGGGGGTGCGTACGGCCGGGCTGATGACGGAGACCGCCGGTCTTCGTCATCGGCCAGCACGCTGAAAAGAACGGGCCAATCCAGCGTCTTCATGCCGGACCCTCAGCCCTGAACCGGTTGATATGATCGACCAGCATGCGCGCCGGCACCGGCAGTAACGCGAAGTTGCGCGAGACGATCACCAGCGGGCGCAAGGCCCACGCATCGTGGAGTGCGATCACGTGAAAAGGCTCGGATCCGATATAGGACTTCACGCTGTCATAGGGCAGCAGGCCGACACCGAGGCCCGCTTTTACCATGTTACGGACTCCTTCGAAGCTGGTCACTTCGATGCGCACCTTGAGCCGCTTGCCGGCGTGCTCAGCCGCAGCGCGACATAGCTTCGAAATCGAGCTGCCGTAGGGCATGGTGACGATGTCATCGTCGAGGAAATCGGCGAAACTGGCCGCTTGCTGTTGTGCGAGACGATGCTGTGCCGGCACGATCACAACGAGTCTGTCCATGCCGTAAGGCTGGCGTTGCAAATCCCCGAGCGCTGCGTCATCTGCCGAACAGATGCCCAGATCGGCCACACCGCTTGCGATGGCACGCACCACCTCGTCACTCGATTTCTCGAACAACTCGATCTGTACCCGGGGATTCTCGCGCAGAAACGACTGCAATACATCGGGCAGATATTGCACCATCGCCGTGAAGTTCACGTAGACACGTGCGTGCCCGATCAGCCCTGCGGAATAGTCGGACATCTCATCCGAAATCTGTTGCAGATACTCGCCCAGACGCCTCGCGTGGTGATAGAGCGCCTCGCCGGCAGCAGTGGGCTGCACGCCGCGACTGTGTCGATAAAGCAGCGCGGTGCCGGTGCCATCTTCCAGATCCGAGACACGCTTGCTGACTGCCGACGCGACGAGATGGGTGCGCGCGGCGGCCGCCGCAATACTGCCTTCTTCGATGACCGCAACGAAGATCCTGAGAGACTCGATATCCAATCTCACCGGCGTTTTTCCTGAAAGAGCGCAGCGCGGCGCATTTCGGCTTGCGCTAGTAACGTTCACACCATCGCGGTTGACGATGTCTAGCTTGAAGAATAAGAACTTTTCGCGGACTTTGGCAAATGCCATGATGCCCGCGTGCCAAACAGGGTGCCGGTGAGGAACGGCTGCATAGCAGATTCCATCCATCACCGCGGCCACCCGCACGCCACCATAGACGACCGCGTGATCGCGACATCATGCTTTTTCTCGAGGACCGCCATGACATCCCATTTCCGTATCGGGCAGATCGTGCCGAGCTCAAACACGACGATGGAGACCGAAATACCGGCCATGCTCCGGGCGCGCGAGGCCATCAGGCCCGAGCGCTTTACCTTCCATTCGAGCCGGATGCGAATGCATAAGGTAACCAAAGAAGAACTGCAGGAAATGAACAAGCAGGGCTTGCGCTGTGCCGCTGAACTGGCGGACGCGCGCGTCGACGTGATGAGCACGGCGTGCCTCGTCGCCATCATGTCGATGGGACACGGATACCATCGACAGACCGAACGTGAACTCACGGAAGTGGCGCGCGCGAATCAATGCCTCGCGCCCGTCATGACTTCGGCTGGCGCGCTGATCGAAGGGCTGAAGACGCTCGGCGCCAAACGAATTTCATTGATGGCGCCGTATATGCGGCCGTTGACCGACCTCGTCGTCTCGTACATCGAAAACGAAGGGATCGAAGTGATCGACTCGATCTGCTTTGAGATTCCCGACAACCTCGAAGTGGGCCTGCGCGACCCGCTGAAGCTGGTCGACGATGTGCGCCGCCTCAATACCAATGGCGCGGATGTGGTCGTCGCGTCGGCATGCGTGCAAATGCCGTCGTTGCCGGCCATCCAGCGCATCGAAGACATGCTCGGCATCCGCACGGTGTCGACGGCGGTGTGCACCGCGCGCGGCATGCTGGACCGTCTGAAGCTCGAACCCATCGTTCCGCAAGCGGGGGCATTGCTCGCCGGGGCGTAATAGATGGGTTTTCCACGGCGGGGTGGGTTTTCCACGGCGCCCGGGGCCGAAATGGCGTCGCGCCGCCCCCATCCGCAAGAATAAATTCGCATTTTGCGAAATTAAAGCGGAGTGACGCGGTTTTGACGCAATAAAAGTGCTAAAGAAAGCGTAAAAATGGCCGATACATTCCTTGCAGAGTAAAGATTACGGACACGGACCGCGACTGCGGTTCTTCCCGTGTTCAACTTTGGGCGTACCAGAGCGTCTCGTCGTGCGTGTCGGCGCCGCTCCAGTGCCCTTTGCTGCAATGGATTGTCGCTGCGCCGAGGGGATCGGCGCGGGAAGAACGGATGGGTGTCGGCCCGGGGAGAGTCAGTCAGATGTCCGAATTAATGGCAGCGCGGATTCCGAGGACGACGGAAGTATCCGCTATTGCCCGTTCTGGTGATCTTGTCCTCCTGATCGCACTGGGCGTGTCCTCGGTGCTGGCGCTGGCAGTTGGCAGCTACTACGGCGATGCGCTGCTCGCGATCAGCGTGAGCGTGCCGCTGCTACTGGTCGGCGCGGCTGCATTCGCCACGGCGCGCGGCAGTGTGGCAACGCGGGTCGTGTTGACGGTCTGTAATGTCGCGCTGGTGGCGTTGCATATCCAGTTGGCGCGCGGCACCGTGGAGTTTCACTTCGGTGTATTCGTGCTGCTGGGCTTGTTGCTGGTCTATCAGGACTGGCGCGTGCTCGTGCTTGCCGCCGCGCTGTTCGTGGTGCATCACTTTCTGTTCGACCGCTTGCAGGCGCTTAGCTTTGGGTTTTACTGCACGGCGACCCCGGACCTGTGGAAGATGGTGCTGCATGCGGGCTACGTGGCCGGACAGACCGGCATCGAAATTTATCTCGCCGTGTGTCTGCGCCGCGGCGCTGTAGAAGCAGCGGAATTGTCGAAGGTCGTGCGGGCCATCGACCGCGACGGCCAGCTCTGTCTGGACGTCAGCGAAGTGGACGTGAGCGCGCCGACGGCCCGTATGTTGAAAGCGGCCGTCCAGAAGATGCAGACAGGCATGCGCGAGGTCAGCGCGGCGGCTGCCTCGATCGAAACGGCGGCCTCTGAAATTGCGCTCGGCAATCTGTATCTCAGCCAGCGCACGGAGGAACAGGCCTCCAGTCTGCAAACCACCACCGTTTCGATGGAACGCCTGACGGGCTCTGTCACGGATACGGCGCGCACCGCCGGAGAAGTCGCGCAGCTTTCCAGTGCCGCTTCGGCTGCGGCGTTTGCCGGCGGCGAGGCGGTGGGCCGCGTCGTCGCCACCATGCACGAGATTTCGCAAGCCTCGGCGCGGATCTCGGACATCAGCGGCGTGGTCGACAGTATCGCGTTCCAGACCAACATCCTCGCCTTGAACGCGGCGGTGGAGGCGGCGCGTGCCGGCGAACAGGGCAGGGGTTTCGCGGTTGTCGCGACCGAAGTGCGCTCGCTCGCGCAGCGTTCAGCGAGCGCCGCGCGAGAGATCAAGGGCTTGATCGGCGATAGCACGGGCCGGGTCGGCTCCGGCGTGGAAATCGTCAACGAAGCGGGCGGCCGGATCGACAATGTCGTGCATCAGGCGCGCCTCGTCAGTGAACTGATCGACACCATCTCGCAGAGCAGCGGCGAGCAGACCACCGGCATTACACAGGTCAGTGCGGCGGTGATGCAACTGGAGGCGGTGACGCAGCAGAATGCCGCGCTCGTCGAGCAAAGCGCTGCCGCCACGGAAAGTCTGCGGGGTCAGGCGGCGCGGCTCAATGCCGTGGTCAGCACGTTTCAGTTATAGACGGGCCGGTGTAAGCGTCTACGCAGCGTGAGGTCTTAACGCGCCGAGGACGACGGGTCATCCAGATCCATTAGTGCACTTTTGACGGTGCTGTGCATCGTTGCGGACGCGCCCAGCAGTTCTCGGACGGTCGCATCCGTCATTTCTTCCAGATCGCTGTCGGCAACGAAATCGGTCGCGAGGCCCCATTCGAAGGCCTGCGGACCGGCGATGGGACGCGCCCGCAAAAGAATTTCCCGCATGCGTGCACTGCCGATCATCTCGAGCGCGTGCGACCATCCAAAGGTGCCGTTCAGGGAATCGTCTTTCTTCAACGGAAAGCCGTATTGCGTGGTTTCGGTGACGATGCGCAGATCGCACGCCAGCGACAGGGCGAAACCCGTGCCGAAGCAATGTCCACGATTGGCCGCCACCACGGGCTTGCTGCAGCGAAGCGGCGCATTGATGTCCCATGCCAGACGGGCGTGCGAGGCGCGGCGGATTTCCGCCTCCAACTGCGCGCTTGCGGTGTTGGAGAAGTGATCTCCCGCGGCCCGCAGAACGATCACACGTACGTTGGGATTGTCATCCAGACGCTCGAACGCCATGCGCAGTTGCTCGAATTGCCGCGGGCTGAGGCAATTGGTGGGCGGCTGGGCGAGGGTGATGTCGGCGCGTGTCTGCTGATCGTCGATGCGGACATGGAACCCGTCTCTCCTTTCGTACAACGAATGATGCTGGATTGCAAAGTGGTTCATGATTCGGCCTGTCCGGCGCTAAACCTAAAGGTGGAGGGACGTCGCCCGGCCTGCGACGAGCGGAACGACTTCACTTCACGGCCCCCTTGCATGCGAACGTCGGCCGGCCTCCAAAGCGCTCGCGATCCGCTGCTAACTGTTGCCGCCCGGCGCGTGTCGCGTAGACGAGCGCAATGGAAAACACCGCTGTCGTCACCAGATAGGTGGGCGGCACGAGGCTATTGCCGGTCCATTCCGTGAGCAGATTGATCGTGAACGGGGCCATGCCGCCAAACAACGTGACCGCCACGTTATACGACAGGGACATGCCCGTCGCGCCCGATCGGGAGGGGAACAGGGTGGCCAGCATGCCGGCATGCGGCCCCGCGAGTGCCGTCTGAAAGAGCCCGGCAAGCAGTTGCATGCAGAGCAAGCGGGCAACCGAAGGCGCATCGACGATGAACAGGAACATCGGATACGCACAAAGCGCCCATGCAATGACGACGGGAAAGAACATCCGGTACGCGCCATAGCGATCGGCGAACCAGCCCGCGACGGGAAAACACAGCGCGTTCAGGGCCTGCGAAAGAATGACCCCCAGCATGGCTGCCGTGATGGGAAGGCGAAGGTGCACCTCGACATACGCGGGGATATAAATCGCCCAGAGGTAATTCGAGGCGGTGGCCACCGTGATGACACCGATCGCGCACACGACGTTGTCGGTATTCGAGCGCACGAAGCTCGACCACTGCGTCCACAGCGGCTCGTCGTCGGCGGCACGTTCGGGGTGTGCGTGTTCGAGCGCGTTCACTTGCGAAGAATGGTGTTTCAGGATCACACCCAGCGGGCCGATGATTGAGCCCGCCAGAAACGGTAAGCGCCATCCCCAGCTTCTCAGCGCGTCGTCGGAAAGACGGGTGATGAGAAAATAGCTGCACGTCGCAGCCAGTACGGCCGAGAGCGCCTGGGCGGACATGTTGAAGCTGCCAAAGAACATTCGCCGTTCGGCAGGCGTATTCTCGACGATGATCTGCGACGCAACGCCAAACTGCGCGCCCACCGCAACGCCTTGCAGGATGCGCGCGAAGACCATCACGATGGGCGCGGCAATCCCCACCTCGCTATATGAGGGACAAACGCCCAGCAGGCCCGTGCCGATTCCCATCAGGATCATCAGCAACGAGAGAATGCGAAAGCGTCCGAGCCGGTCGGCGTACAACGCAAAGATGACGCCGCCCAGTGGCCGCGCAATCACGCCGATTGCGAACGTGGCGAAGGTGAGCGATAACCCGGCCGTGGCGTGGCTGAGCGGGAAAAAGACACTGGCAATCGTTTTCGAAAGAAACAGATAAGAAAGAAAATCGAACCATTCGAGGCTGCTGCCGGCAACGGACAGGACGATCGGGCGCGCGTGCACCTTGCTCACCCGCCGTTCGTCGGGTGAGGCGGGCAGACGTGGCACGGCCTCTCGGCGGGTCGACATGGATAGTTCTCACTGGGTCGGGATGCGACGGTCAGGCGGCGCCGGGTGGCCACGGCGCTCCCATTCCGGGACCACGCCGAATCATCATGGTGGCCGGAAATGCCGTGCGCGCGTTCCTTACTCGCGTCTTTCACTTCAGATACGAATTTCGCATATCACAAGTAAAAAACAAGCCTTTTTTTGTTTTGCTCGCAGTAAACGAAACGTTTAGTATTCCCGTGTCACGCCTCGTGTCTGCTGACTTCATAGCGAGAAAGATTTCGATGAGCACGATTCGCTTTCTTCGTACTTTTCTCGCCGTCGAGAAATATGGCTCGATGGCTGCGGCGGCCGATCACGTACGGCTCACCCAGGCCGCCGTGGGGCAGCAGATGCGCGCGCTAGAAGCCGAGCTTCGCCGCCCGCTGTTCGACCGGTCCGGCCGGGGCAGCCGGATGACTGCCGCAGGCCGGGCGCTCGTGCCGTACGCGAGAAAAATGGTTTCGGTGTACGAAGAAATGCTGCAGACTCAGCCCGAGTCTTCCGATCTGAGCGGCACCGTGACGGTCGGGGCAATCGTCTCCGCCACGGGCTTTCTGTGCAAGGCCGCGCTGGCCTTGAAAGAGCGGCATCCCGGCCTCGAACTCAAACTGCTTCTCGGACACGATCTGGACCTGTGCGAGCGGGTCAGGGCAGGCGAGGTTGACGCGGCGGTGGTGGAGCAGAGAGAAAACAGCAAGGATCGCCCCGGCGTGTGGACGCCGCTGTATGTCGAGCCGCTGGTGATGCTGGTGAACAGCAAATCGGCTTCGAGGAATGCACGGGCCGAAGAGCTACTCGATTCCCAGCCGTTTATCCGCTACGACCGCTCAACCGGGATTGGTCGCGAGATTGAACGGATCCTGCAGAAAATGCGTGTGAAGCCAACGGAGATGCTGGAAGTCAACTCGATCGGCACGATCATGGACCTGGTCCGGCAAAACGTCGGCATCTCGATCATTCCGCAACTCAAACACGTGGCATGGGACCGTGAAAAATCGCTGACGGTGCTGCCGCTGCTCGGCTCGACTTCCGGGCGTGTCATCGGCATCTATGAAAGCCTGAAACAGCCGAAGAACGTCGCGGCCGTGAAGCGGCAGTTGCTGCATGAACTGGGATGACATTCGATCGTCTTGTCAGGTGTGCCGCGATCCGCCCATCAACCCGGCACGCGTCGGCCTTCGATGGGATAGTTCGGGTCCGTATAGCCGGGCGTCGATGCATGGCCGGGAGGCACCAGACTATCCACGAAGCGCTCGTCGTCTGGTCCGAGCTGGAGCGCGAGTGCATCCATGTAGCTGTCCCAGTGCGCCTGCGTACGCGGCCCCGCGATGGCGGAACTCACCAGCTGATTCTTGAGCACCCACGCAATGGCAAAAGCAATGGAAGTGGTATTGCGCTCGGCGGCGTGCGCTGCGACCTTCTGTGCAATGGCGAGCGATTCCGGCCGCCATTCGGTCTGCTGGATGCGCTTGTCGCCCCGCGCCACGCGTGAGTCGGCGGGCGAGGCAGTGTCGAGTGCATATTTGCCGGTCAGCACACCGCGCGCGAGCGGACTGTAGGGCACGACGCCCATACCGTAGTGCCCGGCAGCGGGCATCAGTTCGGCCTCGGCCGTGCGGTCGACCATGTTGTAGACCGGCTCGATGGCAACCGGGCGATCCATGCCGAGTTGATCCGCGAGACGCACGATTTCTGCCACCCGCCAGGCGCGGAAATTGGACAGGCCGAAATAACGCACCTTGCCCTGGCGAATCAGATCGCCGATGGCACGCACGCCTTCCTCCAGCGGGGCATCGACCAGCGAGCGGTGGAAATACAGCACGTCGATGTAGTCGGTGCCGAGGCGTTTCAGGCTGGCTTCGACGCTCTGGCAGATCCATTTGCGCGACTGCCCCTGCTGGTTCGGCCGCGCAGAGGGCGAGGCCGGATAGCCAAACTTGGTGGCTACGACCCAGTCGTCGCGCCGTTGCGCAATCGCGCGGCCGACAATTTCTTCTGACCGGCCGGCGTGGTAGACGTCCGCGGTATCGAGAAAATTGACGCCTTGATCGAAGGCTGTGTCGATGATCCGGCGCGCGGTGGCTTCGTCTGTCTCGCCGCCGAACATCATCGTGCCCAGACACAGGGGCGAAACCTTGAGGGCGTTGCGGCCCAGGTAGCGGTAGTCCATTGTCATCATCTCCATGCAGGCTCAAATGGAGAATGATAGGGTCAACGAATCCAGCGATAAAGACCGTAAAACGGCAAACCATCATGAACTGAGATCATGAATACATTGGCTGGTGCGCGGGCCATGCCCGACTATTTCGCACGATAGCGCAACGCGTCGATGACCACGGTCATCGCCCGCGAGAACTCGCGGCGGGTGGCGTAGCAGGCATGCAGGCCCGGAAACGCGGGGCACCAGTCCTCCAGTACCTTCACGAGGCGGCGCGCCTTGACGTGAGGCTCGGCGAGATCAGCCGGAATGTAAGCGAGACCATAGCCCGACAGCGCGGCGGCCAGCATCGGGTAGGTTCCGTTGAACGCGAGTTGTCCGTCCACCCGCACCTGCACCTCGCGACTGCCTTTCTTCAACTCCCATGCGTAAAGGCCGCCCAGCGTCGGCAAGCGCAGATTGATACAGTTATGGGCGGTCAGGTCCTGCGGCTTTTTCGGCAACGCGCGCGTCTTCAGATACCCCGGCGTCCCGACGATTGCCATGCGCATTTCGGGGGCGAGCCGGACCGCGATCATGTCCTTTGCCACCTGGTCGCCGTGACGAACGCCGATGTCGTAACGGTCTGCCACGATATCCGAGAGGCCGTAGTCGGTGGTGATCTCCACCTTCAGATCCGGGTACAGCCGCAAGACCGGCGCGAGGCGGGGCCACAGCACCGTCTCGGTGGCGTAGTCGGTCGCGGTAATGCGGATCGTGCCCGCAGGTTTGTCCCTGAACTCGGTGATGGCCGTCAGTTCCGAGTCGATCTCTTCGAAGCGCGGCGTAATGGTGCGAATCAGTCGCTCGCCGGCCTCTGTCGGCGCGACGCTGCGCGTCGTGCGAGTGAGGAGCCGCAAACCGAGCCGGGTTTCGAGCGCCCGGATGGTATGACTGAGCGCGGACTGCGATACGCCAAGTTGCGCGGCGGCACGCGTAAAGCTGCGCTCGCGCGCGACGGCGATCAGTGCCAGCAGGTCGTTGTAGCTTTCTCGGCGCATTGATGAACTCGTTTCATAGGTGTTTGCCGATTCTAGCGTCTAGTCACGCGCGAGTGCACACCTTAGATTAACGGTCTGGCGCATCTTCCGCGCATTCAACTCCCGTTATGGCGACCTCGTTCGGTCCGCCGTTCAAAAGGAAAGCTCATATGGAAAGTCTGGATCATCCAGATAGCGTCGATCTGCTCGCCGCCATGCACACCGTCGCGCCCGCCCTCGAGCGCTACACCCAGGAGGTCGTGCTGGGCACGCTGTGGAAGCGCCCCCAGCTTTCCGCACGGGATCGCAGCGTTGTCACCATGTCGGTTCTGATTGCCCGCAATCAGAGCGTGGCGTTGCCGTTCTACCTCGATCTCGCGCTCGACAGCGGCCTCGCGCCTGGCGAGATATCGGAAATCATCACGCATCTGGCGTTCTATTCCGGTTGGGCGAATGCGATGGCAGCGGTGCAAGCCACCAACGCCGTGTTTGCAAAACGCGGCATTACGGCCGCGCAACTCCCGTCAGCGACGGTCGAGTTTCTGCCGCTCGACGAGGCTGCCGAGGCCCAGCGCGAACGCACCGTGCAGCAGAACTTCGGTGCGGTCTCGCCAGGGGTCGTTGAATTTACTCGGGATACGCTGTTTAACGATGTGTGGCTCAGACCGGGTCTGGCGCCGCGCGACCGCAGTCTCGTCACGGTCAGCGCGCTGGTCGCAGGCGGTCAGGTCGCGCAACTGACCTACCACCTGAACCGGGCGATGGATAACGGGCTGACGATGGCGCAGGCGTCGGAGGTGATGACGCAACTGGCGTTCTACGCCGGCTGGCCCACCGTGTTCACGGCGCTGCCGGTCGTCAAGGATGTATTTGAAAAGCGACCCGGCTGAGGTTCACGGGTCCGCTGGCGGAAGGCAAATGCCTTCCTGACCAGCGTACTTTCAAACCTGGCCAATGCCACCATCGGCCATCAGATCCGCACCGGTCACGTACGAACTTTCATCGGAAGCGAGGAAGAGCGCGGCATTGGCAATCTCCTCCGCGCGCGCCATGCGACCGAGCGGCACCATGCCCTCATACATCTCGATGAGTTCTTCACGCGTCGCCGACTGCGCGTCGAGGATCGGCGTATCCGTAACGCCGGGGCTCAACATGTTGACGCGAATGCCGCGATCCTTGAATTCCGCGGCCCACGTGCGGGCATACGAGCGTAAGGCCGCCTTGGTCGCCGCATAGGCCGTGTGGCCAGGAATGCCCATCAAGTGCATGGCCGAGGAGACCAGCACGATGGAGCCACGCCCCTGCATCATCGGCAGCAGCTTTTGCACGAGGAACACGGGGCCACGCGCCATGAGATTGAACGCCTTGTCGAAATGCTCGGGCGTGAGGGTGTCGATCGGGGCCTGTTCCGTATAGCCCGCGTTCGATACGACGATGTCGACGCGCCCCGTCTGTTCGCGCACCGCCGCAGCGACGCGGTCGAGATCAGCGAGATCCGCGGCGTCGGCGCGAATCGCGGTGACATTGCGCCCGAGGGTGGCGGCGGCCGCGTCGAGTTGGGCCTGGCGGCGTCCGAAGATAAACACATGGGCGCCTTCGTTGACGAAGCGTTGCGCGATCGCGAGGCCGATGCCGGTGGTCGCGCCGCTAATCACGGCGGTCTTGCCTGCAAGCGTAGTCATTGAAATTTCCTGTCAGGATGGATGACAGGACCATCCTAATTGCCGTCGCAGGGATTGATAATCCGTGGATTTCTCATAAGATCTATTCTTCAAAAGAATGGATCAACCGAGAGGCGCTTCATGGATCGGTTTCACGAATTGAATGCCTTTATCGCCGTGGTCGAAGCGGGCGGCTTCTCCGCCGCGGCCCGCAGAATCGGCGATTCGCAGTCCGGCATCAGCAAGGCCATCGGCGCGCTGGAAAAACGCCTCGGCGTCATGCTGTTCAATCGCAGCACCCGCAGCGTGACGTTGACGGATCAAGGGCAGCGCTACTACGACCGGACCAAGCCGCTGGTCGAGGAGATGGACGAGGCAGACAGTGAACTGGCCAGCAGCACGCATATCGCGGCTGGACCGATCAGGATCGCCACCTCGGCTACGTTTGGCCGCCTGCACGTGCTGCCGCTCATTCCCGAACTGTTGTCACTCAATCCCGGCCTGCAGGTCGATCTGGTGTTGTCCGACTTCGTGCGGGATATGGTGGAGGACCGCATTGATCTGGCTATCCGGGTAGGCCCGGTCACGGATCCCGATGCGGTCGTCAAAGTGGTGGCCCGTACGCCGCTAGTGTGCGTCGGCTCGCGCTCATACTTCGCGCAGCACGGTATACCAGGCAATCCTCATGAACTGATCGATCATAATTGCCTGCTGTATGGCGGCCTGCTGGAATCGGAGAACTGGCCTTTCGTTGGCCCGGAGGGCCGGTTCAGCGTGGCCGTGCGCGGCAATCTGTCGTCCAACAGCGTTGAAACGATTCGGGCCGGGGTGATGGCCGGCGTGGGAATTGGACTGTTCGCCAAGGTCTCTCTGGCCGACGAACTGCGGCATCCGGATGTGATGACGATTCTCGACGCGTTCATCAACGAGGCCAGAGACGTCAGCCTCGTGTGGCCGAAACGGCGCTTCGTCCCGGCGCGCGTGCGCCGCGCGACGGAGTTTTTTGCCCGGGCTTTGCCACCGCGTATCTAGCCCGGTTGAATTAGCCCGGCCGAATGCTTGAGCGAAGTCACACAGCCAGGGTCTCCTCCCGCTATTTCCCGACCACTTCGAAATCGGGGAGTTTGAACGACTTGTTCATCAGCGCATCGGTCGGTCCGTAGAACCGTACCGTGGGAGCAGGACGCCGGCCAGCCGTGGGAATCCAGTTCGATTCGAGCCCCTTCGGTGCGTGCGGGCCGACGTAGATCGTGACGCTGCCATCTGGATTCGCCTTCATCTTGTCCATGTCATACGAAGACAATGTGGTGCGTTCGCTATTGCTATAGATGTAAGTCCACGTCGCATGGTCATAGACGGTGACGGCCCAGAACTGCCTGGCAGGCATATTGGCCGGAATCGTGACCTTGTAGCTGGTCTTCGCGTCGAGCAGTTTGCCGTTTTTGTCGGCCACGGCGACCATATACATGGTCCCTGGCGAATCGCTCAGCGTTTTGGGCATGTAGATGCACCAGAAGAAAGCGCGGGCCCGTCCTACGTAATCGACCCGGTCTTCGTAGACGTAGTCGAACTGTTTCTTGTCGTCGGGGAGCAGGAGCGACACGTAGTGCCGCTCGGGCCAGTAGAGGACGTCTTTGGGTGGGTGATCGAAGTAGGCCTGCAGACTGAACCATGCGTCAGCGGCGCCCTGACGCATGGCGCGTATCGTTTCCGCGTCCGGGTTATAGGGCTTGCCTTTCTGGATGCCCAGTGACGCGAGCATCCCCATCATCGCCTTGTCTTCCGGCCGCACGGGTTCGACCTGGATGATGTCGGCGAGATCCTTGAAGAAGCGCTCGTCGAAAAACGGCAGCGTCGGATAGCGCCGGTCGCCAGGATCGATGAACCGCTGCTGGGGCGGGTTGGCCGCGTCCGAAAGATAGTACATACGGAGCCGGTGCGAAAAATTGAACGCATCTTCGGTTGTTTTCCCCGCCTGGACGATCGAGCGGAACCCCAGCGTGATGCGATAGCTAGGCGAGGCGATGTGGATATATCCCTCGGGAATCGCGCCTGTATAGCCTGGCGGCGTGAACAGATACTTGCCGCCCTTTCCCTGATCGAGTCCAGTCGGGCCGACGTCGGCAATCGTGAACTGCCACGCGTCGACCACCTGTCCGTACAGGCTGCCGTCCGCCCCGGAGGGCGGAATTTCAAGCACCACGGGGCCTTTGCGCAGGTCGGTGAACGCGGAAATATACGGCGTCGAACTGTTGGCTGTCACGATTTCGAGGTTCGGCGTCGCGGGCTTCGAATACGCGAGAATGTCGTTGTCCTTCAAACCCAGGTATTCCTCGCCGGCGGGACGAAAGCGGTAGATTTCCACCGCGGGCAGTGCCCAATTGACCGCTTCGAAGGCGCGCTGCCGCAGGATTTGATGGTCGAGGTCCGCGGAGGGACGGCTGCCTGCCGGCGGCTGGCCGCCAAGCGGTTCCTTGCCGTCCTGCGCTCCGGCGGTGCTGGAGACAAGTGCAAGCAGGCAAATGGCTGCAAGCATCAAGCTGCGTTTTGTCATGGTCGTCATGGGTTCACACCGCTTCGGATGAAAGGAGCGTCGCGCGTGGGCAGGACGTATCACTGCTATTTACATCGGCGATTGTGGCAAGCGTCAGAAAAAGAATCGATAGGGGATTCGGGCAATCCAGTTGCCCTCGGGGGAAATGGCGGACGGGCACGGCCGTTGCGGCGGACACGCAAATACACACGCAAATACGCACGCAAACCGGTTCACAACCCACGCCCTGGAGCCATTCATGCCTACGCCACTCGCGATCCGCCCGCTACCTTTCGATTCGACCTTCGAGCAGATTCCTGAGGACGAAGCCGAGACCACTCGTGAACTCGTCGACGCCATGCGCGGCATTCTGGAAACGACCTCGGAGGACTACCAGCACGGCGTGCGCAGTGTGCATGCGAAGAGCCACGGGCTTCTCGATGGAGAACTGATGGTGCTGGACGACCTCCCTGCGGAACTCGCACAAGGCGTGTTCGCGCGCGCGGGCACGCACAAAGTCGTGATGCGCCTGTCGACCAATCCGGGCGACATACTCGACGACAGTGTCTCGACGCCACGCGGGCTTGCGATAAAGATCGCAGACGTGGAAGGCGAACGCCTCCCCGGCAGTGAAAGCGAACGCACGCAAGACTTCGTCATGATCAACGCGCCCGCATTTACGGCGGCCACGCCCAAAGCGTTCCTGACCAGCCTCAAGTTGCTCGCCAGGACGACCGACCGCGCCCCGACCGGCAAGAAGGTCCTGTCGGCCGTGCTGCGCGGCGCTGAAAAAGTGGTCGAAGCGGTGGGCGGCGAAAGCGGCACCCTCAAAAGTCTGGGGGGCCATGCGGAGACCCATATCCTCGGCGAGACGTTCTACACGGTCGTGCCGTTCCTTTACGGCCCGTACTTCGCCAAGTTGAGCGTGGTACCTGTCTCGCCAGAACTGACGGCGCTGACCGATGCGCCGCTCGACGTCAATGGTCACCCCAACGCATTGCGCGATGCCGTGAACGAGTTCTTCGCCACCCAGGGCGGCACGTGGGAAGTGCGCGTGCAACTTGCTACGGACATCGAAAAGATGCCCGTGGAGGATGCTTCGGTGAAATGGCCCGAAGAAGACAGCCCTTACGTGACCGTCGCGCGTCTTCATGTGGCTCCTCAACCCGCATGGACCGAATCGCGTTCGGCTGCCATCGACGATGGCCTGAGCTTCAGCCCCTGGCACGGACTGGCAGCGCATCGGCCCATAGGCGGTGTCATGCGGGCACGCAAACCAGCGTATGAGATGTCGTCGGAATTCCGCGGTCGCGTGAATGGCTGCCCGGTGCACGGATAACGCCGGCCGTCTCGCCACTGGCCCGTTTGTTGCGGTCGGTATTCGGTCGAACCGCGTGGTTCGACCGTGAGTCTCTGGCGCGTCATTCCCGCAAGGAGCAGATCGCATGAGTACGGATACCGCAATCAAAACCTACCGCAACCCGGCGGGCGGCTGGGGCTCGGTCAAAGCCGTAGCAGGCATTCTGATCCAGGAGCATGTGGCGTTGCATGGCAGCGCAATCCTTTCACATCAGAACAAGCCCGACGGCTTCGCCTGCGTCAGTTGTTCATGGGCCAAACCGGCCGACCCGCATCTGTTCGAATTCTGCGAGAACGGTGCGAAGGCCACGGCGTGGGAAATTACCAGCAAGCATATCGATCCGGAATTTTTTGCTCGACACACGCTGACTGAACTCGAATCCTGGAGCGGCCTCGAGCTTGAATCATCGGGACGCCTGACTGCGCCGATGCGCTGGGACCCGGTCTCCGACCGCTACGTGCCGACCAGTTGGGAAGACGCGTTTGCTGGCATTGCGCAGGAATTGCGTGCGCTCGAGCCCGATCAGGCAGTCTTTTACGCGTCCGGTCGGGCGTCGCTCGAGACCTCGTACCTCTATCAACTGCTCGCCCGGCTGTACGGGACGAACAATCTGCCGGATAGCTCGAACATGTGCCACGAGAGCACGTCGGTCGCGTTGCCAAAAACGATCGGTTCGCCGGTCGGCACCGTGACGCTCGAAGATTTCGAGCACACCGACTGCATGTTCTTCTTCGGTCACAACACGGGTACCAACGCACCGAGGATGCTCCATCAGTTGCAGGACGCACGCAAACGTGGCGCCCAGATCATTACGTTCAATCCGGTCAGGGAGCGCGGGCTCGTCAGTTTCGCCAATCCTCAGTCGCCGCTCGAAATGCTGACGCCTAGTGAAACCCGCATCAGCACGCAATATCATCAGGTCAAGATTGGCGGCGACGAGGCAGCGGTGGCGGGCCTTTGCAAGCTGTTGATCGAATGGGACGACGCGGCGCAACGCGACGGCACCGCGCGCGTGCTCGATGCCGCCTTCATCGCTGAACATACGGAAGGTTTCGAAGCGTTTGCGGCCGCGATGCGCGCCATGAGCTGGCGCGAAATCGAGACCCGTTCGCAACTCACGCGTGACGCGCTGACTGCCGCAGCCACCGAGTACGCCAAAGCCAGAGCGGTGATGGTGTTGTATGGTATGGGCATCACGCAGCATCGCAACGGTGTGCAGAACGTGCAAATGCTGTCGAATCTGCTGCTATTGCGCGGAAATATCGGCAGGCCCGGCGCGGGCATCTGTCCGATTCGTGGCCACTCGAACGTCCAGGGCCAGCGCACGGTCGGCATTACCGAGAAGCCGGAACTCGCGCCGCTCGACAAATTAAAAGCCCTCTACGGGTTCGAGCCGCCGCGCAGTAAAGGCATGAGCACCGTGGAAGCCTGCCAGGGCGTGCTCGATGGCAAGGTAAAAGCGTTCATCGGACTAGGCGGCAATTTTCAGGTGGCCATCCCGGACCATCACGTCATGGATGCCGCATGGCGCTCGTTACGGCTGACAGTGCAGATTGCCACGAAACTGAACCGCAGCCATCTGTTGCATGGCGAAGTCGCGTACCTGCTGCCGTGCCTCGGGCGCATCGAAGTCGATCAGCAGGCGAGCGGCGCACAGTGGGTGAGCGTGGAGGACAGCACGGCGTGCGTGCACGGCTCGCATGGTTATGCCGAGCCTGCCAGCGAACTGCTATTGTCGGAGCCGGCCATCGTGGCCGGTATAGCCAAGGCGCTGCTGCCGCACAATCCCAGCGTGGATTGGGACGGATGGGTTGGCGATTACGCGAAGATTCGCGACGCGATCGAACAGACCTATCCCGAACAATTCGCGGATTTCAACGAACGCTTCTGCCAACCCGGTGGATTTCACCGGCCGATACCGGCTGCCGAACGCAGGTGGAAAACGCCGAACGGCAAGGCGAATTTCATCGTGCCCGACACGCTCGACGAAGACGCGGACATGCCCTCGTCCGGGCCCGATGTACTTCGCCTGATGACCACGCGTGGCGATAGTCAGTTCAACACCACGGTTTACTCACTCGACGACCGCTTTCGTGGCGTGCATGGCACGCGTAACGTTCTGCTGATGCATCGCGACGACATGGCGAGGCGCGAACTCGCCGAGGGCGACGAGGTGAGCGTTTCGACGGCTTCCAATGATGACGTGATACGCGAGGTAGACGGCATGCACGTGCATGCCTTCGATATTCCCACCGGGTGCATCATGGGCTATTACCCCGAATGCAACCGGCTGATTCCACTATGGCACCACGCGAAGGACAGTCTCGTGCCCGCCTCGAAGTCGATCCCGGTGCGCCTGCGTAAGTCGGCATCGGCGGCGACGCAGTGATCGCGTTCACGCCGCAGGGCGCGTGTCGGATCGCGATGGGCCGTGCAATCCAATTTTGTGCAGATGTGCTACTGTGTGCGGTCCCGGAAGATTGATCCCTTCTGGTGTGTGTTTCATAGCCCGCTCCCTGTCGAGTGGGCTATTTTTTTAGCCGCAGGCGAGACCTCGTTGATGACCCAAGTCGTTCCTGTCAGGCACCGCGCCCGCATGATCGGACTGTTGTTGATGGCCTTTGCGTGTGCGGCTTCGGCGAAACCGGTCTCGTTGCAAACCTATCTTGCGACTGAAGGGCCGCCAGCCGACGCCATTTACCCATACGGACCGGCACCCTCGCAGCGGGCTGAATATTTCGCGCCGTCCGGTGAGAGGCAGGGCCCGGCACCGGTCGTCATCCTCGTTCACGGTGGGTGCTGGCAAAGTCGATACGGTGGGCTGGCGCAGTTCCGCTCCCTGGCGGCGGCGTTTGCGCGCCAGGGCATCGCGGCATGGAATATCGAGTACCGGCGGGTGGACGAAGAGGGAGGGGGATTTCCCGGCACCTACAACGACATTGCGAGCGCGATCGACGAATTGTCCCGCAACGCAGGCACGCTGAAAATCGATCTGACGCGGGTCGTCGCAGTCGGACATTCGGCTGGGGCGCAACTGGCGTTATGGGCCGCGTCGCGTGGTCGAATACCGGAAAACAGTCCGTTGTGGGTGAGTCATTCCCTGCGTATCCCCACGGTGGTAAGTCTGGGCGGGCTGCCCGATCTTCGCAACGATGCCGACGTCATCAGGAAATCATGCGGCATTGACGCCGACCTGCTGACGGGCGCACCGGGCGATAGCCGTCCGGATGTCTTTGCGGATACGTCTCCGATCGACCTGTTACCCGCGGGGATACGCACCGTGTCAATCAACGGTGACGACGATACGATCGCTCCGCCGCGGCTGGCGCGCCGCTACGCGGACGCTGCCGGGCGCGCGGGAGATTCAGCCATCGCTTTGACCGTGCCAGATGCAGGTCATTTCGACGAAGTGATGACGGATTCGCCTGTCTGGCCCGTTCTGTTGTCGACGGTACGCAAGGCCCTTGGCGAGGCGCAATGAGCGTGGTCGGCACATTACGCCGCGCCGCGCATCCACCGCACTGAAAGCAACGTAATGTGTGATGCGCGGTTGAAACGCATTTCCAGCAACAAAGAAACGGTACGGTCTCCAGAATCGTGTACCGTATGGACAGATCCGATACGCGCGGGTGCGCGGGTGCGCCGGATGGCGGTCAGTCCTTCTCCTCAATCTCGCGCTTCAGGAACACCATGAGCGTCCAGTACCGCAACAACGTGCAGGTCTCGGGCGAGGGCCCGGTGACGATGCTGTTCGCCCACGGGTTCGGCTGCGACCTGCATATGTGGCGGCAATTCGCGCCCAGCTTTGCCAACCGCTATAAAACCGTTCTGTTCGATCTGGTGGGCGGCGGACAGTCGGACCTGGCTGCTTACGACGCGGTCAAATACAGCACGCTCGCCGGTTACGCGGACGATGTGGTCGAGATCATCGAGGAGTTTGCCGATGGCCCGGTGGTCTACGTCGGCCACTCGGTCAGCGCGATGATCGGCATGCTGGCCGCCATCAAACGTCCGGACCTGTTCACCGCCAACGTGATGATCGGACCGTCTCCCTCCTTTATCGACGACGGCGACTATGTCGGCGGCTTCAGCCGTGCCGACATCGAAGAACTCCTCGAAGCGCTGGAGAGCAACTATCTGGGCTGGTCCAGCACCATGGCCCCCGCCATCATGGGCTCGCCCGAGCAGCCGGAGCTGGCGGACGAACTGACCAACAGCTTCTGCCGTACCGATCCGGAGATTGCCCGGCATTTTGCCCGCGTCACGTTTCTCGCCGACCATCGCGCGGACCTCGCGCACGTCACGACGCCCACCTTGATCGTCCAGTCGAGCGACGATCTGCTTGCGCCGCTCGCCGTGGGCGAGTACATGCGTCGGGCAATCCCGGGCAGCACCGTGAGCATCGTCGAGAACGTGGGTCACTGTCCTCATATAAGCGCGCCCGGTCCAAGCAAAGATGCCACCGAAGCGTTTCTGGAAACGCTGGTGCGGTGATGGATAGCCCACGGTCGAGCCTGAAGGCTGTCAGCGATGCCTATGCTCACGCAGCCTGCGGACTGCTGACGACGACGACCGACGGCACCATCGTCCGGGTGAACGCAACGTTTTGCCGATGGGCCGGCTACACGCCCGATGAACTGCTGCATCAGCGCCGGGTCCAGGACCTGCTGACGGTGGGCGGCAAGGTGTTCCACCAGACGCACTGGGCGCCGCTGCTCGCCATTCAGCGCTCGGTAGCCGAAGTCAAACTCGATGTACGCCACCGGGACGGCCGCAAGGTCCCCATGTTGATCAACGCGGCCCGCTACCGGCACGAGGGCGTGGATTACGATGATTTCGCCTTTATCGTCGTCAATGACCGTCACAAGTACGAAGAGGAACTGGTGCTGGCGCGCAAGCGGGCCGAACAGGCGCTTGCCGCGCAGAAACTGGCCGAGGAAGCGCTGCGTCTCGCGGATCGCCGAAAAGACGAGTTTCTGGCCACGCTGGCCCACGAAATCCGCAACCCGCTCGCGCCCCTGCGCACCGTGATCGAGGTGTTCCGGCGCAAGCAGTTCACCGATCCTCAGGTGGTCTGGTCGCGTGATGTGCTCGAAAGACAGATTGGCCAGATTGCGCGGCTCGTCGACGATCTGCTGGAAGTGTCGCGGATCGCCGAAGGAAAACTGGAGATTCGCGCGCGGGCGGTGGATCTCGCTTCCGTCATTCGCCAGGCGGTCGAGACATCGCGGGCAGTGATCGACGCGTCGTCGCACACGCTCGAGATCAGCCTGCCCGATGCGCCGCTCGTGCTGACCGCCGATCCAACGCGGCTTTCGCAGGTCGTGCAGAACCTCTTGAACAACGCCGCGAAATACACGCCCGCCGGCGGCTCGATCTGGCTGGATGTGAAAAGGGAAGACGGCGACGCGGTTATCCGGGTACGCGACACCGGCATTGGCATTGCGGCCGAGCATCTGCCGTCCATATTCGAGATTTTTTCCCAGCTTTCACCGGGTCTGCCGCGCTCCCAAGGCGGCCTCGGTATCGGTCTTTCCCTCGTGAAGGCGCTCGTGGAACGGCACGGCGGCACGGTCACGGTGCATAGTGCGGGCACCGGCAAAGGCAGCGAATTCACCGTCCGTCTTCCTGTGGAAGGCCCCCTGAGCGCGGACGATGACGCGTCGATCCGCCAAGTCGACGCGCCGCACCGCGACCTGCGCATTCTCATCATCGACGATGACGAGGACACGGCGGCGAGTCTCGCCATGCTCCTGGAACTGGACGGGCACAGCACGAAAACTGCCTCGGACGGTGTGACGGGTCTTGCCTTGCTGGACGAGTTCGAGCCGGACACGGTGATTCTCGATATCGGGCTCCCCGGACTCGACGGCTATGAGGTGGCGGCGCGTATCCGCGCACGCGCGAGCCGTTCCCGCGTCACCCTGATCGCCTTGACGGGATGGGCGCAGCAGCGGGACAAGGAAAGCGCCTTGCTCGCCGGCTTCGATTTCCACCTGACCAAGCCGCTCGATTACGAGCAGCTCATGGGCATTCTGGCGCGCCCTGCGCCGTGACGGAACTGACTGAAACGATAGGCTTTGCCGGAGTTTTGGCGGAGTTTTGCAGGTTGTACGGCGCGGTGATTGGGCATGGCGCGAAGCTGAGGCCCGAGAATTGCTCGTACCAGACCTGAGAGTCAGCAGGGCATCACGCGGTTCGATACGCCATACGATCCGGGATGTCCAGATAAACGGACCTCAGGGAGCCCTATGCAGCGTCTACATACCCGTTCGACCGTCCAGAAGTGGACGGCGCGCAGCCTGAACGTGCGCGGCCACCAGCTCCGTGTGCTCGTGGTCGACGACACCACGACCGCCGCGGATGCACTGGCCGCCTATCTTTCGATTGAAGACGTAGGCTGTCGCGTCGCCTATGGCGGTCACGAGGCGATCAACACGGCAATTTCGTGGGATCCACACGTCATTCTGATGGATATCTCCATGCCGGAATGCAACGGTTTTGACGCGTCGCTGGCAGTGCGGCGTAATCCGCGTACCGCACACATCGCGATCGTCGCGCACACCTCGCTCGACGAGGCGGAGGTGCGCCGCCATCTTTCGGATGCGGAGTTCGACGGCTATTACCAGAAGGGGCAATCGCTGGATCGGCTCCTCGACCTGATCAAGACGTTCGTGCATTGACGCAAGAAATAAAGCTACATTTGTAGGGGGGCCGCGGACACACCAACGGTGCTAATCTGAATAGCTGGGCAGTATGAGAGGCACGCAGCACAGTGATCGAACTCCGGCGGCGCCCATGACATGGGGCGCCATCGGCTTCTCTGAAGAGGCACCTGAAGAGGCACGGGATGAGTCTGTCGGGCTTCATCGTGCGGAAGTTTCGTTCGGCGGCGCTGGAGCGGGCGTTTCGAGTCGATTACGCGCAACGTTACGCAGGACAGCGCCGGATAGCGGGCGCGGTCAGCCTGTTGCTGTGGGTGTTCTTTACACGCCGCGACTGGTGGCTGCTCACTCAGGTCGCGCCGGACATTCTGCCGCGCGTGGTCCTGCTGCGTGGTGCCGGGATCGTCGGCATGGCCGTCCCCGTCTTTTTGCTGTGGGGAGTACGTGCCTTCAATGAGCGTTGGGTGGTCGGCCTGCTCGGCGTGTGGCTCGTCAGCAGTTGGGCCACCTTGCTCACGTTGATGGAGCTGTATCCTGCGCCGCTCGCCTTTCGTGAAATATTCCCCGAATTCCTGCTGGTCCTCTTTACGATCTTCACCTTGCTTCGGCTGCGCGCCATTACGGCGGCATGGCTGGTCGGCCTGTGTGCCGTGAGTTTCCACCTCACGCTTTTTCTGTGGCCACGCGATGGCGCGCAGCACATCGGTGCGGGCTGGGCGTCACGGGGCTCGGTGTTGTCCATCATGTACGTGGCGGGCGTGATCTTCTGTGTCCAGTTCGAACTTGCGGCCCGGCGCGAGTTCATGTTCCGCCGCACGCTGCGAGCGGCCAGGATTCGCGCGGAGCGGGCCTCGCGTTTGATTGCCAGACAGAATGAGCGAATGAAAGAAGTGCTGGCGGAAAAGGAACGCTTCTTCTCAGCGGCGTATCACGACATCCAGCAGCCCCTCGCGGCGATCAATCTTTTCATTCGAAGCGCGCGCTCCCGGCTTGCAGACGGAACCGATGCCGTGCAGGACCTTGCCGTGGTCGAACAAACTGCGCTCGATACGCTGGCCATGTTCAAGGGAGTGCAGGAATACAGCGAGCTGGGCGCCTATGCGCCGAGTCTCTCCTCGGTGGCCATTCAGGACATCGTCCGCGAGATTGTCGACCAGTACCATGACGCCGCAAGGGCGCGCGGATTGCGTCTGGTTGTCAGCGCGCGTGAACGTCCCCCTCCGCACATCGAGACAGACCGTTCCTTGCTCAAACGAGCGCTGTCCAATCTCGTCTCGAACGCGCTTAAAAATACGCTGGCGGGCGGCGTGGTAGTCGGATGGGTCGATCTCGGCCAGGAGCTTCGCATCGACGTGTGGGACACCGGCGTGGGCATCGCGTCCTCCCATCGGGAAGCCATCTTTACGGAGTACTATCAGATCAACAATCCGGCACGTGACCGCTCGAAAGGGTTGGGACTCGGTTTGTCGATCGTCCAGCGCATCATCGGCATTCTGCCTAAGCACCGCATGCGCTTCGCTTCGGTGGAAGGGCGTGGCTCGCGGTTCTGCCTGTATGTTCCGGTGTCGGGTATGACACCGATCCTCGTCAGCGAGCAGCACGATGAACCCGTTCGTCAGTCCGCGCTCGAGGGCAGCTACATTCTGTTGTGCGACGACGATCCGATCATCCTGGAAGGGCTGCGGCGACTCTTCGTGAGCGCGGGCGCGCTGGTCGACACAGCCGCTTCGCTGAGCGATATCGAGGGCGTGCTCACGCCCGAAGGAAGAGTGCCCGACCTGATCGTGATGGACATACGCCTAGGCGACGGGCCCAACGGCGTGCAGGTCGCGGCCCAGGTTCGCCAGCATTACGCGTGGGCGGGCGCCTTACCCGTGGCATTCATCACCGGCGAGCTATTTTCTCCGCGCTTGATACAGGACTTTGCCGCGCCCTTCGTGCTGTTGCGCAAGTCGTCCGCACCGGAGCGCACATTGGCCGACGTCAGTCACTTTCTTTCGCGGGAGCGCCGGAAAGCGTCCGATCTTGCGCCGGCTCCGTGAGCGGCGGCGGCCCCAGTTTGATGCCCTGGTCCGCCAGCAGCACGATCAGTTCGGTCCGGCGGCGCACCCTGAAATGTTCCAGCAGATGGCTGATGTACTTGCGCACCGTGATATCTTCGAGCCGCATTTTCACGGCGATGGCCTTTGAAGGTAGGCCCCTGACGAGCAACGTCAGCGTTTCGAATTCGCGGGCGGTCAAGCCGAGCGATGCGGCGTCCGAGACGTGTGTTTGATCATGTGTTTGATCACTTAAGGGTGCGGGAATCGGGGAGGGCGGTATGACAGGCTCCGGTCCTGGTTGCCCTTGCAATGCAGGAATACTCCACGCGGGCAGGAACACCCCGCCTGCGAGCGTGGCGCCAATTGCAACGCGCAACGATTCCGGTGGGGATGACTTCGGCACGTATCCCACCGCGCGCAGTTCTATGCAACGGCGAATGGTGTCCACGCGTTCGTCGGCGGATACCACGATGACAGGCAACGACGGCCGCAACTCCTTCAATTGCTCGAGTGCAATGCAGCCGTGCCCATCGGGCAGCGCGAGATCGAGAATCACGATATTGAGGGGCTCGGCGAGCGCGAGATGCAGACCCTCGGCAAGCGTGCCCGCAAACAGCACGTCGAGTTCCTGGAAGCGCTCCTTCAAGAGAAGTTCGAGCCCCGCGCGGAACAGTTCGTGATCGTCGACAATCAGCACGCGCATGACACCCTCGTGAGAACAACCCTCAGGGTTCGATCGAACCGGCGGTCCTTGCTACATATGTAGCAGATCTTTCCGATTGGCCCGAATTTTCTGGCGATCGGACGGTGGGCTTACTGGCCGCGGGACCGTACCCGACCATACGCATGTGGCTTGCCGTGGCAGCCCGTCCGGCCAAGAATCAATGTAACACCGGTGCCGCAACAGGTCGCCCTTTTCAGCGCGAGGGCAACCTGTAGCGACATGGGTATAACGATCGGATGACTAATTAAATTAAAAGCGATAGATCGTCACGGCAACGCCGCTGGCATCGACTCATCCGTATTGAGTGCGTTGTTCCAATGGGATATGAGGAGGGTTGGAAATGTTATCCAAAGCGTCATCCAGAGTGCTTATGGCCGCGGCCGTCGTCGCGGTGTTTTCGGTAGAAGTTGCCCAAGCTCAGCAAGCGTCGGGCAGCGATGCGCCACTCACCACGCAGAGTCAGATCAACGCGATGCCTGCGTCGAACGATGGCAGCGGCTATCGTGGGACTGACGACCGAGGCGGGGTCGCGCCGCTAACCGCGATGGGCCGGCCGCGTCAGATGAATTGCGTGGACAACGCGTGGTATTGCGACGTCTATAGGGGCCATTGAAGAGGGTATTGAGCTGAAGGACCGACAGGCGGCTCGATTGTTTGCAAACCTGGCCGCCTTGTCGTGTTCATCCAGAAACGGCAATTTCTACTCAGCGACCCGGACGGAAGATCACCTTGCCGCGAAGCTTTGCCGCAAGTTCCAGTGCTTCGGCGTATTGTTCAAGACCGAATTCATCGGCAATGGGTAACGTGATCTCACCCGAGGCGACCAACGGTGCGACCTCTTCATACAGCGCCCCGAGTCGTTCCGTGTTTCCCGGCACCTTCAGCCAGTTCATGATCCAGAAGCCGTGGATGGACTGACCGTTGAAGATAATCGGCACGTTGTTGATGGGCGAAAGCTCGCCACCCATGCCGCTCCAGATAACCAGCTTTCCATAGACACCGAGACAATCGAGCAGGCGTTGTGTCGTCGCACCGCCCACGCCGTCGAGCGCCAGCGGAAACTTCGTTTCACCAGTGGCGGCCGCGATGCGCGCGGGAAGATCGGGCCCATCGACGAGCACGACGTCGCCGCCAGCCGCTTTGAGTTCGTCGATCAGTTCCGCGCGCCTCACGAGATTGACGGTGCGATATCCGCGGGTCCTCGCAATGGGGATGATCGCCCGGCCCACGGCTGAATTTGCCGCGGTCGAGATCAGCCAGTCACTTGGCGAAAATTCGCCGGTCACGGACGTTGTAAACTCGCGATCAATCCAGCCATCGAATGACGAGTGCACTATGACGATTCCAGTAACAGGCGGGTGTGCGTGCGGATCGGTCCGCTATGCCTGTGCGCGTGAGCCTCTCGCCATGATCAACTGCCATTGCGAGGACTGTCAGCTCGCCAGCGGCGCTCCGTTTGCATCAGGCATCGTCGTCAGGACGGCCGATCTCCAGATCAGCGGTACACCGCGAAGCCATGCGGTTCGCGCAAGCAGCGGCGGGCTCACCACCCGTAGCTTTTGTGCGGAGTGCGGCACGCCCTTGTTCACGCAAAGCTCGACCTATCCGCAAGTCACGTCTATCCGGTTTCCCTCGCTGGACGACACCTCCGGCTTCAAACCCACGCTGGACATCTATACCGCCAGTGCGCAAGGCTGGGTCTGCCTCGACGAGGCACTGCCGCACTTTCCGCAGTCCCCCCAGCAGTGACAGCAGCCTGACGCCTGACAGGGCCGCCGGCGCGGCCCTGGAGAACGCATCGGTCATTCGACCGATGTTGCGAAGCCAGGCTCGATGCGATGATCTCTCCCAATCCAGACTCCTTGCCGCGACGACCCTCGTGCAGTCCTGCCAACCGGTCATTGCAGCAAG
Organism: Paraburkholderia sp. DHOC27; assembly: GCF_003429005.1. Lineage (GTDB taxonomy): Bacteria > Pseudomonadota > Gammaproteobacteria > Burkholderiales > Burkholderiaceae > Paraburkholderia. The sequence goes on from NZ_QVQV01000001.1 coordinate 1,842,703, forward strand.
CTGCCTGATGCGTCCCGTCGCGCCGCGCGAGGCGAAATCTCAAAGGAGTTTTCATGGCTACTCTGCTTTCGGATACCGCTCGCCTTCGGGATGAGCAGTGGCTCAAATACTATTACTTCACCCGTGCCGCGTTCTCGGTCGTCTGGCTCACGCTGGCGTTCACGGTCGGGCAGCATGTCATGGCGGTCGGCGCCGCACTGCTGATTCTCTATCCCGCGTGGGATGCGCTGGCCAATTACGTGGACATGTCGCGTAGCGGCGGCATGCGCGAAAACCGGACCCAGACCTTCAACGTCTTCGCCAGCGTGGCGATTGCATTGGCGGTGACGGTCGTGCTGAACGTCGATGCGAGCCTCGTCCTCGATGTATTCGGCGTCTGGGCCGTCTTGTCCGGTCTGCTCCAGCTCGGCACTGCGCTGCGCCGCAGGAAGCGTTTCGGTGCGCAATGGGCGATGATGCTGAGCGGCGGCCAGTCGGCGCTGGTGGGCGTGCTGTTCATCGCACAGGCACATGCGTCGACGCCTCCTGCAATCGTCCGGGTGGCGGGCTACGCCGGTGTCGGGGCGCTCTACTTCCTCGTCTCGGCGGTGTGGCTGTCGGTCAGCCAGTTGCGGCGCAAGTTCGCATCGTCGCATTGACGAACCGCGCCGCTACCCGCCTTCAGATGACCGGTGCCTGAGGGCGGGGCCCTGCTCGTGCTGCCATCGCGCGGCGTGGTCAGGTCAACCGCAAGCCTCCGTCGCATTCAATGACGCTTCCGGTCATGAAGGTGTTTTCCATCAGGAAGCGGATTGCATGTGCGACGTCATCCGGCCGTCCGACGCGGCCGACCGGCAGTGTTCGTGCCTGCTGTTCGAACAGTTCCGTGCGGGCGGCTTCGGGCAATTTATCCCACCAGGCCGTATCAATCACACCCGGCGAAACCGCGTTGACGCGCAGCGGCGCAAGCTCGCGGGCGAGTGTGCCCAGCATGCTTTCGAGCGCACCGTTGATCGCACCCAGTCCAGCCACACCCGGATTGGCGATGCGAGCGGAAATCGCGGTGACGAACGTCATGCTGCCGTCGCGCCGCAGCGCCGGCAGGGCCGCCTGCGCCGCTTCGAGTTGCGGCCAGAATTTGGCCTCGAAGCCGCGGCGCAGCGCGCGCAGATCCAGCTCGCTAAACAGGCCTCCGCCTTCGCCGCCAGAGAGCGTCAGAACCAGATGGTCGACCTTGCCGGCACGGGCGAAGAAGCGCTCCAGCGCGGCGCGATCGTTGCAATCGAGCGCTTCGCCGGCCACGCGCCCATGCCCGCCAAAGCTGGCGAGCGCCTTGTCGAGTTTGTCCTGATTGCGGCCCACCGCCGTCACGTTCGCACCGGCGGCAGCCAGCCACGACACGGTTGAGAGGCCAATGCCGGACGACCCACCCAGCACCACGACTTGCTGATTTTCCCAGTTCATAGCAACGTTCCTCCGGTTGAAAGGGGGCCGGCCGGCTCGCATGAATCGCGCGTTGCCGCCGTCCCATAGCGATAGAATGCGATTGCGCCGCATATCATTCAAATCGTTCCTTGCGATGACGAACATCATTGAAAATGATTTCAGGAATTTCGACCTGAATCTTCTCCTGACCTTCCGTGCGTTGTTCGAGGAGCGCAGTGTCACGCGCGCGGCGCAACGGCTCTTTCTTGGCCAACCGGCCGTGAGCGGCGCGCTAAAGCGCTTGCGGGAAGCCTTCGGAGACGAACTGTTCGTGCGGACCTCACGCGGCGTCGCGCCGACGCCGCGGGCTATCGAACTCGCGCGGCAGATCGAACCTTTTCTCCAGTCCTTGCACCAGACGCTGACCCAGCCGCCCGTGTTCGATCCCGCTGTTGCGCGACGGGTCTTTCGGGTTGGCCTGAGCGATTCGCTGGAAGTCCTGATGACACCGGAGATCATGGATCGCTTGAGCACCGCTGCGCCCGATGTCAAGATCATCGCCCGTCCCACGGACTCGACCTGCGCCGCTGCAATGCTCGACAAAGGGGATATCGAACTCGCGGTGGGCGTCTTTCCTGAGTGCGTGCAGTGGCAGCGCCGCAAGCCAATTTTCCAGTGGCGCTTTGTGAGCGTGTTCAATCCGCGCCTCGTCAAGATGCGCCGCGCGCGTTTGTCGATGGAGGAGTTTTTGCGCTATCGGCACGTGCTGACATCGTTCAGTGCCGGTCTGCAGGGTTTCATCGATGAGCAATTGGCCTTGCAGGGGCTGACGCGTAACGTGGTGTTTTCCAGTGCGAGCTTCGCGACGAGTCCGTTCATCGTGCGGCGCACCCCGGCCATTGCAACGGTGCCGGACTTCATCGGGCGCATCTGGTGCGAGACCTTGGGGCTGAGGTTGAGTGCGCTGCCGTTCGAGGTGCCCGGCTACGAGGTCTCCTTGATGTGGTCGGCTGCGCGCGATCAGGATCCGGGTCTTGCGTGGCTGGCTGACGTGTTCGTGCAGGCGTTTCAGCGGCAAGCTGGGTGAGGGCCGAACCGGACGCCGTGCGTCCGGTTCGGCCGTCGTAGGTTGCTGGCTGGAACGCCCACCAACGCCCATCACGCCGTGAGAACCGCCTTCACACCACCAGCTCCTTCGTAGGCCATCGCCGCTTCGATCTGCTCATAGGCGAACGTCGCGCCAACGCGCGTGCGAAAGAGCGGATCGTCGATCACCTTTTCGAGCGCCTCCAGCGCCGCTTCCAGTTTGCTGCGGTCCCTGACGGTGGCGCTGTCGAAATTGCTGAAGCGCCGGATGACGAGGTTCTTCCCCATCACCAGCGCTGTGGGGAACGCCATCGGCGAGGCCGCATCCAGAAAGCCGTAGCACCAGATCGTCGAATTGACGGGCAATGCCGTTGCCACCTCGCTGAGCAAACGGCCGCCGACGCCGTCGAATACCGCCGTCGTGCCGAGTTGCGCCGCGCGCTCGGCAAGCGTCGTCGTGTAGCCTTCATGCGTCACGATCACGTGCTCGACGCCCGCTGCATGCAGCGCGTCGCGCGCGGCATCCGTACGCACGAGGAAGATGACCGGCAGGTTCCGTTGCCGGGCGAGCGCGGCCATCGCGTTGCCGGTCGCTGAATGGCCTGCCGTGACGATGATGCCGCGATGCCCCGCCGCGACGATTTCCTCGATGAACGCATACGCCGTCATCACATTGACGAGCGAACCGCTGTAATCGAGCGCCGCGACGTGGTCCGGCAGGATCAGGCAGTTGGTGTACGGCATCTGCGCCTGCTCCGACCATAGCCCGATGCTCTGCGTACTGCGTCCGAGCGACCGGTAGACGGCGACCTGCCGGCCGAGATAGCGCGCCGGCACGCCGTCCCCAATTGCGATCACCGTGCCGGCGCCCGACGCGCCCCACACGTCGTGCTGAACCGGGGGCAGCGCCGCGCCCACCGACGCGGGCCGCTTGAGGAAGGTCTTGTCGCCGTGATTGATGGCAGACGCCGCCATCTGGATCACCACATGGCCCGCTGCCGCTTCTGTGGGCGCCGTTACGTCGCGCACTTCCAGATCACGCGTGGCGGTTACGCAAATCGCTTTCATGGTTCTGCTCCTCAGGTGGAAAGCCCTACCTTAAGCGCTTCGATCCATTGCGAAAACGGCGGCAACCGGCATACCATTGATTCCATCGCGGAATTGATATCAGGAGGAAGGCATGGATCGGCTCGACGCAATGCGGCTGTTCGTACGGCTGGTCGAAACCGGCAGCTTCACGGCCGTGGCACGCGCCGAAGGCATGGGGCAACCCGCCGTAAGCAAACAGATCGGCGCGCTGGAACGCTATCTGGGCGCGCAACTGCTCGCGCGCACGTCACGCCAGGTGAGCGTGACGGAAGCCGGGCAGACCTTCTACGCGTCGGCCAAAGCGCTGCTGGACGATTTCGATGTGGCGGAGTCGTCGGTGGGTGAGCGTCAGCAATCGCCACGCGGCCTGATTCGTCTGAGCACGTCGCCTGCACATGGGCGCCTGTGCATCACGCCGCTGTTGCCGGAGTTCTTCCGGCGCTATCCCAAGGTCGAAATCCAGATGGGGGTTTCGGAACGGCATGTCGACATGATCGGCGACGGCATCGATCTCGCCGTGCGTCATGGCCGTATGCAGGATTCTTCGATGATCGCGAGGAAGCTGTGCGATTCGCCATTCGTGCTGGTCGCGAGCCGTGGCTACCTCGCGGCGCATGCGGCGCCCGAGCGTTTCGACGATCTCGATTCGCACGACTGCGTGGTTTTCGCGCACGGACGCGAGCGTCGTCCGTGGCTGTTCGGTTCCGGCAACGACGCGGTCGCCTATCTGCCACGTGGTCCGTTCATGACCGGCGACGCCGAACAGATTCGCGCGGCCATCCTCAGCGGGCTCGGCGTCGCCCAGGTTCCCGCGTGGGTGGTCGCACCCGAGATTGCCACGGGCGAAGTGCAGGTGCTGCTGCCGCAGATTCCGTGCGAATCCATTCCTACTTTCCTGGTCCATCCGGCTGGCCGGCGCGTGCCGATGCGCGTCAAGCTGCTGATGGATTATCTGCACGCGGCCTTCGCACCCACCGCCTGAACGTCGCGCGCCTGGTTGGTCGTACGAATGATGTGGCGTGGCGCAGCACGAGCGCACCGTTGTCCAACGCCAAATTAATGTGACACAATCAAACGCTAGTATCGCTGCCGCAAATCGAAAGTCTGGAGTGCCTCGATAACACCATGTCTGCGAATCTCCTGCACTCACGCGCTCGCTCGCCACTGCTTTCGATTGACGAGATATTGAATGCGCGCCCACAGCAGCCCATTGCCACCACCCGCACGCGTGGCTGGCAAGGGATCACGGTCGACCTGCATCGTCCGTATTTCGGTTGCGCCGAAAGCTACCCCGGTCTCGACCATCACCTGATCTGTTATTGCCCCTCGGGCAGCGCCCGGCTCGTCCAGTCGCGAGGCGGAGCCGTTCACAGGAGCGTGATCACCGCGGGCACGTCGTACATCATGCCGGCCGGTTACGCTTCGTCATGGGAGGGCGATTCCGGTTTGTCCGCGCGACTGCGCGTGCCCGTGTCGCTCGTCGCCTCGGCCGCGGAGCAATTGAATCGCGGCACGGGCCAGGTGGAAATCCGCAACGTGTTCCAGGTTCACGATCCGGTGATCGAGCGGCTCGCGCAATCCATGCTGGTAGAATTGGAGAGGGACGCGCATCCCGTTCAGGTGTTGATCGTCGATGCGCTATCCACGGCGCTGGCCGCGCATTTGCTGCGCAGCTACGACGCCTTCGAACGGGTAGCCTGCCCAAACGAGCGTTCACTCGGCAAGCTCGAAATCGCGCGCCTGACGGAGTTCATCGAAGACAATCTCGAGCGCACCATCAGTCTCGAAGACCTGGCGTCCGTGGTGAACGTCAGCCGTTTCCACTTCACGCGCCTCTTCAAACGCAGCACCGGCAGCACGGCCATCAGCTTCGTGGAGCAGTGTCGAATCCGGCGTGCTCAGGCGCTGATCGTCGAGACGGACCTGCCGCTCGCGGAAATCGCCTTGAGCGTCGGCTTCGTCGATCAAAGCCATTTCACCCGGCGCTTTCACCGCCGCGTCGGATGCACCCCGGCGGTTTTCGCACGCGAGCAGGGACGGCGGCGCTCGGGTTCGCGGTCGCGGCAGTCGAGCGGCAAGGGGCCACTCGGGGAGTGATCCGCCCGCGCCTCGTGCCGCGCTAGTCCGTTGCGTTCATCAGGTTCGAATGGGTGGCGCCTTGCACGGCTGGCGTTTCGATCTCATGCGCTAGGCGTGCATCATCCAGCCGCCGGCCGCCATTGCCGCCTGACGGAGCGCTTCTGACCAGGCGGGATACGGATGGCAGACACGGGCGAAGTCTTCGCAGATCATCGAGGCTTCCATCGCGACGGACACCTGGGAAACCAGATCCGCCGCGCCCGGCCCGACCAGATGCGCGCCCGCAATCAGGCTGGTTTGCGCGTCGACGAGCAGCTTCACGAATCCTTCCGACGTGCCGGTGATGGTAGCCCGCGCATTCACGGCCAGCGGACAGTAGCCCACCTTGTACGTCGCACCGGTCGCCTGAAGCTGCGCTTCGGTTTTTCCGATCACGGCGACTTCGGGGCTCGTATAGAGGACATAGGGAATCGTCGAGTCGTTGACGAATCCGGGCAGACCGGCGATCCGCTCGGCGCAGGCAATGGCTTCTTCTTCGGCCTTGGACATCAGCATCGGACCCGCTGCCGCGTCACCCACCACCCAGACACCGTGGCACACGAAGAGCGATCCCGGATGAGGCAAGGCGCCCGCGCTCTCGAGCTGCGCGCCGACGCTCGCCAGATTCAGCCCGGCGGTGGATGGCCGGCGGCCAATCGCGACGACGACTCTTTCCACCTCGAGCGTCGTGAGCGCGGGTGAATCGTTCGCTCGTAGTTGCAGGCCAACCCCTGCTATGTGCCGGTCGACGCCAACGACATCCGTGGACAGCCTGATATCCAGACCCTGATGCATCAGCGACCGCGCGAGGGCAGCGCTGACGTCGCGATCGAGCCAGTGGCAGATACGATCGCGTGACTCGATGAGCGTGACGCGCGCGCCGAGCCGTCGCCAGATCGTGCCGACCTCTACGCCGACTGCGCCGGCACCGACAATCGCCAGATGCCGTGGCACGCGCTCAAGCGCTAACGCATCGGCGGAGTCGAGGATGAGTCTGTGATCGAACGGAGCCAGAGTGAGCGGGGTGGGTTCCGAGCCTGTCGCGATCACGATGTCGGTTCCGCACAGCATTTGCGTAACGCCGCCCGTCTTGCCGACAATCACCGTTCCCGCTCCGGCGAGCTGCGCGTTGCCGTAGATGAGCGTGACGCCGTGCTTGCGCAGCAGTTGGTGAACGGTCTTTGACATCCTTTCGACGGTCGCGGTTTTATAAGCCATCATCTGCGCGAGGTCGAGCGTGGCCGCGTCGTGAATGCCGAATGCAGCGTTCGTGCCCTTGCTGGTCAGCTCGTATATTTCTGAGGTGTGCAGCAGCAGTCGGGACGGCATGCAGCCGGTGCGAATACCTGTTCCGCCAACATTCGCGCCGCGTTCGACACAGGCAACGCTGAAGCCAAGCTGGCTCGCCCGAATGGCCGTGTTGTAGCCGCTCGCGCCGCACCCAATGACGATCACGTCGTAATGATCCATCAGCTTTACGCCTTGAACGCCATAGGGGAGAAGATTGAACAGAGCCGGGATGGGCCCCTGGGGCCCTCAAATGGTTGATCCTCGATGCGAGAAGGTGAGTTTGGACATTTGAGTTAAATGATTCGTCATCCTGATTGAAGGGATTTTTCTTCCACGGCGGAAGCAAGAATCATCGCCTCGACGTTGACGGGTATGTAGCCGCGCGCCAGCGGGCGAAACACGGCGTCGCCGCGCCGGATCCGCAAGCCGCTCAGCGCGCAGGTTGCACCGGTGCGTGCCGTGACGGCCTTCCACAGTTGCTCGCCATAGCAACCCAGGGTCGCGTCCCGCCAGCAGACCGTTATGGTCGAAGCCGAATCCCGCTCGACAATGTGCAGATGGACCGCCCGCTTACGATCGAGGCGCGTCGTTCGATTGCTCGTCGTGACGTGTTTGGCGCGCTTGCAGCGAGTGCGCGTTGTGCCGTCGGTGACGCACGGCGACGATAGCTGCATCAGGAGCGTGAGCGTATGTTTCCACGCGCCGCCGGTTTCATGGATGTCCATACTTCCGCCTGGAAGGGCCTGGTGTGGATGGCACGGGTGCTGTGTTCAAACCACCCGCGAATAGAACTGTCTATTGATCAGTCGATCGAGCGACAACGCGCCGGGGCCCATTGCCATGATCCCCACTGCGAGCGAGGCCCAATAGAGATGGAAATTCGCCCAGCCGTCCGGGAACACTAACTGGATCACGCCAGTCATCACGAGCAGGGCGAGCGCAGCAAACCGGCAAGCCAGCCCCAGCACGAGCAGAACCGGGAGCACGATTTCCGCGACGGCTACCAGCAGCGCGATCAGATCGGGCGCGGGGAATGCATAGGCGCTGCCGAACAGGTGCACCTTGAACTGGTTCTCGAACAGAAACAGCGTGGCGGGCGAAAGCGACAGGAAGCCGTCCCAGCGGGTCAGACCGGAACGAAAGAACGGCAGCGCGAGCGCAATGCGCATCAGTGGCGGCGCAAGAACCCGGCCGACTTCCGCGATCTTCTCCGTGGCGGATACAATCAGCAGTCCGAAGCGGCTGGTTGGCTGTACGGTGTACTGATTCATGCGAATCTCCCGGTCGGAATGGCCGCAGGGGTGTCCACGAGGCGCCACCCGACGATTGCCTTGATCGCAAACAGATCGCGAAGTACTGCGGCGAGGTCGAATCCCGCCTCGTCCGCGAGTGCCAGCGTGGTCGCGTCGCCAATCGACGCACCAGCCGCAAGCGCCCGGATGAACGTTGCGGCGCCATCCGGCACGGTGCGAACCTCCACTTCAGCTTTCGGGCGGACGACGAGCGCATTTTCACCTCCGCTGGAGAGGTCGGTTGCCGTGACCTCGCCTCCGTCCAGGTTCATCCTCCAGATGCGGACCGTGGGGAAGGCAGAGCGCACCACACGCACCGAAGGATGCAGCGCGAAGCCGACCTGAATGAGGGCGTTGGAATCGAGCGCGGCAAGCGAAGCCGGGTCGATGGTCGAAGCTTCCGCTGCGTGATACGCCTCGACCCACGCGCGCTCGAGCCGGGCCACATCGCGCAGGTAGGGCACGCTGCTCGCTGGCGCGAACGCGTCGATGAACGCGGGGAACGTGGCGCCATATTCGAGCATGACGGGGGAGCGAGGCGGTTCGGTGGCAACGTAGATGCGGGCCATTGCCGCGAAGAATGCGTCGCCCACAATGCGCGCCACGACGGGAAAGGCAGCCTTCAGCGCCTCGACAAGGCCCACGACGACGTTGTTTCGGTACACGTTGAAGCGTCGTTCGCTCGGCTTCCGGTCCGGGCCAACGAGGCCGCTGGGCACGGGCATCATGGGATCGAGCAGCGCCGCGGCGAAGCATCTTTGGCTTTCGCACCAGGACTTCGTGTCGGGATGCGCACCGTTGTCCGGCTGCATGGACAACGTCTGCATGGAGATTCGATGTTCCATCGTGCTCTCACGTACGGTGCGGACGTTGCACGACATTCGCCCACAACTCGCGAAGACTGTCGACACCGCCCGCGGTCGAACTCCAGAGCGTGGTGTCGCTAATCAGCAGACTGCCCGCGAACGTCTCCGGCCGGGACTGCAGGAGGGCGTCGAAGGTCTGGTGGTCTTGCGCAAACGGGTGGGGCGGCGCGCCGGGATCGATCCGCTGACGCGCGAGTACGTCCAGTTTCTCGACGGCCTCGCCGAGCCGCTCCAGTTGTGGCAGATGGGGATGCAGATTGAACGTGCTGACTCTCTCCAGTAGTCCTGAGCGATCGAGCGATCTGTCCGCCTCAATGGGCGAAGGCGAACCGTCGGCTGCGGCAGCGGGTCTGAGACCAAAGCGGTTTATCACCGGCACGCCGAGTCCCGCGAGAAGCGAGCGCGCGAAGCCGCCGAACCGTTGCCGGGGCGGAATCGTCCTGTCGCCGTGATGCTCGAATTCGGCGATTTGCCGCGCTAACTGCTCGCTTTCCGACAGCTCCGCAACTTCGCCGATGTCATGGTGCGGGCAAATGAACGCCAGGTTATCGCGCTGCGCCAGAAACGTACGGAGCGCGTCGATCTCGCTGCTTGCCGCCGTTTGCGCCGTCCTGAGCGAATCGAAACTGATGACGATCAGCGTGTCGACGCCGCCAAGCAGATGCGCATCGAGGGGCGTGAGCGTGCCATCGTCCGCGACGCGCTCGACTTCGATGACGCGCTGACCCGTGAGCGCCGCCGCCAGTTCGATGAACGCGGTGAAGTTGCGCTTCATGATGTGGTCGAGAAATCCGCCGACACTCTGGTCGAACGCATGCGGGTCCGAGAATTCGTGGAATCTCGGGAAGCCCATCCGGCGACTTTCGAAGAGCGCCGGAAACCGGTCTTCGATCACATCGAGTGGCGCGCCGTTCTCGCCTGGCCGGCTCCACGCGTAATACACAAGGACTTGCCGCTTGATCATGGTGTCTGTACCTCGGTCAACGGTTGGGCAAGGGTGACGTCAGGGCGTCGGGTCAGGTCAGCGGTTCGACGCGTGCCTGTTTCCCGGCCGCTCGCTTGGCCGCCCGCATGGCCGCTTGCATGGCCGCCCGCGTGATCGCGTCAGCGCGTTTTGCTTGCGCGTCGAGCGTTTCCCAGTCGGGTAGATGCGCGTCCCATTCGATCAACGTGGGAACGGGGCCGGTGCGATCAATGGTCCGTGCGAAGAGGTCCCACACGATCTCCGCAACGGGACGGTCGTGCGTATCAATGAGTAGAGGGCGGCCCGCTTCGTCCGCCTCCTGTGCGTGTCCGGCAAGGTGGATCTGTTGCACGGCCGCGAGCGGAAACGCGTCGATATACGCAAAGGGGTCCCACTGTTGATTGATCGACGCCACGTAGACGTTGTTGATGTCGAGCAGGAGCCCGCAGCCCGTGCGCTGCGCGACGGCGGCGATGAAGTCGGGCTCCGCGTAGGTACTGTTCTCGAATGCCAGATACGTCGACGGGTTTTCCAGCAGCATGGGCCGGCCCAGGGCTTCCTGCACCTGATCGATATGGTCCACGACACGCGTGAGGCTCTGTGCGGTGTAGGGGAGCGGCAGCAGGTCGTTGAGGAAACCGCAGTCGTGACTAGACCAGGCAAGATGCTCGGAAAACAGCAGCGGCTCATAGCGTGCGAGCAGTTCTCTCAGACGGTGGAGATGATCCTGGTCGAGAGGGCGATCTGCACCAATGGAAAGCCCCACTCCGTGAATAGTCAGAGGATACGACGCACGGATCGCCGACAGATAGCGGTGTGGTGGGCCACCCGCGCCCATGTAATTCTCGGCATGAACTTCGAAGAAGCCGACCTCCGGCCGCGCCTCGAGAATCGCGCGGTAATGCTCGGCTTTCAGCCCGACACCCGCCCGCGCAGGCGAGCGGTGTTGAGCATGTGCGTCGAATGGGCGTGTCATGGTCAGCCGTTGGGGGGGATGGCGCCAGGTGGCCGGGCTCGCTGCGGCCCGGCCACCGCTCGGTCAGAGACTGGAATCAGACCTTGGGAGACAGGCTTCCTGGGCCGCTCGGCGTGGAAATGGTGGTGCAGGTGCCCTTGGCCACCAGCTTGAACGCGTTGCCCTGATAGTCCGCCGTGCTCGTGCCGGCACAGGTGGTGCCCGCGCCCGCATAGCAATCGTTCTGTCCTTTCAGCGCGGTACCGAAGCAGGGCTCGACCTTGCCCGATTTGACGAGCGCCGTATGTTCCGCCTGGATCTTCTTTTGTGCGTCGGTGAACTCCTGCGCAGTCGCGGGCGTAGCCGACAGGGCGGCAAGGGCGGTGGCAAAAGCACCGGCAACGAGAGTGTTGATTTTGTAATCGGCCATACGATTTCTCCAACGGTGGAAGAGAGCAGCGGTCATAAGGACGAGACGGCGGGGATCATGCTCGTGCGCAGGGTATGGACAAACGTTAAAGCCCCGCCTCGCCCTGGAAAGCCGGCGAGAGTGAATCGCCGCACAGCCAGCATACGGAATGGCGTCAGCCGGGGATTGCACGGTCTTGTGCCATTTGGCACCGGATTGCGATCGACATGCCTTTTCACGCAGACTAGTGGAGCCGCAGCGGCTCATTCGAAGTGGAGATGGGTGATATCAACACTTTGAATTGGCGCTTGAATTAACAACCTTCCAAACTCCAATATGCCCGTGGCATCACTGCGGCGCGCCGCTTCGAGCTGGCGAGGCAAGCTGGAACCTGAGAGCCGTCAATTAAAAATATATGTTTGGCAAGTTTTCCTCGTCAGCCGGAGGGAATCTCCTGTCTGACGGGGAAAACTCGCCTTTCGGATCGCCCCTCGCACAGCCCTCGCACAATCATCAGACACGCCGCCGTCAGTGGCGAGTTTGGTCACGCATTCCATTTCTCGTGTTCGCCGCACAGGAGCGTTCGCGCGTTCAGACGTCATGCGCGCGCAGATTTCGGCTTGACCGCTATCTGACGCTTCGCGGGCGCCAGGAGCCCCCACGGCCGGCGGCCCATGCGAATCAGCTAGAATAGCCAGACAGGCTGGATACAACACCTTGAGCCAGGCGCCGCGGGGGCGCTGGCTACTCGGGCTAATGTGGCTGATGGCGGGTTCGGCAGGTCGCCGCTTTGCGGCGCTATACAGCCACGACAGCCACGACAGCCACGACGGCGGCGGCGGCATTTTTGAGTAGCGCATTCGCGTTGCTTACGGGAGAGCCCTTTGCGGCAGCAAGACTTCGACCTCGATCAGTTGAGGGCTTTTATGGCGGTCTGGGAGACGCGGAGCTTCACGCAGGCCGCCGCTCGTCAGCACCGCACGCAGTCCGCGATCAGCATGAAGATCAAACGGCTGGAAGATCAGCTGGGCGAGCGCCTGTTCGAGCGCAATACGATGACGGTGACCCCCACTTCGGTCGGGGAACGCTTCGCGGTGCTCGCTCGCCGGCTCATCGACGCGCATGAGGACGCTTTCTTCGCATTCAATGACACCCTCCCTGCTGGCAAACTGACGCTCGGCACTTCGGAGACGTACGCGTCGTGTCTGCTCCCACCTATCCTTGCCCAGGTCAGTCAGTCGTTCCCGAACATCGAAATGGAGATTCGGTGTGGGCATAGCTGGAAAATGCTGGAGTCGATGGACGCCGACGGCACCGACCTTGTCATTGCGACCAAATACCCCGGCCGGCAAGACGGTCAGCCGCTGGGCCGCGAGCGCCTGATGTGGGTGTGCAGGCGCGACAGCGATATCTTCCGTGCCGATCCGCTGCCGCTCGCCGTGTTTCCGGACGGATGCCTGTACCGGCGCGCCGCGATTGCCGCCCTGAACGCCAACCAGCGTAACTGGCGCATCGGCTTCACGAGCCTGAACCACGAAGGGCTGCTGGCAGCAGTCGACTCAGGCAGCGCCGTTTCGATCGTGATCGAGAGCGCGGTGAACGAACGGCACCGGGTGCTGCGGCCGGAAGAAGGTTTTCCTGAGCTGCCCGCCGCTGACATCGAGCTGTATTCGAGTGGCTCTGAAATATCGCCGGTGGCGCGCCAGGTGTCGGAGACGATCCGCCGCCACTTCGCCGTGCGTCGATACGAACGCGAACTCCAGTCGATCAATGCCATCGAGAGGGCGGCTACGGTTGGGTGATTTACCAGGCGCTAGTGCGGTACTGCATTGACCCGTTCCAAAAAATCCGGCAATGATTGCGTCTATGTTGCGCACGCAACGAGAACGAACTCAAAGACCGGGACGGGACAACAATGAAGAGGCTTGCATTCGCTTTAGTACTGGAAAGCGTATTAATCGGTCTGCTCGGCGCCTGTGCGCCTGCACATGTGGCCGTTCAAACTCCTTACGATGCGTCTCAGTACGTCAGTTACCGGTCAGAGGGCGCCAATACGATCCGGGGTCAAGCGTTCTTGACAAAGCGAGGCGGCGGTGTGGTGACGTGTGCCGGCCGGCCGGTTTTCCTTTCGCCAGACAGCCCGTATTTCCGCGAGATCGCGACGATTGCCGTGAGCGGCAGCAAGCCCGACTTCCCGCACGGTCCAGGTGGTCCAGAGGACGTAGTCCGCCACACGACTTGCGACGCGCAAGGTAACTTCGGATTCGGGCATCTGCCGGATGGCAACTACATCCTGTTAGCAAGCGTCCGCTGGACGGTTGATGACAGGCCCCAGGGCGGCCCCATGTGGCTGCCCGGCTCGGTAAGCGGGGGCACGCCCCGGCGTGTGATCCTGTCGAACGGCGTGTTCGAAGCGAATCGCGCGTCTCACTGACTGACGACGCGGGCTTTGCCGGGATCGTTCGGTGTTCGAAACAGTCAGCTATTCGCCCAGGGCGGCTGTTGAAACAACCCGCTCAGCCAGTCGACGAACGCCCGCGTTTTCGCGGGTTCGTTTCTGCGCGATGCCAGCACTACGCTCAGTTTTTCGTTGTCCGATACGGTGCATCCGGGCGGTGTTCGCCGCGGCGGTGTAGATGCGGTGTTGGCCGGGGTGGCGGCTTTCGGCCAGTACGAGCCATTCCTCAACCTTGTCGCGGGGACATTCAAATGACCGCACCTGGATGAGGAGCGGCCCTCGCGCGCTCCCTCATGGGTAGCACGAAGACCGGTAGACGAGAGCTGAAATATGCCGTTTAGCCAGGTGATTTAACGTTGCCTGATACGATACGTTGAACATTCATGTATTGCGATAACAACGAGCACGGAGTGCCTTATGTCATGCATGCTTCTGCTCGGCGCCGGCTTCAGCCGCAATTGGGGCGGGTGGTTGGCGGCCGAAGCGTTCGAGTACCTGCTTGGATGCCCCGAAGTGAATTCAAACGACTTCTTGTCTGACCTGCTTTGGCGGAGCCAGCAGGCAGGAGGATTCGAGAATGCGCTTGCTGAGTTGCAGGATGTGGTGCGCCGTGAGCCCGGACGTGCTGATGACCTTCAGAGTCTCCGCGGCGCCGTGCTCGGAATGTTTAACGTGATGAACGAATGCTTTTTCGGACTTCGGAACTTCGACCAGAACAACGATGGGAATCTAGGCATTCGCCTATTCCTCACAGCCTTCGACGCCATATTCACGCTGAATCAAGACCTGCTTCTTGAGTATCACTACCTGACGCACGACGTAGCGTTGCTTGCTAATCGATTGGGGCGGCGTCGCTGGCACGGCTCGACAATTCCGGGTATGCAGTCAACACCAGACCCGAACCGTCATCCAATGCAGCATTGGTTCGGAAACTGGACGCCTGCGCCTGCAGTCGGGTTTCAGGTCGAAGCCGGCTGTCAACCGTATATCAAACTGCATGGATCGTCCAATTGGACCCAAGACGACCAAGGCGGCCCTATGCTCATCATGGGGGGTAACAAGGCAAATGAAATTGGACTCGTGCCCGTCTTGCAGTGGTATCAAACCCTTCTTACGGAATACCTTACCCGCGGCGACACAAGATTGATGGTTATCGGGTACGGCTTCAGGGACGATCACATTAACGCGATCATCGCCGACGCAGTCACGAATCACAACCTCAAGTTGTTCGTCGTATCGCCGGACGGCGCAGATCAGGCGCGGAGAATTGCACCTACCGCCGGAGCGGCAATTCAACAGAGAACAGCACTTGAAGACGTGTTCCAACGCGGTCTGATCGGTGCATCGCGTCGTTCACTCAACGAAATTTTTGGCGGGAGAGACCCCATCGAACTATCGAAACTCCAACGCTTCGTTGAGGAATAGCTTGTGGTTTCACGAACCTCGAACGCCGCTGCGTCGCTGAAAGCGGTCTCACGATCGAAGAGGATCTGACTTCGGCTGTGGCCCTACTGCTGTCCCCAAAAAAGCGGGCGTGGATGATCCGGACGACCCTTAGCTGCCCAAGAATGCCCGACCCGGTGACCGGTTGCAGTGGTTATGGGGCGGCCAACCGCCCCAGGCGGTAGTCGGCCAGGAAACGTCTTCCAAGATCCGTCTGGAAACGACCGCTAATGAGGTTGGAACTGCCGCCCACGCGATCACAGAGATATGTTTCCGGATACTTCTCGCTCGGCTATATCAAGTTTCTCCGATTTCGAGCCGTTAATTCTGACTTGAATGGTCGGTTTCTTACCTGTTTAGTGTCCGCAACTTGGGCGGCACTTTTGAAAGAAGGAGAAGTAGTGTTTTCACTGTTGGAGACGAAGACGGAGGTCGCCAAGGCACAGCGCAAGCTGGAAGCCACGTTCCGGCGTGACTTTCCGCGAAGGGATGTCAAAAACATCGGCTATCCAGGTGGGACGACCTTTGACGCCAATGTGTTCAACGACGGACGTTACTGGTTTTGGTCTACGGACCACGATGACTCGACCGTCCCGAACCCTCGGCGCCTGAACTGGTTTGGTCTCTTCGACGAGGATCGGGGACTCCAAATCTCTGTCGAGATCAATACGGCGTATGAAGGTCGCAACGATCTGGTCGCCGGTTACTTTGCCCGTGACAATGACACGGGGAAGATCTACCTGCTGCACTCGGGGCGCGTTGGCGGCGGCACAAAAGGCGTTAGCAAGTCAGCACTCTTGGCGTGGAGCAATCGACCTCTGATTGAGGTCGTGGATACTTCGGGCGGCATCCGAGAAGGCGTGCTTGTGATGCCGGTCGAAGGCTCGGGAGCAAGCGGGTCTGCCAAACGCTACATCAATACGATTGCACGTTTCAAGCAGGCTGTGCGGGATGGCGAGATTGATTCCCCCGAATTCCAGCGCAAACAGCGAGAACTGGAGGACTTTTACGCTGAGGCGCGGGGTAGGCGTAAGGGACGGCGGTCGAGCAAGATCGACTATGTTTCGCGTCACGGTGAAGTAGTTGATGCACTGCACGAGTGGCGAATTTCAAGCCCAATGCCTAAGCGGGCCCGGCTCGTAAAGAACGTTCTGATCGACATGGGCGTCGCCGTCGGGCGTGGGCTAGTCGAGGTCTTCGAAGTCAAGACGACAGCGACCCGCCCAGATGTCTACTCCGCCATCGGACAACTAATGGTCCACGGAATGGTCGATGATTGCCGGAGAGTGATCGTGCTTCCTCACGATGAGGCCGTCGCCGACGATCTCAGTGGGGCACTGCAACGCCTAGGTATTGAGCTACTACGGTTTAGTCTGGACGAGGAGAAGGCAACAATTATCGACGTGCCCTGATAAGCCATCGGCGCGCGTGATGGCGTAGGCCTATCAACGAAGAGAGGGCCGTCAAATATGCATCTTCTCTGAGCACGGCTGGAAGAACTGGAGGCTGATGCGCCACTCAGAAGCCGACGGTCGCTCGTCACAGCGTTGGAAAAGCGCGATCATCCGAAATGACCGAAGTGCGGCACATCGAAGCGATAGTCGCAAGGTCGCAAATCGGACTGAGAGCGGGCAATCGAAAACTGTGATCAAGTGGCTCAAATGGGTCGATCAGCGTCATTTGCATTAGGCGCCCATGAAATTCGCTATCGGAACGCGGACGCAAGGCACGTCCCTTGCGCGTGCAGTTTTAGCCGACTTTAAACCTGAACTAGGTGCGGAATTGGCACTTTGAGATTCACATCAGCCTCGTAGTTCACTTCCGCGACTTCGAATCCGAACAGACGAGGAATTCCGTCTTGTAGCTGGCAAACGCGGTGAGTTCATAGATATTTTCGCTGCTTACTTTATCCCAAAGCCGGGCAACGCGTGCTTGTACGGCAGGATCAATCTCCTTGTCATTCACCCGCAAGCGACCGTCCTCATCCACATTCGCGGCCTTCGCGTATGCAAACATCACATATCTCACGTTTCGTGCGAGTCACGATGTTTGGGGAGCCGAAGTTCTTACAAAGATTTATAGTTCATATAGTGCGAATACAATGCGGTTCGCGTACTCGAATGTGTTGCAGCGTAGTCATGATCGGCAATGATGTCTCCATGCTGTGTCTGCTACGGCGGGGATTTAACTTGCTGCCGCTTCGTCGCAGCAGAAATTCGATAACGGTCTGGCGTGTCGACAATGTATCAGCAGTGGGTTTGGCTGACGAGCCGGTAGAGATGCCGGTGCCAAGTCCATGATCTCCGCAAGCTTTATTAATATCAAACGTGGATCGTCAAGATCTGCCTGTTTCTGAGGGACGAAGAAAACAAATGACATTCCAATTTGATCGGAAGACAATTTCCGCCGTTGATCCGGTGAGAGGCATAACGGTGGTTCAATCCACTAAATTTTATGACATAAACGATAGATATTTTTTTATCTATCGTGACGCAACGCTTGAATTCGAATTCAGTGCAATGCAGCGAGAAGAAAAGCGCATCGTTATGATTAAAAGCGCGCTAGAGGAAAAGGCACTAGCCGTACAAAGTTTAATTCTTGAACCATCCTTGAAAAAAGGCTTCACTAAAGCCCTCAAAGGCCAACCTTTAAATTCACAAGCGTACACCACGCTCAAAAACGATGTTGTAGAGGCGATGTTTGCGCTAGCAACATGGGGCGGCGACTTATTGTCTTTCGTGCCGGACTACGAGGTTGTGTTTATTCAAGACCTGGCAGATCTGAAATAAAAGAGTGGTCAAATCACAAACGCTTGCGTCTCGCGGGGGAGAATGTATGGCGTCAATTTCCGTCTACGTAGCACAAACTATTTTTAGCTTCGGATTGGATCCCAGGTTAGCTATCTTTGAGGGAATCGTCCTATGAAAATGGCATCCTCGGCGAGATTGCCGCGGAAGCGCAAGCGTTAGGAACATTTGTCAAAGGGGCAAAGACTCTATTGCTTTATTCGGGCACAGAGCGAAAGCGTAAGTGAATGCGAACCCCGGCTCATACATATCGATACGACGCCCGGTGAACTATTTCTCAATATGTCGCGCCGAGTCGAGGGGCCGCAACGGGTCCTCCACAGCCAGTCGCCGCCGGCCCAGGTGCGTCGCGACTGACAACCTTGAGTCCGAGAGGAGTCAAGCATCGTTCGTGTCAAACGCAGTCGGCTCCAGTCCCAAGCCTCGATCACTGTGCCTTCCTTATCTGCTCAACCATCGAGCCGCTTTCTTAGCCGCGAGCCGGCAAAATCGAGGAACGCCCTCAACTTGAGCGGTACCTGTCGCTGGCCCGGATAGATCAGACTGACGGGCGCTCTTGGCAATTCAAACTCATCGAGCAGAGTCACGAGCGACCCGGATTTCACCTGCTGGTCGATCTGATACGACAGCACGCGGGCAATGCCAGCGCCTTGCTCTGCGGCGGCGACAGCGCCATCAATCGAGTTCACCATGAGCCGCCATGTCACGGCGACGGTTTGCAGGACACCGCGATGGCTGAATTCCCAGGTCGTACCTGCCGTCAGACCTTCATATCCTACGCAGTCATGCAACGCCAGATCGGCTGGTGTGGTTGGCCTGCTGCGGTCTGCCAGGTAGTCAGGACTCGCGCAGAGCACCTGGCGGATTTCTCCGACTTTCACGGCAATCATGCTGCTATCGGGTAGTTCTCCCGTTCGCAGCGCCACGTCGACGTGCTCGTCGAGCAGACTCACGTTTCGGTCAGTCAATTGGACCCGTACCCGAATGTCGGGATAGGCGCGCAAAAATTCCGCGACGACCGGCAGGCCGTGAATGCGACCCATGACCTGCGGCATGCCAATCATCAACTCGCCTTGTGGGGCGAGATATTCGCCTGCAGCTTTGCGCTCGACCTCCGCGACGTCTTCCATGATTCGACGGCATGAAGCGACATACGACTGGCCAGCATCCGTCAGCACGAGCCGACGGTTGCCGCGCAGAAGCAGCCGGATCTTCAGATGTCCTTCGAGTTCCGATACACGACGACTGACGGTGGCCAGCGGAATGCCGAGCTGGCGGCTCGCCGCAGAAAGACTGCCGTGATCAACCGCAGCCAGCAGGATGGTCATCGCCTCGAACCGGTCCAAGCCTTTCTCCCATGGAAGGATGCCTCTCAAATTTACCGTCTATTCGACAAATACGGAAGGGAATAAATTCTGGTGCATGGCTGGCGCGACTGCCAGCGAACCTGAACGTAACGCCCTGTCTACGGCTCGGTTCATACCTTCTCAGCGAGGCATTCCATGGATTTCGAAACGCTCACCGTTCACCGCGATGGCGCCGTACTGTTCGCAAGCATCGAGGCACCACCGATGAATCTTCTCGGTCCCGAACTGGTCCGGGATCTCGTTTCATTCATTTCCGAGGCTGAGGCCGACGACGCGGTTCGCGTGATCGTGTTCAAGAGCGCTGACCCGGACTTCTTCATTCCCCACGTGGATGTGGGCCGCATCAAGGCGTATCGCGACGAGGCGGCGAAATTGACGGGCGAATCCTCCATTGCAGTTCTGTTCCGCTACCTGAGCGAGAGCCGGCTGATCAGCATTGCGCAGGTCGAGGGGCGGGTGCGCGGCGCGGGCAGCGAATTCATCCTCGCCTGCGACATGTGTTTCGCCGCGCGGGAGACCGCGATCTTCGCGCAGATGGAGCCGGCATTCGGCGTGGTCCCCGGCGGAGGGGGCGCCCAGCACCTCGTGCGTCTCATGGGTCGGTCGCGCGCACTCGAAGTGATGTTGAGCGCCGACGACTATCCCGCAGAGCTGGCTGAACGCTATGGCTGGATCAATCGCGCTTTACCCGCAGAACTACTGGACGCGTTCGTCAGTTCACTTGCGCATCGGATTGGCCGGTTCCCCGGCGCGGGCCACGTAGCGGTCAAACGCCGCGTCAATTCGATTGCGCTCGCACCGGTCGAGGACTTTCGCCGCGACTCGGATCTGTTTGGCGAAGGCGTCCGCGAACCCGCTGTACAGAAACGCATCCAGGCCGCGATAAACGCCGGCTTTCAGACCCGCGACGCGGAAATCGATCTTGCCCGGCTGTTGGGCGAACTCACTGACGAATGAACCAAGAGGACATCATGACATTTACCAAAGAAGAAATTCGCTTCCCGGTCGAGGGTGGCGTCGAGCTGGCTGCATGGCTGTTCGTTCCGGAACAGCGGGGCACGCGGCTTCCTGCCATCACGATGGCTCACGGCTACGGCGGCACCCGTTATCACGGCATCGAGCCGATAGCCGAGATTTTCGCCAAGGCGGGGTTTGTCGTGCTGCTGCACGACCATCGCGGATTCGGCGATAGCGGCGGCGAGCCGCGTCAGGACATTAACCCGTGGCAACAGATCACCGACTGGCGGCGCGCGATCTCGTGGCTTCAGGATCGGCCCGAAGTAGATGAATCACGCATTGGACTCTGGGGAACAAGCTTCGCAGGGGGCCATGCGATCGTGCTGGGTGCAACCGAAAGACGACTCAAGGCAATTGTGTCGCAGGTGCCGACGATCGACGGTCACGCAGCGGGTCTTCGTCGCGTCACGCCTGAAGCAGTCGCAGCGCTGGAAGCGCGTTTCGCTGCCGACGATCGCGCTCAATTGCACGGTGAAGCACCGGCCATGCAGCAGATTGTGAGCGAGGACGCGAGCCGTCCTTCCACCTACAGCGCGGCAGATGTCGTGAGCTTTTATCTGCAACCGGTGCCCGACGGCGTCTGGGAAAACCGCGTGACGCTACGCTCCACCCGATGGGCCCGCATGTACTCGCCGGGGGAGTACATCGAGCGGGTGTCGCCGACTCCACTGCTGATGGTGGTGGCCGAGCACGATCACACCGCGGCTACGGATCTCGCGCTTAAAGCCTATGAACGCGCATTGGAACCGAAGCGGCTGGTGATGATCAAGGGCGGCCATTTCGACCCGTACCTTGGCGAGTTTGAAACTGCATCGCGCGCGGCGCTCGACTGGTTCAAAGCACATCTTTGACACCGAGGGGTTGACGTTTCGAGTGTTCCCCAGAGCAACGTCATCCGCGATCAGCGTGCGGCAACGCTCCCCGACGCGCATGGCGTCATCGGGGGCGGGTTCTGCGAGTACGAGCACTTACCATCGAAGCGCGACGCGCGCGAGTACCCCAACGTGTCAGCGAACCCACGCGTTGCGATGACTATTCTCGTGAACTTCCACGGCATCGAGTCGTCAGTCAGTGAGAGGGCAGGCGACGGGATTCGATGTGCGAGAAAGAAAGCGTAAGTTTGCATGCATCAAAGTCGGTCTCTTTTGAGAAACCGTTACATGGCTTAAATGCGGAGGCAGACGTAATTACTCGCGGAGCCCGCCGGCAATCCTCTCCACTCACTGCGTGTTGCACTCAATATGCCAAACCGGAGGAATCAGCGTGCGGACAATGACAATCGCCTTTGCTTTTCTTTTCACACTTCTTACGGGTTGTGCGGCCTATAAGACCCATGAAGCGCGAGACACGCAGGGAAATAAGCTCGTCGGCGCGAACATTGAAGATCTGGTGCAGTCGGTCGGCATTCCGGATAAAACCATGAAAGTTGTCAGTACGGGAGGGCCGACCGATCGGATGACCGCGCAATGGAATTTCTCGAATTCGGATGCGGCGCTCGATATGACGCTGATCCTCCTCGACGTGAAGGTGGGCGGGGCGGGCAAATGCACCATGACGGCGACGGTAGACCGATGGGGAGGCAAGGTGCTGGCTGTAAATTTCCCGCAGGCCCACAGCGACAGCATTGGCTCTGACTATGGCGCGTGCGAGCCGCTCGTCGAAGAGGCGCTCACGCATATGCCTCACACACCGATTGACCCAAAATACGACGCCTTCGCTCTCGTTGGCGCGGCGAAATAAAGAGCGCAACTGAGGATCCATGGAACCATCCACCGAGCGTTATGCCGCGTCACAGTGCTACTCACGCCACGCACTAAAATGCGCGAACTCGCTCACGGGCAACCGGGCTCTGGGCGTGCGCGGCGAGTCCTCGCGCGTGCGCTTCGAGAAGCAACGCCATTGATGCTGCGCCCGCGTCATGGCTTGCTGTTGCGTTGAGCGTGCCTTTGGCCGTCAGCGTGTCGGTCATTGCCAATGACCGTTTTAAAGCAAGCTCAGTGCGAATCGGCCCCAACGTCTCGAGGCCGTCGCCACGTGAGCGCTGCGGCCTGTGAATATCGCGTTTCGCTCCTCGATACTTTTGTCCAGACGTTCAAAAGTTGTGGAGTATCCCCGCATACACACCTGACTGACTATGGCCGGCCAGTGGGTTATCGGCGTTCCCTGGCAGGTTAGCCTCGAGGCTGTATGTCCCCGTCTTGCTGTTCTGGACCGTTGCCACCTGGAAATCGATCAGTGTCCGCTTTGACAGATTGTATGAGCCGCCGATTGCATAGAGCGTGGCGTTACCTGCCCCGTTGTCGGCGTTGACGTGATACGCCGCGGCGATCAGGGAGGCGTTTGCGGTTGCCTGCCACGTTACGCCGGCCCATTCTTGCTGTGTGACTGACGGAGCACCGGCCGTCACATCCGTTGCGTGCGAGGTCTGATATGCGGCCTGAAGCTTGAACTGCCCGAGAAATACGTTTAGTCCAGCAAAGTATTCACGAGAGTATTGAAACACATCGTCGAGCTTGCCGTTCGCGGGATCTCGACGTTCGTCGTAAATCCCCCGAACCTGGAAGAGCGTCGAGCTATAGGTTAGCTGCAAACCGGCAAGGCGTCCTTGCGCCGTAGACCCGTTGCCATTCCAGTTCGTCGCGTTGGAAAGAGAGTACTGACCATAAGCGTCGAAGCCGAGGTACTTCGCCGATTGATATGAAACGTTGTTGCTCGATTGCAGCCAATTGCGACCACGCACCAGAGATGCGGAAGACCAGTTCCCCTGTCCAAGTGGATCGAAGTCCCAAAGGCCGTTGGAAATTGCCAGCTCACGTCCTAGCAAAAACGTCCCAAACGAATCGTTCGATAGACCTACCGTTGCCCAACGGTTAAAAAAGCTGGTTCCGTCGCCCACGGCTCCCGAGGTCGGGTCGAGTTGCGCTTCAAGCTGGAACACCGCGGAAGTTCCGCCGCCGAGATCCTCCGTTCCCTTCAAGCCGAACACGCTGGTTCCCCAGTTGCCACTCTCTACCCGCACGCGCGATGTGCTCCCATTGCCATTCACCTTTGGGATCCCCGAAACGTACTCGACGCCCGCATCCAGCGTTCCATATAACGTGACACTGCTTTGAGCATGCGCTCCCGCACTCAATGCTAGCAATGACAGTCCCAACAAGACCTTCTTCATCATAGTTCTCCTAAATTATGCGCGTCGGTGACGGCAATGCATTGAGTCGATCTCGCCAGCGGAACGCGAGGGACGCGGGCGGGCGCCGTCGCCGGAGTGGTTGCCAGGTTCGCTGGGTAGCGCTTCGATCCCGCTCTCACGTGGAGCAGGATCAGCGGGCATCACAGTATCAGCCAAAAAAATCTAAATCAATCAAAAATGTGATGTGTTTAGATTATTTCACTCGGCTTTCTGCGCGAGAGATGTCTGACTGGCATCGGAACGGCACCTTTCCGGTTCGCTGGCGTGCGATGGGCGAGAAAAATTCTTGCCATCGCGAACCCGCAGACTGACGTGCGCGCGTGCCATTGATTACACGAATCTATCTCGCTCCTGACTGCCAGGTCGGGCGCTCCAGCCATTCGGCCCTGACGATGGGGCGGCGGTATCGAAGCGTGTTGGCAGCCCGTTCACACCTGACGACCGCGTCGCAAACGGTACGTTTCAGATATCATCAAAATAATGATTGATTTTGATTTTTTTAGACGGTATCGTTTCCTCCCATCCAATCACCAACCGGTTCGGGAGACAGCAAGATGAAACGAAAGATGCTTGTGGCGGCCGTCGCGGCTACCGTGCTTTGCGCCGCTTTGCCTGTCGGCGCTCAGGCGGCGGCGCCGCTGGCGGGTCAGACGATTACCGTTTTGCTCCCGCCGTGGGCGACTTTGCCGAAAGACATGACGGATCGCTTTACGAAACAGACCGGCATCAAGTTGAGCTTGCAGACGCTGGGTTGGGACGAGATCCGCACCAAAATCATTACCGCGTCGATTGCGGGCAGTCCGCCTGCCGACGTCACGGAAGTCGACTGGTCGTGGGTGGGTCAGTTTGGTTCGTCGGATTGGTACGCGCCGTTGAATGCCACCGTTGATGCCGCAACAGCGAAGGACTTGCCGGCAACTGCAATCTTCACGTACAACAAAAAACTCATCGGCGTTCCGTATAACAATGACTTTCGTCTTCTCATCTTCAATCGCCAGCATCTGAGCGCGGCCGGCATTGCCCAGCCGCCGAAGACGCTGGACGAATTGCTCGCTGACGCCAGGGCCATCAAAGAAAAGGGTGTCGTCAAGTTCCCCATTGCGCTGCCGCTGTCCGCTACGGAAGGGACGGCTACAGCGTGGTATCTGCTGACCAAGGCGTTCGGCGGAGACCTGTTCGACAACAACCTGAAGCCACTCTTCACGTCCCCTGACTCTGCTGGCTACAAAGCCCTCGCATGGGAAATCAACGCACTCAAAGCGGGGCTCATCGACCCCGCTTCGACCGGCTTGAAGGATGTCGAAGTTCAGGAACTCTTCAAGAACGGCCAGGCGAGCTTTGACGTTGCGGGCTGGGCTGGAAATCTCTCCGTGTACACCGATCCGTCGAAGTCGAAGGTGGCGAGCGCAGCCGAAGGCGCCCTTATGCCTACCTTGTCCGGAAAGACCCGGACGTTTGGCTTGCCTGAGGCCGTCGGCATTCCCGCAGCATCTACGCATAAGGAAGCGGCCGAAGCATTTGTCCGCTGGTTCGTGGCGCCCGAAAACCAGATGGAGAGCTACACGGCCCTTGGGAATTTGCCGACCCGCACCAGCGTGCTGAAGTCGCTCGATGACAGTGGCAAGCTTGCCAGCGGAAAGGCGCTGCTTGCCGAGGCGGCCGTCGTCGAACCGCTCTTCAAACAGGGTACGCCGGCCTGGTATCCGCAGTTCAGCAGCGCCGTTTCCACCGCGATCAATCAGGCCGCGAAGGGGCAGTTAAGCGTGGATGCCGCCATCAAGCAAATTGCTGCTCAGGCGGCCGAAGCTCAAGCGCAGTGAGTCGATCGCTGAGGAACAGAGTCATGACTGCCGAAGTAGCAACCACCGAAACCAGGCCCGTCGAGGCCGAGACCCGCCGGGCCTTCAACAGTGACCGATGGTTGGGTCTTGCCTTCGTGGCGCCCATCGTCGTCGTCATGGGACTGCTCGTTTTTGGCCCCGTTCTGGTCACGCTGTGGGACAGCTTGCACCGGGTCGATCCCATGCGGCCCGGAACGCCGTTCATTGGACTGGGTAATTACCGGAATCTGATGAGCGACGCAAACGTGCTGCATGCGTGGCTCAACACCATGGCATACGTTGTCTTTGCCGTGGTCCTGGAAACAGCCGGAGGTCTGGCGGCGGCACTGCTTCTCAACAAGATCACGTGGGGTCGTCGTTGGCTGCTGGCCGCGGTCGTTCTGCCGTGGGCGTTGCCACCGGTCGTCAACGCGATCGTGTGGATGTGGATTTACAACCCAAGCTACGGCCTTCTAAACGGCATCTTGCAGTCCACTGGACTTATCGGCTCGTACCACGTGTGGTTTAACGACCGCACGACGGCATTGTTTCTTGTCGCGCTGGTTCACGTCTGGCGGATGTTGCCGCTGACCGCCGTCATCCTGCTGGCGGCGTTGCAGAGCATTCCCGCGGAACTCTATCAAGCCGCTCGCCTCGACGGCGCCGGACCATTTCGCTCGTTCACGAAAGTGACGTTGCCGCTGATTTCAGGCGGACTGGCTATTGCGCTGAGTCAATCGACAGTCTTTGCATTCAATCTGTTCGACGAAGCGTGGATTCTCAATGGATCAAGTCTCGACACTCGTCCGGTGCTGGTTCAGGTGTACATGTCTGCCTTCCAGGATCTCCGGTTTTCATACGGAATGGCGCTCTCGGTTCTCGTCATGATTGCGTCTCTGGTGATTTCGCTTGTCTATGTCTTGCGCGTCTATCGCGAAACGAGGTACGACTGATGCGCCGCTCGCTTCTCTCCCGTCTCGGCTTGCTGATTTGCGCGGCCATCCTGCTGATATGGTCGCTCGGCCCGGTGTACTGGGCGCTTGTCACCAGCCTTAGCGCCCCGACAGACCTGGTATCGGCGTCGCCGCATTTCTTTCCTCCGCACGTCACGTTCGAGCACTATCGGCAACTGCTCGGCGCAACCAGTTCGTTTCAGGGAAGCGCAGTGCAATCGGTGTGGCCGCAGTTCAGCCGGGCACTTGTCAACAGTCTGCTGACGTCTTTTCTTGCGACGCTTGTCACCGTTGCGCTGGCTGCGGTGGGTGCTTACGCATTTGTTCGCCTCAAGTTTCCAGGGCGAAACGTCATTTTCATACTCGTTGTCGCGTCTCTGGCTA
This sequence comes from Paraburkholderia sp. DHOC27, assembly GCF_003429005.1. GTDB lineage: Bacteria > Pseudomonadota > Gammaproteobacteria > Burkholderiales > Burkholderiaceae > Paraburkholderia. Next base: position 1,869,615 of record NZ_QVQV01000001.1, read on the forward strand.
TTCCGGCCTACACGGTGATGATCCCGCTTTACAGGCTCATGGTGTCGTTGAAGCTTATCGACACCTACTTCGGCGTGACGATGATTTATGTCTCTGCGTTCTTGCCACTTTCCCTCTGGCTTATGCGAAGCGTGTATCAATCGCTGCCGCTGTCACTGGAGGAAGCGGCCTGGATGGATGGGGCGGGTCGCACCTATACCCTCGTCAAGATCGTTCTCCCGCTGGCAGCGCCCGGCTTGATCGCCAGCGCCATTCTTACGTTCCTGAGCGCCTGGGGCCAGTTCATGATTCCGCTGGTTTTTTCGCCGACCCTGGCGACCAAACCACTCACGGTTCTCATTCCGGAATTTGTCAGTCGCAACTACGTCGACTACGGACTCATGAACGCCGCTGGCATTCTCGCGATTATTCCGCCCATCATCGTTGTACTTTTTCTGAATCGCTACCTTGTTCAAGGCCTCATGGCCGGATCAGGCAAGTAGCTACTGTTTGCAAAAAGGAACCATCAAATGAATACGACCGAACGTGTTATCCAGGAGCAGTTTCAGTTCTGGCCTGCAGCGATCGCTACGCCGTCCCTCGAAAAAACCGATAGCAGATTCGTTATTGTGGGCTGCGGTACCTCCTATCACCTCGCTCAAAGTATTGCGGCCTCATTCTGTCTGCGCGGGTTGAACGCGATTGCCGTGCCCGGCGGAGAGTGGGCGCGGCGGCGTCGTGCCTATATGGCGAGTGATGCGAATGTTCACGTAATTGCGCTGTCACGAAGCGGTGAGTCCACTGAGACTGTGCAGGCCCTCGAAGTCAGCCAGGCCGCTGGCCTCAGGACGACTGCGATCACGTGCGAAGCAAATAGCAGCGTGACCCGTCATGCGGATACGGTGGTCTTTGCCAGGACACATTCCAGCGAAGGGATCGTGATGACGTCCTCCGCCAGCCTGATGTTGCTCATGGGCTTGCGTCTGGCGGGTGTGCCCCTCGATGCCGGCGTCGTGGAAGACGCCACAGCGACCATGAAGAAATTCGACAAGGCGCTTGGTGGAATGCTCGCGGGCCGGTCCCACTTCGTCTATCTGGGCGCGGGCCCGATGTACGGCATTGCGGGTGAAGGAAGCATCAAGCTGCAAGAGATGAGTCTGAGCTACGCGCACACCTATCACACCATGGAGTACCGGCATGGGCCGGTAAGCCTTGTGGATCACAAGACAGCGGCCATTCTTCTCTACAGTCCCGACACTCGCGCGGAGGAGGCAAAGCTGGCGGCAGAGTTGTCCGAGAAGGGCGCCCTGGTGGTGGGATTCGGTGGACCCGGCGACATAGAAATCGAGGTTCCGGGTTCGGTCGAGAGCCGCTCCATCGTGGTTCTGCCGTCCCTGCAAATTCTGGGTGAGCGCGTCGCAGAGTTGCGCGGTCTCGACACCACCGCACCGCGTCATCTGAACAAGGTCGTCACGCTATAACAGGCTGCCTTTTTAGGTATTTTGGGTAGGCATCCTGACCGTTATCGTTCAATCTTAGGAGGAGGTGTCTCGTGACAAATGTCGAGATCACCCATGTTAAAAAGAGTTATGGAAGCCAACTGGTTATCGAAAACGCCAACGTTTCGATTCGGGATGGCGAATTCGTGGCACTTGTTGGCGCGTCCGGCAGCGGTAAATCGACACTGCTACGCATGATCGCGGGCCTGGAAAGCATAACGGATGGCAAGATTTTTATCGGCGGACGACTGATCAACGATCTTCCGGCAAAAGATCGAGACATCGCCATGGTATTCCAGAACTACGCGCTCTATCCTCATTTGAGCGTAGCGGACAACATGGGATTCAGCCTGCAGATTCGCGGAATAGCAAAGGACGAAATCAAAAAGGCCATTGGCGACGCCGCGGAGATTCTGGGGCTAACGCCCTATCTGAACCGCTTGCCCAAGCAACTGTCGGGCGGCCAGCGTCAGCGGGTGGCGATGGGGCGCGCGATCGTGCGCAATCCGCAAGTATTTTTGTTCGATGAACCTTTGTCGAATCTGGACGCCCAGCTACGGGTGCAAATGCGACAGGAGGTCAAGTCCCTGCAGCAGCGCCTCGGAACAACGTCGATCTATGTCACGCACGACCAGATCGAGGCGATGACGATGGCTGATCGAATCGTGCTTTTGAATCACGGTCATATTGAACAGGTGGGCGCTCCGCTCGATCTGTACGATCGTCCGGCGAATCTGTACGTTGCAAGATTCATCGGTTCGCCGGCAATGAACCTTCTGGAAGGGTCGATCGTGCAACGGCACGGACAGACCTCCGTCGACATTGGTGGCGGCGTCTCCATCCAGCTCGGACGAAATGTACCGATCCAGTCCGATACAAAAGTTGTTTGCGGCGTGAGACCCGAACACTTTGATGTCGCGCAGGAGAACAGCGCCTTGAACATCAACGTGTCTGCCATTGAAGCCACCGGAGCAGAGTCGCATCTGCACGGGACGATCGGTCGACACCGCGCCACGCTGGTTCTTGGCGGACGACGACGAATCACGCATGGCGGGTCAATTCCATTGACCGTCGCGGCCAACGACATTCACCTGTTCGATCTGGAAACCGGTCGACGCTTCGATTCAACCATGAGGATGTAGGATATGACGAGCACTGTGGTTCAGTCCTTGACGAGACGATCCAACGACATTGCGCGCCTGGGTTTTTTCTCCATCTGCACGGCTCATCCCGTCGTTATCGAGGCGGCGCTTCGCCACGGACTCAGGCATGGCGTTGACGTACTGATCGAGGCAACCTGTAATCAGGTGAATCAGGAAGGCGGCTATACGGGAATGACACCGGCTGACTTCCGGCAATTTGTCGAGCGCATCGCGGCAAAAGTTGGTTTCAACACCGGACACCTGATCCTGGGCGGCGATCATCTGGGACCCGCGCCGTGGAAGAACCTCGCAGCAGATGAAGCGATGAGACGCGCCGAACTCATGATCGCCGGCTATGCCAGCGCGGGCTTCAGAAAATTGCACATCGACGCCAGCATGGGTTGTGCCGGTGAACCTGAGATGCTCTCAGACGAGCTGGTTGCGGAGCGCGCAGTGCGGCTGGTTCGATCCGCAGAAGCGGCCGCTCCTCGCGAGCATCCTCCCCTGTACGTGATCGGCACGGAAGTTCCGGTGCCGGGCGGGGCGCTCGAAGTCATCGATCATCTCGAGGTGACGCGGCCATCGGCTGCGCAACGGACCATCGAGGTTCACCGTGCAGCGTTTGAGCAAGCAGGACTCTCTACGGCTTTCGACAGGGTGATCGGTCTGGTCGTCCAGCCTGGCGTTGAGTTTGGCCACCAGAATGTGATTGTTTATCGCCCGGAACGCGCACGCGAACTCAGCAATCTGCTTTCAAAGGGGAACGCCTTTGTCTTCGAGGCGCACTCAACGGACTACCAGCCAGCCAGCGCATTGGCCGCGCTGGTTCGAGACGGATTCGCATTCCTGAAAGTGGGCCCCGGTCTTACGTTTGCCTACCGCGAAGCGCTTTACGGGCTAGACGCCATTGCCCAGGTTTTGGCTCCCGTCCCGGAGCAGGAAACGTTGAGTGCCGCGATGGAGCGCCTGATGATGGCGCGCCCGGAGTATTGGGAGAAGTACTACCACGGCACAGAAGATGAAATTCGCGTCCAGCGACACTTCAGTTACAGCGATCGCATCCGGTACTATTGGGCATTTCCGGAAGCGCAAGCGGCGGTGAACCGGTTGCTGGAACGTCTCAATGGCTTGACGATCCCCGAGACATTGATTAGTCAGTACCTGGCGCCGCTCTATCCAGGTGTCCGGTCGGGCGCGGTCCTGCCGACCCCTGAAGATCTGCTGGAGCATGCCGTCAGCCGGGTATTCGATGTGTACCACGAGGCAGTAATTAGCTCACAGAGCGCACCGCAGTCGAAAAGTGGGGAGAATTCGCGGTTTGCAGCTTGCGATTGATGCGACTGAGTATGCTAAGGCGTTATGAAAACTAACCGACTAGAAGCCATTAGGCACCATTTGTATTCGAATGGCGAGACCTCCATCCAGGCGCTCGCGGACGGAATCGGCGCATCTCTCGCGACCGTTCGCCGGGATCTCCAGATCCTCGAGCAACAGGGCGTTGTCGAACGTAGCCATGGAGGCGCCCGTATCTCTAGCGGGGTCGATACCGAGGTCGCATTCGAAGTCCGGGAAAATCAACACCTGCGCGAGAAGAGAGCCATCGCAGCGGCGGCCTACGACCTTCTGACACCGAACAGTGCGGTTTTTCTGGATGCTGGAACGACTGTGCTGCAACTGGCTCATCTGTTGCGGGTCAATCCAATCCCGCTCACGGTTGTGACAAACGGTCTGGTCGTGGCACAACGATTGATGAACGTGCCGAAGCTCCGCGTCTCGCTCATAGGCGGACAACTGCGTAACGAGAATGCCTCTCTCGTGGGCCCAGCCGCCGAGCTGGCGCTTGATCGACTGTGGCTGGACCAGTTGTTCCTGGGAGCGGGCGCGATAGGTGACGACCACAAGATCTACAGCCTTGACTCGGCCGAAGCCAGCATCAACGAGCACATGATCGGAAGAGCGGCAAGTACCATTGTCCTCGCTGATGCCAGCAAATTTGGTCGACGCTCGACTTTTCTGGTTGCAGAACTAACCAGCCGAATGCACGTGATCTCCGATTCGTCTTTGGCTGACAAAGAGCAATCAGGGCTGCGGAAGGCGGGCATCAATCTGACGACCGTCGAGAGCAAGGGAACAGAGGTCAATGTAAAGGCAAGCGCCTCATGACGCAGGGTACGGAGTTCGTGTTAGGGGTCGATGCTGGCGGCACGAAGACTTTACTGGCCATTGCCGACCGCTCTGGCGCTGTTCAATTCTCCACGCGGGCACCCACACTTGATCCGACCGGCAGCCCGGATTGGGCAAAGGAGATCGAGCATCTTGCCGGGTTCGCCGCCGAATATATGCCCAACGTAAGCGGTGCGGCGCTAGGGCTGCCGTTCTTTGGCGAGATTGAGGCAATCTCGCAAGTGCAACGCGACGTCTGTGCCGCGCGATTTCCGATGCGCCATGAGGTCGTGAACGACGTTCAGGTAGCCTTTGACGGGGCCTTCGCGGGTCGGCGCGGGGTCTTGCTGCTGGCTGGCACTGGATCGATGGCGTGGGCAGGCGACAGCAGCGGCGCAAACATCCGCGTTGGCGGTTGGGGTGACGCATTTGGCGACGAGGGCAGCGCATATTGGATCGGTCGCGAAGCACTGTCAGCAGGATCGCGCGCATTGGACGGGCGCGGCCCTGACATCGACTTTGCGCGCGCGCTGCTTCATGGACTGCGTCTGGACGAAGCGGATCTGATTGGCTGGTCGCACGCTGAGACGACGCGGCGATCCAGGATTGCTAGCGTGGCGAAGGTAGTCAGTGAGATTGCCACTGTCAACGAGACTGCACGTTCAATCCTGGAGCGGGCAGGTGACATGCTCTATGACCACGCAAAAATGGGCTTCGAGCGAAGCGGCCTGCCGGAATCTGCTGAATGGAGTTACGCCGGAGGCGTGTTCTCCAGCGAAATCGTGTTGGACCGCGTGACTTTCCGAATTGGCCGCAGGCCTTCACCACCGGTTTTGCCGCCCGTTGGGGGCGCACTGCTGAGGGCCGCGCGACTTTCCGGGTGGGTCACGGACGATGCATGGGTCGGCAATCTGGCGAGATCGCTTTCATGCGATGGATTGGTCTGAGCGGCTTCGCCACGTAAAGGAAACCGTCGAGTCCACGGGGGCGGTAACTTCAGCAAAGGCTAAGTTTGCGCGCCCGTCAGCGCCCGCGCGCTGAAATTCGGACGAACATCACTCGGATGGGCGCATCAAGGCAAGCCTGGGAAACGCCAGCCAACAAGCGTGTCTACAAACATGCGATACCGAGGTGAAATCGCGCTCACACATAGCGAGGAATTTTCCATCGCGCAATCTCGTCCGGCAACAATTGGCCACAAAGGGCCAATCGACTGCACCCTCTACATCGCTGTAGATTGACGCATGTATCCAGTCGATTAACCTGCAGGGTTAGCCAGGGAAGAGATGCAACATGTCGAGAACAAACCGCCTGTTTGAACTGATCAACGTGCTGCGCGCACGCAAGACCCCCGCTACGGCCCTCTACCTCGCGCGTGAACTGGGTGTCTCGCAACGGAGCATATACCGTGACATCGAAACGCTGCGTTCGCTCGGAGCGCCTCTCGATGGACAAGCGGGTGTTGGCTTCTGTTTGAGAAAGGGGTTCTTTCTTCCGGAATTCGCTTTCTCATCGGACGAACTGGACGCGTTGATCCTTGGCCTGGACTGGGTGCGGCAACGGGCCGATCCTGCCCTGGCACAATGCAGTGAAAGCGCTCTGGCGAAAATACTTTCCGCACGAGACAGCGGTTCCTCGACAAGCGATGAACTTACTGCTGTCTTAACGGCCGCCTCGGCGTCCGAGCGGATAGACCCTTCGCACGTCGCGCTATTGCGACAGGCCATTCGCCGGCAACGCAAAGTTTCGATCAGCTATGAGGACGCTCACGGCGCGTTATCGGACCAGACCATCTGGCCGATTGCTATCGTCTATTTCGACGATGTTCGATTACTGGCGGCCTGGTGCGAACAGAAAGTGGCGTTCCGCCATTTCCGCGTCGATCGTTTGCACGTGGTAACGATTTTGGAGGAACGCTACCCCGGGCGACGTCAAGCGATCTTGACGCAGTGGCGGCGTCAGGATCGTGACTGGCGTTCGATGCTGACAGTTTCTGACACGGCACCGCGCTAGTATTTGATTAACGCACTCAGGTCGGGTGCGAAGTCAAAGGAGAGGTCAATGGTTTCGTTGTCGCCTGCCGCAATCGAAGCGTTTCTGAGCGAAGACGACGATTCGGTTGTAATGCTGAATCTCTTGCGGTTTGAGCCCAATGGCGGCCGGGAAAAATATCTGGATTACCTGGGAATGGCCAAGCCAATCCTGGCCCGATTCGGTGCGAGAATCCTGTTCGGAGGCGATGGTCTGCCTGCGCTTACCGCAGAGCGAGCCCAGGAATGGGATGCCGTTGTTCTGGTCCAGTATCCACGCCGATCCGCATTCAAAAGCATGATCGAGGATCCCGAATACCAGGTTGCGTTTAAGGTTGGAGCAGCAGCCATTGCCGATATCGTGCTCCAACCTCTGAGAGCGATCGACAGTCTGGTGTGATGCGTGGAGTTGAAAGTGAGGGGCGGGGTGGCCGCTGCGGGTCGAAAGCACGCCTGCGCCGCCAACCGGACCCGCACCCGCAACAAGAGCCGCCGGGCAACCAACGTCGATCACCACCCACCCCTCCTTCACCCCCTCGTGCCAGTCAGCACATTAGCGAGTTCCACCGGCATATCGATCATCACATCGTGGCCGCACGACAGCCTCACAATGCGCCACCCCTCCTTTCCGGAAACCTGCTTCGCGTAGTAGGGAAAGGGGCTCGGTTCCCAGTCTTCGGCAAGAATGAACAGCTTGTCCTTGATTGCTGATTCGCGTCCCGTGAGAAGCGCCGGTGTTGCGAACGAAGCAAATGACTGCGGCGAGCACCGGCGGTCTATCCATGCGCGGCTGTCCGGCTTGACGTTGAACGCCACCGCCGGGACCGGTGAAGTCAGGCCGCAATTGCCGGTCATCGCGCTTGCCTGGAAGGCGGCCAGGTAGGCTGTGGCGTTCTCTTCGGAAAGCGCCTGCCGGATACAGTCGTTCATGGATTGCGCGTGCTGCGGTACAAACGCGTCCAGGTACACGAGCGACTTGATGCGATCGCTCATGCGATCCGCGACCCCCGTGATCACCATGCCGCCGTAGGAGTGGCCCACGAGGATCACATCGGAGAGCTCTTCGGCCTCGAGCACACCGCACACGTCGCGAATGTGCGTTTCCAGCGTAATCGCGTGGCTGTTCAGATGCGCCCGCTCACCGAGGCCCGTGAGGGTGGGAGTGAAGACCGTGTGGCCCGACTCACGCAGCACTCGGGCGGTGTCGCGATAGCACCAGCCGCCATGCCACGCACCGTGCACAAGCACGAAGGTTGCGGGCGCGCTGCAGTGTGGGTCTTGATTCAATTGCTCGTACGGCATGAAACTCCTGTTTGGCGCGTGGACGACGCCCATCTTTCGCCCACCTTCTCATCTGAATGCCGCAATGTATCCCGAGTCGCGTGGTCGTTTGATCGCCTCGTGGCCGTTTCATTGATGACGGTTTGTCGCGAATGCACCGGAACGCCTCCTCTGTCCGCTCAAACAAACAAGCAGTGCACTGCATCGACGCTCGTGTCTGTTGTGACCGCCAGGAAAAAATCCACACCACCATTGAACAAAACGCCCATCCTTCCTCGCCGATCCTTGATTGCTCTTCCTAAGCGATGCCGCGAACCGGTGTGTGGCGCGCTTCCTGAACATCGCCATCGGTCTGGCCGCAGCGCTCGGGCAGGCCCACCGGCAGGGCCTGATCCATAGAGACGTCAAGCCCGCGAACGCACTCGTCGACGAGACAGGTCACGTGTGGCTCACCGGCTTCGGCATCGCCTCCCGGCTGCCGCGAGAGCGGCTGCCGCCCGTACCGCCCGAGATCATTGCCGGCACGCTGGCCTACATGTCTCCCGAACAGACCGGGCGCATGAACCGCTCGGTCGATTCCCGCAGCGATCTCTAGACGCTAGGTGTCACGCTGTACGCTCGTCGCCAGTTTCATTCATGAAATCCATTCATGGGCGTTTGCGCTTTGTGCTGACTAGTCGTGTGGAGATACGACCGTTAAAGTCCACTCATCCACAATCGGATCAATGGCTAGCCGTCGTTGCATCCAGCTTACCAGGAACATACCAATGAATCCCACGTACGATTTCAAGGGTCGAGCAGCATTGGTCACGGGCGCCAGTTCTGGCTTGGGCTTCGCGACAGCAAAGGCCTTCGCCGAAAGTGGCGCATCGGTCGCATTGGTGGATCGCAATGTCGACAAACTGAACGCCGCCGTCGAGAGCCTGACCGCCGCGGGGCACCGGGCCATCGCCATTGCTTGCGACGTATCCGATGAAGAGCAGGCAAAAGCAGCAGTGGAACGCACGGTTGACCAATTCGGTCGCCTGGATATGGCTTATAACAACGCAGGTATCCTGGGTCCCATGTGCGAAATGTCCTCCGAAACGGTTGAAGGCTACGAAGAAGTAATTGCAGTCAATCTGGGCGGAATCTGGGCCTTTATGAAACATGAACTGTTGCAGATGAAAAAACAGGGCTGCGGCACGATCGTGAATTGTTCGTCGCTCGGCGGCCTCGTCGGGCTGCCGGGTCGCGCCGCCTATCACGCAAGTAAGCACGGAGTAATTGGGCTAACCAAAAGCGCCGCTCTCGATGTCGCGGCGCACGGCATTCGCGTGAACGCCATCTGTCCGGGCTGCATCGATACTCCGATGGGCGATGCCATTGATCCCGAGGCCATGCAGGTGTTTCTCAAAGATCAACCGATTGGCCGGATGGGCGAGCCTGAAGAGGTTGCAGCGGCCGTGCAGTGGCTATGTAGTCCTGGCGCGAGCCTGATCGTCGGCGTCGCATTGCCGGTTGATGGCGGCTTCGTCGCTCATTGACGTTTCACGGTATTGAAGCGCTGCGCCTGTGGTCCACCTGAAATGGCTCGTGCCAGCGCGCAGCGCATTTAAACGCCAGGTGCCTCGATTTGGAATTAATCGGACTCTCCTGTGAGAAATTTCACAAGGACTTGTTAACTGAAAGACGCCTTAGGCGCTTTAATCAACATTCGAGCTTTACAATCTTGCAACGGTATTTTTACGACTTCATTTGAGTCGCTTAAAAAGACTTGAGTCGGGGGAAATCCCGAGGGAGTTAAACGTTGCTTTGATAATGCCTCTGTATTAACTTGCGCGCAGAGGCGTCTGAAGACGTCCAGGAAACAAGTGGAACCTGAGAGAAAGTCCGAGGACAAAAATGAATTTAATAGTCGAGCGCGATATCGCGCACGTCGGCCGCGTGATGCGCGCGTCCACACTGTCGTGTGCCCCTGAACTGATGCTCGTCGATTACTGGCGCGGACGATTGTTGTCCCTGCTGGGAACGGACGATCTCACGGAATTCCAGCTTTATTCCTTGCACGACCTGATGGCCGAGCTGGCTGGAATTGAGAAGCAGCTCGAAGAGGTCCGCGCAGAACGGCCTCGTTATGCTGCGGCGGCTCACGGCTGATCGCACGGCTGATCGCAACCTGGGCCGCTCTCTCAATTCCGCTCAACTCGAGGATGCTACCCCCTTCATCGACGCCGTTCCGTCACCTGGCTCAGCATGACAGCCGCGACGATCAGCGCGCCTCGCACCACGTATTGCCAGTACTCCGAAACGTTGAGCAGCGTCATCCCGTTGCCAATGATGCCGAGAAACAGCACGCCGATGAAAGTGCCCCAGATGCGCCCCTTGCCGCCAAACAGACTGGTGCCGCCAATGATGGTGGCGGCAATCACGTCCAGTTCCATGCCGGTCGCCGTCGTGCCGGTCCCGGAGCCGATCTGCGAGGCGATCAGGATGCCGCTGAGCGCGGCGAGCCCGCCCGTCAGCATCAGCGTGGCGGTCTTGATCCATGAGACCTTGATGCCCGAAAGGCGCGCGGCTTCCGGGTTGCCGCCCACTGCATAGACGGCGCGCCCGAAGGTCGTATAGCTCATCACGAAGTGCATGATCAGCACGACGGCGACGAACACGAAGGCCGGGAAGGGCAGTCCGAGCAAAGCGCCATTGCCGACAAAATCGAACCAGCCGGGAAAGGTGGCGAGCGGATAGCCGCCCGTAATCAGGTTGGCGGCGCCACGCAAGGCAGTAAAGAGGCCAAGCGTGGTGATGAAGGTCGGCACGTTGAGCGCAGCTTTCATCGCGCCACTAAACGCACCGCAGGCCATGCCGACCACGATCGCCGCGCACGACCCGAGAATGACGGCGGCGACGCTGCCCATGAGCGGCGTGCAGGCGCCCACCACCCACGCGAGGATGCAGCCGGCCAGTGCCATGCCGGAGCCTACGGAGAGGTCGATCTCGGCGCATACAATCACGGCGGTCATCCCGCACGCGACGATGCCGAGCATGGAAATGGCCCGCATCACGTTCAGCAGGTTGGAGACGGTTGAAAAACCCGGTGCATAGAATGCCAGCATGACCGCCACGACGACCAGCACACACTCGAGCATGTAGCGGAACAGGAGCGACTCGGTCGACGGTTTTCTCTTGCTGGCCGACGACGTATTCGTCAGCGTGCTTTCCTTGGCGGTCATTGCGCGCCCTCCATCATGATTTGGTAAAGTTCGTCGAGTGCGATGGTCTGGGGATCGACCTGCGCCACCAGCCGGCCGCGATGCATGATCAGAATGCGGTCGCAGACCTCCAGCAGTTCTTCGGGCTCGCTCGACACCACGATGGCGCTTAACCCATGCAGCGCCTTTTCGCGGATGATGCGGAAAATCTGTTCCTTCGCCTGAATGTCGATGCCGCGGCTCGGTTCGTCGAAGAACATGACCTGCGGATCCGTGTTGAACCAGTTGCCCAACACCACCTTTTGCTGGTTGCCGCCTGACATCGAAGAAACGGGCAGGTGGGGATCCGGCGCCTTGATGGCGAGATCGGCAATCTGCCGGCGCACGGGGCCGGTTTCCATCTGGTAGTTGATGAAGCTCAGGCGCGCCATGCGCGAGAGGCCCGCCACGCACAGATTGTTGTGAATCGACTGCGCCTGCACGAGCCCGTGTTCCTTGCGGTTCTCCGGCGTGTAGCCGAGGCCGAGGCGCTTCATGCGCGCCGGAGTGGGCTTGTGGATGGTGGTGCCGTTCAGCCTGATCGTGCCGCCGTCGAGCGGATCGGCGCCGAAGATCGAGCGCAGGAGTTCGGTGCGCCCGGCGCCTAACATGCCCGCAATGCCCAGCACTTCGCCGCGCCTCAGTTCGAAATCAACGTCCTCGAACACGCCACTGCGGTGCAGTTTCTGCACCGACAACGCGGGGTTCGCGGCGTCGAGTGCACGCGGCTGCACGCGGGCCGGCACGTGATGCTCGCCGAACATCGCCCGCACCACCTCTCGTGGACTCGTCTGCGCGATCGGCAATGAACTCACGTGGTCACCGTCACGCAATACCGTGCACGTATCCGCGATATCAAAGATTTCATTCATGCGATGCGTGATGTACAGCATCGTCACGCCATGCGAGCGCAGTCGCCGCACGAGCGTGAACAGGCGTTCGACTTCCCGGTGACTGAGCGCCGAGGTCGGCTCGTCGAGCAGCAGCACAGCCGGTGAGGTCGCATAAGCCTTGGCGATTTCCACCATTTGCTGCTGACCGACCGGCAGTCTGGATACCGGGTCGTCCGGCGAGATATCGAGGCCGGTCGCTTCGAGAATCCGCGCGGCATCCTCACGCAACTGGCGCCAGTCCACCGCACGCGCAAGAGCTTTGCGCGCCACAGGCAAGCGCCCGAGAAAGATGTTCTCCGCCACTGAAAGCGTGGGCACCAGCGACAACTCCTGGTGCACCATGCGGATGCCGACCGCGAAGGCGTCCGCAGGGTGGTGGAAGTCGCATGCCTTGCCGTTCACCAGAAGCTCGCCGCCATCGGCGCGGATCGAGCCCGCGAGAATCTTCAGCAGTGTCGATTTGCCGGAGCCGTTCTTGCCCATCAGCGCATGAATCTGGCCAGGCTCGAACGTATGCGTGAAAGGCCGGAGCGCGACACTGGCGCCGAAACTGCGCGACAGTCCACGTGCTTCGATGCGCGCACTCGTCGGCAATGACGGCGACTGCGCGCGATCCCGGCCGTTTAGCGAAGACAGTTCAGTTGACATTCTTCAGGCTCGATGCGTAGCTGGCGAGGGTCTTGGGGTCGTCGCGGCTGAGCGGCACGACAGGTACTTCGATGACCTTGTCGACCGGCTGTCCTTTCGACGCCTTGAGCGCTGCCTTCACAGCTTCACGCCCAATGAGCTTCGGCTGCGCAGCCGTGGTTGCGACCAGCACATCGTCGTTGTCCTGCAGGAACGCTGTGAGTTGCTCGGAGCCGTCCGTGCCGAACACGAATACCTTGCCCTGTTTGTTCATGCGGCGGACCGCCTGCACCGCTCCCACCGTGCCGCCTTCGTTGGCGGCGTAGATGACATTGATGTTGGGATGCGCGGTCAGCATGTCGCTCACCACGGTGACAGCCTTCTCGGCGAGCCAGGCATCCTGTTCCGCGACCACGTTGACCGTGCCGCCCTTGCGAGCTTCGGTGAGGAAGCCTTGCGTGCGGGCGTTGCTCAGTTCGGCCAGTTGCGCCTTGAAACCGATCAGTCCGACCGTGGCCGTGCCGCCCAGCTTCTCCTTGATAAAGCGGGCCGCGGCTTTGCCGGTTCCACCGCCCATCGCAGCACCCGACGACCCGACTCGCGACGCCGGGAAATCAGCCTTGATATCCGTGGTCCACGTCACGATCTGGATGCCCTTGTCGTGCGCCCGTTTGAGCGCCGGAATGGACGCCTGATCGCTCAGCGGCGCGATTACGATGGCTTTGACGCCACGGGCAATATAGGTGTCGATGAGACTCGCTTCCTTTTCCGCCTTGTTGTCCGAGTTGCCGTCGAGCAGGGTCACGTTCTCGGCTTTGGCTTCTTCATCCATGCCGCGCGCGACGCTGCGCATGAACATGTCCTGCTGAAAGACGATGCCGGCGATGGTGGTGTCGTCCGCGTGGGCGGGGGCGGTGCCGATGACCACGAGCATGGCCGCCAACAGTGCAGAGAATGAGGTTTTCATAGGAATCCTTAGTGACAGATAAACGAATCTCGTGTTTGAGAACAGGAATACGGCAAGGAAAGTGACGCCGGTCTATGCCAGGTTATGAAAGTTCATCGAACGCATGGACGACTTCGCGCCGCGTCATCAGATAGGGCGCGGCGCGGGCGCCATCCAGCAGAAAAGCGGCGGTAATGGCCTGATCGAGCCAATCAAAAAGGGCGGCAAGCGTCGTGTGCCGTTCCCGATGAAAATCTTTCATGGTTGTCTCCTGTTTCGCTCACGTTAGCGAAGTCTCGGTGTATGGAATCGGGTGTAAAGCCATTCTAGGGGCGGCATGGGGTGCGAGCATCAGTACTTGTACCGACCGTAAATCGTGCATCAACAGACAAAATATCAGTATTCCTAACAGGCGTTTAAAGCATCGTAAAACTTCCCGCAGCCATCACAGGCACGGCTCACAGGTCAAGCGACGGCAAAATCTTCCCAGGGTTAAACAGATTGTCCGGATCGAGCGCGCGCTTGATGGCATGCATCAGCTTTACGCCGCCGCCGTGTTCGAGTTCCATGTACTTGATCTTGCCGGTGCCCACGCCGTGTTCGCCCGTGCTGGTGCCTTCCGCAGCAATGGCGCGGTGAACCAGACGTTCGTTGATACGCTCCGCCTCGGCCATTTCAGCGGGGTTATCAGGGTCGAGCACCATGCCGAGGTGAAAATTGCCGTCGCCCACGTGTCCGACGATCCCGACATAGAACGAGGCGGCCTCGATATCCCGATGCGTTTCCTCGATGCAGCCGGCCAGCGCCGAGATCGGCACGCACACGTCGGTGCTCCAGATCCGCCCGTTTGGGCGCATGGATTGCAACGCGTAGTGAACGGTGTGGCGCGCTTTCCAGATGCGTGCGCGGTCCTGCGGATCGGCTGTCCATTCGAAGCCTGATGCACCGTGGTCTTCCGCGATCTGTTGCGCGAGCGCAGCCTGATCGTGGACTTCGCGTTCCGAGCCATGAAATTCGAAGAAGAGGGTGGGCACTTCGCGATACGTCGTGCCCGAATACTGATTGGTGGCGCGGATCGTGTACTTGTCGAGAAACTCTACGCGCGCCACGGGAATGCCCATCTGGATGATGGTCGCCACGGCTGACGCGGCGCTTTTCAGATCGTCGAACGGGCAGATCGCCACCGAGGTCGCTTCGGGTACGCCATACAGGCGCAGCGTCACTTCCGTGATGATGCCGAGCGTGCCCTCCGAGCCGACGAAAAGCCGGGTCAGGTCGTAACCGGCCGCCGATTTGCGCGCGCGTCCGCTGGTGCGGATGATCTCGCCGCTCGCTACCACCACCGTCAGCGACACGACGTTTTCGCGCATCGTGCCGTAGCGCACGGCATTGGTGCCGGAAGCGCGGGTCGCGGCCATGCCGCCCAGCGTGCACTCGGCGCCGGGGTCGACCGGGAAGAAGAGGCCGGTGTCACGCAGATACGTGTTCAACTGCTGACGCGTGACGCCGGCCTGCACGGTGACGTCGAGATCGGCGGGACGTACGTTCAGAATGGCGTTCATCTGGCCGAGATCGATGCACACGCCGCCATGCGGCGCGGTGACATGGCCCTCTAGTGAGGTGCCCGCACCGAATGGAATGATCGGGGTGCGTTGTTGCGCACACAGCTTCACGATGGCGGAAACTTCGTCCGTGGATTGCGCGAAGCACACGGCGGCGGGTGGCCGCGACGCATGATAGGACTCGCCGTGCCCGTGATGATCGCGCGTGGATGCCGCGGTGGAGAAGCGCTCACCCAGCAGCGCGCGCAGGGCGTCAACGAGCGCGACGGGCAACGGCGCGGTGGCTGGCTGCGCGGATGACAATACGGCTTCGTGCGGTTGATTCATGATTCATGTCTCCTGCAAGCAGGCTGAGGACCGAAGTCGGACCGTGGGCCTATGCGACGACGCTTCGCTTTTCGTCGTTCTGTCTATCTGCTTCAGAGCGCCGTTGCCGACAACCGGTAACGGATGGTGTGTGGCTTGCCCGCTTCGAAGCTTTGTCCCACGCGGTCTGCGAGTGGATGATCCGGCGGCGGCGTCACGACGCGGCCGAGATCGAAGAAACCCCGAACCGGCTCGACACCCAGCGCGAAATTCCGTTGCGACCACGGTTCGTAGTCCCGGCCACCGTTGCTGATCCACATGACGGCGTCCGGAAAATCGTCCGTATTCCAGTCGAGGCTGACTTCCGCGCGATCCGCGGGATAGCGCAGCACGAAGGGCGGCCGGCATGCTTCGAGTTGCACCAGTTCTTCGGTGCGCTGCGGCAGCGGCAGATGCGTCACGTCGAACGAGCCATCCCGCGTGGGCAATTCCGCGAGCGAGGCACACGCGCGATTGGTGAGAATCTGCGAGTAATCCGGCTCGATGGCGACAGGATAGGTATGCACCGCGCGATACGGACACGCCACCACTTCCAGCCCTTCCTGTGGCATCGCGAAGGTGGGATGCAGCGCGAACGGCAGCGTCACATCGCGTCGCACTCGCACCATCAGCGAGACACTGAGCGATGGCCCATGTGGATCGGCTTCAATCAGACGTTCGAGACTTTCCACTTCGCTCTCCGCCGGGTAGTCAATCCGCAGCCTGAGCGTGTGCGCCGTTTGCTCGACGAGTTGCCACATGTGGTTCGAACTGAAACCGTGACGCCACTCGTCGCCGGCCGTTTTGGTGGTGAAGCCTTCCGGCAAACCCGGCGGTGCGTCGATCGTGCCGAACGGCAGACAGGGCCACTCGCCACGCAGCGCGCGCATGAGTCCCGGATAGCGTGGATCGTCGCCCCAAGGCGCTACGTGAAGCGGCGACACGCTGCGGCCCGCGCCCAGTTCGAAACGCACCGGCGCGAGCATCGCACCGATTGCCTGGACGGTCGCCTCGCCGTGCGCCCACTTCAGTGTCCACCGTTCGTTGGTTTGCATCGTTGCACCTTCCTTGATTCTGCGTCTGGATAACAGCGGCAGGACAGATGACCGCCGCTGTCCACCTGACTTACCGCCCAACTGGAATCGCTGTCTTGTCGAAGAACGAATGATCGATTTCGAAGCCCAGGCCCGGCGCACCCGGCACGTCGAGCCAGCCACCCTGGTGTTCGAGCGGTTGTGCGACGAGCGCCGTTCTGAACGGATGCGATGAGGTATCGTATTCGAAAAGCGGTTGGTCAGCGTAGAGCGCGAAGTGCGTGGTGGGCGTGGCCCCGATCATATGCATGGACGCGTACTGGCCGATTGCCGTTCCCCACACGTGCGGATTGACCTTCACACCGTTCACCTGCGCGAGCGTGTTGATGTGCCGAAGCGCCGTAAAGCCGCCGGCCAGGCAGATATCCGGCTGGGCGATATCCACCGCGCCCGCCGCGAACAGATCATGGAAGCCGTACATCGAGAATTCGGCTTCACCGCCTGCGATCGGTGTGTCGATCGCGTCGCGCACGCGCCGGTAGCCTGCGAGGTCTTCCGGCACCACCGGCTCTTCGAGCCAGCGCAGGCGGAAACTGTCGAGCGCGCGGCCCAGACGGATCGCTTCGTTCGCGCCATACGCATGATTGACGTCCACCATCAACTGCGTGGCCGGATCGAGTGCCTCGCGGATGGCGTGCATCACGGCGATATCGTCGTCGATGCCAAAGCCGAGCTTGACCTTCATGATCGAAAAGCCCGCGGCCTCATGGCGCTTCGCTTCGGCGGCCATGTCCACGGCCTGGCCTTGTCCCTCGGGGCGGAAAAAGCCGGTCGCGTAACACTGCACACGCTGACGGAACGCGCCGCCCAGCAATTGCCACACAGGCTGGTTCGCCACCTTGCCGCAGATGTCCCACAGCGCGATGTCCACGGCGCTGATCGCACCGAGCACCACGCCCTTGCGACCGTAATCGCGGGTGCGCAGATACATGGTGTTCCAGAGCACTTCGGTGTCGAGCGGATTCTGTCCGAGTAACAGCGGCTTGAGCGCGCTGTCGATCACCGTCGCGGCGATCTCGGGCGGCTGCAGACCGACGCTGAATGTTTCGCCCCATCCTTCGACGCCGTCGGTGGTGCGGATTCTCACCACCGTGGTGGAACGGCCCGTCACCCAGCCTTGCGAATAAGCGAATGGCTTATCCAGCGAGGTCTTGAGCACGAATGTCTCTACGCTTTCGATTTTCAACGGTGTTTCTCCTGGCAAGGTGCGGCGTTCGCGTCTCAGATGCGGCCGAATTTGTCGAGCAGATCCTGGAAGGTCTTGCCTTCGAGGATCATCTCGCGCATGCGCTTTTCGTTATCGGCGATGGTGCGGGCGCGTTCGTAGATGGCTGCCATGTCGGCGCGCGGCACGACGGCGACGCCGATTTCGTCGGCCACCACGAGGTCACCCGGATTCACGATCACACCGCCGCAGGAAATGGGCACGTTGATCGCAATCGGCTCACGGCGTCCGCTCAGCGCGGTATGCGCCTGACGCGGACCGGCTACCTTGGCGGACACGGGGAAATCGAGGAAACGTGCTTCGTCCGTGTCGCGGCAACTGCCGTCGATCACCGCACCGACCACGCCTGCATTGCGCGCCAGACCCGTCATCAGGCCGCCCCAGATGGAGGTCTCGGTTTCGCCGAAGGCGTCGATGACGATCACGTCGCCGGGTTTGGCCACGGTGAACACGTCGAGGCAGTCGACGATATCGCCAGCGGTCAGTTGCACGGTCAGTGCCGGGCCGATGATCTTGCGATCCGCGCCCTTCGGCTTGATGTCGTGGCGCATCGTGCCGTTGCGTTGCAGGGCGTCGGACACCACGCAGGAAATCGACATGACGTCGGCCATCGCAACGAATCGGGCGACCAGTTCGCGGTCGACTTCCGGGCTTTTATTGATTGTCGTGCTCATGAATCAGGCTCCTTGCAAAATTTCAGTAACTGCCGGCGACAGGGTTCAACGGCTTTTCGCCGAGCAGCACGGCGCGCACGTTCTGGGCGGCAACGCGGCGCGCTTCGTCCAGTGCGTCCTGCGAGATGTAGGCGACGTGCGGCGTGATGATGCAGTTCTCGAGGCCGAACAACAGGTTGTCATCCGGTGACCAGGTGAGATGCTTGGCGGGCTCTTCCTCGGTGTCGTCGAGTGCGGCGGCAGCGATATGACCGCTGGTGAGCGCTTCGTACAGCGCCTGGTTGTCCACCACCTTGCCGCGCGCGCAGTTGACCAGCAACGCGCCGGGCTTCATGGCGGCGAGTGCTTTCGCGTCGATCAGATGATGCGTTTCGGGCGTGTACGGGCACATCACGTCGATCAGATCGGCTTGCGGGAACATCTCGTCGAGCGTTACTTTTTTCACGCCGTGCGAGGCCATCAGACTCGCGGAGACAAACGGATCGTAGGCAATCACGTCGAAGCCGAAGACCTGCAGCTTGCGCGCCATGTTCTGCGCAATGCGGCCAAAGCCGATCATGCCGAACACGCTGCCGCGCATGCGCGGGATAGGACGGTTCCACTTGTTCCAGTGCCATTCGCCGCGCCGTGTTGACGCTGCGTAAGTGGGAATGGAACGAAAAATGGTCAAGGCCATGCTGATGGAGTGATCGGCCACCTCTTCGATGCAGTAGTCGGGAACGTTCGTTACCACGATGCCCGCTTTGCGCGCGGCATCGACATCGAGAATGTCGACGCCGATCCCGTAACGGGCAATCACCTTGCACTGCTTGAGCGCTTCAATCGTCGTGGCGGGAATCTTTGCGTATTGCTGCATGAGCGCGTCAGCGTCGCGCGCGAGTTCGGCCAGCCCTTCGCCGGTGCGCGACTGCAAGCCAATGACCTCGGCGCCGATAGGTTCGAGAATCTCGCGCTCGATGGCGAGATCGGGGTAGTCGTAATCGGTGACATACACTTTAAACACGGCCAGTCCTCTTTCTGAATGGTTCATTGATTGCACTGCGTCTCATGCGAGTTTTCATCTGCACGCCGCGCGCGTTGTTGTGCCGCGTGCAGGTCAGCCAACTGCATAGCCGCCATCCACCGCCAGCGTGGCGCCCGTGACATAGCGCGCAGCCGGTGTCGACAGAAAGATCGCGGCGCCGACGAGGTCATCCGCTTCGCCCCAACGCTTGAGCGCCGTGCGACTGGCAATCTTCGCCGCGGCCTGTGCCTCGCTCCACAAGCCGTGCGTCATGGCCGTGCGGTGATAGCCGGGTGCAATGGCATTGACGCGCACGCCATCCCGGCCATGACGATGGGCCAACGCCCGCGTCAAACCGAGAATGCCGCTCTTGCTCGCGCAATAGGCAGGCACTTCCTCGTCCGCGAGATAGCTGAGCATCGAGGCGATATTGATGACCGTGCCTTGCGAGCGCTTCAGGTGCGGCATCATCGCGGTCGAAAGGCGCATCGCGCTGGTCAGGTTGATGTCCATCACGTTCAGGAATGTCGCGTCGTCGTATTCCTGACCAGGCCGCGAGATGCCTTGCGAATTGACGAGGATGTCGAGGCGGTTGGGCTCGTCGAACCGCACGGCAAACGATGCAATTGCCTCAGGCGAGGTCACGTCGAGGCACTCGAACGTGAGCTGGTCCGTGCTGGCTTCACGTGTGAGCTGATCGATCTTCGCGCTCGAACTGCCAGTTGCCAGCACCGTCGCGCCGAGCCCCGCCAGACCCTTCGCGATTTCCAGTCCAATACCGCTGCTGCCGCCGGAGACCAGCGCGGTCTTGCCGGTAAGGATGTCCGGTGCGAAGCACGAAAGGATGTCATTCATACGATATCCATGATTAGTACTCTTAATTAGTGGGACGAGACGACATCCCGCAATACATCGTTTCGTTGAAGCAGGGGATGCGTCCGTCAGGACGCATCCAGCCTCACAGTGATTACAGTGCGGGCGTGAGCGTCGCTCCGGCTGTCGTATCCCGCTGGTCGGCGAAATCGCCGGGCAGCTTCTCGCCCATCATCAGCGCCACGCCGCGATCCGCGACCGCATAGGTCGTGGCCACCGTATTGCCGCTGATGATGGTCGGCCACGCGGACGTGTCGAACACCCGCAAACCAGAAATGCCGCGGACGGTCATATCCGTGCGCAACACGGCCATCGGATCGTTGTCGGCACCCATGCGCGCGGTGCCGGCCGGATGATAGACGGTCTTCACGGTGCGTCGGCAATGTTCGGCCAGCGCCGCATCGGAGGCGGACGAGTGGCTCGTCACGGCCGCTTCGTCCGGCAAGACGATTCGCTCGACCATCGCCGCGATCGGATCCGCGCGCATGATCTGCGCGGCACGGCGCAGCCCCGCGATGGAGAGCCGCATGTCGTCCGGATGATCGAGGTAGTTGGGAAACACGATGGGCGTCGCGTTTGGATCGGCCGTCTGCAGCGTGACGCGGCCACGGCTTTTCGGGCGCATCACGCAGCTGTTCAGCGTAAAGCCGTAGGTCGCCTTGGTCGACGTCACATCGGGGTCGAGGTAGACCGTCGGCAGGCAGAACATCTGGATGGACGGTGCGCCCGACGCGTCGTCGGGATTGAAGAACGCACCCGCTTCGACGGCGTTCGATGCAACCGGCCCGTTGTGAAACGCCAGATACTGCAGCCCGTTGCGAATCTGGTTCCAGCCGCGATCCTGGCCGAAATAACCTTGACGTCCCGTACAAAACGCCACCACCGGTACTTCGTGATGGTCCTGCAGATTCTCGCCGACGCCCGGCAAATCCAGCGTGACCGGAATATTCAGGGCGGACAGCGCGCTCGCGTTACCGATCCCCGAGAGCATCAACAGTTTGGGCGTGACGAGTGCGCCCGCGGTGAGGATGATCTGATCGCCGAATACCTGCTCGCGCAGCGACCCGTTCTGGATCTCGATGCCCTTGGCAACATTGTTTTCAATCAGGATGCGCGACACCTGCGCGCCGGTGCGAATCGTCAGAAGCGGGTTGTCCATCAGCGGAGCGAGAAACGCGTCCACGCCGCTGCAACGGCGTCCCTGCCAGGTCGTGGTCTGGTAGAAACCGGTGCCCATCTGCGTACCGCTGTTGAAGTCGGGGTTGTAGGGCAGGCCGGTGCCCTGTGCGGCGAGGACGAAAGCGCGTGATACGTCGCTCAGATTCGCGCCGTCCGAGACTTTCAGCGGGCCGTGAACACCGTGCGCGGCGTTGTTGAAGGTCGAGTTGCCTTCGAGCCGTTTGAAGTGCGGCAGCAACCGTTGATAACGCCACGATTCGTCGCCCGTCATCGAGACCCAGTCGTCGTAGTCACGCGCCTGACCGCGAATGTAGACCATGGCGTTGACCGAACTGCCGCCGCCGAGCACTTTGCCTTGCGGAATGGACGGCTGACGTCCGTTCAGATGCGCGTGTTCGGCGCTGCGATGGAACGTCATGTAATCGCGGTTCGTCAGCAGTTTGACGAAGCCCGCCGGCATATGGATGAGCGGGTTGCGGTCGCGCTCACCGGCCTCGACGAGCAGCACTCGCGCGCCGTGATCGCGCACCAGCCGGCCGGCCGTCAGACAGCCCGCTGCTCCAGCGCCAACCACGATGAAATCGAAATGTTTTGTTGCGTTAGCCATGAGTGAAACCTTTGCATCCTGGATGATCCGGCGCGGCCGGACCCGTTACATCGCAATCTCGCTGTAGCGCGGACAGTTTCAGCGACGCGCCTGCCGTGCCATGCCAGCAAGAATGGCGGCGCCCGCAATGGCGAGACCCTGCACGATCAGCTTGCCCGACTCACCCGCGCCATACGCATTGAGCACGTTGAACAGCAGCGTCAGCGTGAAGGCCGCGGCGCACGGGCCGATCAGTCCGCCGCGTCCGCCGCCGAACGTGATGCCGCCGAGGATCACGCCGGCAATCGAATTCATCACGACGTCGGTGCCGACGCTCGTGGTGCTGACGCCCACATAGCCCGACAGCAGCAGGCCACCGCCCGCAGCCAGCAGACCGGCCGCGACGTGTGCGGCGATGAACACGCCTTCCACGGGCAGGCCGGACAGGGAGGCCGCCACTGGATTGCTGCCAACCGCTTTCAGCAGGCGTCCGAACACCATCAGACGCAGCGGGATGGCCAGCAGCAACAGCACGGCCAGCCAGATGACCGTGGCGATCGGCACGATGCCGATCTTCGCGGCGCCGAGCGTCTGCACCGCGTCGGGTACGGAGCCGGGACTGCTGCCCGAGCTGAGAAACAGCACCGTGCCGGTCAGGATCGAGGCCATCGCGAGGGTGGCGATCACCGCCGAAGCGCGGAACTGCGTAACGAGGATGCCGTTCACGAGTCCGATTACGGCACCCATCGCCAGCGCGCCGAGAATCAGCACCGGCGCGGACATGTCGTTGAGCGGCGCAGTGGTGATCAGATAGTTGGTCAGCACGAAGATGCCGCCAATGGACAGGTCGATCGAGCGGCAGCGCATCACGATCATCTGTGCGGCGACGGCCAGACCGAGCGGTGCGGCCTGACGCGCAATCACCATCTGGAACGGCAACTGCAACAGCACCGGACGGAAGAACAGACAGAACAGCAACAGCGCGGCCAGCACGAAGATCGACGGGGGCACCGCGTTGATGATCTGGCGGACGTTGAAGCGAGGCGCTGCGCGCAGCGTCAACTTTCCGGCTTCGGAGAGGGGTTGAACTGGCATGATTTCAGATTCCGATTTCTTTACGACGACGCAGGCACACGGCGAACAGCAGCAGTGCCCCGTTGACTACGGACAGCAGGAAAGGATTGATCTGCACGAGATTCATGCCGTTGCCGACAATGCTCAGCAGCAGCGCGCCGAATGCCGTGCCGAGCGGGCCGCCAATGCCGCCGCTCAACTGCGTGCCGCCGAGCGCGACCGCCGCGACCGAATCGAGTCCGTACGATGCGCCGACCCACGGGTCGCCCGACGAAATGCGGCCGGCGAGAAAGATGCCCGCTACTGCGGCGAACAGGGCGCAGATCACATAGCCGGCAATGGTCGTCCGTGCCACGGAAACACCCGCCAGCGCCGCGTTGTCGGCACCGCCGCCCACTGAGTAAAGATGCAGGCCGAGGCGGCTCCGATGCAGCAGCGACCAGGCGACCCAGACCGCCAGCGCCACCCACAGCAGGGCGATTGGCACGCCCATCACCGAACTGCTGACGGCGGCGACGATGGGCGGCCAGACGGTGCCGCCGGGCGACGGTTGCACGAGCAGCACGATGCCCTGCAACACGGTGCCGGTGGACAGCGTCATGATGATGGGATGCACACGGAAGCGCGTGACGCCGACGCCGTTCACCACGCCGACCAGTGCCGCGCACAGAATGGTGAGGGCAAGCGCGAGGGCAGGTGAGCTGGTGGTGGCGAGAATCGAAGTCGACAGGCTCATGACCACGCCAACTGAGAGGTCGAGGCCGCCGGTCAGAATGGGCAGCGTCTGGCCGAGCGCCACGACCATCAGCGGAGTGGCCTGCACGATCAGGTTGCCGAGATTCTGCGGCGTGCGGAAACTGTTGAACGAGATCGCCAGCGCCGCGACGGCGATGACCAGCAGAATACCCGAGACGTACTGGCCACCCGTGCGGTCCGCGCGCAATGAAGTGAGGCGGTTGATCATGCTGAGGCTCCCGATGTTGCTCCCACGGTGGTTCTGACCGTTTCGTCCGCTGATTGCCCGGCACGCGAGACGGCGGCCTGAAGAATGTCTTCTTCGCTGGCGTCTTTCGCGTCCATTTCCTTGACGATGCGATGCTCGGAGACCACCAGGATGCGGTCTGCCAGACCAATCACCTCCGGCAGTTCACGTGACGTGAAAAGCACTGATCCGCCACGTTCGCAGAAGGTGCGCAGCGCCGTGTAGATCTCTACCTTTGCGCCCACGTCGACGCCGCGTGTCGGCTCTTCGATCAGCAGCACGTCGGCGTCGATGGCGATCCAGCGCCCGAGCATCACCTTCTGCTGATTGCCGCCCGACAGGTACACGACCGCTTGCGCACTGCTCGCGGCGCGAATCCGCAACTCGTCAGTCAGCCGTTTGATGAGCGCGGTGAGCGGGCGCGCAAACGCCCACGGCAGATTGCGTTGATGTACGCCGAGTGTGAGGTTGTCGCGAATCGGCAGGTCGAGATAAAGGCCTTCGCCCTTGCGGTCTT
The DNA here is from genome assembly GCF_003429005.1 of Paraburkholderia sp. DHOC27. Taxonomy (GTDB): domain Bacteria; phylum Pseudomonadota; class Gammaproteobacteria; order Burkholderiales; family Burkholderiaceae; genus Paraburkholderia. Next base: position 1,894,519 of record NZ_QVQV01000001.1, read on the forward strand.
CCGGCATGAACGCGAGCCCGTTCGACAGTGCGCGACGCGCGCCGGCGCGTGGGCGGAAGGTGATCTGCGCCCCCGAGCGACGGTGCAGTTCGAGCTTGCCGTTACAGCCTTTCACGACCCCGGCGAGGGCGCGCACGATATCGCGTTGGCCCTGACCTTCGAGGCCGCCCAGCGCCACGATCTCGCCGCGCTTCACGGTGAAATCGACTTCTGGACGCTCCGGCGCGGTACAGAGACCCGAGATGCGCAGCGCGACCTCGTCACGTTTTTCTGCACGCGGCGGATAGAGCTGCTCGACGTCGCGTCCCACCATCAGCGAAAGCAGGCGGTCCGGGTTCAGATCGGCGGTCGGATAGGAACCGACCAGCTTGCCGTCCTTGAGCACGGTCGCCGTGTCGCACAGATCGAAAATCTCGCGCATGCGGTGCGAAATGTAGAAGATGCACTTGCCGCCATCACGCAACTTCAGCAGCAGCGTTTCGATTCGTTCGACGTCCTTCGTATTCAGCGCAGCGGTGGGTTCGTCGAAGATGAAGATGTCGGCATTGACCGCGAGGCCTTTGGCGATCTCCACCGACTGTTGCTCCGCGACCGTCAGCGAACTGACGAGGCGGCGCGGATCGATCTGCAAACCGATGTAGCCGAGCGCCACGCGTGCCTCTTCTTCCATGCGGCGGCGGTCCACGCCATACAACCCGCGCAGCCCGCGTTTTGGCTCACGGCCGAGGAACATCGTCTCCGCGACCGTGAGATTGCCTACCAGCGAGAACTCCTGGAATACGGTCGATATTCCTGCGTTCAACGCATCGAGCGGTGACGAAAATTTCACCGGCTTGCCGCGCAGGAAAACCTGCCCCTCATTGGGCGTGACCACGCCGGCGATGATTTTCATCAAGGTCGACTTGCCCGCGCCGTTCTCACCCGTGACTGCGTGAATCGAGCCGGCCTTGCCGGTGATCCCCACGTTCACGAGTGACGGCACACCGTCGTAGAGTTTGGTGATGTGGGTCGCAGCGACTAACGTATCCATGCGAATGTCTCCTGCTTGACTACTTCGAGCCGTAGTATTTCTTCAGATCCGACTCGGGCAATGCGCTCGGCGCCCAATAGTTGTCGTTGAGGTCGGGCCGGAAGAACTGTGCGAAGTTGGCCTTGGTGATCGGGGCGGGGCGCAGCACATAGCGCTTGTGGAGCGATTCGCCGTTCAGCAGATCGACGGCGGCGCGGATGCCCGCCGCGCCCATTTCAGACGGGAACACAGCGGCCATCGAGGTCGCGCCGCTGTCTTTCCAGGCGCGCATGAAACCGTTGTTGCCTTCACCCGTGATGGGCGGCACCGGCTTGCCGAATTCCTTGAACACTTCGATACAGGCGCGGCTCATGTCGCCACCCGACGACCAGATGCCGTCCGGATTCGGGTTGCTCAGCATCAGGGATTCGCAGACCTGCTTGCCCTTGTTGTACGACCAGTCGCCGTATTCTTCGGAGGCGATCTTGATGTTCGAGCCGGCCAGCGCCTTGCGCAGACCGTCGTAGCGCATGGTGTCGGCAGCAATGCCGGCCTGGCCGCGCAGCACCCAGATGTTGCCCTTGCCATGCAGCGTGTCGACGAGGAATTTGCCGCCCACTTCGCCGAAGTACAGCGATTCGCCCTGGATTTCGGTGGTGTACGCGTCGGTATCCACTTCAGTGGAGTGCACGATCACCGGGATGCCAGCCGCGACCGCTTTTTTGATGACGGGTGTCAGCGCGGTGTATGAAACTGGCGCGATGATGATGGCGTCGACTTTCTGCGCGATCATGTCTTCGATGTCGGCAATCTGCTTGGCCGGCTTGGAGTTCGCGTCGGCGAAAATCACCTTGGAGATTTCCTTGTGCTTCGCCGCTTCAGCGTCGGTCTCGTGGACCATCTGGGTCATCCACGTGTTGCCAAAACCCCAGATGCTGAAACCGATTCGCCACGGCGGCGCCTTCTTGAACTGGTTGGGCGTCGTGACAGGATTCGGGCCTTCGCGCACGATAGCGCCGGGCATCAAAACCGGCTCGTCGGCCTGACTGACGGTGCCGGTGGTGGCAAGAACGGCCGCGACGATCGCGCTCAGAAAAAGGCCTTTTCGGTGCTTCATAAGTGACTGTCTCCACGAGGTCTTAGGTTATGTGCTTCGCTTGGCAGCGTCGCTTGTGTAGTGTAATATGTCACATGTTAGATGTTGATGTCAACGACATCTGCGACGGAAAGTCGCAATCGAATTGAAAGGAGCTTCATCAAATGAACCGTGTTTGGACGCCGATTCAGCACACGCATCTGACCGATCAGGTCTATGACGAGGTGAGGGCGCGCATCTTGAGCCGCGCGATCAAGATCGACGAGCAGATCAACGTGGAGGAAGTCGCCAACGAACTGAACGTGAGCCGCACGCCGGTGGTGGATGCCATCAAGCGGCTGGCGGCGGATGGTCTCGTGGAGGTGAGAGCGCGGCGCGGCACCTTCGTGAAGGGCATTACGGAACGTGATGCCATCGAGATCTTTCAGATTCGCGAGGCGCTCGAACGCTTCGCTGCGCGCTTCGTGATCGAAAGCCCGGAGAACTCCGCCGTCACGGCGAAGATGCGCACGCTGCTCGAAACCATGACGGGTTTCATGTCGGATAGCGAGTTCAAGGACTACACCGCGTTTTCAGTAGCCGACAGCGCGTTTCACAACACGTTGATCGACGCCTGCGACAACCAGCGGCTCAAGACCAACTACGAGAATCTCAACATCCACATGCATATCATGCGCAGCCATTTCTACCGGCCGCTCGTGCCGCCCAAGCGCGTGCATGCGGAACACACCGCGATTCTCGAGGCAGTCGTGTCGAAAGATGCCGCCGCCGCCGAGCGTGGCATCAGCGAGCATCTGGCTGCGACGCGCGAAAAGATGATCAACAACATTCGCAACAGCGGCGGCGTGCTGTAGTCGCGGCGCGTTGCAGTGAATGAATGAACCCGTATCGAACTGCTCGCGGACGCTGACTGGCCGCGCGGCCAGCTTGACGGACGGACACCAATCAAGGAGACAGGTATGACTCAAAACCACGGCGAAACAGCCATGCTCGCAGTCGGCACATATACGTTGCCGATGCCGCACGTCCACGGTAAAGGCAAAGGCATCTATCTGCTGGGCTTCGACACCACGCGCGGTCAGTTGCGCGAAATCGCGGTGCAGGAAGCCGTCAACCCATCGTATCTCGCGCTGTCCGCAGACCGTCGCCGCCTCTATGCCGTGCGTGAAGTGGACGCGAAGGATGGCCCGGGCGTCAGCACCTATGAACTCGACGCACCGAACGGCACACTCAAGCTGCTGAACGACCTGGCCACGCCGGGCGGCTGGCCGTGTCACGTGTCGGTGGACAACGAACTGTCGTTGCTGCTGCTGTCGAATTACGCCAGCGGCGAAGTGCTCGCTTTTTCTCTTGATGCGAACGGCGTGCCGTCGGGCGAGCCCGTGGTGTTGAGCCGCGAGGGCAGCGGCCCGAATGCCGAGCGGCAGGACGGCCCTCATGCGCACTGCGCGCTCGTGAGCCCCGATCGCCGCCATGTTTATCTCGCCGATCTCGGCGTCGACGGTGTGCTCCGGCATGCGCTGAACGGCGCGCAAGGGCGGCCTGACACGACGCCCGACCTGTTCCTCGAAGCTGCGCCGGGCGCGGGCCCGCGTCATCTGGTGTTCTCCCGCAATGGCGCGTACGTGCTGGCCGACTATGAACTGGCGTCGAGCGTGCGTATGTATCGTCTGGGCGAGAAAGACGCACAACTCGTCAGCGAAGTCTCCACGCTGCCGCCTGGGTTCGATGGCGAGAGCGCGGTGGGCGGCATGCGTCTGCATCCGTCGGGCAAGTTCGTCTACGTGGGCAATCGCGGACACGACTCGATCTTCGGCGCGCGCGTCGACGAAGCTGCCGGCACGCTGACGCCAATCGGCACCTGGACCATTGGCGGCCGCACGCCGCGCGATCTGGCGATCTCGCCGGACGGCCGCTATCTGCTCGCCGCCTCGCAGGACGACGGTTTTATCCGTGTGTTCTCAATCGACCAGCAAACGGGTGGCTTGACCGATACCGGCTACAACTTCCCGATCCCCACGGCAGTGTGCCTCGAATTTATCTAAGGAGAACGGAGCCATGCATTACACAACCCCGCGCAAGGTCATGGTCACGGGCGCCGGCGGCAACCTCGGGCAAAAAGTCGTGGAAGCGCTCACGCGCGCCGAATGGTGCGAGCAGGTGATCGGCATTGACCGCAGCGGCGACTATTCGAAGTTCTCCGCCGACGCACGCAAACGGCTGCGCCTCGTGCAAGGCGACCTGACGCAGCGCTCGGGCGAATGGACGCGTGCAATGGAAGAAGTGGACGCCGTCATCCACTTTGCCGCGCTGAATCCGGTACCCGATTCGACGTGGCTCGAGTCGATGGCGTCCTACGACATGACGTTGAACCTGTTGCTGGAGTGCGCGCGCGCGGGCGTGGGCCGTTTTGTGTTCGCCTCGTCGAATCACACGGTAGGCGCCTACAAGGACATGCCGCTGGCGGCAAAGATCGGACCGGGTCTTCTGACAACGGATATTGAACCCGCGCCGGGCACCCGCTGGCACGACGGCAAGCGCGAACTGAATTCGCTCGCTTACGGCACGGCCAAAGTGATGGGCGAAAAACTCTGTGCGGCGGTGGCGGAACTGGCGGGCGGCAAGCTGAGCACGGTGTCGGTGCGGGTGGGCTGGGCGTTGACCGGCGACAACCGCGCGCAGGACATCACGCACTCGGGTTCGCCCGCTTCCACCTCGGATACGGCAGTGCTCGATGAAGCCGCGCGCCGCACGCTGCGCTGGTTCCGCAACATGTGGCTGTCGAACCGCGATCTCGATCAACTGTTCATCCGCTCGGTGCTGGCGCCGAGCGACGAATGGCCCTCGCAGGCCATTGTCGTGAATGGCGTGTCCAACAACAAGGACATGGACTGGGATCTGAGCGGCGCCATCAAGTATCTCGGCTATCAGCCCGAGGACGACGCCTACGCGCATATCGAGCGCACGTGACGCGGTAATGCGCCCATGACCGTCTCCAACATAGAGGACCTGCGTCAGCAGGCGCGGCGCAAAATGCCACGCATGTTCTTCGATTACCTCGACGGCGGCGCGTTCTCCGAACGCACGCTGGCACGCAATACGGAAGACTTCGATCAGTGGACGCTCGAACAGCGTGTGCTGGTGGATCTGTCGAAGCGGAATCTGTCGTCAGAAATTCTGGGTTGCCGCTATTCGATGCCGGTCATGCTCGCGCCGGTCGGATTCGCCGGCTCGTTCTGGCCGGACGGCGAGGTCGAAGCAGCGCGCGCCGCGACCGAGGCTGGCATTCCGATGTGTCTGTCGACGTTTTCGATCAATTCGATCGAAGAGGTCGGCGCCGCGATGCCGCACGGACTCGCGATGCAACTGTACGTTTTCAAGGACCGCGAGCTCGCGTCCGAACTGATCCAGCGCGCGTGGAAGGTGGGCGTGACCACGCTGTTCCTGACCGCGGACACCAATGTGTCGTCGGTACGCGAGCGCGACACACGCAATGGCTTTCGCACCTCCAGCTCACTGAAGTTCGGCACGCTGGTCGATCTGCTTTCGCACCCGGCGTGGTGTATCCGCATGGGACTGCATGGACGGCTCATGCTCGGCAACGTCAAGGGCAAAGCCGGCGTGCCGCGCAGCCTGATGGCGCAGGCCGCTTATCTGTCCGGCAATGTCGATCCGAGCATGAGTTGGGCGGATCTCGAATGGCTGCGCGGCGAATGGCCTGGCAAGCTGGTCGTCAAAGGCGTGCTGTCGGTTGAGGATGCGAGCCGCGCGCTCGATGGCGGCGCGGACGGCGTGTGCGTGTCCAATCACGGCGGCCGTCAGCTCGACGGCGCGCGTTCGTCGATTTCGGTCTTGCCGGAGATCGCACAGTTCATCGCCGGACGTGCGGAAGTGCTGCTCGACAGCGGCATCCGGCGCGGCAGTCACATCATCAAGGCAATTGGTCTGGGCGCCGATGCGGTGCTGCTCGGACGCGCTTACGCCTACGGGCTGGGCGCCTCGGGACGCGCGGGCGTCAGTCAGGCCATCGAACTATTGCGCAAGGAAACCGAATTGACGCTGGCGTTGATGGGCATGTGCTCCATCGACGAACTGCGCGCCAATCGTGATGCGGTCCGCCGCTGCTACAGCGAGAGCTCGGGCAGCAACCGGCTCGATGTCGAACGGCTGCTCGACGGCATCGGCCATACCCCCATTTCAAGCATCAGTGACTAATCTCGTCCGCGAAGGACTACAAGGAGAAGAGACATGCCCGAAATCGTCGAAAAGTATTCCCCGATGACGCCGTATCAATTGCCGTTTCCGAAGGAAGCGCAAAAGGAAGTGGTCGTGCCGCTCGCCATTCCCGACGACGAGCGCGTGTGGGTGCCGCAGGCGGAGAATGTGTCGTTTCGCCCGCTTTGCCTGAATGCCTCGCAGGGTTACTGGATGAACCTGCTGCGCGTGCGCAAGTCCGGCGTGCTGAGCCGTCACCGCCATCCGCAGGGCGTGCATGGCATGGTGCTGAAGGGCCGCTGGAAGTATCTGGAGCATGAGTGGACCGCCACCGAAGGCAGCTACGTCTACGAGCCGCCGGGCGAAACGCATACGCTGTATGTGCCCGAAGACGTCGAGGAAATGATCACGTATTTTCAGGTGAACGGCGTGATGTTCTACTGCGATCCGTACGGCAACTACACGGGTTACGAAGATGTCTTCACGAAGATCGACATGTGCCGCAAGCACTATGCGTCGGTCGGGCTCGGCGAAGATTACGTGGATCAGTTCATTCGCTAGGCGGGCGCGTTGGCCAGTTTTTTATGCTGGCCGATCAGGTAGTAGTACTTACCGGATGGATGCATCATCTTTCATTACTTTCTGGAAGTCACATGACCTTCAAAGACAATCTCCTCGAAGGCAAGGTTGCACTCGTCACCGGCGGACGTTCCGGAATTGGTGCGGCCATTGCCAACCGACTCGCGCTGCTTGGTGCGAAAGTCGTCGCAGCAGGCTTGCCGCTGCCCGCCGAGGTGCCTGACACGTTGATCGAACAGGTCGAACAGGTCACGCTCGACGTGTGTTCTACCGAAGACGTCAACACGGTACTGAGCAAATTCGAACGCCTCGATATCGTAGTGAACTGCGCGGGCGTGATCCGGCGCGGTGACGAGCACAAGGTCGAGGTATTCGAAAAGGTGCTCGACATCAATCTGAACGGCACCATGCGGGTTTGTGCAGGCGCACGGGAGCTGCTCAAGAAATCTTCTGGCTGCATCGTCAACACAGCTTCGATGCTGAGCTTTTTTGGCGGCGGTCTGGTGCCGGCGTATAGCGCGAGCAAGGGCGCGGTCGCGCAGTTGACCAAGTCTCTCGCCATTGCGTATGCCGCGGACGGAATTCGCGTCAATGCCATCGCGCCGGGCTGGATTGCCACGCCGTTGACGCAGGCGCTCCAGGACGATGACGGTCGCTCGCAGGTGATTCTTGGCCGAACGCCGCTCGGACGGTGGGGCACACCGGACGAAGTCGCGCAGGTTGCCGTGTTTCTCTGTACGCCCGCGGCCTCGTTCATGACCGCGTCAATCGTGCCGGTGGACGGCGGCTATCTGGTGGCCTGATCGGGAGGTCGATCCGCTGCGCGTGCTGAAGGCATCACCTGGCGGCGGATCGGCGTGTCGACGCATGGTTGTTGATATGGCATTCAGGAATTCAAATTGAAAGATTCGTTCGATACAGCGCGTCTGATCGCGCTGGATTGGGGAACGTCGTCGTTGCGCGCGATGTTACTTGGACCAGACGGAAATCTGCTGGCGCAGCGCGACGCGCCTTGTGGCGTGATGCAGGTAACGAACGGTGACTTTGCCGGAGTGTTCGCCGCGACGGTTGGCGACTGGCAGGCGCGCTCGCCCGGTCTTCCCATGATTGCGTCGGGCATGATCGGCAGCGCGCAGGGCTGGCGTGAAGCGCCATATTGTCGGGGCCTCGCCGGAGCAGCCGAACTGGCCACGACGCTGTTGCAAATACCGGTGGCCGACGACCGCGTGCTGCATGTCGTACCAGGCGTCGCGCTCACTGAGCCGCGTGCGGAAGTCATGCGCGGCGAAGAAACCCAGGTGGTCGGTGCAACCGTGCTGGATGCCGCGCTTGCCGATCGCTCGCGGCTGGTGCTGCCCGGTACACATAGCAAATGGATCACGGTCGAAGGCGGTCGCATCGTGCAATGCCAGACGTTCATGACGGGCGAACTGTTCGCCGTGCTGCGCCAGCATTCGATTCTCGGCAGGCTCTTTAGCGCCGACGATCAGTACAGCGCGGATTCCTCAGGCGCTTTTGACTCTGCCGTGGAGACTGCGCGTGACGCGAAGGAGGGCGTGGCGCCGCTGCTGTTTTCGGCGCGGGCCAAGGTGCTGCTCGGGCAACTACCGCGATCGCAAAGCCTCGAATATCTCTCGGGTCTGCTGATTGGTGACGAGATTCGCGCCGCGCTCGGCGGTGAAACCACGCGCCTCGCCGTGATTGGCGATGCGGCGTTGTGCGGCCGGTATCGCCGGGCAATGCGACACTTCGGCATGGGTGATGTGCAGGAAATCAGGGACGCGGCGCGCATCGGGCTGTGGCGCATCGCGGTTGAAGCGGGCCTTGTAGTGCAAGAGTGTCCAACTCTCGCTTGATGGAAACGGCAATGAATGAGCAGCAACGCGGCGAATCTCCCGCCAACTGGCGGGCATGGGTATGGCAAGGCGGCGACTCGCCGCTGCACCTTGTCAACGAGGAGATCGAGGCGCCACGCTTGCAGGCGGGGCAGGCGCTGGTGCGTAACGCGGTGATCGGCCTGAACCCGGTTGACTGGAAAGTGCTCGGCGATCCGCAGATGGGTTGGCATGCGGGCCACGTGCCGGGTGTGGATGGGGCGGGGACGGTCGTCGCGGTGGGTGAGGGTGTGCCGGAAACGTGGCTCGGTGAGCGCGTGGCCTACCATCAGAGCCTGCATGCGCACGGCAGTTTTGCCGAGTACACGCCGATCATGGCGCACGCGCTCATGCGGGTACCCGATGCCGTGGACTTCGCCGTGGCGGCGAGCTTTCCCTGTCCCGCGTTGACGGCCTGGCAGGCGCTGGAGAAGATTCCGGCGCGTCCGGCCCAGCATCTGCTGATCAGCGGCGCGGGCGGCAGCGTTGGCCATTACCTCGTGCAACTGGCGAAGGAGCGTGGCTTTCGGGTCAGCGTAATGTGCAACCCACGTCATGCGAGCCGCCTGTCGGCGCTTGGCGCGGACGAATGCCTGGACGGACCGCTGACTCCTGGCGAGGCCTGGCTGGAGCGCGACGTGGAGCGCTTCTACGCGGTGATCGACTGCGTCAACGAGGATCACGCGGCGCGTCTTGCGCCCGCGCTTCTGGCCAATGGCCATCTGGTGTGCATTCAGGGGCGCGTTGCGCAGTGGCCCACGACGCCGTTTGGCCGATCGCTCTCGCTGCACGAAGTCGCTCTCGGGGCGACACACGTGTACGGCGATCGCGCGGCGTGGGCCCGGTTGACGCAGGCAGGGGAAGGGATGCTCGAAGCGATTGCCACAGGTCGTATGCAGCCCGAACAGTATGTGGTGCATCCGTTTTCTGAACTGGGTGCAAGGCTCGAGGCGCTGAAGAACCGGCGGTTTTTCGGGAAATCGGTGATTGGGTGTTTGGATTTTTGAGGGGGAAGCGTGCCAGGTGTTCGGTGATTAAACGGCGTTGCGCGTCACATGCAAAAGGCCCCGCTAAGGCGGGGCACACGTCTGGCACTTACGTTCTACGAAATCGGTTTCATAGAGCACACGCTTAAATCCACCGCATGTTTAAAGCCGCCTGGGACAATGCCCGGCTGATCTTTTTCAGGCGGCTCTATTGTCACACTCGCAATACGCTCTTCGACACGTGTCGCTTTCGACAGATTCGCGTTGACAGGTTTACCATGCTTATCGAAGAAGGTCGTTTGAGTATTCACCGTAAGGACCACGCGCTGATTAGACGTCGCGCCATGCCAGTTCGCCCACATGGAATATGGCCCGATCCTGGTCCCGCCTAGTGCTTTCGATTGAACGTCACCTATCCGGGTTCCCACTGGATCGCTAACAATATCGAAACTGCACAAGACAAATTGCCTGAGTGTAGGGTTTTGGTTCAATAAAGGTACGATCGAAGAATCGAAATCGACGGAACCACTTCCCTCAAGTGAGAATGAGACAATCGGGCAAAGCAGAACAAGCAGAAACAGTCGTTTCATGTCACTTACCAAGGAATTTGACACGCGCATTCTGAAGGTCACCGCCAGACGCTTGCCATGTTCTGGTGGCGGGTCTTTGTTGATAAAAAATAGGCGCGAGGATTCGCGCCTTGATTCCAGCAAACCCAGCTATTTCGCCTTCTTCCCCACGTCGCTCGACGGATTCGTCAGGATGGCGTTCGTAATCAGGTGGAACAGGTGGTCCCCCCGCGACGCGAATCCGGGCTGGTCGACGAGCCAGCCAAGCGCCGACATCAAGGCGAACAGGTCGACCCCATCCATATCCGCACGCGCCGTGCCCTCGGCCTGAGCACGATGCAAAAGTCGCGCGCCTGCTGAACGCAACGCATTGCTCGAGGCGTGCAGCGCGGAGTCCGGGTCCGCGTGCGCAGTCGCAAACAAGGCGCAAATGCCGTTATAGCTGCGCACGAACCCCATCCCCTCGCGAAACCACGTCACCAGTGCTTCATCCGGTTGGTTCGACTTTTCGAGTTCGGCTGCCTGCTGGATCAGTTCGTCCACGTTGATACGCAACAGCGCTTCGAACAAGGCCTCGCGGGTCGGGAAATGGCGAAACAGCGTGGCCAGTCCGACCTCCGCCCGGCGGGCGATATCGCGCATGGACGCGTCGGCACCATGCTCGGCGACGACTTCGCGCGCGACTTCAAGTAGATGGCTGTAATTCTTCTGGGCGTCAGCTCGCATAAATTGCCTTGACAAACGGATCGGTGTTCCACATATAATGAAAACGTATCTGGATCAGTGATCCACAAGATACAGCACATTTGTGTAACTGGGAACCGAAACGTAGTACGACACCACGAAAGGAAACGTCATGGGCAAGCTGGACGGGAAGGTTGCAGTCATTACGGGTGGATCAAGCGGTATGGCGCTGGCAAGCGCCAAAAGGTTCGTTGAAGAGGGCGCCTATGTTTTCATCACGGGTCGCAGGCAGGAAGCGCTCGACGAGGCAATCAGGCAGATTGGCCGGAACGTCACCGGCGTGCGCGGCGATGCGGCCAGCCTCGACGATCTCGATCGCCTGTTCGATACCGTCAAGCGGGAAAAGGGCAAGATCGACGTTCTGTTTGCAAGCGCAGGCATGGGCGAGGCCGTCCCGCTGGGTGAGATTACCGAGCAGCAGTTCGACGCGACTTTCGGTCTGAATACGCGCGGAACGCTGTTCACGGTTCAGAAGGCGTTGCCGCTGTTCAACGATGGCGGGTCGATCTTCATGACCGGGTCCGTTGCCTCGGTGAAGGGCTTTCCTGGCTACGGCGTGTATGCGGCGAGCAAGGCGGCGCTGCGCTCGTTCGCGCGTACCTGGCTCAACGAACTGAAAGGCAGAAATATCCGGGTGAATGTGCTGAGCCCGGGGCCCATCGCCACGCCGATGCAGGACCAGGTTCTCACCGAAGAGGCGAAACAAATGTTCGAATCGCTGATTCCGCGCGGGACGATGGGGCGGCCTGAAGAGATCGCGACGGTTGCCGTGTTTCTTGCGTCAGACGATTCGAGCTTCGTGAATGGCGTGGAGCTGGCGGTCGATGGCGGCTTCTCGGCCATCTGATAGGGCGCTGAACAAGGTGTAGAAGGGCAATTGACGTCAAGTATCTCCGCCTTGCTACATCTATCAATCTGGATAACTAATCAATAGTGAATGGAGCGTTAATATGAGTTACGCAATTATTGGCTTTGGCAAGATTGGCCAGGCACTCGCGCGAGCGTTTGCACGCAAGAACATCGACGTAACCGTCGCCAGCCGGCGTGCCCCCGAAACCTTGCTGCCGCAGGCTCAGGCGATCGGCCCCACGGTCCGTGCTGGATCCTTGCAGGAGGCGATCGCGTCCGACACGATCTTCCTCGCCGTTCCGTATTGGGAACATCGCGAAGTCGCGAAGCAGCTCGTGAACTGGCAGGGCAAGACGATCATTGACGCGACCAACACCAACGCGCCGGTCGAAGAGCTGAACGGTGAGCCGTCGTCCGCAGTGGTCGCCAGCGCGTTCACTGGCGCCAGGTTCGTCAAGGGCTTTAATCATCTACCCGCTGCGGTATTGGCTTCTGATCCGAACGTGAATGGCGGCAGCCGGGTCGTGTTTTTGTCGAGCGATGACGAAAATGCGGTGGCACCGGTCGCGGCGTTAGCCGAACAACTCGGTTTCGCGCCGATTGCGCTCGGAGCGCTCAAGGAAGGCGGCTCGCTGGTTCAGGCGAGGGGCAATATCTGGGGCAAACTGATCTTCAAGGACCTCGTCCAGTTCAAATGACGGCAGAGCACGGCGGTCTACGCGGAAATGGAACCGCTTGTGTGGCCGGCATGGTGACGCGAATAAAGGCTTCGGGGTCCCGCCGGCGAAACGCGGACCTCGCGCATTGTCGTGGCCGCTCGACGCAGACCACGGCGGCTGCTTTCCTGAACGGCTCGCATCTGACCGGCTACGTAGAAGGCAAAAACAGCTTCCATTGACCTTCGGATACGACCTGGACGTTAGCATCGCTCACTGCAATGGCGGTCTGATCATCGATGGCGTACACCGGCGCCGGAATCCTGGCTGCCCATCGTTGCGCATTCTTCAGCGAGGCATCGGGATGATCCGGGTGGTCGAAATGCGGGATCAAGGCGAAGTCGACCCAGCCGGCTCCATGCGCCGTCACCAGAAGGCTTGCCTCTTCGCCCTCAGTGGTTGCGAAGGAGAAGGGTTCAGAGGTCGGGGCGCCGCGATAGGCACTCGGCGGCTGCGTGTAGTTTTCCGCGAATGTCGCGGACACCGCCATGCTGCCCGCGCTCAGGCCCACATAAACCCGTTCGCCTCGCAGGGACGACCAGAGTTCGGTGAGGCCGGACTGACGCATCCAGTTGGCCAGATAGACGGGGTCACCGCCCCACACCAGCAGGACGTCGGTCTCTTCCACGAGCGGGACCCAATCTTCTCTGGAGAGGCTCGGCAGCGTGGTGAGTTCGAGAACGCCGAGCGATTTCCAGCCCAATTCACACAACGGGCCACGTGTATTTCCCGCGAACGCCTGCCACGCTGCGGCCGCGTGGCGCGGATAGCCGTACATGGCGGTGGGAATGAAGAGCGCGCTGCACTCAGCGATGGGTTTGCCTAACAGCCCAACCAGGGCAGCGTGGATACTGACGTTGGTGATGCCGCTGGACGTCAGAAGAAATTTCATGCGATGGCCCTCGCTTCGCTGAAAAAATCTGGCAACTCGCACAGTCTAGCCTGAAGTATCTTTCAGGCGGCCGGATTCGTGTGGCCGTTCCGCTTCCATAGCGGCCATGCGACGGTCCTTCATGGAGACCACCCGGCATCTCCAGTGCGATAAGATCGCATCGTTGTCAGCAACGTTCAATCTGCGACTGTTGCGACCACGAACGCGCGCTACGATTTCCCCTTTCCTTTGGGTGAGTTTTTTGGACCGACTTGAAGCTATGGCAATGCTGGTCTCTTCAATCGAAGAGGGGAGTTTGTCGGCTGCTGCGCGGCAATTGCGAATTCCCGTGGCTACGCTCACGCGAAACGTCAACGACCTCGAAGCGTTGGTGGGCACGAAGCTACTCGTCAGGACAACTCGTAAGCTCACACTGACGGATGCCGGCGCGGAATACGTCGCCTCCGCGAAGCGGATCCTCGAACAGGTCGATGAGCAGGAGCGCCGCGCCGCGGGCGAGTTCAGCACGCCGCGCGGCGAGCTGGTGATTACGACGCCCGTGCAGGTTGCCCGCTTACGGGTGCTGCCGGTGATCAATCAGTTTCTCGCGATGTACCCTGAGATACGAATCCGGCTGCTGCAGTCGGACCGCAACATCGATCTCGTCGATTCACACGCTGACGTTGCCATCCGGATTGGACGCCTGCGTGACAGCAGCCTGGTCGCGACACGGGTTGGGACCTTGCGAGTGGTAGTGGTGGCCAGCCAGGATCTGCTTGACCGGTGCGGTGAGCCGAAGACCCCCGAGGAGCTTTGTGGTTTTCCTTGCGTCGTATTCGATAGTCCCAATCTCTCGCCGTGGCGTTTTCGCCGCCCGGACACGGAAGAGATCTTTAACGTGGCGGACGTGCCGCGACTGCTCGTGTCTTCACCAGATGCCGCGCTCGATGCTGCCATTGATGGTATCGGCGCAACGCTGCTTCTCGAGCACGATGTGGGCGCCGCCGTGAACGCCGGTCAGGTCAGGATCATCTTGCAGGCGTTCGAAGTCGAACCGATACCGGTTCATCTCATCCATCTTTCCCGGCACCAGATGCCGGCCAAGCTTCGACGGTTCATCGATTTCGCGGTACCCAAACTTCGTGAAATGCTGGGTGAGTTCGGACATGTTCCGTCGAGCTAGCGGCTCGCGATTCCATACTGAGTTCTTTGAACTGGAACCGGCCGCCGTCTGTGCGTGATGCCAGGACGGCGGGCTGGGTCGAGCCACGCATCGGCTCATGCCGGTACGGCTTAGAACTGCGTGAGACCGCCGTCGACGACCAGTTCCGTGCCCGTCGTGTACGACGAGTCATCACTTGCCAGGAAAAGCACCGTCTTGGCGAGTTCAGCCGGCTCGCCGAAACGCTTGAGGGCGACCTTGTCCGTGATGCCCGAAGCGACTTGCGAGAGCACGTTGTCGGGCAAGCCGATCTTGCTGTAGAACGGCGTGGCGATCGCGCCCGGGCTGACAGCATTCACGCGAATGCCGCGCGGTGCCAGTTCCGCGCCCAGGGTACGCACGAGGGAGCGTGCGGCTGCCTTGGTGGCGGCGAGAATCGACAGACCCGGATAGCCGATCGTGTTCAGGAACGACGTCGTGACGATGATGCTGCCGCCTTGCGCAATGATCGGAGCCGTCTTCTGGATGGTGAAGAAGGTCCCAGTGAAGTTCAGGGCGAGATTCTCAGCGACGTACGCTTCCGTGACAGCTTCGAGCGGAGCAACCGTGGTCGCGCCGGCGTTGGCGAACACGACGTCGATGTGACCGTATTTCGCACGCGTTGCTTCGACGGCCCGTTCGATGTCCGCGACGTTGCGGATGTCTGCGCGAACCAGCAGGGCGTCGCCATTGAGTTCCTTGCCGGCTGCGGCCAGACGCTCTTCATTCGAGCCGACCAGAACCACTTTGGCGCCTTCGGCCTGAAAGAGTTTTGCGGTTTCCAGGCCGATGCCCGACGTACCGCCCGTAACGAATGCCACTTTGTTCTTGAGCTTCATTTCATGTTCCTCATGGGTGAGAGTGATTCAGTTGAGTGACTGCATAACATCTGGCAAACACGTCGCTTTCGTCGATCGCCTTGCTTGAGACGAATCATGCATCTAGTCACGGAGCTGGAGAATCAGCTGGAAGCGCGCAACATCTAATCGAAAAATGACGAGATGAGCTGGTGGCGTGGATTCGTTCCGTCGCAACCATCGCAGCCTCCGGTGCCGGATAACCGGCCACCGGTCAGCCTACGATGGGCCGAAAAGCGGACATCTGAAGCCCGCTAAAACCGGACATTAGGATATAGCCCTTACAGCTAATGTCGAGGCCAGATTGAAACGTCGGGGGCTGGCTAGATAGAGATGTCGGGTTTTGAGGCTGGATTTGAATCTGTATTTGAGGGTTTAACTCTCA
>NZ_QVQV01000010.1 GCF_003429005.1 Paraburkholderia sp. DHOC27
CCTGGCTCGTGCCTGGCTCGTGCCTGAGCAGTGCCTGGCTCGTGCCTGAGCAGTGCCTGGCTCGTGCCTGAGCAGTGCCTGGCTCGTGCCTGAGCAATGCCTGGCTCGTGCCTGAGCAATGCCTGGCTCGTGCCTGAGCAGTGCCTCGCTCGTGCCTGAGTAGTGCCTGAGTAGTGCCTGAGTAGTGCCTGAGTAGTGCCTGAGTAGTGCCTGAATAGTGCCTGAATAGTGCCTGAATAGTGCCTCGGGTTGTAACATCGCTCGGCCTGGCTTGTTGCGACGCCCGCCTAACGCCTGAGAAATACCCAGCTTTAGCTTCTTCAACGCCAGGTTTGCACCCGAACAACGCCTGCCTTGTGCCTGAACAGTGCGTTGCTCACGAACACACCCTCTGTGCCGCGCCGGCGGTCCACCCATATGACCATTCGAGACCCTCCGCGATCGCCCGGATGAGCACCCACTTCCCTTCCGTGAAGGCGTGCGACGTGTCGAGTGCATTTACGCGGGCGCTACCGCGCACTTTCACGCCGGCAAACAGATTCGCCAGCAGATACCGCTGCTCGATCAGCCAGCGAAACAGCGCGCCCAGCACGACAGCGCGTACGCGGCCGAGCGGGCCGACAGGCCACCCGAGAACGGGCGCCAGTCGGGGGCATTGCGTGACCGGACCGATCCCACCCAGCACTCCCGTGGCGTCGGTCACCGCCGCAACCACGCGTTGTCATCCATCAGCTCTCCGCCCCGATCTCGCCTTCGGGTGGGGATTGGTACGCGCTGTCCTGCGCACCCGGAACCTGATAGTCCCGCATTCCACATCGTGAAACTTGGCCACATTGTCTTAAAAAAGTGCGTGTTCCGAGTTGCGATGCTGCCCAGCTCACAACTCAGCCCCGGCCTTACGGTTCGGAGTTACCTGGCAATGAAGCCTGGCGCCGGCCCTTCAACGGAGAGGCCACACCGTCGCGCTTCCATCTTCACGAAGAAGACGGTCAAGAGATAGCGCGCATATCTCAAAGGAATTAACTCTCCCGCCCACGTAGGGGGGGCGAAGCCCACCACGAACCTCAACGCTGGCGCGAAGGGTCGATGGCTCGTCCGCAGCGGACGACTAGGCTTCCATTTTGGGGGGTGGCGGGTCGGGTTTCGGCTGCACGTCTTTCGACGTTCTGCACCCGAATGTCGCTAGCTCGGCCGCACTGGTCAAGGGTTTCGCCTTGCCTCTGTCCCGAACTTTCGCCTAAACGCCTTAGTTTAAAAAAGCGCCGCAGGGGCGTTTGAGTGCAAAAAACTTCATGTGGGCGAAACAATCGCCTCAACATCCTGGGGTGTCCATGCGAGCGCGGGACGGAAAACTGCCGCATCGGCGGCGCGTTGAAATCTCAATGCAAAACCGGAAGGCATCGTTGCGCGCTAAGCGGGCAACGAGCATTGGCATGAGCAAAGCATAGTTATCCTGTCTTCGCAAGAGACTGTGCGCGCATATCGAACTACAGCTCTGTGCGTAACCATTGCAGCGCGCGCAGATTCCTTGCATCACTCAATGTGCGCGCGATCGCCGCCGGCAAATGGCAGGCAACTTAACAGCGATCTGTGAGTGTTCGCCAAAGATGACGTGCTGCTGAGCGTACGCGGTCGCTTCATCGATACGCTTCGGGTCGTCTACGGGCGAGTTAGGGGTTCTTCAAGGGTAAGTTGCGGGTGACTCACGGGCGAGTCAGGGGTTCTTCAAGGGTAAGTTGCGGGTGACTCATGGGCGAGTCAGGGGTTCTTCAAGGGTAAGTTGCGGGTGACTCATGGGCTAATGGCGGGCAAGTTGACGGCGGTCTGTGGGTGTTGACTTGCTGCTGGGCGTACGCGCTCGCTTCATCGATACGCTAGGGGTGACTCACGGGCGAGTCAGGGGTTCTTCACGGGTAAGTGGCGGGTGACTCATGGGCGAGTCAGGGGTTCTTCAAGGGTAAGTGGCGGGTGACTCATGGGCGAGTCAGGGGTTCTTCAAGGGTAAGTCGCGGGTGACTCACGGGCAAGTCAGAGGTTTTTCAAGGGTAAGTTGCAGGTGACTCACGGGCTAATGGCGGGTAACTTGAGGGCGTGTGGTGGGTTGTTCACGGACTGGAATGTGGCGCTGCGCGGCTTTGTTTTCGGCCTATCCGGACAACCTCAGTGGGAAAAACTTTTGCAACAACGCATTTTCGAACCACGACTAGTATGTAACCGTCTTATCACGATCGTTCTCGACAACAGGTTGATATCGGACAATTGAACGCAGCTCGCTGAGTTCAGGCGGCGTTGTGGTGAAGCTGATCGGCGACGACCGATGGCAACAGCTCATCGACGCGATTGACTGGATGCTCGGCAATGCGAGCGATGACGTGGCGCAGGTAGGCCTCGGATCAAGGCAAGCGAAAGTTCGCGCTGCGTTTGCGCGCGGCTCGCTGCCTATCTCTTGACACTAGTGGGCCAGCCGCGTGATCAGATCGACGAGATGGCTCGTCTGCTGTCCTTTCTGACAATAGCCATCAAACTCGTGATCGGCGAAATGCCTTCGCACCTCCGCCTCGTCCAGCGCCGTAAACGCGATGATGGCAATACCGCTGTTCGCTTCATTCTTTCGCAAGGCCATTGCAGCCTGAAACTCATTGCACTGAGGCATGGAAATATCCATGACGATGAGATGGGGACGCCACTCGCGTCCAACCCTGATAGCTTCCATCCCACCAAAGGCGATGCGGCAGTCAAATTCTTCCATCTCCAGATACGCGGCTAACGCCCGCGCGGAGCTAATATTGTCGTCCGCGATCAACACGCGCGGCATCAAGGTATCGACCTTGACCGAGCGTTGTGTCCAGGGGCGGCAGGTGGCTTGCGGCACTGTTGGGTTCATATCGGCGTTGTCCGTCTGAAGGTCGCTATCCACGCACGGGTCCGTTAGCTCTTCGGCGTTGTCGAGTGGCGGACCATCCGGTAAAGGTTCCTGAGTATCTGGACCGCTTTCGAGCCCGGGAAAAACGGTCAGGGAAATATCCCGCAGTTGCGCGGCGCAACGACGCGCATCATGCGGTGAATTCTCATCCAGTACTTCCAGGAGGCCGACGATCGCTGCTAGAAAAGCATCTGAAAGCGGTGAAGCGTGCGAATGCTCGCGCAGATGAACGCCGCGCGCAAAAACCTGCCGTCCAAACTCAATCTGATGTGCGGCAAACGTGTCGTCGTCAATAGCATCCGGCACCACGACGAGCGCTCTCCCTGAAAGCGGGGGCGGAAGGCGGAAAAAAGCGTGGAGTCTCTCATTACGCGGCACCCTCCGATTCGCAAGCCTCGGCATGACAAAAGTGCGGGCCGTCTCTCGTCGCCTTCAGGCAGGCGAGTAAAATCAATTCAAATTGGCGCTAATGACTGGATGCTACGGATAGCTTCGCACGCCCGTCGGTCAGCGTCAAATACATTTGACGCCTTGCGACTATCCACCAATGAATCCCCATTGGTTTCAACTATTCGATGAGCTTAAGCGTCGGGGTATGTTCGAAAGCGACGCGCAACTTGCTGAGAGCCTCGCTGTCAGCAGGGCTCAGATCTCCGCTTGGCGGAATGGAAAGTCCGACCTTGGCACTTTGACCAAAATCAAGATTCTTGATGCACTTGGCCACACGACATTACGATCGACATTGGTAAGCCTGCTGCCTGAGCGGAATCGTGAAGACTCTAAAAATATTCATGAAGCTCTGGTCGCACGAGTCCAACGGCACGACCGGGCTCGACTAACGCTTGCGGAAAATCATGCAAGGAAAAGGGGCGGCCATGCCGTGCCGAATCGCCTGCTGGCAGCGTTGCCCGCACCTGAACGCACCCGTATTGAGAACCACCTTACAGTGATGGAGTCACCACAAGGCATGGTGGTATTTACGTCCAATAGCGCTCCCGAACAGGTCTATCTGCCAACGACCGCCGTCGTCACGATGCTCAGCGTCCAGGAGGACGGTGCATCTGCCGAGGTTGCCCTGGTGGGTCGAAATGGACTCTTGGGCGTCGGGTTATTTACCGGAGCAGAACCGACTTCCCTCCAGGCCATCGTGCAATGTGCCGGCGAAGCCTTCCGGCTCGATCCACGGTTCGTATTTGAGGAAATTGAACGCAGGGGTTCGCTCCACCGCGCATTCAGCCATGCATTAGTCCCACAAAACTTGCTACGCCACCAGGCAGGATATTTGCTGAGCTGCTGCCTACAGGACCTTCTGGGCCGCATTGCGAGACCGGCGAGATGCGAAAGCGTGGACCTTTCCGAGTTGCAGGTGGGCGCCGGTTCCCCTGCCGTGTGCGGGGCTGGCCCGCATGTCTCGCGGCGCTCGGCCCCCGCTTCGCACGCGCCGCGGATCCGGCGCCGCTCGATTATTTCCTCCATGCCGCGGGTCCCGCAGCGGCGCCCACCATGCATCTCGGCTGGGTAATGACGGCAATCGCGTCAGGCGTGACGATGCTGATCGCGGTGTTACTGGCCGCCGCGATACTCCGCAAACGCTCAACCGTCCGGCCCCACGAACTGCATGGGGACCACGGCGGCCTGATGTGGATCTACATCGGCACGGGCGTTTCATCCGTCGCTTTGTTTGCCATTCTGGTCTACGTGCTGGGAACGCTGGAAAGCGTCGCCGCGCCGTCCAGAACGCCAGCTTTGACCGTCACGGTCACTGCCTACGATTGGTGGTGGAAGATCGAATACGACGACGACGACCACACCCACCACTTTGTTACCGCCAATGAGATTCACATTCCCGTTGGCGCACCCGTGAAAGTCCTGCTACAAAGCGCCGACGTGATCCACGCATTCTGGGTACCGCAACTGGCCGGCAAAACGCAAACCATCCCTGGCCAGGTCAATGAGCAATGGATCGAGGCCGATCACGAAGGCGTCTACCGCGGGCAATGCTCACAGTTTTGCGGCGCACAACACGCGCATATGGCCTTTGAGGTGGTCGCGCAAAACGCAAACGACTTCGCAGCGTGGCGCGCACAACAAGCGCAAGCGCAGCCTCCTGCGAACGGGAACGTTGCGGCGGGGCAGCACCTCTTCCACGACCGCTGCGCCGGTTGCCACACGATTCGTGGCACGGACGCGGTGGGCATGCAGGCTCCAGATCTGACCCATCTCAATTCGCGCAGGCTTCTCGCCGCCGGCGCAATGACTAACACGCCGGCGCATCAACTCGACTGGATCGCACGCGCGCAGCAGATCAAGCCCGATTCGTTGATGCCGAGCATCGCTCTTTCGGTGCCAGAGGCCGCTTCGCTGTCCGCGTATCTGTCTACCTTGCGCTAACGGGAACGACATGCCAAACCCCCACGCCTCCGTCTCGCCCCGTCCGCCACAATTGCCGCACCTGACGCGGCCGCTGCACGTGGGACGCATCGCTCAGGACAGCGACGAGGCGCGCCGCCTGCATGAGATTTGGGGGTCGCCTCCTGGCTGGCGCGGCTGGTTTTCGACGGTGGATCACAAAGCAATCGGCTTGCGGTACCTGGTGACGGCTTTCCTGTTCCTGCTGGCTGGCGGCGTCGAGGCACTCATCATGCGGGCACAACTCGCGCGGCCCAACGCTGCACTGCTGACACCGGATCAATATAACCAGCTCTTCACAATGCACGGCGTGACAATGATTTTTCTCTACGCCCTGCCCGTTCTGTCCGGCTTTTCAAACTACCTCTGGCCACTCATTCTCGGCGCCCGCGACATGGCGTTTCCGCGTTTGAACGCGCTGTCGTACTGGGTCTTTGTCTTTGCGGGGCTGTTCCTTTATTCGAGCTTCCCGCTTGGCGAAGCGCCCAACGCCGGCTGGTTCAACTACGCGCCGCTGTCCGCCCTCGAATACGACACTGGGCCCAACATTGACGTGTACGCCCTCGGGATGGTCCTGCTGGGCATTTCCACGACCGTCGGCTCGATCAACTTCGTCGTTACCCTGTTGCGTATGCGGGCGCCTGGCATGTCTCTCGACCGCATGCCGGTGCTGGTCTGGGGCACGCTTACGGCGTCTGCCGGCAACCTGCTGGCGGTTCCTTCGGTGAGCCTTGCGTTCTTTCTACTGTGGCTCGACCGACGGGTCGGCACACACTTCTTTGACGTGCTCAACGGTGGAAGGCCGCTCCTTTGGCAACATCTGTTCTGGATCTTTGCGCATCCCTGGGTCTATGCAGTCGTGTTGCCCGCCATGGGCATTGTCTCGGACGCATTACCCGTGTTTTGCCGTCGGCCGCTGGTGGGATATGGGCCGGTCGCACTATCGACGGTGGCGACGATGGCGATTGGCTTCGTGGTGTGGATTCACCACATGTTTGCAACGGGCATTCCCGCACTTGCGCTGTCTTTCTTTGGCGCGGCAAGCATGGTGATTGCGGTGCCCAGCGCGGTGGCTACGTTTGCATGGATCGCCACCATCTGGACCGGGCGCCCGGTGTTCCGCGTGCCCTTCCTGTTCTTCGCCGGCTTCGTATTGCTGTTCGTGGTGGGCGGCGTCTCCGGCGTCATGACTGCCGCCGTACCGTTCGACTGGCAACTGACCGACACCTACTTCGTCGTCGCTCATCTTCACTACGTTCTGCTCGGCATCAACGTCTTTCCCGTAATTGGTGGCATCTACTTCTGGTTCCCCAAATTCACCGGCCGGATGATGAGCGAACGCCTAGGGCGCCTGGGTTTCTGGGTGATGTTCGCCAGCTTCAACGTGACCTTCTTTCCGATGCACATCGCGGGCCTGCTGGGCATGCCGCGGCGCATTTACACCTACCCTGCCGATATGGGCTGGAATACCGTCAACCTGATCACGTCGGTCGGCTCCTTCGTCTTTGCGATCGGCGTCCTGATCTTTCTGGTCGATCTGCTGTACAGCCTGAAGCGCGGGCCACTGGCTGGCGATAATCCTTGGGATGCACCCACCCTCGAGTGGAGCGTCAGTTCACCGCCGCCGCCCTACAACTTCGCGGTTCTGCCCTATGTGGGCAGCCGTCACCCGCTATGGGAGGGCCGCCTCGATCAGGACTTCGGGCACACCGATGCTTCCGCACGTTCGAGTCTCCAGGAAGGTTTCCTGCTCGGCGAAGGCCGCGAAGCATTGGGGACGACCGCGCTCGAGGCACTGCCCGACGTGATTCTGAAAATGCCGGAGGACTCGTACGCGCCCTTCTGGCTCGGCCTGTTTGCCACGCTCGTATTTGTCGGGCTCCTGTTGCAAAGCGTGCTGTTCACGGCAGCCATGTTGCTGGGCTGTGCGGTTTCAATCGCAATCTGGCTGTGGCCCGAGCGAGCGCTGGTCCAGCGCGAGCCTGAGCCCGTCACGGATATTGGAGGTTGAGTTGAGCGAGATTGTGCAACAGGACGAAGCGATGCTCCCGGTAGGCAGTGCCGGCGAGCGCTCGGGTGGATGGTGGGGCTGCATGGCGCTGATCGTCACCGAAGGATCGCTGTTCGGCTACCTCATCTTCTCGTATCTGTATCTCGCAACCCAGGAAGGGCAAAACTGGCCGCCGGAAGGACTCCCTGCGCTGGGGCTTGGCATCTTCAATACGGGCGTCTTGCTGTCGAGCAGCGGCTTCGTCTGGTTCTGCGAACGCTGCGTGCGGCACCGGCGTCTGCGCATGGGCGTGGCATCAATGGGCATCGCCGTTGTGCTGGGAGTTCTGTTCGTCGGCATTCAGCTAAAGGAGTGGCAAAACCACCCCTACGGTCTTAGTGCGCAACTCTACAGTTCGCTGTACTTCACCATAACCGGCTTCCATATGGTTCACGTGCTGGTGGGAATCGTTGTACTCGCCATGCTGCTGATATGGACTGCACTCGGATACTTTGACGAGAAGCGCTGCCTCGCGTTGAGCATAGGTGGACTGTACTGGCATTTCGTCGACGCAGTGTGGTTGTTCATATTTTCCACGCTGTACCTGTCGCCATACCTTCTGCGAACCGGATCATGAAAGCAAAACATATTCATGATCACCGGGGTCCACATAACGAACCACAGGGGCGACCTGGCGGAGGAACCCGCAACATTCGTTCAGTGCGACTGCATGCGCTCGCTGGTATTGTGATTGCACCGCTCGCGTGGGTGACGCAGATGGGGCTAACGGAAGCACTTGCCGCGCAAAGCTGCTTTCCTCATGATCATCCGCTGCATGCGCCCGCGCTGCCACGCCTGGCTGCTGCGATACTTGCGATCAATGTAGTGTGTCTGATGCTGGGATGCCTGGGAGGATACCTTGGCTGGCGCAATCTTCTGCTGCTGCGCCGCGAGCGTAAGCGGCAAACCGGCCGGGAGGAAAGCGGCGAACTCAGTTGGACCGTTGCCTATGTGGGCGCATTGAGCAGCACGCTGTTTCTTTTCGCGCTTGTGACCACAGACATCGCGGTGCTGATCGTCTCTCCCTGCGGCAGGTGGTGACCATGAAGTTGAGCGTGGCCGTCACTGCGTCCCTCGTTACGGTTCTCTACTGGTGCGTCAGTGCGGTACTGGTGGGACACGGTGCCCCGGCAGGCGCGCACACGCTCCCATCCGATCCCCCAACCACCGGCGATAGCGCCCTGATTGCACGAGGGGCGTACCTGGCAAAGGCCGCCGACTGCGCCGGTTGCCACACTTCCGCGCCGACCGCATCACCGTCCGGCGGAGCGCCAAGACTGGGCGTGCCCTTTGCCGGCGGGCTCGGGATGAGTTCGCCGTTCGGCACGATCTACTCCTCCAACATCACGCCGGACCGCGTGCACGGTATCGGTCGGTACTTGTACGGTGACTTCGCCCGTGTCTTGCGCGAAGGGGTGGCTCCCGGCGGGAAGCGACTCTATCCGGCGATGCCGTTTCCGTCATTCGCGAAGATCGACGATGACGACATGCACGCGCTTTACGCTTATTTCATGCGGGGCGTTCAACCGGTTCCGCTGCCAACGCCTGAGACGCGTCTGCCGTTTCCGTTCAATCAGCGATGGGCACTGATGTTCTGGGACCTGGCGTTTGTCAGAGATGGAGAATACGCGTCGAACGCCAGACATGACGCACAGTGGAATCGCGGTGCATACCTCGTACAGTCACTCGGACACTGCGGCGCATGCCACACGCCTCGCGGACCAGCGTACGAAGAGCGCGGCTACGACGAACGCTCACCCCTCTATCTGACAGGCGGCACCAATGACCATTGGTTTGCGCCTAACCTTACCGGTGATCCCGGCTCGGGCCTCGGGCGGACGGCAGCATTCGACCTCGTCGCATTCCTCAGGCACGGGCATGGGGGCGGCCTGGTCACGTTTGGCAGCATGGTGCAGGTCGTCGAGGACAGCACCCAGTATCTGACCGACGAAGATCTTGCAGCCATTGCCACGTATTTGAAGAGTCTGCCCGCTCACGAACCTGCAGGTCATTTCGACAGTCAGTCGCGCGCCGCTCAGCAAACCGTCACCGCGTTGAACATCGGCAATGTTGAGTACCCGGGTGCGGGCATCTTTCAAAGCTTCTGTGCGCGCTGTCATCAAGCGAACGGAACCGGCGTTGCGCAGAAGTATCCGCGGCTGGCGGGCAATCCCGCTGTCCTTGCCGCAGAGCCGACGTCGCTTGTACGGCTGCTGGTTGAGGGCGGTGCAAGCCCGCATACCGATGGAGGTCCGGAACCACGCAAAATGCCGGCGTTCGCGGAAAAGCTGACCGACGCCGAAATGGCGGCCGTGCTTACCTTTGTTCGGAATGCGTGGGGCAATGCAGCAACACCGGTGACGACGCGTGATGTCGCCAGCGCCCGCAATGCAATCCATAAATAATCGGTCGCTGCTGTAGCTACGGCACGAGATTCGTGATCCCGCGCATCTTGGGCTGCTCGACACCCTCCGCTCTCGCCAAGTGACGTCTTTCATCCCAACACTCCCCATGTCGGCGCAAGCCGCGTACCCCCATGTCTGTCCGGCACATCAGGCATGCCTGCTGCTCGATTTCCTGCACGATCGTTGTCCCGACGAATCGCTTCATCCCGTTGTCACGTTCAGGAGAGCAGCATGAAAGCATTGGTATATGAAGGCCCACGCAAAGTCGTCGTGAAAGAAATGCCGGACGCAAAAATCGAACGCCCCACCGACGTACTCGTCAAGATCACCACCACCAACATCTGCGGCTCGGACCTTCACATGTATGAAGGCCGCACGAACATGGAGACGGGACGCATACTGGGTCACGAAAATCTTGGAGTGGTGGTCGAAGTGGGCGATGGCGTGGAACGCGTCAAGAAAGGCGATCGCGTGTGCCTGCCTTTCAATATCGGCTGCGGATTCTGCAAGAATTGCGAACGCGGCCTCACGGGATTCTGTTTGACCGCCAACCCCGGCGTGGCAGGCGCAGCTTATGGATTTGCGGGCATGGGCCCGTATAGTGGCGGTCAGGCGGAATATTTACGCGTACCGTTTGGCGATTTCAATTGCCTCGTGTTGCCGCCCGACGCCGGAGAAAAAGAAAACGACTACGTGATGCTGTCGGATATTTTTCCGACGGGCTATCACGCAACCGTTCTGGCCGGTGTAGAACCGGGAGATAGTGTGGTGATTTACGGCGCAGGTCCTGTCGGTTTGATGGCAGCGCTGTCCGCGTCGATCAAAGGCGCGAGCAAGGTGATGGTGGTGGACAGCCATCCGGACAGACTCAAGCTCGCGGAAAAACTGGGAGCGATTCCCGTGGACGACAGCGACGGCTCATCAGCCGACCAGATACTCGAAATGACCGGCGGCGAAGGCGCGGATCGTGGCTGCGAATGCGTGGGCTATCAATGCAGCTGCAAAGGTCACGAAGTACCGAACCTCACCATGAACAACCTTATCAAGGCGGTACGTCCGACGGGTGGCATCGGCGTGGTGGGTGTGTTCGTGGCGGAAGATCCGAAGAGCGAGGACGCACTCGCAAAGAACGGGCAGCTTGCGCTGGATTTTGGGCAACTCTGGATGAAAGGCCAGCACATCGCAACGGGTCAGGCGAACGTCAAGGCTTATAACCGCAAGCTTCGGGACCTGATCGCGGCGGGGAAGGCCAAACCTTCACAGATCATCTCGCACGAATTACCGCTGGAAAAAGCCGCGGAAGGGTACAAGCATTTCGACGAGAGGGAAGAAGGCTGGACCAAGGTCGTGCTGAAACCGGCAGCTTGATCGGCGTAGCGCCGTTGCGGGCGATTCCGCGACGGCCTGAGGCTTACTGCCTTGTTTTGCCGCGTTGCCCTATGGCAACGCGGGTTGATTTCGCGTATCACGCGGTTTGCATAGTCGTCGACCCCGACTTGCGCAACCGCACCGGAACCGATTTCGATGCGGGCACGAGACTGTCCTTCGCGTGATGCCATAGCGGAATCAGCCGGTTGCATTCAGGATAGTAGCCCATGATGCAGCCA
Source organism: Paraburkholderia sp. DHOC27 (assembly GCF_003429005.1). Classification (GTDB taxonomy): domain Bacteria; phylum Pseudomonadota; class Gammaproteobacteria; order Burkholderiales; family Burkholderiaceae; genus Paraburkholderia. Next base: position 11,395 of record NZ_QVQV01000010.1, read on the forward strand.
GCGGGAATATCGAAGGCATGCACGTGCATGCCATCCACTTCGCGTATTACATCATCATTGGACGCCGTCGACACGCATACTTCGTCGCCCTCATCCAGTTCGCGCATCGCCATGTCGTCGCGATGCATCAGCAGAACGTTACGCGTGCCCTGCACACCGCGGAAGCGATCGTCGAGGGAATACACCGTCGTGTTGAACTGACTGTCCCCCCGCGTGGTCATCAGCCGCAGCACATCTGGCCCGAATGACGGCATGTCCGCGTCTTCATCGAGCGTATCGGGTACGATGAAATTCGCCTTGCCGTTTGGCGTTTTCCACATGCGTTCGGCCGCCGGGATCGGCCGGTGAAATCCGCCGGGGTCGCAGAAGCGCTTGTTGAAATCGGCGAACTGCTCCGGATACGTCAGTTCGATCGCGTCACGAACCCTGGCGTAGTCGCCCACCCATGCATCCCAGTCCACGCGGGGATTGTGCGGCAGCAGGGCCTTGGCGATACCTGCCACGATAGCCGGCTCCGACAATAACCACTCGCTCGCGGGCTTGGCATACCCGTGTGAACCGTGCACGCAGGCCGTGCTGTCCTCCACGCTCACCCACTGTTCGCCGCTCGCCTGCTGGTCAACTTCAATGCGGCCGAGGCACGGCAGCAGGTATGCGACTTCGCCGTGCAGCAGGTGGCTGCGGTTCAGTTTCGTGGCAATCTGCACCGTCAGCCGCAGGGAGCGCCATGCGCCATCCATGACGCGGTGATCGGGAATGGCCACCTGAAAATTGCCGCCCAGCCCGATGAACGCTTTGACTTTGCCATCGAGCACGCCCTGGCAGGCTTCCACCGTGCTCAAACCTTTGTTACGCGGAGGTTCGAATCCGTAAAGCTTCTTGAGTGTGTCGAGCGGCGCGAGTTCCGGCTTCTCGGTGATCCCTACCGTGCGCTGCCCCTGAACGTTCGAGTGGCCGCGAATCGGGCAGATGCCCGCGCCCGGCTTGCCGATATTCCCGCGCAAGAGCAGCAGATTGGACAGCATCTGCACATTCTGCACACCATTGCGATGCTGCGTGATGCCCATACCATACAGCACCATCACCGCTCTGGCTTTGGCATACTCGGTGGCCGCAGCAGTGAGCGCGTCCCGTGTGAGTTGCGAACGGGCCTCGATTTCGCGCCACGTCATCGCACGCATCGCGGCCGCGAACGCTTCGAAACCTTCGGTGTGTTCGGCGATGAAGGCGGCATCGAGCACGCGCGGGGTGCCATCCCGCTGCGCCGCGTCGTCCCATTCGATCAGCAGCTTGCAAAGACCCGCCACCGCTGCCTCGTCGCCACCAATCTTCACCTGATGGTATTGCGTGCTGATGCGGGTCTCGCTTGGCGTCAGCATTTCAAGCGGCGACTGCGGATTGGCAAAACTCACCAGTCCGCGCTCCTTGATCGGATTGAACGTAATGATCTGGGCGCCACGTTTGCGTGCGTCCTGCAACTGATGGAGCATCCGCGGCGCGTTGGTGCCCGTGTTGTGACCGAAGAAGAACATGCAGTCGGTGTGCTCGAAATCATCGAGCGTCACGGTGCCGACCGGCGAACCGATCGTCTTTGGCAAAGCCACCGACGTGCTTTCGTGACACATGTTCGAACTATCCGGCAGATTGTTCGTGCCGTACATGCGCGCGAGCAGTTGATACAGATAGGACGTCTCGAGCGACGCGCGACCGGATGCATAAAACACCGCCTGATCGGGATCGAGCGCACGCAGTTCGTTCGCAATGCCGGCAAACGCGTCTTCCCAGGTGGTTGGCACGTAGCGGTCGGAGACAGCGTCCCAGCGCATCGGCGCAGTCAGGCGTCCCGACGATTCGAGTTCAAGACCGCTCCATGATTCGAGTTCAGCAAGGGTATGTTCGGCAAAAAATTCCGGACCGATATGCTTGGTTGTAATTTCCCACGCCGTGGCCTTCGCACCGTTCTCGCAGAATTCGAACAGATGCGGATCGGCTGGTTTGGCCCATGAACAGCTGACGCAGGCGAAGCCGTCAGGCTTGTTCTGATGGGAGAGGATCGCGCTGCCATCCAACGCGACGTGCTCCCGGAACAAAATGCTGGCGACGGCCTTCAGCGAGCCCCAGCCGCCGGCCGGGTTGCGATACTCCTTGATTACGGTATCCGTGGTCATGCAGTCTGCTCCTCGCGTGGTTGACGCGCCTGAGACTCGTGGTCGAACCGCACGGCGTGCCAGGAACCCGCTCGCAACAAACGGGCCCATGACCGCGTTCCGCACTGATCCGGCGCAACCGCCGATGCGACGCAGCGCAGACGACAAACCAAGTTAGGTGAAAATTGCATCGCGGCGGGAATCGCGAGTCTGTCTGTTCGTAGACAGAAATCACATCATGCAGATGGACGGTCGGTTAACCGCAGAATTTACACGTGCTGCATCAATTGATGCATACCGAAGAACCGGATTATCGCTGACACGCTAAAGTCAATTCGCAGGAAGCAGATCGCGAGAAATCTCTATGCAAACGCGTATTAGCCGGAAGGTGCATTTGCGATCGGCGGTATGCCCTTAAACGCCGGCTTTGCGAAAAGATAGCCCTGCATCAATTTCACGCCCGCCCTGGCAAGAAAATCACGTTCGCCGGCTGTCTCGATTCCCTCAGCGATCACGCGGACACCGAGATCGTTGCATATTTTCAGAACGCCTCCGACGATTCGCTGGCGCACCTCATCTACATCAATGCCACGAATCAGCGCCATGTCTATCTTGACCAGATCTGGCTGAAAGTCCGCGAGTAATGCCAGGCCGGAGTACCCGGCGCCGAAGTCATCAATCGCCGCCTGGAACCCGAACGATCGGTACGCGCGGAATATTTCTACCAGGTGGGCACGTTCGACAATATTTTCGCTTTCGACGGTTTCAAAGATAATCCGATCGAGCGGAAAACCGTGCTTATCAGCCGCTTCCAGCGTGCTTCTGATACAGGCTGCCGGTTGGTAGACAGCGTTTGGCATGAAATTGATCGACAGGAAGCTGTTCATCCCCAAGTCGGCGGCTTGAGCGATCGTGGCTGTCCGGCAACGCTGATCGAAGCTGTAGCGGGCGCTGTCATCGACCTGGCCCAGCACAAACGCCGCCGGCTCGCCGTTTGGTCCGCGCACGAGGGCCTCATGTGCAAATGCACTGCCGGTAGCCAGATCAACGATGGGCTGAAACGCGAAGGCCATCTCAACGGTTGACACCCCTCCCGTGGTGCACCCCTCGCAGCGGCGAGGCTCGGCAGGCAGAGGATTTAAAGCCCGGATGAGGGTCATAACATAACGTATATACAAGGCTGCCCATCGCGGACAACGGCAGCTGTTTAACGGACAACGGGCGTCGTAACTTTAGCGCGTCCCGCGCGGATAGCAACGCAATTGCATTTTGAAATATGTTTCACAGGCGGCTGTTGAGGGCTTGCGCAGAGACTCGGCTTCGATCGGACTACGCAGGACAACCCGTTCCGAGTCTGGTCGCGTGCAAGCGTGTCTAGGTAACGCTGCCCGCAGGCACCGATCATGCGAGTGGCACCGCAACTGCGCAAGATCAAGTTGTTGGCTGGCGCGTCATATTTCGAGGATTCCAGCAATGTCCGGTGATGATACTGGCTCCAACTCTCCTCACCTGGACGACGGCGAGCAGGAGCAGGCAGCGCAACACTCATCGCCCCGAGCGCTTGTGATCCATGAGGTCGTCCGCGAAGAAGGCGAATCAGCAATGGACCGAACGGCCGGCGCACTGGTCATGTCGGGGCTTGCCGCTGGTTTGTCGATGGGGTTCTCTTTTCTCACGCAGGCTGTCATAGAGAGCGCGATACCCGACCGTTCATGGCGCTTCCTTGTCGCCTCCCTCGGCTATACGGTTGGGTTCGTCATCGTTATTCTTGGCAAGCAGCAACTTTTTACCGAGAGCACCTTGAGCGCCGTCCTGCCGGTTCTTACACGTCGCGACCTGAGAACGTTTGCCAGAACAGCCCGCCTATGGGCGCTCGTCCTTCTCGCCAACATCGCTGGAACCTTCGTATATGCAGCGCTTCTGCAGATCCCGGGCGTATTTCCCGACGATGTCGTCAAGGCGTTAGGCGCACTTGCGCGGCAGCCCTACTCCGGCGGCTTCACAGTTACGGTTGTCCGCGCTATGTTCGCCGGCTGGCTCATCGCCTTGATGGTATGGCTCCTGCCGAGCGCCCGCTCGGCCCGCCTTATCACCATCCTCTTGATCACCTACGTGGTTGGCATCAGCAAGCTTTCACACATCATCGCCGGTTCGGTCGAGGCGGCCTACGCTGTAATGAATGGCTCTGCTAGCGTAATGGACTACCTGCTTGCCTTCTTCGCCCCTACCTTGCTCGGCAATATGGTCGGCGGTATCTCGCTGGTAGCGATTATCAACCATGGGTCCATCGCGGCCGAGATTGCGGAGGACTGACCACATCCCAGCACACTTTGACCGCCGTTCACTGGGAAACAATAGAGCGCCCAGCTTACGCATCTGTGAGGTTAGCCTTCTCTATTCGATTAACGGCTGATTCACAAGCGTGCCGCGACTACAGGCGTCCATAAAAGCCGCCCTAAAGTCCGAAAAATGGCTTGTCTCGCGACGTGCCATCGCCAGAAGTGGTCGTAAGATGGTATCCCACGAGGCAGATCAGCTGACTTTTTTTCGGATTGCATCTTCGCTGTGAGCAAGTCCTCAGAAGCGGCATTAAGCCTTCAATCAGTCATTTACCTCACATTCTGCGCATCGCTCCACCACGCCCCATCGGTCGTTCGATTCAACATTTGGCTGAGCGCATGGAGCCTCTGTCGGCGCTCGACAATCACGACACGCTACCGGCTTACGCGAGCTGATTAGCGCTTTAATTATCGTTTTGATCCAGCGGACGCGTCCGATCAATTGGACAGTCAGATGCCGCTAATGCCGGTGAATGGGCATCGGATACGGCGGGCGTAGTTCGTGCTGAATCCTGTTGGGTACGCTAGCGCGAAAGTACCTTACGTCGAGGCTGAGAGGAGCAGTTAAAGCTCCGCATCCCACAGCTAAGGTCAACGGGCCCGGATAAGGCTGCGTTTCGCAGCAGATGATCGAGCGATATGTATCGAGAAGCATTCGAAGCGCAATTGGCCGCGATCCTCCAGGATGCGGGGGCGGGCAGTGTTGCCGAACTCTCGGATACGATCGTCGCCTTTTGGGACGGCGCGAAGGTCGTCTATGCGAAAACAGATTCGTCCGGGTCTTCCGAGGAAGTGTTCGATCTCACGCCAGGCGAGTGGGCACAGTGGCAGGATTGGTTTGCGGACTGGCTCACCGATCCAGTGGTGAGTAGGCGCAGTGGTCGTTAGGATCTCTCATCGAGTGGTTGTTCCCGCAAATGCGGGCTGCTTCACGCACCGTATTTCGTCACCGGTGTGTTGTTGGTTCCGGCGCCTTGAAGTTAGCTCTGGCTGTCGCTTCATGCTACTTTTGGAGGGTAGAATCATGTCAGGCGCAAAAACAGAACGCGGTAATTACGGCACTCCCGCAGCAGCTCCGGAAAGGGGCGAGCAGCCGTATTCCGGTAGTGGTATGACAGAGGATGAGGCGCAACGTGCGCTCGACGAGGGTGATAACCAGAAAATCGACAGGATGCTGGACGAGCTCGATATTTCTACAACTGCTACGGACGGGGATCAGACCGCAAAGCCGGATACGGAGTGGTCGAACTCCTCCAGTAAAAATCTCGATGAACAGGACGCCCCGCCTGCTCAGGAATAATGGGATCGACTGCCCGTACGCATGACGGCGCTTCCGCGATATAGAGCCGTCGTCAGCGAATGTTAACGCTGGTGAATGCCATGGAAGGTATGTCGCTCCCGTGGCGTGTCGGTTGACCGACGTCGGCGCCACGTCGGTCGGATCGGCTCTGGCGCTGACTACTCCGTAATCCCTTTTTTGCTGGCCAGTTGCTGGGCCATCTGGTAGTGCTCCTTGATCGTCGGCAGCGCCTTCTGCGCGGCCTTCTTCAAATCCGCATTCTGTCCATCGGAAATTTCTTTCTCGAACGCCGCAATCGCCTCCTTGTGGCCCTCCAGACCGACTTTTGAAATATATGCCTTGTCGAATTCAGCGCCCTTCAGCGGCTTCAGCGAATCCAGGAGTGTCATGTCTGAATTGTCTTTCGGTACAACTACGCCATGCGGAGCAGCCATCTTCAGCTGCACCGTCAACTTCGTGTGGTCGAGAATCATGTGATGCGCAAAGGACTTGACGTCTGTGTCGGTTGAATTCGAGGCGGCGAGTTTCGAAGCGTCGATCTCCGTGGAGGATGCCATGGAAGCCGCCTGCACAAAATCGTTGTCGACCTGGGGTAGTGCATTGGCAGCAGTGGTCGACGCGGCCTCGGTCTGAGCATCCGCGTCGATGCAAATCACGCAGGCGCCTGCCAGGAGGGCGGTAATCAAGGTAAATTTGTTCAGCGTGTATTTCATGATTTTCCTCGTAGGGACATGGTATGCGGCTATTACTTGGCGCTGCGCAACGCCCATGCCAGATTCTGTAGCCATTGCAAAAGCAAGGACGCGCTACGCGCAGCCACTCCGGGCACGGCCCATGCGCCAATGAGATCGCAGGGTTATCCGTTGCGTCACTGCGCGCACATCACGCCAGGGCATTCGCCCTGAGACCGGGTCGGCGTCATCCCGCACATGCGATCGTCATCGCCCACCAACCGGCCTTTCTGACAAACCGTCGTCCGTTGCGGACTCCTTCTCCACGAGAAGCGCGCTGCGGACCTGAAATCAATTTTTCTGGAGAAATGCGATGTTTGTGCATAACAAGCGATTGCAATATACCGTCCGCGTAGCGGCCCCCAATCCAGGTCTGGCTAATCTGCTAATTGAGCAGTTTGGAGGACCGCAGGGTGAACTGGCGGCAGCCTGCAGATATTTCACCCAGGCGGTAAGTGAAGATGACCCGGGACGGCGAGACATGCTGTTCGACATCGCGACTGAAGAACTCAGCCACCTTGAAATCATTGGTTCGATCGTCGCAATGCTCAACAAGGGCGCGAAGGGTCAACTGGCTGAGGGTGTCGAGTCTGAAGCGGAGCTGTACCGTTCGCTCACGGCAGGCGGCAACGATTCGCATATCACGTCACTCCTGTACGGAGGCGGTCCTGCCTTGACCAATTCGGCCGGGGTGCCCTGGACAGCCGCGTACATTGACACCATTGGTGAGCCAACGGCGGATCTCCGCTCGAATATCGCTGCTGAGGCTCGGGCGAAGATCGTCTACGAACGACTGATGAACGTAACCGACGATCCCGGCATTTCGGAAGCCCTCGGCTTTCTGATGACTCGCGAAATTGCCCATCAGAAATCGTTCGAAAAAGCGTTGCATTCGATCCAGCCAAACTTCCCTCAGGGAAAGCTGCCCGGGGTCCCCGAATACACCAACGTTTACTACAACATGTCAAACGGGCATGACGCTCCGCGTGGTCCGTGGAACGAAGGGCCAAACTGGGAATTCGTGGAAGATCCGCAACCGGCGGTCGATGGTGGTGACGGCCTAGCCACAGTTCAGGTTTCTGAACAGGATGTCGAAGTCCTAAGCGCGATGGCGTCGCGAACGGCATCCGCAACCACCTCGGATCCCGTCACCGGGGCCGACCTTGGCGCCGGGCAGGAAGCGGTGGTGCAAAAGTAAACGGCGTTGGCGGACCGTCGGCTGCAACGCCGGCTGCCTGCCCTCGCAGGACCCCGCGCAATGCGCATAGAGTGACACCAGAATATCTACCTCAATACCATGTCCCTAGACACCATTCATGAGAGCGACTCTGCCACAGGAGCCGCGTTCGCGTGCGCGGTTGAACTCATTGCCGCATTCGAGAAAACGACCGCGCTGAATCTGCAGGCCCTTGCAGCGTGGCTTCGCGGCCAGCACACCGTGATGGACGCGATGCTCTCCGCCTCTTCTTTGGCCGAGGTCATCGAACTTGAGTCCCTCCATCGTCAGGCGACAACCCGGAAAGTCTATGCGTACTGGCGTCGTGTAGAGGAGATTGCTGTGGAGACGTGTATCGGACTTCTCGTGCCAATACCCGAAGCGTTTGGAACCATCCCAGGAATCGTTGGCGGCGGGGATTGAGGTTCGATCGGGATGCGTAGTAAGAGCTAACCTTGGCCACCATGAGGCTTATGCTGACGCGGCAGCCGCCGGAGTTTTTCCGTTATCCGGCGGCCGCTGTGTCTTAATGCCAGAACAGCGCAATCAGGATGATGATGGGAATCGGTACCCCGAGCATGTAAAGAAGAATCGAACGCATAGTAACCTCCCTGATTAGTAGACTGGGATTCAGGTCAGATCTGGCGTACCCGACCGCCATGGGTGGCAAGCAGGCTCGCGGAGAACGCTCCCATCAGAAGAGAAACAAACAGCCACAACGACGCGCCTATTGTCACTTTGCGTGCCTTGTCGGCGGCAGCCTTCGCAGCGTCATCGAGCGCCGCGACCTTGTGTAAGAGATTCGAGTAGGTGGCCGTTACCCGAGCCTGTGCGGCAGCCGGCGAAAGGCCCGTGCGTTGCGCCACCACGCGACCCAGATAAGCGGCATCTTCTGGTGACAGCTGGGCGCCCGCTACCGCGCTGTTCAGGAAGATGCGTGCCGCTTCCTGACGTGGGGACTCGCCGTTTGCGGCCGTCGGGGTTGCTGGGGGCGATGAACCCGCAGGCGAGCGGAACAGGGAGTCGACAAGGTAGCCGAGTGGCCAGGTATTGAGCGCCGCGTTTGCATTGCCACGCAGCATCGTCGCGGCCGTTCCGTAACTGCTCTCACCAGCAGACGCCGCGGCAGCCTGGGTACCGGCACGCAGCGCGCCAGAAATGGCTGAAGTGAGAATAGCAGCCGTTAGCAGTGTCGCTACGGCCCAGCTCAAAAAGCCGTGGCGGTATCACGGAAGTGCATTTCATTGGCGCTAACCGCAAGCCAGCGTCGGCGCAGCCGTCCAGCAAGATAGCCGCCAAGTCCCGACGTGAGGACCGAGGTAACGCAGACCCACACCACTGCAGCAAAGCCGAACGCCTTCGCGTTTGCGGTACCCGAGGACCACGGTGAGAGTGCGGTCAGGCACAGGCCTGTTCCAAGTGTGAGCAAAATGAGGGCAAACGCGGCAGCACTCACGCCCCCTGCGAAGACGGCTCCCCATGAGACCGTGCCTTCGTGCTGATGAGTGAACAACGTGGGGTTATCCGTTTCGAGCGGATAACCGGCGGGATTCTTGTTGTGGTTTATCGTGAGTCTCCATTCCCTTTTCGATGCTACTGGCTCGATGTGCCGACCTGGCTGGATACGTGGCGGGGCGAATAAACCGCATCACACAGGCGCATTTTCCGTTCCTCCGCCTTAAAGCTGCCCGATTGCCCGTGCGGTTTTCGCCATCCAGCGAGGAGCTACTGCGGGCCCGCTTCATGCGTAGGCGCTGAGATAACTGCAAATTCAGCCGTTTATCTCTGGAAAGTTGTTATGCCCACCTGACTATTCCGATCAAGTGTAGAGACCAGGAGAAGCCATGCTCGCCGTCATCATTCCCGCCCATAACGAGGCCCACCTGATCGGCCTCTGCGTTCGCTCGGTGGTTGCAGCAAGTCAGCATCCCGCACTCGGGGCGGAGGAAGTCACGATTTTCGTGGTTGCGGACACCTGTACCGACGGAACCGGGCCGATCGCAGCCTCGCTCGGCGCGCAGGTGCTCGCGGTGGCGTTGCGCAACGTAGGGTCGGCCCGCGCGGCCGGTGCGCAGCAGGCTCTCGATCAGGGTGCCCGGTGGCTTGCGTTCACGGACGCCGATACGACCGTCCCGGCTGACTGGGTCGTGCAGCAGCTTCACTGTCGCGCGGATGCGGTATGCGGAGTCGTCAGCGTTGAAAACTGGACCGGCCACAGTACTGCGGTCCGAGAGGATTTCGTCGCGACCTATCGTGATCGTGATGGCCACCGGCATATTCACGGGGCGAACCTGGGCGTGTCGGCTGCGGCTTACCGGGCGGTGGGCGGTTTCAGACCGCTTGCATCGAACGAGGACGTGGCGCTGGTCGATGCGCTCACGACAGTCGGCGCGAGCATTGCATGGAGCGCCAGCGTGCGGGTCGTCACGAGCGCGCGTCTGGATTCACGCGCGCCGGCAGGATTCGGCGCTGCTTTGCGCGCTGCAGGTCAGCGATTCGCCGCGCAGGTGACGCAAGAAGTCGTCATCACAAAGCCGCCGCAGGCAGCTTGAACAGTCTTAAAACTGTGAGTGATCGTCACCGGCGGACTGGGCGGGGATATTTATTTCAAAGGAGACTTGCCATGATTCGGGCCGCCATATTTGATATCGACGGAACGCTGGTTGACTCTGTCGACCTGCATGCGAGCGCCTGGCAGGAAGCGTTCGCGAAGTTTGGTCACGAGGTGACGTTTCAGGAGGCGCGAAGCCAGATTGGAAAAGGTGGAGACAAGCTTGTACCGCTATTTCTCGACGCACAAGCGCAACAGGATCACGGCGATGCGCTGGAGCAATGGCGCGGCGAGAGGTTCAAATCGAAATACATGTCGATGGTTCGTCCGTTTGCTGCAGTGCCGGAGCTGCTACAGCGGGTGCCCGATGCTGGCCTCAGGGTGGCCGTCGCATCGTCTGCCAAAGGGGACGAGCTTGATATTTATCTCGAAATCGCGGGAATCGGCAAGCTGGTCGACGAGGTGACTTCGTCTGCGGATGCCAAAGAATCGAAACCGGCACCCGACATCTTCAAGGTCGCACTAGAAAAACTCGGAATTCCAGCGACAGACGCGGTAGCGATAGGTGATAGTCCTTACGATGCGCAGGCAGCCGGAAAGATTGGAATGCGAACGATCGGGATGCTGTGCGGCGGTTTCACCGAAGCGAGTCTTCGAGCAAGCGGCTGCGTTGCAGTCTATCCCGGCCCGGGGGCGCTTCTCGCCTGCTTCGATGACTCACCGCTTGCGGGGTGGCGTCGGCGAGGCGGCCAAAGCCACGCGACTTTGGATCCCGTCGTACCGGGCGGCACGATGTTTGCGCAATGCTTTGGCGGCACGCGCGCAGCCGAGCGGTCGAACTGATGCTTCGAGGATTCTGGCGGCCCGCGCAATTCGGTCCGGTTCGTTGCGTAGGGGCGGGTTCATGTATCAATCGAGAATTTCAACCATATATAGGAGCAAATTGTAATGGAAACCAGAGTGAGCGAGACAAAGTCCGGATCGGCCTCCCACGATGCATTGGCCTTTCTAGAAGCGGAACATCGCGCTGTCGAGGAGCTGTTCAATGCGTTTAAAAATTCCTCGGAACATGACCTCGAACGGAAGGCTGCGCTCGCACAGCGGGCGTGTGAAGAGCTGTCGATCCATACGATCCTCGAGGAAGAGCTGTTATATCCGGCAGCCGAAAAGGCGCTGCCGGGCAGCGACAAGATCGACGTCGACGAAGCCTATATTGAGCACTTTCTGGTCAAGACGCTGATCGCGAAGTTTGAGACGCTGAAGGCCGGCGATAAAGGATTTGATGCCACTTTCAAGGTGATGAGCGAAATGGTTGGGCACCATGTCGAAGAGGAAGAGCAGGAGCTTTTCCCGGAGTTGCGCAAGACAGATTGCGATCTGCGCGGCCTGGGGGAAAAGATGGCGAAACGCAAGGCAGAGTTGCAGGCCAGGCTCGATGCGGTCGGGAGCAGATCGGTAGGTGACAAGACTGGATCGTTCTAATCGAACGCTTCGCCACGAGTTGCGAATTCTGACTGGAGCCGGAGGAGTGCGCATGGACGACAGCCTCGAGAGACGTGCCCTTCTTCTTCACCTTGGCGACGTGCTCGAGGCGATCGCATGCGTGATGAAGTGCGTTGACAGGTTCAACACAGTCGGAGAAGCGGTGGCCCAGGAAGACTCCCTGACGGCGTTCCCGATTTTGCACACGGTCGACGCTGAAATGACGCCGCTGGAATTTGCAAGGAGTGCTGCCAGCGCATTCTTTCTATGGCCCAAGGCGCTTCTGGACGAGCGCCTTAACCAACCTCTTCTGGCCAACCTCGTGCAGCACGACCTGTTCAGCGGCAATCAAAGCGGTTGGGATGCCTATGTGGCTGAGTGCAGGCAACAGGTGCCGTGGTTCGGAGTCAATCTGGATGGGGTATCAGAGCCAAATCTCGAACCCGGCAACGCTGCCAGGTAACCGTCCGGATACTGATGGTGCCCGCAGACCTAGGCCGGTTAATGGAATCTCCGTGTGCCGAATCTCAGGATAGCGACCTTTAACATCAACGGAATCCGGTCCCGGCTGCCCGCACTACTCACGTGGCTGCGGGAAGTGTCGCCAGACATTGTGTGCCTGCAGGAACTCAAAGCTACCGATTCAGCGTTTCCGGTCGCGTCGATCAACGACGCCGGATACGGCGCTATCTGGCACGGCCAAAGCGCATGGAATGGCGTGGCCATCCTTGCAAGAGACGCTGAGCCCATAGAAAGTCGGCGTGGTCTGCCGGGAGATCGGTCCGACAGGCAAAGCCGCTACATAGAGGCGGCCGTGTCCGGTTTGCTGGTCGGTTGCCTGTATCTGCCAAATGGCAACCCACAACCGGGCCCGAAGTTTGACTACAAGCTGGCCTGGTTCGCGCGTCTGCTGCAATATGCGCAGCGGCTCGCTGACAGCGGGCATCCAGTCATTCTCGCCGGTGACTACAACGTTGTGCCGACCGATGCCGATATCTATAACCCGCGTTCATGGGTCGACAATGCGCTCCTGCAACCACAAAGCCGTGAATGCTTCAGCGAACTTCTAACGCAGGGATGGACTGACGCCATCCGCCACGTCCATCCTGACCAGCGGATCTACACCTACTGGGACTATCTCAGGCGCCGCCGGGGAGCGGGATTTGGCCTGCGCATTGATCATCTGCTGCTGAGTGACGTTGTCCTGCCGCGCCTTCGGGACGCAGGTGTCGATGCGTGGGTCAGGGATTTGCCCAATGCGAGCGATCACGCGCCCACGTGGATCGAACTCTCTTCCCCGAAGAAAACAAGCCGGCGCGCCCATTGATCGCGGAAGCCATCGAAACTTCGCGGCACGGCAAACAGCTGACCGCACTGCAGCGTGGAACCACGCTCGCTACCGCTATCTCACGGCAAGCGAGCGTGGGTGGGACCAGCCGACAAATACGCCGCGTTACTCAGCCCTCACCTCGATGCGGCGTGGGCGCGCTTCCTCACGCCGAGGGATGCTGAGTTTCAGCACACCGCCCTGCAGGTTGGCATCGATCCTTGACGTGTCGAAGTGTTCGCTCAGGGTAAAGGCCCGCGCGAAGTACGGTGCGCGAATCTCCGCGTGATGTAGCCGCAGATCCCCAGGCGTTGGCACAACGGCTTGAGCCTCGATATATAGCCGCCCATCGTGGACGTTAACATCGAGCCTGTCGCGCGGGACACCGGGCAGGTCAGCCCACAGCGTAATGCCATGGCTGTCCTCGACAATATCCACTGCGGGCGTGATTGAGACACGGCGAGCGCTGTCCTGGTTGCGGCGGCCCACTTCGCCGTTGTCCTGCTTTGCGATCTGCATGGCGTCGTTCATGGCATCCTCCTCGTTTTACTGGACGGTAATAGCACGCGGCTTCGAGGCTTCGCGATTGCCGACGCGCACGGTCAGGCAGCCGTTCGAATAGCCCGCTTCAACCTTGTCGGAATCGGCGTTCTGCGGAAGCTCGATCACGCGCCGAAACTTTCCGAAAAACCGTTCGCTCGCGTACGACCGGGTTTCGCTGCCCGTGGCTAGCTCGGGCGCCTTCCGTTCGCCCGCGATCGTCAGTGTGCCCTTGTCGACGGTCACTTCAAGCGTGGCCGGATCAACGCCTGGCGCGAACGCGACGATGTTGATTGAATCATCCGTACTGCCGATGTTCAGAGGCGGAAAGGCATCGGTACGACTCGACCGGATGCTGGAGGGAAGATTGCCGAAAAGCGTCGACGTCTGCCGTTGCAGACGATCGAGTTCTCCAAACAGGTCGTTGCTAAAGTAGAAGTCACTCATGATTCAAATCTCCGATGGTGCGAAACGATCAGGAGCATCCGCCTGCTGCTGCGGGACTGCACGCCGTAGTAGCAGGCCGTTGCGACGCAGAAATAGGTGCTGCAGATGGCAGTTTCAACATCGGCGAAGCGAATATTGGGCGACTCCGGTTATAAAGAAACGGTTATGTTGAAACCCGGGCGATGGCCTCTATTTAAGGCGCGCGGTGAGTCTGCTGACGGAGGAGTAAATGGAGTTCGACACTGACTGGATTACGCTCGGAAAACACCGTGTGCGCCTTCATGCGACCCGTGGTTTCCCGGCCGAGCGCCTGCGTGTGGTAGCGGAGATCGCGCGGGTGGCAATCGAGAGCAACATGAGTGCGCGTGCGCGACTGGTCGAGGTGGTATTCCGCGATCCGGATAGCTCCTATGAGGTATCCGTGGGGACCACGATGAACGAAGACCGGGCGTGCGCGGGGCCGGTTGAAGCGGCGCTCGCGACGGTTTTTGGTCTCACATCCGACCAGCTCACGCTGACCGTGAAGGTTGTGTCGCAGGATGAGGTGAACCTGAGTTTCGGCACCTACGAACGACTCCTTGCGCAGAAGATAGGGGCCACGGCGCCAATCCAGTAATCGAGGCATTAGCACGGTGCCGCGAGGATGCATCCTGGAGGGGCGACTGGCCGCGCTGGATGCACACGGCACGCAGCCACATGCAGCGGCAACAGACCGGAGATCTTTTGCGGCAGATCCAGAAGCTCGAAATGGTGGGGCAGTTATCAAGTGGTGTTGCGCACGACTTCAACAACTTGCTGATGGCGATCATCGCGAATCCCAATTACAGGAGCAGAACCGGCTTCCGTTCAAGCCATCGTGCAATGCGCAGGGTGAGGCCTTCCGGCTCGATCCACGCATCGTTTATGACGAGATTGAACGCATAGGTGCACTCCATCGTGCGCTCCTGTGTCATTTACGGGCGCTCATCTAGCCGGTGGCCCAGAAAGCCCTGTCTGGTACTTGCACAACTTATCGGCCACACGAGCACTGGAAGTTGGTTGCGAACTGATCTACACCGACATGATTTGCCGCGCGGGATAAGCGCGGCTACGAACAGGCACCGCGCCTGGCATCGAAAACTGATGTTAGGCTCGCGCACTTGCCCTGTCCCATAATCGCCAATCACATGCATGCGGTCTCCGTCCGCCACCGCCCACGCCATTTCGCTGCGGTGCAAGGGCGACGGTGGCGCGCTGCTCCAGCGACCGGGATGGGTAGCGGCGGGATCCGGTGAGTACGTGAAGCGCTGCCCGAATGCGTCCGTAGGCAACCGTGTAATGGATGGATCTTCAGGTTTTCGTACAGCTCGCCGCGCTGTGGTCTGCGCGTCTTCCGCCCCGGGCTGAGCTATTCCGAAAGTGCCTGACGTTTGCGCAGCCTTCCCGGACGCATCGCATGGCTCGAGCAGGGAAGTCCCTGCGTCGCAAAGGTCAGATCGAGAAATTTAAGTCTCGGCGATCTCATCGTTCACCGCGTGGATGCTCCGATACACCCCGGCTTACGAAGGCAAAACGAACGCCTTGCATGGCTTCGCCTCCAGACGTGGCATCGCGGGCGGGATCGATGCTTGCTTATTTTCATGATCGGTACGCCGATCTGCCGGGAGTACCATGCTGATCCAGTCGGGACCGACCGTAGGTGAGTGTGTCGCAATACAAGCGAGAGCAATATCATGATGCCGGTTACCCCCACCGAGCCGGATTCCGGTCACGTTGCTGAAAACCGTGAGCAACGTGGCACCGCAGACGGCAATTCCGTGATCCGCAATGATGCGCCGCATTCGCAAGGCCGTCGCTCGGTGCTCAAAGCCGCGGCCGCCGGCGGCGCCGGATTATTTTCCGCGCGAATGGCGCTGGCGCAGACTGGCGATACACCGTCGGGTCAGCCCGTCACCAGCGACAACCAGCCGGCATTCACAGCGGCCGACAGCGCCACGACCGCGGACGTAATCGTGCAAACGCTGCTCGCGTGGGAAGTCAATCACGTGTTCGGCATGGTCGGCGATGGGATCAATCCGCTTATCGAAGCGCTACGCCAGCATCAGGACAAGATTCGCTTCATTGGCGTACGACATGAAGAAGCCGCAGCGTTCATGGCTTCGGGGTGGGCAAAAACGACGGGGCGCCTCGGCGTATGTCTCGCCACCACCGGCCCCGGTGCGGTGCACCTGATGAATGGTCTCTACGATGCCCACTTCGATGGCGCGCCGGTGCTCGCGATCACCGGACTCACCTTTCACGATCTCGGCGGGACGCGTTTTCAGCAAAGTGTGAACACGTCCGCGCTCATGCAGGACGTGTCGCTCTACAACGTGGTCGTTACCGGCCCGCGTCACGCGCTCGTGGTGGCTGATATCGCCTGCCGAAACGCGTTGGGCGGTCGTGGCGTCGCTCACCTGACGATTGCGAAGGACATCCAGGCAATGCGTCTTGCCGACGACAAGGCGTCGATGGAGAACCACGGTCTGCGCACCTCGAGCGCATGGAGCCGCCCTGCCTCCACACCATCTGTCGCAGAATTGCAGGCGGCGGCCAACCTGATCAATGCCGGCGACCGGGTCACCATCCTGGCGGGACAAGGCGCGCTCGGCGCGAGCACAGAACTCCGGCAATTGGCCAGCCGGCTCAACGCGCCAGTTGCCAAAGCGCTGCTGGGCCGATCTGTGCTACCGGACGATTCACCGTTTTCCACCGGCGGCATCGGACATCTCGGGACGGTGCCTTCCCAAGAGGCGATGCAGCGATGCGACACCGTCCTGATCATCGGCTCGACAATGCCCTGGGTGGATTCGTATCCCAAACCCGGCGCGGCGCGCGGTGTTCAGATCGATATCAAGGCAGAGCGCATCGGCTTGCGATATCCGGTAGAGGTCGGCCTCGTGGGCGATACGAAGGAGACGTTGCGTGCCCTGCTGCCCTTGCTGCGCCAAAAGGACGATGCATTTTTGCGCGAGAGCCAGGCGCGCGTAGGGCAGTGGAACGCGTTGCTCGATAGCATCGCGGCAACAGAACGGACACCTTTGCGGCCCCAAAGCGTCGTCCGCGCCATCAGCGACGCGCTGTCTCCCGACGCGATCGTGTGTCTGGACTGCGGAGCGAACACGCATTTCGCCGCGCGTTTCCTCACCCTGCGCAGCGGACAGCAACTGATCGCCACCGGCATGCTCGCCACCATGGCACCAGGATTCTCGTACGCCATTGCGGCACAGCTAGCCAATCCCGGACGTCAGGTCGTCGCGATCGTCGGTGACGGGGGATTTGCGATGCTGATGGCCGAGCTTTCGACAGCGGTCAAGAACAAGTTGCCGGTGAAAGTCATCGTGATGCGCAATGACATGCTCGCGGAGGTCGTATTCGAACAGAAGGAGTTGGGCAATCCGCCCTACGGTTGCGAGCTCGGCGGTATCGACTTCGCACAGGTCGCCGCAGCCTGCGGGGCGGTGGGCTTGCGATGCACCCGGCCTGGGGATTTACGGCCCGCACTCGCCTCGACGCTTCGTTCTGCGGGCACCGCGTTACTGGAGGTCCACGTTGATCCAGCCGAGCCGATTACGACGCCGGAAAAGCTAAAAGGGTAGCGCGCGAGGCCGCGTTGAGCATGCTGTCTGTCTCGCGCGGTTCGATGTGCATCAATCGAACCCAACGGACAGGCGTGTACGCGGTGCATCCTGCAACATCAATGTGCGAACATGTCGTTGCAAAAATGGTGTGGACCGCTAAGACTCCGTCGATTCTGCCTTGCTGACATGCGGTTCCTTCACCTGACCGTCATCCTCAGCGCGAGAGCGGCTGACGATTGCCAGCATGCACTTGCAGGGTTCAAGCATGTGGGCCAGCGGATGGCCGGCCAGCGACGCGTCTCGCGACACTCATCGCCTGAGCCGGCATGGATGCATAGCTGTCGGACCTGCAGTCGCGGGCCACTTCCTGGCTCACGGCAGTGAGCGCCCAAGCATGCGGGCCACGCTTGTCGTCTTGTGACGGGCGGAAGCCAATAGCTTCGGCTCAAGCCACAAACTCCTGAATCAACGAAGACGCGGATCCGAATCAGATGCGCCTGCAGCACGAACGCCGGAACCTCTCAATGGACTGCAAAAGTGGAGGCTCGCGTTAAAGGCATGCGCTTGTGATGGCCGTCGTCAGCAGCCTGCCGGCTCGCGCCACCGCCTTTTTCATTGGTCCCGTCGGTCAGGCCCACGGTTTGCTGGACTGCCCCGATCGCAAAGGAGCTATCGTGAAAATCGCCCAACTGCATTCCCGACTCGACTCAATCCAGCGCCGGATCGCCCTGCTTGACAACGACGTTCGCGTCCAATGCGGCGTGATCGATCTGCTCGCAAGGCTCGGCACCGACACTCAGACGCTCGAAGCCGAGCTCGCCACGATCGTCCGCGAAATGAACTACTGGCAACATCAGCGCGAGGTCGTCGCAACGCGGATCGAGTATCACCCGGCGAATGCAGAGGCCGCTGGCAAAGGATTGCCGCTGGCTGCGTAGGCGATTTCGGCGCCGCGCTCTGGAGCCGCTTACTGGCAAATCCTTCCAGTCCCTTGCCGTTGGTCCACGGCCCGAATGGCCCGGTGGATAGCGCCACAGCATGCAAGGGGTGATGCCGGGGAGCCGTGTCAGCCACGCCAAACTCAGGCAGCGATACTGCAGTGAAGAACCCGGAAGACATCGCGGAGCATTGGTGTGTGCGCCCAGAAATAGAGCGGTCTCATGGCGACCGGAAGCTCAGAATGCCAGCCGAACTGAAGCGCGAGGACAAGATATGGAGCGACATTTCACTACGCAAGAAGGCGCATTGCTCCGCCTCATTCGAATCCGGAGGGAACTAAGCGAGGGCAACCTTCTCAACGTCACCGGCGCCGAAAAGACGGAGTCGAACTCGTGGGGATTCAAGAAATCTTACGCGAGCTTCGGCGCGGGCAGTGCGCAGAAGATAGGGGCAACCGCGTCAATTCAATAATCGAGGCATCGGCGCCCTCTTCTTCGCCAGTTTTAAAGGGATCAGTGCGTTGCCGTCTGCTCCGAAACGGGCACCAGATTGGAAAACCGGCTTCTCGGGATCCTCGGAAAGTTTCCTGATCCGGTTGAGACTTCGCATTGTCGGGGACTGGGCGATCCGTACGGCGCACAGAATCGGGAGCGGCCGCAAATCGGCAACCGCTCCAGTCATGTGCCGCTAGCGACTTTGCAAGGCTCGTGCGCCCGCACTTATTCTCCAATGCAGCGACGATCCCATCGCGCCGATTGAGGTTGGCGGTTATCTCCATAAGCACTTGCCTCACCGCACGTTACGCATCATCGAAAACGTCGGGCACTGTCCTTCTGAGCGCGTCCGCCGCAAGCGCCGCGGCGATCGAAGCGCTTCTGGTCGGGCCGGACCGCTGACATGGCCGGTGCCGATGAGTGGCCGGACGCAGACGACCTTTTCCAGCACGCTCCATTCGGACTGCTTGCCACTGATGTGGATGGCTTGATCCGGCGCCTGAACCCGACCTTTGCGGTTGGTCGGAATACAGCGAGCTCAAACTCGCCGGGGTGCAGCGCGTTAGCGACCTGCTCACCGCGGGCGGTCGTGTGTTTCACGGTACGCGGCAGCCGGTGCCAACGCTCCCCCTGCGTCAAAACCCGAAGAATGGCATCCAGCAAGTAGCGTGGGTCCGGCGCGGGCGCCCCACCGCTCGCGTAGCGTCGCGCCTTAAGAGGCAAGAAACCCGGTCCCATTCATCATCGGACAGCGGTTCGAAAGGAATGCGTGTATCAGCGACGATGCGCCACCCTCGTTAGGTCTCTGCGATAGAACTCCCATCCATCGCGTTCGGAGTCTTCAAAAGCGCTCCCGACGCTTCGGGCACCCGCCTCATATCGTGCTAGCGATCTGCCGCACAACATACGCGACGATGACGACCAGGCCGCCTGCGACCGTTGCCGCTCCGAACACTTCTCGCATGAGCGTCAAGATTCGCTTGCCCGGCGCAGGCGCTACAACCCTGAAGCTACTTTTATCGAACACGACCTCGACCATGAAAACGTACGATTAAAGCGTCGCTCACTTGACGATTGCGTGTCCCCGCCATAAGCGTACTGTCCCGCGTTTTTCCCCTTCGCGGCTACGGCTGCCGGCCGCTTCTAGGGCCGGCGCGTTCCATCCGCTCCCCGCGCCGGCTTGTCATGGGTGACAACATGGTTCGTGCAACTCGACCGGACACTGGGTAGGGCCTGGCGGCGGCAGCGGCGGTGTTAGGCAGCCTTGACTTCCGTGATGCTGTCAAAAATATGCCTGTAGCGATCGAAATCTGTTGACCCGTCAACCAATGTCCAGAAACGAAGGGTCGGATACCACAACTATCCGACCCTTCGCTTATCTCACGTACGCCAAGCGACTCAGCGAGATCAGGTTTTTACGTCAACACTGACCCATTCTCGGTGGAGGCGAATGCCTCCGATCGACCCACTTCGGCCCGTCGTCTCATCGCGACCGCAACTGCCGCTTGTAATGTACAACAGACATTCCCGCGGTCGCCTCCCTGCGCGGGAAGCCGGAGCATTCCCGGCGGCCGCGTCAGTTGGGCTCTCGCGATCGTCTGTCATGCGTTCCACAGGCGAACCTCGCGCTATTAGGCAATCACCATTGTTCAGTAATTACTGGGCCGCTTCGCGAACCCATCTTGAGCGGAAGGAAGAGCGAAGAAAGCGCTGCCCTTCGAACTGTTCCGGTACAACGCAGTAGCGCAGGTCCTCTTCAAGCATACATTCAGCAAAGGTCTTCTTTAACTCGTCCCAATGCTCCGCTGCCTCATTGGTGTTCCATTTCTTTGCCATCATGTTCCGGATCTCGTCCGCGTTCTTATCCTCCCTCACCGGGGTTGTTAATCCCACATGCTCAAGATATGCCGCATCGGCCAACGCGAACTCCAGATGGATCAGCCCGCTGGGGGTTACTTTCACGGGAACAGAGTAATCAGAAGTGTTGACAGTTGGGTCGTAGGGCTCAACAAGACGATAGTCCATCAGAAATTGGAAATGACGTAGCGTAATCGCTGGCGGCATGCCCATCGGTTCCAAATACGCGGCGACATCTCCGATCTCCATGTATGCATCCGCGGGGGAGTCTGCCTGAGCCTGCTTGTCCTTTAGCGCCTGTATTATGCTGAGTTTTGCAAACGGCGTCCCGATGGCATCCGGAAACATAGTGAATACGTCCAAAATGAATTCGCTATCCTCCTGCCTGAATTGATTGTAATCACCTAAAAACAGCGCCTTCCTAACCCTAAATTCTGGAATTGTAAGTCGCCGCCCGGAAACGTATGTTTTTACCAGATCATCAATAGGGATTTGTGGCGACGTCAAAATTTGCTTTGAAAGTTGCAATCCTCGTCGAATATCATAGTTGCATAACCAACTAACAGTTCTAGAAACATATTCAGTATTAATAAAAACTTCCTCGACGCACGCGGCAAACGCGCTCATGTCTTTAACCGAAAGTCTGATGCCCTTAGATAGAAAATATTGATCCCTTTGTTTTGACGGAGAAAGAAGCTTTTCTTTTAAGAATGAGACTCTCCTTTGAAGTACGTCCTTCGTCGACGGAACGGGGAGGTAAAACGATTTGGTTTCATATGACTGCATCGGCCCATGCTTGGAAAGCTGCCATATCGTCCTATCCGTAACGGGGCAAATTATAAACGAATAAATCGCCCTGTAAATTGATTGCGCATACTGAAAGACCGCTTCTTGGAATTCCTGGTTAAAGTGGTCTGTATTATCGAACACCAAGCAGGGCATTTGTTGCCTTGCAAAAACCGTATGAGCCAGAAATGCTTGAAGGTACTCGCCCGGAGAATTTCTTCTTAGATCGTGGACATATTCGCCAAATTTAATTTTAAATGCTATTTTATCGGATTCGTGCAAATGTCGAAACTCTCCTTGGGCCCATCGAGTATATTGCTTGTGAAATACTCCCTGCAGTTGCTCATAGCTAAGATTGGCACCGGGGAAAAGTGCTTGTTCAATCTTGATAATTAACTGCTCGGTGAGCCAGCGTTGGATCGATTCGATTTGACCATCGCTGTCCCGTAAATCCACTGCCAGCAGAGTGCATTTATTCCGGAGCGATCTATCTAATGTAAGCCCGAAGAACCTGTCAACAAATGTAGACTTGCCGGAACCTTTATTGCCGACAATGAGAACAAACTCTTTTCGCTCGAGTTCAACCGCACCTCTTATTTCGTCCTGAAGGTTTCCCGCACTATCATTGCTAACGAGTTCGATGTTGTGCAGTATGTTCTGAGCTATTTTCTGCAAATTTGATTCTGCCTCTCTGCTCTCCGTACTTTCCACGAAACAGTACGCAAGCATCTCAGGATCGTCCTCGCCGTTCATTGAGCTAAAAAAACCACTCAACACTTCGCTTAATTCGCGAGCGAGGGGGTTCTTTTCAAGGCGGCGCAGAAATTTCGCCTCCCTCAAAGGCCGAAGCGGTTCATGATGGGCTAACGCTAGGCCTTCTGCTGCATTTATTCGCAGCTTGAAAAGATCTCGGGCCACGCCTTCTCGCGAAAAAAGATCGTAAAACTCGGCGAAGTCTTGAGCAATAGCCTCAAGACTCGGAAACACGATTGCAGAGTAGTCCGAGGCTGGTCGCCCATCTCCGCGAAAAGGCCAATGTCCGATCCATTCGAAGCCGTTAGTCAAGGCGCAAAATGGAGCCCCTGTCTCGGAACAATACGCCGCAACCTGGTCAATGCCGGAACGAGCGCTTTTTAAGGCAGGACCCTTGATTTTATATGCCTGCCTGCCCGGAAGACGAGTGTCGATCAACAAAACGCTCTGTCTTTTCGCTTCCACTGCCAGCCGATTCCGGGTGCCCTCGATCATAAGATAGTCGACGTAACCATCGTCTACGTGCTTTTCAGTCCGTACGTGATTAGGTGGCCATCCAAGAACGTCAGTGAGCATAACGTTTATGATCCGAAATCGAGCGTCTTGCTCGGTCTCGATTTCGGTGCGTTGCTCTTCCCACTCAGAGCGGAGGCGATCGAATGTTAGCTTGGCTGCGTCGATGTTCGTCATTGTATGTGCCCCGTAACAACCGATTCGGAAACGCGTTCTATTTGCGCAACTGTGGAAGTCTGGCAAATAAGCATACCGCCGAAAGCAACGCTAATCCAAGCGGGGTCTGCCGTAGTTGGACGGACGGATCCTGGTCACTGACATGTACTCGATTGTTTGGCGTCGCTGCCAGCGACGTTCCCGATTCGCATAAATTGCGAGCAGCTATTCGCGCGGCTGTGAGCTGGACATCGCGGCATAGCCTTCGCCAGGCGGGAATGAATTGAAGATTCTCCGACCTGGGCCGAACGCGGTTAGTGCAAACGTCCGCTGTTAGAGCGGATCGGGCCACCTGAGTGTCCGGGGATGGGCGTTCACGACAGACAGCTGTTGGCCGAACAGGGCCCACCAGTGACGGGCACAGTTCGACCCATTGCCGTCAGCCATACATTTCGAACTCCAATGACGGCTTTCATGGTAAACGCAGACATTCAGGTGACAGCGGACGGCTATGTGGCCGGCGTTTGAAGCGCGACTTGGGCGCAGATGTAAGCAGAAAATCAGGCAGGTTTAAATACCATCAGAAAATAGATCATCGCCATTGCCAAGAAAGCCGGGTAGCCCAGTCGCTCCCACAATTTTGCGAATCGCCAGTAGCGCTCGGGCAATTCGGTCAGGTGGCTTTCAGACGCTACGCGCGCCATCTTGGTCAGCTCGATCTGCAGCCACACCACGGGTAACCAGCACATTCCAGCGACACCATAAAGGACGACCGCCGCAACGATCCACGGACTCTTCCATGCCCATCCTGCAGCATGCGCCAGCCAGAAGCCGGACAGTGGTTGAAACAGTCCGGCCGGCGTGGTGAACCACCAGTCCGCGCGTACGACCAGTCTGGTCACCGGGGCGATCACGGCAATCGACCGGGTGCGGTGCGCGAAATAAAGGTAGAACGCGGATCCAAAGCCTGTCCCAACGAGTAGCACCGAAGACAGAATGTGAAGCGTCTTGATCGCAAGATAGAGGTTCATCGCGACGTATCCTCGCTGAACAGAATCAGCAAAATGGCGAGAATGGGCAGGTTTTTTAGAACGGCGCCGAACGGATGCCACAGAATTTCGGGCATCGTGACAGCGATAATCAGCGAGTAAGTGACGATCAATACCGCTTGTGACAGCCAGAGCAAACGTCCCGGCTTGACCATCGTCAGGGCGCCAAAGACAAAATCGATCGCCGCTGCCAGCCAGAACGCCACGATCGCATTGGTCCCCTGCAAATAGGCGCGCGTAAGCAACGCGAAGCTCTCGTCACGAGGGTAGAGAAAGACGCTCGACACTGCCGTCCAGATCCATACGAATGAGAGCACGCTCCTTAGCAGGATGCATCGCCAGGAACTGAGCGCTCGATGAAGCAAGTCTGCTGCATCTCTATCGATAAACGTGCGAAGGCTTCGTGGCGGCCGTTTGAGTAAGGTTGCCGTCGCGGAAGCGTCGGCAGTGCTGCCTGCTTGCAGCATGCGCCACGTATCGCCGGTCAGCATCGATCCGGGTATGCGATTGAGCAACGCGGCACCGACGCCAATCAACCAGGCTGGAATCGACATCTGGCAGAATCGGCCAAGACCGAGCGACCGTCGATAGATTGACAGCATTTCGCGGTATTCAACCTCTTCGCCGCCGACCACATCAACCACACGCTGGTCGCCGGCGTCCGTCTCGAGCAGGCACTCAACCGCTTCCGTCAGATCGTCCACGTGAACCGGACGAAGTCGTTGATGGCCACCCGCAGGCAGCGGATGAACAGGCAGACTTGCGAGCATGCGAAAGAATGCAGCCGACGCCCCCGACGATCCATACACCAGCGCGGGCCTCACGATCCACGAACTGACAGAGAGAGATTGCAGGTAGTCGTCCGCGGCACGCTTGCTTTTAAAGTATGGCGTCGCGCCGCATTGCGCCCCAAGCGCGGAAATCTGGATGACGCGCCGAATACGCAGTCGACTGCAGGCATCGAACAGAGCAATCGGTGCTTTCGTGTGGACCTCGTCGAAGGTATGCTGGCGATTTTCAATGAGTATGCCCACGGCGTTAATCACGGCATCGACGCCTTGCAGCAATGCGTCCCATTGCGTGGCTTCGCGGTCGCGGGTGTAGTCGACCTCTAACTCATTCTTTGCGACGGCACGCCGCACGCCTCTTATCACCGTATGTCCACTCTTTTCGAGCCGCTCACACAATGCGGCACCGATGAACCCATGCGCTCCGCAGATAAGAACGTTCACGTCGCCTCCACGGCCGGTTGCACTTCGCCCGCAGTTCTGGCGCGAGGGAGATATCGCCCGATTACCAGTGCTACCGACGCGACGGAGACCAGCGAGCCCAGCAGCGTCGCAAGGAAGGTTTGCCGAACGACGACGTCTTCGCATACGACATCACTCGCCATGCATCTCATCGGGCTGGTCGCGACAACCAGCACGAGCGCAAGTGGCATGCACACCATCAGTACCGCGGCAATCCTCGCCCAGAATTCCGCACGGTCGGCGGTTCCGCACACGTCGGTTAGCAACCGGACTGTCACCGCGCGCAGATAGTGCGTTATCGAAAGCCCGACCAGCACGGGCCCCGCGAACTGAAAAACCATCAGCAGAATCGTCTTCACCTCTTTCTCCTTTACTGTTAGTTCTGTATAAACAGAAATATGATGGCCAAAAAAAGCGGACCGTCGGCCCGCGCATTGAATATCAGTTCGACTTCCGCCTGACTGCCCGGCTGATCTTCGCACCCACTCCCAATGTCTTCATCAACGTATCGGGCTTCAGACGCAACATCTCGTCGGACCAGGTCGTCAGCGTTTCCAGAAACGCCAGCGTGTCAGACAGTCGTTGCTCCACGTCCTTGCTTTCTTTCGCCAGTCCAGGGTCCATGAGGCTGTCGCGCAGCATGGTCAGCGTTGGATCGATTTCGCGCTGACGCCGCCCTTCGACGATCAACTTGAACAATTCCCAGATGTCGGTTGATGTTTCAAAGTGGTCGCGCCTGTCGCCCATCACGTGAACAACTTTTGCAAGACGCCACGCCTGCAATTCCTTCAGGCTGGTGCTTACGTTCGAACGCGCGACGCCCAGTGTGTCGGCGATTTCCTCGGCGGCGACCGGTCGCCCGAGCAGATAGAGCAAAGCGTGGATCTGCGCAACGGTGCGGTTAACGCCCCACCGAGAGCCCATTTCGCCCCAATGCAGGATAAATCGTTCAGCGACAGGTGTGAGTTCCATGTGGCAAATCTATCGACTTCAGTAATTTCTGTCAAGACAGAAATTACTGAAAATTTGCCTATTCGGGATCGTGATCCGACGAACGACCAAGCGTTGACGGAAAGCAGCCCTTCAGGCATCCGCCTAGTTGCATGGACGACCGTCTGAAATTGGCCGAGTTTTGCCTGATGCAATTGGCATGATCTACGCCTTATTACGGGGAGAGTTTCAGCATGATCTTTTCACGTGTGGCGGCTCCCCGTGCGAGTCGTTATTGATCCTGCTGGCTCAAAACCGCCAAAAGATTAAGGCCAACAATAGCGAGTTGCGTCGTGACATGAACCCGCTCGGTATAACCGTATTCGAACGCATTTCGCGGGCCGTCTCCGATAGCACGCGAAAACATTCCGATGACCTGTCCACTTGAATCGAATACCGGAGAGCCGCTGTTCCCCATCGAACCGTCGAGGTCAGTTGTAAAGTAATCAGATCCATCCACCGCTGTAATTTTCCCAGTCGAGACCCGGAGCGAACCGTCAGCATCCTTATAGTCGAGCTCGTTCAGCTTTTGCGTATCACGCGCGCTTCGCAGTGGGAATCCGGCCATCCAGACGGTCTCACCCGGCGCCGTGATCCGTTCGCTCAGCGCCAGATATGCCTCGGGCGATGGCTCGATCCGCAGCAGCGCCGTGTCCTCCCGCAATTCGCTGATGTTTTCACCGGTCTTGCGCAATGCCCTTGCTTGCGGAGGGTTGGATACGAGCCATACAGACTTTGCGTCGTGCCATTCCCATTCACCGGTCGATCCACGCCGCGCAATCTGCGCCTTCAAAGATTTGCACAACGTCTCGACAGTCTCGACGCCGTTCTCTCGCTGATAATTCGCCACTTCTGCAGTCACAAGATGGTAGTTTGTCAGCACGTAACCGTCCGGCGATATCGCGAACCCGCTACCCCCTCCATCCAATTCGATGCGCGCCGGCCAGTCGGCATTGCGTCGGACGAGCTTGGCGAACTCGTGTCGAACCATCCCCATCGCAAATACTGGATCGTCAATCTTCTTCACGTCGTCCAGAGTGAAATAGCGGTACCAGCATTCGGACCCGTCCGGTAATGACTCATTGCGCGCGAGCGCAACAGCTTCCTCGCTACTGTTCGCAATGTCGATCACAAGAATTGTCTTTGGCATGATGCGTACCATCGATCCGATAAGCTTATCTTTGTCGATTTGTGGCACGATCAGTCTGGCCGGGTCGAACATTCCTTCGGACATGCATACCTCATGGCGTCGATAGTTGAATGGTGACAAGGCCGATCAGGCCCCGAATGCCGATTGTCGACCATTCCTGGGCAACTGTCGAACTTCTCAAAGTGGCCGTAATTTGCCCCACGACGCGGCGCAACCATCTCTGCCTGCACATGCGTCGCGAAATTGTCATCGGCCGCCCTACCCCATCGACTCCTTCGACAAAGCACAACGCTTTGGTCACCAAGGGATCGTTTCACCTTCCCGGCGCGTGAACGTCCCTGTGGGACTTTCTGGACTCAACAGCGCGACTCGCACAGCCTCGCGCGCCCCGTCCTCGACTGTCTCCGTGCCCGCAAATCCGTTGAGGTTCGTTTTCGTAAAGCCCGGAGAGACCGCGTTGACTCTTATCCCTTCTGCCTCAAGTTCGAGGGTCATTGCAAGCAGAAGTTGCCGGAGCAGCACTGGCAGCCACCGTCTTGGCGACAACCTTCTTTGCCACCGCCTTCTTGGTCGCAACTTTTTTCGCCGCACCCTTTTTCGTTGCCGCCACGATTTTTTCCCCTACGCTCTTCTTGGCAACAGCTTTTTTGGTCGCAACTTTCTTCGCCGGTAGGCGCAGCGTTGGTTCGTTAAGTGAGCTCTCAAGATTTGGCCTCACGTTACCGTTATTACGGCAGAGTCGTAAGGTGCATTTAATCAATTAAAAAAAGCCATAAACCGAGGATCACATAGAAGCCATGAACGACATTACTCCGCAAGCCATTGGGGACCACGCCTTCCATCGCAATCTCCACCAAGCCCAAATCCGCTCTGGATTCGCTGCGTTTTTGCTCTGGTTCTTCCTAGGCAGTTTGGGTGCACATTTGATGTACCTGCGTCGCTGGACCATGCTCATTTTTCACTACCTGATGGCAGTCCTGACAGTGGTGGCGGTCGTCATGGTGTTCCGCAACAACGATATCCACAGTCTTGGCGTTGGTTTAGCTGCGTTGTGGATGGCATTCATTCCGGTTGGAATCTACAACTTCGGCAGTCTGTGCATCCTGTTCCCGCAGGTGAACTATTGCAACGAAGATTCAGCGCTGAGACTCGCGGGACGCAAGACAGAACGTGCGCGGATGCCTGAAAGGCTTTTAATCCTTGTGTCGGGTGGCGCACTCGCGATTTTCATTGGGGCGATGTCAACTAGCCCGTCTGCGAGCTATTCCACATCATCTACGACTCCGGACGCGACTGTGCCAACGCCTGCGGTACAGCAAGTCAATCCCGAGAGCACTAACAGCGCGCCTGTTGCGAAGGTCGAGCAGGGCGACGTGCAGCCGCAAGCCAATGCGGCGGAAGCGGCTTCACAAGTAGCGACGGTGGCAGATGCCACGCCAGCAGAAGATCAGCAAGCAACGGCTCCGACACCGACAGAGGCACAGCCCACGCAGGCCAGTGCTTCTCAACCGGCAGACCCTGCTACGGACTTGAACACAACACCGAATCAGGTATATGGAACGAGTTTCGACTGCGCTAAGAGCCACTCTCAGAATGAGTATCTGATTTGTCACACGCCCGCACTTGCTGCCGCAGACGTGAAACTCACTAACGCGGTTACCACAGCTAAAAGCGCAATTGCCCCGACGGATTTGGATGCGTTCAAAGATCGGATGCGCGGACAGTGGAATTTCCGGGAGAAGCACTGTAACGACGTAGCCTGTCTGAATACGTGGTACCAGTATCAAACCAATACGATGGCACTCATCGAGCAAACCAAGAACGTGGCGGCTCGCCTAGATGCCGCCCAGAACTGACGATCAAGCAAGGCAAAGGGGCGGCCAGAATCCCTAGTAAGAATCGTGCAACCTCGAAATCTTTCATATTCGTAACGTAATTCGTGAAACGCCCGCAAGCTAATCCCTTGCGGGCGTTTCTATTTGCGGTAGGCGTGAATCCTGCTGACCACGGGGTAGTTTAAGTTTGAAATCAAACTAGGGTGTTCCGTAAACACCCCGTTGCACAGTAATATTCCATGCCTTTCTTTTTAGAACCTGCCTGCGATTCAGCGGCAGGTCTGACCTTTGCGCCCATATTCGCCGCGAGCGTCCAGCGATGCCCGCGGCGCTCTTGCATCAGCGCTTGTAACCATCACGAGACCAGATGGGAAGTCGAAGCGCGACAAACCCAAAACAACCCGCCACGCGTCGATTGTCGACAGCCGTAAAGGCGGTCCGCTTGGCGAACGACTTGTCCCTCGTTTAGCTGTCGGAGCTGACGGGAATGAGCCGGAACACCTTGTGGCGAATTGAGAACAAGAGTTCCAACGCTCGCTTGCACAATCGACACGCTTGCAGAATGCTTCCAAATTAACCCCAGCCAATTACTTGCCGAGAGCCCCGTCGATGGCCGGCTAAAAAAAAGATTGTCCCTACCCGAGCTTGTCGCTAAAAACATCGCGAACTATCGCGTGGCCGCAGGCTTGTCGCAGGATGCCCTCGGAACCGCAGCAGGGATTGCCAAAAACTATGCGTCGCTGATTGAGGTCAGTGCACCGGACCTAACGATTGAGACTGTCGAGAGCATCGCTCGTGTGCTCGAAATCGACGCTTCCCTCCTGCTAGCAGACCCCCGCGAAAGCGCGTCTTAGTTGCACTCATCGGGCGACCCTCGCCTGCTCATACGACGGCGCACCCGTCTCGCCGAACGTGATCAGCGCATTAGGCTAGACCGAAAGTTCTGAACCGGTTACGCTGGAAGCGCTGAAACGACAGTATCGTCAAGCCAGTCGACACGCCAAGGGAGCCCTATGGAAGTGAGCACCGAAACGCTTGTAGATATGCTGCTAGAAGTGGAAGCAGAGGACCCAATTGATTATGGAGACCTGCCGTTCGGTGAGAACGAATTGCGACGGCTGGTAATGACCTCACTGGTTGAGCGGCATCATGTCGTCGAGGGCGGTCTGTCGGTAACCGACATCCACGCTATGTATCTGTTGAGCACCGCCAAACTTGTGCTCGAGAACACCGTGTTGCACGCGCGGATTCTGATGCTTCAAGGACGTCAGGTCGACGTGCAGTCGCTGCTCGCTCCGTTCACTCTGAAAGGTAAAAAGTAACGCGTGAGCGTGGGACGGGCCCTCGAATCGGCGTTCATGTCGAGACTCGCTCCCCAATTCGAGTTGCTCCGGCGCACCAGTTACTAGGCCAACACTCATGAAAACGTGACGTACAAATAGAATTGCACGGAAAGGCCATCCGCGTATAAATCTATTTGTACGTCCCCAGCATGCCCCAACTTCTCGGCTTCTCACCCACGGTAGCCGTCCCCAAGGGTCAACGCATGCCCGTACTAGGTTCAGCTTTTGCCCAGCGCTTTGAGACGCGGTACTGCACGGAACACGAAATACACGAACGATGTTGCTCGCTCATAAGGTCAGCTAGGCGTCTTTCCATGACGTCGTAGGACGGCTACTTGCCCCCGAATATCCGGCACAGCAAGGTCTTATGCAATTGGCATACGCATCGTCACCTTGCGCGGCTGCGTTCGACAGCACGCGACCCGTTCCAGCCTTTCCACGTTCT
This sequence comes from Paraburkholderia sp. DHOC27, assembly GCF_003429005.1. Classification (GTDB taxonomy): domain Bacteria; phylum Pseudomonadota; class Gammaproteobacteria; order Burkholderiales; family Burkholderiaceae; genus Paraburkholderia. The sequence goes on from NZ_QVQV01000010.1 coordinate 42,634, forward strand.
CGTTAGCGGACATCAAGCACCTGCCGATCTGGACTACTCTTCAGTTGCGAAGCAGCTTTGCTCAACCTCGAATTATGCTTTAGATTTTCATACTTTTTTTGATACCAAATATTCTATCCGGCTATCCAGGCTCTCTGAAAACCCTTGATCCATGAACAAGACCAAAATGACGCAAGGCTTGCGCAAGAATCTACCCCTTTGGTCAGCCACGTCGACGAGACTGTTTCACACATATGGTCTGCGCTATACCGTCCTCGCGTTCCTTGTTGCGATCGGAATGCCCCAAGGGCTTCATGCCGCCCCGATAGATGTGGATCAGATCTGGGACTGGAGTTCGCCAACCCGTAGCGAGGCGCACTTCCGCGCTGCAATGGCGGGGGGCGATACAAACCAGAAATTCATTCTTAAGACTCAAATTGCGCGGACTTACGGATTACGCGGCCAGTTTTCCCAGGCACGTCAGGTCCTCGATGATCTGGAACCCAGCTTGAATCATGTCTCACCCGAGGCGCAAACACGCTACCACCTGGAACGAGGACGCACGCTCGCTTCTGCCGTACCGGTCGCCGGTGGCCCAACGCCGGAAATGCTGAGCGCGGCGCGTAATGAATACCTTGAGGCGTTTCGACTCGCCTCCCGGGAGCATCTGGATGACCTTGCCGTGGATGCGCTGCACATGATGGCCTTCGTCGATACCGCCCCAGCGGATCAATTGCGCTGGGATGATCGCGCGCTGACACTTGCCTCGAACTCTTCAGATCGCAAGGCGCAGCATTGGGAGGCTTCACTGCGCAACAATATAGGGGGCGCGCTTAACGATCTGGGACGCCACCACGATGCACTCGACCAATTCCGCATTGCGCTTGCGCTGCGCGCCCGCGCTGGAGATGCAGAGGCGACGCGACAAGCATGGTGCTCCGTGGGCTGGACGCTGCGCCTGTTGGGCAGGAATGCCGAAGCGCTAGTGATCCAGAAACAGCTTCTTGCTGAATACGACGACTCCGGAATAACGAACCCGGACGTGTTGGATGAACTTAGGGAACTATATAGCGCCGCGGGCGACAAACAGGCGGCATCCATGTATGCGAGCCGCCTGCAGGAGTACGAAGCAGCCCATCCCGACGCAAATCCTTAGAATATTCGGCATACAGCACAAAGTGCGCAATGTGTCTGCTCGACTGAGGCCGGCGGTCAGGTTGCTGCTTAACCCGACGTAGACTCCGCACTTTCGGATCACAAAGACGCAATGCATTTTCCGTTGAGCTGATAGGCAGATTGTCAACGAGCTACGACACATCGCCGATATCCATAGTTGGCTGAACCCGAAAGTCCACGTCAGTTGATGCGCGATGCATCCCGCTCAGGGTCGCGAACTTCTGCACGCGACCCTTTGCGGTCCTCCACATCAACTTGATTTAACGGCCGGTCTCGACCGTACAACGGCCGTACGTCGAATCTTCTATCTATATCGTTCGTACACATCCTTTGCGACATCAGACAGATTGGACTATGCGTACGTAGGTAGAGTGTCAGAATACTGACAGTGGCGACGTGAGCAGCCACACAATGACTCGCCCCGTCACCGAATTCGGTTCCGTAGCAAATCCATCGCTAGACGAGATCGCTTCCAGTTCGCTGCCAAGATACGTAGGTAGTGCGCGGGCGACTGGCTGGACGCTCAGCCCGGCCGGGTAAGCGACATTCATTTCAATGGGCTCGACCACTCAATCTGACAACAACGCGACGAGCCAATCAACACACGGCTCGACACTGCAACCCATGTCCCCCGTGCGAGAATCCCCAAGCCAGCAACGGCTGCCGCTGCAATCCCTTTGTTGCGACATAAATGTCTGACGTAAAACTCGACAACCTCCTGCCTCCCCCGCAGTAACTCCGTCAAGCCGCGCACGACGCTCCCCCATCCAGGTGATTGGCTTGACCAGAAAAGTGGCGCAGTATGACCGCTTCGATCCCGGGCCTTGCTCGACGTGCGATGCAGCGGGCCCGCTCAATCTTTCCCGCATTTGCCCGATCTACGTCACGGAGGAGACGACTCATGCCTGAATTGAATCTGGTCATTCCCACCGTTCTGGACCGCGCGCTTAAAGATGAAGTGACACGAACTGGAACGACTGCATCGTCCATTGTCGCGTCAGCGCTCGCAGAATACTTTCATACGCCCCTGCATACGCTCTTTCAGGTTTCGACCTCTGGCGCGTTGGTCGAGGGTGTGTACACGGGCGCCGTCTCGTCCGAAGTCATCCTTGAACACGGCGATTTCGGTTTGGGTACGTTCGAGAATCTCGACGGCGAGATGGTCGTGCTTGACGGACATATTTACCGCGCTCGCGGCGATGGGACGGTATCGGAGGCTGACGCGGATGCGCGTGCCCCCTTCGCGGTCGTGACTCGCTTCGAGCCCGATGTCGACCTTCAGCTCGCTCCGACCGCTTCACTCGACGCGTTGACGCAGCGCTGTGATGAACATCGGAGCTCGAACAACATCTTCTACGCGGTGCGTGTCGACGGTGATTTTCATCATGTCCGCATGCGCGCCGTGAGTCCACCTGCAAGCGGAGGACGCCTGATCGACGCTGCGAAAGCGCAGTCTGAGTTCGAACTCAGCGAAGTCCGTGGCACGCTCGTCGGACTGTGGTCGCCGGGTTTTTCGAGTGCATTCAGCATCGCGGGGTACCACTTTCACTTCCTGTCCGAAGACCGCAAGCATGGTGGCCATTTGCTTGGCTGCTCCACTGCGTCGATGCGGCTTCGTATCGAAGCGCTCACGGACTTTCATCTCGCGTTGCCCGAAAACGAATCGTTCCTCAAGGCGGACCTGAGCAAGAACTCCGCAGGTGAACTCGCTTATGCCGAACAGGCTCATTAGGAGTGAATTTATGTCTAACGAAAATGACAACAAGTCTCGCATCGGCGCCGACCTGGTGGTGCAGACCCTTGAAAGCCAGGGCGTCGAATACGTGTTCGGTATTCCTGGCGCGAAGATCGACGCGGTCTTCAACACGCTTGTCGACTCGAAGATAAAGACGGTCGTCTGCAGGCACGAACAGAATGCCGCGTTCATTGCCGGTGGAATTGGTCGCATGACTGGGAAAGCCGGCGTATGCATCGCAACGTCTGGACCAGGTGTATCGAACCTTGTGACGGGGCTGGCGACAGCGAACTCCGAAGGCGATCCGGTGGTCGCGCTGGGTGGCGCAGTTGCCACGGGCGAAGCGCTAAAACATCTTCACCAGACCATGGACTCGGTATCCATCTGCAAGCCGGTTACCAAGTACAGCGCCTCAGTGGGCGCGCCGCAAGCGGTCGCCGAGGTGGTCAGCAATGCCTTCCGCGCGGCAGAGTCTGGGCGTCCTGGCGCCGCGTTCGTCAGCCTGCCTCGTGACATCATGTCGGCACGAGCTGAAGGCAAATTGCTGAACGCCCCTGCATTCGCAGGTCAAGGCCCCGCGGATGGCGGCGCTATTTCAGAAGCTGCCCGGCTGATCAACGCGGCGCAAACGCCTGTCGTGCTCCTTGGCCTGCTGGCAAGCAAGCCTGCCAATGCGGACGCAGTACGCGAGATAATCGCTGCGAATCAGTTGCCGGTGGTGGGGACATTTCAGGCCGCAGGGGCGATTGCCGCACACCTGCTGGAAGATTTCGGCGGGCGCGTTGGTCAACTGGCCAATCAACCGGCAGATCGGCTGCTGGACGCCGCAGATCTGGTCATCACGGTAGGCTACGATCCGGTCGAGTATTGGCCCACGCTCTGGAACAAGAACCGTGACCGGAAGATCATTCACATCGACGCACTGCCCGCCGATCTGGATTCGTATTACAGCCCGACCGTCGAATTGACCGGCGATATCGCGCAAAGTCTTGCGGCCTTGAATACACTGGTCAAACGCCCAGGCCCATCGGCCGTCACGTCGTCAATCCTTCAGACCATCAGGGAAGAACGTACGCGCTTGGGTGAGGAAGCGGCCCGACTTGGCGGAACACCCGTTCATCCGCTCAGGATCGTTCACGAACTGCAAAAGCTGCTCGATCCCGATGTCACGCTCTGCCTCGACATGGGTTCGTTCCATCTCTGGTTCGCTCGTCATCTCTACAGCTTCAGGTCGCGTCAGGTGCTGATTTCCAATGGTCAGCAGACACTCGGAGTTGCATTGCCCTGGGCGATTGCAGCAACCCTCGTGCGGCCGACAGAAAAAGTCATTTCAATTTCCGGCGACGGTGGATTCCTGTTTTCAAGCATGGAACTCGAAACGGCGGTGCGACTGAAATCAAATCTCGTGCATCTGGTCATGATCGACGGTAGTTACAACATGGTGGCGGTGCAAGAGGTCGCAAAATATGGCCGGCCGTCGGGGATCGAATTGGGCCCGGTGGATACCGTCAAATATGCCGAAGCGTTCGGTGCCGTAGGCCTCATGATTCGTACGGCTGATGAAATCGCGCCGGTGATGAAGAGAGCGCTTGAAATTCCTGGGCCGGTCGTGGTCGGTGTGCACGTGGACTACAGGGATAATCACAAGCTGTTTGAAATGGTCCACGACAATGTTTTTCATTGACGCGAAGCGGCAGTGACATCTACGCGAGCGGGATTGACAGATGACAATCCCGCTCGGTGCATTCAGGTCTGTCCCTGCGCAAATTGTTCATTGCGTGGTTCGCGCAGTTCAGACCGACAGACGACCGCTCAACAGGTCGCCCGCTCGAAAAATTTACAGACTCCGCTTTCAGCCATCCGGCGCCGTCAACACAGGTTGCGCAACTTCCAATCGCGCGATCGTGGTTGCCAAGATAGCGTGTTCAGCCGTGGCTAGCTTGCCCAACCGCATATTCCGACGATAAATTGCGGCTCCAGAGAGAAAGGGTTCGCCACTTAACGAACACACCCCCTTTCGTCGCGCCATACGTAAGTGCCAGATCTCGTCGCTATACCTTCCCGAGGTTGCGTCGGCCAGGCTGATCACGATCGAGGTTGAAGAGATTCTCTCCTGTACTTCAACGCGGGTGGAATCCCGTATCGGAGCCTGAAGCCGACGGTGCTGTATCGAGGAAGTGCATTGCGAGTGCACGTCCGCATTGCCTCGGGCCGACGAACTCGCCGCCAGCAACCTGACCACTTCCCTCCACCGCTTGTCATTCAAGCTATCGTTCATTACCTCGCACTTTCCCACAAGCATTTGCACTGATTGATCGTGTCCGCTTTCCTAGAACGTTCCCGGATAGGCTCCGCCATCAATCAACAGGTTTTGCCCCGTGATGAAGCCGGCGTGCGTGCTACAAAGAAACGCACACGCTGCACCGAATTCCTGGGCCGTGCCAAGTCGTCCAGCGGGGACCTTTCGCATCTCGTGTGCCATCGCTTCTACCACACTCTGGTTTGCCTCTTTTGCCAGCGCGGTCACGTTGGCCCTCGTGCGATCCGTATCAAAGCCACCGGGCAGCAGATTGTTGACCGTCACGTTGTGAGAAGCGACTCTTCTCGCGAGGCCAGCCGCAAATCCCGTTAGTCCGGAACGGGCGCCGTTTGACAGACACAGCGCATCGATTGGAGCCTTGACCGCTGAACTGGTAATGTTGACGATCCGGCCGAATCCGCGCGAGATCATGCCGTCGATGACCGCGCGGATCAATTCGATCGGCGTCAGCATGTTGCTGTTCAGCGCGCGATTCCAGTCATCGACAGTGAAACTGCGAAAGTCACCGGGCGGTGGGCCGCCTGCGTTCGAGACAAGAATGTCGATCTGCGGACACGCATGCAGCGCAGCAGAGCGTCCCTCAGCCGTGGTGATATCGCAGGCCACCGTCTGAACCGTGACGCCGTGCTGCGCACGAAGGGTTGCGGCTGCCTCCTCCAGCTTTGGCGGAGTGCGAGCCACGATAACGAGGTTGACGCCTTCGGCGGCCAATGCATCCGCACAGCCGCGACCGAGTCCAGCGCTCGCGCCGCAAACCAATGCGGTTTTTCCTTTGATTCCCATATCCATAATGTAATTCCGGTTTGACTGCGCCTAAACCGACGCAGCATGTTTTTTTATGACTTCGCGTTCAATCTGACAACATCAACGCATTGATCGGATCTGGTCCCGATCAGACGAGCAACAACGTGACGTCAATGTTGTTGCGCGTTGCATTCGAGTAAGGGCAAACAGCATGCGCCTTGTTGATCAGATCCCGGGCTGCCTCCCGATCCATCCCCGGCAGGGAAATCTTCAACTCGACTTCGATCCCGAGTCCTTGTGCAATTGCACCAATACCGACGCTCCCGTCAATCGATACATCGGGAGGAAGAAGAAGCCTCTCACGCGCCGCCACGGCTTTCATCGCACCGATAAAGCATGCGCTATAGCCCGCTGCAAACAATTGCTCCGGGTTAGCGCCGTCACCGCCCCTTCCTCCGAGCTCTTTGGGTGTGGTCAGGCTAAGCGCTAGATGACTCTCCGGAACGACTGCGTGGCCGTCGCGACCACCCGTTACATGAGCGTGCGCTCGATAGAGTATTTTTTCGATGGACATAGCAGATATCCATAAAATTATGGTGATTGAGGAGATACGACTTTCTGGTAAAAATATTTGCAGTGACTGGCCAGCTAACCGGGGTTGGCTGGAGTCAATGGAATCGATGTATCTCCCAGCTAACGAGGAGATGAAACGGGAGGACGACCAGTCCGGTGCACCCAACCCCCAGCAACCACAACCAGAGAAACCACGCGATCTCTCTGGCGATCCCCACGGTTCTGCAAGATGTATTTTTCAGCATGGCATTGGTGACGGAAGATAGCTGGCTAACAGGAAGCTTCCGTTCATGAATCAATATCTAGTGATATGCGGAGTCACTGTTTTTCACCTTGCCCTTGAAAACACGATATTGCATTGCGTTGTACACAAGAACTACCGGCAAAACGATGACCGTGCCGACGAGCGCGAATAGCTGGCTCGCGTGACTCGATGAGGCATCCCAGATTGTCAGCGCAGGGGGAATGATGGTCGGCCAGATGCTGATCAAGAGCCCGCTATAGCCGAGAAAACACAACGCTAGGGTTAGCGTGAACGGCATTGCTTCGTGGCGCCGTTTCACAGACCACAGGATGCCGCACACACACGCCAATACCAGCAGAGGAACCGGCAGGAACCAGCCTGGATGGCTCGTATTGAACCAGCGGTGTGCAATAGAGGGCAAACTCAGCACCGTCCACAAGCTGACTATGCCAACTACGCCGAACAGTACCCAGGCAAGCACACGCATGAGCGAGCGCATGCTACGTTGCAGACCGCCTTCCGTCTTGAGAATGAGCCAGCCGCAACCGAGCGTGGCGTAAGTCACCACCACGCCAATGCCGCAAAAAAGACTGAATGGCGAAAGCCAGTCGAACGGGCCGCCCGCAAAACGGCCGTTGATGACCCGGATGCCTTGAAGGAGCGACCCGAGCACGATGCCCTGGCACGACGCAGCTAGTGCCGAACCGCCCATGAACGCGACATCCCAGGCCCGTTGACTGTGTACGGATCTGGCGCGCAGCTCGAACGATGCCCCGCGAAAGATCAGGCCAACGACCATCAGGACAAGGGGCAGATAATTTGCAGGCAACAGCGTTGAATAGACGACGGGAAAAGCGCCGTAAAGTCCAGCACCGCCGAGCACCAGAAAGGTCTCGTTACCGTCCCATACCGGTGCGATGGTGCTCATCATCAGATCGCGATCACGCTTCGTCGCAACGAACGGAAAGAGCAGTCCTATCCCCAGATCGAAGCCGTCCAGCATCACGTAGATGAATACCCCCAGCCCGATGATAGCTGCCCAGATTACGGGGAGATCGATGTGCATAGCGTCACTCCGCCTTGAGCGCGTCGAGCGCGCGGTTGTTCAGGAGTGGATGCCCGTGCTGCCCGTTTTCGTTGAAGTGAACGTCCGGCCCGCGACTCATCATTCGTAGCATGTAGAAGACACCCGTTCCGAACACCAGAAAGTAGACAATGACGAAGATCAGCAGTGAGACGCCTGCCTGCACTGCATTGATCGGTGCAAGCGAGTCCGCAGTACGTAGCACGCCGTACACAGTCCACGGCTGTCGGCCTACCTCTGTCGTGATCCAACCTGCCAGCAGCGCGATGAGACCAGACGGCCCCATGCACAGCACGAGGCGGTGATACCAGCGTGCTGTGTACAGGTCCCCACGAACCCGCAGCAGCAGCCCGAGTAGCGCTGTCAGCACCATCAGCATGCCTAGACCCGCCATGATTCGAAACGTCCAGAAGATGATCGGCGAAAAGGGCCTGTCTTGCGGTGGGAAGTCTTTCAACCCGCGAATTTCACCAGTCCAACTATGTGTCAGGACGAGGCTGCCAAGGTGCGGTATCCGGACTGCGTAACGTGTGACTTCCGCGTTCATGTCGGGTAGTCCCACCAGGTTTAACGAGGTACCGCCTTTCTCCGTTACCCACAGGCCCTCGATAGCGGCAATCTTCGCAGGTTGATACTGGCGTGTATTGAGACCATGCGCGTCGCCAATGAAAATCTGGATTGGTGCAAGCAGCAACAGTATCCACAACGCCATGGAGAAACTGCGCGTGATGGGTGCTTCGCGCCGGCCCTGCAGCAGATGCCACGCACTGCATGCGGCGACGATAAACGCCGCGACGATGAACGCGGCGACTGTCATATGCGCGAGTCGAAACGGAAACGATGGGTTAAAAATGATCTTGAACCAATCCACGGGAACGATCCGCCCTCTCTCGACAGCGTAACCTTGCGGCGTTTGCATGAAACTGTTAGAGGCAAGGATCCAGAACGTCGAGATCAACGTACCCAAGGCGACCATGAGCGTTGCAAAGAAATGCGAAAGCGGGCTCACCCGTCGCCAGCCGAACAGCATCACGCCAAGAAATCCTGCTTCGAGAAAGAATGCGGTCAGTACCTCGTAAGTCAGCAGCGGGCCAGTGACGTTGCCGGCCACCGTGGAAAAGCCACTCCAGTTCGTGCCAAATTCATATGCCATGACCACGCCGGATACCACGCCCATTCCAAAACCGACCGCAAAAATGCCTGACCAGAACACGAACATCTGGCGGTAGGTACGGTCGCCAGTAAAGAGCCAAAGCGCCTCCAGCACCGCAAGAAAACTGGCCATACCGATACTGATCGCCGGGAAAACGATGTGGACGGATACGGTGAACGCGAACTGCAGCCTTGCAAGATCCAAGGCATCAAAGATGTGCATGACCGCCGATTCCTTTTCTGGTTAACCAATGCTTCTCGTAGAAATCGCCAAAGCGCGGCTAATCCGGTCATTGCTGCACGATGCCAATGCATAGCTAACAATCGGGAAATCTCACGCACAAATCGACGGGATATAGGAGCCTTGACAGGGGCTACAGTGTGCGTCACCTCGAGGAGCCGCTCCATCCCCCGATCGGGGAAGAGCGAAAAGGTAGTGGCCGAAAATATCAAGTCTTTGGCGCTCTCCGACTGGCACTCCGTGCGAAAGGCCTCGTTGTTCTAATAGTCTCCGAATATTTTCACTGCGCGAATATTCTGTAATGCGATGTATACGCAGAAAATCATTGTTCGTCTGTCGTCCCTTTTAAGCGCTGGGAATCGTGCGCCGCGACACCTGGACCTCGCACGCATTGAGCACGCATTAGCCCATCACTCCCCCAACGGAGGGATACCGGCACCGGGCTGTTCGAACCATACTAATGCTCCACTTTTGAAGGTACCGCAGAGGGCGGAGCGACGGAACATCGAGCCGCGACAAACTCTGCTTTTAACATCACCGATTAATCCCCTCGCCCGGAGTGACTCATGGGAAAGAAAGTCGCAGAGATCGTCGTTGAAGTGCTGGAACAGGCCGGCGTAGAGCGCTGCTACGGCATCGTCGGCGATACGATGAACCTCATTGCCGAAAACCTCGACAAGAGTTCAATCGACTGGGTTCATGTGCGTCATGAAGAGGCAGGTGCGTTCGCTGCGAGCGCAGAGGCACTCCTGACAGGCAAACTGACTGCCTGCGCGGGTAGCTGCGGACCTGGCAGCCTGCATTTCATCAATGGACTCTATGAGGCGAATCGCAACCGGTCACCTATTGTTTTGATTGCGACTCAGGTTGCGATGGCGGAGATGGGCTTTGAATTCATCCAGGAGGTCGATTTCAAGTCGGTCTTCAAGGAATGCTCTGTTTTTTGTGACATGATCCTGACACCGGAACAGGCGCGAAAGAAAACCGTCATGGCATGTCAGGCTGCACTCGCCAGGCGTGGCGTTGCGGTATTGATCGTCCCCGTTGATATTTCGCACGGCGAAGTCCGCGAAGACTATCCGTACCGCGTGCAGCACAGCCATCCAACCATCCGCCCTAACGACGAAGAGATTCAGCGCATTGCCGAAATCCTGAACGCGGGCACCAAAGTTGCAATCTATGCTGGCTCAGGTTGTGAAGGAGCGCTCGAAGAAATCAAGGCAGTTGCCGGGCTTCTCAAGGCACCCATGGCCCATACGACGCGGGGAAAAAGTTTCCTTGAGCACGACAATCCCTATAACGTCGGGATGACAGGCATTCTAGGCAACGAAGCGGGCTACCATGCACTCCTTGACTGCGATACGCTATTGCTGCTGGGCGCGGACTTCGCCTGGCGGCAGTTCTATCCTGACAATGCCAACATCGTTCAAATCGACATTGACCCGACTCACCTTGGACGGCGCCATCATGTCACTGTTGGCGCGGTGGGTGATGTAAAGCCCACCTTGCAGGCACTTCTGCCTCATCTTGAGCCGAAAAGCGATGCGTCGTTTCTCAATCACTACGTCGAGCGCTTTCGGCGCGTCATGGCTTCGTGGAACGAGCATCTCGTCCCTGGCCACGACGATACGATTCCTGGCTCGTATCTGACCTCGGTCATTGATCGATACGCCGATGCAGATGCCTTGATCGCCGGAGACGATGGCACGCCCATCGTGTGGGCGCATAAGGTCATGTCCACGAACGGCAAGCGGCGAATTTTCGGCAGTCTTCTTCACGGCACAATGGCGACAGCGCTTTCGAGTGCGATGGGCCTCAAGAAGGCAGCGCCGCACCGGCAGGTTATCGCGCTATGCGGTGACGGCGGCTTGTCGATGTTGTTTGGCGAACTCCTCACGACCATTCAGGAAGACGTGCCGATCAAGATCGCGGTGTACGACAATAGCAAATTGGGATTCGTTGAAATTGAGCAGAAGTCTGAAGGCATGCTCGACACCTTCACGCATCTCAAGAACCCCGACTTTGGGAAAGTCGCGGAGGCTATCGGTCTGTGGGGACGGACTGTGAAAAATGCTTCCGAACTTGAAGAGGCAGTAGAGGAATGGCTCGCGCAACCTGGGCCGGCATTGCTCAATGTTCTCGTCAATCCACTCGAACTGGTAAAGCCACCTTTTGTAGAGATGAAACCTGTCGTCGGGATGGCGCTCTACTCTGCACGTGCAATCCTTCATGGCCGCGGTGCGGACGTTTTCGAAATGTTGCGAGAAAACTTCTGAGTTGACTGCGTCACTGCATGCTCGTTGGCAAGCGGCCTGGTCAGTCAGTGCCGCTCGCCAATTAAGGCGTAGCTGAGTCTTGATCTGGAACAGGCAATCAGTTGGGTTGGCTCGCACCAGCATTCGCTGACGTCGGCGCACGGCGTCAGCTATCGCCTATCGCGCGTAGTCGTTGCCCTAACTCTGCGTCGCGAGGCAGCGAGTCGGTCAACTGCCCAAGCGTCGATGCGAGATAGTGCTGATGCAGCTCGGCTTGTTCGGTGTCGGAGAGTGCCCGATAAATAGCGACGGCAGTTCGATGCAGTCGCCAGTCGGCGAGTGGGGTATCAAATCCATCCGCGACGCGAAACGCCGCGTTGATGCTTTCGAGTGCAGTACGCGGATCGTCGCGCTGGTTCGCCTCGCGTGCCGCAACCTCCCACGCGAACGCTTGCCACGTTCGGTCCTCGGTGGCGAGGGCGAGCTTCAAAAGCGCTTGCGTGCGCAAACTCGCAGATTGGTGATCCTTGTTCAACATCGCTGCCTCGACCGCACCCCATTCGATCGCCAAACGCCAATACCAGTCGAAGATAGTCGGCTTGAGGTTCATTTGCCGTTCCGCTTCAGCCAGCAATGACTCTGCACGCTTGCCATCACCGACTCCAATGTATGCAAGTCCGGCCAGCACAATACATGTCTGGTGTTGCGCGGGCAGCAGCGCGCCCGGATCCAGCTCTGCGTCTTCAGCGACAACGTCCACGACCGGAACGAATCGGTCGTACATTTCAATGATCAACTCGTAGTCCATCGTGTGGACGAGCAGCCACCCTCGGTAGACCTCAAGGGTTCGCGCCGAAAAATAATCACCGTTGTCGCGGAACGAAGCAATGCCATGATCGAACGACGCGATCGCATCGCCAATATCGCCGAGATAAAGCTGTGACCACGGAGTGCCTAGCCTCATCATCCACGTTGATCTAGCCAGATCGAAGCCCGGATATTGAACCGCGTGTTCAAACAAAACACCGTAGTTGATCCGTGCAATTTCGAGCGCTTCCCGGTAGCGCGTGGAAATCACACACACGATGCTGTATTCCATGTTCGCTTCAGCCATGACAAGCGGATCGCCCATCGTGCGCAAGCTGTCGATTGCCGCCTCACACCTGGCCAGATCCTCGTTTGACCAGCCGCTCGCCCAGAGCCGCCTGACAGAAGCGCACACGCGGACGTAGGCACTGACGCGCGCGTCGGTGTTCGATGCGCACAACGCGAGGACGTTATCGAGCACTTCAACGCAATGCTCCCGGTCGCTGCGGCCTAGCACGTGAGCGAGGCCAAGCATGGCGCGCAGTCGCACATCAGGTAATCCGAGCGCACTTGCCTGACGTTCGAGTTCCGCCCATGCGGCCTCGGCGCGCGGATCGTACGCGGCGGAATAAAGAGCCGCACGTGTCCCCGCAAACTCAATACGTTTGACTGCCCGCAGTTCGGCTGGCAACTTTTCGCAGAGCGACATGGCAAGATCGAGAATCAACTGCGAATCGCGATAGGCAAACCGGACCCTTGCCGTTTGAAGCGCGATGCTTAAATTATCAATTGCCTTGAGCCAGTCTCTCGCCTCAGCGAAATGTTGCCCCAGTTCATACGCGACGTCCTGCCTCTGGTCCGCCGGGTAGATTGCCTCGATTCGCTCGGCAATTTGCCGATGCAATCGTGCACGACGCGTCAGTCCCTGACGATCGTAGAACGCGGTGCGAACAAGAGCGTGATCGAAACGGTACTGCGCCACCGCGCTGTCATCAGGCAATCGCCCCGCTCCGCAGTCTTGAATGAAATATTGATTGCGGGCCAGTTGACCGCATAGATCATCAAAACGTTCCATGGACAAGTTCGCGGGGCCAGCCGCAATCGCCCCTGAAAACCGCGCCCCCGCGACGCTCGCGGTCTCAAGCAGGTTTCGCTCATCGTTACCGAGCCGTCGGATTCTCCCTTCCAGCGTCTGCATGATCGAGCGCGGCGCCACCTCTGCGATCTCTGTCAATGAAACGGATGCGCGCCAGCCTGTCGCCGTCTTCCGGAGCATGTTGCGCTCGACAAGGTCCGCGAAGATAGCCCGCATAAAAAGTGGATTGCCGCTACAACGTTGCGCGATCAGATATGCCAGTTCTTCCTCAACCGGATCGGAAGAATCGCTCTCTGAGAGCAACGTCCTCACCGCTTCGACGGTTAGAGGATCTAGTGCAAGACACAGACATAGGTCCCGGAGGAAAAGCTCACGACTCAGGTCTTCAATGGGATGGTGGGCCATCGCCGCTTCGTCGGGACGATAAGTGACAATCACCATCAGTCGGAGCGTTCGCAATTGACGCGCGATTGCGGCAAGCAAATCAACGGTTGAGTAGTCGGCCCAATGAACGTCTTCGAAAATGAGAACCAGTGGTTGTGTCTGCGTGATGGACGAGAGCAAGCCGCAAATTTCACGCAGCATGCGTTCACGCGACGCGCCGACAATCTGTCGTTGCATGACCTCGCGGTCATCGTTCGTTATCTGACCTGGCAGTTCCAACGCCCACGTAGGGGCAATCGTGATCAGCGCTCTCAGGACTTCACTGCCGCGATGCCCTTCGCAAAGATGCTTGAGCGCCTGCAAGACGGGATAGTACGGCTCCCTGCCGCCATAGCCTTCGATACAACTTCCCTCGGCGAGCCATGCATCATCGGGGCCGGAGATCTCGGCTGTCGAGAACGCCTTGAGCAGTGCACTCTTGCCGATTCCTGGTTCTCCGGTAACGACGACCAGTTGGCTGGTCCCGGATCGGACCTGCTTCATGGCGGCCGCCAATTGCGCCATTTCGCGGGCACGCCCCACAAACCGGGTCGCGCACGGATCACTCGCGTCTACCGGCTTCTTGATGGCATGAAGCTGCAGAGGGGCTATAAACCGGTATCCGCGACCGCGTACCGTTTCGATGAAGCGCGGTTGCTTCGCATTATCGTCAAGAAGGGCCCGAATCATTCTAATTTGCGCCTTCACGACTTCATGCTGCACATGCACATTTGGCCACACCGCTTCAAGCAGCGCATCATGAGTAATGAGCAGATGGCGATTTTCAAGGAGTTGCCGCAGCACCGCGAACGTCTTGCGCGCGAGGTCAATGCGCTCAGGCGTCGCGCCGGAGCGCTCCCTCCATAGACATTCATTCGTCGTATCGAGACGAAAGTCTGCGAAACGATAGGAGGAGCGCGTGCCCGGCACAGCGTTCATTCCAACTTCGCTCCTGATGCCTGAATCAGACCCTGATGGGTTGCGCGAGCTACCGCCTCAGTCCGATTCTTTGCGGCGAGCTTGACAAAAAGTTTTTTGGCGTGCGACTTGACCGTCTCGGCAGTAATACAGAGTCGACGGGCAATCTGCTTGTTCGACATGCCCTGACTCATCAGTATCAGAATAGTACACTCCCGCTCGCTGAGCGTGCCCCCTCGTACTTTCAGCCGGCATGTCGCTTTTACGCCATGGAAGCCCGGGACGCCCCGGGGTCGCGGCAACAGACGTCTGAGATAGGGCAGCAACTCACGCGCTTCAGCATTGCCGGGAAAGTCGCCACGGTGAATCTGCCTCATCAATTTCCCAACTCGTGGACCGCTATCGACAAAGGTCTGATGAAGTCCCACGTCCGCGCCAAGGTTCAGGGTCCGCAACAGCATGCAGGCAGCGTCCTGCTGCTCGCCGATGGCAAGGAGCGCATCGATCAGGCGCACCGAAACCTGCACCGCGAGATACAGGTCATGCCGGCAGACGGCTTCGTGATGCAATTGGCGCAATGCAGAAACATCGCTGACGCTTGCGCGCGATACGACACCTACTCTGGCGCGAGCAGACACGACGTAGCGCGAAATCCATCCACCCCCGCGGTTGGGCGCCGAACCGTTTGCATGATCCAACGCAGCGAGCCGCGCGAGAAGGATATTTGCTGCACGGATCGCGCGACGCTCGACAAGCAGAGCGATCTGCCCGTCCAGGCTTGCTGCTACCAGCCTTGTCCAGCCGTGCCGCCACCCGAGCGCTTCCGCTTCCTCCAGAAGCAGGCGTGCAGCATCTCTCTCGCCACGCGACGCCGCGATTTTGGCGAGCGTCGGATAAGCGCGCACGGCACTCTCGATACTTCCACTGTTACGAATTTGAGCGAGACGCTGGGAAAGCCACCCATACGCCTCGTCGATAGAGCCTTCTTCATAAAGAAGCTGTCCGATGATCGCGCCCGACAGTGTCGCCGCTGACAGTGCAAGCCCCTCTCCTGCCTCGCACAGGTTGATGGCATCGTCGGCCAGGACACGGGACGAGGAGAAACGCAACTGGTCCATTTCCACGGCAGCCACCAACGACAGATCCAGCACGGTCGCTATTTTTTGCAGGTGTGTTGGCGGGACGCTGGCAGTAGCTATTCCGACCGACATGGATTGCTCCAGATCACCGAGCTTCCAGTACGCATATCGGCAGATTGTGCGGGCAATATTGGCGAGCGATTCGTCCAGGCAGTGGCGCATCGCGGATATGACGAGCGGCAACGCGCCCGCGCAATCGTCCCTTAGAACCATGCTGCCAGCTTGCAATATCGCGATCTCCCAGCGCTTCTGGCAGCGTTCGTCAAACGGCAGGTCGCCGAGTGAAAATGCAAGTTCTTCCGTGGGCGCTCGCGCCCCTCCTCGATCGGAACACAGTAAAGCACGCCACGCACGCGTCATCATCATGGACAAACGCGCCGTACTGATTTCGGTCAGCGCACGGCTCACCCTCACAAGTTGCAAGACTTCTTCGGCTGGGCCGATGTATCCGTAAGCTGTCGTAAGCGGGGATGCGCCGACTCCGCTGTCTCTCCTCGATTGAGCTACTGTATGTAACGAGCTTTCGCTCGCAGACGACCCGGAAACCGCGAATTCATTTGAAGCAGCCGCTTTTACGTTTGTACAACCCATTACCCAGCTCTAATGAAAAAGATTCGCACCCTGTGAAGTAGGGCGCACTTATTCTTCAGGATAAATCGATCAATATTGCAGGGCGTGAAATCGAGGTGATGTCTTCGTAATGGAAACGCTCCGATCCGCGTTACCTTTGCGGGCCGCCGTCCCGGGTCATGCGCGTGTGTCAGACACTCCGACCCTTCCGTTCTCCGGGCTCTTCGATACATGCTCGCATATGTGATCTCGCGAAAAGTCCCCCGACAAAGACAGGCTTCGAAACGAATGAGTACGACGCAACACTGAGGTCAGGCTTTATGGCCGGTAACCGGTGCCCAGTAGTCGCACCAATGTCGAAACGATGATCGCAGCCAGCGCCCCTTCTTGCGCGAGTTTCGTCCGATGCTACTGCCCGGAGTCGACCCATACCGGTCGGCCGCACCCATGCGGGCTTACGTCGGCTTCTAAACTCATTGCGGTCATTCCCAATTTGCTCGCCGATGGAACTCTTAAGTCTCACGCCGCTAGAATCATCATCACGCAAGACACTATCAAATTAAATGGGGACAAATATTTCCCCAAGGGGCAATCGATTTGCACCTAACCCCAATAGTCTCTGGAACGTTTTCGGAGAAAACTATTCACGAGTCACTTTGATGGGAAGGATTGCGCATGACGCGGATTCGATCCCCTCTCGTGTCGAAGTCCTGACCGGTGCGCCACGTTGCTCACGAGATGAGGTCGGGCCAACGTTCAAAGATTTTCAGGGGAATCGTATGCCGCGTTTGCATCGCCTTGTCCAAATTGCGAAACCTGTCGCGCGGGCTCCGTTCACCCTTGCAGCGGTGGGGCTGCTTGCATTGGCCGTGAACGGTCAGGCGCAGACCAATACGCAGCAATCCGCGCATCCAAACATCGTTCTGATCGTCGCCGACGACGTGGGGTGGGGTGACCTGGGCGCCTATGGCGGTGGTGAGGGCCGCGGTGCCCCTACTCCCAATCTCGACCGCATGGCTGACGAGGGCATTACCTTCTTCGACTTTTACGGTCAGCCAAGTTGCACTCCGGGGCGAGCCGCCATACAGACGGGACGGAATCCAAACCGTAGCGGCATGACGACAGTCGCATTCCAGGGCCAGGGTGGTGGCCTTCCGGCGGCGGAATGGACCATCGCATCTGTTCTGAAGACCGCTCACTACAACACCTACTTCACCGGGAAATGGCACCTCGGTGAAGCGGACTATGCGCTGCCCAATGCTCAAGGTTACGACGACATGAAATACGTCGGCCTTTATCACCTGAATGCCTATACATACTCCGATCCCAAGTGGTTCCCAGACATGGACCAGCAGACCCGAGAGATGTTTGCGAAGGTAACCACGGGAATGCTTTCGGGCAAAGCCGGCGAGAAGGCGCACGAGGAGTTCAAGGTAAATGGCGAGTACGTCGATACGCCACAGCAGGGCGTGGTCGGAATCCCGTTTCTCGACAAGTACATCGAAAAAGCGTCACTTGATGATATTGATGAAGCTGCGGCCAAGGGGCAACCCTTTCTGTTGAACGTCAATTTCATGAAGCTTCACCAGCCAAACCTCCCCGAGCCTGACTATGTTGGCAAGTCTCTGGCCAAGACCAAGTTCGCGGACTCGCTTGTCGAGCTTGACGCACGTGTTGGACGCATCCTCGACAAGTTGCGGGAGAAAGGACTCGACAAGAACACGCTCGTGATCTTCACAACGGATAACGGTGCCTGGCAGGACGTGTATCCGGATGCCGGTTACACGCCGTTCCGTGGCACCAAAGGCACCGACCGCGAAGGCGGCTCCCGCGTGCCATGCATTGCGTGGTGGCCCGGCACGATCAAGCCCCAGCAGCGCAACTTCGACATTCTGGGCGGCCTCGATTTCATGTCGACGTTCGCGAAGCTCGCCGGTGTTTCGCTACCGAAGAACGATCGTGAAGGCAAACCAATCGTTTTCGACAGCTACGACATGACACCGGTGCTGTTTGGAACTGGCAAGTCCGGCCGCAACGAATGGTTTTATTTCACAGAGAACGAACTCACTCCAGGTGCCGTCCGCCTCGGCCGCTTCAAGGCAGAATTCAATCTACGCGGCGACGACGGGCAGACGACCGGCGGCCTTGCTGTCGACTCGAATCTCGGCTGGAAGGGACCGGAGAGTTATGTTGCGACAGTTCCTCAGATCTTCGACCTCTATCAGGATCCTCAGGAGCGTTACGACATCTTCATGAACAACTTCACGGAACACTCCTGGACACTTGTGGCATTCAACGCAGCCATTAAGGACCTGATGAGCACATACGTAAAATATCCGCCGCGCAAGATGCAGGGCGAGGGGTATGCCGGACCTATCACGCTCACGCAGTACCAGCGATTCCAGTATGTCCGTGATCAGCTCGGCAAAAACGGCTTCAATATCCCCCTGCCAACAGGGAACTGACGGCTCGATCGATACGGGCAAGCGGTCGCCATGTGCGGCCGCTGCTCCTATCTTTTCGCCTGCCTGAATCGGGAGAGGATCAAAGATGCCACCGTGGTATGAAGCGAATGACGGCACGCAAGGCTGCCATTTGCGGATCGGAAACCGGAAACTGAGGATACGAGAGAGCCATGCGCGAATTCGGCGAAACGACGGTTGAAGTACCTGTCACCTTCTTCGCGGAGCGTCCGGCTGGACCTGAGCCTGTCGCGCCGGCGCAGAAAGGCCGCTTTCATGCCATGGCGAAGCCCATCGGTTCGACGTGCAATATCGACTGCACGTATTGCTACTACCTTCATAAGGAACATCTGCTGGAACAGCATCGCGGGCGACGCATGGGTCCCACGATGCTGGAGCGCTACATCCGCCAGTACATCGAGGCGCAAAACGGCGACGAGGTTATCTTCTCGTGGCAAGGTGGCGAGCCGACCATGCTCGGCCTCGACTTCTTTCGCGACATCATTGAACTTCAGAAACGTTATGCACCCGCCGGCCGACGCATTTCTAACGATCTCCAGACGAACGGCACGCTACTCGACGACGCCTGGTGCGAGTTCCTGAAGCAAAACAACTTTCTTGTGGGCATCAGCATCGATGGTCCGCGCGAACTGCACGACGCGTTGCGCGTGGATCGCAAGGGCCGGCCTACATTCGACCGCGTGATGCGCGGCGTGGCCCTGCTGCGCAAGCATGCTGTGCCGTTCAACACGTTGACGGTCGTGAACCGGTTGAACGCGAAGCGGCCGCTCGACGTCTATCGCTTCCTGCGCAACGAACTGGGTTCGACGTATATCCAGTTCATTCCTTGCGTCGAGCCGAAGGATTTTCACTCGGTCGCACCGCAACACTGGCCTGCTGAAGCACAGCCACTGATGGGCAGCAGCGCGGCAAAGCCGGGCAATGCTGACTCGGTCGTGACAGACTGGTCCGTCGATCCCGACGACTGGGGGTATTTTCTCTCGCGCACATTCGATGAGTGGCTAAAGAAGGATGTCGGGCGCGTGCTCGTGAACCTCTTCGAGACGGCCGTAGTGCAGACGAAAGGACGACCGGCACAAACCTGCGTGACAGCCGAGTTTTGTGGCAAGGCGCTTGCCATCGAACACGATGGCGAAGTCTATTCCTGCGACCATTACGTGTACCCAACCTACGCGCTGGGCAACATTCGTGACAAACATATCGGTGCCATGGCGTTTTCGCCCCGTCAACAGGCGTTTGGGTACGCCAAGCGCGACTCATTGCCGGCATTCTGTCGCCAATGCAAACATCTGAAAGTGTGCTGGGGCGAGTGCCCAAAGAACCGGTTTATCCGCAGCCCGGAGGGTGAGCCGAACTTGAACTATCTCTGCCCGGGTATCCGCCGGTTTCACGACCACGCGGGTCCTGCGCTCCGGAAACTGGCCGCTCATTCGGGCTGAAGCCGGGGACTGCGATGGGTACCAAGGACGTCTTTCGCGTCTTTATCGAACAGAAACGAGTCAACTGCACGATTGTCATGGAAGGCGACTTGTTGACCGGCTTGGCGCCGCTCATGCATTTTGTTCGCCGCTGAGTGGTCGAGTTGGGCGCGGAGACGGCACCGGGATGTCATTGTTTCTGCTAGCCGATAGGCGGCTTTGAAAGTATCCCTGACGTTCGTCGACTCGCGAACTGTGTACGCACAGTCTTTTGCGTACAGACGTAGCTAAGCTGGTGCTCGATGCAGCTACGCAGGTGCGCAGGCTTGAACATTGGGTTTCAGGCATTTGGAGACCGGCCAAGCTGGTCGCTACCAGTTCCCGATCCTCGGCCAAAGTATCCTTCGATGGACGACTCTGGCATTCCCACGTGCAGAAGCGATTGATCCATGGGGACTATCGATGAAAAATCTCAAGGTTGTCCTGATTGCGGGTGTGACGTTGTGGGGCATTGTCAATGTCGAGTATTAGCGCACTGGCACAAGCAGCTCGGAGTTCCGCGGGGCAAGAAGATACGGTCTCGGCCATTGACATCGCACTGGAGCCCGATACGACCATGATTCGCGAGGCGGATGCCGCTAATGCTCGTCTGCGCAAGGTTTTTCCGAAGGGCTTCGCTTTCGACGCGTCACACCGCCCGCACATTACGATATTGCAGCGTTACGTCCGCACAGCGGACCTCGACAACGTCTACAACGCAGCGAACTAGGTATTGATAGCCGAGAACGTTACCCAATTGAAACTGCAGGCGTTCAAATACCACTTCATCCCTGATCATGACATCGGTCTGGCCGGCATCGTTGTTCGACAGGATTCCAATCTAATCAGGCTACAGCAGAAGTTGATCGACGCGATCGCGCCTTTTACGGTCAAGACCGGAACTGCCGCGGCGTTCGTGACTACCCCTGATGATCCTGAAATTAACCATCCAACAATCGACTACGTTGCTACGTTGGTACCGAAAGCTTCAGGGAAGAATTTCATCCCCCACATAACGATCGGGATCGCTCGACAAGATTATTTGAAACGGATGCTCGCCGAACCGTTCCGGACGTTCGAGTTCTCACCTGCAGGCGCGTCCGTCTACCAGCGTGGCAACTTTGGGGCGGCCCGTAAACAACTCAAGGCGCTGGACCTGAAGCCATAATTTTGTCTGCCAGACGACCATCAGATCGATTTGATTACTCACGATCCTTTCGGCAATCGGATGGCCGACTACAGGGTAAAGTCGTCGCTCGAACGTCCGACTGGCGACACATGTGAACGGCGGGTTATGGCCGACTGTTGCCGGAGACTGTGGACCGTCATCGACCCGCTGCGGCCGGACGAGCAAACTCAACGTTTCGGGCGGCTTCTGGAGGTACAACGGCCGTTCGTCGAATTGCGTGCAGAGACGATCGGCCGAAGCCGCCTGAGGTGTGACTACATCGGGGCGACAGCTGGACTCGCTGCCAGATGGACAATGTCGAGAAACTGCGCGGCCTCAAGCGAGGCGCCGCCGACGAGGGCGCCATCAATGTCGTCCTGCGCAAACAGCTCGGCCGCAGTCGACGGCTTAACGCTTCC
This sequence comes from Paraburkholderia sp. DHOC27, assembly GCF_003429005.1. Taxonomy (GTDB): domain Bacteria; phylum Pseudomonadota; class Gammaproteobacteria; order Burkholderiales; family Burkholderiaceae; genus Paraburkholderia. The sequence continues at coordinate 64,617 of NZ_QVQV01000010.1, forward strand.
GCCGTAGAGAATTGTCACGCTCGCAAGCGATTCGGCTCGCGAGCGCAACACCTCACGAAGAAATCCGTGCATCTCCTGCGCCTGCTGCGCGCTCGCACTGCGGCCCGTACCGATCGCCCAGACCGGTTCGTAGGCCAGCACCAGACCGCGTGCCTGGTCAGTGGTAAGCGAATCTAGCGCTGCCACTAGCTGGATTTCTACCGTTTCCCGTGCGCATCCACTCTCTCGCTCCTGTTGAGTCTCCCCCACGCAGACCACAGGTGTGATGCCCGCCTCGATAGCCCGAAGAGCTTTTTCGCCAACTGTCTTTGGCGTTTCGCCATGATAGATCCGGCGTTCCGAATGACCGACAACGGCGTATTGAACACCGAATTCGCCTGCCATATCCGCGGATATTTCGCCGGTGAAGGCGCCATCGCGGAACGCGGAAATATCCTGTACGCCCAACCTAAGTGCTGAGTCCATCAGGATCACTTGCGCTTCGGGTACGTGGAGGAACGGCACGCACACCGCTGCATCGATCTGCGAGGCCTGAATCGTTGAATCGTCCCGGATCTCGCGGAGCAAACGGGTGTTCGATACCAAAGTCCCGTTCATCTTCCAGTTACCGACAATCAGCTTCCTTGCCATTTCGCATTCCTTAGTTTCAATTTTGCTACTAAGCTTCGGTGCAAAGCTTTTCCACTTCGACGTGTCGATCTAGTTGCGCCTCACGACATCGCTTCGCTCGTCGGGCTCGTTAGCGCGTGGCGATAAAAGGCTGTAAGGCGCTCAGCCAGCAGGCAACGGCGACCGCTCCTCCGTCGGGAGATCCCATAGCCCGCTCGCCCAGATAGCTGGCCCGTCCCGCCCGAGGTGCCATTTGCGCTGTGGCTTGCGCACCGGACTTCGCAGCATTAACCGCGGCCTCCCAGGCCTTGGCAGCAGTCAGTCCCGATTCCAGTCCGCTCTCAAACGCAGATGCAGCGGGAATAAGCGCGTCGAGCATGGTCCGGTCTCCGGCCTTTGCACCGCCCAGTTCGCTGATGGCTTCGGCCGCGCCGTGCAGGGCTGCGGCCCAATCTCGCGCTGTCGGATCAAATCGGTCCGCCAGTGTTCGAGAGGCTCGAACCAGGGCCGTTGCGTAAAATGGCCCCGAACTGCCCGCAATCGCCCTGCGCAGTGCGGTAGCGAGTGTGGCAAGCGCCTTGTCCGGGGTGACGAGCACTTCGGCGGGGACGGCAAGAATGGCTTCTGCCGCTCGCTTCATGCTGTTCCCGAGGTCACCGTCACCGGCCTTCGAATCGAGGTCTGTCAGCATGGCTTCGTTGGCTAGCAGCGCGTGGGCGACTGCGTCCATCGCTGGCTTCAGCTTTCTGGGCCAATGTTGAACATCGCCCTGATCACGACTGTCGACAGCCGCTTCAGTGTCGACCGTTGTGGTGGTAATCGGAACGTGGATATGCCGGTTTATCGCCCCAAGTCCCGGCCACGCGCGGGCGGCCGTGGCAGCATCCAGCAACGCCAGCCGTTTATCATCGAGACGAAGAAGAGAAATGGAGCAGCCAGGCATGTTTAGCGCGGAAAGGAACGTCCCGGCCCACCCACGCTCGACCGCGATGTCTCGCCGCCTCAGGCTCTCGAGCGCATCGCGGAGAACAATCGCCAGTTCCATCTCGGGTGTGGCGCCCAGTCCGTTCACCAGAAGGGCGACCCGCTCGCCGCTTTTTATACCAAGGTCTTCGACGATGTTGAAAAGCAATGTCTCCGTCAACTCTTTGGCGCGCATCGGCGCAGTACGTTCGACACCCTTCTCGCCATGGATACCCAGTCCGAGTTCGATCTCGTCCTCACCGAGAGAGAACCCCGCTTTTTCTGCGCCGGGCAACGTACACCCGTCAAGCGCTACGCCCATCGTGCCGAGGTTGGCCGCCGCTTCGCGCCCGATCGCAGCTACCTTGTTCAATGAGGCCCCTTTGGCGGCAGCAGCTCCAGCAATCTTGTGCACCAGCACGGTCCCTGCGATCCCACGTCGTTGATGGCGCTCGGTTCTGCCACGTAGCGATACGTCGTCAGCCACCGTCACAATTTCCACGGGAATCCCTTCAGCTCTTGCCATCTCGGCCGCGAGGCCGAAATTCAAACGGTCTCCGGTGTAATTTTTGACAATGAGCAAGGCACCCTGCGGTCCGGCAGTCGCCCGGATGGCTTCAAGCACAGCATCAGTAGATGGAGACGTGAAGACTTCGCCGCACACGGCGGCACTGAGCATACCGGTTCCTACATAGCCGCCATGCGCCGGTTCGTGACCACTGCCGCCTCCAGAGACAATCGCAACAGGACGTTCGGAAGGCTCTGGAAGGTCCTTACGGACCAGGACGTTTTCATCTCCAAGGATCGCGAGATGCAACGCCTGCCGGGCAAGCCCTTCGAGCATTTCGCGGACGACATTAGTTGGATCGTTGACAAGTTTTTTCATGGCAGTCTACCAGGACGGTTAAAGGCTAACAGTGCGGATCAGCGACGCAATCGCTCATGCAGCCCTGACCAACGGCGCACGAGCCTCTTTTCCGCCAGCGGCAATAACCGACCGTTCAGTGTCCTCGTCAAAGGCGTGCGGCGTATCGACCTTGTGTTTCAGCGTGATGGTCTTGCCCACCTCAAGCCCCGGCTGACGTTCGAATTGCGCAGTGACGACAGAATCGCCGACCGCGACCTGAACCATGACCTGGGAACCCAATGGTTCGATCAGCTCGATGCGTCCCTGTACCCATCCGCTGTCAGAGTCTTTGAGGTTTTCACCTTCACTCGCGGGGAAAAGATGTTCTGGGCGAATGCCAGCAACTACTCTCTTCTTCGAAGTCGCACTGAGCGCGCGAGCAATGCGGTCTGACATCCGCAACTGGAAACCCGTACCACGCAAGAACTGGCCGTTGCTTTCAACGCTCGAGCTCAGGAAATTCATCGAAGGGCTTCCAATGAAACCTGCCACAAAACGGTTCACAGGCTCATCGTAAATTCGCTGCGGCGTATCGATCTGCTGCGCAATGCCATTGCGCATGACGATCACCCGATGGCCCATCGTCAGTGCTTCTAGCTGATCGTGGGTTACATAAAAAGTCGTAACCTTGAGACGTCGGCAGAGTTTGATGATTTCGCCACGCATGTCTACCCGCAACTTCGCGTCAAGATTCGATAGCGGTTCGTCCATGATGAAGATACGCGGCTCGCGGACGATCGCGCGGCCAAGCGCTACCCGCTGTCGCTGGCCGCCTGAAAGAGCGGCCGGCTTACGCTGCAGGAGCGGGGCAAGCGCCAACGATTCCGCGACCTGCCGGACCCGTTCATCAATTCGTGCCTTGGGCCACTTTCTCACCTGTAGACAGAAAGCCATGTTTTCGTACACGGTCAGGTGGGGATAGAGGGCATAGTTCTGGAAAACCATAGCCACATCCCGTTCCGTCGGAGACGAGTCGGTCACATCTTGGCCGTCAATCAGAATCGATCCGGCAGTCGCTTCTTCGAGTCCGGCGATCATGCGCATCGTGGTCGACTTTCCGCATCCGGAAGGCCCGACGATCACGATGAACTCGCCATCTTCAGAAGTAAGGTTGAGCGACTCAACGGCGTCTACACCGTTGAATGATTTCTTGAGGTTTCGAATTTCGACGACGGCCACGATTGTCTCCTGTGTGTACGGTGTGCCGGCCCATTCAGGAGCCAGCGCGACGACCTGCCAAGCGGGTCACTGCTCTGTTAGTTCCTCGAGCCGATTCCGGAAGTCCAGATACTGACGCTCATAAATCTCTTGCCATTCAGCGACCGGCTGGATCACCCGGATGTCACGCTGAAAAACCTGCTGGGTAACCGGACTCTCTATCGAGTCTCTTGCTATCAATGCCGCACCGAGTGCGGTCAACTCATTTTCATCGACCGATGAGACGGGCTCTCCGTACACGCTTGCACGCAGTTGCAGGAGGGCCTCCGATCTGGCCCAACCACCAACCGCGTACATCGGGGTACCGCCCGAACCAGTTTTCCGGATTGCTTCGAGCATCCGTCTTGCATACAGGCATCCGGCTTCGAGCGCGGCCCTCAACTGGTGTGCGTCACCGTATGGCTTCGATGTGATCAGCGGATTCAGCCCGCGTTCCAGTGATTCCAGAGTGTCGGTGATAGGGCTCGGCTTTCCCGGAAGTCGACCGCCCGCAAGGAACGACCGTAAAGCAACACCAGAGTCTCTTGTCCGGAAGGGCTCCAAAGCAGCCGAAAACTCAAACACGCCAAGACAGGCGGTTCCGCCGTTCCCCAGCGCAGGTACAGAAAAAGCGAGGTAAGGATCGCTGCGCGGTTCCGCATTCTTGATCTCGTCGTACATAAGGTTTGCGGTCCCGAGCGAGTCGACCAGCGCATGCTGGTTCAAGCGTCGTACTGCAGAGGCCGCCACGGGATGATCGTGCCCCCCCGCAACGATCAGTGTTCCACCGCACGCTGCGCCACTGTCGATCAACGACCCTCGCTCCACAACACCGACCACCTCGCCGGCCGCTACGACGCGCGGCAATGGCGGTGCACCGCATGTATCAAGCATGGCCGGCAACCATTTGCGGCCAAACACGTCATAGCAGCCCGTACGCGCCGCCAACGTCTCGCTCATGAAGGCCGTGCGGCACCACCAAGCAGCGGGATAGTCCGTGATTGCGAGCCAGAGGCGCGCATTACGCATCGCTTCGGGATGGTATTCCCGCAGCCAGCGCCACTTGGCCGCCGAACGTGAAAAGTCGATCGCCAGACCACTGCGAATTTCCCCGCCTGCGAGTTCCCGGATCTGTGCTGCTTGCTTCTCGGCTCGCCTGTCGAACCACGGAATCGCGAAATCTAGCGGCTTGAGGTCAACTGAAACAGGAATGCCGTCTTCGCCAACACCCGTGATTGCGATCGCACCAAGCGGATTTTTCGCACCGGTGGCGTGCCAGCCTTCGATGATTAGTTGCTCGAGTGTGACAACCAGCGCCGACGCGTCCGTCACGATGCCGCCTGTCTGCTCAATCCTGGGCACAGGAATCGATTTGGTCCAGACGGTATTGGCACTCCTGTCCACGAGGATCACCTTGACATTGGTCGACCCAACATCAACACCGCAAACAAGTGAATCCATCATCAGCGTCCACCTCTCCTCACTTAGCCCATTAGCATCGCGACCCGGCAAGCGCGCTGCGCGGTTACCTAGTCAAAACTCAGCTGCGTTTTCACCGCATGGCCAGCTGCCATGCTCTTCACCGCTGTTGCAAATTCCCAGACGGAAAAAGTGTCACCAATCAGCTGTGCGGTCCGGTCTGAAATGTCAGGCATCAGATCGACTGCGGCCGGAAACTGGTTTGCGAGAGAATTTGAACCCACGACACGCAGTTCATGTTCGTAGATCGTGAACGGATTTACATCGATCGTGGCTTCGACACCATGAACCCCGACCTGGACCAATACGCCGGTTTTACGAATCAGAGCCAGCGCCTGTCGGAGCGCAGGCATTGCGCCTGCAGCTTCGAAGACTACTTCGTATTTTTCATCCGTAATCTGATCTGGCGACAATGCCTTGTCGGCACCGACCTGCAACGCTATCGGATGTTTGGCTGGATTGGGATCGACGACGGTCACCTCAGCCGCACCGAACTGTTTGGAGATGATTGCGATGAGCAGCCCCATCGTGCCGGCGCCCATTACGAGCACGCGCCGGTCTTTCACACCCTGGGACGATTCCACTGCGTGCAACGCGCAGGCCATAGGCTCAATCAGTGCTGCCACACCATGCCCAATACTCTCCGGTACGAGATACGCGTTCTTGCCCGGCACGGCAACCTGCTCTGCCGCGGCCCCCGCGCGACCGACACCGATCGGCGTCAGTGCATTGCACAGATGGGGCTTGCCCTCCCGGCACCACTCACACACGCCGCACGAAACGTTGGGATTGACAGCGACAAAGTCGCCCTCCTTGATATTCGTGACATCGCGGCCAACGGCGACCACATGTCCGGCGAACTCGTGGCCGGGAGTTACAGGGTAGTTCGTGCCCGGGAACCCATGCTGACAAATATGCAGGTCAGTACCGCAAATTCCGCACGCCACTGGGCGGATGACCACTTCGCCTTGCTTCACCGCCGGAGCATCCAGCTCGACGACGTCGATCATGTGGTTACTTCCAATACGGATAGCGCGCATCTTGTGTCTCCAGTTGTTGACTTAGGTCGTGTGAGTTACCGGACAGCACCGAATGTCAGGCCGCGGGTCAGGCTCTTTTGGGCAAGCCACCCGGCTGCGACGACTGGAATATTCAGAAGCGTCGCGACCGCTGCAACCTGAGCTGTGTATAGCTCTCCGAAGCTCAGGAATTTTTGTAGAAAGACCGGCAACGTACTTGATGTTGTGGTGAGATTGACGGCCAGGAAGAATTCGTTCCATGCAAAGATTCCGCACAGCAAAGCGGTAGACGCGAGACCAGGCATGATGAGTGGAACGATGACACGCAGAAGCTCCCGGAAAAAGCCGGCACCGTCAACACGCACTGCGTCGAAAACCTCAACCGGAATCTCGTTCATGAATGACCGAATCATCCAGACCGCGAGCGGAAGATTCATGGACGTGTAGACGACGATCAGCAGCAACGACGTGTTGAGTAACCCGAGGCTTTGCGCGACCAGATAGATCGGCACAATGCCAGCTGCGATCGGCATCATCTTTGTCGAGATAAAGAAGAACAGAACGTCGCGCCATTTCTCCACGGGTCTTACGCATATGGCATATGCCGCGGGTACCGCGAGGCAGATCACAATGGCGGTTGATATCCCGGTAGCAAGTATCGAGTGAATCGCGAAAGCTGCGAAATCTCCGTCAAAAATACGGACATAATGGGCGAGCGTTGGCTTGAAGAAGAGCAACGGCGGCGAACTGATCGCATCCTGCTCGGTCTTGAAACTCGTCAAGACCATCCATGCAATCGGTGCAAACATGAGAAGTGCACCGAGCCAGGTGAGCGCGGACAGCAGAGCGTTCAAAATCGCCTTTGAAGTTTTCCGGTTCATGCCCTACCTCCACTACGAAAGATTCCAGCGACAACTCGTAACATCGGCATCACAAGGGCAATTGCGATCGCAAGCGTGATAACGCCGTAGGCCGATGCCTGGCCCAGGTCAAAGGCGCTAAACGCCTCAAGGTAAACATAGTAGGAAAGGTTCGTGGTCGCATAAGCAGGACCGCCTGCTGTGAGTGTCGCGATTGCTGCAAAGTTTTCGAGGACGTACATGGATGCCAGCAGCGCGGTCAGCTCGATAAACGGTCGCAAGTGCGGCAGCATGAGCCGGCGAAACGAAAGCCACCGCCCCGCACCATCAATGGATGAAGCTTCGCTCACCTCAACCGGGAACGACTGCAAACCGGCGAGCAGTATCAGTAGCGCAAACGAAGACCACTGCCAGGCAGTGAGGATAACAATTGAAACCCGTGGATACTCGCTGACCCAATTGATACGGCCTAATCCCAGTGCCGAGGTTGACCAGCCAAGCAGCCCGAACGTAGGGTCGAACAGTCCTGCCTTCCAGAAGAGCGCTGCCGCAACAGGCATCACGAAGAATGGTGTGACTGCAAGTGTTCTCGCGACGCCGCGTCCAACAAAGCTGCGATGAAGTCCGAGTGCAAGAAGTCCCCCGACCACGATTGCACAAACCACGATGCTTACGGTCATGCCAGCTGTGTTAGCGATTGCCTTGAGGAACACAGGATCCAAAACAGCGTCCACATAGTTCTTGATGCCGACGAATCGCCTCGCGCTTGTTGAGACGAGGTTCCATCGAAACAGGCTATAAAAGACGGTGATCGCAAACGGAGCCTGGGTAACGGCGATCACTACCAGCATGGCTGGCAACAATGGCGCCCGGAGCATCCATATCTTCTTATGGTGGCGTTTGACTAGCGCGGCGGACCTCGCCGCGTCTGGCGGTGCAGCTGACACACTTGAATAGGACATGACAGTTCTTCCCAGGTTGATGCCGCCGGTGCCGCTGGCACCGGCTTACGTGCAGATAAACAGAGGACTGGCCCTGCTATTTGATGTAGCCGCCATCCTGCATGATCTCGACGATCTTTTTCTGGGAAGCGTCGATAGCCTGGTCAACGGTAATCTGCCCGCTGATCGCGCCAGCGATCTGTTGCGAGGTGAAATCACCGACCTGTTCGAACTCCGGGATGTCGACGTACTGTACGCCGGTGTAGGGAACCGGCATAACTGTCGGGTGCAGCGGATCGGCCGAATTGATCGACGCCAGCGTCAAATCACTAAATGCCGCCGTGGCCTTTTTGTAGTCGGGAAGCTGATAGGTCGAGGTGCGTGATCCAGGAGGCACTTGGCCCCAGCCTGCTTTTGATCCGGCCAGCTTGATGTATTCGGGACTGGTCAGCCACGCAATCAGCTTCCACGCCGCATCCTTGTTCTTGCTCGTCGTCGGGATGGACAGGCCCCATGCCCACAGCCAGCCAGAAGCCTTCGTATCTTTCACGGGAGCCATTGCGAAGCCGATGTTGTCACGCAGCCCCGGACCCGCCTGGTCAAGTACAGGGCCAGCGAAGACGGTATCGTCGTACCACATGGCTGCATGTCCCTGCGAGAACAGTTGCAGGCACTCCTGCCAGCCGTCCTTCGCAGCGTCAGGTTGACCGTGCTGCCGGATAAGATTGACGTAGAAGCTGATCGCCGCCTTTGACTTCGGATCAGAAAGCTGCGGCTGCCATTTCTGGTCGAACCAGCGCCCACCAAACGTGTTGATCACTGTGGTCAGCGACGCCAGGTTCTGCCCCCAACCCGGCACACCGCGCAGGCAGATACCAGACACGTTCGCGCTCTTGTCGTCGAGTTTGGCCGCGTATTGCGCCACCTGATCCCAGGTTGGCGTAGCGGGCATGGTCAAACCCGCCTTTGCGAAAAGATCCTTGCGGTAGAAGAGGAAAGACGACGACCCATAGAAAGGCGTCGCGTACATCTTGCCCTGGTACGAGACCAGGTTACGAATCGGCTTGAGGAGATCGGCTTGGTCCCATGCCGTGTCGGAATTCGCGTAAGAACTCAGATCGACGATCCATCCTTTTTGCGCCCACAATGGGACCTCGTATGCGCCGATCATGACAACGTCGTATTGGCCAGACTTGGTTGCCACGTCTTTGAGAACCGCCGGGCGCAGTTGATTCTCCGGGAGAGTCTGAAACTGCACCTTGATGTCCGGATACTTCTGTTCGAAATTTCCGATCAACTTTGCTGCCGTCTGCATTTGCGGGTTCGCCGCCAACGCAACCGTAAGTGTCACCGGATCGCTGTACGCCGGGGCGCAGAGGCCCGCACCTGCCAAGGCGACAAAGCAGCTCGAAACCGCGAACGAACCAAATCTGGCTTTGCTATACATTTAAGTCTCCTAACTGTTCTTTGTGGATACGTTGAATGAATCAACGTATAACAGGAATCAATTTCAGTCGTTACTTACGGCCGTCTGCGCTTCTACCGTTACTTTCACCACGTCACTGCGCAACCATGACGTGTAAAAATCAAAAGGCTTGTTATCGCGTCCCCATGAGACAGACGTGATAAGCAGAAGGGGCGAGCCCGCAGGTACAGCGAGCAGCCTCGAAAGCTCCTCAGTGGCAGCGACTGCCTCGACGCTTCTCCGCGCACGGAAAACTTCGAATCCGGCGGATTGCAACGTTCTGTTCAGTGAGCCACCTCCGCTCATTACCTCGCTGGATCGCACGGCATCTTCGATCTCGGGAAGCATGTAGTTGACGGAGTAAAGCGCAAGATTTCCGTCGAGTCGACGGACCCGGGACAGCCTGAACCCGTTCGCGCCACTATCTAGTCCGAGGGCAACTGCTGCTGCTCCGGGCAACTGGCATCTGGTGGCTTCAATCACCTGGGTTTCAACAGCGCGGTGGTGATGATCCACTTCCGCTTCGAAGAAGCCCTGTGCGACTTGCAGTAACCACCCAGACCCCGTTTGCTCGGAGACAAATGCGCCCCGGCGAGGCACTACCTTGATTCGTCCCTGATCGGCCAAATGACGAAGCGTCTCGCGGACGGTAGACCGCGCGAGATCGTAATCGCGGCAAAGATCACTTTCCGTCGGCAGCCGGTCACCGGGACCGTAGTCACCACGGTCAATCGCCTGCTCTATCAGTTGGGACAGTTGCAGGTAGTACGGAGTCGGGGATGACCGGTCAATTCCCGACTCAGGGCGGAAGGCTTGGTTCATTGCTGTAGGTGTTGTACGTACAAGACGTACCAAGTATAAGCACGTCTTTGTACAGTTGGAAGGGAGGTAGTTACCCTATCTTGGTGCAAAACTGGAGAATTGTGTATGCTCTTGTACGTCTTGTACGTACAGTGCGTATAAGTCAGGCAAATTTATCGACGGGTTGCCGCGATGAACGCTATCGACCCACAAACTTGTAAGGAAATTGTCATGTCCATGGAATATCGCCTGCGCCGCACGCTCCCCAGCGATCGAGTCGCCATCATCATGCCCGTTGACCACGGCCTTATTTTTGACCGGATCGAAGGTCTGGAAACCCCGTCCGCACCATTTTCCTCGTGGGGCGAAGGCGACGTGACTGGCTTCATGATGACGCCCGGCCAGGTCAGGCAGTCAGCAGGTTTCTTTGCGGCCCACCCGCATTTGACCCGCGTGCTGACCATCGATACGTACTACGACTACCGGCAACAGGATGGGCTCGGCTCGCACGGGTTGATCACGACCGTCGAGGACGCGGTCCGGATGGGCGTCGATGCGGTCAAGATGCTGTTCCCATGGAACATGTCGAACGCGGAGCGCGTAGCAATGTGTACCCGCGTAGGTCAGGTTGTTAACGCATGCAACGAGTGGGAAATTCCGCTGGTTCTTGAGCCGGTACTGATCGGCGCGCCGCGGACCGAAGAAGTGATCGCGGAGGAAGAAAAGATCGCGCGCATCGCCTACGATCTCGGCGCGCATATTATCAAGATCGCGTTTCCCGGCGAGGAGCGCACGAAGCGCCTAGTTGAAGAACTCAAGGTTCCGCTTGTCATTGCCGGTGGCCCGCTGGCGGGAGAGCCTTCTGACACCGTCGATGCGGTCGCGCAGACCATTCGAGCTGGTGCCCGTGGAGTGATCGTTGGTCGGAACATCTGGCAGCGCGAACGCAACGCCGGACAAAAGGTTCTGGCCGATATTGCAAAGCTCACGCGGGCCGTGAAGTTCGACGACTGATTCATCTTTCGCAATGGTGGGATCACGCAGGCAGCAGTTGCCGAAGAGCGCTGCGTGACCACACCCATCTTTCTCCGGAAGCCTTCGTGGCGATCGGTTACGTTCAAAGCTACATGAGATACGCGAGCCAACTCTCATCGACTCATATTTTTCGCGATCGATCGCTTCGGTTGGAGATGCGACCAACCAGATCGGTGGACGGAGCGGCTCTTATCTAACTGCAGCGGACCCTCGGATGTCCGACCGCATCAGTGGCAGAGCGGTCATTCGCGTGCCGATATTTCAATAGCCCCCCCCTTTGCCGCGGGAGTTACAAGAAAAAAATAGCTAGGCAAAGGTACCCGATGTTGACACTCCTTCAAATCCCGATACGACAGATGCGTCATCATATCGACCGGACAGCAACCGAAGTTCAAACGCGCCTGATCATCGGTCTCACCGACCTTTGACGATAGACTCCGTTTTCTCTCCAGCTTTAATGCCCGCTTTCGCATGATCATGGCGGGCTGCGCCAACGCTTGACTCTCGCACAACAAGATCAGGCACCGCAAAATATTGAACGGTTGGCTCTTCGTTCTCGGGGGTTTCGTCTAGTCGAGCCAACAATGTTTCGCTTGCAATGGTCCCGAGCCTGTCGGCACCCGCAGACAGAGTCGTGAGCGGCGGGTTGGTATGTTCCGCCGCGACGACATTGTCACAGCCGACTACTGCCAACGCTTTACCCGCGCGCTTGCCCATCCGGTCGAGTTCATGCAGAACACCCACAGCCACCTGATCGTTGTAGCAGACCACTGCGGTCGGACGAGGTTTCATTTCCCAAATGGCCCGGAGGGCGTTGCGGCCACCATTCGGTGTCAACTCGGCGTCGACCAGCCAGTCATCGCTTACCGGCAAAGCGTGTTTCGCCATTGCAGCAACGTATCCCGCCCTTCGCTCGTTTGCCACTGTGTACCCTGTGCGATTTCCCACGAATGCAATGCGCGTGTGGCCCTGCTCGATGAGATGCTCAGTCGCCAAGGAAAATCCGTAATTATTGTCAACGCCAACTGTGTCGACATCAGGACCCATAGGGCGCATGACAAGCACCAGCGGTATGCCCCACGCCTGGATCTCTCCCGGCAAGGAGTCCGGCGTACCTAATGCAGGCGACATAATCAGGCCCGCTACGTTTTGCTCCCGCATCGATCGAAGCACGCGCGTCTGTGTTTCCAGGCTTTCAGCGGTATGCGCCATCAGCGTTGTGTAACCCGCCTGTGCAAGCACGCGCTCGATCGCAACCAGCAACTCCACGAAGAACGGGTTAGTCAGGTCATTGATCACCATGCCAATGGTGGTGCTGCGTCGCCCCCTGAGCGCCGCGGCTCCCCGGTTGTAGACGTAGCCCAGCGCCCGAGCGGCCACGCGTACCTTCTCGGCAGTCTCGGCCTTGATGCGCGGACTTTCCTGCAAGACCAACGAAACAGTTGATTTGGAAACGCCGGCACTCGCGGCAATGTCCTGAATCGTCGGACCAGATTTTATGTTGCTATGCACAATTGGAACGTTCCAAAAAGTGTTTGACATCGCGATTTGAGTCTACTACAGTTTGTTGGAACGATCCAACGAACTGTAATTGGAACGTTCCAATGGAGAGAGACATGACACAAATTCGCTGGGCGCTGATTGGCGCCAGCACCATCGCCGACGAGTGGATGGTCAACGCGATCTGCTCGCAACCTGACGGTTCGATCAAAACGATCGTGAGCGGCAACGAAATCCGCGCCCGTGAATTCGCACGGAAACATGGGATTCCGTCGTCCTCGACGGATCTGGCCGCCGTCCTCGCCGACCCCGCCATTGATGCGGTCTACATCAGCAGCACCAACGAAAAACACCTTCCCCAGGTTCTGGCCGCAGCGAACGCCCGCAAGCATGTCCTGTGCGAAAAGCCTCTCTCCCTTTCACAGGAAGAGGCCGCGCAAATGATCGAAGCTTGCGCGGCCAACAAGGTGACGCTCGCCACTAACCACCACCTGCGTTGCGCCGCATCGCACCGGAAGATGCGCGACCTGATCCGCGAAGGCGCAGTTGGAACTCCCCTCTATGTGCGCGTCTTCCACGCTGTGTCCCTTCCGCCTCATTTGCGTGGATGGCGGATCGAACGGGCGGATGCCGGCGGCGGCGTGATCCTCGACATCTCCGTCCACGACGTCGATACGCTGCGATTCCTTCTCGATGACGAACCGTTCGAAGTGAGCGCGATGACGTCTTCTGGAACGCTAGGAGCGGCGGGACTCGTCGACGGCGTGATGGGGATCATCCGCTTCAAGCGCGGCGTACTGGCCCAGATTCATGATGCCTTCACTGTCCCCTACGCACCTACCGGTCTCGAAGTTCACGGTACGGCAGGTTCTCTGTTTGCGCGGGACGTCATGACCCAGCACGCGGTGGGGCAAATCGAGTTGCGCTCAGCCGACGGTGTCAGGCAGATCGATGTCGCGCACCGCGATCTCTACGTCACGGCAGTCGCCCAATTCCATCGCGCAATCACGGACGGACAAGTGCCTGCTGCAACGGGCATCGACGGCTATCGCTCCCTCACGGCGGCCCTGGCGCTGGTGCAGTCCGCCCAGACCGGTGAGCACGTCGCTGTGCCATCGCAATACGCGCAACAAAAGAGTGTTTGAGGAGATCACCGTGATTTCTAGCAAGGTAGTGTCACTCGAGACAGCCGCCGGTCTGATCAATGACGGCGACGTGGTGACCGTGAGTTCATCAAGCGGCCTGGGATGCCCCGATGCGATGCTGGCCGCAATCGGCGCGCGTTTCGACACGGAGAATCATCCGCGCAACCTGACAGTGCTTCATCCCATCGCCGCCGGCGATATGTATGGCATCAAGGGCATCGATCACATCGCGAAGAAGGGGCTGATCGAAACCGTCATCGCCGGGTCGTTTCCTAGCGGTCCGTCGAGTCTGCCCATGCCTGATATCTGGCACATGATCGTGGACAACGACATCCGCGCTTATAACCTGCCGAGCGGCGTGATGTTCGATATGCATCGCGAAGCAGCTGCGAAGCGTCCAGGTGTATTGACGAAGGTCGGCCTGGATACGTTCGTCGATCCCTCCCGCCAGGGCGGCGCGATGAACGCACGCAGCGCTGAGCACCCGATTGTCGAGAAAGTGTCGTTCGGCGGTGACGACTGGCTGCACTATAAAAACTTCGTGCCGCGCGTCGCCATCGTGCGTGCCACCACCGCCGACGAGCGCGGCAACCTGTCGTTCGAACACGAAGGCGCACTGCTCGGCGGACGTGACCAGGCGCTCGCTGCCCGCAACAACGGCGGCATCGTGATCGCGCAGGTCAAGCGCGTCGTCAAGGCTGGCTCGCTGCGTACTCAGTCCGTGCACATTCCCTGCAATCTGGTCGACTACGTGGTGGTCGATCCTGAGCAGAAGCAGACCACCCAGATCGACTACGATCCGGAGATCAGCGGTGAAGTGAAGTTGCCGGATAGCGCCTTTGCGTTCGCTGAATGGAACGCAGACAAGATCATTGCACGGCGTGCAGCGATGGAGCTTGCGCAGAACGACGCGGTGAATCTGGGCTTCGGTATCTCGGCGAATGTCCCGCGCATTCTCCTCGAGGAAGGCTACCGCGACGACGTCACATGGGTCATTGAACAAGGCGCGGTGGGTGGCGTTCCCCTCCTCGGCTTCGCATTTGGCTGTTCCGGTAACGCCGACGCGATCATGCCGTCGCCGTCGCAATTCGTCTATTTCCAGGGTGGCGGCTTCGACGTTTCGCTGCTCTCGTTCCTGCAGATCGACCGGTTCGGCAACGTCAACGTTTCGAAACTGCCGAGCAAGCCTTATCTGACCGCAGGATGCGGCGGCTTTGTCGATATCACCACGCATGCGAAGCGCCTCGTGTTCAGCGGCTACTTTACCGCCGGTGCGAAGCTTGAAGTGGGTAACGGCCGGCTCACGATCCTGAAGGAAGGCAAGAAGAAATTCATCGCGGACGTCGACCACGTGACGTTCAGCGGCCGTATGGGCAGACAGCGTAATCAGGAGGTGCTTTACATCACTGAGCGCTGCGTGGTCCGTCTTGGTGCCAACGGACTTGAAGTCACCGAAATCGCTCCCGGTATCGATCTGCAAAAGGACGTGCTGGATCAATCCGAGGTCGAACTGACCGTCTCGCCGACGCTCAAGACCATGGACGCCTCGATTTTCACGGACACGCCCTTTGGCCTGCAACTCAAGGAGGCGCGTCATGGCTGACCAGCCCCTCATCCAGATCGAAAAAACAGGAGCGGTTGCCGTCGTCACGCTCAGCCGTCCCGAGAAGCTGAATAGCCTCACGCCAGGCATGCTCGAACAACTGGAAGCCGTCGCGGGAACGCTCGAGGCCGACATCACGTTGCGCGCGGTAGTCCTCACCGGAGCCGGAGAGCGGGCATTCTGCGTCGGCGCCGACATCAACGAATGGTCAGCGCTCGCCCCGCTCGATATGTGGCGCGTCTGGGTCAATCGTGGGCATCGCATCTTCGACCGTTGGGCTGCGCTGCGCTTGCCGGTGGTGGCCGCCATCAACGGCCCTGCATTTGGTGGTGGTCTGGAACTTGCCGCGGTCGCCGACGTGCGTGTCGCTGATCCTGCTGCAACCTTCGCGCTGCCTGAAGCGAGCATCGCGACCTGTCCGGGCTGGTCCGGCACGCAGCGTCTGGTCTCGCTGATCGGCCCAAGCCACGTCAAGTCACTCGCGCTGACCGCGCGGCGAATCGATGCGCAACGGGCCCACCAGATTGGCCTGGTTGACGAAATCGCCGAATCAAAACAGTCACTGAACGCAGCTCTGGCCGTCGCCGAAAAGATCGCGTCTCTCGCACCGGTCTCCGTTCAACTCACCAAGCAACTGATTAACGCGGCCTCTGGACACGGTGCCGCCGCCGCGCTGGAAGCAATGGCTGGCGCGTTGTCAGCCACGACGAGCGATGCCCAGGAAGGCATGGCCAGCTTCCGCGAACGCCGCAAGGCGCATTACGAGGGTCAATGACATGACAAACCAATCCGCAATCCCCGCTGCCCCTGCCCTGCTGACCGGTGTCAACGCGCCCGCACAGGACGCCTATCAAGGCAGGATGTACATCAATGGCGAGTGGAGCGAATCGTCAGATGGCACTCGCTTCGAACGACGCAGCCCCGCGCATGGACATGTCGTCAGCTCGTTTCCCGAAGCGACTCCTCAGGACGTTGAAGCCGCGATCAAAGCCGCCGACACCGCTTTCCGGCACGGCCCCTGGTCCAAACTCAAGGGCGTTGACCGAGCCCGGATTCTGCTCGCGGTCGCCGAAGGCATAAAGGCGCGCGTTGAGAAGATGTCGCTGCTCGAGTCGCTCGAAACAGGCAAGCCGCTGACCCAGGCACGCGGTGAAGTCTCGGGGTGTGTGGACCTTTGGCAATACGCCGCCAGTCTCGCCCGCACCATCAGCGGCGACGCCTACGATTCGCTGGGCGAAGACATGCTCGGTATCGTGCTGCGTCAGCCGATCGGCGTCGTCGGCCTGATCACGCCGTGGAACTTTCCGCTGTGGATTCTTTCGCAAAAGCTGCCCTTTGCACTTGCCGCGGGTTGCACATGCATCGTCAAACCCAGCGAACTGACATCCAGCACCACCGTGATGCTGATGGAAGTGCTTGAGGAAGCGGGCGTGCCGGCGGGTGTTGTCAACGTGGTGACCGGTAAAGGCCCAACCGTCGGCCAACCGCTCGCCGAGCATCCCAACATCGACATGCTGTCGTTCACCGGTTCCACACGAGTCGGCAGTTTGCTCGGCGGCCTCGCCACAAAGAATCTCAAGAAAGTCGCACTGGAACTGGGCGGCAAGAACCCGCAAATCGTATTCCCCGATTGCGACTGGGACGCGATGGTCGACGCGGTTGTGTTTGGCGTGTACTTCAATGCGGGTGAATGCTGTAACAGCGGCAGCCGCGTGCTCGTGCATGAGTCGATCGCAGAGCGTTTCGCGCAAGCTGTTGTTGAGCGTGCACGACAGGTGGCGGTCGGGGATCCGCTGCACCCGGATTGCAAGGTCGGGGCGATTGTCAGCGAGAACCAGCTCGGTGAAATCCTCGGCAACATCGGCAAGGGCGTGGCAGCAGGAGCACGGTTGCGCCTGGGCGGTAGACGATACGACGCGAAAGGGCTGTATCTGGAGCCAACCATCCTCAGCGATGTGACACCCGACATGGGCATCGCCCGCGACGAAATCTTCGGTCCGGTCCTCGTAATCCTCCCCTTTTCCGACGCGCAGCAGGCCGTCGATATCGCCAACGACACCGCCTACGGACTGTCCGCTGCTGTCTGGAGCAGCGACATCAATACCTGTCTCACCGTCGCACGCGGTGTCGATGCCGGAACTATCTGGGTCAACACTTTCCTGGATGGGTATCCGGAGTTGCCATTCGGCGGCTTCAAGTCGAGCGGCGTGGGACGAGAGTTGGGTAAGCAGGCCGTCGAAGACTACACCGAGACCAAAACCATCCAGCTTCACATCGGAGAGCGGAAGAACTGGTGGTTGCCGAAGCCCACGACCTGATCAATGTCTCACTTACTTTCAGCAAATTAGCCGGCTGTAGCGATTCATCGCGATGCCACCGAGAAGAAAGCCCATCAAAGGGAGCCTCATCATGGAGACGAAAATGTTCAAGAAACGCATTGTTGTGATCGCAGCCGCGCTGCTTGCCTGCCAGGCGCTTTCCGCTGTCGCTGCAGATACCAAGCAGGTCGAAGTCATGCACTGGTGGACCTCAGGCGGCGAAGCCAAGGCCCTGAGCGTGCTCAAGGATCAACTCAAGCAGGAAGGCTACGCCTGGAAGGACAGCCCGATCGCCGGTGGCGGCGGTGAAGCTGCACGTACCGTGCTGCGGGCACGCGTCGCGTCTAACAATCCGCCCGATGCCATGCAGATGCTTGGCTTCAGCGTGCAGGACTATGCGCAGCAAGGGCTCCTGCTGAATCTTGACAACGTGGCCGCTAAAGGCGGATGGGCCACGCTCATTCCCGCGCCGATTCAACGTTTCTCGAAGGATGACGGTCACTGGTATGCGGTACCCATCGACGTACACAGCACCAACTGGATCTGGGCGAACAAGAAAATCTTCGATGAACTCAAGCTGACCCCGCCCCAGACGTTCGACGAACTGGTGGCCGACGCGGACAAGATCCGCAAGGCTGGTTACATTCCGCTCGCGCACGGCGGTCAACCGTGGCAGGAAGCGACGATCTTCGACAGCGCGGTGATGTCGGCCGGCGGCCCGAAGTTCTACACGGATGCCATGGTCAATCTCGACCCCAAGGCCCTCGGCTCGAAGACGATGGAAAAGGCCTTCGACCAGATGCGCGCCTTGCGCGGCATGGTTGATCCGAACTTCTCCGGCCGCGACTGGAACCTGGCCACCTCGATGGTGATCAACGGCAAGGCCGCGATGCAGATCATGGGTGACTGGGCCAAGGGCGAGTTTGCCAATGCCGGCAAGAAACCCGGCGTCGACTACCTGTGCATGCGGTATCCCGGCACCCAAGGCGACTTCATCTTCGTGACTGACCAGTTCGCCACCTTCAAGGCAGGCGACGACCGTCAGGCAGGCGAATACGCGTTCGCCCAAGCCGTGATGGACAAAAACGTACAGGCCAAATTCAATCAGGTAAAGGGTTCGATTCCCGCCCGCCTCGACGTTCCTTCAGATGGCTTTGACGAATGCGGTGTGAAATCGATGAGCGACATGCGCGCCGCTCTGAAGAGCGGAACGATGGTAGGTAGCTTCGCTCACGGCCAAGCCATGCCGGAAGCATCAAAGACCGCCGTATACGACGTCGTGACTCACTTCTTCAACTCGAATCAGTCGTCCGCCGATGCGGTCAAGCAACTGGTGACGGCTGTGGAGAATTCAAAGTAGTCGACTAGTCAGCTTCACGGGCGGTAGCTGTATCTGCCCGTGTACTTCGTTGTACTTGACGTACAGGTGATGCCATGCTCCTAAACCATCGTGCCCATGCTGTTGACGCGGCCGACCCTTTGAACCAGTCCGGCGAACAGCGTGCTAAAAAGCGATCTTTGCGTAACCAGTTCGAAGCTATTCTTCCGAAGCTCGTTCTGAGCCCAACGTTAATCATTACGTTTGTCTTTGTGTACGGCTTTATCGCATGGACGACCATCCTGTCGTTCACCCGGTCCCGTGCATTTGCCAATTTCAACTGGGCGGGCTTCCAGCAATATGCGCGCGTATGGGCGCACCCGCGCTGGCATGTGGCGGTGACTAACCTGGGCATTTACGCATCGCTTTACGTGGTGCTCTGTCTCGTGATCGGTCTCGCGCTGGCAATCCTTCTCGACCAGCGTATCCGGGCCGAAGGCGGTCTACGCGCGATCTTTCTTTATCCGATGGCGCTGTCGTTCATTGTCACGGGTACGGCGTGGAAATGGATTCTGAATCCGGGGTTGGGACTTACCAAGCTGTTCCATGACTGGGGCTGGGCCAGTTTCCAGTTCGACTGGATCATCAATGACGATATGGCGATCTACACCGTGGTGATTGCCGCGGTGTGGCAGGCCTCGGGCTTTGTCATGGCGATGTTTCTCGCCGGCTTGCGCGGCATCGACCAGGAAATGATCAAGGCCGCGTCGATCGACGGTGCACGGATGCCCGCGATCTACCGCCGAATCATCATTCCGCAACTACGTCCGGTATTCATTTCCGCACTCGTCATCCTCGTGCATCTGGCCGTCAAGAGCTATGAACTGGTGATCGCGCTCACGGGCGCAGGACCGGGCTACTCCACCGAGCTGCCGTCGACTTTCATGTACTCGTTCACGTTCACCCGGAATGAGCTTGGCATGGGAGCCGCGAGCGCCGTGATGATGCTGTGTACCGTCGCGGCCATCATGGTGCCGTATCTCTATTCCGAAATGCGCCCCCGCCGTAGCGCGGGTGGGCACTAGGCGATTCATCGAGACTGAAGGAGACAATGATGGCTGCGAAATCCTGGGACTCACCGCAGATGGTGGTGGGCAAGCATAACTTCGTCTCGCGTATCGTGATCTACACGATGCTCGTGATAGTCGCGGTGGTGTATCTCGTGCCGCTGGTCGTGATGCTGCTGACCTCGTTCAAACCGCTGTCCGAGGTTTATGCCGGCAACATTCTCGCGCTACCTCATCAATGGACGATCGAAGCGTGGGGGAAAGCATGGGGATCTGCGTGCGTGGGGCTGGATTGCTCGGGCGTGAAAGGCTTTTTCTGGAACTCGTTCCGGATGGTTATTTCCGCAGTGGCAATTTCCACGCTAGTCGGTGCACTGAATGGCTATGTGCTGACCAAATGGCGCTTTAAAGGCGACAACATCCTGTTCGCGCTCGTGCTGTTCGGCTGCTTCATTCCGTTCCAGATCGTGCTGATTCCGATGGCCACATTCCTCGGCAAGGTCGGACTAGCCCAGTCGATTCCAGGGCTCGTGTTCGTCCACGTGGTGTATGGCCTTTGCTTCACGACGCTCTACTTCCGCAACTACTACATCGCCTTTCCTGATGAGCTCGTCAAGGCAGCGATGATCGATGGTGCGCGGTTTTTCCGGATTTTCTTCCGCATCCTGCTGCCAAATTCCGTGCCGATCATCACCGTCACCGTGATCTGGCAGTTCACGAATATCTGGAACGACTTCCTGTTCGGTGCGTCCTTCACGACCGGCAGCACGGCGCCGATCACAGTCGCGCTCAACAACATCGTCAACACGTCCACCGGTGTGCGGGAATACAACGTCCAGATGGCAACGGCGATGATCGCCGCCCTGCCTACGTTGCTCGTCTATGTGATCGGCGGTCGCTACTTCGTTCGCGGTCTGATGGCCGGTTCGGTCAAGGGGTAAATCATGGCTTCTCTATACGTATCGAATGTCCGTAAAGCCTACGGCTCTACTGAAATCCTCCGCGAGATCAACATTGACGTCCAGGATGGCGACTTCCTCGTGCTCGTTGGACCTTCCGGATGCGGAAAGTCGACTCTTCTGTCACTGATCGCAGGACTGGACACGCTGAGTGGCGGTGAGATCCGGATCGATGACGACAAGGTCAACGATCTCCATCCCAGCGAACGCGACATCGCGATGGTGTTCCAGAGCTACGCGCTGTATCCGAACATGACCGTGGCTCAGAACATCAGCTTTGGTCTCGAGATGCGCAAGGTGTCGAAAGTCGACCGCGAAAAGGCCGTGCAGGATGCGGCTCGCCTGCTTCAGATCGAACACCTTCTGGACCGCCGTCCCGCCCAGCTTTCCGGTGGTCAGCGGCAACGGGTCGCCATGGGCCGCGCACTGGTGCGGCATCCAAAGATCTTCCTCTTCGATGAGCCGTTGTCGAATCTCGACGCGAAGCTGCGTGTCGACATGCGTACCGAAATCAAGAAATTGCATCAGCGGCTAGGAGCCACGATCGTCTACGTCACGCATGACCAGATCGAGGCAATGACGCTTGCCACACGGATCGCTGTGATGAAGGGCGGCATCCTTCAGCAGCTCGGCACGCCGGCGGAGGTCTACAACACACCCGCCAACACTTTCGTGGCTACCTTCATGGGCTCGCCGTCGATGAACCTTATCCCCGCCCGCATCGAGCTGAAAAACGGTTCACTCAATCTCCAGGTGGGCAGCGGAGGCACGGCGGTCGATCTGGCTTTACCACCCCAATCTGCCTCAGTGGACCGGTATATCGGCAAAAGCGTAATCGCAGGCCTGCGGCCCGAGGCAATTGGAGTCGAGAACGAGCGCGCCACATCGGCGCTGCGCACTGTGCCGGTGAAGATCAACGTACTGGAACCGACCGGGCCCGACACGCTCGCTGTGCTGGAGTTTGGCGGCATGGAAGTGTCGGCGCGGCTCGGCGCGGATATGCCGCACCAACCGGGCGAGCGTTGCGAACTGCTGGTCGACCTCTCGAAACTGGTGTTGTTCGACGCTGAAACAGAAGCGCGGATTCACTGACCCGCAGACGGCGCGACGACGCCTAGAGCATTCCTTGATGGTGTAGCCATGAACAAGTCAGACGGAAAGTGCCCGACCGCACTGGTCACGGGCGGCCGACGCGGCATCGGTCGGTCAATCTGCATCGCACTCGCACGGCGTGGGTTCGACGTTGTTTTGACCGATGTCGTCCGCGATGAAGAGGTCGAACAGACGTGCGCGTTGATCCGCGACGAGGGTCAGGATGTCCTCTTCGTGCAGAGCAACCTGAGCGAGATTGATTCGCACGCAGCGGTCGTTAGCGAGGCCACTCGCTTCAAAGGAAGCATCGAATGTCTCGTGAACAACGCTGGCGTAGGTTCGCCCAGCCGCGGCGATCTGCTTGACGTCTCGTCCGCGGCATTCGATGCGGTCCTCGGCATCAATCTGCGCGGCACGTTCTTCATGACGCAGGCTGTTGCCCGTCACATGCTTATCGGGCCCTCCGATTTCAGCCGTTCCATCGTCACGGTCTCCTCCGTGTCGGCAGAAATGGCGTCGCCGGAGCGCGCGGAATACTGCGTGTCGAAGTCCGCTTTGCCCATGATGACGCGTCTGTTTGCACTCCGGTTAGCCAGAGCGAACGTGGGCGTCTTTGAAGTAAGACCTGGAATCATCCGGACACCGATGACAGCAGGTGTCGCACAGAAATATGAGGCGCGTTTTGAAGAGGGCCTCGTTCCAGCCGGCCGCTGGGGCGAAAGCGATGAAGTAGGAAAAACAGTGGCCACACTCGCCGATGGATCGCTGCCCTTCTGCACAGGAAGCGTTCTGCATGTGGACGGCGGCCTGTCCATTCCCGCCTTTTGAAGGCGATTACCATGAAAACGACAACATACGACTATGTGATAGTGGGCGGCGGCTCGGCGGGCTGCGTGCTTGCCAATCGCCTGAGCGCTGATCCTTCCGTGAAAGTGCTATTGCTCGAAGCAGGCGGCTCGGATCGCCACCCGTTCTTTGCGATGCCCGCAGGGTTCGCCAAGATGACCAAAGGTATCGGCTCGTGGGGCTGGTACACGGTCCCGCAGAAGCATCTGAACAATCGGATTCTGCGCTTTACGCAGGCGAAGGTGATCGGCGGCGGTTCATCCATCAACGCGCAGCTATATACCCGAGGCGTTCCTGCTGATTACGACGACTGGGAAAGCAAGGCCGGCGCCACGGGATGGTCGTATCGTGACATCCTTCCGTACTTTAAGCGCTCGGAAAACAATCAGCGCTTCGCGAACGAATATCACGGCTATGGCGGCCCGCTTGGTGTATCGAATCCGATCAGTCCTTTGCCCATCTGCGAGGCGTTCTTTCAGGCTGGGCAGGAACTGGGCATTCCCTTCAACGCCGACTTCAACGGCGCCTGTCAGGAAGGACTCGGCTATTACCAGCTCACCCAACTCGATGCGCGCCGCTCGTCGACGGCCACAGGTTTCATCAAACCGGTGCTCTCCCGTTCGAATCTGACCGTATGGATGCAGGCTAGAACGTTGCGCGTGCTTGTCGAGGCGAATCGCGCCGTGGGCGTGGAGCTTGTGATGGGCGATAGCCGCGACCTGCAGACGGTCCGTGCGACTCGAGAGGTCATCGTATCGTCAGGCGCAATCGGCTCACCCAAGCTGTTACAACAGTCTGGCATCGGGCCGGCTGCGCATCTTGAATCGGTCGGTGTCAAAACCGTGCACGATCTCAAAGGGGTGGGAGAAAATCTTCAGGATCATCTGGACCTCTTCGTCATCGCCGAGTGTACTGGCGATCACACCTACGACAAATACAACAAGCTGCATAACGCGGCGTGGGCCGCGTTGCAGTACCTGGTACTGAAGAAAGGTCCCGTCGCCTCCAGCCTCTTCGAAACAGGCGGCTTCTGGTACGCGGACCGTGATGCGCCGTCGCGCGACCGCTCACCCGATATCCAGTTTCACCTGGGGCTGGGCTCAGGCATCGAGGCTGGCATGGCGAAGCTGAATAACGCGGGCGTTACATTGAACACCGCCTACCTTCGGCCGCGCTCGCGAGGCACGGTTCGCCTGTCGAGCGCCGACCCTGCCGCCGCTCCGCTGCTTGACCCGAACTACTGGTCCGATCCTCATGACCGCGACATGGCGATCAAGGGTTTGCGACTCGCACGAGACATCATGAGCGCGCCGGCGATGAAGCGGTATGTGCAAAACGAAGTGCTTCCAGGTTCTCGCGCAAATACGGACCAGGAGCTCTTCGACTACGCCTGCGCCAATGCGAAAACTGATCACCATCCGGTGGGCACGTGCCGAATGGGTCCAGCGAACGACCCAGACAGCGTCGTGACGCCCGACCTGCGTCTGATCGGACTCGCAGGATTACGCGTGGTGGACGCGTCCGTCATGCCCTTCGTGCCGTCGTGCAACACCAATGCACCGACGATCATGGTCGCCGAAAAGGCGGCTGACATGATCATCCAATCCCGACAGTAACAGGACGTCATCATGAAGATCGATCTGCCGACCCTTGACGGGGCGATTCAAACCTACAGCATGCAGCATCTCGAAGATACCGTGCCGCCGGCAACTGTTCCGTCGTTTAACCGCATTGCCTATGCGGCCGCGCACGTTGTAGTCGATCCGCGCTCGGCATATGAACCGTGGAGCGATACGCCGCGTGTCGATTGGGACACGACGCTGGCGTTTCGGGAATATCTGTATGGACTCGGCTTCAAGGTCGCTGAGGCGATGGATACGGCGCAACGCGGCATGGGTGTCGGATGGGCCACCGCCGCGGAACTGATTCGCCGCAGCATCGCGCATGCTCGCACGATCCCTGGCGCCGATCTGGCGTGCGGCGCGGGTACGGACCACCTGGACAACGGGCGCCGCCATAGCCTGTCGGACGTCATCAACGCCTATAACGATCAGTTTGAGGTTATCGAGTCTGCGGGTGGCCGCCCCATCATGATGGCAAGCCGCGCGCTCTGCGCAGCAGCGCGCTCTGCTGACGACTACAAGAATGTTTACGACGCGGTGATTTCCGGGTCACGCAACAAGGTCGTACTGCACTGGCTCGGCGAAGCCTTCGACGCCTCGCTCGCGGGTTACTGGGGCAGCAGCGACGTGGCCACCGCGATGTCAACGGTCCTCGACATCATCAGACTTCACCAAGGCAAGATCGAGGGTATCAAGATCTCGCTGCTCGACGCGGAACACGAGCGTCAGTTGCGCTCCCAGCTTCCCGATGGCGTACTGATGTTTACCGGCGACGACTACAACTACGGCGATCTGATCGCCGGCGACAGCACCGGTGAATCACACGCGTTGCTCGGCATCTTCGACCCGATCGCCCCGGTTGCATCCCGGGCACTCGTGGCGCTTGCAGCCGGCGATCAGCAAAGCTACCACCGCCTGATTGCCCCAACTGTGGATCTGTCGCGAGAGTTGTTCGTTGCGCCAACGCAGTATTACAAGGCGGGTGTGGTTTTTCTTGCATGGCTCAACGGTCATCAAAGCCATTTTTCGATGGCCGGTGGCATGCAGTCAGCCCGCTCCGCCCTGCACTACTCTGAAGTGTTCAGAAAAGCGGACGTGGCAGGCGTTCTGATTCGTCCCGAACTGGCGCGCCGCAGGATGGCTGAATTTCTTCGCCTGAATGCTGGTATCGAACAGCAGGCAACGTAAGCGCGATCTTTCTTGAGGCGTACGGAGTTAAAAATGACGGGACAGTTAGCCAGCGGTATCTCGGCGTCACGCGGCAGTGATCTTGCGGTCACAGGCAAGGACCTCCGCAGGGTGATCGGTGCCAGTGTCGCCGGTAGCGCGATGGAGTGGTACGACTTCAGCATCTACGGTACGGCCTCGGCATTGATCTTCTCGGATCTGTTCTTCCCGGGACTCAGCAAGGCTGCGGGCCTGCTGGCGATTTTCGGCGCCTATGCGGCCGGGTTCCTTGCGCGTCCCTTTGGGGGCCTCTTCTTCGGTTGGCTCGGCGACAAATATGGACGCAAGAGCGTGCTCGTCGCGACTGTACTACTCATGGGTGGGTCGACGTTCTGTATTGGTCTTTTGCCCACATATGACGAGGTAGGTGTCTGGGCAGCCGCGCTTCTTGTCGTGCTTAGACTCCTGCAGGGGTTCGGCGCCGGTGCGGAGCAGGCGGGTGCATCCCTGATCGTGTCAGAGTTCGCTCCGCCCGCACGGCGAGGGTTCTACGCGGCGCTTCCGTTTGCCGGATGCATTGTGGGCATCCTGTTAGCTAATGCGATTTTCACGGCGGTGCAGCATTTGCCCAAAGAGGCGTTTCTTAGCTACGGATGGCGCATACCCTTTCTGTTCAGCGCTGCCGTCGTCGTAGTGGGTATCGTGATCCGGATGCGGGTTAAGGAGAGCCCAGTTTTCGAAGAAATAAAAAAGACAGGTCATGCGAGCAAGCGTCCTGTGCGAGACCTGATGACTGAGGCCCGCGGAACACTGCTGGTCGCGTTCTGCCTTCGCGTTGGTGAGAACGGCTCGTCGTATCTTTACCAGGTGTTCGCGTTGAGCTACCTGACCAAGGTATTACTGGTCGATAAATCGGTCGGCACGATTGGCATCACGATCGCTGCTGCGCTCGCAGTGATCACCATTCCGCTGATGGGCTGGCTCTCCGATCGGTTTGGACGGCGCCTCATGTACAGGATCGTTGCACTGTTTACCTGCCTGTGGGCCTTCCCCGCGTTCTGGTTGTTCAGCACCCAGGATCCGGTACTGATTGTGTTGAGTATGGCTATTGCGATCGGCGTCGGCGTATTTGGTATGTATGGCATTCAGGGCGCCTATTTCCCCGAGCTTTTCAGCGCGCGGTATCGCTACACCGGTATCGCGGTTAGCAAGGAATTCGCGGCGGTCGCGTCTGGCGGCATTGCGCCGTTTATTGCAGCCGCCTTGCTGTCCTGGGCGCACGGCGCATTCTGGCCGATTGCGACGTATATCGTGGTGCTCGCAGGCATCAGCTTCATTGCCACGTTTTTCGCGCCAGAAACACGTGGGATCAGTCTGAGAAAGTGAAGAGCGACTCCGAACTGTAGGGGCTCGATCTCAGTGAACGTAAGTCGATTGGGAATGCAGCTGAATCGGTACGATTGATCAAAGGCCAACGTCTGCAATCGAGCGATCTTCAGCCGTCCGGCTGCGCTTCACCGATGTCAGTTCGTGGCCGAGCGCAGTCTGATGGCGAGGGGCTCTGTCCGACCCATAGCGGACGTTGACAAGCGGTCGGCGCATATGGCCGCTTTGTGGCCAAAGCAGTCAGCCGCCTCGGTTTCATCAGCGGCCCAAATTTGCACCTGAGCGGCCATTCACGGTTGCAAACTCTGAGTCGAAAACCGTTCAGACTTGCTCGCTGCTTCGAAGCCGGGAGTGTCTACTGATCCTTAGAAGACGCGATCAACTCATTCAGCCGTGCGATGTTCGCAGGCTTGATCAAATGATGGTCGAAGCCCGCCTGCTTCACGCGCTGCAAATGCTCGTCTCCTGCGTACCCGCTGTGTGCGATCAGCATGACGTGCGCAAAACCCGAAGCTGCTCGCAGCCGGCGGGCGACCTCGTAACCGTCCATGCCAGGCAATCCAATGTCGAGAAGCACGACGTCGGGACGGAACTCACTCGCGCGGACCAGTGCGGTCGGTCCGTCGACAGCGACCTCGACTTCGTGATTATCCAGGCGAAGCAACATTGCGCTACTCTCTGCGGCATCCGCGTTGTCGTCCACGATGAGAATGCGCCGTGGTGCAACAGGGCATGCCGCGATCGGATCGACCACGACATCAACAGAAAGACTCGCCTGCGCGTTCGTCAACGGAAGCGCTGGAAGCTGAACTATAAACGTGCTTCCATGCCCCAGCCCTCTGCTCAACGCACGTACCGTACCGTGATGCAGCCCGACAAGCCGATGAACCAGCGCGAGCCCCAAGCCGAGGCCTGCGGACTTTCTGTCAAGGGAGCGCTCCGCCTGAACAAAGATGGTGAAAACCGTTGGTATAAGGTCTGGCGCCATGCCGATACCGTTATCCGTCACAGTCAACGTCGCTTGATCGCCGTCGCGCGTCAGTGAGATTGAAATCGTCCCGAGTGGCGGGGTGTACTTGATCGCATTGCCGAGCAGGTTCGTAACAATCTGCTCAAGCCGTAATGCATCGCCTTCGACCATCAGGGCCGCCTTGGGGAGTGCAATCGACAGCTCATGTTGACGGGCGTCGTTTTCTGGGCGAATGGCGGCAATGCCGTGCTCGACGACCTCCACCAGATTCACCGGTTCAGTCCTGAGGTTGATAATGCCGCGCGTGATGCGCGACACGTCGAGAAGATCATCAATCAGACCAATCTCATGCTGCAGCTGCCGTTTCGCTATGGCTCGCGCACGCTGCTCAGTCGAGGCGTCTCCATTTTGCCGATCCCATACCTCGAGGCTGTTGCTGATCGCTGTGAGCGGATTGCGCAGTTCGTGGCCTAGCATCGCCAGGAAATCGTCCTTCTGACGGTCAGCGGATTCCAACCGGTCTACGAGAAGCTGATGCTGCGTAATGTCTTCAATGGTGAGCACGATCAGTTCGTTTGCAGGCCCGGCAACGCGGGCCGCATTAAGCCGCATGGTGCGCTTTCCAATATCCTCGAAAACATGCGTAATCTGAAAATTTCTAACGACTGCTTCATGCGGGAGCGCCTGTTCGAGCAACTCGCGCAGGCTCGGAATGTCCCACTGCCGGTTTCCCAGCGAAAAGAGCATCGTGCCGATCGTATTCGCGGAGGTCGTCTGAAAAGTCTGGTAGAACGCACGGTTGGCCCGCGCAACGCGCAGGTCTGGCTCGAGCACAAGCAGCGGCTCGGACATTGTGTTGATGATTGCATCAGCATAGTCACGTGCCCCGACAACTTCATCGTGCGCCGTCTTTAGTTCCTGATTCCGGTAACGCAATTCGTCGTTGGTGGTCGAAAGCTCTTCGTTCAACGACTGCAACTCCTCCTTGGCCGCCTCAAGTTCTTCATTGGTGCTCTGGAATTCTTCGTTACTCGATAGCAGCTCTTCTTCGCTTGACTTGAGTTCTTCGCGCGCGCTTTCATGTTCTTCCAGCATGGCGCGAAGCTGCGTTCTCATCGCGCCGATCTCGGCATTCAGCCGAGCGATTTCCTCGTCTTTGGGGTCCGTTTCCTGTGCGCTGACCTTGCGTCCAAGGCGGTGGCGTACTGCCTGCAACAGTAGGGCCTTTACCGTCTCTTCTTTGGGATTCAGCCGCGCATCCGTAAGTTGTCGCGAATTTTCGAAGAAAATCAGAAACCAGCGGCCTTCCACGCCAGCAGCTTGCACCGGATGCACTTCAAGGCTGGCAGTCGTCGGCGCGCCGACGCTCCCGACCTCAATTTCGGCTTTGCGAACAGCCAGGCCCTCCCGACGTGCTTGCCTGATCGCGTCGTTAAGGGCAGGAAAAACTTCAGGCTTCGCGAGTCGTTCGAGGTTTGTGCTCGGAGGGCCGCTCGGATTGGCAAGATAGGCGGAAGTGTCACCTCGATATTCGATGACGTTCAGATCATCGTCACATAGAACCGAAGGTGGTACATATCGAACCATCGACACGCGATCCACTTCGGCGCGAAGTAACGTGGCGTCATCGGGGCCTGGCTGTTCGCCAGATACGCTGCGCGCGCGGACTCTGACCGCTGGCACCAGGGTGGGAGACAGACGCATCTCTGCAGGCGGCCCGATGCGGGGCTTTTTGCTGTACAGCTTGGTGCGCTTGTTGTCGATGACGCCAAAGAGTTCGGAGAACGCGCCAACCGTCTCCGATGGGCCCAGCATCAGCACGCCTTCGGGCTTCAGCGCATAGTGAAACAGTGGCATCACACCGCGCTGAGCCGGCGGGCTTAGATAGATCAGCAGGTTGCGGCAGCTGACCAGACTCATCCGGGAAAATGGCGGATCGCTCACCACGTCGTGTCGCGCAAAGGTGCACAAATCTCGTACGGACTTATCAACGCTGTAGTATTCGCCGTCGCGCACAAAGAAGCGCTCCAGGCGTTCGCGAGACACGTTTCGCGCAATGTTTTCAATGTACCGGCCAGTTCTGGCCGTCTCCAGTGCTTCCGGACTGATATCCGTGCCGAAGATCTGAATGGACGCGGTCTTTGCATCAGCGCCCAGGTATTCGAGCAGGCAAATAGCGATCGAATACACCTCCTCACCGGTTGCGCATCCTGGTACCCAGATTCGCAGCGTCGCGCCCGTGTCGCCCTCGCTTACAAGACGGGGAAAGACGTTTTGGGTCAGCGCTTCAAATGTTTCTGGATCGCGAAAGAATTCCGTGACATGGATAAGCAGGTCGCGCCCGAGTGCGAGCGTTTCCGCGGGCTCCGCTTCGAGCACGGAAATATACTCGGTCATTGAGGCGAGTTGCCGCAGTGCCATTCGACGGGATAGTCGGCGCTGGATCGTACCAAGTTTGTAACGGGTAAAGTCGATATTGCATGCGTTCTGCAGCAGGCGGAAGATCGGCCGCAGATTTGATTCCGCCTTTTCGACCGCTTCACCTTTAAGTCCACGCACCGACCGTAGATTAGGGTGTCGCCCTATCCATATTATTTCTTTTGCGATTTCACGCGGTGCGAGGATGCGATCCACGCAGCCCAAACCAATCGCCGCATGGGGCATGCTGTTAAAGAGCGCCGAGGCGTCCTGAGCGAAGGTAATGCCTCCTTCAGCCTGCATCGACTGAAGACCGAGCGCTCCATCCGAGCCGCTTCCAGAGAGAATGATACCGACGGCGTCAGAGCCTCGATCTTTGGCCAGCGAGGTCAGCAGATCATCGATCGGCATTGGAGGTCCGAGCGATTCATCGCGCGGCTCGAGGCGGATCTGCTGGTCGATCACGAACATGCGTTTGTTCGCGGGGATCGTGTAAAGGTGGTCTACCTCGATCGCCATACCATCAGCGGCTTCCAATACCGGCATCGCCACACGCTTGGCCAGGATGTCAGGGAGCAGGCTGTGGCGAGACGCGTCAAGATGCTGTACGACGAGAAATGCCATGCCGCTCGCAGCGGGCACTTCAGACATCAGATCGGAAATCGCCTCGAGGCCGCCAGCTGAAGCGCCGATGCCTACTATCGTAAAGCCTCGTGGAACTGGATCGCTCTCTGGCCGCGAAGGATGGCTCACAGTAACTCCGATTGTGCCGGATAGCTGCAATCAGCAAACGAAAGATACTTGACCGGCAGACTATTCATTTTACATTTTGAAGGGATGTCACTGCTGTGGGCGCTGCCTGCAAAACGCCATGGTACCCGAGCTGCGTTCGACATTAATTGCAGGCCGCTGATTTTCTACGCGGCTGTATAGCTCTTTCCTGCGGTCGCTAGCCTTCAGATTGTGCACAAAGTTTGAGCAAGCGCCGAGCCCGCAATTATTGGCCACGGCGCAAGGCGCATTTCCCTCCACCTGAGGCGGCACGCCGCTTGCTCAACCCACCAAACCTGCTGCGAACCACGCGGCACGCCAATCCACCCGATCGAGCCAATCATGATTGCCACCGAGTCGAACTCCGGTATCTTTGTAATTGACGGCGTAGCCGTGTCTCTCACGTTCTATTCCGACACAAAGGTTTTACGCATGCACAACCGTGCTGGGAGATTTGTACGGGAGTCCCGTTGGTCGGGCTCATGGGACGCGCTCGTCGCCTTGCTCGAGCCAGAAGGCGGATGCAACTACGCTATCGATGCGCGGCCTTCGCGCCGCAAAATTGCATCCGGGGACGCTCTCGTTGCGTGATGAACGCGCGCAGTTACTTCATTTTTCCACCGCCGCAAGTACAGTCGACAATAAGATCGGCCAGACCGAAGAGTTCGTCATTACTTCGTCGAAGTGCCCGGCATCAGGAACCGTTATGACCTTGGCGAAATCGCCCGCGCGATTGGCAGCGGTCGCGTAGCAGCGTGCCAATCGCGGTGGTGCGATCGTGTCGTCGTCACCGTTGATTGCTACAGTGCGGATCCTGCGGGCAGCAGGTCGATAGGCGACGTGTCCGCGAAAACGTCTCGACGGGCTTCGTCAGGTTCGCCCGTGAGCATTTCAGCGCTAACGCCGCACGACCTCCGGATCACGTCTGCATCGTCGCGAAGATCGGGCAAACCGCCCAGGCTCACGACCGCCGGAATCCGCAAGGGGGCGTTCACCCAAAGCGGACTGCTTTCCGGTATTCGACTACGCGACGCCGCCCAAAGCGCCAGTTGCGCCCCTGCTGAGTGTCCCACTGCGACGACGCGCGTCAGGTCGACGTGCAATGTTTCTGCGTTCCGGGTCAATTCGTTGATAGCACTGCTGATGTCGTTATAGGTCCCGGGAAATCCTCCGCCTATTTCATCTACCCGACGGTATTCGATGTTCCACGCCGCAATACCGTGCTGCGCAAATGCCGCAGCCAGCGAGCGGAATTGCGCCAGTCCACCGTATCGGCTTTGCCAGCAACCACCATGAATGAGGATGACCACAGGCGACCGGCCTTTCTTCTCGCCTGATGGCGCGAAAAACTCGGCGCGCTGTGAGGGTGCTGGTCCGTAGGGAAACACCGCGTCGGCGTACGGCCCTTCCGTCGAAAGATAGGTTTGCAGATCGACGGGTTCCGCAATCGCTGCGCAAGCGGTAGTCATTAACAGGGTGCCTAACATTTGAATGGGACGCCTGAGAATAACGGCGGAAGCTTTTGACCAGCTTTTCATTGTTCAATCCAGAGGCACGGCTCATCGTTGGAGAGCATATTGATTGACGCAGGGTCCCGAGTGTAGTGCTTCATGAATCTGGCCGGCCGCAATGTTAGTATCTGCGAGGCAGCGTTCGGGCAAAAGGCCATTCGACTCGACTTGCTCCTGATTCGGCCGCCAGAGAGTCGAGTCAATGCAAACGCGCTGGGTGTACGGTGCCTGGCTTCGAACCGGCTATCCTCAGTGAGCGATTGAATGCGGTTTCAATATAGACGCTGGACGATCAATGCAACTCCCGACATCTCGGACGGCGGATTTCGGGCACACGCGCGTATCTCACCAGGAATGTTGAGCGGTGAAGAATACCTGCCTGTCATCGACCAGGCTGACTTGGGGCATTTCTCGCGCGAGGCTCTCGCAGTCGAACATGCCATTAACTGGGCAATGATCTGGATTGATACCCAGGAGGGCGAGCGGCCCTGATCGCCCGGGCATCGGGGCTCTAGCCAGGGCATCGGCCGGTTCCAGAAACGCCGACCAGTTGTTCCGCCCTTTACTTTCCGCCAGATGAACGAACAATTCCGCGATGGTTCCGAGCCTGAGCAAGATCCCTCTCCCGAGCGCACGGATAGGGAAGTCGCGTGGTACATGAGCCGCGATTTGCTCGCGATTCTCGATCGGCAAGGGATCGTGTGTGACGTCAATCCTGCCTGGCCACACATTCTCGGGCGGCAACCCTCGCACTTTATTGGCCAGCATCTGACGGATCTTGCCGGTCCTGCCGACGTGCAATCCATTAGCGAGGCGCTAGCTTCCCTGAAGGAGGCCGGGGCAAGTGCAGCGTTCGAGGCCCGGGTCAAGGCGTCCGACGACAGCTATCGGTTTTTTAGCTGGTCGGTCACGCTGGTCCGCGGGCAAATTTTCTGCGCGGCGCGTGACATTACGGTCGAGCGCAGACATCAACTGGCTCTGGAAGATTCCCGCGATTTCGCCCGGCTTGCACTGTCGGCGGTCAGCGGCGTGGGCGTATGGACCTACGAAGTGTCAAGCGACTGTTTCTTCTGCGACGCAGCGATTTCTGAGGTCTACGGCATCGATGCAGAGCAGGCCGCTAGCGGGATTCGGCGTGACCATTTCCTCGCGAATGTGCACCCCGACGACCGCGATAGCTTGCGCAATACCATGTCCGGCGGCCTTCTCCACGGCGGCGACCTGGAACTGGAGTACCGCATCTGCCATCCCGACGGTTCTGTCCGGTTCGTTCTTTCCAGAGGGCATACCTACTTCAGCGACGACGGTTTGCCGGTACGGCGGACCGGCGTGGGTATCGACATGACCTCGCAGCGCGAACTGGAGCAGCAACTGCGGCAAAGCCAGAAGATGGAAGCCGTCGGGCACCTGACGGGCGGCATCGCCCATGACTTCAATAATATGCTTCAGGGCGTAATCGGCCCGCTCGAACTGATACAGCATCTTATCGCCCGAGGCAAGCCGGGCGAGCTTGATCGTTTTATTGCCATAGCCGTGTCGTCGGCGCGTCGGGCAGCGGCGCTCACTCACCGGCTGCTGGCTTTCTCGAGGAGGCAGCCTCTCGCACCGCAGTCAGTCAACATCAGGGAACTCATTCCCTCCCTCGATGACCTGATTCGCCAGACAGCAACTGAGAACGTCTCGGTTTCGTTCGTGACTGAAGCGCAACCGTGTATGGTTCGCTGTGACCCGAACCAGCTTGAAAGCGCATTGCTCAATCTCGCCATCAACGCGCGTGATGCCATGCCGAACGGGGGAAGACTGATCATTGCCGCTTCATCGGTCTGGATCAGCGAAGCGGAAGCGCTCTCACACGACGGCGCACATGCAGGACGCTACGTGCGAATCTCGGTCTCCGACACAGGACTGGGCATGACTCCGGACGTGGCAAAACGCGTACTAGAGCCGTTTTTCACGACCAAGGCGGTTGGCCAGGGAACTGGGCTGGGTCTTTCGATGGTCGACGGCTTTGTGCGGCAATCCGGCGGTTTTGTCTCGATCAAAAGCACTGTCGGCAAAGGCACTGAGGTTTCCCTGCTTCTACCGCAAACGGCTGAAGTGAATCGCACGGCCCGCGATTCTGGCGCGAAGATCGGCGCGTTTTCTGAAGGCGCCGGTGAAACGCTACTGGTCGTCGACGACGACGAGACGATCCGGTTGCTTCTCGCCGAGCTTTTCGTGCAGTCGGGTTACAAGGTAATCAGCGCACATGATGGCCCGTCGGGTCTCGCCCTTCTCACCTCTGATGCCCACATCGATCTGCTAGTTTCCGACGTGCGGCTGCCAGGGCTGAACGGACGGCAGATGGCTGACGCTGCGAGGGTGGGGCGACCCGACCTGCCCGTGTTGTTCGTGACCGGATACGCTGAAGAAGCGGCATCGGACGGATTTCTGGATCGGGGCATGCAGATGCTCACTAAGCCATTTTCGATCGAATCGGTTCTTACACGCGTGCGCGGCCTGCTTGGATCACGATAGGCGGCCCGGTTTCTCCGGCTGCGTCTGTATCAATCAGCATCGACGCTTGCCTCGTCAGAAAAATGGGTTGTTCACAGTATCAGCCTTCGACGGTCTTTCTAACGGAGTTCGGAACGACGACAGGCTCGCCACGACCTGCCTCGCCAGATTGCGAAGACAGTCGTAGGTAGGCGGCAGCGAGACTGCGCAGTTCCTCTTCCGATGCATCCTCGATTCCTATCAGGTGATTGTTCGCGGCACGATGCGAAGAAAGCAGTTCATTTAGCTTCAAGTGCAACGCAACGCTATCCTTGTTCTGACTCTGCTGAATCAGGAAGACCATGAGAAACGTGACGATCGTGGTGCCCGTATTGATCACGAGTTGCCACCCGTCCGAAAAATGAAAAATCGGGCCCGTGACGATCCACGCAACCACCGTTAGCACCGCGAGGCAGAATGCTGCAGGAGAGCCCGCCCAACGCGTCACCAGGCTCGCGAACTGGTCAAACAGGCGCGTTAGTGGGTGACGGCCGGCATATGCCGGGCTCGAGGTATCGGGGACGGTGCCCAACTCGTCGGTCGACGAAGGTGCGGAAGGCTTGACGATCATGGCCGACTCCAGAGAAAGATTGTGTCATCGGCGCAATTTTCGTGCCGCTGCCTCTTCACGCCCGTTTCGCCTGCACGGCAGGTGCTACACCGTGCTCGTTCGCCCGGACCATTCCGTTGGCTAATCGACGCTTGTCCAGCGGACCGCCTCCCTGCTGGGCACACCCTTTGCGCGCGCGTCTGGATGCGAATGCGTGGAGCGCAAGATGAAAACACAGTATGTGGATGTCGCCGTAATTGGTGCGGGAACCGCAGGCATGGCCGCGTGGCACGCCGCCACACAAGCCGGCGCGAGCGCGGTACTGATTGAAGCAGGCGCGTTCGGCACGAC
Source organism: Paraburkholderia sp. DHOC27 (assembly GCF_003429005.1). GTDB lineage: Bacteria > Pseudomonadota > Gammaproteobacteria > Burkholderiales > Burkholderiaceae > Paraburkholderia. The sequence continues at coordinate 101,022 of NZ_QVQV01000010.1, forward strand.
CTGCGCACGCGTTGGCTGCATGCCCGGTCGAGTCACATGGCGTGACTCATTGAACCCGCAACAAACGGACCTATGCGCGGTGTTATCCGTGCACCGGGCAGCCATTGACGCGCCCCCGGAATTCCGAAGACATTTCATACGCTGGTTTGCGCGCCCGCATGACACCGCCTATGGGTCGATGCGCCGCCAGTCCGTGCCACGGGCTGAAGCTCAGGCCATCGTCGATGGCAGCCGCGCGCGCTTCGGTCCATGCGGGTTGAGGCGCTACACGAATGCGCGCGACCGTCACGTAAGGGCTGTCTTCTTCGGGCCACTCCACCGATGCATCCTCGACCGGCATCTTTTCGATGTCCGTGGCGAGTTGCACGCGTACCTCCCATTCACCCCCCTGCGCGGCGAAAAATTCGTTGACTGCGTCGCGCAACGCGTTCGGATGACCATTGACGTCTAGCGGCGCGCCGGTCAGCGCGGAAAGTTCAGGCGAAACAGGCACGACGCTTAGCTTGGCGAAGTACGGGCCATAAAGGAACGGCACAACCGTGTAAAAGGTCTCGCCGAGGATATGGGTCTCCGCATGGCCGCCGAGACTTTTGAGCGTACCGCTTTCGCCGCCCACGGCTTCGACCACCTTTTCGGCACCGCGTAGCACTGCCGAGAGGACTTTTTTGCCGGTCGGCGCACGGTCGGTGGTCTTGGCGAGGAGTTTGAGACTGGCAAGAAACGCTTTGGGCGTGGCCGCCGTAAAAGCAGGCGCGTTGATCATGACGAAGTCTTGCGTGCGCTCGCTTTCGCTGCCGGGAAGGCGCTCGCCGTCCACGTCCGTAATCTTGAGCGCGAGCCCGCGCGGCGTCGAAACACTGTCGTCGAGGAGGTCGCCCGGATTGGTCGAGAGCCGCATCACAACCCTATGTATGCCCGCTCGTGCGAATACGCCTTGTGCCAGCTCTGGAGGAAGATCGTCCAGAACCGTCAGTTCTCCATCCAACAGGCCGTGACTCTTCGCATGCACGCTACGCACGCCGTGCTGATAATGCTCCGACGTCGTCTCCAGAATGCTGCGCATCGTATCGACCAGTTGACGGGTCGTATCGGCTTCATCCTCGGGAATCTGTTCGAAGGTTGAATCGAACGGCAACGGACGGATCGGCAGAGGCGTAGGCATGAAGGGCTCCGGGGTGTGGGTGGTACACAGGTCTGCGTGTATGCCGCAATGGGCGTGCCCATCCGGTTTGCCGTAATTAATCACACCTCGACCGTAGAGCTCCGTTGCCAGCGCCGCTTCCGCTTTCGACGTGGGCGCCGAAGTGAAAGCCTCGACACGCCGTGTGGATCCGACCGGGGCTAGAACCCGTCTTTATTGCAGAAATGACTTGATTAAATCGAGAAGCCTGGCCAACGGCTGGCCTTTCTGGCTGTAGCCATCGAATTCCGAATCAGACAGGTGACTTCTAACTTCTGCCTCATCGAGCGCCGTGTGAGCAACGATCGCAATGTGACTCGTGCGCTTGTCATTGCGCAACGTCAGCGAGGCTTCGAAGCCATTGCATTCCGGCATCGATATATCCATAAGGATAATCTGTGGCTTCCATTCAATCGCCTTTGCTACCGCCTCGGCGCCGCCGTACGCAACCCGGCTGTCAATGTCCTCTGACATAAGATACGCAGCCATCGCGTCGGCGGCGTTTTTGTTGTCATCAACGACAAGCAACCGCAACTGATGCTGCGTAACGTTAATGGACCGTCCCGTCCAGTTACGGACGGCCGGCCAAACGCGATGTCGACTCATAGAATCCTGGTACTTGAGTTGCAAACTGTTTGCATCGCGCAAAGCGAAGATACGCCTCTCCATCGCAGACTGCGATACGAGCCGAATCGTCAGCAATTTGTGAGCCGCGTCAGGCAGTTCAGGCATATGCGGATCGCTGTAACCTGTGGAATCGCTTCTGTCGGACGTACAACGAACCACATATCGACAAACGGTGTGTCTCTTTCCTGAGAAAAGCGGACGCTCAGGTGGCCGGGCAGCGGTGTGGACGAGTGACTCTTACTGGCCGCACTCTGCCCGTCGGTGACACGCCTTGGTCAACCCACAAGGGACGGTCACAGCCGTTCCCTCGAACGACCGTTCTCAGCGTGATGATGGACAAAATGCGCGGTAACCGAGCGTACCAAGGCTTGTGCATGATTCCGATCAACAGAAGAAGAGCGGAAAGCCAGCGCGACGCCCTCGCGAGCCTGGCTCAAACGTCGCGCGATGGATTTCGACTAGGCACGCTTGTTGTCTACATTTCGATATTTGTTGAAATATAGAATTGGTAGCCTTATCCTTGTCCTATGGACTCAAATCTCGTCGTACGCGCCCTGAGCGCACTTGCACATGAATCCCGGCTCGCGATATTCCGGGCGCTGGTCGTTGCCGGGCCCGACGGCATGTCTGCAGGCGAAATCGCTCAGCGCGTTGGCCTGGTGCCCTCAAGCCTTTCCTTCCATCTGAAGGACCTGTCGCACGCGGACCTTGTAAAAGGCCGCCAGGAGGGGCGATTCATTTACTACTCGGCTAACTTCGATGCCATGAGTGGGCTCATTGGCTTCCTGACTGAAAACTGCTGCGCCGGCGCGCCATGCTCCGCGACAGACAGCACCCAATGTTGCGGAGAATCCTCATGAAGCGCATGCACGTCCACGTCTCGGTCGAAAGCCTTCCCGAAAGCATCCAGTTCTATAGCACGATGTTCGGCGGCGTCGAGCCAACCGTGTTGAGGGAAGACTACTGCAAGTGGGAACTGAAGGACCCGGCAGTGAATTTCGCCATCTCGTTGCGGGGTGCAAAACCTGGGGTTGACCACCTTGGCATTCAGGTCGAGACGGACGAAGAACTCGGAGAGATGAACGCCCGCTTCGCGGCGGCCAATCTGCCCGTACTGGAGCAGGCCGGCACGACCTGCTGCTACGCGAAATCGGACAAGGCGTGGACCGTCGACCCGCAGCGAGTTGCCTGGGAAACGTTTCGGACGCTGGAGACGGCGCCGACATACGGCCAGTCGCGACCTACGGCTGAAGAGCAGTCGTCGGCTGCTTGCTGCGCACCGTCGACGTCGGCCATTAATTTCCGGAGGCACGCATGAGCGAACGCCCCTTCTCTGTGCTCATCCTATGCACCGGTAACAGTGCACGCAGCGTGATGGCTGAAGCACTCTTCGATGTTTTGGGGAAGGGCCGATTCGTTGCATACAGCGCAGGCAGCCACCCGAGTGGCACGGTCAATCCATTCGCTGTTGAACGGTGCGCGACGCTGGGCTACGACACCTCGAAGTTGCGAAGCAAAAGCTGGAACGAGTTTGCGACACCCACTGCCCCACTTATGGATTTCGTCATTACCGTGTGCGACAACGCTGCAGGCGAGGTCTGTCCGCAATGGCGCGGCACGCCAATGACAGCGCACTGGGGATTTGAAGACCCGGGAGCCTTTGAAGGTACAGATGAAGAGAAGCGCAAGGTCTTCGACAAGGTGTTCCGGCAAATCCTGAATCGCGTCAGTCATTTCGCAAATCTGCCGCTTCATGTCCTGGACAGAAATTCGATTCAACAGGAGATGCGAGCAATCGGCGAAAGGCCGGCGTCTGAAACAAATGAATAGCACTGAAAACGTAATTGCGGATCCGCGCCCGGTATCAATCGGCTTTTTCGAGCGCTACCTGACAGTGTGGGTCGCGCTATGCATCGTCGGCGGCATCCTGCTGGGACAAGTCCTGCCCGGCCTCTTTCAGGCGATAGGCGCCATGGAAGTCGCGCACGTGAACATTCCGGTGGGCCTGCTCATCTGGGTAATGATTATCCCGATGCTCGTCAAAATCGATTTCGCGGCGATGTCGCAGGTGAAGAGCCAGTGGCGTGGCATCGGCGTCACGCTGTTCGTGAACTGGCTGGTCAAGCCTTTCTCGATGGCTTTACTGGGCTGGATTTTCATACGGCACGTGTTCGCGGCATGGTTGCCGGCCAACCAGCTGGACAGCTATGTGGCGGGCCTCATCCTGCTGGCTGCCGCGCCTTGCACGGCAATGGTGTTCGTCTGGTCCCAGCTGTGCAAGGGCGACCCGTACTTCACGCTATCGCAGGTCGCGCTGAACGACTCCATCATGATTGTCGCCTTCGCGCCCATTGTCGCGTTGCTGCTCGGACTATCAGCCATCACGGTGCCGTGGGACACGCTCATCACATCTGTTGCACTGTACATCGTCATTCCCGTCATTCTCGCCCAGCTCATCCGGCGTGCGCTGCGCTCCAGGGGTGATAAATATTTCCAACGGGTTGTGTCGGCCCTGGGTCCGTATTCGATTTGTGCCTTGCTGGCGACACTCGTGTTGCTCTTTGCGTTCCAGGGCCAGGCCATCGTGAAAGAGCCGCTGGTAATCGCGATGCTTGCGGTACCTATCCTGATTCAGGTGTTCGTCAATTCGAGCCTCGCTTACCTGCTGAATCGTAAGCTCGGCGTCGCGCACTGTGTCGCAGGCCCTTCAAGCCTCATTGGTGCGAGCAATTTTTTCGAGCTGGCCGTAGCCACGGCCATCAGTCTGTTCGGTTTTGAGTCTGGTGCGGCTCTGGCCACCGTTGTGGGCGTACTCATTGAAGTGCCCGTGATGCTGGTGGTTGTGAGTGTCGTCAACCGCTCGCAGCACTGGTACGAATCCGCCAGGACATAGGAGCACTGCAATTGAACGTCACTATCTTTCACAACCCTGAGTGCGGAACGTCGCGTAACACCCTCGCACTTATACGGAACGCGGGTATCGAGCCCGAAGTCATCGAATACTTGCTGCAGCCGCCGAGCCGCGAGCAACTCAAAGAGATGATTGCAAAGGCGGGACTAACTGTCCGTGGAGCTCTGCGAGAAAAAGGGACGCCCTACGCGGAACTCGGTCTGGTGGCCTCGGGGTTGACGGATGAACAATTACTCGACGCGATGCTTGAGCACCCCATTCTGATAAACAGGCCTTTCGTCATCAGCCCAATTGGGGTGCGCCTGTGCCGGCCGTCCGAGGTCGTACTGGATATTCTGTCCGAACCGCAACGAGGCCCATTCATCAAGGAAGACGGTGAGGTGGTCATTGACGGACAGGGTCGGAGGGTCCGTCGATGACACAGGACATGCCGAGTGTCAGCGCGCCGCATCTGGATGTCCCGGACTTGTCGAAGCTTGAACCACGCTCAGTTTCAGCGCACGCGCCAAGAATTCTGCTGCTCTATGGCTCGCTCAGGTCGACTTCGTACAGCCAGTTGCTGACGCTCGAAGCAGAACGCCTTCTCCGGCACTTTGGTGCGGAGACCCGAGTGTTCGACCCTCACGGCTTGCCTATCGCGGACAGCGTGCCAGCGGACCATCCCAAAGTGGTGGAACTGCGCAAGCTCTCGGAATGGTCGGAGGGGCAGGTGTGGTGCAGCCCGGAGCGACATGGAACGCTGACCGCCGTTTTCAAGAACCAGATCGACTGGCTCCCCCTCGAGCTCGGTGGCGTCCGTCCCACTCAGGGACGGACGCTTGCTGTCATGCAGGTATGCGGGGGCTCTCAATCGTTCAATGCCGTTAACGCGCTTCGCGTGCTCGGGCGGTGGATGCGTATGGTGACTATCCCAAACCAGTCGTCAGTAGCCAAAGCCTGGCAGGAGTTCGACCCTGACGGCCGGATGAAGCCGTCGTCATATTACGACCGGGTCGTGGACGTGATGGAAGAACTCTACAAATTCACTCTGTTGGTCCGCGACCGTTCAGAGTATCTGACCGACCGGTATAGCGAACGCAAGGAAGCGACACCCAATCTGGCGACCAGCCTGGCCGAGGCAGCGATGGCTCATGAAACTGCCGACCGGAATGCAGACGCCGATGATGCTGAAGTTGAATGAGGATGTAAGCCGAATCTTGCCGGCGTCAGTTTCGTGGTACTTCCTAATATGCTCAATAAGCAAAACGGCAGCCAGCGAGTGTACCTCTATCGAACGGGGACCTGAGTCATGGAGATTCGCTTAGCGCGCGAGGAAGATATCGAGACCATCCGGTCCTTGCTGATAGCAGCTAATCTTCCAGCGACGGATTTGAGGAAAGTGTCACTCGCCGCGTTTTTCGTCGGTGACGACGACCCGCAGATGATTGTCGGATGCATAGGATTAGAGGCGTATGACGACGTCGGCTTAATACGCTCTCTCGTCGTTCGGCCGCACGCTAGAAGCGCAGGAATTGGCAAAGCTCTAGTTTCGACGGTTGAAGAAGTCGCGGCGTTGCGCGGAGTGAAAAGGCTCTATCTCCTGACGACAACGGCGCCGCAATTTTTTGAAAGGCACCGATATCAAACGGTCGAGCGCGATTTGGCGCCGGATGCGATTCGAAAAACCACACAGTTCGTCGAACTGTGTCCAGCGTCGGCGACGCTGATGGCTAAATACCTGGATTTTTCAGGATGAAGAACGAATGTCGTCTGTGGCTGATCGCCTTCTTTCGACACGCGGCGATGCGCGATGACTGCCTGCCCAAGCTATTGGTTCCTGTATGTTGGACTATTTCTATACGTACCAGTCAACTGAACATAATTGCGAAGATTCGGATAGTTGCAATCGACGGGCACTTGACTGCTACGTTCACAACAACGTCTTTGTCCCATCTACATGATACTTGTTAGCACTATTGATTTTTTCAATTTCAAAACTGCGAATAGCGTGGCAAGACACTGGATTTTCTTGACGACGTCCCGCGCCGACCTACAATAAAAATCAACTAGCCTCGGTCGCCCGACAAAATGAAGATGCCACTCAGACAGGATTTGCGCGCACAGGCCGAATTGCTCGCTTACCTTGTCATCTCGCAACTTGTAACCCGGCACGCGACTGGGAACTGGATGTCCGTCGAGCACACGGTCGAGTCAGTGCAGATGTGGGCGAAGTCGACCAAACAGGATGGAGATTTGCGACGGCGAGTCATGGTCGCAACTCGCGCATACGATTTTGCCGTGCGTATCGAATCGGATATCCATTTGACGCTCAATGGTAGCGCCGTTGCTTCGATGTTTGATGTCTGCTAACCCGATGGTATAAATAGCGAATCGAAGTGCTCTACGAGGCACGCATCCTCACAAATGCTCTACGCATCTTTCAGCACGGTCACCGCGCTCGCGTGTGGTTCGAATCTCTGCGGCTAAAATCCAGCGAACGCAGCGACAGTGGGACGACCTGTCGCGTCTGTGACATCGACATCACGCTTTAGCTGGACTCCGCCGGCATTGCGCGTATGCATCTCTCCAAGCTGCTTTTCGATTTCGACCAGTTCATGGGCCAAGCCTTGCAATGCATGGAGCTGACACTCGGTGAGGTCACCTGCCGCCATCAAGTACGAAAGGCGACCACGCCAGTAGTCGGCAAGCATAAACTCGGAAGTGCAAGACACCATGGACGCACGCATGATGCGGCCGACATGCACGACGTCGCGCTCAATTACTGGATTCATTTCTATCCTCGGAGTCTCTCAGGTTCCACTTGTTCCTGGGCGTCTTCAGACACCTCTGCGGGCAACTTAATATCAAGGCATTTATGAAGCAACACCTGGCAATCTGAGGATTTCCCTGGCTACAGTCTTCTATCGATGCAACCGTAAAAAGCCGGCTTTTAGCGGTGACTCGCATGTACGCGAACTGACATCGATCCAACTCGACCTGTGAAAAGTCTCACATCGTCTCGTTAGATAAGACGCAGTGCAGCCTCGGTTATGGCCTTTTCGTTTCTTCCCGTGACCCCTCAATACCGACGATGTTTCACGAGCAGCTTCACCGCCGCCAACGTTTCTGTCGCAGCTAGCGTGTCCGCAGATTTGCGCATGTGTCGAATGGCACGTTGTGCTTGCTCGATCGCTTCCACGATGCACTGAAACTCAGCGTCAATTTCGACGAGTTCTCGATCCGTGGCAGGGTCTCCGTGAGCGGGTTTGTAATCGCTTTCTTCGCTGCTCATGATTTATCAGGACGCCAGCGTCTTTCTGGCCAATAACGTAATGCCGTTGTACCGCACCAGCCGGTACCGAATACGTGTTGTCGGACTTAGTTCGTACACCACCGCCCAGCCGATCAGTTCCCTCGCGGCGATGCTGTCGGGCAGACTCCAATACAGTTCGTATCCCTCATCGGTTAGGCGCCGCTCAAGTTCGGACCTGATGAGCCAATCCTTATCTATCCGCTTTTCCCGCGGCTCCCAAGCGAGATATCCTCGTAGGTCACTGGCGACCACATACAAAGCGCCGGACATCTCAATCACGTTGCACCCCGGTTATTTTTGGGCAAATCATAGCAACAGACAATTTCGGGTACCTTAAGGCTTGCTTAAGGTCAGAAAAATTCCGCTCAGCCGGAATCGACCTGCAAGAACAAACACCGAAGGGGGTGTCCGAAAGAACCGATGCTTTTTCAACCGTTGCGGCCGGTGGACACCATAGCTTTGGATGGCCGATATCTGGCATCGGGGGGCGCTAGTCTGCACGATTGCAGGCGCCTTTGACGAACATCCGTGTTTCGACTCACATGCAACGCCCGCCCTCTCCCGTCGGGATGCAAGTCGAGGACGTTCTGCTATGCCGCAGCCTGCTCACGCATGCGACGGGCTTCGTCGCGCAAGAACTGCTGATAATCATCCAGATCACCGTCGAAGGGTTCGACACCGCCTTGGGTGACCAGCCAGAACTCATCACACACGGCGCGCAACAGGGCCCGGTCGTGACTGACCAGCATCACCGTGCCTTCGAATTCGTTCAACGCCATGCCTAAAGCCTCGCGTGTAGCCAGGTCGAGGTGATTGGTTGGCTCGTCCAGCAGCAGCAGATTGGGACGCTGCCACACGATCATGCACAACACAAGCCGCGCCTTTTCGCCGCCGCTCATCGTGCTGACAGCCTGATGAACCATGTCCCCACTGAAGTTGAAGGTGCCGAGGAACGTACGCAGCGATTGTTCGGTGCCACTCTGGCCCGGCGCGCGCATGTGCGGCGGCGTGTCCCTGGCAAGGCGGATCATGTGCTCCATCGGCGTATCGAGCGGCCGCAGCACGTCGAGTTCCTGCTGCGCGAAGTAGCCAATGTTCAGACCCTTGCCTTCGCTGATTTCGCCAGCAATCGGCGCCACTGCATGCGCCACTGTCTTCACGAGCGTGGACTTGCCCTGTCCGTTGGCACCGAGGATGCCAATGCGCTGCCCAGCCAGCACTGACCGGTTGATGCCGCGTACGATGACCGTGGGCGGCGCGCCCGGCGGTGCGTCGGTCGGCGCAGGGTAGCCGAAGCTCGCGTCCAGCATGGACAACAGCGGATTGGGGACGTTCAGTGGCTCCTTGAACTCGAACGTGAACTCTGCGTCAGCAAGCACAGGGGCGATTTTTTCCATGCGTTCGAGCGCCTTGACCCGACTCTGCGCCTGCTTCGCCTTCGAGGCCTTTGCCTTGAAACGATCGATGAATTTCTGCAGGTGGGCGATCTTGTCGGCCTGCCTGGCGACGGCAGCCTGCTGCAGCGCGAGCTGCTCAGCGCGCATCTCTTCGAACTTGCTGTAATTGCCGCCATAACGCACGAGCCTGGCGTTGTCGACGTGCACCGTCACCTGCGTCACCGCGTCGAGAAATTCACGATCATGGCTGATCACTACCAGGGTTCCCTGATAGCGCTTGAGCCACGCCTCAAGCCAGACCAGCGCGTCGAGGTCGAGGTGATTGGTCGGCTCGTCGAGCAGCAGCAGGTCGGAGGGGCACATGAGCGCTCGCGCCAGTTGCAGTCGCATGCGCCATCCACCGGAGAAACTGTTAACCGGTTGGCCAAGCTGCGCATCGCTGAAGCCAAGGCCCAGGATCAGCGCCTGGGCACGTGCTGCGGCATCGTGCGCCCCGGCGTCGTGCAGATCCATGTAGGCGTGCGCCATGCGCATGCCGTCGTCACTGGCCTCTGCGGCGGTTACTTCGGCCTGCGCGGCCAGCAGCATGGTGTCACCCTCGACGACGAAGTCGGTCGCGCTCTGCTCGGTCTCTGGCATCTCCTGCGCGACCTGGCCCATCTTCCACGCAGCGGGAATAGAGAACTCGCCGCTATCTTCGTGCAGCGTGCCGTTGAGAAGGCCGAAGAAGGACGATTTGCCAGCGCCGTTGCGTCCGACAAGACCGATCTTTTCGCCGGGCGCGAAGGTGATGGACGCGCTATCAAGAACGACATTGACGCCGCGGCGCAGCGTAAGATTACGAACGGAAATCATAAGAGGCTACTTCAGAGAGGACTGGCATGATAGCCGACCGGACGTGCACGCCTGTTTCTTTTCTCCTTCAGGCATAGGAGCGCGGCGACCACGGGTGTTATCACGGCCAGTTCGGGCTCTGCCTGCAGCACGCCATTCGCCCGTCCGCGCCCTGCCGGATCTGGACTGGTCCGTAGAAACAGCTGCTCCGGCAAGTGCGCCACCACGCGGTGGGGCTTCTGCCGCCCTTGCCATATCGTCTGCAATCGAAAGCCGAACAACGTGGGGCGCATCGATGCCACGCTGGTTCTGCTACCGTCGGCGTCACGCTAGTGCTGGCCAGCGTTCAGCAGCATCCAGATCTGTTTTGCCGGTGGGCCCGCCAGGATGCGCGCGAACACGGCCCGGCAATGAACGCAGGTGTAGTGCTCTTCCACCCGTGCATCTTTCACGCCACCGGCGCCATTGAGCGTGAGGTGGCGGTGAGGTGGTTCAGCCGCGGACTTGCCATACAGGTCCGCGCACGGCGTGCACGGTTGAATCCAGAGGTCCATTAGCCGGTAGCCAGTTTTCTGAAACGTTCGGGCCGACGGTCTCGCCCGTCAGTCGCATGATTTCCGCGCTTTCCGAACTGCGACGACGAGCGCTGTGAGAAGAATCGAGAGTCCGGGTCCGTATGGGGAAATCCGCAATATCCACGCTTCGGGTGGCGTAATGTAGGCAATCGCCGGGCCACGGGTGACCGGAACCGTGTGCCAGGTCGATGCATCCGGGACAGAGGGCGCCATCTGCGTGGTGATGCAGCCCACAATGAACCAGGCAGCGAGCACACCGGCCACAAGAACGGCCAGCGCCTTTTTCAGCAGCAGCGAATCATTGTCGGACATTGGTGCCCCCTGTTACTTCTAGCCGTGTTTTAGCACGGGTACAGTTTCGACACAAACCGGTTATGCCTGCGGGTGGCGGCCCGGCGTCGTCCGAGTCGGGTATCCTGTTTTAACAGGGAGGGAAACTGAGATGTGCACAAGCTACGAGTCAAACAATCCGGCGGAACGCTTCGATGCCTTCAGTATGTTTTCCAGGCCGGAATTTGACTACAAAAACGAGATATACAAGGATTACGCTGCGCCGATCTTCAGGCGCTTCGGGGATGACTGGTCGACCGATCCAGCGACGTTCGGCATGGTTCCACGCAAGCGCATTCCCCCGCACATCAAGCCGTACGACACGATGAATGCCCGTGCCGAGACGATCGGCGAGCGGCGCAGCTTCAGCGGCGCATGGAATCGCGCAGCAATTGTGCCTCATTCCGTGCCGCACTTTCTTTGAACCCAGTTACGAGACGGGCAAAGCTGTGCGCTGGCGTATCCGTCTCGCTGGCGATCACCCAACCGCGCTTGCCGGCCTATGGCGTGCGTGGGAAGAGCCCGATGGTGGCACCTCTCTCTCGTTCACCATGCTGACGGTAAATGCCGACGAACACCCTCTGATGCGGCGTTTCCACAAACCGGACGACGAAAAGCGGTCGGTCGTCATCATTCGACCGGACGCCTATCAGGACTGGCTGTCGTGCCGGAACACCGACGAGGCCCGGTCGTTCCTGCAGTTGTATCCGGCCGACGAAATGCAAGCCGAGGCGTTTCCGATGCCACCGAGAGTACCGAAACCGAAACAGCCGGAAGCAAGGTTACCGGAGGACGGGCAGCAGTCGTTGCTCGATTAGAGTCACGCGCGCGGCGGACCAATTGTTTCCCTGAAACTCACTGAATCTGCTGCAAGCGGCAAATTATTTCCCATGGGCTGCGGCACGCGCTGCAAGGACGCCACCCAGCGCGCCGCCGAGGTGGCTCTGCCACGAGACGCCCGGGTAAACGGGCATCAGGCCCAGCAGCATCGTCAGCCCATAGCTTCCCGCGACGAACAGCGCCGCCAGCACGGCCATAATGTGCCGCGTGTAATAGCCTCGGGCGACGAGGTAACCCGCGTAACCGAACACGAGACCGCTCGCGCCAATATGCACCGTGCCGGGGGCGCCGAGAATCCAGGCGCATAGCCCTGCTCCGAGCATCGCACCCAATGTCGCCTGCCAGAAATTCCTGATGCGCGGCCAGGTGCATAGCCAGCCGAGAATAAGCAGTCCGCCCGTGTTGGCTGCCAGGTGCATCACGCCCGCATGAAGCCATGGGGCAAACAGGACGCCCTGCAGGCCGCCGAACGTACGTGGAACCACGCCGTGCCTGGTCAGATGCAGGGATGGCAGCGCGGATGACAGAAGGAGCACGACCCACATCGAACCGACAAAAGCGGCGAGGAGCATAAAACGCGCCTTGATCTGTGCGAAGAGCGCGTCGCCCGTGGACCTCGCGCCTGCGAGCCTTATCGGGTCTTGCGGCATTGCCAGTCACTCTGTATCCAGATTTGATTTCAGCGGCACTGGTAGTCCTGTCGTTCGCAGGTAGATTTCGTCCCGCTGGCCGACCGGCGCCCTGTCGACGGCGCCCTGAACGTGCCATCGGGGCCCAGCCGTTATTGCAGGGGAAGATTCGCAGAACGGCGAAAACAGGCCGCAGCGCCACACCTCAGAAGGATCGAGACTGGAACAGTCTCTCACCGGTTGTTGCCGTGCCATGCCCGCTATTCGATGGGATGGTCTTGTAGCTGATCCCGCGTGTCCGGCTTGACTTCCATCACGGAAACACTACCACTTGCTTGTGCAGTCACAGGATTGTCCATATGGATTCCGCACGGCGCCGACGACCCGGCCCATCTGCGCCGCTTCGCGCCGTGCAGTACATCCGTATGTCAACGGACCACCAGGAATACTCTCCGGTCTTCCAGCGACAGGCTATTGCCGAGTACGCGGCGGCAAATCATTTTCGCATCGTGCGCGATTATGAGGACGCCGGTATAAGCGGCCTGACACTACGGGAGCGCCCGGCACTTGTCCAGTTGCTGCTGGACGTCGATGATCCGCAGCGCAGGTTCAACACCGTACTGGTCTATGACGTGAGTCGATGGGGCCGGTTCCAGGACGTGGACGAAGCGGCATTCTATGAATACGCGTGCCGGCGTTCCGGCGTCAATGTCGTCTACGTTGCAGAACCCTTCGACAATGACGGGAGCCCTGCCACGTCCGTGCTGAAAGCGCTCAAGCGCGCCATGGCCGCCGAATTCAGTCGCGAGATGTCGCGCAAGGTTTTTCTTGGGCACTGCCTCAATGTTGAGCGCGGCTTCCATTCCGGCGGACCACCCCCGTATGGCCTGTGTCGTGTGCTTCTCGATGCCGGCCATCAGGCGAGGCGCCCTCTCAAACCCTATGAATACAAAAGCGTTCAGACGGACCGTGTGGTCATCGCACCGGCTCCAGGTGCTGAACCCGCAATCGTGCGGAAGATCTACGAGTGGTACGCAACGAAGGCGGTCTCTGCCACCGCGATAGCAAGACGCCTCAATGATTTCGGAATCTGCAACCGGTTTGGACGCCCCTGGCAGGGCCAAAACATCACGAACATTCTCCAGAACGAGATTTATATTGGTACGAATGTCTATAGCCGGACCACATCCAAACTGACGGCCCGGTGGGAACGGGTTCCGCAGTGTGACTGGATTCGCGTCCCGGATGCGTTTGAGGCTATCGTCGACAAACGCATCTTCGCGGCCGTTCAGCAAAAAATGGAGCGTGCCCGCAGGAAGCCAACACGGGACGAACTGCTCGACGGACTGCGTGCCATCGTCAGGCGATGCGGTAAAGTCGACCAGGCGACATTGAATCATTACCGTAGCGGCCCCTCCGTCAAGCAGGTTATGCACGAGTTCGGAAGCCTTTACGAAGCGTACAGCGCAATCGGTTACACACCAAACCTTGGCCCTGAGCGTTCCGGAAACCGCGCGACCGAGCGACGCCTGGAAGAACAGATCGCTGATATCACCATGGAGGTTTTACGCAGTCGTGGTCATGCGGTGCGCTATGAGAAACACACCGACACCCTGTGCGTCGACGGCGGCCTGAGATTCAAGCTCGTCGTGCGTGGCCCGTGGCTGGTACATAGTTACGTGCCCTACTGGGTTGCACGCTGGCCAGACTGTTTTCCTATCGATTTCCTTCTCTATGGGCGCCTGGAGCGCGGCAGCTCGCAGCTCCTTGACTTTCATATTTTCCCGCGCGGGTCTCTGGTTCCGGGAGCGTATGCGGTCATTCACCGCTACGGTCACTCTCATTTCGAGGCCTACCGGCATCCGGATCTGTCTTTCCTGCTGGATCTGACCGCAAGCATCCCCCTGGAAGGGTTGGACAGGATGACAAAATCTGGTGACCGTTCGTGACGCGGCGACCGCACCCACCCAACGATTTACCTTCGGCAAGGCATAACCTGCAAGGACAGTGTGTGGAACAAGGTCCAGCAAATCCTCACGCCATCCCCCGCAAGCCGGACGCGCGTGCAACACCAGAGACAACGGCCCGGAGAGTCCTCAAACTCGAGCGTGCGCGACAGCGTATCGCGATCGCTCGTATGAGAGCGGCAACGAATGAATTGATCGCCGCAAAGGCGATGCTGGTTGAACTGCTCTCGGACCCGGGTTTCGTGGCCCTGCTACGAACCCAGGGTTTCACTGCGATGCCGGAACTCGTTCGTCGATTCCTGATGGAGGGACGCTGATGACTCACCCCCGACCGGCAAGGTTCATCCGTCGTTCAAACGGTTCAGAAGCAGAACGCCAGAGACCGGCCGGAATCTGCGAGGAGGCATTCGCACTCGTTGCGGGGCAGAAACTTCCGAAGAGAACTGTCGAGGCGCTCAGAAGAATGGTCCCACAACGTCAGGTCATCGCAGTCAGAGAGATGGTTGAACTGGATAACCTCAGTGGCGACTTCGCCCGTGCACTGCTGGCAGCGATGCCCGCTGCCGGGAGGAGCGACGACGCGCGCGGAAGACAGGCGCACGCGGACTGTGCAGGCCGGCTGGCGAAGATGGAACGGTGCCTCGTCCAGATGCAGAGCGATGCCAGACAACTGAGGCAGAAGCACGAGGCTGATCTGGTTTATCTCACGTTGGTATCCAGTTTCGTACGTACCTGGATATCCAGTGAGGTAGTCAATGCATGGCTTTGCTCTCATCACCCCAGGTTCGCCGTCCATCTGAAAGCCCTGGTGAAAGACGCCGATTTTGCGATATTACCGGCTCGCCCGATGAAGCTTCCGTATCTTCCGGACGCAAGCCCTGTCAAGTCTAGGAACGAAACTCAGCGTACCCGTCGTCGGTCTGCGCAACAGTCATTCAAACCAGCGGGTGCGAACCAGCGAATTTAAGCAATACTGGTAGACCGCTCTCGCTGACTCCGAACGGAAATCGACGCGCAGATTTTCACAAAACAGCGTGGCGAGCCGTTCCGGAGAGAATATCGGCAGTCTCGCTGATTCCACCTCTTTGGCTATCGTCAGCGCACGACTTGAGAGCATGACCCGCTGCATTACACCAGCCCCCGCGCCGTTGGCGTTCAGCCATATGGTTGTGGACTCAACAACATGCGTGGGAGACAGCCAGTCGCCCGTCAGTTGCCTGGCCATCAGGTGTGACGACACGAGGTAGGTCAGCAATTCCGCACGAGCCCTGAGGTCCATGTTGAGCGGGTGGTTCACGCAATGACTCGAACAGAAAATTCTGGGCTGGTGACACAAGAATTCTACGCCCATACAGGCAGTTCCCCCCACCTAAATTGGACCGGCCATCTTTGTTGGAGAAACAGAAATAGCAACGTGCATTGCACTCGATGACAAGCACAAGCTGGATTAATGCGGCGCGCATTTGAAAACTTGTTTTATCGCACTATTCTTTAACCAGCGTTACTTGATAGTACGGATCATTCAACTCTAAAAGAAGCAGGCGACTATGGAACCAGCATTGGGTCTTGCAATAATGCGTGAGTTTGCATCCGACAATGAAACGGATGCGCTTAAGGCCATGATCAAGCTGGCGTGCGTTCTGTCGGACCTGCACAGGAAGATTCCTCTAGAAGACTCGGAGGCAATAGTGGAAGCAGGCGCTGCGCTCTGGAATGCCGCGATGGGTGATTATGATGCCGAGCAACTGACAGTGGATGCATTGCAGCGTGCCCGCAGGGCATAGCGTCTATGCACGACTGATCGTGAAAATAAGCCTCCAACTTCGCTTCAGAGTGGTTTCGATCCGGTCGGCGATGAGCAAACCAGCGCGCAAACTGTCGCGCCGCATGGATCCATACAGCAACGTCAAGTCTGTCCACGATCTTCCTGTCGGTTGCCATTTGTGTCGTTCAATGATCAAACCAGTCAACGCAACCGGCGAGCGCGGGCCCGCCGGTCGCGTCAATCAGACTTCGGTTTGCTCGGCCATCTCGAGCGCATCATCGACTTCGATCCCGAGATACCGCACGGTACTTTCCAGCTTGGTATGACCCAGAAGTAACTGAACCGCACGCAGATTGTTGGTTCTGCGATAAATGAGCGAAACCTTGGTCCGACGCATCGTGTGAGTGCCGTAGGCCGCGTCATCGAGTCCAATCGATGCAACCCAACGATGAACGATGCGAGCGTACTGACGTGTCGACACATGGGGTGAGGCATGCAGCCGGCTTGGAAAGAGATAGTCGGCAGGTTTAAGTCCCCGAAGGCAAATCCAGGCCGAGACACTCTGTCTGGTCTGCTCCGTAATTTCGAACTGCACCGGTCGGTGGGTCTTCTGCTGCATGAACGTTGCCCGAGAGACGACATGGCCTCCGATGCAGATGTCCTGCACCTGAAGCCGCGTCAGATCACAGGCTCGAAGTTTACTGTCGATCGCCATGTTGAACAGCGCAAGTTCACGGACATTGGACGACAACTCGAGTCGCGTTCGAATGGCCCAGATTTCCCGAAGCTTCAAGGGAGGCTTTTGGCCCGTCAGCTTGCCCTTGTTCCACGGCGTCCGCCCGGTGCTGGAAGAAATATGCGTTTCCATTTCAATCTCCTCGTTTAACGAAGGAAGACCAATTTTGCGCCTTTTGGAAATCGCTCTTTCTTAGCAAAGGGCCTTCGATGTCCGCGAGGCGGACGCTTGTTCAGCACTCAACGAGCAACATCACGTTGAAGCGTCAATCCGCAGCGATGGTGCCCGGTTCCGAAATCTTCGCCCGTTGCGTCGTTGCCAGTCGCCAGGTACCCCACTGCACGAACATCGCCAGGACTGAGGCCTCGGCGAAGGCCAGGAGTGGGCGCTGATAAGGCAGAGAGAATGAAAGGAGCAGACAAAATGCCGCAAACGAGAACCTGCCAAGCACCATGCCCCGAAGCAGTGAAATCACGAAGCTGGGTCCATGTGCGCGGTGTGACGAAACCGACAGAACGATTCCGAGCAGGGGGAATACCGCAAGCAGGCCGCTCCATGCCGCGCCAACCCAGCCGGACACGTAAGTGACCGATAGCGTCAGGACTGCGCCGGCAATCATTCTGCCGATAAGCTCGGAACGCGTGAGCGGTGCGCCTGCTCCGCTCGTCGAACTGCGTGGCAAGAACGACTGGCCAAAGCACACAGCAGCGAAAGCGACCGTCGCGGCCCAGAGCGGTGAAGTGGGCAGCATTGACAGGCCGCATGCGGCGATGAACCAGGTGACAAGCGCTATAGCTAGCGCTACCGACCACGCGTGGGAGCGGCAGGTCCATGCATATGCGAAGTTGAATGCCTCCGACGCGAGGATAGCGGAGAGGGACAGTGTGGCAGCTCGCGCGCCGAAGCCCGGACCATGCGTGAGGACGAGAATGAACAGGATCGGACCGGCAACCACCGGCAGACCAGCCAGCCACCCAGCAACTGACGGCCCCCACCATTTACCCGACATCGATACGACAAGCAGGAACAGCGGAACAAGCGTTAGTTTGAGCGCGAGCATGCCGGAATCGAGCATCATACCTTCGTCCGCCATCGCGGCGTATGGCGTCGTCAAATGGTTGCCATGCAGACACCCGGACCGCAACACCTCGCTGCTCAAACAGTCTTATCGCTGGCAGATGATAGCTGGATCAATCTCGTTGTGTGTCAGACCAAATGTCGCCATGCGGGCGCGGTGCTCTGGTGAGCCAAGATAAAAGCGTAGTTGCCGGTTTACTGCCGCGAGCAGATCGCTGTTTCGCTTACTGAACGAGAATGCCCCGAGAGGAATGTTTTGCTGTTTGTGGCTGCTTTCGCTCTCGTGCTGGACGGCTTCAAAAACCGAGATACCACCACGATTCGCAAGCATGCGATTTCCTAGGGCGGTACTTGCGTATGCGTCGATCTCTCCCGAGCGTAACGCCGCGATCGCGTCGTGCTGATGCTCAAAAACTACTATCTGGTCGTCACTGACGCCCGACACTTTCGCCGCATCGTGCTGTACCTGACCAAGGATGATGCCGAGGCGAGCATCCTGGCGTTCCGCAAATGATGCATAGCTCATCAGCCCTTTCGGATTGCCAGCCCGAACGAGGAAGCCGTCTCCGATCGCCCAGACGGGCACACTGAACGCGACCCGGGCCGAGCGTTCCGGCGTGACGAATAGCGGAACGGTCATGTCCCATCGACCACTTTCGACACCTGAAAGCAGTTCACCGAATGTTGTGAGGTGATGCTCTGGTTTGCTCACACCGAGCGCACGAAGCACCGTGTCGGCCAGTTCGATGTCAGCGCCAGTTGCAGCACCATCGACTTCCGTCCAACCGAATGGTGGTTCGTCGATGTACGCAATCGTTACCTTCATCACTGTGCCTCGCGAAATGCGGATGAACGCTACCGGTTAGAGACAATTCCCTACGATTTTACCTGGATGCACGAAGGTTGCCTTTTGGACGCAGGCGACTGACAGCGCGCGACCCATAGCCGTGACCCGTGTAGTAATCCTATCGACGTCGTAACGGATCGTAATATCTTCCCGTCGTTTGCATTACTTTTGCTGTCAAGGACGTTGCGTCGGAAGCCGTTATAAAAGCAAGCATTTAAAAACCATTCACCCCGGGGAAAAGCAGGATGAAAACGACACTGAAACTCACTCTCGCGGCGCTCGCGGGCGCGGCAATGATGTCAGGGTGCGCGACCAACGACCAGGGCGTGCTCGTCATCGACCAGGGCAAGGTAACCGCGGTCATCGCCGCGCTCAACCCGCCGCCGCCCCCGCCGTCGCCGGTGGTTGTGGTCGAAGAGGGCTATCAGCCGGTGCCGACCGACGTCTACGTCGCGACCGTGGTCGACTCCGATGTCGTGATGTACCACGGGGACACGTACATCTGGGTCGTCAAGGATGGCGTGCGGCACCGCCAGTTCTACGCCCACGGCGATCATCGCGAAGACGTGTTCCACCGCCGGGACGAATTGCATCATGTGATGGAAGCGCACGGTGGCCGCTTGCCGGATCACGCGATCATGGCGCAGCATGGCCCCGAGCACCCTGGTGCCGGAATGCCCGGTCACCCTGGCCCGGCTGGCGCTCCGATTGCCCACGCAGCTGTTCCTCCCCGTCCGGCACCGGCTCCTGCTGCAAAGCCAGTGGCGGCCAAGGAAACGAAAAAGTCGTAATACCGCTTTCGCTGCACGTTGCTCGGCGCGCCCAACTCACCGGTTGGGCGCGCCGTTTTCGTTTTTGCGTCGGTAGCCAAAATACTTTAGACCATAGATGTTCTCAGGCAGCCGCAGTTAAATCGCGAACGTCCGTCGTGGCTAATGAAGATGCGAGCCAGACCAAGTGCACCCGATAACTGGCGGCAACGCCAACATACGCAGTTCTCCCGTGTCGATATTGTTGTAAGCGACTGTTCCCCACTGTGTCTCGGCATCCGTTGCCTTGCCAAAAGTCGCGACCGCTATCTGTCGACGATCCATAGGCCGCTGTCGATCGTCCGCAACTGACCGAACCCGCACCCACATCCACGCGCGGAGCTCAAGGACTGCGCATCGGCAGTGGCCGGACCCGTTGAAGACATTCCCTCGCGGCCCCGATTGCAAGTTGTCCAGCAGGCATGCAACGTTCACTAACGAACCTCCTCTGGGCATCCGCGTTCGTCGCCCAGACCGGAGAAGCCGGATAGCCGATCCGAAGTGTCCCGTCTATGCGACCCCGTTCGTATTTCTCCCCTTCCAATCGGCGGACGAAGCGTACGTGCTCAATGACTCTGTCTCGCCGCTCTAGACGTGTCAGCTGTCTGTAGCCCATGGCGTCGGAGGACAATAGAAACCACAAACCACAACTGGTTATTTACCTGCTGCGATAGAGTTGCCACGTAGTTCGTCGTACTGCTATTTCGCATCGCAATTCCCCATCTTTGCATGACGGGATCTTGCATTATCGTTATCAGGTGTCTGAGTTCATCATCCAAGAAACTCGCGTCTTCTATAAAGTGTCTTGTTAGCAGAGCCTGCTCTCCATATCCTGGCTTTATTTCGTTTGAGATAACGTCATTGACGTCAGCGCGGACAGACGTCCACGTGTCTTCCGAAACCCCGGGATTGAACTTTGTTGACGCATCAATCAGATAACCAGCCGTAGTCTTTTCCAAAGTGGCAGGATCTCCGTGTTCGGTCAACGCAACTACTCGATCGATCAAGGCTTCGGTCGCCGCATTAGTTTGTACGGATGCGTCTACGGATCCGCTGAGGAAGACGAGGAGTAGCGAAGCCATAGCTCCCCGCGCTTGCAGAGACATAAAATGATTTTTCATCAAATTCCGACAACACATCCGCCCCGTTCCGGACTGCCTGACTTCGAGTGATCAGTTCGCCAACTTAAACTGGATGACCGGACGTTGGGCGATGTCCCCGATTTTCCATTCATATGCCTTGTTGAAGATACCAGGGGTGCTCGTTGCATTTTGGGAGATCACTTGAGCGCCCGAGGGCAGTGTGATGTCCACGGTGCCGTCAACCCTGATGTCCAACTGGCGCAATTGCTCAATGTCTTTGGCGCCAAGCGGAGCTGAAGTCATGGTGATGACGCCATTCGGCGCTCGGGACGTACGAAAGAGATCCAATGTGTTGCTGGAGGTCATGCCAATTTTCATTTTTTGGCGTATGTCCACGTTGTAGCGGCCGTCGCCGGCATACGTGTACGTCTCACCCGGCTTCGTAGCCTTCACCGCCTCCTCTTTAAGGCTTGCATCATCCCGTGCCGAGAGTGGGCCTTTCTGTTTGATTTGCATCGCTGCTAGCGCAAAGACTGCAGTTCCTTTGTAAGTATAGTTGTATGTCCCGTCGCTCTGAATATCGGCAGTCGCTGAGAACTTCTCAGGAATCAAGCAGGCTGCCAACAGGCAGCACATCGTCGCACCGATACCGGCTTTAATTCTTCCGTTCATGTGTGCCCCGTAGTCGTCTTGGTTTTTTAAGTATTTGAGCGAGCACCCGAAGGGTCATCGCAACTGGCTTTTTCGAATGTCTGACGCAATGCTTCGTCGCCGACGGCTTATCGAGTCGATAGTGATCTCGACCAGAACATACGTTCTCGGTTTTTTGCGCCGACTGTTTGTTATCAGACTTCGAGTTCGAAACTACTACCTTGGCGCGCACTGGTCTTTCTCGTCGTCAAGGTAAAAGTGTCGCTTCGTTTATCGGCGCCGGCCATGTTTTCTTGAGGGTGGCATCTTCACAGTAACGCCACATTCGACTGACTGACAGTCACGTACCGACCCGTATGTGACGTTCAACTTTCTACGAAGCGGACGTTTAGGAACCGAGCATGAGCCGTCAGCACAGTTACTGCGAAATGGCAGGAAGACCTCAATCCTTAAAGAGGCGTAGGACGAATCGCTTCAGAATCATATCGATGAACCTGTCCAAATAACTCGATTTCATTGCCGTCAATGATGATCCCCGAACCGTCGCGACACGCGTAGAGATTTGGGATGGTAGAAGACAATTTCGACTGATCTCGGGTAACGCTTTCAGGCATGAAGTGCGGCCAAAAGTGGAAATCAACGAGGCCGAGTCCTACGTCATCCATCGACTGTTCGTCCCGAACATCGCCGCACAGCAATGCTGAATTCACGCTTGGTGTCATCAAGATAGCGCCCGCGCTTACACCGATCAGCACTCCTCCTTCGGATACGTACCGTGTCAGGAGCGGCAGGACGTTACGTCGCTGAAGCCACGACAGGAATGAGAATGTATTCCCGCCAGAGAGATGAATCGCATCGCACGACAGCAGGGTCGACCATTCTGCTTCTGATGTGTCTTGACTTGGGTCCACGTACACTAACAAATTCGCGCCAATCGCGGCGTAGTAGTCCGCTTTACGCCGGAAGTAAATGCGCTCTGGGTCGCCTGCCGCAGGGATATATCCAATCTTCGGCTGCGGTCGTCCGATCAGCCGTAGAAGACGCGCATCCATTTCTTCATTGGCTGGAAAGTCTTGATCACTATATAACGCTAGTTTTCGATGAGCGGACATGCGACTCTCAAATTCATTTTGAGCTGGTTAGATCTACCGGACACGCGGCGCGCTTACGAGACTGGGAATTGTCGCCCAATCCGACGTCTCAGTCGAACGTCGCTTGATGGCCGGACAGCGTCAGATGGCTGCCCGGCGTTTCCGCTTCACACGTCGGTTTGTTCCGCCATTTCAAGTGCATCGTCGACCTTGATGCCGAGATACCGTACCGTGCTTTCCAGCTTCGTGTGCCCGACACGGAACACGCCGAGCGCGGCCAACATTTATCGCTTCCATGACTGTTCTCCTTTCAACGGAAGGAGAACCAGTCTGTGCCAATCGCCGGCGGGCGATGCTCGACCCACAAGGGGCAATCGCACCGCCCCAAGCCGATTGCGAATTGATCGCTCGCGGTGTGGCGATGCCATATGAGCGGGGCGGCGGTGATAACGGCTGAGTCCGAGGTAGGTTTGCTCAAAGAGGCATCCAGATGTCATGCGCTTGAATCCGGATTCCACTCCCTTGCGAACGCTATCAGCGCGCGCAAGCTGCTCGACCTGTTTCGGCGGTTCGCAAAGTAC
Organism: Paraburkholderia sp. DHOC27; assembly: GCF_003429005.1. GTDB lineage: Bacteria > Pseudomonadota > Gammaproteobacteria > Burkholderiales > Burkholderiaceae > Paraburkholderia. Next base: position 124,243 of record NZ_QVQV01000010.1, read on the forward strand.
AGGCTGGGCCTGTTGTAGACAGGCACCCACTTCTCAAGCAATTTCTGCAGTGATTCGTTGGCGATGTCTGCGGCAACGTGCCAGTCATTGACGAACGCAATGCCAATGCCACTGAGAACCGCATCCCGCGCCATATTTCCTGAGTTCACTGTCAAGCGACCCTTTGGTTCGATGCGGATCTTTTTGTTCCGGAATGCGAAGTCCCATGTGTCAATTGTGCCGTCGGTCAGCCTGCAGCGAATGCATTCGTGATGAAGCAGGTCGTCAGGCGTTTTCGGGGCGGAGTGTCGCAGAAGGTATTCGGGCGTTGCTACGACGGCACCCCGTTGAGGGCGCCCAAACGGAACCGCAATCATGTCCTTTGGGACGCTCGCGGGATATCTGATACCCACATCGAAGCCTTCCGACACAATGTCTACGATACGGTCCTCAGCCTTTAGCTCTAGCTCAATGTCGGGATAACGCGCCATAAACGAGAGAAACATCGGCATGGACTGGCGCGCAAACCCGGTGCTCGCACTCACGCGAATTCGCCCGGAAGGCGAATCTCCCTGCGATCCCGCACGCTCGGTCGCGTCTCGAATGACCGAGACCGCTGGTGCGATGGCTTCCACGAACTGCCGCCCGGCGTCGGTCAGAGAGACGCTTCTGGTAGTGCGGTGAAACAGTTGTACTCCGATGCGCGACTCTGATGCGGCGATCATCTGGCTTAACGCCGATGTCGAAATTTCAAGTTCGGCCGCCGAAGACCGAAAGCTACGGTATCGGGCGACCATTAATATCGCCTCCAGATCCGTCAATCCGCTCTTTCTCATCATCCTGTTTTACTTAATGATTCGTCCGCAATTATCCACCTAGTTGAATCCTCGCCGTCACTTTATTCTTCGACTCTTGTCCCGACTGAGGAGGAGCGGTGATTAAACAAGGCGACCGGCCACGCATGGAAGCTCGACGTTCGTCCGGAATCGGTGAGATCGTGACGAAGCATCGGGCGCCCCCTTCTGAAAGCGGTGGCTCTACTGGATCAGCATATCAAGCCGCGTCAAGCAAGATGCTCGCCGCAATCTCACTTGGCTGGCGTCCGTTTCGGATGATAGAGCGCACGGCGAGCATCAATGAAACTTGGGCTTCCCATGAAGACCCCGGTAATACCGAAGCATCTTGGACACAACTTGGCCAATCGCAGAGGATGGGCGCCGATCTGGAAGGACAGCGCATTGTGTGGCGGCTGACGTTTCTATCTCGACCTCGATGGCTGAGTAGATGTGAGCGCAGTGCCGGAGTGGGTTTTCGGAAGCTAGCCGCCCTATTTTTTGTCATCGGTGTTGCGGCAGGATCCTTACTGACGCATCTTGCCGAAAAGCAGCCGGGCAAGCCATCTATAGTCGTCGTGCATGAACCGCTCACCGCTACACCGCAGAAGCGCGGGCTACAGGTTTTGCCACGCTCCGCCGACTCGTATCCGAATATGTGACCGCATTGCCGGGCACCGTAACATGCACATGGCGAGTCCGGGATGTTGATGTGGATACATGCGGATTGCTAACCGTTGCGGCTTGAAGTTGAGGTCTGTTCCTGGCCCACGGTTGCCGGACACTGTGGACCATTACCGAGCTAGGATCGACGTTTGAATGTCTGAGATATCTTGCGCTCGAATGGCAGCTTCTGGCCGATTAGACGCGTTCGTTGCCCGCCCCGGTTCCGCCGTGAACGGTCGGCCGATGACCGCTTCGCATCTGCTCATCTGATCGAGCGACGTGAGTGCTCGCCTTGCTATGGGCGACGGATATCGCAGGCGTCAGTCGCCGCGCGCCGTAGGCGCGTTCGTGGAACATAAGGCAGAGCGGGCAGCCGCGCTTACACCGATCGGTGACCGTGGAGGGAGCCGGCGTCGAAAGAGGAAGGACACGCGCATCTAGTAGCGGGCATCAACGAGCCGACGGAACCGCAGCGAGCTGTAAAGCAAGTGCAAATGACGTTAGAGAAATTGAATATCTGCCTTGCGGCCGGAGCTACCCTGCCGCTCGCCCGTCTTCAACGTCAGGTTCTCGAGACTCATGAACAGGCCACCCGGCTGCTGGGTCGAACCGGGACATTGGGTCCGTGCGGGTCGACCTTGTTATCGTGCTTCGGACTCCTAACTCACCTCGTTGAGCCCACTTGACGTTGTCGCTATGCAGATAGATCGGGCCGTTCGCAATTGATGCATGCCGCAGGTTATTGCGCACTATATTCCGTTCAGCGCCGCGGGCGAGACCATGTGTTGCGTGGTGTGGTGAGTCCCAATCTTAGAACGCAGTCTTTGCAGGCCAGATTGATCGGTTTGTTTGCGCTTGACGATCTCCGTTCAAACAGCTTTCGCTTTAGGGACGATTGCATGGGCGACGAACTGTCGCCCCGCCGGCCGCAGAGCCAGTCGAAGCGCGGCCGGCGAGGCGTCCTGCTGCGTGGACAGCGGACGCGTCATGAAGAACAGCGTGTCGGTGGACTGCGCGTGGAGCGAAAGCCTACGCAGAGAGTCAGCACGAATATGCTACTGCCAGACGATCCGCGCGCCGCACGAGTTGGCTTCTAGGACCTGCTCTGCTGACCAAATCACGTCGAACGAGTTTTCTGGCTCGATTCGCAAAACCTTGTCCGGCGAAATCAGAACGATGGTGCGTTTGCGACGACGAGCGAAACCAAGAGGCCGAATGAGGTATATCCACAGAACGCCTGTACCGCTGCAAAGGGGCCGCGCCTCTGGTGTGGGGAAGTAGTCTCCATATCCAACCGTCGTAAAGGTAATTACGCTGAAGTAGACAGAGGTCCAAAGGTCCCTTTTTGGATATACGCACGAATTAAGCGCGCTCTGTCACAGCCGAAGTTTGCTGTACACGACGGCGATGCAGGCGTTGATGACCGGCGCCACATACGCCAATTCGACCAGTTGCCTGTTCAGCGATCGTCTTCTGGCCGCCCAAATCCCCCACACAACGTAGGGGACGAGTAGAAAAGCAACGCAAGCCGTAAACAGGGAAGTGAGATACCACTCGCTGAACGCCCGAATGGCGGCCGGCAAGGGCGTTGGAGGGTACATCCAATCTCCAACAAGTCAAATATACGTACGCCCCACTCCGAATTACGTAGTGAACGATACGATTGTGGATTGACGGAGACGTGTGGGCGAAAACAAGCGCGCCTGACTGTTTGAGACGCATGCAAAACGCATCTGGACTTTAAATGCGTGAAACATTTCCTGCGGCAAGCACTTAAATGCTTGATTTCAATGCATTCACACTTGCCCCCAAAATCTTAGCAGATGTTTCACGACGATGACGTTTTGCCTGCTCTATCGCGGCTAATCCTATTCATTGACTCGGAACATACAGAAAACTTGGAGACCCATACAAAAACGCGAAGGGCAACCGTCTTCGAACCGCCACTATAGAAACGCAAAGTGGAGGGACCCGTGCAGAAACACATGTTGCTTAAACCGGAGACTGAGCGTTCGGTCGCAAGTGACTGTGCAAGTGACTCTTATTGCGGCAGTATCCTGGTATCGGCGATATCTTTGGCTCAGTCGCAGACCACCATCCTTGCGTAGCCCAAAGATCTAAGCGTTGATCTTCCCGGACTCGTCGAATGGACGAATATCTACAACTCGCACGAACCGCAGGAAGTGCAGTGAACCTCACGCGATGACCGAGGCGCGTGCATGATCAGCTTCAGCGCGGGCATGCACGTGTTGGCAGGTCTATGGCATGAGAAATACGTCGCTTTGGAAGCCAGGCACGACCCCGACCGCAGCCATTTATGCCGCAAAGCAGTACCTCGCCGGACACCGGAGTTCGCTGCCCACATTCACTCGGCTGCGAGCTGCGCTGGGGACAGTGGCGCCTAAAGATCAGCCGCCGTACTACGAGCCAATGCGATGAAGGCTTGGATGGTGTGATTCTCTGCGCCTGCCCCCCGCTCGGGTCTGCGACCGGACCTCGATGTGAGGTCTAACAGCAAGAATGAGGCCGCCTCTCCCCTTCCCTTTCCCGCTGGAAACCTCATCCAGGTTCTAGCTTTTCGCACCAAACCCCCACGCAGCAAGGATTACCCAGGGATAAGTTAACTTGCAGATCGGAAGTTAACCGTATACATTTCGACGGAATTCGCCATTCTACGGATTTCTGCGCGATAAATGGCGACTCCCTCAACGAATAACCAGACAGTCGAACAAGGGGTTCAGATGATTGTTGCCAAACCTATCTTGTCCATCGTCCACGAAGTAAAGCACACGCCCAATCGTGTTGCGCTGGACGACATCGAGCTAATCGCCCAGAACGCCAGTGAGATGCTAGTGAACGTGCGCGAAAGCATGCTTGCGCCGCACCCGGCCAAGCACTCCCCTGTTTTCACCACGTCGCAAATTGCGTCACTGTGCCGGATTGATCGCAAGAAGGTCAACTACTATTGGGAGAGGCCGGAGCTCGGTCTCCCTCAAGGTACTGTGTTGCCGCGCACGCGCGAGTTCACGCTGAGCGAAGCTCGGGAGTGGGTCAAGAAGGTTGGGCCGTTCAACAAGCGTCCGAAGGGGGCTAAAGGCAAGAAAATTGCCATCGGGAATTTCAAAGGTGGCGTGAGCAAAACGACCACGGCGATGACGTTGGCTCAGGGTCTGACATTACTTGGTCGCCGCGTTCTTCTGCTCGATCTTGATCCGCAGGCATCGCTCACTGCTCTGTGTGGAATCCTGGCTGACAGCGAGGTGACCGAAAACCAGACGATCCTGCCGTTGATCTACGGTGAAGAGACATCGCTCCAGTACGCTATTCAACCGTCCTACTGGGACGGGATCGATTTGATTCCCGGCAGCGCCGCGCTGTTCGGTGCTGAGTTCTTCTTGCCCTTCCAGCAGCAAAAGAGCCGCGGATTCCGCTTCTGGGAAGTGCTGAACAACGGCCTGGAACCGCTGCTTGATGATTACGACATGATCATCATTGACACGCCCCCTGCCCTGTCCTATGTGACGATTAACGCGTTTATGGCGGCTGATGGCCTGATCGTTCCGACTCCCCCGAACGCACTGGACTACGCATCGTCCACGCAGTTCTGGTCCCTTTTCACGGACTTCGCGCGGAGCATGAAACAGATTGTGCCGGATCTCGATAAGCACTTCGACTTCATTCACGTGCTGCTCACCAAAGTGGACAGCAGCCAGTCCGCAACGTTCGCAGTTCGCGAGTGGATCAACCGGACGTATGAACATCACGTGCTGCCAATCGAAATTCCGACAACTACCGTCACGTCCAGCGCCTCCGCTGAGTTCGGCACAGTGTACGACATCTCGAAGTATGACGGCAGCAACAAGACGTATTTGCGTGCACGTGAAGCCTACGACCGGTTTGCCGAAATGATCGACCAGGAAATTTATGCGCTCTGGACCTGGAGTGCTGAGGGAGGCGCAGCAGCATGAGCCTAAAAGAGAAAATGGCGGCCAAGACCGCCGCAATTGCGGGCCCGAGCGGCAACCGCCCACCAGCTAGCACAGCCCCTAAAACCGGTCCTGGCCAGTTCCTCGCTGCCATGCCAATTCTTGCAGAGAAGGAAGAGGAACTGGAGCGCGCGAATGCGGCACTGGAGGCATCAGAAGCGACAAGTGCGAGTTTGCGTGAACAGCTTGAACAGGCGCTCTCACAGGGAAATCCGGCAGGCACGGCTGTGATGATTCCGCTCTCCAAGCTGCACGAGGTTCCGGGACGTAGGCGCTACATGTCCCCCGAGAAATACGCGGAACTTCGTGAAAACATCCGGAACAACGACCTGATCAATCCGGTGGTGGTGCTTCCCCGCGAGGACGGTGATTTCGACATCTGGTCTGGCCACCATCGCACGGATGCGCATCGCGATGATGGCCGCGAGACTGTGTGGTGCGTGCTCGGCAAGACTTCAAAGGCGTCAGCCACAGCCGGTGCGTTCTACGCAAACCTGATGCAGTCGGACCTGACTGATTACGAGAAGTACGTCGGCTTTAAAAACATCTTGGCCGAGAACCCAAGACTGACGCAGGCGGAATTGGCTGAGCAGTCGGGTGTGTCGGCTGGCACGGTCTCAAAGCTTATGGCGTTCGAACAATTGCCAGAACTCGTCCTCTCACAGCTTAAAGACCACCCAGCACTGATCGGTTTCAATTCCGGTTACGCGCTGGCCGTGCTCACCAAAGAAGGCAAAGGCGAGCAAGTGATCGCGGCGGTAGGCAGGTTGGCGAAGGGTGAAATCGATCAAGCGCAAGCAGTGAAGCAAGCGAGCGCAACGCCCGTTGTAAAGGCGAAGGCACCGAAGGCGACGGGAGCGAAGATCAAGGTAGGTAAGGACGTGTATTGCGACTTGCGCACGGCTCGAAACGTTGTGCGCTTGCAGTTTCAGAGCGATGAAGAAGCAGCCGCAGTGCAGGGAGAGATTAAAGCCGTGCTGGAAGCCCGTGCGGAGCGTTTGCGGGCAGCACAGGAAAAGTGAAATCCCTTTTAAATCAATGACTTTCTACTAGAAAGACTCAAAGGACACTGATGAACTGATTCTGACGCCGCAAAAACAAAAGCCTTCGGCTGGAAACCGAAGGCTTTTGAGGACTTGACTGGAATATCGATCCGGGCCTCGTCCACTACGCTCACCGACTGGAAATCGGCAAGGACCTCACAAATCCTGAGTGTAGCGGATCGATATCGACAGTCAAGCGAATTCAATCCATTTTTCGAAAAATGGACGCCTGACATGGATATCGCGCAACATTCAGTTGCTCGCGAGGGACAGACACACCCTCACCAACAGAGCAACGCAGCACTCACAGGTCCGAACGACTCAGCTGCCCTCGCCGCCTTTCGCTGCGATTCGGTCAATCTGCCTTGGATCATCTTTCGTGCGGCTTTTCGCGCAAACCACATCGAACAGCTTCCGCAGCGTGCGCGCGCAGTACTCAGCGCCCTTGCCCGGACCGTCGACGCTGGTCGACCCTACGGTGCGATATTCGCGCGGCGCGAGATCCTCACAGGACGCGCCATGCAATCCATGCGGACGTTCTATCGCAGCCTGGACGATCTCGAAGCGGCTGATCTCATTGATCGCCGACCCCAGTCTCGATACGTTGAAATCGGCCGCTTTGGTCGCTCTAACCTGCACCTTACTGAGCGTGCAGCAATCCTCCTTGGCCTCGTCGAGCCCGAACCCGAACCGTCAACGGTAGAGCCCGACGTGACGCAGCCTGCACATCTCGCCTCAAATGCCGACGCTCCTTCATTTGCCAGCCCGATTGCCAAGCTGGCAGACGGTGGTATATATAAGGATCTTAGCCCTTCGTCTTTTCAAAAGAGACAACCGGGTCAAGTGCCATCGGATCTCCAACGTCTGCGGTCCCTGGGTTTTCTTGATTTTCTGATCTTCAAACTCATGCGTGAGGCTCGTGACAACGGCAAGCGATTGTCGGATGTCGTCGAGGTCACGTGGGAGCACCTTAAAGCTGCGAAGCGTCCGATCAACTACCTGCGCGCATTGCTTCAAAACCCGGTCGACTTCGGTCTCCAGTTGCGTCGTCGAGCAGATGCTACGGCTGAGAGCAAGGAGCGCCTTGACCGCGCAGCCTATGCCGAACGCGTGGCAAACGAATGCGCTGGCAAAACCTTCGTCGACGCCCACGGAACCCTGAAGTACGTAGTAGATGCCGACGCTTTGGCGATGAGCGTCTATCGCATCGACGAACGAGTCGCTCGTCAAGCGGCAGGCTGGAAAGAACAATTCGCCGAGGGTCTGCGACGCGGCCGTATTCGAGCAGCCACCCAGGAGGATCTCGAGACATTCGCTCAGAGTCGTCGTCTGCACGAGATGCCCGTTCCCCGGGCAAACGCGGAGCCAGTCAGAACCGAAGTTACGAAAGAGGTTAGGGGTAACGTCGCTGCTCTCTGGAGCCTGCTGCGAGCAAAGGGCTTCGCCACCAGGGGCGCTTGACTGGGCGGCAAAGGAATAATTGCTACGTACTGCTTAATTATTCAGCACCTGAAGGGCGGACGAAAAAACTAGAGGCGAGGGAAAGCCCCGTCACTCGGACGGGGCTTAAGCGGGTAGGGAGGTTGCGGTTACGACATCTCAACTGCTTCGACGCGCCGCTTGACCTTGGCCCAGTAACCACTGATCGTCGACTGTTTGGCGACTTTTCCCCGCCAATCTGCCCGGGTGAAGAGTAGACGCTCTACGTCTGCGTCATCTGTCGCGCTCCCGTACCGGTCTCACCTTCGCGAGTGGCTACGAAAGAGGGGAGGGTGGCCAACTGCAGCACTGCCACCGCGCTCCCCATGCTCCTCTCGCCAAGCTCTATGCGAAACGCACGAAAGGCGCTTGGGTCAGAGACACCCGTGGTGCGACGGGGTATCTCTAGGGCTTCGACCAGCAGCGTATTGCTGAGAATATGAATCAGGACGAGGTTGTCTGCTGCCCGCTCCCGACCCGCCCGATCGACCGGGGACCGGCTCTCTCTTTCTTTTGGATGTTTCAGGTGACGCGCACAAACGCAACTAACCGTCAACCGTTTTTGTTGGCCCGCTGCAGAACGCCCTTCGTAGAACAACGAAAAACGTCTCCAAAAAAGGGCCCGCCACGCATGCCTATGGCTGCCTGGCGTCGACCAACCAGACGCCAGGTTGTGGTGTTTTACACCGTAGCGAGGAGGGGGGCGTGATCGAGTGGGATGGTGCCGGATTACCGCGCCGCGGCACAGAGTGACCGCTGAAATGGCCCTCTGACCGACTTGACCAGCGGCCGACGAGTTTGTACATTAACGTTAACGAATTTTGTATAGGATTTCGCCATGAGCTTCAAGACGCACGATGTGGTGCCAATTAGCGAAGCCCGCTCCCGCCTGACGGAGCTGGCGGAGGATGTGGTCGCCGGTGCCGAAAAGGTGCTGACGAAGAACGGTTCGGCTTATGTGGCAATTGTGGACGCCCGGAAGCTGGACTATTACCATGCCCTCGAGGCCGAGCACGGCCATCTGGTCATGCTGGATGACGCCGAGAAAGGGCTCCGGGACGCGCTGTCTGGGAACGTCCTCTCCGAAGCGGAGTTCCGGGACTCACTGCGCCGGACAAAAACGCATAAATGATTCAGGTTGATTTTGCTCGCCATTTTCGGAATCGGCTGGATGTTCTATACGAGTTCTTGCTGACACAGGACGTGAGCTTGGCGCCGATACGGGCTGAGGAGCTGAATGAGGAGCTGCTGCGGTTCGTCGAGCTCGTCAAGCTGCATCCCAGGATTGGCAGACCCGCCGGCCTGCTTTCAGCCACCTCGCTAGAAGGAAGGACGCGCCTGGATGTGCTGCTACGGCTGGCCAGCGAAGCAGAACTCCCGGAACTGCGCGAGTACGTACTTCGCTCGCATCTAGTGCTTTACGCGCACTCGGATAAACGCATCCTGTTTTTGTCTATACGTCATCAGCGCGAGCTGGGTTATATGCCGGAAGCAGGATAGAACGACGGCTGTACCCCGATCCTGCATTTCCCGGACAATCGAAGCCGGCCTCGCAAAGGTCGGCTTTTTTATCTACCACCCACTGGCAGTGATGCTCACGAGACGTGTGTCCTGCCGGATAACAACGACAGAGATTCAACTGGTAATCAAGGTAAGGCGGAGGGAATTCGAAATCGCCACTCCCAATGGTGAAACCAACTGGTAGACGTTCTGGCCAGCACCAGTCAAGAGCATTGGCTACGCATTCCCGTGAGACGTGCCATGCAAGGCTTTCCAATTGGTGTTCGCTCAATGTTCGATCAAAAACATGATCACTTCGATTGCCATCAAGACGAAAGCGAAGCCCATCAGGATATGGATGGTTTTCCGGGAATATCCGGGGGCAGGATTTGGACTGGGGGCACGCGAGAGCAAAGACGATTCGGACGTAGCGGGCTCTTTGACATACGAACGTGAGCCTATCGTGACGTTCTCATTCGACTCTACGTTGCTGAGCGGCCACTCAGCGGTAATCTGGATGCCGTCGTAGTCGAAGCAGTATTCATCGTTCGCATTGAGTAGAACAATACCGGTTTCGAGTAGTTTCTGGAGATCATCGGTCAACGCCTGGTTGGAGGCTAGGGTCCGTGCCGCAATCTGTTCCACTGGAAGCGGCCCAGATTCGAGCAACAACTGCACGATTTTCATCCGATCCGCTCTCATCAGCCGTAGAAGCTCGACGGGATCATCAAAACTGGTACGGTACCGTTGTTCTCCAACTGCCGGAAGGCGACGGCTGACGTGGTCACCAAGGAACGCGGGCGTCGCGACAACTTCAAGAATTAGTCTCTTTTTCATAGGTGTTGGCTTAGGGTGGCGTGCGAGTGACGGTTGATGTCCGATGCGAGATGCCGGCGAATAACTGGTAATTAAAGATCGAACTTCCCATGAAGCTCGCGCCGCAAGAATTCGATAACGTACGGGAGGACGGCGGCCAGAATGGTGGCCGTCAAAACGATCGTGCGTGCGGCCACCAGCACCAAAAGAAGCGTGACGTCGTTTTCGATCAGGGTGACGTCGGTTGTCCAACGAGGAAACATACCTTTGCGACATCTCCCAGTTGATTCACGCCCCACATACTGAAAAACAAGCCAATCAGAACCGTAGCGAACGAAAGCAACATAGTTAGATATCCAAAAATATGTACTAACAAGGCAAGTCCCTTAGGAATGTTATAGAACGCATCAATGTTCTCAGGTCGTGTTTATTGTCTCGCGTGTCAGCATCACTCTCCTTGTTGTGGCTGCTTTCTGATTAACGAGAAAAAACCGTCGTTTCTGGAACGTTCTCTATCCGGAACCGTACCAGGATAAGGAGTGCGATCCGCAATGCAAATGAACGTCGCCAACTGCGCGATATCGCGCAGTTGCTTGCTGAAAATTCCCTTCTTAGTTCAATCGGCGCGCGTCTCCTTGCTGGAAACGGAACGCAAAAAGGCCGCTGGACGAGCGGCGGGGGAGGGCGGGATCGGGAGTCGGATAGCGGCGAATGCCATGAGGTGGCCTGCCGCCTTCTATTGATAATTCAGGAAACGGGCGTTCGCGTGTAGCCGAAGTATCACGCAAAAAATAAGGAATTGTCAGATCAGCAGACCTGCAGCAGGAAGCGCGGGAACCATGACGTACCTGGGTTTTTTCTAAACCGGTAAGGGAGAGCCTAGAATCTTCCGACCGAGCATGCGCCGTTGGCTGGAAGGGGGCCGCGGCAGTCTGTCCGCTATCGCGTCAGCGATTGCTTGCCCGTATCCCGGCGTATCCATTCAGGTCTTTAATTGTCAGTGTCAAGGGAAATCCTCCTGGCGAAACTGACGTATTTGCATTGCCGCTGCTCATTGTGCAGCGGCGCAATACGAAAGTGTGAAATGAGATCCTAACCTCGATTCGCGCAGGACGCTTCTATGCTGGCTCTTGCGCAAGCCCAAGGACGAGCGCACCCAGCGACGCGATCGTTCAGAGAGGCAATCACGCAAACCGCTCACACAGCCGTGCGGCTCACCCGGGCAAGTTTCGCGCAACCTGAGTCTCACTTTCTAACAGAACGAGAATTTTCTGTATCCGAGGTTTAGGCGTGCGAGCTTTCTGGTGCGGCGATTTACGCGGCGCGTGGTGCCACGTTCGCATCTTTGCTTCGTGTCTGAAAAAATGTTTCGCCCTCCGCCTTGCTGCCTCGCCACATGACGGAGAAAGACTCGCATAGTTTCCGTTGGGAGCGAGGCCCGCCTGTGCGTCATGACTGGATCAAACGGTGGGCCCGTCGTCAAAATCCTTGAGTTCCACGCGGATTGGTCGCAGAAACCTCAATACACGGGAGTGGTCAGTGTGGAAAGCGCTTGACGCACATCGTCAACCGTAATCGTCGTATCACCCGATTCAATATGACGCTCCGCGGCGTCGTCGATCAGTCTTTGCAATGCAGCGTCAGTATCCGCGATCGACGACCCTTCAAGCATGGAGATCACGCAATCCACCGCCTGTCGGGATATCAAAAAGACTCCCTCCGCCTTGACCTTCAACCGTGAGCGGATGTAATCCGCGAGCGAGTCGCGTGATGGCACATCAAAGCGGATCTTCTGCGAAAGGCGGCCGCCGCGCAGCACTGCAGGATCCAGCGCCTCCGGATGGTTGGTGGCGGCAATTATCAGCACATCGGGCACCCGACCGTCGGCGCCATCGATCGAGGCAAGGATCCGGTTGGTCACAGATACCGCAGGCGACATGGCACGATTCCGGAAAACATCATCTGCTTCGTCCACGAATACGATGCACGGCCGCAGGTTTTTCGCCTGGCCGTATAGCTGGGGCCACGCGGAATGACTGGAGAGCAGATCTGCGCCGGTCGTTTTGAGAATCGCCCAACCGCTGGCCTTTGCGATGGCCATCGCCGCCTGCGTCTTGCCCGTACCGGGTGGACCATAGAACAGAATGCCACGGGGGAGAGTGCCGCCGAGTTGCTCCATGCGGTGAACATGGCGTAGCCGCAGTGCGAGCTTTTTCAGCTCATCACGCGCACCATCGGGCATGATGATCTCCTCGACCGTCTTTACCTTCTCCGGCAGATGTCCCTTTGATCCCTGGATACGACGCATGGCCTGTATGGCCAGATCGAACGACACCACGCCACTTCCGATAAGACCTTCGCGGCGCATGTCAGCAAGCTGCGGACCAATCGCCATCAAACGCGCCGCACTGAACCCCTCCCAACGAGTAGCGAGACTCGTCAGCACGGACTCGCCAAACGCATTTGGCCCGAGCGCCTTAAAGACTGAGCGGGAAAGCAATGCTTCTCGTGCCTGCGCGTCCGGCGGCGGTACCTCAACCTTGAAATCGAAGCGTCCTTCGCGTACGGCGGCTCCGTCCAGCCAGTCGAGATTGTTGGTGGCCGCGATCAATACGACACGGGTTCCGCGAAGACGGACGACCTCGGTGAGGATGGTGTTGGTCAAATCACGGGCCATATGGTGCGAGTCTTGCCTCGTCTGGATAAAGCTGTCCGCCTCATCAATCAGCAAAACAGCCTGACCGAGCCGCGTCGCCTGCGCAAAGGCTGCCTTTACCCGCTCGGGCGTCTCGTTAACCCATTTCGAGGCGACGTCTTGAAAGGAAAGCGAAATAAACGGGACGTTCAATTCGCCAGCCAGTGCTTCAGCAAACATTGTTTTGCCGTTACCAGGTTCACCGGAAAGCAAGATGCCGTTTCTCGCATCAGGGTTGACGAGGATGTCACGCGCTGCATTGAGCAACCGGTTCTTTGTCTCAGCCATCCCCGTAATGGCGTCAAAACCAAAACGGGCGCGCAGCACCCGATCGTCCAGTGAGTACACCTGCTGGGGCAGTGGTTGAGCGGCTGCCTTCTGCGTTCCCGAGCGAGAAGATACCTGTCGCGCAGGTCGTACGTCGGATTGTCGGGCCTGACGGTACCGGTAGCCGGCACGCATTGCCAGGAACAGCACGATTCCGGCGCCGAGCAGGAACGCACCCATGACTGAAGTCTTGCCAAACGAAAGCACCAGTATCCCGAGGGTGCCGGTTGCCATCAACCAGCGGACGACACGAACGTAGCGGTGCAGTACGAGCGCCACGCCGACGCAGGCAAGCATTGCGAGCAGCCGATGCATGTCACTGAGATGAAGAACTGAGCCGACGGCCGCGCCCGCGAGGACTCCGGTCACAATAGGAGGGAACAGGCGGGCCGTGAACAGGATGGCATCCTTCATGGAAGTTTTCCTTATAAGCAAACGTGATTGCCGAAGCGATTTCATCTGTACTCTGAGGTAAACAGGGCGTCTAGCGATACCGCGGCATGATCTCTTCCTCAATCAGGTCGTACAGATCGTCGCGGACAAACTGCGCGAACTCCTCACGTTCGTAGATAGCGACCGTGACGAAAAGACTCGTGAAGCCGATGGCGATACCCTTGACCGCAACAATCACCCCAAGTGCGATACCCTGCGCCAGTGCGGGGAAGGTCCCCTGCAGACTGGCGAGTCCCAGCACAACTCCAAGACACGAAGTGCAAGCCATGATTACTGGGCTGAAGAACAAAAGGACAGCTGCGGTGTTCCAGAACACTTTGACCGAGCGAGGCAGGCACGCGTGGTCTGGATGAAGGAAGCTGAAATATGGCGTTTGCTGTTGATCGTTGTGCATTTGGAACTCCGATTTCGGGTGGTGAACTCAATCTGTTGGGTCTATCGTTTCAGACGTTTTCGTGAGGCAGAACCAGGTTCTCAGGCTTTGGCGGCAACGCAAGTCCGATCCGTCATCGGAGGACGATGAGCGGTCGTCCGCGGCTAGGCAGCCACTGGTGTGGGCTCGGCCCCCAACGGCGCGAACGCTTGCGCATCGGCTTGGTGCGCCGCTTGTTCTGCCGCAACTGGCGACGCGAATGTGCGATCGGACGCTTCAGATCGGCACTCAGGCGCCGGTATAAGGCTTCAATTGCTCCGGGCGGGATGTCGGCGTCGATATATCCAGTGGCACCTGAATCGGTGACGACCTTGATGACCTCGCGGCCATTGGCAGCGGTGAAGCGTGTGGTTTTCATCTGGGACCTCAGTATCTGTCTGTCTTATCGTTCACTTGCGGAGATGCCGTCGTAGCCACCGTGCTACTACGATGAGTGGCATGAAATAGTCGACGAGACACTGACGGCACTCATCGACGAATACCTGCCAGAGGTTTTTGCTGGAATTGCTCACAGGCTGGTCCTTTTAAAATTGGGTCCGCTGGAATAGCTTGAGGTTTCGGAAAACAGATGCTCATTCAGAATCGCACGAAGGTGCGTCGATGCAAGCCCGGTCAGTCAACGCCGGCATTTCCGACGGACGCGTGGGCACTGAATTGAGATCGGTTTGCGCATCAGAGAGCAGCGAGTGGGACAGCGGCCGCCGCCCCGTCTGAAGAGGCAAGAGCGAGTGTTGTCGCAGGAAAGCAGTCTGGCGGGGCGGAAGTCTTTTTGACGAATGGTCACTGAGCCGTTGCCGGTTCTGGCAGACGGCGAGCCGTGGAAGTCTGGTGGAGGATGCATTGCTGTGTACACGGATATCGCGTGCTGCCCCCGGAATGCAATGAAAAAAGCATCCACGTTCGCGACTTGAGCTGCGATCCGTAATCAATGAAAACCAAGGGATGAAGGAGATGTAAAGAGACTTAGGACTCCTTTTGCAGATGCAAGGCAGGGAAAATCCCGTGCTCTCCGACAGGAGATGCCCGTCTTGTGTGACGATGTTGATTTGCACGGAATCCTGACCCACCCTACGCAGTAATTTGCATCGAATATTGACCCACGTAGAACACTGACCTGCTCGGCAACGGGCAGGGGAACGGAGTGATCGACGTGGCTATATTGAGCATCATCCGACGCTGGCACTTTCGCGATCATGTCTCGTTGCGCGAGATTGCCAAACGGCTGGGCGTGTCCAGAAACACGGTCAGGCGTTACATACGGGCCGACACAGTGCTGCCGGCCTATCCCGAGCGCCACAGCCCCAGCAAGCTCGACGGGTTCGCTGCGAAGCTCGCAGGCTGGCCCAAGACCGAAGCGAGCCGGCCCCGCAAGCAGCGCAGAACCCTCAAACAGATTCACGCGGACCTCTGCGCGCTAGGCTTCACCGGTTCGTATGACCGTGTCGCGGCGTTTGCCCGGCGCTGGCGACAGGAACAGCACGAGCAGGCAAAGACGACCGGACGCGGCACGTTTGTTCCACTGCGCTTCGCCGCAGGCGAAGCGTTCCAGTTCGACTGGAGCGAAGACTGGGCCGTCATCAATGGCGAGCGTGCCAAGCTGCAGGTTGCACAGCTCAAGCTCAGCCACAGCCGTGCCTTCTTCCTGCGGGCATATCTCCTGCAGACACACGAGATGCTGTTCGACGCGCATCATCACGCGTTCGTCGCGTGGGGCGGCATTCCACGCCGCGGCATCTATGGCAACATGAAGACCGCTGTCGACAGGGTGCATCCCGGCAAGGTGCGTGAGGTCAACGCACGCTTCAGCGCGATGGTGAGTCATTACCTGTTTGACGCCGAGTTCTGCAACGTCGCTTCTGGCTGGGAGAAGGGGCAGATCGAGAAGAACGTCCAGGACAGCCGTCATCGGCTCTGGCAGAAGGTGCCGACGTTCGGTTCGCTCGCCGCACTCAACGACTGGCTGGCCGACCAGTGTGTGCTGCTCTGGCAGCAAACGCGACACCCGGTGCAGGATACGACGGTCTGGGATGCGTGGTCAGCCGAGCGACCACACCTGATGCCGGTAGGCCAACCGTTCGACGGCTTCGTCGAACACACCAAGCGCGTTTCCCCAACCTGTCTGGTGAACTTCGAACGCAACCGCTACAGCGTACCGGCGTCGTTCGCCAACCGGCCCATCAGCCTGCGCGTCTATGCCGCAAAGCTCGTCTTCGCCGCCGAAGGTCAGGTGATTGCCGAGCACGATCGGCGCATCAACCGCAGTCACGACCACGGCGAAACCATTTACGACTGGCGTCACTACCTGGCAGTCCTGCAGCGCAAACCGGGCGCGCTTCGCAATGGAGCACCCTTCGCCGAGTTTCCGGCTGGCTTCCGCAAGCTGCAGGGCGTGCTGCTGAAGCGTCCTGGGGGTGACCGGGAGATGGTCGAGATTCTGGCGCTGGTCCTGCTGCACGACGAACAGATGGTGCTCGCTGCAGTTGAGCTGGCGTTCGAAGCTGGCGCGCCGAACAAGCAGACGGTGCTGAATATTTTGAGCAGGCTACTCGACAGCCCGCCTGTGCCGCCGCTGCAGACACCGCAGGCCTTCGCACTGACCGTCGAGCCACAAGCCAACGTCAGCCGCTACGATCGACTAAGGGGCCGGGAGGATAACCATGCAGCCTGACGTCATGATGCAGATGCTCAAGTCGCTCAAGCTGCACGGGATGGCACAGGCGTTGGGCGAGCTCGCAGCGCAGGACTCGCCGGCCTACAAGTCGGCTTCGCTAGTGCTTGCCGGGCTGCTTAAGGCCGAACTGGCAGAACGCGAAGTACGTTCAATCGCGTACCAGATGAAGGTGGCGCGCTTCCCGGCGTATCGCCATATCGGTGGATTCGACTTCAGTTGCAGCGATGCAAACGAAGCGCTGGTGCGGCAGCTGTACCAGTGCAAGTTCATCGACTCGGCGCACAACATCGTTCTGGTGGGCGGACCCGGCACTGGAAAGACCCATCTGGCAACCGCTATCGGTGTGCAGGCTCTCGAACATCATCGCCGTCGCGTGCGCTTCTTCTCCACCATCGAGCTGGTCAATGCACTCGAGCAGGAGAAGCTGGTGGGCAAGCCGGGGCAGCTCGCAACACGGCTCGTGTATGCCGATCTCGTGGTGCTGGACGAACTCGGCTACCTGCCGTTCAGCCAGACCGGCGGTGCGCTGCTGTTCCACCTGCTCAGCAAGCTCTACGAACGAACCAGCATCATCATCACCACCAATCTGAGCTTCGCTGAATGGACCAGTGTGTTTAGCGATGCAAAGATGACGACGGCGCTGCTCGACCGGCTCACGCACCACTGCCACATTGTAGAAACAGGCAACGATAGCTATCGTTTCAGAAACAGCACGACGCAGCCAAAGAAGGAGAGAAAGAAGACCCAGACACCCATTGCATAACCCACAAAGCTGGTCCAACGGGTGGGTCAGAATTCAATGCAAATCGTGGGTCAGGATTCCATGCAAATCAACAGCTAGACCAAGGACGTGTTCGACGTCCGGTTCTTTAACCTGGAACTATGCGGGTAAATGCAGTCAGTACCGGGGGTACATGGCACCTCGAAGGGGCCGCTCTCGAGAGACACAAGCGGCTGTAACGGGTCGAGCCATGCCAGTTGCATGAGGCGTGTGCCGGCGGCGACAATCGCGCCGTTTCGTGGGACGCAGTGCGGCCACAAGGCGACGGTCACTTGCCTTTCTGTTTGGCCGTCGCAGTGGCGGTTGCAGCTCATTAACGGTCATTGATAATCCTGCCTGGTAAGGTCTGTAGGCTATCGATCCGCGCTGGATGTTGGCTCGAAATGCGGAGACTTGGCTATTCCTTTAAATCCCAACGGTTTTCCGGTTAACAGCAGTCGTATGCGAAGCTAATTTGGCCGAGCGCATAAGTAATATTTGCCCTCCCCGATGTTTTTTAGTACGGGGGGGACTGTTGATACCCTATTAACCATGTCGGACCGGCACCATTCTCGCTTTACCACATCTGTCGAAGATATTGGATTACCGACGCAGCCTAAGTTCGGCCATATTTGGCCCAAGTGATCGATGTCAATTGAAGGGCCACGCACCACCGCTACCTGCCCGCTATTGACAAATCCTATCGAAATGCGGGAATCGAATGCGGAGTGTAAAGTCTTGGACAAGTCGCTCAAAGCCTCATGCCTAGCCGTCGTCGATTCACCGCCTGTAAAGAAACAGATCGGAAAGCTCTTAACTACTGGTTCAGCATCATTTAAGTGCGGCGAAACACACGCTGACAGCGTTCGACACAGTAGCAAAAGAGCTAATAAGTGGCCGAGTTTCACTTCAGCGTAAAACTAATGAGTTTGCTTGGATTCTTCTTGAGCTCTTCCACGTAAGCCTCCACCGCCGCTGAGCGATACGGCTCAAGCAGTTCGAGGGGCGAGGCGCCTCCGTCATCGATGACTTGCTGCACACGGAATCCAACAACACGGCACTGCAAGGGCGTATCTCCAAACGTAATGGTGGAGTCTTGACGGTTCCGGCCCTGCTCGGTAGCCGAATCTCCGTGCCCTACGCCTAAGCCTATAGGTATCCCGAAGATACTCCCTCCTCCGCTTCCGGAATGCTGGGTGAACGTGTCCCAATCGTCTGAATTTTCAAAATGAACAGTTATAGCGATGCCTCTGACAACAATTGCCGATAGAACTAAGTAGGTTAGCGGCGCCTTTAGCCCCTTAGGATTTTTTTTCAATGCTGACAGCACTGCCGGATGACTAAAAGCCCCTATCGAAAACCACTGTCCGCGTATTGCAAAGATCTCTTCAATATTTTGAAAGCCAATTTCTAATTTACCGACTCTTTTGATAACTTCGGTAACCTTAGTCGCAGCGCCTTCATGCACGTTTAACTGAAAAAAATCAAAGCTGCCGCCCAGTGAACCGCGCCACTCACTCTCGTGGGTTAGGGACGCAGTGCGGGAAGCACTTAACTCAATTCCATGATAAGTTCCTCTGCTAAGGAAAGCGGGGAGAGATATACTAGGTAGGATATCTTGTCCCATTTCAAAAGCCACGGTCCCGTACACGAGTGGATTGTCAATTGTCGCTGCATTTAGTTGAGGGATTTTCCTCTCTATATCGGGGGTTTTTGGCCGGATCATCTTGTATTCATCGAATTCGCAGTATTGATGGATTGCTATTAAGTTACGATCATCTGCACTAAGTTGTTTCGCCCGCAGTTTATCTATATCCTCAAGATACCCGCCGATTGCTGTTCGGTATTGAGTTATCTTTGAATATTCCAGTTCCGTTGAATAAAATCCGGTCTGCGCTACAGCATAATCGACGGAAGTGGGGTCCGTAAGTCCCTCCGCTGCTGCGACCTTATTCCAGGCAGTGCGCACACGATCTAACTCGGCTTCGAGTTTTTGTTGTTGAACGGTGATGTCCTGCATTTTCGTCTCAATTTGAGCACGAACTTCGGCGGACAGTTCGCTGTCAATCGCAAGCGTCGCCTGCAATAACATTTCCTGATAAGTTGTTGAGTATCTTGACATAAAACTCGGTGACCCGGGGTCGGTCGGAGAGTTAATTATGCTCCGATCCACCCACGATCTGAATATAAATTGATCGTATAACTCGGTGTCCGGTATGAGTTCGAAAGTCGAAATCATGCCCAGAAGGGCAAGTTTATGGGGATTCTGAATCCCCGCGAGGACCGTTATGGCCTCGAACCATTGATTTAACGCGTCTTTAATTCCAGAGTCGTCTACATTTAATGAAACATGTGTAAGGTCGGGCATGACAATCCTCAATTTCAAGGGGTGTTCATAATCGTGGTCCGTTTTATTTCCCGGGCGAGGTCAAGCCACAAATATTTTCACTTTTGAGAGGGGCGAACTGCACGAGCAGAGCCGGCAAGAACAGAAAAAATTACAATATCGGCTCGAACCGAAATTTCGCTCCTGCCTCAACTCGGTAGGAGCGTGGAAATTAAATCGCAGGATTCGAATCGAGGGCGAGAATGCAATAAATTCGATTTACCATCAGTCAAGCCGTCCGATCGAGATCTATTGCAGAAGGATAGGCGTTGTGGACAAGAACACACTAAGGATTACGCTAATCTAATTCTAAAGTCGTGCGTGCGATTGCGAACAGACTAAAACTATTCCGAAGATCAGAAAAGTGATCCGATGTGCGGACAGGACGGGGGCGTTGACGCCGGTGCTTACTCGAGAGCCGGACTGACCGAGCGAAGGGCAGGAGTATCTTGAATGCCGCCCTTGAGGTCCCGACAGGTCGAAGGACTGGAGGGGGTCGATCTGGGTCAATGCGTCGGGCAGAGGTCAGCCATAAAGGGACAGTATCCCTATTCCGCAAATTGGACCTTTAGGAAGCGGACGTTATTTCTCGCCGACCCAACGCACGATGGGATTCGACCGCAGATCAGGGGGCGGCGCTTCGCTAGCCGGCAACGTGCGTTCCGACAGGGCATCGCGTGGAGACCCGCGAACACAGCGGAGAAAATCTAGAAACTTTGCTCAGCGGGAACAAACACCATTGCGAAACGGCGCAGAGGGGACACGGTGTCTACACGCGGATACACTTCAGTCCACGGCAATCATGCCCATGTCTGTCCACGGCAACCCCCTCCCGACGTCAATCAAAATGCTCCGTATCGGCCTTGTTCTCTCCCCTGGTTTTGGCGTCATGAGCCTCTGCACGATGTCCGTCTTCGACATCGCGAATATTGAACTCGGTCAGAAGTTTTATGACGTGCATCTGATCTCCGAATATGGAGGGCCAATGCGCAGTTCGATGGGGGCGGTCGTCGAGACGGAGCAATACGACGATTCAACCTTCGATACGCTGATCACCTGCGGGACTGGAAACATGCCGTGCAGCCCGGCGTTTTGTACCTATCTGCGCGCGACAGCGGCTCGTACGAGGCGCATCGGTGCGACGTGCAGAGGGGCATTTGCGCTGGCCGAAGCGGGGGTTCTCAACGGTGTGCGCGTCACGACGCACTGGTCTTATGCCGCCGATTTCCGGCGTCGCTTTCCGCAAATCAACCTAGACGAGAACCGGCTTTATATAGCAGACGGTTCGATCTGGACGTCGGCGGGCATGACCGCGAGTATCGATCAGTCGCTCGCGATGGTCGAAAAAGATCTCGGATTCGATCTCGCAAAAGCGGTCGCGAAGACTCTGAATCTTGCCTACCGTCGATCAGGCGCTCAACCGCAAGCTTCCGCGCTGCTCGACATCGGGCCGAGGAACGACCGCATGCAATGCGCGATCGCCTATGCACGAGCTAACCTCCACAAGAGCCTCTCAGTGGAGGAACTCGCGCGAGTCGCGCATCTTAGCCCGCGGCAGTTTGCACGCGTGTTCAGGACCGATACAGGCATGTCGCCAGCAAAAGCGATTGAGAAAATGCGGATAGAAGCCGCCCGATTGCTGGTGCAGGATGGGCGGCACTCAATCGAACATATCGCAAGACAAACTGGCTTTGGGAAGACGGAACGCATGCGACGCGCGTTTATTCGTGTATGTGGAACGCCGCCGCAGGGTGTCCGGCGCGACGCACGGGTCGATAGAGAAGAGTACGACTGCGACCGGTTGCTGACCAGTCTGATCGACTGAACAACTGCAGACACGCTGAAGATGGCGACAGGCGAAACTGTCGCCATTCACTCAATTATTGACCATCGGCGGCCGCTTCAATGACCTTCGCCACCGCACGCGGCTGCGAAATATAGACCGCGTGACTGGCCTTGATCTCCGTTGTGGTGGAGTGCGAGCGGCGAAACATTTCGCGCTCCAGATCCGGATTGATCGCATGGTCGTCTGTCGCGACAATGGCATAACTCGGCTTGGAGCGCCAAGCTGGCGAAGCGATGACTGCGGAAATGGCCTTCACCGAAGGAAACACTTGCGAGACCGCCATGATGTCCGTTTCCGAACGGGGCACATCTGCCGCAAAGTCGTCGTGAAAGCGCGCGGGTGAAATAAACAGGAATCCATCTTTCGTCGACGCAATGTCGTTAGAGATGGCGGGTTTGCTCGCGAGAAGCTGCCCAGCGCTTTCGCCGGCGTCCGGTTGCAAGGCGGCCACGTAAACAAGCCGTTCGACATGGGGGTTGTTACCTGCTTCGGTGATGATTGCACCGCCGTAGCTATGTCCTACGAGCACGGCCGGTCCGTCCTGTTGATCCAGGACATGATTGGTTGCAGCAACATCGTCATCAAGCGATGTTTCAGGCGGCTGGACGATGCTTACGATGTAACCATGTTTTCGCAGAATATCGGCAACAGATTTCCATCCGGATCCGTCAACGAAGGCACCGTGGACAAGAACGATGTTCTTGACCGGTCCCGTGGACGCAGCCTGGACTTGTGCTGCGCCCAAGAACAGGGTCATGGACAAGGCTGCAATCACGGTGAGACGCTTAGTCATGAAACTATTCCTTTTCTGTGTTGCTGGGGTGAGAGGTATTTGAAGAACGCAGGAAACCGAATAGAAGAACTATCGGTACGTTCACACGGATGCAGAATGCAGTGGCAACGTATACTTACAGATAGCCCACATTGCGCTTGCCCCGTGGTGCCGTGAATCTTATCGACGACCGTGCGGTGAGCTCGGTCGAAAACCCCTCTTTTAGAGTCGTATCAAAGGGGCGTTGGGGCAGCGGAGAGCCAGTGAGTCTGGCCGTGTGAGGGAGTGTCTCCCTATTGCCTTGCGTGCTTGCGAAACTCGCGGGGTGTCTTGCCAAATGCCGATTTGAATGACTGGCTGAAATGCGCCAGGTTATTGAAGCCCCACGAGAACGCGATCTCACCAATTGAACGGGCGGTTTGCTGCCTGTCTTTCAGGTCTCGCGCACATTTCGTGAGTCTGCGCTCCCAGATGTAGCGCTCTACCGACTGCCCGTCACTGGCGAAAATTGAACTCAGATAGCGCTTCGAAATGCCAAGATGCTCCGCGACACCCAGCGGCGCCAATGAATGACTCCGCAAGTTTGCTTCGATGAAGGCCCTGCCTCGATAGGCGAGCACGGATCGGGTCGCGGTATTCTCACGGAGTGAAGCAGGCGTTTCATCCGCGCTGGACATAAGCGTCATCACGGCCATATCCATTGCCTGTTCGGTCAAACGTTGTGCCACACCGTAACCCAAACCTTCGAAGTTCTGAGCCAGCGATTCGAGGAAGCTCTTCGTCATCGCGCCCATCGCCGTGTCCGTGCCTGCGACCGTCGCGGTGAGCCTTTCAAACGCACCGATTTGCCTGCGCACGAGCGCGCGTGGAATCTCCAGGACTAGCTGCGACATGGCATACGGGAATTCGGCGCTAAAAGTCTTCGAGGTGTCCAGTAACGTCATGTCACCCGCTCGCAGGATGCTCAGTCGATTGTTCTGTTCGACGGTTGCTTCACCCGAGAGCTGCAGGCAAACATATATCTGCTCCTCGCCTTTATGCGAGGTTTTCGGCTCGACACGTGCTATAGCATGGGAAGCCGCGCTAATTTCTATCAGATTCGTCGGACTCGAAAGATGCGCGGTTATCGAGCCAGAAAATCCTTCACCCGCACTACTTGAACACTCCATGTGCGTCAAAAGATTCGCAACCTGAGTCTGCCAGAACGACAGCCTGGCTTTGGGTGGAATCCGGTCAGTGGAAATGAAAACGGGGGCTCGAGTCATAGCCTTGGCATCCGGCTGCTCTTTGCAGCGAATGCATTTGTTGGGCTGCGCGCATTGACCGGAAACGAGGGATTTTCGACTCGATTGCGGGTCGTCGTCTTTGTACGATATCTTCACTTGAATGCCGCTCAACGGGATTGAGCGGCATTCATTCACGACGGTAGCTACTTTTCAAGCACCGCTTTGAGCGTCGTGCCACGCGTGCTGAATGTGCTGATCACAAGCAGGCCAAGCGCGGCCAGCACGCTGCCGAAGCGCATCGTCGAGGCAATGCTGAGGTGATCGACGACGGCCCCGCCGCCTAGAGAGCCGAGCGCAATGGCGATCTGCACGGTGCTGACGAACATCGACGAACCTGCTTCCGGACGGTCGGGTGACGTCAATTGCATCCACACGCTAAGACAGAGCGGGATAGCGCCGTAGACGATGCCCCATACCATGACCGTCGCGATGACCGCGACGTGCGACGCTTGCAGCAAGGGCAAGACAAACAACGCAACCATGACGAGTGCACCCAAGACGAGCAGCGACATCTTCAGATGACGCGTCACGAAAGCCGAAACTGCGAAGTTGGAAGCGAAGCCGACGATTCCGAAACCGAGCAGCACAGCCGTAATCCAGTGCCCACCGAGGCCGGCATTGCGCTCGAGGAACGGCGCAATATACGTGTAGGCTGCGAAGTGAGCGCCGAACAGGAGCCCGACCATCAACATGCTACGCCTCACGCTCGATCGCGCGAGCATCGCGCCGAAGTCGCCGGTCCGCATGGCGGCTTTGGGCGCGATGGTTGGCAACAGCAGCGCTTGTGCAACAAGGGCCAATGCCGCGAGGACCGCAGTGGCGAAAAACGACATCCGCCAGGAGGACAGATCGGCGATCAAGGTGCCGAGCGGCACGCCGATCACGGTAGCGAGCGTAATACCCATGAAAATCGTCGCACTCGCTCGAGCGGCCTGTTCTTCCCGGACCAGTTGTCCCGATGCACCCAGCGCCACGGTCCAGAACCCGCCAAGGCTCGCACCGAGCAATGCGCGACCGATCAGCATCACGGCGAAACTCGGTGCAATCGCCGAGATGAGGTTGGAGGCCAGCAAGAATACGGCGAGAATCAGCAGAATCAGGCGCCGGTTGATCCGCCCGGCGGCAAGCAGCAGCACGGGGGCGGAGATCGCCGCAATGATGCCGGGTGTCGTGGTCATCAGTCCGGCTGTACCGGGCGTAACGCCGAGTTCTCGCGCGATTTGCGGCAGTATGCCTACGGGCATGTATTCGGTTGCGACGAAAGCAAATGACCCAACCGCAACGGACAAAACGGCTAGCCACGATTGACGCGCAGAATGGCCCTCGATTGGCGCATGGAGCGTGTCATTGCCGACGGGAGGTGGACTGGCTGGCGAACTGGCAAGTT
This sequence comes from Paraburkholderia sp. DHOC27, assembly GCF_003429005.1. Classification (GTDB taxonomy): domain Bacteria; phylum Pseudomonadota; class Gammaproteobacteria; order Burkholderiales; family Burkholderiaceae; genus Paraburkholderia. The sequence goes on from NZ_QVQV01000010.1 coordinate 149,561, forward strand.
GATTGGCATCCATGGACAGACTCCGATTCAGGTAGATTGAGCGTTGACAGACGTTTGCGATGGCTTCGCGTGCCCGTCGATCAGAATTGCTTCCTGTGCAGAGAGTAGGCGGGTTAATGGGGAATGTGCGTCCCCATTGAGGCGATGCGCGATCACTGCTCGTTGCCTGTCTGCGAATCTCCCGGCAGTCATGCGCACATGCACCGTCAGGCGAGTCCCCGCTGTTTCGGGAAAGGAATGTGCGTGCGGCGCCCACCCACTTTCGAGGTATCCCCTTGGCACTCGGCAATGTGAACGACATCGCGACTTTCGTCGCTGTGGTGAAGGCTGGAAGCTTCACATTGGCGGCAAACCAGCTCGGTGTGACGCGTTCAGCGGTCGGCAAGATCATTGCCCGACTCGAGGCGCGTCTACAGGTGCGACTGATTCAACGTACGCCGAGGAGCCTGGGGCTCACGGATGATGGAGCGGCTTTCTTTGCCCGTTGCACGCAAATCCTTGAGGATCTCGAAGAAACAGAGGCCGCCAAGGCTGCCCGAAGTGCGACGCCGACCGGGTCGCTGCGAATCAGTGTGCCAGTTGCACTGGGGCATCGACAGGTGCAGCCCGTGATCGAGTCTTTTCTGGCAAATTGCCCGGCGGTGATTGCTGAGGTCAGCTTTACCGATCGATTCGTCGATCTGGTGGACGAGGGTATCGATATTGCGATCCGGATTGGCGAGCCGAAACCGGATTCGCGACTCATTGCCCGCGTCGTGGCAGAGCAAAGACTCGCGATCTGCGCCGCGCCTCGCTACCTTGAGGCGCGTGGTGTGCCTTTAACGCCGGCTGATCTCGTCGCCCATGAATGCCTCCAGTTCGTGAGCGCTGGCCGTCCTTCGCCGTGGGCGTTTGCGGACCAGCAGAAGATAGCGCTGGAAACGACGGGCCGTTTGCGAATGGACAGTGCCGAAGCGCTCGTCGCCGCTGCGGTGAGCGGTGCGGGGATTATCAACCTGCCTACTTACCTCGTGGCCACGGAGATTCGACAAGGCAGGTTGCTGCCACTGTTGCAAAGCTTCGCTGTGGAGGGGATCCCCATTCGGGCGATGTACCCGACCCGCAAGCATCTGACACCCAAGGTTCGCCTCTTTATTGACCAGCTCATTGCAGCGTGGCAACCCGTCCCGCCCTGGGACCGAGAGATTTCATGAGCAGGTGCGGGCAATAACGCGGCCGTCTCCCTCAGTCCCCGTTTCGCGTTGTCACGAAAAGGGGGATTTGTGACGTCCAGTGTGCAGCGCGCCCAGTTAAATTACTCACGTCTGCGCGCGAGGAGGTCTGCTCACTCGCCTGTCTTATGGAGTCCGTGACAACGGAGCCACCATGCGCGGCTCGCAGAGCCTATGCTTCATCTGGCGATACCCGACGTAGCAACCATCACGGTGCACGGGGATCGCTTGAATACCTTCAGGAGCACGCTGTGAATGATCTATTGGATTTTGCGATTTCCGCGCACGGCGGGATCGATCGCTGGAACGAATTCGCGGAGCTACAGGCGCCCGTTTCCATTGATGGCGCAATCTGGCATCTCAAACAACAACCGGGCCTGCTCAGTGACAAGGTCTTCAGCATCAAGACGCACACAGAGAAGCTGACCATTACCCCGTTCAGCGCGTCTGACCGGCGCAGTGTGTTCACGCCGGGCCGCCTCAGTCTGGAAACGCTCGACGGCAACGTCGTGGAGATGCGTGATAGCCCTGAATCTGCCTATGCGGGTCACAGCGTCGAGACGCCGTGGGACAAGTTTCACGTGGCCTATTTCGCCAGCGAGGCATTGTGGACGTATCTGACCTCGCCGTTCCTGTACACCTATCCGGGGTTTGAAACTGAGGAGATCGAACCGTGGTATGAGAACGACGAAAAGTGGCGCCGGCTGAAGATCACGTTTCCCGATCACGTTGCCAGCCACACGAAGACACAGATTACGCATTTCGGCCCGGAGGGACTGATGCGACGTCACGACTACACGGTCGACATTCTCGGTGGCGCGACCGGCGCGAACTACCCGTCGAACTATCGTGAGTTTCAAGGCATAAAAATGCCGACGACGCGGCGTATCTACGCTTACGACGAGCATTTGCAAAAGGTCCCCGAGCCGCTCCTCGTCACGCTGGATTTCGGTGAACTCAGGTTTAGCTGACATTTCGACCCTGACGGATAGCGGGAATGCATCCAGTTTCGTCAGGGCATATCTCTCAGGGAGTTGACGCGGTATGGATGAGCACTGTGCATGGGAGCGGATTCTCATGTCGCTGGCTGTCGCCTCGGGACATGCCGCCATGACGTTCGAGATGTCGACGTTGGCGGCAGGGCGTCGCATCGAACGCTCATCTCGTGGCGTGCCGTATGTCACTAGCTGGACCCGGCATCGCACCTCCGTGCGAGCCATAGAACCGCAAGGCGAGCGAGCGTTGCTGGTTTGCTGGTGCGATCCCACGTGCTGTCAATACATCGATCAGCGGTGGACCAACGTGACGGCCCGCAAAAATGGGCGCTGTGCGCTGACGGGGCGGCCAATCCGTCGAGGCGATTCGGTGTTCAGACCTCAGTCACGCGGCTTGCGAGCGCCCGGCAACCGGCACGAAATGATCCTCTCTGCCGCCGTGACGACGCAAATGCAGCAAGGCGGCGTGTGCGGGCCTGGCACCACGGCGATCCGGCAGCCGCTTTCTCGTTAGCGTTTTTTATACGTTTTTTAATCGCTGCTGTGAGTCGGACAGTGCAATCGAAGGCGATACAACTCACGCAATCGCTGATTTATAAAGGATACCTATTCAATGGAAATTTCAGGAACAACCAACGCGTCAACGAGCGGAATCGCCAGCCAAGGTGAGAAGGCATCCTCGAGCAACAACGACGTGCCTTCATTCCAGTCTTTACTCGGCGAACTGGGTGGCTTTGCCAAGGGGACACCGGCGCAACGTATGTGGACGACGATCCTGGCGCAACTCGGCATTACCCCCGAGCAACTGCAAAAGATGACGCCGGCCGAGCAAAAGAAAGTCGAAGATCAGGTCAAGGAGATCATCAAAAAGAATACACAGGCCGAACAACAGGCAGTGCAAAGTCCGCAGCCCGCTTCGGGCGTCAAAACCGGTACCGCGGCGAAGAAGCATGTCTCGATCGACATCGAAGTCTAGTGGCTCCATGAAGAACGCTTCCGCCTCGCGTGCGTCGTTTGCCCCGCTGTACTGGATGGCGCTCGGTGCATTCGCCATTGGCACTGAGGGTTTCATGATCGCGGGCATTTTGCCCGCTGTGGCTAGGGAACTCTCCGTTTCCGCGGCCGCTGCGGGTCAGCTCGTGACGATTTTCGCGTTGGCCTACGCCATCAGTTCACCATTGTTAACCGCGATAAGCAGTCGACACGATCGTCGCAAGCTGTTGCTGTGTTCTATGAGCGCGTTTGCGCTTGGTAACGTGCTTGCTGCGCTTTCGCATAGCTACTGGATGCTGGTTGGCGCGCGAGTGATCCTGGCGCTGGCCGCAGGCGTGTACATGCCCGCTGCCATCGCTCTCGCCAGTGCGATGGTCGAACCGGCGCGCCGTGGTCATGCCCTCGCAATCGTCAGCGCGGGGACCACGGTGGCGATAGCGCTCGGTGTCCCGCTTGGCGCATTGGTAGGCAATGCATATGGGTGGCACGCGACATTTGCGTCGGTAGCGAGTCTTGCCTCGCTTGCGACCCTTGGACTGATGGCGGGCCTCGGGCCACAGTCTGGTCCAACAGCACGCGTCGCGGGACTTCAGGAGCGTTTCGCACTGGTTCGGCGCCCGGTCGTGCTCAGGGCGTTGTCGATGACCACCCTCTGGTCGTCGGGAACGTATGCCGTGTACACCTATCTGGCGTCGCTGCTCTCATCGGCCACCATGCTGCAGCCCATTCACTTCGGCATAGCGTTCTTTCTCTGGGGGACGGCTGCGGCGGCCGGGGTATTCGCCGGCGGCCTCGGCACAGACCGTTTTGGCGCAAGGACTGTCATCGCGGTCGGACTTCCGGTACTAACTGCGGCGCTGCTCGCACTGTCCACGACCGGGCACTTTGTCGCTCCCCGGGTCGCGTTGTTTCCCGTCCTTGCGATCATCGTCGTATGGGGCGCCAGCGCCTGGGCGATCCACCCGGCGCAACAGGCTCGTTTGATACAGGTGGCCGGCAGTGAAGTCGCACCCGTGGCGCTTTCGTTGAACGCGTCGTTTCTGTATTCCGGTTTTGCGCTTGGCGCATCCATAGGCGCTTTTACACTGACGCATGGCGGAATCGGCGACCTGGGGTGGGTGGGCGCACTGTGCGAGAGCGCGGCGTTTCTATTGTTGCTGAGCAGCGGTGATGAAACGAGACCTGCCAGCACCGTGACACAAAGCCAGCCTGGGCAGGTCGCGCATGGTCTGAGCGACTGACCTTGCGTTGCTTGCAGACCGGTTCCCGTCGCTTCGAACAACCAATCTGTTTCTGAATCTCCCCAATTACACGGAAATCAACATGTCAATCGAGAACCTTTTCGCTCCCTTGTCTCTTGGCGCGCTCGAGCTGCCTAATCGCATCGTGATGCCTCCGTTGACCCGCATGCGTGCGGGTGCAGGCGGCGTACCGACGCCGCTAAGTGCGAAATACTACGCACAACGCGCAACTGCGGGCCTGATCATTACCGAGGCCACCGCAATATCGCTGCAAGCGCATGGCTACCCCAACATGCCCGGTATTTACAGCCGTGAGCAGATTGCGGGTTGGAGCGAAGTAACGCGAGCCGTTCACGAGAACGGTGGGCGTATCGCGTTACAGATTGTGCATAGTGGACGCGCGTCCCACTCCTCGTATAACGCCGACGGATCGTTGCCGGTGGGGCCATCGGCGATTGCCCCGTCTACCGGCCAGGCATTTACCCCTACCTTCACGTTAGTCGACTTCGAAACCCCACGGCCTCTCGAGATTGCCGAACTGTCCGCCATTGTCGAGGACTTCCTCCAGGCGGCGCAAAAAGCCATTGAAGCGGGATTCGATGCTGTCGAGCTTCACGCCGCCAATGGCTACCTGCTCGATGAGTTCTTGCAGGACGGCAGCAACCAGCGCACGGATCGTTACGGCGGTTCGATAGCAGGACGCTCGCTGCTTTTGATTGAAACGGTGGCGGCAGTGTCAAACGCAATCGGCGCTGAGCGGGTTGGGGTGAGGCTGTCGCCGCACGGTAACTTCAACGACATGCACGACAGTGATCCGCAAGCACTGTTCGGTCACGTAATCGAGCAGCTGAACGGTTTTCATCTGGCTTATCTCCATCTGATCGAGCCGCGTTCGTCGTCGATTGGCGCAGGTGAAGGTCTGAGCGTCGATAGCGCGAACAACGCGGCACTGTTCGGGCGCGCGTACCGTGGGCCGGTGATCTCGGCCGGCGGCTACGATGCCTGGAGTGGCAGTGCCGCGCTCGCCAATGGACATGCGGACGCGATTGGATTTGGCCGGATGTTCATCGCGAACCCCGATCTGGTTCAGCGGATAAAAGTGCTGGCACCCCTGAACGACTACGATCGCAATACATTTTATGGTGGGGCAGAGCGCGGTTACACCGATTATCCCCGTATCGAAACAGTGTGACGGGACAAGGGCGCGATCTGATCGTCGATCGCTTTCGCGTCATCATGTCGGAGGTACCGCGTTTCCCCGAACCTGGCGAGTATCTTTTCGAATGCGGCAAGATGCCGTTCCTTCATCGAATCCATCTGGTTTTCGATGAAGAAATCAAGCTTGGGACACTAATCGTCGCTGATGTTCCGACTGCCGCCAGTCAGTTTCTCGGTATGGTTAACGATGCCATTTTTTGGCCACGTTTTTTCCTCATGAGCATGACCGTCAGTGATGAGCGCGTAAGTCAGGTCATTGACGAAGCAGTCATTACCATGCTGCAACGATACGGCGCACCGAAAAAGCACGAAAGCAAACGTGCGTTGACCTGAAGCACCAGTCAATTCTGGTTAGGAAGAGGGGGCGGCGACGGACAAGTTGTGGAGAAACAAGTTCTGCTTGATGAGTGATGAGAACCGGTGGCCGTGCAACATGCCTTCAGCTCAACGCCTCTTCCCATTGCTTTCCTTCGTATTTGCGGCTTCGTCAAACGCCGCATCGATGCCAACGGTGGCGATGCGTTGCACCAGCCCAGCCTCTTTTGCCAGTTCACGCGCCTCGAGGCGCGTGGCAAGCAAATCGAGAAATACCGTGATGTCGGCCATTCCATGCCGGATCTTAAAATCCTCAAGTATCTCGGTCATGGCTGCTTGAAAAGACGCGAGACCCCGCGTGCTGGCTATGTGCGAGCCACCACGTGCCAATTCAACGCTATACATGCTTTCAACCTCAGCGAGCCTGCGAACTCGCGCGGCGTTTGTTCCTTTTCTCATTTTTTGTTTGTTTCTATCGACATGCTCTTGAGCTTCTCTTGGCAGTTTAATAGATATGAATCGCCATCCGACACCATCGGATTTAAGCCACCTGTTGGTGCGACCACGATCTAGTGAATTAGCCGCGCAGGGTCGACGCACTGAAGAGACAGTGGATTTGTACAGGGGCGCGTTTCGAGCTGTGATGCTGTACACGACATCTGTGCAGTATCCTAAATAATTCCGCGCAGCCTTCCGTCTGAGCGATTTGCCAAGATGTATTGCAATTTATCCAACGAGAGCGGTTTTGTCAGGTGGTAATCAAAGCCGGCGGCCAAGGCCCGCGATTTATCTGATTCGGACGCGTATCCAGACAGCGCCACGAGGAGTATGCCGTTGAGTTCAGGCTTTTCGCGAATCGCTCGCGCAACGTCAAAGCCGTCCATATCTGGCATCCCTAAATCGACGATAGCGACCTCGGGTGGTCGTTCGGACATCACGGATACTGCTTCACGTCCACTATCAGCCGTGCTCACCTCATGACCGTCGAGTCCAAGGAGAACTCCCAAGGCCTGGAGGGCATCTGGATTGTCGTCGACCAGGAGCACGTGCGCCGGACCCGCAGGTCCGACGACCAGAGTCGGACGTGGCGCATCCAAACCAGCTGAACTCCGCAGTATCGGCAGTCTGAGTATCACCTCAGTCCCGCGGCCTTGACCTTCGCTTCGAAGTGCGATTGTGCCTCCGTGAAGTTCAACCATGCGCTTCGCCACAGCCAGTCCAATTCCCAGTCCCCCTGCAGCGTGGTCTTTACCACGCGCAGACTGCGCGAACAATTCGAAGAGGCGAGGCTGGACCTCATAATCGATTCCGATGCCGTTGTCTTTGACGCGAATCAGCACGACGTCTGGTACATCGCCGCGGATTTCACTGCTCTCAATGCTCACGTCCAGCTCGATTGTGCCGCCGACAGGTGTGTACTTCGCGGCATTTGAAAGGAGGTTGCCCAGCACCTGGCTAAGGCGAACGTGGTCGGCGCGGACGTGGACCGGTGCGTCGAGTCCCGTGATTCTCAGGGTATGTCTGCGAGCCTTGACGTGGTGTGTAACTGCCGTCACCGCGTCGAAAGCAATGCTATTCAACGATGTATCGCTTTGCCGGACGGCCAGCTTTCCGTGCTTGAGACGGGCGGCATCAAGCAGATCATCCACCAACGTTCGAAGATGCCTCATTTGCCGTTCGGCGATGGTTAACACCTCGACAGCGCGTTCGTTGTCGGCACAGAGACGTTTCGCAGCAGTTATGGCGCCGTCGATGGGCGTCATCGGGTTTCGGAGTTCATGTCCCAGCATCGCGATAAATTCACCATGCCGGCGCTCGCTTTCCTCGCTGTCGTCCCGTGCATTGACAATAGTCAACGCAGACCCTGCGAAGGCCGCGAGATTCGAAAGCAGCCGAACGTCCTCGTCGTCAAACGGGCAGTCGTGGGCGTGCGCCATAACCCAGATTGCGCCGAGCTGCGCCCCGCCTGCCGGTATCGGGACCACAATCCCCTCGGTGACAAGGACGCCGGGAAAGCGAAGGCACGGAAAATGGTCCTGCGGCCGAATGAAGTACTGCGGGGCGCCTGCCTGCAGTGTCAGACCGCATGGGCACTCGTCCCACGCTGTTGTCTTGCCTTGCAAGGCTGCACAAATCCCCGAAACGGCGAGCCATCGGAAGTGTCGATTTTCGCCATTTCCTTCAACAAGACTGATACCGGCACTCCCAGCCTTGCAAAGCAGGAGTGCCTCATCTGCAATTGCCTGTAACAGTTTGGCCTTGGGCCCCGTCTGAGCCCGGGCGAGCCGAACAAGCGAGCTGTTTTCGGACGCGTGGTCTGGCTGCCTCGCAGTCCGCGAAGCAAGATGCGAATTACCGGTTGGCACGCGACTACGTTCCATGGAATCCGAATCAGTTTAAGAGAATACGCGGAACGAGGAGCTCGCTCGGCTGCTCGGGGAATTGAAGCGACCCCGACGTTCGCGCAGAGCCCGGAGACGATTCCGCGAAAAAACGCCGGTTACACCCAGGTTCAGCTTCCAGATGGTCTATCGGCGCTTTTCAAGCCACCCATTTTATTGTACCCCTCGATACGAGCACAAAGTGGACAGAAGTTTCCGTGACGGCGCCTGTTTTCGAGTCAGTATGTCTCACTACTAGAGTTGGCGACGGCACGTTTATTGCGCGTGTCGGTTCACTCTTCTGTGAAACCGCCCCGATGAAAAATCCTTCCGCTAATCCAGCTTCGACTGACGAACTCAATACCATTCCAGACACTTCGAGCCCGGCATATGCCAGCGAGCACCCGATTACGCAGCTGTTCGATAAATTTGCCAGTCTCGTAACGCGATGGGCGGGGTCTCCCCTCGCTTTCTGTCTGGCGGTAGCGACCGTAGCGGCATGGGTGGTTACCGGGCCAATTTTTCATTACTCAGATGGGTGGCAACTCATCATCAACACAGGAACAACGATTGTTACGTTTTTGATGGTATTTCTAATTCAACAGAGTCAGAACAAGGACAGCGTTGCATTACACATGAAACTGAATGAGTTACTCGCATCTCACCGGACGGCCGACAACAACCTCATCGGAATCGAGGATGCGTCGGAAGAAGAGCTGAGGCGACTGGCTGCCGCATACTTGCGGCTATCGACGAAGAGTCCGAGTGAAGATGACCTCCGTCAGAAGACGGCCGACCTGCGAGCTTGCCAGCAGCCGGAAAAGGAAGCGAGGTAGAAGTTTCGCGGACTTGTCTGTTTCTGTAGTCGACCCTCTAGAGGGTCGACGATATACCATTGCGCATAAAAGCGATCAGCTGCCGGCCGGGGCCATCGTATCGGAGGCACTCTTGGCTTTTCGAGCATGGTGGCTACTGCTTTTTGGCATCGGCGCGGTTGAACTTTTCGACGTCATTGCTGCTCCGGGTGCCCCGGTGTTGTCCGGAGTGCTTCCCCCTCCGCCGTGACCACCGTTGCCGGCGCCGCCTGCCCCTGCACCACCTGTTCCGCCGCCTGCCCCGGCGCCACCGTTACCACTCCCGCCGCCGTTGCCACCGGCTGCGAATGTGGAGCCTGCGAATGCCATGAGCATGGCGAGGCACGCTACCGATTTCTTCATTGATTTCATGACTGTCTCCCTGTAACCGTTGAATTCGGGTCGAGCCGAAGTGACTGCTTGACCCAGCACTGAATTGACTACATGTTCGTCATCTGTGTGCCCACCGGGTCGATGGCGGGAGCCCAATACGGGTCGCGATTGTAATAACGATGGAGTTCCGAACCCCAGTTGACGTCTGCCATCGAGGGCCAATGATCCTTGTCAAAGCCAGGCTCATCCTTGATCTTTTGTGCGCTTATATCGACTCGGAAGCATTTCTCGTCAGTGTCGAGCGTCAAGGCGTTCCATGGGATTGCGTGGAGGGTGGTGCCCATTCCCAAGAAACCGCCCTCTGACAACACGGCATACCCAATCCTTCCGCTGCGAACGTCCAGCATGATGTCGGATATCTTGCCGACGTGTTCGCCGTCTGAAGACATCACCTTCGTTCCGTCGAGCGTAGCCGCCGTCATCACTTCGGGACCCGGGCCTTCGCCTGCTCCGCTGCCGACTATCTGGGCGCCGCCGGCCGTGTGTCCCTGCGGGTTGAGTGTAGACATGATGTCCTCCTTCGAATGTGTGTAGACCGAATCGCCGCAACGGCCGTGCCCACAAGCTCGCTGCACCTACTGGCAGCGAATCGGCACGCTCAAGTAGCATGCACTGTTGCTCGGCATCGCGGAGATGATGAAGTCAAGGAGGCTGGAGGTGGCGCAAAACTTCGAGCAGCGTAGTTGCCGAAAACGGCTTGCGAAGAAATGTATGAATGGGTAGCTCTGGTCGTGAAGAGGCGGCAGATGTCATCACAACCGGTATGCTCGATAGCACAGGAATTGCCAATAGCAGGCGAACAAAAGTTTCGCCGTCCATCGTCGGCATCGTAACGTCAGAAACGATAATGTCGGGCCTTTCACGTTCGACCTCAGCCAGCGCTTCCTCACCATTGGTCGCCGCATGTACCTTGTAGCCATCACCGCTTATGAGCGCCTCTAGCGCCTGGCGCAAATTTTGGTCGTCCTCAACAAGCAGTATTAGCGTCATGTTCCGTCTCCGTTGCTATCACTGGTCGCAACGGGTATTCCCACCACATGTGGGTGAGTTTTATGCATCTTGCGATGGCACCGAAAAATTCGACTGCCGAAGTACCGCTCGACGTCAATGGTCATCCGAACGCGTTGCGCGACGCCGTCAGCGAATTCATCGCCACGTAAGGCGGTAAATGGGAGGTACGCGTGCAATTCGCCACGGACATCGAAAAGATGCCGGTTGAGGATGCATCAGTGGAGTGGCCCGAAGAAGGCAGCGCTTACCTGACGGTCGCGCGCACTCGCGTGGCGCCTCAGCCGGCATGGACCGAAGCGCGCGTGGCTGCCATAGACGACGGCATGACGTTTAGTCCATGGCATGGGCTGGCTGCGCATCGACCCATAGGGGGCGTTATGCCAGCACGCAAGCCTGCTTATGAGATGTCGTCGGAATTCCGGGGGCGCGTCAACGGCTGCCCGGTGCGCGGATAGCACCGCGTATGGGTCCGTTTGTTGCGGGTCCGGTGATCGTCACGCCATGTGACTCGACCTCGAGCCTTGGGCGCGTCAATCGCGCGAGGAGCAAATGGCATGAGTACGGACACCGCAATCAAGGAATATCGCAATCCGGCCGGAGGCTGGGGCTCAGTGAAAGCGGTTGCAGGAATCCTGATTCAGGAACACGTCGCGCTGCATGGCAGCGCGATCCTCTCACACCAGAACAAGCCTGACGGTTTCGCTTGCGTAAGTTGTTCGTGGGCCAAACCGGCTGATCCGCATCTGTTCGAGTTTTGCGAAAACGGCGCGAAGGCCACGGCGTGGGAAATTACCAGCAAGCATATCGATCCGGAATTTTTTGCCCGACATACGCTGGCTGAACTCGAGTCATGGAGCGGTCTGGAGCTCGAATCATCGGGACGCCTCACCGCGCCGATGCGCTGGGATGCCGTCTCGGACCGTTACGTGCAAACAAGCTGGGATGAGGCGTTTGCCGGCATTGCGAAGGAATTACGCGCCATGGACCTTGACCAGGCCATCTTTTATGCGTCCGGTCGAGCCTCACTCGAGACCTCCTACATGTATCAGCTGCTTGCCCGCATGTACGGTACGAACAATCTGCCGGATAGCTCGAACATGTGCCATGAGAGCACGTCGGTTGCGTTGCCAAAAACGATTGGGTCGCCAGTCGGCACGGTGACCCTGGAGGATTTCGAACTCACGGACTGCATGTTCTTCTTCGGTCACAACACCGGTACGAATGCCCCGAGGATGCTCCATCAGTTGCAGGAAGCGCGCAAACGTGGCGTTCAGATCATTACGTTCAATCCGATCAAGGAACGAGGGCTGGTCAGTTTTGCTAATCCACAGTCGCCGCTTGAAATGCTGACGCCGGGCGAGACCCGCATCAGTACGCAATATCATCAGGTGAAGATTGGCGGCGACGAGGCAGCGGTGTCGGGTCTTTGCAAGCTTCTGATCGAATGGGACGACGCAGCGCAGCGTGACGGAGCCGCGCGGGTGCTCGATGCAGCGTTTATCGCCGAGCACACGGAAGGTTTCGAACGGTTCGCTGCCGCGATGCGGGTCATGACGTGGACCGAGATCGAGATGCGCTCGCAGCTCACGCGTGAAGCGCTGACTGCCGCTGCCACTGAATATGCAAAAGCGCGATCAGTGATGGTGCTGTACGGCATGGGCATCACACAGCATCGGAACGGCGTGCAGAACGTGCAGATGCTGTCCAACCTGCTACTCCTGCGCGGAAACATCGGCAAGCCTGGCGCAGGTATCTGCCCGATTCGCGGCCACTCGAACGTACAGGGCCAGCGGACGGTTGGCATTACCGAGAAACCCGAACTCGCGCCGCTCGACACACTAAAGAAGCTCTATGGGTTCGAACCTCCCCGGAACAAAGGCATGAGCACCGTGGAAGCCTGCCAGGGTGTGCTCGATGGCAAGGTGAAAGCGTTCATCGGACTGGGCGGCAATTTTCAGGTGGCCATCCCGGACCACCATGTGATGGACGATGCGTGGCGTTCGCTGCGGCTGACGGTGCAGATTGCCACGAAACTCAACCGCAGCCATCTGCTGCATGGCGAAGTGGCGTACCTGTTGCCTTGCCTTGGGCGCATCGAAGTCGACGAGCAGGCAAGCGGCGAACAATGGGTGAGCGTCGAGGACAGCACGGCCTGCGTGCACGGTTCGCATGGTTACGCCGATCCCGCGAGCGAGCAGCTATTGTCTGAGCCGGCCATCGTGGCGGGTATCGCCAATGCATTGCTGCCGCACAACCCGCATGTGAACTGGAATGAATGGGTCGGCGACTACGCGAAGGTTCGTGACGCGATCGAACAGACGTATCCGGAGCAGTTCGTCGATTTCAACAAGCGATTTTGCGATCCCGGCGGATTTCACCGGCCGATACCGGCTGCGGAACGTAAGTGGAAAACTCCGAACGGCAAGGCGAATTTCGTTGTGCCCGACACGCTCGACGAAGATGCGGACATGCCATCAGGCGGCCCGGACGTGCTGCGGCTGATGACCACGCGCGGCGATAGTCAGTTCAACACCACCGTCTACACGCTGGATGACCGCTTCCGCGGTGTGCGCGGCACACGGGATATTCTGCTGATGCATCGCGATGACATGGCGATGCTCGAACTCGCGGAAGGGGACGAAGTGTGCGTGTCGACGGCATCTAATGACGACGTGGTACGTGAAGTGGACGGCATGCACGTGCACGCCTTCGACATTCCGACTGGCTGCATCATGGGCTATTACCCAGAGTGCAACCGGCTGATCCCGTTGTGGCATCACGCGAAGGACAGTCTGGTGCCTGCCTCGAAATCCGTTCCAGTGCGGTTGCGCAAGTCGGCGCCCGTAGATGTGCGGAAAGGTTCGGCTAACTCAAGAGGAAACACATGATAGATGGGACGAGCGCACCGCGTGCCGAGCGGCGGCGCCTGGGCGGCTGGCTTCCGCAGAGCGAAGCGCATATGGCACGTTACCGCACGGAGCTAGCGATCAAGGCGCGCGAGCGCGCCGCTCACTCGCCCCGTACGAGCCCAGTGGAGGAACTGGCGACGCTGATTCAAGGCGACCCGGTGCTACGCATGGATCTGACCAGAGCCATCACGCAGGCGCAGGAGGCGGGCTACGTCCTCGGCTATTCGTCTATCGACGAACTGATGGTCATCGTGGACTTTTTGATGACCTACGCGCCACCGTTCAGCGAGACCAGCCTGATCCATTGTCCGCTAAACGCTGTGCTCGACTGGCCGATGTGCATGCCGTCCGGATACGCATTGTTTCGTGATCGTGCGCTCAATGCGCAACTCAAGCGCGTGCTGAACTCCTGGTGTGGATTCCTGAGCGGACCCCACTCACGCGAACATCTGAGCACGTCCGCGCCCAACGGCTGGTTTAGCCCGGAGGCCGACAAAAGGATCGGGATGGGGCAGTTTCTCTGCGAGCCCGACAAGCCGCATTGGGGATTCGCCTCCTGGAACGACTTTTTTACGCGCCAGTTTCGCGCCGGCGCGAGACCCGTCGATGATCCGGGCAATCACAAGGTCATCGTCAGTCCGTGCGAAGCTGCACCGTACAACCTTCGTCACGACGTCCGACAGCACGATACGTTCTGGATCAAGTCCCAGCCGTATTCGCTACAGAATATGTTTGCGGCGGGGCAAACCGGACTGGCGAGCGCGTTCGTGGGTGGTTCTGTGTATCAGGCATTCCTGAGCGCCTTCAACTATCACCGCTGGCACGCGCCAGTAAGTGGTGTCATTTCAAAGGCGTACGCCGTCGACGGAAGTTATTACTCGGACGCGGAGGCCGAAGGTGAAGATCCCGGCGGCCTGAATGATTCACAGGGCTATATCACAGCAGTCGCCGCTCGAGCGGTAATTGTCATTGAGTGCGACGATACCTCAATCGGGCAGGTCGCCTGCTTGTTCGTTGGCATGGCGGACGTGTCGTCCTGCATGATTGAAGCGTTGCCCGGCCAGCATGTGAACAAGGGTGAGGAGCTGGGCTTCTTCCAGTATGGCGGATCGACGTGCTGCCTGGTTTTCCAGCCGGGCGTAGTCCGCGATTTCATTCCACGGCCGCCTTTTGACGACAAAGCTTCGCCCGTCAAGGTAAATCAGCGTATCGCCATAGCCCGTTGATCGCCCGTGGCAGCAGATCCTGCAACCTGCGACTCCTGCCGTTGCTCGATCTGCAAACTGCCTGAGTCAGCCAAAGGCCGCCGCACAATCAGCTGCGACGGCCTTTTAGCCGTCAGGCCGCAGGTTTCAGCACGACCTTGGTCCAGCCTTCTTCCCTCTCGTCGAAATGCTTATAGCCTTCAGCGGCTTTTTCCAGCGGCAGCTCGTGCGAGATGATCTGTGAAGGCCTGGCCTTGCCAGCAGCGATCAGGTCACGTAGTTTCCGGTTATATGCCTTGACGTTCGCCTGACCCGTTGCAATGTGCTGACCTTTCATCCATAGCTGCCCGAAATCAAGGGCAAGCTGTCCTTTCTTCGCGAGCGCGTCCTCGCTTTTCGGATCTTCGGCCACGAACACGCCCACCACGCCGATGCCACCGGTCGGACGCACGGCCTTGATGAGATTGTTCATGGTGAGGTTCGGTACTTCGTGGCCCTTGCAACTACATTGATAGCCTACGCATTCGCAGCCACGATCCGCGCCTTCACCGCCGGTCATTTCGAGTATCTGATCGGCCGATGAGCCATCGCTGTCGTCCACGGGAATCGCGCCCAGTTTCTCTGCGAGCTTGAGTCTGTCAGGATGACTGTCCACCACCATCACCTTGCTCGCACCCTTGATCGACGCGGATAACGCCGCCATCAAGCCGACCGGACCCGCACCGTAAATCACGACGCTATCGCCCGGTTCGACACCGGCCAGCACGGTCGCGTGGTAGCCGGTGGGAAAAATATCGGACAGCATCACGTAGTCGTTCTCTTTTTCTTCCGCGTCGGGCGGCAATACAAGGCAATTGAAGTCGCCAAACGGCACGCGGAGATACTCGGCCTGGCCGCCGCTATACGGACCCATGCCGGCGAATCCATAGGCTGCGCCAGCCATGCCCGGGTTTGCCGTCAGGCAGAAGCCAGTCAGACCGCGTTCGCAGTTCTGGCAGAATCCGCAGCCGATATTGAAGGGCAAGCACACGCGATCGCCTTTCTTGATGCGCTCCACGCCACCGCCCACTTCGACCACCACACCAAGATTCTCGTGACCCAGTATGCGGCCCGTCTCCATGTCGGTACGGCCTTCATACATGTGCAGGTCCGAGCCGCAGATGTTCGTGGTGGTGATCTTGACAAGAACATCAGTGGGGCGTTCGATCTTCGCGTCCGGCATTTCCTTGACGATGACTTTGCGTGGACCTTCATAAACCAGTGCTTTCATGCTGACCTCCTGGGTTTGCGGCGGGGGTGGAGCGATCCGTTGGGGCAACGGTCGTGCAGGAGATCGAGCAGCAGCCATGCCCGGTAGACGGGATATGGAAGGCACGTCGCTTGCGGCATCGAGAGGCGAGTTTCAGTCGCACGGCACCGCCCAATTAGACCTTGGAATCCCAGACCGCCTGAGTAATTCAGGCAGATGCTTACCCGTTAGATACGGAGTCGATGACATGCCTTCCACGCACAATCAGTTCACCATGCAGGATCCCACCACGCAGTATCCTCAACCCGACTTCGAGCGGCAGCCGCAACCCGCACCTGGACTCGCCAGTCAGATGACGCCTGAACCCGACCACGGCGAAACGAGCTACAAGGGATTCGGCCGGCTCGCCGGGCGGCGCGCGCTGATCACCGGCGCGGACAGCGGGATTGGACGTGCGGTAGCCATTGCTTTCGCGAGAGAAGGCGCTGACATTGCGCTGAACTATCTGCCAGGCGAGGAGACCGACACGCGGGCAGTCGTGAAGCTCATCGAAGAGGCAGGGCGTAAAGCGGTCGCCATTCCGGGTGACATTGGAGACGAGGCGTTTTGCCAGAAGCTGGTGGCTGAATCGGTCGAGCGGCTCGGTGGACTCGATATCCTCGTGAACGTTGCGGGCAAACAGACGTTCGTTGAGCATATTGCCGATCTGTCCACCGAACAACTGGAAGCGACGTTTCGAACCAACGTGTTTGCCATGTTCTGGCTATGCAAGGCGGCGCTGCCGCACCTGCCGCCAGGTGCCACCATCATCAACACGACGTCGATCCAGAGCTATCAACCAAGCCCTGGGCTGCTCGACTATGCGTCGACCAAGGCCGCGATCACCGCGTTCACGCATGCGTTTGCAAAACAGGTGATTGGCAAGGGCGTTCGTGTGAACGCCGTTGCGCCGGGTCCGGTGTGGACGCCGCTACAGCCGAGCGGCGGACAACCACAAGACAAGGTCGAAAAGTTCGGATCGGAGGCGCCGATGAAGCGGCCAGGCCAGCCTGCCGAACTCGCACCCATCTATGTTCTGCTTGCGTCGCAAGAATCCAGTTTTGTGACGGGCGAGGTGTATGGGGTGACGGGCGGCAACCATCTGCCGTGATGGCAACTTGCAGGAGCAGGCGGAGTACGGTCGTTGAAGTCGGGAACGTCGAGCGGTGGTTGTCTCGCGTCGTCAAACGATTCCACGGAGTCCGGCGTTCGTGCGGTTGCGGATGATGTGATGAAGTTTATCGAGCGACATCGGTTTGGTCAGGTGGTAGTCAAAACCGGCGGTCAGAGCCCGCGATTTATCGGACTCGGCTGCATATCCCGTCAACGCTACAAGTAAAACGTCGTCCAGACCCCTGTTGAGACGGACTGCATTCGCCACTTCAAATCCGTCGACGTCAGGCATACCGACATCAATGATTGCGACTTCCGGCCGTGTTTCGGTGATCAGGCGGATGGCGTCACGGCCATTGTCGATTGTGTTGACGCTATGCCCTTCAAGCTCCAGCAGAATGCCCAAGGCCATCAGCGCGTCCCGGTTGTCATCGACTAAAAGCAGACGAACAGAATCGGGCAACGCCTCTTTATTTGCAAACTGCGGTACATCTGACGTGGGGCTTTCCTTCAGAATCGGAAGCTTCAGCGTCACCTCCGTTCCAGTGCCCGGCCCGTCGCTGTGCAAGGAAATGGAGCCGCCATGCAGTTCCACCATGCGCCGGGCAACAGCGAGGCCAATACCCAGCCCACCTTCGGCTCTCCCCTTGTTACGGACGGATTGGGCAAAAAGTTCGAAGACATGGGGTTGCGCCGCCTGATCTATCCCTATTCCGTCATCTTTTACGCGAACTGTCACGACGCCGTGTTGGCGGGACTCCGGATCGGCTCCCACTTCCACGGTCATTTCTATGGTGCCACCCACTGGCGTATATTTCGCTGCGTTTGACAAAACGTTGCCCAAGACCTGACTCAAGCGGACATGATCGGCAAAGACACGAATGGGGGCATCCAGCCCCACAACCTTCAGCGTGTGGCGTCGTGAATCAAAATGATGTTTAACCGTCGTCACTGCGTCAAATGCGATGTCGTTGAGCGACGTGTCACTGTGCCGGATAGCAAGCTTGCCGTGCTTCAGGCGGGCGGCATCGAGGAGGTCATCCACCAGGGCGCGCAGATGCCGTACCTGTCGCTGCGCGACAGTCAGGACTTCGACGGCGGTGCTGTTCTCGGCACATAGTTTTTTCGCTGCACCGATGGCGCTATCGATGGGTGCCATCGGATTACGAAGTTCGTGGCCGAGCATGGCGATGAACTCACCATGCCGCTGGTCGCTGGCAATCCCGTTATCCCGATCGTTGACGATGGTCAACGCTGAACCTGCGAACACGGCCAGATTTGAAAGCATGCGAACATCTTCGCGATCAAACCGGCGCTCTGGCGTGTGGGACATGACCCATATCGCCCCCAGTTGCCTATCGTCATTCGTTATCGGAACCACCAGCCCTTCCGGGACATCGATACCCGGAAAGCGCAGGCATGGAAACTGGTCCTGCGGTTCGATAAACAGCCTTGGCTCGCCAGCTTGCAACGTGATGCTGCAGGGGCACGCGTCCCATGCGGTCACGTGGTCACGCAAGTCCGAGCAGAGTCCTGCTACGGCGAGCCATCTGAACTGACGGCTGTCTCCCACACTTTCGATGAGGCTGATCCCCGCGCTGCCAGCTTGGCAAATCAACAGTGCGGTTTGCGCAATTTCATCGAGCAGATTCGCCCGCGGACCCGTCTGGGCTCTGGCAAGCCGTACAAGCGCCGCGTTTTCCAACGCGTAGTCGGGCTCTCTCATCGCGCGAGATGAGAGCACGTCACTATCGTAGGGTGCGCGATTGCGTTCCATGACGGATGAACCAATACGTAGTCGAAACACCTGATCGCGCCTATCGGCCGACGGGGGCTAGCCGAGCAGTGCATTGGCTATCGACCAGAAGGGAGGTCGCTGAAACAGAAGGCTTAATCTCGGTATTTTGCCACGTTCAGCACGCCGAAACCGAACGCTTGTGCGCCCGTGTTGAAGTCTGGGTACTTTTTTCCGGCCGCGTCCGGAGCACTGCCGATTAGCGTCAGTGTTACCTATCGCTTCCCTGACATCAAGGCAAACAATAAGGGGCATTGGGAACTGCGCTTGCTACAACGGGTATGACAAGGAGATCGAATGAAACCCGAGAATAGTAGCGTGCCCGCCAGTGATACCGCAGAAGCGCATTTCACAACTTTTGCGACACCGTTGATTGAGGTGGCGGTCGCTCACGCCGCAGCGCTTCAGGAAAATGCGGACGCCGAGGTACTTCACAAACTTCGGGTCGCGCTTCGCCGCCTGAGATCACTTCTCTGGGCATATCGACCCTTGCTGGATAAGGCACTCGACGACCGTCAACGAAATCTGTTGAAGGGACTCGCGCAAGCGGCGGGGCAGACGCGCGATTGGGACATACTCATCGGCCTGCTTTGTGAGCTTGGAGACGACAAGGCTCCTCTAGATAAACTCCGCGCCGCGCGCGTCGAAGCCTCGAACAAGAGCCGGGCAATACTGTCGCACGCCGCTATCGGTTCGCAACTGGACGATGCGCTGAGAAGTGCTCAAGCTACGCTGGATATTTCGCGCCGAAACACATCGCTGAAGCAGTTCGCGAAGAAGCGTTTGCGTTCAGCTGAAAAGTCCCTGCGAAAACGCATGCGGCGCGCGTCCCATGGTTCGCGCTCCAATTACGAGGCATATCACGAAGTCCGGAAAGCCGGTAAGAAAATGCGATATCTGCTGGATTTCTTCGAGCCGATGCTGGCCCGCAAGCACCATAAGTCAGTGAAAAAACTGAAAAGAATCCAGAAACGATTTGGAGCGCTCAATGATGTCGTGGCCAGTGAAGGACTGCTCGCGGAAAATCGATCGTTGTTCGACAGGGAACGCGACGCCCGACAAGCGTTGAAGGCGTTGGAAAAGGAGCGTCGGCACAGGGTTCAAGCCGCTGCCAAGTTGCTTTAATGACATGATGGGCTCATCAATCTGCGGCCCGCTATAACGATTTCAATCTGCCGCGGCCGGATTGACTATGTCATGGCGACGGCAGGTCCGGTGGGCGTGTCGTAAAGATGTGACTTACGGCCGCTTCTTGCCCCGTGTGCTGCTGGTATTACTGCGCGCCGCGTCACCGGCCCTTCGCAAAGCGTCTACGATGTCCGCGTAGACGCGCTCTCTCGTGCTGGCATCGCGCGCACGCAATCCATACGAAGGATGCCAGGTCGCTATCACGACACGTCCATCCCGCTCAAATGTCTTGCCGAGCGCATCACTCAAACGAAGATTCTTGTCTGCGAGTAGCGCTTTCAATGCCGTTGCGCCCAGCGCGACCAGCACACGCGGCTGGACTTCGGCCAGTTCCCGCGCTAGCCAGTAATGGCATGCGTCTATCTCGCGCTGCGCAGGCGTCTTGTGCATGCGTCGTTTGCCGCGCGGCGTCCATTTGAAATGCTTGACTGCATTGGTGACATACACATCCTCTCGAGCGACATCGGCCTCCTCGAGTGCTGTGTCGAGCATCCGCCCAGCAGGGCCGACGAAAGGCTTGCCTTGCAAGTCCTCCTGATCGCCGGGTTGCTCGCCGACCATCATGATTGGGGCGTGTTTCGGTCCCAGGCCGCCTACTGGTTGCGTGGCATCATGCCAGAGGCTGCAGCGGCGACACGCTTCGAGCGTCACCGGTTCTTGAAGCGGAATGACTGTGGGCTTTTCGTCGCTGTCGCTTTCGGGAGGATCATGCTTGCGTGGTGACATATGGGTTCCTCGCGATCTCTTCGAAGCAACGGAGCAATAAGGCTAACAACCAACGGCGGTAGCCATATGAGGCGCGCTTGCACCACGCTTCGCATGCAGCTTGGCGCCGGCATCCCGGAGCGCGGTGCGCAGACCTTCTTCGACAACAGGATGATAGAAGGGCAACGCCAGCACTTCGTCGACGCAAAGGCTCAATTGCACGGCCCATGCCAGTAGATGGCCAAGGTGCTCGGCTTGTGGTCCGCATAGCTGAGCGCCAATCAGGCGGCCCGTGGATACCTCGGCGTACAGGCGCAACGCGCCGTGTGCCTGGCCCTCAATCCGGCTGCGACCCTGGTCTTCGAAGGAAACGAAGCCGGTCACGATGTCTTTTTCGTCCAAAGCACTGATAGGTGGCCCGATTGTCGCCACCTGCGGCTGACAAAACACCACGGAAAACGGCACTTTTCTTTTCACCCGTTCGACGTCGGGGAATCGCGCGGCGTTAGCGCCGGCGAGCTGTCCCTCATCGCTCGCGTCCTGTAGCCAGGGTCGCGAGCCGTCACAGTCACCAGCCACGAAGATGCTGCTGCTGCCGCATTGCATCGAGGCGGGATCGAAACATGGCGTGCCGTGATCGTCCATTTCGACGCCGGCGTGCTCCAGCAATAGCGGTTTCAGGGCCGGGCGCCGGCCAGTTGCGACGAGCACAGCATCGAACTGCTCGCGGCGGGTGAGGCCGTCGGTGGCGAGAAACCTGATGGTAGGGATACCGTCTTCAACCAACATATCCTGGATGGTGGTGTCCGGGTCGAAATAGAACTCGCTGGCCAGGCTTTTTTTCAGCGCATCACGAACGCTCTTATCGGTGATGCCTGCCACTTCTCCGTCTCGGCCAAATACTCGCACGTCGACGCCTAGGCGTGACAGCCCTTGCGCAAGTTCGAGCGCGAGTGGTCCTGCACCGAACACGGCGAGTCTGCGAGGCAGCGTTTCAATTTCGAAGATCGTGTCGCTCGTGAACAGACGCTCACCGAACACCTTGAACTCTGGAGGTACGTGAGGGGTAGCGCCTGTTGCGATCACGACGCTGCGGGCTTCGATCTGCCACGCGTCATCGATCATCAGACGATGGCTTTCACTCGCGCTCGCCGCGAAACGCGCGCGCCCGCGAAGCAGACATTCCTGCGGAAGTGAGGCGATTTCCTTCAGTACGCTGGCGACGAAGTGATCGCGTTCGCGCCGCACGAATTGCATGGCGAGCTGGCCGTCGACCTGCAGCCCAGCGGTTCCGTCTACACCTCGTGAACGTAGTTGCCGCGCGTCATAAACGCCGTTCGCCACGGCCAGCAGCAGTTTCGATGGCATACAGCCAACACGTGCGCAGGTCGTGCCGAACGCGCCTGCTTCAATCAATACCGCGCTTGCGCCGGCTTGTGTGGCGGTGTGCCACGCGGCCATGCCTGCGGTTCCCGCGCCGATCACGGCGACATCCACATGCTGTGTTCTCATTGTTCACTCCACGCGTTCGCGTCGCGCGCCACGCCCGGTTGATGCCGCAAAGAATGTGCCCGGCAGCAAACGGGTGGTCGTGAATCTCGTAGCTAGCGGGTAAGTTCCTTCGGCGTCAGTCGCCTGGTCTGCGATTTGCTGGACGACGTAGATAGAATCAATCCGCGGTTAACGTGAACATGATCGCAATGCTGTTCGGCGAGGGAAGGGACCTGAGCATCCTGCAGATGGGTATGCGCGCGTTGGTCGTGTTTATGATCGCCCTGGCGCTGATCCGCATCGCTGGTCGACGTTCGCTTGGTCAGCGTTCGGCTTTCGACTACGTCGTCGCAATCCTGTTAGGTGCGACGCTTAGCAGGGCGATCGTTGGCGCTTCCCCATTTCTGGCGACCGTCGTGGCATCGACTGTAATAGTTATGCTTCACCGACTGCTGGCTTGGCTTTGCATGTACAGCCGTGCGCTGGAAGAACTGCTGGTGGGGGTTGAGAGAGAGGTCTTTAGCAACGGGCAGTTCAACAAAGCAGAGATGACAAGGGCTCTGGTGACTGCGACCGACATTCAGGAGAGCGTCCGCCAGACGCTCGGAGCACGCGAGATGGTAAATGTCGAGGCCGCCGTGCTCGAGCGTAACGGTGCTATCAGCGTGATCAGGAAGAGTAAGGACGAAGCGTAGCGCTACCGCCTGTAGGGCGAGGCAGTCACTCTAAAGCCGGATGACCTTTGCGTTAACGCGCGTGACGCGATGCCAGTACGCTCAGCCGTTCGTATTTCCGACAGACTGTCCAGAACGACGCGAACCGGCGCGACCCGGTTTAGTTCCGCCAGAATCGTCGAAAGGGTTTCATCATGTTCAAGCTCGGCGACTTGAATGACGCTCTGATGCTGACTGGAATCGTGAGTTAATTCTGGCGGCGTGAATGCCGGGATGTTCAGTTCGTCAAGGATCCATCCGTGCGACTTCCCGACGGCCAGCACTTCCCGTCTGGTTTCAGCCAGCGTGATGTAAAGAACCCTTTCTCATCGTCTGATTCCTTCAAGAAGAAACTGCAGCGCTAGCGTTGTCTTGCCGCGGCCAAGGGCGCCTTCGAGCAGGTGGACACGGTTCGCTGGCCACCTCGACGAGACTTCATCAAGGCCGGGTACGCCAAAGGAGATGGGCGTTGCATCGTATTCATCAGCTCTGTCGTTGATCGAAGTGTTGTTCAACTCGTGTGCTCCTGGCGTGCGGAAGACTGCATGCGCGGCCTCAATTCTATGCTTTTTATCCCTGGAGGTTCTGGGGGCGTCTGACAGCAATGAATTGACGGTTATTTTCGTAATTTAGAAGGAATCCTGATTATTGTCGAGCATGAAAGCTTGCTTCAGACGCCACCTTCAGACTGACAGCATCTCTCTAATCTTCGCTGCCAACTTGTCCACGGTGAATGGTTTGGAGATGAGTTCCATGTCCTTTTCCAAAAACTGCCCATCTGCTGCGACTTCGGCGTAACCGGTCATAAAGAGCACTTTCAGGGACGACCGCATTTCGCGCGCAGCATCGACCACTTGCCGACCGTTGATTTCGGGCAAGCCGATATCAGTCACAAACAAATCGATCTTCTGCGTTGATTGCAAGATCCGCAAGGCCGCGCGGCCGTCCGCCGCCTCAAGCACGCGGTACCCAAGATCACTCAGTACCTCCACAACCAGAAGGCGCACGACCTCTTCGTCTTCGGCCACTAACACCACTTCATTGTTACCAGCGCCATCCTCAGCAACGGGGAGAGGCTCGGTGAGGACGACCGTCGCGTTTCCATCAAATCGAGGGAGACTGAGCTCGATGGTCGATCCGTTGCCCACTTCGCTTTTGATCCGAACAGACCCTGCGGCTTGACGGGCAAATCCATAGATCATGGAAAGTCCGAGCCCTGTTCCTTTGCCAAGCGGTTTGGTGGTAAAAAACGGATCGAAGGCGCGAGCCTGAACGTCCGGAGCCATTCCTACGCCGGTATCATGAATGCGAAGGACGACGTAGTCACCCGCCTGCAGGTCCCGGATCAGCGCCTGCGCTGCGTCGAACGATGCATTCACGGCGGAGATCGCCAAAGTGCCTCCATCCGGCATCGCATCACGCGCGTTGATCGCGAGGTTGAGGATGGCATTTTCGAGCTGGTTGGCATCACAGCGAATCAGCCAGAGGTCGTCGGCGCACGAAATAACCATCTTTACGCGCTCGCCCAGAGATCGGCGCACAAGTTCTTCGATGCTCCCAATCAGCGCGTTGACATCAATAGGCTTGGGGGCGATTGGCTGGCGACGCGAAAATGTGAGAAGACGGTGCGTCAGCGTCGAAGCGCGCTCGGCAGAGGAAACAGCCCCGTGCAAAAACCGTTCTATTTCGCTGATCCTCCCTTCCGCCATTCGCTTGCTCACCATATTGAGGGCGCCGAGAATGCCCTGCAAAAGATTGTTGAAATCATGCGCAATTCCACCAGTGAGCTGGCCGATGGCCTCCATCTTCTGGCTTTGACGGAGTGCCTCTTCGGCTTCTAGCAGCTGATTCGTGCGCTCAGTGACCCTCTGTTCCAGCGTTGCATTTAGTTCTGCCAAGGCCTTCGCCGAGGCGCGAGCGCGCTCTTCGCTGGCTCGCAATTCCATTTCTGCGGTTCGGCGTTCACCGGCATCGCGCAGGATAGCAGTGACATGAAGGTGGTTGTCGTTCTTCCACCGCGAAGCAGATAGTTCGAAGTATCCGCGAGAACCGTCTTTGCACAGGATAGTCAATTCCACCGGATGTGGAAGTTGCGCCTGTTCGAGAACGCGGTGCCAGGCTGCTTGCCAGATTTCCTTCGTTTCAAAGAGACATGCCGCGGGCTGGCCAATCAGCTCACCGTGGTCATATCCGAATTGAAATTGGGTTGCATTATTGGCAAGGCGGATGATCCCATCCGCGTCCAAGGTCAGGATGGCATCGGGGGCGTTTTCAACCACCGCGTCATAGCGCGCTTTCTGGCGATCACGCAGATAGCGCTCGCGCCGCACAGCCATGGTCACATCGACGATATGAATCAGGCACTTTCCATCTGAGCCATCGGGGATTGAGGAGACAGTTACGTCGTGCAGCATTTCGCGGCCAGCCCTCGTCCGCAGCGGCAGGAGTTGAGCGTGGAGCGCATGCGTCAAGAGACCGGAAAGTCCGCGCTTGATGGCAGCCGTCATTGCGGCATCAAGACGCGCGAGGTTGGAACGCGGGAAAACCTCGGCAAGGCGCGCACCAAGGACGTCTTCCTGGCCTTTACCGCTCGCTGATGTCATCCAGGCGTTCCAGCGGACAATGCGTCGGTCAGCGTCAAGGACGATCATTCCGGCATCGACGGCGTCCAGAATGTGATTTTGAACAGACTTATCCTTTTCGGCCATGAGGTCTAAATCTGAACGTCGCCCGCCACGCGACGGATATAGGCAGCGAGAAGTTCCTTCAAGACCGACAGAGAGGGCATATCGAGCAGCATTGCGATATGTCCGTCTATATCACGTTCACGGACCGCGAAGTGAATATAGATCAGCATCACCGTGTCGCCGGCCTCCGGTGGCGGATCCAGAGCGAATAAATCCGCGCTGCGCCCGTGAAGAACCTCTGGCAGCGAGATTTTCAGGCTGCGCTCAAGTTCGTTGGCAATCGTTCCAAGACAGCCATTCAAGATGACGTTGCCGGTTTCGGAAAGTGCTTCCTGTTCCAGTTCGACGATATCTTCTAAAGACAGGTCGCCGCCGACAACAGCTCGGACGAGTTCGAGACTTTTTGCTTCGGGGAAGATCAAGAGCGCGCGACCAACGATATCGCCCTCAAATACCTGATGCACAGCAACAAGATCTTTGGCTTCAGCGCCACCAAGTACATGAATCGCCTCATCCCGTCCAACCAAAGCGACCCTTGGGACCGACAAGACTACTTCCTGGCGGACCATCGTTGCCAGGTCACCGGCAGCTTCGCTAATGCCGAGATTGACCAGCTCAGTGAGCGCATCGAGTTCCAATTCGCTCAGCTGGATGGGCGCGGATGCGTTCAAACTGTCAGTCCTTTCCGAGCGCGTCTACGGTCTTGGTCAAAAACACCGCAAGCGCAGCTTCGGTGAGCGGCTTGGCGAGAAAGCTGGCCTCCATCGCTTCGGCGCGTGCGATTACGTCTTGCTGCCGGTTGGCCGAAATGAGGGCGATAATCATGTGAGGATGGGAGTCACGTAGCTCAGCGGCGAGATCAAGACCATTAAGGCCCGGCATGTTGAAGTCGAGGAGCGCGATATCGGGGTTGCTGTCCTGGGTCAGACGAAGGGCCTCCTCCGCGTTACCTGCTTCAAGGCGGGTCCAGTCTGGATGGAGCGCGTTCAGCGACTTGACGACCGACATGCGCGCCAGTTTGCTGTCATCGACGATCAGAATAGTGAGGCTCATTTCCGCGGCATTATGGAGGCTTTCGGTGAACGGAAGTGCTCAGAATTTTACAGCTAAGTCCGCCGTTGTGTCATAACTTTCCCTCGCCAGGTAAATGCCCGGCCAGTCGGCGCAAGAAATCAGCTCCCGGCGGCCCAACCATATGCGGGCGGGCCACCAGGAGAACCTGAAAAACGGCAGCATGCAGCGCTTCGCAAGTCCGCCAATCGACTGTGGGAACCGGATCCGCCAGAAGATAGCGCTGTAGAGGTTCAGCATCTTCGCTGGGGCACTTGCCGGACAGGACAACTATGCCATTTGCGGCGGCTTCGACAGTCATCGACAGAGCTCCGTAAGGTCCAAGATCAAAAGAACGCTTCCATCGCCAAGGAGGGTTGAACCGGCCAGGCCGGGAGTTCCGCTCAGAAGGCCTTCCAGGGGTTTCAACATGGTGTTGAAGCGCTCGCCTATCGCGTCGACCCGGAGGGCGCTCGGAACGCCGTCGACGTTGGCGACGACCAAAATGGCGTCTCCGGGCCGGTCACCTTCGCCGTGTAAGTTGAGGGCCTCTCGCAGATCGATTACCGGAACGGTCTGGTTGCGCAGCACAATTGCTTGCGCCGCGCCAACCGGTGCAATAGCGTCACGACCCACGCGCAAAGTTTCAACCACGGCATCAAGCGGAATGCCAAATTTCTGCCCTGCGGCGCTCACAACCATGATCCGGGTAAGCATGACACTGAAGGGGAGCGTAAAGCGGACTGCGGTGCCTGCTCCGGGCGTGCTCTCGATGCCGACCGTGCCGCCCATGCGAGCAACCTTGGTCCGGACCACGTCCATGCCCACCCCCCGGCCAGAGAGTTCGGTCACAGACTGCGCTGTCGAAAATCCCGGTTCAAAGATCAAGGCCGTGACCTGCGCTTCGCTCATGGTGGCAAGCGCCTCTGCCGTTACCACGCCCCGTTGAAGCGCCACTTGGCGAACTCGCTCCACATTGATCCCTTGTCCGTCGTCGGTGATCTCGACGAGAACGTTTTCGCCCTCGCGATAGCCTCGAAGCCCAACCTTCGCTACTGCTGACTTGCCTTGCTTCAGGCGGCCCGCTTTGTCCTCAATTCCGTGATCGACGGCATTGCGCACCACATGCAAAAGCGGCTCGAAGAGCATCTCGACGATGGCTTTGTCGGCTTCCGTTTCAGCACCTTCCGTCACCAGATCGACTGACTTATCGAGGCCTGCCGCAATCTCGCGCAGCAGGCGAGGAAATCGCTGGAACACATGCCGCAATGGCAGAACCCGCAGGCCACGGACGCCCTGCTGCAAGTCACCAATCAGGCGGTCAAGAACGGCGAAGCGTTGCTTTAACAGCGGCACCAATCCCTCTTCGCCGTTCTGGGCCAAAGCCACTATGTGGCCGATTGCGTTCTTGGCGATCGTGAGCTCGGCCGTAAGATCGACCAGGCTGTCCACTCGCCGTGAGTCGATTCGCAGGGACCGCGCTGCGGTCTCAGTCTCGGTACCGAAAGGTGCCAGCGCAACTGGTTTGGCGACCTCCTCAAAAAGTGTCGCCTTGATCGCGTCCGTGAGGCGAGTGGTCTTGCCCTCTGCCAAGCTTTGCGCCATTGCTTTTTCGATCGAGACTGTCTGGCCGTCGTTACCTTGGGCACGAAGCACATTAATCACGACCGCGCCTGCGGACGCGACCTTACCGGCAAGGTCTTCGCCAACCGTGCTTTCAAGAAGCGCAAGTTGTGCTTCCAGGAGAGCACGCGCGTCGATTAACAAGGAGGGCGCGGCTTTCCCAGCGGTCCCTCCGAGGACTTCAATGTGGCAGCGATCCAAAACGTCGGCCAGCGCTTTGCGGATATCGATCTCCGACGCGCTTGAGAGGGCCGTCAGCACAAGATTGCATTGAAACGGATCGACGTCGCACAATTGCGTCCAAGGACGTAGCGGGGAGATTTCGACGGCCAACAGCCCGGGGACTCCCTCGATACGCGCAAGCGGATCCTCATGGGAAAAAAAACAATCCGCGTCAGGCGTATATTGGAGCGCGCAACGCGCCTCTCGCGCAGCGTCCGGGTGTTCCGCCAATATAGTGGCCAGCCAGCCGACAGATGGCTCCGCTTCGGGCTGTTGATCGGTGCCTGGACCCGCTGCGTCTCCGTGTGAGAAACGCGCCACAATGGCCGCCGCTTCCTTGCTTGCGTTTTTGGGAAGATCACCGTATTTGGCTATCTCGTCTGCCCATCGCTCAACCTGATCAAGGCACGCGAGGCAATCACCGATAAAAGTCGTCGAAATCGCTATCGTCCCGTTGCGGGCGTAGGAGAGGCCATCTTCCGCCCCGTGGAGGGCGTCGGCCATCGCGTCAAAGTCGACGATGCCTGCGCCCCCTTTCAGGGTATGAAACGCGCGAAAGGCGCTATCCAGCCGTTCGATATTCGATGGCGATTTTTCGAGAGCCAAAAGATCGGCGGTCGCCTGCTCGACCTGTTCGCGGCACTCAATCAGAAACTGTTCAAGGAATTCGTTCATGTGGCCACCCCGCACATCATGGCAGCAAACGCGCTCAGCCTGTCGGGGTCAAGGGGCTTCACGAGGTAAAAATTCGCACCGGCCTCCCGTGCAGCGGCAAAGTCTTGCGGAGCTGCCTCCGTGCTAGTAACGAGGACCGGGATTCCCGCGACAGGACGTTCTTGTCGCCGCAGCGTCTTGATGAAGGTTATGCCATCCATCTGTGGCATGTTGACATCAACGATGAGCAAGTCTGGGGCGTTAAGAAGAACTTTTTCAAGCGCCTCCAGCCCATTGAGCGCTTCATCTACGATGAATCCCGCTGTCTCAAGCGTCTCGCGGTAAAAGAGCCGCACAAGCGCTGCATCATCGACCACCATTACGCGCATCTTCTTATCGCTCATGTGGGCCCTCCCGTGGCTTTTGATAGACGATCGCGTCGGTAAAATGCTGCACGGAGAACAAGGAGGTGATGCGGCTCATCGACTCCGTATGCCCCAGGCAGATGAATCCGCCAGGCATCAAATTTTCGTAAAGATTCTCCGCGGCGACGCGACGCGAGGCATCGTCAAAATAGATCAGGACGTTGCGGCAAAAGATGATGTCGAAGCGTCCATGCTGCCGGGTCTCCTCAAGGTTGACAATATTGACCGGTGTGAAGAGGACCGATTGGCGCAATTCGTCGATGATCCTCCAGACTTCGCGTCCTTGCGGCTCGAAATATCGCCGGACGAGGTCGTCCGTGAGGCGCAT
This sequence comes from Paraburkholderia sp. DHOC27, assembly GCF_003429005.1. Taxonomy (GTDB): domain Bacteria; phylum Pseudomonadota; class Gammaproteobacteria; order Burkholderiales; family Burkholderiaceae; genus Paraburkholderia. The sequence continues at coordinate 179,569 of NZ_QVQV01000010.1, forward strand.
CAGGGCTCGCTTGCCGAAAAACCCGGCGTGGGCTTTCTCCATCACCATCGTGTCGATATCTGAGCCGACAATCTCGATGTCGTATTGATCGACCAACCGCCAGTTTTCGAGGAGCCATATGGCAATCGAAAAGGGCTCTTCGCCAGTCGAGCAAGGCACCGACCAGATGCGAATGGTTTCTCCCTTGGCCTTATGCTTCAGACGATCGTCTAGAAGATCATTGGTCAGGCAGCGGAGCTGGTGGTCCTCTCGGTAAAAGTAGGTTTCGTTAACGGTGACTGCATTGATGAGGCGCTCAATCTCGCGGTCTACATCGGTACGCAGGCGTGCGAAATAACTCCCAAATGATCCGGAGCCCACGATCGACATGCGTTCAACGAGACGGCGTTCGACGTAGTAGCGCTTGGCCTCCGTGAAGACCATCCCTGTTCGCCGATAGAGAAATTCGCAAAGCCTGCGAAATTCCTCCTCGGTAATCGCGGGGAACTCGCTCACGTCGGTCCGGCAGTTTGCGACCGGATACGGTGGCCGGTGACCTTGATAGAGAACTCGAGAAAGCGCTGGCCTTGAAAGCGCTCGGCACACCGTTCGAGGGCGGGGAGAGCCTCAGGAGTGCCAACCTCGGCCAGGACCTCGATGGCCGACGCGCAGACATTGACTTCACTCTCTCGCTCGATCAGGCTGCAGAGAAGCGTTGTCGCTTCCTCTCCGGGAAGCGTTCGCGTAATCTCGCAGGCTAGCAAACGGACATCGGCGTCAGAATCGGCCAGCAATTGCGGCAGATAAGGCCATGCGGCCTGCTTCATCGCCCTCAAGGCATCCATGGCACCAGTCCTCAAGGCGGCGCTCTCTGCGCGCATCAGGGGCAAGACCGCCTCAACTGCGTCCGGGCTGGCCATGCGGGTGAGGCTGGTAAGGATCGCTTCGCGGATACGGGCGTCGCGCTCAAAAAGTAGTGCGGCCCCCAACGCCTTCGCGCCACCAGCCACATCGCCGGCGGCACGGGCCGCATGCCACCGTTCCTCCGTCTGCCCCTCGGTCAGGGCGCGCAGCACGTCGCTCTCACCGGAAGGGAAGGGGATGGGAGGGGTAGATGATTTACGAATCAGAGGCATGGACAGACACAAGAGACATCAAGCGATCAGCTATCCTGGGCAACGGTTCGACCCATTTAGCGCCGCCCCGTTTCACCAATTCGCCGGGCATCCCCCAGATCACGGCGGTTTCTTCAGCCTCGGCGATCGTCGTACCTCCCAATGTGCGCAGCTCGGCCATGGCTGACGCACCGTCATCGCCCATACCTGTCATGAGAATGCCCACGAGCTGGCGGGGGGCGACATGCTCAGCGGCCGATTGCACGAGCCGGTTGGTGCTTGGGTGCCAAGGGTAGCTCGCCTCGGCGGGGGCAGCCATGGCTAACAACGCCCCGGCACGGCGGGTCACAATGACGTCGGCATCGCCACGCCCGATGTACGCTGTACCAGGTTTGAGCACGGTCGGGCTGCGGACTTCCTGTACACGGATATTGCAAATGCTATCCAGGCGGCGCGCCAAAGGGCCGGTAAAGCTTGCTGGCATATGCTGGGCGATCACGATAGGCCAAGGAAAGCCTGCGGGAAGCGTGGTCAGCAGAGCTTCAAGCGCAGGCGGCCCGCCGGTCGACGTTCCAACAACCACTAGCCGTTCACCGGTCTCGGGCGCGAGCGCCGGTGCCTGATCTTTGGGCCTTGAGCGGAGCCCTGTCGTGCCGGAGATACTGGCGTGGTGTCGAATGCGCTCTCGCAAGCGCGCGCTCGCCCTGACCTTAACCGTTGCGGCCGTGCGCACCTTTTCCAGGAGAACGGGAGCAAACTCTGCCATGCGCATGGAGACCGCACCGCCCGGCTTGGTCACGAAGTCGACGGCCCCGAGGCGTAGCGCGTCAAGTGTCGCTTCGGCACCCTCAGCCGTCAATGTCGAGACCATGACCACCGGTGTGGGTTTTTCCAGCATGATCAAATCAAGACAGTCCAGTCCGTTCATTCCAGGCATCTGGACATCAAGCGTGATGACATTCGGCTTGAAGACCTTCAACTTCTCCAGCGCTTCCAGGCCATTGGGCGCAAACTGAATTTCGAATTCGGGATCATTTCCGAAGACGCCGCCGAACAGCTTTCGAACCAGAGCGGAGTCATCGACAATCAGAACTTTAATCACTCAACAACCCGCCCTTAATCAGCCTGGAATTTATCGAGTATGCCGCGCTCGGCGCGGGTCAGCAACTCAGGCGGGGAAAGGAGAAGGACGATGCGACCCGCCCCCTTGAGGTTGATAACGCCGTTAACTAGCCGAGCGATGTCATCGGTCAAGTCTGGCGCCTCTTCAATCGCCGCTTCGCTGGTCCGCAGGACCTCCGAGACGCCATCAACGACGAGGCCGGCACGGTGCTGTTCGGTGCGGACAACGATAAGGCGTCGCCCCGTCACACCGGTCGACAGGGGCATATCGAAGCGACGGCGAAGATCTATCACGGGCAGCACCACGCCGCGACGATTGACAACGCCTTCCAGAAATTCCGGCGTTTTTGGAACCCGAGTGATCTGAGCCGGGAGGGCCGCAATCTCTTCGACCGCATCGATGGGCAGGGCAAATTCGTCCCCGCCCAGTTGGAAGATCAAGAAGCTCTCGTTGTCTTCCGTAGCAGTCGCTTGCGCAGTCAATTGCGCTTCGCTTCGCTGGTGATGGGTCCGCAAACGTTGCATTACGTCCTCCCGAAACAACTGCTCCGGCGCCAGGATCGAAACGATCCGCTTTCCGGCATCGCCGCGATAGATCGCCCTTATCCTCGACTCTCCCCCCGCCCGGGAGGCGAGAACCGCCGGAATCGGATCGACAAGATGGGTCTCCGCCGCGACGATTGCCCGCGCCGCGTCGGCGACCAGCCCCACCTGCGCCCCGTTGACATTCAACACCACGACTTTTTCGCGGCTAGCGGCTCGCGCCTCAATCGGAAAGCCAAGTAGACCGCGCAATGACAGAAGTGGCAGCAAGGTGCCGCGGAGAGCCGTGACCCCGAGCACCAACGTTTCAGCTTTGGGGATTGCGGTTCGGGTTTTGGGAGCTGATATGACCTCTTGAACATCGGTGAGATCAAGAGCAAATTCCTGACCGCTGACTTCAAAGGTGAGCAACATTTCATGCGCGGTTTTCCCTTCCTCGACCACTTCGACTGCTTCGGCTATCACGGTACGCGCGGCTTGGTGCGTAGCGCGTGAACGTCGTGCGAACACGGCGTCCAAGAGGCCTTTGATGTCGAGGATTTTCGCAGCTTCGCCTTCAGCGCCGGTCAGAAATGACCCTCTTAGCTTCTCGCCGGTTTCCGTGCTGACTTCGGACTGATGCGTTTCAATCTGTTCGGGCGTAATCCCAATCAGGTTATCCACTGCGTCGACGACAAGGGCTGCATTGCTTCCGATGTTGAGAACGACCGCGCGCGTGCTGGCGCGCGCTTGCGTCTCCTCAATGCCCAGCAGCGCGCGCAGACTGACGACCGGCAGGACGGCGCCGCCCAAATTAGCGATGCCAAGAAGCGCTGAAGGGCTTTGCGGAACCCGGGTCATCGGCGGGATGCGGATGATCTCCGCGACTTCATGCGCGGGCAGCGCATAGCGCCGCCCGTCAATCCTGAAGGTCAGAAATTGAAAGGCCGATACCGCTCCAAGGTCTTCGAAAATTTCAGGCATTTTGCAGCTTCAGTTCATCGGCGAGGGAGGCAATCTCTTCGATGGCGGCAGCGAGATCCTCCGCCCCTTGGGCTTGTTCGGCGGCGGCGCTTGCCGCTTCACGGGAGGCAGCACTTGCTTCCTCTGCCGCACTTGCTACCTGCCGGGCCCCGGCTGCGGCTTCCACAGCGGCCGTCAATATGGCGTCGGCACCTTCGACAATAAGCGCGCTCCCGGCGCCCAAGGCCTCGATCTCGAGAGAGATTTTTTCGAGCGACAACGAAACAGCCTGGTTGTTTTGTACTTCGAGCTCAGCGGAGACGATGATCTGATCAAGCTCGCGCTCTAGTGCCGCGACCTGATCGAGGATGTCCCGCACCGTATCCTTGGCGCGGTCAATATTTTCTGACGCTTCGCGAGCAAGATTTCGGATATCGGTCGAGACCACTGCGAAACCGCGCCCGGCATCTCCGCCGCGTGCCGCTTCGACCAAACCGCTTACCGCCAGCATGCCGGTCTGAAGGGTGGTCATCGAAATGGCATTAACGGTCTTTTCAATCTTCCGCCCTACCGTGCCGAGGCGGCCAACGCTCTTGACGCTCTTTTGCGTCTCCTGCAGGGCAATCTTGACGCCGTCGATCAGCCCTTTGATGGCCTCGCTGCTCTGCGCGATTCCCGCTTCGAGCGCCTTTACCCGCTCGCGTGCCCCCAGCCCGTTTCTCTGCGAGAGCTGGGCGCTCTTTTCAATCTGCGCGAGGGCGGCGGAAGTTTGCTGCGTGGCCGAGGCCTGCAACTGGCAGGCGCGGTTGATTTCCTCGATAGCGGCCATGACTTCTGTGGCGGTACCGGAAAGTTCCTGGATCGTTGCCGAAAGCTCTTCAGCCGAGGAACCGATCTGCTCAGCGGTCGAGGCGCCGGCCGCCCCGTCTCGGAGTTCTTCGGAAAGGGTCGCCAGGGCGCGGGCTGCTATTTGCGATTGTTCCAGTGACTTGTGCTGCTCCTGGACCACCACCTGCACTTCGATCGCGCCGGAGGACTGCTCTTCGGCGGCGCTGGCGATTTCCTCCGTACCCTTCTCGGCTTCAAGCGCGGCGCTTTCGGCCTCAATCGCGGCGGCAAAAACGGCTCGGCTGTCCTCGCCGATGCGAATCATGTCGCTTCTTCTGCTCGCGAGCGCCGCGACAACCTTGGTTGCAGCCACGGCCTGGGCGGTGGCGTTTTCCGAAGCAGACTTGAGCGCTGCGACGACAGCACCCACATCGGTCTGGATAGCCTCTGAGAGTTGTTGGACCTCCTGCGCGCTTTTATCCGAAGTCTCGGCCAAGGTACGCACCTCCTCCGCGACCACAGCAAAACCGCGCCCCTGTTCGCCGGCGCGGGCCGCTTCGATGGCGGCATTCAGGGCATGGATATTGGTCTGGTCGGCGATATCGCTCACAGTCTGCGTTATCGTCCCAATCTCCTTGGCGCGACGTTCAAGCTCGCCGATCACACCGACAATGACGAGCTGGCGCTCGGCGTTTCGTTCGATCGAGCGAATGGATGAGCTGATCTGCGCGTTAGTCTCCACAAGCGTGGTCAAAACTGTTTCTGCACGGCGCCCGGACGCATCGGCTTCCGCTTTCGCGGTTGCGAGGGACGCGACGATGCGTTTCATTCCGGCCGATTGCTGTTGGGACGCGCCTGCGGCTTCTTCGGCCCCGGCGGCGATTTGCTCCATTGAAAGGCCTAGTTCTTTGGTCGCTGCGGATGCCTGTGTGAGCCCGGCCGCCAATTCCTCGGTTGCCGCGGCAACCCGTTCAGATATGGTCTGTTGGCGGGCAGGGGCATTGCGCGTCTTCTTGGCCGGGGCGGCCGGGGCGGCCGCGGACGGCGCTGGCGCCGGGCCCGGTGCCGTTGCTTTTAAGGCGGAAGCCGCGATTTTCGATTTCTTTACGAGTGTCATATCTTTCTCGGTATTGAGGCTTTGCGCTCTCCGCCCTACAAGGCCGGCTTATCTCAGGAAGCTGGCGTCAGCCCGTGGACCCCGACGGCCAGGGCATTGTATATCCCGACTTCCAGATCAGATGATACCGGTAGCCCGATTCGGCCTCCAGTGACCATAGGCAGTCACCTTCGCAGATGCGGAATACTGAAGCACTCGGGCCATATCGCGGTTTGATATGCTCTGGCAGAGCCTGCAGGATCAAATTGATAATCAGCCTCATGCGTATAAGAGAAATTTAAATAGGGACAGATTATCTTGATGAACTTGCCTGAGAGCGTCGCTTGCCTTTCTCGAGAAATGCTGATTGAGGCGGACCTAACCCACGTAATTTCGGATGTTAATTCCGGGTGCGGGCATGTCCTCGGCTGGTCGCAAACCGAATTCCGCGAAAAAAACTTTCTGGACCTGGTTCATCCTGACGATCGTGGACTCACATTGGCCGCGCTGGCAGCCATCGACAAAGGCGGCAAAGCGCTTGCTTTTATCAATAGATGCATGCACAAAAGCGGCGAGCCAGCTTGGGTGTCATGGCGTGTCGCCAAAGTCGACATGTCAGTCTTCTTTATCGGTCGCGACATTAGCGCTGAAAGGCGCGCAAACGCCGCATTGGAGAAATTTGAAGAGGCGTTATTTCAACTTGACCGCACAGCGACCATGTCGCAGTTGGCTAATGAAATTTCCCACGACTTTAACAATCAACTGCAAAGTGTTGTCGCGTCTCTGGAACTGATCCGTCGCCTGGTTTCGTCCAATCGCGGCCCTGAGACCGAACGCTTCATCACGAACGCGCTCAGTGCATCCCAGCGCGCGGCGACTCTCAACCATCAAGTGCGCCAATTGCTGCGTCCTCAATCGCCTAACCCGCAGGTGTTAGCGGTCAACCAGATGCTCGTGGCGGCGCAGGAAATGCTGCTCATTGGGCTTCCACCGAAAATAAAGGTGGATTTAACGCTCGCTCCCGATCTTTGGGAAATCTATTGCGATCGAGTGCAAGCGGAGACTGCCGTTTTGAATCTGCTTTTGAACGCCAGTGAGGCTATGGCTGGAGGCGGTACGATAAAAATCCAGAGCGACAATATCGAAGTGAGCGCAGCGACGTCCGGACCGCCGAGCAGACTGCCACTGGGACCCTACGTCATGATTGTGGTAAAGGACTCGGGCGCTGGAATGCCTGCGGAAATTAAGGATCGCGCCTTCGAAACTTTTTTTACAACTAAGCCGAACGGACTGGGCCTAGGCCTATCTGTGGTGCAGCGTTTTGCCCAACAGAACGGGGGGCAGGCGTTCATTCAGAGCGAGCCGGGCCAAGGCGCGGCGGTGACCATCTACCTGCCTCGTTTTGCGCAGGGCTGATCCGCTCGTCAGCAACGCCAGCAGGCAATTGAGAAAAAGCGGCACTCAGCGCGATATCCGTACAAGGAAGAAACGTTACCAAACGCGAATATCCGTGAGCTCGGGGCGCCGACAGCTCGTGCAGACAGGTGTTGAACAAACTTCAAGATGACATACCTGACGAACCGGAAACGCGAAAAATCGGTTCGCCGCGTAACCGACCGTCTCAAGAGGTCGGTGATGACCGATGCTGAGTGAATTCGCTGATGCCAGAAGCTGCCGTTCGGTTGCTGGACGCCAGCATCGTTAGCATGCGAAGGAGGACCTGGTCGCCGATTCGGCGGCGCGAGCGGCCGGTGAACTCCAGTAACGGTCGTTGAGGCAACAATGGTCTGAACGGCCGATTCCGGTCGATTCGTGCCGCCGAACGTGACAGGATGCGACCGTATATCGTTTGGCTGTAAGCGACATACTGGCGCGCGCGCGAAATCGCGACATGGGTGCTGTGAAGGTAGAGTTTGTCGCTCTAGGCGGAGACCCCTGACGCTTCCAGGCGATTCGAGATGAGGCACAAGGCGCCAGTCTCATGCCCCCTAGGCAGCCAAGAGCAAGGACGCGCAATCGGAATGCATCTCACCCCTGATAACAGGAATTAGCGCCGTGGAAAGCATTGGCTCGTTCGCCCACCAGGCGGCGGAGGGCGCTTTGAGGGGCGGTTCATGGACGATGTATTAAAAGACGCTACAGCGATGTTCAGCTCACCGATTCATTTCGATGGAGACAGTTCGGGAAGCAGAGCCAGGATTCCATCGGCGGCCCGGCGCATGAGTGCTTCGTCGTGGAATGTCCGCGCGAGGACATACCCTCCCTGAATGAGAGCCGTAAGCGAAACAGCCAGCGTCTCGGGATCTGGGCCTGCTCTGAATGCTCCTTCCGATTGGGCTTGCGCAAGGGATCGCGCAATATGATTGCGCACAGCGTCAAAGTACGCGGCTATCGGTCTGCGAAGTGCTTCATGTTCTATTGAGGCCTCGTGAACAAGCCGGCCAAGCCGGCAACCGCGGAACGCCTCTCTCTCGACAAGGAGGTAGTGGCGGAGAGCTTCCAGCGGTGGGATATCGGCCGCAAAAATTTCATCGAGACGTCCGATTTCTTCCTCGGCCGCCTCTGCCAGCGCCGTCTCCGCAATCGCAAGCTTCGACGGGAAGTGGTGATAGAGGCTACCCGGCCTGGCGGCGCTTCGAGCCTGAATGTCACGAGGCGACATGGCCTCGTAGCCGACTTCCCAGAGCAGTGCTTTCGTCGCTTCTACGAGCGGGTCGCGTTTCGATGGCTTAGGCATCGGCCGTCGCCTTCGGAATGAGCGTTTCAGCAGGGAAGCGAGGGAGTTCCGGGTCCACTTCATGGAAGACAAACAAGACGTCCCGAGGCGCTAGCTGCAGGCGCTCGCCGAATTGCCTGATTGCTTCATCAGCGATAAGGTCGGCAGTGCCTTTCGGCCTCCCTTTCGAAATGACGACCTCGACGACCAGGAACCGGTCGGTTCTGTCAGCGGTGTAGTTGGGGTAGCGGGGATCTGCCAGAAGATCTTCAGGGTCGACGTCGATAAAACGATGAAACAGATCCTCTCGCTGAAAACCAGCGGCCACTTGGGCTCCTATCATCGCCGCCGACAACTGCAACTTGTCGGCACGCTCGAGTCCCCGTCGGACGGTGAAGGTCACGAATGGCATTACAAATTCTCCGCGGTTCTGGACGTATCGATTGTGGAAGCTGCACGGATTGCGCATGCATCCTTGCTGGTACTACAATTTGACCTGTAGGTATGTCAATTAATAATCGAGTGCGTGATCTCGCTTAGACCGCGCCGCCCGGGCACGGCTGACGGAGCATGCCGGTGTCCGTTCTAACGTGCTGGCATCTTCTGGCTGGATCGGGTTTGGATGACCTCGTAGAGCCGGTCGCAGGCGCCCGAAATCTGATCGTCGACCGCGGTTGCGACGCCGAGGAGCAGCCCGTTGAATGCGTTCCCGGACGAGGGCACGAACCATGGCGAAAGCGGAGCGGGCGCCAGGTCGAGCATGCGCGCCTCCTTCGCAATTTCTACATCCGACAAACCATCCGGCAGTCTCAGCAAAATCGCTAGTCCTGCGGATTGGACGACGCATTTCTTTGATTGCAGAATCGAATAGATCGCGTTGCTACGGGCTGCATAGATGCGCTTCATCTGTCGAAGATGTCGCATGTAGTGACCTTCGCGCATGAAATCCGCGACCGCGAGTTGCACGACAGCGTCGGGCGCGGGCGCGAGGCACGCGATGGTCTCGGCAAACCGATCAGCCAGCGCCCGCGGCGCTACGATAAAGCCGATGCGAAGTGATGGGCTGATTGTTTTGCTAAACGAACCGATGTGAATAACACGGCTGCCGCTGTCAAGCGATGCCAGAGCAGGCGCAGCTCGCCTCCTCAATTGCAGGTCACCGAGATAGTCATCTTCAATTATCCAGGCGTTTGCACCCGCTGCCCACTCGATCAATTGCACGCGTCGGGCAAGCGAAAGCACTGCGCCCGTCGGTGCCTGTTGCCCGGGCGTTACCAGTGCCAGTGCTGCGTCTGGCGCCATTTCGACGGCGCGTGAAACATCCATTCCCTCGTCATCAACTGGAACCGGCACTGGCTCCAGTTGCGCGAGCTGAAGTGCCTTGCGACTTGACGGGAAACCTGGATTTTCAACCCACGCCCGCCTTCCCGCCATTCCTAGCACCCCTAGAGCGACGCCCAGTCCCCCGGAGAAACCTGCAGTGATGAAGATTTGTGACGGATCGCATTTGACGCCTCGAGCCAAAGCGAGATGAGCTGCAATCTCTTGCTTCAGCGATGGCTCGCCCCGGGGGTCAGGATAGACGTGAGGCACAGTCAATTTGGAACGGGCAGCGCGAGACCACAAGCGCGAAAAGACCGCGGTTGGAAAACACTCAGAGGCGGGAATCCCGTTCTGGAAAATCAAGTGTCCAGAGGGGAAAAAAGCCTGGTGCGGCTCGGGTAGCGGATCTTGCGCGAACCCAATCGGAGACTCTGAGCGCATTTGGTGTTGCGCGACCCTCGTGCCACCCGAACGGGACGGGATCACTAGCTGAGCGTCTGTTAATCGCTCGTACGCTGCTTTCACCGTACCCCTGGATACACCGAGTTGGGCGGCTAGATCAAGCCAGGAGGGCAATCGCGCGCCGGCACAAGCACGCCGCTGCGTATCGCAGCGGTTATCCCGAGTCGGATCTGCTCCGAAAGCGAAGACCTTGATGCGCGATCGAGCTTCAGGTTCAGTGATTGGGACATGTCGGGTCGTGGTACATCACAATTTTGTGAATTTGGTTCTTTTTAATGACCTTCGATTGAAACAGAATAGTCGCACGCAATCAAGGAGGTTTAAGTGAACACCAGGCATATGTGGCTGTCGCTGTCCGTGGCTGTTGGTTTCGTTGTCGTGGCAGCGTCGGCGGCCGGCGAGTCCGTTGGCGACTCCGTCAAGCCAAATTTTTCGCATGTTATTCCGAAAGTTCCGGATAAATCACTCATCGCGGTTGAGGTTTTTTATCCACCTGGCGGCGTGTCGCTGCCGCATCGTCATGCTCACTCGGCTTTCATTTACGCCTACGTTGTATCGGGACGGGTGGTGAGTCATGTGGAAGGCCGGCCAGAGCAAACTTACGGCCCGGGGGAGTCTTTTTACGAGATGCCCGGCGCACATCATCTGGTCAGCCGCAATGCCAGCACGACTCAACCGGCGAAGCTGCTGGCTGTTTTTGTAGTCGACAGCGACGACAAAGAACTTACGACCAACGACAAATAGGAGTGTGGAATGAGTGCACGTCTCGACTACGCAGCGATATCCCCAGCGGGTTATAAAGCATTGGGCGGAGTGTATGGCTACGTGTCGCAATGCGGCCTTGAAGCCACCCTGGTTGAGCTTGTCTATCTGCGCGTGAGCCAGATCAACGGATGCGCTTTTTGCATGGATATGCACACCCGCGATCTGCGTAAAAAGGGAGTCGAGGTCGAAAAAATCGTGCTGGTACAGGTGTGGCACGAAGCGGAAAGTCTCTTCAGTGAAAGAGAACGCGCGGCTTTAGCCTGGGCTGAGTCTGTAACACGTGTTGCACAGACGGGCGTTCCCGACGAGGATTTCCGGGTCGCAAGCGCGGTTCTCAACGAAAAGGAACTTGCGGACCTAACGATTGGAATCGGGTTGATGAACGCTTTCAATCGACTCGCTATCAGTTTCCGTAACGTGCCAGAAGCAGTCGCCGCGCGTTGCTCGACTGCGCTCATCTGAACGGAATGCCGAGTTGCGAAATGACCAGGCATGCGACGATTTTTGGTTGTGCGTGCGCTGGGCTGCAATCGACATCTGCAGCTCCGTCATCAGGTTCGATTGCGGTCTTCTCTTGCCGTTGTAGGACTCGTTCCCGGGTGAAAAGCCTTCAAAACCTCGCGGCTCTCTACGGCAGTGTATCGACTGATCCGCACCAAATCCGCGTGCCAAGCATGCATGTCCTTTAAGAGAATCACATATTCGGCGAGCTCACAACTGTTCGAGAGCAACATCGCCGCCCAGTTGACCTCATCCCATAGCCGTTCGAAATCCTCAAGAATCACCGCGTGCGGAGCGCGTCCGGTAGCAATCGATTCAAACGAACTCCGCAATTGCGTCGGAGTGCGATACGTGCGTAGCTCCTTGAGCGCCATATTTTCAGGCTCCGGAAGAATTGTCTAAGCGGTTGCGTCCCTCCGCAACCACCATTTCACCCGTCGCTCCGGAAACCGGTCACGGTTTTTTCCGTTTCGTTTGCGCATTTCGCCACGGCGAACGAGATCAGTGAGAAGCCACTTTGCGACCAATTCCGGTCGGTTCACTCCGAAGTCTGCGAATTTAATTTCGCTCTCGTAATAAACGATCACTGTGGCACCCAACACACGATACTGACCACCGTGCTGTCGACCGTTTATTTCAACGGAAAGCTGCTTTGCAAACTCATAATCTACTTCCATCAGTCCTGCCAGGTGGTTTATTGGTCCACGCACCGTACAGAAACACGCGGCAAGCGTCAACGTACAACCGACCGCTCAGGTGACAAGGCGCGAGCTATCTCTGCCTTCGAAAAGCGCAAGATTGTGGCGTTATGCGGTATGGATAGTCAATGTGCGGTGTCTCTCGCAGCTTGTTTTAATGCGGAGCGCACCCGTTTCGCAACCAGCACGGGCATATAGTCAGTTATTCGCGCGCCTTCACTGTATTCGGCCCAAGTCTCCGCATACATCCTGGACACTGTTTCCAGAGGCATTTTGGTGTCCGCCGCAATGGCTTTCACGGCTTCCTCGTCGCTACTGGGTCTGGCCATATTTGCTCTCCTGGTGTTCTGCGGAGTTAGACAGGCACGTGCGCAATCACATTACAAGGGCGCAGCGCTTTACACAAATTGAATTCAATTATGGGCTCCCGGAACGACCCGGTGCGTCTTCGTAAGTCATGCCGCGCGGGAAGAAGTCACTAGAAGATTCGAATATTGAAGACTCGCATGCTACCTCTCGTGGTACTTACAAGCTCGCCCGAAGCGCACAGATACGCTGACAGCTTCTCTTCGCGGCTGTTTCCCAGCGACCAGTTGCGGCGGTGGATCACGGCTATATTCTGGAAGTGCTTCACGCACCACAATCGAACGTCAGGCTGACCCGAGGTCGACAGCGATCGCTCGCAGCAAGTGACAGGCGATCGAATCCACCTGGCTGAAACTTTGGCTGAACAGTCCCGAGGGTATTTCCTGCATTGTCTGACCGTCCTCGGCGGCGACCTCCGAAGAGCGGGTTCGCTGATGGTTTGCGGAAACGGGGGCAAGGATGCTGGATGCCTGGTACAGGCAGATCCATTCGCGATGAGAAGGCTGCAGTAGCTCGAGTTCGAGCAGCCAGTTCGTACCGCACAGGCCGCAGCGATACGGTTGCAGTACCATGGCTGGCGACCAAGCGGACGTAGACGGGCCCGAGACTGAACGGCCAGCAGATCTTCATGAGGCGTGATTTTGTCGGCCAGTTGCATTTTTTCGCACGCTTCGCAGGACATGGCGGTCAAGCGTGGTGCCGGAAGAACGCCCGACTATATCACTCCGACGCGCGAACCGTGACATCCCGAGGGGCAAAGAAAAAGCCCGCGCGAGGGCGGGCTGAATCCATATCCTGGAGACATGGAGGAGACGGAATCAGTATAGACCCGTATCAAAGTTATGCAACAAGTTGTCGCGTCGCAGCGACAATGATTGCGAAACTCCGCTCACCCTTCGGTGCACCGGAGGGACGCGGCTCTGATCGAACTTTGGAAAATCTGACCGCACGAGGAGGCACGCGCATCAGGACTGACTGTTCATCAATGCGCGTATTGCCTGGATTGCCTTCGGATGTCCCAGATCCGAGGCAACAAAGTGAGCCACCTTGCGATCCGCCAGACTTATCGTCACGTAATCATTTGGCGCTTTCGTGTTGAGGCCATCCGACGCCGAGTGATATTCAATACGCAACTGCGTCGCAGTCACGACGACACGGAGGTAGCCGTAATTGCTGTCGTCGTAGTTTTCGAGAACCACCTGGTCCGCAGTCGCGGAGGCTGCCTGCAGGACCTGCGGTGCGCGAATCGTGGGTGCCCCCTGTGCGGCGAGTTTGACCAGACCGTGGCCACCGTTGCCGCACACAATATACGGGATCTGAGTGCCGTCGGCGGTGCGCGTTCGCGTGAACCGCTGATAGTTGTGAGCATGCCCGGAAAGAAAGGCATGAGGCCAGACGCCGTTGGCCTGGCACACTGCGTCGATCTGCGCCAGCATTGCGACGCTCGAACCATGGCCGCCCGCGCAATAGGGCGGATGATGATCCGCGAACAGAAGCGCGCCCGCAAATTTCTCGGCCTTGATGCGCTTGAGTGCGGCGTCAAGAAAGTCGAGTTGAGTGCGACCGATATGCGGATCGGAAATTACACCGGGATCTTCAAGCGTATTGCTATAGAACACAAGGATGCGTACGAACGGTGCGTCGAATGTGAAGAACACTCCGGGCTGGATTTGCGCGGTACGCGATAAACCACCGGCCTCGGGTGTGACGGCGAATGTATCCGCGCAGAAGTTGCGCAGGTACGCAACCAGGCTCGCGGCATGCGCTTCTGGCGAAACCATGCCGTCGTGGTTACCCGCACAGGCGAGAATGGGTGCGGGATAGTTGCGATAAGGCTCGTAGAACTGGTCGTAGTAGTACTTGCCTTCACCGAAGTTATAGACCACATCACCGAGCAGGAGCGCAAACTGCGGCACTTCGGCGGCGGTTGTCTCGTTGCAGTCAGCGGTCAGCTTGTCGGCGACTTCATTCTGGGTGGCGGGACCTTTTGTGCTGCCGCAGTCACCCAGCGCATGGAAGACGATCTGTCCAGATGCGGTGATCCTGTCGATGGATGCAGTGTTTCCACCCAGAACATCGCCGAAGGCAAGCTGCGGCTCGACGCCGCCGCGTGGTGGGGGAAACGGTAAAGGGAATAGCTTGTGCTCGGCATTCAGCTTGTCGATCTCTTTGTATGCGGCATCATCCGAAGGATGATGCACGCGAAATACAGTTGGATCGGCCGTAGGCTGAGGCTGGGAAAACACAGGCATGTCCAGCATGCGAGGTTGGGGGGGCGCGGCGGTGGCAAGCCAGGCCGCCTGACTCGCAAGCCTTTTACGGGCGGAAGATTTTCGGGTGACACGCGTTGATTCTGCGGCCACCATTTTCTCGCGTTCAGATTCCTTCGTTTTTTTAACTCGGGACTTCGATTTTCCTTTGGATCCGCGGTTTGCCGGCATGAAAGCCTCGTCAGTGGAGTGAGCAGGAAAGTTGTCGTGTCGCCCTTGGCTGCGCAAACGTCGAGCGCTATGACACGCGTTCAGCAGAAAGTGACAAGGGCGCCGGTAATACAGCTTCGGATTCTCAACAGAAGCATACGCCCAAGACGGACGCCGGCAAGGCGGCTTGGAGCCGATCTGGTCAATTGGGCAGCGCGCGCTGCGTTTCTCGCGTAAGTGTTCGTGCCGGCGAAGGCGAACACCGACATTTCGATTCGTCGTGGGCAAATGACAACGTACATGTCGGGTAGCTGACAGATTTTTATGAGCCTGGAAGAGATGATTAAGGCTCGCGTTCAACGGCGCGGGGAACTTGAGCGAGCGTAGGTCGAGCTTGTCCTCGCGTCACCTAGGCGAGCAATGGTAAATGTTTCAGGCTCACCGCAACACGCGAGTCGAACGAACAACTTTCTTTACGAGGGTCGCAGTTGTGGAACACAAACATATTCCGGGTCTCGTCGATGTCATCAAGGTTGATCAGCCTGCTGACATCCTTCGTATCGCACATGATGGTGCGATTGACCGCGCCTTTGGACCGCGCAGGCCGTTACTCAACAGTCTGCTGGTTAGCCGGATACTTCGCGTGTTGTCCTTCAACGGTCGTCGATTTCCAACGATGAGCGCAAAAGATGCAACTGGACGTGCGGATCGACAAGATGCGTTATGGCAAAGGCTCAACGCCGCTGCACCGGCGATCAGTACGGGTCCCTCGGATCTGGAGCCGTTGGCAAGGTGGGTTCGAGATGCGCATAGCGAGACTGCTGTTGGACCGCTCGTGCAGCAGGTCATCGGCCGCACGTTTAGCGCCACGTTCACAGCTGACGAGGTCACATGGGGTGCGGCGCAAGTGATTGCCGCGTCACTTGCACCGGGCAATACATGGCGCAATCTCGCGTGGCGCATCTCCGGCAAGGTGACCCGAGCCAAGGCAATGCTCGCGAAGATGGTTGGCGGCGACCTCGCGGGGGTTCACGCGGTCAGTGTTGCCATCCACAACGTCGTAAAGGGACTGCATCAAATGCGCGCGCTTTATCTCGATGTCGCGTTGCGTCAGACCCTTACACCAGAGATGGCAGGACGCCGCTGCCTTTACGCGCCCGGGATGGTGCTTCGTCAAGCGACGTCGAGTGGGACGATAAGCGGTTGCCCATACTCGTCGGGCACACTGTTGCTGCTGGAACTGGAAAAGGCCCGGCAGGCAAGCGGCGACGAGTCAATGATTTTCCTTGCGGATACATGGAGTCGATGCCCGGCGGAGCAATGGGTGCCCGCGATGCTGGAAGGTATATGGCGGCGAGCCACGAACGCTCAAGGACAGTGAGCTTCGCCTTGTTTGAGTTTCGGTCGAGCGTATGGGAAGGCTGTGGCGACTTGGTAGCCGGGCAGCCTGGATTGTGGGCGACAACGGGCGTTGCAGCCTATGCCTCGAAGGCGGTGACGGGTCGAATTAAATATGTCTCCATGATCGCAGTCCGGCCAGTTCCAGACGTTCACCAAAACACGCTCGCCGACATTCGTACATCGGCTTTAATCCGACAACTGACTGTTGGTGGCCAGTGACAGAGTTCAATTCTTGGCCATCGTCGACATTCCTGCGTGCGACCTGGTCGGTCGGGAGAAGAAAGCTGAGTCAACCCGCCATGTACCATGAAGCGCCCGGGGGCTATCACTTCACCGCAATCGCCACCGCGTAATGCGTCTCTCCCATATCAGCGCACTGATCGTCGATCTCGAGGATTTTCTCAAGCAAGCCGTAGTCTTTTGCGGCGACGATGTTGTGTAGAACATCGTTCAACCCAAGGTGATAAATCCCCCCACCCGTGTTCTTTACCCACGATTCAGGAAAGATTTTTATCAGCTCGGGCAGGATATTGGCAGAGTCTGCGCATTCCGAAGGGTCGACCGACATAATGGCCGCCGTAGAGGGGCGCCCGACGGTGGTCGAAAGCATCTGATCAGGGCGAACCGGATTGCGCAAGTATTGCGAGGGCAGCGCCTGGCGCACCGAAGTGTTGATCGCGAGCAGTTGATCAGACCACTGCATGCGCGTCGGTCCGACGAAATCGTCCATTAGCAGCACACCGCCTTTGCGCAGCACACGCCAGCTCCACTCAAGCGCAGCCTTGACGTCGAACATATGATGTAGCGAGTTATTCCAGTATACGAAGTCGTATACGGCCTCGCGCGTTTCAGCCTCAAGGCCGTCTTCCATGCGAAACATCATTTTGTCAGAGAGTCCGGCCTCGGCGGCCTGCATGCGCCCCTGCTCAACGGCAACTGCCGAGAGTTCGAACAGCGTGAAATGCTGCACAAGTCCGATCTCAATGACATTGCGCTCCTTGCCCCCCGTACCGCATCCAACCGATACTCCGCGTGCGAACGGAACCTGGTCCGCAAAATGTTGCAGTGCGAGTCTATGCAGACCTGAGGTTAATCCCGGTAACGGCTCGCCGCAGACGTTACGATTGATGCGCTGGATTATGTACTCGCTATCCCACCAACGCGATATCAGCGTGCTCGCGTTGCTGTACTGGGTCGACCAGTAGCTGCCAATCTTCGCGGCCTGCCCGACGTTGATGGTCAACCGGCCATTGGGCAGACTCGCGCCCGACGGGTCGACACGCACCTCGATCGCGTTTGGGCCGTCGCGGAGCCAAGGACTTAGGCTGACAGAAAAAGCTCGCGCACCGGGAAATCCTGCGGCGACCGCATCAGGACGCACGTTTTCGCAAGTAGTCGCAACCACCTTTTCGCCGTTGACGTGGAACGCGAGTTGAACCGGTGTGATGGGCTGGGTCACATTAGCAGCCCAGCCGGTCACAATATCCGAGTCGGCGCGGTCAACCCATCCTGAGAAGTTCTGCGGATTCATGATGGCGAAGGTATAGGCGTTTATGGTGAAGTTGCGTTGGAATCTGTCGGCTGACGGGGATAATGACAGCCAGTCGCGATCTCACCTCGCGACGGGCCGGTGCTGGTTGTTCTTCCCCCATGGGGTTAACGGCCGCCTGCGCTCGAACTTAAAGGTAGCGTCGAAGCCGATCGGTATCGCGCCACACGCCGAGGGACGCTACGGCTGCAGTAGACTGTTTGATTGATCAGCCCGACGAAAATTGACGCAGAACCGTCGGTCTCAAACCGATTTCATACGATGTGGAATTTCCTCGTGCCGGTCTGCGGCGCGCCGGCGCTCTTTTCGCTAGCCCCGCTATCCCTTCCGATCGACTCCTTATCAAGACTTCGCAGTTTCACTCGTAGAATTTCGGTTTCCAGTGCAAGCTTCTCCTGTTCAAGCACATGGGTCTTTTGCCTCTGAACATGCTCTTCCGTTTCTCGCTCATCCTGCCGACGTTCCCAGCGATGCTTCTCCTGTTCGCGGGCAAATCTCTCAGGTTTTTTCAGGTGGTCTTCCTTCTCACGACGCTCCTTTCGAAACGTGGTCGCAGCCGTGTAGAGCGACGCAATACCGCCCAAGCCTCCAATCCCTTTGAGCCAGCGAAGGTAGGGTGACTGGGAGTCGTCATTTCCCTTTGCAGGAGTGGCCAACGTCTCAGGAGGGGTCTCCTGCTGAGCGGTGCGTGCGCTTTGGAGAGCGCGCATGCATTTCATCCAGGATTTCCCTTTTTTCTTTGAGCAACCCTTCTCAGACTGCGACTGTTTCTGTTCGCGTGAGCCTCGCTCAGTGAAGTCACCATGCCTGGTTCCAGTCAGCGTTGCCGAGATCGACTGATTTCGGTGGTAATGGAACTGCAAGATGGCTGCGAACGCGAAGCAAGCGGCCGCTACCACAAGCCACCGCCACCAGGTTGTTGCGATCAGCAATTGCCGAAACTTGACGTTATGAGCGCTCATGGTAACTCCCCAATTGACCGGGCGGCCGCAAGCTGCGCGCTTATCCGGATCTCGAAATTACGATTCGAGTTTATTGGTATTTCACGCGGCATAGCAATCAAAAACCGTTTTAAATCAATGACATGATGAAGTTATGTGGTGGCCCGCTGTCGCATTTTTTGCCGCTGGAAATGTATTTGCCAGCGCATCTGTCGTATGCATGTCCCCGTTTTGTCGCATTCGGCGGCACGTTTACAACGATCGTTGGCGTTACACCTCCCAAAATACTTTCCAAAGTGTGGCGGACACTACGATTGCTACTATCCAGGCCTTTTTTCCTCACCTACGCTGAAAGTCTACTCACGACCGAGGGTCTTTGATGACGACCAAAGGGAAAACGTTTCTCGACCAACTGTTGGAGCCCAGCGACGAGAGCAGGGCCGCGCTTCGCACGCAGGTCAAGCTGGCACGCCAACGCATGAGAAATCGAGCCGACCGATTGCTGGTTCGGTCTACATCAATTGCAGAGGCGATCAAGGTGGACGAAGGCGCGTTCAACAATTTCATGCAAGGCAGGCAGAGGCTCCCTGAAAGCGCTCACCAGAAGCTGGCTCACTACCTGGTCGACAAGAAACTCGTCACTGCCTGGGACGACGGCCAGGAAGAAGCGCGCAACCCCGGCGCGCTTTTTTACGCGCTCGCTCATTTCCTGGATGTAAGCGGACAAACACTCGACAACCTTTCGAAAGAAGCTCCGGGGCTTTACACGATGTGGCGGTCATCGACGCATCTGCCTGGCAAGTATGTCAAAGGCATGCTGAGAATTGAGCACGACGAAGTTTCAAAAGTAATTTCAACCCGCGAAGTCCAGCGCTACAGCGGGGGTGACGGCACGGTAGCGATCAGCGAGACGTTTGAGGGGAACATGATCAAGAAAGCGAGGCACTACATCATGTTCAGCCGTCAAACCCAACGCAGCGGTCCGCCACGAATTACTGTCCTCGACAACGTCCTGTTCGAGGATGGAAAGATCGTCGTCATGCAGGGCATGACTGCAGGCTTCTACGGAGAGAATGCTTTGTTCTGTGCGCCGATCTACCTTGAGCGAGTCACTGTCGACGAGGACGAGCTGAAAAACGGGCTGTATATCGATAGCGATATACCAGAGTCCGTCAAACTGAAGCTGGAGGTCCGGGTCTCACATGGGATCGTCTGGTTCTAACAGCTCATGGGTTACAGGACGCATACGATGCGCAGGACGAAAGCGTCGCTGATCTATCGCCGCACTAAGAACTGAGGGCGGTGCAGTAGCTTCGCGGATACAGAAAGCTCGAAAGCACAGTGCGATACCTCGGCATCAAGCTCCACGACATACAAGAGATGGCGGATCAGACTGACGTCTGACCAACTCGGCCGGGCGACGATCGGACGCTGTCCGACCATAAGCGGTCGCTCTCGGGTTTTGGATTGAACGGCAGCTCCGGGTCGACTGCGCCGCAGGGAAAGCGCGCGCATGGGTCGCAATTTGCTAATTTCTCGATCTACCCTGTGTTTGGCGCCCTAATCGACCGTTAATGCTCTGTGAATAAGCTGTACAAATGAGTATGGTATTTCTGATGACGCCACGAGAAGTCGCGTTACTGGAAGTTCGTTGCGGCGCCGGCGAAAAGCGACAAATCAAGTGGTTGTTAAGGGTAAACGTGCAGGCAAACGTTTCCGCCAATTTGCGTTGTCAATCCGCGACCACTTTCAGCTGAGTTTTCGAGACTGTCTCGTCAATTTTAAGAAGTCGTTTAAAAAGTAAGCGCAACGTAAAAAAGGCAATGGTATTTGCTGGGCTGAGCTGCAACACGGCGCAAGAAACGCGCGAAACGTAATGGCGCGGTCGACAACGAATTGGCGGGCCCCGTGGCAGAAATGCACCGTCGGATGCCCGAAGCCAGAAAATGCCCACCGACTGTTTGCCCGAGTCGGCATCCAGTTATGTCGAGTTGCAATGTCGTCCGATTTTGTGTGCCGCCGCTGGACCGGACCCAAATAAGCTGAAACGCACTACGCGAATAAAATAAGTTAATCGGGGGTTTTTTGAATCACTTCTATCGAGTCGTATGGAACGCCAGCCTGGGGATGTTGCAGGTGGCATCGGAGTTGGCCGTTGGCCGTGGCGGTAATCGCGCCGGGTCGGGCTCGATGAAGAGGAGGAGGAAGGCACCCCGCTACAGCGCTATTGCACTCGCGGTGTCGGCGATGTCGGCTGCGGCGGCGGCCAATGCGACGCAGCAGTACATCGTTTTAGGCGGCCATTTTGGTAACCTGGGATTGCCGGCTTCCGCCGCCACCCCGCTGTATGCGGTGTTGGGCAACGCGAACACGCTTGGCTCGCTGATCAACACTGGCACGGTCACGTCGTTCACGATGGCAACCGGCAGCACGCTGGACGCGACGGTCACGAGCACATGGCAAGACAGCAGCAACAACACCCATACCACGGAAGACGGCTTCGACAACTTCGGCGCGGTGGGTGTGCTACGCAATGGCGGCTCGATCTCGGGCGGCAGCAACGGTGTTCTGGATTACGCGGCGTCGATTGGCACACTGACTAATACCGGGTCGATTTTTGGCCAGTCTAATGCCATCCTCAACCGCGACAGCACCATCGGAACCCTTCAGAACACCGGAACAATTTCCGGCATCGCCGCCGGCATCTTCAACGACAACGGCATGATCGGCACGCTGTTGAACGGGGGCATTGTCACGGGCTCGATCGGGATCAACAACGCCGGCACGATCGGTCGACTGGTCGACGCGGGTGCAATCGGAACAGCCGGTGCCAGCATCACGATCTCCAGTGGAACTGTCGTGTCGAGTCCGTCCCTGACGGTTGACAATGCCGGCGGTTCGATTACAACCGCGATTGAGGCCGGGATCTACAACGGAGTATCGATTGTCGGGATTACGAACAGCGGCACCATCGAGAGTGGCAGTGGCTTGAGCATCACCGGTGGACCCGCCGGTACGCTGTTCACCGTCGGTATCTACAACGACACGGGTGGAACGATCGGGGTGTTGGCCAACAATGTGGGTGCTGTCATTGGAGGCAGCGGTGCTTCGGGCATTGCCAATTCCGGCACGATTGGCGTGCTGAACAACAGTGGCGCGATCACGAACGGCAGTCTTTACGGCATCTCCAACAATTCCGGCAGCATCGGTACGCTGAACAACAGTGGCACGATTTCAGGACAATTCGGCGCAGGTATCCTGAATGAATTCGGCTCGATCGGCACGCTGAACAACAGCGGCACGATCTCTCTCTCCGCCAATACCTATTACGGCGTCTACAATCTCGGCGGCACGATCGGTACGCTCGTCAATACCGGTACAATATCCGGTGGCGCTGCCGGCATCGACAACTATGCCGGCTCGATCGGCGCGCTGCTGAATGCCGGTACCATCACCGGCTCAATCGATATCGAGAACGAGAACGGTGGCAAGATCGGTGAACTTGTCGATTCGGGTGTGATCGCAGTGGCTGGATCCAGCATCACGATCTCCAGTGGAACTGTCGCGTCGAGTCCGTCCCTGACGGTTGACAATGCCGGCGGTTCGATTACAACCGCGATTGAGGCCGGGATCTACAACGGAGTATCGATTGCCGGGATTACGAACAGTGGCACCACCGAGAGTGGCAGTGGCCTGAGCATCACCGGCGGCCCCGCCGGTACGCTGTTCACCGTCGGTATCTACAACGATACGGGTGGAACGATCGGGGTGTTGGCCAACAATGCGGGTGGTGCCATTGGAGGTAGCGGCGTTTCGGGCCTCGTCAACCTCGGCACGATCGGCGTGCTGAGCAACAGCGGCACGATTGCCGGGACATCCGTCGGCGTTTCCAATGACGGTACGAGCGGTACGGTTGCTGTCATCAGCCAGTTGATCAACAGCGCCGGCGGCTCTATCAGTTCGGTCATCAATGGCTCGTTCGGGATGATCGGCGGCCTGGCGGTCGCCACTGCGCTGAACAACGGCAGCACGATCGGCTCGCTGACGAACGCGGGCACGATTACCGGCATGGTCGACGGTATTTTCAACTCGGGCACGATCGGTCAGTTGACCAACAACGCCGGCGGCTTTGTTAGCTCAGTAAATAACGGTGGGAACGGCACGATCGGCAGTACGGCGGTCGGCGCCGGGCTGATCAATAATGGCACGATCAACACGCTGAACAACAGTGGCACGATCGTCGGCTTTCACACGGGCTTTGCCAACGATACGCCTGGGCAACTCGGCACATTGAGCAACAGCGGGACGATCGTGGGTGGCGACACCGTTATCCGGAACACGATCGGCGGTTCAATCGGGACGTTGGAAAACAATGTCAGTGGCGTCATCACGGGCATTAATTCCGACGCGTGGGCGGTCAATAACAGCGGCATGATCAATGCATTGATCAACCTTGGCACGATATCTGCTGGCAGCGCCGGGGTCGATAACGCCAGTGGCTCGATTGGCCTGCTGTCGAACAGTGGCACGATCAGCGCGGGCCGCAACGCCGCCATCAACAACTTCGGGCCGATCAACACGCTGACCAATAGCGGCATGCTCATCAGTGCTGCGGCCAGCAGCGTCTTCAACGCATCCATGATTGGCACGTTGCTCAACACCGGCACGATTGCTGCCGTGGAATCGGGCATTTCCAACTACGCCAGCAACGGTGTCAGCGGCACGATCGGCACGCTGCTCAATAGCGGAACGATCACAGGTGCGTCGGCCGGCATCAACAACGCCGGCACGATCGGCACGTTGATCAACGCGGGTTCGATTGCGACGAGCGGTGTCGACCTCACGATACTCGGCACGACGCTTTCCAGTCCGATGCTATCGGTAAGTAACACGGGTGTGATCGGAACCGCTATCGATACAGGCATCTACAACGCCACGTCGATCGTCGGCATCACCAACGACGGCACGATCGATGCGGGCGGTGGACTCAGCATTACGGGAACCCCGGCCGGGCAGCAGACCAACGCGGGCATCTATAACGACACGACCGGCACGATCGGCGCGCTGACGAACAACGGTATGATCGGCAACGTCGGTGCGGCTACCGGCATCGTCAACAATGGCGTTATCGGCACATTGACTAACAGCGGACTCATCCTGGGTTCGATCTTTGGCATTTCCGTTGGCACGATATCGAACGGGCTGGTGAACGAGGCAGGTGGCGCGATCAAGGCGACCGGCGCAGGCACTGGCGACAACGCCTTGCAAATCGCGTCTGACGGCATTGTCGACGGCGGTCTCCTCAATAGCGGCTCCATCGTTTCCACGGGCGGCCGGGGTATCGAAGACTACGGCACGCTCAACGGTGGCATCGCCAACTACGGCTATATCCACGGCGCCGGTCACGGCCTGGAAGTCGACGCCGGAACAGGATTGATCAACGGCACGCTCACGGCCGACAGCTCCGTAGGCGACATCAACTACGGCGACGCTATCTACAACGCCGGCACGATAACCGGTGGCTCAGCGTATGGGGATTCATCGGGAATTCGCCTGGGCAACGCCTATGTCAGCGGCGACATCGTGAACGTCGCTGGCGCTGTGATTTCGGGAGGCGATCACGGAATCAACCTTCAAAGTGCCGCGACGCTCGCCGGAAACATCCTGAACTACGGCTCCATCTCGGGTGGCATTGACGGCCTCCATCTGGGCGCTGGCAGTACGGTGACGGGCAATGTCGTTAACGAAACGGGCGGCACCATCAGCGCCGGCACGAGCGCGAGCTACGCGATCGATAATGGCACCAGCCTGGGCACGCTGACGAACCACGGTTTGATTACGGGCGTGTTCGCTGGCTTGTACAACAATGGAGCAATCAACGAGTTCTCCAATAGCGGCACCATCTCGGGTGCCAGCTATGCGATGTACAACGATACGAGCAGCACGATCGGCACGCTGATCAACAGTGGATTGATCCACGGCAGCAACACAGGCATCGCAAACGAAGGCACGATCGGCACGCTGAGCAATAGCGGCACGATTACAGGCAACCTATACGCGCTCAACATCGGCAGCATCGGCAGCATTGGCTCGTTCAGCAACACGGGCGTGATCGAGGGCAATATCCTGAATGCTTCGTCGAACGATCTGTCCATCACCGGTGGGACTGGCACGATCTTCGGGACGTTGACCGGTTATGGTAATACGGTCGGCACGATATCGAATGCGGCATCCAATGTGGTGTTCGCATCAGGTAACCAGTGGCTGAACGACAACATTGACGTCGGCAATAACACGGTACGCAATACGGGTGCCGTGCTGGAAGTCACGCAGCCAATTTCGATTACGGGCAACTACGACCAGACCGCAGGGACGTTGCTGATCGGCGGGTCGGGGGCGGCGAATTACGGTGAACTGGTCGTGAGCAACAATGCGGCGCTCACGGGCGGGTCGGTCGCGATCCAGTCGCAGGGCGGCGGATTCACGCTGGCCGCCGGTCAGGTGTTCGACGTGGTGGCTGCGGGCGGGACGATCTCAACGGGTGCGGCTTATACGACGAGCAATCCGGGGCTTGTGGCGTCGGGGACGGTGGTGTCGGGCACGAGCGTGGAAGGCAGCAGGACATCGAGCAACGGCAACACGCTCGTGGTGGCGCTGACATCGACATCGACGCCAACACCCACGCCGACGCCGACGCCGACGCCGACGCCGACGCCAACGCCCACGCCAACGCCCACGCCAACGCCCACGCCAACGCCCACGCCAACGCCCACGCCAACGCCAACGCCAACGCCGACGCCAACGCCAACGCCGACGCCGACGCCCACGCCGACGCCAACGCCCACGCCGACGCCAACGCCAACGCCAACGCCAACGCCAACGCCAACGCCCACGCCCACGCTGTCATACATCCCGACGGCGGCACTGGTGTCGCCGAACGCGTCGTCCGCGCTCGGTCTGCCGGGTCATGGTGGCCTGCTGGCCTATCTGAACAACCCGATACTCGATGCGCGTAGTCCGCAACTGGTGAACGGCCTGTACGACGCGGCGCTAAGCGATCTCTCACAGGCCAACGCCCGTGGTGGGGCAGCGGGCGCCGCAGCGATGGCCAACCGCATCGGCAAGCAGCTTGGACCGGTTCAGCCGAGCCTGAGCGCGGCAGCTACGACCTTCGATGTATTCAACGTGGTGAGCACGCACGTCGACGCGATGCGCGTGGCTGCGGCCGATGGCGCGACAGGTCTTTCGACCGGCGACAGTCCGACGCAATGGACGCTGTGGGGGCAGGGGTTCGGCGGTCACGCGACCCGCGACGCCAGCAGCGGCATAGACGGTTACGGTGCGACCTTCGGCGGCCTGCTGGTCGGCGCGGACCGGGCGTTTGGCGACAACTGGCGTGGCGGTGGTGTGTTCAGCTACGGCAACACATCGTATGACGGCACTGGCGACACGTCCCATGACTCGTCGAGCGTGAATGCGTTCGGCCTGCTCGGTTATGCGAGCTACGAGGGTAACCCGTGGTACGTGAACCTGTCCGCAGGTGTTACGCAGCAGGAATACAGCACGACGCGGGTGGTTGATATTCCGGACTTCTCTACCGGCGCACATGGCCACTTCAGCGGCCAGCAGTATGTGACGCAGGTGCAGGGCGGCTGGCCGGTGGCGGTGGCCGGATTGACCGTCACGCCGCTGGCGAGCCTGACATATAGCTACCTGGACCAAGGCAGCTATACGGAGAGTGGTGGCAACGGTTCGTCGTTGTCGGTTGACTCGAGCCACACGAGTTCGGTGACGAGCGCGTTGGGTGCGAAGCTGGAGAAAGGCTTCTCAACGTCGTATGGGGAGGTGACGCCATTGCTGCAGGTCCAGTGGGTCCATCAGTACGATAATTCACAGCAGACGACGGCGGCGCACTTCGTGGCAGACCCGACGGGCCAGACGGCATTCACGACGCTGGGTCTCGCGCCGATCTCGAACCTGGCGGACGTGTCGATTGGCGCGACGCTCGCGAGGGCGAACAACCTGAGCCTGACATTGCGTTACGAAGTTCAGGCAGGCAAGGGCTTCTTCTCGCAGGCCGGTATCCTGCGTCTGCAGCAGTTGTTCTAGTCGCTGGCATGAGTCTGGCCAGGCACACGTCGCTCAGGGGGCGACGTGGCCGGCTGGTGACGCGGGAAGCGCTCCTCGCCGTGAAGTCCGCAGGGGGACTTCACGGCGAGTGTTACGATCTGCGAGAGCCAACAGCAGCAAATTGGAGTTGATCGATGGTGGCCTCGCCCCCTTCACAGCAGACCCTCAGCGTTCAGGACGCGCTTGGCCGTGCATATGGCCACTGGAACGCAGGACAGGCCGATCAGGCCGAACAATGGTGCCAGCGTGTGCTGGCCGCCTGGCCGGGACAGGCGGACGCCATGCATCTGCTAGGCCTGATGGCGCATGCATATGGCAACCTGGATCTGGCGATTTCTCATCTGCGTCAGGCCTGCATGGCCCCCCGTGCACCGGCGGTGTACTCCAGCAATCTTGCGGAAATGTATCGCCAGAAGGGCATGCTGGCCGAAGGCGAAGAGGCCGCGCAACGCGCGGTCTCGATGGACCCGTCGCTGGTGTCGGCCTGGAGTAATCTCGGCATCCTCCTGCAGGAAAGCGGCAAGCTCGAGCGGAGTCTTGAGTGCCTCCAACGCGTCGTTGCGCTGACACCTGAAGCGCCGGAAACGCACAACAATCTGGGTAATACCTGGCGGCTATTGAACCGGCTCGATCAGGCCGAGCCCAGCTACCGTAAAGCACTGGAACTGAATCCGTCGTACGCCGAGGCGCACAGCAACCTCGCGTTCCTGCTCTCGAGCCAGGGCCGGTACGACAACGCCTACGCGCATGCGCAGCGCGCCATCGAACTGAGCCCTCGGCTGATCGACGCCTATCTGAATCTGGCGGAAGTCGAGATGTCCCGGGAGCGCTATAGCGAAGTGCTGCGTGCGCTCGACATGCTCAACGCGTTTGCCCCACAGCACCCGGCCGCGCTGTCTGCGCGCGCCAAGGCGCTGAAACAGCTGGAACGGGCCGAAGAGGCGCTGCCGTTCGCACGCCGGGCCGTCGCGCTGATGCCGCGAAGCGCGGACGCACACAGCACGCTTGCCAGCGTGCTGGCGCATCTTGGTCAAACCGAGGAAGCACTGGCGTCGGCCGAACGAGCCGCGAAACTCCCGGGTACGAAAGCCGAAGAAGCGACGGTGAGCCGCGGCACCATGCTGCTTGAAGCTGGGCGCAAGGAAGAGGCGCTGACTGCGTTCGAAGAGGCGCTTGTCGTGTTTCCGAACTCCATGCAGATACGCATCGCCCGAATCGAGGCACGCTCGGTCGAAAGCGGTGACGACGCCGACATCGCGGCACTTGAGGGCTGCGTTGCCGAGGGCGACCGGCGCACGCAAAGCGATCTGCTGTCGGCGCGCTTCGCTTTGGGTAAGGCATATCTGGACATCAAAAATCCGGAGCGCGCGTTTCATCACCTGAATATCGGCAATCGCACGAAGCGCACCGCGATTCAATTCGATGCGCGCCAGACTGAGCGCTGGATGATGGACGTGCTGGACGCATGCTCGCCCGAGCGGATGGCTACATTGAGCGGGCTAGGCACACCTGGCTCGATGCCGATCTTCATCGTTGGGATGCCACGCTCGGGTACGACGCTGATCGAGCAGATCCTCTCGTCGCATCCGCAGGTTACGGGCGCCGGCGAACTCGCGGCGCTGAGGCTGACGGTCGAAAGCGCCGGAGCGTTTCCGGCGTCGTTACGATCGCTGACCCGCGAGAGCGCAAGCGTGCTGTTGCCGAAAATGGGACAGGATTATCTGAAGCGTGTCGCGCCGCTCGCGCAGGGGCGACCCTATCTGGTCGACAAGATGCCGGGCAATTTCCTCTACGCCGGATTGATCCCGTTGATCCTGCCGGGCGCGCGTATCATTCACTCGCGACGCGACGCTGTCGATACCTGCCTGTCGTGCTACACGAAGCTGTTCGGCGGTTCTCAGCCGTTCGCCTACGATCTGGCAGAGCTGGGCATCTTCTACCGCCTGTATGAGCGCATGATGGATCACTGGCGCAAGGTCTTGCCGGCTGATTCCCTCATCGAGGTCGATTACGAAGCGGTGGTGGACGACATCGAAACCGAAGCACGACGCATGATCGAATTTCTCGGCCTGCCGTGGGACGATGCCTGCCTGGAATTTCACAAGAATCGCCGGGTCGTGCGCACCGCCAGCGTGAATCAGGTGCGTCAGCCTATCTACAAGAGCTCGAAAGGTCGCTGGACTGCGTACGCATCGTACCTCGAGCCATTGCTGGCCGAACTCGGCATCAGCAAGCAGTAAGCCGGATGCCATGACCGATCTGCGTGTAATCGATGGCGAGGCGCGGCAGTTGCTGGGCGCCGGCCGCTATGCAGAGGCTGAGGCGCTGCTTCGGCCGTGGCTCGCCTCAGGGACCGGGCCGCTCGTGCTCTGGAAACTGCTGGCGGCCGCCATCAAGCCGCAAGGGCGGATCGCGGAAACGCTGGCAATCCAGGAAATGCTGGTCAGGCATGCCCCCGGGGATTTCCCGGCGCGTTTCGACCTGTCTGAAACTTTGCTGCTGACGGGCCAGTTCGAGCGCGGCTGGCGCGAGTATCGCTACCGCTACAGTCTCGCGCACACTGCGGCGATCGAGCGCAAGGTTCAGCGCCCACGCTGGGACGGCCAGCCCATCGCTGGCAAGACGCTGCTTGTCCACGACGAGCAGGGCTACGGTGACACTTTCCAGTTCATGCGCCTGCTGCCGTGGGCGAAGGCGCGCAGCGGTGCGAAGGTAATCGTGGAAATCAACCATGAAACGCTGTCGCTGGCGCAGCGCGCGTCCGGTTTCGACCAGCTCGTGCCGCGCGGCACGCTCATGCCTGCTTTCGACCTGCACTGCGAGATGATGAGCCTGCCAATGGCAATGGGCTTGACGCTCGCGGATCTGCCCGGAGCGATCCCGTATCTGAGTGCCGATCTGCAGCGTCTCGAACACTGGCGGCAGCGTCTCGCCAATCTGCCGCGCCCGCTGGTTGCGCTCGTCTGGGCCGGGCGGCCGACGCATCCTAACGACGCCAACCGCTCATTGCGTCTCGCTGACCTCGCGCCGCTCGCACAGTCCGGTGTCACGTTTCTCTCAATCCAGAAGGGACCCGCGGCCGCCCAGGCCAGCGCGCCGCCCTCAGGTATGTCAGTACTGTCGTTAAGCGACGAGATCACCGATTTCGAGGACACGGCCGCGATCCTCTCTATCGCCGATCTGCTGATCTCGGTGGACTCTTCTCCCGTCCATCTCGCCGGAGCACTGGGACGGCCCGTGTGGGTCATGCTGCCGAAAATTCCCGACTGGCGCTGGTTGCTCGAGCGCACGGACACCCCGTGGTATCCGCATACGCGCCTGTTCCGGCAGGATACGCGGGCTGACTGGACTTCCGTCGTGTCGCGGATGGCGGTTGCGCTCGCGCAGTTCAAAGATGGATGAGGTCGCTCCCGGCATGCGCACGTTTTGCGCTCAGTCACTGTCCAGCGCGTTTCGCGTGACCGCCGCGCTCTTCGTGCTTGCCGTCATGGTTGCGCTTGCTGGATGCGCCACGCTCGATCGCGACGCGCATGCCGACGCCCTGGCCGAACCCGCCCACCTGCAACGCGTAACAGTCGACACCGGCGGCTTCATCCTGACAGCCTACGCGCGCATCTCGCAGCCCGACAGGCCATTGCGTGTGTATATCGAGGGCGATGGGCTTGCGTGGTTGTCGCGCACCATGCCCTCGCTCGATCCAACGCCCCGCGAAGCAACCGGTCTTGCCCTGGCAGCACGGGACCCGGCACCGAATGTCGTTTATCTGGCGCGGCCCTGCCAGTTCACGTCGATGGCGATGAATCCGCGTTGCGACAGGGCGTACTGGACCGGCAAACGTTTTGCGCCGGAGGTCATCGAATCGATGAACCGTGCTGTCAGTCATTTTGCGGCGCTCACACCAGGGCGGTCGATCGAACTGGTCGGATATTCAGGGGGCGGCGCCGTAGCCGTGCTCATCGCGGCGCGCCGTCCCGACGTCGTCTCGATCCGCACCGTGGCCGGTAACGTGGACGACGAATTCGTCAATCAGCTGCACGACGTTTCACCCATGCCGGGGTCGGAAAATCCGATTGACTTTGCGGAACAGGTTGCTGGCATTGCGCAGATTCATTTCAGCGGCGCCGAAGACAAGGTGGTCCCGCCTGCGGTTGCCCAGCGTTTCGTCAGGGCAACCGGCGCCCGGTGCGCGCGCGCCATTACCATTGCCGGCGTGTCGCACGACGGCGACTGGAGTCGGCGCTGGCCGGCGTTGCTGGATGTTGTGCCAACATGCGCGGCCAGGGTACGAGGAGAGTAGATGAAAGAACTTACCGGCACCGATGGGCTAACTGGCCCGAGCGCTGCCACGACTCCACCGCGCATCATTCCTGTCGCGCCTCCTTACGTTCTCGTCCAGGCTCGACACGGCTGGATACTTGCCAACCCCAACGATTTCTACCTGGGTCGGGCCGTCGTCGAATATGGAGAGTATGGTGAGATCGAGTCGCAGTTTCTCGGTCAACTGTTCATCCGGCCCGGTGCAATCGTGGAGGTGGGCGCCAATTCCGGGACTCACACGATTGCGCTTGCGACCCGGGCACGGCAAGAGCATCGCCCGGTGTTCGCATTCGAGCCGCAACCGTTTCTGTTCCAGAACCTGTGCGCCAATCTTGCGTTAAACGGTCTGACTCATGTGCGGGCGTGGCCCGCGGCGTGCGGCGCAAACGCGGGCACCTTGTATTTCGATGCGCCTGACTATCTGTCACAGGGCAATTTTGGCGGTGTCTCCATGACACCGACATCCGGGCAGAAGTCCATCGCGGTGTCTTGCGTACGACTTGATGATGCACTGGCGAATGAAACCATCGGTCTGCTTAAGGTCGACGTGGAAGGGGCCGAACTCGACGTACTGCAAGGTTGCCGCGAGATCCTGAAACGCTCGCAGCCGGTTCTGTATGTCGAGAACGACCGGGTAGGGCAGTCGCGTGCCCTGATCGAATGGCTGTGGAGCCAGGGTTACCGGCTCTGGTGGCACCTGCCGCCCCTGTTCAATCCGCGCAATCACTTCGGGTCGCAAGAGAATCTTTACGGGAACGCCGTGTCGTGCAACATGCTGTGCTTACCGCAGGGCATGAACATCACTGTCGAAGCGCTGACAGACATAACCGACGCCACCCTTCATCCTTTTGTACGACAGGCGTCGTTCGGCATCAGCCCGGTCTAGTGAATTGCTCAAACTATCGAGTTACCGTGCAGGAATCAGGATTTTCATGAGGGCGGGGCGCATCTTTCGCGGGATAGCCTGATGAAACGTACGCGCCACGTCGCAATTGCCCAGATTCCGCGCGACGAGACTTTCATCGTGAATGAGGTTGTCATGCAACGTGTAGTCGACACCTTGGTAACAGGCCCGACGGACCGATTAGCGCACTATTCGATGCGTCGTGGAAAACCGGGCGACGAGGCAATCGTACGTCTGCAAGTTGAGTGATTCTTGGGCCGGAGCGAGGCGATGCGCGCTATTGCAACGCGGGCGAATGTTCGTTTTCCCAGCGTTTGCAGACTCGCCGGTGCCCCTAAGCGAACGGCAGCTTCGTGTCGATCAGCGTCACTCGCTCCCCCAGAACACGCGCCGCGAATTGACATAAAATGCTTGACCGACGTTTAGTTCGCACTCCTATGCATATAAGACGAGCGTGTTGCGAATTGTGCAGCAGCCTGCTGCACAAATTCGGATTCGACGGTACCTCCAAGTTGCGCGGTGATGGTCTGCGCGCGAAGGAGAGGGCTGATCATAATGCAATCCGCATCAACTGCCTGTGGACGATGTTGTGGTCGATCTTCCAGTACAGCGCGATTAGTTTGTGAATTCGACACGGCTGGTTAGATGCAATGGCCGTGCACGCTGGAGCGCCAAAAGGGGGAGGTGCGTGAATGCTCCTCACGGACCTGATGTCGTGCAGAGGCCGTCAATGAGTCTCGCCGTCGTTGCTCTCCAGCCAGGTCGGAATATCAAGATTGCCGTTGAGCACGCGCCAAATTTCTACATGAGCCTCGCGCTCAATATAGAAGATCAGGTGTGGATAGCGATCCAGCGGCCACGACCGCAGATCTGGAATATCCAGCTCGTACGCGTAACGGGGAGACCCGATGTTCGGGTGCTTGGAGAGACGCTCATAAGCCTGCTCGATCTCCGCGATAAATCCGAGCGCGGCTTGCTCCGAGCCTTCGTCTACGAGGTAGTGCGTCACCCCGTCCTCCACGTCCTGCCTGGCCAGCGTTGTCGGTATGACGGGCTTAGCCCTCATTTGCGAGAACGTACGCGAGCGCGCAGCGATTCGAAGTAGTCGGCGGCAACAGGGTCGGCGAGGCCGGAAGTCGCGCCCTGCAGGATTATTGCGCGCAGACGCTTGCGATCTTGATCTTTTCGGATCAGTTCGCGGATGTACTCGCTACTCGTGCCGTAGCCGCCCTCGCCAACCTGTTCGTCGACGTAGACCTTCAGCGAATCCGGTAGGGAAATGTTCATAGTGGTCATGAAACCACTCTAACACGCTTTGGCAAATTTTGCCAAAATGATGCGGTGTATCAGGCGGCTGGCAGCGACTGCTATGACTCTCCGGCGCATAGACGATGAACGGTGGTTGGCGTCCGGTGACCAAACAGACGGATGCGGTCGTGCACGCGGCTTTCGACTGCACACCTCATCGCTTTAGGCGCGCCTTGATTTTACATAATTAAAGTTATCACCGGAAAATAAAATTTCGAGAAAATGTGTCTCCGAGCTTCAAGATAGGCCAATTGCTTTAGGTGTGCGCTGAAAATTTCTTTAGGGATGGATGTCGTCGAATTATCAAAAAACGAAGGGCCTCGTTAGTTAAGGCTATCCGACCCTTCGTTTCTGGATATCCACGAAAGAGGGCGGTTGCGCTATCTCGCCTGAGGCTCCTGTGCGTCCGTTCGGCCGCTGTACATGCAGTCGACTGTCTGCCAGGCGTACATCGGCGCGTCGCCTGCTCCACCCGTGTGTGCCGTCAGGATGGCAGAACGCGCGGCCTTGATCCTTTTCTGGCCACGCCCGCGAACCTGGTCTTGGCGTCGGGCTCAAGGCCCGGAACCGTGAGAAATATGCGACGGTTGATAATTTTGCGATACTTGCGAAAAATAAGAATTGTGCTATTGTGTCATGTAACTGATTGGAGAGCCCGCCATGAATACCGACTGGAACCTTGTGCTGATAGGTGACGATCTGAGATCGTCGCGAGCTTCGTCGGCTTCGACCGTCGTGGACGAGCCGTACGGCGTGAGATCGTCGTCGATTCAGGGCCACGAAATGTCGGAGGTCGAACGGCTCGTTCGTGAATGGGCTCCGGTCAGGCAAACCGTCATGCTCGATGAGCTGCGCGAGAACTTCGAGTCCTACGATCACAGTCTGACCGAAACGACCGATGACGTCGTCCCGGTGTTGTCCTTCGGGGAGCGTGTTTTCCTCGAAGAGTTGCAGCTTGATACGGTGTCGGGACTGGAACTCTGGCACCGCATTTTCGGCACGCGCGCGGCACGTGATCGCCGCTCCAGCCAAACCGAACTGACACTCGCGATCGAGCAGGTTGTGGGCCGTTCGAGCCGGCCGGAGATTTTTGCTTACGCAGACGACTTCCTGAGTGGCTTGTCGCTTGCGCTCTTCAGGGACTTCGCCCGCGATTCTCTCCGCGAAGTGCTCGACGACTGCAGGGGCGCTGTCAGGCGGCGTGCGGCGGCGCTGACAAAAGTACGTCGCCGCCTCATCCGTCCCGTAGCGGAAACGGGCAGCTCCGCCGCGATCGCCAGACGGATGAACCCGCTTGGTGCACCTCCGCAATTCGCCTGAAGGAGATTCACATGGCACAGGTTATTGACGAACGGAACAATACCGCTGGCATCAAGATTCGAGCGGTGTTGGAAGAAGGGAAATCTCTCAGTACGTCGCGGGCCGCGCGGGATGTCGCCGAGCTCTTCGCGTCCGACATTGAGGGGTCGCTCCGTGGACGGGTTGCCCCGGAACTGATGGACGAGGCGTTTCATGCGCTGGTCCGCAATGTTCTGGAACAACGCCTGACTACGATGCTGGTCATCGAGGCCGGAGGTCCTGGAGCGAATGCCGAATCGTTGCCTGTTGCCAATCTGAAGCCTTCGGAGGTGATCGAGCAAGGATTGGTGCAGCTTTCAATTGCGAGCCTGTACCGGTACGTGGACAGCAGCAGGTTCTATTGTGTGAAGCCGCCCGGACAGACCAACGGCCGGGCGTTTCCTGCATGGCAGTTTGTCCAGCCCGTTCCGGAATTGCTGCCACCTGTCCTCGAAAAGCTCCGAGGGGCCCTGACAACGGAGGTTCACGCTTTCCTTGTGACCGCACTCGATGAACTGAATGAGCTCGCGCCGGCGGAAATGCTGGCCGGCAAGCCGTTCACGGGTCGTGGCGAACTTCATGCGAGCCAGAAGCGCCTTTTGCAACTCGCCGCAACGGAACGTCAGCGACGGGTGCTCGAGACGATTCGGCGCACTGGGGAAAGCGTGGCCCACTGAGTGGCCACCATAATGCATCAACAACCAAATATTGAACCACCGGCCGGTATCGGCGAAATGCTGCCGTCGACCGGCCGGTTGATCGCCGGGCTGTCAAATGAACTTGTCGTCGTCGAAGGCGGCGCACCCCTTTATCGCGCCGCGTACTCAGCGCTCGGGATTGTCCCGGATCGCGTGACGCGCGCTTACCGTTTCGGGCCGCCGGGGGCACTGATCGCCCCGGACGGGGCAATGCCCTTCTGGTGGCTCTACTTGGCCTTCGACCCAGACACGACGGTCTGGGAGGCGCGGTTCTGCCAGAACGATCTGACCCGGCCGGGCACGTTTTATATCGATCAAGGCGCCGAGCGAGACGGTCTGATCGCGACACTCCGCTTTCCCCGGCCCCTGCGGCTGTGGAATCTCAACAGCGATGCATCGAGCAAGCTGGGAATAGCCGACATGCTGTCGAGCCCGGACCACGAGTGGTGCCAGTGGTTCGGCGTCCGACTGCACGACGCGATTGGATTGTGCGCCAACGCTTCACGGCCCGACGGGATTGTGTATCCGTCGAGGCGGCACCGCGGGCGCGCAGCGATCATTCTCTCATCGGCAGCGCTCGAGTCGATGAGGGCGGAGGTGCGGCAGGAGCACATGCGGTTTGTCGACCATGACGCGTATGGTCGTCTCGCCGGCGACCCGTTGCTCGTTTTGCCGCCTCTTGCGAGCGATGTTCCGCCTCGGTAGCGCACGATGGCCACGCGCGGATGGCGTCCGACCGTGCTAAGCCTGGTGCGCACGTCGGTGCCAGCCCCGCCGTAGGCCGAGTGCACTCGATGGCCGCCCCGCCAGCTACGGTACAGGGCGAAGTGCTGCCGGGTGAGCCGGCGCTCAGCGGCCTTCATGCCGGATCTCCGGGCTGGCCTGTAATCGCCGGGCTGGCGGCTGGCGGCGTCATGGTCGCAAGCATGTGCTCCATGAACGGCGGCAGCACGCGGCACAAGCCGATCCGCTCATTCATCTCGACGCGATACACCTCCAGTTTCGCAGGATCGAAATGACCACCGATATAGACCATGCCCACTTCTTCCAGCGCCACCCGGCTCGCTATCGTGACGGTGCCGCAATGGCTGAATGGGTTGTAGTGATCCTTGGAACGGTGCAGGCGAGCGACTGCGTCGCCGCTCACGCCGAGTGTTCGGGCATTCCATTCCAGTTGCCGGAGCGCAAGATGCCCCTGAGCGAGGCTGTCGCCGTTGTCCAGCCGCTCCCAGTAGTGCACCCTGACGGCGGCTTTGGTCTTCGTTTTCTCCCGGACAATCAGCGGGTTGTCGGTCGAACACAGAAAGGCCATCGCAATCCCCTCCACCACCTGCCGCATCAGGTTGCCCGCCGCTGGCAGCTTGCCACCGAGCAGCAGTTTCGTGGCCACCAGGATGTCGTCGAGCACCCCGAACACGAACGCCGCCGCGAGCGCCGTGCGTACGGAGCCCGTCCGGTTTGCCGCCTCATTGAGCGCAGGCATCAGACGGAAGCATGCCGCGAGGCTTTCGCACAGTTCGAGAAGCTCCTGAGCCAGGTGCTCGGCGAACCGGTCCTTGACCCAGCGATCATCACTGAACAGTTCAAGCATGAGCGCGTCAGGCTTCGTCGGGTCGATTTTCGGCTGTGGCATCAGCGTCACTCCGGGTGTAAAAGCGCCGAGTCAGGCTTGCCCGCAACCGTTGCCGGGCGGCGCTTCCCGCGCAGCCTAGCGGCATGCGCCGGAACTGGCGAGCAAAATCATTACTCTGGATAACCGGAGTAAACGGATGTGCTGGTTGGCCCCCGCGCTGCGAGCAGCAGAAATTGCGCAGGTTCCTTAGCAACACCGGCTGTTCTTTCCTATGTTGGTTCACGGAAGCGTATTTGCCCCGAGCGGCAAGCCATTCCGCACATGGCACCAGTTGCCCATGGACGACAGGTGGCGCTTCCACTCAAGCGGGGCTTCAAGCCTTGACCAACGATCCTGAGAGAGGAGTACCAGCCCGTGAACGTCACCCTTCGAGCATTTACGCGGTGCCAGCCGCCTGCCACCCCAGGCTTGCCCACAATGGCGCCGCTGATGAGGCGCGTCCTTCAGGCGACAGCCCTGTGCCTCGCCGCCGTGTCGCTGCCAGTCGTCGCACAAGACGACACGTGCGTGGGACTCATCGGTCTTTCCAGGGTCACCAGTCAAACGGTCGCGGATCGGAGCGACTTGGAATCGGCCGCCCGGCAATTCTGCAGCGACTACAGTCATCACAAGGGTGACAGCTCGGGATTCAATTTCGGTGCGAGTTACGGACTGCTTTCCGCTTCCTTGGGGTCGTCGAGCACCTCGGTGGACGATGTGGCGAGCCACTACTGCGATGCCAGTAACAACGAGTCGGCCAAATCCGACGCGTATCGCCAGTATGTGGAGTCGATCGCGCCCGGTGCCTATGACGCGTACAAGACATGCGCCGATTCCCAGAACGACATCGAATTCAAGGCGCAAGGCAGTACCACCACCGAAATGACTCTCTCGTACCTGTATCGGGCCAACCATACGGACGCAGGATGGGGGAGCCTAACCTACGCCACCTCGCACGATGTCAGCTGCCACTGGAATCAATCGAAGACGGCCGTTCAGAGAATCCCGAACGGAGGGGCCGGGCTGTTGTCCTGCCGCCGCCCCTCTCCGGGTGCAACCTCCTTCGTCACGGTGATCCGGACGGACGGCGCCGGTTCGCTGAATATCCCGTGGCCGGCATATGACGAAAACAACATCCCGATCGACAACCTCCGGCAAATCACGCAGTCCCTGCAGTCGCTCCAGGCCTCCGTTGCCTTCAACCAGTTACCCATCGGCACCATCCTGCCCTACTACAGCAAGGCGCTGGTTCCGGCCGGTTGGGTTCTTTGCGATGGTAGCCATCCGGACAAGTGCCCGGACCTGACAGGGCTCTTCCTGCGCGGGGTGCGGAAAGCGGATGACCTTTCCCCGCAGCCGGCCGGTAGCGACTCGGCCAGCGTTTACATTGGCGGAGCGGATAACAAACGTGGCGACGGGAATGGGTTTATGCATGGCAACACCGACTTCAGCTGGACGGAAACCATCAAGACCGTGCCACGATACATGTCGGTGCTCTACATCATGAAAGTGGCCAACCTGTAGACTTCCCAGTCCGGGAAACGCTCATGGGAGCCCCCGCACCGGTGCGCGTCGGGCACTGTCCTATCCCTCTGAACGTGACAGCCCGCGCGGGGCAGTGCGCGGGCCGTCAGCATTCTGACCCACGGCACCGCTGACGCCCTGCGCGACGTTCCCGTTTCGAGAGCATCAGGAGATCGCGCGGGATGTGAGTTTGCAGAAGACTGCTCCCGGCCCTGACTGACTCCGGTTGAGCGCGGGCAAAGTTGCAGACCAGCGTCAACCGTCCCCCGCAGGAATCGGTTCTGCAGAATCCCGGGCGTGCTCGTGTTCGAGCCTGGCCACCTTTCCTTGCCAGTGCCGTGGGCGGGAACAGCGTGCCGCATACATTCGTATGCTCTCGCCTTCCAGGCCACAAGACGATGCTGCCAGACTCAATTCGCCTACGAGAAGCGGAACTAGTGGATGACTGTGGTGGTTATCAAAGCGCAGAGCGCGCATCAGATGATCGTGCGAGGCGCGGAACCTCTATCCACAAGGGAGAATCGAGCGTGAGAAAGGTGGTTAGCGTAGTGACGCTCGACCAGATTCGAGATTTGATTGTTCGCCCGGATTGTTGGAGCTTGTCAACGCGCATTTTTCTCGCACAGCAACTTGCGACTGCAGATCTCGTGATAGCCATGTCGACTCGATGGCATTCAAGATCAGGCAAGAATTGAGGGAAATTAGTACATCCGCTCTGACGACAAAAATGAAGCTTGTGAGGCAGCTTAAGTCGCGAAGTCTTCCGACCAGACACTGCAATCGACCGTGAAGGAGCTCTACCAACAGCGTATTGATTGCAAAAGTCCCGCGTATGCAACATCCTCGCGGCTCTCTGTGCGATTCCAATCTCCGTCTATCGCCAGCCAAGCCCCGGCGCGACATGAGTCAAAATCGATTCGATCACATGCGCACAATACTCCACGCCCAATTGATTCGGCACCGCCAGAAGTAAAGTATCAGCCTCGGCGATTGCTTCGTCCGCGGCAAGTTGCGCCACTAACACATCGGGCTCAGCCGCGTAATTGCGCCCGAAGATGGTCCGGATACTATCTTCGAGCATGCCGACTGTATCCGCGCTCTGCCTGTCACGCCCGAAGTACAACCGGTCGCGGTCGTTCACCAACGCGAAAATACTCCGGCTCACCGACACTCGCGGTTCCCGCGTGTGCCCGGCCTCTTTCCATGCCTGCCGATACGCCCGAATCTGCTCCGCCTGCTGGACGTGAAGCGGACGCCCGGACTCATCGTTCTTGAGGGTTGAACACTGAAGATTCATTCCCATCCCCGCCGCCCAGATCGCAGTCGCATCGGAGCCTGAACCCCACCAGATCCGGTCGCGAAGGCCTTCGGAGTGAGGTTCGACGCGAAGCAGCCCGGGTGGGTTCGGAAACATCGGGCGTGGATTCGGTTGTGCGAAGCCCTCACCGCGAAGCACCTCGTAAAACACTTCGGTATGGCGTCGTGCCAGATCAACGTGACTCTCGCCTTCGCCCGGTGCATAACCAAAATAACGCCAGCCATCAATAACCTGTTCCCCGGAGCCTCGACTGATGCCAAGCTGCAACCGTCCACCCGCGATCAAATCTGCTGCACCGGCATCCTCCGCCATGTATAGCGGGTTTTCATATCGCATATCGATGACGCCAGTTCCTATTTCGATCCTGCGGGTTTTAGCGCCGACAGCAGCAAGAAGCGGGAACGGCGATGCGAGTTGTCGCGCAAAATGATGAACGCGAAAAAATGCACCATCGGCACCGAGCTCCTCTGCAGCAACTGCGAGTTCGATCGATTGCAGAAGGACGTCAGATGCCGATCGGCTCTCCGAATATGGGGAAGTAGCCCAATGGCCGAATGATAGAAAACCGATTTTCTTCACTTAATACACCTCATGTGCAGGTATAGATGCGAGTTCCCGACACGGCCATTCGCGCGAGTTAGGGGCTCCAACGCTGTTGATGTCCACGCAGAATTGACCCACCTGAGCCAGTAATTTTCATCGAATTTTGACCCACGTGATTGAATGCCCTGCTCAATCTTTGAGCGGGGGCTACAGGGGTGATCACGGTGGGCATATTGGCCAAGATCAGGCGGATGTATTTCCGCGAGAAGGTCCCGCTGCGCGAGATTGCGCGGCGCACGGGCCTATCCCGAAACACGGTACGCACGTGGCTGCGGCAGGCTGACGCCACGGAGCCAAAGTATCCGAAGCGCACCAGTCCCAGTGTCATCGACGACTGGGCCGCGCAGCTTACCGGCTGGCTCCGGGCGGACAGTCACCGGCCGAAACGCGACCGGCGCACGGCACGGTTCATGTTCGAGGCGATTCGCTAACAGGGCTACGCCGGCGGCTACGGCCGTGTTAGCGCGTTCGTGAGGCGCTGGCACGAGGAACAGGCCGACGCACCGCGCAAGAAGGCCTACGTGCCGCTCGCCTTCGAGCCCGGCGAGGCATTCCAGTTCGACTGGAGCTGCGAGTACGCCTTCATCGGTGGCCTGCGCCGCCGTCTGGAAGTCGCCCACGTCAAACTGAACGCCAGTCGCGCCTTCTGGGTGATCGCGTATCCCACGCAAAGTCACGAGATGCTGTTCGATGCGCACGCTCGCGCATTTGCCGCGTTCGGCGGTGTGCCGCGTCGTGGCATTTACGACAACATGAAGTCCGCTGTGGACAAGGTTGGGCGTGGCAAGGAGCGCTCGGTCAACGCGCGTTTCGAGGCGATGTGCGGCCACTATCTGTTCGAACCGGAGTTCTGCAACCGGGCTGCCGGCTGGGAGAAAGGCATCGTCGAGAAGAACGTTCAGGACCGGCGGCGGCAGATCTGGCACGAAGC
Source organism: Paraburkholderia sp. DHOC27 (assembly GCF_003429005.1). Classification (GTDB taxonomy): domain Bacteria; phylum Pseudomonadota; class Gammaproteobacteria; order Burkholderiales; family Burkholderiaceae; genus Paraburkholderia. The sequence continues at coordinate 221,019 of NZ_QVQV01000010.1, forward strand.
GGCACTACGGCGCTGGGAGACGCTGGAGGTCCTGAACGAATGGGTTGCAGGGCAGTGCCGCCAGGCCTGGCAGATGCGTCATCCACAGTGGCCGGAACTGACGGTCGAGGACGTGCTACAGGACGAGCGCACGAAGCTGATGCCCAATCCGCGTCCGTTTGATGGCTACGTCGAGCAGACCCTGCGCGTGTCATCCACCAGCCTCATCCACTTCCAGCGCAACCGCTACAGCGTGCCCACCGAGTACACGAACCAGCTCGTGAGCGTGTGCTGCTATCCCGCGTTTCTCAGCGTCGTCGCCGACGCCCATGAGATTGCCCGTCACGAACGCAGCTTCGAGCGGCACATGACCTATTACGACTGGCGCCATTACATCACGCTGGTCGAGCGCAAACCGGGTGCACTGCGCAACGGGGCTCCGTTCGCGACGATGCCACAGCCGCTGCAGACGCTCCAGCGCCATCTCCTCAAACACCCCGGCGGGGACCGCGTCATGACGCAGGTGCTGGCCGCCGTGCCGGAGCACGGGCTTGATGCCGTACTGCTTGCCGTGCAGGCCGCGCTGGATTCGGGCCGTCCAAGTGTTGATCACGTGCTCAACGTCCTGAGCCGGCTCAAGGGGCCAGTCGCAAACCACAACGTTGCCGCAACGAAGCTTCAGCTCGTTGAGGAGCCTGCCGCTGATGTGGATCGCTACGATAGCCTGCGCACCAACCCACCGGAGGATCGCCATGTCTAACGACGTCATCGCCCAACTCAAGGGGCTCAAGCTGCACGGCATGGCCAGCAGCTGGCCTGAACTTCTGGCTCAGTCTCGCCACACCGAGTTCGAACCGGAGCGCTTCATGAAACAGCTTCTGCAGGCGGAAACGGCTGAGCGGCAGGTGCGCTCGATCGCTTACCAGATGACTGCCGCACGATTCCCGGCCCACCGCGACCTGAAGGGCTTCGACTTCTCGGCAGCACGCGTCGATGAAGCGCTGATCCGTGAGCTGAACGAACTGGCGTTTCTCGCGAGCGCACACAACGTGGTGTTCATCGGTGGACCCGGCACAGGCAAGACACATCTGGCCACGGCGATTGGAATTGAAGCGGTGCAACGGCAGGGGAAGCGTGTGCGGTACTTCTCAACGGTCGAACTGACCAACGCGCTGGAACTCGAGAAGACAGCGGGCAAACAAGGCCAGATTGCACACAAGCTGATGTACGTTGATCTGGTGATTCTCGATGAACTGGGCTACCTGCCATTCAGCCAGACTGGCGGGGCGCTCCTGTTCCATCTGCTCTCGAAGCTGTACGAGCACACGAGCGTGGCAATCACCACGAACCTGAGCTTCGGAGAATGGGCCAATGTGTTTGGAGATGCAAAGATGACAACGGCGCTTCTGGACCGCGTAACCCATCACTGCCACATCGTCGAAACGGGCAACGAATCGTGGCGCTTCAGGACCAGTTCTGCCAAAGCAAAGGCAACGAGAAAGAGAGCTTCAAAGACAACCGACGGCGAAGAGTTATCCACATCGGAATAGATGCACTACGCTGTCTAGGGGTGGGTCAAATTTAGATGAAAACAGTGGGTCAGTATTCGGTGGAAATCAACAACTAGAGTATTCCGGTGGCTTTGGGGTTTGATGAGAGAAGATATTGCAATCAAACAACTTGTCATCGGGAGATGGCGATGTCGAACTCGGAAAATCCGGAAAAAGCTGAAAAGCATTGGAGCCATCATCCTCTCCTAGGCATCCTTGTTGGCTTCATATTGACTGGTATTTTCGGTGCCATCATCGCTGCAGGCATAACGTATTACTCCAATGAACTAGCCGCAGATCGCGAACATTTGACCGCCCGGATCGCAACACGTCTATCCGGTATTCTGGCCGCTAGCCATAGTCTGTACCTGTACGTGGGATACGCGAGCCGACTTTATGAAGAGTCGGTAGACGGTGTGCCCAGAGAGGTGCTGATGCAAACTGAAAAACTGTATGTAGAGGCGCTGGCCGAAGCCACAGCTGCGATTCCATCTACCGTCTACGTCACGTCATATGACGACGGAAAGGATCGCTCGGCTAATCCAATTCGCAATGCATACGAAGATGAAATCAACAAGGTTGTCTATGATGGCGTCGGACCGTTACTCCAATCAGTTGATCACTGTGTTATGAGTGCATACCTCACGCGGTTGGCACATCCCTCGGTAGCGATAGAGGAGAAGTGTCCGGCTTTTTCAGACCAGCAATACGGAGACACCCCGCGAGCAATGAAGGACCGCATTGATCTCTACCAAAATTGTGTCGATGCATTCACAGAGATTTTGTTGGCGATCGGTGCAGATCCAGAAGAGCGCGCTTGGGGGGATAACTCCGCCCTGAAACGACTCGCGGCCGACATCCATTCTGACGCGGGTGAATGTCAGCCGCTGAAATTGCCTGCTCCGCAGAAGCAAAAGTAATCTACGCTTTCAACCCGCTTCGCGAAGGTCGCCTCCGGTGCGAGACCATCCGCGCAAGGGCAGACGGTTCGCGTCGCTTGCGACGCCCCCAACCCAGTGGCTCAAGTGCATGCTCATGAACATGCTGGCGAGGCCGCCCAGCATTACCGTGATCCACAAACTTTTGCGCACGGCCAGCAGATAAGCGGGATCAAGGTTCTTGCGCGGGTAGCGGGTGAGCATGATCGCCAGGACTGCGCAGGCGCCGACGAGTGCACCAGCGCCATCCAGCCGAGCGACAGCAAGTACGTGGGGAGAGAGAGCTGGAACTTTAACGGTTTGTCGTATGCATTGATGCCGTTAAAAGTCCGCGGGTCCACCTAGGAGAGCAGGCATGTGGGTACCGTTGCGCTCAGCAGGCCCACTCCAGCCCAGAAGAGCAGAGGGCTGTCACGCCTGAACTTTACAGAGATATAAACGCAACTAACGGTCAACGCGCTCGTTGTCACCCACTCGCCGCTACGCGGCGGCAATCCTGCTTCCAGTGGAAGGGCGGCGGCTAACATGAGCACGGGATAGCGGTCCGCGTTCGACAGTGCGACTACGCGCCGATTGTCTCCGTTGCGAGCGCCCTGCGGTCGATGCGGGTACGGTCATGCATCCGTCGCAAGACCGTCGGAATTATTTCGCAGTGTGCTCAGGAGTCTCGGAATCCGGTGCCAGCAGGAGTTGTTGGTCCCTTCGCGCCTGCTTCACGAATGGGTCCGTCACTTCGTAGCGGCCATGGTCCTTGCGCACAGCCAACTGCGCTTTGGCGGAAAATCGGCGCTCGATATGGCCATTACCGAGCATGGTACGCGGCTTGTCGAGGAAGCCTTGGTCCAGATAGACGAAGGGTATTTCGCCTGATGGTGCTTTGGAGAACAAGCAATTATGCCGATCTGAAAGGTATAGGTGGACTGCGCGCGCAGGGGCGATGGCATTATGCGGGACAACCCATCGTTTATCTTGCCGAGCACCCCGCACTGGCCCTCCTTGAGATGCTCGTCCACATGGAGATTGCCGGCATAGACCAGCTGCCTGACAGATATCAGTTGCTGCGGGTCGAGATAGCAGATGACGTTCCAGTGGCTGAGATCGCGGCCGCCGATCTCCCGGAGCAATGGCGATAAAATCTGGACTGGTCACGCGCAGCCGGCACCGAGTGGCTGCAGACAGAAACGAGCGCTGTATTGAAGGTGCCGAGCGCGGTTGTTCCGTTTGCTCACAACTTCCTGTTCAACCCGGCTCATCCGTCCGCCGACGCGGTGCAGATTGTTGACGCACTCCACGTCAGGCACGACGATCGGGTTCTCAAGCTTCTGACTCGCCGGTGACTCTCCGTTCTGTTGCCCGGCGGGACGGCGCTGGTTTTTCGAGTTCTGGAAGATTTGTCGTTGCGTGGCGCAGTACCCATAAAGTCCGTGAATGAGATCCTCGAGGCGGGTTATGGAAGTTCTTGATCGCATGGCCACCGTCTCGCCGGACGGACGCGCCGTCGTTTTCACCGTGACAATCCGCGACCGCGACGTCGAGTGCACGATTGCGCGTGATGCACTCGAAGAATATTTCTGGCTACCGCATGACGCCGATACGACCCGCGTACTCAGGACGTTTGAGAACGGTCGCAAGCGAATCGCAGCGGTCGCGCAAAGGAAATCACTGGTACACCCAGGCCAGCCGGTGCGTCTCTCAGGTAGCGATTTCGCCACGAAGCGTTAGGTGTTGCCGGATGGCGCCCGCGGGCGGTCAGGGTGCAAGGGCGCGGTCTGCATAGACCTGCCTGCCTGATGGTAAAAGCACGATCGTTCGAAACGGTGATAAATTATGTTATGTCAAATCAAGTTGGCGATTGACAAAAACTGACAGCCCTGTCGCTTTGGCAAACTGACAAGCAGAATATAAAACGGCGCTGCGCTGGCCATTGCTAGCGGCGAGTGCGAACTAAACTACAAGCCACGTCTTGCTCATCTCACTCGAGGAGCAAAGCGTCGAGGCGAGGCTCGCCGACCCCCATCATGATCTAGGAGTGTCCGACCGATGGCATCACAAAGAGCCGTTCGTCCCACACCACGGGTTGCGGCTCGGTCACAACAATCCGCGTCGCGTCGGGGTGTGCGGGATTGACCAGCACGTTGAACTCTGCACGGACGACGACGGAAGGTACGATCAGGAGCGCGGTACGCGACTCGGTCAGCCAGGCGTCGCCGAACTCCCTTGCCGCCTGCATCGCTGGCACATCCCATCCCTCCGGCAACGATTCGTCCGAATGGCGTTCGACGCGAATCTCGTCGGGGACTGCTGCCTCGACCCATCCGTGTGTCTTCGGTACCTTGCCGATGCGCGCATGAACAAGGACCTCGAGCATCGCGCCGGCGAAGGTCGACGCGGCGTAGATGACCGGTCGACCCGGGCTATTGAAGCGCCCACCCACCAGCATCGCGCCGGTGCCACTCCAGACCGTGTGTCGAGTGTCGGCGATTCGAAACAACTTCACGCCGGCAACCCATAAAATAGTTTCCACAGCAGCTCTTCGACCCGGCGCGCGCCGAGCTCGGTCAGCGCAACATCGAGCGGCGCCCGCCCTTCGAGTTCCGGGTGCGGCGTCGACAGGAATTCCCGCGCGTCCTCGTTGTCGTTCCAGACGTAGGCCGTCGTTGCGACGATCCTGGCCAGCCGCTCAGTCTTTTCCGATTCGTCTCGCGTCAGCCGATCGCGACGCCGCTTATAGGTCGCTTCGGGGATGATGCGGGCAAGTAGCGCACGCCGGGCGTCGGCACCCTGCGTCGCATGTTCGACGCCCGCGCGCAGCGCGGACTTGGGCAGGCCGTCGCGGACAAGTGCCTCGAGTTCCGCGAGTGTGCGCGGGATCTGCTGCAGTTCCATGACCGCGGCCACTGCTTCAGGCGTAATCAGTGACATGCGACTCCCGACTAAAGTATCAATTGATACCTAATGATATCGCAATCGATACCATCCGCAACCCCATCTCCAATTTGTCGGGCTCCAGCGGGGAGACTGTCGAGGCGACCGCCTCGACATCGTCCGTGCCTGCGAGAATCGCTCACATAGCATGACTGTGATTACGGCCTACAACAAGCTTTCATACGCAAAACGCTCAAGGAATTAGGCATCCGCTGGCGACAGCAAGTCGCAGTAGGCATGCGGAAAAACTATTTATTGCATTGCACAAGCCGATGTGATCGGTAGATTCGTTGCGACAGTAGCCTCATATTGCACTGCACAAGGGTCGTGTTATACTGCACTGCACAAACCCTGTCCGGTCGGCAAATGCGATCTGACGACCGCGTCCGGTGCTGCTGGAATGCGGACAGACATGCCGCTGAAGGTGAGTCAACACGCCTGTCAGCTTCGCCCAGTTTGTGCCTACACCATCAAAATTGAGGTCCCTGTGAAATACTTTACCCGCATCGCCGCATCTGGAGCACTCCTGGTCGTCGCTCTCGGTATCGTCACCTTCGCCCAGATCAAGTTCGCGCCGCAATCCGCAGACAACAACCCGGTCGCACAGATCTTCCTGAACGTCGAGTCGCAACTGAACGGCTGAGCGACTCCACCGTTGTATGTAGCCCGCGCCCCGCAGGCAAAGAAAGACCCGCCAAGCTCGAAAGAGAACTGGCGGGTTTGATCTACTGATTTCGGATCCACACACAAGGTGGTGGCGACAGAGTTGACGCCTGCTCAGGCTCCTCCAGCGACCAGTCAGACTCGCTGTCCACGGCATCCAACACCTTGGGCAGGTCATTCCCCCCAAAATAATCGTGCGGTGACGAAAAAGAAGTGATTCGCTTCGCGAACGCCTGATCTGTCGCTTTGGATTAATCATAGGAAGAAAGAGCTTGGGGTGCCATTACGTCGGCGAATCAGCGCGGGATGCGTGGCGCTTGCGAGAGGTTCGGCCAGACGGGAAACACAGACACCCCTGTAAGCGACTGGCAAGTTGCACGTTCGGGCAATGCGATTGCCCCGACTACCTATGGATTAACCGCCGCACCTGTGCGAAAAAACATCGGGCACCCCGCTCACGGGACACGGCCCGCGGTTTTGAAAGGAGATATCGCGACCGTACGCGCTGAAGGGTTCGCTATCGCTGAGTGCGCGCAGTTATCGATCAGCCAGGAGCGGAGTGCGTTGCCATGGTATTCAAGTACAGGATCTCAGCCACGTTGTCCGTCCTTGCGATGGCGTTTGCTGCGCCGATCGTCGCGCTCGCACAGAGCGACGAAGACCTCGCGAAACAGTTGAGCAATCCCGTAGCGGCGCTGATCAGCGTGCCATTTCAGTTCAACTACGATTCGAACATTGGAGCGACGCGCGGCGGTGACAAGTACTACCTGAATTTTCAACCGGTGATTCCGTTTCACCTGAACGATGAATGGAATCTGATCTCGCGCACCATCGTGCCAGTCGCCTCGCAGAGCGGCGTTGCGCCTGGCGTTGGGTCGCAAACCGGCCTCGGCGACATCGTGCAAAGTTTCTTTTTCTCGCCGCAAAAGCCGACTGCAAACGGCTTGATCTGGGGTGTTGGCCCGGTGCTTTTGTTGCCGACCGATACCGACCGCCTGCTCGGTGCGGAGAAGTGGGGCGCCGGGCCCACTGCGGTCCTGCTGTGGCAAAGCAGTGGCTGGACCTACGGCCTGCTCGCGAATCACATCTGGTCGTACGCGGGCAACCGCGACCGGCCCGGCGTAAGCTCGACCTTCCTTCAGCCGTTTCTCAACTACACGACGAAAGACGCGTGGACGTTCGGGTTGAACACCGAATCAACCTATGACTGGAACCAGCATCAGTGGTCCACACCGATCAACGCGACTGTGACCAAGCTCGTGAAAATCGGCACGCAACCGCTGAGCATCGGCGGCGGTGTGCGTTATTGGGCAGCCAGCCCGGACTCAGGCCCGCACGGCTGGGGCGCGCGCTTGATTGTCACCTTGCTCTTCCCGCATTGATTGAATTCGGAAACAAGCCTTGGTTCTCGCATTTACGGAGCATTTTGTCCGCTATCAGGCTGAAAGCGGTCCTTCCAGGGAACGATTGTGACCGTCCCTTATGGGTCATAAGCAGTCGGTCAGGGCAAGCGTGAGGATCGCGGCGTCATGACCCGCAACCAATGGTTGCTGGACAGTGATTAGCCTTCGGATGTAGCATGTTGCGTCGCGGCAAACCTGCCGCCATCTCCTTTCTCCTCGATACCTATGTAACGGTCCGCGAACCCTCATCGATCAAACAGCCTGACCGACAGAGGTTCGCGGACCGTCGGCGTCGCACTGCGCATCGCCAGTGCCGATGACGCCTGCACCATTAGATTCGGCTTTTACTCGCCGTCAGGCGGGGGCGAGCCGTTCGTAATCGATCCCCTCCAGCGAATACCTCGCGGTCGGCCTGTGTTTGCATTTACGTTTTTCTACAGGCCCTCCAATGAAAAAACGAACCTTCAAAGAAGAGTGGTTTTCCAATGCTCGCGCAGATGTGCTGGCAGGCATCGTTGTCGCCCTTGCACTCATTCCCGAGGCGTTGGCCTTCTCGATCATCGCTGGCGTTAACCCGAAGGTTGGCCTCTACGCTGCGTTCAGCATCGCGGTAGTCTCCGCGATAGCAGGCGGCCGCCCTGCCATGATTTCCGCTGCGACGGGCGCAGTGGCGCTTGTCATCGTTTCGCTCGTCAAAAATCATGGCGTTGAATACGTGCTCGCGGCGGGCATTCTTGCGGGTGTATTGCAGATCGGCGCTGGTCTCCTAAGACTTGGTGGGCTGATGCGTTTCGTGTCCAGGTCGGTCATCACCGGCTTCGTCAATGCACTGGCAATCCTCATCTTTTTGGCTCAGTTGCCTCAGCTGCAAGGCGTTCCGCCCTACGTTTACCTGATGGTCGCCGGAGGTCTCGGAATCATCTACCTGCTGCCTCGCTTGACCAAAGCCGTTCCTTCACCGTTGGTATGCATCATCGTCCTAACCGGTATCTCGATGGCGATGAATCTGAAGTTGCGCACGGTCGGCGACATGGGCTCATTCCCCAACGAGTTGCCGATTCCAGCGTGGCCCAAGGTGCCGCTTTCATTCGAAACGCTGAAAATCATCTTTCCGTATTCCCTCGCCGTTGCCGTTGTCGGCCTGCTGGAGTCACTGATGACCGCAGCCATCGTTGATGACTACACCGACACGCCAAGCGATAAAAACCGCGAATGCCGCGGGCAAGGTATCGCCAATATTGCGGCAGGCATCCTCGGCGGCATGCCAGGATGCGCCATGATCGGCCAAACGGTGATCAATGTGAAATCGGGAGGAAGGGGACGGCTCTCGACATTTGTCGCCGGCGCTTTCCTTCTTGTACTGGTGGTTTTTCTGGGGCCTTGGGTCAAGCAGATTCCGATGGCAGCGCTGGTCGCAGTAATGATCATGGTATCTATCAGCACGTTTAGCTGGCGCTCGATCCGCAACCTTCGTTCACATCCAAAGAGCTCGTCGGTCGTCATGATTGCAACAGTATTGGTGGTCGTTGCAACTGGCAACCTCGCAATAGGCGTGCTCGTTGGCGTTCTGCTGAGCGCGCTTTTCTTCACGGCGAAGGTTCGTCGGGTTATGGTGGTTGAGTCATCACTGGACGAGCAGTTGGACGTGCGCCGATACATTGTGCGTGGGCAGGTCTTCTTCGCCTCCTCCGAGGCGCTGGTTTCGGAGTTCGATTTCCATGAACGCGTGCGGTCGATACAGATCGATCTGTCCCACGCGCATTTTTGGGACATCACCGCAATCGACGCGCTTGATCGCATCGTGAATAAATTTAGGCGAAACGGTGTCGCTGTCGATCTGCATGGCGTAACGAGGGCGAGCGCGACAATGATAGAAAAATACGCAACGCATGATAAAGAGTCCGCGACTCACTACGAACCGTCGCATTAAGACGCTTGCGCAGGTAAAGCGCAGCGCAGCAATGGTGACAGTCGAAAGCGGCGCTTACCACCGCCCTTGCCATTCGGGGAGACCATTCCGAGGGCTTTCGACTGACCGCTACGCGGCATAGCAGATGACCGTTGTGGGTTGCAATTACTCATTCACTCGACTGCCTCGCAGTGGCCTACATTCCAACGTAAGGAATGGTCGACGCTGCGACGCACGTCATCATCTGCGATCGACCGGCCATCGATGGTGCGCAGCGATCGCGGAAGACAGTCGGTTGACAGCGCTTCGTGCAGAAGCCTGCCGCCAAATAGTTAGAGGGTTTTCGTTTGCCTCGGAAAATCCGCTCCAGTTGCAGTACGAGGATTTTTGACCGGATCTGCTCAATCGAAAAACCTGCAGTCGCCAGAGCAGGCATTTCACTCCGCGCTCATCGCCGTCATTCGTGATCATTTGCTCCGAAACGCCCCTGCGATCTGCTGCGCCCGCTTGGTATCATCGCCATGCAGATAGATCGAGGTCGTCGAAATCGAGGCATGACGTAGGTTGTCGCGCACAACGGTCAGTTCGGCACCGTTTGCGAGTGCGTGCGTAGCGTGCGTGTGTCGCATCCAGTGAGGACTGGCCATCCGCAGCTTTTGTGCAACCACCGGATTGTCGGCTTCGACGATATCGGCGGCCTTGGTAAAAAATCGCCGCAACACCCCCCAGAGCCGCACACTGGTGATACTCACTACCCCGTCCTCGCCAAGGCTCGCGATCAGTGGCATGTCCGGGCGCCAGCGGTTGCGTGTCACGGGCAACTGGCGCTCGAGAAGGTAGCGATCGAGCGCTGCGCGGGCGAGTGGCGGCAAGGCGACCCTGGCCGCCTTACGCCCTTTTCCGACGACCTTCAGCCATTGATCTCCATGCGCGTCGGTCTCGATATCGCCGAGTGTCGCGGCAACCAGTTCGCCTGCGCGCAGGCCGGTCGCATAGCCGAAGTCCAGAACAAAGCGCAGTCGCTGTGCTGCCTCCATGCTCCACCCGTATGACCATTCGAGACCATCCGCGATCGCCCGGATGAGCATCCACTCTCCTTCAGTGAATGCACGCGATGTGTCGAGGGCATTCGTGGAAGCGCTGCCCCGGACCTTCACACCGGCAAACGGATTCGCAAGCAGATATCGCTGCTCGATCAGCCACCGAAACAGTGCCCCAAGCACGGACAGCGAATAGGCGGCGGAGCGCGCCGACAAGCTGCCAGAAAACGGACGCCAGTCGGCTGCGGTACGCGGTCGCGCCGGTCCTACCCAACGCTCGCGTGGTGTGGGGCGGCGCAGGAATGCGCGATAGGCGACGGCGTCCTCGGTGGTCAAAGACGACAGCGCACGCCCCCTTTCAACAATTGCCCACAGGATGAGCCGCTCGGCCTCCTTGCGGTACGCGCGCTGAGTCGCGGTCGACTCGTGCAGCGAAAGCCACGCGTGAACGGCCTGGTAGTCGTCGTTTGCATCGAGCGTGCAGGTGGCGCGCGGCGCCCGGTAGGTGCCGGCGGAACCGTCGACTTCATGCGGCAACCGCAGTTGCTCCCACGGCACGACGCTGCTGGCCGGCGAGAGGGCGATGAGCACCCTCGCCCGCTCGGTCAGCGCCGGATGCGCAGTAAAAAACGCCTCAATCTTTCTAGCACTGGCGGCGCCGAGCCCGGGAACCGCTTTCCACCACTGGCGTCGCCGCGGAATCCGCACGGTCAGGTCCGCCAGCGTCGCCATCCCATGGGCGCGCAGGATCCCGACAGTACGAGTGGATAGCCAGAGCCCGATGTCGTCGCTGATCTGCGGAGTCGGCACTCGTGCATGCCGCAGCACTTCGATTGCGTCAGCGACCGTTTTTGCCTCCCGTAAACGCTCACCGTCAGGGTGTTGGAAAGCAGCGGCGAGGTCCGGGCGGCCCACCTGCCTCGCCACCCTGGCGAGCCGCCGGCGCATGCTGCCGAGCACACCGCGCGCCGATTGCCCTGCCCCGATGCGCTGCGGCAGGTAGCGTTCCACCGCCTTGCGCACCGGCATGCCCGCATACCAGGCGCGCAGCATGGCGAGCTCGTCAGCGTCAGGAAAGTCGACGGGAACAGGATCGGGCGAAGGTGCTGCGGTCAGGCGCGTTTTCATGGGCGCCAGTTTGGCACAACAATCATGCTATTGTGATAAGAAGAGTTATCTTAACGGCACGGTATCGAATACATATCAATCATGGGCGCGCCGTATCGCCGAACTGTTGAGCCGTAGTGCATCGGCGCCAGATAGCGTGCGGGCGATATCTGCACCTTCTTTTCTTGGATCCAGGCGGACTCGCACGCAAAGCAAGACTCTCATGATGTGGCCCGTGATCTGAGGAGCGCCACGTTCGCTGAAGTCGTCCGCCTGCGTGCAATTGGTGTCGTGCAGATCGCGGCCACGAACAATCTCAACTGACTGGATGAGCAGATCGGGCGCTATCGAGTCGTAATGCCGGTTACCATCAGCTTTACGCTACTTGCATGCTTCTGCGTGGCGGGGAGTACGCTGCGTCGAGCCGAAAGTGGTGCATCGCAAACTGCTCAGCCAGCACTCCATAATCGGCGTCAATTACATCGGTGATATAGGCGAGCATCGACGTCTCTTACAACAGCGTCCGGAACAGCTTACATGCCTTTTCCTCGTCAAGGCTCGCGAGGATGGGGCGCGTTCCAAGCCCTTGGCGTTATCGTCAGCTGTCTCACGTTGAGACAAATTCGAAGAACCAACGCTTTGATTTTAAAGAGAAAATGCGAGCGCCGAGACCGCAACTCGTACCGTTTGATGCGCAGTCGGCGCTCCGGAATGCGCCTAAACGGAGATCAATATCGACACGAAAGCAAACCCAGGGCGCTGAACTTTCACGAGAGTCGGCGTGGTGCAGGACCTGCACGAGCAGGGATATTTCTGCGTCGAATTCGCGTCGATCGCTAAACGTCTGGAGCCCCCAGCTCTAACTGTTGACTGCCCAACTGCGGCGCAGCAGTCCGGCCGCACGCCGAGGAGCCGGATCGTGACATCAAGCAATCAAGACCCGGTAGAAAGACTCGCAGGGGTCTTTTAATCTCCACAGGCGCGGTCAAAGCCGCCTTTGCCTTTTCTACCGATTTCTTCTCTGCCCGTGCCATTACGCCCACGTAAGCTCCAGTTTCTGCAAGCGACTGTGTCCATGATCCTCGCTCAACTGCGCACTGCCTTAGGCATCTGGTCGACGGTTCCTTCAAGAGTGCCGGTCAGCAGGCCCTTCAGAATCATCCCGTCTTCAAAAAAATTGCGCGCGCGGTCCCCGCGAACAGTAACATTGGCAAGCATTTTTTGTAATGCCGATCTTGCGCAGGCAATAGTAGTAACGTTCGATGTTTGGCTTGAGCGTCGCATGCTTTCTGACCTTCGACAATGCGCGGAACGGGCCGTCGCTGGCTTAAGCACTGAGGCTTCTTCGGAATCCACACCCAGATCACTGCCAAGCGCCATCATTGCCTCGCGAACTTCGGGTTCGTCAAATGCTGTCGAGTTATACGTATGGGCGTCAGTTCGTCAATCTCGTGCATCAGGTTCGCGATCGAGGCGTTCAAAACTCCGTGGTCAAAGAGGAGCGACGAGATTTCAGGCACCCGGATTCCCCGGCTGTTCTGATCCGGTATCGCGACCGGCGGTCACCGCCGCAACCATGTGCTGTCATCCATCAGCTCTCCGTCCCCATCACGCCGTCGGGAGGTGATTGGTACGCGCTGTCCTGCGCACCCGGAACCTGATAGTCCGGCATTCCACATCGTGAAGCTTGGCCACATTGTCTTAAAAAAGTGCGTGTTCCGAGTTGCGATGCTGCCCAGCTCACAACTCAGCCCCGGCCTTACGGTTCGGAGTTACCTGGCAATGAAGCCAGGCGCCGGCCCTTCAACGGAGAGGCCACACCGTCGCGCTTCCATCTTCACGAAGAAGACGGTTAAGAGATAGCGCGCATATCTCGAGGGAATTGACTCTCCCGCCCGCGTAGGGGGGGCGAAGCCCACCACGAACCTCAACGCTGGCGCGATGGGTCGATGGCTCGTCCGCAGCGGACGACTAGGCTTCCATTTTGGGGGGTGGCGGGTCGGGTTTCGGCTGCACGTCTTTCGACGTTCTGCACCCGAATGTCGCCAGCTCGGCCGCACTGGTCAAGGGTTTCGCCTTGCCTCTGTCCCGAACTTTCGCCTAAACGCCTTAGTTTAAAAAACGCCGCAGGGGCGTTTGAGTGCAAAAAACTTCATGTGGGCGAAACAATCGCCTCAACATCCTGGGGTGTCCATGCGAGCGCGGGACGGAAAACTGCCGCATCGGCGGCGCGTTGAAATCTCAATGCAGAACCGGAAGGCATCATTACGCGCTAAGCGGGTAACGAGCATTGGTGTGAGTAGAGCATAGCTGTCGTGTATTCGCAAGAGCATCGGCGCACATCGCGGACCGGTGCTCGCTCATCGTCAAGCGTTAAACGCTGTGATGCACTACCTCCTTTGTTTTGCAATCCTAAAAACGCGCTCGATCTGCTGGTTCTGCGCACCTTCGAATATGGTTCGCCTTGCGCCTGACCGATGCCCGCCTAGCGCCTGAACCTCGCCAAACTTGTGCCTTATCGATGCCCGCATGGCGCTGGCCGCATGCCCCGACTCACCTGAATGACGCCCTACTCTTGCCCGATACGCGCTTGGCTCGTGCCTGAGTAGTGCCTGGCTCGTGCCTGAGCAGTGCCTGGCTCGTGCCTGAGCACTGCCTGGCTCGTGCCTGGCTCGTGCCTGAGCAGTGCCTGGCTCGTGCCTGAGCAGTGCCTGGCTCGTGCCTGAGCAGTGCCTGGCTCGTGCCTGAGCAATGCCTGGCTCGTGCCTGAGCAGTGCCTGGCTCGTGCCTGAGCAGTGCCTCGCTCGTGCCTGAGTAGTGCCTGAGTAGTGCCTGAGTAGTGCCTGAG
>NZ_QVQV01000011.1:0-173 GCF_003429005.1 Paraburkholderia sp. DHOC27
GGGAGACGTGGCCGAGAGGTCGAAGGCACTCCCCTGCTAAGGGAGCATCTGGGCCAAAACCTGGATCGAGGGTTCGATTTTTTTTTTTGTATGGGTAAGATCTTCCCGGGACATGCCGTATCGTCCCAGAACGAACCCCGGAAGGCCGCCACATGGGCCTTCCGGGGTTTTTT
>NZ_QVQV01000011.1:183-198790 GCF_003429005.1 Paraburkholderia sp. DHOC27
GAGATCTTCCCGGGACATGCCGTATCGTCCCAGAACGAACCCCGGAAGGCCGCCACATGGGCCTTCCGGGGTTTTTTCTTTTGCCGGACCTTCCCGCTTCATACCCCCCAATTGCAACCAGAAGTATGGGTAGTAGTATGGGTAGAAAGGAGGTCGACATGAGCACAAATCCGCGTTCCATCCACCGTCTTTCCGCGCTCGGCGTCGCGCGCCTGAAGAAGCCTGGCCATTATTGCGATGGCGGTGGTCTGTACCTTCAGGTGTCGGCGGCGCGTACACACTCATGGGTCTACCGCTTCCGGCGCAAAGGCCGGTTGCGTGAAATGGGGCTGGGGCCCCTGCATGTCGTCTCGCTTGCCGATGCACGCGAACATGCAGCGCGCTGCCGCAGGATGCTTTTCGAAGGTGTTGATCCGATCGAGGCACGCCGCGCCGAGCGCGCACAGCAGCTCGCGATGGCCGCACGTAGCCGGACCTTTGATGAGTGCACCAAGGCATTTATCAAGGCCAACCGCGCAGGCTGGAAAAACGAAAAACACGTCGCTCAGTGGGAAAACACGCTGGCCTCGTATGCTTCACCCATCATCGGAGCGCTTGCCGCACGCGATATCGATACGGCGCTCGTCGTGCGTGTGCTCGAGCCGATCTGGCAGACAAAGCCCGAGACGGCCAGTCGGGTTCGCGGACGCATCGAGTCAGTGCTCGACTGGGCTACGGTTCACCGGTACCGGGAAGGCGAGAACCCGGCACGATGGAAGGGCCATCTCGACAAGATCCTGCCCGCGCGCACGAAGGTGCGGAAGGTCCAGCACCATGCCGCTTTGCCATACAAGGACTCGTCCGTGTTCATGAAGGCATTGCGGGCGCAGGACGGCCTCGCGGCCCGGGCGCTCGAACTGCTCATCCTGACTGCAGCTAGGACCAACGAAGTTATCGGTGCTGTGCGCAACGAGTTCGATCTGGACGCGGCCACGTGGACGGTGCCGGCGGAGCGGATGAAGGCCGAACGGGCACACCGGATTCCGCTGTCTGATCCTGCGCTTGCACTGGCGCGCCGGCTGCTTGAAGAGACGGACGGGGACCTGGTGTTCCCGGGCGCGAAGAAGGGCAGGCCGCTGTCCAACATGGCCATGCTCACGGTTCTGCGCCGGATGAAACGCACGGGCCTGACAGTACACGGTTTTCGGTCGACGTTTCGTGACTGGGCGGCCGAGTGTACAGCCTATCCCAACGAGATGGCGGAGATGGCACTGGCGCACACCGTGGATGACAAGGTCGAGGCCGCCTACCGTCGCGGCGACATGTTCCAGCGTCGTAAACAGATGATGGACGACTGGGCGGCTTACTGTGCCGGCAAAAATAGCTGACCCGGGACTGCTCAGGAATGCTGGTCCTGGTCGACGAACGTCAGCGGCGACATGCTGCGTGTCGTAGTCCGTTCTCGCCGGTCGTTCTCATGTCGACCGGCGATGAAGGAAATAGCGAGGATTTTCTCCTCGACAGAAGGGTGTCGCAAGAAATGTCTTGTGGAGGTGGTTGAACGGGAACCGGTGGGAAGCCATGGGATGTCTCCCAGGGAGTTAATGGTTGCAATTCCCGCAATGATTCTCCTGACCGCGGCTTTGATGCGCCTGTGCACGTGCGTTAGTCTGGCAACGTCCAGTCGCATGCGACATCATCACGAGGGCCCGCATCATGAACGAGCACATTGGTGATCACAGAGGTACGAAAGCCCGCCTTGTTCGCCTCAGGGAGGTGCGCGCGCGGGTCGGGCTTGGCGCGAGTACAGTCTACCGCTACCTCGCGGCCGGCAGGTTTCCCAGACCTGTCGAGATCGGTGGCGGACGTGTAGCATGGATCGAGAGCGAAATCGATGAATGGATTGCGAGCCGGGCAGAAGCGGCGCGGCGCGGTTCGCGATAGCCTACTTGGTAGTCGCCGGAGAGGCTCGCAGCACTCGCAGCTCGGTCTGCCGACTAGTTGCACCTGGTGTGATCGCGACGTCGGTCGAGCAGATAGGTTGCGCCGACTTTGAGCGCGGACAGATCAACACCATCAGAAAGACCTACGACGATGCAACAACTTTTCGACGGCGCGAGGACGTGGATGACGAGGCGCGCGGCCTTCGGTGACCGTTACGTCGCAGCCTGCTTAGCGAGTAGCTCGCTAGGGCACGGCAGCGAGGGAGAACGTGCTGAATGTTGATGCATAGCGCCGGTTCGGTCTTCTATCGGGCGATGCAAGAGGCCGATGCTATCAGCTGGATTGCAACGTCACTGCCCGTCGAGAGAACGTAGCCGCCCTCCATTAGAGAACAACGGCTCGTACCGTGTGGGCGCTGCCGTTCAAGACCGATGTTTCCCGTCTGGTTACACGTCGCGCGCCGCAAGATCGACATGGTTCAGTCGAAACAAATAAGTCATTAGAAAAGTTGGAAGCCCTGCCACCGATTGCTTTGGCGAACGCCAGGTGATCGCGGAGAGGAGGGGCTGTGGATGCTAACGCTCTTAGTGATCGAAGCGCGCTGAGTGCGCTAGGCGATTGCGGCACGGGGCAGCAGAACCAATCACGGACGTGAGCGCCATCTCAAAAAAGTCTGTATGTACGAGTGGAATCTTTTCCTCCCGGCCATCACCAATTGGTAACTGACAAGCCGGGGCATCAGAGTAGGGATCATTGAAGGACATTTTCCGCGATCCAGTGGACATGGCGAGTCAGCTCTAGTGGCAGTAATTCCCTTTTGCAGACGTTCTCTACACTGTGTAAGCGTAGCAGAAACTTGAATCGTTTCGGTATACGAATTACTGTTGAAATCCGGCTGGCTGCCATATTTCAATGCAGCGTGCGACGAACGAGACTCACCCGGTATTCCTTTTGCCGGCGCACCTATGCATTATGTTTCGCCTTATCCATCGCAGGATGAATGGCCTCCATCCTGCCGCGTATCAAGCGTCTGTCGCCGACCGTGTCGCCGGTCGTCGGATTGCCCGCATTCGCGAACTCTTGCCTGGGGACGCCGATCAGTTATTGCCAGATACCGCACACATCAAGCCGATCAACTAGCGCATTTCCATGTCACCGTTGCACGCGAACTGCAGGTCGTCTTGCGTGATGGCGTAACGCCTGCACGGCACGCTGTTATGCATAAGTGCACGATATGTCATGCCTGGCTTGGACGTCACGCGTATTGATGTGCGGGTCTCTGGATGAATGTCGGCCACAATCTCCCGCAGTACGAGTTGGTGAAGTGCGTAGGTTGCCGCTGGATGCGCTGCCTCTGTCGCATAACCGTTTTCTCACGCTTCCCTGATCTCCATCATCTCAGGTCCAACAGCATGGTATGGGATGAGTAACACCCGCTCGAGAAAGCGCGCGGAATCCGCTTTGAGAACCTGGTCCAGTAACGCAGCCCTTCATCGAGCTCGCTTCGATCTGGCGCGTGCAAAAGCGTTGGTGTGTTCCAGAGTATCGCTCCATGGCCTGCGACAAATCGGACCGCTCCAGATCTCGATCCACGGCATGACAGGCGTCAAAGTTTTTCATCGTTCTAGATCGAAGCACGAGACGGCTGTTATGAAATGTTGCAAGCGGCATGGCTCAATTCGGCAATCGGGGACAAGTAGAAGAATTTTGTATCCTCCATTGGACGATGTTCGGACAGCGCCGCATCGTCAAGACTATGTTCCCTGAATGCATACATTATTGGAACCATGTGCATTATCTTTTGCCGGCGACGCCCGATCGCGTTTGCTGTGTGGCTAGTCGAAAGCCGACGCAGAGCGTTTGCGGACGTGGCGTAGACAGCACAGACGCGCGATTCACGCGAAGCAGCCATGACCCTCAATGACCGAATCCGAATATCCAATTCATTCCGATCAATTCGGACACAACCTGCTTTCTTTCGCAGTTGATATTTCGTCTGAGAAAAACGAAAAAGGAATTATATGCATGAGCCCTGACATGGATTGCCGTGCGATACAGCCGCGAGCGAGCCCCACGGAAATGGACAATTCCTTCCATCTCGTTCGGATGCCGGGAAGTCGCGTTCTCGAAACAATGCACATGCGCATTTGAGGCAAGCAAAATGATGAAAGAACTCAATGCTTGGACGGCGGATCGCTCGGAGGACCGCTTCCCGGTGCCGCCCACTCAGGGCACCCTCCATACGCGTCTGCTTCGGGCGGAAGCCGAGATCGGCCGGCTTAACAGGTGCGTGGAACTCAGGGACAGGCAGCTCTGCGAGCTTCGCAAGGCACTTGC
Organism: Paraburkholderia sp. DHOC27; assembly: GCF_003429005.1. Classification (GTDB taxonomy): domain Bacteria; phylum Pseudomonadota; class Gammaproteobacteria; order Burkholderiales; family Burkholderiaceae; genus Paraburkholderia. The sequence goes on from NZ_QVQV01000011.1 coordinate 4,444, forward strand.
CCATTCAGCGACTATTCATTATTCGGTGGAAGACCGCCTGCAGCGTGAGCTGGATTCACTGAGAATCATGATGCCTGCCGAAAAACTTTACGCACAGTGTCACCGCTGCACCTCCGGCCGGACAGAAAATGCCATCGTGATAACGCTGCCTTACGTGACTTCCATACTGTCCGTTCTGTTCGATGCCATGCGCACGTTCTGGGCGGACTGCGATCGCGATCATCCACCGAAGTCTACGATCGTTGCGCGCGCGATTGACGAGCGCTTGGGCCTGAATTCACAGGCGAATGGAGAGGCATCACGTAGCGGTCAGGCGTATGCATCGGCGATCAGACCAGACTGGATGAAGGAGGCCGACAACCGGCACCATTGTCGGCCAGGCGGGGTGCGCTGATGTTTTGGTCGGTACGTTAGATAGCCGGGCGCGCAGGAATCGTTCGTTTGCCATCAGCAGTGAATGGTGCAATGTTCCCAGACTCGGCCGAAGATGGTCGGGGCACGTGCGGTCGGACCGGCGTGCCGTGCTCGGGAAGACAGGGATGTCCGAAGAACGAAATCGAGTTCAACAGAGCGTCCGGATCGCATTGGATTTTCTGGAAGGTAGTGGCATCGATATCGATTGCGCATGCAACGATATCAGTGTGGTCCGGCGACGTGCCTGCGCCGATATCGTGCAGATCGAGTCCGAAACGTCGGTACAGCCGCGCAACGGAGCGCGAGACGACACCGATCACTCGTGTCGCGCCGAACGAGATGGCGAGTGCCATCGCATAAGGAAACAACGACATGCCCGAGGTTGAACCGGTGCGGTGATCCGGCAGCCCTGAACCCGCGAATCGCGACATCTCCCATACCGAAGGCGACGATGGCGGGAAATCGGGACCTGCAAGTTCCGGGAATACATCGCGAAGCAGATAGGGGCCAGTTGTGGGCATCAACCGCGCACATCCGCAGACCTCGCCGTCGAGGGAAAGTGCAACTAGATGGACCGTGGCGCTTCCGTCGAATGCATCCCACTCGCTCAAGGCATCGTGGGGCACGCCAGGTATTTCCCAGTGCAGGCGCTGGACAAAGACCTGGTGGCGAAAGGTTCCGAGACGGTGACGGATAGATGATGGCAGGTCTTCAAGCCTGCCGGCGATGATTGATGACATGAGCTCCTCCTGGTGTTAGCCGTCGACACGAAACTATCAGCGGCTCCGTGACCCAGAAACCCGGAGCTTTCGGAGGGGTGGCAGGCAAATCTGCGCGCACGCTTGTCCGTGCGCGTTCGGCGCAGCGGCGCGGGAATCTGGTTGTGGTACCGGGAAAAAGCGATTCAGGGTTTGATGATGCCCTGCACGGTGGCGTGGACGGCGGCGGCCGTCCTGCTGTGAAAGTTGAGTGCCTCCATCGCGCCTTCGATGTGGTAATCAACGGTATAGCGGGAGCGCCCGATGATCCCAGCGATTTCGACCGAGGTTTTTCCACGGGCAACCCAGGTCAGGCATTCGAGCTGACGTCGTGTAAGCAGATGTGCCGGTCTTTTTGCATGTAACAGGGCGAGGCGATGTAGTTCGTAGTGAAACTGCGCGCTGACCAGATATGCCATCCGTAAAATGATGGCGTCGTTGACGGAGCGCAGAGGGCCGGACAGGTTGAACAGCAGGATACTGCCATCGGACTGATGGACGGGGATGCTGAGTCCTGCGGGTAACCCTGCCTCTTTTGCTTCGTCAAGCAGAAGACGTTCGGCTTTACTCAAGCCGACAATGTCGTGCCACCGGTAAGGAGCGGACTGGATGAACGCGGCCCGGTGAACAGGGTCGGTGGACGCGTAATCGCGTCCTTGGTAATACCGCACCCATTCTTCGGGGTAATGGGCGCCGATCATTTCGAGCGCCGTTCGGTGCGGACGGGTCGAGCGGCTGCGCGTAACACGGCTGATCACGTAATGCGGGAAGCCGAGTGTGCTGGCCGCACTGCCGAATGACTCAACGAGCGAAGGAATGTCGGTGGCAGATGCAAGACGCATCACCAGCGCTGGTGCACCGGGCAGCACATTTTCAGGTGCAGGTGATGGACTGCTCTGGAGCTCGTTCGAACGGCGTCGACAGACATGTGTCATCTTCGTCACCCAGGTGCTGTCCCGCACAATCCGGAACCCCGTCTGTCACACTAAAAGCACAGATATCCGTGCCACGATAGTAAGTCGACACACGCTTTCCGGGAATGAAGAGGCAGTCAAAGGATCGCGTACGACTGCCGCAGGCGCGGCGCTCCCAGTGGCGAGCGGAGACCTGCCGAGGGCTAGGCCAACCGCATCGAGCGGTTTTTTTATTATAGTCTGTAGATTGCTGCACGCTGGTTCACGGTGCACATTTTGGGAGGGCAGAGCAGGACAGGGTTTTAGCGGACGACTGAAGAGCAAGTCAACCCTCCGGGCGAACTAGCGGACCAGCAGCGCGGCAGCCGAAAACCCGCCTACGCCGCGTGCAAAAAGCAGGAACGGCCTGCCAGGAATGAGGCCGTCGCAGTCGGCCAGATTGATGAATGCGTCGCTGACGGTAACGTGACCGATCCGGGCAAAATTGTCGGCGAAAAGCCGGTCCTGGGGGATCCGAAGCGAGTCGAGCAGGCGGTGCCACGCAGGCAGATCGAGGTGTTGGGGCAGGATCCTCTGGATGTCGTCCAGTGTGAAATGTGCCTGCTGCACGGTGTGGGTGATCAGTGTGCGCGCCGTGAAGAAGTTCTGCGCCGCCAGGCGCGGTTCGTCATTCGCCAGTACCCCACGCCAGCCCTGGCCGCTGGCGTGCGTCGCGATCGCGACCAGGCGGTTGACGGCGGCGTCGCGCTCGATGAATGCAGCAAACGCACCATCACCCAGAATTCCTTCGGCTTGCATTAACCTTTCGGATTCGAGTGGCATCACGTCGGCGCCGACAAGCAGGACCCGTTTTATGTGGGGCCGGGCGATGAACATCGCGCGAATCACGCGCAGTGCGCCAAGTGCGGATGCACAATGTTGCTGCGCGAACGAGAAAGCTTCAGCGTTGGTGAAGCCGAACCGGTCACAGAGCAGGCCGGGTAGCGACTGAGGTGGCGGTGCAACGCTGCCCTGGAGCGTGTGTACGTAGACGATGCAGTCAACTTCACCGGGTGGGATACCGGAGGCGAGCAGAAGACGCTGGATCGCGCTGGCCGCGAGTCCAATTGCGCTCTGCCCATTCGCATTGCGGTAGTAACGCATCCCGGCCTGCTCCAGATTCTGCACCGTGGAGAATTTTTGCCGGGTTCGCTTTCCCCAGAAGCGGACTTCGTCAATGTGTTGGGGAAGATGGCAGGCGACGTGCGGTATGCCGAGATCGGGGATCATGAGACGGACCGGACATCGTCCTGCCGATAGCCGAAGGGCATGCCGCGCGCCACCAGAAGCGCAGTGCCGACAAAACCGCCGATGCCATAGCTCCAGAGCAGGATGTGGTGGGGTCGAAGACAGGTGGCGCGACGGAGCGTCTGCGCAAGTCGCACGATGGATTCGGCTGTGCCGAGATGAATCCCGACCTCATGCTGCGCCCTGGCATCTGGCCGGCCGACATGTTCGCGTACGGCATCCGCGAGCGACGGTATGCCCGGGTGCCCGACTATCTCATCAATTTCACCGTGACGAAGGCCATGTCGGGCGAGGGAAAAGTCAATCATCGATAGCAACGTGAATGTCCTGGCATCGGGGACGCCGGCGGTACGTCGACCGATGTCGACGGGAACGTGCCGGGCTGCAGCATCGAGCAGGTACAGGCCGTCTGTTCCATGGTCGGCTCGTTCGACGAGCAGCGCGCCGGCGGCATCACCGTGGACCATATGAGGTCCGCACATTCTGGAAAACGGTGGAGACCACTTCTCCGCTGCGACGATCAGTATCGTGTGGACGTCCGGCTCAGCGATGAGCAGATCGGAAGCAAGCCGCAATGCAGTGAATGGCGACACACCATGCTGCTGGGAGACTGAAAAAGCAAAGCAGGGTGATCCGATTTCGGCACACAGACGCCCCGCAACCGTGGTCGAAACGTGCTCATCGGGAGTGCTGTGGCAGAACATCGCGACGTCCACGGGGCGCGCCCCATGCGGCCGTACCGAACAGATTTCGCTCGCCACTTTGGCGGCGAGTCCTGCCAGATCGGTCCCGGTTTCGACCGGCACCGCGCAGGCCGGGTCGAGTGGCAGAAGATCGGGAAGCACAGGTAGAGAATCACTTGCTTCCCCGCCTGGCCACGCCTCGAGCCAGTGCCCGTAGTTGGGATGCCATGACTTCACCCACGCATCCCAGCCGGAACGCCCAGTCGTGCGCAGTGACGACTCAATCGCCGTCCATTGGGACAGCGGTATGGCGTCTGGCACCCAGGCCGTCACTGCGGTGATGACGGGCAGGTTCATGCGCGATCCCCGGCTGACCCGGAGCCGTTGGAGAGATTGGCTGGCAGCAGATCATAGAGGACGCGCCCAAACCGCGATCCATGCATGACGTGGCAATCGCGCTGCAGCCCGATGAGGCGAAAGCCGATGCGTTCGAGCAGACGCCGGGAGCGTACGTTGCTGTCCACAGCCCACGCAGTGATGCTGTGCAGCCGGCCGGTTTCGAACGCCTCGCGGAGGATCTCCGTGGAGGCGAGAAGCGTCATGTCCGTGCATGCCGGGCGCCGGCTGTCGCGCAGTACCCAGAACGAGCCGGTGCCAAAAGCATGCGTGAGATCACTGACGGCCACAAGTCCGCTGGGGACGTTGTGGCCTTTGGGTCCGAAGACGCGGAGACGGTGTCGACCGCTTTGCATCATGAGTTGAAGAGCGAGTACGGGAAGCGCCTGACGACCCTGCCCGAAGTCGAACCACCGGTTGATGTCCGGATCGGCGAGCCACGCAGCGATGTCATTGACGTCATTACCGTCGGGTTCACGAAGCCAGCATGAACCGGATTCTCCGCCCATCTGGCGGGATCCGTCAGTCTGGTGTGCGGGTTCTGCCGACGGACCCTGGCTGCTCACGTTAAATCCCCTGCTGGCGAGTGTCGGGCGCAGTGAGCACGCGTAGCCCGGCTTCGAGCTTCAATAGCAGCATCGCAAACCAGTGCACCGTCTGGAAGCGTGCGGCTGGCGGCAGCCCCTGCACGTAGCCATGGCCGCCGCAAAGCTGCACAAGCTCCCGCACAGTATCCAATGCCTCGGTGGCAACGTGGCGGGCCATTGACCGTATGGTTTCGATCAGCGCGCGCGTGTCCTGTGCTCCGACGGACCGGAGAAAGAGGTGGATGGTGTGGGCCGATATGAGCATGTCGGCGAGCCGTACGGCGACGAGCTGATGTGCGGCGATCGGCTTGTGAAACGTCTGCCGGGAAGCGCTGTAGGCAAGGGCGAAGTTCACGCCGTGCTGGACGGCGCCCGAGAGCAGCGCAGCGAGGTAGGTTGTAGCATCGAGAAACCACTGGCGTACCGGATTGCCTTCCGGGGTTGTGCCCTCGGGCACGACCAGACGCTGCACATGGCCGGTTGACGCTGTGGTATATCGCTCGATAGAAAGTGCACCGGGCAGGGCAACGGCGAGCCCCTGAGTGCCCTGTGTTGCAGGCAGCGTGGCGAGCACGAGCTGCGGACGTTCACCGTCCATCCGGACCATCATTGCCTGCGAGCATGCGTGCTGGCGCAACACCCAGAAACCCGAAGCATCAACGTCGGGGATACCCGGTGCAACCGATGTTGTGCCGTCGAAGTAATGCTGGATATTCCGATCAGGTAGCAGGTCAAGCGCATTGAATTCGCGTAGCGTCATCAGCGCGGCACTGCTGAGTGTCAGCTCGGCGGCCCGCTCGAGCGGGCCTGCCGCGAACTGTTCAACGACAAGTGCAAGGTCGTGCCGGCTGATACCCATGCCGCCCATCTGTTGCGGCAGGATCATGGTCGCGAGGTCCAGCGTCGCGGCGAGCCGGACCGTTTCGCCCCACCGGGCGGAATCTGGCTGATTACCCAGCAGTGGCTCGAGGCGATCACGCGTAAACTGTCCTGCGGCCGTAACCAGGCCCTGCTGGTCGTCGTTGAGTGTCCAGGATCCCGGTGCGAGGTCCGCGACGACGGATTCACGGAATGGCATGACGTTTCTCCGGATGTTGTGGTTTCACACGAGCATTTCCACGGGTTCGGGATGGCTGAGGAAATGCACCGGACTCGCCGAGCGGCCATAGGCACCCGACTGCTTCACCACCACGAAATCCCCGATGTGCGCGTCAGGAAGTTCAACGTCGTCCGCGAGACGGTCGAGCGGCGTGCAGAGGCACCCGACCACGTGACACCGCTCGCGTGGTTCGCCGTCGGGACGGTTCCCGATCACGACCGGAAAGTTGCGGCGCAGGACCTGGCCGAAGTTGCCGGAGGCCGCCAGGTGATGATGCAGTCCGCCGTCCGTGATGACGAATGTCCTGCCGCGCGACACTTTCCGGTCGATGACACGGCACACATAGATGCCGGCCTCGCCCACGAGGTAACGCCCAAGTTCGAGGATCGGCGTCGCTCCGGGCAGACGTTCGCAAAGCGGTGGTAGCCAGTCGTGCATGGCTTCGCAGACCGCCTTTACATCGAGCGATGTCTCGCCGGGAAAGTAGGGGATGCCAAAGCCGCCGCCGAGGTTCATGAACTGCGGCGGTTGCGGCAGACCGCTGGCGAGGCGAAGGATGAGGGCTGCACTCTGGCGCTGGGCCTCGATGATGGTTGGCGCATGCAGGCATTGCGAGCCCCAGAAGATGTGGAAGCCGGCGAGCGCGACTTCCCGCGTTTCGAGCTCGCGCAGCAATGCCGGCACCTGATCGACATCGACGCCGAAGGGCGCCGCACCGCCGCCCATGCGCATGCCGCTGTGTCCGACATGAAAATCCGGATTGACGCGGATCGCCACGTTGGGCTGCACGCCCAGCTCCCATCCGAGCGCGGTAACAAGCCGCAACTGGGTTTCCGACTCGACGTGAACATTGACACCGCTGGCAACTGCGCGGCGCAGGTCGTCGTGAGACTTCCCTGGCCCGGCAAAGCCGATTGTGTCCGCAGCGGCGCCGGCATCGAGCGCCAGCGCCATCTCCTGCGCAGAGGCAACATCGAACCCGTCGACCCGTTGGGCCAGGTAGTGGATCACGGCGGGCATCGGATTCGCCTTGATCGAGTAGTGCAGCTGCATGACGGACGGCAGCAGGCTGCGCAGTTTTCGCACGCGGGTGTCGATTGCAGAGCGGTCGTAGGCGAAGAACGGCGTACGCCCGGCGCGGTCGGCCAACTGGCGCAAGTCGATGCCGCCGAACTGCAGCCCGGGGGGCCGCCTGATGAAGGTGAGGCTCATGATGGTTTATCCCCTGAATCGCGTGGGAGCGAGGTGAGCCCGGACGACGCAACGCCGGATGATGCAATCTCGACACGCAGTGCTGTCCGGTCGAATTTCCCGTTGGGATTGCGTGGAATATATGGATAACTAACGATGTGTCGCGGAACCATGTAACGCGGCAGGTGCTGCGTGCACCAGTTGCCTAGCGCTTCGACGTCTGAATCACCGGTCAGGACGACGAGTAGCACTACGGCTTCGCCCAGCACGTCATCCGGGATGCCCAGCGCGACGGCTTCCACGACAAGTCCACTTGCGTGGACCGTTTCCTCGATCTCCTCCGGACTGATCCGGTAGCCGGAACTCTTGATCTGGGCGTCGTTGCGGGCGATGAAATAGAGAAAGCCTTCGGCGTCGAACCGTACGAGGTCCCCCGACCACACCGCCATATCACGTGCGGCGCCACCCGGCTTTGCCTCAGGAGAAGGGCGGTAGCGTTGCGCGGTGCGTACCGCGTCGTTCCAGTAGCCGAGCGTGACGCATGCGCCGACATGCACGAGTTCGCCTGCTTCGTCTGGGGCGCACGGCGTACCGTCTTCATGGACCACGAGGATCCGCGCATTGGGCACGGCCTTGCCGATCGAGTCGGGCCGACGGTCAACCTCGGCAGGGTCGAGGAAGGTGGAGCGGAACGCCTCCGTCAACCCGTACATCAGGAAGGGTGTGGCCCGCGGAAACAGCGCTCTCAGCTTCTGCAGGACAGGCAGTGGAAGGCGACCCCCGGTGTTCGCGAAGTAGCGTAGGGTATTGCGCGCCCCGTCTGGCCAGCTTGCGCCCGTGAGCTGCATCCATAATGGCGGTACACCGGTGATCGCGGTGATGTGTTCGCGCTCGCACGCGAGGACAGCATCGTGCGCCGTGAGGTAGTTCAGCAGCACCGCTGTCGCACCTGCCGACCAGGCCGAGGTCAACTGGCTGAGGCCCGCATCGAAACTCAGGGGCAGGACGGCAAGAATGCGGTCCGACGGATCGTGCCGCAGATACTCGGCGACGCTCCAGGCGCCTTCGAGCAGGTTCCGGTGGCTGAGCATCACGCCCTTGGGCAATCCGGTCGAGCCGGATGTATAGAGCAGGGCTGCGAGGTCGGTGTCGATGCATGTTGCAGCCGGGGCCGGCATCGGCGCGTCGTCGGGGCTGGAGATCGAGTCTGGCCAGCGGTGAACCCTGAGCCCGGTCGCCTGATCAGAAGGAGCCGGGTCTGGTTCGTCTACGAGAATGACATCGGACGCCGGCGCAACACCCGTAGCGGCCAGGGAGCGGGCACGCAGCGCAGTGGTCACGAGGCACCGGGCGCCGCTGTCACGAAGCACATGAGCCACCTGGTCCGGTTTCAGGAGTGGATTCACCGGAACGAATACGCATCTTGCGGCACAGGCGCCGAGCATCGACACCACGGTCTCGATCCGTTTGTCGAGAAAGATGGCGACGCGTTCGCCTGGAGCCACGCCGAGGGAAGACAGGACCTGTCCGAAAGCATGACTGCGCTGCAGTAGCTGGCGGTAGGTGAGGCGCACATCGCCGCAGACCAGCGATGGCGCATCGGGTGTGCGGCGCGCTGCCGACTGGACAAGATCGAGGAGGTTTCTCATGGCCGGGTAGCGATCAGGTTCGGGATCAGTGGCGGATCACCATGGCGCCAAAGCACCCGGCAAGTCCGCTGGAGAACAGCAGGGAACAGGAGCCCGGTTGCCCGCGTGGCGCGGAGTGGAAGTTGATGAACGGATCGGCACCGAACACGTGGCCGATGCGGCCGAAGTTCGCTGTGTAAAGACGTTCCGGTGGTACGGACAGCATGGCCGTGAGGCGTCGCCAGCCGGGGAGGTTCACATGGTGAGGCAGAATATGGACGAGCTCATTTCCGGTGATGCCTGCCTGTTCCAGTGCCGCACGCATCGTCGTAAATGCCGACCAGTAGTAACGGTCATCCGGTACGGGCTGAAGGTCATCGTCGGTGCCGCGGAAGTAGCGACCGTCGGTATAAAGGTGCAGCCCCACGATGCAGTTGCGGTCGGTGCCGCGCTCCAGCAGGATTGCGCACGCCCCGTCGCTATGTAGCGCGAGGTCTTCGATGGCGCGCAGATGGTCACAGCCCGAGCCCATCACATCTGCACACACGACAATTGCCCGTTGGATGGGGCGACCTGCGAGGGTGAGCACGCGCAGCACGCGGATGGCGGCCATCGGTGAGACGCAGTTCTGCTGCATCACCGAGAAGGCGAGTGCGCGCTCGAAGCCCATACGGGACTGGATGAACGCGGCAGTACCGGCGGGCGGCGCCATGACACTGCTCTGGATGGTGTGGGTGTAGATCAGGGCATCGATGCTTGCCGGCGTCGTGCCGGTATCTTCAAGCAGGGCGGAAACCGCTTCGCATGCCAGTGTGACGGGTGAAGCTGCTGCGGCGTCGTGGAACTGCTGCACCCCATTCCTCAGCAGTGCGCTCGTGCGAGCCTCGGGAAGTCCGCAGCGACGGACCCAGGTGTTCGCATCGACCGTCTGGGCCGGAAGGCTGAATGCGATGCCGGACAGCGATAGCAGGCAAGGGGTTGGGCGCGCAGGCATCGCTAGCTCCCACAATATTGGAGGATGGCGCAGCCGGCCTGCCCCTGGAAGCCGGTCCCCCAAAGCAGGATGCGTTGCCCGTCCGTCGGAGCAACCGATTGCAGCAACACGTGGAGCTGCGCCAGGGCGTCTGCGGCACACAGATATCCGATGTCGCCCGGTTCGGGGTACCACATTCGCCACACAGGAAGTCGGGCATCTGCGCTGACGTCGCATGCCAGGGTGGTATTGATGCGCGGGGGCACGACCCAGCTGATCTCCGTGGGGTTCAGGCCTGCCTGTGTGCACGTCTGCCCGATGACTTCGACCAGGACCGCTTCGTCGACACACATATCGGGGGACGGGATTGGGAGGCCGGGCGTGTGGACGATGACGTTGAGCAGGCGCCATGCGGGTCCCGCCTGGCGCATGACCAGTGCGGCGGCTGCACCGTCACCCAATGCGGTGAGCGTCCCGACCGTCCGGGAGAAGGGCGGCAGCCAGCGTTCAGCGCCGACGATCAGTGCACTGCGCATGCGCTCGTCGCTGGCCATCATGTCGGACACCATCTGCAGCGCAAGAAAGAAAGAGACGCCCTGCAGCTGTCCAATCGCGAACGGCACACCTGTCGATCCCAGCTCGCTGTGCAGCCGACCCGCGCACGATAGCGCGAGATCGTCCTCAAAACTTGTCGCACAGACTATGACCTGATACGGCGGGAGGTTGTCCTTCCCGCGAGACCGGCGCATGGTTTCCCTTGTGACCATCGATGCCATCTCGGAGAGCAGGAGGCGTTGCTCGCAGGCGACGTACTCCGGCATCGCGGTGCTCAGCGGGCTCGCTGAATCATGGACGGGCGCTGCATCCACCTTAGGGCGCCAGCGCAGCGTATCGGCATAGACTGACCGCATGACGGCCTCACGTGCGGATGAAGGGATCGCCGGGTACTGCGAAGCAACGTCGGGCCGCGCGCGCACCGCCGGTACATACCGGGCCGTGGCCATGATGCATGGCCGCTGGCGAACGGCGTCAGTTGCGGCGGACATGGGATTCCACGAAGGCGACGAGGTTGGCGAAACGCATGAACAGATCGGCCGAAAGATCCTCCGGTGCGAGCGTGAAGCCGAAACGCTGCTCGAGCTGCAGGAGCAGGTCCGTCATGTTCATGGAGTCGATGCCGACGTCGAACAGGTTCGTGTCGTCGGCGATCAGGTCCGCAGCCATGGTGCTGCCAATGGCCGATACCAGGCATGACCGGATGGTGGCTGCGATTTCTTCGCGCTCGGGGCTGTGCGTGTCATGCGTCATGAGATGTCTCCTGCCCGGATTGATGAGCGTTGGCGTTGTCAGGCGATGAGTCAGGTGTGGTGGGGTAGCTGCCGGGCGGTGCCGCGATGTCCCACGGACGCGACGTCGATCGCTGGGCTGCCCGCGCAATCATGAGTCGCTGCAGCTCGCCGGTACCTTCCATGATGTCGAATGCCCTGGCATCCCGGTAAGCCTGCTCAAGTGACGGACAGGCAATGATTCCGTCGATACCGGCGAGGTCCAGTGCCGCACGTGTGACCCGTGCGGCGACACGCGAGGCAAACGCCTTGGTCATGGATGAATCCATGGATGTCGCGATGCCGCGATCCGTCTTCCAGGCCGTGCAGTGACAGAGCAGCCATGCGGCCGCAATCTGGCGGTCAATGTCGAGCAGGCACGCCTCAACGTTCGCCACGCTGCGATGCCTGTCCGCGGGCGTGCCGCCCGCATCGAACCAGGCCGCAAGGTCCGCGCGCACCCGCCGGCAGGTGCCGACCATGACGGCGGAAAGCAGTGGCCTGAAATAGTCCCAGGATCGCTGTGCACCCGAGAAGGCGTCATCGAGCGGCTTTTCGTCGCCGCGGGCAAGGAGCGCATCATCGGTGAGTTCGCAGTCGGCGTAGGAGAGCACGGCGAGTTGGGTCGCGCGCAGGCCTGCCATCCGTTCGATGCGCGACACTGTGAATCCCGGTGTATTGCAATCCACCAGGAATGCGCGGATCCCATAGCGACCCATCTGCCGGTTGATCGTTGCAAACGTGATCACGCAGTCGGCGCGCGCACCGTTCGTGATGAAGCACTTGGTGCCATTCAGGATCCAGCCGCGACCGGTTTTTCGTGCACTGGTGCGCATGGCAGTTGCGTCCGAACCGCAGTCTGGCTCGGTGATGGCGAAAGCGCCCCAGCGTGGCGTGCCGGACTGGAACGGCTGGAAGAACCGGGCCTGCTGTTGCGTCGAGGCGAGGGCAACGACAGGCGGCATGGCGAGCCCCGGGCCCGGCAATGCCAGCGCGAGGCTTGCGTCGGCCTCCCCGAGACAGGCCATCAACTTTACCTGTGCCATGAGGGATTCCAGCGCCGGGCAGCCGCCGTACCGAGCGGGTACGAGGTTCATGTTCAGGGCGCTTACGTCATCGGCACGCCAGGGAGGACCGGCGATCTCGCCGGTTGCGTCCGATTCCGGACTGGCGGTGCGCATACGCCTGGCAAGCAGGTCGAGATCGAGCCCACGATCGGCGAGCGCTGTGCTGATGTCGTCGATCGTGTGAGCCTGCTGTGACGTCTGTGCATCTCGCGTCATGACGACTTCTCCCAGGTGGGCGAATCAGCGCCCAGGACCGAAATTCGCGCGACCCCACGGATGAGGTTTGCGTTTCGTATGGCAATGAGGGTAGGTATGAGGGCGGGGGGCGTCACCTCCGAACACTAGGAGGGTGTTGTATCGGGACGTTTGTGGGGACGTTGGGGCGATCACGCGGCAGCGGATGACCGATAATGACGTTTCAGACCAAACGATGATGGCCAACTACGGGTGTGACGTATGGCAGCACGAAAACAGACGACAGAGAAAAAACCGTTGCTTCAGCCAGACAACAAGGGCCCGCGTACGACCAAGCGGGGAGATCAGGTGGCCGAGCTCATCAAGAGCTGGATTACCGATGGAAAGCTGCGTCCCGGCATGCGACTGAACAAGGAGGCGGAGCTTCAGGAAATGTTCAACGTCAGCCGCGGCTCGATGCGGGAAGCTCTCAAGTCCCTGGAGGTACAGGGACTTGTGCGTCTGAGTACCGGGCCGGACGGCGGAGCGACGATTACACGCGTACCGCTCGCCCGCGCATTCCAGTCACTGCAGAACTACCTGTTTTTCGAGAGCATCAGCCTTGAGGACATTTATGCCGTGCGGCGTGTGCTGGAGCCGCTACTTGCGGCGGGCGCCGTGGAGCATCTGACGGACGCGGATATGGAGTCGCTCGAACGCAGCGTGGAGGTGTGCGAGCCATTCGCCGCGAGTCATGAACGTGCCCTCGATCAGCGCCAGGAGGACATCCGTTTTCATGACGTGCTGGCTGGGGCCAATCCGAACGCGTTCCTTCGGTGCGCCTGCCAGATCATCAACCAGATGCTGCATAGCCTAGTGATCGTTGCGGGAAATGTGACGCAAGATGATTATCAGGCGTTTGGTCGGCAGACGGTCGCTGCTCATCGTGCGATCCTTGATGCGGCGAGGCGCCGGGACGCAAGGGCCGTCGAGAAGCTTATGGCGACTCACATGGAAGAAGCGGAGGCGCAGCTTCGCAAAGTGCATGCAGCCTTGCGGCAAAAGCTGGTACTGGATTCAGACCTTGGTCTGCACGCGGGCAGGAAGGGCGCTTCGTGATACCGCGTGTGGCACGGCGGACAGCCGGTCCGGATATCCGGGCCGGCGTGTAGTGTCAGTGCGTGTTGCGGCCAATAATGGATGAGGAAAGCGTGCGCGCTAGCTCAGCTAGCGGAGCGCGTCCGAGCGCGAGTTCGAGGATGTGGCTTGCCCAGAGCACAAGCGCGTCGGCATGACGGCCGCCGACGATCTGTATCCCGACCGGTAGCCCTTCTGAAGTGGTGCCCGTGTAGACGCTTGCCGCAGGAAGACCGAGCTGGTTGCACCAGGCAGTGAAATGGGGAAACAGCCCGTCGCTGGCTGGGAGTTCCGCAAGCGGCATGGCCACTCGAGGATACACCGGGCAGATGACAAGATCGTACCGCTCGAAGAACGCGTTGACAGCGGCGCCGATCTCCCCTCTTTCTATGAGGGCGCCAAGCAACGTCTCGCGCGATATTGCCGCGCCCGCATCAGAATAGGCCTGCAATGACCGATCGAGCGTCGCGCCTCCGTCAGCCATGCCTTCGGTGAGCTGGCGACAGCAGGCTGGCCAGATGGTGGAGTGGATCGCGTTACAGCGAGCGATACCCGGCGGATCTTGCGCCTGAACCCTGGCGCCAAGCTCACGGAACGTGTCGACCGTACGCATGAGCCCGTCGTGGACGGCGGTTTCGGGCGTGACAGCGAGGCCCAGGGACGGACTGTACGCTATGCGGACACCGCCTGGTGTTGGCTTGCACTTGAGGCCAAGTTCATAGTCGCTGGCGTCGAACGGCAAGGCGTACCAGTCGCGGCTGTCAGGGCGGCTGATGACGGTCAGGATGCGTGCGGCATCAGACACGCAGCGGGTCATGGGGCCAACGTGGCTCAACAGCCCGAACGGCCCGCGTGGCGCATGCGGAACGCGTCCGAAGCTCGGCTTGAAACCAAATGTGCCAGTGAACGCGGCTGGAATCCGGATCGATCCACCGCCGTCGGTACCGATTGCTGCGGGCGCCATGCCAAGCGCGACCGCCGCGGCGGCTCCGCCACTACTTCCGCCGGGAGTACGGTCGGTATCCCAGGGATTGCGCGTGACTCCGGTAAGCGGACTATCGGTGACGATCTTGTGGGCGAAATCGGGCAGGGTGGTCTTGGCGAAGCAGATCGCACCGGACTCGCGGAGCCGGGCTACGCACGGGCTGTCATCAAGCGCTGGCGTTTCGTCGGTGACGCGTGAACCGTATCGGGTAGCTAGTCCGGCGACAGCAACGTTGTCCTTGATGCTGACCGGCACGCCATCCAGCGGCCCAAGCGGGCGCTTGCGGTACCACCGTGTTTCGGACGCACGGGCCATGTCGAGTGCATCCGCTGCTATCTGGCAGAAGGCATTCACGGCGGGATCGAGCTGTTCTACGCGCAGGAGTACGGCCTGCATGACCTCCACGGGGGAGGTGCCGCCTGTTTTATAAAGCGCATGAAGCTCCTGCGCTGTCAGATCGCAGATGTCATCGCCCATGTTGTCTCCAAATTAATCATCATAAATAGACCATAGATGTGAGGCTCGCTCATGTCAAGTGATCTCGAAGTGGTGAAAAATCAGGGTAAACGAGCGATTATTTGGCGTTGACATCCAGATTCTGTGGACGTAATTTTATGATCACAAATCGTCACGCGAGCCCGCTGCCAGTGACCGGTAGTCTCGGCTTGATACGTGACGCAAGTTTGAAGGGCGTCGTGGTTTTGCGGCACAAGCGGTTCACACGGGTTGTTGATCAATCGAGGCTAATGCTGCGATCCGGCGAGGGCGTCAGTTATGGCGCCGTCTGAGTTTGGTCCGGAGACTCAGGAAATCTTAGTTTATTCCTGGGCCAGCTTCTCGGCGCTGGCGAGGAGGGCTCTCTTCTTTTCTTTGCTGAGCCTGCCGGCGATTGCCAGCAGGTTCGCCAGCAGATCGTCGTCCTCGTAGAGGAAGCCCGTGGGGACAAGGAGTGCTCGCGCCAGACGCTGGCTGGTCTGTATGGCAGGGGTGTGTTTGCCCTTTTCGTACTGGTTGACGCGGGTGCTGGCTGAGAATTCGTCGATACCGGCGTGGATGCCAAGCTGCTCCTGGGTCAAGCCCGAGCGCAGTCGCGCCTGTTTCAGGCGTCGAGGGAAGACGGCATCAGAAGTGGGTGTATCGCGCGACATCCGGCGAGTGTCCCGGATTCGCTCAGGGATTTTACTAAGTAATTCTTAGTTGCAAGGCTAAACATTACTTGGTTTTGTCGCCCTGGAGGACGCTGATTGTCTCAGCGTCTCGGCATTCGCGAGGAGGATCTTCTTTTTTCCCCGCGTGAGCCGGGCCGCAGTTACGAGCAGATCGGCGAGCAGATCGTCCTCCTCGTAGAGGAAAGACGTTGGGACGTGCAGCGCCCTGGCCAGACGTTGCCCCATCAAAAGGTGGGGCAGGTGCTTGCCTCTTTCGTATTGATTGATGCGGGCACTGGCGGAGAATTCGTCGATTCCCGCATTGATACCGAGCTGCTCCTGGGTCAGGCCCGCGCGTATCCGTGCCTCTTTCAGGCGTCTGGCAAAAACGGAGGATGTCGTGTGCTTAACCGGCATCCTGCGAGTCTCTGGGAATTGCTTGCCATTTTTACTAAGAGTTTCTTAGTCTTCTACCTAAGAAATTCTTGGCTGTGAGGAAGGTGCCGCAATACGGCCCGTTTGCCAATTACACGCGCGGGGTAACAGCTCCGCAGATATGAAGACCGGGACTTATTCATATGACGACGATTCTTAACATTCTGGGGTACGTGAGCATTCTGATGCTGGTGGCGCTTGGGCTCGCGGTCGTCTTCGGCATGATGGACATCGTGAACCTTGCACATGCCGAGTGGGTCACGATCGGCGCATACGCGTTAGCCATCGCGCAGGCAGTCGGCGGGAAGGAGGCTTTCTGGCTTGCCTTGTTCGTCGCGCCCGCTGTCGGGGCAGCCCTTGGATGGTGCCTCGAGCGTTTCATCATCCGGCTGCTCTATGACCGGCCACTGGACACGCTCCTCGCGACTTATGCGGTGAGCCTGATCCTGCAGAAGGCACTGGAACTCGTCTTTGGCACCCAGCCGATGCTCGTGTACGCCCCGTTCAGCGGGGCCGTCCCGGTCCCGGGCGGAAGCTATCCGGCCTACCGGATCTTCGTGATTGGCGTCGCGCTGACCGTGACGGCAGGGTGCTGGCTGCTGTTCGCCCGCACGCGTTTTGGTACCCAGTTGCGTGCCGTGATCCAGCACCCGGCGATGGCCGAGGCCACCGGCATCGACACCCAGCGCCTGAATCGCATTGCTTTCTGCGGCGGCGCGGCGCTCGCCTCGCTCGCTGGCGTGCTCATTGCGCCCATGGTTTCGGTGGAGTCACATCTGGGCGTCTCCTATCTCGCCAAGGCGTTCTTCGTGATCGTGCTGGGCGGCATCGGATCGATCGCGGGCAGCATCCTGGGCAGCGCAGTCATCGGCACTGCCGAGACGTTACTGAGCTATCGCGTCGATCCCTCTCTCGCCTCGGCTGTGGTGCTGGTCCTCTCCATTGTGGTGATCCGGTTCAGACCGCAAGGGCTGATTCCAGGATTCAGCGCGGCCCATCAGCTTCTCGGAAAAGGATAAAGCGTATGTCCGGAAAACACGCAGGCTGTCTGCGGCTCTGGTTCGCACAGACCGCCCTCGGCCCCAGGGATGTTTCGCCGCTGTTGATGTGGAGCGTGGCGGTGGTCGCCGCGGCGCTCGTGCCTTTTTTTGCCGGTCCCTGGTTGCTGTCGACGGTGCGCGATGCACTGGTCATGGGGATCCTCGCATTGAGCTATGACCTGCTCTGGGGACGGGCCGGGGTGCTCACGCTCGGGCACACCACGTTCCTGGGTCTCGGCGCCTACGGATTTGCCATTACGACCATGCAGTTCGGACATGCATCCGTGACCGGGTTGGCGGCGGGTGTGGTCTGCGCTGCGGCTGTCGCCGCCGTGATTGGCTATTTCCTGCTCTTTGCGGGGGTAAGGCTCCACTTCTTCGCCATCATCAGTCTGGCCGTGCTGATCGTCGCCCAGCAGCTCGCCGTCAGTTGGCAGTCGGTTACCGGAGGCGACACGGGCATCCTGGGCATCCCGGGACTGTCATTCAGCGTGGCCAACCACACGTTCGACATGAGCGGTCCTCGCGCCTCCTGGTACACGGTAGCTGTTGTGCTGCTTGCCGCGACTGGCCTGATATGGCTCGTGTGCCGCGGCCGCTACGGCAAGGTGCTTGATGCGATCGCCACCAACGAGTGGCGCGCAAAGGCGTGCGGTTATCACACGTCGCTTCACCTGCTGCTCGTCTTCGTCGCTTCGGCGGCGCTTGCCGCAATCGCCGGCGCGCTGATGGCGGCCTGCTCGGGGGTGGTGGCCCCGGACGTGTTCTCGCCGCTGCTCGCGACCGAAGTCATCCTCTGGGTGGCCATCGGCGGCCGGGGAAGAATTGGTGGACCCGTCGCCGCCGCGGTCGTTCTGACACTGCTCAGGCAGACCGTCTCCAGCTACAGCACGGACGGCTGGCCCCTGATCCTCGGCGGTCTGTTTCTCGCCTGCGTGCTGTTCATGCCGAACGGACTGCGACTCCATGAATTGTTGGCGGTTGCGCGTCGGGCTGGTCGAGCGGTATGGAGCAGGCCGCCGGTTCACCGCGCGGGACATGCACCGGAGGAACGGTAATGGATGGCCAGCTTCTACAGGGCACCAACCTGTCACGCGCGTTCGGTGGAATCAACGCCGTGGCGGGCGTCGACATCAACATCGCGCGACGCGATCTGCTGTGCGTGATTGGCCCGAACGGCGCGGGCAAGAGCACGCTTGTCGGCCTGCTCTCAGGCGCGATTGCCCCCGGATCCGGCGAACTGTATCTCGATGGTAAGCGGATGACCGGCCGTCCGATGCACGCGTTCTGCCGGCGCGGCGTCGTGCGCAAGTTCCAGGGAACCAACACCTTTCTCACAATGACGGTGCGCGACAACCTGGTGGTGGCGGGTCTTGGCGTCGCGGCTTACCGGGCGACGTCGATGCCCGATCCCGACGCGGTGCTGGAGGAGGTGGGTTTGGTCGGGCAGGCGGGCGAGCTCGCATCGCATCTGCCGCATGGTGAGCGGCAGTGGCTCGAAATCGGCATGGCGATCATGTGCCAGCCCGCACTGCTGCTGCTCGACGAACCCGCGGCCGGACTGTCCGCGAAGGACGCGCAGCGGCTGGTGCGCCTCATTCATCGGTTGCGTGAGCGATGCGCGGTGCTCGCCATCGAACACGACCTCGGCTTTGTGCAGTCCCTCGCATGTGAGACCTGGGTGATGCACCGGGGGGAGGTGGTCCGGCGCGGATCGTATGCGGAGATCGCTGGTGACGAGGAGATCCGACGCATCTATCTGGGCAGGGGAGCGACACATGCTGCGCATTGAAAACCTGTGCGCCGGATATGGCGATGTGGATGTGATCCATAACCTCTCGCTGGACGTGCTGCCGAACGAGGTGGTCGGTGTGCTCGGGTGCAATGGCGCGGGCAAGACCACCCTGGTGAAGGCTGTCATGGGGCTGCTGCCTCGTGTGAGCGGACAGGTCGCTTTCCTGGGGCAGTCGGTGGCCGGCCTGCGTACACATGAGATTGCACGCCGGGGTATCGGTCTGGTCCCGCAGGGGCGATGGATCTTCCCGAAGTTGACCGTGCGGGAGAACCTGCTGATGGGTACGCAGGCCGCCGGTGGGGCGGACATCCTCGATGAGGTATTCGATTACTTCCCGGTGCTCAAGACGCGCCTGTCGCAGCAGGGCGGCACGCTCTCGGGTGGCGAGCAGCAGGTCCTCGCTATCTCACGCGCCCTGTGCGGCCGTCCAAAACTGCTCCTGCTGGATGAGCCCTCCGATGGCGTGCAGCCCAATCTGGTCGAGCGTATCGGCGAGGTGATTCCCGAGCTCTGCGGCCGTTCGAAGCTGGCGGTGCTCCTTGTCGAACAGAACCTCGACTTGGTCGTTCAAAGCGCACGCCGTTGCATCGTGCTCAGCAACGGGCGGCTCGTGCATGCCGGCGCCGTTGAGCCGCGACACAGCGGGAGGGGCGAACACCCGCTTGCGCGCTATCTGTCTCCGGCGACGGACAACGCGCCGGAATTCCATCAACAAAACATTCAGTGAATCGAGTGAGAAGACGCATGAACCGACGTGAATTTTCCCGAACCGTGCTGCTCGGCGCAGCGGCATCCCTCGCCACATCGGCTGTCTCTCCGTTCGCGCGTGGCGCCGAGCCGTTGAAGATCGGCCTGCTCGCGCCACTCAGCGGTCCCCTGACACGCGTGGGACAGACCAACCGTAACTGCGCCGCACTTGCGGTGGACGAGATCAACGCGGCAGGTGGACTGCTTGGCCGACCGCTGCAGCTAAGCGTCGAGGACACGCAGATGTCGACAGCCGTGACGCTGGAGAAGGCGCGGCAGCTTTTTATGCGCGACGACGTCGCGATGATCACGGGCATGGTGCTGCCGTCGGAGCGCGAGGCGGCCCTTCAGGCGGCGAGGGCAGCGCGAAAGCTCATCGTCTATCCGAACTTCGACGAGGGGCGGTGCGACCCGCAACTGCTCACGACAGGCCTCGCCGCGAGCCAGCGCATCGAGCCACTCATTGCGTGGCTCATGCGCGGCGGTGGACAGTCCGTCTGCGCAGTCGTCTCGGACATCGGCAGCAACCGGAAGGTGCTGATCCCGCAGTTGCAGGCGGCGGTGGCGCGCCACGGCGGGAAGTTCCTCGACGTCTTCTGGCTGCCCTTCGGCACGCGCGACTACGGGGCCGTCCTGCAACAGGTCGCCAGTGCTAATCCGCAGATAGTGTGGCACAGCATCGGGGACGACCCGGTGACGTTCGTGAAGCAGTACCGGTCGTTTGCGATGAAACCGCAACTGGTGACGGATATCGCACACGAATCCCTCTCGATCGCAACCACAGGTGCATCGACCGGAACGATCGGCGTGTCGTCGTACTTCATGAGCATCGACAACCCGGAAAACCAGTCATTCCTCGCACGCTATACGGCGCATTACGCCGATGCACGCGATCCGAGGCTCGGGCGCTATGCCGTGGTGCTGCCGCATGGTGAGAACACCTATGCGGGTGTTCGTCTTTTCGCCGAAGCCGTCCGGGCGGCGGGAAGTGTTGATGCTGCTCGTGTCAAGGCCGCGTTGTCGGGCGTGTCAGTAGCACTTCCACGTGGCAAGACTGGCGTGAGTCGCGATGGTGGTCATGTGCTTTGCCAGACGCGGATCGGCCAGGCCCTTGCCGATAACAGCTTTTCGATCCTGGAATCCACGGGCCCGGTTATGCCGGTCTGTGAAGGATAGACGTCTTCTCGCCACGCTTCGGAATTGTTCGTGCAAAGAAATAAGGACTGCAAAATGAGCGAAATTTTCATGTTGAATGCGACTCAGCTGGTTGCCGGCTTCCGGCAGCGCAGCCTCTCGCCTGTGGAGGTCATGTGCGCGGTACTGGACAGGGTCACGAAACTCGATCCGGTGGTCAACGCCTTCTGCGCTCTCGACGAGGAAGGGGCGATGTCGGCCGCCGGCGAGGCCGAGCGCCGATGGATGCGGGGCGAGCCGTGCGGTCCGCTTGATGGCGTCCCGGTATCGGTCAAGGATCTCGTCACCGTGGCCGGTTTTCCGACACGGCATGGGTCATGGACCGCTTCGCCGGACCGCGAGAGCGTCGATGCGCCGGCCGTAGCACGGTTGCGGCATGCGGGCGCCATACCGTTTGGCAAGACCACGACGTCCGAGTTCGGCAACAAGATCGTCACCGACTGTCCGTTGACAGGGGCGACGCGCAATCCGTGGGACACGCGGCTCTCGCCTGGGGGCAGCAGCGGCGGATCGGCGGTCGCGGTTGCGCTGGGCATGGGCCCGCTGTCGCTTGCGACCGATGGGGGCGGGTCTATCCGGATTCCGGCCTGCTGGAGTGGTGTGGTCGGGTTCAAGCCTACGTTCGCGCTGGTGCCGGCGGGCAATGCGGCGTCGTGGACTGCACTGTCCACGCTCGGCCCGATTACGCGAACCGTGCGCGATACAGCGTTGATGCTCGATGCGATGACCTGCGCGAACGACGACAGCCCTCCTGGAACCGGGAGTCCGTCTGGCTATTCCGCCGGACTGGACGATGGTGTAGCGGGTCTGCGGATCGCCTGGTGCCCCGCCCCGGACAGTGTCTCGGTGACGCCGGAGATTGCGGCGTGTGTCGAGAGGGCGGTGGGCACGTTCGGGGCACTCGGCGCGACGGTCATCCAGACTGACGTCGCGCCGATCGCGGACTACTACGGCAATGGCCGCATGCATTCGGTCCAGTGGTCCGTGTTCTTCGCGCAGCGTGTGCGGCATATGGAGGCAGCCAACAGGACGCTGCTTGATCCTGATCTGATGGCACTGTCGGATGCAGGAACCCGGATCGACACCGCGACATTCGTCGATGCGCTGCTTGCCCGTCACGCCCTCGGCGCATCGATGGAAACGTTCTTCGAGCGTTACGACCTGCTGATCACGCCGACGTTTCATTGCGGGCCACCTCCGGTGCCCGGCTTGCCCGGCCATCTGCGCAAAGCACCGCTGCTGACTGCATGGTGCAACCAGGCTGGCGTGCCTGCGATATCCGTGCCGTGCGGATTCGCGGGGGATGTGCCCACCGGCCTGCAGATCATCGGGCGTCGGGGCAGCGATGCCCTGGTCCTGCGGGCAGCGCGCGCATACGAACTGGCGAGAGGGGATTTTCCGGCACCAGGACCGGATTTGCAGCTTCCGGACGGCACGGGGATCGCGCCATGAACGTCCAGATTGCGCGGATCGTGGTCAATCTCGTTGAACGGCGCGCGGAACTCGGCATGCCGGTGGCCCCACCGCACCGTCAGGTAGTGGCTGCGGCGGTGCTGAAGCCGACTGACCTGGATATTGCCGGCGAGCTTGAGGCGCTCTATGCGACGGGCGCCGATCTCGGCCAGATGCTCACCGCACGGGCGCTGCTTGCGCTCGGTTGTACAGGGGAAGCCATCCAGGGTTATGGGAAGGCCGCGCTCCTGGGCACAGCGACACCGCTCGAATGGGGAGCGGCGCTGCTGCATCCACGGCTCGGCAAGGCGGTGCGCGACTGCCTGCCTGGCGCGTCCTCGATCATGCCATCCGTCACGAAGCGCGGGCCCCCTGGTGCCTGCGTCGATATTCCCTTGCACGGCGTCACGGACATGTGGAGCTTCGACCACTTCGACACGGTGTCGCTCTGCATACCTGACTCCCCAGCACCGGACGAGCTGCTGATTGCCATTGCGCTCGCCGAGCGCGGCAGGCCGCTCGCACGCGTCAGGCCGGGGTGACGCGCGGCGATAAGCCGTGCCGTCAGGCAGGCACACATCAAACGAACACTCACAAGCGATGAAGGAGAAAAACATGGGCAGGGATGTGCGGGGAAGATGGAGCAAGGGGCTGACAGCGCTGTCGTTATGCGTCACAGTGGGCGCCGCACACGCCCAGTCGTCGGTCTCTCTCTATGGGCTGGCTGATGCATTTGCCGGGGTGGTGCGTACGCCCGGCTCGGCGGGCAACGCGTGGCAGGTGGGCTCGGGCGGGCTCTCGACATCGTATTGGGGCATGTCGGGCGCCGAGGATCTGGGCGGTGGCATGAAGGCGATTTTCACGCTCGAAAGCTTTTACCGGATCAACAGTGGCCAGTCAGGCGCGTACGACGGGCAGTCATTCTTTGGGCGCAGGGCATTCGTCGGCCTGAGCGGGCAATTTGGTCAGGTGACGCTGGGGCGTAATGATTCACTGCTGTTCGTCTCCACGCTGCTGTTCAACCCGTTCGGCAACTCGTTCGTCTTCTCGCCCATGGTGGTCCACACGTTTCTGGGTTCCGCCATGGGCGCGGCGTCCGTGCAAAGCGATACGGCGATTGACGACTCGATCGTCTACCAGTCGCCGGAGGTGGGCGGTCTGACAGGAAGTGTGCTGTACAGCAATGCAGGCATCGCGGGCCACGCCGGACAGGCGAACTATAGCGCGAACGTGCTGTACTTCGCGGGGCCGTTCTCGGCGACCGCCGCAGTCCAGAGTCTTCACACTGCATCGCTATTCCTGAACGGCGCCACGGAGCAGACAGCGTGGATGGCCGGAGCGGCCTATCGCCTGCAGGCAGTGAAGCTCTATCTCCAGTACGAACGGGTGACCAACAACAATGACCTCACCGACGATACCGTTCAGGTGGGGGCGAGCGCGCAGGTCGGCACGGGCAGCATACTGGCGTCCTGGGCGGGAACGCTCCGGCGGCCTGCACAGGGCGCCGATATCCGCTGGTCGACAGTGGTGCTCGGTTACGACTACCCGCTCTCGAAACGCACGGATGTCTACGCCGCGTGGCGGTACGACACGATGACCAGTGTGTCGTCAGGCAACAGCCTGGGTGCGGGCATCAGGATGAAGTTCTAGCTGGCCCTGACCAGCATGCTGGCATGCCCGGAAGACCGGTGACCAAACTGGCAGGTCGGCGCATCGGAATCCTTCCATAAAGCGGCGGATGACGCCTCGGATCCCAGCGGCGCGTTGCAACGTGTCGCACTCGCGTCGCGAGGGCAGTCGGCGCATGACGAAAAATCTCTGTAGCGCATGTCGTGTGCCCACGCTCGGGAAGCCAGGGCGCCCGGTCGCGCGACGTCGCTGGCGATTTCCTCTGAGGCGCAGTTAAATCGCTCCGGACGCGCGCGCTCCAGTGACTTGCAGGCCCGCGACGCGTGCGCCTGTAGCCGTATCCGGGGTTCCATGCCGGGGTGCTCACTCGCTTTCTGGCGGAACAATACCTCAGGCGTTGCCGTCCTCGTTATTGCTTCCAGGCACGCACCCGATCAGACCAAACATGGCCTGGAATTCGTACCCGCAGTCTTCACACACATACTCCTGGTAGACCGTGTACGCACCCACCGCACAAGCCCCCATCGTAACATTCGGCGTGTCGCATGCCGGGCAGCGCACGGCGCCCTCGTCAACGGTACGCTTTTGCCATTCATCGGAAGACAGCACGAATGTCTCTCCTGGTTGGTGCGAGGGTACGACCTTTGCCGGACTACCGCCATACGTCTGGTGCTGGTCATTCTACGCTCTGCGTTCGTGAGACTGGCCGCGATAATCATCGCCGGCGTTCCCTGATACGTTACGCGTTGCCCCGCGTCGTTCGCGATGCCCGACGGGAGCTTCCCGTCGATAAGACGGGTTTGGAGGAGGGGCCCGACTGCTGCTTGAATGCCCCCATGTACCGGCAACACCAGACCGGCATCTTTCCTGGGGGAAGACCATGTCAATCGCGAACAGTGAGGCGCACAGGATCCTGCGCCGCAAGCAGGTCGAAGAGAGAACGGGGCTGTCGCGCTCAACGATTTACCGTCGTATGCAGGCGGGAACATTTCCACAGGCTGTGCCGTTGGGCGGTCGCCTGGTGGGATGGCGCGCGGCGGACATTGAACAGTTTCTGGAAAATCCCGTGCGCTACCGGGCGTCTGTGCCAGCGCGCGACGACATGGGGGGCACGCCATGAGTCGCGATCTCGCTTCGGCACCCCTGCGCCGGCGGCTGGAGAACTGGGGCAACGCATCGCGCGGCGCCTACGATCCGGTCGATGCGGCGCGTATCACGAAGGCCTGGCAGACACTCCATGTCCGCCATCGCGATATGCTGCGCATGGTCTATCTCTGGCATGCGCGTCGGGAGGTGGTCTGCCGGCGACTGCGTATTCCGCGGCGCCCCGCCCAATGCTTTGAGCTGGAACTCGCCGCAGCACGGGCCGCGCTCGCACGGGTCCTGGATGGCGGGAACCCGGATCGTGAAGGCAGTTAATCTCCCAAGGACGGGGCAAGTAGTGGGCGCATCGCCGATCCGGTTCGGGTGGGTGCGCAGCCGGCACGTTGTGCCGGTGAGCGACGCCGCTGCAGCAGGGAACTTCAGGGTGAAGGTGCGGATGTGAAAATTTTTTTGGGACGCCGTGGGAACACCTGGGAACACGTGGGTAAAGGCATGGATGGCGGGGCGCCTGAAGGTACTTGCATAGCGTCGCGCGCCCGCCTACATTGAAGCCAACAATCTGATCCGGTCAACGTGCCACGCACGACCGAGTACGCGTTAGCGGCCCCGCAGTTCGATGTCTGTGCGACGACGTGGTGTGCCGAGACGCGTTCGCAAAAAGCCTGCATCTGCAGGCTTTTTTGCTTTCTGGCGCCGATGCAATGATCCCCCGTTGAGCCCGCGGTCAGCCTCCCTGGCGCCGCGGGTTCTTTTTTCGCAGGTTCATCGACCGCGGGCGCGGCTGAGGACGATGAGCCATGAAATCGCTTCTGATCATTTCGGCGAAAGGCAGTTCAGGCAGGACGACACTGACCTGTCTGCTCGCCCGCCACCTGCAATTCACCTGCCACTGGCGCGTGCTCGTGCTGGACCTGGCTGAGCCGCCGCGCTGCGCACAGATGCTCGCCGGCCGCGGACATGACACGACAGGTTCCGGCAACCGTGCGCCGGATCTGCCTGAGTGCGCCAACCCGATAAGGGGTGGGTGCCTTCGCGTCCTCAGCGCCGACGCCATCGACGCTCTGCACTCGCCCGATGATCCCGCACGCACCCGCTATTACGCGAACCTTCGTCACCTGCTGTCTGCCGTGGCGCCGTGGTTCGACGTGTGCCTGATCGATGCGCCCGTCCTGCCGGACCTGCGCGCTGTCTGTGCGGAGGCGCTGGCGGATGCGGTGCTGAGCCCTCTCTCGATGTCGCCGGAATGTATCGAATGCGCGTCCGCCGTCATCAATGGTACATACGGAATCCGCAATGTCCGCGCGCGACTGAATCCGGCATTGCGCTTTGCCGGCCTTCTGCCGGTTGTCGATGTTCCTTCGCCGATGGAAGAGGCGTGGGTGAAGATGATGGAAACGACGCTGTGTGAATGGCTGATCGCGGACCCGGCCTTTCCCCACGGATACGCGTGGCTGCCGCGTCTGAGCTCCGTCGGGCGCATTGAACAACGCCTGGTGCCGCACGGCGATGCTACCGCGCTGGACGTCGGGGTAGCCGAAGCGTCGCGGACGGTGACCGCCTGTCTGAATGTGCTCACACGGTGGCTTGATGCAATCGGGAACGATGCGGTGCACGGCCTTGGCGATGCGGAGGTGTGCGATGCATGACGCTGCCATCTCATTCGATTTTGCGGGCCCCGATCGCGCGCTGCTGCGGGCGTTGCGTCGCTGGTCGAGCGTCATCGCTGCATTCGTCGGCGTATCAATCCTGGCGCCGGGCACTGCCCGCGCCGATGACTGGGGCTGCCAGGTGATCCTGTGCCTGTCCAATCCGGGTGGTCCTGAACAATACGGTGAGTGCGTTCCGCCAGTCGAGAAACTGTGGGCGGCCTTGCGCCACGGCGACCCTTTTCCGACCTGCGACTTCGGCGCAGGCGGCTCACAGGGAACGTCGGCGGTGAACGTCTTTGCGGGTGCCGGCTACTGCCGCGAGGATCTGCTGTACTGGGGTGGCCCCGAGCAGAGCGAGCTGCTGTGCAACGCGCGTGGCGCGATCAACGTCGAGATCGACGGGGCACTGTACACGCGGGTCTGGTGGGACGCGAGAGGCGCCGACCGCACGATCACGGAGTTCTACGGGGGCGGCACCACACAGGTGTCCTACGACCCGACACAGTCGGCGCGCCTCTTTCTGGAGCACGAGTACGAAAACTCGGGCGGTCAGGGAGGTGGCCAATGATACCGCTCGCCGCATTCCTGACCCTGGCACAGCAGTGCGCGCCTGCCGTGGCGCCGGCCACGATGGCGGCCATCGTGCGCGTCGAGTCGGGTTTCAACCCGTACGCGATCGGGGTGGTGCATGGCGGCCTCCTGCGACAGCCCGCGAGCCTTGATGAGGCCGTAGCGACAGCACGTGCGCTGGATGCCGCCGGGTGGAATTACAGCGTCGGTCTCGCGCAGGTGAACCGGTCGAACTGGGCCCGGCTCGGCCTGACGCCTGAAACCGTTTTCGATCCGTGCCGCAATCTTGCCGCGGGCGCAGCGATCCTCCAGGGCTGCTTCGAGCGCGCGAAACAGGCACAAACGCAGGCACAAACGCGGGCAAATGCGGGGGCTCACGCGCAGGCACAGGACGCACTGCGCGCAGGACTCTCGTGCTACGCGAGCGGCGACTTTTCCAGTGGCTTCCGTACGGGCTATGTGCAGCGGGTCGTCGCCCAGGCAGCGCGGCCTGATCCGGAGGTTCCGGCCATTGCTACCGATGTTTCGCCTATTCCCGTCATTCCCTCCCGACCGGCTGCCGCGCGATCCGACCCGTCTCGTAGTCGCGCTGGCTTCGGGTCCCTCACGGACGGCAGGACGGACCGGAAGGCTGATCGGGCAGACGACATGACACAGGAAAGCGCTGTGGTGTTCTGAGAAAGCAGGGACAACGCGTGTGACAGGAGTGATTCATGAAATCAGGACTACATATCAAATGCAGGCGGGTTTCTCGGCAGTTGCGGACCCCCGGTTCGGCGCGATACGTCTGGCGCAGCCTCTCGGTTGTGTCCATGGTGATGCTGACGGCGACACCAGCATATGCGCAGCTCTCGCAGGTCAACACGCTGCTCACGACGATCCAGACCACGCTGCTCAGCGTGGGCGCGGTGGTGTGCTCGATCTCGATCATCTGGGCGGGCTTCAAGATGATGTTCCAGCACGCACGCTTTGGCGACATTGCGAACGTGTTCATCGGCGGCCTGTTCGTGGGCTGCGCCACGGTGATCGCGGCGATGCTGATCCCGACGAGCTGAGGCGGAGGCGCACATGAATCCGCGCATGAATCCACTCAGGGATCCCGTCTTCAAGGGCTGCACGCGACCCGCGATGCTCTGGGGTGTGCCGCTCGTGCCGTTCCTCATGGTGGGCGGCAGCATCCTGATCCCTGCGATCTGGGCGCTGCTCGCAAGTCCGCCGGTGGGTGTCGGCATCGTGCTGATCCTCATCCCCGTCTTCGTCACGATGCGCTCGGTTACGCGCCACGACGACCAGCGCCTCGCGCAGTTCGCATTGCGCATTCGCATGGTGTCACGCCAGCGCAACCGTCGCTTCTGGGGCGCGCACGCCTACGTGCCGGTCCGCGTCAAGAGGAGAGGCTGAGATGAGCGCACAGCCACAACTCATCGAGGTGGCCGAACGCGAGGTGGTGCTCGCGGACTTCGTGCCATTTTCGTCGCATGTGGATGACTACGTGATCCGCACGCGCGAAGGGGACTACCTGCGTGTCTGGAAGATCGCCGGCATCGCCTTCGAAGCGGCCGACCCCGCTGACATCCTGGTGCGTCACGAAGGATTCAACCAGCTCGTGCGCAGCCTGCCGGGTGGTCACGTCGGCCTGTGGTCGCACCGCATCCGCCGGCGGGTGACCGACCACTTCGCGACAC
Organism: Paraburkholderia sp. DHOC27; assembly: GCF_003429005.1. GTDB lineage: Bacteria > Pseudomonadota > Gammaproteobacteria > Burkholderiales > Burkholderiaceae > Paraburkholderia. Next base: position 33,510 of record NZ_QVQV01000011.1, read on the forward strand.
CATACGGCAACCCGTTCTGCCAGGAACTCGCGACGCGCTACTACGCGAGCTTTGCCGGCTACCGGATGATGGCCAACGAGCTGTATCTGACGCTCGTGTATCGTCCGCGCCGCACGCGCCTGGGGCGTCTTTTCAGCCAGGCGGCGCGGCGCACTTCCGATGATATCCGGCGGGACCAGCATGAGGCCCTGAAAGTGATGACGGAGCTTGCCGCGCAGGTCGAATCCGGCCTGAAGCCGTGGGATCCGGTGGCACTTGGCGTCTACAGGAAGCCGGTCCGTTACACGCAGCGGCCCGTGCGTTTCTCCGCGGCACTGGAGTTCCTGGGCTATCTCGTCAACGCCGCATGGGAGCCGGTGCCGGTGCCGTCTGGCCGCATCGCCGACGCACTGCCGACGTCGCGGCTTTTCTTCCGCACCGAGAAGGTCGAAATCCGCATGCCGGGTGCGACGCGCTACGCGGCGTTGCTCGACCTGAAGGACTACCCCGAGGAAACCGAGCCGGGGATGCTCGACGGCCTGCTCTATGGCGATTTCGAATACATCGAGACCCAGAGCTTCACGATCCTCGACCGTCCCACGGCGAAAGAGGCACTCGAGCGTCAGCGCAACCAGATGATTGCAGGCGAGGACGTGGCGGTGTCGCAGGTCCAGGCAATGGACCAGGCGCTGGACGATCTGATCAATGGTGATTTCGTCCTCGGTGAGTATCACTATTCGCTCGCCGTGCTCGGTGACCGGCCGGATGAGGTCGCGCGGCACGTGGCGAAGGCGCGTACGCAGCTCGCGGACGTGGGCTTCCAGACTGCGCTGGTCGATCTGGTCGCGGACGCGGCCTGGTTCGCGCAGCTGCCTGGCAACTGGCGCTACCGGCCCCGCGAGGCGAAGCTCACCTCGCGCAACTTCTGCGGATTCGCGAGCCTGCACAACTTCGCGACCGGCAAGCGCGATGGCAATCCGTGGGGCGAGGCGATCACGATCGTGAAGACGCCGAGTGGGCAACCGCTGTACCTGAACTTCCACGCCACGCCGGAGAAGAAGGAGTCCGCTGACGAGAAGGCGCTCGCCAACACGCAGATCATCGGACAGGCGGGTGCCGGGAAGACGGTGCTGGAGCTGTTCCTGCTCGCGATGGCGATGAAGTATGGCCTCACCGGCGTCGTCTACGACAAGGACCGGGGCACCGAGATCGCGATCCGGGCGATGGGAGGTCGCTACACGGTGTTTCGACGGGGTGTCCCGACGGGACTCAATCCCTTCCAGCTCGATCCCGATGAGGCGGTGCTGGATTTCTGGGAGCGGCTGGTGCGCCGGCTGGTCGACACTGGCACGCTGCTGTCGGCGAAGGACGAACTCGATGTTTCGCGTGCCGTGCGGGAGGTCGCACGCATGGAGCGGCGGCTCCGGCGCCTGTCGATGGTTCGGCAACTGCTGCCCGCCGTGGGCGAAAACAGCCTGCATGCGCGGCTCACGAAGTGGTGCGCCGGCGGCCGGCTCGGCTGGGTGCTGGACAACCCGTCGGACCTGCTGGATTTCACCCAGAACCATCTCTTCGGATTCGATGATACTGAACTGCTCGACGATCCGGAGGTGTCGACGCCGGTCACGATGTACCTTCTGCAGTTGACCGAAAGCCTGATCGACGGGCGGCGCTTTGTCTATGTGATGACCGAATTCTGGAAGCGCTTAGGCGATCCGGTCTTCACGGATTTCGCAAAGGACAAGCAGAAGACGATCCGCAAGCAGAACGGCCTGGGCATCTTTGATACGCAGTCCCCGGCCGATGTGCTGCGAAGCGACATCGCGCGGGCGCTGGTCGAGCAGACCGCGACGTTTTTCTTTCTGCCGAACCCCCGCGCCGACTACGACGACTACGTGCAGGGCTTCAAACTGACCGAGGCCGAATTCAACATCGTCCGGTCTCTCGGCGAGAACAGCCGCCTGTTCCTTGTGAAGCAGGGTCACCGTTCGGCCATCGGCAGGCTGGATCTCGCCGGGCTCGGTGACGTGCTCGATGTCCTGTCGGGGACGACGGACAACATTGAACTGCTCGACGGTATCCGCGCCGAGGTGGGCGACGATCCTGCGGCATGGCTTCCCGTGTTTCATGAGCGGCTGGCAAAGCGTCGTGCGACCGGGGGCGCCCTCAACGCGCCGGCCCGGCGTCTGTCGGGAAGAGGTGCACGATGAGCGGCCTTTTCACTTCAGTCGGCGGCACGCTCGAGAATGGCATGTCGACGTATGTCACGAACGTGTCCTCAGCGCTCTCCAGCGCGCTGGTGCCCGTGGTCACGACGGCCCTGACGATCTGGATTATCACGTACGGGTTCGCCGTCGTGCGGGGCGAGGCTCATGAGTCGGTACCTGCATTCGCGTGGCGTGGCCTGAAGGTGGCCGTCATGCTCGCCTTTGCGCTCGGCGCGGGCATCTATCAGTCTCAGGTCGTCACCGCAGTCGAAGGGGCGACGACGGGCCTCGCCCAGACGATCCAGACTGCGGCGGCCAATGCCGGTGCTGGCAACCCCGGCTGCGGAACGGTGAGTGGCAGCAGCGTGACCGGTACGAGTGCGTCCGCCATCTACCAGACCCTCGACTGCTACGACCGTCAGATTGACATCGTGATGGATGCCTACTTCGACAAGGCGACGCACGAAGGATTCAGTGTCAGCGGCATCGTCGCAGGCATCGGTGATCTCGTCGGCGGATTCATCGTGGGGCTGGGGGGAGCTATTTTCCTGATGGTCCTGGCCTTCGAGGTCACGATGGCGAGGATGCTGCTGGATCTGGTGCTCGGTCTTGGACCTCTGTTCATTGCTTGTGGCGCATTCGGCCCGACCGCCCGATTCTTCGAGGCGTGGACCGCGAAGATTGCCAACTATGCGCTACTGCAGATCCTCATCGCCGCCTTTCTCGGCATGGCACTCACGGCGTTCTCAGCTGACCTCGCGCCGTTCAACGTCACCACTTCATCGCCCGACGCAAATGCGTCGTCGCTCTCGGCAGCGGGCCAGGCTGTGCTGACCGCTATTGCCCCCTGGGGTGCGGCATTCGGCCTGTTCATCACGTCCCTGCTGCTGGCAACCATCGGCTGGCAACTGCCGGCCGTTGCCTCGGGACTCGCTGGCGGCGCCACGCTGTCCGGGTTCGGTGCCTTCGTTGCCGGATTCGCGTCGCGTGGTGCCGTGAGAGGTCTCGGCTCGCTCGTAAGTCTCGGACGCGGGCCGCGTCGGCCCGGGGGACGCATTTCCGGCGGCAGCGGACAGGGCGGCAGCGCGAACGCGGGCGGCGGTGCCGGCCAGATCCCTGCCTACCAGCGCGCCGCCCGCGAGCACCTCGGCGACCAGGATAACTCGGGAGGGTCATCGTCATGATCAGGCCATTCATGCAAACCGGTCTTGTCCCCATTGCGGTGGTGATGATCGTCGCAACGATACCGTCAGCCCGTGCACAGGGCATTCCAGTCTACGACGCGCAGAACGTCGTGCAGGCCATCGCGACTGTCGGTCAGCTGAAACAGGAAGTGCAGCAGGAACTCCAGCTATATCAGTCGCTCAGTGGCACGCGCGGCTTCGGTGAACTGATGAGCAATCCGGTCCTGTCGAACTCGTTGCCGTCGAACTGGCAGTCGGTCTACACGGCGATCCAGAACGGTGGATATGCGGGTCTGACGGGCAGCGCGCAGACGCTGCGCTCGGCGAGCGAAATCTACAACTGCGAGGACCAGAGCGGCATTGACCAGCAGGTCTGCCAGCGCGCGCTGAACAAGCCGTTCCAGGACAAGGCCTTCGGCACCCAGGCATACCAGACCGAACTCCAGGAGCTTGACCAGATCCAGGGCCTGATGCAGCAGATCGATGTGACCCAGGACCAGAAAGGCATCGGGGAACTACAGGCGCGCATCCAGATTGAGAGCACGGCGGTTGGCAATGAAATGACGAAGCTGCAGCTTTTCAGGATGCTGGCCGATTCCGAAGACCGGCTGATTGCCGAGCAGCAGCAGGAGCTTCTGCTCAAGCGCGCGGGCAATACCGCAAGGCTGCAGGACCAGATGGTGCCTGCGAACTTTGGCAACTGAGGTTGGCAACTGAGTTCGGAAACCGAGGAGGCTGACATGATCCGTTCTGTTGTGGCCGTCATTGCCATTCAATTAGTCATGCTGATTAATGGTTGCTCGGGCAGCCCACCCAAACCTGTCCTGCCAGATGGCTTGCACCGTGTTCCAGTGAACCGCGTACCACCGGTTCCCCCGTCCGATGGAGGCGGCCATGAGTAGTGAGCGTGATTCGCGTGAATCAAGTGACTATCGCCGGGCACTCGATTTCGAGGTGTCGGTCACGCACCTGCAGGAGCGCTCGGAGCGTCGGGCATGGCACGTGGCCATGGGCTCCGTGGTGGTCGCGATCGTGTGTGCTATCGCACTGGCCGTGATGGTCCCGTTTTATCGGGTGGTGCCGCTACCGATCGAGGTCGACCGTCTGACCGGTGAAGCACAGGTGATCGACGTGCTCGACGCGAAGCAGATGCATATGCGCGACATCGAGGACAAGCACTGGGTGGAAGTGTATGTGCGCTCGCGCGAGCGCTACGACTGGGGCCTGCTGCAGATGGACTACGACCGAGTGCTCGACATGAGCGACGACCGTGTTGCACGGGACTACCGGTCTATTTACAGCGGCCCGGATGCACTGGACCGGCAGATCGGGGCGAACACGCAGCGGCGCATCCGCATCCTCTCGACGACGCTCGTGCCGGACGAACCCGGCCGTGCTGTCGTGCATATCGAGCAGACGACATGGAAGAACGGCATCGATAACGCGGAGCCACCGCAGCGCTTCGTCATCACACTTGCCTTCACATACCGGCCATCCATCTTCACGCGTGAGCGCACGGCCATCGAGAATCCCTTCGGTTTCAGGGTGACGGCGTACAGCCGCGATCCCGAATATACCCCCGCGGCGTCACGGCCGGCATCGTCGCCGACATTGTCACCTGCACCGGGAGGAGCGCCATGAAACTGAATACCGTGGTGAGCGCCGCTGCGCTGGTGATCGGACTGGCAGGGGGTTACGGCAGCGCCTTTGCCTATGACGTGCCTGGCTGGTCGGGTGACTCGCGCGTGCGGCAGGTCGTGTACCGGCAGGACGAGGTGGTGCGGGTCATCGCGCAACGCGGCTTCGCCACGCACATTGCGCTCGATCCGGCCGAGCACATTCTCGTCGTGGCCCCGGGCGACCGGGACGGATGGCAGGTGGTCGCAAACCGCGGCGACCACGACGTCTACCTCAAGCCGCAACTCGCTGCGCACGACACGAACCTCGAAATCCGCACGGACCGGCATAGCTACAGCTTCGATCTGGTCGTGCTGCCACTCAAGGCCCGTTTCGGCAACGATGACGAGATGTACCGCATCACCTTCGTCTATCCGGATGCGCAGGCTGCGAAGACAAAGGCCGAAGACGATGCCGCTCTTGTGCGCGAGCGTCTCGACAAGCCGCCGGTGGTACGCAACCCCGCTTACTCGATGCAGGTGATGCCGCACTCGGAGGATATCGCGCCGACGGCGGCGTGGGATGACGGGCGCTTCACGTACATCCGTATTCCGAATAACCGCCGCATACCGGCGATCTTCCGCGTCGCCGACGACAGCAGCGAAAGCGTGGTTGACCGGCACATGGCAGACGACGTGATCGTCGTGCACGAGGTGGCCCGGCGTTTCGTCCTGCGCCTGGGCGACGAGGTGGTCGGTCTGTGGAACGACGCGTTCGATGTGGACGGCGTCCCGCCGGCGGATGGTACGACGGTCGGCGGTGTGAAGCGTGTCTTGCGGAGCGGCGGCCATGAATGAAGAAACGTCGCGCAATGTTATTGCGCCTGACACTGACCCGGCGAAAGTCACCGATACCATAAACGGTGACCTTCCGAACCAGTCGATCGATCGCGGCATGCCGGAACTGGGGCAGCAGGGTGGCCGAGCCCGTGTCTGGTGGCTTGCGCCGCTGCTGGTCGTCGCTGTCGTGATCGGTGGAGCGGTCTGGACGATCCACGGGTTTCTTGCGCGGCACGATGCGGCCGAGAAGGCGAGACGCGACGCCGTGCAGGATCAGCCGGCCCAAGGCCGGGTGTTCGGCGACGGGAACCCACCGGCATCGGCTGCTGCCGCCGCTAGCGGCCCGGCGGGGACGGCCACCGTTGCGTCGGCTCCCGCTGTGGTCTCGACGCGGCAGAAACCCGTGCATACCGCACCGGCTCGCAGCTATTACGACGCACCGCTACTCATCAGCGGAAGTACGGGCGCAGGCGATGGCCCTGCCGAGGGAGGAGCAGACACGGCGGCATCAACGCCAGGCGCTTCGCCGGGAGCGACTGTCGTATCGGGCAGCCAGTCTCAGGGAAGCAGTCCTTTGGCCCAGGCATTGACGCCGACGGTGACGCCCAAAGTGCGCGCGGGCTTTCTCGGCAATCGCAGCCTGATCCTCGCGGAAGGAGCCAAGATCGACTGCGTCGGCGATACGGCTTTCGATTCAACCCAGGCCGGCATTTCTACCTGCACGGTGACGAAGAACGTCTATTCGGATGACGGCCATGTCGTGCTGATCGAGCGCGGTTCGCAGATCAACAGCGAATACCGCGCGAACCTGGCGCCCGGACAGAAGCGGGTGTTCATCCTGTCGGCACGCATCAAGACCCCTGAAGGTGTGACGGTCGAGATCGATTCTCCCGCGGCGGACGCGCTGGGACGCATCGGCGTGAGCGGCTACGTGAACAATCACTGGGGCGAGCGTATCGGCGCGGCGATGCTGCTCGGCATGACGCAGGATGCGATCGGGTATCTCGCGACGCGTGGCGGCAACAGCAACGGCTCGGTCGTATTCGAGAACACGCAGCAGCAGGGCAATGACATGGCCTCGCGCGTGCTCGACAGCACGATCAACATTCCGCCTACCCTGACACAGAACCAGGGGACCGAGTTCACGATTATCGTCGCCCGGGATCTGGACTTCAGTCCGGTCTACGCGCTTGAGCCGGGGGGTACGCGATGAACGCGTCGGCCCATATCCTGAGCGAAGCGCCGATACCGGCAGACGGCCTGCTGCAGAGGCTGGCAGAGGATGCGTCGGTGCGCGAACTGATGCGCCCGCTTGCGGGGCTGCTCGAAGACCCGGCGCTCACGGAGCTGGTGATTAACCGGCCGCAGCGCGTGCTGACCGAAACCCATCTCGGATGGCAGGCACACGACTGTGCGGAGCTCGACTTCGAGCGCCTGATGTCATTCGCGGTGGCGATCGCCACGCTCACGAGCCAGGAGGTCTCGGCGCTGCATCCGGTGCTCTCCGCGCTGTTGCCCGGTGATGCGCGCGTCCAGATCGTGATCCCGCCGGTGGTGCCCCCGCGTACCGTGTCGGTGACGATCCGCCGTCCGTCGTCGCGCGAGAAGACACTCGACGCCTACGGAAACGAGGGCCTGTTCGCGCAGACTGTGTGGCACCGCCCGGCTGGACTCGATGAGGCGATGCCGGCACTGCGCCCCCTCGATCGCGATCTCGCCCGTTGCCTCGAAGCGCGCGAGTTCCCGGCGTTCTTCGAGCGGGCGGTGCGCGGCCGGCTGAACCTCGTGATCGTGGGCAGCACAGGCTCGGGCAAGACGAGCTTCATGAAGACGCTGTGCCGGTCCATCCCGGCTACCGAACGCATCGTGACGATTGAGGATGTGCGCGAACTCTTCATCCATCACATCGAGAACTGCGTGCACCTGATTTACAGCAAGGGTGGTCACGGCCAGGCACGGGTGACGCCTGCAGATCTGATCGCAAGCTCAATGCGCATGCGCCCTGACCGAGTGCTGCTCGCCGAACTGCGAGGCAGCGAAGCGTACGACTTCCTGAAGCTGCTGACGACCGGACACTCCGGTTCGATCACGAGCTATCACGCGTCTAGCGCTTCGGTCGCCATCGAGCGGTTCGCGCTGATGGCGAAGGAACATCCCGAAGCCGCCACATGGGACGACGTCGCGCTGCGCCGACTGCTCTTCATGACGATCGACGTGGTGGCGCACATGGAGGCCACCGCACTCTTCGATGAGACAGGTGCGCAGACCGGCCGGCACTGGTCGATGACGGAGGTCTGGTTCGATCCGTTGCGCCGCCAGCAGACGGACTATCACGCGGATTTCCGGTGAAAGGGGAGCAGGCCATGGACATCGGAAAGGGAACCGGAACGGGACGGTCAGCCAGCAGGGCGATCGGGTACCACGCGATGCTTGCGCTGCTCACGCTTGCGGTCATGGCCGCAGTGGCAGCGGGACTCACGCTTGCCCTCTGGCTGGCTTCGTTTTTTTTCGCCGCGAGCCAGCACGTCAACCCGCTTCATGCCGGATTTCATGCGTGGCCAGATGCCGCGCTGGCCTGGCATGACGGACGCCTGCCGAAGGAGGGGCGGCGGCTCGCCGGTGCTGCGCTGTTCGGGGTTCTGCTGGCGTTTGGCGCACCCGCGTTCGGCGTGTACACGCTTCTGGAACAGTCCGGGCGACGGCGCCTCTACGGCAGCGCGCGGTTCGCAAACGAGGCGGATATCCGCCGGGCAGGACTGTTATGAGCACGATGATGACTTCAGGCGCGTCCAGCGGTCCGCCGCTGGTCGTGGGCATCTGGCGCGGCCACTATCTGCGGTTCACCGGGCAGCAGTTCGTACTGCTCGCGGCACCGGCCCGCTCGGGCAAGGGCGTGGGAATTGTGGTGCCTAACCTGCTCAGCTACCCGGATTCGGTGATTGTGCTCGACATCAAGCAGGAAAACTTCAACCTTACCGCGGGTTTCCGTCGCACACACGGGCACGAGGTGTACCTGTTCAACCCGTTTGCTGAGGATGGCCGTACGCACCGGTATAACCCGCTGTCGGCGATCTCGGATGGCATATTCCGCGTCGGCGACATCCTGGCTATCGGCTACGCGCTGTATCCGGTCGGCGGTCACGACGACTTCTGGAAGGACCAGGCACGCAATCTTTTTCTCGGTATCGCGCTGCTGCTATGCGAGTGGCGCGATGCGCGCCGCACCGGCAACACCGATGTGCCCGACTTCCCGGTGACGATGGGTGAGGTACTGCGGCAATCATCGGGAAACGGCATGCCCGTCAAGGCGTACCTGCAGCAGGCGCTGCTGCAGAACCGGCGGCGGCTCACTGGCGCGTGCGTCGATGCGCTCAACCGCTTTCTCGCGAACGACGACAAGGTGCTCGCGAGCATTCTCGCAACCTTCAATGCGCCGCTCACGATCTGGGCCAATCCGATTGTCGACGCCGCGACGAGTGCCAGCGACTTTGACCCACGTAACGTCCGGAAGCGCCGCATGTCGGTCTATATCGGCGTTACACCGGACCATCTGACGGAGGCTGCGCTGCTGGTGAATCTGGTGTTCTCGCAGGTTGTGAACCTGAACACGAAGGAATTGCCGCAGGACAATCCGGCGCTGAAGTACCAGTGTCTGCTGCTGATGGATGAATTCACGTCGGTCGGCAAGATTCACATCATTGCCCGGGCAGTTGCCTATATGGCGGGATACAACCTGCGGCTGCTCTCGATCGTGCAGTCGGTGTCACAGCTGGAGTCGGTCTATGGCCGGGCAGATGCCAGGACGTTCGTCACCAATCACGCGATGCAGATCATCTACGCGCCGCGTGAGCAGAAGGATGCGAACGAATACTCGGAGATGCTCGGCACCTTCACGGACCGCTCGCGCAGTGTGAGCCGGTCGAACGCGATCTTCGGCGGGCGCGGTGGGTCAAGCGAGAGTTTCTCCGAGCAGCGCCGGCCGCTGCTGCTGCCGCAGGAACTCAAGGAGCTCGGGCGGGACAGCGAAATCATCCTGCTCGAAAACACGAAGCCAATCCTGGCCGGGCGGATCTGCTACTGGCGTGATCCGGTCTTCACCTCGCGCCTCGTGGCTGCGCCAGCGATTCCATCGATGGATCTCGTGCGCTTCATCGCCCAGGTCGAGCGGCGGGTGAGGGATGTGCGGCTGGACGACCTGGATGAGGCTGGTGTGATCCACCTTCCTCCGGAGTATCTGGAAGTGCTGCAGGCCTGGGATCCACGCGATCTGCCACGGCACCTCAACGACGTGAGCGACGAAGATGTGGCCGCCTACGTCGAGCGGCACTTCATGCTGCTGGGTGTACCAGCTGCGCGCGTTGCCGTGGCAGCGCGCCGGCTGTCGCCGTCCGATCTTGATGTTGCGGAACTGCGCCCCGCGGATCGCGCGCCGAAACGCAAGTCCTCGCGCGGCACAGGCGCCTCACGGAAACAACATGGGCGCGCGACATCTCGCCCAACTGATGGTTCGAACGTCGTGCCGCTGCATGGAGAACGCCGATGAATACGCGGTACCTGACCGAAGAAGAACGTGCCCGTGCGGCGCTCGCCATGATCCCTGCCGAGGACTATGCGACGTGGGTCGATATGGCTTTTGCGCTCAAGCAGGGATTCGGCGAGGCCGGCTTCGACATATGGGACGAGTGGAGCCGTACCGCCCACAACTACAGCGAGCGCGCGGCACGGGTAACCTGGCGCTCGGCCGGTGAGTCAGGCGGGAAGACGCTCGCCTCTCTCTTCTGGCTCGCGCAGCAGCACGGTTTCGACGTCAGGGGTTCGCGTGCAGCGATGGATCCTGCGGAGAGGCTGCGCATGTCGTCGGCCCGTCCGTCCATGGACCGGGCGCAGCAGGCCGGCGGCGTCGCGGCTCGTGTGCGCGCGCGACAGACTACGGTCGCGCGGGAGGCGCTGGCAATCTGGAAGTGGGCGCGACCGGTGGGCCCCGGGCATCCGTATCTCGAACGCAAGCAGGTCCGGTCGGTCCCCACACTACGCGAACTGGAGGCAGAGGAGCTGCATGCGCTGCTCGGATACGCGCCGCGTAGTGCCGAAGAGCTACTCACGGGCCGCGTTCTGGTGGTGCCGGTCCGCATCGGCGACACCCTCTCGACACTGGAGCTGATCGATGCCGAAGGGCGCAAGTCAGCTCTCGCGGGCGGCGCGAAGTCGAGCGGCTACTGGGTGGTGGAACCCGACCGGTTCCGTGATGGCGCCGTGACGCCCATCCTGATTGCCGAAGGCGTGGCAACAGCACTGGCAGCGTGGCAGGCGACCGGCTGGTTCAGCGTCGCCGCACTGTCGAGCGGCAACCTGCGGCCGGTGGCGGCGATGTGGCGCGGCCGTTACCCGGACGCGGAGATGCTCGTGCTCGCCGATCTCGGTGCCGGGTATGAACATGCGAAGCAGGCCGCGCTCGGCACGTCTTCACTGCTGGCCGAACCGCACTTTGCACCGGAGGCGCGCATTGCCGGCGAAGTCCCGACTGACTTCGACGACATGGCGGTGCTGTCAGGGTTCGGTGTCGTTGGTGAGCTTTTACGGGAGTCGCTTTATGTCGTGCCGGCGCGGGATGCGATGGGCGGGGAAGAGACGGGACAGGCAGTAGCTGCAGACGGATTGGGCGACGCACTGAAGGAGGGTAATGCAATGGGTAACGTGAAAGAGAAACTCGTGGGTGATGGAGAGGTGTCGGGGCGGCGCCGTACGTCGCGGCGCGGGGCCAGCAGTCAGGACGCACCGGAACCAGCACCGTCGGAACCAGCACCGCAGGAAACCCTGGCACCGGCAGCCGGGCAGGCATTGTCCCAACCTCCGGACCCGGATCGGCGTGAAGCCGATGCGCCGAGGGCTGAACCACCGCCCGCGCGTGCGGTGGGTGCTTCGGCACGGCGTCAGGTGGGCGAACCGCTGTACGGACTCGAGGAGGTACCGGGGGAGATCAAGGCGCTTGCGCAACACCGCTTCGGCGCGCAGATCCGTATGGCGACGCCCCGCGAGAACGGCGGTCCGTACCGCGGTGAGGTGTTCAACACCGAGCACTACCTGATCCAGGAGGTGTCCACGCGCAGCGTTGTATTCCACGCGAAGGCGAACGTGGAGTTCGTCTCGGACCGGCTGCGGTGGATGGACGAGAACCAGCGCCTCAATGGGGCGGAGGTGCAGGTCGGGTACGACGGCACCCACGGGAAGGTGTATCCGTGGGACCGTGCGCGCGACCTGCTCGAGCGCACGGTTGCCTCGCTGAAGAAGTCCGCCCGCGAGGCGGGTTTCGGTAACGACCTCGACGCGACGCTCGACCAGCTGCAGGCCACGTCGTGGACCCGGGTGAGGGAAGCACGGGCGGCGGCACTCGCGCAGTCGAAGGAGCGTGCCGGCCGCGAGCAGGAGCAGGGACAGGGACAGGGACAGGGACAGCAACGCTGAGCGTGCGACGCTCCCGCCAGTGCAGTGATCAGAGGGAGATCCATGATGGATGAAACCGCAACTTCTTCCGGCCCGCATGCGGACGAACCGGTCATCAATGTGATCGAGCCGGACCCGCCGCCCGTCCCGGATCCGCAGGGCGGCGCCGCAGGCGCGCAGCGCTTCGATCAGACCGCGGCCGACGCAATGGTGGCACGCCGACGCCGCGAGTTCGATGCAGTGCGGGCGCGGCTGCGCGATCAGGCCATCCAGGCGGATGGCCCGCCGCAGGCCGCTGCACAGCAACCCGCGTCTCCGGCGGCGCCCCATGGCGCCGAAGATGCATCGGCCGCGCGCTGGGCACCGCTTGGCAGTCCGCCGGAGACGGTGCGCAAGCGCTACCTGCGGGCTGGCAACCAGTATTTTCTGAAAGACGCGCCGCATCAGCTCGCGTTCGAGGATATCGGTCCGTACCTCGTGACGGAACACAACCGCCCCGATGTCGTTGAGTCGATGGTGGACATGGCCCGTGCGAAGGCGTGGGGGCGCATCCGGGTGTCAGGCCACGAGCAGTTCCGCCGCGAGGTGTGGGTTCAGGCAACGCTGCTCGGCATCGAGGTGAGCGGGTACGCGCCGAAGGCAGTCGACTTCGCGCGTCTGGCCGAAGGCCGCCGTGACCGGATGACCAATCGCATTGACGTGATGGAAACGCCCGCGGCCGCGCAGGTGCCTGCGAATCGACCAGAAGCGCTCGAGGCGGCGCCTGGCCCCATCGAATCGCAGGTGGCGCAACCAGCGAGGCGCGATGCTTCCCGGGCGCCAGAGGCTCGTGCATCGACTCCACCACCAGCGCCGGCGGCGCCGCCCCGAACCGCTCCAGCTTCCGAAACGGGACCACGCGTGTCCGAGCCCGAGGGGCAGGAGCGGCAGCGCTACATGGGCGAACTGGTCGAGCACGGCGGCGCGCCCTATCAGCACAACCCGGCGCGCAGCGACTCGTATTACGTTGTCTATCGCGATACGGGTGGCGCGGACCATGTCGTGTGGGGTGTGGACCTGGAACGGGCCGTGGCGGAGTCCGGCGCGCTTGCCGGACAGCAGGTCATGCTCGAAAACCTTGGCCGCCGTCTCGTGACAGTGACGGTTCCGGTTCTCGACGCGACGGGAAATGTGATCGGCGAAGAGGAGAAGGAGGTCTATCGCAATACCTGGCAGGTTGATGTGATAGGGCAGGAGCGGGCGCAGTCGCGCCCCGGGGCGACAGCGAGACAGGGCGATGCCGGAAGAAGTGAAACCGCAGCGCCGGAGCAGGCGCAGGCCGTCCGTCGGCGCGAGTCTTCCGCCGTGTCGAGCGAGGAGCGTGCCGTGCAGATGGCGGTGCTGACCGCCGCGATGCGGCAGCAGGGTTTCAGCGAGCGATCCATCGCACGCGTGCAGCAGCACGCGCAACGGCTGCTTGCCGCGTTCGTGGCGGAGGGCGTTGCGGTTCCGCGACCGCGCGTGTTTGATCCCGAGGCGCCCTCTGCACGCAGTCGCCGGACCCGCACGGCTACGGAGCGCGCCCCGACCCGTGAGGTAGAACGTGGGCCAACAGAACCGGCGCCTCCGTCCCTGTAGGAGCACAGACATGGCCTCGCGTGCGCGACTGTGTGTGGATCTCGGGCCGGCGAAGTCACGCTGGGAGGCGTGGTGTGCCCTTCACGGCGTAACGGCGGCCGATGGGGTCCGGCAACTGGTCCACGGTGTGTTGAGTCGGGACGAGCCGTCAGACGGGTTACCTGGCCGTGAGCGTCGCCGCCTTCTCGTCGAGGGGCATCGCGAACGCGTCGAAATCCGTCTCACGCAGGAGGAACTTGAAGCGGCCAGCCGGTGTGCGTTCTCCAGTGGGCTGAATGTCAATCGCTGGATGGTCACGGTGATCCGCACGCAGCTCGTGCATGAGCCGCAACTGGGCGAGCGCGAGATGCGACTGCTTGCGGACTCGAACCAGCATCTGGCCACGATCGTGACGTTGCTCGGACGGTTGCAGGCAAGCGGTGGTGCGCGCGACGCTGGGCGCATGTTCGAGGACACGCGTGCCGTGATTGATGCGCACCTGCGCACAGTGACGCAGGTGTTGCGCGCCAACCTCGATCGCTGGAGCCGCTAGCATGCCGTTCCCGAAGACATACGTCGACCAGATGCTGCTGAACTGGGGAGACCGGCTTTTCCACGATCCGCTGCGGCACGTGCGTGCGCCGCGCATGTCACGCGGCGAGCTCCGACGCGATGTACGAAGCATGCGCGAGCAGCTTGCCCGCACGCTCAGGCGCACCTCCGAGGTGATGGTCAAGATCACGAACAAGGCGTCTGGCGCGCAGGGCATGGGCGCGGTGCGCCGTCATCTGCGCTACATCTCGCGTAACGGACGGGTCGAACTCGAGGATCAGGACGGGATGGCCATGCTCGGCCGCGAGGCACTGCACGATCTGACGAATGCGTGGCACCTCGGTGGCTGGGGTATCCCGGAAGAAAGCCGAAGGCGGGAAGTGTTCAACGTGCTGCTCTCGATGCCGCCGGGCACAGACCGGCAGGCGGTGCGCAACGCTGCGCGCGCGTTCGCGGCGGAGGAATTCGGCGACGGCAGACGGTACGTCTTTGCCGCGCACGATGACGAGGCGCATCCCCATGTGCATCTGAGCATTCAGGTACGTGGACCGGACGGAAAGCGGCTCAATCCGCGCAAACAGGACCTGCAGCGCTGGCGTGAGCGGTTCGCGGCCCAGTTGCGTGAGCACGGTGTTGACGCCAATGCGACGCGCCGACTCGCGAGGGGCGAGACACGACGTTATCCGAAACAGGCCGTCGTGCATATGACGACCCGGGGTGAAATGCCGCGTTACTGGCGATCCGAGTTGGACGAGCCGACTCGTCGCACCTTGTGGGCCGCGCATGCCGCGCCGCTTGAAGCATGGCGGGGCGTGTTGCATGCCATGGAGGGCTCGCAGACCGCGGACGATCGCAGACTGGCAGCGGTGATCACCGACTTCGTGAGGACGATGCCGGTTCAGCACGACAGGCCAGAGATGGAGCGCAGTGATCGGGATGTACGGCAACGCGATCGCAAACCCGTTCACGCCCACGATTTGCGTCACGCACGTCGTGGTGAAGCGCAACCGGATCTGTTTCCGGAGGCTCCGGACGTCGGAGTGGAACGTTGAGCAGAGGAGGGAGGTATGGCGATGCCGATCATTCCGTGGGTAGGTGGCAAGCGGCGGCTCGCGGACGTGCTCATTCCGCGCTTTCCTTCGCACAGCTGTTACGTTGAGGTGTTTGCGGGTGCAGCGGCACTCTTCTTCATGCGGCCGCCGGCTGAGGTCGAAGTGTTGAACGATGTGAACGACGAGCTCATCAACTTGTATCGCGTGGTGCAGCACCACCTCGAAGAGTTCGTGAGGCAATTCAAGTGGGCTTTGAGTAGCCGCGAGGTTTTCCGGTGGCTGAGCGAGACGCCACCACACACGCTCACTGACATCCAGCGGGCCGCGCGGTTTTATTACCTGCAGCAGAACTGCTTCGGTGGCCGTGTGGAAGGGCGCACCTTCGGCACGGCCACGACCTCGCCGCCTGGGCTCAATCTTCTACGTATTGAGGAGACGCTGTCCTCGGCACATCTTCGACTGTCGGGCGCGTACATTGAGAAACTCGACTGGCAGACATGCATGGCCCGGTATGACCGGCCTCACACGTTCTTCTACCTCGATCCCCCGTACTACGAGACAGAGGGCTACGGCGTGCCGTTCGAATTCGGACAGTATGAACGCATGGCAGCGGCGCTGAGGGGGCTACAGGGGCGCGCGATCCTTACGCTCAATGATCATGCGGCATTTCAGGATCTGTTCTCAGGGTTTGAACGGGAGCGTGTTGAACTGCCGTATACAGTTGGCGGTCCTGCCAACACCGCTTTGCGCGGCGAGTTGATCATCTATAGCTGGGACAGAGCGAAGGACCCGGTGGGGTTGTTTTGACAAAGGGCCCGCTACCCGCTGGCCTCGTCCCGTCTCTCGGCGCGGCGTCGAGCCAGCAATGTGCCGATGCTTCGGCTTCAGCGATCAATGAAGAGGGCGGGCCCACCCTTGTACGAGGCGACGACGATGACCACCATCGCGACTAGAAGAAGGGGGAAGCTGCATATGGCCAACGGAAAGAACAGCGCAAGTTGAAGGGATGATCCACCGATGCCATGCAGCAGATCTGTGTCGCGGATGTTTTCATGGAGCAGCCATACTGTCGCAGCGAGACCCAGGGCAATGAGAATCAGCCCATCGGACGTGGGAGCATGCTGCTGGATCGCTTTCGCCCAGAAATACAGACCCCACCAGATAAGGTTGACGGCGATGGCAGTGAGCAAGAACCCGCGCATCGTAAAAAAAGTATGACCGAAACGGCGTCGGCAATGCTGGTTGAATAACTGAATGCCCTTTGAAATACCGACGACGATAACGATAATCAACGCGAGTTTCATCCAACCCATGATTCTCTCCTTTGGGCACGGAGTGCAGCGTCAGACCACTCCCTTCAGCACGGCGAACCCAGACAGGAGCGTACTTTCACCTGTCAAATATAGACGTTTGGCTGACGAATGCAACGTCGTGGGTCGTACAAGAATTGAGATAGGCAAACACCTGCTCAATTAATCGCATTCCTGTGATATCACGCATTGTTCCGCGTTATGTTCCGATGGCGTTTGGCGCTGCTGTTTTGGGCGATCCTGTGATCAGGACGGAAGGAAATTCGCCGGCGGAGGCCCGGCATCGACGTGGCAAGGCGGGGCGGTCGTTGACCCGGACAAACGCGTTTCAGCATCACGGCCACCGACCGGTGCCGACGTGGCAGGCTCGTGCAACGGACACTTGGTGGCGTTGCAGTTCCTACAGCACGAACGAGCGGGTTGACCCTTGACCATCTGTTCGGGGCAATTGCGGAGAAGCATACCGATCGGGTAGGGTGACGGTATCACTCATAACAAGGAATTGGTAATGAACAAGCAGGAACTGGTGGACGCTGTCGCTGCGGCGACTGGCAGCAGCAAGGTTGCGACAGCCGAGGCGATCGACGCAGTGATCGCGGCCGTCACCGGCGAGCTGACGAAGGGAAAAACGGTGCAACTGGTCGGCTTCGGTTCGTTTTCGACGGGCGCGCGGGCCGCGCGGGTCGGTCGTAATCCGGCGACCGGCGCTGAAATGCAGATCCCTGCGGCAAAGACCGTCAAGTTCACCGCAGGCAAGGCGTTCAAGGATGCGGTGAACCGCAAATGACTGTCAACGGCATTCGCCGGTCAGGCCATGCAGACTGATGACCGGGTCTTCACCTCCCCGACCGGAGGTTGACGCATCCTGCCCAATGGATGGTTGTGCCCGCTCCGGGTCCGGCCTCGTGGGTGCGCGGACGCAGGCCTCGTTTTCGAATTCGCCGTACAACGTTGGGGTGCGCCGGTCGACCTCGGTGTTCCGAGCGGAGGGGCATTCCCAAGGCTGCGGCTGGAGGTAGGGGTGCGCAATGTTGCGTTCTTATCTCCTGCTCGGTTAGACTAACTACCAGATGGAGATGGCATTCCTCCGATAACCACCGGGACTATCCGGTTAATGATGCCTACACGTACCTGAGCAGTCAGGGGGTGTAGGTTGCCTTCCGCCGCACGCTCGGGTTTGATTCGATTTGAACCTTGGAGCTATCCCGACGCCTGTCTTTCCACTCATCATTTCCCAAAATCGTTGGCCGGCAAGTGCGCGGCCGAATTGTCGAACGGAGCGCTGTCGCGCTTGCCTCGAAAAAAATTCCGAGCTCGGCATCCTGTGCCAGCGTTGGGGGAGATTTTCATGAAGAAAGTGCATACGGCTTTCGGCACCTGGCCTCATGGCCATCGCTTTGCGACCCAGAGGTGCTGACAACCGCAAGATCCAACCGGGCGGCTACGGCATTGCGCCTGCGACGCATGTCCGTTAGCGACCATCATTCCAGCAGCATCTGAAAGGACCTCCACGGGGCTCAATTGCGTTCAGTTTGTGGGAATGTATCCAGCCATGGAGATCAAGCGAGGAGTGGACATGCAAGCAATCGATCTGGGCGACCTGAACATTGCTATCGGGCGCGCTGTCGCGAAACACAGGGCGAGAAGTGGCTTGACACAAGAGCAGCTTGGCCAGGAACTTGGACTGCACGACGAGGCGATATCCCGCCTCGAGCGGGGCGTCGTGATGCCAACTGTACCGCGACTTGTCGAGTTGGCAGAGATATTCGGATGCAATGTCGCTGATCTGATGACGGAGGGCAGCTCCCGGAGCAGTGACCAGGCCAAATATCTACGGCAATTGCTCGGCGTATTGAGCACGGACGATCGGGCGATGGTGCTTCAATTCGTAGAGAGGCTCGCGGGGAGACTGGCCCAGCGGTGACGCTCTGGCAACGTGAGATGGCCGGACAAGGCACGTCTGGAGCATGGGCTTTGCTGCACCTTTGCTCCCGACCGGAGTAGTCGCAGCCAGCGGTGATGGTGTGCGCTGCCGACTGCGGCAGGTGTGTCCTGCGGCACTGCCCGACGAACTGCAGCATGCCGCACTCTCGCTGCATCGAGGCGCCGAGCGGGCCGGTGCGGAACATTGCCCCAAGCAGTCCTCGTCGGCGCCGTTTGCGGATTTACACGTGCCGCTTGCCAGCGGCCGTACGCCGCGCGTATTCTGCATGTGGAGATGGCATTCTCCTTCAACCGCCACGTCTGTGGCTGATGATGCCTATAGTCCGTTCTGGCGTACCGTGCCGGCATTTCCCTGACTATAGGTGAAACGATGATCTGCTTTCTCCGACTGCAGCATATGCCGTTGTGCTCAAGGCCGCTCCTCGTTTCTCTCTCACGTCCCGTATCGCCATCCTTGAGTTGGCCCAGCGGGCAACGTCGGCGCATTCCATTTCGATCCTTTCCGGGAACAAGTGTCCGGGGAGGGGATCATGTCTGCTGACCGGGGCTCGAACTTACTCTTTGCCCGCCTGGGCACTCGCAATCCATATTGGCGACTGACTGGCGACAGTAATGCTCTGCAATTAGCTTCTTCGATCGGAGAGGCGGCAGATGTGGTGGTCTCCCTGGCTCGCGAGCAAGCCGGCCAGATCCGCGAACTGACGGGCGTCACCGCGCACATGGC
The DNA here is from genome assembly GCF_003429005.1 of Paraburkholderia sp. DHOC27. Classification (GTDB taxonomy): domain Bacteria; phylum Pseudomonadota; class Gammaproteobacteria; order Burkholderiales; family Burkholderiaceae; genus Paraburkholderia. The sequence goes on from NZ_QVQV01000011.1 coordinate 52,955, forward strand.
GTTGGATGTCTGCGTGCTCGGGGAGCCGCTCTGTCTTCACTTGGTCGGCAGGAAGCTCACCGGAACCCTATGGGCGGGCAATGCAGCGGCAGCGGACGATTCGGCGGCGGTAGCGCGTGAACTCGTTCACTGCCTCTCGTTTGCTGAGCAGGTCGTGTCTGAGGTCAATTCCGTCGTCCTGATTATTGACCGCTGTGGCCATGTCCGGCGCTTCAACCGGCTCGCTGAAGAAGTAACGGGTTTGCGCGAGGCCGACATCATCGGGAGGGACATCGGGGAAATTTTTGTTCGGCCTGGCGGGAAACCTGTATCCGGTAAACGCATCCAGCGTCTGCTGGCTCAGGAGGAACCCGACGACATCGAGCTGGCGATTAAAACCGAAGACGGTGAGCGACTTTTCCTGTTTCGCAACAAACTTATAAGGTGGAGCGAAGGCGGCGAAGGGCGCTTTCTGATCTGCTGCGGCGCTGACGTTACCGAGGAGCGTCTCGCCCAGCGGCAACTGCTGGCACTTGCAAACACCGATCCGCTTACCAGCCTTCCGAACCGGAATTCGATCCACGACAAAATCGCCGTCAGCATCGCCCGAAGTGCCCACGCGCAGTCCGTCGGCATCCTGTTCCTAGACCTGGATAACTTCAAGAAAATCAATGATCACTATGGTCATGTCTTCGGCGACCGATTGTTAAAGGACGTTTCCGTGGCGATTGCGACCTGCCTGAACAAAGGAGATACATTGGGCCGCGTCAGCGGCGATGAGTTCGTTGTGCTAGTTGTCGGTGCCACTGCCGAAAGCCTGGAGGCGATCGCCCGGCGCATTCTCGATCGAATGCGTGTGCCGTTTAGCGTAGGCCTGGTCGAGGTCAATACCAGCTGTTCAATTGGCATCGCGCTGTCGCCCCTGCACGGAGGGGACGTCGAAACGTTGATCCGGTCGGCTGACACCGCGATGTATGTCGCGAAGGATGAAGGAAAGCACACCTTCCGGATGTTTTCGCCCGAGATGGACCGGATGGTGGCTGAATATGTCTGGCTGGATAGCAACCTGCGACACGCCATTGGCGCGGGCGAGCTTACATTGCATTACCAGCCGAAGCTCGTCCTTGCCACTGGGGCCGTGCGCAGCGTCGAAGCACTGGTACGCTGGAACTCGCCTCAGAGAGGACTTGTCATGCCGGGCGAGTTTATTCGCTACGCGGAGGAATCAGGCTTGATCGGCGCGCTTGGCCGGTGGGTAATGCAAACCGCCGCCGCTCAGGCCGCACATTGGAAAATGCAGGGTCTTGACCTGCGTATCGCAATCAACGTCTCCGCGCGACAGCTCGTCGACAGCACGGCGGTTCATGACTTCCGTGAAGCCCTCGAAAACGCCGGGCTTGAATCCAGTCTTCTCGACATTGAATTGACCGAAAGCTGCCTGATCCAGAACGAAGCGACCGCGATTGAACTGATCGCACAGTTCAAGGAACTTGGCGCCGAAGTTCATCTTGATGACTTCGGTACCGGATATTCGTCTCTCGCGCAACTCGGACGAATTCCCCTCGACATGATCAAGCTTGACCCGACGTTTGTCCGGTCTATCAACGCGGAACCGAGGGCTCAGGCGCTTATGCGCTCAATGATCGCCGTGGCGCAGGAGCTCAGTCTCAAGGTGGTTGTGGAGGGTGTAGAGACGGAGGCCGAGGAGCTATTCATGAAGGCGCTCGGCGTGGATTACGTGCAGGGCTACCGGTACGGACGTCCAATGCCGGTGATCGAATTTGAGCGATGGTTGGCGAACCGACCGAATATCAGATTGATAGCGTGATACGTCGTTGGCAGCCTCCGGCTCCTGCCCAAAAAAGCGCGGCAATATAGCTGTGGCTCCGCATCATGAAGTGCACGCGATCGTTGTTCGCCCAGATGAAGAGTTGCCGGAGTCGCCGCGACATTCGCCTCCTTTGTCGCGTATTCCCCATCCAGATCGTCGCGCCATAGCGCGCGCTGCAGCCACCGACAGTACGGGCCGCGTGGCAAATTTTGGCCCGTGCGGGGTGGCTATGTGCGTGCGTGAGCGACCGCCTCAATCCATGCCGGGCAGAAAAATTTCCGGAGGTGGATGCCTTGAGAACCGTCCTCGGCCACCTTCCTTCCGGGCGCTTCTCCAACAAGCCAAGGTCGCTGTCTACCTCGTATTGAAAGTCATGATGACCAGGATCGCTCGAGAGCAAGGGCCACCTCCAGGTGGCACCAGTCCACACCGGCCGGGAGATAGGCCGCAACCTCGCGATAGACGTTCCGTTCCGAGGCCCGGACATGCCCACTGAAACTCCCGAGGCTGGAAGGAACGCCATGCCACAGACCGAAACCATTGCCCACAATGTACAACCGGATCGGACGCATCGCCTGCTCCTCGGGAGTCAGGGGCGACGAGACCACCGGCAGGCAAAGTTATGAAAGTTATGATACTATTCGATAGTCTGAATAACCCTTTGAGGATCTACCATGAGCGTCGTTGCAGACCATCCCGGCGTGTCGACCCTGGTGGGCACACCCAAGGAAATACAGGCCCGGCTTAGTCGGTCTCATGCTGATCACGTGCTGGTGGTGACGTTCGATCACATCAAGCCCAACGTTTTCGCTACGTTGGCAGAGAATTTCACCACTGTCGCCTCTTCCATGTTCGAGGTGCTGCTCGAGCGCCAGGACCGCGAATCGCTCGAACGGCTGGCCGAAGTGTTGGTGCCGCGCAACCCGCCGTCTCCCCGGCTGCTGAAGGAAGCGAGCATGCTGGTCCAGGCGCGCAAGGCTGTGCTGGAGAGCGGCGATTGGCTCACCGCCGCGCACATCGCGCAACTGGCTGGACTGAGCACCCGGAATCCAAGCGCACAACCCAACAAATGGAAGAAGCAAGGGCAGATCTTCGCCATTAACCACGGTGGCATCGACTATTTCCCGGGCTACGGTCTGGATCAGGATGCAGGCTTTCGACCGCTGAAATCGCTGGCCAAAGTCATTGAGACCTTCGCTGGGCATAAGGATGGATGGGGCATGGCCTACTGGTTCCGGTCCGAGAACAGCTTCCTCGGCGGCAAGCGGCCTCAGGACCTGCTGGCTGCGGCGCCGGAGCGCGTTATTGCCGCCGCCAGGGACGAGATCGAGGAAGTTGCCCATGGCTAAGCGGCGCGCCAGGATGAGCGACGTCGCTTCTGGCGGCGAACCTTCCCCGGACACGCCAGAGCCTCCGGGCAACTTGCAGGTGAGCTTCACGGAGCTGGCCGGGAACACGGTACTCCACCGCGTGCACCAGAGCCAATACCGGGCTGACCAGTTCAACCCCGGCGTGCGCGGCGACGCCCGCTTCAGTCCGATCCAGAACGATCAGGGGCGGCCAATTCCAACGTTGTACGCGGGTACGAACCTGCCATGCGCACTGATGGAAACGGTTTTTCACGACGTGCCGCACACCGCCGGGTTCAAGAGCTTTGACAAGGCGAAGCTCGCGGGCCAAGTTCATTCCACTGTCCAGGTGAAGGCGCCTCTACAACTGGTGGATCTCGCCAGCGTGCCTCTGCGCAAGCTGGGCGTGACGCGCAAGCAGCTCATCGACACGGAGAAAGACCAGTATCCCCGTACGCGCAAATGGGCGATGGCGATCCATGGTCAATGTCCGACCGCCCAGGGCCTTTCCTGGGTTTCGAGGCAGGACGATTCGGCGCGCGCCGTGATGCTCTTCGGTGATCGGATTAGCGAGGGGGCGCTGCGGGCGGGGGGCGAATCGCGCAGCTTGATCGACGACGCTGGCACCTATGATGCCGTGCTTGATCTGGCCGAGCGCATCGGGGTGTCCATCATCCCTGGGAAGAGTTGAATGGAATGCTTCCGGATCGACGAAAGCGGCTACACCGGCTTTGACCTGCTGAACCCCGAGCAGCGGTTCCAGGGGGCGACGGCCATCGCCATCGAGGATGACGAAGCCAGGCGCCTGATCCGGGAGCACTTTCCCCGGCTGCAGGCCGATGAGCTCAAGTACCGGTCCCTTGCGCGCCGGCCAGCCAATCATCCGCGCCTGCTGGCCCTGCAGCGCGACCTGCTGACTCACCATAAGTGCGTGACCTACGTCTGCGACAAGCGCTTCCTGCTGCTGCTGATGTTCCTGGAATACGCAGTTGAGCCGTTCTACTACGAGCGCGGGGTCGACTTTTATCAGGACGGACAGAACTACTCGCTTGCTTCGCTACTGTACGTAGTTGGTCCGACACTTCTCGGGAAAGGGGCGCTCGACCGGTTGCTGGCAAGTTTCCAACGTGCCATGAAAGAGAAAAGTCCGGTCGCCCTTCAAGATCTGGTCGACGCCGCTCGCGCTTCGCGCTGGCGGGAACTGCCGGAGGCGCTGGGCCCCCTGGCGCAGTTCGCGGCGCCAGAATGCCTTCAGGCAATCTCCACCCCCGGCGTCAGCACCGATGCGGCCCTGGTGGTCCTGCAGTCATTGATTAGCCGAATGGAGGTTATGGTCGAAAACCCGTATCGGGTTGAGCACGATCAGTCCAAGAACTTGCTCACGTACCATGACCTGTTGGAACGTTATATACGCCACGAGGACGTGATCACCTTTCGCCAGTCCGAAATCGCGAGCATCACCTTTCCGCTCAAGCTGCAGTCAGTGACGCAGGTCGATTCCAGGACCAGTGCCGCGGTGCAACTGGCGGACGTCATGATCGGCGCGGCCATCGAGGCGGCGAACACGCTCACCGGGCAGCGTGCGGGGGCGCTCGATGCGAGGGAGGTCATGGCGCTGTATGCAGATCATCAACTCATCCACATGCTGCCCTCGATCGATTTCAAGGAGCAGAAGCGCTTCCGACAGGGAACGCAGGCGGCGAAGACAATCAACTATTTTGCCAAAAACTTCCATAGGCCATAACGGCAAACCGAAGCACGAGTCGACCGCGCGCTACGGTGCGCGAGGCCAATTAACACTGCCACGAACGCGACCAAACGCGTCTTTCTGTGTAGAGGGGACTGCATGGCAAGCATTTATTCGGAGTACCACCGCTTCCTTGTGCACCTTGCACAGCGAGAAGTGCACGACGACGTACGTCGGCTCGCGCACCTGGTGCTCAATCATCTGGAAACACTTGCCGAAGTTGGCGCTGCACGCCGTGGGCGATCCACGCGGCTGGCGCCGCTGGCCGTAGCCGATCTGGCACGGATGCCTGTTGCGTATGACGGAAATGCTCACGGGCCGGAAGCCGGGCCGCCACTCGGCCGACTGCACCGACTCGATGTCGGGCCGTTTCGCGGGTTCATGCAGCAGGAGACGTTCGACCTCAGCCATGACATTACCCTGGTCTACGGCGCCAACGGCACCGGCAAGAGCAGCTTCTGCGAAGCGCTGGAAGTGGCGATGCTGGGTTCCATTAGCGAAGCGCAGGTCAAGCGGGTAGACCAGCGGATCTATTGCAACAACGCGCGTCTGCGTCGCCATGTCGCCCCAGCCCTGTTGGCAAAGGCGGCAGACGAAACCCAGATCGTGCAGCCCGATGAATCCGAGTACCGCTTTTGTTTTATCGAAAAGAACCGGCTCGACGACTTCGCCCGCATCGCGGCACGAACCCCGGGCGATCAGCGACAGCTCATCGCGACCCTGTTCGGCGTGGATCAGTTCAGCGAATTCGTTCGCGGCTTCAACCCGTCGCTCGATCAGGACCTGATGCTCGTCGGGACCCAGGCGCAACAGCTGGCACAGCGTCGACTCCAGTTGGCCAACTCCGAGCAGACAATCGCCGCCTACGCGCAAAAGATTGTGGCGATTGATGAACTGGAGCGCGCCCTGGCGCAGCGCATGTCCCCCGGAGCGACTTACCAGGCGTGTGTCGACTGGCTACTTGGTACTCCACAGCAACAAGGGCGGCTGCCGTATGTACAAGCCCAGCTCGATGCGGTCCCACCTGCGATCCATGAGGTGACCCAAGCCCGGCTGCAGGCGCTGCTGGCAGAGGCCTACCGCGTTCAAGGCTTGTGGCAGGAATCGTCCCGGCAACTCAACGCCCGCGCCGCAGATGTGTCTTACGCGAAGCTCTACGAGGCGGTGCTGGCCCTGGCCGATGGCGCGACGGCGTGTCCTGCATGCGGGACCAGGTTGGGCGCTGTAGCGCAGGATCCTTTTGCAAAGGCGCGAGCCGGTCTGGAGCAGCTTGCACAATTGGCCGCCCTGCAGCAGCAGGAGGCCGGCCTTCAGACGCAGTTGCGCGAGGCAGTGCGAGCGCTGTGGGAAGAGATGCGCCGGGTGGTCGCGGTTGCTGCGAACGTGTGTCCTGCGGAACTACACGCTGCGGCCTTGCCTGTGCTGCCTCCCACCTCTGCGGGCACCTGGCTCGGCGCGTGGGTCGATGGTGAACGGCACGCCTGGAACGCTTTGCTGCGGACCGCCGTAATCATCGAACTCAGGGACGCGCAGGCTCGGGAAGTGCATGCCCAGCGCGGCGCGCTGACGCAGGAGCGGGACAGACTGGACCAGCACCGGCTGGAGATCGAACGGCTGCGGACGATGCGCGCGACAGCGGACCACGAACTGGGCGCAGCCCGGCAGACCGTGGCCCAGTTCGACGAGGTGAACCGCGAACTGATCCAGGCCGTCGCGACAGAGGTGCCGGTGGTAGCGGAGCATCAGCGGGTCAAGGCTGCGTACGACGGTTTTCTGCCCGAGATCCAGGCCTACCTGGCCGCGTTGCCAGGCGTGCTGCTGCAAGGTCTTGGAGAACAAGCCCGCAATCTCTACAACGCATTCAATCGCGATGATCCACCCGGGGATCTGCTGCATGCACTGTGGCTTCCCGTGGCAGAAAACGGCAAGATCGAAGTGGAATTCGCTGGCGAACCGGGCGTGCGCTATGACGCACTGATTGTTTTTAGCGAAGGACACATCAAGTGCCTCGGCCTGGCAATTCTGCTCGCAAAGAACATTGCACAGGGTTGTTCCGTGGTCATCTTCGACGATGTCGTCAACGCGATCGATGACGAACACCGCGATGGCATCTGGCGCACGTTTTTCGAGGACGGCCTGCTGGATGGCAAGCAGGTCGTCCTGACCTCTCATGCAGAGGAGTTCCTGCACCGCATCCAGCAGGAGCTGGGTGCGCAGCGCGCCGCAATGATCAAGCGCTACAAGTTCCTGCCGCATAGCGGCGAACATCAGCTTCGCGTGGACAGCGACCCACCGGCCAGAAACTACGTTTTGCTGTCCCAACACGCGCTCGCAAACGACGAGAAACGGGAGGCGCTGCGTCAGGCGCGGCCCGCCCTTGAGAGCCTTACCGACCGGCTCTGGACGTGGCTTGGACGGCGCTCGGACGGACGTATCGAACTCAAACTCGCGGGACCGCGCTCGCCGTGGGAACTGAACAACAAGTGCACTAGACTGCGATCTGCCGTGGATCGGATTGCGGCGCAGCATGCCGGTGCAACCGACGTCGTTGCCGCATTGACTCGTTTGCTCGGTGTCGGTGCGGGAAGCATTGAATGGGGCTACCTTAACAGCGGCGTACACGACGGTCAGCGCGACCACGAGTTCGATCGCGCTACCGTGCGCGTCATTGTTGAATCGGTCACGGCTTTGGACTCGGCGTTGGCGCGGCTGCTGAACCGCTGAGCTGCGGCCCGGCGCGCGCGTAGCCGTGATCGGGAAGCGAGACGCGCAGACAGTTTTTTAGGAGTAGTGGGGCGGGGCGAACGTACTTTCGGGGAGCTTGTGGTCCGGCGGTAACGTCGAGCAAGAAAATGCGATCAGTTTGAGAACGGGATGGGTCGTCAGTCCGATGCACACGACGCCAATGGCAATGGTATTCGGCGGGGTGTCGCTGCCGATCGGGCGCAGTTCCGCCGGAGGATAGATCGGTTCGAACTGAAGTTTGCCGGAAATGATCCAGGCGCTAGCCTGATTCCATCTCCAGGTCGCGCGCCCGTCGGGAGCATTGCCGGCGTGTGCTGCCGACCGGCGTCAAGAAGGCGCGAGTTGCGCCCCGTTCGGCCGGTAGTCCGCAAGGCAGGTCCTTAGGACGTCCTTAGGACCCGTCTGTGATCCGTTTCTCAAAAATATCCTGCAGCAGCGCCAGGAACGCGCGCACAGCCGGGTTGGCCCGGCGGCTTTCCGGCCAGATGGCCATATATTGTGCTGCTCGACGGCGAAGTCGGACAGGATCGGGACGAGTTCGCCGCGTGCGATATAGGGCGCAGCAATAAATGTCGCGCTGATGCCAATGCCGCCGCCGGCTGCAAGCGCTGCGACCACCGCATCGCTGACGTCGACCACGATGGCTGAAGGTGGCACGATCTCCGTCACCCTATCGCCGATCCGGAAAGGCCACCGAAAGAGCTGACCGGTGCCTTGATAGCGGAGGTTGACGGTGTCATGCCCTGCCAGTTCGTCCGGGTGCCCGGGCGTACCACGCGCTGCCAGATAGCCGGGCGAAGCAAAAGCGCAGAGCCGCAGCGGCCCAAGGCGCCGGGATAACAGCCGCGAATCTGCCAGATCACCGATTCGCACCGCGACGTCAATCCCCTCCTGGACGATATCGACGACCTGATCGTTAAGCCTTAGATCGACCGTCACCTTGGGATATCGGTTGCGCAACGCGGGCAGCGCCGGCGCGATCACGTGAATGCCGATCGGCAGCGGCGCGGCGATTCGCAGGGTACCTGACGGCTCCGAGCGTGCTGTTATTGCCGCCTGCTCGATCGCTTGCGCATCGTGCAGCAGCCTCAGCGCGCGCTCATGCAGTTCGCGGCCCTCGGGCGTCAACGTCAAAGATCGGGTTGTGCGAGTGAAGAGCGATATCCCCAGCCGTTGCTCCAGCCGCTGCACGCTCTTGCTCACAGCCGAAGGCGATATCGAGAGAGAACGGGCAGCGGCAGTGTAACTACCCAGCGAACCGGCCCTTGCGAACGCGATCAAGCCGGTCAGTCGCTCCAAACCTATATGTTCCGTCATGGCACTATTGAAGCGAACCAAACCGTCATTATCAACCGAATTAGTCCCCGGTATATTGGGTTGTCGACAAGCTGATGCATCCGGCATCCGGCTGTCGGTGAAACATGGTCCAGTTCATTAGGCGCCCGCAAAGGAACGGCAACCTCGTCGTGTCTCGTTGGCGGCGCTGCCAGGTTTTGGGAAAAAACGATGACCACAGAAATGATGAAGGCGGTTCGCCAGCACGAGTGCGGCGGTCCCGAGGTGCTGCGCTACGAGGACGCAGCAAAGCCCGAGATCAAGGGCGGCGACGTGCGCATTCGGGTACATGCGGTTGGTCTCAATCCCCCGGACTGGTACCTGCGCGAAGGCTACAAAACGCTGCCCCCGCAATGGCGGCCTCAGGTGACGTTCCCCCTTATTCTGGGAACCGACATTTCGGGCGTCATCGAAGCGGTCGGCGATGGTGTCGAGCGTTTCTGCGCCGGGGACGAAGTCTTTTCGATGGTCCGCTTTCCTTCCGGTCTCGCAGGCGACAGCCAGGCGTACGCTGAATATGTCAGCGTGCCGGCATCGGAAATCGCACATAAGCCATCGGGCATCGATCATGTGCATGCTGCCGCGGCGCCGATGTCACTGCTTACGGCGTGGCAGTTCATGATAGCGCTAGGGCACGATGAGCAGAATCCGCTTCAGCCGCGGCAGCACGTGCCGGTGCCGCTCGAGGGCAGGACCGTCCTTGTGAATGGCGCTGCGGGTGGTGTGGGACATTTCGCTGTGCAGATCGCGAAGTGGAAGGGTGCGCGTGTGATCGCCGTGGCGTCCGGCGACCACGAGACATTCCTGAGAGAACTTGGGGCCGATGAATTCGTCGACTACACTAAAACACCGCCCGAGGATGTCATTCGTGATGTCGATCTTGTCCTCGACACGCTCGGCGGCCCAAGCACGGGTCGCTTTCTGCAAACCCTCAAGCGTGGGGGCGCCTTGTTCCCTGTGTTTCCGTTAGGTTTTTCCGGGGGCGAGGAGGCCGCCGCACAGGGCTTCACTGTATCGACAACGCAAGTGCGCTCGAATGGTGCGCAGTTGGAGGATGTTGGGCGCCTGCTCGACGATGGCACGATCCGCGTTTGGATCGACAGCGAGTTCCCGCTTCACGATGCTCACAAGGCGCATGAGCGGGCTGCCCAGGGGCACATACGAGGCAAGATTGCGCTAACCGTGCATGACGGCGGCCGTCCCCTTGAAGGTGCGTTCTGATGCCGACGAACCCGAGGTTGCAACAGGGGACGGTGGAGTGGTTCGAGATGGTGGGCGTGCTCATGTGCGAAGCCGCCTCACAGTCGGGGCTCCCGTCAGAACTCAATCTGTCACTGGTCGAACGTTACACCGATGGAGTGGCATTGTCCGAAAACCTTGACCAGGGTCTTCGTTTCGACATCGTCCGCGGAAGGCCGTCGTTCAGAGTTGGAGCGCAGCATGGCGAGCGGGCGGATATCACGATCGAGATAACCGCTGCAGCAGCACGCGCCTTGAACAAACTGTACGTGCCGATCCTCACTATCCCGCCGCTGTCGAAAGGCTTCTGAGCGCCGGTGAAATGCGGGTAGACGGCGATCTGGCGCAGATGGGAGGGTGGCTAGGTGCGGTGCACGACACAATTGTCGAGCGGACAGCTTAAGGCGCCGGAAGCGGCTTAAGTGCGAATGCAGTCCGTTGATCCATTGACTCGCGCCGAGGGGCCTAAACCGTTACCACCCACTCCCCTCGATGGCCACGGTCTCGCTGTCGTGGCACACAGCGGCATTGTCCCGTACCGAAAAGCCAGCTTTCTCATGTTTCGCTTTTTTCTGCATTATTTTCGGCGACCGCCGGCTCATCTTTTGTTTGTGCCGCTGCGCCTGACGAGTTGATGGATAAGATCAGCTTGGCCGGGACCCGCGACAAGAAGCGAGGAGGCGCCCCAGTCAGGCAACGGAAGCATGAGATAGACCGACAGGCTAGACAGTTGCGGCTCATAGGCGCGTCGAAGATCGGACACAAAGCCCAGAGTGTCAGGCGAGTTGCGCCAGCCCTCAAAAGATTGCTTCAGTGCGTCAATCAACAGGACAATGTCCTGATCGGCCGCCCTTGTATTGCCGTCCCATGGAAGCGAGATCACATCCAGTGAGCTTCCGACTTCGTTCAGTACGCGTCTGGCTGCAGCAAAGGTCGCAGCGGCCTGAAGCGTGCGACCATCATCCGTCCCAGCGAGTATCAGTGTGCATGTGTCAAGCACGACAGCAAGCGACGCCAACCATGAGTGACCACCATGCTGGGAGCGGTAGAACGCCAGCATGGGGTACGTTGAATGGCTTTCGATCAGTTCACCGGCCCATGATTCCCAGGTCGCCAGCCATTGGTCCAGTTGCTGGAACTGCCTTCTCGCAATGTGCCAGCCCAGAAGTTGAGCGGCCGACGGAGGCGTTCCGGCGCGTGCGGCGAACTCGATAATCTGCGCATCGCGTTGAGCAAAATGCTGATAGAGCACGGGCAGATAGCTGATGGTGAATGCGATAAAAGCGAAGCCTGTGCCGGCCTCAACAATGACCAGCAGACGGGCGGCAAGCGTGCGGGGCACGATATCGCCATACCCGAGCGTGAAGAAAGCATCTCCGCTCACAATCATTTCCCGCGCGAAGGACCGGGAAGGGCCGTCGGCCGTTATTTCGCGCAATGCCCATTGAAGTAGCCCGAACCCGATGATCATGCAGACCGCCCACAACGTGAACAATAGCACCATCGAAAGGGGACCGTAGACGCCAATAAAGTCTTCCCTTCGGCGTCCGGCGGGTAGTCGGGAGGCGAGCCGCGACCAGATCTGCCATGTGCCGAGGAAGAAATACCGGTTAAGGCGCGCCCGATGACGAACCGGGCGAGGTAAAAGCACAACTTCGAAGGCGTCGAGTAGCGTTGCCGCGACAAACACGGTCCCCAAGAGCGCGACAACATAAGGCAGCACGTTCTTATCCTCCCCAAAAAGGCGCTCAATCATACCGGCTCGCCGCGGGGCCTTCCAGCGCGACCACATGGCCCATACTTGACGAAAGGTCCGGCTTTTTTTATCGTGCTGGTCATGGGGATGGAGTTCCCCTAATGCCATTCTGGCTGATGACTCCTACCGGATACACGCCATATGCGGCGGCTTGGCCGTTGCACGGTAGGAGAACCATGACAAGTCAGGATAAGCGCCCCCATACCAGCGTTCTCGCACACCGGCGCAAGACGAAGTGGGCGTTTCTTTACATCCGCCCGAGCTGGCCCGATCCATGCGGTCACCCTGCTTCTAGTCACAGCGCTGCGCGTTGCGCGGCTGGCCCTGGTGTGAAAAATACAAGCGGTACGATCCTGTTCCGGCAGGTCGGGGTAGCGTTCCTGTGGCGGAGCACTCATGCCCGACACCCGCAAAGGAAAGCGCGATATCTCCATGCCGAAACGGCGCCAGCACATGCCGGCACGCCTCCTTCAGAACGCGGCCACTGCAGCAGTATGCGTGACCTGCGATTGCTCCAGATTCACCCTGTCTGCGTGGTGCGATCATGAACCAGAGCATGGCGCATCCGTGGCACTGCGTTGTTTGTCAGCATCTGATCGAGGCTGATCAGCGTTACCTGCGCCGGCTGCAGACAGATCGGCGGATGCGTTGCACGCTGACGGAAGCGCTGGTTGCCAGCATGGGGTTCTGTGACCATCACTGGCAGCGACTGCAGGAGAGCGATCCCGACATTGCTGACTGGAGTCGCCGATGCGTTTCGGAAGCGACGACCCGGTTGGGCGAACTGTTTGCAAGAACGAAATTGCAGGATGAATTTCTGCAGGACCTTCTGTTTGGGGCGCGCTCACGTTGCCCCGCCTGCCTTTCCTCCAGCCGACTGGAGGGTCGCCTCTTAACTCGATTGTTGCTCGATCTCGAGAGTAAAAGAACTTCACTGCGTTCGTTATTCTCAACGCAGGTCTGTTTCGAGCATGCCCGACAATTGACCGGGCGGGCAGAGGGCGCCCTGCGCGTACGTATGCGACCGGCACTGCGTAAGCGAAGTGAGCATATCCTCTCGGCAGCCATTTCCATTGATGCGGCTGATGCCAGCAGCGGTTGCCCCATTGAAGGACTGCTGACGGATGCCCTCTATCCGCGCGTAGAGGGTCTCGTGGAACGATCAGCATGTGACGATGCGCCCGCACATTCCACCGATTCTTGCCCGGTATGCATGGAAATGGAAAGCGGCCGGCGCCACTGGCTAAAGGCGGTCGTTGAAAACATCCGGCTCGGGCAGCCGGCCTGGCTGACGCTTCCGACGTGCGCGGAGCATACCCTGATGTGCCTGAATACGGGCGACCCGGACGTTGCGCTGGCGGTGGCCCAGCGGTACGTCGAAGTCTCGCTTGCTCCTCCTCGCAGGCGAGTTGTATCACTTGTGCGGAAACGCCGGCGCGGATCTACCCGCTGGTTCAACGCGCCTGCGGCGAGCGCCGATGCGGCGGCCGAGGGTCCGCCGCCCGAGTCTGCACCTGCTGCCGAGCCCGTCGCTTTCATACATTGTCCCGGATGTCAGCAATCCGACGTAGCCATGCGCCGCGCAGTGTTTTCATTTCTGCGTTCGTTTGGCCGCGCGACCGACATGCAGGCGCCATTGCTGCTCGGGCAGCTATGTCTGAAACACCTGGCGGAAGTGATGATCTATGCGCCGGACGAGCGGACGCAGGCGAGAATGGTCAAATGCCTCAATAAGGCACGCGCCGAGGATTGCCAGGCAGTGACAGTACCAGCAGACGCTCTCTGACATCTCCTGATCAAAGCAACTGTGAAACTTATGAACTGGGTTGAAGGCCTGATGCCCCTGGGCGATGTGTCTGTGGCCCGATACGCATCGTTTAATCGATGTTGCACTGCACTGAACAACAGCGTTAAACTATGTACACGGAGATGGCATACCTCCGATAAACGCCAGCGTGAGTTGGCTGATGATGCCTACGTGGTCCGGGAAATCGGTACGCGCGTGGGTGTTCTTTCCAGGCGTTCCGCCAACCGGCTTTGAGTTCTTCAAACCGCTGCTCCAATAAATTACCGTGGTGCCCGAATTTGACTGGGGGCTATATCGTCGCTCGATGAACGGATACGTGGTGCCTCGTGGCTTCGGATTTGAAGAGGCGCGTGGTCAAGTGACGTACACAATGCATTTGATGCACGAGTCGGACCAGCGTCGAATCTGTAGATGCGTCGGGTATTGACGAGTCCGAAGCCATGTCTCGACGCATTAACGAGAGCCTTGCCGGTTACTTTGAGATCGGCGCGATCTGCTCGTATCAGGCTGCACGGCAGAAATCTGCGGAGCCGTGGAATGCAAAAATGAGCGGTGGAGAACCGTAGTGAAGCGGGTTGCTGATCGCTGAAACGGGAGTGCGTCTGGCCCTGCCGAAAACGGGACAGGCGCAGGGCAGATGTCGCCTTACTGGCATCGCGGTGATTAAGGATTCGCGCATCGACGACAGGGGGGGGGCCCGCGAAGCGCCAGCCGAGCGGACCCCGTGTAGCAGGACATTGAACCTTGAGGGGGTATCCCGCTACGTCGTTAGTATAACGAATCGATGAGAATATGTGCCACAAGAATCTTTGCCGATATACCGATTTTTATGTTTATCCGGAAACTGCCGAGCGCGCTTCATCGTGTCCTGAGTTGATTGTGGCCTGCTCATATGGCGGCCGCACTCGCATTGATTTGCAGGCCAGCCCGCAGCCCGCGGGATGAGATGTTGATTGCCCGTTCCGGAGCGGCTCGACTGTCGTGAGGCATGGGGCAATGGAACAAATTCAAATTCATTTCTCAAGGGAGCCAAGTCATGACTGACCCGAAGATGCTAAAAATTGGAGATCGTGCGCCTGCCGAGTTCAACGTGTTCGTGGAGATCACCGCGCACGCCTCCCCAATCAAATATGAACTGGACACCACCACAGGAATCTTGATGGTCGACCGCTATCTGGATCCCCAGCAGATCTTTCCGATCGACTACGGATTTATTCCGCAGACGCTGGCCGGAGATGGAAAAGAGCTCGACGTCATGGTGCTGTCACCTTCTCCGCTCATGCAGGGGTCGATGCTCGCGTGTCGTGCGTTAGGCTGCCTGATGATGGAAGACGAGGACGGGGTGGACAGCAAGATTCTTGCTGCGCCGGCCTATCTGATCTGCAGCGAGTACGCGACCATCCGGAGTGTGCATGACGTCGACGGCAACCTGCTGCGGCGGCTCGAGGAGTTCTTCTCGACCCATAAAAAGTCAAATTTTGGACGATGGTCCGAGGTTGAGGGTTGGCGCGGAAAGGAGGAAGCCGACCAGCAGATAGCCGCTGCCGTATCGGCGTTCTTTACAACGGGTGGGGGGCAAAAGAACGGACAGGTGACGCAGTCCTGATACCTTTCCCAGGGTCGCCAGGAGTCAGGCACATCGCTGGGGTTATTCCCAGCGGGTCCTTACCGTAGTGGCATGTTCGGCGAGAGGATGTTCAGCGCAAAACATACCTCACTTGTCCCAAGGCTCATTTTTGATCGTGGGTCTTGTATAACCACCGGCAACGCCACTCCTGCTCAGTACCCATTGCCATAACTGGATTTCGCGTGCACGAAATGCGCCGGCACAGGAGAGCAGATAGTAGCGCCACATCCGGTAGAACCGGGGACCCAATGCTGCAGCATGTTCGTGCCACGATGCTTCAAAGTTCGCATGCCAGGCCATTAGCGTCCTGTCGTAGTCAGCGCCGAAGTTATGAAGATCTTCGGTAACGAACAGGCCACCCGCCGCGTCCGCTATCTGGCTGATCGACGGCAGTTCACCGTTGGGGAAAATGTATCGATCAATCCAGGCGTCAGGCGCCGTTTCCTTGCGATTCTTGCCAATCGTGTGAAGCAGGAACAGTCCGTCATCAGTCAGACAGCGGTGGGCGACTTCCATGTACGTCCGATAGTTTTTCCTGCCGACATGCTCGAACATGCCGACGCTGGCAATGCGGTCAAAGCGTTCATTCAATGTCCTGTAGTCCTGAAGACGGAATTCAATGGGTAGCCCCGCGTAACGCTGCGTCGCCCAGTTAGCCTGTTCGGCGGATATGGTCACACCGACGCATTCAACGCCGTAACGCTCAGCCGCGAAGCCCATCAGGCTTCCCCACCCGCAGCCGATGTCAAGTAAGCGCATGCCCGGCTGCAAGCCGAGTTTGCGGCAGATCAGATCGAGCTTTGCCTCCTGGGCGTCTGCGAGTGTCGACGCGCCTGAAGACCAGTAACCGCAGGTATAAGCCATTCGCGGGTCAAGCATCGTCTGATAGAACGCGTTACCGAGATCGTAATGCACCTTGCCAACATGCCATGATCGCCGTACGCTCTGCAGGTTAAACAGGCGCGCCCGTAGCGCATAGATGATCAGCCGGGCCGGATTGATCTGTTCATCAAGCCGTGCACGCATCACGCGTTCAAAAAACTGGTCGAGGTGGTCGCACTCCCAGTGCCCGTCCATATAGGCTTCCCCGAGACCCAGGCTGCCGCGAGAGAGCACGCGCTCGGGAACACCTGAAGCGAGCAGCGTGATATCCCAGGCCCGGTTGCCTCCAATGCGGATATCACCGCGCTCCAGCAGATTAACGATAAAACCATGTGCACCGGAAAGGGTACCTTTCCCCGCTGGCCCTGCATCGAAGTTTGTTGTAGCCATTTTTTTATTGATCCCATCGCCTCGCGGACATTGCTAACGGAGATGTCCGGCGCGGGCGCCCGCCACTTCATACGGATCAGACAATCATCAGGTATCAGCAGGCGGGAAACACAGACCGGCTTAACCTGTCAGCATCGATGCGCTCGTTCCGGCCTTGCGCGCTGCCGCCTGGACGAAGCGAGCGTCGAGCCGGCGGAACGACCGCATAAGACATTTTGAATCTGATCGTAGGTTTGCGAATGCACGGGCGCGTTACGCGGAGGTGTCACGGACCTAAGAATCCCAGCGTTGTAAAACCTGGGCGACGTGGCGTCGTATGGACGCGCTACGACCTCCTGCACCCAGGAACTCGTAGGCATCATCAGCCGGGGATCCGGCGGTTGTTTGGAGGAATGCCATCTCCAGCGGGCGCCATTGTATGACGGCGCGCCATTAAAATGCAACGGTTGGTCCATTGTGGGTGTCGGCGAAGCGCCGGCATGTTGAAACCTTGAATCCCCATGCCGGGAATGCCCGTCTCGCAAGCAACCGGATGATGCGGGCGGTTTACGCCCGTCAATCGCATCCAAGCTATGCATCGGGGTTTGCAGCAAAGTGCTTCCAGATAGTCTTCGTTTTTAACCCCGGCCACGACAGACCTTGTTTCCTTTCAGGTTGCCGCGGGAAGGTGACATGTGACGCAATCCGGATCGAGCGTGCTGACAAGGCACGTCGACCGACCAGGTCCCACACTCGCTTAGGCATATGGCGCGAGCGGAGGACAACCGGTCAAAGCCATCCTGCCCGGCGAAACCAGACAAAAAGACATGCGTCGATGCTCAGCATGGCCGCCAGGCAAAGTGGATACCCGTAATGAAAATGTAGCTCAGGCATGTTCTGGAAGTTCATGCCATAAATGCCAGCGATCATTGTCGGCACAGCAAAAAGAGCAGCAAAGGAGGCGACGCGCTTGCTGATCTCGTTCTCGGTGAGATCGATCATCCCGATGTTCACCTGGATGGCTGTGATGACCATTTCCTGCCGGGCATCGATTGCCCGTACACTGCGCTCGAGGTGGTCGAAGATATCGCGAAAGTATGCCTGCATCCCTTCGCAGACAGGTAAGCCCGGACCGCCAAGCAGATTGCCGATTGCGGCGTGCAACGGAGCAATGTGCCGCCGCAGCTGTACAAGGCGGCGCCTCAGGGAGTAAAGGTCCTGGATAATGGCTCGCGCCTGAGGGACGCTATTCTTGCCGAAGACCCGGTCCTCAAGATCTTCAATATCCGCGCTGACTGTTTCCACGACAGGGGCGTAGCGGTCGACTACCGCATCGGCGAGCGCATACATGACGAATACCGCGCCGCGCTTGAGTAGTTCGGGTTCCTTATCGCAGCGCGCGCGCACCTCGGCGAGTTCGTCAGCCGGGCCGTGCAACACGGACAGTACATATGATTCGCCGACCGATATGTCGATTTCGCCGGTGATCAGTTCACCGTCTTCGCCGATGGCGACCGTGTGCAGCGCGACAAAAAGAGAGTTCTCGTACTGTTCGACCTTTGGCCGCTGACGCCCCTGCAAGGCATCCTCGACGGCGAGTTCATGCAGGTCGAAGCGGGCCTTGATCGCCGCAAGCTCCTCTTCAGACGGATCCCGCAGCGTGACCCACAGGAAATGTTGCGACTGGGGAGCGTATTCCTGGATCTCGGCGAGGCTCGAGAGTTCGGCGGTCTTCCTGCCGTCCTGATAAGCGGAGCAGTTGAGCAACATTGGTAACGTCCGTTTGCGAAGATGGGAGCGCAGCAGAATTGATTGGTCTATCGGGAGCGAAAGCGGATGGGATCGCTGACGAGGCCGGGGCAGCAACGCATGTGCCTCTCCCGACAGAAGCGTATCGAGACCACGCGCGGTCCTGACGCGATCGCATTTTTCGCAGGCGATTTACTGGGTCGTGCCATGCCGATAGTCGACGCCTGAAAAGAATCGCGATGCTGACTCATACCCGACGGACGCAGCCGGTCCAGGCGTCGAGCATAGAGGGACCGGTGAGACCGTGGGCGTGCTGTGGATTTGCGCCAGCAACTGTTGATTCCGGACACGAGCCGTTCGCAGCAATAGCTGCACGATCTCGATGTTTGACCCAAGCGAGAGCGCATCGCGAAGATGAACCATGCAAAGCCCTGGGGTCTCCCGGTAAGCATGGGCCCCCTCGGAACTGCGCATCGACGCTAACAGTCTTGATAACTGGTAGCGCGCGACGCTGTGGATATATCGGTCGACAGGGCAGGTAAACGGATGGCGGCACGAGGCGAGGAAAGTGCGACGAGCGCATCGCCTTTCCAGCAGGGCGTGAAAGCATGATCGGATGCCGCTGAGCGCAACCCGCTGTCCGGCGCGCTGGTTATGGAGCATGAGGAACTCCAGTTCGCCGAGCATACGGTATGCGCCAGCTGTTGCGATGCTACCGCGCAGCGCTGTGTTATGTGACTGATCGCACATCGCCCAGACGTTCTCGGGCGCGGTGGGCATCAGATCGTAAAGGTCCTGCTGCCATCCGGAATCCGCGTCCAGCATTGCGAGCCGACTGCTCCACGCATCGCAAAGCCTCAGACAGACCGGGCAGCCGGGCGGTATCGTCGGGGATGTGGCGCTCAGGCGTAGCGTAGTCGCCTGGATCTGATCGCCGGCCAGTTCGTGCAGGACCGCGTCGGCGATAGTACGATCTGGAAACCGGTTATGCGTTGTGAGCTTCTGCTCATAGGTCGCCGAGCCCATCAAGGCGGATAGTCGGGCATGGTGGCCGCCTGTGATCGCCGCGCATTGCACTCTGTCGAGGCGGTCTTCGGCCAGCATGGAAAGCAGATGAGGGAAGCACAGCTCCAGTGCGACAGATTCGCGAGGGTGGCTGTGACCGTCGTTAAGAGCTTTGATCATTGCCAGTGTGCAGTGCCTGGCCGCGCCCTGCTCCTGCATGCAAAGAGGGCAGCTGCCTGCGTCAGGCAGTGCTGCGCCTCTTCCACCATGGTTTGCTTCTGCCCCTTCGAGCCATGCTTCGTTGCCGCGCGCCAGTTCACCAAGAATCGCCGGCGCCGCGTTCATTCCGGCAGGGGAATCCAGTAAGATTGCCGCATGTCTTGCGCAGTAACTTCCTGATTGCGCGACGGCTCGACCAAGGTCCGCCCCCGCGAGGTAGTCTGTTACCGCGCGTATGGCCGCAGCGCATGCCGGACAGTGCTTCGCTCCTGTCGTCAAGGAGGAGGCGGCTGCCAGCGAATGGGCATGTTGAGGAAGGGCGGCGTCACTCATGAAACTGACCTCCAGGGCAGGACGTGGCGACCTGCCGGAAACGGCCAGGTGTCGGAAAGCGCGGCCCCCACCCGCTTGAATTACGAGTTGGCAGTTCAGTCGCCTGTTCAGAGAGGGCTCCAGCATCGGTCCTGAATTCATGTGGGCAGCGCCTCAGACGAGTTCGTGAATGCCGACCCCGATCAGGATCAAGCCGGCGACCAGCGGTGAGAAGCGGCCGAGCCAGGGCGCGAGGAGTCCCCTTGCCAGGGCATTGCCGATGCTGATCGCGAGATAGCCCGCGACGGTAATTGCGGCTACGGTCGGCCAGATCATCCGCGGATCCGCCAGGGTTGCACTGAAGCCACCGACCAGATTGGTGAAGGACAGGCCAAAGCCAAGTACGATCGCTTCGTGCCATCCCGGTTGCCGTATCTTCATCGGTTTGCGGCCGGCTGCGAGCCGGTGATGTACGTAACCGGTGTACCAGCAGACGAGGGCGACTGCGATCAGGGCACCGGCCGCAAGTCGTGCTGCGGTCTGTGCTGAAAGATAGTGCCTCACCGTGGCAGTTGCGAAGCAGGCGGCGGTCACAAAACAGAAGCCGATCGCATTGATCACGACATTGACCCATGCCGGCACGCGTACCCCCGCTGCGCCGAATGCGAGACCGACGCCCGTATTGTCCAGGTTCGACCCGACACCGATCAATGCCGACGTTGTGACAATGGTGACCCAGCTCGCGGACACGGGTCATGCCGCGTCGGAAGCGTAACGTCGTGCTGGCCACAAGGGCGGGCGCAGCACAACCAGCGCTGGTGCAGCCCGAAACGGCGCGCCCGGGAGCCGACAGTTGGCGCAACCTGGCGACAAGGGGCGAGACAGGTTTCGGCGCGCGTGGACAGCGACAGCTAAGGAGGAGTCGGACGAAATGTGCCTGAATTTCATGGAGGCCCCGGAGATGTGGAAGGCCGCCTGCAGGCATTGCGCAGATACTGAAACGCTGCTGGCGGTTCTGCGTTGCCCGGGAAAGGAAAGAAGCGGTGATGCCTCTTTACCCCCTTGCAACGCGGCCAGGCATCATTAGCCGGAGTTCCGGCGGTTGGGGAGAATGCCATCTCCATGATGAAGAAGATAACATGAAAGATCCGGCTCGTGGCCTTATTGCCCACCCCATTCAGGTCGTCTTATTTATCGCGGTGATTTAGCGGAGGTTGTACAAAAATGGGAGACAGGGGCTTGAGGGAAGGTGTAATGTGATTATGTGCGCGAGTGCCGTCCGTAATGAATGAGGCAGTATAGGCTGACGTTAGCCGGCCGACTTCAGAGGTGGCAACGGGAGGTCGTGCACATGCTAGAATCGGCCACAAGGAGATGGCATTCCTCCTACAACCGCCGGCCCCGGCCGACTGATGATGCCTACGAGTTCCTGGCTCAGGAAATTGTAGGCACTCGCCTGTAGCGTCCTGCTGCCCGGATTTGAACCCGCTCAAATCTGGATTTAACGACCCTTGAACCTTTGTCCGTTACCGCCCGGCGCGATGCGCGTGGAGCATGTGTGTCGCGTTGGCGACGCCACGCCCTGGGGGCCGCTGACACGTGCGCTGGAGCGTCCGGCGTACGCCGGCACGCGGGCGACACGGGACACGGTTGAGCGGCGCGACGTCCACGGAGAATTTGCATAATGCCCCAAGGCAGTCAGATCACGATCTTCGCAAGCCGTAACACGAGAAAAGGCCACCAGCAGGTAGGCGAATGGATACTGGAAACGGCATCTGCGCTCGGCATACATGGCGCCACTGTTGTCGAGTGCAGTGAGGGCATCGATTCACAAGGAAACGTGCACGCGGCTCATTTTCTTGAGCTGGCCGATGAGCCGATTGCGGTCACCGTGGTCGCGCTCGACGAGAACATCACAGCGCTGCTGGCCGAACTCGGCAAAGGCGGTCTGCGGCTTTTTTATACGCGAATTCCGCTGGAGTTCGGATATTTGGGTGAAACCGCAGAAGGAGAAGGCAAATGAACTTCAATCTTATTGAGGCCGGCGATAACCTCCCGCATGAAATCAACGCAATCATTGAGATTCCAGCCCAAAGTGCGCCAGTGAAGTACGAGGCAGAAAAGCGCCTGGGCCTGCTGAAGGTCGACCGGATCATCAGTACGGGCATGCGCTATCCGCAAAACTATGGTTTCGTACCCCGTACGCTAGCCCGCGACGGCGATCCTCTGGACATCATTGTTTTTGCGCCGTTTCCGCTGGCACAACTTTCCCTTATCGCGTGCCGTGCGGTCGGGCTGCTCAACATGACCGATCAGGCCGGACCCGACGAGAAGGTAATCGCGGTGCCGATTGACAGCGTCTGCCCATCGACGGCGCACATTCTGAAGCTGTCGGATCTGGGCAAGCACGCGCTCGACGAGCTCGAATTCTTCTTCCAGCACTACAAGACGCTTGAACCCGGTAAGTGGGTGCGGTTTGAAGGGTGGGGCGATGAACATGATGCAGTCAAGGCCATCGAGGCAGCAGCCGAAGCGTTCGTGGAACACGAGCGTCAACACCAGGGCACATAGACAGGCATGGCGTCGCAACCGGTCTGCACCGGATGTTTTGTGCTAACAGGAGACATCAATGAGCTACAAAGACATACTCGTATTCCTTGACGCGGGTCGTTCCACTGCAACCAGACTTGATCTTGCCGTCTCGCTCTGTCAGCGGTTCGACGCGCGACTCGTTGGAGTTGATGTGAGCACACCGGACGCGTTCGCGGGAGAATTCGCCGACGTGGCTCGCGGGCTTGAATCCATGTTCGAGACGAAGATCAAGGAAAGCTCGATCAGGGGAGAATACCGGGTTGCCGAGACGCGGACGTCCAGCTGGAAGGATTTCTATGCGCATTACGCTGACCTCGTTGTCGCCACGGAGCGCGACGAGACATCAGATGATCTCGTTGCCAAGGGAATTCCGGACGATATCGTGATGAGCGCGGGCGTCCCGGTACTGATCCTTCCTTCCATCTGGGGGCCGGGGACGATTGGTGAAAGCGTGGTTGTCGCCTGGAATTCGAGCAGGGAATCGACCCGTGCACTGCACGATGCCCTGCCGATCCTCAAGCAGGCAACGCGGGTCACGATATTTGAATTTGCACCCTTTTCCGATCACGTGGACTCAGCGCCTGGCCTGGTTCAGGCACATCTGAAAGAGCACGGCGTTGAGAGTGAAATATTCACCTGGCCGGACGTTAAGGACGTTTCGCCAATCGATGCGCTGTTCTCGTGCCTCGACAGGCAACAGGCTGATCTCATCGTTGCCGGAGCCTTTGGCCACCCGCGGCTGATCGAGGCTATTTTTGGAAGTGCAAGCGAAGACCTGCTTCACAATCCTTCGATTCCGGTTCTGATATCTCACTGAATCGCGCGCAAGGCTGCAGGAACAGGAAGGGCAACATCAACGCTGTCTGGAAGGGGTTTGAAATGGCTGACGTTACGCTGTTACACAACGATGACGAAGTACTGGATCCTACCGACTCGACCTTGCGCACGCGCGGCTCGGTGGAAGTTGACGGAAAAGAAAAGGGATCATGGGAGGAGCATCTGAACGGTACATGGACTGCCCTGATCGACGGGGAATCCTTCAGTGCAGCATCCAAAGATGCGCTCATTGAGCGGCTCGGGATGTACCTGAGCTAGTCAAGCGTACGCCCGGCGGCACACAGCCGGCACGCCTGCTCTGCAGAATGTGGTAAATGCCGATCCGGGGGGCGCGATGGCCAATTCCCCCGATCCGTCAAACCGTCTACGCTCGCAGCGACGCAATCAGCCGTGTTGGATGGAGCAGCAATCCTATCCCATCGACCACGTGTCGAACGAGAATATCGGCGTCCCTCACCGCATCGATCGCAAGCCCCTCACTGCCGAGCACGGCAATGCCCAGTGCAGCGGCTTTAAGCATGGGGGCGTCGTTGCGGCCATTGCCGATCGCGACGGTACGGTTAGCACCGAGTTTCTCAATGTAGCTGCGCTTGGCCTGCGCCTGCCCCAGTGCCGGCAGACAGGTGAGTCGTACGTTCCAGCCGGCGATCCGCGTTTCGACATCGCCGTGCGAGTTGCCGGTAACGATGTGGATGTCCAGATGTTCGGCAATCGCGGCAAGTTCTTCGTGAACTCCTTCGAGTACATGGCCGTCGACCGCGAGCGTGCCGTTGTAATCGAGTACCAGATGGGAAAGGGCGAGCCCGCCAAATCCCGGAATGTCAAGTTTAATCATGGCCGGTCCTTCGAATCAGGACTTCCCGCAAGATCCAGCTCCTGTCACCTGATGCCGCGCGCCCGCGAGTTACCGGCTTCCCGCCACGGCTCCTTTTGACAACTCCGCTGGACTGCGGCGGCTTTTCCCCGCTCGCGTTGAATCCGGTGAGCGGGCTTGTCGTATCCGGACTGCGGATGAGTGGACTATTAGAGCGAAGAAGAGATCCTGGGGGAAACAAGATGAGTAAGGTACCCGGCTATAGACGCGAACACACATGGCTCGACAACCTTTCCCGGGCAACTGTAGGCATCATCAGCCGGCTCGACCAGCGGTTACGCGAGAATGCCATCTCGCAGGACAACGATCCAAGTCTAGATGGCGAGCGCGGTAGCCGCAACGAGATTTTCATTCGGTAGCGGCGATTGGCGGTGTCAAATGCGTCAACGCGCCGGGATACCGGCACTCAACCCGACAGCATTCGGGCGGCGATCGCGAGAACCAGTGCGGGGACCATGACGATGCTGCCCACCATGAGAAACTGCAGGAACGTGACATCTTCGCCTTCCCGTCTGATGGCGGTCAGCCACAAAATGGTCGCGAGGGAACCCGTAATCGAAAGGTTTGGACCCAGATCGACACCGATCAGCAGCGCGTCGATTATCCGGTCGGGACTGTGCGCCTGCAGAGCGGTCGAACTGGCGATCAATCCCATCGGCAGGTTATTGATCGCGTTGCTCGCGAGTGCAACGAGCGCTCCCACCGCTGCGCTTGCGCCCATTTCGTCATGTCGCGTCCACGTGCTGAGCTGCTCGGCGAGTGTGCGGATCACGCCTGTGTGATCGAGCGTTTCCACGAGCACGAAGAGGCCGGCCACGAGGGGCAACACTTTCCACGAAATGCCTTGCATGAGCGACCACGGGGCAGTGCGATCCCGCCATAGCGTTGCCGTTGCCGTTAGCGCGCCGAGTATGGCAGTCGGCAGGCCAAGCTGCAGACCCAGCGATGACACAACCAGCAGCGTAACCGCCGTAATACCGATGCCGGCCAGCGCGACGCGGCCGCCTGCGGGCAGTCGGACCGCCTCGAGCCCGCTTTCGCACTGCCCCTGCAGTTGCGCGCGTTGTGACCAGCGCAACATTGCATAGGTCACGACGATTGACAGCAGGGATGGCAAACCAAAGCGCAGCAGCCACTTCCCCAGCGCTGGCATGTGATTGTCATACAGCACCAGGTTTGCGGGATTAGAGATCGGTAAAACAAAGCTTGCCGCGTTCGCGATGAACGCGCAGACGAACAGGAGCGGCAGGGGCCGGGTGCGTGCCTTCTTCGCGACGGCAAAAACAGCTGGAGTCAGAACCACGGCAGTGGCATCGTTTGACAGGAATGTCGTAATCACCACACCGACCACGTAGACCAGCAGAAACAGCCGCCGGGGTGAGCCGTTCGCGTGAGTGACCGCAAGCACTGCGACCCAGTCGAACAGGCCTTCACGGCGCCCGACTTCAGACAGCAGCATCATGCCCGTCAGGAACAGATAGACGTCGGTACCCCGACCGATCGCCTGCCATGCGAGACCGACCGGCAGCAGACCCAAGGCGACAATCAGCGATGCACCCGCGACCGCCCATATTGCCTCGGGCCACCTGAACGGTCTGGTGATGACGCCAGCGATTGCGAGTGCCGCAATACCCCAGGAGAAAGGTGCAGGATTCATGTGGTGTCGCCTTTCTTCCCGGCAAAAGTCGTTGTTGGCCGTGCGGCGAAGCAGGTTCGCTCGAAACGTAGACGGTGGTGTTACGCGGCAAAGCTGCACGCGGCATGCCTGAGTGGCGAGTAGCGCACGAGAGGGCAGCATTCCGAACTATTTGCGCCGCAGACTTACGGCCCCGGCGCCGACCAATTCGCCCCCGGGTGCGTTTCCGGCAGGGTTTGGCGCAACTGGCGTGGGCGTCTGGGGGCATGCTAGAGTTAGAAGACGGAGATGGCATTCTCCTGCTCTTCTCAAGTGCTGGCCTCGCCAGCTGATGATGCCTACATCGTCCCGGGACGGGCGACGGGCTCCTTTGTTTTCCAACCCCTCCCGGTCAGGATTCACAGGTTTCCCGGAGGTGGCGCCGCAAGCCTTTCATTTTCCAACAGACACCGGCCGGGATCGCGATTTCACCGCATCTCCATCATCCGCGATGGCCCGTCATCCCTCGAAAATCCGGGGATCTGCTGGAAAAGAGGCCTCGTAGCGTGAAGCGTCCGGGAGCGTTCACGGGACGCTGCCATGATCCATTCTGTCGCCATAGCATCTGTCATTGCCGACGAAATTCTTGACTCGCGCGGCAATCCAACACTCCGTACGACAGTGGCACTTGCCGATGGTACGACGGCGAGCGCGAGCGTCCCGTCCGGTGCGTCGACGGGACAATACGAAGCGCTCGAACTGCGCGATGGCGATCCCTCGCGCTATGCCGGCAACGGCGTGCTCCAGGCGGTAGCGAACGTCAACGGGCCGATCGCCGACGCGCTGGTGGGAATCCAGCCTGACGACCAATGGCGCATCGACGCGACGCTCATCGCAGTGGATGGCTCAGAGTTCAAGACGCGCCTCGGCGCGAACGCGATTCTGGGCGCATCGCTCGCCTGCGCGCGGGCAGCCTCACTCGCGTGCGGCCTTCCGCTTTTCCGGTATCTCGGCGGCGACGGTGCGCACGTACTGCCCGTTCCGATGCTCAATATCCTTAACGGAGGCCAGCACGCCCATGATGGACCGGACGTGCAGGAATTCATGATCGTGCCACTGGGTGCGCCGACATTTCGCGAAGCGCTTCGCTATGCCGTTGAGACCTATCACGCCTTGCGCGATGTGTTGCGTGAAGCAAACCTCAGTGTCAGCACTGGGTACGAGGGCGGCTACGTGCCACGCGTCAAATCGAACGCAGCGGCGATGGATATGTTGATGCTCGCGATCCGGCGCGCCGGATATCGGCCCGGCGACGATATCGCGATTGCCCTGGACCTTGCGGCGAGTTCGTTGCATGACGGCGAAACGTATCGGCTTTCGCGCGAAGGAGTCGCCATGTCAAGCGCCGAAATGATCGATTATCTCGCCGGCTGGATGGGACGCTACCCGATCGTCTCGATCGAAGATCCATTGGCCGACACCGACTGGTCGGGTTTTGCGGCACTGACCGGAACGCTTGGCTCGCGTGTTCAGGTTGTTGGCGATGATCTGTTCGTGAGCAATCGCATGTTTCTGGTGCGGGGCATTGCGAAGCGCTGCTGCAATGCTGTGCTTATCAAGCCAAATCAGGTCGGCACGGTGACCGAAACGCAGGATACAGCGCGAATGGCCTTGTCCGCTGGATATGGCGCCCCCGTTTCGCACAGGTCGGGCGACACGACAGACTCGAGCATCGCCGATCTGGCGGTTTCCCTCAACTGCGGGCAGATCAAGTCCGGGGCACCGGCGCATGGTGAAAGGATCGCAAAATATAACCGTCTGCTCAGTATCGAGAAGATGCTGGGAGAGCAGGCCGAGTTCGCCGGGCGAAGTGCATTTCGTCATCTCGTCTAGCAGCGTGCACAGGCGCAGGCACCCTTGCGTAGCCACTGCGCGAGGGGTATCTTTACAAACAGGAGATGGCATTCTCCTTAACCGCCATGTTGGCTGATGATGCCTGTTGTCCGATGCGCTGCGATGCATCGGACCCCGCATTGAGGTGCCGACATGAACACCGCTCTAGCTGCTTCTGTTTTCTCTCTTCCCAGCGTTTTCGCCTTGATGGGGCGGCTGCTATTCATGCGGCCCGATCTCCCCCCTCCGCTATGCGGATTGATATCCCAGTCAGTGTCGCGCGGCGCAAGCCTCTACCCCAGGCGGGTGTGAGTTCGCGCGCGCGTTCAGTCTTCTGTCAAACCAGTATAGGGAGTCAGTCATGTCTGGATTTCGTGACGATCTTCGTCAACGCATTGAAGAATTGCAAAACGATGGACCGGGGCGGGAATGGCTCGTACAGACGGCCGACGGACAAGTGGTATTCAGATGCCACTCGCACGAAGAGGCAATGAATGCACGGGCGCTCGTTGTACGACTTCCGCGCCAGGACGTACTGGGTCTGAAGATATCGACCGCGAACGTGAACCCCGACTACATCGAACGTACCGGCCTGAAAAGCGCTGATTCACGGTTTTGCGACTGGGCGCTTCTCCAGCTCGGCCGGGTGTCGATAGCGACCTCGCCGGGCGACTCGGATCAGCGCTTTGCCGTCACAGGTG
Organism: Paraburkholderia sp. DHOC27; assembly: GCF_003429005.1. GTDB lineage: Bacteria > Pseudomonadota > Gammaproteobacteria > Burkholderiales > Burkholderiaceae > Paraburkholderia. The sequence continues at coordinate 81,418 of NZ_QVQV01000011.1, forward strand.
ATGGCGGACAGACGGCGCAAGGCCGCACGCTCGCCGCTGCGCTTTTTGGGCTTGTCCAGCTGTGCTCAGTCAAGGATGCTGATAGCAGTGCGGAATTCAATCAGTTCGACAAGTTATAAAAAACGCTCATGAGATATTTACTGGCGGGATTCGACGGATCAGAGCGTTCGCGAATAGCGGTCCGGCACGCCGCATCGGTTGCTGAACGTTGTGCGGGGCGCCTGCATGTTCTGACGGTAATGCGACTGCCTTCGGCGGGGCTCGACGTTCCTGTGAGTGATGACATTGTTGCAGACTGTTTTTCCAATGCGACCAATCAGCTGGCACTGCTGCGCGGCGAGCTGGATGCGAGATTTGCTCAGTTCACAGTCCGGTATGGTGAGCCCGCACAGGAGATTGCGCGTTATGCGCTCGAATTTGGTGTTCGTGACGTTTTCCTGGGCGATCCTCGACGCATGATGCCGCGGATCATGTCCACCGGATGGCGGGTGCGACGTCTTCTTGCAGGAACAGGTTGCGAGGTCACGAGCGTAACAGCGAAAACCCTCGCTGCGCAGAGTGGGGAGGACGTGCATTGCAGCGCAGGCGGGGCGCAGTCGTTTTGAACGCGGTTCAAGGCAAAGCCTGTGGAGGCTTGAGTGGACCTGAAAGACTATGAGACACTGAAATTCGAGCTGGCGGCCCATTTGCGCGCCCTGGAAACGCTCGCTGGCACGCAAAGGGAATCGCTTCAGGCCGAGATCCGCACGCTGTTTGCGCGGCTCGCCGAAGATCGCTTCAACCTCGTTGTAGTGGGCCGGTTCAACCGCGGCAAGACGTCGCTGATGAATGCTTTGCTTGGCTCCGATCGTTTGCCGACCGGCATTCTTCCATTGACCTCGGTGATCACCACTGTCGTGTACGGCACGACGGAGCGGGTGTTGGTCAAGTTCCGGGAGACGCGGCTTGATAGCGAGATTGCGCTCGACGCGCTGGCTGGCTATATCACCCAGGAACACAACCCTGGCAATGCGCGTCGGGTAGAGACGGCTGAGGTCCAGTTGCCTGAGGAAATCCTTCGGCGCGGCTTCCACATGATCGACACCCCAGGACTAGGGTCGCACATCGCGGAGAACACGCGCACGACCGAACGCTTCCTGCCCGAGGCTGACGCGTTTGTGCTCGTGACGAGCTATGAGAGCCCGGTGTCAGAAGAAGAGCTCGCGGTCCTCCATACGGCGTCGACATCATTCCGGCGCGTCTTTGTTGTGATAAACAAGCAGGACACTGTGAACGACGTTGACCGGGTGACGGTTCAGCAGTACGTGCGGGAGAGGCTGCGCAGCATATTCGGAGAAGAATGTCCCGCGGTGTTTTCGGTGTCAGCAAGGGACGGTCTTGAAGCAAAGCGAAAGGGGGATAGCGCGGGTCTTGCTCAAAGTGGTATTACTGCGCTCGAACTCGCATTGACCAGTTTCATGCTGGAAGAAAAGCGCGCCGTCTTTCTATCGGGGATGTGCGAACGCATGATCGACCTCGCCGCGCGGTTGCCAGACGTCGGATCGCAAAGCCAGTTCATGCAGGCGATGCAGTCCGTGCACGATGAAATTGGCCGACATCGAGGACAACAGGCATTGCCCGTTCGTCGTCCTGTGCCCGGGTCCTTGAGCAACGTCCATCCGCAGACCTGTGAAATATGCCGGCATATCCAGAGCGCCACGTTCGATACGCTCGCCAGTTACCAGCACGAACTGGCAAGCAGTGCGGATGTTCAGAAACAACATGCGCTGCGCGGGGGGCTGTGTCGCACGCACACACGACAGTATGCGTCGCTTGCGCCCCCGCATGACATCTGTGTGGGCAATGCAGCATTGATCGAGTGGATGTCTTCGGAGCTGGCGACATTGGCACGGTCGATTGACCAGCTGGATGAACGCGAGCCGCCTCCCCTTTGTCTTGCTGTGATCAAAGAGGGCTGTCCTCTGTGCCTGAGCGCTGCGCATGCTGAAATGCAGGCCATCTCGACGCTGGTTTGCGAGATGGCGCGGCTTGACGACGTCTCGTCTGAACGGCTTTCGATGATTTGTATGCCGCACCTCGCGCGCGCGTTGCCAGCCCTACGCGAAGGGGGGGCCGCGCGCGCATTATTGACCCGGCAGGCGGCAATGCTCGACCGTCTGGCCGAGGATATGCGCAGGTACGCCACCAAATACGACGCGCTAAGACGATATCTCGCCAGTGAAGAAGAGCGCGATGCCGCGGAGATGGCCGTTGCTGCGCTTGCGGGGCTGCCGAATGGACACGTCAGCGGGGGATAGATGGCTCAAACCGTGGCTCCGGCAGCGCAGGCTGCTCAGGTGTGTGCGCGTCGTTCGCAGGCGACTGGTTCGTTGTCGGTGGCGCGGCGGGCCGCGGCGGAAGAGCTCGGGAAACCGACGATGGATGAACAGTCGCGTTGTCGTGGCAACCGCGGAGTTCGTCAGGCGTCGGCCGTGGCCGAAACTGGTCGATGCAGGCGGCCTCGGATGGACGCGGGACCTGGCAGGTCGGCGTAACCTGCCCTTCGAGTCGCAGCTCACGGGGCTGCACAATTGACAGTGCGGTCGCACTGTCCTGAGCGAAAACTGGTTGAGTGTGCAAGCTCCAGCATGCACACAGAAGTACGCGGATGGCGCGCTGCGCAGGAATGAGAACGGGGTCAGCGGCACCGCGCAACGGCCGGGCGGTGTCAGAATGGTTTTTGATGTGCATGCGCGATAGCTCAAGCGCAAACAGAAAGTGGTTATGTATGGAGGCTGTAATGGACGAGTTGAGCGTGGGGACCATCGTTGGCCTGTTCATCGTAGGTATGATTGCCGTACTGATCGCCGATCATTATCGCCGTGAGCATCTTCGCGACAGGTTGCTTGAGCGCATGAATCATCACTGGCGGGAGACTACGCGGCGCCGCTCCTGATTGATATGCGGAGCCGCCATCCCCGGGGAGGCCCACGTAATGGTCATGCATTGCGGTGTTGAATCGCGCTGTTTTTGACCGGCATCTACAACGCCTTCACACGACTGCGTTGCGTGCCCGCGGTCGTTAGACCTCCCTGTGTGCGCAGAAGTAGTTGTCCATACATCGCGTCCATGCCTCGGAACGTGCCGCAAGCATGGACGCGTTGGTGCCAGAACTATTTCACGATCGGCGGGGTCTCGAACGTGTGAAAGGGTGCCGGACTCGGAATAGTCCACTCCAGTCCTTCGGCGCCGTCCCACGGTTTATCTTCCGCCTTTGCGAGCTGGTCGCTGCCGCGGTAGGCCGGCAGTGCTACCGCAAAGAGGAAGTAGACCTGCGCGAGGCCGAAGCCAAATGCGCCGATAGTTGCGACCTGGTTCCAGCTGGTAAATTGCGCAGGGTAATCTGCGTAGCGACGGGGCATACCTGCCAGACCCAGAAAATGCATCGGGAAAAACGCGACGTTAAAGAAAATGATCGAGGCCCAGAAGTGAATCTTGCCCCGCACCTCGTTATACATCTTGCCCGTCCATTTGGGTGCCCAGTAGTACCAGCCAGAAAAAAGGCCAAAGAGCGATCCGGCAACCAGAACGTAGTGGAAATGCGCGACCACATAATAGGTACCATGTAACTGAATGTCGATCGGCGCCATGGCCAGGATCAGACCCGTGAGTCCTCCTACCGTGAACACGAGCAGAAAGCCAATCGCGAACAGCATAGGCGTCTCGAATGTCAGCGAACCTCGCCACATCGTGGCGACCCAGTTGAACACCTTGACTCCGGTCGGCACCGCAATCAGCATGGTCGCGTACATGAAAAACAGTTGCCCGGTCACTGGCATACCGGTCACAAACATGTGATGTGCCCAGACCATGAACGAGAGGATGGCAATCGACGCGGTCGCATACACCATGGACGCGTAACCAAACAGCGGCTTGCGCGAGAACGCCGGAATCACCTGCGAGACGATTCCGAAGGCAGGCAGGATCATGATGTACACCTCCGGGTGCCCGAAGAACCAGAAGATGTGCTGGTACATGATCGGGTCGCCGCCGCCCGTCGCGACAAAGAAGGACGTACCAAAGTGCCGATCGAAAAGCAGCATGGTAATCGCGCCAGCCAGCACCGGCATCACGGCGATGAGCAGGAACGCGGTGATGAGCCACGTCCAGCAGAACATCGGCATTTCCATCAGCGTGAGTCCGGGCGCGCGCATGTTCAGGATCGTCACGATAATGTTGATGCCACCCATGATTGACGACGCACCCATGATGTGGACCGCGAAAATGGTCATGTCCATGCCCGGGCCCATCTGTTCAGACAGGGGCGCGTACATGGTCCATCCTGCCGCCTGACCGCCACCGGGCACGAAGAATGAACCCACCAGCAGAACGCCCGCCACAGGAAGCAGCCAGAAACTGAAATTGTTCATGCGGGCGAACGCCATATCGGAAGCGCCGACCTGCAGCGGAATCATCCAGTTGGCGAAGCCGACGAACGCCGGCATGATCGCACCGAAAATCATGATCAGACCGTGCTCGGAGGTGAGCTGGTTGAAAAACTCCGGCCGCATCAGTTGCAGGCCCGGTTCAAACAGCTCCGTGCGGATCATCAGCGCAAGCACACCGCCCACAAGAAACATGGCAAACGAAAAAATCAGGTAAAGCGTACCAATGTCCTTATGGTTGGTCGCGAACAGCCAGCGACGCCAGCCGACGGGACGCTCGTGCGCATGGTCATGCGCGATCGGGGCTACGATGCTCATTGACTGCTCCTCCTGGTGTGATTGTCATGTCCAATGGCGGATTCGGATGATCGTTCAGCAATGCCCGGCATCGGTGAGCCGGTTACTATCGAAGGGTCGTGCAGCCTGGAGATATCGGCCCGCAGTTGCTGGAGCCATTCATCTGCGCTATGCGCACCGGTCGCGGTGGTAGTGATCTCACGGATATGTTGCTCGAGGCGCAGACGCTGCGCGCCGAACGCATCCAGCAGAGCGCGCAACGCCGTTACTCTCCACGCTCGCACGGTCGCAATGTGATCGATCAGCGCACATCTGATGATGCCGATCGCCGGGCTGTAACGCAGGGTCTTGCGCGCGCCGAGATAGAAGCCCCACCGGCCAAAGAGCGATCCGATCCCACGGGGGATCACAGTCACAGGCAGGTTCGTGCCGGCGGGGAGATAGTGACCAAGCCTGAATTCTGGGAGCGCGGGAAGTGGCGGCATGTAGCCGAGATCGCTTCCCGGTAGCTCCAGTGCGTTGGCCGCCTGAACGAGCGTGACGGCAGCCTGCGAGCGGAGTTGTTCGATGCGCCACGATGCCCGGGTGGAGAGATTGCGGGCGTAAGCAGTCGTGGCCTGTTCGAGCATCGCTGAGATATCGAAGGCGACATCCCTTTCCTCGGTCCACAGCGCGGCGGCGTTGTGGGCGACTTCATTGATCAGCGGCTGCAGGAAAGCAGCGGAATCGCATTCGCGGAGCTCATCACGCGAGCGCTGAAGTCTCGTCTGCATGTCATTGAGCGTCGCCTGTAACGACGTCACGTTCTGCCCCGATGTTCCGGAAAGCCGCCCGCGCTCGACATGCCGCTCCAGCGCCGCGGCAATCTGCGCGGCAATCACGTCAGTCCTTGCGGCGAGCAGGGCCGCCTGACGCAGGGGGTAAGCGGCGAGATAATCCGCAAGGGGCCCATCCTGCCACGCCTTGCACAGCGTGGCCTCGGTGTCTCTTGTGCTGACAAGGTACGCTGGAACCTCGTAGCGCGCTTTCTTCCACAGTTCGTGCACGACGTGCCCGTAGGTATGCCAACGATCCTCCGCTGCGAGCAGATCGGCTTTCGTGACAAGCACCATGGTGTCGATGCCGGCGTGATGCAATTGGTCGAGAAGCTGTGCTTCGTCAAGCGCGAGTGAAGCCACCGCCGAGATCAGGACGACCGCGAGGTCGCACCGGAAGAGCAGTGCAGGGTCCAGGAGCGGCACGCGCCCGGGTGAGCGCGAAGAACCCGGCATGTCGAGTAGCGTGACCCCCGCTTTGAGAATTGCAGCCGGCGTCTGGAACTGTATATGGGTGATGTGACGGTAGTTTTCCGGATTCGCATGGACGTCGACGAATTCCGCGAGCCTTCCGCGCTCAAAGCGCTCCGAAATGGCATCGGCGAAATCGACACTGCCACACTCGCGCGCGCCGTAGTCGATCTGTACCGGAACGACGGTTGTGGGCATCGCCGCCACCGGCAGGAGCGCCGCGCCGAGAAGACAGTTCAGTAACGACGACTTGCCCGTGCTGCTCTCGCCGAATACGCCTATGGTGATATTGCCCGAGCGCACGCGTGCAGAGAGCGCGTCAACACATGACTCAAGCTGCGCAAGTCCGTGCCGGGCGGTCATCTGCTTCATATCCAACAGGCGCGCGTCGAGCCCGGTAACGGGCTGCGCTTGGCCTTGGGCGGTCTGCGCCGTGATGTCCCTGCGCAACGCGAGATCGTTCGCCACGACAAGGAGCGTGTTCATCAGCTCGTCGACAATCCGGCATGCGTCTTCCTGCTGTTGCGCATTGAGTACACCAGACGCGGCGCTCGCCCGCGGGTTAAGTCCGGCGGCGGCAACGAGCGCTTCGTCGATGAGCGCTCTTGCACACCGCTGCGCACTGGTGGCTGGAACAGGGGCCGGTATGTGGTGACGCTCCAGAATCGAGGACATGACGCCACGTATGTGCTGACAATCATCCGCAACGATTGCATGGCGCGCCGGCGTAACGTCCGCTGTGTGGGCGCAGAACGGGGAAGACAGCACCTCGGGGTCAAGCGTGCGTACGCATCGATTGAGCAGGTCATCGATCAACCGGAAGGTACTCAGGACACGGTCTGCGAACTCGGCAGGGAGTGTGTTACGGCGTTCAACGCCCATGGGAGCCTCCAGTGTCTTCTGTTGGGGGCCGTTCGGGTAAAGCGTCTTCCTGCGCGTTCGGGCCGCGGCCAGTGGACCCGCCCGTTGCCGCGCCCGCCGTGCCGGTGGCCGGCCTTGCGGCGAGATCACGTAAGGGACCCTCCAGCAGGTTTTTCCAGCCGCTGCACCAGCCGATGGCGGCAATGAGTGCGCCGCGATCCTCGGCAGTGTCGGTGCCACGCTGTTCCCAGAAAAATGAATGGTCGAAGCGGTCCATGTGCGATGCGATGTCCATTACCGCACCGCGCTGTGCGGCCGCGCTCCTGCCCGCGTCGGCCTCCATGGCAGAGATGAGGTGAGGACGGCACAACGTCGGAGATCCGTTTGCCGCGCATGTCCCGCAGACGTACGGTTGCCAACCGACAAGGTTTTCGCTCGCGAACCGGATAGCGGAACTCATGTCGCGGCCCTGTTCGAGCCGCTCGCGCGGCGCGTTCCCCGGCGAGGCAGGGCCGTAGCCGAGATCGCAGATGTGACAGGGGCCAGAGGTCCGCAGGAAGTGGGCTGCGAGCCGGTCGGGGATCAGGCTATGAAACCCTTCGCCGCACAGATGTTTTGCTGCGCGGCGCATCAGCTCCTTGTAGAGGATGGTGCAGCCATGGATCAGATGAGGGCGGAAGGATGACTCGACGACAAAAAACGCGAGGCTGTGCCGGGCGCACAGCCCCCAATGCAGATACAGACGCGCACGCACGTCTGCGTCCATCAGGCTGCCTTGGATGAACCACCATAGAAAATCAACCTCGCCGTCAGACAGAGGTGGTTCCATGAGCGATGTCAAAGCGGCGTTCACGCGTCGCCACCCTGAGATGGCTGCGGCTCAACGCGAACGTATGCGCTGGCGTTCGTCTGATTGAACGCACGGACACTCGCAGCGGCGGTATTGGAACGGAACATCGAATGCCGAGCCCGCAGAAAAAAACGCGCAAGCCCGGACGGGGACGCCAGAAATGCGCCTACCGTTCCCGTCCGGGGACCGTAGGCATCATCAGTCGCAGGGGTGCGACGGTTGGCTCGGAGGAATGCCATCTCCGCATCAATATTCTGATTCTATGACCGCCGGCACGATTGCGCAATTGCCGTCTGCACGATCTGTTGTCCCCCGGTGCCGCATAGGCCACCTGCGGGATTTCCCGAGGCACTGCAGCGTCGCGAGCGTCGGACTTCCTGGCGATATCCCTGCTAGACTGCCTGTAACTTGACGGAGATGGCATACCTCCGATCGAACCGCCGGGATGGCCGGCTGATGATGCCTACGCCTGCGTGTCCTGTCGCGCTGCGTAGGCTTTTTTATGCCCGAAGGGTGCGATATGACGCAAACCCTGTTGCCGTGCGAGCCCTTTTCCGATGGTGAGCTCGCATTTTTCAGACGTTTTATCCGGGAGCCCTCTGCAAGCAGGAACAGCATGTTGGCCAGCACGGTAGAACAGTGGGGCTTCTGCGAACGGCATACCCTTGGCCTGCTCGCCGTGTGCGCAAGCATACCCCGCGCTGGCCTGAACGCGGCTGCTGTCCTCTACCAGCGAATGATCAGAAATGCGGCTGTGATCTTGCAGCGGTGCGCGTCGACAGACGATGGCTGCGCTCACCTGTTGCGCAATGAAGAGCCCTGTCCGATGTGCGAGCTGGGGCTCAATGAGAATTCTGCCGGACTGATTCGACGCGAATGGCTTGCATTGCCGCAAAGCCTGGAGCGATTGCGTTCGCTCCTGAACGACACGTACGACCGCTGGTCCCCCCTGGTTTGCGGCACATGCGTCCATCTGGCGACGGGCCCCTTGTGCCGCAGGCATGCGGCCGACGCGCTGCCGGTCGGCCGCGAGGCGATCGGCGTTTCTACATCCGACGTTTGCGCAGTAGACGGGGAGCTCGCCCTGCTTGATACGTTGGATCAGCAGCTCTCGACTTATCTAGCGACGTTTTTGCCGGAGAGCGCAGGCGTGGACACGGGAGAGGGCGTTGCCACATTGATCGCCGCGGCGGGGTGGTGCACGGGCTGGGAAATGTTATCGCTGGCGCTTGGGTATCGCCTCGTCGGCGGGACCGCTCGCGGGTGTTGATCTGGGCTTCGCGAGTGTGGAAGGCGCGCGTGGGCTACGCAATGCCGGTCGGGAGTGCAGGACTAGAGGGAGAACGCAATGAACGGGGTAGAAACGAGTGTGCGCCGCGCCCTTGCTGCGCATTTTGTTTATCTCGACGAACTGCTCGCTAAGACGCAGGCCGCCTGCGGAGTCGCGCGCACGAGCCGGCTGTTTTACCGGTATGAACTTGACGTCCCGCAGGCGGGTCTCGCTGCAGTGCTGGAAGGCGTCGCACGGTTCAGACGGCAGCTCGATACGTTTGGCTCAAGGTGGGGTCTGGATCTGCCCGCCGAAAAGGTTCTCTCCTCACACGCGTTGGCCGTAGACCTGCAGTTTCTCGATATTGCGCTCGAGGAGATGTCGCCGTCCTCACTGTCAGGTTACGGTCCGCTCGGCGACGATTTCGTACTCGATTACGAATTGCTCCAGCAGGCGTTGCGCGCGGAGATTGGAACGATCACCGAAGCACTTGCGCAGCGTCCCCGGGCGGGTACCTAGCGAAGTTTTTGGCGTCTCCTGGTGGTGCATTCTGGCTACGTCGTCAGTGACGAAATAACGAACAGACCAAGGCTTGTCATGAGCACGGATCCACCGACGTGGACGAAGATTTCGGCAAGCGCCCATCCAAAACGCCCCTGCTGCATGTGGGAGGTGACTTCCGCAGAAAAAGTCGAAAAGGTCGACAGTCCGCCCATCAGCCCGGTGAGTACGAACAGCTTCCAGTTGTTGGACAGGGCGGGGTGTTTCAAAAAGAAGGCGATCGACGCGCCGATGATAAAGCCAGCGCTCAGATTGGCGACCAGCGTGCCGATGGGCAAGTCAGGGTGAACGCCATTCAGTAAAAGTCCGAGACGCCATCGGATCAGCGATCCAGCAGCGCCGCCAAGTGCGATAGCCAGAAGTGACTCAGCGACGGCCGGGGGCACAGGAAATGGCATGTCAGAAGCCCTAGGTCCGAATAATGTTGACAGTTCATGATGCATCACCGTCACCCATCCGCATCATGCTACACTGCCAAAGTGGAGATGGCATTCCTCCCATAACCGCCGCTTAGCCGGCTAATGATGCCTACGGATTCCTGGTTCAGGAGCTGTAGGCTTATCCCCCAGCGTCCTGCTACCCGGATTTGAAGAATCTTTTCAGGTCTGGTTTCGATGTTTCTGCTCATATCAGCTTGTCGGTTTAGCCCTCTGGCGATCCATGGTCGCGCGGCGTCATCGCGCCTGCGCGCACCGGTTGCCTTTTACCGACGGAATGATTGCCGGACCATCGGCTTTAACGGAGGGTGCCGACATGAAGGGTAGCCAGCTCACGCTGTACGCAGCCAATCAGGGCCATCGCAAGTCGCATAAAACCATCGTAGATTGGGTCCTTGACGAAGTGGCCAAAGCGGGCATTCACGGAGCGACGGTCACGGAGATCAGTGAAGGGATCGATGCCCACGGCAAATATCATGCGGCACGTTTTTTTGAACTCGCTGATCAACCTGTCGCCGTGATGGTCGCAGCGCCGGACGCACAGGTGGATGCGCTGCTTGACAGCCTGCGCACAGGCGGTGTGCGGCTTTTCTATACACGCTGCCCGGTGGAATTCGAGGTGCTTGGTGAACCTGCTGAATCGGCGGGAGACGCGTAATGGTCCTGAAGACCAGTTCCAGTTTTCACACGCTCCTCGCGCGGTGCGTCCGTGTGCAAAGACTCACATCTGCTGATGGCTGCCCGCTTGTCCCGGGGACCGGCCCATGAACGCGTCTGTACCGGGCACGTCCTGTAACGCGGCGCGTGTCGCCGGACCACCGCACAGTGAGCGTCGGGGCGCGTTTTCACTCGTGGTGGTGCGCCACGGGGAATCGGTATGGAACCGGGAGCATCGCTTCACAGGATGGACGGACATCGACCTGACGGCACAAGGTGAGCAGCAGGCGCGCCACGCCGGCGAGATGCTTGCACTGGAGAAATGGGAGTTCGACCTGGCCTTCACATCGGTGCTCAAGCGTTCTATCCGTTCGCAGTGGCTGATGCTCGAGGCGCTTGATCAGACATGGTTGCCTGTCTTCACGGACTGGCGCCTGAACGAGCGCCACTATGGCGACCTCACAGGGCACACACACGCGGAAGTCATTGCGGCGCACGGGTCGCAACGGGTGTTGGAGTGGCGCCGTTCATTTCGCGCGAGACCGCTCCCCATGCCCATGGACGATCCGCGTGACCCTACTCTCAGTCGCCGGTATAAAAATGTTTTGTCCACACGATTACCCCGCACGGAGTCGCTAAGCGACACAACCATGCGCGTTGGCGAATTCTGGGAAGAAATGCTCAAGCCGTCAATCCGCTCGGGCATGCGGATCCTGGTTTGCGCGCACGGCAACAGCCTTCGCGCGCTCGTGAAGGTACTCGACAGTGTCCCCGACGCAGAGATTGCGCATCTCGATATTCCAAACGGAGTTCCCCTCATTTACTGGTTCGACACCGATGTCCGGCCGCTCGGACGGTGCTTTCTCGATCTGCCGCATCCGGCAGAGTCCAACATTCTTTAACCCGGCGGCCGTGCCGTCTGATGGAGTAGAAATTATGACCAACCAACCCCAGATCGCCGCGCTCATCGCAGACGAGGTGCTCGATTCCCGTGGAAATCCGACGGTCGAAGTGACCGTGACGCTTAACGACGGCACATTCGCGCAGACAACCGTTCCCTCGGGGGCATCCACCGGTGAATTCGAAGCGGTTGAACTTCGTGACGGTGACGCGTCGCGTTACGGTGGAAAAGGGGTGCTCAAGGCAGTCGCCAACGTCAACGGAGAGATCGCCAACGCGCTCAAGGGGCTAGATGCCCTGGACCAGCGCCGAATCGACGACACGCTCATCGAACTCGATGGCACGGAATCGAAGAGCCGGCTCGGCGCAAACGCGATCCTCGGAGCATCTTTGGCCTGTGCGCGAGCCGCGGCACAGTCACAACGGCTTGCGCTTTTCCAGTACCTGGGCGGAGCGGACGCTCACGTGCTGCCGGTGCCAATGTTCAATGTGCTCAACGGTGGCAAGCATGCGGCCAACGGACCCGATGTGCAGGAATTCAAGCTCGTGCCCCTGGGCGCCCCGACGTTTCGCGAGGCGTATCGGTATGGCGCGGAAACCTATCACGCGCTGCGCGCTGTTCTCTCGGAGATGGGGGTGTCGACCAACGTCGGCGATGAGGGCGGGTTCGTCCCTCAGCTTGACTCAAATATCGCGGCGATGGACGCCATCATGCGTGCGATCGAACGTGCAGGCTATCGGCCGGGCGAAGACATCGCCATCGGGCTGGACCCGGCTGCAAGTTCGTTTTACGAAAACGGCGCTTATCACCTCACGCGTGACAAGCTCACGCTCGCGACCCCCGAGATGATCGGCTACTGGAAATCATGGACGGATGCGTATCCGCTGGTTTCGCTCGAAGATCCGCTGGCCGACAGTGACTGGTCGGGATTCGCCACCATCACGAAGGAGCTGGGGGACAAGGTACAGATTGTCGGGGACGACCTGTTTGTCACCAACCGGAAATTCCTCAAACGCGGCATTGCAGAAGGCTGCTGCAACAGCATCCTGATCAAGCTTAATCAGATTGGCACCGTCACGGAAACAATGGATACCGCACAGATGGCGTTCGGCGCAGGCTACACCTGTCTTGTGTCGCACCGCTCGGGCGAAACGTCAGATACGAGCATCGCGGATCTCGCCGTTGCGCTGAACTGCGGGCAGATCAAGTCAGGTGCGCCTGCGCGAGGCGAGCGTGTGGCGAAGTACAACCGGTTGCTCGAAATCGAGAAAATGCTCGGAAGTGACGCCATGTTTGTCGGACCAAAGGCTTTTGCCCATCCCCGGTGAGGCATGAGCAAGACCCGATGTATCGGTAACCCTTTGAGTGCATTGCACAATTCACCTGTCGAGGCCAACGTGCACTAGAATGAAATCGGGTCCGGGGACGATGGGTGCCGCATCCATGGCGCCCGGCTTCATGGTCTCATGACGCGCCCCCGGCGACGGAGGCCGCCCGTCAAGGGAGGTTCGCATGAACGGTTTCTTACTCACTTTCTATACCGAACAGAACAAAAGGCACGGACACAGAACTATCTGCGAATGGCTGCTCCACGAAGTCAGGGAGCTCGGGATTCACGGTGCAACGGTTATCAGTGGTAGCGAGGGCATTGGTCACGCGGGTGCGCATCACGCCGCGCATATGCTCAAGCTCAATGACCAGCCTGTTCAGATTATTCTCGCCGTGACGGACGACGAGTCGCAGCGTTTGCTCGATGTCGTCAAGGCCGAGCATGTGCATGTTTTTTACACGCGCACACCGGTCGAATACGGGCTGCTCGGTGAGGACGATCCGCAGCACCATCCGAAGAAGTTCTCACTGTTTCACAGAAACACGCAAGGAACGTAAGCGAAGGGTGTTCAGATCGCGATGTGTCACCTATACTGGGAACGCGACACCTTGTGGAGATGGCATTCCTCCCAAACCGCCGTTAAGCGCTCACCAGACGCTGTACGGCTGATGATGCCTACCAGGTCCCGGATGTGCCGGGCCGGTAGGCATTATTTCGCCGGCTTCTGACTCGATGCCATCCCGGGCGTGCAAACGCCAACAAGACGCAAAAAATGGGATGCGCTATCAGTTACCAATTTTCTGAACGCCGCAGGAACAGCGCGACTCCATCCAGTCATGCGATGGAGGACATGTGAGCCTGCGCGACATCCTCCTGCAGATCGCGCAGGTTATTACAGTCATCGTCCTTTCTCCGTTGTTGCAGGGCTTCATCCTGCAATGGGAAGAGCGGATACAGCGCGCGCGCGGCCCCGGGATTTTCCAGCCTTACCGCGACCTCTGGAAGCTCTTTCACAAGCAGCTCGTGGTTCCCGAGACTGCTTCATGGATCTATTGGGTCGCACCACCGCTTGCCTTCACCTGCATGCTGACGGTGCCAATCCTCATTCCTGTGCTCACCGACTTTCCGCTGCCCCTGTCCGACATGGGCGACATCCTGGGCGGGGGTCTCATTCTCACGCTCGGCTCGTTTGCGATCATGCTCGCGGGTCTCGATTCGGGGAGCGCCTACGGCGGCATCGGGTCTTCCCGGTCGGTCATGCTTGGCATCCTGGCCGAACCCACGCTCATCCTTGTCTTCGTGGGCATCACACTGCTTGCCAAGGCGATGCTGCCCTTCGTCGTCAACCATCTGCTGGTGCAGAATCCCTCAGTCTACTGGAGCCCCGCTCACCTGTTTCTCGTGTTCGCCTTCTTCGTACTGCTACTGGTTGAGACGGACCGGTTACCGATCCATTCGAGTACGCATATCGAGGTGTACATGATCGAGGAGGCCCGGATACTTGAATATTCCGGGCCTCTGCTGGGGCTGCTGAAGTGGGCTTCCATGATGAAGCAGTTCATCCTTTACACCATCTTCTGCAACGTGCTGACGTTGCCGTGGGGGCTATCGCAACATGGCACCGCGCTGGGCGCCGCTGGGGCAGCCGCAGGACTTTTTGTGCGGATGCTGGTCGTCGTCGTCGCGGTCGTGATCGTCGAGACCGCGCAGTCGAGGCTGCGATTCTTCCGGTATCAGGAGCCGCTTGCCGCATCGTTCATGCTGGCGGTGCTCGCTATTGCTGCGAACCAGTTAAGGTGACCAATGCTACTCGCCCATCTAAGTCCTCTTGCAGCATCGCTTTTCAGTCTGCTCGCCATTGGCAGCCTGTTATTCGCGTTCGTCATGCTCGGCTCGCGCTGGTTGAAAGACTATCTGCTCGCGTTCACTGCCGAGTCGTGGCTGATTGCATTGCTATCCGGCACTGTCGGTTATTACGGCAATTACCACGAGCTCTACTTCATCGCGGTGCTCACGGCTGTATTTCGGGGCATGCTGCTGCCATACCTGATCTGGCGGATCATCGTGCGTCTGGAAGTCGAGCGCGAACTGCACGTCGTCCTGCAGCCCAGCTCGAGTCTGGTGGTTGGCGCACTTCTCGTGCTGTTCGCTTTCGTGATCTCGAACCATCTGGGCAACGTCCTGGGGTTCGGAGGAACGGTCGTCGTTCTGGCGCTCACCGTCATGCTGTCGATGAAACTGATCGGATTCCTGATGCTGGCAGTGCGGCAGGAGGCGATCAGTCAGGTTCTGGGCCTGCTGATTCTTGAAAACGGAATTTTCCTCGGATCGCAGATTCTTGTGCCGGGCATGCCGATGTTGATAGAGCTCGTATTGCTGTTCGATCTGCTGGTCATCGTCGTGTGCTTTGGCGTGCTGGTGCGCTACCTGGTCGCCCAGGTTGGGAGTACGAGTAGCCGCGAACTGCGGAGGCTGGTGGGATGACCATGACTGCTGGACTGCTCATCGCCATCGTTGCCGCGCCAGTTGTCGCGGCAATCCTCAGCGTGGTGATCCGCATGAATCACGTGGGGGAATACGTGAATCTGGCGGCTGCCGTGGTCTGTCTGTGCGCGACACTGGTGCTGGCGCTCACGCGTAATGGTCCACAGGAGTTTCTCAACGGCTATGTGCTGGTCGACGCGCTCGGCGCATGGACCCTCGTATGCACGGCGGTGGTCTATTTTCTTGCATCGATCTATGCAATCGGGTACATGAGACTGCTTCCGGAGGAACATGACCGCTTGCCGCAGTTCTATGCGCTCTTTGCCCTGTTTGCGGCGACCATGGTCTGTGGTCCCTTGATGAACAATATCGGTGTGTACTGGATTGCGATCGAGCTCACGACACTGGTCAGCACCTTTCTCGTTGGATTCGAAAGGGGGCAGGAAGCGATTGAAGCAGCCTGGAAGTACATCATTGTCGTCTCGGCGGGTATCAGCCTTGCACTGCTCGGCACCGTGCTGTTCTACTGGGCCGGCAGTCTCGTGATCGGACCGACTTACGACATCACGTGGGATACGCTGCGTCACGCGGCACCGCGGATGAATCCTGCACTCATCCAGATGGCGTTTCTGCTTGTGCTCGTCGGATACGGCACGAAAGCCGGGCTTGCGCCTATGCATACGTGGCTACCCGACGCACACAGCGAAGGTCCGGCACCGGTGTCCGCGATGCTCTCGGGCGCGTTGCTCAATACGGCGATGCTGGGCGTCGCGCGCTTTTTGACCATCACGGATGCCGCCAGCTCGTCGTTGCTGCCGCGAACCGTTCTGGTCGGATTCGGCGCTTTCTCTCTTTTTGTGGCGGCCCTCTTCATCGTGCGTCAGCGCGGTATCAAACGACTGATGGCGTACTCAAGTGTTGAGCACATGGGCGTCCTTGCGATGGGATTTGGTTTCGGTGGGCCGCTTGCGATTGCAGCGGTGATGTACCACATGCTGAATCATTCGCTGAACAAGTCGTTGATGTTCTTTGGCGCGGGCAACGTAATGCGTCTGTTCGGCACCAAGGACATTGATGAGATCCGGGGCGTTTGGACGCGCTTTCCGGTCACGGGTGCGCTGTGGCTGGCGGGCGCGATTGCGATCACCGGGGCACCGCCATTCGGGCTATTTCTGAGTGAATTCACGCTGATGCGAGCTGGACTCGCCACGCCCAATGCCTGGGCGGTGTACGTTCTGCTGGTTTTGCTCATCGTGATCTTCATTGGTTTTCTCAACCACTTCCGGCTCATGTATTTTGCCGCACCCAATGCGCAGCGGCACACGCCTCCACCGCAAGGGCGAAGATCGGATGCCGTGGAAGCTGGCGAAGCATTGCCCGCAACCGTCTCGCCGAGCATGCAGCCGAGTCTATGGATGACGGTGCCGATGTGGCTGGCGTTGCTGCCTGTTCTGATACTGGGACTGTGGTGGCCGCAAGGACTCTGGCATTTCTTCGAAACGGTGGCCGCGGATCTTGGTAGGAGCGCTCGATGAATAATTGCAGCCTGCAACCGCTTCAGGCGCCCCGGCTTGGAAAGACGATCGACGACCTGCTGGCGCAGGGTGGGCGGATGCAGATGGCATACGCCTGGTTTCCGGAACCGGATGGCTCGCCGGAACTTCGCTACATCGCAACAGTGTCAGGCCAGCGGGCGTTCAGCGGATGGCAGGTCCGGCCAGGCGATGCTGCCGTACCCAGTCTCGCAGGCAAGTCACCTTTGCTCGGCTGGTACGAGCGCGAGATGATGGAACTGAGCGGCCTGGAGTTCTCTGGCCATCCCCAGCCCGAGCGGCTGGTCACTGCTGGCATGCTGTCGCTTGAGCAGTCGCCGCTGCGGCCCGTCGGCAACATGCCGCCCCGTGCGCATCGCGAGCTCAAGGCACCATCGTTGCCACAGGTCTCGGGCAAACATGTGCAGCTGCTGCCGTTCGGTCCTATCCGCGCAGACGTGCTGGAGTCCGCCCAGTTCATCTTCTACTACATCGGCGAAGGCATCCTGCACTACCAGCCCAACCTGTTCCTCAAGCATCGCGGGATGGAAAAGCAGTTCGAGTCGCAGGACGCCATGGGCGGCGTTCTTGTGGCCGAACGGGTGTCCGGCGTCGGGAGCGTCGCCCATGCGCTCGCTTTTGCGCAGGCCGTGGAAGATGCAGCCGGATGCGAAGCGCCGCCGCGCGCGAGATGGATCCGTGTGGTTGCCGCCGAACTCGAGCGCATCTACAACCATCTTCATTATCTCGGTCATCTCTGTCACACGACCACCCTGAAGGTCGGCGAAGCCGAAGGCAAGTTGCTGGAAGAGCGGGCCAAGCAGATGAACGCACGCGCCTGCGGAAGCCGCTTTCTGCGCAGTGTGATCTGTCCTGGCGGTGTGCGCCGCGAACTGGATATGCTGGCGGTCGCCGAGGGGCTCGCTGCATTACGCGGAGAATTCGATCGCTACATCTCGCTCATCGAGCGCACAACGAGCCACGTCGACCGGTTGATCTCCACAGCGCCACTGAGCCAGCAGCTTGCCTTCGATCAGGGCGCCTCAGGCCCGATCGAGCGCGCCTCAGGCATCGACCGCGACCTTCGGCGCGATCACCCGTACGCCGCCTACGACGAGCTGCCGCCGGTTGTGGCGACGCACGGGGGCGGCGATGCGTTCGCACGAATGAAGGTGCGTATCGCTGAATTGCGCGCAAGCGTCGAGCTGCTGGAGCGCGCAATGCAGCACGGCGTCGATGACCGGGCGCTCGTCGCGCCATGCGTGCCCCTGCCGCATGTGGAAGGTCTCGGGTGGGCCGAATCGCCACGCGGAACCGTGCTCTATGCGGTGCACTTCGACGGTGACGCCCGCATCGCGCGCGTGAAGATCAAGTCGGCTTCGTACTCGAACTGGAACGCGTTCCAGTTCACGGCCAACGACAGCAACATGATGGACTACGCAATCAACGAGGCAAGTTTCGGCTTGACCATCGCGGGTTGTGCACGATAGGCGAGGGCACGTATGTCGTTATGGACCTGGTTCGGTCTGCATTCAGGCAATGCGAGTACCGAATGGCCCCTGAAGGGGGAGGAGCACGGCCAGGAGAACCTGCTTGGCATGCCGCGCTACGATCCGGCGAGTTGCCGGCCCGGATGCGGCGCCTGCGCTGAAGTCTGCATCACGCATGCTATTTCGTTCGCCGTTCGGCCGGCCGCAGCGGGCGAGGGCGCCGGCGACGTGACAACCGATGCCGGGCGGGACGTATCAGACATCCCGCAGGCACCCGCCGCGCCAGACGTGGACTGGGGCCGCTGCATCGTGTGCCAGCGCTGCACGGAGGTCTGTCCGACCGGTGCGTTCATGCCATCGGATGACTGGGCGGTGGGTGTTGCGCGTCGCGAAGATCTGCATTGGGTCGCGCCGCGTGCCCAACTGCCCGAGCCGCGTGCCGATGCTCAGGACAGACGCCCGTTTCACCGTAGCCTTCACGTACGCCACGTGGATGCAGGCTCGTGCAATGGCTGTGAATCGGAGTTGCAGGCACTGAACAACCCGTTCTATAACCTCCACCGGCTGGGTATTTTCTTCACGGCATCGCCGCGCTTTGCGGACGTGCTGCTGGTGACCGGTCCAGTGACCCAGGCCATGAAGGGGCCGCTGCTCGAAGCCTGGCAAGCGATGCCCGAGCCGAAGTGGGTCATCGCAACAGGCACCTGCGCCGTGTCAGGCGGCGTTTCTGGCGGCAACTATGCATGCGGCAATGGACTCGATGAAGTCCTGCCGGTGGATATCTATCTGCCAGGTTGTCCGCCGAATCCCGCGGCGATCATCCACGCGCTGTTGATGGTGCTTCACCGGGCGCAACAGCGTATGAAAGGAGGACGCCTTGAGCGCTGAACTGATAGCAGCCGCTGCCGTCCTTTGGGGCCTCGCGGCGCTCGTCTCGCTGTTTATCCGGCTCCCGCTTGTGGCTCGCGCACTGCTGACGCTTGGCTGCGCGGTGGCAGTCGCCGGATGCCTGGTGGCGTTGCCGCAGGCGTTGGAAGGCGCAAACCTGAAAATCTCGCTTGCATCGCAGGCCGTGACATTTGCGCTGCCGCCGGCGGCGCTGTGGCTTTTTGGATTCGGACTGGTACCCGCTGCCTTTGCGTGCTGGTTGGGCTCGCCACTCGGCAGGCGCCCGGGGATCTGGACGGCCGGGGCGGCTTTCAGTCTGCTCGGGGCGCTCGGGGTGTTCGGTCTTCAGGACGGCATGTCAATGCTGGTCGCCTGGGAGGTGATGAGTCTTGGCGGAGCGCTTATGCTCGCAGGCGAGCATGCCAGCGACGGCGACGGCAAGCCGGTGCTTTTCATGCTGGCGCTACTGGAAGTGGGGGCGGTCGCGTTGCTGTTCGGCGTGCTGCTCCTCGGACATGCCGCAGGTTCTCCCGCGTTTGACCGGTTCGAGCTGAATGCCGCCGCGATCTCCGGTCCGCTTGCCTGGACTGCCGGCATTGCCCTGCTGATCGGCTTTGGTGCGAAGCTGGGACTGATGCCTTTCTATGAATGGTTTCCACGTGCGTACGGTGCAGGAAGCGGTGCGACCGGCGCACTTTTTTCAGGCGTCGTCCTGAACGCGGCGTATTTTGCCCTGAGTCGGGGATGGAATAGCTGGCTTGGCATGGCCACTGACACCTCGGCCGCTGCGGGCCTTGGCATCGTGGCGATTGCGGTGGGCGTGGTCAGTGCGATCCTGGCTATCCTCTTTGCGTTCCAGCAGGACGACTGGCGAACCTTGCTCAGCTATTCCTCCGCGGAGAACGCCTCGGTTGCTGTGGCGATGCTCGGTGTGACAGCGCTATTCCGCAGCGACCAGCTGAACGAACTCGCGGGCCTTGCATGGACGGTCGCGCTGCTACACCTCGCCGGGCATTCGCTGTCGAAAGGAGCGCTATTTCTTGCCGCAGACGGAATTCACGCGTCGTCGGATACGTACGACATCATCCAGCGCGGATGGATCAAGCGGGCAGGGTTCCTGTTCGGCCTGGGGGCAGTATTTGCCGGTATGAGCCTCGCGTCCGTTCCGCCGCAGGCCGGGTTCGTGAGTGAGTGGTATGTCTTTCAGACAGTCTTTCAGGGGTTCCACCTCTCGGCATTTACCGGGCGCCTGGCGCTCGTGCTTGCGGGCGCGGGGCTCGCGCTGGCGGCCGCTGTTTCTCTCGCGACGTTCGTCAAGCTCCTGGGTCTTGGCTTGCTCGGCATCAACGATGTGGATTATGTGCGGCCCATCCCGCGGCGCTGGACGGTAGCCGTCGGCGTGCTCGGCATCTGCATTCTTGCCGTCGCTGTTGGCGCGCCGCTCTGGCTCAATGCGCTGGCCACCGGCTCGCAGGCCATTTTTGGCGCCAACAGCCCACACGCCATGGTGGCGGGCTGGCTGCTGGTACCGCTCACCGACAAATTCGCCTTCATTTCGCCGTCAAAGCTGATCATCGTGATGCCGTTACTGGCGCTGCTGCCGTTGGCGTTGCTATGGCTCGTTACGCGGCGCTTTGCGGTGCGCCGCTCTGCTGTCTGGTACGGCGGCATGAAGGAGGGGCGCGACGCGGCGACGACCCCGCTGACCTTCTCGAACGCGATGCGTACCTTCTACAGCTTCATCTATCAGCCCACGATGAGTACGGAGCGCGAACACGAGGTCAGGGAATATTTCATCAAGCGTCTCGTGTTTTCTCATGAGGTGACCGACATTTTCGACCGGCATCTGTTCACGCCCGCAACCCACGTGGTCGAATGGTGTGCCGAGCGACTGCGCGCATTGCAGTCGGGCAACCTCAACTTCTATCTTGCATTGATTGGCGCGCTGTTGATCGCGATTCTTGCGCTGACCCTTTTCTAGCACGTTCGAGATCGGATGGAGGGCGCCGCGCAGTCCAGTGTCTTGTGCCATTAAGATGATCACGCGCTGGAACAGTCATGGGAAAAGTCTCAACACTGTGAAGGTTGGGCGAGAATCTGGTTAATCTTGATTGGGCCTCGAAGCTTGATCTATCAGCCTAAAGAACAGGGGTACCCGCCCGCCACTGTCTCAAGACACAGGCTTCGAAAGTTGAACTTGGACTTTGTGCACTCTCAACGCGTAACGCGACCTGTAGCGGCACATTGTCGACGCGCGATGCTCCATGAAGCGTGAAGTGGCCCGAGGGACTTGACCTTGAAGTTAGCTTAAAGCTTATGCTCGGCGGTGATGCCATTTCACCTTCGAGGCAAGAGCATGAAAAGCACTTCGCTGGCTCCCTCCGTCGACACCTCCCTGCCGGCCACAGCCACGGCCGCTCCGGCTGCCGAAACTGTTTTGATCAAGATCGGTTTGCACGATGTTCCCGTGGTTAAAGGCGGCCTGTATGACCGCTTTCGCTCCAGGCCGCCGCTTTCCGTCATCGCCGCCGAGTCGCCGGCCACCGACCTGAGCTGGTTCAAGGGAATCACCAAGGAAAAGGTGGACATCGGCTTCGAAAGCTGGTCGCCGAACTTCTATTACGAAAACAGCCGTGTAACGGCCATCTTCACCGCCGATCTCGCACGGCTGCGGGAATTGATACCGCCCGAGTTGCTGGAGCAGGTGCAGCCGCTGCAAGTGTGGCCGGGCAGAGGCGTTGTCGCGCTGACCGCTTACGCTTACCACTACTGTGACAACGACAGCTACAACGAGATCGGCCTGGCCGTCGTCACCAACAAACCCGGTTCGTCAAACTGGGGGCCATTCTCCTTGATGGGCCAGTCGTTTTCCGATGATTTCTGGGGCTATGTGCTGAAGTTGCCTGTCGATACCGAACTGGCGCGGGTGCGCGGCGTGGTTGGCTACAACCTGCCCAAGTGGCTCACGCGCATCGAATACAGCGAGGGCGAGAACGACGTCGTCGTCAAAATTTTCGACAGCCAGACCCAGGCGCTCGACGTCACGCTTCAGACACGAAAGCTCGACGTTTCTTCCAGCAAGGAAACACTGGTGACCAACAGCTTCACGAACCTCGACCCGCAAGGGCGGTTGACCACCGGCTACACCACCTCCCGCCAGTTGCGGCACGCCAGCACGTCCAGCGCGGACGCCGTGAAGCTGATGCTGACGGACGGCAGCCTCTCTCGCTTTATGGCGTCGCTGAAGCTGGGAAAGATGCTCAAGTACGAGTACGTGCCCGACTTCCAGGCGGCGCTGTACGCACCCAAGCTGCTCAAATCCGACGCCAGGCGTTGACAGCAGTCGTCCAGAAACCGGGAGAGACCGTATGACTGAAGACAACGCTCGCATGGCCAACCTTCTGAGCCGGCAGCGCAACGCATTCCTCCACGACGGCCCGCCGGACCTGGCGATGCGTAAGGCCCGGCTCGCCCGGCTGCGTGCCGCCGTGCTCGCACACCGCGAAGCAATCAAGGATGCGGTCAGTGCCGATTTCGGCAACCGTTCGCGCCATGAGACCGACATCATGGAGCTGTCCTGCGTCATCCAGGCCATCGACTATCTCTCCAGCCACTTGCGCCGCTTCATGAAGCGCGAACGCCGCCATGTGCATTTCTTCTACCGCACGGCTGTCAGCGTCGGATAGATACTCCCCACTTTCGTCGAAGTAATTTTCCCCAGTTTTTGTCTGGCGGCGCCGCGTAAGCGGCGTCGCCCTCCCGATCACCGACCATATCCCGCTACGGATCCGTCGAGGGGGTGTCGGTGATCGAGCTGGGAGAGGTTATGACGATTCTGGAACTGCACCGGCAGGGGCTGAGCATCTCGGCCATCGCCGCTCGACTGGGTATGGACCGCAAGACCATTCGCAAATACATCAAGGGTGGTGTTCAGGCGCCTCGCTACGGTCCACGCGCACCGCGGCCGTGCGTCATCGACCCGTTTGTTCACTACGTGACCGAGCGTGTGCGTGAGTATCCGGACCTCAGTATCGAGCGAATGTTGCGGGAGATTCAGGCCATGGGTTACGCAGGCGGTCGGACAGCGCTGGGCGACCTGGTTCGGGAAGTCCGGCCACCGCGGCAGCGTGGCTTCGAGGTGCGCTTTGAGACGCCAGCTGGCCACCAGGCGCAGGTAGACTTCGCACACTTCAATGTTGAGTTCGACGATGTCCCGGGGCAGCGTCGTTCAATCTGGTTGTTCTCGATTGTGCTCGGGCACAGCCGCTATCTGTGGGGACGTTTCGTCGAACATCAGGACCTGCAGACTGTCCTGCGCTGCCACATGGAAGCGTTCGAGCACATTGGTGGTGTACCACGCGAAGTGCTGTACGACCGAATGAAGGCAGCGGTGCTGGGCGAAGTCGAGAAGCACATCGTCTACAACGCGAAGCTGGTCGCGTTTGCACAGCACTATGGTTTCGCTCCGCGTGCGTGCAGGGCGTATCGCGCCAAGACCAAGGGCAAGGTCGAACGCCCCTATCGCTATATCCGGCAGGACTTCTTCCTCGCACGACGATTCCAGAATCTCGCCGATCTGAACCGCCAGTTGCGCAACTGGCTCGACACAGTGGCCAACTCACGAGTACACGGCACCACGCATCGCGTTGTCATGCAGCACTTCCGGGAGGAACGCCCCGCGCTCAAGGTGTTGCCTGCCGGCGTCTTCAATGGCGTCATCAGACTCGAGCGGCGCGTGAGCCATGAAGGTCTGGTCTCGGTCGGCGGCAACTACTATAGCGTGCCCGACCGCACCCGCAGGCGCACGCTCGACGTCCATAGTCTGGCTCACGAGATCCGCATCTATGAGGACGGCGAACTGCTCGCAGTGCATCCCGTGCTGGAAGGCCGGCGACGAACATCGTTGTTGCCTGGCCATCGGAACGCGGGCCAGCGCAGGCAGCAGACGGCGCGCGACGTATCGTCTGGCACGGCTGGTGTCGGACGTCGGCCGCTGTCGTTTTACGATCAGGTGGCCAGGCGTCTGGCTGATGCCGGGAGGCGTGCATGAGCAGCGTTCCAACCTCAACCGTCGAGCGGATACAGCGTTACCTCGTTGGCTTGCGTATGCCGCGTGCGCTCGAAGCGCTGGATGCCACCTTGAAGCGTTTCGAACAGGGCGACAGTTCGATGCTCGAAGTGCTGGAGACGTTGCTGGGCGAAGAGTTCACGACGCGCGAGACGCGGCGTATTCGCATGGCGCTGCAGACAGCGAGACTGGGCACCGTCAAGACGCTCGCCGGATATGACTTCAGCTTCCAGCCGAGCCTTGACCGCGATCGCATCATGACGCTTGCGCAACTCGAGTTCATCGAACGACGTCAGACGGTTCACTTCCTCGGGCCGCCTGGAACCGGCAAATCACACCTCTCCATCGCGCTGGGCGTTGAAGCGATACGCGCCGGCAAGAGCGTGTACTTTGGCTCACTGGCCGAAATCGTCAACTCGATGGCGAAAGCCGAGCGCGAAGGCAACCTGGCCCAGCGTGTGCGTTTCCTTGCGCGCAACAGTCTGCTCATCGTCGATGAGATCGGCTATCTGCCGATCGGCTCCAACGGAGGCAATCTGTTCTTCCAGCTCGTCAATGCCTGCTACGAGCGCTGCGCGATCGTCCTCACGTCCAATCGCAGCTTCGGCGAATGGGGAGAAGTGTTCGGCGACACCGTCGTCGCAGCAGCGCTGCTCGACAGGTTGCTGCATCACGCGATCGTCGTTCAGATTGAAGGTTCGTCATACCGACTGCGAGAGCATGCCGATCTCTTGCCTGACCACCTGCGCAACAGACCATCCGCCCTAAACCCGGCACCAGTCGATCCTGCGCGCCGACGCCCGGGTCGCCCCCGAAAGAGCTCACCTGATCCATTCAGCGGCTGATCACCGCAAATTCACTGGGTGGGGAAAATTACTTCGACGATTCTGAGGAAATTGAGTCCGACGTTGACACACGGCGCGCGCCTGGGTCGAATACCAGCCGCTGGGCGTCGTGGGCGTGATGGCGCCGTGGAACTATCCCGTCTCCCTCACGCTGGTGCCGCTGGCCACCGCGTTGGCCGCTGGCAACCGCGCCATGCTCAAGCCTTCGGAGCTGACCCCGCGCACCAGCGAGGCGCTCAGGGATATGCTGGCCGGGGCTTTCGCGGAAGATGAGGTGGCCGTGGTGCTGGGCGGCCCAGAGGTCGGTGCCGCGTTTAGTGCACTGCCATTTGACCACCTGCTGTTCACAGGCAGCACGCAGGTCGGTCGCAAGGTAATGCGCGCTGCCAGTGACAATCTGGTACCCGTGACCCTGGAGCTGGGTGGCAAGAGTCCCGCCATCGTGGCGCGTGGCCACGTCAACGACCGCACCGTGCAAAGCCTGGCGTACGGCAAGTTATCCAACGCCGGCCAGACCTGCGTGGCGCCGGATTTCGCTCTGGTGCACAAGGAAGACCTGGAAGCTTTTATCGCCAGGTACACCGACACGGTTCATCGCTTTTACCCGGATGGCCCCGCGAGCCGCGACTACACGACCATCGTCAGCGATCGCCACTACGACAGGCTGCGCGGGCTGGTCGACGACGCGCGCCGCAATGGCGCCCGCGTGATTGAGGTGGGAGAACGCCCTGCCCACATGCCTGGGCGCGAGCGCACCCTGGTGCCGACGCTCGTCGTCAATGCGGGCGATGAAACGCCCCTCATGCAGGAGGAGATCTTCGGCCCCATCCTGCCGGTGCGTACCTACGGCACCATCGACGAGGCCATCACCTATGTGAACGCGCGCCCCCGCCCGCTTGCGCTCTACTACTTCGGCGCCGAGGACCGCGACTGCGCAAGGCTTCTGGCGCAGACCACATCCGGCAACGTCGGCATCAACAACACCTTGATTCACGTGGCGCAGGATGATCTGCCCTTTGGCGGCGTCGGCCCGAGCGGCATGGGGGCCTATCACGGCATTGAGGGTTTCCGTGCGATGAGCCACGCCAAGGGCGTCTTTGTGCAGGGCCGCTGGAACTTCCCCGGTCTGCTGCATGCGCCCTTCGGCAGGCTCGCCGACATGGCCATCTCGCTCACGTTGGGAAAAAACAAGGCGTCATCGCCATGAAGATCGGAGAACTCGCCCTGCGCACGAGCGTCGCGCCGTCGCGTATCCGCTTTTACGAGCGCATTGGCCTGCTGAAGGTGGTGGAGCGGCAGGCCAACGGCTACCGCAGCTATCCCGAAGATGCGGTTCTCGTGCTCCAGCTGATTACGACCGCGCAGAAAGCAGGCTTCCGCCTGGATGAGCTACGCGCGCTACTGCCTGACGAGCTGGCCGCCTGGAAACATGGCGACCTGATCGGCACCCTGCGCCGCAAGGTTCAGGACATCGAGATATTGCAAGTGCAGCTTGCCGGGAACAGAGCGCACCTGCTCGCGCTGCTGGCGCAGATTGAAGCTAAACCTGCAGACATGGATTGCGCCGCGAATGCCAGGCGCGTGCTGTCGGAAATGCAACTTGGCTCGCGAGAATAGTCGATCAATTCCCGTGTAAGCTGCCCGGCCGTGGGCGGCCGATGGCGGTTTCTCCCACCAAGAGCGATGCAATGAATGAACAAAGCAATAGTCCCGAGCGCATGCGCTGGATGATCTATGGCGCGAACGGCTACACCGGCGAGCTGATCGCCCGCGAAGCGGCACGGCGGGGGCTCAAGCCCGTACTGGCGGGGCGCAGGCGCGAAAGCGTCGAGGAACTGGCGCGTACACTGGGGCTGGAGGCACGTGCGTTCGGCCTCGATGACGTGGCGGCGCTGACTGGTCAAATCAAGGGCCATGCGCTAGTGCTGAACTGCGCCGGCCCGTTCTCGGCGACCGCAGCGCCGATGATGGAAGCCTGCCTGCGCGCCGGCGTGCATTATCTGGACATCACCGGCGAGATCGCCGTATTCGAGCACGCGCAGTCGCTCGATGCCCGCGCACGGGACGCTGGCGTGGTGCTGTGCCTTGGCGTGGGCTTCGACGTTATCCCCACCGACTGCGTGGCCGCAGCGTTGAAAGCGGCGCTGCCGGATGCCACGCATCTCGCGCTGGGCTTTGACTCACGCTCGGGCTTCTCGCCCGGAACCGCCAAGACCTCCGTCGAGGGGCTGGCTCAGGGCGGCAAGGTGCGCCGCGACGGGAAGATCGTCACTGTGCCGCTGGCCTACGAGGTGCGCCGCATCGACTTCGGCGACGGCGAGAAAGACGCGATGACTATCCCTTGGGGCGATGTATCCACCGCCTGGTACACCACCGGCATTCCGAACATCCAGGTGTTCATCCCCGGCTCGCCCCGCATGATCGCCAACGCCAGGCGTGCCAACTATATCCGGCCATTGCTGGGACTATCCTGGGTGCAAAAGCTGATCAAGGCGCGCATCGCCAGGACGGTGAAGGGCCCCAGCGAGGAAAAGCGTGCAAAGATGCCCACCTTCGTCTGGGGGGAAGTCACCAATGCACGTGGAGAGAAAAAGACGGCACGCATCCGCACCGCCAACGGCTATAGCCTGACCATTACCGGCTCGCTGGCCGTGGTCGAACACCTGATGGCGGCCCGCCCCGCGGGCGGCGCCTACACACCAGCCAGACTGGTGGGCGCTGATCTGGTCAAGCGCCTTCCGGGGTCGGGGCTGCTGCAGGTGGTCTAGTCTCAACGGTCAAATCGGCCCATCAACCAGGCGTCGGTAACCACCTTTCCGATTGTCCCCCGGGAGGCTATGCGCGGATGAACGCAAGCAGGTCGGCGTTGATCACGTCCGCATTGGTCGTATGCATGCCGTGCGGGTAGCCGGGATAGATCTTGAGTGTGTTGTGGGCGAGCAGCTTGTCCTGAAGAAGCGCAGCGTTCCTGTAGGGTACAACCTGATCGTCGTCGCCCTGCATAACCAGCGTTGGCACCGTGATCGCTTTCAGATCCTCGGTCTGGTCGGTCTCCGAGAAAGCCTTGATGCCTTCGTAGTGGGCCTTTGCACTGCCCATCATGCCCTGACGCCACCAGTTCTGGATAATGCCCTGCGAAACCTTCGCACCGGCCCTGTTGAAGCCATAGAATGGCCCCGTCGGAACATCGAGATAGAACTGCGAACGGTTGGCGGCAAGCGCCGCGCGGAATTCATCGAATACCTCAACCGGTGTGCCGCCGGGGTTGCTATCCGTCTTGACCATCAGTGGCGGCACCGAGCTGACCAACACCGCCTTCGCCACACGCCCCTGAGGCTGGCCATACTTCGCGACATAACGCGTGACCTCGCCTCCACCGGTCGAGTGGCCGATGTGAACGGCATTCTTCAGGTCCAGGTGCTCCACAACCGCCGAGGCATCCGCCGCGTAGTGGTCCATGTCGTGCCCTTCGCTGACCTGGGACGACCGGCCGTGGCCACGGCGATCGTGCGCCACGACTCTGAAACCCTGGGAGAGGAAGAACAGCATCTGCGCGTCCCAGTCATCCGCGCTTAGAGGCCAGCCATGATGAAACACCAGCGGCTGCGCATCCTTCGGGCCCCAGTCCTTGTAGAAGATCTGAACCCCATCCTGGGTCGTAACGTACGTCATGACTTCGACTCCTTGCTTGGTGGCTGCAGGTTGAAGTGAGGATCGAGCGGCGCCTTGCACGGCGCGAAAAGAGTCGTGCAAGGCGAATCCGCCTGATCAGGACATCGTTAAAACCATAGCCTTGAAGTGTAGTTCAAGGTCAAGCAATAAGTGATGCTCACGCCACTTTACCCGGCCACTCCTTCCGGATCAGCTCCAGGCCCTCCCGATAGGTCGTCACATCGAACTCTGGAAACCGGCGCTTGAACTTCGTGGAATCAAAAAGGTTGTCCTGCTCGTAGCGGGGCAGCAATTCCCTGAGCTCGCGCACCTGCTTCGAGAACAGCCCGGCAGCGGTCAGCGTCCACTTGCTGATAACCGAATAGTCAGGCTTGCGCCCAAAAGCCTGGCTACCCATCGCGACGAACTCCTTGTACGTCGGCCGGTCGTCGCTGCACGGCAGATGCCAGGTCTGGCCAAAGGCATCGGGAGCATTGCCCAGGGTCGCCAGCGCGCGGCTCGCGTCGGGCGTCCAGATAAGCGTGCGCCGCGTATCGTCGCGCACGGGCACACGCGGCTTCTTGCCGGCCTGGAGTTTTTCAATGACCAGCGCGTTCGTGAAGCTCTGCGTCTTGCCCGGACCATAGAATTCAGGCGCCCGGCCAATAAGTACGGGGACCTCGCCGCGCGCCATTTCTTCGAGCACCATCGAGGCCATCGCCGCGCGCACCTTGCCCTTGCGGCCCACTGGGGCGAAAGGCGCTCGCTCGGTCAATAGCCGCGCATCCTGCGGATACATGTAGGTGTTATCGAAATAGGCGAAGCTGGCGCCCGCTACGCGGCAGGCATCCAGGGCGTTCTTCAGCATCGTGGGGAACTGCGCTTCCCATAGCGCCGTGTCTGGCGACAGGCCGGCCGTGAAGTAGACGATGCTGCTTCCCTTGACCGCATCCAGGGTCTGCTTCGCATCGAGCAGGTTGGCGGACACGAGGGTGTCGGTGTCGCTAACCTTGCGTGGGTTGCGGCTGACCAGCCGCACGTCGCTGGTGTATTTGCGCTGCAGCTCCCGCGCCAGTTCCACGGCGATCTGGCCGTTCGCCCCCAATATCGTCTGCATGCAGTCCGCCTCTATGAAATTGCACCTCTTCGTGCGATGGACCCAAGGTTAACTTTGAAGTAAAGTTTAATGTCAAACCCTGTGAACACTCGAAGCACCGCGATCATGAAAATTGGAGAACTTGCAGAGCGCACCGGTCTGACCACCTCGCGCATCCGCTTCTATGAGCGCATTGGCCTGCTCAAGTCGGTCGAGCGCCAGAACAACGGCTATCGCAGCTACCCCGACGACGCGGTATTGGTACTCAAGCTGATCGCGACCGGGCAGAGCGCGGGCTTCAGCCTGGACGAACTGCGCACGTTACTGCCTCGCGACCTCGCCAACTGGGAACATGGCACCCTGCTCGACACGCTGAGCCGCAAGGTGAAGGACATCGAAGCCTTGCAGGCACAGCTTGCGCAAAGCAAGGCTCAACTGGTTGAACTGATGGCGCAGATCGAGGCCAGGCCGCAGGACATGGATTGTGCCGCCAACGCGCGACGTGTTCTGTCGGAAATGCGGTTGGTGGAGGCCGAAAGAGCCCCGACCACCACGAGGGCCCGGCGCCGCCATTAGAAGGGCGTCGTACCCCGTTGCGTATGTCGCTTGACATTGAAGTTCTATTCAACGTTAGAGTTCATCAACGGGTTCCTTACTGGAAAGGTCTACGAGATGGACAGACATTTCACTCAGGCCTGGTTCGCGCCACAGACGGTACGAGGAGGTTGCGCATGACCAGGCGAATACTTCACGTGGTCACGAACGTCGCTCACTACCAGGATCCGACGCAGCCGACCGGCCTGTGGCTATCGGAGCTAACCCACGCGTGGCAGGTCTTTGCCGCCCATGGGTACGATCAGCGCATCGTGAGCCCGCTGGGTGGCCGCTCGCCGCTGGAGCCTCGCTCGCTGAAATGGCCGCTCGCCGATGCGTCCGTGAAGGACTGGCTGGCCGATCCTGCGCGGATGGCGCTGCTGTTATGCACCGCGCGACCGGACGAAATCGACCCGGCGGTGTTCGACGCGATCTATTTCACCGGCGGGCATGCTGTCGTGTGGGACTTCCCCGGTTGTGACGAGTTACAGCGCATCACCCGTACCATCCATGAACGCGGCGGGATCGTTTCATCGGTCTGCCACGGCTATTGCGGGCTGCTGAACACGCGGTTGGATGACGGCTCACTGCTGGTAGGCGGGCGGCGTATCACCGGGTTTTCGTGGCGGGAAGAAGTATTGGCAGGCGTGGCTGCGAAGATGCCCTACAACGCCGAGGAGGAGATGAAACAGCGCGGCGGGCGCTATGAAAAGGCATGGCTGCCGTTCGTCTCGAATGTCGTTGTCGATGGCAGGCTGGTGACCGGGCAGAACCCCATGTCGGCCAGGGCGACGGCTGAGCACGTGGCAGCATTATTGAAACCCTCGTGAACTGCTGCCAGTTGTACATCTATGGGCGTTGCTGGATCCCGTACGGCGCGTAATCGAGCTCAACCCACCGTCGCAGCATCTTAAGGATTAGGTCGCCAATTCCATCGACGTGAG
The DNA here is from genome assembly GCF_003429005.1 of Paraburkholderia sp. DHOC27. Classification (GTDB taxonomy): domain Bacteria; phylum Pseudomonadota; class Gammaproteobacteria; order Burkholderiales; family Burkholderiaceae; genus Paraburkholderia. The sequence continues at coordinate 112,884 of NZ_QVQV01000011.1, forward strand.
CATAACCCTCATGGCAGAGGGTTAGAGGTTGTGGGCGATCTATGCCGCTATGTCGAACGTCTCATACTGGGTGAGATCAGCGCGGGCATGCGTTTGCGGCTGTTTCGGTCGCGTCGATTGGGAGGGGCGCTCGTCCCTTGGAATTTTGTTGCTGGGCTTCTCTGGTTTGCGAGGAACGCAAGTCGTTCACAATCGCATGAAGAATGGATTGCGCGTGGTCGCGCAATTCTACCGGTCCCATATCCGTCGCCTCGGGCAACAGCGACGCGGCGAAGGCTTCCCACTCGACCAAAATTGGCTCCATGTCTCGCAAAATAAAATTTGTAAGGCGCATGTGGGCATCTCCGGGGCTGTGGGGTTCTTGTCCAGAGAAGCTACGTCACGCGGATCTTTGAAAAAGTCTCGCATTCCTAAAGATGCGAATGTGATCCGCGATCGAACGGTCAGGAAGACGGCGACCTAACAGGCAAGCTAACGCGGAACGGATAATCACGAAGGGTTGCCGAACGCCCCATTTCGGATGACCGGGGGGGAACGATCCCGTTTGCCGGTCCTTGAGCCCTCAACGCCGTCGACATCGTGTCGCTGTCATCAGGCATGGGACCTTGAGCTATCGCAAAGGCCGCTTGGCGACAGCACTGAATCACAGCCAGGAAGGCCGCCTCCATTCATGTGCTGGTGCTAAACCGCTGGCCCCTCGGGCGGCTCTTCCCTAACGGCAACAGCAATCGAACTTCCGACGATCGCGATTATTCCGAGCGCGGGTACGAGATCAAGCGTCTCGCCCCACACGAAGAAGCCGAAAAGCGTTGCCCAGATGATACTGGTGTAGGTGTAGGGGGCAAGTCTTGCTGCACTTTCGCGCCTTACTGCCACCGTAAAGAGAAGCTGGCCAGCCGTGGCAAACATAGCCAGCAGTGCCATGATGGACAGGTCCTTGAGCGACGGCGTGCGCCACGCAAACAGGAGAGAAAGGCCGGTTATTGCGGTCCCAAAAAATGTGAAGAAGAGAACGGTTATGCTTGAATCATCGCTGGTTTTTAACTTTCGAATCTGGATCATGGAAAGAGCACCACACAGCGCGCTCATCAGCAGCAAACACGGACCAACAAGATTTGACAGGCCGCCTTCAGGTCGAACCACCAGAAGGACACCGATAAAGCCGACGCATGCCGCGACGGCATTTCGGGCGATCAGGCGCTCCCCGAGTAGAAACGGAGCCAGGACAATGACAAAGATCGCTTCCGAGTAAACAATGGCCACGGCCTCGCTCAGGGGCAGGTACGGCAAGCCGGCGAAAAACAATGCAGAGGCGCCGAGAAGCGTGAGTGCGCGCGTTGTCTGTCCGCGAATATCGATATTTCGGGTCCGGGCGGTCATCGCCCCTCCGCGGAGACTTACGAGAAAAGCGGGCACGACGCCGAACAGCATGCGGAAGAAAGTCACTTCGTTCGCCGGATAGTTGAGCGCCACCGCTTTGCCCAGCGCATCGACGACCGCAAAACAGAACATCGATATCAGTATCAAGGCGATCGTCTGGTACTGTGCGGCGCGATCGGAGATCAGATAGTTGACTCGCATGCATGCGTCCTGTAGCGATAGGTCCCCGATCCGGGGAGGCCGGTTTGTATAGCGATAGTTCGGAGCTGTCCTTTGGCCGATTGCAGTCGACGGCCACCCTATGTCCGACGGCCGACTTATGCCCGACGGGCGAGCGCCAGGCTCATCACAGTGCACGGCGTATACGTTGCGCCACTGCTTCCAGTTCATCTGCGGCGACTTGAATCTTGCCGTGTGGCCGCAGCGGGATGCCTTTCCAACGCGGAATAACATGAAAATGCACGTGCCCCACGGTCTGCCCGGCGGCTTCGCCGTTCAACTGAGCGATCAATAGCCCATCGGGACACAGCGCGATGCGCACTGCGCGCGCTACATGCTGAACAGACGCGATGCACGCGGCTGCGGCCTCTTCCGAAAGGTCGAAGATTGTCGATGCTGCCTCTTTCGGTATAACCAGGACATGGCCGTCTGCCTGCGGCATCACGTCCATAAAGGCGAGCGTCTGGCCTGTCTCCCAGACCCTGACGCACGGTGCCTCATTGGACAGGATTCGGAAAAAAATGTTTGATGGGTCATAAGTCATAGTCAGTTTTACGCCACGCTATGGCATCTCCAGTTCGATAACGTTGTTGCGCTGCGGAAACATCTTCGTTTAGAATCGCACCCCGGAGATGGCATTCCTCCGAATAACCGCCGGGTCGACCGGCTGATGATGCCTACGAGATCCTGGGTGCGGGAGGTCGTGGGCCGTCTGTAGTGGCGTCCTGCCACCCAGGTTTGATATCTTTCAAATCTGGAAAATATGAAGCGTCTTCAATCTGTCGAGCAAGTTGCCATGGTGCCCTACCTTGGGCGATGGCTGCTACTCTCGTGTCTACTCGGCGCACTCGCGGGATCGGCGTCGGCATTCTTTCTCTATTCCCTTGATCTCGCAACAGACACACGTGTCGGCCATCCGTGGCTACTGTGGCTTCTACCTGTCGCAGGTCTGATCACCGGCTGGGTTTATCAGCATGTCGGCAAGCCGGTGGAGGGCGGCAACAACCTCCTCATCGACGAGGTCCACGACCCGCAGAAAATCGTTCCCAAGCGCATGGCGCCCCTGGTGCTGGCCGCCACAGTCGTCACCCATCTCTTTGGCGGCTCGGCTGGCCGGGAGGGCACTGCCGTCCAGATGGGTGGGGCGCTCGCCGACCAGGTCACCCACCTGTTCAGGCTGGATAACGAGGATCGCCGTATTCTCCTCATGGGCGGGATTGCTGCGGGCTTCTCATCGGTATTCGGTACGCCACTGGCCGGGGCCATCTTCGGGCTCGAGGTGCTGGCAATCGGCCGGCTGCGTTATGACGCGTTGCTGGCATGTCTGGCTTCGTCAGTCGTGGCAGACCAGGTTTGCCGTATGTGGGGCATTCACCACACGGTTTATTCGATTCCGTTCCTGCCCCCCGTCACGGCGCTCGGTCTGGGTTCGTCGGTGATCGCCGGAATGATATTTGGCGTGGTCGGCATGCTGTTTGCCGATTCCACCCACGCGTTGTCGGCGCTGATGAAGCGCAAGCTCACGTGGGCACCGTTGCGTCCGTTCGTGGGGGGTGCTGTCGTTGCCATCATGGCGACGCTACTTAACGTTCCGCAATATCTTGGTCTCGGTATTCCGACGATTGAGGCCGCGTTCCGTGGCGACCTGCCGGTTTATGACTTTGCGGGGAAATTCGCGTTCACGGTCGTCACGCTCGCTTCGGGTTTCAAGGGGGGAGAAGTCACACCGCTTTTCTACATCGGTGCGACGCTGGGCAATGCACTGGGCCACGTGCTGGCATTGCCGGTTCCCGTGCTTGCAGGCCTCGGCTTTGTCGCGGTCTTCGCGGGAGCGGCGAATACCCCGATCGCCTCGACCATCATGGCGATGGAGCTGTTTGGCATGCACATCGGCGTCTATGCCGCACTCGCTTGCGTGGTGAGCTACCTATTCTCGGGGCATACCGGCATTTACCGTTCTCAACGTGTCGGCCACTCGAAGCATCTGTTTCTGCCGGAAGGTATCCGCCTTGCCGACATTCCTGCACTACGCCGCGCACGGCGTAAAAACGTTGCCGTTGCTGCCGCGGTCCAGTCGTAATCCATTTCACGATACCAATTCCATCATGAGCAAGCTGATTTCTTTGCGTCTTTATTTTCATCATTCGGCGAAGGCCCGCCCGACCCGGTTGTGGCATCGCGTGTCCCGCCCCACCATGGCGCGTCACCTTTTGACTCACGCCAAGCTCGCAGGCATCGAGCAGGCACTCCTGCACAAAGTGCAGGCGGGCTTCATCAAGGGCGACAAGATCCATCACGAACATGTTGAGCATGTACACCATCGTTTTCCTCACTGTATTGAACTGATCGATCTGGAAACCAAGGTCCGCGATTTCTGGCATCGCCACGGTGGCGATCTCCACGACGTCCACGCCGTGTTCCTGCCTTGCGAGAAAGCAACGGTTGCCTGATCGTCAGGTAGTGTTCTTATAAAAAGGCGTCCGGTGCGGTATTTGTCGTCGAGTTTCGCACCGGAACGTCTGATGGAGACAACGATGTCAAACCGGGCTGCGCGCAGAAAGCGTCGGGAGGCCGAACGCAAGCAGGCAGCGATCCGTCTGCGCGGCGAAACCAAGCTGATGGGCCTTTCCATTGCGATAACAAGCGTGCTTGCGTTTGTGCTGGCGAATCTTGTGCCCGACCTGCCCCACGGTCCCGTCGCGTTTCTGACCTTTGGGGCCGTCACGACCCTGCTCGTCGCAGGCTGGATAAGGTATGACGCCGATCGGGCCTTCCGGTTTGCCGCAGAAGGTCGGTATCTTGGTTTCGAGGGTGATCCGCCGCGGGTTATTTCGATTGCACAGGACTGCCCGAAACGATGGCTGGTGTTACTACACATCGAGTTGAACCCCAACCTGATCAGCCGTACACCTTCAATATGAATGTGGCACTCCTACTGTTCATTGGTGGAGCGAGTCGTACACGGCTCTGTCATGAGGCGATCACGGGCACAGATAAGTCCGTTCCTGCTCTCTCTATGCCGACGTTCAGAGAGCCCCCGGGCGCTCAACCTTCTGCTTAGGAGGCGACCTCATGCCTGTCATGATCGGAGAGCCAGTTGTCAAGGCTTGTCCTGATCCTGCCCGAAGCCTTGCCAAGAAGGTCCAGGGAAAAGTATTCCGAATAGCTTGCTGATGGGCCTGCGTTCCCGTTCTCCATGCTTCGGGTCGTGATCTGGACGTTCACCAGATCACCACGACGTGTTACGTCAATGGAGATCAGATGGCCGCGATAGATACGTTGGTGCCGTCCGTTCATATGATAGCGCCGCAGTGGGCGGACAAGGCAGCGCGGCGCCCGTCAGCGCTGGCGATTCCATCGGACAGAAGTAGTGCGGCGCTGCTGCCGACGAGCTGGTCACGTAGGTGCAGACAGGAGCGGTTCCCGGCGAAGCCGGGCGTTGGCGGCCGTGTGACGGCATGGACGCAGCCAGTCGATTGGATACCAGGCATAGGAGATCCGGGCGCAAAGGGTAAGCAGCCGGACACAGGGGGAATGGATTGGATACCAGCGAATACTCCCACTTCCCGGTCCGGGATACGTAGGCATCATCAGCCAGCAAGGCGGTCAGGGAGAATGCCATCTCCATTTGCAATCATTCTAGGCGCCGCCATAGCTGATCGCAAAAGTTTTCTCCTGGGCCGCCTGGTCCAATCTTTGACCGTTTTCAGGTCCAGAACTTGCGGCGCCGAATCGAGACTTTGTGGAGTCGAAAACCGACCGCGCGCTTTTAATTGACAAGGGCGCTATCTGCATTTGCACCAGTCCGTTTTTCAGGCGCAAAGGTTGTCGCCAACGGTAAGCAACGTTAGAATGTTTTCGTGGAGATGGCATTCTCCCTTGACCGCCCATTCGGGCTAATGATGCCTACAGGCCTGGAACAGGCGCTGTGGGCTCGTCCATCAGCTCTCATTTGCACAACGTTGCGTTCATCGCAACGCTGCGGCCTTCCAGTGTTCTCAACAGCGGCAGCAACCTGATGTCTTCGGGAATGGCGGATTGCGCCTTAACCGTTGGCTGGACGGTTGCGAACGCCTGACGGGCGAAGGCGGTGCAAACATGCCAACCTGTACTGGAAGCGTCGCAGCTGCGTGCGGTGGGAACACGTGCGTCTTGTACGCGTTCGCCACCGCGACAGCGCTGGGCCATGAGCGAGCGTTGGGTTCGACGATGTCGACCATGTGTGTGAGCGACGGCAGGAAACTGCACTGCCGGCTGCTAAGTGCTGAAGGGGGCTCCCGATGAGCACCGGCCACACATGGTTCTGGCTCAAGCCGCCGGCCCGGAAAATCCTCGCGACCGATCCGCGCATCGATGCGCTGAGCGAATTTGCCCACCGCCCCCTGAGTCTGCTGCTGCGCTACATCGCGCGGCACGGGCTTTCACACGTCCTGATTCTGCTCAGCATCGTCGCAGCGGTGGGATGTGCACTTGCATCCCAGTACGCCATCAAAAGTCTGATTGATTCACTGGGCGTGGGTCGTACTCAGCCATGGGTGGTGGAGCGGGCATTTATTGTTCTGGTCGTGCTGATCTTTGCTGATAACCTGTTCTGGCGAGTCGGCGGCTGGATCGCGGCGCGAGCTTTCGTGGCGGTCACCGGGGATATCCGGGAAGACCTTTTTGCCTACCTGACGGGTCACGCGCCGTCTTATTTCGCGGACAAGCAGCCAGGGATGCTGTCGAGCCGCGTCAGCGCCACCGCCAATGCCGTCTACACCGCCGAAAACACCGTCGCCTGGAATTCACTTCCGCCTTGTCTTGCGGTCATCGGGGCAATAGGCATCGTTGCCTCCGTCGATCCGGTGATGGCGGCCGCTCTTGTCGCCGTATCTGTTGGGCTTGCAACAGGGCTCTTCTGGTTTGCACATCGCGGTGCTGCGGTCCATCAGACGTTTGCTACACGCGCGGCGTCGGTGGATGGCGAACTGGTGGACGTGATCGGCAACCTGGGCACAGTGCGGGCCTTTGGCGCGATGTGGCGGGAACATCGTCGCTTTGATGCCTACCTTGAACTCGAGACGACATCCCGCCGCCGCAGTCTTCTGTATCTTGAGCGGCTACGGCTTGTGCATGCCGTCGTGACGGCAATGCTTTCAGCGGGCCTGCTCGGCTGGATACTCTGGCTCTGGAGTGACGAACGGGCGACAACGGGTGACGTCGTGCTGATCAGTTCGCTCGGATTTACCATTCTGCATGGCACGCGCGACCTTGCCGTGTCGCTCGTAGACGTAACGCAGCACGTAGCGCGCCTTTCCGAGGCGGTGCGCACCATACTCGCGCCCCGCAGTTTGCCTGAGCGGTCTGATGCCGTTGCGCTGCAGGCGCAGAACGCGGGGATCGAGTTCGATGAAGTGACGTTCGCCTATCCTGGACGACGCCCAATCCTTGAGGGTTTCAGTCTGCGAATCAGGGCAGGCGAACGGGTCGGGATGATTGGTCCGTCGGGGACGGGAAAAACCACGGTGCTCGCGTTGCTTCAGCATTTCTATGAGCCGCAGCGCGGGTCGATCCGCATAGGTGGCCAGGATATCTCGCGGGCAACACTGAGCAGTCTGCAGGACGCACTTGCGGTCGTTCCCCAGGACGTATCGCTGTTTCACCGGTCGCTGCTGGAGAACCTGCGATATGGAAAACCGGACGCGACGGAGGAGGAAGTACGAAGGGCCACCGTCCATGCTTCCTGCGCCGATCTGATTGCCTCCATGCCCGAGGGTTTTGACACGATAGTGGGCGACCGCGGCGTGAAGCTGTCCGGCGGGCAACGTCAACGCATCGCCATTGCCAGGGCGATCCTGAAAGATGCGCCCATCCTCCTACTGGACGAGGCAACGTCCTCCCTCGATAGCGCATCGGAAAGCGCAATTCAGGCTGCCCTTGAGCAACTGATGCAGGGTCGCACGGTGCTTGCGATTGCTCACCGCGTTTCCACACTGCAGAACTTCGACCGGATCGTCGTGGTCCATCGCGGCCGGGTCATCGATGAAGGAAGTCCCGCGGAACTCGCTGCACGCCCCGGCATGTATCGCGACGTGCTCGCCCGCCAGATGCAACGACCCCGCGCGGACGGTGCGTTATCTCGGCTGAACGCCGCGTGCGCACGCAAAACATAGTCGAAGAACGATTGGGAGAGCAAAACATGACATTCGACAGCATATTGTTCAGGGACGCTCGCGCGGCCGAGGTGATCGATGGCGCGAGCGAACCGGAGATCTTCGGTGATCTGAATCTTGACCAGATCATTGATTCTGTTACCCGGGGTCGTGACGACTACAACCTCAAGCCATTCTTCTATGTGCCGCTGACAGACGTGGATGCGGTCATCTACCGTCACGAGATCATGCGTGATCTTGAGCGCAATGATGTGGTCAGCTGCATCAATGCTTTTGCTGAGCAGATGCGGGCGATGCGCGTGCAGCTCGCGGCCGCGACGAAGCTGTATTTCCGCTGGCAGAAGCGACGCTATTTCCTCGATGGCGCGCAGATTTACTGTGCAGCCATTGTCGCGCTTGCGCGGGATCTTGAGGTCGCCGCGCCGCGCTCTTCCGGCCTCAAGGCATTCCTGGATTATCTCAGGGCCTATGCGAATGGACGCGAGTTCATGGCAACCAAGCAGGAAGAAGCACGTATTCGCGACGCTCTGGCGCAGGTGCGCTATAGCATTCTCATCAAGGGAAATGCTGTGACGGTGCGCAGATACGCGGGGGAGATCGACTACAGTGAAGATGTCCAGAAGACTTTCGAGAAATTCAAACAGGGCAAGGTAAAAAGCCATAGTACTGACATGCGGGACTCCCCGGACATGGATCATGTCGAGGCGAACGTGCTGGACTTCGTCGCCCAGCTGCATCCGGAAGTGTTCGGCCCGCTTGAAGAGTTTTGCAGCATTCACGCTGGTTTTCTCGACCCCGTCATCGCGCGGTTTGACCGTGAAATCCAGTTCTACGTGGCATATCTCGAGCATATCTCGCGGCTCAAAGGCATGGGCCTCTCGTTCTCTTATCCCGAGATGCTGGAGACGTCCAAGGAGATCCGCAGCATGGAAGGGTTCGACCTCGCGCTTGCAGAAAAACTGCGTCGCGAGGACGCGCACATCGTCTGCAATGACTTTTATCTGGAAGGTCCCGAGCGGATCATTGTGGTGACTGGCCCGAATCAGGGCGGCAAGACCACTTTCTCGCGGACCTTCGGGCAACTGCATTATCTGGCCGCGATCGGTTGGCCGGTGCCAGGGCGCGAAGCGAGGCTCTTCCTCTTTGACCAGATCTTCACGCACTTCGAACGGCAGGAAGACATGAAAAACCTGCGTGGCAAGTTGCACGATGATCTCTACCGCATTCATCGAATCCTGGGACGTGCGAGCACGCGCAGCATCATCATCATGAACGAGATTTTCAGTTCGACCTCGCTCAAGGATGCGCTCTATCTAAGTGAGAAGGTAATGGGTCGCATCATGGAGCTGGACGCGTTATGTGTGTACGTGACGTTCATCGAGGAGCTGTCGAGCCTCAGTGCCCAGACGGTCAGCATGCTAAGTGAGGTTCAGCACGATGCGATTGCATCCAGAACATTCAAGGTGCTCAGGCGTCCAGCGGACGGTCGGTCGTATGCGCTGTCGCTCGCGCGTCAGTACCGACTCACCTATGACCAGCTAACGGAGCGAATCGGATCATGAAAGCCCATCTGATGTTTCAGGACCAGGATTTCCTGCTGGGCGGCGATCTTCCCTGGGAAGCCGACACGCTCATTGCTGACCTTGAACTGAACACACTGTTCGCGGCGATGGCTGCGGGCGACGCCTTTTTGCTCGACGTAGTCCGCAAGGCGGTGATGACCAGTCTGCGCGATCCTCAGCAGATCACTTACAGACAGGACGTCCTGCGGGATTGTGTGGCAAATGCGTCGACGGTTCGGGCGCTCTACGGCGTTGCCGTCGAAGCGATCGAGATAGAAAGGAAAAGCTATTTCGGTTTCATGAGCCGCTATCCCGCAGCCATATTGAGTAGCGCGCGTGAACTGATGCAGGCCTTCATCTCGGTGCTTGTCAAGCTCCGGCAGATTGCCGACCAGTCGGCGGGCGACTTTCAGTCCGAAGGATTCAGGACTTTTTTTGCGATGATCCACCACGAACTGGGCGATGACTATTTCCAGACGCTCGACGAACATCTGAAGGAATTGCGGTTCAGGAACGGTACCTTGATTAGCGCCGCTCTAGGGAAAGGGGGCAAGGGCGTGTCCTACGTGCTGCGTAAGCCCAACGAATTCGACCGGAATCTGTGGAAACGGCTTTTCGAAAAAAAGCCCCCGTCGCTGACCTTCCACATAGCAGACCGCGACGAAGCGGGGGCGAGAGCGCTATCCGAACTTGAGGGGCGGGGGATCAACCTGGCGGCCGACGCGGTTGCCCAGGCGGCCGACCATGTGCTGAGCTTCTTTCGCATGCTGCGCACCGAATTGGGGTTTTATATCGGCTGCCTCAACCTGGGTAACGAACTGGACGCGAAGGGGCAGACCTTGTGCTATCCGGAGCCTGCGCAGCGGACTGAGCGCCAGCACGTATTCGAAGGACTCTATGACGTCTGCCTGTCCTTGCGCCTGCAGACTCCCGTTGTGCCCAATGCGGTCGATGCCACTGGCGCCGAACTGGTCATCGTGACAGGCGCCAACGAAGGTGGAAAGTCGACTTTCCTTCGGAGCATCGGACTGGCCCAGATGATGATGCAGGCCGGAATGATGGTGGGGGCGGGATCCTTCCGCGCGAACGTCTGCGAGAGTCTTCTCACGCACTACAAACGTGAGGAAGACGCATCGATGACGAGCGGCAAGTTCGACGAAGAACTTGTACGAATGAACCAGATAGCGGACCACATCGTTGCGGACTCGCTTCTTCTCTTTAACGAATCGTTCGCCGCGACCAATGAACGGGAAGGGTCGGAGGTCGCACGACAGATCGTTTGCGCACTGCTCGAAAAGCGGGTCAAGGTCTTCTTCGTGACACACATGTACGAATTTGCTCACGGGATGTATGACACGATGAAAGCCGGAGCAGTCTTCCTGCGTGCGGAACGACGTGAAGGCGGTGAGCGCACCTTCCGCGTATCGCCTGGAGAGCCGCTCGAAACCAGTTACGGCGAGGATCTGTATCGGAAGATCTTCACTGAAGACGCACGCGCGACGGAAAGCGAAAGGCCGGTGGCGGAAGCCTGAACGGCATACGCTGCGGCACCCGGCCAATCCTGCCGGCATCAGGAACCGGTGAACTGAGGCATTACCAAGGAGAAAACATGTCAACTACGAACATGGAACGCTCTACCGAAGCATCGAATGAGACGCAGCCGGTGAGGCCGATGCCAACAGGCGCGCCTTCGGCGGCGTACAGACTTGTCGAAGAGATGCTGTCGCAGGCGGACATCGAGATAGGCGGAGAGCGCCCATGGGATATCCGGTTACTCGCCCAAGGCGTTCCCGAACGCGTGCTCGCTCAAGGCAATCTTGGATTGGGCGAGGCGTATATGGAAGGGCAGTGGGAGTGTGACGAGCTTGATCAGTTTTTCGCGCGCGTCATGCGTGCCCACATCGACGAAAAGATCCATCCATCCCGACTTGTCCTGCATGCATTGCGCGCCCGTCTGCTTAACCGGCAGACAGCGCGGCGTGCATGGAAAGTCGGTCAGGTTCACTACGACATTGGCAACGAATTCTACGAGGCCATGCTCGACAGCAGGATGACGTACACGTGCGGCTACTGGGCGGCGGGCGCGCATACACTGGAGGCGGCTCAGGAAGAAAAGCTGGATCTGATTTGCCGCAAGCTTCAGCTGAGGCCCGGTATGCGGTTGCTGGATATCGGATGCGGATGGGGCAGTCTGATGGGTTTTGCGGCGGAGTACTACGACGTGGAGTGCGTCGGGGTCACCATATCGCAGGAGCAGGCGGACTGGGGAAGACAACGGTACGCGGGGATGCCGATCGAGTTCAGGCTGCAGGATTACCGCACGCTCAATGAGCGGTTCGACCGGATCGCGAGCGTGGGTATGTTCGAACACGTCGGCGCGAAAAATTACCGCACCTACATGGAAGTGGCCCACCGGTGTCTGGTCGAGGACGGCCTCTTTGTGCTGCATACCATCGGAAAGAACCAGCGCCATTCGACGCCGGATCCGTGGATCGACCGATACATTTTTCCCAATGGCGAACTGCCCTCGATCGGCCATATTGGGGATGCTGCGGGCGGGCTCTTCGTGGTGGAGGATCTGCACAACTTTGGCGCGGACTATGACCGCACATTGATGGCATGGCATGCGAATGTTGAAGCGGCGTGGCCGCAGTTCGCCGAGCAGATGGGGGAGCGCTTTCACCGGATGTGGCGTTACTACCTGCTGTCCTGCGCCGGTGCATTTCGGGCGCGTGATATCCAGCTCTGGCAATGGGTGTTATCGAAGGGAGGCATCCCGGGAGGCTATCGGCGGCCTGCAGTTCGTTAGGGCTGGGGGGCAATGGATCCGGTCTGCCGACGAGGCTCGCAATCGTCCGGGATCATCGGTGCGAGGGCCCGCATGTTCGCGGCCTCGAAGCCTGGCCGGCCCAAGCGGCCAGCGGCGTACCCTCTATGCGCCCGCAACTTATGGACGTTGCATGAAGCGTGGTGACCAGATAAGGATCAGGGCGAAGGCAACGGTCTTCGGGGTCGCGTTATGCGTGACCGAGGGACTTGCTTTTATTCTGTCCGCCGTCGCGAGAATCTTTGACGTCGATACGTCACCTGTCGAGTTCGGAATTTTCGGCGCGGTGACGACAGTGCTGGTCGCCGGCTGGCTACAGATGGACGCGCAACGGGCTTACAGTTTTGCGGACAGAAGCGGATTTCTGAATCGGGACGAAACCAGAACCCGTGTGAAATCTGTCAGGGAGGACTGCCCCAAGTTCTGGCTCGTTGTTCTGTATCTGCAGTTGCACCCCGAACTGATGGACAGCTAGCGAGATACAGACGGGGCCGCAGATTCGCAGGGTACCCCGTCTACCGGGGGAGCGCGTCGGCGTTTTTTAGCGCGCCATAGCGAGCCGTGTAACCGCAGAGACTGCCACAACCGTGGCAATGCCAAGTGCCGTCATGCTGAGCGAAGCGGAGACATGAATGAGGACTTCGCCGGCTGCCCATTTGTACTTGCCTTGCTGGAGGTCGGCGACGACTTCTGCCGAAAAAGTCGAGAACGTCGAAAGGCCGCCCATCAGTCCGGTAATCACGAACAGACGCCATTCCACTGGAATCTCGGGAAGTCTCGCGAAGAATGCGATGGCGACGCCGATGATGTATCCCGCAATGACGTTTGCGGCAAGCGTGCCCAAAGGGAGGTCCGGAAAGAGCGCATTCAGACGTATTCCCAGGAACCAACGGAACAGGGATCCGAGAGCGCCGCCGATGGCGACTGCCAGAATCGATGGATACATGCGATGCGCCTCAAAAGATAACGTGACACGAGCTGGAGTCTTGTTCTAGCGACCCGTGCTCAGGGCGTTTTCAGGCATCATCGGCTCTATCTGAGCGGTTAAAGGAGAATGCCATCTCCAGGTGGGATTTTATCATTGAAGCGTGCGGCGTCAACTGCGGCCTCTCGCGCGGTAAGCGGTTTCCGGCGCTTAACGCACGCAGCTAACTCACGTGTTATCCTTCAATCAGGGAGATGGCATTCTCCTTAATCGCTGCACGCTTGCAGCTAATGATGCCTACGAGTCCCGGAATGGAGATCGTAGGCGCGCGCCAGAACGTTCTGCATCCGGTTGCCTCATGCTACCAGGTGCTATCGTGACCTCATTCCAGACTTCGCGAGCATGCGCATCGTCCTTGCGGCGAGTCAATGCGCTTCGCGGCACGCTTACTCCCCGAATTCCTTCTTCCTCGCTGCACCCGCACGTACGCTCGGGATCAGCCTGCGCTTGGCGTTCCGTCGTTGCGAAGCGGCGAGCGTCCTGGCGCTTGACCGAGGAGACGACAACAACCCGCGCAAGTCGAAGGCGTGCACGTGTGTCTGGCGGCTGGGCACTATCACGCATCTTCCATTGGGCGGCTGGAATGCATACGCCGGTACGTCGCGCGTTGACCGTCGGCGGCAGGATGTTCGATTTCCTTATTGCGATCCGGTCAGAAGGCCGACGATCTCACGAGTCGCGATAACGTGAGCGGTCGCTCGACCTTGCTGTCCGGATGCGGCAGTACTGCGAGATTGAGGTGAGGAATGAGAAATATCCAGAGCATCGAACTGCAGTTTGGTCATCTACCGGCGGGAGACGATGCGCCGGCCGAGTTGAACGCCATCATTCGCTTGCCCGGGCAGAGTACAGCGGTCACATACGAGGGTGACGCGAAGTATAACCTTTTGCGGGTCAGTTGCATCACGGGTAGCGGCTCGCGCTTCTGGCAAAACTATGGATTCGTCCCGGGCACGCTTGCGCAGGACGGAGATCCCCTTGATATCGTTGTTCTCGCACCGTATCCACTTGAGCGTCTTTCGGTCGTTGCCAGCCGGCCTATCGGCATGCTTTCCGTCACACACCGCGCGGCAACGGAGGAAAAGGTGATTGCTATGGTGTCCGACAGAATTTGTGCAGCCTGCGCGCCGGTGCAACGCCTCGAGGATCTCGGCGACCATGCGTTGAGGCAGATGAAGGCGTTCTTCGAGAACTATTGTGGCGTGGGTCAGGCGCAGGCCGTCCGGTGCGGGGACTGGGGAGACGTCGATGCCGCACAACGTGTGATTCTGGGCGCTATAAGATCGTTCGAAGATAACGTGAGTTGTATGCGTCGGTGAGCCAGCGCTGCTGGACGACCCGATCGCGGTACAAGCGCATTTGCCCGTCCCTGCTTGTTGCGCCGGCACTTGCATCGCGGCGGTAACTGGCAGTATGCTTCTGTCAGGGAGATGGCATTCTCCTTAAACGCCAGATCGACTGGCTGATGATGCCTACTGTTTCGTGCAAAGCATTGCGCGATGAGCCACTTCAGACAGTAGGTGAAAAAATGAAAACACTGGTACAACTTGTACATCATCTTGCCCGGCTGATTCGACCGGCACCCGCCCAGATCACAATTCATAGGCCCTTTGCGGGACGCACCTTACACGCGTCGCTCCTGCCTGTACCGGTCAGCGCGCAGCGACCCCGGCCGCCTCACGATTTCAGCTAGCTTCGCAGGAATACGTGGCAGTCCATGCGACTGGCACGCCTTGCAGATATGCAATGAAAAAGGAGACGGAAAATGCAGGAACACTCCACAAGGGACGTACAGCTGTCGCCGCAGAAACTGAGGCTCGCCGAAAGCCATGTTCGTGGCGCTGTGCTCGGGCCCGTTGATGAGGTAGCCGAAAAATATCCAACCCTTGACGTTGGGCCTGATCCGGTGAAAGAGGCCATGAGCTTCTGCGACTGGGCGTTCTCCCGTCTGGGACACGTTGCGGTGTTCAGATTCTCCGAGGGGGGATTCATGCTCCTGGCGGAAAACGGAGAGCGAACGCGGGGCGATACGTTAGCCGTGGCGCTTCTAGCAATGCTCGAGCGGCAGGGCATGACCCGTTGTCGTCTTGCGTACCCCGAAACGGCGGATGATAGTCGGGCCGCGTGATCTGACGCAGACCACCCAGACTGGGGCGGGTCTGTTTGCGAAGCCAGCACGTCCCAGAAGGCAGATGGAAGCCGACGTGAGTCGCCCGGGTTGCCCGTGCGTCACACGCCGGCTTTTTTTGATCGGTGATCCCGGTCTCGCGTCAGGACGCTCTCTCGCGATCGTTGGTATGAAAGACCGGTATTTGCGCACATCGACATTTAACAAAGAGCTGGCCCGTAAGCGCCTGTGCGGCTGGAGGATGATGTGCCCGCTTGTGCAGCATCGCTGATGCAGCCCGTTAACATCCGCCGTCCTTCGCGTCGTTCCCGATTGATGACCCGATGTAATGTGCGGAAAGCTGATCCGGATATCGATCAGACGCCCGCTCTTAACGTCCCAATCCCACATGTTGCGTCAAAGCGCTCACGAGTTTAGCCATACGAAATATGCTAGCTATGCTCATAAGCGTTTCTGCCAGGATTGAATCACCTGCTTGCCATCTATAGGATGAGTTATATCGAGTGATTCGATATAAAAGCAGCCCGGGCGAATCAAAATAAGAATTCCGGCTTCATAAACAGGCCGGATCCATATTGCTCGGCCCCGTTAATACGTCGCCCACCATACATGCTTCAGAGACAGGGCGACACACATGCAGGTGACGGTAGATTGTGCTTCCGCCACTGCGCCTTGGTTGAGACCACTGGGGAGACGATGTCCATGAATGATTCACTAAACAGCGGGTCGCAGGTTGCCGGCGCAACAGTGGAAGGTTTCCTCTCGCGCGGGCGTTCGATAGCGGGTCCCGGATTCAATCGGTGGTACGCGCCTCCCGCCGCGCTAGCCATCCATCTTTGCATCGGTATGGGTTACGGCTTCTCCGTATTCTGGCTTCCGATGAGTCGGCTTTTAACCGGCACGTCGGCAACCTGCGCCAACCAGAGCTTCGCTCATGAGCTCATTTCCGCCAGCTGCAACTGGTCGGTACCTTCGCTCGTGCACATCTTCGAGATTTTTATCGCCGTCCTGGGTATTTCGGCCGCCATATGGGGGCAGTGGCTGGAGCACGCCGGGCCGCGAAAAGCGGGCACTTATGCTGCGATCTGCTGGGGCGGGGGCCTTATTCTGATGGGGCTCGCGGTGTCGGTACATCAGCTATGGCTCGTCTATCTCGCCGCGATCGTCGCCGGTGTCGGCCAGGGGCTGGGCTACATCACGCCGGTATCGACATTGATCAAATGGTTTCCGGACCGGCGCGGTATGGCAACGGGATTTGCAATTATGGGGTATGGCGGTGGTGCGATGATTGGTGCACCGCTTGCGGTCTGGCTGATGGATCATTTTGCCTCTGATGGCATTCCAGGGGTCAAGCAGGCTCTGATCGCGATGGGCGTTATCTACTTCGTCGTCATGCTCGGCGGAGCGGTGGGTTTTCGGGTGACCCCAAGCGGTTGGAAACCACTCGGGTGGAGTGCGCCTGAACATGGACGTGGTAAAGGCATGATCACACGCCAGAACGTTCACCTGAGTCAGGCGTGGAAGACACCACAGTTCTGGCTTATCTGGGGTCTGCTGTGTTTGAACGTGACGGCGGGCGTTGGTGTGATTTCGATGGCGAGTCCGATGTTTCAGGACGTCTTCGGCGCCCGCCTGATCGGCGCGCACGCGGTTGGCGAAATGACGGGCGCCCAGAAGACGGCGGTCGCTGCTGCAGCCGCTGGGCTCGTCGGGCTTATCAGCCTGTTCAATGCGGTCGGCCGCATTTTCTGGGCGTCGCTTTCCGACAGGATCGGGCGTAAGAACATGTTCTTCACGATTTTTGTGCTGGGCATCGTCCTGTACTGTCTGCTGCCTACATGGGGACACCTTGTAATGCCCGCGCTGTTCGTCGCTTCGATCTGCGTCATCCTGAGCATGTATGGCGGGGGCTTCGCGACAGTTCCGGCGTATCTGGCCGACATCTTTGGCCCGCAGATGGTTGGCGCCATTCACGGCCGCCTGATCACGGCGTGGTCGGTTGCGGCTGTCATAGGGCCGTCGCTGATCGCGGGGATTCGCGAATTTGAACTCGGGCACGGCGTGCCCCATGCGCTGCTCTACGATGTCACGCTGTACATCATGGCAGTGCTGCTGCTCGGGGGCCTGATTTGCAATGTTTTTGTGAAACCTGTTCATAGCAAACACTGGATGTCTGTCGACGAACTGGCGACCGAGCGCGCGCTACTGCATGAAGATCAGGTCGCCATAACCGCAGATACGGCTGCGCGTGGGGCATTTGGCCTGGGCGGGATCCTGGCTTGGCTGGCAGTGGGTGTTCCGTTCTGTATTGGGCTTTTCATTGCCATCGAAAAGGCCGCCACGCTTTTCTAGCGAAGCCGCTCTGAGTCGGCTGGAGCCGCTAGTGCTCGGGCCGATTCAGAAGACGACTTTGCGATCCTTATCGCTAGACTTTCGATAAGCGCGCCCTCCGCGGCGCAACCGGCCTAGGTCGCTGTGATCGATCGCCAGATCGACGGGCACTGCGTCAGTGTTATACGTCTGCCTTGCCGCTCTTCTGATTCCCGGATGGGGGAATCAGGCGAAGCTGCTGGATACTTCGTGCATCGGCCTGGACCACCTCTATGGTCCAGTTGGCGATCGTGAGCCGCTCCCCCTCCTGTGGCAGGTGCTTCAGGTGAGCCAGGACGAGTCCGGCCACTGTTTTGTACGTCGGAGGCGTCGGATCTTCAATGCCCAGATACTCGGCAAGATCGTCTGCGGGCAACTGGCCAGACGCAAGATAGCTCCCATCAGATTGCTTCCTGATCTGGCTGCCACCGCCTCGCTGTCGCTCCGGTTCCGGAACGTCTCCTGCAACAGCCTCGAGCACATCGGTCAATGTCACGATGCCGACTACTGTTCCAAATTCGTCGACGACAAAAAGCATTTGAGCTCTTGCACGTTTGAGTGAGCCGAGCAGGCCGAGAATCGGTGAATTTTCAGCCACGAACACTGGCGGCTGACAGTGCGTCTCCAGGTTCAGATCACCACCGGACATGACGGTTCTCAGAATCTCTTTCTTCGCCGCAACGCCCAGAGGATGATCGACGTCACGCCCTTGCGTGACGATCAGTTTTGAACAGGGCGAGTCGGCAATGCGCTTCCTGATCTCCTCATCGGACATTGCGCCGTCGACCCATTCGAGCATCCGGCGCGGCGTCATGATCGTGCGGGCGGTGCGCACACGCAGTTGCAGAATACTCTCAAGCATGCTGCGCTCGGCCGCCTGAATCGTACCGGAACGCAGGGCCCCCATAATGACGCTGCGAATTTCCTCTCCAGTCGTCATGTCGTCGGTCCGTTCCCGGATATGCAAAGCCCTGAGCAGCAGGTCATTGGACCAGCCAAGTAGCAGGATGAACGGACGCCCCAGCGTAATTGTCCATTGAAGGGGCCGGGCGAGGATGGCGGCACATTGTTCGGGCGCAGACAGGGCGATCCGCTTGGGCGCCAGTTCGCCGAAGACCAGCGTCAGATACGTCGCAATCACTACCGCGATGAGGGTCCCGGCCGAAGAAGCGTAGGGCGCTGCGCCGGGAATCGCCGTGAGGGAGGACGTGATGGATGCAATAAATGCGTTGACGCAGAATGTTCCCGCAAGGATGCTCGTCGCCGTGATGCCGCACTGGACGGCCGAGAGGAAGGCCCCAGGCTCCTGCTTTAGCGATGCCGCGAGCTTTGCGTTGGACCAGTGCCGGCTCGACAATGCTTCGAGACGTGCCGGACGAGCAGCGACAAGCGCCATTTCTGCAACATTGAAAAACGCAGTCAACGCCACGAAAAAGAGGAATAACAGTATCTGGATTGACAGCACTGGTCTCTCCCAGGGTTACGCGCCAGAGCGAACCCTGTCCCGGGACAGAGCCTGCAGACAGGGGCTTTCGGATCTTTGAAGCGACATGTCGCTCATCCCCCGCCTGGCAGGCGGACATCGAGAAGGACGCTCGCGACCAGCACGATGACGAAACCGAGGAAGAGCAGCAGACCTGTCTGCCAGTCCATCATGCCGAGCGCCGTATGCCATTCAAAATGCAGGCAGATGCTCGCGGTGGCGGTCCACAGGCACACCCCAATCAGGACCATCGTGTTTCTAGCCCTTGCCGTCGCTGGGAACAGTGAGCCTTCTACCGGCGCGCTCAGCAGCCTGGCTGTCTGCGGGTATCTGGACGTTCCATCACGGCACGTTGCGATCAGCCAGTAAGTTACCACCAGATAGAGTGCGATGAGGCCCCAGAGCACAGACGCGGGGTGACTCCATGCAAGATCCAGCAGCTGGCTTAACTGAAACGATCCCAGTGCGGCGAACAATGCGCCTGCAATTATCCGTAGCGTCGTGTTCGTGAGCGCGGGCCGGGTACCGGCGAGACCGGTAGCAAGCCACCAGGAGATGAGCACCAGGGCGAGCGATACCGGAATGGAGGCCGCCGTTGGCACATCGCCGTTATTCAGCGCGGCAACCAGTATGCCGGCGGCGATCCCTGTCGTGACCCAGCCGCAGCGACGACGGCCAGCCGGGGCAAGAGGACGCGGCGCGGAAGGCGCACCGTTTTTGAGCGGCGGTACGAAGCTGAGGAGGGAGGGCGGGAGATGAAGACGGGTCAACAGCAGGATCGCCGGCCTTAACCAGGCAATCCCGACGATCAGCAGGAGCAGCGCGGAACCCGTTGCCATACAGACGCGCAAAGCGTGTCCGGGCAGGCTGAGTCTCGCGTATTCGAGGACGACGGCGGTGAGGAAAGTGATGCCCGCTGTCGCGGCTGTGAACCGTATATGATCCCGGGCAGTTCTGACTGTCCGGCAAACCGTACGGAACAGCCAGGTTACGCCAGCGATGAGTGCCGCTGCTTCGATCAAGGGCTCGATGATCTGCAGAGGGCTTGTCATGCGACACCCCGTGTGCTGACAGGGAGCGTTGCAAGGAAAAAATGGGGATCGCGCGGGCTGTCTGCCGCGTGAGTGATCGAACAATTGCGCTGATTCATGAAGATATCCGGTTCCGCAAACTGAATGGATCCGGATGGAAGGCAGCGGCGCGTGACCCTACGTCCCATCCAGGGAACATAGGCATCATCAGCCGGGGAGGCGGTTATACGGAGGAATGCCATCTCCGTGACGCTATTCTATCGGTACGAAGCATTCGTCGCAAATCTCGACGATCCAGGATGGCCGACAGCTCAGCTTTTCATGCCCGGAATCGGGACACCGCATATCTGAAGGAGCAGCACGACATTCAACGTAAGCACGAGCAGCGCCGCCACGATGGTCAGGCCAGCTACAAAGGCCCTGTTGCGGTACCGGCCCATGATTTCCTGGCGGGACGTGAACCACACCAGCGCGACAACAGGAAATGGCAGCGCAAAGCTCAGGATCACCTGACTGACCACCAAGGCCTGCGTTGCATTGATACCCAGTCCGACCACGATGAAGCTCGGTATCATCGTTATCGCGCGTCTGAGCCAGATAGGGATGCCGAAGCCGACGAACCCCTGCATGATCATCTGCCCGGCCGCGGTCCCCACGACTGAACTCGACAGGCCGGAGGCGACCAGAGATAAGAGAAAAACGGCCGCTGCGGCTTTGCCCAGGACGGGGGCAAGGGTGTGGTATGCCGACTGGATTTCGGCCACTTCCGGGTGGCCTGCGTGGAAAGCCCCGGCTGCGGTCAAGACCATTGCGATATTGATCAATCCGGCAACCGCAAGCGCTACTGTCACTTCGATGTTCGAGTAACGCAGCAGCTTTGCTCTTTCCGATTCGTTTTTGACAGGTGCCCGACTTTCGGTCAGCCCCGAATGGAGAAAAAGAGCGTGTGGCATGACTGTCGCGCCGATAATACCCACTGCGATGGTGAGCGCTTCGCTGTCCGGCAGCTCTGGTACGAACAGATGAGGAAGAGCCGCCGCCCAGTTGATCGGCGTCACAAAGAGTTCAACGAGGTAGCACAGGCCAATCACGCCGACCATGGCACCGACCATATGTTCGAGTGGACGGAACCTGTTCTTCTGAAATAGCAAAAAGCCATAGGTCGCGATTCCAACGATGACCATGCCGACGAGTAGCGGGACATGCAGAAGAAGGGACAATCCCAGAGCGCCGCCGACGAACTCAGCAAGATCGGTCGCCATGGCGGCCACTTCGCTGATTACCCAAAGGACCAGCACGACAGGTTTGGGAAAATGCTCCCTGCACAGTTCGGCAAGGTTGTGTTCGGTGACGATTCCAAGTTTCGCGGCCAGCGCCTGAAAAAGCATCGCGATAAGATTGGCAACCACAACCACCCATAGCAGCGCATACCCATATCGCGCTCCCGCCTGGATATTGGTCGCGAAATTGCCGGGGTCGACGTATGCAACCGAAACGACAATGGCGGGCCCCGCAAAAGGAAGCAGTAGAGCGAGACCGTGTCGACGTCCTTCAAGCGCCTCGCGAATAGCTATGGTGGTACTGTCGGTGAGCGGTTTGGCGACCGGCTCATTCACTTCGTCGTCTCGGGCGCGTTTGTCCATCGCGGATTCGTTCCTTGTTTCACTCTTGCAGGCGTGGCGTAACCAGCAACAGTTATACCCACTGATCTGAATATAATTTCGTTGTATTAACCGCTATGGTCTTACTCACTACACCGCACATGCCTGGATGGTAGAGGACCAGTTCGACAGAACGGCTGCGACGAGCTGCAGATTATCAGCTCCGTCATAGCATCCTGACGCCTGCCGGTGCCGCCGCCGGGGTGGTGCGCACCACGACTTGCGAAGAAGCTCAGGTGACGGTATCCTGCGCCTAGGAGATGGCATTCTCCTCAAGTGTCGGTCCTCCCCGGCTAATGATGCCTACCGGCTGCGTCTTGCGGCGCAAAGCAATTCTTTCATGGTAGGTGTCACGATGCACTGTGCTTCGCAATCGGCAACGCGGTTGCCTTCAGACGTTTCTTACCTCTCTCCGTTCAGCTTAACCGCAGATTCGTGCGCGTGCCGCATCCAGGGCGCGGATAGGTCTGTTCGCAAATGCGGAACGTATCCCCGAATGTATGCTCATGCGCGTTATTGGCGCTCGCCGGCTGCTCTCTGTCAGTTCTGACTTCGCCTGGGGGGGCGCGATATCCGCCATAAGGTACGGCTCTCCAGGCGATGGTCGAGAGGGGCGGCCCGACAGGCGGCGGACCTGAGCGTTTGATTCGGACGTTCAAATATGTTGCAGGGAAATGATCATGACAAATGCAATGTGGATCGTCGTGGCGAACCAGGCTGTGTCGAGAATTTTCGAAACGAGAAACCCGTCCGGGGAGATCGTGGAGAAGACGGCAGCCATTCACCCCGCTTCGCGCCTAAGGGAAAAGGACCTCGTGTCTGACGCGCCGGGGCGCACCTATGACAGATTTGGGGCAGGTCGGCATAGGGCTGACCCCGCGAGTTCCCAGCACGCCCGGGAGGCGGCGAGTTTTGCGAACGAAATCGCCGCGACGTTGAAGGAAGGCGTAGCACGGGGCGAAGTCGGCACGCTGATTCTGGTCGCGCCGGCTGCTTTTCTCGGGCAGTTGCGTGGCAAGCTCGATGCGGACACGTTGTGTCATGTGACGCTTGAGCTTGGAAAGGATCTTGTCCACCTCAATGCAGATGAGATCAGAAGTCGTCTGCCCGAGTTCCTGCCGAGACACTGATGGGCGATAGTCTGGCGCCGGTGATATGGGCTACGAGCAGGGCATTTGCCACGAACGCGAATGGCTCGCGCGCACCTCAGCGTCTCCCGGATCGAAGCGCCTTTCCGGCATCCGACCCGTTGTCGCTGCAAGTCGATTAAGGAAGACCTACGCATCATTCTGAGCCCTTTCGAAGAGCCTGGCCGTATGGATCCGCCGTATTTTGGAGGTCGAATGAAGGTGGTTCTCACCGACATGGGCCGGCTGGTGCATCTTTGCAGGGCCGTGCGCAGAATCGCTAAATTACTGAGAAAGACTGGATAAATGGTTCCTCTTGACTGGACTCATCTTCGCTATGTGCTCGCCGTTGCACGAACGGGAGGATACAGTGATGCGGGACGACACCTCAACGTTGATCCAGCCGTCGTCGCAAAACGGATCCGGGCGATCGAATCCGCGTCGCACCTGAAACTTTTTGAGCGGACTCCGGACGGACAGCTGCGCCCAACAAAGGCCAGTAAAGCCATTATCGCGAGGGCGGAGATCGTCGAGTCCCAACTCATTTCTTTGAGCGACGTCGTCAAAGGACTTGACGCGTCCTGATGTTTTTAAGCGGATCATTTTCAGTGCGTCAGTACGGCACCAGTCAAGCGGCGATTCCACTGAGGGATTTGCTAGCGTTCCCAGTGAGGCTTTCGCTGGTTTCACCGGGCATGTGGGCGTGTTCGGTGAGGCTCGCAGAAGACATCGATATCCGCTGAGAACGTAGGCGTTTCCTGCAGACGGGGCGCAATGCCCAGGGTCAAGTCAGCGGCGTGGGCGCAGCAGTCGCTCGTCTATTCAATGAGGTTTAAGCGTCAGACGTCCGTTTCTGATTTTGTTCGACCAGCGCCTTCCAGCACCCAGATGGTCGACATGTTGATGCAGATTCTTTGCCCATGAAAACCTGGCTTCGACGCCGAGATTGCTAACAAGCAGCACAACCTTGACGCGCTTGCAGTGAGCCATGAATTCGTCCAGTACATCCGCACGCAGGTTGCGCATCGTCACCATCAGGTTGCTGGCTTCTTCGAGAGACTGGCCTTTTCCAATGTCGCTGGCGAGCTCGAGCATCGCTCTTTCCGGCACCGAAACAAGCACATCTGGATCACCGGCCGGCAGAGCCTTCAGCCCATGGCCGTACAAGAAACCTTCATCGAAGAGCGTGGTGACTGGTACGGAGCAGATGGCCCGACACCCAGCCAGGAAACTCGTAAGGCCTCTCGCCCCAAAGCACGACTCGCTCCCGGTACGCGATGTTATGCCGCACGCCTCGCCATGCAAGAGCCGTTTTCCCGGCGACGTGGAGGCCGGGAACTCGCCGGCTGAGACGATATGCAGGTTGCCGGTGGCCAGCGACGCCGGAGCGCGGGGTGTTCGATGCGGGCTCCCGTGGCTCCGACATCGAGCTGAGGCGGTGTGTCGCGTTGTTCAGCGGGAAATCGGCTCAGCGGGATATCGGTGACTGATGTTCGGAAAACGCCCCGCCGGATAACGCTGCGGGTCCGAAGCGTTTTGCGATCTGCTCAGAGGCTCGTGACCGAATCGAAGCCGCGCCGTTGGTCTGTACCGTCGCCTGGAGCGTCGCTCGATATCAAAGCGGCCCTGCAGCCCTGGAGGAGCCATGGTACGCAGTTGTTCAAACGTGCCTCACCGATCGGGTTGCCGGCACGGTGAGTGCCTGAAGAAGCTCGCAGTGCTCCGCCGTTCCGCCGTGGCACTTCGCGACCTGCCGCAGGGCGCGCCGCATTCGCTGAAGGTCCCGGATCTTGCCTTCAACGTCATCGAGATGGGCGCGCGTCATACGGTCAGCGCCTGTGCAGGGCCACTTCGGGTGATGCGCGAGGGTGAGCAGCTCGCGGATCTCATCGATACTGAAGCCGAGCTCGCGGCCGCGCCGGATGAATGTCAGACGCTTCGCTGAGCTATCGTCGTATTGTCAGCGTCGGATAGATACTCCCCACTTTCGTCGAAGTAATTTTCCCCAGTTTTTTGTCTGGCGGCGCCGCGCAAGCGGCGCCGCCCCCTCGATCAACGACCATATCCCGCTTCGGATCCGTCGTGGGGGTGTCGGTGGTCGAGCTGGGAGAGGTTATGACGATTCTGGAATTGCACCGGCAGGGGCTGAGTATTTCTGCCATCGCCGCTCGACTGGGTATGGACCGCAAGACCGTTCGCAAATACATCAAGGGTGGTGTGCAGGCGCCGCGTTACGGCCCGCGCGCGCCACGACCTTGCGTGGTCGACCCGTTCGTTCACTACGTGAGTGAGCGTGTGCGTGAGTACCCGGACCTGAGCATTGAGCGACTGCTGCGGGAGATTCAGGCCATGGGTTACGCGGGCGGGCGGACAGCGCTGGGCGATCTGGTTCGGGAAGTCCGACCACCACGACAGCGAGGCTTCGAGGTGCGCTTCGAGACACCGGCCGGTCACCAGGCGCAGGTCGACTTCGCACGCTTCAACGTCGAATTTGAAGACGTGCCCGGACAGCGGCGATCGATCTGGCTGTTCTCGATCGTGCTCGGGCACAGCCGTTATCTGTGGGGGCGTTTCGTCGAACATCAGGACCTGCAGACTGTCCTGCGCTGTCACATGGAAGCCTTCGAGCACATTGGTGGTGTGCCGCGCGAAGTGCTGTACGACCGCATGAAGGCAGCGGTGCTGGGCGAAGTCGAGAAGCACATCGTCTACAACGCGAAGCTGGTCGCGTTCGCGCAGCACTATGGTTTCGCTCCGCGTGCATGCAAGGCGTATCGCGCCAAGACCAAGGGCAAGGTCGAACGCCCGTATCGCTATATCCGCCAGGACTTCTTCCTCGCACGAAGATTCCAGAATCTCGCCGATCTGAACCGCCAGTTGCGCGACTGGCTCGACACGGTGGCCAACTCCCGGGTGCACGGCACGACGCATCGCGTCGTCATGCAGCACTTCCGTGAGGAACGCCCCGCGCTTCAGGTGTTGCCTGCCGGCGTCTTCAATGGCGTCATCCGGCTTGAGCGGCGCGTGAGCCACGAAGGTCTGGTGTCGGTCGGCGGCAACTACTACAGCGTGCCCGACCGCACCCGCAGGCGCACACTCGACGTTCACAGTCTGGCTCACGAGATCCGCATCTACGAGGACGGCGAATTGCTGGCAGTGCATCCCGTGCTGGAAGGCCGGCGACGAACATCCCTGCTGCCTGGACATCGAAACGCGGGCCAGCGCAGGCAGCAGGCTGCGCGTGACATATCGTCTGGCACGACTGGCGTCGCACGTCGGCCGCTGTCGTTTTACGATCAGGTGGCCAGGCGTCTGGCTGATGCCGGGAGGCGCGCATGAGCAGCGTTCCGACCTCCACCGTCGAGCGGATACAACGTTACCTCGTTGGCTTGCGCATGCCGCGTGCGCTTGAAGCGCTGGATGCCACGCTGAAGCGTTTCGAGCAGGGCGACAGCTCGATGCTCGAAGTGCTGGAGACGTTGCTGGGCGAAGAGTTCACGACGCGCGAGACGCGGCGCATCCGCATGGCGCTGCAGACAGCGCGACTGGGCACCGTCAAGACGCTTGCCGGATATGACTTCAGCTTCCAGCCGAGTCTCGATCGCGATCGCATCATGACGCTCGCGCAACTCGAGTTCATCGAACGACGCCAGACGGTCCACTTCCTCGGGCCGCCTGGAACCGGCAAATCACACCTTTCCATCGCGCTGGGCGTCGAAGCGATACGCGCCGGCAAGAGCGTGTACTTCGGCTCACTGGCCGAAATCGTCAACTCGATGGCGAAGGCCGAGCGCGAAGGCAACCTGGCCCAGCGTGTGCGCTTCCTCGCGCGCAACAGTCTGCTCATCGTCGATGAGATCGGCTATCTGCCGATCGGCTCCAACGGAGGCAATCTGTTCTTCCAGCTCGTCAATGCCTGCTACGAGCGATGCGCGATCATCCTCACGTCCAATCGCAGCTTCGGCGAATGGGGAGAAGTGTTCGGTGACACCGTCGTCGCAGCAGCGCTGCTCGACAGGTTGCTGCATCACGCGATCGTCGTCCAGATTGAGGGCTCGTCGTACCGGCTGCGTGAGCACGCCGATCTGCTGCCCGACCATCTGCGCAACCGGCCAACTTCCCTAAACCCTGCACCTGTGGAAGCGGCACGTCGCCGCCCAGGTCGCCCCCGAAAGAGCTCACCTGATCCATTTAGCGGCTGATCATCGCAAACACACAGGGTGGGGAAAATTACTTCGACAGTTCTGGGGAAATTGCGGCCGACGTTGACACGTATTGACGATAGCCATTACTTGCCCGGCTTGTCGCGCCTAACAACTCGACCTTCTCGTAGTAGCGGATCGTTTCTATTTTTACGCCCGAGAGCTGGCTCAAGGTGCCGATGGAATAGTTGTCGGTCATGGCTTGACCCTGTAGTGGCTACAGGCTTCAGGATACGCTCTTTGAGTCCATTGGAGACCGCCATGCCGGGACACTGCTGTCACCATTGCGAAGACCAGCCGGTCCAGCAACGCGAAGGATATCGGAGATTGCTCTGGGTCGCGCTGGTGATTAATTGCATGATGTTTGGCGTCGAAGTGCTGGCGGGTCTTGCTGGCGGATCGGTTTCGTTACTGGCTGATTCGCTCGACTTTTTCGGCGATGCGGCCAACTACGGCATCAGCCTGGCGGTCCTGGGTTTGAGTCTGGGTGCTCGCGCGCGCGCATCCCGGTTTAAGGCAGTCACGATGGCGGTATTCGGTGTCTGGCTGCTTGGTCTGGCTGTGTGGCACCTTCACAAAGGCACGGTACCAAGCGCGCCTACGATGGGGGTCGTTGGAACCTGCGCACTTCTCGCCAACGGTGTCGTGGCAGGGCTGCTATTCCGGTATCGTGAGGGCGACAGCAACATGCGCAGCGTCTGGCTTTGCACCCGTAATGACGTGCTTGGGAATGTTGCGGTTCTGCTGGCTGCGCTCGGAGTATTCGGGAGCGGATCTGCGTGGCCAGACCTTACAGTTGCCATAATTATGTCGGCGCTCGCGTTGACGTCCGCAGTGCACATCCTTCGACAATCGGGTACTGAACTACGCAGTGATGCCGAAAGATGAAGCCGCCCCAAGCTCTCATGTTGTCTTCATTTCATCTTTTGCCATACGTTTGGCAATTCTCATGGGAGCAACTGCGGCCCACGTCGACGGCCCTCTGTACCGCAACCTCCTGAGGACTGCGGGAGACGGCAATCATCCGTCAAGTGACAATCGCGACCCGCCACGGCAAAGCATAGTCATATCGCGCGCCTGCCCGAGCGTTGGGAGCGAAGTTGCCCGCACAAAAGGACGCAACGGAGGGTAGTACTGTCGGGCAGCGGTTGGGCCACTAGCATGTGCATTCCGTGTCACTACCCGGTTGTCCGTCGCAGGGTCCTGCTGTGTTTTTAAATTCGCTACGCGAGCAGCGCAGTAACAGTCGTCCTCGTTTTTTTGCAACACTATTTCGTTATATTGAATTCATCCAATCCTGAGTGTTCTCCCTCGCATGGCACCTCGGGGGAATGCGGGGAGGCTGCCGGCGCGCGATACACGTAAGAGGGCGATGATGTCGTCCCGCGGGAACAAGTTGGTTCCAATGTAAGCCGGGGTCCAGGAAGGAGGACCATTGGGCGCACTTGCGAAGCCGGCTGGACAACGGTATCCTGATTTCTGGAGATGGCATTCTCCTCAAGCGCCGGAAGTCGCCGGCTAATGATGCCTACTGATGCGCCTCCCGGCGCAAAGTTGTCCTTCCACGGTAGGTGTCGTCATGTACTTCGCTCCGCAACTGACGCGGCTGCCTTCACTTATTTACCTTCTTTTCGTGTTCAGGCCGCGTGCAGGTCCGCACGACCGCCGCGCACAAGGAAGCTGGCACATGGTCCGGCGCAGCTTCCTGGCGTAGGAGAATATCGACCACGCGTTCCTGACCGCAGGCCCCCGGCGGTTGATGGATTTTCACTTCTGATCGATGGAGCAAGACCCATGCGTATTATCCTGACCCGTCATGGAGAGGTGGATGGAATTGATCCACCGCGCTTTAGAGGCCGGATGCAGCTGGCTCTGACAGATCTTGGCCGGCGTCAGGCACTTGCTCTCGCAAATGCAGTCGCGGAGAAATTCCAGCCCCAGGCCGTCTACACGAGCCCGATGCAACGCTGTCGCGATACAGCAACTGTTATCGCTGAGGCTTGCGGAAAATCGTCGTATGTGCAGCCAGGCATTGACGACATTGACTATGGCCGATGGCAGTGGAAAAGCCACGAGGAAGCCGGTCGGGAGTTCCCGGTCGAATTTGCACTATGGAAGACGGCGCCACAGTGGATGTGTTTTCCAGGTGGGGAGTCACTGCAGTCTGTGGCACTGCGCACAGCCGACGCCGTGCGGGAACTGCTGCAGTCGTTTGAGCACGAAACAATTGTTCTCGTTGCTCATGACAGCGTCAACCGGGTGCTCCTGACACAAGCACTTGATTTGCCTTTGTCGGCGTATTGGCAGATCGAACAGGGACCATGCTGTATCAACCTGCTGGATATTAGTGCGGATGGCAAGGTTACTGTACATAGTGTCAACGACAAGACGCATCTGGCCGCCCTCGTTTAATGGGGGAGCGTTGCGGCAATGGCTCATTCCAATCCACCCGGGGAAGTTTCCTGCAGTCCAGGAAAGCCCGGATCGCAGAAATTGATGTCCCAGCGGGAGGTCGAACAAGCGGATCTGCGGCGCGTCTCCCGTGTTCTATGCCCCTGGCGGATGGAGCGATCACGCTGATGCTCGCGGACAGGCGCGAGCGCTGGATCGCAGTCACCTGCATGAATTTAAAGAGAATGACCGTCCAGGGAGAGACTATGGCTCGCAGGCGATACCTGATTATCTTTCTGATGTTCGTGGTGATCTTCATCAATTACATGGATCGGGTGAACTTCGCGGTATCTATCCCTGCCATCCGGCAGGAGTTCGGGTTCGACCTGCATCAGATTGGAAAGATCGCGTTTGTATGGGGGCTCGCTTATGGCGTCTTCAACTTTCCTGGCGGATGGATCGCAGATCGTCTTGGACTGCGGTGGGGCATGGTCGTCGCGCTCGGCTGGTGGTCGGTTTTTACGATCGCGACACCGTTCGCGGGAAGCCTTGCGGGATGGTACGCAGTACGTGCGCTTATGGGCGCCGGAGAGGCTCCGATCTGGCCGTACAACGCCAAGACGGCGAATAGCTGGGCGGCCCCCTCTGAGCGCTCGACCGCGTACACATGGGCCGGATCGGGACAGTATGTGGGTCCGGCGGTGGGCAGTCTGCTCGCGGGGTGGATCGTGGTGCGCTTTGGCTGGCAATGGTCGTTCATTCTGTTCGGTGCGGCTGGACTGCTTGTGCTGCCGTTCTGGATTGTCATTGTGCGGGACCGGCCCGAGCAGGACCGGCGGCTAAGCGCCGGAGAGCGCGAGATCATCGGTAATCGCAGCACCGCGAGCGAGAGCGCCGACTGGGCCGGAATTCGTGCCGTGTTTTTCTCGCGCACCGGCGTCGGCATGCTGCTGATCTATCTGACCTTCGGTTACGTGCTGTTTACGTTTCTTTACTGGGTGCCGAGCTATATGTTCTACACCTTTCACATGAGCATTCTCAAAAGCGCGGTGTGGTCAAGTCTCGGTTCCGTTCTCGGATTTGCGGGATTTTTTCTCTCCGGTCCGTTCAACGATTATCTCGTCCGTCACTTCGATCGTCTCACCGCACGCCGTATCGGCGCAGCGCTGCCCATGGCGATTGCGGCTTGTTGCGTTGTGCTGTCGTTATTGACGGCGCGCTCGGGCGCGGGGCAAATGACTGCGATATTGCTTGGTCTGGTACAACTGGCCATGAATACGACTGTCGGTGCCTGGGCGGTGTCGATCATCGACATCTCACCGAATCAGGCTTCGACGGGATTCGTTTATGGAATCTTTAACGGCGTGCTGAATGTGATGGGGGCTTTCAATTCAATCATTCTTACGTCACTTGCGTCGACATACGGCTTTCCCCTCGCTTTTGGAAGCGCACTGGCGTTCATGGCGGTCTTTCTGGTCAGCATTCTTTTCGTTATTGATCGAGCGAGCTACACCTCGCTTGTCGAGAGGGCACAAAATGCGCGCGCATCCATCCCGGCGGCACCGAGGTGATATGGCACGCGTGAGCTTTGTCTGCCCCGACGAACGCCAGCAGTTTGTTGGAGTCTGCAATGATCAGCAATACCGAAATTACTTTGCGTCTTGTAATGGCAGCGATTCTGGGAAGCGTCATCGGCTTCGAGCGTGAACGGCTGAGCTGGGCGGCTGGCTTGCGTACTCATATGCTCGTCGCCGTGGGCTCAGCGCTCGTGATGTTGGTGTCCGCATTCGGCTTTGCCGACGTACTGGGACAGAACGCTGTGGTTCTTGACCCATCACGGATGGCCGCCCAGGTCGTTTCGGGCATCGGATTCCTGGGCGCGGGCTCGATCCTGCTTCGTGGCGAAGTGGTACGCGGACTGACGACCGCAGCGAGTTTGTGGTCGGTAGCCGGGATTGGGCTGGCTGTGGGCGGCGGTATGTATACGGCTGCAGTGACCGCAACGGTGCTTATCCTGATTATTCTGGCGGGAGTCAAGCCGCTTGAGCGCAGATTCATTGTCGCCAAGCAGGAGCGTCGGATCGGACTGCTGGTGGAGCGAGGAAGCGTATCGGTGGACAGCATACATGAGACGCTTGGCGTAGGCAGCGCGCGTGTAAGGCAGTTCGTCGCACAACAGTCCGAGGAGGATCCGGCTCTGGACGACGTTTCGCTCGCGCTGTCGCGAGTGAGCGTTGTTCAACATGAGGCGATCTGCCGCCGGCTGGAGGCAATGAAAGGGGTCAGGAAACTGCGGCAGTAGCTCGCATCGCCGGCGAAGCCGCTCGCCAGGAAGGACGAGCACTGCGCGCTGTCGCTCCTACTGTTCGACTCGTTGAGGTCGTCGGAATAAAACGTATCGAGCAGGACATCGACTCACTCCGGTAAGCACGAAATGAACGGTCCCGAGACCGAGCCGTCTCGGGGCGATTCGGGAGCACCGACTCGATGCTTTCGCAATTGAAACAAGGGGGAAGCATTGCTGTCGAGAACGCTCATTCAATAGGTCAGCGCAAGGTGCCGTGGCACCCATGTCGGCGACCTACCGCCTGGGTTGCCCAACTGATCGGATGCACGGGAAAGGAGCTTAGAACTACAGTGTGGTTCGCTGGAACTTCCCTCTGCTGTCTTTGAATCACCCGGGGTCCGGGTCCGCAAGCTGACGTTCGAAAGCCGCAATAGCGCTGTTCAATTCGTTCTGCGCATCACTGACCGATCCCCAGTGTTCGAAGCGGGACCATTTTCCGTGTTCCAGCACTTTGTAATTGACGAAGAAGTGCCGGAATTCGTGCAGCAGATATTGGGGTAGGTCGTCCAGTGAATGCAGATTGCCGGTAGGTGGACAGACGGAGGCGATGGGAACCGCGATCAGCTTTATATCGGGTCCCTCGTCGTCGGTCAAATGCATCAGGCCGAGCGCGCGTGCTTCAATTACCGCGCCCGGCACCACCGGGAAAGGGGTGATAACGAGCGCGTCCAGTGGTCGGCCGTCGGGAGCAAGCGTGTGCGGAACGAAGCCATAGTTGGCGGGATATCTCATGCTGGTCATCATGAAGGTCTCTACCCGCAACCGTCCGGACTGAGGATCTGCCTGATATTTTACCGGATCACCGAAAGCAGCCATTTCGATGATCACGTTAAAGGCCGATGGAACGCGGGTGCCGGCACTGGTTTCTGCATGGATCATTGTGGTCTCCTTTTTTAGGCCAAGAAGCATGGCGAGATCCTGGTTCGTGGATGATGTCCAGCTCTGCGCCTTTCCAACTGTCTGTCAAACCGAACAGCGCATCCTATGTCAAGGAGCGGTGGCAACACACGATGGCACGATAACCCGCTCAGAAGAGGTGAGCGCGTTGCGACCGTTACGCCGGGCCACCAACGAGTAACTACTTGCGACTACTGTCGAACGGTACGCCTGCTCAATGCGAGTGCCTGGGGTCCCCGCGCTCTTCGATGACCTTCAAATAGAGCGTGGCCGGCTCGAGACACCCCCCAGTCGAAAGCTGGCCAACCCACTTGCGATAAAGTTCCTGCCAGGGCGTCTGTGACGGAGGCACCGTTATTGCCGCGCACTTGCTTCGGTGAGCCAGTTCGGCTTGGTCGATTAGTACGTCTACCGTTCGTTCATTGAGATCGACGCGAATACGGTCGCCGCTGCGTAACAGGGATAGGCCGCCTCCCACGGCCGCTTCGGGTGACATATTTAAAATCGAAGGACTCGCCGATGTTCCGCTCTGTCGACCGTCGCCCAGGCAAGGCAGCGACGTCACGCCACGACGTATGAGTTCGGCGGGAGGCGCCATGTTCACGACCTCCGCACTGCCAGGGTAGCCGACAGGTCCGCAGCCACGTATTACGAGGATGCAACGTTCGTCAATTTCGAGCGACGGATCGTTGATTCGCGCGTGGTAATCCTCCGGTCCGTCAAAAACGATCGCGCGCGCCTCGAAGGTGTTTTCGGCGCCTGGCTCACTCAGATACGTCTGTCTGAATGCTTCTCCGATCACTGACATCTTCATGATCGCACTATCAAAGAAGTTGCCTGAGAGCACCATAAATCCCGCCCCGTGCTTCAGCGGTGCGTCGTACGCGCGAATTACATCGCGATCCGCTTCACGGGCCGCAGCAGCAATTTCCCCTGTGGTCTTTCCGCTTACGGTCCGGCACTCACCATGCAACAATCCCCCTTTATCCAGCTCTCGCAGGATGACCTGCACACCCCCAGCGCGGTGGAAGCTTTCGCCCAGGTAATCACCCGCTGGCATGCAATTGGCAAGCAGCGGCACTTGTTCGCCGTAGCGCTGCCAATCTTCCAACGTCAGCTCAATGCCCATATGTCGGGCAATCGCGATCAGGTGCGGCGGGCAATTGGTTGATGCACCCAGAGCGGACGCCACCACGATCGCATTGATAAACGCCTCACGAGTCATGATGTGCGACGGCCTGACATCCTCTCTAACGAGCTCGACAGCGCGCCTGCCAGTCAGATAAGCCATCTGAGCGCGTTCACGATAGGCTGCCGGAATCGTGGAACAGCCCGGTAGCGACATCCCGAGCGCCTCCGCCAGGCAATTCATCGATAGCGCCGTACCCATCGTATTGCAGTGACCAATCGAAGGTACCGACGTTGCACTCAGCTCCATGAAGCCTTCA
This sequence comes from Paraburkholderia sp. DHOC27, assembly GCF_003429005.1. Classification (GTDB taxonomy): domain Bacteria; phylum Pseudomonadota; class Gammaproteobacteria; order Burkholderiales; family Burkholderiaceae; genus Paraburkholderia. Next base: position 147,094 of record NZ_QVQV01000011.1, read on the forward strand.
TAGTCGATTTCGCCCGCCGCAAGCAGGTTCCGTGCATGCCACAGCACTGTGCCCGAGCCGACACGCCGGCCTTCATACCATCCGTCTAGCATCGGACCGCCCGAGAGCACGATGGCGGGCATGTCAACCGTTGCTACAGCCATCAGCCCCGCGGGCGTGGTTTTGTCACAACCGGTGGTCAGCACGACCCCATCTAGCGGATAGCCGTGCAACACTTCGACGAGCCCGAGGTATGCGAGGTTGCGGTCCAGTGCCGCGGTCGGCCGTCGACTCTGTTCGGCCAACGGATGTACCGGAAACTCCATTGGAATTCCGCCTGCATCGCGAATTCCGGCCTTTGTGCGCTGCGCGAGTTCGATATGATGCCGGTTACAGGGTGCGAGATCACTTCCGGTTTGCGCTATGCCAATCACGGGGCGCCCCGACTGAAGTTCCTCGCGGGTAATTCCATAGTTCATGAAGCGTTCAACATAGAGCGCTGTCATGTCTGCGTGAGAGGGATCATCGAACCATTTCTGGCTCCTCAGGCGGGGCGGTGTCGATTCAGAGGTCATGTGTATCTCTCTATTAAAGAAAGGTGGGCTATATTGTCTGCAGCATCACGCCCATATTCAATGTCGGTATCTGTCGTCCGTACGAAGCCCTTGCGTAAAAGCAACGCGTCTCAAGTGACAGGATCGGTGCCTGCCGAATCCCTATGAAGGCGACGCAACTTTTGAGTCAGTTCAGTCGGTTCCCGGTCCTGCGCTGTCCACTGTTTCATGAGCGGGCAGATGACACCCAATCGCGCTTTGACGGAGGTGATCGACATGCTGTGTCGCCTCTGGCTAGTGGTTTCGGGAATATTCACACCGCCAGCGAGCGTCTTTCGCGGAGTTATCACGAAGAGGATCTCTATGAAGAGCTGCGCGGAAATAGCACAAGGTAATCAAACCACGAAGTCTCCCTCGTGCTGCACGTTTTTCGACTCGGAAGCCTCGTAAGCAGCGTTAGATCCGGATGATGATTACGGCCATTATTAGCTGATCGCGTCACGGACGCCAAAAAGCCGAGTTCGCTTAGCGAAACGCGCTTTATGCAATGGAAGTCAGAGATAGTGACGGTAGTTCGGTCCTGAAACATCAATTCCCGACCCTGCCACATAGCGTGAGTGCCGAAACAGCGGATCGGCAATAGAGGCCGTCGGCCCTGGCATAGAATTTCAGCGTCCGGTTTGACCGAATAGAACTGAAATGATTTGGAACACTTCATTCGACACCTGCCATATGTCAGGGAAACGACGCACCGAACGGTGCATCGCATAGCAGGCATCATCAGCCACAACATTTGGCGGTTTAGGAGAATGCCATCTCCAGGCAAAACGATACGCCGTTGACGACGCACACGCAAGCAGTTGCAGTAAGCGCGTCGTTCAGCATGCAATACAAGCCCGGTATCGGCGCCCAACGGGCAACGAAATTGAAGCGGGTAGTTCCAGGTGGTCAGCGGTCGCGGCTTCGGTCCGTTGCCAACTAACTGCCCTTCGACATTGGTGAGTTGATCAGGAAAAACGTGCCGCTGCGACAGGCCTTAGTTGGGGGAATAGGGCGATGCTGAAAAACAATACCTAACGGTTTGATTTTCGGAGTACGTCAGCAATCTTGACTTGTTCCATAAATACATCCATGCCGTTAACACGCGCTTCCGGTGCACTCCGGAACGTGCTGGACCACGCTCACGCATTTCTTCGTCGAAGCGCGCATACAGACCTTAAAACGGCACCAGGCCGGGTATTGCACCCCAGCTCGTCTAGGAGAACGCAAAAGAAGGTCGGTGCGTTATCGACTATCCGGCCTAGCCGGCCGGTGAGTTCTATGCAATTTCCGTTCATGGCTGCCAGGGCGAAGTGCGCAACATTGCCGCGGACGTACCGTCTTCGCCTATCACAGTGAGGCGCACGATGCAGAAGGTTAAATGCAGTATCTCGCCACGTCGGGCAGTCGGCGATACGCCTAACGCCGCCAGGATGATCGGTATTCACGACGGCGGAGCAAAGATTTGTTGATAGAGATCAGCACCGAAACTCTTCGGTAACGGCTCGCCTTCGCGTAGGCGAAAAGTCCTTTGGCCATCTTCGCCGCGATCAGCTCGGAGAAACATCACCTGATTGTTGGCTAAAAAAGGGCGGGACAATTCATACATGTGAGAGACGAAAAAAATGGTCACGTCGTTTTCGAGCAATGCGGACACGATCTGCCGTGCAATCTCTGAGCCCTCACGATCATTTGTTGCTGCGAATGATTCGTTAAACAACACCATGGCTCGACGCCCAATGTGATCTGCGATCGCACTCATCCGAACTAGCTCTTCGTCAAACTTGCCGCTTCGCATAGTCCGATCCTCGTTGCGCTTGTAATGCGTGAACAAGCCGGATCGCAGCGAGGAGGAGAAAGACTTCGCTGTGACAAACATCCCGCATTGCATCATCAGTTGCGCAACGCCGACACTTCTCAAAAACGTCGATTTACCGCCCCGATTGGCCCCGGTGATTAGCACCAAGTACTTGCCATTTGCATTGACATCGTTTCCGACCACCGTTCGACCCATAGTCAACGCAAGGCAGATGTCCCGAAGGTCCTTGCATTCAAAGCTCTTCGCACCGTTGAGTGCATGCGGAAAGGCGATTGACTCTCCAACAGCCTCGAGGCGCTCATGAACGTTCAAACAACCCACATAAAATGCGAGTTCCACTCGTAGCGCTTTGAAAAAGTGAAGTATGTGTTGCGCGGATTGCCATAGCGCGTCGGAAATTAGACCGAGACCCTGGTTCTGGATTTCGCGAAAGGCACGAGCACCCGCTTCGTCGCGAGGAGCTAATTGCAACGTGAAGCTCTCGGGTCCTCGCGTCAGCAGCCTTCTAATCCAGCTTCGATCACGCGCTTGCGGCTCGCGCATCATGGTATGCGTTCCTTTTCCGCCCTCGCCAAGTTCGGCACTCAGCAGAATCCCATTGCGAAATGTGAGATCCTTTAAATCGACATTTACAGCGCGTAGATATTCTTCATCCAGATTCCGATCGAGTGTGTTGAAGAACAATTTGAAGCCTTGCGAAACGAAGCTGTCGGAATTTGTGTTGCAGATCCTCTTGAGCCGGCTGAGCAGCTCGAGGCAGTTTTTGAGGGTTCGCACGGCGCTCGATACCATAGAGGATGGCTCTCTTCCGTACATTCCGAAGCTCCAGCTTCTTTCGCGGCTGAACGGTTCGAGGGCCAAGGCATAGAATTGCCGTACGACGCCTGGATTGGCCAAGCAATCCTTCAATACGTCTTGCCGGTAAGAAATTGTCGCGAGATCGCTTGTCCAAGCCCCGGCGATCGCGGCGGACATGATGTCATACAGGTATCGGTCGCCCGCCGCGGCGGCGTTGAGCAAGACTTCAACTTCCATATCCTGTGCGAAATGGCTGAGCGTTTCGGATGGTTCCGCTTGAGGGTTGAAATCGCGATCCGGGTGCATTAAGAACGTCTTCATGGACGAACCCTCACGCGCAATTGCTCATAGGTGACGCCACGTTTTTGAGCGAGCGAGAGTGCGTAGGCGAGTCCGTCAGCGGGTTTTCGGACAATCTCAAAGGTCCGACGCGCTGGATCATCGGGTATGACGGTGCTCACCATGCTCACTGATTTTTCGCTCATCGAGGCGAGCGTGTCGATGAAGGTGACACATACCGCGAGCATGTCTGTCTCTAGAATCTTTTCCAGAATTTTTTTGCTGAGAAAGAATTGGTCTTCCAGGCTAGTCGAATTAAATATCTCATTTAACACGATGACGCTGTTGGCTGTCATGGCGCGACAGCTTTCTCGTAGCCGTACCAGCTCATCTTCGAGCTTGCCGCGAAGATTTTCGATAGCTTCTTCACGTTCGAAATGTGTGAACAACTGATCAGCGAGAAATAAACGGGCGTGATGGCCCGGCACCGGACAGCCGAGTCCGGCGAGGAAATGTAATTGACCAAACATCCGTGCGAAGGTAGTTTTACCGCCCTGGTTCGGACCAGACACTACCAGCATACGTTCCTTACCGGCAAGATGAAAACTGTTGCATATAATGGGCGTCTGTTCGCGAAGCAACGTCGCGCCTAAGGCAAGATCAAAACTTTGTGTGACAGAGGTCTCCTTGTCAGATGCCGACACCTCTGGGTAGCAAAAACGAAGGCCAGTTTTCTTAAGAGGAGCGATATAAGCAAGGTAGGCCAGGTAGAAGTCAACTTCACGGTCAAATAACTCGATAGTTTGATCGATGAACCGGACGTGTTGTCCTACATAGTCGGCCAGAGATCTGAACACATCAGGGAACAGCAGTCCCACCAATTCGAGGATGCCTGCCTCGATATGGTTCAGCGAAAAATTATTCTGTTGCTCTGAAACAGTCTGCTCGACATCCTCCTCCCTGAAGCGGGCAAACTTCTCGAGAACTCCAGCAGTACTGTCCGGTTCGGAGGCATATTTGCGTACTGTCACCTTGTCACCGCGAAAGAGCATTCCGTATTTGATCGCCGAAAGCTTCGTGCGCATCTGGTCCGTTTCCGATGCTAACGCAACGAATGGTTGAGCCGAGACATAGGTGATCAAGTGCTGTCGTAGGTTGCATAGTCCGGCTGAATGAAAATCCAGAGATTCCAACCCGTGGAGAAGCGCTTTTATCGTCTCAACGTAGGTTCCGATAGCCCGTAGAATGACCATTTCTCGGTGACGCTTATATGAGATTCGTTCAGCGTATGTGAGGTTGAGCCTGACCTCGGACATATGCTCGCAAAACCTTGAAATTACAAGGTGTACATCGTGCCTTTCAAGGTCTATAAAGACAGCCTGCCGGTAACGGATGATTTGCTCGTTCCGGTAGGTGGAGTAGAGGAGGGGACGCAGGACTCCTTCGTCGCGTTTGCCAACGATGTCCGTTACGACTTGATCCAGATTCAAATCGACAAAACAGACTGGCTGTTCAGCCTGCTCTTTGCGCAACGCTTCCAGACCGACCGGGAACAGGATACTCTGAAGAATTGAACGGCCATCGGATCCTGGATCACCGGGATAGTCGCCTTCGACGGGAGCAGTCACACCGTCGGTTTCCACATGGCCTATTTTTACCATGGCGAACGCACCGGTTTTTCGCGCATGTATCGTACTTGGGTGCCACGATTGTGGCTGACCGGGCGAACGGACGCACGCTCAGATCCCTCGAATATCGCCCCCGTGTATAAACGCAGGCAAACCCATGATGTCCTCATTCTGAAGGACACGCGGCCGATAAACCGGGGGTGAAGGATCACTGCCACGCCGCGAGCTAACCGGCGTTGTAGCCCGTAAGAAAAGTCGGTAGTAGCGATTTTGCGGGGCGCAAATCGGTGAAGATCGGATCGTCTGCACATCCAGGTCATCCTGCCGTAGCGACGGAAATAGCCGCGCGGTTCGAATTGGCAGGAGTCATCAGCCGACCGGCGTAAAGGGGAACCCCATCCCTGTCGCGAGAATAGATCACAGGTGTCGAGCTGTCAAATAACCTCCTGGTCAATACCATCTGTCAAAATCGAGGGACCGTTGCAGCACGACACGTACGCGAAAGTCCGCTGTAGGCTAGCTCGCATATGCTGAGCAAAGCAAATTGGGGTCGAGAGTCGACTCATAATAATCTCGAGCAGCCCGTGAAAAATCTTTCCTACGAAACGGATTTATCCCGCGTGTCCTTTATGGAGTGTTTTGAAGTGCGAGGGAGCAAGTGGAATCACGGAGTAGAAGTCCCTTGTACCGCGGACATAGAGAATTGCGGTGGTATTCCGAGCGTTGAATGACGACCGGGACGCAAGGGCGCTACTAGGCAGAGTCCTCGGTTGCGTGCCTGCTTGACAGTGTTTAGACTGCGGCATATTGGAGATGGCATTCCTCCCTCAACCGTCGATTCCCCCGCGACTGATGATGCCTGCGAGCCCCTGTGTGAGGATCGTGGGCCATCACATCGATTCTGCTCCAGGTCATATTTCCCAAGACTGGTTTTCGACTTTTCGCTGCGTGTTTGGACCAGGGTTCCCACTGCGGGACGTCCGTGCGGCACGAATTATCGTCGAAGAAAATCCGGTGACGCGAGCGCGGGATGGACAAACAGAACAGAGTTCGTTTGAAGGCGAGAGCTACGGTCATTTTACTTGCGGTCTGTGGCGCACAATCGCTAGTATTCCTCTTGTCTGCGGCGACACAGATTCTTGCGATCGATCCTCCTCCGCTGTCGTTCGCCGTGTTCGGCGGGGTGACGGCCGTACTGGCCAGTGCGTGGATTCAGGAAGACGCCCAGCATGCGTTCGAAGTCGCCGACAGGAAGGGATTTTTGATCCGCGATGGTGAACATCACCGGATCAGGACCGTCAGGCGGGACTGCCCAAAGTTGTGGCTGGTCGTATTACACCTTGAACTGCACCCTGAGCTGATGGCAAGCTAGACTTGCGGGCGATGTTATATCGATCCGGTTGCTTGCTGTGAACAGACATCTGCGATGTTGCGTCATTACGCGTTCAAAGGTTTTCATGGGTGGAGCGGGCGGTTCCTTGTTCTCGTGGTGCTGTCTAGACACGGCCGGCCGTTGCCCACCGCAATGACGCGGCACATCAGCGGCATGCTCGCGCTCTTCTTGTGGATTTCGTCCACAATGAATATGCTCCACGATGTGCTCATGCGGCACGTCGCGTTACACGGACCGGGTGAAGTCTCGTGTTTATCGATCCGAGGTCTGCGAGGTTGTTTATCCGGAGCATCACCGGCCCAGCCATTTCGGACAGCTTCATTCGTCAAGGAACCGTTTAAATTCCTCGATATCGAGAGAGTCCTTAAAAGAAACATCGGTAGCCTGATCATTGAGGCTATCGGTTACCACGACAATTCGGGAATGCATCGACGGACTTTTTTCACGGATAGTGACGACAGCGTTGTGAACGAGCGATGCTGAAAATTTCATGTTCAGAATAATTAAATCGAACCGGGTGTCTATCAGCCAGTCGAGCGCAGTGTTCAGATCGTATGCCACCGAAACGAGATGGCCGCCCCGGCTGGCATACCGCATGAGCCGATTTGCACGGCCTTTATCCTCGTCGACAAGTAGCATATTCATGGTGGTCTCGCGACATTTGGCGAGAGGTCGGCTGGCGAAGAGGCCTTTGACCGACATCGCACTGAGTTTGGCTCCCTGCCTTGCGTTTCTTGCCATGCATGGAAACATCGCTCCAGGGTTGTCGCTAAAGGAACGGTGTTTCCAGCACCGTAGGCGGCTAACACCAAACTCAGCCGGTTACGCCGCCTTTATCTGCGGGTAATGCAAGTGCAGCGTATTTTGCCAGCACCCCGCGCGTATAGCGTGGTGCGGGTGGTTCCCATGCGGCGCGTCGGCGTTCGATTTCAGCGTCATCGACGTTTAGCTGCAACAGAAGCCGGTGTGCATCGATGGTAATGGAGTCGCCTTCCTCAACCAGTGCGATCGTGCCGCCCGCAAAGGCTTCGGGGGCGACGTGACCCACCACCATGCCCCAGGTTCCGCCTGAGAAGCGTCCGTCTGTTATCAGGCCCACTGACTCACCAAGTCCCTGGCCGACGATTGCCGACGTAGGGGCCAGCATTTCGGGCATGCCGGGTCCTCCGCGTGGCCCAAGGTATCGCAGCACCGCGATATCACCCGCCTTGATCCGGCCTGCCACGATCGCTTCAAGAGCGCTTTGCTCGTCATCGAACACGCGGGCAGGGCCCGTCATCACGAGGCTCTTCAGACCGGTGATCTTGGCGACCGCGCCGTCCCTGGCAAGATTTCCCTTCAGGATTGCAAGGTGGCCCTGGGCATAAAGTGCCTTTTCGATCGGGAAGATAACGTCCTGGTCGGCGCGCGGCTTCGAGGACACGTCCTTGAGTTCCTCTGCGATGGTCTTGCCCGTGATCGTGGTGCAGTCGCCATTCAAGAGGCCAGCATCAAGAAGGATCCGGAGCACCTGAGGAATGCCGCCTGCCTTGTGAAGATCAGTGGCCACGTACTTGCCAGACGGCTTCAGATTGCAGATCACCGGCACTTTCTTGCGCATACGCTCAAAGTCGTCAATGGTCCATTCAACTTCGGCCGCATGCGCGATGGCCAGATAATGCAGCACCGCGTTAGTCGATCCACCCGTCGCCATCACGAGTGCCACGGCATTTTCGATCGATTCTCTGGTGATGATGTCGCGCGGCTTCAGGTCTGCCTTGACTGCTTCGACCAGCACTCTCGCGGATTCGGCTGCGGAATCGACCTTTTCCTGATCGGGGTTAGCCATTGTCGACGAGTACAGCAGCGACATGCCGAGGGCTTCGAACGAGGAGCTCATCGTATTGGCCGTGTACATTCCTCCGCACGACCCGGTGGAGGGACACGCATTGCGCTCGATCCCTTCAAAATCCTTCTGCGTCATGCGGCCGGCCGTGAATTCTCCCACCGCTTCGAAAGACGACACGATGGTCAGGTCCACGCCTTTCCAGTTTCCCGGCCGGATCGTGCCGCCATAGACGAAGATGCCAGGCACGTTGGTGCGCGCAAGCGCCATCATGCCGCCTGGCATGTTCTTGTCGCACCCACCGACTACCACTACACCGTCCATCCACTGGCCCTGGACCGCTGTCTCAATGCAGTCCGCGATTACTTCACGCGAGACCAGCGAATACTTCATGCCCTCGGTACCCATCGCCATACCGTCTGACACCGTCGGTGTACCGAACGTTTGCGGGTTGGCATCGGACTTCCGTACGGCTTCGACGGCCGCATCGGTCAGGCGCTGAAGCCCGGCGTTGCACGGCGTGATGGTCGCATGGGCATTCGCGATGCCGATCATCGGTTTGTCAAAGTCCTCCTTACTGTACCCAAGCGCGTAAAACATCGAGCGGTTAGGCGAGCGTGAGACGCCCTGCGTAATGTTTTTCGAGCGGCGATTGTAGGCCATGGGAGCGCTCCTCCGGTCGGACAGCTTGTGTGGGGTGGTGCAGAAAGCATGCGGTGCGTCTGGCCCGGCGTCCAATATATTATTCTGGTCGTATTAGGTCGCAGAGGCTATCAATGGATGCGCGAAATCTTGAAATCAGACTTCTCCGGTACTTCGTGGCAGTGGCCGAGGAACTGCACTTTGGGCGCGCTGCCGCAAGGCTCGCGATCACACAACCCCCGCTATCGCAGGCAATCCAGTCCCTCGAGTCGATGCTTGGGGTGGAACTTTTCATACGGACCCGGCGCTCGGTCAGGTTGAGCGTGGTAGGCAAGGATCTGCTACCCGAAGTACAGCGGCTGCTTGGCAGCGCCGACGCCCTGCGCACACTTGCACAGTCACTGGCCCGCGGCGAAGCAGGGAGCCTCTCATTGGCGTTTGTATCCACGGCCGATTACGGAATCCTCCCGGATGTGCTGGGTGAATACACGTCCCGCTGTCCTGGCGTACGGCTAACGCTGACGGAGGCGACCAGTGACCTACAGGCCGAAGAGATAGCCGCAGGCCGCGTGGATGCAGGATTCGTGATTCCTCCATTGCCCGCGCGTCATAGGGCGGCCCTATCCTACATGCCGGTTGTACGCGAGCCCCTGATCCTGGCTGTGCCAGAGACCGTTGCCAGCCGGCTTGGTCTGGCGCCCGTGTCAGCCAGAAAAGTAGGGGTGAGCCTTCATGATGTCGCGGACGAGCCCCTTGTCATCTTCCCCCGCCAGCTTGCGCCGGGATTTCATGACACCATCGTGGATTATTATGCGGCTCTTGGGCTCGCGCCGAGAATGGGGCAACAGGCGATCCAGATGCAGACTATCGTCAGTCTCGTTTCCGCGGGAATGGGCATCGCATTGGTACCGGACTCATTACGCAACCTGCGCCGCACGGGTGTTGTGTACTGTTCGTTGCGAGGGGCTGGCCCGCAGCTGGACACTGGTCTGGCGTGGAGGACGGGAGATGCAAGCCCGGTGCTGCGTGGCTTTATTGGCGTCGTCCGGCACCATGCAGTCTGCGCTTCCCGGAGCCGGGTCAAGGCGCCACCCACGGGCAGGGGCATCGCCTCACTCTGATCACGGGATTACGTTTGGCGCGCGATGCGAGGCGTGGTAATCTTCGTGCCATGGAGATGGCATTCTCCATTAACCGCCGGTATACCGGCTGATGATGCCTGCGAATCCTGAACGGGGTCGTGGGCACGCACCTAAGGCGTTCCGCCGTCCAGGTCCTGGTAATTTGGAACTGGTTCTCATGATCATGCGTCACCTTTCAGCGCCGGTATGTCGATCCTGCCTTTCTGCAGGCGATACTTTTCGTGGCTCATCGTGAATGCGCCGCAGCGCGCGATCCGCTCAACCCATCAGGACTCCTGCGCAGGGGAATGCGGGAATACGACGGGGAGAATCGGGCAGAGCGGCCGCCTGCCGGGGAGGCGTCAGGGAATTGCGATCATCGGACGATGGATGTTCCTCTGCGGTCCCTCGACACACCTATGCGTCGTATGATTGAGACGGATAAAACCAGATATTTTATCCAGGGCATTACGTCAAGCGGAAAGATATTCCGGCCGAGTGACTGGGCCGAAAGACTGTGTGGCGTCATGTCCGGGTATGGGCCGCCCCGCCATGGCGCGAACATCCACCTGCAATACTCCCCGTACGTGCGTCCCACGGTGCTGGGCGACGTGAAAGCCGTGATTCTGGATGGACGTCTCAGGGAAGCGGAGCCCATGGCATTTGATTTGTGATTGGATTCGCGCGGGATAACGATCTTCTGATAACACAGGCGTGTGAATATCCGCGCCATGACCGGGACGTAAATGGATAGCCGTGCGCGAGTGGATATTGGCTGACTCCCTTTATGTCTGTCAGGTCACTGCATGGCATGGTGAGTTCTGGCGTCAGGGCCGTCTGTCGCCGGTAACGCATTTTTCTTGACGGAACGCGCCACCTTTTCTATCGTTTAGCGGTGTTGACGTGTGGGGATGGAGTTCCCCATGAAGTGCCATCCGGGCTGATGACTCCTACCTGATGTAGTTGCGGGTGCAGGTGACGATGCACGCTGCTGGGTAGGCATGTCATGACGAATCAGGACGGCTTTGCGTTTGTTCCTTTCGCTGCCGGATCCCCAAGGGATTCGCAGTTCACATTGCGCTGCCGCCCGGCAGCGAATCTGCCGGATTCAAAACCCCTGCCTTACCGCTGCGTTGCTGCCTGGATCGGCAAGATCGGGCAAGCCGACGCCGGCCGCAGCCCATTGTTCTCTCCCGCAGGAGTGACCTCCGGAGGTCGACGCTGGCGTTCGGGTGGGCATGCTCCAATACCCGACACATAAGTATGGACTCCAGATGGAATGGCGATCTGAGATGGTTGCCTACAGTACAGATGCTGCGTTCGAATTCTTTGTAGTTGAAACCCTACTGGAGATACAAATGAACAATCAATCAGTGACGACGGGGACCGTAGGTTACATGGGATGGGCATTGGCGAGCTGGTTGCTTTCGATGCCTAACGCCGGCTGGTTCGACAGGGTGTACGGACACGGACTCGCCATTGCCTGGCCGCTAGCGGTTATTCTGGGCGTGATGGGAATATTGAGCTTCATGCAAAGCCGCAGTCTCGACTCGATCATTTTTTTCGGCGGTGCGGGACTTTTCTGGTCCATGTACACCTTCGCGCAGCAGATTGTTGCGGGCGTCAATAGCGAGCCACGCACCTATGCAGGCTGGTACTACCTTGTCTGGGCGGTCTTCTTCTGTTACGTCTGGCTGGGTTCGTTCAAGGCAGGATTACCCCGCATACTCTTTCTGCTCGCCTTGTGGCTGACATTGCTCGCATTGGCAATCGGAAACTGGGGTGGACCGCAGCTGTTCCTGGTCCTGGGCGGATATCTGGGTCTGCTCACGGCGATTCTCGCGGCCATTACATCGGCCATCACAGTCATAATGCACGGACGCGTATCGGAGCACCCGAATGGAACGGTCTAGCACACACAGGAGCCTGTGACGGGCCAGCCTCGCCCAGGCTGAACGGGCGAGGTAATTTCAAACCGTTGGCCTTGACCGTAAACCCTTGTGCACGATGCTTCACATCGTAGACCAGGTGCCTTCGGCGCGTCATGGGCCGTATGTCACCTGCGCTATGGCACCCTTGTCGGCCGGATTGGTCGCACGTTTCGAAACGTGTCAGAGCGGGGTGATCGGGGCGCCTTGTGGCTAGCGCAGTCGAATCACCTGGACGCGCCCAATATCTCAGGTAGCCGGCATGGAGCGGCTACCGGGATTCGCGGGCTGACGTCAGAAGAGAGCGTGCACGAGGAAGATGACGGCCGCAATGACGATAGTGAGAGTGAGCAAGCCCTTAAGCATGATGGTTCAGTAGAGGGATCGGAAACGTATTCGGGAGTGCAACGCTCGCCTTTGGCCGCTGCAGCGCTTCCCGCGTAGTGTACCGGTCCTGGAACAGGTTGGATGCCCGATCAGTTGTTGCCCGTGGGCGACAGGGGCATACAGAACAGAACCGGGGGCAGTTGTTGCACTGCAAGACGGAATTCGGTTAAGCTCTCGTGTAACGGAGATGGCATTCCTCCCATAACCGCCGGCAGCAGCCGGCTAATGATGCCTACGCGTTCCTGGTCCGGGAAGCGTAGGCCTATGCTGCGCCATGTCCCGCCAGGTTTGAGTTCTTCAAACCGTCAGATCCCACCATGCAATGTTTCCGGGCTGCACTTCTTTGTCCGCGGTTGCACACGATAACGACAAGCCCGCCAGAATTTCCTTGCGGCAAGCTGTTTGTCGATCGCGCCGTCTACAGTCAGGCCGCCGCGACAAAAAATCATTTTCTGCAGGCCTCCGCGCGCATTGCGAAGCACCGCCGCGCTGGGCTATCGGGCCGCGTTGCCTGGGTGCATCCGTCATCCGGCGCGCCCCATGCAACGTTTCGTAAAGCGACCCCATCCTTCCCCCGTCGCGTCTGTGGCAGGCGGTCAGCCCCGCACTCAATGACGGTCGGCTACGCGTCGTTGCAAATTCGGCTGCTCTCATCCGATGTCGCGACGCACTCCCGACAGGCAATCTCGCATCTGAAATGCACGCAGTACGTTGCGCTGCATTAAACGATAGTACACCTATATAAATCAGTTGACGTCGTAAATGAAGATTGCCCCGGCGGCGATCTTTCGACGGCAATCAAACGGAGTAAAGAGCATGGACACGAAGAAAACGCTGACAGCAACCCTTCGCATCGCACAACGGGAACAGACGGTGGAACTCCCGGTACTGAGCGGAACACAGGGTCCGGACGTGGTCGATATACGGAAGCTGTATGCCCAGACGGGCATGTTTACGTACGACCCGGGCTTCATGTCGACCGCGGCGTGCAATTCGGCAATTACCTACATTGATGGCGACAAGGGCGAGCTGCTGTACCGCGGCTACGCGATCGACAACCTCGCGCAGAACGCGGATTTCATGGAAACCTGTTATCTGTTGCTAAAGGGCGAATTGCCGACCGGTGCCCAGAAGGCCGAGTTTGTGAACATCATCACCCAGCACACGATGGTGCACGAACAGATGCATTTTTTCTTTCGTGGGTTTCGCCGCGACGCGCATCCGATGGCGATCCTCGTCGCCGCAGTGGGAGCCCTGTCAGCGTTCTACCACGATTCTCTTGACATCAACAATCCGCTGCATCGTGAGATATCCGCGACACGGATGATCGCGAAGCTGCCAACGCTGGTCGCCATGGCGTACAAGTACACGATCGGCCAGCCGTTTGTGTACCCGAAGAACGACCTGTCGTACAGCGCGAACTTCATGCACATGATGTTCGCGAATCCGTGTGAGGAGTACAAGGTCAACGACGTGCTGGTGCGCGCGCTCGACCGCATCCTCATCCTGCATGCAGACCACGAGCAGAACGCGTCGACTTCGACCGTGCGTCTCGCCGGTTCGTCGGGCGCGAACCCGTTCGCATGTATTGCCGCGGGCATCGCGTGTCTGTGGGGCCCGGCGCATGGTGGGGCGAACGAAGCCGCGCTGAATATGCTCGAGCAGATCGGTTCCGTTGACAACATTCCCGAGTTCATCAGGCAGGTGAAGGACAAGGACTCACATGTGAAGCTGATGGGCTTCGGTCATCGCGTGTACAAGAACTACGATCCGCGCGCAAAGCTGATGCGCGAAACGTGCCATGAGGTGCTAGAAGAACTTGGCCTGCATGACGACCCCCTGTTCAAGCTCGCGATGGCGCTCGAAAAGATTGCGCTGGAAGACGACTACTTCGTGTCGCGCAAGCTGTACCCGAACGTCGACTTCTACTCGGGCATTGTGCAACGCGCACTGGGTATTCCGACGTCGATGTTCACCTGCATTTTCTCGATGGCGCGCACGGTGGGATGGGTTGCGCAGTGGAACGAGATGATCGCGGATCCGGAGCAGAAAATCGGGCGGCCGCGGCAGTTATACATTGGCGAAACGCAACGTGACGCGCTCCCTCTTCTGCAGCGCTCCTGACAGGACTCAACTTCAATCGTGACGGCGCGCCACTTTTATAGCCGGGAATGCACGCTGCTTCGGTGGAAAGCCCATTGCGCATGCGAAATGGCGCGGCGCAGTTCGAGAGGTTGTGTCCAGCACGGGTCGAAGAGTGGTCAGACATTGGAAAGACATGAACAACGAAGCCGTGGAAACGCCGGCCCAGCCGACCAGTCCATGCCGCTGGACGCATGTGCGTGGCGCATCGGACGAGCTCACATTGGACCAGGTCACATCGCGCCCAGAACGGTGTCCGGTGGCACGCGGGCAGCAGGAACATGGAGCTCCGATAGTCCGTGTGATCGAGTGGGTCGACGCGGATACGGTGATCCTGTCGTGGAGCGATGCGCTCTGCGGACACTATGGCGAGCAGACATGGAAAAAAACCCGCACGAAGCGGGCGGGTCGATGCGCGGTGAGTGGCAGATGGATCGTACGGGGGGAGGCCGTTTATCGACCTCGGGCGCGTCCCCGGCCACGCAATGCCGATGCCATGATAACCGCCGGGGTTCTCGCCATTTTAGTGCGAGGCCAGATCGCTGCGTAGGCGTGGCCAATTGCCGAAGCGGGGCCGGTCTCGTCAGATTCGTCGGATCCTCATGAGGGTGATGACTGATTCTGGGCTTCGATTTGCGATGCGGCCGACGGCGATCGCAGTCAGCCGTCCACGTGGTCCTGACGCGCTTGGCCCGTGCCAGTGCGGGCGGTGTCACGCTGTGTGCCGTATGGGCGTCCCGCGTGTGCGCAGGCGCGTTAAGTGTCGGCCGACCCGCCACCTAGCACGGCGTGGTCAGGATAGATCTCGCCACGGGAGCTGCGGCTCGCGGCGACGCCTATCTCCGGCGGGTCCTGATTCCAGCATTAATGCCCCGAAGAAATTCAGGCCTCCAGTGTTCGTGCAACGTAATTTTTCGCGTCCCATCTTTATGGATGGGCGGGGTATTTTTTAATGGCAGAAGCGACAGAAGCAAAGATTGATTTCGTCCTTGTGGGCGGTGGACTCGCTAGCGCGAGGGCAGCGGAGACATTGCGTCGTGAAGGTGCAACGGGTTCGATCATGATCCTGTCAGCCGAGCAAACGCTGCCCTATCACAGACCGGCCCTTTCCAAACGGTATCTGCTTGGGCAGGCCGATGAGTCCCAGATTCTGGTCCATCCACAGCGGTACTACGATGAACAGGAGATCGATGTCAGGCTCGGTACCCGGGCTGCTTCGATTGATACTGCGTCGCAGGTCGTGCGAACCGCCAGCGGCTTGCGGATCCGCTATGAAAAGCTCCTGCTTGCAACAGGGGCGGCCCCGCGACGGTTGGTCGTTCCTGGCGCTTCGTTGCCCGGTATCCACGCCTTGAGATGCCGATCCGATTGCGACGCGATCCGGGCTGCAGCCTCAAAGGCAAAGCGGGCAGTCGTTGTCGGTGGCAGTTTCCTCGGAATGGAGGTGGCCATTTCATTGCTCGAACTCGGCCTTGAGGTGACGATCATCGAGGCGAGCGGCAGGGTGATGCGCCATCTGGAGTCGACGACACTTTCAGCCTTTTTCCTGGAGTATGCCCAGCAGCGAGGTGCCCGGGTCATGGTGGATGACCCCGTAGTGTCATTTTCGGGGCAACGGAGGGTCTCAGAAGTGCAGACCGCCAGCGGTCTGCGCATCCGGTGCGAGATGGTTGTCGTCAGCACGGGCGTGGAAGCAGACACGCGGTTCCTGGAAGGAAGCGGTATCGCACTGGAAGAGGGCAGAATTACGGTTGATGAGCAATTGCGGACCAACGTGCCCAATGTTTTCGCCGCAGGCGACGTGACCACCTTCTACGATCCGGTATTCTTGCGCCGACGTCACATTGAGCACTGGGACAACGCTGTGAAACAAGGCCGTTTGGCCGCGGAGAACATGCTCGAACGCAGGGTGCGGTACGACCAGGTCTCGTACTTCTTCTGTGAGGTCGGCGATATTGCCTTTAACGTGCTTGGCGCACCCGAAGACGGCAAGGAATACGTGAGCCGCGGATCGCTCAGGGAGCGTTCGTTCGCGCTTTTCTATCTCGAAGACAACATCCCTCGTGCACTCTTCTCGCTGGGCCGCAGCGCCGGCGAAACCCGACTGGCGGAAGAACTGATCCAGTACCGGACGAATCTGCGCGGACAGAAGCGGAATCTGGAAAATCCGGACTTCGCGCTCGACCTGCTCCCGCCGCAGACGGTGTTGATCCTGCAGGGGGGAGGGGCGCTCGGCGCGTTCGAGTGTGGCGTTGTCAAGGCGCTTGAAGAGGACGGTGTGTTTCCGGACATTGTCGCGGGAATTTCGATCGGTGCCCTGAATGGTGCCATTGTCGCCAGCAATCCGAGGAATGCTGCTGGTGCGCTGGAAGCGTTCTGGTCGGAACTCGAGGTCCGGACTTCGCCGTTCCTTCCGGAGCACCTGAGGCGCACCGTAACGGCGATGCAGATCCTGCAGTTTGGCGTGCCGAAGTTTTTCACGCCGCGATGGTTGTCGGCCCCGGGTGCTCCCTGGACTCCACCATGGAACTGGATCAGTTTCTACGACACGTCGCCGATGAAGGAACTCATCTCCCGGTATGTGGATTTTCCCGCGCTGCGGGAGAGTCCGGTACGCCTGCTCGTTGGCGCGGTCAACGTGCTGACTGCCGAGCTTGAAATATTCGACAGCTATGTCGATGAACTCACTGCTGATCACATTCTGGCGAGCGGCAGCCTGCCGCCAGGGTTTGCGTGGACGTTCGTCGACGGCAAGCCATACTGGGACGGCGGAACGGTGAGCAATTCGCCGCTTGACCTTGTGATTGACCGGTGCGGTCCGGATGGAAAACGTGCATTCATTGTGGATCTTTACTCGGGCCAGAAGCCCTTGCCGACGAACATGATGGAGATCATGGCCAGGCGCGATGAGATCGTGTATTCCGAACGCGTGCGCAGCGACCTGCGTGTGCGCGAATTGACCGATGCGTATCGCGGCCTGATCGACACGATCCTGCACGAACTCGAGCCGACCGCGCGCGAGCGCATCAGGCACCGTCCGCGCTACATCCAGTTGATGGGCGATGGCGCACCAATGGAGGTGACACGCTTCGTGCGCAAAGGGCAGGCCGGCGAACCCTCCTCACGGGACTATGACTTTTCGGATGTTGCTATCCGCGCCAATCAGGCTGAGGGCTACGCGTTGGTAAAACATGCACTTGCATCATCGAAACGTCCTTCTGCGGGCGCATCCGGACGCACGCGGCCGGATGCGCCACGCGAGCCTGGGGATTCGTCCGATAGCGTCGCGGGGGGCTGCCAGATCGCCCCCTCCGGCGCGTAGAAGTTGCAGGATCACATCGGTTGGAAATGGCCCGTGGACCGGTGTCGCGCGTGCCTGCCCACAGGAACAACCCGGGCGAGGTCAACCGGTCTCGTCCATTTGCGGGCATCAAACATCCTGAACTGGATCATCAGGAAGGTAATTATCAATTCGGAGACTTAAATGGGTGAAGGAAGAATCAACGCTGCTCTTGAACTCTACAATGCGAACACGTTACTTTTCCAGCGCGTCAGCGAGCTGCTTCAGCACAGCAACCAACAGTGGGTCCGGGAAAGCCGGAAGGCCATTGCGGACAGCGGCAGGGAATCCGAGGCACAACTGCGCGAGCTGCTGGACGCCCGGGATTTTCCCGCGCTCATCACTTTGCAGACGAATATCGTCCGCCAGCACTGGCAGCGACACGAGAACACTATTCAGGACGCACTGCGACGCAGCGCTGTTGACCCGGACGTTCTCTTATCCGGCCTCACAGACGCGTTTCGTGAATGGCAGCAAAGCGTGGAAAGCGCCGCAGCGCATCTGGCAAACCGATCGGTGAACGGCCCATGGATGGAGTATCTCAATCTGACTACCCGGTTCTGGACTCAGGGAGACAACAAGCCGGCGAGTCCGGCTTGAGCAGGCCGGTTGACAGTCGTTACCGGCAACGGGGCTTGTGGCGAACAAGGGGCCCGTCCCAGGCCGGCTTGCCATTCTCCGACTCCCTCGGATACTTTGTCAGGAAGGTGAGGGATCAGGTGAGTTGGCCAGTTGAAGGCTGTGCTGGCGAAGCAGCAGACCCGAGCCGGAGCAGCCCGGCAACCGTTTCGAACCGCAGCATCGCGCCCTTGCGCGGTGCAGGCTCGCGCAGTATGCTGGGAACCGGGAGATGGCATTCTCCTTAAACGCCGGGCTCTCCGGCTAATGATGCCTACCGTTGTGCGCACCAGGCGCTCCACTGACAACAGTAGGTGTTCGATGACTTCTCAGGGCTTACCTCGGCTTGCCAGGCTTCGCCGGAAAACACCGTTCAAACTCGTCTTCGAGCGAACGTCACAACGATTGGCACGGCACACCATTTCGATTTCCTCCCAGCCCGAGCACGGCGGCGTCGGTGGGCTGTGTCCACCCGGCCGGCGCCATATCCAGTCTATCCGCCGCGGTTTCATGGCGGCATCCTGTCCTGAAACTTGAGGTCACATCATGAAAACGAACATACCGAAGATGTCCAGGAAGCCGGTTACCCCTGTGGAAGAACGAAGTCGGGCGGGGGCTCCCACCGAAAAGGAGGTTGACGAAGCAATTGACGAGTCCTTTCCTGCCAGCGATCCTCCCTCTTTGGGCGGATCTACGCGAATAGAAAGCGGCAATGACCAGAAGAGGCACAGGGCGCCTGCCAAGAAACCTCGCGAGCCAGCGGCTACTCCTTCGCCATCGAAGTCTCACGGCTCGTGAATGGATGAACGCCTGGCTTGCTCAAGGAAGCTCAGCATAGGAGCCACGCGGGACAACCGGTCCGGCACGTTGCGGGTGGATAGTCGCACGAAACCTGCTGATGTCGGCGGCGAGTTTGCGGAGCGAACCGCGTTCTGTTTAAACGGTCCCGGGGGAAGTTTGGGTATAGCGACAGACCCGGTCGTAGATATTTTCTGACGCAACGGGAGCGTGTGAAACCATCGTTCTTGAGAAGTATTGCTGTCGAACAGACACAGAGCCTTGCAGCGTTGTGCCCTGTGATTCGGGGCGCGTTTGGTCGGCCCGATATCGCACAGCACGAATTGGAGATCGGCGCTCCGATGGCTGCCAATGCTGCTTTCGCATAGGGCGCGCCTGGTATGCCCGCAATCACTGCGCAGACGGATGAGCGGCACCATGTCTTTCGAAGTGACCCGGAAGCCGCTGCGAGCAGCAGGCGTGGGAACCCTTATTTGTCTGGGGCTGACGATTGCTGCGTCCGGAGATTGCTTTCGGTAGACGGGCGTATCTCGATGTCAAGCGACCCATCGATCTCCATCATGTGAACCCGAAAGTTCTGGGACCTGATTCTGCCGCTGGAGCGATCCTGAACAAAGCGTCGAAGGGTTTGCGTCACTGCCGGAAATGCGATCGCCTCCCATGGAATGTCTCCCTCTTCGAATAGGCGCACCTCAAGGCTTTCACTGCCTCGTGCGATTTCAGGGCCGCGCATCCCAGCAATGAAGAAGAGATACACATGGTGTATCTGCCGTACCTCGGCGATCGCATATAGTTCGCCAACCGACACCAGCGCGCCTGCTTCCTCGAGTGTTTCCCTGACGGCGCCCTCGCGGGTCGTTTCCCCTTCCTCAAGAAAGCCGGACGGCAATGTCCATAATCCGTACCCCGGTTCTATTGCGCGCCGGCACATCAGGATCCTGTCGTCCCAGGTGGGTATTGTTCCCACGACATTGCGCGGGTTCGTATAGTGAACTGTGCCGCAATGGCTGCACACATGGCGTAGGCGACTGTCGCCATCCGGTGTTTTTAAAACCACGTTATGTCCACAGCTTGAGCAGAACTTCATAACCCTGTTTCCCGGTATGGGATAGCAAGACGTCACTAACGCGCTACCGGCTTTGAGCTAACCCCGATCGCCGCTTGCCATGTCGCTGTCTTGCTACCGATACGGCGCAGCGCGGGTGGACGATAACTCCATCGTCGCATACCGGCTCGCCTTGCTGATCGGATCGCTGACAGCTAACGACGCCCCACGATAAGGCAGATGTCCTCCGGCAGACGGAGCACAACGGTCTATCGACGCGCGACAGGGAGCCCGCTATCGGAACGTCTCCGGTAGGGCAGCGGCTTCGTGTCTGGACAAACGGGACGGGCGAGCCAACAGCGCCTTCACAGGCTTGCAGGCATTATCAGCCTCGTGGGCGGTTGACGGAGAATGCCATCTCCACTTCGCGATTTTAGGCGCCCCGGCTTCGAGTCGCAATGTGGAACAGAGGAAAAAACGACTCGGACACAAAGCCTAGAGGTGGTGCTGGACGCGCGTCCCGGTCTCGACCTGTCACGGCATTCGCAGTTCAGGCCGAAAGCTGCTGCGTTGCATGAAACATTCGGGACCTCGTGAGAGCTTTCATTTCGCGAAAGCTACCAGTTTCGTTACGTGCAGGGCTTGTTCTAGACGACACGTGCGTAGGACCGGATAAATGTTCTCAACATTTCATCTATTGTCGTGTCGAGCAGGTTCGTTGTGTCGGGTTTCTCAGCAAGCGTCGCAAGCGCGTCACCGACGGTGACGCGCGTTAGCTCGAGATTTCCTTCTTTCACGGTGAGCAGTCCATCGAGCTCTAGCGTTGCCGAGAAATGACGCGTGCCGACCGTTTCAAAGACTTCCATGTTTCCCTTCATTTTTCCTTCTCCAGGCAATTTCTTCGAGCATCATCGGGTGCCAGAAGTTTGAATGTGCGATCAATACTCGCGCCGGCATCGCCCGGCGAGCTATCCTGTCCTTAAGTATAGGAAGTTACCTGACTTACGTCGCTTTTTATCGACTGCTCTCGCCACAGGAGAGGCAACCCTTTACTGCCGAAGATGAACAAAGGGCGGCGACAGGCCGCGCGAAAGAGTCTGCTGAAGTCGGCCCAGGATCTTTCGCTAGACGCCGCTGCGGCGAGTGTCGGAGTGACGCACCCGTGAGATCAGGCGTTATAGAATTGAAACAGGAATATGAATTATGCTGCTTCCTGTGTCATGTCAAAGCAGGTGCCCGATGTGGATCCATGTCGGACCAGACATCACGAAAAAGTCGCGGCCTAACGTGTAAGAGAGGAAATTATGCGTTCAGTATTGCTTGCTTACGATGGCTCCGATTCCGCCCGTCTGGCCGCCACCTTTGCGATCGAGATGACAGGTCGGTACAACGCACACCTGCACGTGCTGTGCGTTGCGGCGGAGCGCGACCTTGGTCTTGAGATGGATACGCAATCTCTGGTTGATCAGGAGATGACCCATTGCGAGGACGTACTTGCTGGGCTGGATCTTGGCACGATCGAAAACGCGACGGCTGGTGTGGCCGTGGGTAACGCCGCCGAAGAAATCATCAGATATGCCCGGGAGTATGACATCGATCACATCGTCGTCGGGCATCGTGGCCATGGTCTGCTTGATCGCTGGATGATCGGGTCGGTCGCGCGGCATGTCGTCGCGTTCGCGCCATGCGCGGTGACTGTGGTGCGCGACCCGCCACCGGACGAAGCCGGCGGCAGCGTGAATCTGGTTGAGGCGGGTAAGTAAATGACAACGCGTGCAGCGCTGGCCGATGCACGCCTGCCAGGCCACATCCAGCAACAACTGGGTCTGTTCAACGGGGCTCGTAGTCGGTCTGACGCAGATTCCATTTGCGAATAACCCGCGTGCCGCGATCGAACCCGAGGATGCTGACGGCCGCGGTGTCAAACATGAGGTGCTGCCCCAGCGCCGCCGTGCCGCTCACCCAGCAGCTCGCGAGTGCACGGGAGAAATGGGCATGAGAAAAGAGGGCGATCCGGCCGGGGTTGCAGAGCAGGTTCTGAATGAGCCCCTGCGCACGGGCCGTGACCCGAGGCAGATTTTCTCCTTCAGGGACATCCGACGTCCAGACTGACCAGTCTGGCACGTCGCGCTGGATGTCAGCGGTCGAACGCCCCTCATAGATACCGTAATCCCATTCGCGCAATTGCTGTTCGACATGTGCCTTGTCACCAAAGCCGGCGAGTTCGCTCGTCTGTTTCGCGCGCGACATCGGGCTTGTCAGGACACGATCGAAGTCACGTGATGCCAGCAGGGCGGACAATGCCCGGGCCTGATCCTGTCCGCGTGCGGTCAATGGTACGTCAGTACGCCCCGTGTGCTGCCCTGACAGGCTCCAGTCAGTCTCGCCGTGGCGGACCAGCCAGATCTCAAGAAGCTGCGCGCCATCGCCCGTAGCACTGGTATTCATCGGAACTCCTCTGGAAAGAAAACTATATGCACGGACCGGTTCGCACTTCCTTGAAGGCTCACCTGAAGGAACGCTGATATGTTCGACCCGTATGGTCGATCAGGAGTTCATCGCGTAGCAGGTATCGCCCTTGCTCAACTACCGCCGGCGGGACGCAAACCTTTCTTTCCAGACTTCCTGCCTTTCAAGGAGATTGACATGGCAAATCAGACCAAACACCCTGCGCAATATCATCAGGACGCGGCGACGCATCATGAGCATGCAGCGGCCCATCATCGTCAGGCGGCGAAGCATCACGAAGCGGGTGAAACCGAAAAGGCCAACCATCATGCCCATGTTGCCCATGGTCATGAGGTTTCGGCTGGCGAGCATGCTTCGCGCGCAGCGACCCATCAGGCATCCGAACATGGCCGCGGAAAGAGTGTAGAAAAGTAAAGAGCGCGTGTAGTATGAGTGTGCGTCGCATACCCATGGTTGCGCGACGCGCATTCTGAAACGCCTTTCTATTGCCATGGCCGTCCTTGCACGAAAAAGGTAGCCGGAATAGACTAGCGTTCAGTGGAGATGGCATTCCTCCCTCAACTGTCGGCGTTCGCTGACTGATGATGCCTACGAGCACCAGCGGGCCTGGGTACCGTGGGGCATCGTTCATTCCCCCCTGGACTTGCACAATTGTTGCGTCAAGAACGCCTGGATCAGTGCGCCCGGCGTCGCGCACGCTTGTGTCTGTCGTGAACTCCCAGCCTGCTTGCGGAGCAAGGCTAACAGGTTGACGGGAGAGTCTCGGCATGCGATCAGTACACGGTTTTCAAACGCGGCACAGGCGCATGGGCCTGTGCATCGTCCGGCACGCC
The DNA here is from genome assembly GCF_003429005.1 of Paraburkholderia sp. DHOC27. GTDB lineage: Bacteria > Pseudomonadota > Gammaproteobacteria > Burkholderiales > Burkholderiaceae > Paraburkholderia. Next base: position 170,731 of record NZ_QVQV01000011.1, read on the forward strand.
GGCAGGCGCGAATCGGAAGCGGGACAGTGGACGGCCGACGGGCCTGATTTCGGCCGCCCGATAGATTTGGGTAATTGCAGCCCTGTCGGGGGACATGGTTGCCCAGCCTGTCAAATGACGGCGGCGTTGCCCCGGCATCTCACTGCACAGACAGGAATGCTGATTATGTGGGCCGCTGGTTGCCCGGTTAAAGGCTGATCCTATGCCGCCGTTCCGAAAAACAAGATGGCAGGAAACGCCGGAAGGCCAGCGGCTTCATTGTTCTCATCAGGAACGATGGCAGCAGTGGGGGCCGTATCTCGCCGAACGCCAATGGGGAACGGTGCGCGAAGACTACAGCGAGCATGGAACCGCATGGGACTATTTTCCGCACGACCACGCACGCAGCCGGGCTTACCGCTGGGGCGAGGACGGCATTGCCGGATTTTGCGACGACAGGCAGACCTGGTGTGTGTCACTGGCGCTCTGGAACGGACATGATCCGATTCTCAAGGAGCGGCTGTTTGGCCTCACGAATGCGCAGGGCAACCATGGGGAGGACGTCAAGGAGCTGTACTTTTACCTCGACGGTACGCCGACGCACTCGTATATGAAAATGCTGTACCGGTATCCCCACGCGGCCTTCCCGTATGAAGATCTGGTTGACGAAAACGCCAGACGGGGCGCCGACACGCCTGAGTATGAAATTCTCGATACGGGTGTGTTCGATGATCAGCGCTACTTCGATGTTTATGTCGAATATGCGAAGCACACCGCCCAGGATATCGTCATGCGCATTACCGTGTGCAACCGTGCTGCAATAGAGGCGGAGCTCGACGTGTTGCCGCAGTTCTGGGCGCGCAACACGTGGTCATGGAGCAGACGGGCGATAAAGCCATCGCTTGTTCTTCAGTCCGAAGACGCATCACCATCCGTACTGGTGAGGCGCGATGGGCATGAGCCCATCCTTGTCACCGCCCAGGCGCAAGACGATGCGAACGTCGAATGGCTATTTTGCGAGAACGAAACTAATGTCCGACGCCTGTTTGACGTCGACCGGCAAGGACCATTCAAGGATGGATTTAACGATTTCATCGTGCATGGGGACACGAATGCGATTCGCCGGGACGAAGGCACGCGCGCCGCGGCCCATGTGCATCTGAAATGCGAGGCACACGGAGAAGCGACCGTCACGCTGCGCTGGCGGCCCGCAACGATGCGCGAACATCGACCGCTGGACACCGACGGCCTGATCAAGCGGCGAAAGGCCGAGGCCGATGCGTTCTATGAGGGCTTGCAGCACGAGATCAGCGATGCGGATGCCCGGCTGGTGCAACGCCAGGCTTTGGCGGGTTTGCTGTGGTCCAAGCAGTATTACGAGTTTGACGTGGCGCGCTGGCTCGCCGGAGATCCGACGCAGCCAACGCCGCCGGCCGCGCGTACACGGGGACGCAATGCTGACTGGCGCCATATGTTTAACGCGGACATTGTGCTGGTGCCGGACAAGTGGGAGTACCCGTGGTATGCCGCCTGGGATCTGGCATTTCACGCTGTGGCCATCGCACTGATCGATCCGGAATTTGCGAAGAAGCAGTTGCTGCTGCTTCTGAAGGATCGTTACCTGCATCCCAGTGGCCAGTTGCCCGCGTATGAATGGGCATTTAGCGACGCGAATCCGCCCGTGCACGCGTGGGCCGCATGGCGTGTCTACGAAATCGACCGGACGATGGCAGGCAAGGGAGATCATGTCTTCCTTGAACTCGTATTCAACAAGCTGCTGCTCAATTTTACATGGTGGGTGAACCGCAAGGATGCGGACGGTCGCAACATCTTTCAGGGCGGTTTCCTCGGACTCGACAACGTTGGCATCTTCGACCGTTCCGCACCGCTGCCTACGGGCGGGCGGATAGACCAGGCCGATGGGACTGCGTGGATGGCGGCGTACGCATTGGACCTGATGCGCATTGCGCTTGAGCTTTCGCTGGCTAATTATGTCTTTGTCGACATTTCGGTGAAGTTCTTCGAACACTTCCTTTACATCGCAGAGGCGGTGGGTCGGACTGACGATAACAACACAGCGCTTTGGGACGAGCGCGACGAGTTCTTTTACGACATATTGAAATTTCCGGACGGGAGCAGCGTTCCGATGCGCGTTCGCTCGATTGTCGGCCTGATCCCGCTTTTTGCCGTTCACGTCCTCGAAGAGCGCCTGCACGGTCATCTGCCAGGACTCAGGGATCGACTGGTCTGGTTTCTCGAGCATCGCCCTGATCTCGCGAAGCTGGTTTCGCGCTGGAACCAGCCGGGCAGGGGAAACAGCCTGCTTCTATCGCTGCTGCGCGGCCACCGGATGAAAGCACTGCTGCGGCGCGTGCTTGATGAAAGTGAATTTCTCTCCACGCACGGCGTGCGTGCCCTGTCCCGCGCGCATGCCAGGCAGCCATTCCTGTTCAATCATGATTCGCAGGCGTTTTCGATCCAGTATCAGCCCGCCGAGTCGGTGACCGGGATGCTTGGCGGTAACTCCAACTGGCGCGGGCCCGTCTGGATGCCTGTCAATTTCCTGCTGATCGAATCGATCTACGAATTTCATCGCTACTATGGCGACGAGTTCCGCGTGGAATATCCGACGGGTTCCGGCGAGCTTCATTCGCTTCGCGAGATTGCGGACGCACTTGCACGCCGGGTGACAACGCTGTTTCTAAGGGGGCTGGACGGTTTGCGTCCGTCGATGTCCGCCTACGCCGCGTTGCAGTCCGACGATGAATCGAAAGACCTTGTTCTTTTTCACGAATATTTTCACGGCGATAACGGTCGTGGTCTGGGCGCTTCCCATCAGACCGGATGGACAGCGCTCGTTGCGCTCCTTCTGCAACCACATGTCATGACCGTCTCCGGCGTTGTGCCACTGCCGGGCACTGCAGTACGGCCCGTCCGGGAGGCGAGCGAAGACGCCGTTGCGGGGCGACCGTAGGGCTCCAGAGTGCTGTCCATCAGCGCGTTGGCACCGCTTCATGCCTTGTCCTTCAACCCCTTTCTTTGAAGATAAATGAACGTCACGGAATATCTCAAGGCCGAGCTGCAAAACCGCGGGTGTGAAGCGGACACGGCGCAGCTCTCTGCGGCTGCGCACCTCCAGCGTTGCTCGCAGGAATGGGCCGACTATGAGGCGCACCGATCGAACCCATTAAGACGGTTCGTATTTCATCCTGATCCGCCTCGGGGAATCTATTTATGGGGTGGTGTCGGCAGAGGCAAGACATTTTTGATGGACTGTTTCTTCGCGCTCGCGCCGGTTCAGGCCAAAGCTCGCGTGCATTTTCATGAATTCATGCACGACGTCCATACAGAACTTCAGACGCTAAAAGGCGAAGCTGATCCGCTCGACACGTTAGCGAAGCACATCGCGCTCCGCTCACGATTGATCTGCTTCGATGAGTTCCACATTTCTGACGTCGCGGATGCGATGATCCTTTACCGACTTTTCGAGCGGCTATTTGCCGAGGGCGTGCAGTTGGTGCTGACGTCCAATTACGAACCTGACGGGCTTTACCCGGACGGATTGAATCGCGAGCGCTTCCTGCCGGCAATCGATCTGCTCAAGGCGAAGCTCGATGTCATCAACGTTGATGCCGGAGTGGACTACCGGCTACGCACACTGTCCCAGGTGCGCATGTACCTCTCGCCCCGGACTCCGGAGAACGACCGGCGATTCCGCGATGCGTTTTCCAAGCTGTCGTCCGCGCCTGAAGACGATCAGACGTTACGCGTGGCCGGTCGCGAGATTCGCGCGGTGAACCGCGCCGGTGACATCGCCTGGTTCGATTTTGCGACCCTGTGCGGCGGCATGCGGTCTCAGGATGACTATCTATATCTGGTCAGCCGCTTCCACACCATGATGCTTTCTGACGTACCGCAGATGTCGTCGGATGACGACGCGGCAATCCGGCGCTTTATCTGGCTGGTTGATATTATCTACGACCATCGGGTGAAGCTTCTTGTGTACGCCGATGTCGCGCTTGAGCACCTGTGCCCAGACAGTCGGGTCGAGATCGATTTCGAGCGAACCATGTCCCGGCTTTTCGAGATGCAGTCCCGGCAGTACCTCGAATCGGGCCGGCGCACACCTGTTCGCTGATCGGTGATGGGAATACGTGAAGAACGGCGCCGTCCTATCGGCGGTAATGATCGTATGGGCGATCGCGGTCGATCAGTTGTGCGTGAGTGGCCGCGCTCGATACGCGCGTCCTCACACCACTGGCGAACAGCTATCACCTGATAAGGCCCAGCTTCAAGCCCAGTTTGCGCGGCGCGACATACAATCGTGCGCGTCGCGATTGTAATGCAACAACAGGGAGGTGATATGGCGATAACGCCAGAGGACATCAGGCACATCGCGGAGCTCGCGCAGCTTGAACTGACAGATGCCGAGGCTGCCCAGGCACTCGCCCAGCTCGACGGATTCTTTGTGCTGGTAGAACAGATGCACGCGGTCGATACGAGTGGCGTTTCACCGTTGCAACATCCGGTGGAGCAGATACAGGAACTGTCATTGCGTTTGCGCGATGACGCGGTTACCGAGGTGGTAAACAAAACGGAATCTCAGCGTGATGCGCCATATGTTAAAGATGGACTGTACGTCGTACCTCACCCAATTGAGTGAGCATGCGAAGCATGCCTGCTCGTGCTTTCGTGTCGTCTGCAAAGAACCAGCCTCACCGTGTGGATTATCGCTCGCTGATTGAGACCGCAGGAACAGGGACCCCGGCGTTGATGTATTTCGTCCCATCATCGTGACGCCTGGTGCACGTATGTGTCCAGTGCGTGCTCTGCCGCGTCGCCTGTGAGCCCTTTGAAGTACAGATGCACGCCAATCGCAAGTGAGTCGCGCCGGATCTCATGAAAAGCGATCCACGCCTTTGCCGCGTCGGTGAAGAGGAGATAGTGGGTTTCGTTTGCCACGAGGCTGGCTAACTGATGCAGTCCGTGACCATGCAGTGAATGAACCAGCGAATCAAGGCTGTGATGGGTGCGCGCGTCGGTGCGCGGATAAAGCATATGGAGGACCACTATGCAGCGGCGACCGGGAACGGACGTCAGGGCAGTCACGATATCCTGATGGGTGAGGCCGGCAACGGAATTTTCTTCATCAAGCCGGGTTTCGGGAAACAGCATTTCGGCATCAAAGGTCATTGGAATGTTCCAGGCATCGAGGGTGGTTTATGTCGGGTGGAGTCAGGAAAATACCCGCGGCAGGCAGGGCGCTGGCACTGGCGCGCATTAAAGCGCCCACGTTCGGTCAAGGGCCTTCCGGCTGCACCACGATGCTTGGCATTAACCAGGGAGGGCAGCGTGCCGCTGTGAAAACAGGCTCGAAGATATAGAAAACTTTCATGCGGGCGGTTGCGTCAACAATATCTTCAGCCGTGCGTCGCACCTTTTGTCCGATGATGCAACCCGTCTGTACCACTGGATTGCCTGGGCAATGTCGGGCACGATGTCTCCCGGTGCAGCGTCGCCCCATCGGCCTTCCCAGTACAGTCCAAGGTTGTAGGCAGCCCCCCGAATACCCAGATCAAACGCCTGACGGTACAGTTGCCGGGCGACGGACAGATCGATGTCGCCTCCGCGGCCAAGGCGGGCACTATCGGCAAGTGCGGCCGTAGCCAGACCCTTCAGTCGATCCGACGTCTCCGCGTCAAGAAGAACGTCGTGCAGGATAATGTGCCCCTGAGCGACATCAACATGACCGCCGGTTCCTGCAATCAGCGACAAGGCATAGACGACGCGCAATGCCGGATGCCGGTCAACGCCAATCTGCTCGAGTAGTTGTCGCCCCGACGATGGCGCACCTGGAAGGGTGGATATAAGCAGCGAATTGGCGGTCGTGGCGACCGACTCAAGCGGTACAAATCCGGCTTTGTATGCTGTCGTTACGTGACGACAGAAACGTTGAACGTTCAGCTTCGCATCATTGCGGGCCAATAACGACCACTCGTACTCGACCTGTGTGAGCCAGTTGGAATCCGCGTACATCGGCATGTCCTCCACGTCCTTCGCGATCGATCCTGAGTCCTGTTTCAGGAATACGCGATCCGCTTGCATGGGATCGTCGGGCCAGCCTCCTGGATGGAGGCGGCAAAAAGAAGACGCAAAGAAAGAGGATGCGTGTGGTGACCCGTCATGACATATCCACCGTTGCGGTGGACAAGCCACCGCACAAAAGAAACATGCACGGTAGGAGTCATCAGCCAGGATGGCGGTTCAGGGGAACTCCATCCCCCATGAGCCAAACCATAGAGAATGACGGTTCATTCGTCAAGCATGACTCGAAACGCCGACACCAGCCGCATCCCGCTTTGCTGTGAATGCAGTTGTCGGTGCGGTGCTGCTCGACCCCTCGGCGGATATCTGTCTGGAAGACGTGGCCGTTTGTCCAGCGAGGAATGCCATCCGATCGCACACAATGAGTCGAGCCGATGGCGTGTCGTGATGTGTACCGTAAGTGCCTGCTTCGACTTGCGTGCGCGCCCGTCCAGGCGTATCGTACTTACTGGAGATGGCATTCTCCCTAACTGCCGGGCGGTGCCGGCTGATGATGCCTGCTAAATGACACGCATGTTCGCGGGTCGTGACTTTGCAAAGCAGGCGTCAACATGAAACAGTTCAAACCATCAGATTTCCCGGGTCCCACCCCTGAGGTGCGCGGGCCGCCAAGGTCTACGGGCATCCTTGCGAACGCCTCAATCTTTGATACGTCACAGTTGCTTTGCCGAGGATGTCCTCGGCGAACGTACGCATTCTTTCGCGAAATTTTCTGTCTCTGTCTACCAGCACTTCGCCACGCAGTGGGCTTGGCGCCTGATTGCGTGGCAAGGGGAAGTGTCGTTACTGAATGCCGAAGGAGACCGGAAGAATATCCGGCGATCTCGCCGTTTCGTCAGGCACACGGAAACAGAGTAGATGCGAGATCGGTCACTGGTCTATCTCGTCGGAGAATTGCAAGGAGCATTTTTCGTCCTGTGCGGCATGCCCTGAAGTACCGACTGGATTCGCTATGGCCAGCAGAATCAGGAGGTGAACGACCATGATCGACCGTGATGGTTTCCGTCCCAACATCGGCATCGTTCTATTGAATTCCCGCAACGAGGTTTTCTGGGCACAAAGGGTGCGCGACCATGCGTGGCAGTTCCCGCAAGGCGGCATTGATTACGGCGAAAGTCCAGTGCAGGCGATGTACCGGGAGTTACATGAGGAAACCGGTCTGCTCCCAGAGCATGTCGAAGTGCTGGGAAGAACGCGGAACTGGCTGCGGTATGAGGTCCCCGATGAGCTCATACGACGCCGGGGGCGTGGGCCTGGGCGTTTTCGAGGACAGAAACAGATCTGGTTTCTTCTCCGGCTGGTTGGCCACGATGGTGACATCTGTCTTGGTGCGACTGATCACGCTGAATTCGAAGCGTGGCGATGGAAGAACTATTGGGTGCCCGTCGACGCTATCATCGAGTTCAAGCGCGAGGTGTACCGATGCGCGCTTGCCGAATTGTCGCGCTTTTTGCGCCGCGCGAATGATAGCGCTGGCCGGTCGTCCACTCATAGCGGTTATGTTAGCGAGCAATCGCGTAGAAGTGGCATGAGCTAGATGAGCGTCGCTGTTTCCGTGACCCCCGGGCGAGAATGAACATCGCTTCGGCACCGGTGCCGTCGCGGTGCCTGGAAGTGGCCCTGTCCATTCGACGTGGGGCGAAGTCTCGCTTGCTGCAGATGCTCCCCAGCACGGTCTGGATGTGGGCGGTCGTTGAACCATCCGCCACCGAGTCGTCTGCCATCGATTCGCCGGTCATCGTCTGCGCGCCCCGGTAGTGGCGAACTGCTCGTCATTCACACTTATGCGGGTAACGTGGATCCCGAGGCCAGGGGCGACCGGCGCGGTACAAGCCGACGGAGTTGCCGGGTCCGTCGTTATTGCGCACGCCCGATGCGGGCTCGGAGTGTCCTGCTCGAAAGGAAGGTGACCACCCTGCGGGCCTCGATCGGAACCGGCTTGCCCGTTCTGGGATTGCGCCCTGCACGAGGGCCTTTTTCGCGAAGACGGAATGCGCCGAAACTCGACAGACTGATGTTCTCGCCTCTTTCGAGTGTATTGCTTAGGATGTCAAAAAATGCATCTGTCAGCTCCTGCGCTTCCTGCCGGTTTATTCCGATCCGTGTACAAAGCGCAGCGGCAATGTCTGACCTCGTCACCGTTTCTCTCATGCAGCGTTGCGTCGCGCGCAGAGTGGATTCGCCTGCCGTCTCGGCGTAGGAGGATTCTTTAACAAAAGATTGCGACTGAGACACCTTCATGACATCTGGGACAGGCCAATTTCCGAAGGAACATTGTATCGGGCGCGCCGTCGATTTGCATCTGAACGTCCAGCGCTGGTTAAGCACGAGGCACCAACGTCTTAGCGGCCGTGATACCTACTGGGTTGGGCAATACGGCCGCTTCATTCAAAGCGTTATGTGCGATTTTGCAAAGGCGCCTGATGCCGGCCCACCCAGACGAATATCGGAACTGCCAACAACTGTGAAACCATGCAGAACGTGATTGTCCAGGCAACCGAATGATCGTAAATGAAACCGATTGCGGCGCTGCCGATGAACCAGAAAATGCCGTATCCCGCTGTGAACAGACCAAACGCAGCGGCGCGGTGTTGTCCTGGCACCATCGGTGTCACTGCAGCCGGAATGATCGATTCATGCACACCCATGCCCATACCCCAGATCGCAACGCCAGCCAGGGCGAGCCAGAAATTTCCGAGAAATGCTAGCGGTGCGAAAAGGGAGGCGAGCAGAGTCAGGACGATGAGCACCCGAAAGCCATACCGGTCGAAGAGGCGACCGAACAGCAACGACGACGTGCCACTCACTGCCATCGCGACGGAGTAGAAAACTGCGATCCATTGCGTCGACGCGGTGCCCGTGTGAGTGAAGTGGTAGGCCAGAAGCGGATAATCGGTGAAGCCCACGGCCACGAGGCAGGCACCCGAAAGATAGACCCAGAATTTGCCGGGGAAGCGCGTCTGACCGGTGCCTGACGCCTGATTCTCGTCCAGGTCCTGGGGGCGGGGATACAGCAAGCGCGCAATTAGCACGAAAATGAGATTAAGTACCGCCGGGACCAGCAGCACGGTGAACGCGAGCTGGTAGCTACCGTGGTATGAAAGGACCGCCGCCATTAGTAGCGGTCCGAACATGGCGCCGAACTGGTCGCATGCCTCATGGATTCCGAATGTCCATCCATAACCGCCGATGTGTTTCGCCGCATGGGATAGCATGACGTCGCGAGGCGGGTTGCGGATGGCACGTCCGATCCTCTCCAGGATGATGAAGAACGCAGCGCTGTGCCAGGTATGTGTGAGCGAAAGCGCCGGCACTGCTGACATCTGCACTAGATATCCTATAATCGCGGTGGGCCAGAAGCGCCCCGTGGCATCAGCGAAGCGCCCGGAAAAGTAGCGCAGTCCGTATCCCGCCAGCTCACCAAAGCCGGTGACGACGCCCACCACAAATGCGCTCGCCTGCATCGAAGCAAGGAAAGGACCGAGAATGCTGCGCGAGCCTTCGTGTGTGAGATCAGCGAAAAAACTCAATACACCGATCAGCAGCACAAAACGCATTGCGACACGACTGGCGGGGGTGCCCTCTTTTGAGGAGTCCTTCAGAATGGTCATGAGCAGAGGATGTTTGGGGTTTATACGCTCTTACCGTTGACGCCTGAAAACAAAACGCGAGCCAGGCATTGCCTGGAAGCCCGGCCGGCGCCGGTCAGCGATTTTCATCATGGGACTCAAAAACACGCTGCGCATACGCCTCAAGCAGCGCCTCGCACTCCTGCAGGCGTTTATGTGCCTCGGCCGCGAGCGGCGCGCCGTAGAAATCCAGCTTGCCGATTTTCTCAAGCCAGAGCTGGAGCTTTTTCAGGTCGACGTCGTTCTCTTCCAGTTCCGCGTAAGTGAAGTGGTTAGCGGCCGTCTCCTTGGCGATTTCTCCCTCGAAGTCTTTGCATTTGTCGAGAAATTCGACGTACTGCTCATCCCGATCCGCTTTGAAACGTCCAAGCACCTTCTCCTCCTGGGCACGGTCGAGCGCTACCGTTTCAAGGAGCAGGGAGTCGCCGCTCATCTCCGCAATCTCGTTCTCGATGATTTTCAGGCGCCGGACATGATCATCGGTCCGGGGCAGCAGACAGACCCCGTTCTGGAGGTAAACAGCGCCCATCCCCTTGAGCCTGCGCCAGAGGGCGATACGTTTCTTTGCGGGCTCCGCGGGAACCTTGTAGGTGAGTAGGAGCCAGTTCTGGGTTGATTTCATTGGGCTGATTATAGTGTAGCGGCCGTAACATGTATAAAGAAACGGAACGGCAGTCTTGGGCAAGACATATAGCAGACTCTCCCTCCGCTTTTGCGTTTGGCTTTACGCCTTCTTTCCGGAACAGGCAAGCGCGAGTGTTCCCGCTGCCATTAACACGCCCGCCGCAGCGAAGCCGAGCATCGGTGAAAGCGCGGTCCAGACCGTACCGACCATTGCGCTGGAAACGAATCTGGCGATGCCGTTGACCGTGCCAAGTGCGCCGTAACTGACGGCAAGCGTATCGGATCGAACCATTTCTGCCGTAACTGTCGACTCGAGCGCTTCCTGAATGGCGACATACAGGCCCGCGACGAAAAAGATACAAGCGAGGAGCGGCACGCTGTCCACGTGCACCCAGAACGCGACTGCGGTCAGCGCTGCAGTGAGTGCGCCCAGCACATACCCGGCGATCAATACCGGAAGGTGTCCAAGCCGGTCTGCCACGGCGCCTGCGGGATAGGAAACGGCGACCTGAACGACATTGCGCCATACGTACAGCAGACCCGCCACCTGCGCCGCCTCGACGGTGCCCAGTCTGGGCGCGAGCAGCGTCGTGGCAGCAAGGATCAGCAGGCTGTGAGAGAAGTCGCCGATTCCAAAAATGCCGACCGCGGCAAGATAGCGTCTGAACTGGGACGGCAAGGCGCGCAGTGACGTGAAGAATTTCAGCGCCGGGTTCGGTGAGTGCTCAGGATCCTTCACGAGCGTCAGAAAGGATACAACAGCGAGCGCCCCCGGGATCACGGACGCCCACAGGGCTAAGCGGAAGGGGCCGGCTGTGTCCAGCCACGGCAGGTGTCTCGCCCAGCCGAGCAAGGCCACGCCAAGTAATGGACCCAGCACGGCACCGACAGTGTCCGCCGCGCGATGAAATCCGAACGCGCGACCGCGCGTCTCCGGCGAGACGGCCTGGATCACGATGGCGTCGCGCAGCGGGCCGCGCAGACCTTTGCCGAACCATGACACCGAGCGCCCGAGCAGCAATAAGGGCCATCCTGCCGCCAGCGCAATCAGTACCTGGCCAAGCGGTGTCAGGCTATAACCAATGAGGACCAGCATTTTGCGATGGCCCAACCTGTCGGCGAGGTAGCCCGAAATCATCTTCGTGAATGCTGCCACCGCATCGGCAATGCCTTCAATGATGCCGAGCATCGCGGCGGGAATGCCAAGGGCGGCAAGGAAGCCGGGCAGAATAACAGTGGTCGTTTCGTAGCAGAAGTCGCCCAGCGCGCTAGTTAGGCCTGCACCGGCGACCGTGCGGTTAAGCCAGCCTGACTGCGGGGTGCCGGGCGCAGCAGCGATCGTTGACTCGTCCTGTTGACTCATCTCTTCGTTCTCTTTTTTCGACTGCTCGCAGCTGATCCGCTGAGCCAGCGGCATCAGATACGGCACGTGGTGATTGCGCCTGTTCATACGTTACAACTCGAAGGTCACAAGCACCGGATAGTGGTCGGAAGCCCTGTCAGCGATGTCATTGCGGATGACCCCATAACTGCGGGCCGCCTTGCTGAGAGCGGCGGATGCCAGCAGGTAATCGCAACGCATGGTCGCGAACTCGACGTTGCGGTAGGCCGCGGTTGGGACAGTCGGCGTGTTGTTCGGATCGAGGCGATGACCGAGGTCGACCCATCCCGCCGTCTCAAGGTGTGCGAGGACGCTCCGATCGATGCCCACAAGATCATCAGCGAGGTAGCGCGCACGGTGATGGGGCGCGAGTTCAGCCCAGTCATGGGGCTCCGGATCGTGGGGCGATGCCGAGTTAAAGTCCCCAGTAAGAAGTGTGAGTCGGTCCGGTGCGGCCTGCACGGCGAGGTATGCGGCTTCGCGACGTCGGATCTGGCGGCCGTTGGGACACAGATGGGCGCTCATGAATGTTAAAGGCAATTCGATGCCGGGGGCGGCAACCTCGAGCGTGGCCAGCGTGTGGTGGAAGTGGTCTCCATCAGTCTCGAAGCTCAGCGGCTTGAGTGGCTCGCGGATGAAGATGGCGACATTCTGTCCAGTCCGTGGTGCGACGGCGAGAAAGCCGCGCATACCGATTCGCTCTTCGAGCGAGTAGAGCCATGCGCCACCATGGGCATCGAACCCCCGGGCCTCCTGCATCAGGAAGACATCGGGCCCGGCTTCATTGATCAGTCCGATTTGCGCCTCAGCGCGGCGGTCGTCGCGATCGTCGCGACCTGCGAACAGGGTGTTGTAGGTGAGTACAGTCAATCTGGTCATGACGTTCCTGACGTAGTTTCAGTTAGGGCAGCACTGTGATCGTCCCGGGATCGGCGACAAACTTCCGGGTGCCAGCTTCCGGGAGCGCCACGCGTGATTTCGGCATCTCGCGGGAGGGGCCAGCAGAGATCGTTCGCCAGACTTACGAATTCAGACTCCAGATTAGGCATCCTTATCGTCTCGGCGACAGTGGCTAGTCTTGCGAAACCGGGGCTGCAGAGATCAGCTTTACAGGTGCCTGAATCCCCGGAGCGCACTACGGTGCGTATAGGGGGCAGATCCGGTGTCGGCGATTGGTTAGAACGATATTAATGTAACCACTGTTACATTGCAACAGAAACAGACACTCTGTCAGCCATTGACCGAATTACGCCTGAGACATGGCCCCTGCCGTCAGCCGACACACCAAGTTAAGCGTATGGTAGTTGCCTAGGGAAAACCGCTTTCGCGGCGACGGGACGTTTGTAGGATTGTCCGTCACAGGTGATCGCTGGGGGAATGCGCGGTGCGGTTTAGAAAGAAAACTGAATAAAGCCAATCCCGGCCCCGCTGTTCCGTGGGCAACGAACGACAGTTCGAGGAGCGCTAAATGAGTTTTGATTGCCGAGCTTTTGCGGGCGCCAGTATCGGTCTGACTACCGGCTCTACGCCTTCTGAATCCTGAGAACTGATCCAGCCATGAAAGCACATCTGATGTACAGGGATCAGGATTTCCTGGTCGACGGGGATCTGCCATGGGGTTCCGACGGACTTATCGACGATCTCGAACTGAAGACGCTGTTTGCCGCAATGGCTCACGACGACGGCTTCCTGTTCGACGTTGTGCAAACGGCCGTGATGACAAGTCTGAGGGAGCCGCAGCAGATTACGTACCGGCAGGACGTGCTGCGCGATTGTGTGGCCAACCCGGACACAGTGCGTGAGTTGTACCGCGTCTCGATTGAAGCGATAGAAACAAAGAAGAGGAGCCAGTTCGGTTTATTTGTCTACCCGGACGCGATGCTGATGACCGCACTAGACTTGATGCAGGCCTTTATGTCCGTGCTGTTGAAACTGCGCGATTTGGCGGATCTGTCCATCGGAAGGTTTCGCTCCGAAGGTTTCATCACATTCTTTACCATGATCCAGCGGGAACTCGCTGACGAATATTTGAAAACTTTGCGGAGACATCTGACGGAACTGGAATTTCGCAAGGGCACATTGATCAGCGCCGCGCTTGGCCGGGGAAACAAGGGGACTTCATACATCCTGCGTATGCCTGATCAAGCCGAAGGCAACGTACTCAAAAGATTTTTTGGACGCAAGCCGCCTTCGCTGACCTTCCATATCGCGGAGCGGGATGACGCGGGTGCCCGGGCGCTCTCGGTATTACGCGTCCGGGGCATCAACCTCGCAGCAGACGCCGTCGCTCAGTCTGTCGATCACGTACTGAGTTTTTTTCGTATGCTTCGGTCTGAACTGGCCTTCTATCTCGGTTGCCTCAATCTTATCAGCGACCTCGACGCCAAAAATCGGCCCGTGTGCTATCCGGTTCCCTCGCCAGTACAAGAGCGCCGGCATTCGTGTATGGGTCTTTATGACGTATGTCTGTCGCTGCGGATCCAGACCGTTGTTCCCAACGATGCGCACGCAGACGGAGCAGATCTGATTCTGGTGACCGGCGCAAACGAAGGAGGTAAATCAACCTTCCTGCGTAGTATAGGTCTCGCCCAGATGATGATGCAGGCTGGAATGGTGGTTGGCGCGACGTCCTTCGGCGCGAACGTGTGTGATGGGCTGTTCACGCACTACAAGCGTGAGGAAGACGCGTCCATGACGAGCGGAAAATTCGACGAGGAACTACTGCGAATGGACGCGATCGCGAAGCATGTACGCCCAGACTCGGTCGTGCTCTTCAACGAGTCCTTTGCTGCGACCAACGAGCGCGAGGGTTCGGAGGTCGCGCGGCAGATAGTACAGGCACTGGTGGAACGGCGCGTGAAGGTCTTTTTCGTGACGCATATGTATGAGTTTTCCCATGGTCTTTACGAAGCCATGAAAGATCAAGCTGTATTTCTTCGCGCGGATCGGCGCGAAGGCGGTAAGCGAACGTTCAAAGTATCTCCAGGGGAGCCGCTTCAGACCAGTTTCGGGGAAGACTTGTACACGCAAATTTTTCCTGACTACGGTCATATGGCGAAAGAAGCCGCATCTGACGGATGACCCGTACTTTCAACGCGAAGAATTTCCGTCTAGCTGAAAAAGATGCCGCCTATTGATTGGAGCCATCTCCGTTACATCCTTGCGGTTGCCCGTGGTGGCGGCTATGCGGGAGCCGGACGACGCCTGAACGTCGATCCGACCGTGGTGCGGAGACGAATTCGCGCGATCGAATCCGCGCTGTGCTTCAAACTGTTCCAGCGTGCGTTGGACGGTCGGTTGCATCCAACGAAGGCTTGCGAAGAGGTGATCTCGCGGGCGGAAATTGTGGAGGCTCAAATTAGCTGTCTGAGCGCGACTGTGAAAGGCCTCGACGCGCAGTGATTCGCTCTATATGAATGACCTGAGTGCTCTTGGTCGATCTTGGCGGGTTCGCAGACGGCGGACGCTCCTCGCTTGCTCAATATCGAACCGTCAATTTAACTGACGGTCGATTCTCGCAGCTCGGACGAGACCCTACGCCTCGCAGACATTGCGACATTGCGCGACCTCTAGCGACGAAATCGCAAAAGGCAATCCTGTACCCCGGATGGTCGCTGCACATAATCGGAAGGGGACGTCACCGGCCAGGTGTCCTTGGTGGCCGGTATACGAGACGACGCGAGTGCCCTTACGCGAACGTTTTCGAATCGGCTGACGTTGTCGCGTAAGCGACGATGTGACCGATGGGTGATGCGCGCGTTGATAAACCGCTATGCAAGCATGTGTCCCATGCATTGGACTAAGTTCGACTGGCAACTCAGGCGCCCATGTTGCCAGCACGTCGCACAAGCGCTAACCAATTCCCCGTTACGGCGTAACGTTTGCGCGTGGCGCCCGAAACCGGCGCGAGCCTATCCTGCAATACCGTGTTTTCGGTGCATTTTTTGTCGCCCGGCGTAAACGTTTTGCGCAGAGGTTTCCGTCACGGCGTAAACCTCTGTTCAGGCCCCGAAGTATCGCGTCCGAATGGCGTACGAGCCGTGTGCGAAGGCCGTGCGAAACCGCTGCGCAGAGGTCTCGCTTCGGGCGCAAACGAAATGCGTATGCCGGTGCGCAAACGGATGCGCTTCCCGTGCGCAGTAGTTTCGCGTTTATCGGTCCATTCCCTGCGCATGGCATGCCCACGATTGTGCGTATGTCGTCATGCTAAACGCACGTGTGACGTGTGCAGAAACGGCGCGATACCGGGTGCAGGTCTGGCGTCGCCGCGTCGCAGGCCATTTACAGGTCGGGTGTTATGGATGTCCGATCCACGTCGCTGCCACGTTCGCTGATCTTGCGCTGTCGATACTCATCCATTGCCTATCGATGATCGACGTCCGTGCGTAGCGTGAGGCCACACCATGCGTACCCGGTGCGTAGCGCGAGCGAACCTCGATGCGTAACGGGGCGTCAATGCGGGGCATCAATAGCGCATGTGTCGCGCGTGTACGACAGGCGTTAAAAAGTGCGTTGTGCTCACCGCTTCCCATGACGTCCCATGCGTTCCCGTATCTGTTTGCTGCGCGAAAACAGGTAGTTGACGGGTGCGTTTGCTGTGCGCAGGATGGTGACAGGTCGGTGTGTTAACGGCGCGCAGGAAGGTGTGCATGGGAGGGTGACAATGCCTGTCGCGAGGGTCTATACGAAGTCGCAATGGGAATCGTTTGCCCGTGCGCTCGACGCGCTGCCCGAGAAGCCCGATGCGGAACGCGGCGTCACGGTGCGCGATGCGATGAAAGAGATGCGCGCACGCGTACGCGCGGCGCAGGCGAAGGGCTACACGTTGGAGCAGATCGCGGAGCATGCGAAGTCGCATGGAATCGACATCACGGCGGGCGCTATCCGGTACGGGCTGCGTGCAGCCGGGAAGGGCGGCGGCGCGAACGGTACACGCGCGGCGTCAGGCGGGAGAGCAGCGGCACCGCCAGGCACATCAGTGGCGCGTTCGCCTGACAGTCCACCGCGTCAGAATCAGGTCCGCAAGGATGGGGGAAGGACCGTAACCGGACAACCCATGCCGGTGCAGGGCACGCTCGGATTTGCAATCCGGCCCGACACCGACGACCTGTAGGGAGTCACCATGAACAAGACAGTCGACACGACAGTCAACCCCATCTATCTCGTCGGCGGTGGCAAAGGCGGCGTCGGCAAGAGCGTGGTCGCGCTCGCGCTCGTGGATCACCTGCAGCGCCGGGGCGTGAATACTGTGCTGGTGGAAAACGACACGTCGAATCCTGACGTGATGCGCGCAGTACACGAAGAGATTGCGTGTGCATCGTTCGATCTGGACACGGCGGGCGGCTGGATCGACATGGTGAACTACTGCGACGGGCATCGCGATGCGGTCGTGGTGGTCAGCACGGCGGCGCGCAACCAGGATGGGGTTACGCGCTACGGCGCGACACTGGGCAGCACACTCGATGAACTCGGGCGTCGGCTCGTCGTCTTCTGGGTCATCAACCGGCAGCGCGACAGTCTCGAACTGCTGCGGCAGTTCAGCGAGACGTTCCCGGATGCGACGGTGCATGTCGTGCGCAATGGCTACTACGGTGCGCCTGAACGGTTCGTGCTGTATCAGGATTCGAAGCTGCGCAAAAGCATCGAGGCGAAGGGCCGGTCGCTGGATTTTCCCGAACTCGCGGACCGGGTGGCCGATGATCTGCGCAGCCAGCGACTGTCGGTACGCAAGGCGGTCGAAACCCTGCCCATCGGGCAGCGCGCTGAACTGCTGCGCTGGCGGGCGTGCTACGACGCGATGTTCTCGCAGGTGACGGGCGATGCGTGAACGGCGTTCACGTCGCACGCGTCCCGCTGATCCGCTCGAGCGACTTTTCCTCGAAGTGAGCGGCGCACCACCGGATGACGCAAGCCTGCTGCGCATGCGCCGCGTGTCGGCGGCGCTGAACCTGCGGGACAACGATGCCCTGTGGTCGGTGCTGGCGGTGCTCGAATACTACGTGCGCCTCTACGAGGCGATACCGGAGCGCATCCGGGAGGCGGGCGCGGGCGGCGTCGATGCCGCCCGCGCCGAAGCGTACGCGGCGACGCAGGCCCTGATGGTGCAGCACCGCGAGGCGCTCGCACGCTGCAAGGAAACGATCACGCTGGCGGAGAGGATGACCGCCGAGCACGAGGCGCGCTACCGGGCGGCGCTTGCGGCACTGAACGATAAGGCGCTGTCGGCGCTCACGCAGCGGGCGGCAAACGAGATTGCGCGTGTTGCCGGAAACCGGATCGTGGGAGCGGCGGCAGCCTCGGCTCGTGAGCAGCGGCAACGGCTCGACGCGGCACTCGCGTCATTCGAGCGGGTCGCCATGCGACGCCTGGTAAGGGCGTGTTACGGCCTGGTGGCGGGCGGTCTGGTCGTCGTGCTGCTGGCGGCGGGCGCGGGCGGCGTGGCTGGCTGGTGGGCTGGCATTCATTGGGCACAGGCGGACGGCTCGCCGCCTGTCCGGGCAGGCGACACCTCGCCGGTGCCGCGCGCCGCCAGGCGGCAGTGAATCACGAAGCCTGGAGGGTACAGGCCGTACGGGACACCCGTCGGCGCGAGCCCGTCGCTTGCCCGGCGCGCCTCAGATGCCCCTGGCCCGTTCCGGTGGCTGCAGTTGTGTTCATGCTGTGCCGCCCTGCCGTGCCATCTCTTTCGCGGCGGCGGCCCCGGCGAGGTAGGCGGCTTCAAGTGCGGCCTTGATGGACCAGACGGCGGTGTCATGGAAGTCGAGCCGGTCAGCGTAGCGGGTTTCGAGGGTTTCGATGCCGGGCGTGGTCCTGGCGATTTCAGCGATCTGCCGTCTTGCGGCGGCTGGCAGGTCGGGCATGCTCACGATGATCTCCCGGTTGCGTTTGAAAGACGGTTGCGACGACATCATTCACGCGCGGTTGCGCGGGAACATCAAGCGTTTTTGTCCGTGCGGCGAGCCGTCAGGCCGTTGGGGTGCCGAAGGCCGCCCCTGTGGCTGGCAGGCGCGTCACGGGCTGCGAAGGGCAGAACGGCGAGCCGTCTGCCCGCGCGGCTCAGACTTCGTCGGTTTCACCCCGCATGAAAGCGAGGGCATGGCGAAGCGCCCCAGCGGCCGCGTCATTGTGGTCGAACGCAATCATCGGGGCGCGATAGCCTTCGTCCTCGGCGCGCGCGATTGCCATGTCGTAATGCAGACCGTGTCCGTATTGCAGGTCAGTGGCGTGAACGAAGGTCAGATAGAGGTCGGGCGAGCCTTCAGCATTGATCGCGACCACGGTCATGCGGATGCGGTTGAACATGATATTGCTCCTGTTGAGGTCAGGTGCGCAGGCAGCAGGCCGTGACCCGTGGACAGGACTCAAGGCCGTGCCGCCTGTCCTGCCCCGTTGCCCAGGCAACGGGGCAGGGTTCGCAGGGAATTGCCGTCAGGCCGAGAGCGGGCCGGACTGTCCGATGCTCACGCCGTCAGCAGTCGGGAAGGGCCACGGCGAGTGCGGGCTGGTTGGGGCGTTCACGGGTGCCGTATCGGGTGGCGTGTCGTTGATGTGCTCCGCTCCGGTGCCGGGTTCCGCAGCGGCATCGTCGCCGTCCTGTGCGTCGGTGCCGTCTGTGCTATCTGCGCCATCGCCGTCCGTGCCGCTGTCGTTGTCTTCGTCCCTGTCCTCCTCGTCCTCCTCGCCATCCCGGCCACTCCAGGACGGGACGGCGGGAATTTCCCGGTCGGTGAAGATTTCCGGCACCCAGGTGACTTTCGCGAGCCGCAGTTCGGCGGCGGCCGCTGCGTCGGCCTTCTTCATCTTTTCGAGGTCGGCTGCGGCCTTCGGTGACACGGCGGTGGCGATGACTTCGGCGATACGCGCCTTGCTGACGTGGTCGAAATATGTGGCGCGGGTCGGCGTCCAGTACCGCGTCATGTCGAGGTTCAGCGCCCCCGCGAGCGCGTTGATCGCATGGGGTCGTTCTTCGCCCGTGATCCCGTCGAGCAGGGTGCCGGTGCAGAACGCGAGCAGATCAAGCAGGGTCGTGCCGGGGTCCTGCTGGACAAGCCAGGGCAGCAGGTCGGCGCGCTTCGCGGGCAATTCTGCGATCCACCGCGCACGTTGCGCCTCGACGGCGCTCCACGCGGGGCTGGTGCCCAGGTCGTCTGCGGCCCGCAACAGGCTGTCCTGGTTATTGGTGCCGGTGAGCGCGAGGAAGTCGGGCGCGGACGTGCGCCCGAAGTGCTCGGGCAGTGCCTTTGGCACCAGGTAGTGCAGCAGGGCAGCGAGCGCCACGGTGGGCTGCGCGACCAGTTCTGCATGGATGGCGGCGGTACGGTGGGCGGTGAGGCGCTGGCAGAGCTTCGCGTTGTGAATAGGCCGGAGCTTCGGTGCCTGTGCGGATACCGGATCGTGCGCCTGTGCCTCGGGCGTGCCGGTCACGTCTGCGCCCGCCGCTTCGAGGACGCTGGCGTCCTCGCGCCGCACGAGGCCGCGCTCGATGACCAGTTCACCCTGCGGTCCGACGATGACGAATGCGCCCGCCCCGGCCATCTGCGTTTCGTCCCATACCAGTGCGACGCTTTCGAGGGCGATGAGCGCCGCATTGACGCGTTCGATTTCCTCGTTGAGGCGGTCGGCTTCCTCGTAGGCGCTCTCGTCGTCCTCCGAAAGGGCTTCGAGTTTTTCAGCCAGTTCGTCCTGCTGTGCGGTGAGGGCATCCATCTGCTTCTGCTCGTCATCCGTGTACGGGCGCTGGACCGGGCGAAGCCTGCCATAGCGGTTCAGTTCGAGGAAGTCGCGCTCGACACGTGTCTCGATCCAGCCCCATCCTTCGGCGCGCACTTCTTCTGCAGCGGCATCGAGCTTCTGCGCGACGAGCTTCTGCAGCAGTTCGGCGTCTGCGATGTAACCGGCGTTCTCATCATCGCTGAAGAGGTCACGCCTCACGTACCCGCCCGCTGCTTCATAGGCGGCGAGGCCCACGAAGCGCACGAGGCGGCTGCGGCTCGCATCGATTTCGGCGCGCGTGATCGCCTGACGCAGATAGTTCGGCTGGCGCTGCCACTCGTTCGCATCGAACCAGATGTGTTCCTGCGTTTCATGGTCATCCGCGAGGGCGAGGGCGGCAAGCTGGTCGAGCGTGATCGCGTCCTCGCGCAGCAGGCCGAGCAGCTTTGGTGACACGTTGGCGAGCTTCATGCGGCGCTTCACGGTAAGCGGCGACGCGGAGAAAAGCGCAGCGATGTAATCGACGCTGCGCCCTTCCTCGGCCAGCATCCGGTAGGCGCGCAGCACGTCGAACGGATCGAGTCCTTCGCGTTCGCTGTTCTCGATCAGCGAAATGGCGAGGGCTTCGCCATCGCTGACGATGCGTACCGGCACCGAGTAATCGGCGGCGATGTGTTTCTGCGCATACAGGAGGTCGAGCGCGGCTTCGCGGCGCTGGCCCGCGCAGACGCCGTATTTTCGCTGCTTGCCGCGCCCGCCCTTCATTTCGTGAACGACGAGATTTTGCAACAGGCCCTTGGCGCGGATGTTCGCGGCGAGGCCCTCAATGCCCGAGAGCGGTCGGGTGCGGGCGTTCAGCGGCGAGGGGTGCAGGCTCGAATACGGCACGGCGACGACAGGCTGCTCGTTGCCGAAACTGGTTTCAAGCGGCGTGGCCGGGTGGGCGGTGTCAACGACAGGGGTTTCGACTTGGGCTTGCATGACTGGCTCCAGAAAGTTGGAAAGAAGATTCCGGGTCCGCATTGCGGGATGAGTCAGGACTTGACCCGGAAAGGAGTCCTGATCAATGAATGGTCGGCGGCGTGGTGCGCCGCCCGGTGGTCGCTACACTTTCATCTGCCGCATGGCGTCAGCCAGCATCCACAGCGCTCGGTTGAGCTTCACGTTCTGGTCGATGCCGGTGATGGGACGCGTGGACATGGAGCGTCCGCTGCGCGAGCGTCCGTGCAGGCCGCCCTTGGTGAGGTTTTCCTGCGTTCTCTGGAATACGGTCCAGAGGTCGTCCCGGCGGTCCTCGAAGCGACGCGGGGCGAGTAACTGGCTTTCTGTGACGGGGGCGGGTGCTTCGGTGTCGGACGGGTCGTAGCGCAGCGCGAGGGCGGAGCGCGCGAACGCGTACTGTTCGTCGCGGTCGAGCGTGACGGCTTTCATGCCGTCCTTCTGTTCGCGGATCAGATCGAAGCCGTCGAGCACATCGAACGCGCCGTTGATGACGTTCTGCACGATGTTGCCCCTGTGCGGGACGCGGACCTCGCCGATGGTTTCGCCCGCAACCATCCCGTTCTGGCAGACGAAGCGATAGACGCCACCGAGTAACTGGAATCCGCTGGACCCATCGTGCGAATTGAGGAGGATGACTTCGTTGACGTCCTCGCCGGTAATTTCGCTCGCAGGACGCATGCGGATCAGATGCTTGGTGAATTCGCGCTTGTCCTGATCGCGCACGCGGGTCTGGCACACCATGAACGGCTGGAAGCCTTCGTTGCGCAGACCGCGCAGCACGTCGATGGTGGGAATGTAGGTGTAGCGTTCGGAGCGGCTTTCGTGCTTGCCGTCCGCGAAAATCGAGGGAGCGACACGGCGGATCTGGTCGTCCGACAGCGGCGAGTCGGAACGGAGCATCGGGGAACCGTAACGGAAGGAGGAAGCGAGTTGCATGACACTCTCCACAGCAAAAAGGTTGAGGGGTGTTGCGCTGACCGGGCCCCAAGATTCCGCCCGCCTCGTAGGGGTTGGGCTCGTCCCGGTGGAACCCGGGGTTGGCAGTGCTGCCGCCAGTCCCCTGAGTTCGCGCCCGTGCGACTGAAGGAGCCGATGGCCGCCCGGTGTCAAGGAAAAAGGCGAGGGAGGGGTGCGGGCAACACGGTCCCTCGTCCCTTGACACCGGGCGGCCATCGGCTACGGTCGCGGGTGTCGGGCGGGAACTCAGGGGGCAGGCGGCTGCGAAGCTCCGGGTTTGACCGGGATGAGCCGCCGCGCGGCGAGCGCGATCGTGGGGGCCGCCTGTGCGGCCTCCACCTGACCAGGTCTTTCAGGGGTTAAAAGGGGGTTGCGTCAGGGATTGATGCCCGGCAGGGCCGGGACGCCGCAGGCGGCCCGGTGCGAAGGCACGAAAGCCCGGCCCGCAACGTGAGTGGCGGGAGACGTCCCGCTGGCCGTCACATGCAACACGATCGCCCGTCAGTCGGGTCATCGTGGGCGAAACGGCCAGATCCGCAACCGGAAGCCGGTGCAGGGCTCATCGTCCGTGGACGTTCCACGCGGTTTGCATCCCGGGTCAGTCCATCAGGGGAAACTGCCGTGCCGCGTATTACTGTCGCGGCGCCGGTAACGGGTGCGAACGGTGTGACGGCATGGGATGAATCAGGCGACCGCGCGATGGCCATTGCTGCTGATGAGAGAATCCCCGGCGGCACCGCCGCGGGCTCGTCGCAGGGCGCGTGCTTGCTACAATAGCCACCCGTTCAAGCAACGAAAGCAGCGTGACATAGCGATGCCTGTGCAGCCAGAGAGTGAATTCGTGGACGTTCCCCGGGCAGCGGACAAGCCCCGGCGGTTAACGCTTGCCACCGCGCTGGCGCAGCGGGAGCGAACAAGCGCATCCATCGGCTCGCGCATCCATGCGGACGTGTTCGAGCTTGAGGTGGTGGACATCGGGCCATACACGGATCGGGACGGAAACGTCGTGACCTTCCTTGCGCGCCCGGCCGGGGATACCGTGCCGCGCACCGGTGACATCCTCAGAACCGCCTGGGGTATCTGCAGGGTTGTGGAGTGACCCGCGCACCGCGTCGAGGGCACGCCAGTGCGCGCGAAACGGGTCGTCAAGCCAGGCGCATGAAGAAGTGACCGGTGAGAAACGCAGATGCAGGTTCCCCCCGGTCCCCTTTGGTGCCGTCAGTCAGACGCTGCCTTCGCGCTCAACAACGAGAATGCGCGCCTCGCCCCGCGGATGGGCGACGTGTTCGCAGCCAACTCCCGCGTAAAGACATCTCCGGCGGCCAGCGTGACGACCCGTTCTTCGCCCGCCTCACGATAATGCATGTCTACGTTTCATCGAGCACGGCGAAGATCTCTTCGCCGTCGTTCACATGCCACCGGTGCGGCTGGTCTGTCCAGTGCAGACGTACGCTGATGCCCTGCATCGTCGCGATGTCGAGCGCACCCCACGCGCGGTCTGGCGTGAACTCGCGGCAGCGGATACTTTCACGGCTTGCTCCTGACTGAAGAGGGATCCATCGTAGCCCGCGGTGCCCATAACCGTGCTGGCGGCGAGCTTCGCGACGCGGCGCGCATGAAGGGGTCCCGATGATCGATTACAGGCGTCGCGCGCCCGACGTGCCCGCGAGCTGTGAAGGCGGGAAGCCGAGTGCGTGCCGGAACATGGTGGAGAAGGCCGGCGCATTCGCATAGCCGAGTTCAGCTGCGACCACGTGCAAAGGGACGCCCCGGCCGATGAGGTCGATGGCGCGTGAGAGCCTGAGCTGACGGCGCCAGATTGCGAAGCTCGTATTCAGCTCGCCCTGGAAAAGCCGGGCCAGCGTCCTGTCGCTCGCGCCGACCACGCGGGCCCATTCCTGGAGCGTGCGGTCCGAGCCGGGCTCTTCCATCATGGCCGCGCATAGCGTGCGCAGCCGCCGTTCAGTGGGCAAGGGCAGGCCCAGGGGCAGCGTGGGCGCCTCGCGGATTTCCTCGAGCAGCAGCTGCATGGCGAGGGACCGGTGGCGGGGCGAAGCCGGCGCGCTGCCGGCGACCGATTCGGTGAGCACGCGCATCAGGTCCGAAACTTCGATGACCGAGCACGCATCGGGCGGCAGCGGCGATGCACCCGGCTCGATATAGAGCGCGTGAAACTCGACGTGCCCGAGCATGACCACCTGGTGGTCGATGCCGGGCGGAATCCACACCGCACGCCAGAGCGGCACGATCCACATCATCCCGGGCGCGCTGACACGAATGCTCCCGACCCGCGGGCAGGCGAGCTGCCCCCAGGTGTGCCGGTGCCACTCGATGATGCCGTCCGGCGGCGGCAGGCGCAGGTGCGCCATGACCGGCTCCTTGCGGGTGGGCACTCTCTTGGGCTGCGGATCCCAGGTATCGCGTCGTGGCATGTTTTCGTAAGAAGATGTCTGTCAGTCGAATCATCGCCATTGTACAACTGCCTATGATGAAAGCAGTTGAGCGAAGAGACGATGGTGGGAGACGACAGTGGGTGAACTGAAGGCAGCCGGGGTCGAAGTGGAGGGACCTGCGCGCAAACCCGGGCGCAGGTCGGTGCATGCGCGTTACGGGGAGCAGATCGGCACGGGCCTGCTGATCCTGTGGGTGGTGGCGGCGCTCTTCCTGACGCGATACGTACCGCTCATCCGCGGCTATCCGGTGGCTATGTCCCAGGCAGCGATCGTTGTGTTCTTCACGGTCTGTTCATGGGCGCTCGGGTTGCTGAAAGAGCCCATCACGACGCTGCTGTTTTTCCTCTTCGCGATGCTGTTCAGTGTCGCGCCGGCGCAGACGGTTTTCGCAGGGTTTTCGTCTCCCGCCTGGTGGCTGGTGTTCGGCGGCGCGATAACGGGCGTGGCGGTGCGTGTGACAGGGCTCGCGGGCCGTTTCAGCAATTTCCTGCTGGCCGCGAGGATCGACACATACGGGCACTATGTTGCCGCGGTCGCGCTCGGTGCCGTAGCCCTCGCGTTCGTGATGCCGTCGACGACGGGCCGGGTCCTGCTGCTCACGCCGCTCGCGCTGACCCTGGCGGACCGCCTGGGTTTCGGGCCCGGACGGCGCGGGCGCACGGGACTGGTGATGGCGGTCGCTGCGGGAAGCTACATGCCGCCGACGACGATCCTGCCCGCGAACATCCCGAACTCGGTGCTGCTTGGCGCGGCGCAGTCACTCTATGGCGTCCACCTGCATTACGGCCCGTACTTTCTCCTGCATTTTCCCGTGCTCGGCGCGCTGAAGACCGTTGTCCTTGTCTGGCTTATCTGCCGCTTGTTTCCGGACCGCGTCGAGTCTGTTTCCCGGCCTGAAGCGATTGACGGGCGGCTGTCGGGACGGGAATGGACGCTCACAGTCATCCTTGGACTGTCGCTGCTGTGCTATGCGACCGACTTCT
This sequence comes from Paraburkholderia sp. DHOC27, assembly GCF_003429005.1. Taxonomy (GTDB): domain Bacteria; phylum Pseudomonadota; class Gammaproteobacteria; order Burkholderiales; family Burkholderiaceae; genus Paraburkholderia. Next base: position 196,556 of record NZ_QVQV01000011.1, read on the forward strand.
GGCATGGCATCTCTCCTGCATGGGTGAGCCTCGCCGCTGGCGTGGCGTGCCTGCTTCCGCAGACGGGAATCGTGCCGGCGAAGGACTTCAGCGAGCAGGTCCACGTTACGCCACTCGTGTACGTCGCCGGATTTCTGGGGCTCGGCGCGCTGATTTCGGAATCCGGGCTCGGGGGCTGGGCGGCCGGTCTGATACTGCACTGGGTGCATATGATGCCGAGCCACACGCTCGCGAACGTGATCTGGCTTGAGCTGACTGGCGTATGCATCGGACTGCTGACGACATTGCCGGGACTGCCCGCGGTTCTGACTCCGGTGGCGGGGCAGTTCGCGCATGCGAGTGGATTGCCGCTGTACACCGTGCTGATGCTTCAGGTGCCGGTGTTCTCAACGGTTTTCCTGCCGTACCAGTCGCCGCCCATGATGATCGCGATGCATATGGGCGGCGTTTCCCTGCGGGACGGGACGAGGTTGTGCCTTTGCCTTGCGTCGATCACGGTGATTGCCCTCCTGCCCCTGGACTGGATGTGGTGGAGGCTGCTGGGCGTGGTGTGAGGTATTCCCGCGGTGAACGCGTCTGTTGCGTCATGTCCGGGCCAGGATGTGCCTGGAGCGGCGAGGGACGAGCGTGGCTGGTCAAGCACGCAGCAGCATACCGCATAGGCAGGTGACGATCGTGTGGGCAGAACGATCTGCTGGACCTGAGACGATTGCGCTATTTTGTGGCCTTGGCCGACGAGTTGCATTTCGGGCGTGCCGCGCAGAGGCTGCATGTCGCGCAGCCGCCTTTGACACGTCAGATCGGGCTGCTGGAGGCCGAACTGGAATTTCCGCTGTTCCACAGGACAAGCAGGACCGTTCAACTGACGACGGCGGGTGCGAGATTTCTGCCGTTCGCGCGTGCCATCGTGGACGACTGCGTACGGGCCGGGGATTACGCGAGGAAGCTCGCGCGGGGCACTGCCGGATCGGTGACGATTGGATATTCCGCTTCCGTCTCGCTGGACGCCGGATTCGGCCCCGCACTCAGATTGGCAGCGTTACAGTTCCCCGATATCGGATGGTCACTGGTGGAGATGCCGTCGGGCATCCTGAACGAAAGTGTTCGGGGCGGGGGCGGACGTTCTGTCACCGTCATGCGCTCGACATGAGAGAGGGACTCATTTTTCGGCGGTCTCGAACAGTCAATGGGACTGTCCGTTATTAATGTGCCGTACACGGCTGCCGCAAAGCTCGCGGAGAAGATCGATGTATTTGTTTGCCGATGCCCGAAAGAATCCGGCACCGTAGTACGGCCCCGTAGTACGGTTGCCTTCGTATTCGTTTTTGAGTATATTGAATACGGCAATGTACTTGGAGCAGACTATGTCTCGGACGACCCCTACCACGATGACGGTTCGCCTCAGCGGGCCGCTCAGCGATTTTGTGTCCGCGAATGTCGGTGAACATGGCGACTACGAGAACGTCAGCGAGTATGTTCGAGATCTGATTCGGCGCGATAAGGAACACAAGGAGGCGAAAGCATTCGAGCGGCTCAAGGCTGAACTGGTCCACGCCTATGCCGCTCCCGAATCGTCGTATACGCCATTGACGGCGGCCGATGTGATCGCGCGCAACCGGGCCTGACGGGATGCCAAAGGTGCAGGTTCGCGTTCAGGAAGCAGCGTCTTTCAGAATCGACGAAATTTATCGCTATACTCGCGATCGGTGGGGCGCGGAGCAGGCCGATCGCTACATTTCTGGTTTGTTCGATGCCTTTGATGGCATAGCTGATCACCAAACACCTTCACGTCCCATCCCGGCAGAATTCGGCATTCAGGGCTATTTTTTCCGTTACGAACATCATTTTGTCTATTGGCGCCTTCTCTCCGACGGCAACGTCGGCATCGTCACGATCCTCCACGAGCGGATGCATCAAATCGATCGTTTCCGGGACGATTTTGGTTTGTAACTTGGTCACCACAAATGGCAATCGGGACGGACAAAGCGGGATTCGAACTGTGTTTTGGGCGGTGAAATTACCATTTCGCCTGTCCCGACGACCGGGAAAATGGGTCTTTTTTTGTATGGGTAGAGGTATGGGTAGCGGAAAGGGGTTTTCTCAGAGCCTTGACTGTAAAGGCTCTCCGGGCGATTTGGCATCCCTCCGTCTCCGCCAGCAATGGCGGCGGAACCCCAAGAGATCGCGGTCTCTTGGGGTTTTGTTTTTTGTGGGCCGTTTTTGTGTGCTGTTGCG
>NZ_QVQV01000012.1 GCF_003429005.1 Paraburkholderia sp. DHOC27
CGATCAGGAACACCACAAGGTGGACCTCACGCTGCAGGTCGATCCGAGCCGCCGCGTGTACGTGCGCCGCATCAACATCGTCGGCAACACGCGTACCCGTGATGAAGTGGTGCGCCGCGAAATGCGCCAGCTCGAAAGCTCGTGGTTCGATTCGAGCCGCCTCGCGCTGTCGAAGGACCGGATCAACCGTCTCGGTTACTTCACGGACGTGGACGTGACCACGGTGCCGGTGGAAGGCACGGCCGACCAGGTCGACGTGGACGTGAAGGTCACGGAAAAGCCGACCGGCTCGATCACGCTGGGTCTGGGTTACGGCTCAGGTGAAGGCCCGATCATTTCGGCAGGCGTGTCGCAGGACAACGTGTTCGGCTCGGGCACGAGTCTCGCGGTGAACGTGAATACCGCCACGACCTTCCGTACGCTGACGGTGACGCAGGTCGATCCGTACTTCACGGTGGACGGCATCAAGCGTATTACCGACGTGTACTACCGGACGAGCGAGCCGCTGTACTACTCCAACGTCACCGACACCAGCTTTCGCATCATCACGCTAGGAGCCGATCTCAAGTTCGGCATTCCGTTCTCCGAATCGGACATGGTCTACTTCGGAACGGGGGTGGAACAGAACCGGCTCGATGTGGATTCCACTACGCCGCAAAGCTACATCGACTACGTGAACTCGTTTGGACGCGTATCGAACAACATCCCCATCACGTTGGGCTGGTCACGCGATAACCGCGACAGCGCACTGGTACCGAGCCGTGGTTACTTCACGCAGTTCAATGCCGAATACGGTACGCCGATCGCCCGCACCACCTACTACAAGGCGGATCTCCAGGCGCAGTACTACTACTCATTTGCGCGCGGCTTCGTGCTAGGGCTGAATTTTCAGGGCGGCTACGGCAACGGCCTGGGTGGTGAACCCTATCCGATCTTCAAGAACTACTACGCAGGGGGGATTGGTTCGGTGCGCGGCTACGAGCCAAGCTCGCTGGGTCCGCGTGACGCCACGACGGGCGACCCGATTGGCGGCTCGAAGCTGCTGGTGGGCAATATTGAATTGACGTTCCCGCTGCCGGGGACGGGCTACGACCGCACGCTGCGCGTGTTCACGTTCGTAGACGGCGGCAATGTGTGGGGCACGGAAGGCAATAGCGTCGGCGCGAACGGCCTGCGCTACTCGTACGGTGCGGGTCTCGAATGGATTTCGCCAATCGGGCCGCTCAAGCTGGACTTCGGCCTGCCCATCGTGAAGCACGCGGGCGACCAGTACCAGAAATTCCAGTTTCAGATCGGCACGTCGTTCTGATGTGCAGCGTGGCGTGACGCAATAGCGCGGCGACCGCGCGTCTGGCGCTTAATGCGGACGGCGATGCGCTTCGGCGAGCACGGCGCAGGTTTGCAGATGCAGTTGCAGCGCACGGCGTGCGACGGCGGCCAGACGGCCCAGCAAGCTGGTGGAAGCGGTTGCGGACGTGGCGGAGGTGCTCTGGCTCATGGTGAGATCCTTGGTTGTTCAGGTTAACTACCTAGGTAATAACCCTGATTATAACCCCGCTACGCCGCAACGCAACAAATCAATATAGCGTACTACCCCGCGTTGCCCGGTAAGCCTTTAACTACGGGCGGGAGCCGCCCGCGGTCCGTAAAAAAATCACGAAAAAAGGCCTACTGACCTCCAGACTTACCCGAATCCTCAGCACAGCATGGTGCGTCGCACCAAACGCGCGCCGCGCCTCTTCCCGTAAGGTCTTGCACCACCATGAGGCAAGTCACGGCTGCCGCAGCGCACCAAAAGCGCTTTCTTGACTCCCGTCTCCGCCACTGCTGTACTAAATAAAACAAAGTGATTTAGTCGATCCAGCAGACCGAACGGCTGCACGGCGCAACAACCCGCGCGCCGCACGCCCATCGTCTTTGGATCGCGATTGGAGTCATCGCATCGCCGTCGCACACATCGCCGTCGCACACATCGTCGTCCAGAACATCGTTGTCAATAACCCGGAGGAGCATTCCCATGAATCAGACATCCCGCAGGCATCCCGTGGTCCGGCGTCTCGCCGTGTTGGGCGTGGCCGTTTCCGCCGTGTGGTGCGCCAGCGCCACCCTGGCGGCCGATCAGCCGGTCGTCGGCCTGATCACGAAGACCGACACCAATCCGTTCTTCGTGAAGATGAAACAGGGCGCCGACGCCGCTGCGCAAAAGGACGGCGCGAAACTGCTGACGGCAGCGGGCAAGTTCGACGGCGACAACGCCAGCCAGGTCACCGCCATCGAAAACATGATGACTGCGGGTGCCAAGGCGATTCTGATTACCCCGAGCGACACCAAGGCCATCGTGCCGAGCATCAAGAAGGCGCGCGCCGCCGGCGTGATGGTGATCGCGCTCGACACGCCGACCGAGCCGCAGGACGCCACCGACGCCCTCTTCGCCACCGACAACTTCAAGGCCGGCGTGCTGATCGGCCAGTACGCGAAGACCGCCATGAACGGCAAGCCGGCCAAGATCGCCACGCTCGATCTCGCGCCGGGCGTCTCGGTGGGCGTGCTGCGTCACAACGGCTTCCTGCAGGGCTTCGGCGTGAAGGAAGGTGACCCGGCGATCGTCTGTAGCCAGGACACGCGCGGCGATCAGGCCAAGGGTCAAACGGCGATGGAAAACTGCCTGCAGAAGAACCCCGACATCAACCTCGTCTACACCATCAATGAACCGGCAGCGGCCGGCGCGTATCGCGCGCTCAAGGCGGCCGGCAAGGACAAGGGCGTGATGATCGTGTCGATCGACGGCGGCTGTGAAGGCGTGCGTAACGTCAAGGCTGGCGCGATCGCTGCCACCTCGCAGCAGTATCCGCTGAAGATGGCCGGCCTCGGCGTGGAAGCCGGTGTCGCGTATGCCAAGACCGGCAAGAAGGTCTCGGGCTACACGGATACGGGCGTGACGCTGATCACCGACAAGCCGATGAGCGGCGTGGATAGCAAGGATACGAAGTTCGGTCTGGAAAACTGCTGGGGGCAATAAGCCGCCTCTGGTCGCAGGGAGACCCGCCCGCGGGTCTGCAATGGGTCCGCAACGGATCCACAACCGGTACGAAACGGGTCTCCCACAGTCTTGCCGCGCGGCCGCTGCGCCACGCTTTAGCATCGAGGAAATTCATCATGTCGACTCCCTCCACGCCGGCCGGCGCCCCACGCCGGTTCACTGACCGTCTGCCCTCTCTCGCCGAAATCGGTCCGCTCATCGCCCTCGTCCTCGCCTGCGCCTTCTTCATTTCGCAGAGCAACCGCTTTCTCTCGTTCCAGAACTGGTCGCTGATCCTGCAGCAGACCATGGTCGTCGCGGTGATCGCGATTGGCCAGACGCTGATCGTGCTGACGGGCGGCATCGACCTCTCGTGCGGCATGGTGATGGCCTTCGGCTCGATCATCATGAGCAAGTTCGCGGTCAATCTCGGCGTGCCGCCGATCCTCGCCATTGTCTGCGGCATCGGCGCGAGTGCGCTGTTCGGCGCGGTCAATGGCCTGCTGATCACGCGCATCAAACTGCCCGCCTTCATCGTCACGCTCGGCACGCTGAATATCGCCTTCGCGCTCACGCAGATCTATTCGAACGCCGAGAGCGTCTCGAACCTGCCCGACGCGATCATGTTCCTCGGCAACACCTTCAAGATCGGCCCGGCGGACGTGACCTACGGCACCGTGCTCACGCTGCTGATGTATCTGGCCACCTGGTTCGTGCTGCGTGACACGGTGCCGGGCCGGCATCTGTATGCGCTCGGCAACAACGCCGAAGCGGCGCGCCTGATGGGTCTCTCGTCGCAACGCATCCTGCTGACGGTGTACACGCTGGCCGGCGCCATCTACGGCATCGCCGCGCTGCTGTCGGTTTCGCGCACGGGGGTCGGCGATCCGCAGGCGGGTCAAACCGAAAACCTCGACAGTATTACGGCCGTGGTGCTGGGCGGGACGAGCCTGTTCGGCGGCCGCGGGTCGATTGTCGGCACCTTGCTCGGCGCGCTGATCGTCGGCGTGTTCCGCAACGGTCTGACGCTGATCGGCGTGTCGTCGGTGTACCAGGTGTTGATCACGGGCTGCCTCGTGATTCTCGCCGTCGCCGCCGACAAACTTTCCCATCGCGGCGCTCGTTGATCCAGGAGTCAGTCATGTCCACACCTCAATCTGTCGCTGCTACGCCCGTCCTCCAGGCACGCGGCCTCATCAAGCGATACGGTCACGTCACCGCGCTCGACGGTTGCGATTTCGAAGTAATGCCCGGCGAGATCATGGCGGTGATCGGCGACAACGGCGCCGGCAAGTCGTCGCTGATCAAGGCGCTCTCCGGCGCGACCGTACCCGACGAAGGCGAGATCCTGCTCGACGGCAAGCCGGTCAAATTCCGCAGCCCGCTCGATGCGCGCGAGCAAGGCATCGAGACCGTCTATCAGGACCTCGCGGTAGCGCCCGCCATGAGCATCGCCGAGAACCTGTTTCTGGCGCGCGAACTGGTCAAGCCGGGCTGGCGCGGCTCGCTCTTCAAGATGATCGACAAACGCCGCATGCTCGAAGAGGCCACCGCGCACATGAAGGGCTTGCAGATCGGCATCCGTTCCATGCGCCAGGCGGTCGAAACGCTCTCCGGCGGTCAGCGCCAGGGCGTGGCCGTGGCACGCAGCGCCGCCTTTGCGCGGCACGTGGTGATTCTCGACGAACCCACGGCGGCGCTCGGCGTGAAGGAAGGCAACATGGTGCTCGAACTGATCCGCAAGGTGCGCGAGCGCGGTCTCCCAGTGATCCTGATCAGCCACAACATGCCGCACGTGTTCGAGGTGGCCGACCGCATCCATATCCAGCGGCTCGGCCGGCGCGCCGCGCTGGTGAATACGAAGGACATCCATATGTCGGAGGCCGTTGCCATCATGACCGGCGCGAAGGAAGCGGACGTCAAGGCCATCGCATGACGCGCGCCCCCCGTTGAGCGCGGCCGGCCATGAACAGCCACGGCACGCCTTCACCGCTCAAGCGCACGGTCGGCTCGAATCAGGTCGGCATGCGGCAGTTCAACGAGCGGATCGTCCTGCAGGCGATCCGCCTGCATGGCCCGTTGCCGAAGGCCGACGTAGGCCGGCTCACGCGTCTGTCCATGCAGACGGTGTCGATGATCGTCGACCGTCTGATCGACGACGGCTTGCTGGCGCGCCAGGCGCGCGTGCGCGGACGCATCGGCCAGCCTTCCGTGCCGATTGCGCTGCGGCCTGAAGGGGCTTACACGATCGGCATCAAGGTGGGCCGCCGCAGTCTCGACGTGCTGGCAATGGACTTCACCGGCCAGGTCTGCTGCCGCGACGTGCTGGAGTATGCGTACCCCGATCCACGGGTGCTGTTTCCCGCGCTCGAAAACAAGCTGGCCCGCGTCAACGAGACGCTCGGCGCGCGGGCGGGCAAGGTGGTCGGCGTGGGTGTGGCCGCGCCGCTGTGGCTCGGCGGCTGGCGCGATCTGCTGGGCGCGCCGCCCGATGCGCTGGAAGCGTGGGCGGATATCGACATCCGCACGCGGATTGCCGGCATGACCGGGCTGCCGGTGGAATTCGCCAAGGACACCACCGCCGCCTGCGCCGCCGAACTGGTGATGGGCCAGGGGCGCGGCATCCATAACTTTCTGTATCTGTTCGTCGGCACCTTCATTGGCGGCGGCCTCGTGATCGACGGGCGTCTGCATGGCGGCCCGCACGACAACGCCGGCGCGGTCGGCTCGATTCCGCTCGGCGCCGGGCGCGCCCGCAAACCGGCGCGTCAGTTGCTGCACAGCGCTTCCGGTTTCGTGCTCGAACAGATGCTCGCCGAGGCCGGCGCGCCCGCCACCGCCGCGCACGATCATCGCGCGCTGGCACCGGAGTGGTGGCGCGTGACCGAACAGTGGCTCGACACGGCGTGCCCGGCTATTGCCGGTGCGCTAACCAACGCGACCGCGCTGCTCGATCTGGAGGCGGTGGTGATCGACGGCGAGCTGGACCGTCAACTGGTGCGCGAAATCATTCGCCGTACCGAGCGCGTGCTGGATGGCTTCGAGTGGGAAGGCATGGTGCGTCCGCAATTGCTGGAAGGCACCATTGGCGCGGACGCCCGGGCGATGGGCGGCGCGATCCTGCCGCTTTACGCGCATTTCGCGCCGGTGCACGAGCTGTTCCTCAAGCCCGCGACGGAAGTGGGGTTTTGAGCGAGACGTGTGGGCCTGCGGGCTGGTCCGCTTTATAGTAGCCGGTGTCGACCGTATGCCCGCCGTCCAGTACCCGCAACGACCCGCCGCTACAAGCTATTACGAGCCACTACCGTCCACTACCGTTCGTCTGCACTCACGCCAACCAGCCATGACCGACACCTCAGCCCAGCCCATCTACCGCGGTGTATTCCCCGTTGCGCCGACCATCTTCGACGAGCAAGGCGCGCTCGACCTGGAAGGACAGAAACGCTGCATCGACTTCATGATCGACGCGGGTTCCAACGGCATCTGCATTCTGGCGAACTTCTCCGAGCAGTTCACGCTTTCGGATGACGAACGCAATACGCTGATCGACGTGGTGCTCAAGCACGTGGCCGGTCGCGTGCCGGTGATCGTCACCACCACGCATTACAGCTCGCGCCTGTGTGCCGAGCGCAGCCGCCGCGCCCAGGACAGCGGCGCCGCGATGGTCATGATCATGCCGCCTTACCACGGCGCGACCTTCCGGGTGGGCGAGCGCGGCATCTACGAGTTCTACAGCACGGTTTCGGATGCGATCGACATTCCGATCATGATCCAGGATGCGCCGGCCGCGGGCACGCCGATGTCGGCGGCCTTTCTGGCGCGCATGGCGCGTGAGCTGCGCAACGTGTCGTACTTCAAGATCGAAGTGCCGCAGGCGGCGGTGAAGCTGCGCGAACTGATCGAACTGGGTGGCGACGCGATTGTCGGTCCCTGGGACGGCGAAGAAGCCATCACGCTGATGGCCGATCTCGATGCGGGCGCAACGGGTGCGATGACGGCGGGCGGCTACCCGGACGGCATCCGCCAGATCGTCGACGCGTATGCTGCCGGCGACACGGAACAGGCCGCCGCGCACTATCAGCGCTGGCTGCCGCTCATCAACTACGAAAACCGTCAGGGCGGTCTCGCCGCCTGCAAGGTGCTGATGAAGGAAGGCGGCGTGATCCGCTCGGACGCCGTGCGCCATCCGCTGCTGCCCATGCACCCGGCCATCCGCGAGGGACTGCTAAAGATTGCCCGGCGCCTCGACCCGCTGGTGCTGCGCTGGGGCAAGTAACACGGCAAACTGGAAAAAACGGCGGTGCGCTTCGCCCCCGCGAACCGCACCCATTCGGGTCGAGCCGGCCGCGATACGTTGCCGGCCAGCCCGACCCTCATGCCGAATAGCACTACCTTGTTGCCTTCTTGACTGCTTATGATCGCCGGACCTTTGCTGTCCAGTCCGGCGTGGCGCTGCGCACGGCCATGCCCCGGCCCTGCAGCAGCACTGGTCACCTCTGCTACCCCCGCCCTCCCATCCCTGCACGGCTGCTGTTCGTGCCGCCGCAAGCTCGCGCAAGGACGCCTACCCCCACCTATACGGAGGCAGCCGTCGAATGGATGCAGCGAATGCAATCTGAAAGAGAGAAAAACCGGATTTAACGTCAGAGGGAAATTGAGTACCATAGGCGCGCACCCATCACCCAACTCTCCATGACCGCGAATACACGAGACTTGACGCCGGAAACGCTGACGGAACTGCTCGAACGCGTTGCCAAAGAGGACGCCACCGCACTTCGGGAGTTATATGATGTCGCCGCCCCGAAACTGTTTGGCCTTGCGCTCCGTATATTGAGCAAGCACGAGTGGGCCGAAGAAGTCCTGCAGGACAGCTTCGTCAACATCTGGCGTTTTGCGGGCGACTACCGGCGCGGTCTGTCGGCCCCCATGACGTGGATGTCGGCGATCGTCCGCAACCGTGCGCTCGATCACCTGCGGCGGGTCAACACGCAGGAAACAGAATGGAGTGATGCGTTGGACGATCTTGTGGCAACGGGGGATCCGGATCCGGAAACGTTATCGGCCGTGAGCATGCAGGCACGGCTACTGGACGGATGCATGCAGCAACTGGAACCGGCGCAGCGCCAGGCTGTTGCGCTCGCCTATTTGCGTGATCAAAGCCACAGCGAGATTGCCGAAACGCTAACCGTGCCGCTCGGCACCGTGAAGTCGTGGATTCGCCGCGGCCTCAGCAAGCTGAAAAGCTGCCTGGGGGGTGCGTGATGAACCTCACTCGCTATCCTCAACTCGTGGACCTGCTGGCCGCCGAATACGCGCTTGGCACCTTGCGCGGTGGCGCGCGGCGTCGGCTGCAACGCTATGCGGAGAGTGACACCACGATCCGCCAGTCAATCGAAGAATGGCAACAGCGGCTCGCACCGATGGCCGAACTCGCGCCCGCGCGCATGCCGTCGGCGGCGGTGTGGGAGGCCATCGAGAAACGCCTTGGACTCGCTGCGGCGCGCAGTGCAGCCGTCGAGCGTCCGGCGCAGCCGGTCCCGCCGGCGCGCAACTGGTACGACAATCTGGCCTTCTGGCGCGGCTGGGCCATCGCGACCACCGCGTTCGCGGCCATCGCCGTGGTGGTGGCCGTGCGCACCTTGCTGCAACCGGGCACGGGCGCACCGCCTGCGCAAACCGTCGCGCAGCAACCTGAAACGCTGGTCTCGCACGTGGCCGTGCTCAACAACAAGGACGCGCAGCCGGTCCTGCTGGTGGCTTGGGATAAGGCCCACGCCACCATGAGCCTGCATCGCCTCGGCGACGTTGCGTTGCCGCCGGGCAAGGCGATGGAACTGTGGGGCATTCCGGCGAGCGGCCATCCGGTGGCGCTCGGCATGATGCCCGACAGCGGCAACGGCAAGGTCACGGCGGGCCAGCAACAGCCCGAGAGCTACGCGGCACTGGCCGTGTCGATCGAAGCGCCGGGCGGCTCGCCGAACCCCAATGGCCCGACTGGTCCGGTGGTATTCAGCGGCAAGCTGCTGCCGGTATCCTGAGCTGCGCTGTCTGACCTCTCGCTTCGGTGTCCGTTTTGCAGACGGGCACCGAAGCCTCCACATTCTTTGGTATGCAAAGCTTTTACGAAGCCAGCGTCGTTCGGCCTGAACGCGCACGTCTGTCCGGCCGTGTTTCGGCGCAGGTGTGCATCATCGGCGGCGGTTTAGCGGGACTCTCCACGGCGCTAGGCCTCGTCGAGCGCGGCGTGCGCGATGTCGTCGTGCTGGAAGCACAGCAAGTGGGCTTTGGCGCGTCCGGCCGCAATGGCGGCTTCGTGTTCGGCGGCTACAGTCTGGATTGTGCGGACCTGCTGCGCATCCTCGGACCTGATCGTGCACGCGAACTCTATACACTGACCACCGACGCCGTCGATCTGATGCGCCGGCGTATCGAGCGATACCACATTGCCTGCGACGCCACCCATGCCGGCGTGATACTCGCCAACTGGTTCGATGAACCGGCGCGGCTCGACACGCAACGTCGTTTGATGAAGGACGCGTTTGGGGTGGAATGGGAACCCGTGTCCGTTGCCGAACTCGCCACGCAGCTCAAGACGCGTCGCTATCACGGCGGTTTGTTCGAGCGCAACGCGTTCCACTTTCATCCGTTGAAGTATGTGCTGGGCGTGGCCGATGCCGTCTCTGCCGCAGGCGCGCAGATCTACGAGCACTCGCCGGTCATCCGGCTTGAGCCACAAGGCAGCGGCTTCGTCGTACACACGGCGGCGGGGAGTGTCGAGGCACAGCATGTGGTGATGGCGGGCGGCGGCTACGCGCGCAAGGTATATGCGCAAGTGGAGCGCGCGGTGCTGCCCATTGCCACCTACGTAATGGCCACCGAACCGCTCGGCGCTCGCCTGAACGACGCGCTCGAAACTTCTGCCGCGGTGTACGACACGCGCTTCGCGTTCGACTACTACCGTCCTCTGCCGGATACGCGCATCCTGTGGGGTGGTCGCATCTCGGTACGCGATCGCGAACCGCAAGCGATTGCCCGGCTGCTACGGCGCGATCTGTTGAAGGTGTATCCGAAACTCCGCGACGTGCGCATCGAGTATGCGTGGGGCGGCCTGATGAGCTACGCGCGGCACAAGATGCCGCAGATCGGCCGGAACGCAGATGGCGTGTGGTACGCGGTGGGCTTCGGCGGACATGGCATGGCGCCGACCACGGTATCGGGTGAATTACTGGCGGCTGCTATCTCTGGTGAGCGCGCGGTGCCGGAGGCGTTTGCGCGGTTTGGGCTGACGCCTGCGTTCGGCGCGGCTGGGCTGGTTGCCGCGCAGTTGACGTACACCGCGATGCAGACACGGGATGCCTTGGCGGAGCGCAGAAAAAGGCGTGATTAAGCGCGCCCCGGCACCACAAAGCCCGATTTTCGACATGCTAGAATGCGCCCGTCATCGCCGCTGAAACAGACAATGAAAAAAGGAAGCAAAGCCGCCGCGCCCGCCACTACCGGCACCGCCTCCGAAGCCCGGCGGTCCGACGCGCGCGGCAACGATAGCCGTCGCAAGTACGATCCGGAGGAGACCCGGCGCAATATCCTCGACGTCGCCACCCAGGAGTTCTCCGCGATGGGGCTGACGGGCGCGCGAGTGGATGCCATCGCCGAGCGCACCAACACCACCAAGCGCATGCTGTATTACTACTTCGAAAGCAAGGAAGGCCTGTATCAGGCTGTGCTGGAGAAAGTGTATGGCGACATCCGGGCGCTCGAACAGGACCTGCATGTCAGCGAACTCGATCCCATCGAAGGCATGCGCAAGCTGGTCGAATTCACCTTCGATTACCACGACCGTCATCGCGATTTCGTGCGCCTCATTACCATCGAGAACATCCACGGCGCGAAGTTCGTCGAGCAGTTGAAGACCTTCAAAAGCAGTAACGCGAGCGTGATTCACAGCATCGAAGATCTGCTGGCGCGCGGCGTCGCATCCGGGCAGTTTCGCAACGACGTCGATGCGATCGACCTGCATCTGATGATCAGTTCGATGTGCTTTCACCGCATCGGCAACCGTCACACCTTTGGCACGGCGTTCGGCCGCGATCCGTCGCACCCGCGTTTGCGCACGCGGCATCGCGCGATGACCGTCGACGCGATATTGCGGTTCCTGCGCAACGAGGCGCCGGCGGCAAGCTGATCCGCCTCGCGCATCCACACAGCACGTCGACAAAAAGGCCACCGGCGCTTCAATGCCGGTGGCCTTTTGCATTACGTCAGACGGTTGCGCGTTACTCCGTCATCACGATCCGCTTGATATCCCCGACGATAAAGATGTACGACAGCGCGCCGATCAACGCGATCACGCCGATGAACACCAGCGCCCCCACGAACGAGCCGGTCGCGGCTACGATGAAGCCCACTGCCAGCGGTGTGATGATGCCGGCGAGATTCGCTGCGAAGTTGAAGATGCCGCCGGTGACGCCGAGCAGACCATCCGGCGCGATGTCCGAGACGAGCGTCCAGCCAAGCGCCGCCATGCCCTGCGCGAAGAACGCCACTGACAGAATCACGATCACGGTGACATTGCTCTCCACGTAGTTGGCGAGAATGATGGTCGAGGCGAGCAGCAGACCGGCGATGATGGGCAGCTTGCGCGCCACGTTCACGGAAGTGCCACGCCGCAGCAGCCAGTCCGAAAACGTGCCGCCGAACATCACACCAATCGACGCGGCAATGAACGGCAGGATCGCGAAGAAGCCGATCTTCAGCCAGGCCATGTGACGTTCGGTGGCGAGGTAGGTCGGAAACCACGTGAGGAAAAACACCAGCGTCGAGTTGCCCGCGAACTGCCCCAGGCAGATGCCGCTCAATTGTCGATGCTTGAGCAGGCGGCCAATCGTGCGCCATTCGAAGCCGCCCTTCGTGCTCTTCGTGCTTTTAGTGCCCTTCTCGTTCGTCGTGGCATCGCCCTCGTCTTTCTTGCGATGCGTGAGCCCGCCACCCGCTTCGATGTATTCGAGTTCAGCCGCGTTAGCAGATGGATGATCGCGCGGCTCGCGATAGCAGATCCACCAGATCGCACCGAACACGAGGCCCACGGCGCCCACCACGTAGAACAGCGAACGCCAGCCGTACGCCCCCATCAGCGCGAACAGGAACGGACTGAAAAACGCCAGCCCGATATATTCACCGACGGTGTAGGTGCCGGTGGCCATCGCCCGTTCGCTTTGCGGAAACCACGTGGCCACCACCCGGCTATTGGCCGGAAAACACGGCGACTCCGCGACGCCCAAGCCGAGCCGGAACGCCAGCAGCGGCGCAATACCATGCACGAGTCCTTGCGCGAGCGTGAAGAGCGACCAGAACGTCATCGAGAGGAAATAGGTCAGCTTGCTGCCGAAGCGGTCCAGGAACAGGCCGCCTGGAATCTGCGAGGCCACGTAGCTCCACGAGAACACCGAGAACAGCAGCCCCATCAGCGCCGCGTTGATGCCGAGTTCTTTCGTCAACTGCGGTGCCGCGATGCCGAGCACCGTGCGATCGAGGTAGTTGATCATGGTGCCGATCGCGAGCAGCGCGAGAATGCGATAACGCGCATTGGAACGGCGCATGGTCGCGCCTGCGGCACCGGCAGACGCCGTGGCGCCGCTCGACAGATCGTCGTGGGTGGGGTGAATGGGTTGCGGCATCTGCGTCTCCTACATGTCTTTTCAATGATCTGTACGACTGATCAATCAATATCGATCAGCGTTGCAGCAGCGACTGGAAGTGCGCAAACATCCGCTCGGCGTCCGGTTCCAGTCCGGTGAAAATGCGAAAGGCGTCCACCGCCTGATACACCGCCATGCCGCCACCGCTCAGCGTGCGGCATCCGGCGGCTTCGGCGGCCTGCAGCAGCGCCGTGCGGATCGGGAAGTACACGATATCCGCCACCCACAGGTTGCGATGCAGCAGTTCCGCCGGCAGCGGCAAGCCCGGCAGCTTTTCCATGCCGGTAGGCGTGGCGTGGATCAGGCCGTTTGCCTGCGCCACGGCGTCGCCGAGCGAGTCGCCGGCGCGTACGCTGGCCGTAGGAAAGCGCTGCTGCAATTCGTCGGCGAGGATGGCCGCGCGCGAGGCGTCGACATCGAAGAGCGTGAGCGTTTTCGCTCCCATCATCAACGCGGCATGCGCGACGGCCGCGCCCGCGCCACCGGCGCCCAGTTGCACCACGCGTTCCAGCGAGACATCCGGCAAGCCGCGTTTGAACGCACTCGCAAAGCCCGACCAGTCGGTGTTGTGGCCAATGCGTTTGCCGTCTTTCAACAGCACCGTATTCACCGCGCCCAACGCGCGTGCATCGTCGGAGAGTTCGTCGAGCAGTGGAATGACAAGCTGCTTGCACGGATACGTGACGTTCAGACCGTTGTAGCCCATCCGTTCGGCCGCCACCAGCAGTTCCGGCAACGCGGCGGGTTCGAGCTTGAGCGCGGCGAGATCGATGCGGCGGTACACATAGCGCAGGCCGAGCTGGCTGCCCTCCTCTTCGTGCATGGCCGGCGTCAACGAACCGCTAATGCCCGAGCCGATCAGCCCGACCAGATACGACTTGTTGTGCAGCGCGCTCATTGTGCTTTCCTCGTTTTCAGAATGGTGGCCATGCGTTCGAGCGCGAGCACATAGCCCTGCGTGCCGCAGCCAATGATGATCGCCTCGGCAATGGGCGAGACGAACGAATGATGACGGAAGGCCTCGCGGCGATGCACGTTCGAGATGTGCACTTCGATCACGGGCTTGTCGATGGCCGACAGCGCATCCGCAATCGCCACTGACGTATGCGTGTAGGCCGCCGGGTTGATGACCACGCCATCCACCTTGGTGCGCGCGGCGTGCAGCCAGTCGATCAACTGATGCTCGGCATTGGACTGGCAGAAATCCAGCGACAGGTCGAGCCGTTCTGCTGCATCGCGGCACATACGCGCCACGTCGTCGAGCGTTTCCGCGCCGTAGATGGCGGGCTCGCGCGTGCCCAGCAGATTGAGATTCGGTCCGTTCAGGACCAGTACCGATGCAAAACTCATGTCAGCGACTCCGGGAAATCGTCTCGGGCGTGTGCCCGCTGTGAGGACTTGCTGCCTTCAGCGCGCGGCCACTCTGGCCCACCGTAGCGCTAGTGTGCGCCAATCACCGGTGCACGTCTCGTGGGGTTTGTACGAATTTGTACGATCTAGTTAGTTTGTATAAACTTGCCAGCAATCGGATTAGAGTGGGTCAGTGTGGTTCGTCGATTGCTGCTTAACAACAGCTTACAGCGGGTATCTGTCGCTACCGTGCCGTTGCGAGCCACTCCGGCGCCGCTTCACTTTTGAAGTATCCGTGTAACAAACTGGTTCACTTTTCTCATTACGCGGGCTCGCCGCCCACTCTTCTTTGCCCCCGCAGGAGCTATTTATGCAGCGTTCTATTGCCACTGTTTCAATAAGCGGAACACTCGTGGAAAAGCTGACGGCGATCCAGGCGGCGGGCTTCGATGGAGTCGAGATCTTCGAAAACGATCTGCTGTATTTCGATGGCTCGCCCGCCGACGTGCGCCGCATCGCCGCCGACCTCGGTTTGAAGATCATGCTGTTCCAGCCGTTCCGCGATTTCGAGGGCGTCAGCCCCGAACGTCTGGTGCGCAATCTGGATCGCGTGAAGCGCAAGTTCGATCTGATGCACGAACTCGGCACGGACCGCATCCTGGTGTGCAGCAGCGTCGCGCCGGACACGATCGGCGACGACGCGCTGATCGTCGAGCAACTCGACGCGCTCGCGCGGGCCGCGCAGGAAGCGGGTGTTTTCGCGGGATATGAGGCGTTGGCGTGGGGACGTCACGTCAATTCGTACCGGCACGCGTGGCGGCTGGTGAACGAAGTGAATCATGCCAACCTCGGCCTCGTGCTCGACAGCTTTCACACGCTCTCCATCAACGATCCGGTGGACGAGATCGCTTCCATTCCCGGCGAGCGCATCACCTTCGTGCAGATCGCCGACGCGCCGAAGCTCGTCATGGACGTGCTCGAATGGAGCCGGCATTACCGCTGCTTTCCGGGCCAGGGAGATTTCGACGTTGCCGGCTTCACGGCTCGCGTGATGGAGACGGGCTATCAGGGACCGCTTTCACTGGAAATCTTCAATGACGGCTTTCGTGCCGCGCCGACTGCGGCCACCGCGGCGGACGGTCACCGTTCGCTGCTGTTCCTCGAAGAGCAAACGCGCACGAAACTGAATGAGCGCGGAGAGCCCGCGCCGCAGTTGTATCAGCCGCCGCCCGCTCCCGCGCACATCGGCTTCCAGTTCCTCGAATTCGCCGTGGATGGCGCCGCGCGCGGCAAGCTCGCCGACTGGCTCGGCAAGCTGCAATTCCATCGGGCCGGACAGCATCGCTCGAAAGACGTCACGCTGTATCAGCACGGTAACGCGTCGCTCGTGCTCAACGCCGAGGCCGACTCCTTCGCCAGTGCATTTTTTCAGCAGCACGGGCTGTCGCTGTGCGCCTCCGCTTTGCGCGTCGATGTGGCGAGACTTGCCTTCGAACGCGCGGCGGGTTTTGGCTACACGCCGTTTTCCGGTCAGGTGGGCCCGAACGAACGCGTGCTGCCGGCGGTGCGCGCGCCGGATGGCAGCCTGAACTACTTCGTCGACGAAACGCCCAATGCACCCACGCTGTTCCAGGCGGACTTCGTGCTGGAGCAGGCCGCGCCGTCGACGCATGCCGCGTTGCTGCGCGACATCGATCACGTCGTGCTGTCGCTGCCCGCCGACGCGCTCGATACCTGGGTGCTGTATTTCCGCACCGCCCTAGGCTTCGAGGCGGAGCCAAGCTGGCTGGTGCCCGATCCGTATGGCCTCGTACGCAGCCGGGCGCTGCGCAGCCGCGACGGTTCCGTGCGCATTGCGCTGAATGCGTCGCTCGACCGGCATACCGCCGTCGCCGAGGCGCTGCACACGTACCGCGGCTCGGGACTCAATCACGTGGCCTTCAGCAGCGGCAACATCTTCGCCGCGCTGCCGCAATTCGTTGCCGCCGGCCTGCCCATCCTGCGCATTCCGCGCAACTATTACGAAGACCTCGCCGCGCGCTACGCCCTGCCCGACGACACCCTCGAAGCCCTGCGCGCCAACAACATCCTGTACGACCGCGACGAGCACGGCGGCGAGTTTTTCCACGCCTACACCGAACCGCTCGACCAGCGCTTCTTCCTCGAAATCGTGCAGCGCAAGGGCGGCTACGACGGCTATGGCGCAGCCAACGCCGCCGTACGACTCGCAGCCCAGGCGCAACTGCGCAAGCACGAGGCCGGTTAGCCACCCGAGCCCCAGCCTCGATTCGAAGCTAACGCCGGCGCGTCGCTCAAGACGCTGGCTTTTCACGGGCCAGCGCGTCCATCCGTTTCGCTCGACAACTCAGCCACCCGTAAAGGATCGGGGGACCGCTATCGCTTTGCCCGCAGATTCTATTCACATCACGCATGACACATGAAGGAGACAGCAGCAGATGAAAACTTCTCGCACACAAATAAGAAAACTGATGTTCACCGCCAGCGCGACCCTGCTGGCGAGCCCCGCCTTTGCGCAGAGCAGCGTCACGCTGTACGGCATGGTGGACGACGCGATCGTGTACGCCAATAACCAGAAAGGCAGTTCGAACGTCTACCTGCGCCAGGGCAACCTGTATGCGTCGAAGTGGGGGCTGCACGGCGTCGAGGACATTGGCGGCGGCACCACCGTGATCTTCGACTTGCAGAACGGTTTCGATCCGAACACGGGCGCGCTCGCTTCTTCCACGCAGATTTTCAATCGCCAGGCGTATCTGGGCCTGCAAAATCCGCTGTACGGCACCTTCACGATGGGACGCCAGTACACGCCGTACTACCTGTTCGTCGGGCCGCTCGCGTCGAGCAACTGGCTGACCGGCGCGACTGGCGCGCATCCGGGCGATATCGACGGGCTCGACACCACCATCCGCATCAACAACTCGCTTGTCTACAACACGCCGAACTGGAACGGTCTGCAGGCGGGCGGCATGTATGCGTTTGGCGGCATTGCCGGCAACACCGGCAAAGGTCAGACCATCAGCGCGGCCCTGCGCTACGCCATCGGCCCGGTCAGCCTCGCCGCGGGCTACCTGAAACTAGACAATGCGCAGCAGACCACCGGCTTCGATCCGGCCTCCACGGGCAGTTTCATCAACTCAGCGATCAATACCGGCTACGTCTCCGCCAAGGCGTTGCAGCACATCGCAGGCGCCGCGGACTATACGATCGGCAACCTGATGATGGGCCTCACGTACACCAACGTGCAGTACATCGCGGGCGGCCGTTCGATCTTCCGCGATACCGCCATCTTCAACACTTACGCCGCATTGGCCACTTACCGCTTCACGCCGGCCTTCGACGTCGGCGGCGCGTTCTCGTACACGATGGCCTCGGAAGCGAACGGCATCACCAGCGCGGCGCGCTATCAGCAGTATTCGCTCAAGGAGGCCTATCACCTGTCGAAGCGCACCACGCTGTACGCGGTGCAGGCGTATCAGCACGCCAATGGCCAGACGCTCGGCGCGAAAGGCGGCGGCGATATCATCGACGCCGTGCCGGCGGTCGGGGACTCGCAGAATTCCACGCCGTCGTCCACCAACAAACAGTTCGTCGGCATGCTGGGCATGGCCATCACGTTCTAGACGGCACTGCGTGCGGACGGCGCGCGGGCCGTCCGCGGAGGGTGTCGTCGGCACCGATATAATGAACGAACGCTGCTTTGCGCAGTCCGCTTCGTTTATCAGCCCTGGTTTCGCGGCCCCACGCCGGGCCACGTTGCCTGAACCGATTGCCCCCACAACCCCTCGGAGACCCATGAAGAAATTCGCCTTTGTCCTTTCAGTTCCCCTACTGCTTAGCGCCTGCGCCTCGTTTCAGAACCCCGATGCCGGCGAACCCGTGATCGACGGCAGCACGCAGCGCCCCGTCAAGGACGTGGTGGCCTGCATGTCGCAGGAAGCGGCCAAGCACAATGCCTCGTTCAAACCGACGCCGCTGCCCGAAGGCCAGATGCTCGATTTCGGCGATTCCAATGTTGTGAAGATTCGCGCTGACAACGGCGCCACCACCTACCGCTTCTACGCCGGCAAACGCCACGCCGACAACCTGTGGATCGAGGGTGCGAGCAAGATGTGCGCGCCGATGTAAGCCCCGGTAACGAATACCGGACCGAAAGTGTGTCGAACTGCTACACCGGGCTCGAGTCTTAAGAATCGTTTAAGACTTCGGCCCCATGATCCACTCACAAAGAAAAGGCAGGAGGTGAGTAGCATGAGTAAAGCAGATCGAAACACCCTTGAAGCGGCGGCGTCCGCGCCCGTCTCTCCTAAGCGGCCCACTATTTTGCGGCGGCTGTTGAGTCATCACGAACTGGCGACGCTGCTGCTGTTGTTGCACGCGCCGATCGACGCAATGGCAAAGCCCGAGATTCCGATGTTGCACGAGGCGGGTCTAGTCGAAACCGTGGCGAGCGAGGCCGGTGCGCCCAGCATTCGTCTGACGCCGGAAGGCAATGCAGTATTGCGCGGTCTGGGTATTCGCTAGTCGTACAAGAAGTCCAGGCCCGCCGAAGTGCCAGCCACGCGGCCGCAGGAACCTCAGGCCTGCCAGACCGCATAACCGGCTTCACGCAAGCCGATGGCCAGTTCCACTTCCATATCGCGGGCGCCGTTATACGGCATGGGGTTGTAAACCTCATACAGTTCCGGCATCAGGCGCAAGCCATAATCCCGCACGAAACGATTTGCCTGAATATCGGCCTTGTGCCGGTCGAAACGCAGATCGGGGTCCAGTCCCGTCATCCCCACATACACGCACGGCCTGTCGAACCGGTAGTCCGGATTCGCGCGGCGAAAGCGCGCCTCGTTCCACACCGTATCGGACAGTGCGACGACATACACGTAGTAATGGTGACTCGGACGACGACGGGCCATGCGATGGATTCGCTCAATCCCTGCGATAGCCGCTAGCCCGGCGCATTGCCGTGCAGCAGCATGCGGTACTCCGTCGGCGTAATGCCTACCGTCGCCTTGAACTGTCGTGTGAACGCGCTGTGGTCGGTGTAACCGCACAGGGCGGCGACATCCGTCACCTTGTCGTGCGAAACCAGCAGCGCGGTAGCCGCATCGAGCCGTGTCTTGAGCAGCACCTGGCGCGGCGTCAGATGAAATACCTTGTGAAAATAGCGCTCCAGTTGCGCCACGGACATATCCGCCATCGCAGCCAGTTGCTTCAGGTTGAGCGGCTGGACGTAGTTGTCCTGGATGTATTGCACGACCGTGGCGAGGCGGCTATACGCAGGATGACTGCCCTCGTCCGCTTTCAGGTCACGTGAAATGCCAGCGAGCCCCACCACGCGCCCCGCCGGATCGCGCAACGGCTGCTTGCAGGTGAGGCACCAGCCCGGCTGACGGCCCGGATAGAGATGGAGTTCCAGTTGGTCGACCATCTGCGTGCCGGCCTGGATGATGGCCTTGTCCTGCGCGGTGTAAATGCGCCCGAAGCGGCGCGGAAATACGTCCTCGGCCGTCTTGCCCAGCAGCGCCGCTTTCTCCTTGTAGCCGCAGCGCGATGCCAGCGTGCGGTTGACGAGCGCATAGCGGGCCTCGCCGTCCTTCACGAAGAAGACGACATCGGGCATGGCGTCGAAGACCGGCTCCAGCAGCGTGAAATGCGAGAGCATGCCGGTCAGCGTGGCATCGGCCGGAGTGAGAGCAGCAGCCAGGGTATTCATGTGCGACGGTTTGGAAGCGGGTCGAGGGGCGCGGTTTTGCGTGCTCGGGATGCCAGTGTAGAGGAACTCGGTGGGCTTCCAAAAAGTTGACGGCGGTTGGACTGGGTTGGCGTGGATTCAGCGCGGGTTTAGTGCGCGCTTAGTGCGCGCTCAGTGCGGGTTTAGAGCATGGCGCTTCGCCCGTGACGCCTGGCCGTGACATTCACCCCATCACCGCGCACGTTCGCCGAAAAACCGGGCCCATGTGGCCCGTAAACGTCGCGCTCGGTCTTCGAACAGATACGACGCAGCCAGCGCGAACAGGCCCGACATCACCCCGGTCATGATGTGTTCCAGATACGGAATGCGGTAGTGACTGGCGTGCGAGTAGGTGTCGCCGATCATCGTCAGCACGCCGACAAGCAGCGCATTGCCGAACCGGTTCGCGTAGAGCTTCGCTGCCGGGGTGAAGGTCAGCAGCACGGCGAGGAGCCCGGTGAGCAGGCCGGTATGCACGGCAATCGCCCAGTGGGCCGCGCTCATGATGTTGCCCCAGCTTCCGGGCATGCAGGTCATGCAGGCGCTGGTCGGTTGCCAGAAACGCTGGATGAACAGTCTGGCGCGCTGCTTCCACACGGTCGACATGATGCGATCTCATCAAAGCGCTTGCGCGCATGGTCCGCGTCCGGAGGCGTCCGTCATTGGATGCGTCGAGACGTATGCGCATCGTACCCCGGCTGCGGCATTCGTGGCTTGTCTGCGTGACTTGTACGCGTGACTCGTGGGCGTGACTTGCATGCGTGGCTTGCGTGCATAACTCAGCCGCGCGCAGCGTCGCCCATCGAGGGTAGACGAATCTGGAAGGTGGCGCCGCGTCCGCGATTGTTGGCGGCCCACACCCGTCCGTCATGGGCTTCGATGATCGAACGGCAGATGGACAAACCCATGCCCATGCCGCTGGACTTGGTGGTGAAGAAAGGGTCGAACAGCCGCGTGGCATGCGCGGGATCGATGCCCGCGCCGGAATCCTGCACGGCGGCCACGACATACGCGTCCGGGTCCCGGCGCGACTCGATGAGCAGTTCGCGTGGCCCGTCGCCAGGCTCGGCCATCGCCTGAATGCCGTTGACCACCAGATTGATCAGCACTTGCTGAAGCAGGACGCGATCGCCGAGCAGCGGAGGTAAATCGGCTTCGAGCCTGAGCCGCAACGAGATCCGATGATCCCTGACCTCGCGCTGCACGAGAGTCACCACTTCGTGGATCACGTCGTTGAGTTCGAGCCGCGTCTTTTGCGGCGCATCGCCCTTGGTGAGCGAACGGGCGCGCTGCACCACATCGCTCGCGCGCCGGCCTTCGGCGATCATCAACTCCACGCATGCCTTGACCTCCTCGCGGCGCGGCGGCCGGTGATTGAGCCAGCGCAGGCAGGCCTCGCCGCTCGCCACGATCGCACCGAGCGGCTGGCCGACTTCGTGCGCAATGGACGCGCTCAGTTCGCCGAGCGTGGTCACACGCATGGCGTGCGCGAGTCCGGCACGCAGCGTCTGCAACTGCTCATCCGATTGCTTCGCGGCAGCGCGTTGCGCAGCGAGTTCCGCTTCGGCCTCCTTGCGCTCGGTCAGGTCGAGCACGAAGGCCACGCCGTTTTCCTGCGAGCCTTCGAGAAACGCCGCGTTGACGAGCACCGGCACGCGCCTGCCGTCCTTGCGAATGTATTCTTTTTCATAGGGCTGACACATGCCCCCCTGCCAGAGAATCTCGAGCGCGTGAGCGTCGTCCGACTGATACTCGGGCGGTGTCATGTGCGCCCATCCCACCTCGCCTGATTGCAGGTCATGCCGCGAATAGCCCGCAATGCGCAGGAACTCGTCATTGGCGTCCGTCACCATGCCCGCCACGTTCCAGAAAAACAGGCCAATGATATTCGATTCGACGAGCCGCCGGATGCGCGCTTCACGCTCGCGCAGTTCCTCCTCGGCCGCCTTGCGTTCGCTGTTTTCGCGCTGCACGTCGGCGAACAGCAACGCGTTCTCCAGCGAAATCGCCGCCTGCGACGCCACCAGATCCAGCACGGCGATGTGCCCGGAGGTGAACGCGCCAGCCGGCGCATCGTTCTCCATATACAGCGCGCCCACCAGGTTGGCTTGCTTGACGAGCGGCAGACACAGCACCGAGCGGGGACGGCGGCGCTGCACGTAGGCGTCCTGGGAGAACAGCGTCGACGCGGTGGCGTCGTCGAGAATCACGCTCTCGCGCGTTTCCATGACATGGCGTAGCACGGACCCGGGCAGCTCGACGGGCGTGACGCTTGCCTGGCGCAAGGTGACCTCGACGCGCCCGTCGCGCGTGTTCGCCTCCGCCTCGATACGCGGTGCGCCGCCGCGGAACAGGATCAGCAGACCGCGCCCGGCGCCGGCATGCTCGATCGCAATGGTCAAGAGCGTCTGGATCAGCCGCGCAAATTCGATTTCGCCCGACACCGCCTGCGAAGCCTTGA
Organism: Paraburkholderia sp. DHOC27; assembly: GCF_003429005.1. Classification (GTDB taxonomy): domain Bacteria; phylum Pseudomonadota; class Gammaproteobacteria; order Burkholderiales; family Burkholderiaceae; genus Paraburkholderia. The sequence continues at coordinate 22,272 of NZ_QVQV01000012.1, forward strand.
TCACGACTCCGACGTCCACCTGGGCCAGCTCCATCAGTTCACGGTACTTCGCTTCGCTCGCTTTCACGGCGAGATAATTGCGCGCTTTCAGACGCAACTCTTCCGCGACGAACGGCTTGATCAGATAGTCGATGGCACCCTCGCGCAGCAACTCGAGGCGCAGCGCTTCGTCCGCCTTCGCCGTAACGAGGATGAAAGGAACGTTCTCGAGATCACGGCTCGCGCGGATGCGGCGAAACATGGCGTCGCCGTCCATCTCCGGCATCATCACGTCGCTGATGATCAGATCCGGGATGCGCCGCTGCGCCTTTTCGAGTCCTTCGCGGCCGTTCTCCGCGGTCTCGATCTCCACGTCCGCACCCAGCGTTTCGCAGATGTACTCGCGCATGTCCGGGTTGTCCTCCACCACGAGCACGAGCGACTTTCCCGACTTGCGCGCGAAACCGGATTCAGCAGGTGCACGCGGTCTGGTTGCTGCATCGGTCTGCGCGCGCTGTAGTCGCAGTGTTTCGTCGAGATGGAGCGGCGCCGCCAGTTCGACTTCCGCACGAGCAAGGACAGGGGTGCCCTCCGGTGCACTCGCGGGAAGCTCGATCGTAAACAGTGCGCCGCCTTCAGGCGAACGCCCTACCGTGACGCGTCCGCGTTGCACCTCGACGAAGTCCTTGACGATACTCAGACCCAAACCCGTTCCGCCAAAGCGCGCATTACCGGGAATCTGGAAAAAACGCTCGAAAATCGAGTCCCGGAATGCTTCGGATATACCCGGACCGCTATCCGCTATTTCGATCACCGCGAGAGACGCGGCATTGCGCTGCAACTGGCAACGGATCACGCCGCCAGCGGGTGTGAATTTGAACGCATTCGACAAGAGATTGACTAAAATCCGCTCGAATTTTTCGGTGTCGATTTGCACCGGCATTGAAGGCGGAGCAATCACGGTGAATTGAATTTCTTTCTCTTTAGCCAGATTTTCGAAGCTCGACGCAATATGTTTGACGAGCCGCGAGAGATCGGTGTCGCGATACGTGAGCGTAATCTTGCCGGCTTCGAGGCGCGCCACATCCAGCAGGTCGTTGATCTGCTTGAGCAGTCCGCGCGCATTGCGCTGCGCGAGACGCAAGCGCTTCATCGCCTCTTCGGGAAGCCGCATCGAGAGAAGACTTTCGATGGGCGCGAGAATCAGCGTCAACGGGGTTCGCAATTCGTGGCTGACATTGGCGAACATCTGGGTCTTGAACTGGTTCAGCGCCTGGGTTTTCTCAAAGAGCGTGCGAATCTCGTCATAGGCGCGTTTGAGTGCTTCTTCTGTGCGCTTGATATCTTCGACATCGGTCCAGGTTCCATACCAGTTGCTGATTTTTCCTTGCGCGTCATGCAATGCTTTGCCGCGAATCAACCACCAGCGGTAAGCACCATCTTTGCTGCGCAAGCGGCATTCGAGCGAATAGACGCCATCGGTTTGCCACGCATGTTTCCAGGCTTCCCATGCACGCTGTCTGTCGTCGGGGTGAAAAGGAATATTCCAGCCGTGACCGCGGCCCTGCTCAACGGTGAGGCCGGTGTATTCCTGCCACTGCTGGTTGAAGTAGATATTCAGGCCATCGGCGCCCGTGATCCAGACGATCTGCGGGACCGCCTCGGCGAGCGTGTCGAATTCGATCACGCTCTTCGTGACGTTGGTCGCGTTGGGCGCGTTCTCCTCGTTCACCACGTGCGCGGTGTCCGATGGCGTCCTGAAAGCGCTGCGCGAACGAAACGCGCTGCGCCTGCGCGGCTCGTTCACGACCGCACCAGTGTTCAGACGCGAGGATCGTGGCCATGTCCCGACGAACGATTGCGCATTGCTTACGGCGGCCTTTGCCGGCATCTGCCGCAAACGCCTCGTCCCCAACTGGCTACGAAATTCCGCCGGGTAAGGAACGCGCTGCATTCTCATGATGGGCTCCTCCTTGCACAGGATAGGCGCGTTGCCGCTTGCCCGGAATGAGGTCGATCGTTTGCAGAGGCTGCGAGCCCGCCGGGGGAAATGAGGCGTTCAATGAGGTGAGCGGGAGTCAGGCGCTTCGTAGTCTGAAACGACGTGATGACGAGTCTACTCGGTCCACGCCCTAACACCTACGGCGATTTGAATGATGAGCACGTGCCACGCCAAAAAAATTTTCGGGCGACGCATCGTGTCATCTTTCTGAAAGTCAACGAGGCGCATGCGTGTCAAGCGTGTGTGCGTGCGTGCGTGCGTGCGTGCGTGTGCGTTTTAGGCGCCTTTGAAAACTATGGTTCCGCTTAATTCACTGCCACTCGAAAAACGCGATGCGATGGATACATCGTTATCCTGTGTATTTTTTCAATTTCAATTGACAGACAATTAGCCCGCTTTCCGCGCCATACGGCAAATAAACAACACTGCAAGACAAAAACGCTGTGCGTCGATTCAATGACACGCTACGCTCCGGTTCACAGCCTGTTTAGCGCTCTGATAGAGCCCGCGCAAAAAAGTCTTCTCAGTCGGCCCACCCCTAACTGTGGATCGCTCATGAAAAAGATCGTCATTTGCAGTGCTGCTGGCGCGCTGTTCGCCGCCGCGACTTCGTCCACCTACGCTCAGAGTTCGGTCACGCTGTACGGCATCGTCGATGAAGCCGTGCGCTATCAGACCAACGCCGGTCCAGGCGGCGACGATTCGGTCTCCATGACCTCGGGCCCGGAAACGCACAGCCGCTGGGGTGTAAAAGGCAGCGAGGATCTGGGTGGTGGCTGGGCCGCGGTCTTCCACCTCGAAAATGGCTTCGAAGCCTTCGACGGGCAACTGCATGTGCCCGACACGCTCTTTAGCAGACAGGCCTATGTGGGAATCTCGAACGGCACCTGGGGCGCACTGACCCTCGGCCGCCAATATGCGCCGGTGTACGACACCCTTGGCGATATCTTCGATCCGCTGACCGTGGGTAACTACTGGCAAAACAGCTGGGCCTATAACGGCATTGGCCCTTACCTCGAAGTCAACAATGCGGTGAAGTACAAGGGCAGCTTCGAGAAGCTGGATATCGACGCGTTGTACGGCTTCAGCAACCAGCCGGGCGCGTTTGGCATCGGCTCCACTTACGCCATCGAACTCACTTACACGTTCGGGCCGGCCATGCTCAACGCGGGCTTCCAGCAGGTCTCCGTGCCAACCTCGGCGACGACATCGTCGACCGGCGGCAGTGTGGGCAGTGCCATCAACGGCGCCAAGACCAATTTCCTGCACGTGAGCGGCGCGTATCAGGTCACGCATGACATCCGTCTGCTGGCCGGCTGGCTGCACGGCCAGGACCAGACCGGCTTGACCGACCTCAACATGCAGCAGTCCGGCTCGCCCACCTTGAAGGGCAGCAGCCCGAACCGGATCGACGACACGTATTACGCCGGTGCGAACTGGCAGGCCACCACCCCGCTGCTGTTCACGTTCGCCTACTACTACGGGCAAACGCGCAATGCCGAATTGCTCGACGGCGGTCTCGGCAAGGGCGTCAACCAGTCCGCCACCATCCTCGCCGAATACTCGTTCACGAAGCGCACGGAAGTCTATGCGATCACCGACTGGGCCCGCGGCACCGGCGCCTTCCAGGCCGACTACCCCGGCGGGGTCAATTCCGCAGGCGCGCCGACCAACACCATTGGCCGCACCAACCAGCTCGGCGTGGCAGTGGGAATGCGCAAGATGTTCTAGCGGATCAATGCGGCGCGTCAAACATAAGGAAATCTAACTAACTCGCTGTTTCGTTGCACCGTTACGCTTCGTCGAATAGAGCTGGCGCCGCGCGCAGACGCACCGCATCGTGCGCGGGCGGCGCACCGAACTGACGGGCATATTCGCGTGAGAACTGCGACGGGCTCTCATATCCGACCTCATACGCCACCTGAGTGACCGCGCGGTCTTCCACCATCAGAATGCGGCGGGCGTGCTGCAGCCGCACCGTCTTCTGATACTGCAGCGGCGTCATGGCCGTGACCGCCTTGAAATGCCGGTGGAAGGTGGACAGGCTCATGCCGGCGGTTTCCGCCATGTCCTCGATGCGCAAAACGCGATCGTACTGCTCGCGGATCTGCGCGACGGCTTGCCTGATCTGCGCAAGGCGACTGCCTATGCGCGCAATCTGACGCAGCACGCCGGCCTGTGGCCCCTGCATCAAGCGGTAGAGAATTTCCCGCTCGATCATGGGCGCCAACACCGGAATGTCCTCGACACGATCGAGCAAGCGCGTCATACGCGTCCACGCTTCGAGCAGGTCCGCCGATACCGGCGCGACAGCGAAGCTCGCCACCGGCTCGTCCACCGTCCCCGGCAAATGCGGCAGCAATTCCGCAATCACGTCCGGATCGAACACGAGGCTGATGGCGAGATAGGGGCTGTCTTCGCTGGCTTCCACGATCCTGCCGGTTGCCGGCACCTCGACCGCCGTCACGAAACAGTTGCCGGGATCGTAATTCAGCACCCTATCGCCAATCAGGACGCTTTTCGCGCCCTGCACCACCTGGCAGAGCATCGGCTCATACAGGCCGGAGAGCGGGCCCGTGGTCGCATGACCGCGCGACAACGCGACCCGCGGTATGGGGGTTTCGGTGCGTCGCCCGTGTGCATGACGCAGCAGGTCGGCGCGCAATTGAGTGAGGTAATCGGCCATGCTCGAAGTATGGTTCGATGCCTCGCGTCTCACAAGCCCACACGCAGGCAGATGAGAGGATCAGGCAAGCATTTGACAGAATCTCGCGCGCATCCGCTTGTCCGTACGCCCTAACATGAAGCTCTTTCGCACAAGGAGCAAGATCATGAGTCACACGAAAACCGCACTCGTCACAGGCGCGAACAAGGGCATTGGCCGGGAGATCGCCCGGCAACTCGCGGAAAAGGGCTATACGGTCTGGCTGGGATGCCGGGACGGCGCGCGTGGTCAGGCGGCCGTTACGGAGTTGAACGAGGCGGGCTTTAAGGTGCAGCTGCTCGAAATCGACGTCACCAGCGATGCGAGCGTGCAGGCAGCGGCGCAAGTGCTCGCGAAGCAAACCGATCATCTTGACGTGCTGGTCAACAACGCCGGCATCCTCGGGCCGCGCGCCACGCCGCTCGAGGAAACCACAGCCAACATCAAGGCCACCTACGAAGTCAACGTGTTCGGGCCGATCCGCGTCACCCAGGCGTTTCAGGCTCTGCTCAAGGCTGCGCCCTCTGCCCGTGTGGTCAATATGAGCAGCGGGCTTGGCTCGATGACGTTGACCTCCGATCCGTCGAGTCCGTACAACGCGTTCAACAACCTGGGCTACAACAGTTCCAAGGCGGCGCTCAACGGCGTGACCGTTGCGCTCGCCAACGCGTTCCGGCCGTTCGGCATCAAGGTGAATTCGGCCGACCCGGGTTACGTGGCGACGGATCTCAATGACCATGCGGGCCCTCGCACGGTGGTGCAAGGTGCGACGCCGGCAGTCTGGCTGGCGACCCTCGGCGACGATGGCCCGACCGGCGCATTCTTCCAGGAGTCGGGGCCGCAGGCGTGGTGAGGGTTTGGGGGCTGCGCCGCTTGCACGGCGCGTTCACCGCGCGGCGAGAAACACACAGGCGTGAATCAGCAGTCCCGCCATGCCGCCGACAAACGTGCCGTTGATGCGGATGTATTGCAGATCGCGGCCGATCTCGGCCTCCAGCTTGCGGGTCACTTCGTTCTCGTCCCAGCCCTTCACGACGTCGGTAATGAGCGCCGACAACTGATGCCGATGCCGCAGCACGAGCTGACCGGCGATATCCAGCCACCATGCGTTGAGTTTGTGCTGCATGGAGGCGTCGCTCGCCACCCCTCGCCCAATGGACGCCAGCGTGCCGGCCAGCATCTCGCGCACCGCGGATTGCCCGCTGCCGAGATCGGCGAGCACGAGCGCCCGCAGATGATCCAGCATGACGCGATAGTAGCCGCCGCCTTCGAGGTGCTGGATGCAGTCACGCAGCACGACGCGGCCAAACCGCCGATACGCGGGCGAGGTGCGCAGATTGACGGACAGCTCCTGCACCGCCGCGTCGAATTGCTGCCGCAGTTCGTGCTCGGGATTGGCAACGACTTCATGAATGAGCGCAATGATGCCTTCGACGAACTTGTTGACGATGTAGGCATCCAGCGGCGCCGGCGTGAATTTCGACGCCTCGCCGAACTTGGCCTTGATGCGGTCCACGTTCGCGTTGAGCCAGCTTTCCGCAGCGCTCAGGCCGCGGTCGAGCAAGGGCTGATGCCGGTTGCCTTCGGTGAGGATATCCAGGAGCTGACTCGCGACGCGCGAAACGTCGACGGTGCGCAAACGCGGTATCACGAAGCGCGTGAACAGATGCTCGACATCCGTCTCGTCCAGGCCTTCCAGCAAGCGCGGCAGCGAGCCCGCCACCACGTCCGCGATCACCACGCTGTTGTGGCGCACGGCGAGCCATTCTGCCAGCGCCTGTGCCGCATTGAAACCGCTCAACCGGGCCAGAATGACCTCGGGCGTCAGGAAGTTTTGCTCGACGAAGCTGCCAAGACTCTCCGCGATACGCTGCTGGTTCTTCGCGATGATCGCAGTGTGCGGTATGGGAATGCCGCACGGATGGCGGAACAGCGCGACCACCGCGTACCAGTCGGCAATCGCGCCGACCGTCGCCGCCTCGGCAAACGCGCGTGGCCACTGCAGCCACGGATGGTGCGCCTGCCAGGTGACGCAGACGACGAGCAGCACGATCATCGCCACGAGCAGACAGGTGGCCGTGGTGCGCATGCGCCTTAGCCGCACGAGCTTGTGACTGGCTGCCTGGTCGGCCCGCGTGTGGCCGCTTTTACTGTCTGTCCCGGTCGCAACGCTCAACTCGCTCCCTCCTGCAAGAACCGCTTCATCGTGGATGCCACGCGTCTGCCACGCCTCTGTTGCCCGTGGTCAGGAAACGTGGGCCGCTATCGCGCCCGGCATTGCCGGTCACGGCTCGCCGCGGAATCAGCAGGCACGCAACAGCGGCGTCGGATCAGTTCAGTATAGCGTTGCACCGAGATCCGCTTTTTGATCCGGCGCGGCCGCGCGGGCGCCATGTTCACCATGAGCACGCCTCGCGGCTTGCTGCCAGAGTCACACCTATGACGGTGCGCGAACGGCGCGCGAACGGTGCGCCTCTTGGCCGGGCGCGCTCGTTGCTGGCTGATGTCGTACTGCGACCGTACTGCGCGGGATGTGAACTCAGGGCGCGGCTCGCGAGTCCAGCCCGGCGTGGTGCGCCGTGTAAATGGGTATGGTGAACAGCAGCTATCGGAGGATGGTTGAACTCAGCGAGACGAGTGGACCCAGCGGCGGACACAGGGCATTCGGACGCGGACTCTGCGGCTCTGCCAACGGCTGAACTGCAGGGTGAACTGCGGGACGAGCCGTCGCCACGGCCCCACGCGCAGCCAGAGGCGCAAGCACCCTCACCGCGCGGCGCACGGCGTGCCCCGCGCACCCGTCGCGTGCCCAAGACCCGTGAACAGCAGGCCAAAGCCGACGCCCGCGCCGCCGAGGCGTTCCATTCGACGCCCTTGCACCTCGACCCGGCAGCGGCCGTCGAGCCCTTCGGCACGCGCCTGCAACACTGGTTCGACGCGCGCGGCTGGCAGCCCTTCGCGTTTCAGCGCGACACGTGGCAGGCCATTGCGCGTGGCGAGAGCGGCCTGCTGCATGCCACCACCGGCTCCGGCAAGACCTGGGCGCTGTGGTTCGGCGCCCTCGCCGCTTTCGCCGACCACGCGGTTTCGAGCGCCACGGCCCAGCCCGATCCGCTGACGGTGCTATGGCTCACGCCCATGCGCGCGCTCGCCGCCGACACCGCCCGCGCCCTGCAATCGTCCGCCATCGACCTCGCCGTCCCCTGGACAGTCGGCCTGCGCACGGGCGACACCGACTCCACCGAGCGCGCCCGCCAGAACCGTCGCATGCCCTCGGCCCTCGTCACGACGCCCGAGAGCCTCTCGCTGATGCTCACGCGCAGCAACGCGCGCGCTGAACTGGCGCACGTGCGGCTCGTCGTGGTGGACGAATGGCACGAACTGGTCGGCAACAAGCGCGGCACGCAAACCCAGCTCGCACTCGCCCGCCTCGCCCACTGGCGTGCCGATCTGCAGATCTGGGGCTTGTCCGCGACGCTCGGCAATACGGCCTTCGCGGCCGACGTGCTGCTCGCGCCCACGCGTACACCGCGTACGCTGGTGCAAGGCGCGCAGCCGAAAACCCTGCTCGTCGACACGCTGATTCCGGACACCATCGAACGCTTTCCGTGGGCCGGTCATCTGGGCACGCGTCAGGTGGAGCGCGTGGCCGAGGAAATCGAGGCGGCGGGCACCTCGCTCGTCTTCACCAACACGCGCTCGCAGTCGGAAATCTGGTATCGCGCGCTGCTCGAAGCGCGGCCGCAATGGGCCGGGCTGATCGCGCTGCATCACGGCTCGCTTGATCACGAGGTGCGAGAATGGGTCGAAAACGGCCTGAAAAACGGCAAGCTGAAAGTGGTGGTGTGTACGTCGAGCCTCGATCTGGGCGTCGATTTTCTGCCCGTCGAACGCGTGTTCCAGATCGGTTCACCGAAGGGCGTCGCGCGCCTGATGCAGCGCGCGGGACGCTCGGGTCACGCGCCGGGTCGCGTGTCGCGCGTGACGATCGTGCCGACCCACGCGCTCGAACTGGTCGAAGCTGCCGCCGCGCGCCGCGCGGTCGAGGCGCGGCAAATCGAAAGCCGCGAGATTCCCGACAAGCCGCTCGACGTGCTGGTCCAGCATCTGGTGACGATCGCGATTGGCGGCGGCTTTACTGCCGAAGCGATGTTCGACGAAGTGCGCACCACGCACGCGTACCGCACGTTGACACGCGCGGAATTCGACTGGGCAATTGCCTTTGTCGAACGCGGCGGCACTTCGCTGGCCGCCTACCCGGACTATCACCGCGTGGTACGCGAGGACGACGGCGTGTATCGCGTGCCGCGTGCGGACCTCGTGCGACGTCATCGGAACAACATCGGCACGATCGTCGCCAACGCGACCATGCAGGTGGCCTACGTGAACGGCTCGAAAATCGGCGCAATGGAAGAGGCCTTCATCTCACGCCTCAAACCGGGCGACGTGTTCACGTTCGGCGGACGCGCGCTCGAACTGGTGCGTGTGCGCGAAATGACCGCCTATGTGAAGCGCGCCACCTCGTCGCGTGGTGCGATGCCTCGCTGGGCGGGCAGCCGCATGCCGCTGTCATCCGAACTGGCGGACGCCATGCTGGCGATGTTCGCCGAAGCCGATCACGACGTCTACGCCGAGCCCGAAATGGAAGCGGTGCGTCCATTGCTCGAATTGCAGCGCAAGTGGTCGGCATTGCCGGAACCCGGCGCGCTCGTGGTCGAACTGCTGCGCTCGCGTGAAGGTCATCATCTGTTTTGCTATCCGTTCGCGGGGCGTACCGCGCATATTGGCCTCGGCGCGTTGCTCGCGTGGCGCGCGGCGCGCGACAGTCCCGGCACGTTCTCCATTTCGATGAACGACTACGGCTTCGAACTGCTGTCCGCGCAAGCGTTCGACTGGGCCGCGCTGTTCGAAGGCGGCGTGCTTTCATCCGAGGGACTCGAACACGATCTGTTCGCGAGCCTGAATGCATCCGAACTCGCAATGCGGCGTTTCCGTGAGATCGCGCGTGTGGCTGGGCTCGTGTATCAGGGGCATCCGGGCCAGCAAAAAAGCGCGCGGCAATTACAGGCGTCGAGTGGTCTGTTCTACGAAGTATTTCGCCAGCACGATAGCGGCAATCTGCTGCTCGCGCAGGCGGACGCCGAAGTGATGCTGCAGGAACTCGAACTCGTGCGAATTCGCGAGGCGCTGGCACGCATGGCCGCGAGCCGCATCGTCGTCACGCATCCGAAGAAACCCACCCCGTTCGCTTTTCCGCTGATCGTCGGCCGGATGCGCGAAAAGGTGAGCACCGAAAAGCTCGCGGATCGCGTGAGCCGCATGCTCGCCGAACTCGAAAAGGCCGCGCGATGAGCGCTACGCCGTTTGCGCCGACGCTGACCGTCGAACTGGACGGTCACCCGCTCGTGCTGTGCGCCGAGCGGGCCGCGTTCGATCCCGTCTCGAAGCTGCTGCTGGTCGCGGATGCGCATTTCGGCAAGGACGCGGTGTTCCGCTCGCACGGCATTCCGGTGCCGGTCGGCTCCACGGCGGGAGACCTCGCACGGCTCGATGCGTTGATTGCCGCGCATGATCCGCAGCGGCTGGTGTTTCTCGGCGACGTGCTGCATGGCGCGCAATCTCACACGCCTGAAGTGATGGCCGCGCTGCACGCGTGGCGGGCGCGTCATCGCGAGATGCGCATCACCATCGTGGAAGGCAATCACGACCGTCACGCGGGTTTGCCGCCCGCCTCGCTCGATTACGAGGCGGCTACGGAACCGTGGCGCGTCGGGCCGTGGGCGCTGTGTCATTACCCGCAGCGTGTGGCAGACGCGTATGCGCTGGCGGGTCACGAGCATCCGGTGTACCGGCTGGCGACGCGGATCGAATCGGTGCGTCTGCCCTGTTTCAGATTCAACGAGCGCGCCGGCGTGTTGCCTGCGTTCGGCAGCTTCACCGGCGGTTATGTGGTCAATGACAGCGCGCTCGACGAGTCCATTTACGTAATCGCCGACGGGAATGTGCTGGCGGTGAAGTGAAGGCGCTACTCGATCTGCGCGTCGTCGACTTCGCAGGCGGCCATCAACGTGCCAATCCGCACCGGTTGAAACGGCGGACGCGGCTCCGCTGCTTGCCAGCCGAAATACGTGCTGGCGGCGGTCCCGCAGATGCGTCCCTGGCACGCCCCCATCCCGCAGCGGGTGTGCAGTTTGGCGTCGCGCCAGTCGGCAAACGCCCGCACCTCGCCCACCGTCACGTCTTCGCAGCGGCATAGCAGCGTATCCGCAGGCGGCAAGGTGCGAGCGGCCTCGCCCAAGGCGAACGCCGTTTCCACACGCCGTGCAAAGGCTTGCCAGCGCGTCCGTCGTGCTCGCAAGCCGTGCAGGTCGCGCTGCACGCGCTCATTGCGCTCGTCGCGTTCGTTGTTTATCGCGCCGCCCGCCATCAAGCCTGCAATTTCGCCTTCGATACACGCCAGTTCCATTCCGCCGACGCCGGTTGACTCACCGGCGGCCAGCACGCCATCCACGGAGGTGCGCTGCGCCTCGTCCACCGCCACCGCGCCGCGCTCGCTGACCGCGCACCCCAGCGCCTGCGCCAGCGTGAGATTCGGCACGAGGCCGTAGCCGCACGCAACCCGGTCGCACTCGAGCGTGACTGCGCGCTGCCCACGCCGAACCGTCACCGCTTCCACACGGCCGTTGCCGCGTGCTTCGATTACTACGCTGCCGGTCCAGTAGCGCGTCGCCGCGAAGCCGCGCGTCAGTTGGGCGGCTTGCAGCAGCTTCGCGGGCGTGGCCAGCAGCGAGGCGGCAAAACGCGCTACCGCTCGCGCTGGTGCCTGTTCGACCACGGCCACTACGTCGGCACCCGCTGCGCGTGCGGTAGCGAGTGCGGCAAGCAGCAAAGGCCCGCTGCCCGCTATCACGACGCGCTCGCCGCGTACGGGAATACCGCTCTTGATCAGCGCCTGCAAGCCGCCCGCTCCCGTCACGCCTGGCAAGGTCCAGCCTGCGAACGGCAGCAGCCGCTCGCGCGCCCCGGTCGCGAGAATCAGTTGACCGTAACGGACCCGGATACCGCCCTGTTCCGCCGCTTCGACCAGCAGCCCGCCTTCCGGCAGCGGCGCAACGACGCGCGCGCTGCTCCAGACGGTCACACCGGGATGCGCCTCCAGTGCTGTCTGTACGGCGCGCAAGCCCTTTTGCGGTGGATGATGCGGCCCCTGCCGCCAGACCTGGCCGCCAGGCAGCGGATTATCGTCGAGCACCAGCACGCGCGCTCCGGCCTGGGCGGCGGCGCGCGCCGCGTGCAGTCCCGCCGGGCCCGCTCCGGCCACCACGACCTCATAGTGCTGAGTGGCGGAGCGCTTCATAGGTGTCCCGTGGTACGGATGATCTGGCCGTCACGGCATACCGTCTGGCATGCCAGTACGTGCGACCGGCCATTCACCATTACTCTGCATTCCTGACAAATACCCATGCCGCACAGCGCTGCGCGTGGTTCACCGCTGACGGATTGACGAGTGCCGCGCACACCCCGCATGGCGAGCGCCGCAACGATCAATGTTCCGGGATCGACCACCACGACCTGCCCGTCGACGATCACGCTGATCGAATCATTCGTATGCCTAAGCATGACAGACTCCCTGCATGAAACGTTGCGGCAGATAGGGCTCGTGCGCAATCGACGCAGCTTCGCCGGTCATCTGTGCCGCCAGCAGCTTCGCGGTAGCGAGAGACGTGGTCACGCCCAAGCCTTCGTGTCCCACCGCCACCCACAGACCGGGCTGCGCCTCCTGCAACTGGCCGATCAGCGGCAGACCATCCGGCGACGCCGCCCGGAAACCGGTCCACGCGCGCACGCCATTCAGGCTCGGCAAGGCCGGCAGATAGCGTGCCGCCCGCTGCAACATCTGCGCGAGCACGGGCATGTCCACGGCGGGATCCGTAGTGTCGAACTGGCGCGAGGAGCCGATCAGCAACTGGCCGGTTGGGCGGGGCTGTGCATTGAAGGCGACCGAGGTGCCCTTCGCGTGATGCGCGCTTTTGATGTAGCCCAGTTCGAGCAATTGATGCCGGATCCAGCCGGGATAGCGGTCCGTAATGAGCAGATGGCCCTTCTTGGGCTGCAACGGCAACGCAGGCAGCAATGCCTTGGCGCCGATGCCGTTGGCCACGACCACCTGGCCCGCGCTCACGCGCTCACCACTGGCGAGCGTCACGCCGCCCGCATCCACGGCGCTCACAGTCACGCCGAGCCGCACCGTGATATTCGCGGCGGCCGGGGATTGGGTCAGCAGCCATTGCGCGACGGTGGGCGCGTAGACGATGCTGTCGTGTTCGACCAGCAACCCGCCTGCCATGCCAGCGGCCAGCGCGGGTTCGCAGGCGCGCAGCGCCGCAGGGTCGAGCCATTGCGCGGCGATGCCGCACACCGCGAACGCATCGTGCAGCGCGAAGGCAGCGTCGCATTCTTCCTCGTCGCTCGCGACCCACAAGGTTCCGCAGCGCGAGAAGGCGTCGCGCTGGCGCAGTTGCGGCGCCAGTTCGAGCCACAGGTCACGCGACCACGCGCTCAACGCCAGTTCGGCGGGCGAGTCGTTCATCACAACGATATGGCCCATGCCGGCAGCCGTCGCGCCGCCGCCGATGCCCTGCCCGTCGAGCACCTCGACCCGCAAACCACGCGCGGCCAGTTCCGCCGCGCATGCCGCGCCGACGATGCCCGCGCCGACGATCACGACATCCGCTGTCATGCCGCGCGCAAACCCCATGCGAAGGGGTCGCGTTCATCGAAACACAGCCGGCTTTCAGCCATGATGTGGGCGTGCCCCGTGATGGTCGGCACGATGCTCGCGTGCTCCGTACCGGGCGCACCTTCGTCTCGTTGATAGGTCGCCTCGAACACGCTGCCGATGATGCTCTCCTGGCGCCACACCTCGCCCTCGGCGAGCTTGCCGTCGGCGGCGAGACACGCCACCTTGGCGCTCGTGCCGGTGCCGCACGGCGAGCGGTCGTAGGCGTTGCCGGGGCACAGCACGAAACTGCGGCTGTCGATGCCCGCCCGCGAGCCCGCGGCGAAGAGTTCGATGTGATCGATCAGCGCGCCCTCGGCCCCCGTGATGTGCTGGGCGCTCAATGCATCGCGGATCGTCGCGGTAAAGGCGGTCAGTTCTGGAATATGCGCGGGTTCCAGCGTGCGGCCATGCTCGGCGACGAGGAAGAACCAGTTGCCGCCCCATGCGATATCGCCGGTCAATGCGCCGTGGCCGGGCACCTCGACCGTCACCGCCTGACGGTAGCGATACGCCGGCACGTTGCGCACCGACACGCTGCCATCGACGTTCAGGGTAGCTTCGACGATGCCCACCGGCGTTTCGATGCGGTGCTGGCCGGGTCCGATACGTCCCATGTGGGCCAGCGAGACGATCAGCCCAATCGTGCCGTGGCCGCACATGCCGAGGTAGCCGACGTTGTTGAAGAAGATCACGCCGGCCGCGCAATCCGCCGCGTGCGGCTCGCACAGCAGCGCGCCCACCACCACGTCCGAGCCGCGCGGCTCCGTGACGATGCCCGCGCGCCAGTCGTCGAAGCGGCTGCGGAACACGTCGAGCCGCTCGGCCAGCGAACCGCTGCCCAGCTCCGGGCCGCCGGAGACGACCAGACGGGTCGGCTCGCCGCCCGTGTGTGAATCGATTACGTTCAAGGTTTTCATGCCACCATCTTAGAAAAGGCACCGGTGGATGGTCTTGGCGGCATTACGCGTCCAGAATGACGATTTCGGCATAGCGAAAGCGTGTTGTGGCGGCGGTGGCGCTGGGCGCGGTGGGATTCGCACAGCATGCGGCAGAGTGACTTCCAGGTAGCGTGTCCATATGCTGGGAAATTGCTGCGCTCGCTTGCAGATTTTGTCTCGTAAAGCGGCCGACAGGACGGCTACCGGGCCTTGTTTTCTAGCCGACACCCCTGCGCGACGCAGCCCGAGTTATGCTGAAATCGTCATCCCGCACGCGCGATTCACGCAAGACGGCGGATTTTTCCATACGTACACTGCGGTCAACTCATCACATTCAGGAGAGCAGTCGTGGCGCATATCTGGGAAGGCGTATTGCCTGCAGTCACCACCAAGTTCCACGCCGATTTCAGCATAGACCGGGCGTGGACGAAGAAGAATATCGAAGCGCAGATCGACGCGGGTGTGGATGGGATCATCGTGTGCGGCTCACTGGGCGAGGCCTCCACGCTCTCGCTCGACGAGAAGCTCGAGGTGCTCGATATCGCCGTCGACGCTTCCCAGGGCCGCGTGCCGGTGCTGTTGACCATCGCCGAAAACAGCACGCTCGACGCCTGCCGCCAGGCCGAAGCCGGCAGCCGGCACGGTGCAGCAGGTTATATGGTGTTGCCGGGATTGCGCTATCTGTCGGATCGGCGCGAGACGCTGCATCACTTTCGCAGCGTCGCCGATGCCAGCGCGTTGCCGCTAATGATCTACAACAATCCGCTCGCGTACGGCGTGGACATGACGCCCGACATGTTTGCCGATATCGCCGACGAAAAGAAGATTGTCGCCATCAAGGAATCATGCGGCGACGTGCGCCGCGTGACGGATCTGATCAACGCCGTGGGGGATCGCTTCGCGATTCTGTGCGGCGTCGACAATCTGGCGCTGGAAGCCATGCTGATGGGTGCGCACGGCTGGGTGGCGGGCCTCGTCTGCGCGTTCCCGCGTGAGACGGTGGCGATCTACAAGCTGTATAAGGCGGGTCGCTTTGAAGAAGCGCGCGCCATCTACCGCTGGTTCGCGCCGCTGCTGGCGCTCGACGTTTCGCACAAGCTCGTGCAGAACATCAAGCTGGCCGAAGCGATGGTCGGGCTCGGCACCGAGCCGGTGCGCCCACCGCGCCTGCCGCTCGCGGGTGAGGAGCGCAAGCAGGTCGAGGCGCTGATTCGCCATTCGCTGGAAACACGGCCGACGCTGCCTGTGCTGTGAAAAGGCGCGGCCGAATGACAGCCGCGCCGCGTCTTGCTTTTTGCCGCGCCGCCCTCAGGCCGCCGCTTTCTCCAGCGCTGCATCGCCCTGATGCAGGTTGAGCAGACGGTAGCCGCTCTTGTACACCGGTTGCAGCCGGTAGCCATTCTGTTGCTCGATTTCGAGCAGCAGCCGCAGGCGCGACACGTGACTGTCGATGGTGCGGGTGAACTCGCGGAACTCACGCCCCCACACCATCGCGAAGATGTGATCGCGCGACAGCACGCGGCCGACGTTGGCGAAAAACAGCGACGCCAGCCGGTACTGCGTGCCCGACAACTGCACGGGCGCGCCGTGCAGGGTGACGATCTGCCGGTTGGCGTCGAAGTGGTAGGGACCCGCATCGAAGCTGGCTGTACTGTAACGATCAGGGTACGCACGCCGCAGCAAGGCCGCGACACGCTCGCGGAATTCCGCGGGACGCACCGGCAAGCTCACGTAGTCGTCGGCGCCGGCTGCGAGTGCGCGCACCGCGCTCTCTTCCGTCGTATCGGTTGACGCGAACACGACCGGCAAGCGGTCGCCGCCGACGGCACGTACGGCGCGCAGCACGTCCGCGCCCGATAACCTGACGCCGTGCCAATCCAGCACCAACAGGTCGACAGTCGAACGCGCGAGCGATTTCGACATGCTCAGACCGTCGTCGTAGCTAAGTACACTGTGGTCCGCCTGCAGCAGAATCTTTTCGAGCAACTGGCGCTGCACGGGGTCGCGCTGAAGGATGGCAATACGCATGGGGGGTAACTCTCAACAAATGGATCGGACGCGATTCTGGGATTCCCCCCTCAGCCCGCACATAGGAAGAGTCCTAATTTAGCCCCTGATCGGACGACTCTGTCAGACACCCACCGCATTCTGACCAACCGACTCTGGATTCCTTGTCAGCGCGGGCCGCTTCCGGCCACTGCACCGCCGCGCCGCATGTCCGAGCGCGCTTTGCGTACTGTATGTAAAATGGCCGGCTGGCCCATGTCGTCAGCGCGCCGGTCTTATCCCGACTGTGGCGCGCGTGCCGCGCGCTCCACCCGGCGCTCCACACTTCTCGCCCGACGACCGCCGCATCCCGCGCGCCCTGCGCGGCAATTCAATCATCGACACCACAACGCAATGCAAGCAACCACCACGGGCGCAGCGCAAGACGCGCTCACCGCACGCGCACTGGGTCCCAGCGACTACAAGACACTCAGCCTCGCCGCGCTCGGCGGCGCGCTGGAGTTCTACGACTTCGTGATTTTCGTGTTCTTCGCGCCGGCCATCGGGCAACTGTTTTTCCCGCAGTCCATTCCCGACTGGCTGCGTCAGTTGCAGACGTTCGGTATCTTCGCCGCGGGTTATCTGGCGCGTCCGCTGGGCGGCATCGTGATGGCGCACTTTGGCGACCTGCTCGGCCGCAAGCGCATGTTCACGCTGAGCGTGCTGATGATGTCCGTGCCGACGCTGCTAATGGGTTTGTTGCCCACTTATGCCAGTATCGGCTTGCTGGCGCCGGTGCTGCTGCTGATCATGCGTCTGCTGCAAGGCGCGGCGGTGGGCGGCGAGGTGCCGGGCGCGTGGGTGTTCGTCTCGGAGCACGTGCCGCCGCGCCATATTGGTTATGCCTGCGGCACGCTGACGGCGGGTCTGACTGCCGGCATTTTGCTTGGCTCGCTGGTGGCCTCGGGCGTCAACCGTCACTTTGCCGCGGCGGACATCGCGGCTTACGCGTGGCGGCTGCCGTTTTTGCTGGGCGGTGTGTTCGGTTTGATCTCGGTGTATCTGCGCCGCTGGCTGCATGAAACGCCGGTGTTTGCCGAGCTGAAGCAGCGCAAGACGCTGGCGGCGGAAATTCCGTTGAAGGCCGTGCTGCGCGATCATGGCCGCGCGGTGGTGGTGTCGATGTTGCTGACGTGGATGTTGTCGGCGGCGATTGTGGTCGTAATCCTGATGACGCCGACGCTGCTGCAAAAGCAGTTTCACATTCCAGCGGCGACCGCACTGCTCGCCAATGGTCTGGCGACGCTGTGTCTTTCGATTGGCTGCGTGGTGGCGGGTTCGATCGCCGGGCGCTTTGGTGCGCGACGTACGCTGTTTTTTGGCGGCATCGCACTGGCTGTGTCGTACTACGTGATGTTCCAGCAGGTCGCGTTCGATCCTTCGAAGCTGTTGCCGCTGTATGCGTTGACGGGGTTTCTGGTCGGCACGATTGGCGTGGTGCCGTTCGTGATGGTCAAGGCGTTTCCTGCGGTCGTGCGGTTTTCGGGGATTTCGTTTTCTTATAACGTCGCATATGCGGTTTTTGGTGGGCTCACGCCTATTGTGGTTTCCTTGATGCTCAAGTGGGGGGCGCAGGCGCCGGCTTTGTATGTGGGGGTGGTTTGTTTGATAGGGATGGGGACGGCGGTTTTTATTAAGGATTTTGAATGAGGGGGGGTTTCGCGTAGCGCTGGTTTGTTGGTTTGTTGGTTTGTTGGCCTTTCCTTGTTTTCTTAGCGGTCTATTTGCGTTGCCCCTGTGCGGGGCAGCACCTACTTTTCTTTGCCTGCCGCAAAGAAAAGTAGGCAAAAGAAAGCGGCTCACACCGCTAGCTCGTAGGTGTCTCCCTCGCCGCTCTCGCGGCATTGGTCCGAGACGAGATGGTCTCTCGCACCACTTTCGCTCGTGACCAGGCAGTCATCCGCTCCAGCGTCGCGCTGCGCGCCCCGCCGTTGGGCATAACGCCCCTCTTCCCGCGTTTGCGGGGATTTCGCTTCCTTCCTGTTCATCATTGCCCGGTGCACGAATACGGCACCCACACGCGGCAGCGCGGAGCAGGTGGTCAGGGGTGTAATGTGCAATGAGGTTACCTGATCGCACCAGCCGTCCCGAGCAAACCCCACCGCGACGCACGCAGTGCGGAGCGGGATGAATGAGCCCTGTGTCACGAACGCAGAATGTGCGAGAACACATCTCGTCTTCGGGCCACTAACGAAACTGTGCGGGGGCGACACCTACCAGGCTAGCGGTGTGAGCCGCTTTCTTTTGCCTACTTTTCTTTGCGGCAGGCAAAGAAAAGTAGGTGCCGCCCCGCACAGGGGCAACGCAAGCAAACCAAAAAGAAAACAAGGCAAGGCCAAAAAAATAAAACAAAGAATGCCCGCACGCGGGACAGCGCAAAAACGACACTCAACGGGAGAAATATGCAATAAGGTCACGCCGACCGCGTGTACCCCACCGCGACGCACACAGTGCGGAGCGGGATGAATGAGCCCTGTGTCACGAACGCGGAATGTGCGAGAACACATCTCGTCTTCGGACCACTAACCAAACTGTGCGGGGGCGACACCTACCAGGCTAGCGGTGTGAGCCGCTTTCTTTTGCCTACTTTTCTTTGCGGCAGGCAAAGAAAAGTAGGTGCCGCCCCGCACAGGGGCAACGCAAGCAAACCAACAAGAAAACAAGGAAAGGCCAAAAAAACCTAAGAACGAAAACAAAAAATCACTGCGCCACCCAACTATCCACCCGATCGCCATGCGCAGCAATCCACGCATCTGCCGCAGCCACCGGCTTAGCCCCATTCTCTGTAGCCAGCATCACGCTATCAATCTCACCCGGCTTCCACTGAAACTTCTTCAAAAAGGCAACCACAGGCGCAGCCTTAGTCTCGAGCCCCGGATTGACCACATTGTCAACGTGCTCCGCATCCCCATACACCTTCTTGGGATCATCCAGAAACTTGAGCTTCCACTTCGCAAACATCCAGTGCGGCGCCCAGCCCGTCACGATCACCGGCTTGTTGGCGTGCATCGAGCGCGCCAGTTCTGCTGTCATCGCGCTGCCCGAACTCGGCATCAACTGATAATCCAGGTTGTAGGCCTTGATCGCGTCGTCGGTTTTCTTCATCACGCCCGCGCCCGCATCGATGCCCACAATGCGTCCACCGAAATCCGCCTTGTGCGAATCCAGATCGCCGATACTCTTTTCAGGCACGTCGGCCGGAACGATCAAGCCGATTCTCGCGTCCGGAAAGTTGGTGCCGAGGTCCGTGACCTTGGTCTTGAACTGATCCCAGTAAGCCCCCTGGGTGACGGGCAACCACGCCGAGAGCGTCGCGTCCAGGTCGCCGCGCGCCACGCCCTGCCACATGATGCCCGCCGCCACCGGCACCAGTTGCACCGGATACCCGAGGCGCTTCTGGATGATTTCAGCGGCCACATTCGAGGTCGCCACGCTGTCGTCCCACCCTTCCACGTAGCCAATCTTGATGGTCGGTTTGGTGTCCGCCGTCGCGGTCATCGTCGTGCTCATCATGGCAATCAGCGCAGTCCCCAACGCACTGCAGAGCAACACTTTCCTCAAGCCTTTCATGGTCGATCTCCTTGTACCCGCAGGCGCGGTGAGCCTTTAGAATCCCTGGCCAGAAATCGCCAGGTAATATGCTTTCCGACACCCGCTTGTCTATACGCGACGCGTTTTCGCGAGCCGCTTCAGACGGGAGCTGCTCCATACGGGAGCCGCTCCAAACGCGACACGCGGGCGTCGTCAATCCGCAGACTATTTCTCCACCACCAGATCCGTCAGCGGCTTGCTGCAGCAGAGCAGCACCATCCCCTGATCGATCTCGCGTTGTCGAATGCCGCCGTTATGTTTCATTTCCACCTGGCCCGACACCAGTTTGACCTTGCACGTCCCGCACATCCCTTGCGTGCATGACGCCGGCAGTCGTACGCCAGCTTGCCGTGCAGCATCCAGCACATGCTGCTGCGGGCCACACACAATCTCGCGGTTACTCCGCGTGAACGTCACGGCAAAGGCCTGCGTCGCGGCTTCGTCCGGCGCAACGCCTGGCTCATCACCCACTATCACCGCTGGCGTCACCTCCTCCAGCAACTCGGGCGATTCTTCGATCAACGTTTCAAACGAGAAACTCTCTTCGTGGTAATGCTGCTGGTCGAACCTAGCCTCACCGAGCAGATCGCGCACGGCCTTCATATAAGGCGCAGGTCCACACGTAAATATTTCGCGCTCCATAAAATCCGGCGCGATCAGCTTGAGCAAGGGCAGCGTCAGAAAACCGGTGACACCTGGCCAGTTCGTGCGCGTCCCCACTCTCTCGCAGACGAACGATGTGCGGAAATTGCCCTGATTGGCGGCGATCAGATCCAGCTCGCGGGCAAAGATGATGTCATCCGGCGTGCGCGCGCTGTGCACGAATACGATGTCGCGATCTTCGCTCAGTTCGTGATGCGCGCGGCTCATCGACATCAAGGGCGTGATGCCCGAGCCCGCCGACAAAAACAGATACCGGCGCGCTGGATGCCGTGCGCAGGTGAATTCGCCCGCCGGTCCCAGCACACGTACTGCTGCGCCTGCCTGCAGGTTGTCGTGCAGCCAGTTCGACACCTTGCCGCCCGGCACGCGCTTCACGGTAATCGAAATGGTGTGCGGGCGCGTCGGTGACGAAGAGATCGTATAGCAACGGTTGATCGTCTCGCCATCAATCTCCAGTTCCAGTGTGATGAACTGGCCCGGTTCGAACGAGAACGTGTGCCCTGCCGGCGACCTGAAGAAAAAGCTTTTGACGTCGTGCGTTTCCTGCCGCACCTGGCAACACACGAGCGTCTCTTCGACGTCGCTCGTCCAGCGCGTCGCGAGCGCGCCCCAGAATTGCGGCTGGGTCAGCCGGCTATCCACGGGTTCGAAGGGTGCCGCATCCCGCATCATTGTTCGCTCCACCTGCCGCCAGGCAGCGGTTAATCCATCAGTTTCAGTTGCCGAGTTGCGCTGCAAGGCGCTCGACGTACCAGTTGCTGAATTTCTCGACGAGTCCTTCCGTGAACGGCGAATACGGACCCGGCTCATAGGCGCTGCTCGACGCGCCGCTTTGCGAATACTCGACAAGCGCGCGGTCCTGATCGTTGGTCGCGTTCCACACTGCGGTTAGATTCTTGACGTCGTAGTCGATGCCCTCTTTTGCGTCTTTGTGCACGAGCCACTTGGTCCGCACCAGCGTCTCGCCCGCAGACAGCGGAATCACCGAGAACGTCACGATGTGATCGCTCATGAAGTGATGCCACGAATTAGGCTGCGTCCAGAACGACAGGCCGCCCAGGTCCGCCTGCTTGAATTCGCCCAGCAACTTCTTCGAGGCCACCTTCGCGTCCAGCGTTTGCGATTCGCCGCTGCGGTCGAGCGGCAAGCGTTGCGTGCGAAAACCCGTCACATCCAGCAGACGATCCACTTCGACCGACGGCAGATTCATCGCTTCCCATTGCGCGGCACGCTCCACACAGGTGCGTTCGAACGCGGCCATGCCCTCGGCGTTAGCCGGTGACGGCTGATAGCCGAAGCCATATTCATAGAGCGACACGGTCAGCTCAGGATGATTCGCCACGCAGTGATAGCACTCGCGGTTGTTCTCCATCGTCAGCTTCCAGTTGCCTTTTTCGACGATGTCGATGGTCGCGGCAATCTTGCAGTTCGGCAGATCGTGCGGCAGCAGATACGGCTCCATCGCTGCGCGCATCACATCGAAATCGACCGGCGGCTCTTCCGCGAGGCAAATGAAAATCAGGCCAGCCAGGTTTTGCACATGCACGCTTTTCAGGCTGTGCTTGCAGCGGTCGAATTTCTCGCCCATATGCTCGGCGAACATCAACTGACCGCTGAGGTTGTACGTCCAGCTGTGATACGGACACACGATATTGCCGACCGAGCCCTTTTCCTCGTTGCACAGACGCGCACCGCGATGACGGCACACATTGTGGAAGGCGCGCACTTCCATGTCGTCGTCACGCACGATCAGAATCGAATCGTTGCCCAGTTGCACGGTGGTGTAATCGCCCGGCTCCGGAATGTCCGGCTCGATGGCCACCTGAATCCAGTGCTGCCGGAAGATGGCTTCCATATCGAGCGCGAAAATTTCCTCGCTCAGATAAAACGGCGCTTCGAGGCTATAACCCTTCTTGCGCCGGTCGACTAGCGCATGAATGTCTGCCGATACTTTCATCGTGTGCTCCGGAATGCTTTTTTTTGGGGCCGTGGTGCGGCGCGAAATCAGTAATCGATGAGTTGATGCTCGCGCAAATAGCTGAGAATCACTTGTGCTTTTTCGACCGAAGTCCCTTCAATTACGACGCTGCCGCCCCGGCTTTCCGTGGTCGTGGCGGAAAGCATGCGGGCGTGGCCGGAACGCTTTTCCTGTGCTGCGAGACGCACCGGCTTGCGCTGCACCGGTGCCACGCGCCACGCCGCGGCCTCGGCATCCACGCGCGCGCTGACGGGCGACACTTCGATTGCGCCCGCCCGTTGGCGAGCGTAGGCGTAGCGAGGCGTCACACTGGCGAGCGGATGCACGGCCACCACGGCCGGCCACGTGATCTCGACGCGCCGGCGCACACCCTTCGGCAAAAACTGCCGCACGGTGACATTTGTCCCCGCTACCAACGCTTCCACCGCTGCACCGACCAGCGGGAAGCCGAGCGCGTCGGCGAGCTGATAAGGCAGCATGCCGCTATCGAAAGCGCCTTCCGCGCACGTGCCAGTCAGCACGAGATCATGGTCACGCACACGCACTGCGAGCGCCGCAACGGCGTCGTTGTCTTCGGAACACGCCAGCACTTCGACACGCTCCGCGCCCAGCGCGAGGTATTCTTCCAGCGCAGGATTGGCAGCATCACCCGCGTGCAGCACGTCGAGCCGCGCACCGTGCTCGCTCGCCAGCAGCCGCCCCATTTCCAGCGCAGCCGCGTCGTTGCGGCTGTAGCGCGCCACCCCGCTAACCGGATGACGTCCCACGGAAACCAGCACCGCAATGCGACTGAGTTTTCGGCTCATGCTGCGACTCCTTCCGCCAGCGGTTCAGCGACGCTCGCGCTCACCTGTGAACGCGCAACACGAGCGCGGCCCACGGCTTCGATCAACGACGCAATGGTCGCTTCAGTATCGCCAATGATGCTTAGATTTGCGCGTTTGACGATGGGCGCGCTGGCGTCCAGATTGACCGCAATCACGTGACGGCAATCCTTGATGCCCTGCAAATGCTGAACCGCACCGGAGATGCCGAAGGCGATATACACACTCGCCTCGACAGTTTTGCCGGTCGCGCCGATCTGCTTGTCGCGCGTGAACATGCCGTTATCCACCGCCACGCGGCTCGCGCCAATCGCGGCGCCGAGCGTCGCGGCCAGTTGCTCGAACGCGCTCACGTTGCTCACGCCGTTGCCCGCGGAAACGATGAAATCGGCTTCTTCGAGCGCGACCTGAGCCGCGTCGATTTCTTCCAGTCCGAGATCGCGGTAACGTTTGACGGCGCCGTCCTCATCGGCATGGGGCGAAAAAATCTCCAGACGCTCGCCGGCGCCGACGAACGGCAAACGCGTATCGACCGCGCCCGGCGCCAGCAGCACGACATCGGGCAGCGCTCGTGTCGCGAAGGATTTTTTCGCGTTTGCATAGGTGCTCACGTGCGTGGGGGAAATCTCCGCCACATGCGTCGCAACACTCGCACCCGCGTACGCGGCGTAGCGGCGGCCGAGGTCGCCGTCACCGGTGGCGTTATCGGGCAGCAGGATATGAGCCGGCGCAAGCTGCGCGACACACGCGGCCAGCGCCTGCAATTCCGCTTCGGGTGCGAAGCTACGCGCATCGAACGACGCGAGTTCCATCACCTTGTCGGCACCCAGCGCGGCCGCGTCGTCCTTCAGTTCGCCAAATACCAGCAACGCCACCTGCGTTTGTTCTGTTGCGATCAAGGCCGCAGCGGCCAGCGTCTGACGCGCCTGCTCATCCAGTGAACCGCGATCGGTATGTGCGACCACGAGCAGCGTGCGTTGCGGGGCGTGCGTCGTGCGACGCGGCTTCGCCGTCGTGCCGTGCTGAAGCGTCGGCGTCGCAGCGAGGCTCGCTGTCTGCAGCAGAGCATCGGCTTGCAGCACCGCGCCGAGCGTAATGCGCCGCAGTCCTGCCGCGGTGATCGTGAACGGCCTGCGCGGATCGATACGTTTGATGGTCGTGTTCATCGCATCACTCCAGCGCGGCAGCAACGAGTTCGGCTACGTCGAGCACTTCAGGACGCGGTCCCACCACGCCTTCAAGCATCGCCGTGCAATTCGGGCACGCCACGGCCACTACGTCGGCGCCAACCTCGCGTGCATCGCCCATGCGGATATCCGGAATCCGCTGCTTGCCCGGAATGTCGGTCAACGGTGCCCCGCCACCGCCGCCGCAGCAGCGGCCGCGCTTGCCGTTGCGCTCCATCTCGACCACCTTGATGCCGATGGACTTGAGCAGTTGACGCGGCGCTTCCGTTTCACCGTTATAGCGGCCCAGATAGCAGGGATCGTGATACGTGATGCGTTTGTCGGCGAGCGCAGCCGCCGCTTTCGGCGACAGTTTTCCCGCAGCCACGAGTTGCGCGATCAGACTGGTGTGATGCAGCACCTCGAAGCGCGTACCCAGTGCACGATACTCGTTGCGCAGACTGTGCATGACATGCGGATCGGCGGTCACGATGCGCTTGAATTGCAACTGCGCCAGCGTGCCCATCAACTCGTGCGCCATGCGCTGGAAAGTGGCTTCATCGCCGAGCCGACGCGCGACGTCGCCCGTATCCGTTTCGTCACTGCCGAGCACGGCATAGTCCACACCGGCCTTGTTCAGCACCGTCACGAGGGCGCGCAGCGTGCGTTGATAGCGCATGTCGAAGGCGCCCTCGCCGGCCACCAGCAGCACGTCGACCGCGCGGCCAGGCTGCGCAACCGGCGCGTTCAGATCGACGGACCAGTCGTAGCGCGCCGCCTTGTCGTAGCCGCCCGCCGTGCCCGTTTCACGCAGATTCGCCAGCACCTCAGGGCCTTTGCCCGGCACCGCGCCGTGCACCAGCGTCTGGTTGCGACGCATATCCACGATCGCGTCCACGTGCTCGATCAGCATCGGGCACTCCTGCACGCAGGCGCGGCAGGTCGTGCAGGACCAGATCGTGTCAGCTTCGATCAGGCTCGACACGATCGGCCGATCCGGCTCGCCTGCATGACGCCCCAGCGGAACGCCAGGCGTCGGACTCCCCGCGTAAGCCGCATCCGAACCGCCCACCATGCCGGTGACGAGATCCTGAATCAGCTTCTTCGGATTGAGCGGCTGACCCGCTGCGAACGCCGGACACGCCGCCTCGCACTTGCCGCACTGCACGCAGGCATCGAAACTCAACAACTGGTTCCAGCGAAATTCAACGGGCTTGCCCACACCGTATTCGTTCTGATCGAGAGCGGGCGCCTTCAACGCGGTGGACGGGGTCGCACCGGCACGCACGTCGCCCTGTCCGGCAAAGCGCTCCTGCCGCGGATGAAACGCCAGATGCAGCAGACCGGCCAGCGCGTGTTTCATCGGACCGCCGCGCGCCGCGCCCAGCGTCATGGCAAACGCACCCACGGCGATCAGCAGCGCGAAGATCACCGCGAGACCACCGGACATGGCCGAGGTGGGCACCAGCACGAACAGCAGCAAGCCCACGGAAAACGAGCCCAACAGCCACGGCAACGTATCCCACGGACCACGCGACAGACGCGCGGGCACCGCTTTCGCGCCGCTGCGACGGCGCCACACGAACACCGCGCCCACCAGCATGATCAACGCTGCGAGGAAGATCAGCCGGTCGAGCCACGGCGAGTAAAGCGCGAGTCCGTAGTTGAGAAACACCAGTGCAAAAGCTGCAATCGCACCGCCCGCCGTGGCCACGTGCGTCTTCGCGATGTACGGGTCACGCGCCACCACGTGATGCAAATCCACGAAATAGCGCTTCGGAATGGTCAGCAGGTTGGTCCAGCCCATTGCGCCAGCGGCAGTGGCGCGCCCGAGCCGCCAGTACGACGAGCGCTTCGCGACCGCGAAGGCGAGGCCGGCCACCGATATCCACAACAATGCGGTGATGAGGAACGCCGGGCTCATCGTTAGAAGTCCTTGCAGAGCCGCAGCGCGTCGTAGATCGCGCCGTGAATGTTGTGCATCGAAATGCAGTCGCCCACGCGGAACAGCAGGAAACGGCCATTGCCGAGTTCTTCGGCCAGCGACGGTTGCGGCTCGGAGGCGAATAGCTTGTGGACGTCGACCTG
Organism: Paraburkholderia sp. DHOC27; assembly: GCF_003429005.1. Lineage (GTDB taxonomy): Bacteria > Pseudomonadota > Gammaproteobacteria > Burkholderiales > Burkholderiaceae > Paraburkholderia. The sequence goes on from NZ_QVQV01000012.1 coordinate 49,033, forward strand.
GCCGCGATTGACCGATTCGGGCTTGAGCTTCCAGTACAGCGCGTCGTTCGGCGTGCTGCCGTTTTCGATCACCACCTGATCGACCACGCGCTCTTCCTGCTCCTCGGTGTATTCGTTGCGCAGGACAGCGATTTTCTTGCCGTCCTCTTCATAGACCCGATCGAGCCAGTAGTTCGGCGTATGAATCACGCCTTGCGCGTAGAGGCGGCGGTAGAAAATCGGGAACGTCGTGCCGCCCACGTCGTCGGCCACCTTCACGTCCGGTGTGACAATCTCCACCTTGGAGCCGCGGCTGGAAATGAAATCCGCCACGCCTGCACCTGCGTGCGTGCTGACGCCGTCATACACGAGCACGTTTTGCTTCGGCTCCACGCGGCCCGCGAGAATGTCCCACGAGCTGACGGCGAGTCCTTCTTCGACGCCCCAGGCTGGCACCTGTTGGGTAAAACTGTCGCCGCCCGTGGCGAGCACGATGATGTCCGGCTTTTCAGCGAGAATCATTTTCTCGTCCGCCGCGACACCCATGCGGCGATCCACGCCGAGGCGCTTCGTTTCCATATCGAACCAGCGCACGATGCCGGCCATCTGCTCGCGCTGCGGCGCCTTCGCTGCGAGCACGATCTGGCCGCCCACCACCTCGTTCTTTTCGAACAGCACCACGTCGTGGCCACGCGAACGTGCCACCCGTGCCGCCTCGAGCCCTGCTGGGCCCGCTCCCACGACCACCACTTTGCGACGCGGTCCACGCGTCTTTTCGATCACGTGCGGCATGGTCGCTTCGCGCGAGGTCGCCGCGTTTTGCACGCACAGCACATCCAGTCCGTTGTACTGACGATCAATACAGTAGTTCGCACCAACGCACTGCTTGATTTCGTCCTCACGTCCATCGCGGATCTTGATGACCATGTGCGGATCGGCGATCTGCGCGCGCGTCATGCCCACCAGATCCACCATGCCGTTCGCGAGCAACCGTTCGGCCTGGCCCGCGTCGCGGATACTTTGCGCGTGCATCACCGGCAGCTTGACCACGGATTTGATCCCTGCGGCGAGATGCACGAAGGGTTCCGGTGGCAACGCCATTGGCGGCATGCAGTTGGCCAGCGTGTTGTGGGTGTCCGCACCCGAGCCGATCACGCCGATGTAATCGATCAAGCCCGTCTCGGCCATCGCCTGGGCGATTTCCTTCAGTTGTTCGTGGTCGAGCCCATCTTCGTGGAACTCGTCGCCGCACATACGCAGGCCGACGCAGAAATCACGCCCCACGGCTTCGCGCACCGCGCGCAGTACCTCGACGCCAAAACGCAGGCGGTTTTGCAGAGTGCCGCCCCATTCGTCCGTACGAAAGTTGGTACGGGGACTCCAGAACTGGTCGATCAAATGCTGGTGGGCGGCGGAGATTTCGATGCCGTCCATACCGGCCTGCTGCACGCGTTTAGCCGCTGCGGCAAAGTCCGCGATGATGCGGCGGATTTCCTCTTCTTCGATGATCTTGGCATTGCCGCGATGCACGGGTTCACGCACGCCCGACGGCGTCATCAGATGCGGCCAGTGCTCGCCGTGGAACGCCGAACGGCGGCCCATATGCGTGGCCTGAATCATGATCTTCGCGCCGTGGCGATGCATGGCTTCCGCGAGACGCCCGAGCGGATCGACGATGCGGTCCGTCGACAGATTCACGGACTTCCACCAGCCCTGCGGGCTATCTATCGACACCGGACTCGACCCGCCGCATACCGCAAGCCCCACGCCGCCCTTCGCCTTCTCCTCGTAGTAGCGGATATAGCGGTCGCCGGGCAGACCACCAGGTTCCGCATAGACCTCGGCATGCGCCGTGCTGACGATGCGGTTGCGCAGCGTCAGCTGATTCAGCGTCAACGGTTTGAACAGATTGGGGTAACGCATCGCGGGAAGCCTCGGACGTGTGCAGTTATGTTTTGATTCAATGCGCGAGCGGCGACACTTCGAACACGCAATGGTCGTGATGCTCTGCCGCGCACTGCACCTCTTTCGATTGCGAGCGCGGTGCCTGCTTGCCGGCTTCGGGCGTGTCGCTGGTGTCATTGACCCAGTCCATCGCACCGGCGAACCAGCCCGCGAACATGTAGCAGAGTCGCCCCTCCTTCTCCGGCTGCGCCAGCACGAACGACGAGTAGTGCAGTTCGATGCGCGCATGGGCGGTGGCAGGATCGGCCTCGACGATCGTGAACAGGCCCCAGCCGCGTTGCGAAAGACGTTTCAGGTAATGCTCGAACACCGCCATGCCGCTCATGCCGTGCTGTTTCGCTTCCTTGTCGCACCAGTGGTACGCGGATTTGTAGCCGGCCTTGTAGAGGATTTCCGCGTACACGTCACGGCCCAGCGCCTCTTCGACCGCCGTGTGATTGTTGGTGAAGAAGTGGCGCGGCACGTACAGCATCGGCAGCGCGTCGGTGGTCCAGACGCCGGTTTCGGCATCGACGTTGATAGGCAATTGCGGTTGCATCAGGCGTAACTCCGTGGATAAGCTGGATGGATCGCGGGCGCGCTTCGTGGAACCCGCATCAATGCATGTGCGTCAGGTCGTTTAGTGAAAAGCCTGCATATATACGGGCGAAAATGCTCACGCGCCCCAGACGTCACGAAACACGCGCACCCAGTTCTCGCCCATGATCTTGCGGATACGCGTCTCGCTCCAGCCGGCGCGCTCCATTGCAGCGGTCAGATTCGGGAATTCGCCGATCGTGCGAATACCTTCCGGGTTGACCACCTTGCCAAAGTTGGTCAGACGGCGATAGCGGCCCTTGTCGTGCGTCAGCCAGTCGAAGAAGTCGACGCTGAAGCCCTGCGTAAAGTCAGTGCCGATACCCACGGCGTCCTCGCCGATCAGGTTGACCACGTAACCGATGGCTTCGATATAGTCCTCGACCGTCGCGTCGATTCCGCGCTTCAGAAACGGCGCGAACATGGTCACGCCGACGAAGCCGCCCGCGTCCGCGATTTCCTTCAGTTGCTCATCCGACTTGTTGCGCGGATGCTCCTTGAGTCCCGAGGGCAGACAATGCGAATAGCACACCGGCTTCTTCGAAAACGCGATTGCTTCGGACGACGTATTACCGCCCACATGCGAGAGGTCGACCATGATGCCCACGCGGTTCATCTCGGTGATCACTTCGCGGCCAAAATCAGACAGGCCGCCGTCGCGCTCATAGCAGCCCGTGCCCACCAGGTTCTGCGTGTTGTAGCAAAGCTGCACCACCCGCACACCCATGTCCGCGAACGCTTCGATATAACCGAGGTTGTCTTCGAAGGCGTGCGCATTCTGGAAGCCCAGAATCACGCCGGTGCGATTTTCTTTCTTGGCGCGCAGAATGTCGTCGGTGGTGCGCACCAGCGTCAACAGTTCGCTGTTCTCGCGGATCTGCTGCTTCATCAAGGCGATGTTGTCGACGGTCTTGGTGAAGCTTTCCCAGACCGACACCGTGCAGTTCGCGGCGGTGATGCCGCCCTTGCGCATGTCCTCGAACACCGAGCGGTCGAACTTTGAAATGTTCAGACCATCGATGATGATGCTGTTCTCGTGCAGATTGCTCATACAGTGGGCTCCGTCTGGCTGGCGTGTGGGGCGCGTTGCTTAGCGTGTTGTTTAGCGTGCTTGCGGCTGCCTGGTTCGGGCGCGCGGAAATGGATCAGTAGATGGGAAAGCGCTCGCACAGCGCGAAAATTTCACGGCGTACGCGTTGTTCCGTGGCGACGTCACCTTCCGGCGAAACGCGCAGGGCTTCGAACACGTCGAGAATCAGGCGGCCGATCTCGCGAAACTCGCTCACGCCGAATCCGCGCGTCGTGCCGGCCGGCGTGCCGAGGCGAATGCCCGAGGTGATCGTGGGCTTTTCGGTGTCGAAGGGAATGCCGTTCTTGTTGCAGGTAATGCCCGCGCGTTCCAGCGCCTGCTCGACCTGATTTCCTTTCAAGCCCTTGGGACGCAGATCGACCAGCAGCAGATGGTTGTCCGTGCCGCCCGTCACCAGATCGACGCCGCCGGCTTTCAGTACTTCACCGAGCGCCACCGCATTGGCAAGCACCTGATCGATATATGTCCTGAAGCCGTCCTGCAGCGCTTCGCCGAAGGCCACGGCCTTACCGGCGATGACGTGCATCAGCGGGCCGCCTTGCAGGCCTGGGAACACGGCCGAGTTGATCTTCTTGGCGATGTCCTCGTCATTGGTCAGCACAAAGCCGCCGCGCGGACCACGCAGCGTCTTGTGCGTGGTCGAGGTGACGACGTGGGCGTGCTCGACAGGATTCGGATGACGCCCAGCGGCGATCACGCCGGCAATGTGCGCCATGTCCACCATCAGTTTTGCGCCCACGCTATCGGCAATGGCGCGGAACCGCGCAAAGTCGAGCACGCGCGGATACGCCGAGAAGCCGGCAATGATCAGCGCCGGCTTGTGTTCATGCGCGAGCTTTTCCACCTGCTCGTAGTCGATGCGCAGCGTCTCGCGGTCCACGCCATATTGCACGGCGTTGAACCACTTGCCCGAGAGCGCTGGTTTGGCGCCGTGCGTGAGGTGGCCGCCGGCGTCGAGCGACATGCCGAGCACCGTATCGCCGGGCTTCGTCAGCGCCAGCATCACGGCGCCGTTGGCCTGTGCGCCCGAGTGCGGCTGCACGTTCGCATAGCCCGCGTTGAACAACTGTTTGATCCGTTCGATGGCGAGCGTTTCGATCTGGTCAGCGAATTCGCAACCGCCGTAGTAACGCTTGCCCGGATAACCCTCCGCATACTTGTTGGTCAGCACCGAGCCTTGCGCCTCGAGCACCGCGCGCGAGACGATGTTCTCCGAGGCGATCAGCTCGACCTGCGACTGCTGCCGTTCGAGTTCTTTGAGGACCGCGCTGCGCACGGGCGCATCGCGTTCACCGAGGGTCTGCGAAAAGAAAGGGTTCGCGTTCGACATGGGCCGTCCGTAAGTGAGGTATGGCGAGGGTGCGAAGCGGGCCGCAAATCTGTGAATCCCTTGACTGGCCTGCCATCACCGGCTACCGACGGCTCTATTCTTGTCCCTCCTCCAGCGCGCCAATTTACGATTTCAGACGCGTTCTTTGCCTTTTCCGCCATTCGAGTCCGTTTTGGACAAGTGACCGGTCGTGCTAAACGCGTCTTCAGGCGGCGTTGCGTGGCATCGCTAAACATCGGATCAACACTGTGCCCGCGAATGCTGCACCTGCGTGCATGCGTGGACCAGCCGCAAGGCACACCCAACCGCAGCCGCCCGCTAACAGTGCCCGAGCCGCACAAGCGCGGTGCGCCTGCGCACCGCCGTGTACACCGATCGTCGGCCAGGCTCAGGGTTTCGCCGTATGGCATGCTTGTTGCACCCGATCACAGAATGATGAAGCCGATCCCCACGACGGCCGGAAGACCAAAACAAGATCGAAGGAACGTTCGCACCATGTCGCCTGACCGCACCGCGTCGCTGTCCCACTTCGCTTTCATGCCGCTGCCAAACTTCACGATGATCGCTTTCACGAATGCGATCGAAGTGCTGCGGATGGCGAACTATCTGAGTGGGCAACAGCTTTATCGCTGGTCGATCATCAGCCCCGACGGCGGACTCGTTTCGGCGAGCAACGGTCTGGCAGTGGACACGGTCGCCGCTGAATCACTCGGCCAGCAAGGCACGCCGCAACCCGACATCGTGTTCGTGTGCGGCGGCATCGACGTGCAACGCGAAACGACTCCCGCGCATCTTTCCGCACTGCGCCGCTTCGCACGCGGCGGCATCGCCCTGGGCAGCCTCTGCACCGGCACCTATGCGCTCGCCAAATCCGGTTTGCTTGCGGGCTACGCCTGCGCGATTCATTGGGAGAACCTCTCCGCACTCAAGGAAGAGTTTCCGGACACGCGCTTTCTGAAAGAACTGTTCGTGATCGACCGCGACCGCGTGACCTGCACCGGCGGCGTCGCGCCGCTCGACATGATGCTGAACCTGATCGCCGCACGCGTGGGCACCGCACGTGTGACGCAGATCGCCGAGCAGTTCATCGTCGAACACGTGCGTGACACCAATGCACAGCAACGCATGCCGCTGGTGGCGCGACTCGGTTCGGCCAACAAGTCGCTGTTCGAAGTGATCGCGCTGATGGAGAACAACATCGAAGAGCCGCTCTCGCGCGAAGAACTCGCCCGTCTTGCCAGCATGTCGCAACGTCAGTTGCAGCGGCTCTTCCGCGAACACCTCGGCATGACGCCGACCCACTACTACCTGACACTGCGTTTGCGCCGTGCGCGCGAACTGCTGCTGCAGACCGACATGTCCATCATGCACATCACGATGGCCTGCGGCTTTCAGTCGGCCTGTCATTTCAGCAAGAGCTATCGGGACGCGTTCGGCACCGCGCCCACCCGCGAACGTCGCAAGCAGGTCGCGCCGCTCGCCAGCACGATGCCGGTTGGCGCACCGCTTGGCATGGCCTTGCAGGCGTCGCACGCTTAACCCTCCTCGTCCGTTTCAGCCGCTGATGCTCCCGCGCGCTTGCCGCGCGCGCCGCTGCCCGATGACCCTGCTCGCGCCATGACCGCATTGCGGCTAGACGCCGCGTGCGCTATGGTGAACTGGTTGCAGCAGGTCAAATGTGGCGCTTCGACGTCCCGCTAGAGTGCCTGCTTTTCATCTTCGCGCCGTGCCGAACGCGGCGCCACTAAAGGCTGGACCATGGCAGACGACAGCATTGAAACCCGCACGAGCCGTCCTACTCCCACGCTGCCGGTTGCACCGCAGCAATTCTCTCTCGATGTCCTGCTGGAAAAGTACGCAAAGGGCGACGAACGCTCGGCGGACGACATCTATCGGCGCGTCGCACGCGGGGTCGCAATGGCCGAACCCGAGGCGCTGCGTGAAGCCGTCGAAGCACGCTTTGTCGAAAACCTCCAGCATGGCGCGCTAGGCGCGGGCCGCATCATGAGCGCGGCCGGCACGGGTATCGCGGCCACGCTGATCAACTGCTTCGTGCAGCCGGTGGGCGACAGCATCCAGGACGTGGACGAAAACGGCTTGCCCGGCATCTATGTGGCGCTGTTGCAGGCGGCGGAAACCATGCGGCGTGGCGGCGGTGTCGGCTACAACTTTTCGGCGATCCGGCCCAAGGGCGCGCGTGTGCATACCACCAGTTCATCCGCATCGGGCCCATGCAGCTATATGGATGTGTTCGACGCCTCGTGCCGCACGGTCGAAAGCGCCGGTTCGCGACGCGGCGCGCAGATGGCCGTGCTCGACTGCACGCACCCCGACCTGCCCGAGTTCATCGAGGCCAAGCATTCGAAAGGACGCTGGAACAACTTCAACGTGTCGGTGGCCGTCACGGACGAGTTCATGCGCGCGGTCGAGCAGAACGAGACATGGCAACTGGTGCATCGCGCGGAACCGTCCCCCGCCATGCGTGCCGCGCGAGATATGCGGCAACGTGAGGACGGTCTGTGGATCTACAGCGAACAGCCGGCGCGCGCCATCTGGGATCGCATCATGCGGTCGACCTACGACGTAGCCGAACCCGGCGTGGTGTTCATCTCGCGCATGAACGAGGACAACAACCTGCGCGCCTTCGAAACCATTCGCGCCACCAATCCGTGCGGCGAACAACCGCTGCCCGCGTATGGCTGCTGCAATCTCGGGCCGCTCAATCTGACGCGCTTCGTGATCGACCCGTTTGCGCAGATGAAAGGCGGCAAGCCATCGTTCGACTGGGAGGCACTGGCGCAAAGCACGCGCACCCAGGTGCGCTTTCTCGACGATGTGCTCGACGTCACGCTCTGGCCGTTGCCCGAACAATACGACGAGTCGCGTGCCAAGCGGCGCATCGGCGTGGGCTTCACCGGCCTCGGTGACACGCTCGTGATGCTCGGCCTGCGCTACAACTCGCCCGAAGGCCGCGATACCGCCGTGCACATTGCGCGACTGATGCGCGACGAAGCGTATCGCGCCTCGGCGGAACTCGCGCGCGAGCGCGGCGCGTTTCCGCTCTTCGACGCAAAACGCTATCTTGAGGAAGGCACGTTCGCGTCGCGCCTGCCGGACGACATCAAGGCCACGATCCGCCGCGATGGTATTCGCAACAGTCACCTGCTTTCCATCGCGCCCACCGGCACGGTGAGTCTCGCGTTTGCGGACAACGCGTCGAACGGCATCGAGCCCGCGTTCTCGTGGACCTATACGCGCATGAAGGTGATGGCCGACGGCAGCCGCGAATCGTTCGCGGTGGAAGACTACGCGTACCGTCTGTTTCGCGAGATGGGTGGCGACGTGAGCGCGTTGCCAGATTACTTCGTGAGCGCGCTGGAAATGTCGGCGCGCGATCATCTCGACATGATGGCGGCCGTGCAGCCTTACGTGGACACGTCGATCTCCAAGACCGTCAACGTCCCTGCCGATTACCCGTTCGACGCCTTCGAAAGCCTCTATTTCGATGCATGGAAAGGCGGCCTCAAGGGTCTCGCCACGTATCGCCCGAACGAAACACTCGGCGCGGTGTTGAGCGTCACGCCCACACAAACCGATGATTCGTTAACCGAAGCAGATATGGACCCGCTGCGTATCGCGATCGATCATCGTCCCAAGGGCGAACTGCCGGCCATCATCGAGAAGGTCGAATATCTGACCCAGGCGGGCAAGAAGTCGCTGTATGTCGCGGTGTCGTTCATGGAAGTGACGGGGCGTCTGGGTGGTGAGGACGTGACCATCGAGCGGCCTATCGAATTCTTCATTCCGGCGGGACAGCGCGACGAATCGCAGCAATGGATCACCGCGCAGATGCGCTCGCTGTCACTGGCGGCGCGCGGCGGTTTTGTCGCGCGCAATCTGCAGGATCTGCGCAAGGTGTCGTGGGATCGCGGACAGGTACGGCTTGGCGACGTGCAACGCCCCGACGGTCATCGCTCGCCGCGCTGGCACGACTCCGAAGTGGCGGCGCTGGCGTACGCGATCCAGCAGATTTTGCATCGCCGCGGCTTTCTGGATGCCGAAGGCAATCAGTTGCCCTCGCGCATGCTGGCGCGCCTCGAACCGGCGGAAGGCGGTGAAACGTCGGGCGGTCTGGCAGAAGAATTCAGCGGCGAGTCACATGACGGCGTGCCCTCCGGCAGCGCGCAGACAGGCACCGAACAGTCCGCCTCCAGTGATGCCGCCGACCTGAACCAGTTGCGCATGATGCTGGGCCGCAAATGCAGCAACTGCGGCGCCAATGCCGTGATCCGTAAAGACGGCTGCGATTTCTGCACCGCCTGCGGCGACGTGGGCGCGTGCGGCTGATGTGCTTCGGCAATGGGGAGAAATGGCGTACCCGTTCCATCCGAACGCCGCATTCGTTCTATGTAGGCCATTAATGGTCGCGTCTACTGAAGGCATCGGGCTTCGCTTCCAACCGGGAATTGAAGCCCCGAATTGAGGCCTCGATTCGAAGCCCCGGTTCGAAGCCCCGAACGCCCTTCAGAGGATGCCATGCCGAGCGCGCCGTCTCCTACCTCTTCCGCCTCTCGCCCAGGCGCCGCCGCGCGCCTCGAGCGGCTGCCGTTCTCCGGCTACCACCGGACCATTTTCATCATCATCGCCGCGGCGTTTTTCTTCGACTCCATCGACCTCGGCACCATGACCTTCGTGCTCGGCTCCATCAAGAGCGAGTTCGGGCTGACGAGCGCGATGGCCGGACTGGTGGCGAGCGCGAGTTTCTTCGGCATGGTGCTGGGGGCGGCCGTGGCGGGGCTGCTCGCCGACCGCTTCGGCCGCCGCCCGGTGTTCCAGTGGAGCATGGTGCTGTGGGGCGTGGCCTCGTATCTGTGTTCGACCGCCCATTCCGTCGATGCACTGATCGTCTATCGCGTGTTGCTCGGCATCGGCATGGGCATGGAGTTTCCGATCGCGCAGACGCTGCTCGCCGAGTTCGTGCCGGCCGCCTCGCGTGGTCGCCTCGTCGCGTTGATGGACGGCTTCTGGCCGCTCGGCTTTATCGCGGCAGGCGTCGTGTCGTATTTCGTGCTGCCGCAGTATGGCTGGCGCACGGTGTTCGCGCTGCTCGCCATCCCCGCCGTCTTCGTGATGGTCGTACGCCGCGTCGTACCCGAGTCGCCGCGCTGGCTCGAACATCGTGGCCGAACCGCTGAAGCCGACGCCGTGCTGAACCGGATCGAAGCGCGAGTGATGCGCGCCAACCATCTCACCTGGCTACCGTCGCCGTCCACGCTCGCCGAACCCGCCGCACAAAAGAGCAGCCAAAGTGCGTTGCGGGAAATCTGGAGCGCGGCGTATCGGCAGCGCACCATCATGGTCTGGCTGCTGTGGTTCTTCGCGCTGCTGGGCTTCTACGGACTCACCTCGTGGCTCGGCGCGTTGATGCAACAAGCGGGTTTCGCGGTCACCAAGTCCGTGCTGTACACCATGCTCATTTCGCTGGGCGGGGTACCGGGTTTTCTGTGCGCGGCCTGGCTCGTCGAACGCTGGGGACGCCGGCCCACCTGCATCGCGTCGCTCGCGGGCAGCGGCGTGATGGCGTTCCTGTACGGCCAGACCGCGCTGCATGCCGACAGCGTCAGTCTGCTGATCTGCACGGGGCTCGCCATGCAGTTCTTCCTGTTCGGCATGTGGGCCGTGCTCTACACCTACACGCCGGAGTTGTACGGCACGGGGGCGCGCGCCACCGGCTCGGGATTCGCGTCGGCCATTGGCCGGGTCGGCTCGCTGATCGGGCCATATGCGGTGGGCGTGGTGCTGCCCGTGTTTGGACAAGGCGGCGTGTTCACGCTCGGCGCGCTGTCGTTTGCAGTCGCCGCGCTGGCAGTATGGACGATGGGAATCGAAACGAAGGGACTGGTGCTCGAAGCGCTGGTGTCGCACGACACCGCGCCGCTGAAGCCCACCCTGGAGGTCGTCGCGGATGAGGCGCGCTGAACGTCTGGCGGGACTCGCCGAAGCCTTGGCGCAAGTGGCTGAATGAGCGCTGACGAAGTGCTGAAGAGAAATGAGCGGGTGGCTGTGCCGCTTCGCCAAAATCTAGCTGGAAGCGGCCGCCCCATTCCGCACATCACCCGTCTGATGAAGCCCGCCTGGCGCGTTCTTGCGATACCGCGCAGGCGTTCTTCTCAATGAGGTACCGGCTGCAGAAGCGACCGGTTGCGTCCGTCGCTGGCATGGTCCGGGTGTGCTCTGCGGCGCCGACCGCCGCGTGACTGGCCAATTACGAATACGCAATCATGATATCGGCTGACGTTCTCAGCAGTTCATGCGGAATTTCCCCCTCTTGACGAAACGCCGGAATGATTGACCGTTTCGCACGATCGTGCGGTCGGTCGAAATGACCGAATCAACAGAAGAATCTCCGCCCGAGGCAGCGCCCCCTACGCGCCAGGCGAGCCGCCCGAAATCCAGCTTCGCCGCCGTTCACCGGCCGCACCGCATCCAAAAGGTAAAATGCGGGATATGGCCGATCTCAGCCTCACGGCCGTGCCCGCGATGGCCGCTCATTGCGCCGATGCCGCTCCTGCGCGCGCGTCGATGCCCACCACCGTACAACCCGCGGCGACCCGGCCCGATCCGGCGTCGCCCAAGGACAGCTCGTCCTCGACAGAGCCCCTCAGGAGCCATTGTTATGACCGACTCGAACGTGTCTTTCCTCGGCAGGATTTCGCTGGCCGTCGGAACGTTCTTCAGCATTCTCGGTGACGGCGAACTCGCCGGCCGTATCCAGCGGCTGCGCTCCGGCGCGCCCATCAGCCCCGCGCCGGCTGCGGCTCCCGCAGCGGCACCAGCGCCTGCTCCCGCTCCCGCTCCTGCGCCCGTGGTCATCAAGGAGGCCACGCCGGATGCCGCCCTGCAACTGCTCGGGCTGCTGCAACGCGACGCCCGTTTCGTCGACTTCATCGAGGAAGATGTGGCCGGCTACTCGGACGCCGACATCGGCGCCGCTGCCCGTGTCGTCCACGGCGGCTGCCGTACGGTGCTGCGCGAGCATTTCACGATTCGCCCGGTGCGCGACGAAGCGGAAGGCAGCCGCATCACCTTGCCGGAAGGTTTCGATGCTGCCTCAGTACGCGTGACTGGCAACGTGGTCGGCAAGGCGCCGTTCAGCGGCAGCCTCAGCCATCGTGGCTGGCGCGTCGAAGAAGTCCGTCTGCCGCGGCTCGCCGAGAGCCACGACGCCAAAGTCATCGCACCGGCCGAGGTGGAACTGTGAGCGAACCGCGCTATTCGATCGGAATCGATCTGGGCACGACGCACTGCGCCCTCTCCTACGTGGACCTCGCCGGCAGTGACGGCGAGAAAACCGCACAGGGCGTGCTGCCCGTCACGCAATTGACCGCCCCCGGCACCATCGACGATCTGCCGCTGCTGCCGTCCTTCCTCTATCTGCCGCACGAAAGCGAACTCGCGCCGCACGATCTCGGCTTGCCGTGGACCGCCACGCGCACCTTCGCGGTCGGCGAGATGGCGCGCAGCCGCGGCGCCGCCACGCCGATCCGGCTGGTGTCGAGTGCCAAGAGCTGGCTGTGTCATCCGGGCGTGGACCGTCGTGCGGCCATCCTGCCCAACGATGCGCCGCCGGAAGTCGCGCGCGTGTCGCCGCTCGAAACTTCGGTCCGCTATCTGACGCATCTGCGCGAGGCGTGGGACCAAGCGCATCCCGATGCGCCGTTCAGCGAGCAGGAAATCACCGTCACGATTCCCGCCTCGTTCGATCCGGCCGCCCGCGAACTGACCGCCGAAGCGGCCGAGGCCGCCGGTTACGCCGGCATGACCTTGCTGGAAGAACCGCAAGCCGCGCTGTATAGCTGGATCCAGAAGAGCACCGGCGAGTGGCGCAAGCAGGTGCGCGTGGGCGACATCATCCTGGTGGTCGACGTGGGCGGCGGCACGACTGACCTCTCGCTGATCGCGGTGGTCGAACGCGAGGGCAATCTCGAACTGCATCGCGTCGCGGTGGGCGAGCACATCCTGCTGGGCGGCGACAACATGGACCTGGCGCTGGCGCACGTGGTCGCGCGCAAGCTCGCCGCGCAAGGCACGCAGCCGGACCCGTGGCAGTTGCGCGCCCTCACCTATGCGTGCCGCGCCGCCAAGGAAACGCTGCTGACCGACCCCGCTGCGGATACCGTGCCGCTCGTCGTACCGAGCCGCGGTTCGAAGCTGATTGGCGGCTCGATCCGCACCGAGCTGACCCGCGCCGAACTCACGCAGACCATCCTCGACGGCTTTTTCCCGCAGGTGGATAGCGCCGCGCGTCCGGTGAGCCGGGCCCGTGCCGGTCTCACGCAACTGGGTTTACCGTACGCGCAGGACGCCGCTATCACGCGTCATCTGGCCGCCTTCCTCGGCCGTCAGGTGGGCGCGCTCGCGGAACTGGCAGGCTTCCAGAATGCGCAACCGGAAGGCGCAGCGTTCCTGCATCCCACGGCCGTGCTGTTCAATGGCGGCGTGTTCAAGTCGCCGCTGCTGGTCGAGCGCATCATGCAGACGCTCAACGGCTGGCTCGGCGCGGAAGGCGCGGCCCCCGCGCGTCTGCTGGAAGGCGCCGATCTCGATCTGGCCGTGGCACGCGGCGCCGCTTACTACGGCTACGTGAAGCGCGGCCAGGGCGTGCGGATTCGCGGCGGCATTGCGCGGGCGTTTTATATCGCGGTCGAATCGGCGATGCCCGCGGTGCCTGGACTCGAGCCGCCCATCCAGGCGCTGTGCGTCGTGCCGTTCGGCATGGAGGAAGGCACGGAAGCGGAATTGCCCGCGCAGGAATTCGGCCTCGTGGTGGGTGAGCCGGTGCACTTCCGCTTCTTCGGCTCGTCGGTGCGCCGTCAGGATCAGGTGGGGACGCTGCTCGATTACTGGTCGCCGGAAGAATTGCAGGAACTCGACGAGATTCAGGCCACGCTGCCGCCCGAAGGCCGCAGCCCCGGCGAAGTCGTGGCGGTGAAACTGCGGGCGCGCGTCACCGAGGCCGGTACGCTCGAACTGGAAGCCGTGCCGCGCGGCACCGGCGAGCGCTGGAAGGTGGAGTTCGACGTACGCGGCAACGCCAACCTCTGACCCGCGCGCAATGAAGCAGTACATCGTCGGGATCGACCTCGGCACGAGCAACACGGTCGTCGCGTACGTCGAGGCGGGGTCCGAGGACATCCGCGTGTTCGAGATCGACCAGCTCGTCAGTCCTGGCGAGGTGGCGGCGCGTCCACTGCTGCCGTCCGTGCGCTATCACGCGGCGGCGGGCGAACTCAGCGTGGGGGATCTGCAACTGCCGTGGTCCAGCGCGTCGGACGCCGGCGCGCAGCACGTCGTCGTGGGACGGCTCGCGCGCCATCTCGGCGCGCAGGTGCCGGGGCGGCTCGTCGCGAGCGCGAAGAGCTGGCTGTCGCACGCGTCGGTGGATCGCACCGCGCCAATCCTGCCGTGGGGCGCGGCCGAGGACGTCGACAAGGTCTCGCCGGTCACCGCAAGCGCCAGCTACCTCGCCCATGTGCGCGCGGCGTGGAATCACCGCTTTCCGCATGCGCGGCTGGAAGATCAGGACGTCGTGCTGACGGTGCCCGCGTCCTTCGACGACGGCGCGCGCGCCCTCACCCTCGAAGCCGCGCGCCTCGCGCAGTTGCCCAGATTGCGTCTGCTGGAAGAACCGCAGGCTGCTTTCTACGACTGGTTATTCCGCCATCGCGCCACACTGGCGAGCGACCTCGCCGACACGCGTCTGGTCCTGATCTGCGACGTGGGCGGCGGCACGACCGACTTCACTCTCATCAAGGTGCAGATGCAGGACGGTCAGCCGCAACTGACCCGCATTGGTGTGGGCAATCACCTGATGCTGGGCGGTGACAACATGGATCTCGCGCTGGCTCATCTGGCGGAGAGCCGTCTCTCGACACCGCAGACGCGTTTGTCCGCGGCGAGCCTGTCGCAACTCGTCGAGCGTTGCCGCGCGGCCAAGGAGCAACTGCTCGACGCCGACGCGCCCGAGTCGGTTCCCATCACGCTGCTGGGCGCCGGTTCCAAACTGATTGGCGGCGCGCGCTCGACTCAACTGACACGCGCGGAAGTCGAGCAGATCATCGTGGACGGCTTTTTTCCCGTAGTGGCTGCGGACACGCGGCCGGGGCGGCCGCGCGGCGCGATCGTCGAATTCGGTTTGCCGTATGCGAGCGATCCGGCCATTACGCGGCACGTCGCGGCGTTTTTAAGCAGGCTGGCGGGGCCGGCGCGCGAGGCGCTGGGGCTTCCGGCAATCGTGGCTGACACTGATGCCGGCACGGCGCGGAGTGCAGACGGCTACGCGGACGACACCACGCTGCCCATGCCCGACACCCTCCTGCTGAACGGCGGCGTGTTCCGGGCCGACGCATTGAGCGCGCGCCTCGCGGATACGCTGGGTGGCTGGCGCGGCGCACCGCTGAAAGTGCTGCACAACGAAAACCCGGATATCGCCGTGGCGCGTGGCGCCGTCGCCTATCTGCTGGCGCGCGCCGGTCAGGCGCCGCGCATTGGCGGTGGCTCGCCGCGCAGCTATTTTCTCGCCCTCGACGAAACCGCCGAGGCGCTGCGCGGTGTCTGCGTGCTGCCGCGTGGCGCCGAGGAAGGCCGCGAGATCGCGCTCGCCGATCGCACCTTTGCATTGCGGCTCGATCAACCGGTGCGTTTTCACCTTGTCTCGTCGAATGCGGATACGGCCTGGCAGCCCGGCGAAATCACGGAATTGCCGCTGGGCGAATTCGTGCGCCTGCCGCCCATCGCCACCGTCGTGCATGCCCGCGACGCGCGTCAGGCCGACGAGATACCCGTGCAGCTCGCCACTTCCCTCACGGAAGTGGGCACGCTCGACGTGCACTGCATCGCCGCCGCGGACGCGTCGCAGCGCTGGCTGCTCGAATTCCAGTTGCGCCGCGGCGATGTCAGCGTCAGTGTCTCCGACGACGCGCCCCATCCGGCATTGCCCAAGGCGCTGGAACTGATCGACCGGACCTTCGGCTCGCGCTCACAGAAAGTGGACCCGAAGCAGGTCAAGCGGATGCGCGCCGAACTCGAACACCTGCTCGGTCCGCGCGCGGGCTGGAACAGCGCGCTGCTGCGTGAGCTGTTCGGCGCGTTGTGGGAACGTGCCAAACGGCGTCGACGCTCGGCGGATCACGAGCGCCTGTGGCTGAACCTGGCAGGCTACTGCGTGCGGCCAGGCTTCGGCTATCCGCTCGATGAATGGCGTGTGGAACAACTGTGGAGCCTGTTCGACGACGGCATTCAGTACATCAACGACAGCCAGGTGTGGTCCGAGTGGTGGACCTTGTGGCGGCGCGCGGCGGGCGGGCTGGGTGAGAGCGAACAGTTGATGGTGCTCGACGCGCTCGCCTACATGCAGGCCGCCAGCACGTCGCGCAACAAGCTGCCGTTCGACCCCGCGAAGTCCGGCTACGCGGACATGCTGCGGCTCGAAGCCTCGCTCGAACGCGTGCCGGCCGAGCGCAAGGTGGAACTGGGCGAGCGCCTGCTGGAACGGCTGACGAGGCCCGGCGAAAACCATCAGGGCTGGTGGGCGATTGGCCGGATCGGCGCGCGACGTCCTTTCTACGGCAGCGCGCACAGTGTGGTGCCCGCGGAGGTGGCGGCGCGCTGGCTCGACACGCTGCTCGCGCTCGACTGGAAAAAGGTCGAACCTGCCGCGTTTGCCGCCGTGCAGATCGCACGCATGACGGGTGACAGGTCACGTGATTTGCCTGACGCGTTGCGTGCTGCGGTCGTCAAACGGCTGGAATCCGCGCACGCCGCGGCGAGCTGGATTGCGATGGTGCGTGAGGTGGTGGAACTGGATGAGGCGGACGAGGGTCGCGTGTTCGGTGAGTCGCTGCCGCCGGGGTTGAAGTTGATTGGGTGAGGCGGACTTATTGAAGGCGCGTGGCTGATCCTTGTCACCTCACCTTTATCAATTGACCCAGTCAATCAAACCGGCGTCAACACCGCCTCCCCCGCAAAATGCCTCTCCGCATTCGCGAGGAAGTTATCGACCGCAGCCGTCACCGCTTCCGGCGACCGCCCGGCCGTGTGCGGTGTAAGCACGACGTTCTGCAGTCCGATCAACCCCGCCGGCGCATGCGGTTCGCCCTCGTAGACATCCAGCGCCGCACCGGCAATCTGACCACCATTCAACGCAGCAGCCAGCGCGGCCGTATCCACCACACTGCCACGCGACACGTTCACCAGGAAGCCTTGGGGTCCCAGTGCTTCGAGCACCGCCTGATTCACGAGATGTTTCGTGCCCGCGCCGCCCACCGTCGTGACGACGAGAAAATCGCACCATTGCGCGAGGTCCGTGACGCTGTCGAAATAGCGCAACTGCTCGCCCTCACGCGGCTTGCGGTTGTGATACCCCAGCTCCATGTCGAAGCCGGCGCCACGGCGGGCCACCTTCTGTCCGATGTGGCCCAGGCCGAGAATGCCGAGGCGCTTGCCCGACACGTTGGGGCGCATCGGCAGGTTGTCGCGCCATGCGCCCTGGCGAGTCGCGGTATCGAGTTGCGGCAGATCGCGCACCACCGCGAGCAGCAGGGCGAACGCGTGATCGGCCACGCAGTTGTCGTTGGTGCCCGCGCCATTGGCCACCGCAATGCCGCGGCCGCGCGCGTGATCCACGGCGATGTTTTCGTAACCGGCACCCAGCGCGCTAACGAAGCCCACTTGCGGCATCTGGTCGATCTCGGCCTCCGTCAAGCCGGTGGTGCCGTTGGTCAGCACCGCGCGGAACGTCCCGCCATGCTGCGCGATCGCAGCGGCGCGGCTGGCGTCGTCCGGCGCATAGGTGATGTCGAAAGCGCTCTCGATGCGGGCGAGACTCGTCTCGCTCAGGTGGATCAGGATCAACAGGGAAGGTTTCATGACCTCGGCGCGCGCAGGGCGGGACAGGAACACAGCGGAAAGTGTAACAAGGGCCCGCCCGTCGTGCTGACGGTGACGGACAGTGACAAGGCGCCACCCCGGCTCAAGTTCGCCAGTCGCCCTGCCGTTAGCATCCTGAAGGGCGGCTCTGCCAGCATGGAGGACCGGGGCATATCGGAACACGCCGGGCCGCGTCGCCGCAATAGTTATTGACCCGTCTGCTGTGCGCGCCCAAAGCCGTCTTAGAATAGCGTCTCCATTGATTTCGGAATCGTCATGCTGGATATCCGCAGTGCCCAAGACTCGCCACGCGATCCGTCGTCTGCCCGCGACGATTCGGAGATGTTCGAGCTGGCTCCCGTTTCGCTGTGGCTGGAAGACTTCAGCGGCGTGCGCGCGCTCTTCGACGCGTGGCGCGCTGCCGGCGTGACCGATCTGCGTGCTCACTTCAAGGACCATCCCGACCTCGTCGCGCAGTGCGCGCAAAGCATTCGCGTCATCAAGGTCAATCAGAAGACTCTCGCGCAGTTCGAAGCGGCGGATTTCGCCGCCCTCACCGCCAATCTCGGCGCCGTGTTCCGCGACGACATGCTGAAAACCCATCTGGAGGAGCTGTGCCAGCTCTGGGCCGGCCAGACCAGCTTCATGAGCCAGACGGTCAACTACACGCTGGGCGGACGCCGCCTCGACGTGCTACTCAAGGGCACGCTGCTGCCCGGTCATGAAGCGCAGTGGGATCGCGTGCTGATCTCAACGGAAGACATCACCGAACTCGAAGGCGCGCGCCATCGCATCACGGCCGCCGAGCAGTACACGCGCGGGCTGTTCGAACATTCGCCGGTGTCGTTGTGGGTGGAAGATTTCAGCGCCGTCAAACGCCTGCTCGATGACGCGCGCGCAGCCGGCATCGCGGATTTTCGGGTCTTCACGGACGTGCACCCGGAATTCGTCGAACGCTGCATGCAGGAGATTCACGTGCTCGACGTGAACCAGCACACGCTGGAGATGTTTGCCGCGCCGGATAAAAAGACCCTGCTGTCGCGCCTCGCCGACGTGTTCCGCGACGACATGCGGCCGCATTTCCGCGAGCAGTTGATCGACCTGTGGGACGGCAAGCTGTTCCAGCAACGCGAAGTGCTCAACTACTCGCTGGACGGCAACGAGCTGCACGTGCATCTGCAGTTCTCCGTGCTGCCGGGCAACGAGCGCAACTGGGACCTGGTGCTGGTGGCGCTCACCGACATCACCGCGCGCAAGAAAGCCGAAGCCTACCTGGAGTTTCTCGGCAAGCACGACGTGCTGACCAAGCTGCGCAACCGTTCGTTCTACGTGGATGAACTCAACCGGCTCGAACGCAAGGGGCCATTCCCGGTCACGGTGATCATGGCCGACCTCAATGGTTTAAAACGCATCAACGACCAGTTGGGTCATGCGGCCGGCGACGCATTGTTGCGCCGCGCCGGCGAAGTACTCGCCAAGGCAATGGAGACGCCGTTTCACGCGGCGCGGATTGGCGGTGACGAATTTGCGATTCTGATGCCGAGCACGGATGAGCGCGGCGGCGCGGCGATGATCGAGACGATCCGTCAGCTGCTCGATCTCAACAACCAGTTCTATCCAGGTTCCGTGCTGAGCTTCTCAATGGCGGCTGCAACCTGCCAGCAAGGCGAGCGGCTCGAAGCCGCGGTGCAACGGGCCGATCTGCTGATGTACGACGAAAAGCGCGCGCACTATGCGAATCAGGATCCGCCGGTGCAGGGTGGGAACTGAAGACGTCTGGCTTCACGCGCGGTTTTTGCGCGCACCCCTCTCCCAACCAGAACTCACTCAAACCGCCGTGACATAGCGCTGCGCCGGCGCCTGGATCACGGCGCGCGCCGGCGGCGGCGAATCGAATACCGCACGCATGCGCTTCACTTCGTCCACGGGGCTCAGTCCGAACAGCCGCTTGAACTCGCGGCTGAACTGCGAGGCGCTCTCATAACCGACCCGCGCCGCGGCCGCTCCCGCATTCAGGCCGTCCTGCACCATCAACAGGCGCGCGTGATGTAGCCGCGTGGTCTTGACGTACTGCATCGGCGAAGTGGCGGTCACGCCCTTGAACTGCGCGTGAAACACGGCGAGGCTCATGCCGGCTTCGCGCGCGAGCGTGTCGACATCCAGTTCGCCGCGGTAATCCGAGTGAATCCGCCGCAGCGCCTTGGCGATGCGGCCAAAGTGATGCTGATGCGTAAGCGCCGCGCGGATCGCGTCGCCCTGCTCGCCTGTCAGCACGCGGTAACAGATCTCGCGCATGATGGACGGCGCCAGAATGCGCGCGTCGAGCGGTGACGCCAGCGCTTCCAGCAAACGCTGCACGGCGTTGCACATGACCGGATCGAGCGGCGTCGAATAGATGCCGCGTGGTTCGGTGAAGGTGGTCCCGTGCGTTTCGTTCAGCGCCATCAGCAATTCCGCCACCACGGTCAGGTCCACCCGTACCGAGATGCCGAGGAACGGCTCCTCGACACTGGCCTCCGTTTCACATTCGAACGGCAGCGGCACCGACAGTACCAGGTACTGCTGGGCGTCGTAGAAAAACGTCTTGTCACCCAGATAGCCGCGCTTGCGGCCCTGACACACCACCACGATGCTCGGCTCGTACATCACCGGCATACGCGGCATGGGGCGGTTCGAACGCATGAACTTGACGCCGTCCAGACACGACTGCGTGAAGCCTTCCTGCGGCGCGAGCGTGTCGAACAGCGCGACCATGCGCTGCTGCTCCGGACTGATTGCAGAACAGCTCGTTTGTGTAGCTTCCATGACTCGGGTCACTATTGCGGCAGAGGATAAGGCTTGAAATTTATCACCAAACCGCCTATAGCGCTCACCACCAGGAGAAATAGGCAAACCTTCGAGATATTCAGGTATTCCCGAGGTGGGTCCGGCTGCCTAAGATGGGAACCCTGCCGGAACGCCTTTTGTCACGTCCAGTTAGTTGTCCACGCTGCGCAGTATGCCGTGCGCCGCTCGCAGCAAAGACGCAGTCAAGACGCAACGAAGACGCAGTTCCCCGTTGATCCCGGTTTCCTGCAAGGTGCAGCCGTCTCGGCGACAACCCGTCGCCACCGTCGGCGCCTTGTGCAATCCATCCTTTTCAGGAGCACTCATGTCCACGACTTACGCTTATGCCGCGACCGACGCCAAGTCGAAGCTCGCCCCATTCGAATTCCAGCGCCGCGAACTGCGCGCCCATGACGTGCAAATGGAAGTGCTGTTCTGCGGCGTGTGCCACTCCGACCTGCACACCGCGCGCAACGAATGGAAGAACACGGTGTACCCGGCCGTGCCCGGTCACGAAATCGTCGGTCGTGTCACGTCCGTTGGTCCGGACGTCACGAAGTACAAAGCTGGCGACCTGGTCGGCGTCGGCTGCCTCGTCGACTCGTGCCGCACCTGCCCGAGTTGCTCGGAAGGTCTCGAGCAGTTCTGCGAGAACGGTTTTGTCGGCACGTACAACGGCCAGGATCGCGTGTCGGGCGAGAACACGCTTGGTGGTTATTCGACGCAACTGGTGGTGGACGAAGCCTTCGTGCTGAGCGTGCCGGACAACCTCGACGCCGCCGGCGTGGCACCGCTGCTGTGCGCGGGCATCACGTTGTATTCGCCGCTGCGCACCTGGGGCGCGGGTCCCGGCAAGAAAGTGGGCATCGTCGGCCTGGGCGGCCTCGGCCATATGGGCGTGAAGCTCGCACGGGCGATGGGCGCGCATGTCGTGCTGTTCACGACCTCGCCGTCGAAAGTCGAAGATGCCAAACGCCTCGGCGCGCATGAAGTGGTGATTTCGAAGAACCAAGAGGAAATGAATGCGCATCTGAACAGCTTCGACCTCATCGTCAACACCGTGGCCGCGCAGCACGACCTGAACCCGTTCCTCAACCTGTTGCGCCGCGACGCCACGATGGTGCTGGTCGGCGCGCCTGAACACGATCACCCGTCGCCGCAAGTGTTCAACCTGATCATGAAGCGCCGCCGTCTGGCCGGTTCGCTGATTGGCGGCATCGCCGAAACGCAGGAAATGCTGGATTTCTGCGGTGAGCATGGAATTACATCGGACATCGAACTGATTCCGATGCAGCAGATTAACGATGCATATGAGCGCATGTTGAAGAGCGATGTGAAGTATCGCTTCGTCATCGACCTCGACTCGCTCAGGCAGTAACTGCCGGCCGTTTTTCAGGGCTCAGTTTTTAGCCTGGTTTCATTCCGGTAGTTCCACAGGTCGTCACGCCGGCTGGCGTTTAGTTGGTTCCCTGATCCAGCCAGCCCGCCGTGATGCACAGGCCGCGTCTTCTGCGGCGGCCTGCCCTGCTCCCGCCACGCATCGTCTGCCGACACGCCTCCTCCACGGGACGGGGCGCGTTGGCTGTACGTCCTTGATTCGGATTGTCCCGCTTGGTTGTTTGCACAGGAGATTGCCCGTGATTGACCGTATTCAGGCGATGCGCACGTTTATCCGTATCGTCGATACCCATAGTTTCACGCGTGCCGCGCAATCGTTGGACATGCCGCGCGCGACCGCGACCACGCTGGTGCAGAATCTCGAAGCCCTGCTTGGCACCGCGCTGCTGGTGCGCACGACGCGGCGTCTGAGCCTGACGCCGGAAGGCGCGGAGTATTACGATCGTTGTACGCAGATCCTTGCCGATATCGACGAGATGGAAGCGAGCCTGCGCCATGCCGCCGATCATCTGAGCGGCCGCCTGCGCGTGGAGATGCCGGCGGCGGTGGCGACCGCGCTGGTGCTGCCTGCGCTCGACGATTTCCACGCGCGCTTTCCCAACATCGATCTGGCGATCGGCGTCAGCAATCGCCCGGTGGATCTGGTGGGCGAGGCGGTGGACTGCAGCATCCAGTTAGGCGAGTTGCCTGATTCGGGGCTGGTGGCGCGGCGTCTGGGCAGCCTCGAACACGTGACCTGCGCAAGCCCTGACTATCTCGAACGCTACGGCATGCCGAACGATCTGGATGATCTGGCAAGGCACGTGGCGGTGAATTGTCTGTCGCCGCATAACGGGCGCGCGGTCGACTTCGATTTCGAAGTGGGCGGCAGCGCGCTCAACGTGAAGGTGGATGGCTTCGTGAAGGTGAGCGACGAGCAGGCCTATCTGACCTGCGGTCTGCAAGGGCTGGGCCTCATCCAGCCTGCGCGGATTGCCGCGCAGCCTTACCTCGACGCAGGGCTGCTGCGCGAGGTGCTGCCGCAGTGGAAGCCCACGCCGATGACGGTATCGGTGGCGTATGTGAAGAACCGCCGCGTGTCGCCGCGCGTACGGGCCTTCGTCGACTGGCTGGCGGTGCTGTTCGAACAGGCGGAGAGCGTCGATCAGGATCTGTCGCGGGTGCGGCAGTTGATGCGGGGGTTGCATCCGGCTTGATGGGGGTGATCGAGGAAAGGGACGCCGTGTCGAAAACGCGGCGCTTCCCCTTGCGAAACCCATCGCCTCGACGCATGCACGATCAGAACAGATTGCACTGAACGGTTTCGTCAAATTTAGTCACGCGCATTGACCGGAGATTCTCGCGCGGATTATTTTCCACACCACGACGTAACCGAGCGCCTCTTATATGTACGTGGATCCTGACCCGGCGAGCATGCCGAAGCCCACCTGGAAAACCAGGCTAATCGTGGCGCTTGGTTTTGTCATCATGGTCGTTCTTGCACGAGACAAGTCGCATTTGCAGATAGCCACCGACTACAGGATCTTCACTTCGGTGAAGGAATCCGAATTGATCCACACGTCTGCGACTTTTGTTTCCATCAGTCCATTGACAGGGGCGCCGCCCGATCACGAGATTCAGACAATCGAATTCCCGGACGGCCATCGTGCGTCGGCCCGCTTCGTTGAACTTCCCACCGCTATCCCACGCAAACAACGCAGAGTTGGCCTTGGTAACTTTCAAGGCCATTCTCTCTGGAGACTCACCGATTGCACCAGACTCGATTTCGAATTGTTCAAGGACGCTCCGTCGTATTACTGGATTTATGCCGTTAGCTGCGACGGGGAGCCTGTATTGAGTTACCCGGACACCATGCGCTATTTGAGCAAGCAGATGGATGTACTTGGTGTGGACCGAGACCCATACGGACCGATCACCCGCTTTTTCGTCAAGTTTCTGTAGAAGCCTTGCGTTCTTTTGACATGTTCAGAAGCACATTTAACCGCCGATCCCGCACCACCTGCCAGGGGCGCAGCGCATACGCAAGCGACGCGAAGCCGCTCCAGATATGCACGAGCCGCGTGAACGGGAAGATCAGGAACAACGTCATCCCGAGCACCATATGGGTCTTGAAGACCCAGCTCGCCTCGGCGACGAGCGCAGCCGCCCCCGCCTGAAACGTCACGATATGCTGGGCCCAGCCGGCCAGCGCGAGCATCATGCTGCCGTCCAGATGCTGCGCGGAAAGCGGGATCGTGCCCAGACCCAATACCACCTGCAACCAGAGCAGTACGAGCAGAACGATATCGCTCGGCTTCGAATGCGTGCGTATCCGGACGTCGCCAAGACGACGCCACAACAGCAGCGTCAAGCCCACGAAGGTCAGCAGGCCGGCGATTCCGCCAGACACCATCGCCACCACCTGTTTCGCGCCGGCGCTGATCAACGACTCGTACAGCGCATGCGGCGTGAGCATGCCGAAGAAATGCCCGAACAGCAGAAACAGCACGCCGATGTGAAACAGATTGCTGCCACAGCGCAGTGTGCCCATGCGCAACAGTTGCGACGAGTCGCTCTTCCACGTGTACTGATCACGGTCGTAGCGCAACAGGCTGCCGATCAAAAACACCGCGAGACAGACGTAGGGGTAGATGCCAAACAAAAAACTGTCGAGGTAGGTCATGCCGGGGTTCCTTGAATCGGTCTCGTGCGGTCCGGCGCAGCCTCGCGCGGGACGAACTGGATTGGCTGAACGCGCGGCGCGCTCCCCTGGCCGGTAGCGGAACATCCGGCAAATGCCGCTGGCTCCGCCCATTGTTCATCGAGTTCGGGCACGGGCCCGTGTTCGCGTTCGTGTTGCTGTTGGCGTTCGGCTTCCGCCGCGCCGACGCACCGCTCGTCGGCGAGCACTGGCACCCCGGCAAGATCCAGCGCCGCCGCCAGCGCCGCCGCATAAGGACTGCGCTCGCGAACCAGCGCGGTGTGAATGGCCTGCATCAGATGTGCGATCTCGCCCAGGAACGCCCTGGCAACGTCTTCCGTTTGCATGGCGGCAAACTCCAGCACGACCGGCAGATAGTCAGGCAGTTCGCCGGGGGCAAGCAGCAACCCCTGCTGCGCATAGGTTTCCTGCAGATCGATCAGGGCCGGGCCACGCTCGCGCGAATCGCCGTGCACATGTTCGAACAGGTGCAGCGAAGTCCGCCGTCCCCGGTCGAAGGTATCCACATAGCGGGCTTCGGCTTCGAGCGGATCGGTTGCGCACAGATCGTCCATCAATGCCGCCAGCGCCAGGCGCGACGCGTCGCTCAGCACGCTTTCAGTATCAGCGAGGGCATGCGTTTGCAAGGCCTCCTTGAGCTGCGGCAAGTGCGTGCGCAACGCCGCGTCCGGGTAGCCCAGCAGCGCGGCGATCACGCGCGCCGTCACATAGTGCGATTGGTTCGTCATGCTTTACTCTCAGGCAGCGGATTTGATCGGAATGGTGCGTTTCTTCTTGCCGCCGAACAGGCTCGCCTCGCTCGTGCCATCCGAGCAGCCGTTGCCGAACGAGAATCCACAGCCGCCCTTCAGTTCGTACAGATTTTCCGCATACTCGCGGTGCGTGCTCGGCACCACGAAGCGGTCCTCGTAGCTGGCGAGCGCCATCACGCGGTACATGTCCTCCACTTCCGCGCGGCTCATGCCGACCTGCGCCAGCACGGCCAGGTTCTCGCGGCCGTCCACGTGCTTTTCGCGCTGATAGGCGCGCATGGCCAGCATGCGTTCGAGCGCGCGCACGACGGGCGCTTCGTCGCCCGCTGTCAACAGATTGGCCAGATAGCGCAGCGGAATACGCAACTGCGTCACGTCGGGGATCGCGCCATGCATGCTCATGCCGCCCGTGCTGGCTGCCGTCGTGATGGGCGAGAGCGGCGGCACATACCAGACCATCGGCAAGGTGCGGTATTCGGGGTGCAACGGCAGCGCCACTTTCCACTCCATCGCCATCCGGTACACCGGGCTTGTCTTCGCGGCATCGAGCCACGCTTCGGGAATTCCGTCCGCGCGAGCCTGGGCGATGATCGCCGGGTCGTGAGGATCGAGGAATACGTCGAGCTGCGCCTGGTACAGATCGGTTTCGCGCTCCACCGAGGCCGCCTCTTCGATCCGGTCCGCGTCGTAGAGCAGCACGCCGAGATAGCGGATACGTCCCACGCAGGTTTCCGAGCACACCGTGGGCTGCCCGCTCTCGATGCGCGGGTAGCAGAAGATGCATTTCTCCGCCTTGCCCGACTGCCAGTTATAGTAGATCTTCTTGTACGGACACCCCGAGACGCACATGCGCCAGCCACGGCATTTGTCCTGATCGATCAGCACGATGCCGTCTTCCTCGCGCTTGTAAATCGAGCCAGACGGACAGCTCGCCACACACGCCGGATTCAGGCAGTGCTCACACAACCGTGGCAGATACATCATGAAGGTGTTTTCGAACTGCCCGTAGATGTCTTTCTGCACGTCGTCGAAATTGCTGTCCTTGCTGCGCTTCTCGAACTCGCCGCCAAGAATCTCTTCCCAGTTGGGACCCCATTCGATTTTCTCCATGCGCTTGCCGGTGATCAGGCTGCGCGGACGCGCCACCGGCGCGGCTTTGCTCTCGGGCGCGGACTGCAGATGGTCGTAGTCGAAGGTGTACGGCTCGTAGTAGTCGTCGATCTGAGGCAGATTCGGATTGGCGAAAATGCGCGCCAGCACTTTCAACCGGCTGCCCTGACGCGGCTCGATCGCGCCGTCCGCGCGCCGTTGCCAGCCGCCGTTCCATTTGTCCTGGTTCTCCCATTGCTTCGGATAACCAATGCCCGGCTTCGTCTCGACATTGTTGAACCACGCGTATTCCACGCCCTGGCGGTTGGTCCAGACGTTCTTGCAGGTCACCGAGCAGGTGTGACAGCCGATGCACTTGTCGAGATTGAGCACCATGCCGATCTGTGCGCGAATTTTCATGCCCGAACTCCCTTGTTTGCCGCGTTGCTCGCGACGGCGTGCTCGTCATCCAGCCAGTCCACCTTCGCCATCTTTCGCACGATGACAAATTCGTCGCGGTTGGTGCCGATGGTTCCGTAGTAGTTGAAGCCATAGCTCAGTTGCGCATAGCCGCCAATCATGTGAGTGGGCTTGAGTACGATGCGGGTCACCGAGTTATGGATGCCGCCGCGCGTACCAGTGATTTCCGAGCCCGGCACGTTGATGATCTTTTCCTGCGCGTGATACATCATCACCATGCCGGGGTTGACGCGCTGGCTCACCACCGCGCGCGCGGCAATGGCGCCGTTGGTGTTGAACAGTTCGACCCAGTCGTTGTCCACGATGCCCGCCTTCCGCGCGTCGTCCTCGCTGAGCCAGATCACGGGGCCGCCACGGTTGAGCGTCAGCATCAGCAGGTTGTCGCTGTACGTGCTGTGGATGCCCCACTTCTGGTGCGGCGTGATGAAGTTCAGCGCGATTTCCGTGTGGCCATTGGGCCGGCGATCCTGCATCGGCGAAGCAGCCTTCAAATCGACCGGCGGCCGGTAGCTCACGAATCCTTCGCCGAAATCGCGCATCCACGGATGGTCCTGATAGAACTGCTGGCGCCCGGTCAGGGTGCGCCACGGAATCAGTTCGTGGACGTTGGTATAGCCCGCGTTGTACGAAACCTTTTCGCTTTCCAGACCGCTCCACGTGGGTGACGAAATGATCTTGCGCGGCTGCGCCTGCACATCGCGATAACGGATCTTCTCGTCCTCGCGATGCATGGCCAGATGAGTGTGATCGCGGCCGGTGATCTTCGAGAGCGCTTCCCATGCCTTGACCGCCACGTGGCCGTTGGTTTCCGGCGCGAGCATCAGCACGACTTCGCATGCGTCGATGTCGCTGTCGATCTTCGCCAGCCCCTCAGTCGTCCCCGCCTCGCGCACCGTGCCATTCAGTTCGGCCAGTTGCGCGACTTCGGTGCCGGTTGGCCACGTGATGCCCTTGCCGCCATTGCCCACCTTGTCCATCAACGGACCGAGCGCCGTGAAACGCTTGTACACGTTCGGGTAGTCGCGTTCGATCACGCTCACCTGCGGCGCGGTCTTGCCCGGCACGAGCGCGCATTCGCCGCGCTTCCAGTCGCGCACCTCGAAGGGCTGCGCCAGTTCACCCGGCGTGTCGTGCATCATCGGGCTCAGCACGACGTCCTGCTCCACGCCGAGATGCCCGACGCACACTTCACTGAATGTCTTCGCGAAGCCTTTGTAGATCTCCCAGTCGCTGCGCGCCTGCCACGCCGGATCCACTGCGCTCGACAGCGGGTGGATGAACGGATGCATGTCGCTCGTATTCAGGTCGTTCTTTTCGTACCAGGTCGCCGTGGGCAGCACGATGTCCGAATAAAGACAGGTCGTGCTCATGCGGAAATCCAGCGTGACCAGCAGGTCGAGCTTGCCTTCGGGCGCCTTGTCATGCCATTGCACTTCCTGCGGCTTTGCATCGTCCGCGCCAAGGTCACGGCCTTGCACGCCGTGCTTCGTACCCAGCAAATGCTTCAGGAAGTACTCGTGCCCCTTGCCGGACGAGCCGAGCAGATTGGACCGCCAGACGAACATGTTACGCGGCCAGTTGTCCGGATGATCCGGGTCTTCGCAACTCATGCGCAGCGAGCCGTCCGTCAGGCTGCGCGCCACATGCTCTTTGGGCTCGACGCCGGCTGCGCGTGCAGCACGCGCCACCTGCAGCGGATTGCTCTGCAACTGCGGCGCGGACGGCAGCCAGCCCATGCGTTCGGCGCGCACGTTGTAGTCGATCAGCGAACCGGCATGGCGCGTCTGGTCCGCGAGCGGCGAGAGAATTTCCTCGACGCCGAGTTTCTCGTAGCGCCACTGATCCGTATGGGCATAGAAGAAGCTGGTGGAGTTCATCTGGCGCGGCGGACGCAGCCAGTCCAGTGCGAAAGCAAGCGCCGTCCAGCCGGTTTGCGGGCGCAGCTTTTCCTGGCCGACGTAATGGGCCCAGCCGCCGCCGCTCTGGCCCACGCAACCGCACAGCATCAGCAGGTTGATCACTCCGCGGTAATTCATGTCGGCGTGATACCAGTGATTCATCGCCGCGCCGATTATGATCATCGACTTGCCGTGCGTGCGCTCCGCGT
Source organism: Paraburkholderia sp. DHOC27 (assembly GCF_003429005.1). Classification (GTDB taxonomy): domain Bacteria; phylum Pseudomonadota; class Gammaproteobacteria; order Burkholderiales; family Burkholderiaceae; genus Paraburkholderia. Next base: position 78,253 of record NZ_QVQV01000012.1, read on the forward strand.
TGTCCGCGAACTCGCGCGCCACGGTGATGACCTGGGCGCGCGGCACGCCGGTGATCTTCTCCTGCCAGGCGGGCGTGTACGGCACATCGTCGTCGTAACTCGCCGCGCCGCCGCAGCCGCTCTCTACCCCGCGGTCTACCCCATAATTCGCGGCCAGCAGATCGAACACGGTGGCGACCAGCGCTTCGCGCGCTTCACCGTGCTTGCCGAGCGGGATGCGCACGGCCGGCACCGAGCGCGCCAGCACGTCAGCTTGCTTGCTGGCAGTGAAATGCGGCGTGTCGATGCCGCCAAAGTAAGGAAAGCCAACCGTCACGATGTCATGCGGCTGCGCGCCGTCTTCGAGCACGGAGAGCCTGAGCGTAACCTCGTCGCCGTGCCGGCCCTCCTTTGCTTCGAGATTCCAGCGGCCCGCGTCCGCGCGGCCTTCCGGACCCCAGCGAAAGCCGATCGAACCATGTGGCAACACCACCTTGCCCGTCTGGTCGAAGGCCACGGTTTTCCACTCGGGGTGATTGTCCTGGCCGAGCTGACCGTTGAAGTCGCTCGCGCGCACGTAACGGTCGGGCACCATCACGGTGCGACCGTCGGGCAGCGTCTGTTCCTTGAGCAGGACGAGCAACGGCAGATCGGTGTAGCGCCGTGCATAGTCGTCGAAATAGGCGCTGCGCCGCTCGAAATAGAACTCGCGCAGGATCACGTGGCCCATCGCCATCGCGAGCGCCGCGTCGGTGCCTTGCCGTGGATGCAGCCACAGGTCGGCCAGTTTGCTGACTTCAGCGTAGTCCGGTGTGACCGCAACGGTCTTGGCACCGCGATAGCGCACTTCGGTGAAAAAATGCGCGTCGGGCGTGCGGGTCTGCGGCACGTTCGAACCCCACGCAATCAGGTAGCTCGAGTTGTACCAGTCGGCTGATTCCGGCACGTCGGTCTGCTCGCCCCACACTTGCGGACTGGACGGCGGCAGGTCGCAGTACCAGTCGTAAAAGCTCATGCACACGCCGCCGATCAGGCTCAGGTAGCGGCTGCCCGCCGCGTAGCTCACCATCGACATGGCCGGAATCGGCGAGAAGCCGATGATGCGATCCGGTCCGTGCTGCTTGATGGTGTAGACATTGGCGGCGGCAATGATCTCGTTGATCTCGTCCCACTCAGCCCGTACGAACCCGCCGAGGCCGCGCTGGCTCTGATAGTCGCGGCGTTGCGCGTCGTTTTCGACGAGAGTCGCCCATGCGTCGACGGCGCTCAGCGCCACCGCTCGCGCCGCACGCCAATGCTTGAGCAGCCGGGCGCGCACCAGCGGGTATTTCACGCGGTTCGCGCTATACAGGTACCAGCTATAGCTCGCGCCGCGCGCACAGCCACGCGGTTCGTGATTGGGCAGATCGGCGCGGGTGCGCGGGTAGTCGGTCTGCTGAGTCTCCCATGCAACGATGCCGCCCTTCACGTGAATCTTCCACGAACACGAGCCGGTGCAGTTCACGCCGTGTGTCGAGCGCACGATCTTGTCGTGCTGCCAGCGGTTCCGATAAGCGTCTTCCCACGTGCGGTCCTCGCCCGTGGTCACGCCGTGGCCGTTTGCGAAACGCGCCCTGGGCTGCGAAAAGTATTTGAGTTTGTCGAGAAAGTGGCTCATGGTGTGGGTCCGTTAGCGTTTGGTTGGCATGCCGCGCTCAGCACGGCATCTCGGCGTGGCGCCGCGCGTAGAACCACCATGTCAGTCCAATGCACAGCAGGTAGAAAGCGAAGAAACCGTACAGCGCGAGTTCGGGGCCGCCGGTGGCGACAATCGAACTACCGTAGCTCTTCGGAATGAAGAAGCCACCGTATGCGCCGATTGCACCCGCAAAACCGATGGCAGCCGCGCCCTCGGTATTGCCTTCACGGTTCGCGTGCGCGAGGGCTTCCGCATCGTTGGTACGTACGCCGCGCAAACGCAGATTGAGAAAGATCACGGGGATCATGCGAAAGGTCGACCCGTTACCGATCCCGGTGGTGAGAAAGAGCAGCAGAAACATGACGAAGAAGCCAGCGAAGCTGCCCTGCTCCGAACCCCAGGGCAACGCAAATGCCGAGCCACCCGTCTTCGGCAGGAAATACACCACGCCCGCCACCGCGAGCGCCATCACGACGAAGTTCCATAGCGTGACGCGTGCGCCGCCCAGACGATCCGCGAGCCAGCCGCCCACCGGACGGATGGCCGCGCCAAGCAGCGGACCGACCCATGCATAGGTCAACGGATTGACGTCGGGAAAGAGCGCCTTGACCAGCAGCGGGAAGCCCGCGGCATAACCGATGAACGAGCCGAACGTGCCGAGATAGAGCGTGCACATGAGCCAGTTGTGGCGGCTGCGGAAAATCGCCGCCTGGGTTGCGAACGATGCCCTGGCGTCGGCCAGATCGTTCATGCCGAACCAGGCCGCCAGCGCGGAGATGGCGATCCACGGCACCCAGATAAAGGCGGCGTTCTGCATCCAGACGAGCGAGCTATGGCCAGCCTTGAGCATGGTCTGGGGTTCGCCGCCGAGCACCCCGAAAATGCCGGCCGTCACCACCAGCGGCGACAGGAACTGCACCGCCGACACCCCGAGGTTGCCAAAGCCGCCGTTCACGCCGAGCGCCGAGCCCTTGCGCGCCTTCGGAAAGAAGAAGCTGATGTTGGCCATGCTGGAGCTGAAATTGCCGCCGCCGAGACCGCACAGCAAGGCCAGCAGCAACATGGTGGGATAGCTGGTGGTGGGGTCCTGCACCGCGAGACCAATGCCGACGGCGGGAATCAGCAGCGACGCCGTGGAGATTGCCGTCCAGCGCCGGCCGCCGAAAATCGGCACCATGAACGAATAGAAAATCCGCAAGGTGGCGCCGGACAGCGACGGCGCCGCCGCGAGCCAGAACAGTTGATTGGTCGAATAGTGGAAGCCGAGCGAAGGCAGACTCACCGCCACCACGCTCCAGACCTGCCAGATGGCGAAGGCCAGAAACAGCGCGGGCACCGAGATCCACAGATTGAGCCGGGCGATGGATTCGCCCTGCTGTTGCCAGAATGCCTTGTCTTCAGGCATCCAGATTTTGAGCGTGCGGCCAGCCCGCGCGCCCGTTGTCGAGCTATTCATGATCGTGCTCCTGCTTGATGAGCGTCTGTGGCCGGTCCAGTGCGGACCTGCGACGCGGCTGGGTTGCGACCCATCACGTCGGTGCGGCGGACTTCGGTGAGATACATCCAGACGAGCGAGACCCACACCACGCCGTAGAGCAGCATGAATGCACTCGAGCGAACCCCGGTGAGATCGACCAGCAGACCGAACAGGATCGGCAATACGAACCCGCCGAGACCGCCGGCGAGCCCGACGATTCCCGAGATCGCGCCGATGTTCTGCGGGAATTCATCGCCGATGTATTTGAAGACGCTAGCCTTGCCAAACGCAAAGGCAATGCCGAGTACGAACATCAGCACCGTGAACCAGACTACGTTCAGGCCCAGATGAAATGATTTCGGACCACTGACTGAGGCGATGGTGAAATCCGTTTGCGGATAGCTGAGCACGAACAGGCATATCCAGCTCACCCACATGACCCACCAGGTGACGCGATGCGCGCCGTAACGGTCGGAGAGGCCTCCCCCCACCGCGCGCAGGATGCCGCCGGGCAGCGAAAAGCAGGCCGCCAGCAAGGCGGCAGAGCGAATGTCGAGACCGTATTCGTCGACGTAGTAATGCACCATCCACAGCGACAGCGCGACATAACCGCCGAACACGATGCTGTAGTACTGGCAATACTTGAGCACGCGCGGATCCTTGAGCGCCTTCAACTGATCGACGAAGCGGGTCTGGTTCGGCACGAGGTGGGACGGGTCGCTGGCGCTGACGAGCCAGAACAGCACCGCTGCGGCTAGCATGGCGAGTGCGTAGACCTGGGCCACCATGCCCCAGCCGAACGCCACCACGATGGCGGGCGCGACGAACTTGTTGACAGCGGCGCCCGAATTGCCCGCGCCGAAGATGCCCATGGCGAGGCCGCGACGCTCCTGCGGGAACCAGCGCGCCACATAGGGCGTGCCAACCGAAAACGCGCCGCCCGCCAGCCCTACAAAGAGCCCCAGCACGAGGAAATGCCAGTACGCCGTGGCGTAACTCATGAGCCAGATGGCCGGCACGGTGACGAGCATCAGCACGTCCATGACGAGGCGGCCGCCGTAGCGGTCGGTCCAGATGCCGAGCGGCACGCGCACCAGCGAACCGGTCAGCACCGGCAACGCCGCGAGCATGCCGAACTCGGTCTCGTTCAGATGCAATTCCTTGCGGATCGGAATGCCGATCACGCCGAACATCATCCAGACCATGAAGCACACGGTAAACGCTACGGTGCTGACGGCGAGCACAGACCAGGATTGCCGCCTGCGTGCCGCGTCCCAGACTGCCGTTGTCTGTGTCACGCCAATACTCCTTTTTTCATGACATAGACTTTGGCCGATCGCGCGTGCGGCGAACATCCGCCAAACGGCCAGGCCAGTCACGGCAGAAGGAGTAGTGACGTGCGCCGCATAGTTCTTTTGAACTATGGGGACGACGTGATAGCGGAAAACTCAGGGGGGTGACGTACGGCCCATGCCGATGCCCGTGCCCATGCCGTTGACGGTGGCGTACACGGCGGCCTGCACGCGTGAGCCCAGTTTCAGCTTGCGCAGGATGTGCTGGACGTGAATTTTGACCGTGGTCTCGGCAATGGCGAGCGCACGGGCAATTTCCTTGTTGCTGGCGCCGCGTGCAATGTGACCGAGGATTTCCAGTTCGCGGGTGGAGAGTGTGCTGTCGGCGTCGTGCGGCGCGGCGCGTGGGGTGACGAGAGTCGGCGCGTCGAGCGGTGCGTGGCTTTCGTGGTTCATGAGGCTTGTGCCAGGCGTGCTCATCGCCGTTTCACTCTCCACCGTCGCCGCGCGGAAGGCGGCCACCAGCTTGCCTGTCATCTCAGGACTGACGACAGACTCGTCGCGCATAGTCCGCATGATCGACTCCGCGAGCGTGTCGGCATCGACCGTCTTCAGTAGATAACCTTGCGCGCCGAAGCGCAGGGCATTGCACAGATCGCGCTCGTCCTCGCTGACGGTCAGCATCAACACTCGTGCGTGCGGCGCCGCCTGATGCAGATCGCGCAGCGCGTCCACGCCGCTCACGCCGGGCAGGTGGTTGTCCAGCAAAATCAGATCCGGCTGCAACTCCACGGCACGACGCTGCGCCTCGCCGGCGTCGCCCGCCTCGCCTGCGACGGCAAAGCGGACGTCCTGCGCAAGCAAGGCAATCAGGCCGCGCCGGAACAAGGTGTGGTCGTCGACGACGAGCAAGCGGATCGGCTTCATGTAGTGAGGTTCTTTGTTTAGGTAAGCGCCTTCGGTAGCAACTTCAGGCACGTTCAGGTACGTCATCGCGCTCGGGTTCGCCACGCGGCGCAAGCGTGATGGATTGATGCGGCGGCAAGCTGAGCGTCACGCAAGTGCCCGCCCCCGGCACCGAGTCGATCACCACGCGCGCGCCGATGCGCGCCGCCCGCTCGCGCATGATGCGCATGCCAACATGCGTTTCGCCGGATACCGGCCGCGCTGTATCCATACCGTTACCGTCGTCGCGCACTTCGAAGCTCCATGCGGGGCCGCGCTGCACCTCCAGCCAGACTTCGCGGGCCTCGGCATGCTTGCGCACGTTCGAGAGCGCCTCCTGCAGCACATGCAGCACCTGCACCTGGACGTCGGCGGCGAGCGGCAAGCCGTGGCCCTCGATGCTCAGATGCGTCGGCAGTCCGGTTTGATGTTCGAACTTGCGCAGCGTCGTGCGCAAGGCGGCCTCGATGTCCTCCGTGTTGCCGCGGGTACGGAAATGCATCAGCAGTTCGCGGACATCGCTCGTGCTTTCGCGCACGCCGGCATCGAGTTCATCCACGATCCGCGCCACCTGCGCCTCGGCGACAGCGCCGAGGTTGGCGTTGACAGGCAAGGCATCGCGCAGCAACTGCACCTGGATTTTCAGAAACGCGAGCGATTGCGCAATCGAATCGTGCAGTTCGCTCGCGAGCAAGGTGCGCTCTTCCGACACGGCCGTCTCGCGTTCGAGCGCGCTGACGCGCAGATTCTCGACGGCGCTGGCAAGATGACTCGCCAGCGTTTCGAGCACATCGCGATCCTGCGCGGATAAAGCCGTTTCGCTGCGAAAAAACAGATCGATTTCGCCAAAGCTGCGTTGGTGCAGCACCACGGGCACGGCGACCAGTGTCGCGTAACCGGCGCGCGGACAATGCCCAAGGCGTGCTGCGCCGGGTCCTTCGGCGCGCACCGGGATCACGCGAGCGGCAGTAAGCGCAGGCGGCGCGCTTTGGGAAACGGCCCCGGTCTGGGCCTGAGCCTGGCTCTGGCCGCACAGGCAATCCTGCGCGCTCACGCATTGCTCGTCTTCGATCATGAACGACGGCAGGCTGTCACCGGCCAGCAGCAGATAACGGTCGCTCGCCTCGCTCGACCAGCGAATCGCGACCGAGTCGGCGCCGGCGATGCGTCGCACGCGCTGCGCGAAGCCATGCGCGAGTTCATCCAGCGTGCCCGCCTCGGCAAGAAAGGCGCTCACCTCATACAGCGCGGACAGCCGCGCGCGTTCCCGTTCGAGGCTCGCGGTCTTGTCACTGACCTTCTGTTCGAGACTGGCATACAGCTGTTGCAGGTTCCGCGCCATCCGGTTGAAACCGCTCGACAACTGTCCGAACTCGTCTTGCGAAACGACTTCGACACGCGTCGCAAAGTCGCCCGCTTCGACTTGCGCCACACCGGCGGTCAGCCGCGCGACCGGCGCCAGCACCAGTAGATGGCCAACGTAGAGCAGCGCGAGCGAACTGCCAATGGCCAGCACCAGCAGGCCGGTCTGCGCGCCATTGAGAATGGCGGTCCAGCGCGCCAGTTGCGCTTCGATGGCGGAGTCGAACGCATCGATCAGGATGACGAAGCGGTTCGCGTCGCGCATGATCTGGTCAGGCGTGGGCGGAACCGGGCTGGTCCAGCGTGGCCGCAAGACTTGCCACTGCTGCCTGACTTCGGCAAAACGCGCTCGGGCCTCATCGTTCCACGGTACGAACAAAGGGCGGACCGGGTCGCCGTGTTGCAGCAACGCGAGACTGTTGTCGAAGCGTCGTGCCAGTTCGTTTGCCTGCGACGGCGACTCACGCAGGATCAACGCCATCCGGTAAGTCTGCATACGCATGCGGCCGGCTTCGTTGATCGCCGCCGCGCCGCCGTCGAGTTGCCAGGTGATCCAGAGCGTGAGGCCAATCGAGGCGAGCGCCAGCGTGAGCAAGGTGGCGACGAGCGCTGCAAGTTTGGCGGTAAGAGACCAGCGGCGCGGCCAGACGAGAAAGCGGCCCGGTTGCCAGCCAGGTTGCCAGATAAGGTTCCGGGTAAGGTGCCCGGCAAGGGAAGAGAGAACGGGACGCATAAAAACAGTCTATGCGCGTTTGCGGCGGGACCAAGGACGGCCCCTTGATACAGATCAACGCTCGAGCAACGACACCTCCGCCATGTCATGTCGGTCGGCAACGGGCACGTGCCCTCTCCCCGCCCGCACACGCGCCTCTCCCACCACGCGCCGCAGGGTCTCCTCACTCATGTGCGCCGCCACGTCCCGCACATACTCATGATGACGCGCTTCCAGCGGCGCATGCAGATACTGCGCCTGCAAATAGCGGATCAACGCAATGCGCCGATGCTGCAGCGCCATGCTCCGCTCCAGCAATGCGAGCGCCGCGCGGCAGTCTCCCGCCTCATAGGCCAGCTTGAGCAGGAGCGAAGTGTGGGCGCGCGGCACGATCGTTCACCGCGACGGCGTGATGTTCAGCACTTTGCCGCCCACCTTCATGCCATCAACGGCGCGGCTGCGTCGAGCATGATCCGGCAGAAGTAATCGGCGAAGCTGCGCCGCACGATCAACTGAAACGTGTCGGCGCTCAGCGGCACCAGCACCATCGACGCCTTGAAATAGTGGCTCTGCGCACATTGCCCCGGCGTGAACACGCGCGGATGCAGATCGAGCGGGCAGCCGCGCGCAATCACCTCGCGCACTCTCTCGCCGCTCACTTCGAGCAGCGTATAGCCGCTGCCGATATCCACCGCCGACGCGAACTGTCCCGTCAGCGCCTGCCTGAGCTTGCCTTCGAGCGTCGCGCCTTGTTGCTGCTGCGAGCACACCAGCCATTCGTCCGGGCCGAGCCAGAGCACGTCGTAACCGTTGCCGCGCGCCACCGTGTTCGGCTTCGCGGGCGGCCGGCAGCCCGTTACGTATTCCACCGCACTGACGAACGCGGGGTCTGTGACGTCGCCACGCACGTTCACCAGATCGCGAAACGCCTGCTCGCTCAAGCTGAACTTCTTCGAGGCGCCCGCCTGATGCGTCTTCAGCAGATCGCCAACGCCCACCAGCGGCGACTCCTGCCACACCTCACCCGCCGCGCGCTGCCGCAGCGCCGCGGCCGCGTCGGTCGCATTGCCCCTTGCTTCATTCCACATGTTGACGCACTCCTTCGGTATCGTAGAAAACGGGGCTGGTGATCTTCGCTGCAACCTGTTTGCCGTTCGCAAGCGGGATCGTCACGTTCTGCCCCATCTTGTCGAGGCCGCCCTTGATGACGGCGAGCGCGATCGATCGCTTCAGGATCGGACTGTAGTAGCTCGACGTGACGTGGCCGAGCATCGGCGCGGTGTCGCCCGAAAACGGTCCCGCGACGATCTGGCTGCCTTCGGGAAGCACGAAGCCGGCGTCGTCGGGCAGCAGGCCCACGAACTGCTTGCGGCCTTCGCGCGCCGTATCCGAACGCGTCAACGAACGCTTGCCAAGGAAGTCTTTCGACTTCGCCACGAGCCCGCCCATGCCGAGGTCGTACGGCGTGATCGAGCCGTCCGTGTCCTGACCCACGATGATGTAGCCCTTCTCCGCGCGCAGCACGTGCATGGTTTCCGTGCCGTACGGCGTGATATCGAACTCGGCGCCCGCGGCCATCAACGCCTCCCACACGGCGCGGCCCAGGTTGGCGGGCACGTTCACTTCGTAGGCCAGTTCGCCCGAGAAGCTGATGCGCATCACGCGCGCGGCGACACCGGCCACCGTGCCTTCGCGATACGACATGAACGGAAACGCACCGTTGGCGAAGTCGATATCGCTGCACACCTTCTGCAGTACCTTGCGGCTCTTCGGCCCCACCACGGCGAAGGTGGCCCAGTGGTCCGTCACCGAGGCGAGCCGCACTTTCAGGTTGGGCCACTCGGTCTGCAACCAGCGTTCGAGCCAGGTCAGCACGCGCGCGGCGCCGCCGGTGGTGGTGGTCATCATGTAGTGCTGATCGGCGAGCCGCACGGTCACGCCGTCGTCGAACACCATGCCGTTTTCGTCGAGCATCAGGCCGTAGCGGCACTTGCCCACTTCGAGCTTGCTCCACGGATTCGTGTAGACCCAGTTGAGCAGTTGCGCAGCGTCGGGACCCTGAATGTCGATCTTGCCGAGCGTCGACGCATCCAGAATGCCCACGCTGTTGCGCACCGCGAGACACTCCCGCTTCACCGCCGCGTGCAGGTCCTCGCCATTTTGCGGGTAGTACCAGGGGCGCTTCCAGTTGCCCACGTCCTCGAAGGCCGCACCGTTTTCCACATGCCATTCGTGGATGCAGGTCTTGCGGATCGGATCGAGCAGATCACCCAGTTCACGCCCCGCGAACGTGCCGAACGTGACCGGCGTGTAATTCGGCCGGAACGTCGTGGTGCCGGTTTCCGGGATCGTCTTGCCGAGCGCCTCAGCGAGAATCGCCATACCGTTGATGTTGCCAAGCTTGCCCTGGTCCGTGCCGAAGCCCATCGCCGTATAACGCTTCACGTGCTCGACGGATTCGAAACCTTCGCGCGCGGCCAGCAGGATATCGGCGGCGGAAACGTCGTTCTGGAAATCGACGAACTGCTTGGGTCCACGTGAAGCCGTTTCGCGGCTGCCCACGCGCCAGAGCGGCAGCAACGGCGCTTCGCTGCGCTCGGTCACGCCCGGCACCTGCGGACGCGTCGCCGTGAAGCCCGCCGCTTTGGCCGCTTCGATACCCGCATCCACGGCGAAGCGCAGGCCGCGCGCCAGGTTGAATTCGCCAGCGGCCGCGCCGACGCTGCTCTCCGGCTGCATCGCCTTGCCCGGCACGAAGCACAGCTTGTCGTCGTTCCAGTGCGCCTTGCCACCGGACTGCGCGAACAGGTGCAACACAGGGCTCCAGCCGCCCGACATCGCCAGCAGATCGCAGTTCAGATCCGGCTGTTTGGCGCCGGGCTTGCCGTTGGCAAAGGCGGCCACTTCAACCGAACTCACGCGCAGCTTGCCGCGCGCGGTCGTCACCACGGCGTTGTTCAGCACCTTCACGCCATGACGGCGTGCGGCGGCCGGCAACGCGCCTTCACTGGGCCCGCGCGGATCGACCACGGTCACTGTCGCACCACAGGTTTTCAGATCGAGCGCGCATTGATAGCCGCCGTCGTTGTTGGTGAACACCACGGCCTCGCGACCCGGCAACACGCCATAACGATGAATGTACGTCGACACGGCCGATGCCAGCATCACGCCAGGCAGATCGTTGTTGCCGAACACGATGGGACGCTCGTGCGCACCGGTGGCGAGAATCACGCGTTTTGCCCGCACCTTCCACAGCAGTTCACGCGTGCCCTTGCGCAGCGAAACGGGCAAATGATCGGTCAGCCGCTGCGTAATGGTGACGAGGTTGTGATCCTGATAACCGAACGCGGTGCTGCGCGACAGAATCTGTACCTCGGGCATGTGCCGCAGTTCGGCCTCGATTTTTTCGACCCATTGCAGCGCCGCGCGTCCGTCTATCTCGCTCTTGCACGACAGCAGGCTGCCGCCGAGTTCACGCTGATCGTCCACCAGAATCACGCGCGCGCCGGAAAGCCCCGCCGCATGCGCGGCTGCGAGGCCGGTCGGGCCGCCGCCCACCACCAGCACGTCGCAGTGCGCGAAGCATTTGTCGTAACGGTCGGCGTCGATCACTTCGGGCGCCTTGCCGAGTCCCGCCGCTTCACGAATCTTGTCTTCGTATTTCGGCCACCACTTGCGCGGCCACATGAAGGTCTTGTAGTAAAAGCCCGCCGGCAGGAAGCGCGCAAATTTCTGGTTGATGGCCATGCGGTCGTGCTCGAGACTCGGCTCGGCATTCACACTGGTCGCGACGAGCCCCTGATACAGCTCCACTTCCGTCGCACGCGCATTCGGCACGGTGTACGCGCCGCGTTCGAGCTGCACCACCGCATTCGGTTCTTCCACGCCCGCCGTGACGATGCCGCGCGGACGGTGATACTTGAAGCTGCGCGCCACGAAGTGCACGCCGTTGGCGAGCAACGCCGAAGCCAGCGTGTCGCCCTGAAAACCCTGATACGTACGACCGTTGAACGTGAAAGTCAACGGAATGGCGCGATTGATGCGCCCACCGGCGCCGAGGCGGTCTTTCTGACTCATGGTTGCTTGCCCTCGTGAGCGTCTTGATCTTCTTGACCAGCGGTGCTTGATCCACCAAAGGTTTCATAGCCGAGAATCTGGTACGACACCGTGTCGCGCGTCGCCATGAACCAGCGGCGGCAGCCCTGCGTATGCAGCCATTGTTCGTGATGCACGCCGCGCGGATTCTTGCGCATGAACAGGTAGTCGCCCCATTCCTTGTCGGTGAGCTTGTCGGTGTCGAGCGGTCGGGCAATGCCCGCTTCTCCACCGCAGGAAAATTCGGATTCGGCGCGTGGCCCGCACCACGGGCATTCGATCAGCAGCATGATTTCTCCGTCAGGTGCGTTGAGTTAATGGGCGACGGCAGCAGCGCCGTGTTCGTCGATCAGATGACCGGTGTAGAAGCGGTCCAGCGAGAACGGTGCGTTGAGCGGATGCGGCGCGTCGTTGGCGATGGTGTGCGCGAACACCCAGCCCGATCCGGGCGTCGCCTTGAAGCCGCCGGTGCCCCAGCCGCAGTTGAAGTACAGGCCCTTGACATCGGTCTTGCTGATGATCGGGCAGGCGTCCGGAGAGACATCCACGATGCCGCCCCACTGCCGGTTCATCCGTACGCGCGAGAACACCGGGAACATTTCGACGATTGCTTCGAGCGTGCCTTCGATGATGTTGAAGCTGCCACGCTGGCCAAAGCCGGTGTACTGATCCACCCCCGCGCCGATCACCAGATCGCCTTTGTCGGACTGGCTGATATACGCGTGCACGGCGTTCGACATGACCACGGTGTTGACCACCGGCTTGATCGGTTCGGATACCAAAGCTTGCAACGGATGGCTTTCGAGCGGCAGGCGTACGCCGGCCATGTCGGCGAGTGTCGAGGTATTGCCGGCCGCCACCACCGCCACTTTCTTCGCCTTGATGAAGCCCTTCACCGTATCCACGCCGGTCACGGCGCCGCCTTCACGACGAATGCCGGTGACCTGGCAGTTCTGGATGATATCGACGCCGTGCTGATCCGCGCCGCGCGCAAAGCCCCACGCCACCGCATCGTGACGCGCCACGCCGCCGCGCCGCTGGATGGACGCACCCATCACCGGATAGCGGCTGTTGAGGTTGATGGTGGGCTCGATTTCCTTGATCTGCTCGGGCGTGAGGAATTCCGCATCCACGCCGTTCAGACGGTTCGCGTTGACGCGGCGCTCGGTGTCGCGCACGTCTTGTAACGTATGCGCCAGGTTGAGCACGCCGCGCTGGCTGAACATCACGTTGTAGTTGAGGTCCTGCGAGAGGCCCTCCCACAGTTTCATGGCCTTCTCGTAGAGCGCGGCGGATTCGTCCCACAGGTAGTTCGAACGCACGATGGTGGTATTGCGCGCGGTATTGCCGCCGCCAATCCAGCCCTTCTCGAGGATCGCGATATTGCGCACGCCGTGCTCTTTCGCGAGGTAGTACGCGGTGGCGAGGCCGTGGCCACCGCCGCCGACGATCACCACGTCGTATTCGCGCTTCGGCTCCGGGCTTCTCCACTGCCGCTCCCAGTTCTCGTGATACGACAACCCGTTGCGGAACAGACTGAATATCGAATAGTGGCTCATGTCGCAGTTCTCGTTTCTAGCATTCGATGACGTTCACGGCGAGACCACCGCGTGACGTCTCCTTGTACTTCGTCTTCATATCGGCGCCGGTTTCGCGCATGGTCTTGATCACGTTGTCGAGCGAGACGTAATGCTGACCATCGCCCTTGAGCGCCATGCGTGACGCGTTGAGCGCCTTGATCGCGCCCATCGCATTGCGTTCGATGCAGGGAATCTGCACGAGGCCGCCCACCGGATCGCAGGTCATGCCCAGGTTGTGCTCCATGCCGATCTCGGCAGCGTTCTCGACCTGGGTGGGCGTGCCGCCCATCACGGCAGCGAGCGCCGCGGCAGCCATCGAACAGGCCACGCCGACCTCGCCCTGACAGCCCACTTCGGCGCCGGAGATTGAGGCCGTTTCCTTGTAGATAATGCCGATCGCCGCAGCGGTCAGCAGGAAGGTCACGATGCCGTCATCATTCGAACCGGGCACGAACTTCACGTAGTAGTGCAGCACAGCCGGAATCACGCCCGCCGCGCCATTGGTCGGCGCCGTCACGACGCGGCCACCGGCGGCGTTTTCTTCGTTGACGGCCATCGCGTAGAGGTTGACCCAGTCGAGCATCGAGAGCGGATCGCGCAGCGATTCTTCGGAGCGCGTCCGCAGATGATGTGACAGGTCGGCCGCGCGGCGTTTGACGCGCATCGGTCCCGGCAATTCGCCGCGCCCTTTGCAACCGCGTTCCACGCAGGCGGCCATGGCACGCCAGATGGTCAGCAGACCTTCGCGAACCTGTTCCCTCGGCGACAGCCCGTTCGCGGAACGGGCAGGACGTGCTGCGCATTCGTTGGCCATCGCCACTTCGGCGATCGACAGACCGTTCTCGCGGCATACGCGCATCAGATCGTCGCCGGTGCGAAACGGAAACGGCACGTCGTTGCCCGCGCGCACGCCGTTGACGCGATCGCCTTCGCGATTCACCACGAAGCCGCCGCCGATCGAGTAATACTCTTTCTCCACCAGCAACTGGCCGTTTTCGTCGAACGCCTGAAAACGCATGCCGTTGGGATGGACCACCCCGGTGCCCGCCATCAGCTTGCGAAAGAACGACAGATGCTCTTTCTCGTCGTACTGCACGTGATGTTTGCCGAGCAGCGCCAGGGTTTTGTCCGCGCGGATCTGGGCGAGGCGCGGCTCGATCAGGTCCGGGTCGATGGTGTCGGGCAGATGACCTTCGAGGCCGAGCAGCACGGCCTTGTCGGTGCCGTGACCCTTGCCGGTCGCGCCCAGCGAGCCGTACAGTTCGACCTTCACGCGTCGCACGAAAGCAAGCAGGTTGGCGTCCTCGATGTGCGATGCGAAGCGGCACGCCGCAATCATCGGGCCGACCGTATGCGAACTCGACGGACCGATGCCGATCTTGAACAGATCGAAGACGCTGACGTTCATGAGCCTGCCTGGTGTTGAAAATGCGGTTGAACGGCGGGTTTGCCGGAGCCGTAGCCCGTGCTGAATGGCCGTCAAGCAGCGCCTGCACGGATGTTTCTCCATGACCCCAGTAGACCAAAGCGTAAAATCGGCCGATAGAACAAAAACGCCATCAATCTGGCACGGGACCGTCACCACGGGCTGTGGGCCCACCGCCCGTGCGCTTCTGCGATGGTTGATGACGGAAAAGCGCAAGTCGGCGCGCGCTGCCTGGGTGAACCTTGGGTGAAACCTTGGTGCATCGCGCCTACCCCATTTTTCGAGCCCTTATGACGCATGCTGGCGCTGTTGCTCCATGAAAACCGCTGAGACGCTACCGCTGACTTCCATCGACGCCGTCGCCAAGGAGCGCATTCGCTTCGGCATCGTGCTGCTGCCGAACTTCACGCTGACGGCGTTTTCCGGCTTCGTGGACATGCTGCGACTCTCTGCCGACGAAGGCGACTACAGCAAGCCGGTGCGCTGCTCGTGGAGCGTGATCGGCGACACGCTCGCGCCGGTGCGCGCAAGTTGCGGCATCCAGGTCACGCCGTGGGAAATCTTCGAAACGGCCGAGCCGTTCGATTACGTGGTGGTGGTAGGCGGTCTGCTGCATTCGGGTCCACAGGCCAACGATGAAACACTGCAGTTCATCCGTCGGGCGGCACGCGGCAATACCACGCTGGTGGGCATCTGTACCGGCGTGTTCGCGCTGATGCGCGCGGGCGTGCTGGACGAACACCGCATCTGCGTCAGCTGGTTTCACTACTGGGATTTCGTGGAGCGCTTTCCGGCGGTGAGCCCGGATGCGTTGATCGCGGACCGCCTGTTCGTGATCGACCGGCGGCGCATTACCTGCTCAGGCGGCCGGGCGTCGATCGACGTGGCCGCCGCGATCCTGCTGCGGCACTTCGAGCACGCCACCGTGCAGAAGGCGCTGCGCATCCTGCTGGTCGGCGAAATGCAGAAAGGCAACGCGCCGCAGCCGCATCCACCGGGGCTGGAACCCGCCACGCATCCCAAGGTGAAGCGTGCCATCCTGCTGATGGAGCAGCATGTCGGGCGCTCGCTGCCGCTCGAAGAACTCGCCTGCAAGCTCGATATGTCGCCGCGTCAACTGGAGCGGCTATTCAAGGCGGAAACCGGCAAGAGCCCGCAAGCCTTCGCCAAGCAGGTGCGGCTGCGTACCGCTGCGTGGCTGCTGACGAGTTCGGATCGCAGCGTGGCGGATATCGCGTCGAGTTGCGGCTTTTCTGACGCCTCGCATCTGGGACGCGAATTTCGCAAGCAGTTCGGCGTGCCGCCCGTAATGTTCCGCGAGCAGCAAGGCGCGGTGCCGACGGAAGACGCGGCGGTGTTCGATGAGACGTTTCCGGGGCGGGTGGACGTGTATTGAGCGTTGAGGTTTGGCTGGCTCAACTTTGACTGTGTAAACGAACAAAGGCGGCTCGCTTGCGCGGCCGCCTTTGTCATTTTCAGCTTACGCTACGGCAGGCGAGCGTATTACTCCGACTCTTCCGCCCACACCGCGTTTTCACGCGCCATCAAGGTGGTTGACGCCGCCGGGCCAAACGTGCCGGCCGTATAGCCGCGCGGACGCTCGCCCGACTTCTGCCAACCTTCGAGAATCGGCTCGGCCCAGGCCCATGCCGCTTCCAGTTCGTCACGGCGCATGAAGTGCGTGAGACGCCCGCGGATCACGTCGATCAGCAGACGTTCATACGCTTCGGCGCGACGCTCCGTGAAAGCCTGCTGCAGATCGAGGTTCAGATTCACCGGCAGCATATGCATGCCGCTGCCCGGTTCCTTCGCCAGCATCTGCAACTGGATCGATTCTTCCGGCTGCAACTGGATCACGAGGCGGTTGCCGTAGTGACGCGGGCCGCTCGGAATGATCGAGAACGGCAGTTCGGAAAACTCGATGACGATCTCCGACACCTTCTTCTGCATGCGCTTGCCGGTGCGCAGGAAGAACGGCACGTTGGCCCAGCGCCAGTTGTTGATCTGCGCCCGCAAGGCAACGAAGGTTTCGGCGCGGCTGTTGGTCGGCACGTTGTCCTCTTCGAGGTAGCCCTTCACGGCTTCGCCGTCCACCGCGCCCGCCGTGTACTGACCACGCACCGTGTCACGCGCAATGTCTTCGGGCGTCATGGGACGCAGCGAGCGCAGAACCTTGAGCTTCTCGTCGCGCACCGCGTCCGGATCGAGCGAGACGGGCGGCTCCATGGCCACGATGCACAGCAGTTGCAGCAAGTGGTTCTGCACCATGTCGCGCAATGCGCCGGTCTTGTCATAGAAGCCCGCGCGGCTGCCCACGCCCACCGTTTCCGCCACCGTGATCTGCACGCTCTTGATGTACGGCGCCTGCCACAGCGGGCCGAAAATCGCGTTGCCGAAGCGCAGCACCATCAGGTTCTGCACCGTTTCCTTGCCGAGGTAGTGGTCGATGCGGTAGATCTGCGCTTCATTGAAGTGCTGGCCAACGGCGGTGTTGATTTCCTGCGCGGACGCCAGATCGTGACCCAGCGGCTTTTCCAGCACCACACGCGAATGCTCGTCGATCAAACCGGCGGCCGAGAGGTTGTCGCAGATGTCGGTGAACAGGTCCGGTGACGTAGCCAGATAGAACACGCGCCGCGAGCCTTCGCGCGACGCTTCCTTCAGGCGCTGATAGTCTTCGGCAGAGTCGACGTCCATGCGCACGTACTCGAACAGCGCGAGGAATTTGTCCCACGCGCCCGCTTCGAAACACTTCTTGTCAATGAAGGGCTTCGCCTTCGCTTCCATGAATTCGTTGATGTATTCCTCACGCGACCACGGCCGGCGGCCGATGGTAAGAATACGGGTGTCCGGCGGCAGATTGCAGTGCAGATGCGCCATGTAAAGCGCGGGCAGCAACTTGCGGAACGACAGGTCGCCGGTACCGCCGAAGATGATCATATCGAGCGGCAAGTCGGGGCTGGCAGAGGCGTGTTGGGTAATCATATCGCGGAGGCACCGTCGTAGTAGGCGTCAGGCAGTCAAGAACAAAACACCGAAAGGCTCGGCGTTTTCCGGCAGACGCCTATGTTGCAACGTTTTTCGAATGTTTGCACGTAGCGCGCCCTTACGCGGCGCCGAAAGTCGAAAAAAGTCAGTTGTGTTGCAAGGCTTCGTGCGCGACCCGGCATGCCCCCAGGTCCCATGCCGCACAGCCTACGGTCTTGAATAGCACGGGCGTGCTGGCCGCCGGCAGCGACGCCGAACCATCCAGCAGCGCGGCGATGCCTGTCACGTTGGCCCAGTCCACGCCCGCCTGGATGAAATCGCCCGCCTCGTGGCGTGCGCCGGCCAGATCGTCGACATAGAGCGCGCTGCCATGCACGGTGTGCGCGCCCAGCTCCAGCATTTGCGGCGTAAAGGCGCCGACGCCGATCACCAGCCGCTCCGCACGCGGCGCGTCGTCATAGACGGCCTGACGGCTGGTGGTAAGCGCGATGACCACGTCCACCTCATCCGGTACGTCGGAGCCCGGCAGCGGCCGCAGATTCATGGCGTTGCCTTGCGACTGATGTAGCTGGGAGGCCAGCGAATTGCAGAACGCTTCAGCTTTGCCCGCCGCATGACCCTTCACCCACACTGTTGCCGCGGGAAACAGTTCGCTGATGGCTTGCGCGTGGTTGGCGGCCTGCGTGCCGGTGCCGATCAGCAGAAACGCACGCGGCGCGCTCTTGCCCGATGCGCCGCCCTTGAAGGTCTGCACGCCGAGCATGGACATTGCCGCCGTGCGGCGACCGGTGACGGTCGGGCCATCGAGGATGAAGAGCGTTGCGCCGGTGTCCGCGTCGAACGCCATCACCTGGCCGTGAATGGTCGGCAGACCACGCGGCCCGTTGGCCGGGCACACGTTGACCAGTTTGTGGATGCCGAGATCGGGTGCGGTGGCCGGCATCGACAGCATGATGCCACCCGCATTGAGCGGCACCACCAGACGCTCGGGGCTGACGATGCGCTGCTGCGCATAGTCGATCGACGCCGTCTTCAACGCCTCGACGAGCTTTGCATAAGGCGTGAGCCGGGCGGTCGCGGCGGCATCGAAAATCTGCGTGGTGGGCTGGGTCATGGTCTGCACGTTTGGGTGAGAGAGGGATCAGGCGGTGGGACTGCGCATCCATGAAAAGCGTATGACGCCTCGCGCAAGGTGCAAGACACAAGCACGAGGCGCGACGCGCACGGAACTACGTCAGCGCACGAGAAACCCGTACGTGAGCGGATCGCGTTCGTCGACGATCCAGTTGGCAAAGCCGCAGATATGCGCGTCGCCTGCCACTTCGGGGATCACCGCGTCGAACTGCGCGAGCTTCGTTTCGGACAGCACACGGCCGCGAAAAATCGTGCCGATCACCGATTCATTGACGAGGGTTTCGTCGCGACCCAACTCGCCGCGCAGATACAGTTGCGCCACCCTGCCAGCCGTGCCTGAGCCCGTGGGTGAGCGATCCACCTCGCGGTCGGCAAACACGCAGCAGTTGGCCTGGGTCGAATCCGCGTGACGCGGCGCGTTGTCGATGATCGTGCCGTAGATGTGATTGATCTCGGGTATCTCGGGATGCACGACCTTGAACGCTTCATTGGCCGCGCGTTTCACTTCGGCACCGAACTGGATGAGACGCTCCACTTCGGGTTCACGCACCGCCAGATCGAAAGGCTTGCCCGACGTGTAGAAATAGAACGCGCCACCAAAGGCAATATCGCCCGTCACCGCGCCGAAGCTCGGCGTCTGCACGGTCACGTCACGTTGCCAGATAAACGACGGCACGTTGACGAAGCGCACCTGTCCTGCGTGATCGCCGTCCCATTGGACGAAGGCCTCGATGAAGCCGCATGGTGCGTCGATACCCACGCGCGTTTCCGGTTCCGTGCGCTCGACCCAGCCGAGCGCCACCGCCGTGGTGGCAAGCGCAATCACGCCGTGACCGCAATGGTCGCTGTAGCCCTCGTTGTGGACGAAGATGATGCCGAAGTCGGCGCCCTCACTGACCGGTTCCGTCAGGTAGCCGCCGTACATGTCCGCATGGCCGCGTGGCTCGAACATCAGCGCGCGCCGCAATTGGTCGTGATTTTCCTTGAGCCAGCTGCGCCGCTCGACGATTGTCTTGCCCGGAAATTTTGGCAGCCCGCTCGTGACGAGACGAAACGGTTCGCCGCCGGTGTGCACTTCGACCGTGCTGATCACGCGATTCAGTTTCATGGTCGACGCACGCCTTTTGTGTTGGCAAATGCGCTTGCAGGTGCGCTTGCAAACTCGCTTGCAAATGCGCATGCAAAGGCGTCTGCGAAGCCCACACGAGCGGCGGCATCCACCGTTGGACGCGTCGAAAATTCTTCTACCAGCACCACGCTATCTCCTCCTTGCTGTTCTATACTGGCTCAAAATGTAGACCAAATGTGGTTCAGCATCAACCAGTTTAAAAATCGCTGCCAGAAAGTGGTCTGGTTTCGGGGCAGCGGATCCCCTCCTCACATTGCAGGCAAGCAGGCGCTCATGGTCACTCCCGCCCTCGCACTGGAAAGCACGTTTCGTCTGAAGCAGATTTACGAGCAGGTGTCCGAGCGTATCCGCGCGGCAATTCGGAATGGGCAGTTCGTCGCGGATTCGCGTCTGCCGTCGGAGCGCGAACTGGCGGCCCGCTTTGGGGTGGGTCGTCCTGCGGTGCGTGAGGCGATCGGCGCGTTGCAGAACGAAGGTCTGGTCATCACGCGCCGCAACTCCGGTACTTACGTTTGTGCCGATGCGTTGCAACGGCTAACCGCCGCGCCGCCCGCCAACGCCGCCACGTCCGGCGATCCGGATTTCAGCCCAACGTCCACGCTCGATGTGCGTTTGATCCTCGAGCCGGCCATCGCGCGGCGCGCCGCCGCGCAGGCGCGTCCCGACCCATTGGCGGAGCACTATCTCGCGCAGATGGATTCCATCGTGGATCTAACGGATGACGGGCAACGCGTGCTCTGGAACAACAGCGACCGCCTGTTCCATCGTCAACTGGCGGTGATGACAGGCGACGCGCTGCTGGTGAAGATTGCCGACGAAGTTGCGAACACGATGGATCAGCCGCTCTGGAAGCGGCTCAAGGACGACGGCATTTACGACACCGGGCGGATTCGCCTGTACGTCTCCGAGCATCGGCTCATCTACGAGGCGATCGTGGTGGGCGATGCGGATGCCGCGGCGTTTTACGTCGAACAGCACATCATGCGGGTGCGCCGCGACATCGCGCCGAAGTAGCGTGGTATCCGCAACGTGCTGGCCTTTTATCAGCGCGGCCGCGCGGCGCGCTCACTCATCATTCAGCTAGTCGGACTGACCCGACGACTGATTATCCGGCTTGAACATCGCCCGGCATCCCGGACTCAGCTCGCTCTTGTGCTGCTTCATACAGGCGGTGATCTTGTCCTTGTCGGGGATATCCGCGCTGCAGAACTTCATCGCATCACCGCGGCAGGCTTTCTCCTGCTCGTCGCGTGTCGCGGCGTGTGCGTTCAGGCTGACGCCGAGACTCGCAAGCGCCATCACCAGCGTGAGGGCGCGTGCCGCATAGGCGTGGCGGCCGCGTGGCGCGCGCGGGAGTCCAACCGATAACCCCGCCGCCGGGCGGTCCGAAAAAGAAATGAACATATGGCCTCCGCTGTTAAATGTGGTCCACGACCAATACGAGGCGACGTGCAGAGGACGCTTAAAGACAACAGCACCGCGTGAACGACAGCTTGCGGCACCGCGCACTTATTTTTGACACCTTATACTGGCAAACACTTAGGTATTAACCCTAAGTCAATCTGCCGCAAGGAGGTGTCCGCGATGTCCAGCCAATCTGCTTCGTCGCGCGCTGCGCCCGCCAACCGCCGCGCGAGCGCCGCCTCGTTCATCGCAACGATGCGCCGTGCCGTGCAGGCGATCTGGCGTTCCCATGAGCGTCACAGCCTGTATGAAGTCATGCTGGCGGCGGGCGATTTCGACAACCTGCCTCGCGAGCCCGGCCGTCATTCGCACCAGGCACGCTGACGCAGAACGCTGATCGGACTCCCCTGCCGCCTCGCGAATTGGTCAGCAGAATTCGGACCCGACTAGCGTGTTGTCAAGGCGTGGGCAGCGATGCAGAGACCAGTCGCACTAGCCGGCGCCAGATCGTCGAATCAGACGTGGATCAGACGTGAATCAGACGTGATTGCAGGTGATGGATTAAGCCACGAGGCTCGACGTTTCGTTGGAGGCGCGCGTCAGCGTCATGCCGCGGCCCGCGTAAAAACGCTTCATCGTCTCGAAGGGCAAGTAGGCATCGGCCTGATACGCTTCGACGCCGGACGGATTGTGAAACCACACGCCGCCGGGGTCCCGCCCATGCAGCAGAATCAGATGTCCACCGCGATCCTGGTTGGCCTTCTCGGGACGGCGAATTTCCGGGCTCACCGATGCGATAACGAGCGTGTCGCCGGAGATGCATGCCGCGATCTCTTCCAGCTTCGCTTCGGGCCATACCTCCACCTGCAGACCGAATGCATGCTCGGCCCACGATGCGAACGGTCGGTAAGTCAAGCCGTCCACCCCGCCGTCCTCGCGCACGCGATACACCTCATGACGCAGCGCCTCGTCCAGCATGTCGGCACGCGAAGGGTGCGCAATGCCCCAGAAATCCAGCGCGGATTCGAGGCAGGTCAAGCCACACAATCGTTGCGCCCAGAAGCGGTAACGGTCCGGATCCGTGAAGCCGCTGCGTGGCCACGCGGGGTCCTCGCACGGATCGAGATTCTGCTCCGCAATGCGCGCGACCCATTCGGGGCTACCCCACTGCGAGTAATAAGGCACACCGAAATTGCGCACGATCGGTTCTTTCATGGATCAGGTTGGATAGGTTGAACGAAGTCCGCAACTTAGCATGAGTGCATGAGGCCGCTGTGTCGATGTGTCAAGAAAAGACCTTGGGCGCTCACATTTCATTACAGGTCCGCACGACTTTACCCGGTAAAATATTCAGCATGCATCGGGCAGCACCCGTCTGGGCAACAACGTCTGGCATCACACCCGCCCGCAGCGCCCCACCAGGCCGGTCTGCGGCAGCGGCATAAAGCGGCGACGCGATCTTTTTGCTGTACATTTGCTCTCCCATGCGTGAGCAGTTGGCACGCACATCAGCCGGAGCAACGCTTCGCCGTCAAGACTTCTCGCGAGCTTCATCGATACCATTTAAAAAAACGGACCACCACGCAGCATGGCCAATGAAGCTACCTCACCGGACTCCATCGCGGTCGCGGAACGCGTGCGCGAATTGATGAGCCGTCATGGCATCGGCAAACGGCAACAGACCACCGAACTGTGCCGCATCCTCGATCTGAGCTTTTCGCAGGGGCACCGCAAGCTGCGCGGCAATAGTCCGTGGACGCTTTCGCAGATCAAGAAAGTCGCCGAGGTGTTCGGCGAACCGGCCGCGCAACTGTTCGGCGCGCAATCGCTCGATCCCGGCATGGTGGGCGCCATCGCGCAGGAAGCGGTGTTTTGCATCGGCCCTGTGGAACTGGCCTGCACGGCATGGGTGGGCGCGGCGCTCGAACCGGGCTCGCGTCCCGAGTTCATCGCCTATTCGAAACAGGGGCAATGGCGGGTGACGCGCCACGACGGCGCGCTCTATCAAAGCGCGTACGAAGTGCACAAGATCGAAATCTATCCGCGCCGTGGCGAGGTGGATAAACCGCTGATCGCGGTGGTGGATGACGACCAGGCCTCCGCGGACAATCTGCGCGACTACCTCGAACGCAGCGGCTTCGCGGCGATGGCCATCTACGGTCTCGCGGCCTTTCACGAGCAGTTGCAAAGCCAGGTGTTCGACGGCGTGGTGATCGACTGGCTGTTCGGCAACCAGACTTCAGCGGCGGCGATTCGCGCCGTGCGCGCCTCCGAGAATCCCGACGCGCCGCTGTTCGTGCTGACCGGCGAGCTGCTCACCGGCAAGGCGAGTGAGTCGGAGATCAGCGAAGTCATCCGTAACTTCAATGTAGCCTGCTACGAAAAACCGGCGCGCATGGCGATTCTGGTGGCCGATCTGTCCAAGCGGCTGAACCGCGCCTGAGTGCGCCTTGCACGCGCGGCCGCTGCGCTTACACCGTGCTACGCGCCGCCAGCGCACGCTGCAACACGCCGCGCAGATCCTCGTAATGCACCGGCTTCACGAGGTACTCGAAGAACGGTGATGTGCCCGTGGGCGGCGCTTCCGGCGCGTACGCACTGATGGCGATGACCGGCACGCCCGCGGACGGCCCGCTGCGCGACGCGAACTCGCTGAAGAACGTGTAGCCGTCCTGATCGGGCATGTGCAGGTCCAGCAGCACGGCATCGCAGCGCCGCATATCGAGCCAGTCGAGCGCCTCGTGCGCACTGCCCACGGCCACCGCGCCGTAGCCCATGTGCATGATCATTTCGCACAGCGACTCGCGAATCGACGCGTTGTCGTCCACTACCAGCACCTGCGAGTGCAAATCGTCTGACACGTGTGGCGGCCTTGCGCCAGGCGTCTCGGCGGGTTCGACCGGCCCCACCGGAATGGTCACGGTGAAGGTGGTCCCCTCGCCCACCTTGCTTTCCACGGCAACACTGCCGCCAAACAGTTTCAGCAATCCCTGCACGATGGCGAGCCCCATGCCCGCGCCTTCGAAGCGCCGCGTGCGCGAACCGTCGAGTTGCGTAAATTCCTTGAACATCAACGGCAACTGCCCGGGCGGCACACCGGGCCCCGTGTCGCTCACGGCAATGGTCAGCACTGCCAGCCGTTGCGCGAGACGCACCCGCACCGAGCCCTTCTCCGTATAACGAATGGCGTTGGTGACGAGGTTGCTGACGATCTGACGAATGCGGTGCGGGTCGGAATCCACGGGCCCGCTCAGACCGGTGGCTTCGCTTGCGAGCGTGAGGCCACGCGCCTGCGCGGCGGGCGTATGTTCGTCGATGATGGAAGCGAGCAGCTCACGCGGGTCGAACTGCTCGTAGCGCAATTCGAGCTTGCCCGCGCCGAGCCGCGCGTAGTCGGTCAGATCGCGCATCTGCGCTTCGAGATGGCGCGCCGCGCTCTCGAGCCGCTGGATCACCTTGCGGTCAGCCTCGGACTGAAAATTGAAGCCGAGCAATTCGATCGACGACACGATGGCGTGCAGCGGCGTGCGCAGCTCGTGACTGATCATGCCGAGAAACGCGTCCTTCGCGAGACTCGCTTCGCGCGCCGCCTGGCTCGCCTGATGTTCGGCGTCGAGCGCGGCGCGCTGCTGACGAATCAGGCGGCTGCGGCGACGGCCATTCACCACCAGCAGCAGCGTCGCGGCGGTGGAGAGCATCAGCAGCATCACCCCCGCCGCGAACAGCATGCGGCGCTTGTCGATGAAGTCGCGGCTGATCGCCTCGCGGTCAGCGACATCGGCAAAGCGCCGGCTGAGCGCGATATCGTTGACTTCCTGCCAGTGATCGCGCAGCGCGGTCACGATGCGATCAATATGACGCGGGTCCTGCGGCACTTCTTCGAAGTCGGGTTCGAGCGTGTCGAGCACCGACTCCAGCGTGCGAATTTCGTCCTGCTGACGCTGCAAGAGCGCCATCTGTTCCGTGAGGGTCTGCGTGGAACCGGCCATCACGTGCAGCTTCGACTGCAACACTTCGTAGCGCAACTGCAACCGTGGATAGTCCAGGTCGGAGCCATTGCGATACAGCAGCAACTGGTTTTCGAGGCGCGCATAGGCAATCTGCAACTGTGCCGCATCCCAGTAGAAACCGTCGTACGTGCCCGTCAGCAACGCCGTGGCGCGCGGGTTGTACAGATTCGCATACAGCAGATAGCCGATCGCCCCAACCGGCGCCGCCAGCGCCGTGGCCCAAAGCACCGCCAGCAGCCAGCGACGCAGCCGGTGCGGCATTACTTGACGATCAAGGACTTGATTTGCCATACGAATTTCGCGTCCGTGGCGGGTCCTGAGAGTTCGGTGGGAAACGCGTCGCGCGGATAGATCAGGAACAGCGGGCCGAAGTCGCTGATTTCGAGGCGCTTGCCGTTCATGCTATACGCAACCACGACGCCGTAGCGATCGCAATCCGCCAAAGGAATGGTTTCGGTGTAATCGTCGAGCGTCTGCACCTCGATCTGGGTGCCGTGGGCGCCCGCCTGCCTGAGCACGTCGGAAAGCAGCGGGCCCGTGAAAGTGGCGCGGGCGGTCCAGCGCGTCGAGGTGGTGATGGAGTGCGCCGGCAACGCGAGCAGTTGCGCCTGCGTGAAGTGATAGACCGCGCGATGCTCGCCGCTGGCCGCTCCGTTCGTCTGGTTCGTCTCATTCGTCACGGCGATCTTGCCCATCACGTCGAGCGACATGGAACTGGCCGCCGAACTGGCCTGTGCGCTGCCGACCAGCAGCGCCATGAAGAAACACCCCGCCCAGCGTATGCTGGTCTCGTATCCGTACCGCATTCCCAACGCCCCTTCGTTGCCTTGTTGTTCTGTCGCGCCCGCAGGCGCGGCTTGAATTGTGCCTGCTTTTTTTACCTGAACTTTGGGCGATTTTCGCAGGCTTTTTTGCCTGCAACGGCGCCGTCACTCCACCGCGCTTGCGCCTTGCAGATGGCTGGCCGCGCGCTGCGATGCGACCACGATCAGCTTGAGCGTCGCCCGCGTCGCGCCCACGAAAAGCTTGCGCGCGGCGCGCTCGTCGAACTTCTCGAAATCGACTTCCGTGAGGATCACGCACGGCGCCGATTGTCCCTTGAAACGGTAGATCGACTCCAGCAATACATCGCCCTCGCGATACTCCGGGTTGCCAAACAGATCGTACTTGCCAGTGAAGCTGCGCAGCCGGTGCGGGCCGAGTTGATCGAGCGCGGTCAGCGCCGAACCGTCGCGGCCACGAAACGACAGCACCGCGATGTCCTGCTTGCGAAATCCCAGCGAGAGCGCCTGGGTAATCGCGCGCTTGGTGGCCTCGATGCAGCTTTGGCCGGTGGGCGTTTCGTCGTAGGTGGAGAGCGAAATATCGGAGCCGTCGAACGGACTGCCCGACGCGAGCCCCGCAGCCAGCGGCACCGAGCCGCCCACCACATTGCGCACGTAGTCGAGGATGTCGCGCGGGCTGCGATAGTTGGTGGTTTCCTTGAGCGTGGTCCAGCCAGGCAGATCGACGGGCGGCCGCATGTAGAGATTTTGCAGCGGATCTTCGAGCCACCACCAGGCCGCGCCCGGCCGCAGCAGCCGCGCGAGCGCGTCCACCCATGTCTGCTGGAAGTCTTGTCCCTCATCGACGATCAATACGTCGAACTGCCAGCGCGCGTCGATCGGCGTGGCAGCAAAACCCTCTTCCAGTTGATCGAAAATGTCCGCAGCCTGGAAGTCGGGCGCGCGGCCAGCGTCGCGCAGCACCCAGTCGCACAACTGGTGATAGTTGGCCACTTTCGCCTCGGGCGGCGCGACGCGCGCAATGTGATCGGCGAGCGGCCGGTTGAAGCACACATACAGCGGCCGCGCGCCCCGTGCGACTGCATCGGCCATGACCTGCACCGCGAGCTGGGTTTTGCCGGAGCCCGCCGTGCCGATCACGCGCAGACGAAACGGTTCGAATTCGAGCCGCCGCGCCCACGTAGCGAGACCACCGGCGAGCCGCGTGACGAGCGTGCCAGCCTGGCCGACCAGCGCGCTCGCATCGGGCGTCAAGGCGAGTTCGTCGGCAAGAAAATGATGAATCTTCGCCGCGCAGGCAAGCCGCGCTTCATCAGCCGGCAGCGCCTCACGAATGATGGCGGCGAGCCGGTCCTTGCGCGTGGCATCCACGATGCGGGCCGGATTCACACCGGCGATGGCCGCGTCCTTGACGGTATGGTCCGGGCAATACAGCAGTTCCTCGATGAAGTACGTGCCCGCGCCGAAGGCAGCGGTAAAGCGCCGATGCATGCCTTCGATGGTGCGTGCGAGCGCCACCGCGACATTGCGTTCTGTCTGCAGATAGACCTTCACGAGCCCCTTGGGCGTCTCGCGCAGGAAGCCGGTTTTCTGCTCGACGATCATCACGCGCCCGGACGGGCTGACGATCACGAAATCGGCTTCGCCGAACACGGAAAAGCCCTGATTCAGGCGGGTCCAGTGCACGCCGTGATAGACGGTGTAATCATCCGGCAACGCGCCTTCGAGCAGCGTGAGGGTCTCGCGCTCGCGCGCGGCGGCGCCGGTGGCGGCGAGATTTTTCCAGTCGTCGGGGACAATGCGGGCCATGCGATGCCTCGTCACATTCGGGTGCGCTCATTGTACGCAACGCATGGGGCTTTCTGGCGGCTGGCGCGGGCTGTGTTTGATGCACCGCGTCGGGCCCGCAGCACGGTCCATCCGGTCTGGCTGACAAGAAATCGTGCGCTGCATCGTGTATCGTTAGCGGCTGAGTGCCAAATGAGCGCCGAATGAGCGCCACATGAGCCCCACACCAGCGGCACGCGCGCCGCAGCGCAGGCGGCTGGCCCAACGAACAAAGAGGATTACCGGATGATTACGATCTGGGGACGTGCCAACTCGGTCAACGTCCAAAAAGTATTGTGGTGTTGCGACGAACTGGTGCTGCCGTACGAGCGCATCGACGCGGGTATGCAATTCGGCCGCAACAACGAGCCGGATTATCTGGCGATGAATCCGAATGCGCGCATTCCGACGCTGGTCGACGGCGATTTTGTGCTGTGGGAATCGAACTCGATCCTGCGCTATCTGGTGATGGAGTACGGTGCCGCAAGCCCGCTCTACCCGAGCGAGCCGAAGCAGCGCGCCAGCATCGACCGCTGGCTGGACTGGTCGCTCTCCACGCTGCAACCGGCCGAGCGCCCGGTGTTCTGGGCCGTGGTCCGCACGCCCGAGGCCGAGCGCGACACCGCCAAACTCGCCAGCGATCTCGCCGCTGTGACGCTGCTCTGGAAACTGGTGGACAACCATCTCCAGGCGCGCTTTTTCCTCGAAGGCGAACAGTGCACGCTGGCGGACATCGTGATTGGCGCATACGCGAAACGCTGGTTCGGGCTGGACGGAGTTGAACGGCCGCCGTTGCCGAATCTCGAACGCTGGTACACGCGCCTCTCCACGCGCACTGGCTTCAAGAAGTACGTCGACTTCCCGCTGACCTGATGAGCCGCGATATCGCCAGCACGCTTGCCACCGCACAACAGAAGTTCACCGCTGGTCACTACGCGGAAGCCGAAGCCCTGTTGCAGCAGATTCTCGCGCTCGATCCGCAGCACGGCGAGGCGCTCGAAGGGCTCGGCTATATCGCCGCCAAACAGGGCGATCACGCGGGCGCGGCGGAATACCTGCTGCGCGCCGTGCAGAACATGGATGCCTCCGCCGAGCAGTTGCAGCTCGCCGCCCACGTCTGCCAGCTTGCCGAACGTCACGTGGATGCCGCCGCGCTGTACGAACGCAGCCTCGTGCGCGCGCCGGATCACGCGCCGTCATTGCACGCGGCGGCGTTGTCGCTGGCGAAAATCGGTGAGCACCAACGGGCGTTGCAGTATTTCGAGCGTCTCACGAGCCGTCATCCACGGCTGGCCGAGGTGCATTACAACAAAGGCACGCTGCTCGGGCTGCTGGGCCGCTACGACGACGAGATGGCGGCTTATCGGCAAGCCATTGCGTGCAAGCCCGACTTCGTGCGCGCCTACGTCAATCTCGGCGTGGCGCTACGCGATCAGCACCGCTTCGACGAGGCCTTGCAGCAGTTCAAGAAAGCGCTCGCCATTGATGCCAACGACGCCGGCGCGCGTACCAATCGCGCCCAGACCAACCTGCTGCTGGGCGAGTTCGAACATGGCTGGCGCGAATATGAATGGCGCTGGCGCGACGGCACGGATAGCCACGGCTTCCCTGCCGCGACGCTTTGGACCGGTACCCAGCCGCTCGCCGGCAAGACTGTGCTGGTGCACCACGAGCAGGGGTTCGGCGACACGCTGCAATTCGTGCGCTTTACGGATCGGCTGAGCGCCGCCGGCGCACGGGTGATTCTGCGGGTGCAGGACGCGCTGCTGGCGTTGTTGCGCGACTACCCGGGCGTGGCCGAAGTGATTGGCGCAAGCGCGCCGCCACCACCGTTCGACTATCACATTCCGCTGATGAGTCTCGCTTTCGCGCTGAAGGTTCGTGCGGCGGATCTGGCGGTGCATGCGTCTTCGTCTTCCACGTCCGCTAAATCTTCCGCGCCGCACGCCTATCTGCACGCGGACCCTGTGCGCGTCGCGGCGTGGCGCGAACTGCTGGGCGAGCGCACGCGGCGGCTGCGCGTCGGCGTGGTGTGGTCGGGCAGTCGCACGCATCTGAACGACCGCAATCGCTCGATGCCTCTTGCCCTGCTAGACACCTTGTTCGCCGCAAACACCGAGTTCGTCTCGTTGCAACCGGACGTGCGTGACGACGACCGCGCGTACCTCGCGCAACTCGTCGAGGCCGGCGTGATGCGCGATTTCACGGCGCGGCTGGAAAGCTTCGCCGATACCGCCGCGCTAATCACGCAACTTGACTTGGTGATTGCCGTCGACACCGCCGTTGCCCATCTCGCGGCGGCACTCGGCAAACCCGTGTGGATCGCCTTGCCGTTCACGCCGGACTGGCGCTGGCAAATGACGCGCGACGACAGCCCGTGGTATCCGGGCATGCGATTGTTTCGCCAAAGCGTGCGCGGCGACTGGTCGAACGTGGTGACAGAACTCAGGGCCGCGCTCGATGGGTTTCAGGCGGAATAAACGGCAGCGGGCAAGGTCCGACGCCGGCACGGTCGCGGCGCCCCCGAAGTACCTTGAAAACCGCTTTCGAGGCGCCCTCCACGCGCCCGGACGATGACCTTTATAATCGACGTATGAAGAACGCCAAGCCCTCTGCGGTCGCCGAACCGGCCGCCGCTGCTCACGACACCGTCCACGCGGCGAAACACGCGCCTGCGCACGGTCACGGCCATGCCGACGACCACGGTCATCAGCACGACCAGGCGCACGATCATGCGCACGCCGCCACGCCGGAGGCCGCGCTGGTCATGGCGGAAGAGTATTGCCGGGAACGCGGGGAAAAGCTGACGCCGATCCGCCGCAAGGTGCTGGAACTGCTGCTGGCCTCCGGGCGCGCCACCAAGGCGTATTCGCTGCTCGACGACATGCGCCAGATCCACCCCGGCTCGGCGCCTCCAACGGTGTACCGGGCGCTCGATTTTCTGCTTTCAGCGGGGCTGGTGCATCGGATCGAATCGATCAACGCATTCACGGTATGCCACGATCTGACGCAATGTCAGCATGGCATCCTGGTGGTTTGCCAGCAATGCGGCAACGTCACGGAACTGCATCAACCGAAGCTGCGCCAGGCACTGGTGGCGCAGATCGAAGACGCGGGGTATCGCCTCGCCAGTGACGAAATCGAATTGAAGGGTCTGTGTTCCGCCTGCCAGGCCGCCGAGGCGGCGCAGCATGCGCAGGCAGCCCAGCAGCCCGCGCCGGAAGCCTGAGCGGGATAACGCCGGGGCAAAATGCCGAGAGACGCATTGGCAAAGCCGCGGCAACACCCACGCAACGCGCAGGCAACTCTCCCAGCCAATCCCGAGCCCCCAAAGGCAACCCCGAGTCAAAAGAGCGACGACACCCCCGCGTCAGTCCGGGAGGACCGACACGTTGGCGCGTAGCTCGCGCACTTCAACCCGCGGCGCGGGCGGCAATCTCGTCGTGCAGCAGGGAGACCAGTTCGTCGGCTCGCGCCGGTTTGGTCATGAAATGCTGGAAGCCTTCGCCGATGCTGCGCAAGCGGTAAGCATCGTCGGTGTGTCCGGTCAGCGCTACGGCCACCGCCGGGGCGTGATTGCCGCGAATCTCGTGATCGCGTAGCCGCTGGATCAGATAGAAGCCGTCCATACAGGGCAGTTCCAGATCGCAGACCACCGCATCCGGTAACACTCGCAGCGCCGTTTCGACGCCCTCTTCCGCATCCGCCACCGCGACGACATGCGCGCCCTCCGACTCAAGCAACAGCGTCAACGATTCCCGGCTTTCCGGGTCATCTTCGACGAGCACGATCGTTGCCTGGTCGAGTCTCAACACTCCGTTCATTTTACTTGTTGCCAAAAACAGGTTAGGCCCCACTCGCAGGCCATCATATCGCGCGGATTGCATCGATTATTCCGATGTCAGGTTATTCAGCCGCCAGACGTTCAGAATGTCCGACTCCTCGATTTGCGACGAGTTGCACTTCATCCGGTAAGAATCACCGCGAACGCTACTGCAACCCGCCGCGCACGGTAACCCACCCGGAAGTCACTTGCATGAAAAAGCCAGTGCGTTCAAAGGCTTGGCTCCCGCCCCTCACGCACGTGGCTGGTGCGAACCACACAAAATCCAAACGTTAGTAGCATGCGCCGTGCCGCATAGGTCTGACGCATGCAACCTGTGAGCTTGTCCGCTGTGGACGGCAGGTTGGCCGAACGGCATCCAGTGCCCGTTCGATCGCTCAATCGACCAAGCGACCAATAAGCGCCGCCACGGCGCTATGATGAGGAGGCTGCTCAACCGACTTAACCCGACTCAACCTGACGATATCCACACCACGATGCAAGAACTCGATCCCACCACGCTCGACGCCCTCCGCCACGTCAGTACAGCCACCCTCACCACCCAATTGTTCAAGCGCGGTTTGCGCAATACATTCATGCAGGGCGTAGCGCCGCTCGCGGGACATACGGGCGCGAATCTGGTCG
The DNA here is from genome assembly GCF_003429005.1 of Paraburkholderia sp. DHOC27. Lineage (GTDB taxonomy): Bacteria > Pseudomonadota > Gammaproteobacteria > Burkholderiales > Burkholderiaceae > Paraburkholderia. The sequence goes on from NZ_QVQV01000012.1 coordinate 110,544, forward strand.
GACCTGCGTTTACGCTGCGCAATATTCCGTCGCGCGAAGATCTCGACGTGCTCGAGCTATTTGCCAATCCGGAGTACGCGCAACGCAAATGCGTCGAGACGATCCCCGCTGGGCATGTGCTTGTGCAGGACTGCCGCGGCGAGCGCAATAGCGCCTCGTTCGGCTCGATTCTCACACAACGCCTGCAAGTCCGTGGTGTAGCGGGCATGGTTTCCGACGGCCCGGTGCGCGACAGCACCACCATTGCGGCGCTCGGCTTGCCGGTGTTCTGCGCCGGCGCGAGCGCGCCGCCCAATCTGATCCGCCATCACGCGGTGGATATCAACGTGCCGATTGGCTGCGGCGGCGTGGCGGTGTTTCCGGGCGACGTGATCGTGGGCGACGCGGACGGTGTCGTGGTGATTCCGCGCGAAATGGCCGACGAGGTCGCGCGTGCGGCGGCGGAGCAGGAACAACTGGAAGAGTTTCTGACCGAACGGATTCGCGAAGGTGCGGCACTGCCGGGCACCTACCCGCCAAACGACGTCACCAAAGCCGCCTACGAAAAGTGGAAGAAAGAGCGCAAGGATTGAAGGCTGCGCTTCGTCGCGGCGGCGCGTGATCTGTCCGCAAACCAGGCCGGCACGTCAGTCACACTCCTCGTACACATCGCATGCGCGGCACAGTCCGCACGTGTGATGTCTTCATCACGCCTGCTCGCGCTGCGGTCCGATCCCATGCACGAGCAAGGCGATCGCATGCCGCGCGATGTCGTCGGCCGTCAGGCTGCGCCGCGCCGGATCGTTACGCCACATCTTCGAGGTGGCCAGCGGCAGAATCGTCAGCCCGAGTAGCGAGAGAAACACCAGCGACGGCTCCAGCGCGGCGTTGACGCGCCCCTCTTTCTGCCACTGCGCGATCCGCTCGAGCGACGCCGTGTGATGCGCGTGCCCAAAGCGCTCGTGCATGCGCTGGCGCAACAAGCCGCCCTCGCTGATCACTTCCCGCACCCATAGCGGCGGAAACCAGGGATGCTCCGTCGCCAGTTCGACCAGCCGACGGGCCAGTTGCGTGATGGCGGCCACCGGATCGTCCGGATGATCCTGGAACGGACTGCCGAGCGCCGCACGCAACGGCAGAAACCGCTCGTCGATCAGCACATCGAGCAACTGGTCGCGCGTTTTGAAGTAGTAGTGAACCATCGCCGGCGTAAAACCCGCCTCGCGGGCGATCGCGCCGAGGGTCGTATCGACGATGCCCTGCCGCGCAAACAGCGCGAGCGCGGCGTCCAGCAAGCGGGTGCGCCGCTCCGGCCCCTGCTGGCTGCCGGACGGCCGGCCGGGGCGGCGTGCGGAAGCGGTCGCACCTGTGGTCGCCTCCATGGCCGCGCCCCCGGCTTGCGCCGGATTGTCGCTGCCGGCGCCACCAGCAGCGCGGGCGCGGCGGCGCGCTGGCGGGGCCGGACGCTTGTCGGACGGTGCATGTGCCATCGCTTTCTATTTGACCAATATCAAGATGTCGCCTATATTAATCTCCATGTTAATTAATTTCAACCCGCACATTGGATTCTCTTCCTGACACTCATTCACGTCCCCCAGCCATGAATCAACCTGCCACAATGCCCGCCGAGCTTGCCACCGAGCCGCAGCATCCGCCCATCCGTCTGCTGTTTCCGGCGCTGCTGCTGGTCATGCTGCTGGCCGCGCTCGACCAGACCATCGTCTCGACGGCCCTGCCCACCATCGTCGGCGAGCTTGGCGGCCTGAACAACCTCTCGTGGGTCGTGACGGCCTATCTGCTGACCTCCACGATCGTCGTGCCGCTCTACGGCAAGTTCGGCGATCTGTTCGGTCGCAAGATCGTGTTGCAGGCGGCCATCGTGCTGTTCCTGGTCGGCTCCGCCCTGTGCGGTGTGGCGCAGAACATGACCCAGTTGATCATCCTGCGCGCGCTTCAGGGTCTCGGCGGCGGGGGTCTGCTGGTCGTGACGATGGCTGCGATTGCGGACGTGATCCCGCCTGCCGAACGTGGCCGCTATCAAGGCGTGTTCGGCGGCGTGTTCGGTCTTGCCACGGTGATCGGTCCCCTGCTCGGCGGCTTCCTCGTCGAGCATCTGTCGTGGCGCTGGATTTTCTACATCAACCTGCCGCTTGGCGTGATTGCGCTGGCCGTCATCGGTGCGGTGTTCAAGCCCCATACCGCGCACATCCGTCACACCATCGACTACATGGGCGCCGCGTTTCTGGCCGGCGCGCTCACCTGCATCATCCTGTTCACCAGTCAGGGCGGCACGATCCTGCCGTGGACCTCGCCGCAACTGTGGTTCACGCTCGCCATGGGCCTCGTCTGCGTGGGCGGCTTCATCTACGAAGAAAAAAGCGCGGTCGAACCGATCATGCCGCTCGAACTGTTCCGCCAGCGCACGTTTTTGTTGAGCAGTCTGATCGGCTTCATCATCGGCGTTTCGCTGTTCGGGTCGGTCACGTTTATTCCGTTGTATTTGCAGGTGGTCAAGGGTTCGACACCTTCTGAAGCCGGCATGCAGATGTTGCCCATGATGGGCGGTCTGCTGGTCATGTCGGTGATCACCGGCCGCGTCATCAGCAAGATCGGCAAGTACCGCATGTTTCCCATTGCGGGGACGCTGCTTGTCGCCGTTGCGATGATCCTGCTCGCGCATCTGCAGATCGGCACACCGGTTCATGTGATGTATCTGTACATGGGTTTGCTGGGACTCGGTCTCGGCATGGTCATGCAGGTGCTGATTCTCGCGGTGCAGAACACGGTGGAGTTCAGGCACATGGGCGTGGCCACCTCGGGCGCGACATTGTTCCGTTCGATTGGCGGCTCGGTTGGCGTTGCTGCATTCGGCGCGGTGTTTTCGAATGGTCTCGCCGCGCGTCTGCAAAAACTGATTCCGCCCGATACGGAATTGCCGCACGCGCTCGGACCGGCCACCATTCATCAGTTGCCCGCCGCATTGCGCGACGATTACCTGCAGGCTTTCGCGGGCGCCTTGCATACGGTGTATCTCTCCGCTGCGTGTGTCGTGGTGCTTGCCTTCGTGCTGTCGTGGCTGCTGAAGGACCATCCGTTGCGCACGCGCTGAGCGCGACACTGCAAAAACTGCATGCGCGGGGCCGATCAATACATCACACAAGGCCCCGCGCAACGCCACGCAGATTCATTGACACCGTCAGCCGTTTCGTCTGACTTCGCGCTGCTTCTCATGCTCGTTTTTGTGCCCGCTCGTGAGCCTCTTCATGCGGCTGCCGTTGTGCGTTTTATCGGATCATTCCAGACGTACGCATTACTGCATACAAAATCCCGCCCGCTACTTCGTTCTGCAAACATGTGCAGCAACGAAAACTGTCTGAACGTGCGCTAACGCACACAGTGTCAGATAGGTGCGAACTTGGATTGACGTTCGCTTCGAAAGCCCACATATTGTTTGCGAGGGGCCGCCGTGATTGTTCTGATCGCGGTGACCGCTCTCCAGCGCATGTCGATCGTGATTTACGTGGACAGTGCATCTTGCGCGGGACACGATCGGGACCATGCCCTACGGCATAGCCTTATCGCAGGTGGGTCACAGCATGTCCACCCAGACTACTTCTCACGATGATTTTCCCGCGCCGTGCAAGCGCTGCGGTGGTGCGTTGTATCAGCCCTCCGACCGCTGCCCGTATTGCGGCGCGATGCATCCGCTCGACGACACGCCACGCGCGCGCCTCGTCGCGGCGGCCGCCGGTGTGCAGCATCATCCGTTCGGCGCGAATGCCGACACGAATGGCGCGCCGCCAGCGCTCGCTTCACCAGACACGCCTATTCCTCCGCTCGACAATACATCGGCAGGATCCGCCATAAATGGCCGATGGATTTTCTCGCGCGGACTCATTGCGCTCGTGGTGGTGTTGCTGGCGTACGGGGCGTATACGCTGTTCGGCAGCTCGCGCAATACGACACCCGCGGACGGCGACAACGACACGCAATCCACCGGCGGTTCGATTGGCGCCTATGCGCCGGGCAATTCATCGAGTGGGTCGATCAAAACGCTGTCTGGTTCCTCGGCCAATGCCTCGGCCAATGGATCGACCAGTGCCTCAACCAACACGGCGACCAACACTTCACCAGATGCCGCGTCGCCGCGCGCCAGCGCCGCCATGCAATCCGCCAACAATGCGGCGGTCCCTGCGACTCCCGTGATTCAGCCGCCAGTTGCACCGCACTATCGCGATCTGTCGGAAAGCCTGCATGCGGCGCGCACGTATTTCGATGCGAACGATTTGTCCGACGCGCAGGCCGCCGTCAACGCGGCCTTTTCGATGCAAGCCAACAGCGCGGACGCCCAGGTGATCCAGCGCGATCTGCGCCCGCTCGAACAGCGTCGCGACGCCGCGATGCAAACAGCGCTCGTCTGCATCAAGGACAACTTGTGGAATTGCGTCGAGCACAGCGCGCGCGACGCGCTAGCCATCGACACCGGCAGCGTTGAAGCGAAGGCGATGCTCGAACGTGCCATTGTCGAGACCGGCTGGACGCCGCTGCACAATAAACCGGCCACTGTCACTCACAACGCGCCGGCTGCGCAGACGTCGGTCAACGAACCGCCGTTGCCACCCTTGCCGCCGTTACCCTCGACCGCACGAAGCACGCAAGCGACACAAGCCACGCCGACTGCGCAGGCCGCGCCGCCCGCTGCCGTGTCACCGGCAGCACCCGCCGTCGCAACCAACGCCGCGCCGAACAGCGTGGACGCGCAGGAGCGTGCGATTGCGCAGTTTGGCTGGAAGAACTCGGCGACGCCCGGCGCAACACCGGCGTCGGGCGCGGCCGCCGCTCATTGAGCGGTGCGCGCATGGTCCCTGTTTCGACGTCTCGCAGAAACGCAGCACCTTGAAATAGAAAACTGAAATAGAAAACCGAACTGACTCAGCGATGCTTCGCGCGCTCTCGCCGCGCAAGCCTGTTCAATCGAGACTGAAAGGTGGAAGACCATGCTCAAGATAATTCCGACGGGGTGGCATGCGGGGCGTTTTTCGGGTTGGCCCGCAGGTTGGCTTGCGGCCTGGGTCGCCGGCCTGCTCGGATTGCTGCTCGCGTCATCATGGGCGTTGGCCGAGCCTGCGCACTACAAGATCGTGACCGGCCCCGAACGCGGCACGTACATCCAGTTCGGCGCCGATCTGGCGAAATGGGTGGCGGAGCCGGTGGGCATCGACCTCGAGGTGCTGGCCTCGAAAGGCTCCGCGGAAAACGTGCAGCGCATGCGCTTCGAGCCTGGCGTGAAGCTCGCACTGGTGCAGTCGGACGTGTATCAGGCGTACGTGGATATGGCCAATGCCGGCAACGCCGACGCGGGTGTCGCAATCCGGCCGCTGCGTCTCATCATGCCGCTCTACGACGAAGAAATTAACTTCGTGGTGCGTGCCGATTCGCCGCTCAAGAACATCAACGAGATCAAGGACAAGGTGATTAGCGTGGGCCTGCTCGGCAGCGGCACTGCGCAATCCGCCAACACCATCTACCGCCTGATGTTCGGTCAGCCGATTCCCGAACAGAACGTGCAGCACCTAAGCAACGAAGACGCGCTCGCGGCACTGATCGTGAAGAAGATCGACGTCGCGATCATCGTGGTTGGCCAGCCCGCCAAGCTGTTTACCGACATGAATCCGGATCTGCTGCAACAGATCCGCCTGCTGCGTGTCGATCCTGCTGCGCCGGAAACCGCACGGGCCAAGCAGGTGTATTTCCCCGCGACGATTCACACCGCGAGCTACCCGAGCTGGCTGAAGGAAGACGTGCCGACCTTCACCGTGAAGGCATTTCTCGTGACCTACGACTACGGGCTGCGCGATACGGTGGTCAATCTGGACCACTTTGCCGATTCGCTCTGCACCAACTTCGACAATCTGCAGGAGCACGGGCATCCGAAGTGGAAGCAGGTGAAGCTCGATCTGCCGAACCTCGGACATGGTTGGCAATACTACGGACCGGTCGAAAAGCGTCTGCGTGCCTGCGTGACGCATCGGGCGGCGGTCACGGCTGCCGCACCCGCGCAGACCGCGGACAAGACGCCCGTCAAGAGCAATTGCACCGACGAAGCGCGCACGCTGATGCTGTGCAAGTAGTTTGACGCGGGGCATGTGGCTCGCGGCGTGCGTGAAGTCGAGCGCACACGTCATGCGTCAAACACGCGCCTGCGTCAGCTCCATCGCCCGCTGCAACGTGTCGTAGACCTTCGGCCGGTTGCATTGCGACACGTTGAAGCGCAGAAACCCCGCAGCGGTCTGCGCCGCGCTGAACACGTTGCCGGGCGCCAGCACGACGCCCTCGCTCAACGCGTGCCGGGCAATCTCCGCGGCATCCAGACCATCCGGCAAACACGCCCACACGAACATGCCGGCGCGCGGCCGGGTCCACACGTCGAGCCCTGCCTGCGTGAGACGCCGGATGGTTTCGCTCATGGCGTCTGCGAGCCGCGCGCGCATGCCTTCCAGATGCCGCCGATAGGTGCCGTCCACCAGCAGATGATGCACGACGCTCGCCGCCAGTTGACCATTGCCGAACGAGGTGGCGAGCTTCAGGTCGATCAACGGTTCGATCCAGTCCGCGCGGGCCGCGATAAATCCGCAGCGCGCCGCCGCCGAGAGCGTCTTCGAAAAACTGCCGATGGAAATCACGCGCGAGAGGCCATCGAAAGCGGCCAGACGCGGCGCGGCTTCCACTTCGAAGTCGGCAAAGATGTCGTCCTCGACGATCAGCAGATCGTGCTCGCCCGCGAGCTTCAGCAGCCGATGCGCGATGGCCGGCGCCAGCGTCGCGCCGGTCGGGTTGTGAATCGCGGAGTTGGTCACGTAAAGCCGCGGACGATGCTCCGCCAGCACGCGCTCGAAACTCGCCAGATCCGGGCCGGACGGCGTGTACGGCACGCTGACGATGCGCGCCCGATGGGCCCGCAACAGCGCCTGGAAATTGAAGTAACACGGATCGTCAATCAAGACGGTGTCGCCCGGTTCGAGCAGGAAGCGGCAGACGAGGTCGAGCGCATGGGTGCCGCCGTCGGTCAGCACGATCTGCGCGGGCGTGGCATCCACGCCGTGCTGCGCGAGCCGCCACGCAAGCTGTTGACGCAGCGCGGGCAGTCCGTGCGGGCTCGCGTAGTCTGCGAGCGGCGCATGCGGGTCGCGCGCTACCGCGCGCAGGGCGCGCCGCACGCCGTCCTCCGGCAACCACGCGGCCGGCAGCCAGCCGCAGCCCGGCTTCAGCCCTTCCTGACCCGCATCCAGCGACTGCCGCGTGAGCCAGAGCGGATCGACCTCGCGCTCGGGACGCGGCCCGAGATCGGCCAGCGCAAGCGGCGGTGCATGACCCGACACGAAAAAGCCGGCGCCGCGTCGCGCGACCAGTGCGCCCTCGGCGACGAGGCGGTCGTAGGCTTCGACCACCGTCGATTTGGAGACGCCGAGCGTGTCGCTCATGGTCCGGATCGACGGGACGCGCGCGCCGGATTGCAGCGCGCGGCTGGCCATGCGCTCGCGCAAGGCATCCATGACGGTTTCGACACGCGTGCGCGGCGCGGCGGCCTCGCCTGGGTTATCGTTACTGTCGAAACGGCGGGTCATCTGTACTGCTCCATGTACCGTACAGTTTGCGTGAATTGTACTGTTCCGTAGCTTACACTTTTACCCGTTCGAGTAGATGCTGTCGGTTTCTCCCTAGCATCTGAAAACCCACCATGACATCCAATCCGAGCCGCAGCAACCCGCCTCACCGCGCCACCGATGGCTGGTTGAGCGGACTGCTCGGCGTGCTCATCTTCAGCGGCTCCCTGCCTGCCACGCGTCTGGCCGTGCAGGGACTCGATCCGATCTTTCTAACGGTTGCCCGCGCCACCATTGCGGGAACGCTCGGCCTCATCCTGCTGCTGGTGTTCCGCGAAACCCGGCCGGCGCGACGCGAACTCGTGCCGCTGATCGTGGTGGCGCTCGGCGTGGTGGTCGGCTTTCCGCTCTTGACCGCGCTCGCGCTGCGCCACATCACGTCGGCGCACGCGGTGGTGTTCATCGGCCTGTTGCCGCTCTCCACCGCGATCTTCGGCGTGCTGCGCGGCGGCGAGCGGCCGCAGCGCGCCTTCTGGCTGTTCTCGGCGCTCGGCAGTTGCGCGGTTGTAGCCTTTGCGTTGCGTGACGGCGTGCAGGCCTCGCCGCTGGGCGATAGCTTGATGCTGGCGGCGATCGTCGTGTGCGGACTCGGCTATGCGGAAGGCGCGCGGCTCTCGCGCCATCTCGGCGGCTGGCAGGTCATCTCATGGGCGCTGGTGCTGTCGTTGCCGTTGATGCTGCCACTCACCTGGTGGGCGTGGCCGGCCTCGTTTGCGGGCGTGAGTCAAAGCGCGCTGTGGGGGCTCGCGTACGTGTCGCTGTTCAGCATGCTGATCGGCTTCGTGTTCTGGTATCGCGGGCTCGCTCTGGGCGGCATCGCCAGCGTCGGACAGTTGCAGTTGCTGCAGCCTTTCTTCGGCCTCTCGCTGGCGGCGTTGCTGCTGCATGAACAGGTCCCGCCGGCGATGATCGCCGTCACCGTGATCGTGGTGGCATGCGTGGCGGGAGCGCGGCGCTTTGCGAAAACCGCACCGGTGCAGCGCGCTGTTTGACTCGTTTTTTGAGGGCTTTTTGACGGGCTTCAATTCGCGGCGCTCAACGGGCATGATGAGGCGTTTCCGGCCATCCGCCGGCTAACGACAGGAATGCGCATGAGCACCGCGAGCCAAAACGATCCACCGCCGTCCACCGCGTCAGCGGCAACGCGCGCCACTGCTCTCGTGCGGGACGCGACTGAAGATGATCTGCCCGCCATCCAGGCCATTTACGCCCAGCACGTGCTGCACGGCGTGGCCTCGTTCGAGGAAACACCGCCTTCCGTGGACGAATTGCGCAACCGGCACGCGTCCGTGTTGAGTCATGGCTTGCCGTATCTCGTCGCGGAAGTCGACGGGACGATTGCCGGCTATTGCTACGCGACGCCCTATCGCCCGCGTGCGGCGTATCGCAACACGATCGAAGATTCGATCTACATGAGCGATGCTTTCCGCGGTCAAGGAATTGGACGGGTGCTGTTGCGGGCTTTGATCGAACGCTGCGAAACCGGACCGTGGCGGCAGATGATTGCAGTGGTCGCCGATGGCGGCAGCGGCGGTTCGATGTCACTGCACCGCAGCCTCGGCTTCGAGCTGGTGGGCACGCTCAAGGCCGTGGGATTCAAACACGGCCGGTGGCTCGATACCACGTTGATGCAACGCGCGCTCGGGGTGGGTAACGCTGCATTGCCGGATGCGCGAGCGGATTAGATCGCAAGCGCGTGATGCCGTTTTAAGTTACGTTCGCGCAGCCACGCCGCCCGCGTGTCATGCTGCCCGCGTTAAAATCCCCGCATGCCAAAAACGCCCCATTCAGACGCTTCCCCGTCGTCCACCGCGTCCACTACGTCCGCTGCGCCGCTTTCGTCCGCGGTGCCGCGCAACGAATACACGGTCGATGAGCTTGCCCGCGTCACCGAAAGCACCGTGCGTAATGTGCGCGCCTATCAGGATCGCGGGCTGCTCGCGCCGCCGGAGAAGCGCGGCCGGGTCGGCGTCTACGACGACACCCACGTCGCGCGTCTGAAGCTCATCAATCATTTGCTCGCGCGCGGCTATACCCTCGCCAACATCCAGGACCTCATCAAGGCCGTCGACGAAGGTCACGACCTGCGTTCCATTCTCGGACTCGAGACGGCCATCGGCAGCCCGTGGTCGCGTGAGCGGCCCAAACACTATTCGCTGATCGACCTGCTGCAGATGTTCGGCGGCAAGGCGTCGCCCGGCGCGCTCACCAAGGCGGTCGAACTCGGTCTGCTGGAGCGGCACGGCCTGTCATTCGTCGCGAACAGTCCGGCTGCGCTCGCAGCGGGTGCGACGATGGCGCAAGAAGGCATTCCGCTCCTCGACCTGCTGGAGGCAGTCAGCGTGTCGCGGCCGCATTTCAATGCGGTCGCCAAGGCGATGGTCGATTTGGTCGTACGGCAACTGGACCGCTACGAGGCCGATGCCCTGCCCCCGCCCGCGGACGTCCCGGCGCTCGTCGAGGCAATCTGGCGTGTGCGCCCATTGGCAATGGTGCTGGTGGAATCGGAGATGAACCGCGCGCTCGAAGACGCCGCCGGTGACTATCTGGGCGACCGCGTCGCGTCGATCATGAAGAAACTGGGCAACGCGCAGGTGGCGGCGTCTGCGTCTGCTGCGGTTGCCACTTCTGTTGCGGACGGCGACGCTGGCGATACGTCCCCAAGACAACGCGCAACGCCTCGCATCAAGGCGAAAAAGTAGTTTCTTTGACCCAGACGGGTCCAATCTATCAAAAAGCTTTGCACGGTAGAACTTTCCTCTTTTAGCACAGTCACTCCCCCGCACGCTTCATTCGCGTCACTTTTTCCGCGTGCACGCCACCCCAACCTCGCGCCTCCTGATAGGGGCAGCGCAACGGGTACATCGGCGAGCACATCGGCAATCCAACTCCTGTTTCAATCCGCGCGGCGCCCGATGCGCTGTCGCCTGTCATCAAGGACCGTCAAGGCCATGCAGAATCTTCTCGCCGAGATCCACCCGAGTCAGTGGACCTCACTTTGGACTGGGCTTACCAGCATCGCCATGCACCTGTGCGCCGCCGCACTCATCCTCGTCGTGGGATGGTGGGTCGCGCGCCGCGTCTCGCGTTCCCTCAAGCGCCTGCTCGCGAGCCAGTCGCGCATGGACGCCACCCTGCGGCCCGTGCTGTGCGACACCACGCTGTGGGGCATTCGCGTGGTCGCGATCATTGGCGCCCTGTCGCAACTCGGCATTGAAACCGCCAGCATCGTGGCGGTGCTCGGCGCCGCGGGCCTCGCCATCGGCCTGGCGCTGCAGGGCACAATGCAGAACATCGCGGCCGGCATCATGCTGTTGCTGCTGCGTCCCTTCAGGGTGGGTGACTGGATCGAATCAGGCAGCGGCACAGTGGCCGGTACCGTCGAAGAAATCAGCCTCTTCACCACGCGCCTCACCAAATCGGACGGCATCTGTGAGTACGTGCCGAACAGTGCGCTGTGGAGCAATTCGATTCGCAACTACAACCGCAATTCGACCCGCCGCCTCGATCTGGAAGTGGAAATCTCGGTGCGCGACGACGTGGACCGTGCGCTGGCGGCACTGCACGCACTGGCCGGCGCTGATCCACGCGCTCTTCAGGAACCCGCGCCACAGGTGATGGTGACGCGTTTCGACGACAGCACCGTGGTGTTGAACGTGCGCGTATGGGCCAAACTGGATGAGTTCTGGAACATGCGCTGGGATCTGGCGCGCCGGGTTCGTCAGACGCTTAACGATGCGCAATGCAGCCTGCCGGTTCGTACGCGTGAACTGCATATCGTGCAAGCCGGCGACGCCCGCGAGACGCCGACTGTGCGCGTTTCTTCTACACCTCGCGCGCTCACGCAGTAAGCGCGGCAATCAGCGGCGATCCATGCGGCGACGCATGTGACCTCATATGGCGCGGCGTGGATCGCCGCCGTCATCCGCTGGCTTTACCAACATTTCCACCATAGTTAGCGGCCGGGCACGCCGGCCGCTTTTCCCGCTTTTCCCGCCTTCACACCCCCTCCCATAGAGTCTCCCGTCTAACGCGCCGCTTGCGCGATTTCATTGCACCTCCTATCGTTACATCCATCAATGTAACAGTTAAGAATGAACAAAAGGAGACCGCCCGGATGAACGCACGCACGCTGCCTCCCGCCGAGCTGCCGCCCGTCGACACCGATGTTGCGATCATCGGTTCCGGCTTCGCGGGCCTCGGCATGGCGATCCGGCTGCGGCAAGCCGGCCTGAAAGACTTCCTGATCGCCGAAAAAGCCAATTCAGTAGGAGGCACCTGGCGCGACAACCATTACCCCGGCTGCGCCTGCGACGTGCAATCGCACGTCTACTCGTTCTCGTTCGCGCCAAATCCGCGCTGGAGCCGCATGTTCGCGCGCCAGCCTGAAATCCACGGGTACCTGGAGGAATGCGCGCAACGCTATGGCGTTCAACCGCATCTGCGCTTCGGCCATGAACTCGTGAGCGCGGTGTACGACGAAGAGCGCCACGGCTGGCAAATCCGCTTTGCCAACGGCCAGCAGTGGACGGCGCGGGTGCTGATCTCCGGCATGGGCGGTCTGTCGCGCGCCGCGCTGCCGGACCTTGCCGGCCTCGCCAGTTTCAAGGGCAAGATCTTCCATTCGCAGCAGTGGGACCACGGCTACGCGCTCGACGGTAAGCGTGTCGCGGTGATCGGCACCGGCGCCAGCGCCATCCAGTTCGTGCCGCAGATCGCACCGCGTGTCGCGCAACTGAGTCTGTTCCAGCGCACCCCGCCGTGGATCATGCCCAAAGCCGACCGTGCCGTGAAACCGCTCGAACAGTGGCTGTTCCGTCATCTGCCCTTCACGCAGAAGATCATGCGCGCGGGCCTTTATTGCATGCTGGAGTCGCGCGCATTCGGCTTTGCGATTCATCCTTCGTTGATGAAGAGCGCGCAAAAAATCGCCGAGCGTCATCTGCGCCGCCAGGTGGCCGACCCGGCGCTGCGCGCGCAGCTCACCCCTGATTACACGATGGGGTGCAAGCGCATCCTGATCTCGAACGACTACTTCCCCGCAGTGTCGCGCCAGAACGTTTCGCTCATTAGCGCCGGTATCGCGCGCATCGAAGAAGACGCCGTGGTGACGAGCGACGGCGTCAGACATCCCGCCGACTGCCTGATTTTCGGCACCGGTTTTCAGGTGGCCGATCCGTTCCCGCGCGGTGTGATTCTCGGCAAGGGTGGCGTGGATATCGTCGACACCTGGCGCGATGGTGCACATGCGTACCTCGGTACGGCATTGCCTGGTTATCCGAACTTTTTCATGATCGTGGGTCCGAATACCGGTCTCGGTCACAACTCGATGGTGTACATGATCGAATCGCAGGTCGAATACATTCTGCGCGCGCTGCACGCCATGCGAAGCGAGCGCGCGGCGGCCATCGAAGTGCGTCCGCAGGTGGAACGCGCGTACAACGAGCGGATCCAGCAACAGCTCGGCCGCGCGATCTGGTCCACCGGCGGTTGCAAAAGCTGGTATCTCGATCCGAACACCGGCAACAACACGACACTGTGGCCCGGCTTTGCGTTCCGTTTCCGTCAGGCGACGCGCCGCTTCAGCATGGAAGATTACTTCGCGTATGCGCCGGCTGCGGTGTCGCACGGGCACGACGCGCTCGCTTCCGGCCCGCTTGGGCAAACCCGGGACAGCGCGACTTCTTCTGTCGAGGCGACCTGAGCGATCACCGCGTCATAAACGTAGCGTGGCGTGTTTCAAAGATTCGTTTCGTATTCCAGATCAACATAAAAACGACAGGGCACCGCTCAGAGAGGACAGGAGAAACATGATGAAGAATTTCACGGACCGGGTGGCTGCCATCACCGGTGCGGGCTCCGGCATGGGACGATCACTGGCGATCCAGCTCGCGCGCGAAGGCTGCGATTTATCGCTGGCCGACCGTAACGCCGCCGGCCTCGCTGAAACCGCGAAGCTGGCGCAGGCCGCCGCACCGCAACGGGTCGGCGCGCCGCTGCGTGTGACGACCCGCGTTTTGGATGTGGCAGACCGCGTCGCCATGTTCGACTGGGCCGCCGAAACCGTCGCGCAGCACGGGCGCGTCAACCTCGTCTTCAACAACGCGGGAGTCGCGCTGTCGAGCACCATCGACGGCATGGAATACGCAGATCTGGAGTGGATTGTCGGCATCAACTTCTGGGGCGTCGTGCACGGCACCAAGGCTTTTTTGCCGTATCTGAAGGCGGCCGGCGCGGGACATATCGTCAATACGTCGAGCGTATTCGGTCTGTTCGCACAGCCAGGCATGAGCGGCTACAACGCCACCAAGTTCGCGGTACGCGGCTTCACCGAAGCACTGCGCCAGGAACTGGACCTGATGAAGTGCGGCGTATCGGCGACCTGCGTGCATCCCGGCGGCATCCGCACGAGCATCGCGCAGTCGAGCCGCATCGCGTCGAACATGGTCGGCTTCATGATCGAGAGCGAGCAGCAAGGCAAGGACGACTTCGAAAAGTTCTTCATCACGAGCGCCGACGACGCAGCCGCCGTCATTCTCGACGGCGTGCGCAAAAACAAACGGCGTGTGCTGATAGGACGCGATGCGCGCGCAGCGGATTGGCTCGCCCGTGTGCTGCCGGCCGCGTATCAGACGCTGGTGGTGATGCAGACGCGCCGTCTACGGCGTGTCGCGCAAAAACGCGTACGCGTGGCCGAGGCTGCCGGGCGCCGGGTTTGAAGCCGTCATGTGTGACCTTGGCGGCCACGCCCACGCTGCGACAGTCATGATGATCAACCGGATCCGCGCAACGCAATGCAACGCAACGGATCGAATCAGCAACTCAAGGAGAAAGGCCATGATGCCTGTTCGCCGCGACCTTCGTTTCGCCCTTCCCGCCGAGCGCGCCTGCGACTGGCATCAACAGGGCTCGCACGTGACGCACTTCTTCAACGCGCTTTCGCTGCTGTTTCCCGCGGGCGAGCGCTTCTTCATGGACAGCGTGCGCAACTACCGCGACAGCATCGACGATCCAGTGCTGAAAAAGCAGGTGCTTGGCTTTATCGGCCAGGAAGCCATGCACACGCGCGAGCATATCGAGTACAACGATCTGCTGCAGTCAGCGGGATTGCCCGCACACAAACTGGACCGGCGTCTCACGTGGTTTCTCAACCAGCATCGCAAGATGCCGAAGTCGTTTCAGCTCGCCATGACCGTGGCGCTGGAGCACTACACGGCCATGCTGGCCGGCCTGCTGCTGGAGGACGACACGCGTATTGCCGGTTCGGTGCCGGGCTATCTGCAGATGTGGACGTGGCATGCGCTCGAAGAAACGGAACACAAGGCGGTTTCGTTCGATGTCTGGAACGCGGCGCTCAAGCCAGGGCCGCTGCGCTATCTGCTGCGCACCGGCACCATGCTCGCCGTGACGCTAGTGTTCTGGATGATCGTGTTCGACTTTCACGTGCGCCTGCTGATTGCGGACCGCAAACGCGGCGGTCACGTGCGCGGCATGTGGCGCGTGATCAAGTATCTATACGGTCCGAGGCACGGGGTATTTCCCGGCATTGCGATGGAATGGCTGCGGTTTTTCAAACCCGGTTTTCACCCGTGGGATCACGACAACCGGGCCCAACTGGCGCGTATTGACTCGCTCGTCGCCGCCGTGCACCTGGCTAACGCCGCCGATCCCGCTGCGTTGAAGACGAGCCAGACGAGCCGCCGCGGCGTGCGAGCTGCAGCGTGAAGCGTGACGCGCTGATGGTCGATGCGGGTGATGTGCAGCTCGCGGTCTACGTAAGCGGTCCGCGCGATGCGCCGCCTGTCGTGCTGGTGCATGGTTATCCGGATTCGGCCACGGTGTGGGACGCCGTGCGGGCGCAACTCGACTCCCGCTACCGCGTGATCTGTTACGACGTGCGCGGCGCCGGCTTGTCTGAAGCGCCTGCTGGGCGTGCCGGATACCGGCTCGAGCGCCTGGCCGACGATCTCGCCGCCGTGGCCGACTCCATCTGCGGCGCGCAACCGTTTCATCTGGTGGGCCATGACTGGGGTTCGATCCAGTGCTGGGAAGCCGTGACGCGCCCTTCGTTCGAAGGACGTATTGCGTCGTTCACCTCGATCTCCGGGCCGAGCCTCGATCACGCTTCGATGGGGCTGCGCAGCGGCAGCAGCGGGTATGCCGCATCGCCGCCCGTAGCACGCCGGTTAGTCGATGCGCTGCGGCAAACGCTGAAATCCTGGTACATCTTCTTTTTTCATCTGCCGTGGTTGCCGGAACTCGTGTGGCGTTGCGGCGGCGCGCGCGCCTGGCCGCTCTGGCTACGTCTGACCGAGCGCGTGCAGCCGCTGCGCGATCCGGCTCAATTGCGCAATGCCATCAATGGCCTGAATCTGTATCGGGCCAATTTCATCGAACGGTTGCGCCGGCCGCGAGCACGGCACGCGCATGCGCCGGTGCAATTCATCGTGCCGCTGCGCGACCGCTACGTTGGACCGGCGCTTTCGCTCGGGCTCGAACGATGGCTCGGCGATTACACGCGCGATACCGTCGATGCCGGCCATTGGGTGGTGCTGCGCGACGCCCCGGGCATTGCCGCCCGTATCGACGCCTTCGCCACGCGACATGCCGCCGCTTGCGAACAACGGGCACGCCACACCGCTAGCGAATACACCGCAAAGGCGTAAAGCACACGATCAATCGCGAAGGCGTGCCTTCTTGCCCGCACATAGGCATCACCGACGGTTATGGCGGCCGCGAAGCGCATGATCACGGCCAACGTGACAAATAGCCGCTATCAACCTGCGCTGATACCAGGACTGACGCTGGTGCCCTATGCTCGCGGTTTTCCCGATGGTCTGGCACGATCGACGAGCAAACGCGCGCCGCGTCCGGACCATGTGTGCACGCTTACCCATATGAACGCCGCATCCAATAGCCCGGAATCCGCCGGGCTACTTACGCTTCTGCGCAGCTTTGGCCAGATCGTCCTGCAACCTAACGCCGCCACCGGCGCGTGCCTGCTGGCCGCGTGGCTGCTGTGCGACCCGCGCCTGGCGTGCGGCGCGCTGATCGGCGCGATTGCGGCGAACATCGCCGCAATCGTCGCCGGCTGCCCCGAGGACGACACGCGCGACGGCCTGCATGGCTTCAATGGCGCACTGGCTGGGCTTGCCGCCTACACCTTCGTGCCGGACCACGCCACCGCCGCGGCGCTGGCCATTCTCGCCGCGACCGGCACCGCCTGGTTGCTGCAACCGTGGTCACGCTGGCTGCGCAGCCACGGGTTGGGCACGTATTCGAGCCCGTGTCTGATCGTCACATGGCTTTGGCTGCCGCTCATGAAAAGCAGTGCGGCAGCCCTCCCCGGCGCGCCTGCGTCCATGCTCGTTGCGCTGCCCGAAGGCACGCTGTCGGGTCTGGCGCAAAGCGGTTTCGCCTACGGCGCGCTGCCGGGCCTGCTGATGCTGGTCGGCATTGCGTTGTCGTCACGGCGACACGCACTGGCGGCGCTGGCGGGTTCTGCGATCGCGGGCGGCGTGCATATGTTGCTCGGCTCGAGCATCGCCACGTTCGACGCGGGCCTCGTCGGATTCAACGGCGCGCTGACCGCCCTCGCACTCGCGGAAAGCGGCTGGGTAGTCGTGCTTGGCGGCGTTTTGCTCTCGGTTGCGCTACAGCAATTGGCCGGACTGGCTGGCCTACCCGCGATGACCGCGCCGTTCGTGGTCGCCTGCTGGGGCGTGCAATGGCTGATGCGCCGTGGCAGTGTCAGCCGACGACTTGACAGCGATGTCAGGCGCGACGTCGATCAAGCTATCGAACCCGCTATCGAACCTGCTATCACACGCGGCGCCGTACACACTGCCGCACCCGGCGCCAGTCACACCCGTAATAGCCGCCCCGTTTAAGCGCGGCGCTGACTAAGCCACTCGCGCAAGGCGTCGTTCATCCGGGTCTGCCATCCATCGCCTGTCGCCTTGAAGGCATCCACCACGTCAGCGTCATAGCGCACGGTTAGAGAAATTTTCGGATTCTGGAGCTTGGGGCGGCCGCGCACGCCCAGCCGCTTCATCTTCGCGAAATCTTCCGCGGGTACCTCGTAAGTGTCCGGGTCTGCCGCGATGCCCCGGTTGATTGCCGCCTCTTCTTCGTCGGTTGGCAGAATCAGTTTACGTTTGCTCGACATAGTTGCGTATCTCCCGCTTGTTTGCCTTGCGCATGCTGATGACGCGCATGGTGTTGCCGCGCTGCGTGAACACGACGCAGTAAAGACGGCCATTGACGACGCCAAAGCCAACCTCGCGCAGCTCGCGATAGTCGCGCCGCGTGTCAACGTAGGCCACCACTTCCGACCAATCGAGTTCTGCCGCAAGTTCAATTGATACGCCGTGGTTGGCGATGTTCTGTTCGTTCTTGGCCAGATAGTAGGTAATGTCCAATTGGATTAATTGTAGTTACGGTTAATGGACGGGTCAAGACATATTTGTAGGTACGTTTAATCGCATCGCTAGCATGGGGTTTCCGGCTTGTTGCCCGAAGGTCCGTAGACGTCGGATTTTCACGATATTGATTAGGTAGCCTGATCTTTTACCCGACAAACCGGGAACGATATCGCGCTCAAGCTTCGGGAAGAAGTCGGCCAAATGGCCAATGCCGGGGGAACACAAGGGACATCGATCTGGCCGTCTGGCCAATGTTCTTGTGTTAATTGATACGTTATCCTGATCTTTACTCTTTTCGAACCAAACGGCGCGAGATCAGCGGCGTCATGGGCCGCATGACCTGAGTCAACTTCCGCTCACTTCACTCGATCAACCTCAACGAACCGCTTGCAAAACATAACATATTTGTTATCATATAACCCAATGACATTCGCGATTGATTTCTACAACGAACGTGTCAGAACAGACATTGCGTCGTTACCCAAAACGCTGCTGGCACGCTTCATCGCGCTGGCGGATCGAATGGAGCAATATGGTCCGGATCTCGGCGAACCTCACACCCAGTGCATGGGCGCAGGCCTGTTCGAGATGCGTCTAAAGGGTGCAGAAGATATTGCCAGAGTCTTCTATTGCTCGATCGTCGATCGCAAGGTCGTCATGCTTCATTCTTTCGTAAAGAAGTCGCAACAGACGCCACCCCAAGAGCTTGAGGTGGCACGAAAAAGACTGTTGGAGGTTAAACGTGTCAACGTATAAAGAACTGCGCCGCCAGGCGCTGTCGGACCCGGAAGTTCGCGCGGAATTCGAGCGCCTCAATCGCGAGGAATTCGCCCTGCTCGATCAGATGCTCGCTGCGCGTCACGCGGCGGGGCTGAGTCAGGCGCAGGTGGCCGAACGCATGGGCACCAAGGCGCCGGCCATCACCCGGCTGGAACGCGCGCTCGCCTCGGGAGAGCACTCTCCATCCGTCGATACCCTGCGAAAATACGCCGCCGCATGCGGCAAGCGGCTGGTCATCTCCATCGCATAAGAGCGGCTGTATGCGCTACGTTCGTCACCTGCGACAACAGGCCGCAAGTCGCGATCAATTGCGCGGTGCTGCAGCGCGGTGTATTGCCGCACTTATCGAAGCCATCCGCTCATCACACCCTCAAGCGCACAAATAAAATCTTGATACTCATCAATCATTTAGCATCTTGAAATACGCGTTACGGGTTCCGCCACGCGGCTTTTCGACGCAGGACGCGCCGCAGCAAACTCCCGCGCATTCCCCTACGCTTGCGCCATCTGCAAATCGCAGTGCGCGTCGACAGTGGTCGCCGTGCGTAGGCTGTTTCGGGCATCACTGCTATGGACCCCACCTTCTCAGCATTCGACCTGGCGCGCATCCAGTTCGCGTTCACGGTCTCGTTTCACATCGTCTTTCCTGCGCTCAGCATCGGCCTTGCGAGTTTTATCGCCGTGCTCGAGTGGCGCTGGCTCAAAACCGGTAAGGCGTACTACAAAGATCTGTGTCTGTTCTGGTCGAAGATCTTCGCAGTGGCGTTCGGTATGGGCGTCGTCTCCGGTGTCGTCATGAGTTACGAGTTCGGCACCAACTGGTCAGGCTTTTCGAGTTTCGCCGGTCCGATCACGGGGCCGCTGCTGATGTACGAGGTCATGACCGCGTTTTTCCTCGAAGCAGGCTTTCTCGGCATCATGCTGTTCGGTTGGCAACGCGTCAGTCCGCGTGCGCACTTCGGCGCCACGCTGATGGTCGCCATCGGCACGCTGATCTCCACCTTCTGGATTCTTGCATCCAATAGCTGGATGCAGACGCCGCAAGGGTTCGACGTGGTCAATGGCCATGTCGTGCCGCTCGACTGGTTCAAGATCGTCTTCAATCCGTCGTTCCCGTACCGCCTCGCCCATATGGCACTGGCTGCTTTCATCGTGGCGGGTCTGGTGGTGGCGGCGGTGAGCGCATGGCATCTGTTGAAGGGGCGGCGCGATCCGGCCGTGAAGAAGATGTTTTCCATGGCGCTGTGGCTGCTGCTCATCCTCACGCCCATTCAGGCGTTCGTCGGTGACCAGCATGGTCTGAACACGCGCAAGTATCAGCCCGCAAAAATCGCCGCCATCGAAGGTCTCTGGAACACCGAGAAAGGCGGCACCGCGCTCAACCTGTTCGGCATCCCCGACATGCAGGCGGAGACCACGCGTTACGCCGTCTCTATCCCCCATCTGGGCAGCCTGATCCTCACGCATAGCTGGGATGGCGAAATTCGCGGTCTCAAGGAATTCGCGCCGCAAGACCGCCCGAATTCCACCGTCGTGTTCTGGAGTTTTCGCATCATGGCAGGGCTTGGCGTGCTGATGATCGTGATGTCGGCGGCCGCATGGGTGCTGCGCCGGCGCGGCACGCTGTATGACGCGCGGTGGTTCCAGAAACTCGTCGTCGCAATGGGACCGACGGGCTTCATCACGCTGCTGGCCGGTTGGGTCACCACCGAAGCGGGGCGTCAGCCGTGGGTGGTGTACGGTGTGATGCGTACGTCTCAAGCCGTCTCGCCGCTCACCACGCAACAGGTCGGCATCTCGCTGATGGCCTTCGTGATCGTCTACTTCGTCGTGTTCGGCACCGGCATCTACTACATGCTGAAGCTCATGCGCGCCGGTCCGGCGTTGCCCGGCCACACACCGCATGGCGTGCCGGATTTCGCGCCCGGCGGCAAGGCAGCGCCTACTTTGCCGCGCGCCAAACAGTTGATCGACGCCTGAGTCCTCGAGCCAATCACGCAGGTTGTTGACGGCGTTCGTCACCGACCCGCCAGCCTTCCTCCAACCGAACAAGGCAGCAAAATGGATGTCACCGTAGTGTGGGCCGCGATCATCGCGCTCGGCCTCTTCATGTACGTCGTGCTCGATGGCTTCGACCTCGGCATTGGCATCGTGTTTCCGTTCTTCCCCGATGAACGCGAGCGCAATCTGATGATGAACACCGTTGCACCCGTCTGGGACGGCAACGAGACCTGGCTCGTGCTCGGCGGCGCCGGCCTCTTCGCGGTGTTCCCGGTGGTGTACTCTACCGTGTTGTCGGCGTTGTATCTGCCGCTGATCTTCATGCTCGCTTGTCTGATCTTCCGCGGCGTGTCGTTTGAACTGCGCGCCAAGGCCAACCGCACCCGGCATCTGTGGGACCTGGCGTTCATCGGCGGCTCGACCGGCGCCGCGTTCTTCCAGGGCATCGTACTGGGCGCATTCTTGCAGGGCATCCCCGTCGCAAACGGCACGTACGCCGGCACCGCGTTCGACTGGCTCACGCCGTTCAGCCTGCTCACCGGACTCGGGCTCGTCGTGACCTATGCGCTACTCGGCTGCTGCTGGCTGATCGCCAAAACGGAAGGCGATCTGCAACGACGTCTGCATCGCGTGGTGTGGCCGTTGACGATCATCCTGCTCGGCTTCATCGCGCTGGTCAGCGTGTGGACGCCGCTGCAAGCGCCCAACCTGGCGCAGCGCTGGTTTGGCGCCGGCCTGTTCTATCGTCTGCTGCCGGTGCCTTTTCTCGTCGCGATCTGCGCGGGTTTGATGTATCGCGCGGTCCGTGAACGCCATCACAAGACGCCCTTCGTGCTCGCGCTTGCGCTAGTGCTGCTCGGCTACCTCGGCTTGCTGGTCAGCCTCTGGCCTTATGCGATTCCGTCGAGCATGACGTTGTGGGAAGCGGCCGCGCCGCGCTCGAGCCAGATGTTCACGCTGGCGGGCGCCGCGGTGATTCTGCCTGTCATTCTCAGCTATACGACGATGGGTTACTGGGTATTTCGCGGCAAGGTGCGCCATGACGACCAACATCACTATCACTAACCGCCGCGCCGCGTTCGCGCGTATCAGGCTGCCTGGCTGGGTCTGGTTTATCGCGCTGTGGTGCGCGGGGGTGGGCGGCGCGGTGTCGCTCGGCTTTGCGTTCAAGGTGTTGATGAATCTGACGCTGTTTGCCGTGAAATGAGCGGTGGAATGAGCCGTGGAACAAGCCGTGGAATGAACCGCGCCGTGGCCCTGCATGACATCACCGAATCCCTGCCGGCGTGCTTTAAAAAATGCGCGGTGCCGCACGTTTATGTAGCAGGCTGGAGCAATAACGGGGATGACGAACAAAGCCAGAAGGAAGCCAAAAATCGGGGTACATAAAAGAGACTCAAACGCGAGGTTCAAGAGCAGGATTCAAGAACGCAGTTGAAAGGAACAACAAGGGCGTGCGCAAGACCAAACCACGACGCGGGACCGGCGGCACGAGAGACCAGTTTCACGCCCTTGAGAAATTGCCATGCTGTTTGGGGGATCTGCACCATGAGCCGGACACGCGAAGCGGAGTTCCGGCCGCCTGAGAAACACCGTTGCCGTCGATCCGCATTTGATCGCGGCAGCGGGTGGTAGAGAGCATCAGCTGTAACGCGTCAGCCTCGAGGTCAAAGAGGCACGCGTTGAAACACGAGGCCGCGCCTGTTCGTGGCGGCCTGTCGGAACGGGTGGCGTCAGGGAGGCGCCATCCGGCTCCGCCGTTGTGACAAACCGCCCGCAACCGCCGTGATCAACGGCTGGCTCGACGCGGGCAAGCGTCCGTAGCGCCCAAAAGCGCGCTCATGCGCTGCCGAGCTGGTATCAAGACACCGCCATAACATGGCGCGTCCCATCGCTCAAAACACCCTCCCACTGCAACTTCGGCGAATCCCGCCGCGACGGCCTCGTCTGCCGTTGCCACAGGGTTGCCGCAGCGTTGCGCCGTATCGGCCTGGATCATCGTGGTTACACGGCTGGTTGTCAGCCGGCAGCACTATCGCGGAGGCTTAAGCGCGCGTGGCCGGCATGTTGCGCCGTAGCCGTAGCCATACGCCGTGCACCGTGCCATGCACCGTGTGCCCCTCGCCGCGCGCCGCGCCAGACCGGCCATGCCGCCCGCCTCGGCACAGCCCGGCTCCGATATACCACCAGCGCCCGCCCCCGCCGCGCCCCCACCGCCCGGCGGCTTATTACCCCCCGGCATACGCCATCTACCACTTATTGCATATAGGCGAAGCCCCCCGCGAAAACCATACTGGGTTCACTTTCCAGCGCGGCATACGGTCCTTCGGACCTCTTCATCGCCTAGCTTCAAGGCTCTCCGCGCTCCCTGTCCCATCCTTCTTTGGAGGTTTTCATGGGCGCTGTTCCGAGCCGCGAGTTCGTCCGCAATCTTGACGATGCCATCCTGCCTGACCTGTGGCGCCGCCGCACGCAGTTATCGGATGACGAAATGGTGTCGATGGTCGACCTCGTCAAACGGGCGCTGCGAACCTACCATCCGCTCGAACTCCAGGCACTCGGCGACGACAAGGAAGAACTCGTGGCCCAGTTCATCTTCTCCAAGGTGCTGAGACTCGCGCCCGGACACACTGACACGCACGCCTGCGCCGAGAGCGCGCCCTCCAATGGCTACGCGCTGTGCGCCTATTTCCGACGCTACCTGATCGACTGCCTGCGCAGCGCCGGACATCAACGCAATGTCTCGATGGAAACCGAAGGCGTGGAGCAGGAAATCGACATCCGCGCCCACGCGCTCGAGGACCCAGTCGAAAGCGTACTGATTCAATATGGTCTCGACGAAGCCCGCGTGCGTGTGGCGGCGCGCACCTTCATCGAGCAACTCGACGAACCGGAGCGCATCGTGCTGGCCGGCAGCCTCGGCTGGTGCTCGGAATGCAAGGGCGGCCTCTCAGCGGTGGCGGCGCAGCATCGGGTGCCGTCCTATCACTATCGGGCGGTGAAACTTGGCGTCACCATGAAAAAGACGGCCAATGCCGACGACTTTTCCAATACCAAGATCGGCCGCTGGCTGATCGACGTACTCGGCATCGAGATCCAGCCGGATAATCGCGAGGCCATTCTGATCGCGCTGAATCTGCTCGCCGCCGAATCCAGCGAAGGCGAAATCACGGACGAGGCCGCCTAGCCGCAACGTCGTGCGCGTTTCATGCAGCCGCCACGCGCAGTCTCGAGCCAGGCGAATAATGAGCGAGCGCCGATGGATGGATGCAAACGCAAGGTGACCCATCTCAAGCAATGCCAATCAAATTTCTGCAATGGAATGGCAAGGGCGTCACGCCGCGACATGCTCCACAGTGAGCGCGCGATGCACGGAAAAGCGTAGCGATTTGACATGCGCCCACGGGGCAGGATAATCGGGGAGCCGTGCCATCCGCGACTGGCCGTCTCTAACCGGCCCTCCGCTACCGGAGAATCACGGCGCGAAATGGACCCAGCCACATGGGCCTACCATCCAATAAAACAAACTAATTATCGCTATGGAACCGTTGAGCTTCGGAGACTGCGTCAAGAAAAGCTGGGGCAGCACATGGCAGGCCATCGTCCAGATGCCTGCCATCGTGCTTGGAGCATGCGTGGTATTCGCGTGCGTCACCATGCTGTCTGATTCATTTCAGCATACGCCTGCCGAGGCCGCTCACCTCAGCGCGTCCACCCTGATCAGCCATTCACTCATCAGAATGGCCCTGTCGATTCTCAACTTCGTCGTGTCGAGCAGCCTGATCATCAAGATCCACCGGTTCGTTCTACTCGGCGAGGGAAGTCAGCCCCTCGTACCGTTGGGTGGCAAACCACTTGGCCGCTACCTGCTCGTGTCGCTGTGTCTCGCGTTGCTGGCGGGATTGCTCGCGGTGGCCCTGGTCCTCCTGCTCCACCAGGTCAATTCGACGCACGTCTTCCTCGTCCTTGTGCCGTTGTCGCTTGTCTACATCTTCGTGGCGGTACGGCTCGGTCTGCTGTATCCGGCGTTGGCGCTCGGCGCGGGCCTGAAGTTGCGCGCGGCGTGGAACGACAGCCGCGGTCACTTCTGGAGTATGTGGTGGGTCGGTGTCGTGGTGGCGCTGCCAGTCATAGCGGTCTGGCTCATCTGGTTCTTCGCCGTGACGCTCGCACGGCCCGTCATGCTGACAGCCGAAGGACAAGCCTCACCGGCATTTGCGATCGGACTTGCTGTCGTCAACACGTTGATCATCGTGCTGGTATCAGCAGCGGCGTCGTGGCTCTACCGGCGCTACGCAAAGCAGTTGCGTGACGAGGTGGGCCCCGGAGTCGGCCCTACGGCTGCGCTTTAAGTTCGGCCCGGGGCACGCCGCCCAGACCTCAGACATTCCCCGCGAGGTGAAAGCGCGACGCCGGATGCCAGAGCTGCACCGACGTCGCCACTGTTTCGCCCACCCACGTGCGGCGCCACAGCAGCAGGCAAGGCTCGCCGATTTCCATCGAGAGATAGCGGCGCACATGGGCATCGGGTTTCTGTGCGTAGATGCGAAACTCCGCGCGCTGGATGGGCGCAAGACGCACCATGTAGTGATTCGGCGTCTCGACGCAAAAGTCCTGCTGCAGATACTCGGGAAACACCTTCGGATTGACGTAGCGATCTTCGTACTGGATCGGCTCGCCCTCTTCGCTATGCACGATGCGTGAATGAAACGCCGGCCCGGCCGCGAGTCCGAGCGCATCGAGCGCCTGCGGATCGTCGCTTGGTTCGAGCGTCAGCACATGGGCCGAGTGCCGATGACCGCGCGCGGCGATTTCGTCGGCAATGTTGCGAATCTCGAGTACCGTGGATTCGTAGCGTTGCGGCGCCACGTAGGTGCCGGAGCCCTGTACGCGGGTCAGCACGCGCTCGGCGGTCAGTTCGCGCAAGGCACGCGACACCGTCATCCGCGCGACGCTGAACTCCTTCACCAGTTCGGTCTCCGACGGAATCAAGCCGCCCGGTTTCCAGTCCCCTTCCGCGATTCGCCTGAGCACATAGCGCTTGATCTGCTCGTAGGCGGGCATCGCCTTCGCGGGCGTCTCGCTGGCACTGCCCGCGGCCGATGCAGGGGCGTTTGCCAGTGGCGCGTTCATATTCATATTCACGTCGACCTCGTGGGTGGTACGCAATATTTCCGGCACGCCGGCGGATGGGCCGGAGCGCCAGTTCGTGAGCCACCTCGCGCGTCACGCGAGCGCGGCTGATTGAGCGCCGGGTGCCGCATCACGCAGCCGATTGCTGCTCGTTCGCAGCGGCATCGTGCGCACCGGCTGTCAGATGCAAGGTGGGATCGAGCGGTGCATAGGCCGCCTCCCCCGCTGGCCCGGCTGTCACAGGCCGCATCTTACCTGGATTGGGCAGCAACGGCGGTGCCGAATCCGCAATCATGCGAAACGCGATGGCCATATCTTCCGCCAGCGGCCGGTCGTCACGATAGGTCGGCACCACGCGGCGCACGCTGCGCCATAGCGAATCGGTATAAGGGGCACGCGGCATGTCGCCGGTTTGCAGATCGTAAGCCTGAGCCGCGGCGAGCAGTTCAATGGCGACGATCCGGCCAGCGTTGTCCACGATCTCCAGCGCCTTGAGCGCGGCCGGCGTCGCGTGGCACAGATGGTCCTCCTGCAAGCCGGAGGTGATGCCGCCGTCGAGACTCGCCGGCATCGCCAGACGCCGGTTCTGCGCCACCAGCGAAGCGGCCGTGTACTGCGCGATCATGAAGCCGGAGCAGGTGCCGCCGGGTTCGGCGAGAAACGCTGGCAAGCCGCTAACGAGCGGATTCACCAGCCGGTCGAGGCGCCGCTCGGCCATCGCCGCCACCTGGGCGATGGCGGTGGCGAGGCTATCCATCGCCAGAGCAATCGAGGCGCCCACCGCATGCGCCTGCGAATACACGCGCGGCTCTTCGGGCGTGCCGGCGACGATCGGGTTATCGGTAATCGAAGCCAGTTCGCGATTGACCACTTGCGCGGTCGCGCTCAGCACATCACGCGCGGCGCCGTGCACGTGCGGAATGGTCCGCATGCTGAGCGGATCCTGGGTGCGCTGGCCGACCACGGCGGCGAGAATCCCGCTGTCCGCGAGCGCGCCACGCATTCTTGCGCCCACCAGGTTCAGTCCGTCCGAGACGCGCAAGGCAAGCGACTCGGGATCGAACGCGGCGAGCTGGCCGTGCAGGTTCTCGAAGCTCATGGCCGCGACGGCATCGGTCCAGTCGAGCAGGCGTTCGGCGCGCGCCAGCGCCAGGGCGGCAAGGCCGGTGACGCACGGCGTACCGTTGATCAGACTGAGGCCTTCCTTGGCTTCGAGCACCAGCGGTTCGAGGCCGAGCCGCTGCAACGCCGCGCGGCCGCTGATGCGCTCGCCGTGGTGACGTGCGTGCCCTTCGCCGATGCACACCAGCGCGATATGCGCCATATGGCTCAGATAGCCGACCGAACCGAAGGCCGGCACTTCAGGCAGGCAGTCGGCGTCGAGCAAAGCTACCAGCCGTTCGGCCACCGCGAGCCGGATGCCCGAGTGCCCATGCGCGAAGTTGTTGACCGCCGCGGCGATGATGGCCCGTGTTTCCGCCACGCCGAGCGGCGCGCCGACGCCCACCGCGTGGCTCATCAGAATGTTGCGCGACAGCGCGCGCTGTTCGCTCGGCGAAACGATCACATCGCACAGCGCGCCCACTCCCGTGTTCACGCCATAAGCGCGAATGCCGCGCTCGACGATCTGTTCCACGAGCACGTGCGCCGCGGCAATCCGCGCGCTCGCTTCCGGGGAGAGTTTGAGCGGTTCGCCGGCGGCAACCGCCGCAATCTGACGCCAGTCGAGAGGACGATCGGAACGGATAACGGCCATGATCTTGCTCAATTCGTCGTGCGATGGTGGTGGCTGGAAACAAACTGCTTGAAGCGCTCTGACTTGAGCTCGCCGAATACTTCGTCGGGCGTGCCGTCCGCTTCCACCTCGCCTTGATGCAGGAACATCACGCGGTTCGACACGTGACGCGCGAAGCCCATCTCGTGCGTGACCACCAGCATGGTGCGGCCCTCTTCGGCAAGCGAGCGCATCACCCGCAGCACTTCGCCGACCAGTTCCGGATCGAGCGCCGAGGTGGGCTCGTCGAACAGCATGACTTTCGGATGCATGGCGAGCGCGCGCGCAATCGCCACACGTTGCTGCTGGCCGCCAGAGAGATGCGCCGGATAGTGGCCGCGCTTTTCCGCGAGTCCCACCTTGGCGAGCAAGCCTTCGGCCTCCTCCACTGCTTCGGCGCGGCTGCGCTTTTGCACGCGCATCGGACCTTCGATCAGGTTCTCGAGCACCGTCATGTGCGACCACAGGTTGAAGTTCTGGAACACCATGCCGAGTTGCGAGCGCACGCGGTCCACCTGACGGCGGTCGCTCGGTTGCAGCTTGCCGTCGCCACGGCGCTTCATCTTGAGTTCCTCGCCTGCGAGCGCGACCGTCCCGTCATCCGGCGTCTCCAGCAGGTTCAGGCAACGCAGAAACGTGCTCTTGCCCGAGCCGCTTGCGCCGAGAATCGAGATCACGTCGCCCTGATGAGCGTCGAGCGAAATGCCCTTCAGCACGTGATGGTCGCCGAACGACTTGTGAATGTTCCTGACCGACAATGCAACGGGTGCCGTAGCGTTCATGTGATTCTCCAGAATGTGCAGAAGGCCTGAGAGGTCCGGGATAGCAGCCGCTCAGGGCGCGGCACGACGGGCTTCGGTGGTGGCGGAAACCGCGCGTTCTTTCGGCGCGACCGGCGCGGCGCGCAGATGGCGCGACAGACGCACTTCGAGCAGACCGAGCAGACGCACGATGACGAAATTCAGGAACAGGTAGATGAGTGCCGCGCAGATAAACACTTCAGTAGTCCGATAGGTCTGCTGGATGATCTGCTGCGCGACGCCCGTCACTTCCCACACGGTGACGAGGCTCGCGAGTGCCGTGGATTTGACGAGCAACACCGCTTCGGTCGAATACGCCGGCAGGCACTGGCGCAACGCGATCGGCCCGATCACGCGGCGCAGCAGTGCGAAACCCGACAGGCCGATTGAATAGCCGGCCTCGATCTGACCGACCGGCACGGCCATCAGACCGCCGCGAATGATTTCCGCGGTGTAGCCCGCGGTACAGAGCGCGAGCGACAACACTGCGCACATATAGGGCTCGCGCAGCACGGGCCACAGAAAGCTCTCGCGGATCACGCCGAACTGGCCCAGCCCGTAGTACACGAGGAACATCTGGATCAAGAGCGGCGAGCCGCGAAACACGAGGATGTAGGCGCGCGCGAAGCGGTTCGGCAACCAGTGCGGCGACACGCGCATCGTGACGATCACGAGCGATAGCAGCCCACCCAGTACCAGCGAACAGAAGAACAGGCCGAGTGTGGTCGGCACGGCGGCCAGCAACTGGCGCAGCGTGTCGAACAGAAAATCGTAGTCGATATGCATGGTGGAACCTCGCTCGTCAGTTGCGCGCGAAATTGCGGCGGAAGGAGCGGCCCACGCGCGCTTCGGCGTGGTTGAAAATGCGGTTGGAGATGCTCGTCATCAGCAGATACAACGCGCCGCCCACCACGAAGAAGGTGAAATACTGGTGCGTCGACCCGGCGGCCACCTGGCTCACGCGCAACAATTCCGCGAGCCCCGTGACCGAGATCAGCGCCGAGTCTTTCAGGCTCAGTTGCCACACGTTGCCGATGCCCGGCAGCGCGAAACGCAGCACTTGCGGGATCAGGATGCGGCGCGCCGTGGTGAGCGTGGACATGCCGATTGAACGCGCGGCTTCCAGTTCACCGCGCGACACGGCGAGCACTGCCGCACGGTAGACCTCGGCCTGATAGGCGCCTGAGATCATGCCCACGGCAAGCGCGCCGATCACGAAGGGCGGCACGCCCACGAAGCCATCGGCGCCGAACCACTGGCCCACCGTGGTGACGAGCGTCGAGCCGCCGAAATAGAACAGGTAAATGACGAGGAGTTCGGGCACGCCGCGAAACACGGTCGTATAGAAATCGCCGATCACACGCAGCGTACGCCAGCGCGACAGTTTCGCCGCCGCCACCAGCCCGCCGAACACCGCACCCACGGCGAGCGCCGCGAGCGTCAGCGCGACGGTCATCAAGGCGGCCAGCAGCAGCACGCCGCCCCAGCCGTCCGGCCCGAAGCCGAACATCCCGATCAGAGCCATTTCCTACCCCTCATCCAAACGTTGCATCACACAGCCGGCGCTGCGCGGCGTTCGCCGCGCGCGCCCATCTCAAGCCGAATGGCCTGGATGCTCAAGGCGTGACGTCGGTCTTGAACCACTTTTCGGAGAGCTTCTTCACCGTGCCGTCGGCCAGCGCGGCGCTGATCGCGGTGTCGAACTTCGCTTTCAGATCGGCGTCCTGCTTGCGGAATGCGAGGCCTTCACCCGGACCCCAGATCGGGCCGCCAATCTTCGGTCCGGCCATCACGATGGAGGCCGTTTCCTTCTTGTCGGTGTTGGCCGCGTAGTAGGTCACGTCGTCGAACGAGGCGTCGATGCGGCCGTTGGCCAGATCCAGATCACGCTCCGGCGAGGTCTTGTACACGCGGATGGTGGCGACGTCCTTGAAGCCGTCGTTGATGAACTTCGTGTAGACCGTGCCCGACTGAATGCCGATGGTCTTGCCCTTCAGTTCCTTACGCAGCGAATCCACGGTCGGCTGGTCCGTCTTCGGATCGCCCGTCAGCTTGAGGACCGCGCTGGTGGGACCGGCCTTCGGCAGCACCTTGGTGTCCGTCACCGCGAAGGTGGCCGGCGTGGCGGCGTAAGGACGCGAGAAAGCGATGATCTTTTCGCGCTCAGGCGTGATGGAGATGGCATCCATCAGCACGTCGAACTTGCCTGCCTGCAAACCGGGAATCATGCCGTCCCAGTCTTGCGCGACCAGGTTGCATTGCAACTGGATGCGCGCACACAGGTTCGCCACCAGTTCCGGCTCGAAGCCACCCAGCTTGCCGCCGGGCAGTGTCAGATTCCACGGTGCGTAACCGCCTTCCAAGGCGATCGTCACGGTTTTCCAGTCTTTTGCCTGTACCGGTGCTGCGAAAATGGTCGCGGCGCCGAGGACAGCGCCCATCAATGCCTTCGCCAACGTAGTGCGCTTTACCTTCACGTGGAAACTCCTTTGATTGAGGAAATGCCATCCTGCACGCCGAGCGATTTTGCTCACTCGTCTGAATTGACTAGACAAGTCTGCATGAGCAAAAAAATCGTCGCAAGCAAATTCTCAAAATATCGGGAAAACTCGGGGTAAGCCCTATCTATCAAGGCTTTCAAAGGAGTAACCCGCGCCGCTGACGCACACAGATGAAGCGCATTGCGTGCCAAGGCGGTGCATTTTGTCTAGACAGGTGCGCGCTCAGATGAGGCGAGACAGCCGGAACTGGCGGACCGTGCGAGAGGTGAAATCGAGGCACGGGAGACGGGCCGCTGACATGGCAGCAGACGCACCGGGTGCCCGGTTACGGGCGGCGGAAACTCGTTGAGTGGGCAACCGCGGTGATCGACCACGAGCCTGCCCGACCGCCCGCGGAAAATCCGTTACATACCGCCTTTGAGCGCCGAACTCGCCACCGACGGCACGCTGATGCCGTGACTCGACGCAAACTGCACCGCCTGGCTCAGCGTGGACATCAACGACTGCAACTGGCCCGGCGCGGATTGCGCGATATAGGACGCGGCCTGGGCGTTCTGCGGATTCATGCCGGACTGTAAGAGCGAACTCGGATTCATCTGCCCCGCGCCGCCCAGGCTCGACTTCAGGCTCGAGTACTGGCTCACGCCCTTGCCGAGCGAGGAAAGTCCGTCGGAGAAGGCCGCCTTGTCGACCGGCGTGGACGAGCCGCCGCTGCCGCTACGCGCCGCAAACGCCTGCGTGAGCGATTGGGAGACCGACTGCTGCGCACTGCCCACCTGGGTGAGCTGGCTGACCGAAGGCGTGCCGCCACTCAGCAGACCTTGCGCCTGTTGCGCCTGCCCGGCCGCGCTGCCGAGGCCCATCGCCGAGGCGAGGCTCGACTGCCCGCTCAGCACCTGCTGATTCGCGCCGACGTAGTTCTGCAGCAGCGACGACGCCCCGCCGGACGCGGCCGTGGCGCCATTGGCCGACGAGTCGCCGCCGCCAATGCCGAGCTTCGGCAGACTGAGTTGCGCGTACGACACGCCGCTCGCCAGCAGACCTGCGCTGGCGAGCACTGAAAGAATGAGCTTGCGGTGATTCATGAGCGTCTCTCCTGACAATGACCTTGCGGGCAATCGTGCATGTAGACAGTGCATCCCGGATGGCGTTCGGGTAAAAGACGCCGAATGTCTACGCGGCCCGCCCGGTGGACGCCGCAAATTTCCGCACCCCTGATGCACCGACTAAACGCGCCCCGTCATTCACTTTAGTCTGAAGTTTGACGATTCGCGAACCCTGCTTATTCATTACGTTTAGTTTAATTTTTATTTACGTTTTTTCTGTATCAAGCGCAATTCCGTAAAAAAGCGAATTACAGGGCAGTAATATTGTTGCGAATCGTTCTCATTTGTATTGACGCACCTATTCAGCATGCGTACGATCTTGGCATTACTGCATGAGGCGTCGCGAACCGCTGCGGTATCCGCAGGCATGCTGGCCATGAACGCTCACGCGAGTGGCCCGATCAGTCGATACAACACAAACAAGGATTTCGATGAAGTTCGCCCAGCTCAGAGGATCCGCGCCTGGCGCGCTTCCCACGGAATATGCTACACCGCGCGGTCGCGCCGCACGCAAGCTGCGTCTGCCCACGGTGCGCCGCGTGGCACTGTGCACCGCCTTCGCCTGGGCCTCGATGACGGCCGCCACCGCGATGGCCGAAGCCAATCCCGATGCCAACCCCAACGACGCCCCTGAAGCCGACCTGAGCATTCAGGCCAAGCCGGCCGACCAGTGGACCGGCGTCTGGACGCGCGGCACGCTGCTTGGCGACATCGGCGGCATCCGGCCGTGGCTCGGCAAATACGGCATTACGTTCGGTCTGACTGAAACCAGCGAATATCTCTACAACACGCGCGGCGGCCTGAACACCGGCGGCACGTACGACGGCCTGACCACGGCCACCGTGCAGGTCGACACCAACAAGGCCTTCCATCTGCCGGGCGGTCTGTTCAACGTGAGCGCGCTGAACATCCACGGCCAGAATCTGAGCGCGGACAACCTCGGCACGCTGAACACGGCGAGCGGCATCGAAGCCGAGGACACCACGCGCCTGTGGGAGCTGTGGTACCAGCAGTCGTTCCTGAACAACAAGATGGACGTCAAGGTCGGTCAGCAGAGTCTCGACCAGGAGTTCATCGGCAGCCAGAGCGCGGCGCTGTTCGTCAATACGATGTTCGGCTGGCCGGCCCTGCCCTCGTACGACATGCCGTCGGGCGGTCCGGCTTACCCGCTCTCCGCACTCGGCGTGCGGGTGCGTGGCCAGGTCACGCCGTCGTTGACGGCATTGGCCGGTGTGTTCGACGGCGACCCGCTCGGCAACAACCCGGACAACATCAGCGGCACGAACTTCAACCTGCACAACGGCACGACGTATATCGGCGAGTTGCAGTATTCGATCAACCAGCCGGCCGACGGTGAAATGGTCGGCGTGGCGAGCAGCGGTCTGCCGGGCGTCTACAAGGTCGGCTTCTGGTACAACACCAACACCTTCCCGGATGGCGGCTTTGGCAGCCTGGGGCTGGCCAACGTCAACAACCCGACGCTGCATCACGGCAACTACAGCATCTACGCCGTGGCCGACCAGATGGTATGGCGTCCCGATCCGGACGAACCGCGCGCCATCAACGTGTTCGCCCGCGTGATGGGTGCGCCGAACGCGCAAAACGAAGTGAGCCTCGCCGCCAACCTCGGCGTCGTGATGAAGGCGCCGTTCCAGGGACGTGACAACGACAGCGTCGGGCTTGCGCTGACCTACATCAAGGTGGGCAGTTATCTGCACGATCTCGACGAGGCAACCGCAGCGTCCATTGGCGGACCGTACGGAGTCCGAACCAGTGAAACCACGCTGGAAGCGACCTATCAGTATCAGGTCACGCCGTGGTGGCAACTGCAGGCCGACGCGCAATACACGTTCAACGCCGGCGCCGGCCAGAACCCCGTGGACCCGACCCAGCCGCTGCGTAACACGTTCGTTATCGGCATGCGCACCAACATTACGTTCTGACCGCTCATTTCATCTGGACACCATGTTTTCAACTACGACAGTATTTAACGCTATGTGCGCAGCAACGGAGGCACAGGCATGAACACCCCGCAACGCACTTTCGCATCACGCGCAACGCGCGCCTTGCTGACGGCGGCTGGCGCCGTCACGCTGGTTGCAGCCGGTACGGCGCATGCCGATCCGCAAGGTTTCCTCGAGACCGTCCATCACCACACCACGCTGATCAACACGGTGCCGGACAACGGCGACCAGAATCCGTATGCGATCGTGGTCGCGCCGGTGTCCGCTGGCTCGGTGAAGAAAGACGATGTGCTGGTCGACAACTTCAATAACTCGACCAATCTGCAGGGCACGGGTAGCACGATCGTCGACTATCACCCTGACACCAAACAGATGACGCTGTTTGCAACGATTCCGCGCGATCTGAAGGAATGTCCGGGCGGCGTGGGCCTCTCTACCGCGATGACCATGCTGAAGTCGGGCTGGGTGATCGTCGGCAGCACGCCCAGCAACGACGGCACTACCGGCACCAAGGGCGCCGGCTGCCTGATCGTGCTGGACCCGCAAGGCAAGGTGACCTCGACCATCGTCAGCCCGAACATCAACGATCCGTGGGGCAACATGGCGGTGGTCGACAACGGCACCAGCGCCACGCTGTTCCTGAGTAACGCCGGCTTCGGGGTCGGCTCGGCCGCGGGCGAACCGCCGGTCTTCAAGCAGGCTACCGTGCTGCGTCTCGACCTCGACATTCCGGAAGGCAAGCCGCCGGTCGTGAAGAAGGAAACCGTGGTGGCAAGCGGCTACGGCGCGCAGGCCGACAAGGGCGTGTTCCTCGTCGGTCCGACCGGACTCGCGTTGTCCGGCGACCAGAAACTGCTTTATATTTCGGACGCCATCGGCAACCGCGTCAACGCCATCGAAGATCCGATGACGCGCGACACCAGCGCGGGCGTCGGCCGCCAGATCACCGCCGACGGACTGCTGCACCGTCCGCTCGCGATGGTGACGGCGCCGAACGGCCACCTGCTGGTGACCAACGCGCTGAATGGCCAGGTGGTCGAAATCGATCCGGAAAGCGGCAAGCAACTGTACGCACGCTGGATCGACACCGACAAGGCGCAGTCGCCCCCGGGCAACGGCGACCTGTTCGGCATCGTGATGACCCCGGCCGGCGATGGGTTCTACTATGTGCAGGATGACGTCAACACGCTGGTGCTGGCGAAGTAAGCAAGCTGGAGCAGAAGTAACATGGCAAACGACAACACTCCCCCCAAGCGGCCCACCCGCCGCGGCTTTCTGAAAGCGGGAGGCGCGGCGGTCGCAGCAGGCGCAAGCCTGGGCGCGGCCGGCGTCGCACAGGCCGCTGTCAAACCGCAGGCCCATGCCGACGATCCGTACCTCGCCGTCGAACCGTTCTTTGGCGAGCATCAGAGCGGCATCGTTACGCCGCAGCAGTCGCACATGTACGTCGCCGCGCTCGACCTCACCACCACCAAACGTGAGGACGTGATCGGCCTGCTGCGTACGTGGACCGATTCGGCCGCGCGCATGACGCAGGGCCAGCCGGCCGGCC
Organism: Paraburkholderia sp. DHOC27; assembly: GCF_003429005.1. Classification (GTDB taxonomy): domain Bacteria; phylum Pseudomonadota; class Gammaproteobacteria; order Burkholderiales; family Burkholderiaceae; genus Paraburkholderia. Next base: position 146,222 of record NZ_QVQV01000012.1, read on the forward strand.
CGCTGCCGGGTCCGGACGGCAAGGCGGCGCCCGACTCCGCCGACGTGCTCGGCCTCGGCGCCGCGGGTCTCACGATCACCTTCGGCTTCGGCCCGGGTCTCTTTACCTCCGACGGCAAGGACCGCTACGGTCTGGCGAATCGCCGTCCGGCGGCGCTGGTCGATCTGCCGCGCTTCAACGGCGATCAATTGATCCCTGAGAAGACTGGCGGCGACATCTACATTCAGGCCTGCGCAAACGACGCCCAGGTGGCATTCCACGCGGTGCGCCAACTGGTGCGCCAGTGCTACGGCGCGGCCACCATGCGCTGGGGTCAGGCCGGCTTCCTGTCGGGGCCGCGCGGTCAGACGCCGCGTAACCTGATGGGCTTCAAGGACGGCACCAACAATCCGTCCACGAAGAACCCCAAACTGATGAACCAGTTCGTCTGGGCGACCGGCGCGGATGCCCCGTGGATGCAAGGCGGTTCGTATGGCGTGGTGCGCCGTATCCGCATCACGCTCGAACACTGGGACATGACGGAAGCCGATTTCCAGGAGCAGGTGTTCGGCCGTCACAAGCTGAGCGGCGCGCCGATTGGCAGCAAGAACGAATTCGATCCGGTCGATCTCGCCGCCGAGGACAAGGACGGCAATCCGGTCATTCCGGAGAACTCGCACGTGCGTCTGTCTAATCAGGCGAACAACAACGGCGCGCAGATTCTGCGCCGCTCGTATTCGTACAACGACAGCACGAATTTCTACATCGAGCGCTGGCCGCCATGGCGCCAGGAAACGGAATACGACGCGGGTCTGATTTTCGTCGCCTATCAGGGCGACCCGCGTGCGGGCTTTATTCCGATCAACGAGAAGCTCTCGAAGTTCGACCTGATGAACCAGTTCACGACGCACGTCGGCAGCGCGGTGTTTGCCTGCCCGCCGGGCGCGCGTCCGGGTTCGTACATCGGAGCGGGGTTGTTCGAAACCTAAGCTCGCCTGGGTGCCGCCGTGGCACCCAGCCGTTCAGCAGCTTTCTACGGGACGCGCGGGGCTCGGCTCAGCCGCTAACAAAGTGGGCCGAACCGCCGGACAGACCCGCACCGCGAACGGCCTCGGCAAGAGGCCATGCGCGGCGTGCCGCGCACAACAAAAGATCACTACCATCACAAAAGGAATTCCGCACCATGACTCATTCCTGGCTTGGCACCCGTGTTCGTGCCGTGAGCAGCGCAGCCGCGCTCGTCCTGGCAACGCTCGGTTCCGTGCCCCTCGCCGCCCATGCAGCGTCGATCACGCTGTATAGCGCGCAGCACGAGCAGGTCGTCAACATGCTCGCCAAGGACTTCCAGCAGCAAACCGGCGTGTCCGTGAAGATCCGCACCGGCGAAGGTCCGGCACTGGCTGCCCAGATCGTCGCGGAAGGCACGAATTCCCCGGCTGATGTGTACTTCACGGAAAACTCGCCGGAACTGATGCTGCTCGAAGAAAAGGGCTTGCTCGGCAAGGTGGATGGCGCGACGCTCGCCGCCGTGCCGACGCGCTTCGATTCGCCGAGCGGTGCATGGGTGGGCGTGACGGCGCGTGAAAACGTGCTGGCCTACAACACCGCCAAGCTTCAGCCGGCGCAACTGCCGCAATCGCTGTTCGATCTGGCCAAGCCGGAATGGAAAGGCAAGGTTGGCATCGCGCCGAGCGATGGCGATTTCCTGCCGCTGGTGAGCGCCGTGATCGCCCTCAAGGGTGAAGCCGCTACGCTCGACTGGCTCAAGGGCCTGAAAGCCAACTCGCAGATCTTCGACGACGATGAAGGCGTGGTGGCCGCGGTGAATCGCGGCGCGGTGGAAACAGGCATCATCAACAACTACTACTGGGCCCGTCTGAATGCCGAGATCGGCAACGCGAAGACCCGCAGCGCGCTGTATCACTTCACCAATGGCGACGCAGGCGCGCTCGTCAACGTGTCGGGCGCAGCGGTGCTGAAGTCGGCGCACAACGAAGCCGATGCGCAGAAGTTCCTCGCCTACCTCGTCAGCGAACGCGCGCAGAACCTGCTGGCGAAGAGCCACGTGGACTTCGAGTACCCGCTGCATGCAGGTGTCGCGCCGGACCCGATTCTCAAGCCGTTCGCCGAACTGAGCCCGCCCTCGCTGACCGTGCAGCAACTCGGTGACGACAGCCAGGCTGGCAAGCTGCTGCGTCAGGCAGGTCTGCTGTAAATGAGCGACACCGTGTCCGCCGCAGTGCCGGCCTTAGCCTCTACCCCGGCACGCGCGCGCAAGCGCGCCCCACGAGGTGTGTTTGCGGCGGCCGCGGTGAGCGCCCTGCTGATCTTGCTGCCGCTCGCGTTCACCGTGTGGCGGGCAGCGAGCTTTGGTCTGTCGGACGCCATTGAACTGGTGTTCCGGCCGCTGGTCGGCGAACTGCTGGTCAACACGCTGACCATCACGATTGCTACCACGCTCGCCTCGGCCGTGATCGGCACGGCGGCCGCGTGGTTCGTCGAACGCACGCATTTGCCTGGACGCCGCTTCTGGGCCGTCGCAACGGCCGCGCCGCTCGCCATGCCGGCGTTCATCACGAGCTATGCGTGGGTGTCGTTCAGCCTGGATCTGCAGGACTTCAACGGCGCGTTGCTGGTTCTGACGTCCGCCTATTTCCCGCTGGTTTATCTGCCGGTGGCCGCTGCGTTGCGCAGCATGGACCCGGCCCTCGAAGAAAGCGCCCGCGCCCTCGGCTGCGGCCGCTGGAGCACGTTCGCCCGCGTGATCCTGCCGCAACTGCGCCCGGCCCTGCTGGGCGGCATGCTGCTGGTCGCGCTCGGGGTGATGTCCGAATTCGGCGCCTTCACGCTGCTGCGTTTTCGGACCTTCACCACGGAAATCTACGCCGAATATCGCACCAGTTTCGATGGGCCAGGCTCGTCGCTGCTGGCGTGTCTGTTGATCGTCATGTGTCTTGTCGTGCTCGCGTTCGAATTCCGCGTGCGCGGTGCAGCGCGTTATGAACGCGTCGATCGCGGCGCGCGCCGTGCGGTGCTGCGCTATGAGCTCGGGCCGTGGCGCTGGCTCGTGGTGGCGGGCTTCGCGGCGCTGACTGTCGCCACGCTGGGTGTACCGCTCGGCATGATCGGCTACTGGCTCACGCAACCGGGCGCGGCTGCCGTCACGCCAGCCGATGTCTCGCCCGAACTGCTGTTCAACGCCACCTTGTCCTCGCTCGGCTTCGGTCTCGCCGCCGCCGTGCTGACCACGCTGCTGGTGGTGCCGCTCGCGTTCCTGCTGGTGCGCTATCCAGGCCGTTTCGCGACGCTGTTCGAGCGCACGGTGTTTCTCGCCCAGGGCATCCCCGGCATCGTGATCGCGCTGGCCATCGTCTCGCTCGCGGTGCACGCGTTGCAGCCGCTCTATCAAAGCGCGACGTTGCTGGTGATTGCATATTCGATTCTGTTTCTGCCGCTGGCGCTGGTCAGCGTGCGCGCCGCGCTGATGCAGGCCCAGCAGCGTCTCGAAGAAACGGCGCGCGCCCTTGGGCTCGGCTGGGCGCAAACACTGGTGCGCGTGCTGCTGCCGCTGGCGGGCCCAGGTCTCGGCGCGGCGGCGTCGATGGTGTTCATTTCGGTCGTCACCGAACTCAACGCCACCTTGATGCTCTCCCCTATCGGCACCCAGACGCTCGCCACCCAGGTCTGGTCCGACACCTCGACGATGGCCTTTGCGGCCGCCGCGCCGTATGCTGCGCTACTGACCGGCATTTCGCTGCTGGCCTCCGGGCTGCTGTTCGCGCTGCTCGGCAGATCGGCCCTGCTCGGCGAGCGCGGTTAAGCTGCCGGGAGTCTGAAACCGGCGGCGCGAACCACTCGCGGCGCAACTTCCAGCGCGGCAACGCAAACAGCCCTGGCAATATCTCAGCGGATTTACATGAGCGAACTTCGTATTTGCGGCCTGCAGAAATCATTCGATGGCCACCCGGTGCTGCACGGCATCGATCTGTCCGTCGAACGCGGCACGCTGCTCGCCCTGCTCGGCCCGTCCGGCAGCGGCAAAACCACCTTGCTGCGCGTGCTGTGCGGCTTCGAGCGCGCGGACGGCGGCACGGTTGAAATCGACGGCCGGCGCGTGGCAGGCGATGGCCTGCACGTGCCCTCCGAACAGCGCCGCATCGGCTACGTGCCGCAGGAAGGCGCGCTGTTTCCGCATCTCTCGGTGGCAGACAACATCGTGTTCGGTCTGCCGCGCGCGCAGCGGCGCGCCCGTCATCGGGTGGCCGAACTGCTCGAACTGGTCGGCCTGCCCGCCCACTTCGGCGAGCGCGCGCCGCAACAGCTTTCCGGCGGACAGCAGCAGCGCGTCGCGCTGGCTCGTGCGCTCGCGCCGTCGCCGAGTCTGGTGATGCTCGACGAGCCGTTTTCCTCGCTCGACGCCGCGCTGCGGCTCGAAACGCGTCAGGCTGTCGCCGACGCGCTGGCGGCCGCGGGCGCGACCGCCGTGCTGGTGACGCACGATCAATCCGAAGCGCTTTCGATGGGACATGAAGTTGCCGTGCTGTGGCAAGGCAAGCTGATCCAGACCGCGACGCCCGAGGCACTGTACCGGCGTCCGGTCACGCGCGAACTGGCCTCGTTCATCGGCGAGGCGGTGTTGCTGCAAGGCGTGGCGGCGCGCGATCGCGTGAGCTGCGAACTCGGCGAATTGACGCTCTCCGCCCCCGCGCGGGACGGCGCCGTGGATGTGATGGTGCGCCCCGAACAGATTCGCCTGTGGCGCGCGGGTGAAACGGCACCCGACGACACCGCCGCCTTCGACGCCATCGTTCAGGACGTGATCTTCCAGGGGCAGGACGCGGGCGTCGCGCTGCAATTGCAGTCCGACGCGCGCACCGTTGTGCGGGCGCGTGTGCCGGGCTACCGCACGCCGCAGCCAGGCGAGCGCGTCAAGCTGGCCATCGACGGCGACGTCACAGCCTACGCGCGAGCCTGAGCCGCAGCGGCTTCGTCAGAAGGCCGCGTGAACCACTCCGTGAGCGCGTTCCGTCGGGCCGCTTCCTCACACCGCTCCATTAAATCGCGCCCTCAAACCGCCGCCGCAGTCGTCGCGGCGGCGCGCGTCTGCGGCCGGATAGAAAGATCCTGGATCATTTGCGCGGCCAGGTAATCGCAGGTGGGCCGGTCGGATTTGGCACTGCGCGCCACGACGATTTCCAGCGGCTCGATTTTCGGCAAACCCTGCGCCTCGCCAAGGATCGCCAGACGCGACGGTACGCTGCAACGCGTAAGCGCGATCACCGCGAGCCCCGCATCCACGGTTGCCACCAGCCCCAGCAGACTCGCGCTGCTATACGCCGCGCGGTAACGGATGCGCGCCGCGTCGAGCGCGGCCAGCGTGTGGCTGCGCGCCACGCAGCCCGGCTCATACAGCCCCACCGGTAACGGCGAGGCCGCCAGCACCGGCGGATCGTCCGACGCCCCCACCCACACCATCGGCTCGCTGCGCACGAACTCGCCGCGCAGCTTGCGATCGCGCGTGACGAAAGCGAGGTCGATCTTGTTGTCGGCCAGCATCGGCGCCAGCGCCGTGCTTTGCGCACAGACAATCTCGATCTCGACATGCGGATACAGGTTCGAAAAGCGCCGCAGCACGGGAGAAAGCAGCGCCGACACATAGTCGTCCGGCGCACCCAGCACCACCCGTCCGGTGACTTCGGGCCGCACGATGGCCGACCACGCCTCCTCGTGCAGATCGATCACGCGCCGCGCGTATTCGAGCAGCGTGTTACCGGGACGCGTGAGCGCGAGATTGCGCGTGTCGCGCGCGAACAACGTCGTGCCGAGCATGCTTTCGAGCCGCTTGATCTGCATGCTGACCGCGGCCTGCGAGCGATGCACCATCGTCGCCGCCTTCGTGAAGCTGCCTGTTTCCACGACCGCCACGAAGGTGCGCAGCAGATCGACATCGAATTCTGGATGCATGATTCATAAGCCCGGCTTATCGAATTTCTCAATTTTATTCGTTTGTAGCCGGACGGCAAGTCCGTGATACTCGACTCCGTCACTGTTCCGGAGCCGTCGCGCATGTCCCTCACCTCACGCCAACAAGGCGCCATCACCCTCGCCAGCGGCGGTTTGCTGATGGGTACGATCGGCATCTTCGTCGAGGAAGCGCGGCTCGGCGCAATGACGCTGGTGTTTTTCCGCTGCCTGTTCGGCTTCCTTTCGCTCGCTGGCTATTGCGCGTGGAAAGGCTATTTCAGGGCGCAGCGCTTCACGCCGCGCATGGTGGTGCTCGGCGTGCTGTCCGGCCTGTTGATGGTCACGCAATGGGTGTGGTTCTTCGACGCCATCCATCGCACCAGCATCGCGGTCGCCACCGTGATCTTTCACGTGCAGCCGTTCTGGGTCGTGTTGATTGGCGCCGCGCTCTTCAACGAACGGCTGGGCAGCGATCGCCTGTGCTGGATCGCGACGGCGTTTGCCGGACTCGTGCTCGCCTCGGGCGTGGCCACCACCGAAAACCTGCAAGGCCACGCGAACTATCTGTTCGGCGTGGGCGAGGCGTTGGCGGGTTCGGTGCTGTATGCAAGCGTCACGTTGATCGCGAAGAGCCTCGGTCAGCTACGCCCGCATCTGTTGACACTCATGCAGTGTGGAGTCGGCGTGATCTGTCTGTCGTTCATCGCGCCGCTCACTTCGCAGCACATCGCGCCTATGCAGTGGTTCTGGCTGGTCGGCATGGGCGTGCTGCATACCGGGCTGTCGTACGTGCTGATTTACGGCGCCTTGCCGAAACTCACCACGCCCGTGATCGCCGTGCTGCTGTTCGTGTATCCGTTGACGGCAATCGTGGTCGATGCCGTCGTCTACGGACGCGCCCTCTCGGCGCCGCAGCTCGCCGGCATGGTGCTGATCGTGGTGGCGAGCCTCGGCGTGAATCTGGGCTGGCCGCTGGTGTCGCTGCTGCGGCGGCACGGCAGGCATCTGCCCACCGAATAAGCTGCCGCCACGGCCGCCGCCCAACTCACTGCGGTAACACTTCGCCCTTCGTTTCCGGCGCGAACGGAATGATGAAGAGGCCCACGACGAATGCCAGCGCCGTCAACGCCACCGGAATCCCCAAGGTGTGCATATGAAGCACGGCCGCGCCGAGTAAAAAGTTGACGCCCGCGCCCACGAAGCGTCCAAACGACGTACAGAACGCGAACGCTGTAGCCCGTACCCGCGTTTCGAACTGCTCGGGCAGCCACAGGCTGAAGAGCGCGAAGTTGCCGCCGAAAAAGCCGAGCACGCACAGCCAGGCGATGAACGACACGAGTCCGTTGGGCATGTAGAAGGACCAGCCGAAGCTGCCCACGATCGCCACCGCCATCCCCGCAAAATAGATCGCCAGCGTCTTCCTGCGACCCAGCCGTTCCGCGAGCGGCGGCAGTGCGAGACAGCCGAGCACGGTCGAGATCGACAGCAAACCGGTCGCGATCGAGGCCGTTCTGACAGCATCCGCCTTGTTCATGCCAGCGCGCGTGGCCAACTGGATCACCGCCGACGGTTCATACACGGCGCCCGCCCACAAACCGATGATTGCAATGGTCAGCAGCGCGCACGCTACCCACGTGCGGCGACGGTACACGGGCCCGAGAATCTCGCGCAGCGGCTTGCGTTGCACGGTCTTGACGTCGGCCTTTTCGGCTTTCTGCCACTTCTCCGGTTCCTTCACGCGCAGCAGGATCAGAATGGCCACCACGACCGGCACCGCGCCCGTCAGGAACATGGCGCGCCAGCCGTAGTGCACGCCGATCGTGTAATTGAGCGCAGCGGCGAGGAAGAAGCCCGCGTAATAGCCGGTCTGCAGATAGCCCGCGCCCATCTTGCGGCGATCTTCCGGCCACGCTTCCGCCACGTATGTGCCGGCCAGCGCCCATTCACCGCCAATCCCCACCCCGGCAACGAAGCGGTAGATGGCGAGTTCCCAGACGTTGTGCGAAGTCGCCGAGAGACCGGTGAAGATCGCGAACGTGAAGATGGTGCCCGCCAGCACCTTGGTGCGCCCGAAGCGGTCGGCGAGCGGCCCCCAGATGAAGGAGAGTCCCCAGCCGATCAGGAACAGTGCGAACAGGATCGAGCCGGCCAGCCCGACATTGGCCGGCGTGGCCGCGTAGCCCGAGCGCGGCAGTAATTCGGTCAAGGCGGGAGTGAGCACGAGGGCGTAGATGAATGAATCCATCCCATCCAGGGTCCAGCCCGCCCAGGCGCCCCAGAAGCCAGCAATCTGCGAGCGGTTTAGCGGCGTGCGTAGCCGCGCAGCCCGCGCGCGGTCGGTAATCGAATTCATCGTGCTCCTCCGGTCCTACGGTTGGAATGCCTATCATGGACAACGGGACAGCTTGACTGCTACAGCACCAGCAAATTCGGGACCTTTATCTTCAGCAATAACGGGAAACCGCGAGGAAACCGCGGCCAACAGTGCGGCATCGGCGCGTATTTATCCCGCGCCTCCGGCGAGTACATCGCCAACCGATCACGCCCTTGATTTAACCCTTGCCGAAATTCGCTTCATTTCATATATAATATTTGAACTATGAGCGATGCAACAGATGGTTTTCCCTTAGGCGGCGCGCAAACCGCCCCCTTCCTGCCGGTGGCGGCGTCGCCGCGGGCCAGCACGTCACGCGTCATTGCGGACGCGCTGCGCACGGCGATTGTCGAAGGCACACTGGCGCCCGGCGCCCCGCTGCGGCAAGACGCCATTGCGCGGCATTTTTCGGTGAGCGCGATTCCGGTGCGCGAGGCGCTGCGTCAACTGGAAAGCGAAGGCTGGGCGCGCACCGCTGTGCACAAGGGCGCGACGGTCGCGCCGCTCTCGGCCGACGAAGCGCGGGAAATCTACGAAATCCGCTCGGCGCTCGAGAGTCTCGCCATTGGTCTCGCCATTCCGCTGCACACGGCGGCCACGCTGCGTCATGCGGAAACACTCTGCCGCGAAGCCGAAGCCGAACTGGACCCGTCGCTGTACGTCACGCGTAACGAGGCGTTTCATATGAGCCTCTATGCGCCGGCTGCACGGCCGCAACTCGCGGAGATGATCGCCACGCTGCACCGGCGCGGCGAGCGCTATCTGCGCCTCAAATTCGGCTTGCCTCTCTACAAGCACGAGTCCGACCAGGAACACGTGGCGTTGCTCGACGCCGTCCTGCGCCGCGACATTCCCACGGCTCGCTCACTGGTCACCGAGCATCTGCTCGGTACCGGCGACCTGCTGTTCCGTTTCCTGACTGAACGTGCGTCGGCCGAGGCCGCGCAAGTGAAGCAACGCAGACCGCGCGGCAGACCCGCGCGCACCACTTCGGGAGCTGAATCCGCCGATGAACCCTCAAGCTGAAGCCTCACCTACTGCCGCTAACGCACTCGCGGCGCGTTCATGGACCACGAAGCGCGACGAGAAAGCGCGGCGTCTCGCGCTTATCAAACCGTGGCTCGAAGACGGCGTGCTGCCCACCGCGCGCATCGTCGATGCGCTGGAAACGCTGATCCGTCCGGGCGATCGCGTCGCGCTGGAAGGCAACAACCAGAAGCAGGCCGACTTTCTGTCGCGCTCGTTTGCGAAGGTCGATCCGCACAAGATTCACGACGTGCATCTGCTGATTTCGAGCATTGGCCGCCCCGAGCATCTGACCTTGTTCGAACGCGGAATCGCCCATAAGGTCGATTTCGCCTTTGCCGGTCCGCAAAGCCTGCGGGTTGCGCAACTGCTCGAAGATGGTCAGCTCGAGATCGGCTCCATTTATACGTACGTCGAACTGTATGCGCGGATGTTTGTGGACCTGACGCCGAACGTCGCCCTGATCTGCGCGGAGAAAGCCGACCGGCACGGCAATCTCTACACCGGCCCGAACACCGAAGACACGCCCACCATTGCCGAGGCCGCCGCGTTCCGTCACGGCATCGTGATCGTGCAGGTCAACGAGATCGTCGATGAACTGCCGCGCGTGGATATTCCCGGCTCGTGGATCGACGTGGTCGTGCAGGCCGACCGGCCCTTCGCCGTGGAGCCGCTGTTCACGCGCGACCCGCGTCATATCGGCGACCTGCAGGTGCTCACCGCGATGATGACGATTCGCGGCATCTACGAAGCGTATGGAGTGACCTCGCTCAACCACGGTATCGGCTTCGATACGGCGGCGATCGAACTGCTCTTGCCCACTTATGGCGAGTCGCTCGGCCTGAAGGGCAAAATCTGCCGCAACTGGACGCTCAATCCACACCCCACGCTGATTCCCGCCATCGAATCGGGCTGGGTCGACAGCATCCATTGCTTTGGTAGCGAAGTGGGCATGGAGCGCTATATCGAGGCACGCCCTGACGTTTTCTTCACCGGCAGCGACGGCAGCCTGCGTTCGAACCGCGTGCTGTGCCAACTGGCCGGGCAATACGGCGTGGATCTGTTCATCGGTTCGACGCTGCAGATTGATGGCGACGGCAATTCGTCGACCGTCACACGGGGCCGGCTGGCCGGCTTCGGCGGCGCGCCGAACATGGGTCACGACCCGCGCGGACGTCGTCATTCGAGCGAAGCCTGGCTCAAGTTGCTGAGCGATCAAGGGCCGGTTTCGCGCGGCCAGAAACTCGTCGTGCAACTGGTCGAAACCTACAAGAAAGGCGGCGAGCCGACCTTCGTGGACGAACTCGACGCCGTGGCCGTAGGCACCAAGAGTCACATGCCCATCGCCCCGGTGATGATCTATGGCGACGACGTCAGCCATGTCGTCACGGAAGAAGGCATCGCGCATTTGCACAAGGCCGAGGGTGTCGACGAACGGCGCGCGGCGATTGCAGCCGTGGCCGGCGTCACGCCGATCGGTCTGCGTGCGAAGCCGGAAAAGACCGCCGAGCTGCGTCGGCGCGGCATCGTCGCGTATCCGGAAGACCTGGGCATCCGTCGCGGCGAGGCCAAGCGTTCGCTGCTGGCCGCGCGCAGCATCGACGATCTCGTGACGTGGTCGGGCGGTTTGTATGCGCCGCCCGCACGCTTCCGGAGCTGGTAATCATGGGGACTCCTGCGCTTATCACGCCATCCGGGCGGCGCGTTTTACGGCGTGCGGTAGCGTCGCGTGCTGGCGCGTCATCTGCGTCAACTGCGCCATGCGCGGCTGTGACCGCCGCGTCGCGTGCCGCCGCCCTTACCTTGTTGTCCGAATGCCGGAGCGAAGCTCGCCTCACGCGCAGCTATGACGATGCCACGCTCGCGCGGCTCGCCGTCACCGCGCTGATGGATGAAGTGCAGCTCACGCCTAAACCTGCGCTGGTGGATCGGCGCGGCAGCGGCGCGCACCGCGATCTCGATCTCGATCTCATGCTGCGCTCCGCGCATTCGCTCGAACCGACGTTCGCCGCGCTGGCGCGCGCCGCCCGTCACCGTGTCCCGTCCGCCACGCTGCGCGCCGAACTGGCGCAGATCGGCCGCGCCGGCGAACTGGCGATGATGCAGGCCACTGGCGGCAGCAATGCGCATCGCGGTGCAATCTGGATCGTCGGTTTGCTGGTCGCGGGCGCGGCGATGCAAGCCACCGAGCACGCAACGCCTGTGGATCATGCGGCCGCGATTTGCCAGCTCGCGGCGCAGATCGCCTGCTTTCCCGACCACTCCGCTGACCCGGCCGCGTCCGTCGACAGTCACGGCGAACGCGTACGCCAGCGTTATCAGGTGGGCGGCGCGCGCCAGCAGGCACAGGACGGCTTTCCCCACGTGATCGAGATCGGCCTGCCCGCGCTGCACGCAGCGCGGGCAGGCCACGTGCCGGAAGCCGCGGCCCGCCTCGATGCGCTGTTAGCCATCATGGCCTCGCTCGACGACACCTGCCTGCTGCATCGCGCGGGTCTCGCGGGTCTGCATGCGGGCAAGACGGGTGCGCGCCGCGTACTGGAATCCGGCGGCAGTTCGACCGCGTCCGGCGCTCTCGCGCTCGCCGAACTCGAGCGCGCGCTGCTGGCCCTCAACGCCTCTCCCGGCGGCTCGGCCGATCTGCTCGCCGCCACTCTTTTCATCGACATGCTGGTGCGTCACGACATCAGCGGGAGCCAAGCTTCATGGAACATCTGACCTTCGATTATCCGGCGCAGCGCGCCGTTACGAACCGTGCCCACGTGGGCGTGGTCGGCTCGGGCGACCTCGAGGTGCTGCTGTCGCCGGCTCAGGCGATGACCGCGAAAGTGGTCGTCAACACCAGTGTGGATGGCTACAGCCATATCTGGAAGAGCGTGCTGGACCGCTTCTTCACGCGCTACGACGGCGCCGCGCAGATCGAGATCAATGATTTCGGCGCCACGCCTGGCGTGGTCGCGTTGCGTCTTGCTGAAGCCGTCGAAGAAGCCGAACGGGGAGACACAGCATGAGCAGCGTCGCCACTCCCCAATCCACGCCGGTGCTGCATGACAGCTTTATCGAACTGTCCGCGCGTGAACGTGCGCGCACATTGCTCGATGCCGGCACTTTCCGCGAACTGCTCGGACCGTTCGACCGCATCGAATCGCCGTGGCTGCCGCTGCAAGGCATCGTCTGCCAGGCCGACGACGGTTGCGTGATCGCCCGCGGCACCATCGACGGCGAACCCGCTGTCGTCGCGGCGATCGAATCGGCGTTTCAGGGCGGCAGCATCGGCGAGGTGTCGGGCAGCAAGATCGCCGCCACGCTCGAACTCGCGTTGCGCGATTGCGAACGCGGCAAGCCGGTGCGTCCGGTGATCCTCTTCGAAACCGGCGGCGTGCGTTTGCAGGAAGCCAATCTCGGCCTCGCCGTGATCGCCGAGATGCAGGCCGCGATCGTCGCCCTGCGCCGGCACGTGCCGGTGGTCGGCGTGATTTCCGGCATGGTGGGCTGCTTCGGCGGCATGTCGCTCACCGCCGCGCTGTGCTCGTATCTGGTGGTGACGAAACAGGGACGTTTCGGCATGAACGGGCCGGAAGTGATCGAACAGGAAGCCGGTATCGAAGAACTGGATTCCAGCGACCGGCGTCGTGTGTGGCAACTGATTGGCGGCGAGCAGCGCGCAAAGACGGGACTCGCAGATCTTCTCGTCGAGGACGATCCGAAGGCGGTGCGTGCCGCGATTCAACGGGCCTTCGAGCAAGGCATTCCTGCCGCGCATCGTACCGAGCAGGTAGAGACGTACCTCGCGCTGCTCGCGCAGATGGATCCGGCCGACGTCACCCCTGAAACCATGCGCAACGTGTTCCATGCCAACACTGCGCTCGCATCGTCCAAGGAGGCCGTATGAGCGACACGACCCACTCCACCACGCTCAGCCGCGGCGCGCGCTGGTTCCGCGCCCTCGCCGGCGAGCCTGTCAGCGCCGCGCCGGTGTGGAGCGGCGACGCCGCGCTCGGCAATGAAACCGCGCGCTTTATCACCGTGGTGCCCGACCCGCACAACCGCTTTCCGCGCGCCGTCGACAACGTGGTTGGCCTCGAACAGGGCTGGCAACTCGCCCGCGCCGTGCGCGAAGTGATTGCGCTCGATGAGAAGGCCAGCACGCGCCGTCCGATCGTGGCGATTGTCGACGTGAAGAGTCAGGCCTATGGCTACCGCGAAGAGACGCTTGGCGTTCACCTTGCGTGCGCGGCCGCCGTGGATGCTTACGCGACCGCACGCAACGCCGGCCATCCGGTGGTTGCGATGATCGTCGGGCCCGCCATGTCCGGCGCGTTTCTCGCACATGGCTACCAGGCCAACCGGATCGTCGCGCTGGATGCGCCCGGCACGATGGTGCATGCGATGGGCAAGGAAGCGGCCGCACGCGTGACGCGTCGTACGGTCGAAGCGCTCGAAGCACTCGGCGAAACCATCGTGCCGATGTCGTATTCGATGGCGTCGTTTGCCAAGCTCGGCCTGCTCGATGAATTGATCATGGGTGTCGACGCCGATGCGCCGACCGCCGCGCACATCGAAAACGTGCGCCAGGTGCTCAGCAATGCGGTACGCGGCGCTCGCGACGACAAGCCAGGTCTCGCGCGCCGTCTCGACTCTGAAATGGCGCAGAAGAACCGCGCGGCCTCCATCGAAGTGCGCCGGCGTCTCGCGCAGCAGTGGGACGCTGCGTAATGTCGCCAACGTGCGCCCCCGCGCCGTTCGACGCCAGCGCCGCGTTGTCCTGCGACACCCGCTGGCGGGCGCATGATCTGCTGCGTCTGCGTCGCCTGCCGCAACCGGAAGGCGAGCCCGAGTGGGTACGCTACGCCTTCGCGCGTGCGCCATTCGCGGTGGTGCGGCGCGCGCCGGCCGCGTTCGGTGTGGTGGCGGTGGGCATGCGCGGCGCGAATCGCGCGCAACGCTACGCCACATGGGCGGAAGCCGACGATATCGTGGAGATCATCTCCCCGGAAGATTTTGCTGCCAGCTGGCCGGCGGCGATTGGGCGCCGCGCACTGCCCGCGTTTGCCACGCTCGACGTATTGCGGCGCGAAGCGCTGACGCTGCGAGGATTTGCGTGGGGTCCCACGGGCAGCGCAGGCTTCGAACTGGCGACGCAAGTCCCCACGGTTAGCGTGACGAGCGATCTCGATCTATTGATCCGGACTCCAAACCATCTTTCACGCGACGAGGCCACGCAACTCTTTACCGAGCTGCAGGCTCACGCGTTGCGCGCCGGCAGCCGTGTCGACGTGCAACTCGAAACGCCCGCTGGTGGCGTCGCACTCGCCGAGTGGGCCTCCGGCAGAGCGCGCGTGATGGCACGTCATGCGCAAGGTCCACGGCTGCTCGCCGATCCGTGGGCGACTCAAGCCGGGCAGACGTGATGCTCGCGCTACAGTTTCCCGGCCAGGGCGCGCAATCCGCAGATTTTCTGCACCGTCTGCCGTCGCTCGAGGTGGTGCGCGATACCCTCGACGAAGCATCACAGGCCCTCGGCATTGATGTCCTGACACTCGATAGCGACGACGCGTTGCGCTCGACGGTCGCCGTGCAGATCGGGCTCGTGGTGGCAGGTGTTGCGAGCCTACGCGTGCTCGCCGGGGCGCAGCTCACGCCCGACGTAAGCGCGGGACTTTCCGTGGGTGCCTATGCCGCCGCGGTGAGTTGCGGCGCGCTGCAATTCGGCGACGCGCTGCGCATGGTGCGCAAGCGTGCGGAATTGATGGAAACGGCCTACCCCTCGGGATACGGCCTGGCCGCCATTTCCGGCTTGACCGAGCATCAACTGGAAAAGCTGGCCTTGGAGCAGGCGCAACAAGGTGACGGGCGCACTTATGTTGGCAACGTGAACGCGCCACGGCAGATCGTCATGGCCGGTTCCGACGCAGCGCTCGATGCGCTGATTGCCCGCGCACTCGCCACAGGGGCGCGCAAGGCGACGCGGCTCGCGGTGAACGTGCCGTCGCATTGCGAATTGCTCGCTGATGCCGCGGACGAACTGATCGACTATGCGCGTGACGTGCCTTTTCACGCGCCGCAAAGTCTCTACATCGGCAATCGCGGTGGCCGGCCATTGCATACGGCTGACGCCATCCGCACCGACCTCGCCACGAATATGCGCTACACCGTGCGCTGGTTCGACGCGCTCTCCGTGATGCTGGAAATCGGCGCGCAGGTTTTGTTCGAAGCGCCGCCGGGCCAGGTGTTGACCGATATCGTGCGCGAGCAATGGCCGGAGGTGACGGCGATTGCTGCGAGCAGTCTTGCGCCGGAGCGCTGGGCGGCGACGTTGCGTCGCCGGCTCGATGCGGCGGGGGGTGTGTAGTCGTGCTGCGGTGGTGCGGCGCGGCGAGAAGCAGGCTCTACGCCGCTCTGGCCGCGCTTTCTTCCCCAAGTGTTTCCACACTCTTTCCGGGCCGCTTTGTGCCACGGCCGCGTGTACCTGCTGGCATATCAAGAACCTACGACCTTCCCCAGCGCGTCACGTGGCACCCTTCCGGTCACCTGCGAATCGCTCGCCGCGTTGTCATGACGTCCGCGTTCGCGTGACGGTGCAGCCACGGCGCCCGCCGTGCCTCCTGGCCGACCCACTGACCGCGCGTGTCGCTCGATCAGCCGCTGCAACAGGCAGAACGCGCACAGCAACGCGCCGATCACGATGCGCGTCCACCATGAACTGAGCGTGCCGTCGAAGGTAATCAGTGTCTGAATCGTGCCGAGGATGCCGACGCCGAACAGCGAGCCGATCACGTAGCCGACACCGCCCGTCAACAGCGTGCCGCCAATCACCGTCGCGGCGATCGCGTCCAGTTCCATGCCCTGCCCTTGCAGGCCGTAGCCCGACAACACGTAGAACGTGAACACTGCGCCGCCGAGCGCCGAGCAAAAGCCGCTCAACGCATAGACGCCGATCCGCGTCTGCGCAACCGGCAGGCCCATCAGCAACGCGGAGCGCGGATTGCCGCCAACCGCATAGACGTTGCGTCCGAAGCGCGTGAAATGCGCGACGAAGATCGCCACGACGAGCATCGCAAGCGCGATCAGCACATTGGCACTCACCGAACCCGTGCCGAGCGGCAGACGGTAGGCAGAGATGGCCTTGAAGGTGGGATCGGTGATCGTGATGGATTGCGTCGTGATGAGGAAACACAAACCGCGTGCGAAGAACATACCGGCCAGCGTCACGATAAACGCCTGCAGGCGGAAGAAGTGGATCAGCGCCCCCTGGATTGCGCCGAACACGGCCCCCATCACCAGTACGATGGGCAGGATGATCCACACCGATACATGCATGCGCTCGGAAAGCACGGCTTCGACGATCGTGGTCAGCGCCACCACCGAGCCAACCGATAGATCAATGCCGCCCGAGACGATCACGAAGGTCATGCCAATTGCGACGATCAACAGGAAGGCGTTGTCGATCAGCAGATCCAGCAGGACCTGGAGCGAGAAGAAACCGGTGTACATCACCGAGCCGAACGCGAACAGTGCGCAGAACAGCAGGATCGTGACGGCGATGGGCAGCGTGCGCGGATCGAAGATGCGAGCCCAGATATCGACGAGTCGTTTCATCGTGCCACCCCGTGCGGACGAAACAGCGACATGGCCAGCGAGCGGGCCGACGGCGACTGGATCACACTCACCGCCAGCACCACCACGGCCTTGACTACCAGCGTGGCTTCGGGCGGCACGCCGATCGAATAGGTCGTGTAGGTGAGCGTCTGGATGATGAGCGCGCCGAGCACCGTACCCGCGAGACTGAAGCGCCCGCCGAGCAGCGACGTACCGCCCAGCGTCACTGCCAGGATCGCGTCGAGTTCGAGCAGCAGGCCGGCGTTGTTGCCATCGGCGCTACGCACGTTCGAACTGATGAGGATGCCTGCCAATGCCGCCGTAAGACCGGAAAAACCGTACACGGCAAATACGATGGCTTTCGAGCGTAGCCCGACGAGGCGCGTCGCCACCGGGTTCACGCCGATCGCGCGGATAAAGAGGCCGAGCGCGGTGCCTTCGATGAGCAGCACCGTCGCGAGCACGGCGATGGTTGCCACCCAGACCGAAAACGGCACGCCCAGCAGATAACCGCCGCCCACGAACAGATAACCCTGCGCGCCGATGGGAATGATCTGGCCACCCGTCAGCAACTGCGCGACGCCCCGGCCGGCCACCATCAGGATCAAGGTGGCAATGATGGGCTGCATGCCCACGTACGCGACCAGCATGCCGTTCCACATGCCGCTCAAAATGCCGACGATCAACGCGGCAACCAGCGCCTCAGCAATCAGCCCGGCGCTCGGGAACGGCTGCGTGGCCAGCACCGTGGCGGCCGCCGCGCCGGCAATCGCCACCACTGCACCCACGGAAATGTCGATGCCGCGCGTGGCGATTACGAGCGTCATACCTGTGGCCACCAGCACGAGCGGCGCCGCGCGATTCAGAATGTCGATGGGCGCGCCGAACAGGTGACCGTCCAGAACCCGCAGCGCCAGAAAATGCGGATTCACCCACAGATCCAGCAGGAACAACAACACGAGCGTCACGCACGGCCAGACCAGCGGACGCTCTGCACCATCGCGGCTGAACCACGTCGTAATCTTCATTCGCCACTCCCCGCAATCAGCCGGTAGATGTTGTCCTCGTTGGACGCATTGCCCGCCACTTCCGCGATCTTGCGGCGGTCGCGCAACACCGCGACGCGATGGCTGACGCGCAGCACTTCGCTCACCTCGGACGAGATGAACAGAATCGCGAGGCCGTCCGCGCATAGCGCCAGCATGCGATCCATGATGTCGAATTTCGCGGCGACGTCGATGCCGCGGGTCGGCTCGTCGAGGATCAGCAGTCTGGGTTCGGTGGCCAGCCAGCGCGCCAGCAAGGCCTTTTGCTGATTGCCGCCGGAGAGCAGTCCGATGGGTTGCTCGGCGTCCGCGGCCTTGATGCCGAGCCGCTCGATCCACAATTCGGCCAGTTCGCGCGCCCGGGCGCCGCTGATCTTGCGCAGCCAGCCGCGCTGCGCCTGCAACGCGAGCATGATGTTCTCGCGGATCGACAGTTCGGCGACGATACCCTCCTTCTTGCGATCTTCCGGGCAATAGCCGATACCGAGCGCAACCGCATCGTGTGGTGAGCGCATGCGCACGGCACGACCGCCCACGCTGATCGTGCCGCTATCGGCGCGGTCCGCGCCGAACAGCAGACGCGCGGTCTCGGTCCGCCCTGAGCCCAGCAGGCCGGCCAGCCCGAGAATCTGGCCAGGTTGTACGTCGAGATCGACGGGCTGCATCATGCCGCGACGTCCCACGCCGCGCAGTTCGACGTAGGGCGGCACGGCTGCCTTGTCCTCTGGCGGCTCGTGCGCCGCTTCTTTCAGACGCGCGCTCATTCGCTCATGGCCGACCATCTTCGCGACCAGCTGATCCGCCGAAAGATCTCGCGCCAGATATTCGCCCTCGCGCTCGCCGTTGCGCATCACCGTGATGCGGTCGGAGATCGCGTAGGTCTGTTCGAGAAAGTGGGTGACGAACAGGATCGCAATGCCCGATTGCTTAAGATGCCGAAGTATTTTGAAAAGCTGAGCGACTTCGCTGTCATCCAGACTCGAGGTGGGTTCATCGAGAATCAGAACGCGGGCGTCGATGGAAATAGCGCGTGCGATGGCCACCATCTGTTGCACGGCGATCGGATACGCATCCAGCGATTTGGTGACGTCCAGCGAAACGTCCAGCCGCGCCAGCGCCGCCTGTGCGCTGCGCTTGATTTCGCGCCAGTCGATGGCGCCGAAACGCTTTGGCTGACGGCCGGCAAACACGTTCTCCGCCACCGAGAGATTCGTGCATAGATTCACTTCCTGATACAGCGTCCGCACGCCGGCCGCTTCCGCTTCCTGCGGTGAAGCGAAGGCCACGGCCTGCCCCGCGAGGCGCACCACGCCCGCGTCGGGCGCGACCACACCGGTCAGTACATTGATCAAGGTAGATTTGCCGGCACCGTTCTGCCCCATCAGCGTATGCACCTCGCCGGGAAACAGACGGAAATCGACGTTGTGCAGCGCCCTCACGCCAGGGAAAGTCTTGCTCACACCAGCGGTTTCGAGGATAGGTTGGATCTCGCCTGGCTGAGCGGAGGGGTGCGCCCACGCCGGATCAGAACCAGGTTCGGATTCCGGGGAATCGGCAATGGGAGGAGTCGGGTGGGCCATGGACCTCGCTCGATGAATGGAAAAGAAGCCGCCCGCTGCGGCAACAGCTGGGCGGCCAGGCACCACACTGGAGAAACGTTTTGTGTTGCGCGAGGCGCGTGTCGGACGCCAGCAACTTATTTACTCAGTATGCCTGATTAATTGCGTCTGATGCTCAGGCTCAATACTTCCGCTCAATACTTCCGCTCAATACTTCCGCTCAATACTTCCGCTCAATACTTCCGCTCAATACTTCCGCTCAGTACTTCCTGTTAGGCAGCGTCTGCGCGGCGACGCTCATCGGGAAGACCGTTTCCTGGGTCAGGATGCGCTTGGGCAACTGCTTTCCGGCCACTACGTCCTTGACCGCCGACATCAACTGCGGTCCAAGCAACGGACTGCATTCGACGTCGACATTCATCTTGCCCGCGGCCATTGCCTGGAAGCCGCCCTTGGTGGCGTCGAAGGAAACGACGGTGATGTCCTTGCCTGGGTGCATGCCTGCTTCTTCCATCGCCTGGATGGCACCGAGCGCCATATCGTCGTTATGCGCATAAACTACATTTATTTTATTTCCGTAAGTTTTTATAAATGCCTCCATCACCTGCTTGCCGCCAGCCAGGGTGAAGTCGCCGCTTTGTGAGGCGATGATCTTGAATTTGGGATCGTCCTTGATCACTTCCATCAGACCGGCGTGCCTGTCGTTGGCCGGCGCCGAGCCAACCGTTCCCTGCAGTTCGGCGATGTTGATCGGGCCTTGATCGCTTTTATAGTGGTCTTCGAGCCAGTGGCCACCGCGCCGCCCTTCTTCCATGAAGTCCGAGCCGATCATCGTCACGTAGAGCGAGGTGTCTTTCACGTCGATGTTGCGGTCGGTCAGGATCACGGGGATCTTCGCGGCTTTCGCTTCCAGCAGGATCGGCTCCCAGCCGGATTCCACCACCGGCGAAAACGCGATCACGTCGACTTTCTGCGCGATATACGAGCGCATGGCCTTGATCTGGTTCTCCTGTTTCTGCTGGGCATCCGAGAACTTGAGGTTGATCTTGGCGTCCGCGGCGGCGGACTTGATCGACTCCGTATTAGCGGTTCGCCATGCGCTCTCGGCGCCGACCTGCGCGAAACCGAGAGTGATGGGTTTGTCCTGAGCATATGCGCCGGACGCTGAGAGGGTCAGCGCCCCGATGCCTGCGCTGAGTGCGAGCGCGCCCAACACACGACATGCGGCACGTCGTGAATTCGCCATGACTGTCTCCTGATCGTTATTGTGCTGGCGACCCCGTGACCGCCAGCGGCGAGGTATCAACGGGGATCGTGATCAAGCGTAGAGGCTCACGCAGCGGGCGTCCAATCACATGATTTGCGCCCTTGATACCAATTTTGGTATAGCGACCGGGAACGGATGCCGCAGTCAGGCATACCTCTTCTGTAAGCCGATACGGCGAATCGAGATTGAGCGAAGGTGGGCGCGCTTAGGCGAATCTGCCGCCGCGCGTCAGGTCAATTGCGGTGTTTTCTGAAAGCCGATCAGCGCCGCGCCGACACCCAGCGAAACGTCAGGTTGATGCGTTCGCCTGTCACGCGCGGCTCTTTCGGCACCCGGTGTCGCCAGTGCGCCTGGGTGTCGCCCTTCATCACCAGCAGGCTGCCACCTTTGAGTTGGAACGACTGCACGACGCCGCTCTTGTTGTGCCGCAAGTCGAATGTGCGCGCCACGCCCAGGCTTACCGATGCGATGACCGGCTGTGTGCCCAGCTCCGGCTCGTGATCGGCATGCCAGCCCATGCTGTCCGTACCGCTGCGGTAGCGGTTGAGCAGCACGCTGTTGAAGCGGCAGCCGGCGGTTGCTTCGACGGCGGTCCTCAACTCGGCCACGGCGGGCGTCCAGCTTTGCGGAACGTTACGGATGCCGGAGTAGACATACACGGCTTCGGGCTCGCCCTGCCAGGCCGTCAAGCGCGGCAGCGGCACGCGCCCCGCCGGCGTGCCCATCGTGTCCTGCTGCCACGCCACCTCATCGACGATTTGCGCAAACACGCGTGCGGCTTCATCGGCTGCGAGCCAGTCGGGATACCAAGCCACGTCGGGCTTGGGGAGGTCGTCGAATAGATCGTGCGAGTCGTGCATGGGCTTTCTGGCGAGGCGCCTGCGGAAGCGGTTCAGCATCAGGACGCCTCGCTATTATGGAATGCGCGGCGGCAGCGGACCAGTCACCCGCTTGCTCTGTCATTTTTCGTTGCTATTTTCTTTTATGCGCGCCGGAAATCCGCAAGCGCCAACAAGTCTAACCGCATGCCGGTAGAATGATTTGCCTTGCCGGCAACCCCGCATGGACGCGGCAGCGTTTCGCTCTCGCCTCCAGCACCCCTTCGGCCTTCGACCTCTCCTATGCGCCGCACATCGTTTCTCGTCCGCTTCATCTGCATTGGCGTTCTGCTGCACATTTACGTCGGCCTGAGAATCATCCCCGATCTGCCAGTCGAGCCGATCGGCCGCTGGCTGGCCGCGTCATGGCTCGTCCTCTCCTGCCTGCTGATTCCACTTGGCATGCTCGCGCGCACGATCGAACAGCAACCGTTCGCGGATCGCGCCGCCTGGGTCGGTCTGCTGGCAATGGGCTTCTTCTCGTCGCTGCTGGTGCTCACCTTCGCGCGCGATCTGATGCTGGCCTCGCTGCTGACGGTCGACGCCATCTGGCCGCATGCCATTGCGCTGGCTGAGTGGCGCACGGGGTCGGCGGCGGCAGTGCCGTTGCTGGCGTTGCTCTCGACCACGGTCGGCCTGATCAACGCGCGGCGTCGCGCGCGGGTGGTCACGATCGAAATACCCATCGACGACCTGCCGCGCGCACTCGAAGGCTTCACCATCGTCCAGATCAGCGACATTCATGTGGGCCCGACCATCAAGCGCCGCTATGTCGACGCGATCGTCGACGCGGTCAATCGTCTGAAGCCGGATCTGATTGCCGTCACCGGCGACGTGGTGGACGGCAGCGTGCCGCAACTGAGCGCCCACACCCAGCCGCTAGCGCGGCTCAGTGCACGGCACGGGGCCTATCTGGTGACGGGCAATCACGAGTATTACGCCGGCGCGGACGCGTGGATCGAGGAGTTTCGCCGCCTCGGGCTGCATGTGCTGCTCAACGAGCATGTCGTGGTCGAACACGATGGCGCGCGTGCCGTGATCGCGGGCGTCACCGATTTTTCGGGCGGCCATTTCGATCCCGCCCATCGCAGCGATCCGGTTGCTGCCCTGCACGGCGCACCGGGCGACGTGCTGATCAAGGTGCTGCTGGCTCACCAGCCGCGCTCCGCCGAAGCCGCCGCCGAGGCTGGCTTCACCCTGCAACTATCGGGACACACGCACGGCGGCCAGTTCTTTCCGTGGAATTTCTTCGTGCGCTTACAGCAGCCATTTACGGCCGGCCTTGCACGGCTGAACGGGCTGTGGGTCTACACGAGCCGCGGAACGGGATATTGGGGACCGCCCAAGCGCCTCGGCGCCCCATCGGAAATTACGCGGTTGCGTTTGATGCCGGGTGATGGCACCTGAAGTGGGATTTGCCGCAGGACTTTCCGCAGGAGTTGAGGCGGGACGTACAGCAGAAGTTGCGGCGAAGAAGATGGCGGCGACAGAACGCGCTGCCAGTGGCATCCGGCATGAAACCGGATGGCGACAAACAGCTGAGTGACTTCAAACAATCTGCGTGGAGCGTTCATCATCGAACCGCTCCACGCTGGTCTTACGCGGTGCTTATTGCGCCGGCGTTACACCTACGCTGACTTGCGGCGCATACGCGACCCGCACGTGCGTGCCCGGCTGCAGGCTTGCCACCTTTGCCAGATCGCCACCTTGAATATGGAACACGGAACCGTCCGCGCTCTTCAGGGCAATGACGCCCGATGCGTGATCGACACCCTGAACTTCGGCTGACACGTTTTGCGGTGTCGACGGTGCCGTCGCGTCCGCGCCGTGGCTCGCGCTGATTAGCGCCATACGGGTCATGTGAACCAGCACCTTGCTGCCGGACTGGATCTGCGCGAGGTTGCTGTTGTCCGTGATGTTGAACGACGCCACGGCGCCATGCGGATCAACGACCGTAACGACGTGGTGAGCCTGGTCGATGCTCTTCACCACGCCGTCTGCCTGCAACACGCTGCGGCCTTCAAACGATGCCGGCAGCGTTTCGGCCGCGGAAGCAACGAGCGGGGACACAGCGATCAGTGCGCCGGCGACGATGCCGCCGAGAGTTTTCTTGTTCATGCAATCCTCAATTGGGTCAATCACTAGAAGAGAATCACGCCGCAGACGGGTCACCAGGTGACCGCGTCCTGCTGAGTGGCGCGCTCGCGCCGGACTATGGGGAAAGAACTCAGAGGGACAGGCGCCGTGAAAAGCATGGCGCATTGACTGACTAACGTGATTCAGGGCATCGGCCAGTTTGTTTTCCGGGATGCACCCTGTCAAGTTTCGTACTCCATATTTAATTTGAGATGACCATCACCACCCGCGCAAGTACCGTCTGACCTCAAAGACACCTCAGCAACCCGCCACGCCCTTACCTCAAAAAAGTTTCTTTGCATGGAATAAATCCGTTTGTTCCCTCGTTTGGTTAACCGCTAATGCGAATCACTTCTATTTGCATTACGAAATCGTGACAGTAAATGGCTGCCGCAAGGTCGATCTCACAGCCGCGCCCTTGTGGGGAAAACCGTAAGCCATCTGGCATCAAACAACGAACGAGGAAGCCAACATGCTAGACAAGAGGCATCGAGAGACGATGCGCCAGGCCAGCGCACGCAGGTACGCGGTCGGCCCGGTGTTTTCAATAGTGACGCTGCTCACAGCCACGCCAACCTGGGCGCAGCAGGCTTCGCCCACTGCCGTCACCACCCTGCCGGCGGTCAGGGTCGAAGGTAAAACGCCCGTGGATTACGGTCCTTATGGCGGCAACGACAACGTCGACGATCCGAAGCAGGTCACCGGCGTCAGCAAGACCGGTACGCAACTGCAGGACCTCCCCGCAAGCGTCCAGGTGATCCCGCGCGCTCTGCTCTCAGAACAGGGCGCCACCATGCTGCGCGACAGCGTGAGCAACGCCAGCGGCATCAATGCAGGCGGCCAGGACAGCAAAGGCTACTACGATCACTTCCTGATCCGCGGCCTGAACGCGCAGATCTATAGCGACGGCTACTCAGACGGCGATCTGCTCGGCGGCATCTCGCACTCACTGAATGGCGTCGAACGGATCGAGATTCTCGAAGGACCGGGTTCCGCGCTCTTCGGCAGCGGGCCGCCGGGTGGGACCATCAACCTGGTTCATTACACGCCCTCCCCCGAACTTTATTACGGTGCAAGCATTGAAGCCGGTTCGTTCGGCACTGTCTCGAACACGGACTACCTCACCGGCCCGACCGATATCGCGGGGCTGAACTACCGGCTGGATGCCACCTTCTCGCGCGCCGACGGCTTTCGCGATCTGTACAGTCGAGACGATGAAATCCGGCCGCAGTTGCAGTGGCAACTCGGCAACCATACGATCGATTTCGCGCTCGATCTACGGCAGCTTCACGAAACACCTGACTCGTACGGCCTGATCTATTTTCACGGATCGCCCATCAGCGACGTGTCGATCGACTCGAAGTATTCGACACCATTTGCCTTCGCCAACGAAAATTTCGTGCGCCCCACCCTCTCGGATAGCTGGAAGATCAATGACTTCCTGACCATCAACAATCGCTTCTCCTATCTGCACCGTACGCTTGACGTGCTGGGCAATGGCGACAGCACGAGCACGAAGATCGTTGGCAATGAAGTCGTCGGGCGCCAGTTGCGCGAGCAGGATGACAATGACAACAGCTTCGACTATCAACTGGAACCCGTCTGGCGATTTGGCACCGGCAGCGTCGGGCACACCTTGCTGACCGGCTTCGAATTCCAGCATCAGACCATCGACACGAGCCGAAGCACCGCCGATCTGCCGAATATCACCGACGCTTTCGCGCCCGTGCCGCCAGAGACGTCGTTGGCGAACCTGACATTCCTCTGCGATGCCAAGCATTCCTGCGACGACGACGAACTGGCTGCGAACTACTACAGCCTCTACGCGACCGACCAGATCGATGTAACCGACAAGCTTAAGATTCGCGCCGGCGTGCGCCAGGACTGGTGGGACACGTCGCTCACGCCGCTTGTTTCGGTGCCGGGACGGTTCGACAGCAATGGCCAGCCTCTGCTCGCCAATGTCCGCTACACGCAGAACAACGCGCCGGTCAGCTGGAATCTCGGCGCGCTGTACAAGTTGTTGCCGTGGATGTCACCGTATGTCGGCGTATCGAAAAGTCATCTCGCCAACTTCAATTCTGAAAACACCCAGAACGGCATCGGCGCACCCGAATCGGCGCTGCAATACGAGGTGGGCGTCAAATTCTCGTTCCTCGAAGATCGCATCGTGCTGAACACGGCCCTTTTCGATGTCTCGCGCGACAACGTGGCGGCGGCCGTCACGCTCAATGACGTCGAATCTGTCGTTTTCGACAGCCAGCGCACGAAAGGCGCGGAGGCGTCGTTCGATGCCGCCGTCACGGATCATCTGCATGTGCTCGCTAACGTGACCGCACAACACGCGGTTATCACGGACAATCCGCAAGGCATCACGTCTGTGGGCAATCATCCTCAAGGCGCGCCAGCTTACATGGCCAACCTATGGACTACTTATGAATTTCCGATTGCAGGCATACCGGGCTTTCACGTTGGAGCAGGCGTGAATTACGTGGGCAAAAGCTACAGCGACATTACCAACGTCAATTCCATCCCATCCTATGTGATTGCCAACGCGGCCTTCGGCTACGAGGCGCGCAAGTGGGGCATCGATCTCAACGTCCACAATTTCACGGATCGGCGCTATTTCGTGGCGGCTAACGCTGCCGGCGCATATGTGGGTGAACCCTTGAGCGCGTTCGTGACATTGCACGGCGCCTTCTGAGCCTCTGTTCATGACCGGATGTGTCCGCTGTTTCGGCCGCCCGCGGGCGGCCGAAAACGATAAGGTCAATGGAACGCGTAGTCGGGGTTGTGCGGATCAAAAGCTGAGGCGTCCCAGTTGCGCGGCACGACGTTTTCGAACTGGATCAGTTCGATCATCCTGCCGCGCTCGTCCCATGCCGCTTCGCCGTCGGGCCAGGGGTGCTGCAAATCGAACAGTAGCCGCACGCGTGATGCGTAGTGCGCCGGCGCGCCGGACGTCGCCGTCCATGTCCAGGCAAGCTGGCGCGTGCCGTGCACGGTCATCAGTTCGATGCCAGTGGGCTTTTCGCTCAGGCCTTCGGCGCGGAAACTGCTCGCATCGTGTACCAGCGTGCGCGCGATGAACTGCAAGCCGAGATCGCGAATGCTGTGACGGGACTGGGCACGCGCGAAGCGGCTATCAATGGCGACCCTCGCAGACACGACGTGCAACGCGCCTCCGAGGTGTCCATAGATGCTGGCGGGGTCCAGGGTTTCGTCGTAGAGGACTTCCTGTCCCGCATGAGCGCCATCTGGAAGCCACTTCACGTAGATTTTTCGCGGGCTGTCCTGATAGCGGATCAGCATATGATCGGGACGGTCGGGCCATCTTCCGAACAGGCGCTCCTGCCGGAACATGTCGTATTCGTAGGCGTCGCCGGGGATCATTTCGGACTCCGCATAGTCAACGAACGCTTCGGGTTTCATCACGGCCATCAGCTGCAGGATTTGATCATCCTGCAGGGAGACAAGCGCGTGACTGTCGATCCACGTTCGCCACGCCACAGCCTGCTCGTGAGGCGTGAGACAGCGGAACGTTTCTACGTCCGGTCTGGCGGTATCCACCGACGCGGACCCGGCGCATTCCACCGGTGCGCTGGCGGCATCTGTAGAAGGTGAGGAAGCCGATTGGGCACGCGCGGCCATGGACGCAAAAACACACAGCCACGCAAACGCCAACAGCCACCGGCGGGCGGTGGCTCTGTTGCCCCAGTTCGCCAGTCCGCGTGTCCGCGTGAGGTACGCTGAAATGCGAAGTTTGCTGCGCATCATCGAGCCAGCCTGTCGTGCGTCACGTGGTTCATCACGTCCGCAGTAAACCAGACTTGCCTCTTTCCTGCACGCGCGTCGGCCATGATTCGCTTTCGACTCTGCCAATGCAGGAGGTCGCCCGTCTAAAGCCTTCGTAAACGGACGACGCGTGCAGCTTATTCCACGAGAAATTATTCCAGGCGAAATTCGACGCGGCGGCGCAAACGACCACCCGCGCCGCTGTGTCTCATGGCAAACGGGCGATCAATTGATGATGGGCAGTCTCGCCGAGTGCGCCGCGCTCGGTGCCATGCGTTTCGTTGTCGGAGTGATACACGACCAGCACGGCATTGGCGTGCGTCAAGCGGGCCGGTGCCGTCATCGTGACACGCGCCGATCCGCTCGGGTCCGCCACGAAAGCGTTAGCCGTTCCCGTGCCATCGAGCGGCGTAAAGCCAACCGGCTTCTGATCGAAGTGATTTTCAAAGACGCTAAATACCCCGCCGGGCTTCAGACCATGCAGCACCAGGGTCACGTCCTCCCGGCCGTCCGCGCGCGACGCCAACGTCACCGTGCCAGATGCGCCGAACCATTGCGCCGCCGTCATCTTCAATGGGACAGCTTTTGCCGTATACAGCGGGCTCGTGGGCGGATCGTCCCCGTGTGCGTTGCGCACACCCGCCACGTGTTCGATTCCCTGCCAGTGGCGCTCAGCTTGCGCGCCTGGGTCGAGCGTGAAGACCTGCGGATCCAGAACCGCGCGCAACTTGACTTCGCGCGAGAAAAACGCGGCATGGGTCTCGAACGGGAGCGTGACAGTCGCATCTGTCTGTGCGTGCACGACGCCGGACAGCAGGAATGCCGCGCCGACAAAAGCGTGGATTAATCGCATGTTCAATGAATGCAAGGGGAAGAAGGCTGACGAAATGAATACGTCCGGATTACGCTCCACGTGGACGGTGCGTTGTCGAGCGCAGGTTTTCTGCTTCAGGCGTCGTGCAATGGCGCGCGCCAGGTTGCTTCACAAATAGCGGACGGCTGGCGAACCGCTATCGTCTGACGGGCTAAACCGAGGACTTTCAGCTGGCAGGTTTTTCCGCTGCCACCATCGCCGATTCGAAGCCCAGCAATGCGCCTTCCGTGAGCGTGCTGCTCCCATCCGGCACCAGTAGTTTTTCGAGCGCTTGCACCTCTGTACTGGCGGTGCTGCTGCCAAACTGGGAGATGGCGCTCAGCAATTCAGCATTGGACAGTGAACCGTTCTGGTCGGTATCGAGCGCGGTGAAGATCTGTTTCGCTTGCGTCGATGTGCCGCCAAACTGCTCGATCACACTCTCGGCGTCCGACTGCGAGATGCTGCCGTCGTATGTGCCGTTGTGAGTGGGCGGAGCGATGCCGCCCTGCTGCGTCTGCTGCGCCAGTTGCATGATGGATTCGCCGGATGCGCCCGCTGAAGCGGAGATCTGGCCGACCGACATGCTGACGCCACCCGGATCCGTCATCGAGACATTGAAGCCCGAAGCGGCCAGCGCCGAACACACCTGCATCGCCCAGTCGTCGTCGGTCTCCTTGGGCGCTTTCGACGGCAAGTTCACATCCGCAAGGCTTCCCGGCGAGAGAGGCGTTCCCTGCGAGCCCGACATCGTGAAGGTAATCCCCGCCGCAGCGAGTTGCGCCAGAATTTGCCCGGCGGCGCTGAGCGTCACCTGGGCCGACGATTCAGGCGTTGCGGTCTCGCCCGTCGCCGCGGACGGCGACGTCGGGGCCTGATTCGCTGCTTGCGTGGCGGTACTGTCCGATGCCTGGTTGAGCGCGGATTCCAGGTTCTCTAGCAAACGATTGGCGCTGTTGTTGCTGGCGACAGCATTGACCGACATAGTTCGAGTCCTTATAAGAATAATGGTCGACATCGCGGCAACCGCGATGCTGCAGGGTCAACGTGGTGACGTGCGTACGCAGCACAGCGCAAATTTAGCGACGCTGCCCGCGCGTGCCGATGCTCGCGTCGCTCAAAGAAATGCTCGATCGTCTCAACCTGGGTCGGCCCATTCAGGCGAATGTAATCCGGCCAACCACAGGGTTCGCTGTCACGAGTACTCAGAGTATTCAGTTGCCGCCACTGCGCGCCGGTACCTTGCCGAACAGGATGTTCAGCCCTTCCGACATCAGCGGGTGCGCAATGATCGCGTCACGCACCGCGGTGTACGGAAGTTTGCCGAGCATCGCCATCTGCACGGCGGTCACCACGTCACCCGCATTGGTGCCAACCATTGCGAAACC
Source organism: Paraburkholderia sp. DHOC27 (assembly GCF_003429005.1). Classification (GTDB taxonomy): domain Bacteria; phylum Pseudomonadota; class Gammaproteobacteria; order Burkholderiales; family Burkholderiaceae; genus Paraburkholderia. The sequence continues at coordinate 176,086 of NZ_QVQV01000012.1, forward strand.
AAGAATCTGATCGGAGTGCGCGTCAACGAGGACTTTCATGAAGCCCTTCGTCGCACCATTGGTGCGGGCGCGCGGCACCACGGCCAAGGGAATCTTCGCGACGCGCACTTCGATGCCACGTTCCCTGGCTTCGGTTTCGTTGAGGCCGACGCGACCCAGCTCGGGTTCGATGAACAGTGCGTACGGAATGGCACGCTCGTTCGTGGTGAGATTGCCGCCGGACAGCTGTGATTTCAGCACACGATAGTCGTCGAACGACGCGTGCGTGAACATCGGCGTGCCGGCCACTTCGCCGATCGCCCACGTGTTCGGCGCGCTCGTCGCGAGCCGTTCATCGACCTTGATGAAACCGCGCGCGTCGAGTTCGACGCCCGCCGCTTCCAGCCCGAGCCCGTGCGTAAGCGGTGTACGTCCCGCTGCAACGAGGATGTGTGTGCCCGCGATACGTTCGCCGTTGCTCAGCTCCACCGTCACGGATTCGCCCGACTTACCGGAGACGTTGACCGGATTGACGCCGACCCGGATGTCGATACCTTCTTCGCCGAGGGCGCTCTCGATCGCCGAAGTCACATCTTCGTCTTCACGCATGGCAACGCGGGGCGCACTCTGGATCAGCGTCACATGACTGCCAAGACGGCGGAACGCCTGCGCCATCTCGAGGCCGATATAGCCGCCACCAATCACGATCAGATGCTCAGGCAGTCCCTCCAGACGCAATGCTTCCACGTGCGTGAGCGGCTGCGCATCCCTCAGACCAGGCACGTCGGGAACGGCAGCCGTCGTGCCCGTGTTGATGAACACATGATCGCCTTCGATCAGCCTGTCGCCGCCATCGTTGGTCCGGACCTGGATTTTGCGCGGCCCGACAAATTGGCCGGTACCCATGATGAGTTCCATGCCCGAGGCGAGAAAGGCCTTGAGATTCATGTCGACCATACCGTCGACAACCGCGCGCACGTTTCTGGACACCTGTGCCATGTCGGTTTTCGGACGGTCAGCCGTGTCGCCTTCGCCCGTGCGCGCGTTGCGCACATGAGCCACGCGCGCATTCTGGATGAGCGTTTTGGTGGGAATACATGCAACGTTGATACACGATCCGCCAATCATGCCGCGTTCGATCAGCGCGACCCGCTTGCCTGCGTTCGCCAGTTCCATGGCAAGCGTCTTGCCACCCTTTCCTCCGCCGAGGAAAACGTATTCATAGTGTTCGATAGTCGACATGATCAGACACCCTTTGAAAATCGGTTCGGTGACGCCGGGCACGATGTACGGCGTGGGCTGTGACTGCGATTTGATGTTATAGACGCAGGTAGCCCGTGACGATGCTCGCGCCGCTCACAAAGATGCCCGATCGTCTCGTCTCACACCTTTGACATGGTGGAGATGCGGCGAACGGGCCGTCCTCGCATGCGGATCACACTTTCAATTTCCGTTAGGGATGCTGACTGATACGTGCGTGCTTTTATATGAAACAGACGCCGCCGGTCCGGCGCGGCGCCCTCTTCAATCGTTCTGAAAGCGCTTACCAGCGCTGATGGACCTGCGGCGCGATCAGGCGCTCATAGACTTCCCGCACGCGTTGCATGGCCTCGACGGACAACGGCGCCAGGTTCGCGCCTGCCACGTTCGACATGGCCTGGGTTGCGTTTTTACTGCCGGGGATCACGACCGTGACGGCGTCTTCCATGAGAATCCAGCGAAGCGCCAGTTGCGCCATGCTGGCATCCACCGGAACGAGACTGCGCAATTCGTCGACCGCCTGCAACGCGATGTCGTAGGGCACGCCGGAGAACGTCTCGCCCACGTCGAATGCCTCGCCATGACGATTGAAGGCGCGATGGTCGTCCGCCGCGAACACAGAATCCGCGGACAGCTTACCCGTCAGCATGCCGCTCGCCAGCGGGACGCGGGCGATGACCGCGACCTTTTTCTTTTGTGCCTGCCGAAAGAACAGATCGGCGGGGCGCTGGCGGAACATGTTGTAGATAATCTGCACCGACATCACGTTGGGATACTCGATCGCCTTCAGCGCCTCCTCGACCTTTTCCACCGACACGCCGTAGAAGCGGATTTTGCCCGCAGCGACGAACTCGTCCATCGCCTCGAATACTTCGGGGTAGTAGTACACCTCGGTGGGCGGGCAATGCAATTGCACGAGATCCAGCGTGTCGACGCCCAGATTCGACAGGCTCCTGTCGATAAAGCCGGCGAGCGCCTGCCGGTTCGTATAAGCCTGCGCAACGTGCGGATCCAGCCGGCGCCCGAGTTTTGTCGCCACGATGGGACGCTCGCCGCCGCGTTCCCGCAGCACGTCCCGGATGATCCGTTCCGAGCGGCCGTCGCCATACACGTCCGCCGTGTCGATGAACGTGACACCATTGTCGAGCGCGGCATTCAATGCGGCTTTGGCGTCGTCTTCGCCGACGCCGCCCCACGAACCGCCAATTGCCCATGCTCCGAAACCGATTTCCGACACATTCCAGCCGGTACGGCCAAATTCTCTCTGAGAAAGCGTCATTGCAGTGCCCTTGCCTTTGCGTTTGAGGTTGCGCAGTGATGTGAGCGTTTCAGCGCCTGCACGCCATGAGCAGGCGGCCGGACTCACAGTGTAGCAAGCAGGCGGAAACAGCAGAGGTCGCCGGTCTGGCGTGATGATAGGAAGCTGACGGCCTAATTCGTCGTACCTGGCGGGTTTTCTGCCGCTAGCGCGACTCGATGTTCGTTCGCGCAGGCAAGCGGCCGCTCAAGAAGTACGCTTACAGGGCTGTTGGGTGCCGGCGCGAATGCTACCTGACCCGGACAGGCCAGATCATTGCGTCAATCAGGCCGGACGGCCGTTTATGGTTGTCGAGGCCAGTAGGTGGAAACTCGCCCTCGCGCGGCTCGCGGTAGGTGCCGAACATTACGTCGAAGACCGGAAACAGCGCGGCGAAGTTGCAGTCGTAGTGTTCAGGCAGCACCGAGTGGTGAACACGATGATATTGCGGCGAGTTCAGCGCGAACGACAGACGGCCGAAGCCGATGCGCAGATTCATGTGCGGGAACACGTTGTAGAGGCTGATGACGGCATATACGCCGACGATCGCAGGATTTATCTTGAAGATGACGCCAACCAGCAGATAGATGGTCAGCATCTTGATGCCGTGTTCGGCCCAATGATGGCGGTTGGTCGTGGTGGCGTTTAGCGCGGTGTCGCTGTGGTGAAACGAATGCATGGCCCACATGACCGGAAAGCGATGCTGCGCCCTATGGAACAGGTATTCCATCAGGTCGAGCGTAAAGGTGTAGAGCAACGCGCCGAACAGCAGCCCCCATCCCGTGCCCGGCAGCTTGATCCAGCCGCCGCCGGCCGCATTGACCGCGACAACCGTAACCACTGAGACGAGTGGCACGACGGCAGTCTGCACCACGGCGAACACCACCGTGTAGACCAGATTGAAACCCGCCGACCTCAATGGTTGTACTTCAGCCGGATTGGTCCGCTCGATGAGAAGGGCCACCAGAATGATGGCCAATAGCGGAAGGGTACCGAGTAAGGCGGCTTTGATGTCCATGTTTCCCCGATCTGCTCAACGTGGTCTTTTTCGCGCAGCAGCGTTTGGGCTTTTTTGCACCGTTGACGCGACCGCTTCTTCTTTTTGTCCGGCGCGCCGACGATCCGCGCCGATGGTTTCCTGTCCTTATGATAGCAGCCTGTCAACGCTCCACAATTGGCGTGACTGCCTTGCGGCGAGAGCGCCACACCTCGATTCTCATCGCCTTGAAATGAAGGCGCTTCGTAACATGCGCGTAAGACGTACCCTTGTGCGCCAAAGTATTGACGTTCGGCCGATGCTTCCTGGATTCGATGCGGGTTGACTTCGTTGAATGCCGCTGCCTAAAATTCGCCCACGCATTTGACCGGACCCCGACCTTGGACAGTCGTCGTTATCGATCTTCGATCGACCTGATCGCCTGATTGGCAAACCCAGCGCGCCAGTGTTCTCCTGCCGCCGTCTTGCCATCCGGTCGGACGGTGCGCGCCGCAAATCATCTTCCGTATTCTGTATTCGTCGTTGCCAGCCGGCATGTCATGCGGCGGGATGCATCCATGTTGCGCGACGCCGTCTCGCGCTTGTCGTCACGTGTGACACGTCGCGCCGGTTTAGCAACGGCGTCACGCACGCGGTTCAAACTGTGCGTCGAGGCACGCCATAAAACGAATCACATGACGCTCGAATTCATCTGCCGGCTACTCGCCGCCTTCGCCTGCGGCGTCGCCATTGGTATTGAACGCCAGATTCGGCAACGCACTGCCGGTCTGCGCACCATCACGCTCGTCGCCAGCGGTGCGTGCCTGTTCGTTACGCTTGGCGTGTTGACCGGCAACGGCACAGCGGGCGTGACGCAGATCGCGGCTTACGTCGTATCCGGTGTGGGCTTTCTTGGCGGCGGCGTGATCATGCGCGACAAGGGTTCGATTCAGGGCATCAATACGGCCGCTACATTATGGTGTTCCGCGGCGGTGGGTGTATTGTGCGGCGCGGGACACTATGGTCCGGCATTGGCCGGCACGGCCATCGTGCTGTTGACCAACACGGTGCTGCGCGAAGTCAGTCGCAGCATCAATGCCACGCCGGTCTCGAACGCGGACCTCGTGCGCGAATACGTGCTGACCGTGGTGTGCCGTGAAGAGGATGAGGTTCACATCCGGACTGTGCTGTCGAATTCCATGTACTCGACTCCTCTCTCGTTTCAAAGCCTGACGAGCGAAGACGTCGCTGATGAACCTGGACGCATCCGCGTTACTGCCACGCTGAAAATGCATCCGAAGGACCAGTCGAAGCTCGAACTGATGGCGAGCCGCATCAGTATGGAGAAGAGCATTTCGAGCGTGAGCTGGATTGCGAAGGAAGCGGAACCGACGCCCGAATGATGGCAAGCTTCGTCAGACTGCGACGGGCGTAGATGTCGAAAATACCCTTCGTATAACTGACGGAATTCTTGCACGCGACTGTGGGGGCGAGGCTTGCGTCGCAAGAAAGCTTCGCCTATAACAAGCGTAGCAAAGCGTCGAACGACAGCGTTCAGCGACGACGATGCTCAGTGCATAACGCACTGCCGATTCGCCAGTTGTGCAGCCCATAATCGAGAACGAAATGAACCAGGCGACTGCGCGTCTTACGTTTCTGGCTCCTCGTCATGGCTATTGGCGCCATGCCTCTTGTTCGATTCGTGCGCGAACGCGCTTCCCCATTCTCCTGCAACATATTCAGACATTGTTAATTCCGTGTCCTGAATATGGACTGCGCTAATCCCTTGCACTAAGCTCTGTCACCGTGAATTTTTCACGCTCAACCAAGGAGTCTTGATTATGGAACACGGCATTATTGCTTGGCTCGTTATTGGCGCGATTGCTGGCTGGCTGGCGGGTGTGCTGGTCAAGGGCGGCGGCTTCGGGCTGATCGTCGACATCATCGTCGGGATCGTCGGCGCGTTCATCGGCGGCTGGCTCGCCGGCGCGCTGCACATCTCGCTCGGCGGCGGCATGATTGGCTCGATCATCACGGCGGTGATCGGTGCGGTCATCCTGTTGTTCATCATCCGGCTATTCAAGCGGGGCGCGTAGCGCTTGGTGCGTCAGGCGGCTTGTCCGCCTGACGCGTTTTCAGCTGTTGATGTGGTTGCTGGAAGATTTATTTGAGTGTGGTTTTTGTCGGCGCGGGTGTCGTGTGATGCGTAGCCTGGCAGATCCGGCGGATTTGGGGCGAGGCGCTGTGTTCTTGCCGTTGTCTTTGCGACGGTGGTTTCGCTTGATCTGATGTTGTTCGGCGTGCTTTGCGTCGTGGTGAAGGGCTTACGAACGGAAGGGATCTCGAGCGCCGTTGATTGAATGCGCGATGTAGTTCATGCGCTTATCCGCGGCGATAAGAGAGATGCTGGAGGGTTTGCCAGCTTGCAATTGAGTGCTGCGCCGATATCTGCAGCCGGATGCCCGAATGCATTGCGCGGCGATATTTTTCTGAGGCCGTAAACGCAGAAACCCCACCTGTTGGGGTGGGGTTTCTGTTTGCTGCTGGGGAGCCTGACGATTACCTACTTTCACACGGGTAATCCGCACTAT
>NZ_QVQV01000013.1 GCF_003429005.1 Paraburkholderia sp. DHOC27
GGTGAAGCTGATCAACCCGATCGCGATGGAAGAAGGCCTGCGCTTCGCCATCCGTGAAGGTGGCCGTACTGTCGGCGCCGGTGTCGTTGCAAAGATTCTCGAGTAAAATCGAGGGTTTGCGGTTGCAGTAATTTGCAGTAAAGGTGCCCGGGGCCGGGCGCCCGCTCCCGCGAGCGTCTGGCCCTACGTTCTTTTTCTATCTGGCGGTGCAAGACCGCCTCGCTCTTTCCAAGGAATTGTCATGCAAAACCAGAAAATCCGCATTCGCCTGAAGGCTTTCGACTACCGTTTGATCGATCAATCGGCAGCTGAAATCGTTGATACGGCAAAGCGGACTGGCGCAATCGTTCGTGGTCCGGTGCCGCTGCCGACCCGCATCCAACGTTTCGACATCCTGCGCTCGCCGCACGTCAACAAGACGTCGCGCGACCAGCTCGAAATCCGTACCCACCAACGCCTGATGGACATCGTTGATCCGACGGACAAGACCGTCGACGCACTGATGAAGCTTGATCTGCCGGCTGGTGTGGACGTGGAAATCAAGCTGCAATAAGGCTCTCAGGCGATGCCCGGTGTGCGTGGCATCGCTAAGTCATTGATTGCTTGCGGAAAACGGAAAGCCTCGCTATAATAGTGGGCTTTTCGCGCATTTGCGCAAAAAAGTCGGCTTGCTTCAGACTGAAAATCGCCGGCATTTTGTAAATTAGCCCCGACCAATCGCAGTCGGGAATGGAGAAAACGATGAGCCTTGGACTCGTAGGTCGCAAGGTTGGCATGACCCGTATCTTTACGGCTGAAGGGGATTCGATTCCCGTCACCGTTCTGGACGTGTCCGACAACCGCGTGACGCAGATCAAGACTGTGGAAACCGATGGCTACACGGCCGTTCAGGTTGCATTCGGTACGCGCCGTGCATCGCGCGTGACGAAGCCGTTGGCAGGTCATCTCGCCAAAGCCGGCGTTCAAGCCGGTGAAGTCCTCAAAGAATTCAAGATTGACGCCGCTAAGGCTGCCGAGCTGTCGAACGGCACCGTGGTCGGTCCCGATCTCTTCGAAGTAGGCCAGAAGGTCGACGTGCAAGGCGTGTCGATCGGTAAGGGCTACGCCGGTACCATCAAGCGTTACAACTTCGCATCCGGCCGTGCATCGCACGGTAACTCGCGCTCGCACAACGTGCCGGGTTCGATCGGTATGGCGCAGGATCCGGGTCGTGTTTTCCCGGGTAAGCGCATGACCGGTCACATGGGTGACGATACGGTAACCGTGCAAAACCTCGAAATCGCTCGTATCGACGCCGACCGCAAGCTGTTGCTGGTCAAGGGTGCCGTGCCGGGTGCTAAGGGCGGCAAGGTTTTCGTGACGCCGGCCGTGAAGACGCGCGCCGTGAAAGGAGCGAAATAATGGAACTTAAGCTCCTGAATGCCAATGGTCAGGAAGGCGCAGCTGTGAGCGCGTCGGACGTCGTGTTCGGCCGTGATTACAACGAAGCCCTGATTCACCAGGTTGTGGTGGCCTACCAGGCTAACGCCCGCAGCGGTAACCGCGCGCAGAAGGACCGTGAGCAAGTCAAGCACACGACCAAGAAGCCGTGGCGTCAAAAGGGTACGGGTCGCGCCCGTGCTGGTATGTCGTCGAGCCCGTTGTGGCGCGGCGGTGGCCGTATCTTCCCGAATTCGCCGGAAGAAAACTTTTCGCACAAGGTTAACAAGAAGATGCATCGCGCAGGTCTCTGCTCGATCTTCTCGCAGCTGGCTCGCGAAGGCCGCATCTCGGTGGTCGACGAGCTGACGCTCGAAGCGCCGAAGACGAAGCTGCTGGCCGAAAAATTCAAGGCGATGGGTCTCGAATCCGTGCTGGTGATTACCGACACGGTTGACGAAAACCTGTACCTCGCGTCGCGCAACCTCGCCCATGTGGCAGTTGTCGAGCCGCGTTACGCCGACCCGCTGTCGCTGATCTACTTCAAGAAGATCCTGATCACGAAGGCTGCGGTCGCCCAGATCGAGGAGTTGCTGTCATGAGCGAGATTCGCAAGAACGATCATCGTTTGATGCAGGTCCTGCTCGCGCCGGTGATCTCCGAAAAGGCGACGCTGGTGGCCGACAAGAACGAGCAAGTTGTGTTCGAAGTCGCGCCCGATGCTACGAAGCAGGAAGTGAAGGCCGCTGTTGAGCTGATGTTCAAGGTGGAAGTCGATTCCGTCAACGTGCTGGTCTCGAAGGGCAAAGCCAAGCGCTTTGGCCGCTTCATGGGCAAGCGCAAGGACGTGAAGAAGGCCTACGTCTGCCTGAAGCCCGGTCAGGAAATCAACTTTGAAGCGGAGGCCAAGTAATCATGGCAATCGTTAAAGTTAAGCCGACTTCGCCGGGTCGCCGCGCGATGGTCAAGGTGGTCAACAAGGATCTGCACAAGGGCAAGCCGTTCGCACCGCTGCTCGACTCGCAATCCTCGACCGCCGGCCGTAACAACAACGGCCACATCACCACGCGCCATAAGGGCGGTGGTCATAAGCATCATTACCGTGTCGTCGATTTCCGTCGCAACAAGGACGGCATTCCGGCAAAGGTCGAACGTCTTGAGTACGATCCGAACCGTAGCGCGAACATCGCGCTGGTTCTGTACGCAGACGGCGAGCGCAAGTACATCATCGCGCCGAAGGGTGTGACGGTTGGCCAGCAACTGATGTCGGGTTCGGAAGCTCCGATCCGCGCAGGCAACACGCTGCCGATCCGCAACATTCCGGTTGGTACGACGATTCACTGCATCGAAATGCTGCCGGGCAAGGGCGCGCAGATGGCGCGTTCGGCTGGTACGTCGGCGATGCTGCTGGCTCGTGAAGGCATCTACGCTCAGGTCCGCCTGCGCTCTGGTGAAATCCGCCGCGTTCACGTTGAATGCCGCGCGACGATTGGTGAAGTTGGCAACGAAGAGCATAGCCTCCGTCAAATCGGTAAGGCTGGCGCAAACCGCTGGCGCGGTATCCGCCCGACGGTGCGTGGCGTTGCAATGAACCCGGTCGATCACCCGCACGGTGGTGGTGAAGGCAAGACGGCTGCAGGTCGCGATCCGGTGAGCCCGTGGGGCACGCCGACGAAGGGTTATCGTACCCGCAGCAACAAGCGCACGACGAGCATGATCGTCCAGCGCCGTCACAAGCGTTAAGGAGTAGGCAATGGCACGTTCTGTAAAAAAAGGTCCGTTCTGCGACGCCCATTTGCTGAAGAAAGTTGAGGCGGCTGCAGCTTCGCGGGATAAGAAGCCGATCAAAACCTGGTCGCGTCGTTCGACGATCCTGCCGGATTTCATCGGTCTGACGATTGCCGTGCACAACGGCCGTCAACACGTTCCGGTGTACATCTCGGAAAACATGGTCGGCCACAAGCTTGGCGAGTTTGCATTGACCCGTACGTTCAAGGGTCACGCAGCCGACAAGAAGGCTAAGAAATAAGGGGCTCATGATGGAAGTGAAAGCAATTCATCGCGGTGCCCGCATCTCGGCGCAGAAAACGCGCCTTGTGGCTGACCAGATCCGCGGTTTGCCGGTCGACAAGGCGCTGAACGTTCTGACGTTCTCGCCGAAGAAGGCTGCGGGAATCGTGAAAAAGGTCGTGCTGTCGGCGATCGCGAATGCGGAGCATAACGAAGGCGCCGATATCGATGAGCTCAAGATCACGAGCATCTACATCGACAAGGCTGCGTCGCTCAAGCGTTTCACCGCGCGCGCTAAAGGCCGCGGTAACCGCATCGAGAAGCAATCCTGTCACATCACTGTGACGGTCGGGAATTAAGGGGTCATACGATGGGACAGAAAATTCATCCGACTGGCTTCCGTTTGGCCGTCAGCCGCAATTGGGCGTCGCGTTGGTACGCGAACAACAACAATTTCGCGGCGATGTTGCAGGAAGACATCGGTGTACGTGAGTACCTGAAGAAGAAGCTGAAGAACGCTTCGGTTGGTCGCGTCGTTATCGAGCGTCCGGCGAAGAACGCGCGCATCACGATTTATAGCTCGCGTCCGGGTGTGGTCATCGGCAAGAAGGGTGAGGATATCGAACTGTTGAAGTCGGAACTCCAGAAGCGTATGGGTGTTCCGGTTCACGTCAACATCGAAGAAATCCGCAAGCCGGAAACCGATGCGCAACTGATCGCCGATTCGATCACGCAACAGCTCGAGCGCCGGATTATGTTCCGCCGCGCGATGAAGCGTGCGATGCAAAACGCCATGCGTCTGGGTGCTCAAGGCATCAAGATCATGAGCGCTGGCCGTCTGAACGGTATCGAAATCGCCCGTACGGAGTGGTATCGCGAAGGTCGCGTGCCCCTTCACACGCTGCGCGCTGACATCGACTACGCAACTTCGGAAGCGAAGACGACGTACGGCATCATCGGCGTGAAGGTGTGGGTCTACAAGGGCGACACGCTCGGCCGCAACGACGCACCGGTGGTGGAAGAAGTCGCCGAAGAAAAGCGTCCGCGCCGTAACGCACGCCCGGGTGGCGATCGCCGTCCGCGTCGCGATGGTGAAGGTGGTGGTCCGGCAGGTGCACGCCGTGGCGCCCCCCGTCGTGCTGGCGGTGCCGGCGGTGACGGGAAGACTGGAGAATAACGATGCTGCAACCGAAACGCAGAAAGTATCGCAAAGAGCAGAAGGGTCGTAACACCGGTATCGCCACTCGCGGCAACGCAGTGTCGTTCGGTGAATATGGTCTGAAGGCTATCGGTCGTGGTCGTTTGACCGCGCGCCAGATTGAAGCGGCGCGTCGTGCAATGACCCGTCACATCAAGCGTGGTGGCCGTATCTGGATCCGCATCTTCCCGGACAAGCCGATCTCGCACAAGCCGGCTGAAGTACGTATGGGTAACGGTAAAGGTAACCCTGAGTACTACGTCGCAGAGATTCAACCGGGCAAGATGCTGTACGAAATGGACGGCGTAACCGAAGAACTGGCACGCGAAGCGTTCCGTCTGGCTGCAGCGAAGCTGCCGCTCAAGACGACCGTTATCGTCCGCCAGCTCGGCGCCTAAGGAGCAAATGATGAAGGCTTCCGAACTTCACCAGAAAGATCAGGCCGCGCTCAACAAGGAGCTGTCGGACCTGTTGAAGGCGCAATTCGGCCTGCGCATGCAACTCGCGACCCAGCAGCTCACGAACACGAGCCAGCTGAAGAAGGTCCGTCGCGACATCGCACGTGTGCGGACCGTCCTGACTGAGAAGGCGAACCAGAAATGAACGATAGCGTAAAAACCTCGCTTAAGCGGACGCTGGTCGGCAAGGTCGTCAGCAACAAGATGGACAAGACGGTCACCGTGCTGGTCGAGCACCGCGTGAAGCACCCGATCTACGGCAAGTACGTTGTGCGTTCGAAGAAGTACCACGCGCACGACGATGCGAACACGTACAACGAGGGCGACCTCGTTGAAATCCAGGAAACGCGTCCGATTTCGAAGACGAAAGCTTGGGTTGTGGCTCGCCTGGTCGAGGCTGCTCGCGTCATCTGACGCGCAAAGTTGTAGAAGTAATTGAAATCGCAGTAAGTTTCGCTTGCAAGACCGGGATTATTTGTTATAATCTCGGTCTTCCCTCTTTTATGGGAGCCCCGTCGCGGGCGAAGTTGGTGGGGGAAGCGGTTCAGGCGCCAGTCTGATCCGAAGGATTCACCGGATTGCGATGGCGGGTTTCGTTTGCCGTCGCTGCTGTTCATACCCAAGCAGCCGATTGGCTGACGGGACCAAGACTGACCGGGTACGCCATGGTGGTGTGACCGGATTAAGTTGGGAAAGATAAACCATGATCCAGACCGAAACTCGGCTTGAAGTGGCCGACAACACGGGTGCGCGTGAAGTCATGTGCATCAAGGTGCTCGGCGGCTCGAAGCGTCGTTATGCCAGCATTGGCGACATCATCAAGGTGACCGTCAAAGAAGCAACGCCGCGCGGGCGCGTGAAGAAAGGCGAAATCTATAACGCCGTGGTGGTTCGCACCGCCAAGGGTGTGCGCCGTCAAGACGGCTCGCTGATCAAGTTCGATGGCAACGCCGCCGTGTTGTTGAATGCCAAGCTCGAACCTATTGGCACCCGTATCTTCGGGCCTGTCACGCGCGAGTTGCGTAGCGAACGATTCATGAAGATCGTTTCGCTGGCACCTGAAGTGCTGTAAGGAGTCGCGATGAACAAGATTCGCAAAGGTGACGAAGTTATCGTCATCACCGGCAAGGACAAGGGCAAGCGCGGCATCGTGCTGTCCGTTGGCGAGAGCCATGTGACGGTCGAGGGTATCAACCTCGTCAAGAAGCATGTCAAGCCGAACCCGATGAAGGGTACGACGGGCGGCGTGGAAGCCAAGACGATGCCGCTGCAAATTTCGAACGTCGCATTGGTCGACGCGAATGGCAAGGCATCGCGTGTAGGCATCAAGGTCGAAGGAGACAAGAAAGTCCGTTTCCTTAAAACGACCGGTGCCGAGCTGAGCGCCTGACGCTGCGGAGTAAAAAAATGGCTCGTTTGCAAGAGTTTTACAAAGAAAAGGTTGTACCCGGCCTTATTGAAAAGTTCGGTTACAAGTCCGTGATGGAAGTGCCGCGCATCACCAAGATCACCCTGAACATGGGCCTTGGCGAAGCGGTTGCTGACAAGAAGATCATCGAAAACGCCGTTGGCGACCTGACGAAGATTGCTGGCCAGAAGCCTGTGATCACGAAGGCACGCAAGGCAATCGCTGGCTTCAAGATCCGTCAGGGCTATCCGATCGGTGCAATGGTCACGCTGCGTGGTCAGGCAATGTACGAATTTCTGGACCGTTTCGTGACGGTTGCGCTCCCCCGTGTGCGCGACTTCCGTGGCGTGTCAGGTCGTGCGTTCGATGGTCGCGGCAACTACAACATCGGTGTGAAAGAGCAGATCATTTTCCCCGAAATCGACTACGACAAGATCGACGCACTGCGTGGGCTGAACATCAGCATCACGACGACTGCGAAGACCGACGACGAAGCAAAGGCTCTGCTCGCCAGCTTCAAGTTCCCGTTCAGAAACTGAGGTTACCGTGGCTAAACTGGCACTGATCGAACGTGAAAAGAAGCGTGCTCGCCTCGCTGCAAAGTACGCTCCCAAGCGTAACGAGTTGAAGGCGATCATTGGCGATATGAGCAAGTCGGACGAAGAGCACTACGCAGCCCGTCTCGAACTGCAACAACTGCCGCGCAACTCTAACCCGACTCGTAAGCGCAATCGTTGCGCAATTACCGGTCGCCCGCGCGGCACGTTCCGTAAATTCGGGCTGGCGCGTAACAAGATTCGCGAAATCGCGTTCCGCGGCGAGATCCCTGGCCTGACCAAGGCGAGCTGGTAATAGGAGAAACGTAAATGAGCATGAGTGATCCTATCGCCGATATGCTGACTCGCATCCGCAATGCGCAGATGGTTGAGAAGGTTTCGGTGCAAATGCCCTCGTCGAAAGTGAAGGTTGCGATCGCGCAAGTCCTCAAGGACGAAGGCTATATCGATGATTTCGCAGTGAAGTCCGAAGGTGCGAAGTCGGAATTGAACATCGTGTTGAAGTACTACGCTGGCCGTCCGGTGATCGAGCGCATTGAACGCGTTTCGAAGCCTGGTCTGCGTGTGTACCGCGGCCGTAACGACATCCCCGTGGTCATGAATGGCCTCGGCGTGGCAATCGTGTCGACGCCGAAGGGCGTGATGACGGACCGCAAGGCGCGCGCTACGGGCGTTGGCGGCGAAGTCATCTGCTACGTCGCTTAAGGCCGAAAGGAGAGAAACATGTCTCGAGTAGGTAAAAGCCCGATCGCGCTGCAAGGCGCAGAAGTGGCCCTGAGCGACGAACGCATTACCGTCAAGGGTCCGCTGGGCACGATTTCGCAAGCTGCAAACCGCCTCGTGAAAGTGGTGAACGACAACGGCACGCTGAAGTTCGAGCCGGTTGACGAAAGCCGCGAAGCGAACGCGATGTCGGGCACGATGCGCGCACTCGTTGCGAACATGGTGAACGGCGTGACGAAGGGTTTCGAGCGCAAGCTGACGCTGGTTGGCGTCGGTTACCGCGCACAGGCGCAAGGCGACAAGCTGAATCTGTCGCTGGGTTTCTCGCACCCGGTGGTGCACCAGATGCCGGAAGGCGTCAAGGCTGAAACCCCGACGCAAACCGAAATCGTGATCAAGGGGATCAATAAACAACAAGTTGGCCAGGTCGCTGCAGAAGTGCGCGGCTATCGCCCGCCGGAGCCCTACAAGGGCAAGGGTGTGCGTTACGCCAATGAGGTTGTGATCCTCAAAGAAACGAAGAAGAAGTAAGGGTGCGCAATCATGGATAAGACTCAATCTCGCCTGCGCCGCGCTCGTCAGACGCGTGTCAAGATCGCTGAGCTGCAGGTCGCGCGTCTCGCCGTGCATCGCACGAACACGCACATCTACGCGCAAGTGTTCTCGCCGTGCGGCACCAAGGTGCTCGCCAGCGCGTCGACGCTCGAAGCCGAAGTGCGTGCTCAATTGGCTGACCAGACTGGCAAGGGCGGCAACGTCGCCGCTGCTACGTTGATCGGCAAGCGCATTGCAGAAAAGGCTAAGGCTGCCGGCATCGAATCCGTCGCCTTCGACCGTTCGGGTTTCCGTTACCACGGCCGCGTGAAAGCGCTGGCTGATGCGGCGCGCGAAGCCGGACTCAAGTTCTAAGGGAAGAATTCGTCATGGCAAAGATGCAAGCGAAAGTTCAGGCTGACGAACGCGACGACGGCCTGCGCGAAAAGATGATTTCGGTCAACCGCGTGACCAAGGTTGTGAAGGGCGGCCGGATTCTCGGTTTTGCCGCACTGACCGTGGTTGGCGACGGTGATGGCCGCGTCGGTATGGGCAAGGGCAAGGCGAAGGAAGTGCCGGTCGCTGTTCAGAAGGCGATGGAACAAGCCCGCCGCAACATGTTCAAGGTGCCGCTCAAGAACGGTACGCTGCAACACGAAGTGCACGGTAAGCACGGCGCATCGATGGTCCTCCTCGCCCCGGCGAAGGACGGTACCGGCGTGATCGCTGGCGGCCCGATGCGCGCAGTGTTCGACGTGATGGGCGTGCAGAATGTGGTGGCCAAGAGCCACGGTTCGACGAACCCGTACAACCTCGTTCGTGCAACGCTCGACGGCCTGCGCAAGCAGTCCACGCCGGGCGACATCGCGGCGAAGCGTGGCAAGTCCGTCGAAGAAATTCTGGGCTAAAGGTGGACACCATGTCTGATAAAACTGTCAAGGTTCAGCTCGTCAAGAGCCTGATCGGGACCCGCGAAACGCACCGCGCTACGGTGCGTGGCTTGGGCCTGCGTCGACTCAACTCGGTTAGCGAGTTGCAGGACACGCCGGCTGTGCGCGGCATGATCAACAAGGTTTCGTACCTCGTTAAGGTCATCAGCTAAGCGGCTGACCCCGGACTCAAGGAGTTGAAAATGGAATTGAATAACCTGAAGCCGGCCGAAGGCTCGAAGCACGCAAAGCGCCGCGTGGGTCGTGGTATCGGTTCGGGTCTCGGCAAGACGGCTGGCCGCGGTCACAAGGGTCAGAAGTCGCGTTCGGGCGGCTTCCACAAGGTGGGCTTCGAAGGCGGTCAAATGCCGCTGCAACGTCGTCTGCCGAAGCGTGGCTTCACCTCGCTGACGAAGGAATTCGTTGGTGAAGTGCGTCTGTCGGATTTGGAAAAGCTGCCGGTCGACGAAATCGATCTGCTGGCTCTGAAGCAAGCTGGCCTGGTTGGCGAGCTGATCAAGAGCGCCAAGATCATCGCGACGGGCGAGCTGAAGCGCAAGATCGTTGTGAAGGGTCTGGGTGCGACGAAGGGTGCGCGCGCTGCGATTGAAGCAGCTGGCGGCTCCTTTGCCGAGTAACGCGCAAGTCGATTGCCGTCACTAGCATTTGCATCGGAGAAGGTACTTGGCTAACAGTCCGAGTCTCGCAAAACCCGGTCGCAGCGCGGCGAAGTTTGGCGATCTGCGTCGGCGGGCAGTGTTCCTGCTGCTGGCGTTGGTCGTCTATCGTATCGGCGCGCACATTCCGGTTCCGGGTATTGATCCGGACCAGCTGGCAAAGCTGTTCCAAAGCCAGTCGGGCGGCATCCTTGGCATGTTCAACATGTTCTCGGGCGGCGCGCTCTCGCGGTTCACGATTTTCGCGCTTGGGATCATGCCTTATATTTCGGCATCGATCATCATGCAGCTGCTGGCGATCGTCTCGCCGCAGATGGAAGCGCTGAAAAAAGAAGGGCAGGCGGGGCAACGGAAGATTACGCAGTACACGCGTATCTTCACGGTCCTGCTGGCAACGTTCCAGGCATTCGGCATCGCCGTCGCGCTTGAGAATCAGCCGGCTCTGGTGATCGATCCGGGTATGGTGTTCCGGCTGACAACAGTCGTTACGCTGGTGACCGGCACGATGTTCCTGATGTGGCTGGGTGAGCAGATCACGGAACGCGGGCTCGGCAACGGTATCTCGATCATTATTTTCGGCGGGATTGCAGCGGGTTTCCCGAATGCAATCGGCGGTCTCTTCGAACTGGTTCGCACCGGCTCAATGGGTCCCGTCTCGGCGATTATCGTGGTTGCACTGATTGCTGCTGTGACTTACCTGGTGGTGTTCATCGAACGCGGCCAGCGCAAGATCCTCGTGAACTACGCGAAGCGGCAGGTTGGTAACAAGATTTACGGCGGGCAGTCGTCGCATCTGCCGCTGAAGTTGAATATGTCGGGTGTGATTCCGCCGATCTTTGCATCGTCGATCATTCTCTTCCCGGCAACTATCCTGAACTGGTTCAGTTCGGGGTCGCGTAACAGCTGGTTCGCAGACACGCTGCACAACGTGGCCGAGGCCCTCAAGCCTGGTCAACCGGTGTATGTGTTGTTGTACGCGTTGGCGATCGTCTTCTTCTGCTTCTTCTACACCGCGTTGGTGTTCAACAGCAGGGAGACGGCCGACAACCTGAAGAAGAGTGGCGCTTTCGTCCCAGGCATCCGCCCGGGCGACCAGACGGCTCGATATATCGACCGCATCCTCACGCGTCTGACGCTGGCCGGTGCGATCTACATCGTGTTTGTTTGCTTGCTACCCGAATTCCTGGTGCTGCGCTGGAACGTGCCGTTTTATTTTGGTGGAACGTCGCTGCTGATCATTGTCGTCGTCACAATGGACTTCATGGCACAGGTGCAGTCGTACGTTATGTCGCAACAGTATGAATCGCTGCTGAAGAAAGCCAATTTCAAAGGCGGCGGCGTCCCGATGCGTTGAAAGGACTTATGGCCAAAGACGATGTGATCCAGATGCAGGGTGAAGTCATCGAAAACCTGCCTAATGCTACCTTCAGGGTGAAGCTGGAAAACGGCCATGTCGTATTGGGACACATATCCGGCAAGATGCGGATGCATTACATCCGAATCCTGCCGGGCGACAAGGTGACGGTTGAATTGACGCCTTACGATCTGTCGCGTGCGCGGATCGTGTTCCGGGCGAAGTGATTTGAAAAAAGGGTAATATCATGAAAGTGATGGCATCGGTTAAGCGCATTTGCCGCAATTGCAAGATCATCAAGCGCAAAGGCGTTGTGCGCGTGATTTGCAGCTCTGATCCGCGCCACAAACAGCGTCAAGGCTGAACGCCGCGCTTTTGCTTGCGCTTTTTGTTTGAGGAAAAACAATGGCTCGTATCGCAGGGGTTAACATCCCGAATCACCAGCATACCGAAATTGGCCTGACGGCGATTTACGGTATTGGCCGCACGCGCTCGCGCGACATTTGCGTCGCTGCTGGTGTGGCATTTTCGAAGAAGGTCAAAGACCTGAACGACGCAGACCTCGAAAAGCTGCGTGAAGAAGTCGGCAAGTTCATCGTTGAAGGCGATCTTCGCCGTGAAACAACGATGAACATCAAGCGCCTGATGGATCTCGGCTGCTATCGTGGCGTGCGTCACCGTAAGGGCTTGCCCCTGCGTGGCCAACGTACGCGTACGAATGCCCGTACGCGCAAGGGTCCGCGTCGTGCAGCGCAATCGCTGAAGAAGTAAGCGGAACTGACAGTTACAGGAAAACGTAATGGCTAAGGCTTCGAACAACTCCGCGGCGCAACGCGTTCGCAAGAAGGTCAAGAAGAACGTCGCCGAGGGCGTGGTTCACGTTCACGCGTCGTTCAACAACACCATCATCACGATCACCGATCGTCAAGGCAATGCACTTGCCTGGGCAACGTCGGGTGGTCAGGGCTTCAAGGGTTCGCGTAAATCGACCCCGTTTGCAGCTCAGGTCGCAGCCGAATCGGCTGGCCGCGTGGCGATGGAATACGGCGTGAAGAACCTCGAAGTGCGGATCAAGGGCCCCGGTCCTGGCCGTGAGTCCGCGGTGCGCGCGTTGCATGGTCTTGGTATCAAGATCACCGCGATCTCCGACGTGACGCCGGTCCCGCACAACGGCTGCCGTCCGCCGAAGCGTCGTCGTATCTAAGACGCGCTCTCGCTTGCGCCTGTTGCCGCCGGGTTGTGTGCCGGCGACAGCGGGCTGCTTGCGTTATTGAATTGACTAAGCCCACCGTTCGACCCAAAGGGTTCGGACTAGCGTGAACGCGAGTTCGCGTGATCAATCATAGAAGGAATCAACGTGGCACGTTATATCGGCCCTAAGGCCAAGCTGTCCCGCCGTGAAGGCACTGACCTCTTCCTGAAGAGCGCCCGTCGTTCGCTCGCTGACAAGTGCAAGCTTGACAGCAAGCCCGGCCAACATGGCCGCACCTCGGGTGCCCGTACGTCCGACTACGGTACGCAGCTGCGCGAAAAGCAAAAAGTGAAGCGCATCTACGGTGTGCTCGAGCGCCAGTTCCGTCGCTACTTCGCTGAAGCCGACCGCCTCAAGGGCAACACGGGTGAAAACCTGCTGCAATTGCTCGAGTCGCGTCTCGACAACGTCGTGTACCGCATGGGCTTCGGCTCGACGCGCGCTGAAGCGCGTCAGCTCGTCAGCCACAAGGCGATCATGGTCAACGGCGTGGTGTCGAACATCCCGTCGATGCAAGTGAAGGCAGGTGACGTCGTTGCCGTGCGTGAACAGTCGAAGAAGCAGGCGCGTATCGTCGAAGCCCTGTCGCTGGCTGAGCAAGGCGGTTTGGCAAGCTGGGTTTCTGTCGATTCGAAGAAGTTCGAAGGTACGTTCAAGCAAAAGCCGGAACGCAGCGACATCGCTGGCGACATCAACGAAAGCCTGATCGTCGAATTGTATTCGCGGTAATCGGATTAACGGCCGGGGTACCCTGATTGCGTCGCGCAAGGGGGCGCCTCGGCTGTTTATTTTCAGGTTGTTACCGGTCAGCCTTATCGGTGTAACGAGCCGAGGGTATTGAAAAGGAAAACCTATGCAAACCAGTTTGTTGAAGCCCAAGATCATCGCAGTTGAATCGCTTGGTGAGAGCCATGCGAAAGTGGTCATGGAACCGTTTGAACGCGGTTACGGCCACACCTTGGGTAACGCGCTTCGGCGCGTGCTGCTGTCGTCGATGGTGGGCTACGCGCCGACCGAAGTGACGATTGCAGGCGTCGTTCACGAATACTCGACGCTTGACGGTGTGCAAGAGGATGTGGTTAACCTGTTGTTGAACCTGAAAGGCGTGGTGTTCAAGCTGCATAACCGTGATGAAGTGACGGTTACGCTGCGCAAGGAAGGCGAAGGCGTTGTGACCGCTGGCGACATCGAACTCGCCCACGATTGCGAAGTGATCAACCCCGATCACGTCATTGCTCACCTGTCGAAGGGCGGCAAGCTCGACGTGCAGATCAAGGTCGAAAAGGGCCGTGGTTATGTGCCGGGTAACGTGCGTCGCTATGGCGAAGAGTCGGCCAAGATCATCGGCCGTATCGTGCTGGACGCGTCGTTCTCGCCGGTTCGCCGCGTGAGCTACGCCGTAGAAAGCGCGCGTGTCGAACAGCGTACCGACCTCGACAAGCTCGTCATGAACATCGAAACCAACGGTGTGATTTCGCCGGAAGAAGCGATCCGTCAATCGGCGCGCATTCTGGTTGATCAACTGTCGGTGTTCGCTGCTCTGGAAGGCACGGAAGCAACGGCTGAAGCACCGTCGCGTGCGCCGCAGATCGATCCGATCCTGCTGCGTCCGGTGGATGATCTCGAACTCACGGTTCGTTCCGCGAACTGCCTGAAGGCTGAGAACATTTACTACATCGGCGACCTGATCCAGCGTACCGAAAACGAATTGCTGAAGACTCCGAATCTGGGTCGCAAGTCGTTGAACGAAATCAAGGAAGTATTGGCGTCGCGTGGTCTGACGCTCGGCATGAAGCTCGAAAACTGGCCGCCCGCAGGGCTGGATAAGTAACTCGAGAAGTCATCCGGGACGAAAGTCACCCGCTGCTTCACTGGTCAAGACGCGGATTTTCCTTTAAAATCCGCGTCTTGCCTTTTTTAACTACCGGCCCGTGCACTTGCGACCTAGCGGTTCGTCGAGCGCGATAGAAGAGCTGGACCAAAACTTTGAAACGAAGGAATTAACATGCGTCACCGTCATGGTCTGCGGAAACTGAACCGCACGAGCAGCCACCGTTTGGCAATGCTCCGTAACATGTCCAACTCGTTGATCGAGCACGAAGTCATCAAGACGACGCTGCCGAAGGCGAAGGAACTCCGTAAAGTCGTCGAGCCGCTGATCACGCTCGGCAAGAAGCCGTCGCTGGCAAATCGTCGTCTGGCGTTCAACCGCCTGCGCGATCGTGACTCGGTCTCGAAGCTGTTCGACGTGCTGGGCCCGCGCTTCGCAAACCGTCCGGGTGGCTACCTGCGTATCCTGAAGTTCGGTTTCCGCGTCGGCGACAACGCACCGATGGCACTGGTCGAATTGATGGACCGTCCGGAAGTCGAAGAAACGGAAGTGCAAGAAGCGGAATAAGCTCCCTTCACGCATCGGCGAAAAGGCCAGGCAAATGCCTGGCCTTTTTGTTTGTGGGCGCCGGACCGAGGCTACGGACCCACACGCGCCCGAGGCGGCCATGCTGCGATCGCGACGACATCGCAACGACATCGCGACGACAACTAGCGCGGAAGCGCAGCCCAGCCAAACGCCGACTAAACCAGAAGGCACGCCCGCAATCCTGCCCCTCACCTCGGCGACCAATCAAGCCCAGTGATACGATAGCGAGAGGCCTTTCCTGACTTGCCGGAGCTGTCTGTGAGTGCGAACGTAATCCTGATGCTGACGACTGTCCCCGACTCGGTCATCGCCGAAAAACTGGCGGCCCAGGTCCTGGATGCCCGTCTTGCCGCATGCGTCAGCCAGCAGGGCTCGGTGCACTCGAATTACCACTGGCAAGGTAAGCTCGAAACGGCGGACGAGATTCAGCTTCTGTTCAAAACGAGCGTCGCCCGCGCGCAAGAACTCGAGCAGTTCATCCAGACGCATCATCCTTACGACACCCCCGAAATCCTCTCATGGCAAGCAACCGCTTCTGCGGCGTACGGCCAATGGGTCATCGCTGAAACTCAACGTCCCCTTCATGTTTAACGGTCTCTATCGACAGCCGAAGGTCATGCTGCGCGCTGTTGTTCTCCTGCTTTCATCTTTGGTCGTATTGCTGCTTTGTGCCGGAGGTGGCGCTGCGCGAGCGGACGACGAGTTCCTCGATCCCGCGGTGGCCTTCAAATTCAGCGCGACCGAGCAGCCCGGCGAGGTGCTCGTTCACTACAAGATCGCGGACGGCTACTACATGTACCGCGAGCGCTTCTCCTTTGCGACCCGCAATGGCACGGTGACGATTGGCGATCCGCAGTTGCCCGCTGGACACGTCAAGTTCGACCAGACGTTCAACAAGAACGTCGAGACGTACCGCAACGAGTTGACCATCCGCATCCCGGTGAAACAGGCGTCGGGGCCCTTCGACCTTGCTGTCACCTCGCAAGGCTGCGCTGACGCCGGCATCTGCTATCCGCCCATGGAGCGTGTCTATCACGTGGAGGGTGCTGCACTCCACGCTGCAGCCGCCGGTGGAAACGCGGCAGGCGTCGGGCAGACGGCGGCTGACCCGAGCGGGGCGACCACAGGTTCCTGGTACGACCGCACGACCAGCGCAGACTATGCGCAGTCGCTGTTGCAGGGCGGCAGTTTTCTCACCGTGATTGGCCTGTTCTTCGTCGCAGGCGCCGTCTTGAGCCTGCTGCCGTGTTCGTATCCGATGATTCCTATCCTGTCCGCGATCATCATCGGCGAGGGCGCGAAAGTGACGCGGGGCCGGGGCTTCACGCTGTCACTGGCTTATGTGTTGGGCATGGCGTTGGTCTACACGGTGCTGGGGATCGCCGCCGCGTTAATAGGCCAGAGTCTCGGCGCCTGGCTGCAGAACCCGTGGGTATTGGGCGCATTCGGGATACTGTTGACGGCCTTTGCCGCGACGTTGATCGCCGGTTACGACATCGCGTTGCCGCAGCGCTGGCAAGACGGCGCGCAGCGCGCATCGCAGGGGCATTCAGGCGGTAAGTTTGCCGCGGTCGCGTTGATGGGCGCGCTGTCGGCGCTGGTCGTCGGCGCGTGCATGACCGCGCCGCTTTTTGCCATCCTGGCGTTCGTCGCTCATACGGGAAACGCGGTGCTGGGTGGCGTCGCCCTTTTCTCGATGGGGATTGGCCTCGGCGTTCCGCTGCTCATCATCGGGCTCGGCGCGGGAACGCTGCTGCCGCGCGCGGGCGCCTGGATGGACGGCGTGAAGGTTTTCTTTGGCGTGGTGCTGCTGGCGGCTGCGCTGTGGATCGTCTGGCCGGTCCTTGGCGGGGCTGCGCAGATGCTGCTCAGCACGTTATGGCTGCTGGTCGCGGCGGCGGCGCTGGGGCTGTTTTCGCCGGCCGCAGCGGGCTTGCCGGGCTCGATCTGGCGGCGACTGGGCCGGGGCCTCGCCGTCGCGCTGACGATCTGGGCGGCCGTGCTGCTGGTGGGTCTTGCCGCTGGCTCTACGGATCCCTTGAAACCACTGGCCGTTCTGG
Organism: Paraburkholderia sp. DHOC27; assembly: GCF_003429005.1. Classification (GTDB taxonomy): domain Bacteria; phylum Pseudomonadota; class Gammaproteobacteria; order Burkholderiales; family Burkholderiaceae; genus Paraburkholderia. The sequence continues at coordinate 16,999 of NZ_QVQV01000013.1, forward strand.
CCGCACGAGGGGGCGCCGCGGAGGCGTCGAACGTGGCGAGCGCCTCGAAGTCCGGCGGGGCGAATGACCTCGCCTTCGCCCCGGTGCGCTCATCCGAGCAACTCGACCAGGCAGTAAAAACGGCTACCCAACCCGCCATGCTGGATTTCTACGCGGATTGGTGCGTGAGCTGCAAGGAAATGGAGAAATTCACCTTCAGCGATCCGCGGGTGCACGCTCGCCTTCAGCAGCTGAATCTTCTGCGTGCGGATGTGACGGCAAACAACCCCGATGATCAGGCGCTGCTGAAGCGTTTCAACCTGTTCGGGCCGCCGGGCATCATTTTCTTCAATCAGAGCGGCGCGGAAGTGTTGCGCGTGGTGGGCTACGAGTCGGCTGACACGTTCCTGCACAGCCTCGAGCGCGTGGGCGCGCCGCCGCAATCATAAAAAATGGAGGCGCACCGGTTGGATGCGCCTCCGTTTCGATCCCGCAAAGCCAGTAAAGTAAGCAAACACCAGCGCAGCGACAAGGCAGGCCGAAAACCCAACCGCGTCAGACGGCAAGCATCAAGTCCAGCTTGCCCATCCGAGCCGCCTCACGCCGTCACTTTTGCGCGCGGAGAATCCGCGCTGCGTCCAGTGCGAAGTAGGTCAGCACACCGTCAGCTCCGGCGCGCTTGAACGCCAGCAACGACTCCATCATCACCTTGTCGTGATCCAGCCAGCCGTTTTGGGCGGCCGCCTTCAGCATCGCGTATTCGCCGCTCACCTGATACACGTAGGTCGGAAAACGGAACTCGTCTTTCACGCGCCGCACGATATCGAGGTACGGCATGCCGGGCTTGACCATCACCATGTCCGCGCCTTCCTCGATGTCCGCACGTACTTCGCGCAGCGCTTCATCGGAGTTCGACGGGTCGATCTGATAGGTCATCTTGTTGCCCTTGCCGAGGTTCGCCGCTGAACCCACGGCATCGCGGAAGGGACCGTAGAAGGCCGAGGCGAACTTGGCCGCGTACGCCATGATGCGCGTGTGGATGTGATTTTCGCTTTCGAGCATCTCGCGGATCGCGCCGATGCGACCGTCCATCATGTCCGACGGTGCCACGATATCGACACCCGCTTCGGCCTGCGCACGCGCCTGCTCGACGAGAATCTCGACAGTTTCATCGTTGATGACATAGCCGGCCTCATCGAGCACGCCGTCCTGGCCGTGGCTCGTGTAGGGGTCGAGCGCGACGTCGGTGAGCACACCCAGTTCCGGGAAGTGCTTCTTCAATTCGCGCACGGCACGTGGAATCAAGCCTGCTTCGTTGGTCGCCTCGCGACCGTCGGGCGTTTTCAGCGACGGTTCGATCACCGGGAACAACGACAGCACCGGGACGCCCAGTGCGACGCATTGCTCGGCCACGCCCATCAGCAGATCGACCGAAACGCGTTCGACACCCGGCATGGACGGCACGGCTTGCCGAACATTCGTACCTTCGATGACGAAGACCGGGTAGATCAGGTCATTGGTGGTGAGGAGGTTTTCGCGCATGAGGCGGCGCGAGAAGTCGTCACGGCGCATGCGGCGCGGACGGTAGTGCGGATAGAAGCTCATATTGGATGTCGTGAAATTCGTGGAGAGGACAAAATGCGCCTGCCTCCTCCTGTCAAAAACTCTTTTCAGGACAATGGTATATCATACCGTTCGAGCAAGGCGCGTAGCGCTGACCTCCCCGCTTCTCCTCCCTGAGCGGGTGCCTGTCGTTTTTTTCGATTAGGCTGTTTGGCCCGCCGTCTGTAGCGGCGGGTTTTTTTATGGGCGATCGAAAATGGGGCCGGGAAGGTTTTGCACGCAGCCTCAAGCGCCCTAGATTCTCATTCCGCGCTGGCCGGATCGCCTGCGGTATCTGGAATCAGCCAGCTTTCGATTAGCTCGTGGGCCTCGTCCAGCCCGATCCGCTTGAGTGCCGAAAATAGCTGCACAGTGAGTTCGCCCTGGTAGCCACCGGCGCGATATTCGGCCAGCCCCTTCTGCGTTGCACGCAGCGCGTTAATACTCTCTTGCCGCGTCAATTTGTCGCATTTGGTCAGCAAGGTGTGGATCGGCTTTCCGGTCGGCGCAAACCACTCGATCATCAAGCGGTCCAGGTCCGTCAGCGGCCGGCGCGAATCCATCATCAGGATCATGCCGCGCAATTGCGAGCGCGATTGCAGATAACTCGACAGCAGCGCTTCCCAATGTGCCTTGGCCGCCCCCGGCACTTCCGCGTAGCCGTAACCGGGCAGGTCGACCAGATGGGCGACGGGCTCCGCGGCCGGCCCGACCGAGAAGTAATTGATGTGCTGCGTACGGCCCGGCGTCTTACTGGCAAATGCCAGCCGCTTCTGATTGCAGAGCAGATTGATCGCCGTGGATTTGCCCGCATTCGAGCGCCCGGCAAACGCGATTTCGGGTTGCGGGGTAGCCGGCAGATCACGCAGGTGATTGACGGTCGTGAAAAAGCGGGCTTGGTGGAGCAGGAAGGACATGGAGGAACCAGAATGTGAGACGCCGGGGAACCCGGGCTGGGGACGGGTCAAGCCCGACTGGCGCCTAAGCGATTAGCGAGTTATTGTACAATACGATGGTTTACTGAAGACCTGAGGGGCCAGCGCGCGGGCCTCAGCGGTAAATCGGTCGCCGTCGTATTTTGCAGAACCTCTAATTCCCACAAGACGAAACAGGGTGTGCGAATGAATCGACTGTGCAAAGCTCTGATGGTGTTTCAAGTAGCGGCAAGTCTTTCAGGTTTAGCAGTTCAGGCGCGTGCAGCAGATCCGGCAAAACCGGACGTCAATCGGGGGCAAGCCATTGCGGCGCAGGTTTGCGCGTCATGTCACGGGGCAGACGGCAATAGCGCTGGCGGGGCGTATCCCAAGCTGGCGGGCCAGCATCCCGAGTACCTCGTCAAGCAGTTGATGGATTTCAAAACGCAGCCCGGCGCGAAGCAGCCCGCGCGCAATAATGCGATCATGGCCGGCATGGCGGCGGCGCTGTCCAATCAGGACATGGTCAACGTAGCCGCGTATTTCGCGGCGCAAACCCCGAAGCCCGGTTACGCACATAACAAGAGCACCGTCGCGCTAGGTGAGAAGATCTATCGCGGTGGCGTGGTCGAACGTTCTGTGCCGGCGTGTGCGAGTTGCCACGGGCCGACTGGCCAGGGTATCCCGGTTCAGTACCCGCGTCTTTCGGGGCAATGGGCGGAATACACCGTGGCGCAGCTTGATGCGTTCACGCAAGGTCCGGGCGCACGCAACAATAGCGACGTCATGCATACCATCGCGTCGCGCCTGTCGGACAGTGAAATCAAGGCTGTGGCCGATTACATCGCGGGCTTGCATTAAGAAGTCCGCTTGCAAGTGCAACCGGTCCGACGAGGCCGGTGAAAAACAAGAAAAGGGTGATGGCGTCGCGCGCTTCGAACGTTTGCGACGACCGTTCACCCTTTTTTGCTGTTCAGTCGGAGTGTGAATGAGCGTCACCACGTCGGAAATCGAAGTGAAGTCGGGTCAACGGCCCATGCGTCGCAGCATCGAATTGCTGAGCTCGATGCGCTTTGCCATCTCGCTGCTGGTGGTCCTGGCCATTGCCAGCATCATTGGTACGGTCCTCACGCAGGACGACCCGTATCCCAACTACGTCAACCAGTTCGGCCCCTTCTGGGCCGACATCTTCCGCTCGCTAAGCCTCTACACGGTGTATAGCGCGTGGTGGTTCATGTTGATCCTCGGCTTCCTGATGGTGTCGGTGTCGCTGTGCGTGATCCGCAACGCGCCGAAGATGATCGCCGACATGAAGAGCTGGAAGGACAAGGTCCGCGAATCCAGCTTGCGCGCCTTCCATCACAAGGGTGAGTTCGCGGTGCACGGCACGCGCGCGGAGGCGGCGGCAACGCTCGCGAAACTTTCGGGCCGGCTCGGCTACAAGTTCGTGACGCGTGAGTCGAATGGCGCGACGCTGATCGCTGCCAAACGTGGCGCCCTGACCAAACTCGGCTACATCTCCGCTCACCTGGCCATCGTGATCATCTGTCTGGGCGGCCTGCTCGACAGCAATCTGCCCATCAAGCTGCAGATGTGGATGTTCAACAAGACGCCGATCAACAGCGGCGCCATGATCAGCGACATCTCGCCCGACCATCGTCTCTCCGAGTCGAATCCGACCTTCCGTGGTTATGCCTGGGTGCCGGAGGGCGAGCATGTCTCGACGGCCATCCTGAATCAGCCGAGCGGCTCGTTGATCCAGGATCTGCCGTTCTCGATCCAGTTGAACAAGTTCATCGTTGACTACTACTCGACCGGCATGCCGAAGCTGTTCGCAAGCGACATCGTCGTGATCGATCACAAGACGGGCGCGCGGGTTCCGGCGCGGGTCGAGGTGAACAAGCCGTTCGAGTACGACGGCGTCTCGATCTATCAGTCCAGCTTCCAGGACGGCGGCTCGCAGATGCAGATGACCGCTTTCCCGATGACGGGAACCAGCGCAAAAAGTGCGCCGTTCAGCGGCACCATCGGCAACAACACGCCATTGGGCAAAGCGGTTCCCGGCGCGGACGGGCAGACCATCGAATTCGCCGATTTCCGCGCCATCAACGTCGAAAACATCTCGAACGGCAGCGGTGCGAACGACGCGCGCGGTGTCGCGCATCAGACGCTCAAGCAGGCCTTCGACGAGCGCCTTGGCTCCGGCGCCAAGAGCTCGAAGCCGCTGGACCTCCATAACGTCGGCCCTTCGGTTCAGTACAAGGTACGCGACAAGGACGGCCAGGCGCGCGAGTACAACAACTACATGCTGCCGGTGGACGTAGGCGGCGAGAAGATGTTCCTCGCCGGCATGCGCGTCAATCCGGACGACCCGTTCCGCTATCTGCGCATCCCCGCCGATCAGGGCGGCACGGTCAACGAATGGATGAACCTGCGGGCCATCCTCGAAAATCCGGCCATGCGTGCCGCTGCCGCGCATCGCTTCGCCCAGCGCTCGGTGCCGGCTTCCAGCGCCGATCTGCAACAACATCTGGAAGAAAGCGCACTGCGCGTGCTGACCCTCTTTGCCGGCGCGGACAGCAGTGTGGGTATGGTGCAGGGCGGCGGAAACATTGGTGGCTTCCAGGCCATCGCCGCCTTTATTGACCGCTCCGTGCCAAAGGGCGAGCAGGAAAAGGCCGCTGGGCTGCTGTTGCGCATGCTGGAAGGCGCCACCTGGGACTTGTGGCAGGAAGCCCGGGAACAGGCCGGCGAGCCCGACGCGGTGCCCACGCCCGAGACCAGCCAGTTCATCCAAAGCTCGATCAATGCGATATCTGACAGCTTTTTGTATGGTTCTCCGGTCTATTTGCAGCTCGACTCATTCAAGCAGGTGCAAGCTTCGGTATTTCAGTTGACGCGCGCGCCGGGCAAAAAAGTCGTGTATCTTGGCAGCCTGCTCCTCGTATTGGGCATCTTTTCGATGTTCTACGTTCGCGAACGGCGCCTCTGGTTCTGGATCAAAGATACTGATCGCGGGAGCAACGTCGTGATGGCAATGTCGAGCGCGCGCAAGACGTTCGACTTCGACAAGGAGTTCACGCAAACGCGCGACGCGGTGGGCGCCGCGCTGGGTGCCCGGCCCGTAGACGCCGCCGACCATGCCGGCGCGTCATCTGCTGCACCGTCCGCAGGCTCACAAGATTCGACCCGGTAAGATCATGGACTTGACTCAGGTTTCCTCATCACCGTCGCGCGGCAATACGCCGGCCGCGAATGCGTCAGCCGCTGCCGCGCCGCATCCGGCGCTCTTCGACGAACGCCCATTTCTGAAACGCCTCGGTCTGTTCGACTGGCTATTCGCGCTAGCAATGGTCGCGGGGGCGGGTTTCGCGCTGTGGCGCTATCACCCGTTCATGAATTACTACGACAAACTGGTGCTGGTGTGCGCGGTGCCGGTGTTCGTCACGCTCGGGTGGCGCTGGAAGCCGGTGCGTCTGCTGATTGCGGGTATTGCGTTGCTGTCGCTCTTCGCCATCCAGATTTATCAGGGTGATCTGGCGCGCGCAGATAGCGCGTTCTTCCTCAAGTATTTCCTCTCGAGCCAGTCTGCAATCCTGTGGATGAGCGCGCTCTTCGTCCTCTCCACGCTGTTCTACTGGATCAGCCTGCTGTCGCGCTCGCCTACCGGCGCCGCGATCGGCTCGAAGATGACGTGGGCCGCGGTGCTGATGGGCTTCGTCGGCCTGATGGTGCGCTGGTACGAGTCGTACCTGATTGGTGCGGACGTCGGCCACATTCCCATTTCGAACCTGTATGAAGTGTTCGTGCTGTTCTGCTTGATCACCTCGCTGTTCTATCTTTACTACGAGCAGCACTACAACACCCGTGCGCTCGGTGCGTTCGTGCTGCTGGTGATCAGCGCCGCCGTCGGTTTCCTGATGTGGTATTCGATCTCGCGCGACGCGCAGCAGATCCAGCCGCTCGTTCCGGCGCTGCAAAGCTGGTGGATGAAGATCCACGTGCCGGCGAACTTCATTGGCTACGGCAGTTTCGCGCTGTCGGCGATGGTCGGCGTGGCGTATCTGGTGAAAGAGCACGGCATGCTGGTCGACCGTCTGCCGCAACTCGAGGTGCTCGACGACCTGATGTACAAGTCGATCGCGGTCGGTTTCGCGTTCTTCACCATTGCGACGATTCTCGGCGCGCTGTGGGCCGCACAGGCGTGGGGCGGCTACTGGAGCTGGGACCCCAAGGAAACGTGGGCGCTGATCGTCTGGCTGAATTACGCCGCCTGGCTGCACATGCGGTTGATGAAGGGGCTGCGTGGCGCGGTTGCCGCGTGGTGGGCGCTGACGGGTCTGCTGGTGACCACCTTTGCCTTCCTCGGCGTCAATATGTTCCTCTCCGGGCTGCATAGTTACGGCAAGCTGTAAATATTGCTGGTCTGAACCGACCGGAAACCGCCGTGTGCCTCGCACCGGCGGTTTTTTCGTTGCGGCGGGGAATATCCGTGCATCCAGGATGTTTATCAGAACAGTACATGGGGTTGCGTAGTCGAACCGTTTTTCAACCTGGCTCGCGGGCCGGCAGGAGTTGCAGATGTGGATCAAGCGATCGGAGCGGACGGCACTACACGGCGACGATATCCCTCGCAGTGAAATTACGCCCCAAGGGGTGTATCAGAACCGTCGGCGCATGCTGCAAGCCTTGGGCGCCGCAGCGGCGGGTGGGCTGATGGGTGCGCATGGCGACGCGTTCGCCATGTATTCAGCGCCGGAAGCGAAACTGCAGAAGTTGATGGCGAAAACAAATGCCAGGTTCGTCGCGGCGGATAAGGTCACGACGTACAAGGACATCACGACCTACAACAACTTCTACGAGTTCGGCACGGACAAGAGCGATCCCGCACAAAACGCCGGTACGCTGCGTCCGCATCCGTGGCGGGTGAGCGTCGAAGGCGAGGTGAAGAACGCGAAGGTGTACGACATCGACGACATGCTCAAGCTGGCGCCGCTCGAAGAGCGCGTCTACCGGCATCGTTGCGTGGAAGGCTGGTCGATGGTGATGCCGTGGATCGGCTTTTCGCTGTCGGAACTCATCAAGCGCGCCGAGCCGACCGGCAACGCGAAGTACGTGCAGTTCATCACGCTGGCTGATCCTTCGCAGATGCCGGGTCTCTCCACACCGGTCCTCGACTGGCCGTATTCCGAAGGATTGCGGATGGACGAGGCCATGAATCCGCTGACCCTGCTGACCGTGGGTTTATACGGTGATGTGCTGCCCAACCAGAACGGCGCGCCGCTGCGAATCATCGTGCCGTGGAAATACGGTTTCAAGAGCGGCAAGTCACTGGTGAAAATCCGCTTCGTGGAAAAGCAGCCCGCGACCAGCTGGAACACGTATGCGCCGAACGAATACGGCTTTTATTCGAACGTGAATCCGAACGTCGATCACCCGCGCTGGAGCCAGGCCACGGAGCGGCGCATCGGCGACGGCATCTTCACGCCCAAGCGCAATACGTTGATGTTCAACGGGTACGGCGATCAGGTGGCGTCGCTCTATCAGGGCATGGACCTGAAGAAGAACTTCTGACGAGAAACCGTGATGGCCTCTGAATCGCAAGCTGCATCATCCGAGCCTGCCGTGCGGCGTGCGTCGCCGGCAGCCCCTGGGAAGCGCCCGGCAGCGCCGGCGCCGTCCACGCGCTGGATCGCGCCGGCCAAGGTCGTGCTGTTCGTGGCTGCGTGGTATCCGCTCGCGCGGCTTGCGTTGTTCGCGTTGACCGACCGGCTGGGCGCCAATCCCATTGAGTTCATCACGCGCTCCACCGGACTGTGGACGCTCGTGTTCCTGTGCATCACGCTGGCGGTCACGCCGCTGCGTCGGCTGACGGGCGTGGCCGTTCTCGTGCGCTTTCGGCGCATGCTCGGCCTCTATACGTTCTTTTACGCGGCGCTGCACTTCACCACTTACATCTGGTTCGACAAGTGGTTCGATGTGGTCGCGGTTCTGAAGGACATCGGCAAGCGGCCCTTCATCATGGTGGGGTTCGCGGCGTTCGTCCTGCTGATCGCGCTTGCCGTGACCTCACCGCGTGCGATGGTGCGCAAACTCGGGCGTCGTTGGCAGACGCTGCACCGTGCCATCTACGCGGTTGGCGCGCTGGCGATCCTGCATTTCTGGTGGATGAAGGCTGGCAAGCATGACTTGCTGCTGCCGAAGATCTACGGCGCGATCATGGTGGCGCTGTTGGGATGGCGCCTGGTGGTCTGGTTGCGCGGGCGGATTGCGGAGGCGCGCCAGTCGTAGTGGCAGGGCGCCTCCGTTTGCAGAAGCGCCTCAGTCCGGCAACACGGCCTCACCCGCGAACAACTGCGCAACTTCCTCGCGGGCGCGAACCACGTGCACCTGGTTGCCATCCACCATGACTTCAGCGGCGCGCGGGCGGGTGTTGTAGTTCGAGCTCATCACGAAGCCATAGGCGCCGGCTGAACGCAGCGCGAGCAGGTCGCCCGGCTCGAGCGCCAGCAGCCGCTCACGGCCCAGCCAATCGCCGCTTTCACAGACCGGGCCGACCACGTCGTACACATGCGCCGGCACGTCGCGTTTCACCACTGGCTCGATGGCGTGATACGCCTCGTACATGGCGGGGCGTGCGAGATCGTTCATGGCGGCATCGACGATCGCAAAGTTCTTTTCGACGCCCGGCTTCAAAAACTCGACGCGCGTGAGCAGAATGCCGGCGTTGCCGACCAGCGAACGGCCCGGCTCGAAATACACCTCGCGATGGCCATGACCGCGCGCTTCGATGCGATCGAGCACCGTGCGCACGAATACGCCGATTTCGGGCGGCGCTTCGTCGTCGTAGGTAATGCCGAGACCGCCGCCGACGTCGATGTGGCGGATCTGCGTACCGTCCGCTTCGATCTGGTCGACCAGTTCGAGGAGCTTGTCCACCGCGTCGAGATACGGCGCGACTTCGGTGATCTGCGAGCCGATATGACAGTCGATACCCACCACGTCGAGATGCGTCATTGCCGCGGCAGCGCGGTACGTGGCACGCGCCTCGTCGAACGCGACGCCGAATTTGTTCGACTTGAGGCCCGTGGAAATGTACGGGTGCGTCTTGGCGTCCACATCAGGATTGACGCGCAACGATACGGGCGCCTTCTTACCCACCGACGCCGCCACCGCGTTCAGACGGTCGAGTTCAGGAATGGACTCCACGTTGAAGCATTTCACGCCGGCGACGAGCGCCTCGCGCATTTCTGCCGCGCTTTTGCCCACACCCGAAAACACCACGTTCTCCGCCTTGCCGCCAGCGGCCAGCACACGCGCCAGTTCACCGCCCGACACGATGTCGAAGCCGGCGCCAAGGCGCGCGAACACGTTGAGCACAGCGAGATTGCTATTCGCCTTGACGGCCACGTGAACGCTCGCGTTGCGACCGGCGCAGGCGCCAGCGTAGGCCTGCCATGCGGCGGTCAGCGCCGCGCGCGAATAGACGTACAACGGCGTGCCGAACTGTTCGGCCAGCGAGACGGCGGACACGCCTTCAGCGTGCAACACGCCGTCGACATAGGCAAATGCGGATGGAGTCATGCGAAAGTCTTATTGATCGGGTGTGCTGCCAGAGGCAGGCAATGGCAATTGCGGCGCCGAAGCGGCGGTGTCCGGTGCGGCATGCAACTCGGTTTCCGGCGACAGCGACAACGGCGTGCCCGACGTGTCGGGGACTGTGCCCATCGGAGCTTGTGCGCCGGTTCCTTCGGCAGAGGTTTTTGCGGCAGTATCAGGGGACGGCGCGAGGGTCTCGTCGGTGGGTTTGGCCGGCATGGGCGGCACAGTTGGCATGTAGAGCGCGCCGCGTTGGCCGCAGCCGCCGAGCGCGCAACCTGCGAGAATGGCCAATGCCGCTACAATCGCCCGGGGCGCCCTTGGGCGGAGCGCTCTCGAGCGCATCCGAGAAACGACTCGCATGACTGTCCCTGAATAAATAATCGTTGGAGTTTAGCATGTCCGATAGCGAATACCTGACCCGCGCCGAGGCTGCGCTCACGGCCATTGAGCGCGTTCTCGACGACACCGAAGCGGATATCGAATTCGAGCGCAGCGGCAATGTTTTGACGCTCGAATTCGAGAACGGCTCGAAGATCATCGTCAATCTGCAACCCCCCATGCGCGAGATCTGGATCGCGGCGAAGGCGGGCGGTTTTCACTTTCGCTACACCGACGACGCCTGGCGCGACACGCGCAGCGGCACGGAATTCTTTGCGGCACTTTCCGACTACGCGACCCAGCAAGCCGGCGAGCCGGTGCAGTTCAAGGCTTGAGCCGCACCGGCGGTTTGGCGTCTGCTGACATGGGTTAGCAGCGGCGCGAACAAGGGGGCACGCGGAGGCGGCTTGGCCAACGGTGGCCACTGTGGCCAAGCGTGCCGATAAGCCGGTGTCCGTCACGTGAACTCGTCCACGCAGTACGCCACGCCGGCTAATGGCCGCGGAACAGATTCATGATGTCCTGCTTTTCCTGCTCACCCACCTGCTGAGGTGCGGGCGCCGCCTCGGACGATGCGTCGCTCGCTTCCGCGTCGAGCGTTGCCTGACTGACGCCCACCGTCGAAACGAAACCGTTGCCTGGGGTGAAGTTGTCGAAATACAGTTCGTCGCCGAGCGTGACGACGCCTTGCGGCATGGGCATCTTGTATTCCGGCACGCCTTTTAACGCCTTCGCCATGTAGTCGATCCACACCGGCAGCGCGAGCCCGCCGCCCGTTTCCTTGTCACCAAGACTGCGCGGATTGTCGTAGCCGATCCACGCAATGGCGACGAGCGTATGCTGATAGCCGCCAAACCACGCGTCGCGCGAATCGTTGGTCGTGCCGGTTTTGCCGCCTAGGTCCGTACGCTTCAGGATGTTGCTCTTCGCCCCCGTGCCGCGCTGAGCCACACTTTGCAGCAAGCTGTTCATCACGTAGGCATTGCGCACGTCGATGGCATGCGGCGCGCTCTGTCCGGCAACCAGCGGCTGCGCCTGCGCGACCACGAGACCACGCTGGTCAGTCACCTCCGCGATCAGATACGGATTCACGCGGTAGCCACCGTTGGCGAACACCGAGAATGCGCCCGCCATCTGTAGAGGCGTGACGAGGCCGGCGCCAAGCGCCATAGGCAGATAAGCCGGATGACGGTCCGCATCGAAACCAAAGCGCGTGATGTACTGCTGCGCGTATTTGGGCCCGATCTGGTTGAGGATGCGGATCGACACAAGGTTCTTCGATTTCTGCAGCGCCGTGCGCATCGTCATGGGGCCGTCGAAACCGCCGCCGTAGTTCTTCGGTTCCCACGCCTGGCCACCGGTTTCCGCCGCAGTGAAAGTGAGCGGCGCGTCGTTGATGACGGTGGCCGGTCCCAAGCCCTTTTCAAGCGAAGCCGAATAGATGAACGGCTTGAAACTGGATCCGGGCTGACGCCATGCCTGGGTGACGTGATTGAACTTGTTCTTGTTGAAATCGAACCCGCCAATCAGCGCGCGGATAGCGCCATCCTGCGGCACCACCGAGATGAAAGCACCTTCCACCTGGGGCAACTGCGTGATGGACCAGCTACCGTCGTCGTCTTTGGCGACCCGGATGATCGCACCGGGACGGATACGTTGATTAGGCTGTGCACGAGGACCGAGTGCCGATGACGCGAAACGCAGGCCGTCCGCCGTCAGCGTGGCAACGTTACCGTCAGCGAGTGTGGCGAGTACCTGTTTGGGCGTCGCGCTCGTCACCACCGCCGCGATGATCTCGCCGTTATCGGGATGTTCCAGCAGCGCGTCGTCAATGGCCTGTTCGCGCTCGTCCGGGTCCTTCGGCAAATCTATGAACGCTTCCGGGCCGCGATAGCCGTGACGCCGTTCGTAGTCCATCAGTCCTTTGCGCAACGCGTGGTACGCCACGTCCTGATCTGCGGAATCAATCGTCGTCACTACGTTGAGTCCGCGCGTGTAGGCTTCTTCGTGATACTGCGCGTACATCATCTGACGCACCATTTCCGCCACGTACTCGGCGTGAACGCTGAATTCCTTGCCCGCGCCCTTTACCACCAGCGGTTGTCTGCTTGCTTCGTCGTACTGTTCCTGCGTGATGTAGTGCAACTGCAGCATGCGTTGCAGGATGTACTCCTGACGAACCTTGGCGCGCTTCGGATTGACCACCGGGTTGTAGGCTGAAGGCGCCTTGGGCAGACCGGCAAGCATCGCGGATTCCGCCAGCGTGAGGTCCTTCATGTCCTTGCCGAAGTACACCCGCGCCGCGCTCGCGAAACCATACGCACGTTGCCCGAGATAGATCTGATTCATGTAGACCTCGAGAATCTGATCCTTGGTCAACTTCGATTCAATCTTGTAGGCGAGCAACATCTCGTAGATCTTGCGCGTGTAGGTCCTTTCGCTAGACAGAAAGAAATTGCGGGCCACCTGCATCGTGATCGTGCTGGCGCCCTGCGTGGCATGGCCATTGGTCAGGGCTACGAAACCCGCCCGTGCGATACCCGTCAGATCGACGCCACCGTGATCGTAGAAACGCGCGTCTTCAATGGCAAGCACAGCCTTTTTCAGGCTGTCAGGCACGTCCTGAATATGGACGATGTCGCGCCGCTCTTCGCCAAACTCGCCGATCAGCACGTGGTCGGCCGTATAGATGCGCAGCGGCACCTTGGGCCGGTAATCCGTGAGTGCGTCGAGTGAGGGCAGATTCGGCGTGGCGACGACGAGCGCATAACCCAGCACGAGGCCGGCCGACGCGACACCCGCAACAATGAGACCTACCAGCCCCAGCAGGAGCGTGAGCCACAACGAACGTTTACGCTTTTTAGGCGCGGGCGGCGGGGATGTAGGTGAGGAGGATTGCATATCAATACCAAAAAACAGTCCCGCGATTATAGCTGTCCGGAACGTCAGCTTTCGGCATGCTTACTGTCAAAAAAGGTCGATCCCGCATCGCGCAGGGCATGGCTTAACTGTAGCCGCTTTGGGATCGTATCGGGAACGCTGCGCCTCGCGTTAGCCATCTGGCCGAATATCGCTAACGTTGGCGGCTGCGCACAATTGCCCTCAGTGCTTGCGTTCGAATGGTTCGACGCGCGTGTCTGATGGGAGGTGAGTGTGATAGCAACCAGAAGTTCGTTGCTCATGACGGTGCGACGTTTTGCTGCGGGGATCGATGTGACTGCGCAGGCAGCGCGGCTCGTGGTGTTGAGCCAGCGCACGCGCGGCAACGAGGCCGTGCGTGTCGAGTACGTGGCGGTTGTGCCGCTTGCCGCCAGCGCGATGGCGGGTATCGAGATCGTGGACCGTCACGCGGTTAGCCGTGCCTTGCGCACCTTGATTGCAGGTCTGCCGCGAGCCTGCCTGAACCGCACGTTGAGTTGTGCAATGGCGTTGCCTGGCTCTGCGACGCTCATGTCGAGTTTGCCACTGACGCATGCTGGCGCCACGGAAGCGCGCTCGCCGGTTGCGGCAAGCACGCTCACTGCAATGGAGGCCGCCGTCATGAGCGAAGCGGAACGCGTCGCGGGAATCGAGCGCCATGCGCTTGCAGTCGACTGGTTCATTGAAGATGCACCGCATCGTGCGAACACGGTGACGATCGCCGCCGCCGGGCGTCAACATCTCGAAGTGCGGATCGAGTGCGCCGCGGCTGCCGGCGTGACGCTGACTGCAATCGACGGCGAGCCGCACGCCGCCTTGCGTGCGATGCGTCACGCGGCGGCGCTCGAACTCGAACCGCACGAGACCTATGTCGCGGTCTGGGTTGGCGCAGATGGAGTGTACGGCTGGCGCATCGAGCATGCGGTGATCATCGCCGACATGCGCTACCCGGCACCGGAGCATCACGATCTGGCCGACGCGTTACGCGATCTGGCTGATGGTCAGGAAATCGACTGCGCGTTACTGAGCGGTGAACTCGAACTGCTGGACGGCGTCGGGTTCACGATTGCGGATCTGGGTGACGTGCTCGGTTGCATGGTGCTGCCGTTCCAGTGTGCAACGCTCGGCGAGTGCGCGCAGCCCGTGCCACGGGAGTTGATGCACGAACCGAACTTCGCGGTGGCGGTGGGTCTTGCTTTGCGCGGGGTGATGGAATGACTACGCTAAATTCACACTTCGGGCATGGCGGCCACAGGGTCTGGATCGGCGGTTTCAACCTGCTTCCTTATCGGCGTCGCAACGCACGCCGGGCGCGGCGGCGCCTGTTGATCGAATGGCTGGTCGCCGCGCTATGCGGAAGTCTTGCAGTGCTGGGGACCATAGGGTGGCAGGCGTTCGAGCGCGCTCGCCTCGATGCACAGCATGCGTCGAGCGAACGGGCTCTCGCGCAGATGGCTACGCCGCTTGCCGAACACGCGCGGCTTTCGCATGACGCGAACGAACGCAGCAAGCGCGCCGCGCTTGCCTCGACTTTGTCGAGTCCATTGACGCGCTTGCTGGACCTGCTCGATACGCTCAGCAACATGCCCGCGGAAGGCGTCATCCTTCAGCAGTTGCGTCAACGCGTTCACGAGACCGAATTGCTTGCGACGTCGAACAGTCCGGTCGCTTCTGCGGACTGGCTCAAGCAACTCGACACGGTGCGTGGGGTGAAGAATTCCGAAGTCACGGACTTGCATCCATTGACGCGCGCTGCTCATGGTCCAGCCGCGCCTGTTGGCGCGGGCGAGTCGGCACAGCTCGAATTTGCCGCTCGCCTGCGCTGGGATGAAGAAGGTGAGCGGGGCAAGAGCGCACAGGCGCAGCAGGGTGGGACTGCGCCTTCGACTGTGATGACGGGCGCAACCGCTCCGTCGGCATCAACGACGACCTCGGCTCAATTGCATCCCGCAGATCATTCGCGAGGTGCGCGATGAGTACGATCCTCGCACAACCGGTTCTTCACGCTGAAGAGTCACCCAGCGGCCTCGACTGGATGAAGCGCCAACTGCGCGTCCCGCTGGCAGAGTGGAGTATCCGCAGGCGCCTGCTGGTCGCCATTGCGATTGCAGTGTCCGTATTCGTGATGGGCGCAAACGCGTGGATCTCGGCTGATCTAAGCGGCGTGGATGCGAGCCGCGCGGCGGGCGACGCGGCGAGCCAGCACGTGGCCCAGGCTAAGCGCTCGCTGGCGCAATTGGCGGCGCTGCGTCGCGACGCAGCAGCGTCGCCGGTCAGCCTCGTGTCTGGTGGCTGGACTTCGGCGGATGATCTGCGAGTGGTGTCGCTGCTGGCAGCGCGCAGCGGAGTGAGCCTGCTGACATTGACGCCGGGTGCTGCGAGCGGCACGGGACTCGAAGCAATGCGGTCGCTGCAATTCACCGCGCAGACCGACTTTCTGCATTTGCTGGTATTCCTGCGGGGACTCGCGGATTTGCCGGTACTCGTCGTCCCCGAGGACGTGACGGTGAAGCGCAGCAATGGCGTGCTCGTCATCAGCGCAACGCTGCACGTGTTCAGCGCGTTGAGCCCCGTAGCGGCGAACCCCGAGGTGTTCACGGACGACGATCCCGACGCGGACGACGAAGACGTGGTCTTCTACGATCCTTTTTCGCCGCAAGCGGAAACCGTGGGCGAGACGCCGGATGCAGCAGCTTTGCGCCTCGTTGGCGTATTGCGTGATCGCGCTCGGGGCCTGGCGCTGCTGGAAACCGTTGACGGTGCGACGATGCTCGAACCAGGACAACGCCTCGGCGACGATCGCGTCACGGCCCTGGACGCATCCAGCATTACGCTGACGAATCCGGCTGGCACGCGCACGCTGAATCTGTCGGAGGCGTCTTGATGAGGTCCCCGAAACGATTCGTCCTGGTGCTTGTCCGCGTTCTCGTTTGCGTATTCGTCTTTGGCGATGCAGGCATGGACGTGGCCGAAGCGTCGCTGCCGCCGCTCCCCGAGCGGATGCCGCTCGACGACAGCGTCGCACCCTACGATGCACCGCCGCTACCTTCCAGTGCGTCCGCGACATCGGGCGCGTCGACCGAGGTGATCAACCCATTTTTCCGTGAGGACGCCACGGACGAGCAAGGTGCGCCACTCGGCCAGGACGCGGGCAACGGCGAGATCGCCCCTGATCCCGCGCTCGAGGGCACACCGCTCGCGCCGTTGAGAGCGTCAGCGTCTGCGCGAACAAGAGCCGGGTCGGAGGACGACGCCGGTTCAAATGCGCTCGAAGGGCCGCCCGTGCCGCTTGCGCCCGCGCAGCGTCTCGGTGATGCAACCGCGCGCACCATCGAAGACGGACTTGCCCCGGACAAACCCATCACGCTGAACTTCCAGCACGCCGAAATCGGTGCCGTGCTGAACGCCTTTGCGAAGTTCACCGGTCTGAATATTGTCGCGAGCGAACGCGTAAAAGGGGCCGTCTCGTTGCATCTGGATAAGGTCTCCTGGCGCACGGCATTCGACACGCTGCTCGACGTCAACAGTCTTGCGATGGAGCGGCACGGCAACGTGATCTGGGTGGCGCCGCTCGCGGATCTGTCGGCGCGCGAGCGTCAGCGGTTCGAGGCCCACGCGCGCGTCGCCGATCTCGAGCCGCTCGCAAGCCGCACGTTCGAGTTGCATTACGCCCATGCCGACGATGTAAAGCGCTTGCTGACCGGTTCTGGTGCGCAACGCGTTTTGTCGAAGCGCGGCGCAGCAATGGCGGATCCGCGCACCAATCTGCTGTTCGTCACCGACCTGGAGGGGCGGCTTGCGCAGATTGCCGAGTTGCTGACGTCCATCGACCGTCCGTCGCGGCAGGTGTTGATCGAGGCGCGTATCGTCGAAGGGGAACAGGGCTTTTCGCGCAATCTCGGGGTGCGCCTGTCAGCGGCCACGTCAAATGCGGACGGCGGCACATCGACCGGGCTGTCGGGTGGCAAGGACGGCACGGTGTACGACCTGTCAGCCGGGCCGCTCTCCGGTTTCGAGGCGGCCACTGCGGGCCTCACGCTGTTCGCCGCCCACGCCACTCGTCTGCTCAACATTGAATTGAGCGCGCTGGAAGCCGAGGGGCGCGGTGAAACGGTGTCGAGTCCACGAGTCGTCACCGCCGACCGCATGAAAGCGATCGTCGAGCAGGGCACCGAGCTGCCGTATCAGGCGAAAGTCGGGCAGGGCGTTTCCGGCGTCCAGTTCCGGCGCGCGAGTCTCAAACTGGAGGTCGAGCCGCAGATCACGCCCGATGGTCGCGTCGTGCTCGACCTCGATATCGCCAAGGACAGCGTTGGCGAGCAGACCACCGCGGGCCCGGCCATCAACACCAAGCACGTGCAGACGCGCGTCGAGGTGGAGGACGGCGGAACGGTGTCGATTGGTGGAATCTACGCAACCGATGACCGGGATGATGTGACGCGGGTGCCACTTCTGGGCAAAATACCCGTTTTGGGCGCACTTTTCCGCAATCGGGCACACCGCGATCAGCGAAGCGAGCTGGTGGTTTTCATTACGCCGCGCGTTGTGCAGACGAATTGAGCGCCCGCCGCAGCGGCGGCCCGCAGGCTCGACAAGGCAGTCGCTTTGCCAGTAAGCTGCGGCACGAACCATACCGGATTAGCCAGAGGACACCGTTGCAAGCGCGGGACGAACACGCCAATGTATTTTTTGTAGGACTCATGGGAGCAGGCAAGACAACCGTGGGTCGGGCGGTGGCGCGCCGGCTGGATCGTCCGTTCTTCGATTCGGATCACGAAATCGAGGCGCGCACGGGCGCCCGTATTCCGGTCATCTTCGAACTGGAAGGCGAGGCAGGCTTTCGCGACCGCGAATCGCAGGTCATCGCCGACCTGACCGGCCGGCAGAAGATCGTGCTGGCCACCGGCGGCGGCGCGGTGTTACGCCCGGAAAACCGCGAAGCGCTGCAAAACAACGGCGTCGTGGTCTATCTGCGCGCCAATCCGCACGATTTATGGCTGCGCACGCGGCGCGACAAGAATCGCCCGCTGCTGCAGACGGAAGACCCCAAAGCCCGTCTCGAGCAGCTTTACGAGGTGCGTGACCCGCTTTACCGCGAATGCGCGCATTTCGTCATTGAAACCGGCCGGCCGTCAGTCAACGGCCTCGTCAACATGGTTCTGATGCAGCTCGAGATGGCCGGCGTCGCCAAACATCCTGCGTCATAATGGCAAGCATGATTACCGTTAATGTCGAACTGGGCGACCGCGCCTATCCCATCCATATCGGCGCCGATCTGATCGGCCAGACCGCGCTGTTTGCGCCGCATATCGCCGGTTCTTCCGTCACCATCGTCACCAATACCACGGTCGATCCGCTGTACGGAGACGCATTGCGCAAGGCGCTGGCGCCGCTCGGCAAGCAGGTCTCCACAGTCGTATTGCCGGACGGCGAGGCGCACAAGAACTGGGACACGCTCAATCTGATCTTCGACGCGCTGCTCGGCGCGCGCGCCGACCGCAAGACCACGCTCATCGCGCTGGGCGGCGGCGTGATTGGCGACATGACCGGTTTTGCCGCCGCCTGCTACATGCGCGGCGTGCCGTTCATCCAGGTGCCGACCACGTTGCTGTCGCAGGTGGATTCATCGGTGGGCGGCAAGACGGGTATCAATCACCCGCTCGGCAAGAACATGATCGGCGCGTTTTATCAGCCGCAGGCGGTGATCGCGGATATCGGCGCGTTGCGTACGCTGCCGGCGCGTGAGCTGGCAGCGGGCGTTGCCGAAGTCATCAAGACGGGCGCCATCGCGGACGCAGGTTTCTTCGATTGGATCGAAGCCAATGTCGGCGCGCTGAACCGCTGCGAGCCGCAGGCTCTCGCCGAGGCGGTCAAGCGCTCCTGCGAGATCAAGGCGTCCGTGGTGGCGGCTGACGAGCGGGAAGGCGGTTTGCGCGCCATCCTCAACTTTGGCCACACGTTCGGCCACGCGATCGAAGCCGGGCTTGGCTACGGCGAGTGGCTGCACGGCGAGGCGGTGGGCTGCGGCATGGTGATGGCGGCTGATCTGTCCGTGCGCCTGGGCCATCTCGACGAGGCCGCCCGACATCGGCTGGTGGACGTGATCAAGGCGGCGAATCTGCCCACGCGTGCCCCCGCGCTCGGCAGCGAGCGTTATGTCGATCTGATGCGGGTCGACAAGAAAGCCGAGGCGGGCGAGATCAAATTCATCCTGCTGAAGCGTTTCGGTGAAACGCTGATCGGTCCGGCCCCCGACGCTGCGGTGCACGCCACGCTGGCCGCCGCTGTCTGAGCGCGGCGATCATGGCGCGGTGGTCGTGGCGTCTCGCAGGGTGCCTTCCATGTTCCGGAGATGCTGGTGAGTGAAAGGCCTGGCGACAATCTGAATCCATCTTCTGGCGGCGCGTCCAAGGACGCGCAGACCATCCTCCCCACGGCACCCACGCTGGCGGCGCTCGAAGTGCATCTTGCGCCGTACGCCGCGCATTCCGCGCAATCACGCGGGCGTCGCCACCCGGAACCCGCGCCGGGCGCGCGTACGGAATTTCAGCGCGACCGTGACCGGATCGTCCACTCCACCGCGTTCCGCCGGCTCGAATACAAGACGCAGGTGTTCGTGAATCACGAGGGCGATCTGTTTCGCACCCGCCTCACGCATAGCCTGGAAGTGGCGCAGATCGCCCGCTCGGTGGCGCGTAATCTGCGGGTCAACGAAGACCTGGTGGAAGCCATTTCGCTCGCCCACGATCTCGGTCACACACCATTCGGACACGCCGGTCAGGACGCGCTCAACGAGTGCATGCGGGAGCATGGTGGCTTCGAGCACAACCTGCAAAGTCTCGCCGTGGTCGACGACCTCGAAGAGCACTATGGCGCGTTCAATGGGCTCAATCTCTGCTTCGAAACGCGCGAAGGCATCCTGAAGCATTGCTCGCGCGAAAATGCACGGCGCCTGGGGGCGCTGGGTGAGCGTTTTCTGGAAGGAAGGCAACCGTCCATCGAAGCACAGATCGCCAACGTTGCGGACGAGATTGCGTACAACAATCACGATGTCGACGACGGCTTGCGCTCCGGTCTGCTGACCGTCGAGCAACTGGCGCAAGTGGAGTTATGGCGCACGCACTATGAAACCGCGCATCGCGACTACCCGCAGATCGAAGGACGCAGGCTGATCCACGAGACCGTGCGGCGCATCATCAATACGTTGATCGTCGACCTGATCGACACCACTACGCAAAACCTCGCGCGACATGCGCCAGCTTCGCTCGACGCTGTGCGCGCATTACCGCCGCTGGTGGCACACAGCGAACCGGTTGCGCAACAGGCGGCCGCGCTGAAGCGGTTTCTGTTCAAGAACCTGTATCGCCACTACCGCGTGATGCGCATGGCCAACAAGGCACGCCGTGTGGTGGTCGGCCTCTTCGAGGCATTCACGGACGATCCGCGGCTGCTGCCGCCGTCTTATCAGTCGCCTGATCCAACGGGGCAGCCACGGCTCATTGCCCACTACATTGCGGGCATGACGGATCGCTATGCGGTGAAGGAGTATCAGCGGCTGTTCGTGATCGCCGACAATTGATCAGCTAGCGCCGATCACAAAGGACCGAGGCCGATCCGCCTCAGTCCCTCAGACCTCTTCGCATCGCAGCATTCAGCTTGCGCCTTAGCGCATCCGCGTGAACAACGCGCCTGCGATCAAGGCAATCCCGCCTACGATGGCAATGGTCTGCCACGGGTTTTCATGAACGTAGTCATCTGCGCCCGAAAGTGCGACCTCGGCGCGCTGACGCACGGCGTCACGGGTGTCGTTAAGACGCTCACGCGCGGTGTCGAGGCGCTTGCGCAATTGCGCGCGCAGTGCAACCGCATCGGCCTGCGTACCGTCGGATAGCGTGTCTTCCAGTTCGGACATCAGCGAGCGCAGTTCGCTCGTGATGTCTTCCGCTGCATGGCGGCTGTGGCGCGCGATACGGCGCGCGCGGCGGCTCGTCGTAGTCCAGGATTCGCCCAGGGCGTCTCGCGTATTCGGTAGTGCAGTCATGGTCGCTCCGTCGTTGATGAGTCAAAGAAATAATCCCGCGGAATCGAACGGGGAAACTCCATGTCACGCAACTTTGATGCCACGGATCGCGCGCACCGCGAACGGCTCGCCAAACAGCCGACAAATAACCGTATCAGGTCGCCGGCATTCTTCTCCTCGTCACGAAGCGCTATGAGCGCCGGCAGAATTTGCGCCGCAGCATGCACCGGGCTGGTCAAATTTACAAAGCGCCGTGTAGCGATGCCCGGCGAAACGCCTTTTCGCGCGCCACAAAAGAAAATGCCGTCATGAATGCATGACGGCATTGTTCAAGCCCCCAAAAACCTACTAACCTTAGTCTTACTGTCAGAAGCGATAGCCGATGCTGACGTAGCTGACGATCGGATTGAGTTTGATCTTGGTCTGCGACTGGACGTTGAGCACGCCAACCGGCGTCTGGGCATTCGTACTCAACTTTGCGGTCGTGCTGAGCGGCAGGTAGGACAGCGACACACCTGCAAACCAGTGCTTGTCGATGTTGAAGTTGAAGCCGGCATTAAACACGGGCTCCCACGAACTATCCGTAGATACCGAGGTCGGACCATGCAGTACTTGTTGCTCGAACGTACCGTTGGTGATCTTTTCATCCGTAAACCAGATGCGGCTGACGCCAACGCCCAGGTACGGACGGAACCTTGCTTCCGGTGCATTGAAGTAGTACTTGAACAGCAGAGTCGGGCTCCACTGTTTCGCCGTGCCGAGCGTGCCGTAAGGCTCGAAGC
The DNA here is from genome assembly GCF_003429005.1 of Paraburkholderia sp. DHOC27. Classification (GTDB taxonomy): domain Bacteria; phylum Pseudomonadota; class Gammaproteobacteria; order Burkholderiales; family Burkholderiaceae; genus Paraburkholderia. The sequence goes on from NZ_QVQV01000013.1 coordinate 39,195, forward strand.
CAGCCGACCCCTGCAGGTTGAACTTCGGCGGTACGCCGATCACGCCTTCGATCGCGATATGGTCGGTGACGAAGTAACCGGCCGTGAAGCCGATGGTGTCCGCGCTATCTAATGTGGCGCCGGTGTTCGGCAATGACACGTCGACGGGGGAGCCGCCTACGTTTGTCTCCTTGAGCGGTTGGCTACTCGATTGAGGTGCTAGATGGAACCAGCCTGTTGTGACGTAAAAACTGCCGGCCGATTGAGCGTGGGCTCCCGTCATGCAGGCGAGCGCCGCGATCCCCGTCATGGCCTGTTTTAAATTCATATGTGCTCCTCCAGAAAAGGCCCGCTCATTATGACCAGATCATATGAAACAAACCATACGCGATTGTTAGAGTTTTCTCCCTAAGACCCGCGTGGTTACTGGCTCAGCCGCTCTCTGCCGTTTCGTACGGGCGTGCGGCTTTCTGAACCCTCGGGTATATACCAACGCGACTATTTGGATAATCCAGCATGGCACGGCTCGCACGTCTTTATGTTCCCGACCAGCCGCAACACGTCATCCTGCGCGGACTGGATCAGCAGCCCGCATTCGTCGACGATCAGGATTACGAGCTCTTCATTGATTGTCTGAAGGCGGCCTCCCGCGACCACCACCTGTCCATTCACGCGTACGCGCTGATGCCGGGTGCGGTGCAACTGCTTGTCACGCCGACCGAAGAGTCGAGCCTGCCCAAGGCGATGCAGGCGGTGGGGCGCCGCTACGTGGCGCACTTCAATCGCCGCTATTCGCGCCGTGGCACGCTGTGGGAAGGGCGCTACCGGGCCACCGTGATCGAAGGCGAGCGCTACTTTTTGCTCGCGAGCCGGGTGGTCGAAATGTGCCCGGTGCGCGGGCAACTGGTGAGCGCGCCGGAAGACTATCGCTGGTCGAGCTACCGTCATCACATCGGGCTCACGCTAGATAGCCTGATTACGGATCATCCGTTGTACTGGGCGCTCGGCAACACACCCTTCGAACGGCAGCGCGCCTACCGCGAACTTTGTGAGCAGCCGCTCGACGAGCGCGAAGCCAGTCAGTTGCAGCAGGCCACCCTGAAGGGCTGGGTGCTCGGCAGTGATTCGTACCGTGAGTGGGCGGCTCGCGCGGCGAATCGCCGAGTGTCGCCGTTGCCGCGTGGCCGGCCGCGCAAGGTCCGCGAAACACCTCAAACCCAGTAAGCCGGCGCTCACTGCGCGCAATTAATCCTTTCGCGTCAAACACCTGACTAAGAAACGGCATTCCCGGATGCCGTTTTCTTTTGCACCTTTTTGATATGGCACCAATAAAAATGAGGTGCGATGCACCAATCTGATAATTGGGGGCGAATCATCACGTTTTATTTGCTATTCCCTTGATTCGTCGCGTATATTCCGAATTCCGGCAGTTTCGAGATGCGCGCTGTGCCAAGCCGCCTGCGCAGTTGCAGCGCAAATGCCGTGCAGTAGAAAAATGGTTCAACGGCCGCAAAGGCCCCTCACAGACGGTGTCCCCATGAACGACCACCTGCAACCGATGTCCCCGGTTCCCGCCGCGCAAGGTCTGTACGACCCGCAAAACGAGCACGACGCCTGCGGCGTCGGCTTCGTCGCCCATATCAAGGGCAAGAAAAGTCACGAGATCATCGAGCAGGGTCTGAAAATCCTCGAGAACCTCGATCACCGGGGCGCCGTCGGCGCTGACCCGCTGATGGGTGACGGCGCAGGCATCCTGATCCAGATTCCGGACGGCTTCTACCGCGAAGAAATGGCCAAGCAGGGCGTGACCTTGCCGCCGTTCGGCGAATACGGCGTCGGCATGATCTTCCTGCCGAAGGAACACGCATCGCGCCTCGCCTGCGAACAGGAACTCGAGCGCACGGTGAAGGCCGAGGGCCAGGTGGTGTTGGGCTGGCGCGATGTGCCGGTCGACCACTCCATGCCCATTTCGCCCACCGTCAAGGCAAGCGAGCCGCTGATCCGCCAGATCTTCATTGGCCGCGGCAAGGACATCATGGTGACCGACGCGCTGGAGCGGAAGCTGTACATCATCCGCAAAACCGCGAGCCACCGCATTCAGGCGCTCAAGCTCAAGCACGGCAAGGAATACTTCGTGCCGTCCTGCTCGGCCCGCACGGTGGTCTACAAGGGCCTGTTGCTGGCCGGTCAGGTCGGCGTGTACTACCGCGACCTGCAGGACGAGCGCACGGTGTCGGCGCTGGCGCTGGTGCACCAACGCTTCTCCACGAACACGTTCCCGGCGTGGGAACTGGCTCACCCGTACCGGATGATCGCCCACAACGGCGAAATCAACACGGTGAAGGGCAACGTCAACTGGCTGAACGCCCGTACTGGCGCGATCGCCTCGCACGTGCTCGGCGACGACCTGCCCAAGCTGTGGCCGCTCATCTATCCGGGCCAATCGGACACCGCCTCGTTCGACAACTGTCTCGAGCTGCTGGTGATGGCCGGTTATCCGCTCGTCCACGCCATGATGATGATGATCCCGGAAGCCTGGGAACAGCACACGTTGATGGACGACAACCGCCGTGCCTTCTACGAGTATCACGCCGCGATGATGGAGCCGTGGGACGGCCCCGCCGCCATCGCCTTCACCGACGGCCGTCAGATCGGCGCCACGCTCGACCGTAACGGCTTGCGTCCGGCGCGCTACATCGTCACGGACGACGACCTCGTCATCATGGCGTCGGAAGCGGGCACGCTGCCCATTCCCGAGTCGAAGATCGTCAAGAAGTGGCGTCTGCAGCCGGGCAAGATGTTCCTGATCGACATGGAGCACGGCCGCATCATCGACGACAAGGAACTGAAGGACAACCTCGCCAACGCCAAGCCGTACAAGAGCTGGATCGACGCGGTGCGCATCAAGCTCGACGAAATCGAGCCGAAGGCCGAGGACGTCGTCACGGAGCGCCGTGAGCCCGCCGCTTTGCTGGATCGCCAGCAGGCATTCGGCTATACGCAGGAAGACCTCAAGTTCCTGATGGCGCCGATGGCGCAGTCCGGTGAAGAAGCCGTCGGTTCGATGGGCAACGACTCGCCGCTGGCGGTCATGTCCAACAAGAACAAGACGCTCTATCACTACTTCAAGCAACTGTTCGCGCAGGTCACGAACCCGCCCATCGACCCGATCCGTGAAAACATGGTGATGTCGCTGGTGTCGTTCGTCGGTCCAAAGCCGAACCTGCTGGACACGAACAACATCAACCCGCCGATGCGTCTCGAAGTGTCGCAGCCGGTGCTCGACTTCAAGGACATCGCCAAGATCCGCGCGATCGATCAGTACACGGGCGGCAAGTTCAGCTCGTACGAACTGAACATCTGCTACCCGGTGGCGTGGGGCAAGGAAGGCATCGAAGCCCGCCTTGCTTCGCTGTGCGCGGAAGCCGTGGATGCCGTGAAGTCCGGCTACAACATGCTGATCGTGTCGGACCGCAAGACCGACCGCGACAACGTCGCGATTCCGGCGCTGCTGGCCACCGCCGCGATCCACACGCACCTCGTGCAACACGGCCTGCGCACGAGCGCGGGTCTGGTCGTGGAAACCGGCTCGGCGCGTGAGACGCACCACTTCGCGCTGCTCGCAGGTTACGGCGCGGAAGCCGTGCACCCGTACCTCGCGATGGAAACGCTCGCGCAGATGGCCGCCGGCCTGAAGGGCGACCTGTCGGCGGACAAGGCGGTCTACAACTTCACCAAGGCGGTCGGCAAGGGCCTGCAGAAGGTCATGTCCAAGATGGGCATTTCGACCTACATGTCGTACACCGGCGCGCAGATCTTCGAAGCGGTTGGTCTCGCTGAAGACCTCGTGTCGAAGTACTTCCGCGGCACCTCGTCGAAGGTCGGCGGCATTGGTCTGTTCGACGTGGCTGAAGAAGCGATCCGTCTGCACCGCGAGGCGTTCGGCGACAACCCGATTCTGGCGAACATGCTCGACGCAGGCGGCGAGTACGCGTACCGCGTGCGCGGCGAAGAACATATGTGGACGCCGGATGCGATCGCCAAGCTGCAGCACTCGGCGCGCAGCAACTCGTATCAGACGTACAAGGAGTACGCGCATCTGATCAACGATCAGACGAAGCGTCACATGACCTTCCGTGGTCTGTTCGAGTTCAAGCTCGATCCGACCCGCGCCATTCCGCTCGACGAAGTGGAACCGGCCAAGGAAATCGTCAAGCGCTTCGCCACCGGCGCCATGTCGCTCGGTTCGATCAGCACGGAAGCGCACGCCACGCTCGCCGTCGCGATGAACCGCATTGGCGGCAAGTCGAACACCGGCGAAGGCGGTGAAGACGCGAACCGTTACCGCAACGAACTGCGCGGTATTCCGATCAAGAACGGCGACACGATGAAGTCGGTGATCGGCGATGAAGTCATCGTCGACATTCCGCTGAAGGCCGGCGATTCGCTGCGCTCGAAGATCAAGCAGGTGGCATCGGGCCGTTTCGGCGTGACCGCGGAATACCTCGCTTCTGCCGATCAGATCCAGATCAAGATGGCGCAGGGCGCGAAGCCAGGCGAAGGCGGTCAGTTGCCAGGCCACAAGGTGTCCGACTACATCGGCAAGCTGCGTTATTCGGTGCCGGGCGTTGGCCTGATTTCGCCGCCGCCGCACCACGACATCTACTCGATCGAAGATCTGGCGCAGCTGATCCACGATCTGAAGAACGTCAACTCGAGTTCCAGCGTGTCGGTGAAGCTGGTTTCCGAATCGGGCGTTGGTACGGTGGCCGCAGGTGTTGCAAAGGCCAAGGCCGACCACGTCGTGATCGCCGGGCATGATGGCGGCACGGGCGCATCGCCGCTGTCGTCGCTCAAGCACGCAGGTACGCCGTGGGAATTGGGTCTCGCGGAAACGCAGCAGACCCTGGTGCTGAACCAGTTGCGCGGCCGCATTCGCGTGCAGGCCGACGGTCAGATGAAGACCGGCCGCGACGTCGTGATCGGCGCGCTGCTCGGCGCGGATGAATTCGGCTTTGCAACGGCGCCGCTCGTCGTGCAGGGCTGCATCATGATGCGCAAGTGTCACCTGAATACCTGCCCGGTCGGCGTGGCCACGCAGGATCCGGTGCTGCGCGCGAAGTTCTCGGGTCAGCCGGAACACGTCGTCAACTTCTTCTTCTTCGTTGCGGAAGAAGTGCGCGAGATCATGGCGCAACTGGGCATCCGCAAGTTCGACGACCTGATCGGTCACGCGGAACTGCTCGACATGAAGAAGGGCATCGAGCACTGGAAGGCGAAGGGCCTGGATTTCTCGCGTGTGTTCTACCAGCCGCATGTCTCGGAAGAGGTGGCGCGCAAGCACGTGGACGTGCAGGATCACGGCCTTGATCGCGCGCTGGATCACACGCTGATCGAGAAGGCGCGCGCTGCCATCGAGAAGGGCGAGCACGTCTCGTTCATCCAGCCGGTGCGCAACGTGAACCGTACGGTCGGCGCGATGTTGTCGGGCATGATCGCGAAGAAGTACGGCCACGACGGCCTCGCTGACGACACCGTGCACATCCAGTTGAAGGGCACGGCGGGTCAGAGCTTCGGCGCGTTCCTCGCCAGGGGCATCACGCTGGATCTGGTCGGCGACGGCAACGACTACGTCGGCAAGGGTCTCTCGGGTGGCCGCATCATCATTCGTCCGACCAACGATTTCCGCGGCAAGTCGGAAGAGAACATCATCTGCGGCAACACGGTGATGTACGGCGCGATCGAAGGCGAATCGTTCTTCCGTGGCGTGGCAGGCGAACGTTTCTGTGTGCGTAACTCGGGTGCGACGGCGGTCGTGGAAGGCACCGGCGATCACGGCTGCGAATACATGACGGGCGGCACGGTGGTGGTGCTCGGCGAAACCGGACGCAATTTCGCGGCCGGCATGTCGGGCGGGATTGCGTACGTGTTCGATCCGGACAACACCTTCGCCGGCAAGTGCAACAAGTCGATGGTCGCGCTGGACCCGGTGCTGCAACAGGCCGAGCAGGAGCGCACGGTCGACAAGGGTCTGTGGCACGCCAGTGAAACCGACGAAGCGCTGCTGAAGAAACTGATCGAACGTCACTTCCAGTTCACGGGCTCGCCGCGTGCAAAGGCGCTGCTCGAAAACTGGGACGCGTCGCGCCGCCAGTTCGTGAAGGTGTTCCCGACGGAATACAAGCGCGCGCTCGGCGAAATGGCTGCGAAGAAAGCGAAGGGCGAAGTGCTCGCCGCTTAACGCGCAGCGCGTCATAGCGCCAGACGTTAGATACCCGTTAGTTGTACCCGCCGCGTGGCTGCGCGGCGGGTGCCGATTTCCCCACCTGTACAGATAGATAAGAGAACCACATGGGCAAGGCAACCGGTTTTCTCGAGTTCGAACGTCGCCATGAGACGTACGAAGCTCCGCTCACGCGTGTGAAGCACTACAAGGAATTCGTCGCGGCACTCTCCGACGACGATGCGAAGGTTCAAGGCGCGCGCTGCATGGACTGCGGCATTCCGTTCTGCAACAACGGCTGCCCGGTGAACAACATCATCCCGGACTTCAATGACCTGGTGTTTCATCAGGACTGGAAGACCGCGATCGAAGTGCTGCACTCCACCAACAACTTCCCCGAGTTCACGGGCCGCATCTGCCCGGCGCCGTGCGAATCGGCGTGTACGCTCGGCATCAACGACGATCCGGTCGGCATCAAGTCGATCGAACACGCGATCATCGACAAGGCGTGGGCCGAAGGCTGGGTTGCGCCGCAACCGGCGAAGCACAAGACCGGCAAGAAAGTTGCCGTGGTCGGATCCGGCCCCGCCGGTCTCGCCGTTGCGCAACAACTGGCGCGCGCGGGGCACGATGTGACCGTGTTCGAGAAGAACGATCGCATCGGTGGTCTGCTGCGTTACGGCATCCCCGATTTCAAGCTGGAAAAGTGGCTGATCGATCGCCGCATGCGGCAGATGGAAGCCGAAGGCGTGACCTTCCGCCCGGGCGTGTTCATCGGCAAGGATCCGCTGCCGGGACACATCGCCAATACGGCGAAGGAAACCATCACACCGGACGAACTGAAAGAACAGTTCGACGCGGTGGTGCTGTCGGGCGGCTCCGAAACGCCGCGTGATCTGCCGGTGCCGGGCCGCGAGCTGGAAGGCATCTACTACGCGATGGAATTCCTGCCGCAGCAGAACAAGGTCAATGCGGGCGACAAGGTGCCGGGACAACTGGTTGCCAAGGGCAAGCACGTGGTCGTGATCGGCGGTGGCGATACGGGTTCTGACTGCGTCGGTACCTCGAACCGTCACGGCGCGAAGGATGTCACGCAGTTCGAACTGCTGCCGCAACCGCCGGAAGAAGAGAACAAGCCGCTCGTGTGGCCGTACTGGCCGATCAAGCTGCGCACCTCGTCCTCACACGAGGAAGGCTGCGAGCGTGACTGGTCCGTGGCGACCAAGCGTTTCGAAGGCAAGAATGGCAAGGTGGAAAAGCTGATCGCCGTGCGCGTGGAATGGAAGGACGGCAGGATGCAGGAAGTGGCAGGCTCCGAGTTCGAAATGAAGGCGGACCTGGTGCTGCTGGCGATGGGTTTCACGCAACCGGTCTCGCCGATCCTCGAAGCGTTCGGCGTCGACAAGGACGCGCGCGGCAACGTGCGCGCCGCGACGGAAGGCGACAAGGCGTACTACACGTCGGTGAACAAGGTGTTCACCGCGGGCGACATGCGCCGTGGCCAGTCGCTCGTCGTGTGGGCGATTCGCGAAGGCCGTCAGTGCGCGCGCTCGGTGGACGCGTTCCTGATGGGACAGTCGGATCTGCCGCGCTAAGTGTTTGTCCGGTCCGTGCATGCGTGTGCACCATGCACGCTTGCGCGGGCTGACCACTGTTTGCAGGAAGAGGTGGAGACGACAAGGCGGTAACAGAGCCGGGCACCCGCAAGGGTGACCCGGCTTTTTTCATGGGCGTGTGATCCCGGTGAAACGACGTGCGTCATCGCTTTGATGTCCAACAGCACGCCTGCGATACTTGTTACGCGCAAAGCGGACCTTTCATACAGCGAGGGCGACCCACGATGCAAGCCAGCGAGACACAAGAGCACGGCCCCTGGCAGCGCTGCTTCATCGCGCTGGCGCCGGATGTCGCCACACGCGATGCGCTTGCCGCGCTCGACGTGCCCAGCAGTGCGCGTCGTGTGCCGTATGAACAATTGCATTTGACGGTGACGTTCATCGGTGCGCTCACGGCGGAGCGGGGCGAGCGACTGGCAGCAGAGTTGGCGCAGCCAGGCGCGGCGCTGGAACCGGCGCCGATCACCGGCATCGAGCATTGGCCGAATGCCACGCATCCACGCCTGACGGTGGCAAGACTCGCGATGACCGATGGCTTGCTGAAGCTGGACTGGCGCGTCCGTTCGTTGATGATCGACCTCGGCTTACCGGTGGATGCCCGCTCGTTCCGCCCGCACATCACACTGGCGCGCTTTGGCCGGGACGCGGCGGCGCCCGAGCCTTGCGCGCAGCCGCCCGCAAATCTACAGGCGAACTTCGAGGCGCTGGTGTTGTATTCGAGCACCCTGGCGCGACACGGCGCGCGTTATCGTGCGTTGGCCAGCGCGGCCGTGGGATAAGCAACACCAGCAAGCGTAAGCACGGCGCAGCAAACGCCGCCATGCCGCGCGCAGCAAGCCGCAATATTCAGCGCCGATACCGCTCGAGAGTGAGCCCTTCCAGATCGATCTCCGCCGTCCGCCCCGCGACCAGGTCGGCCACGACCTTGCCCGAGCCCATCGCCATCGCCCAGCCGGTGGACCCGTGTCCCACGTTGAGCCAGAGACGCTCCACACCGGAGCGGCCGAGCAGCGGCGGTCCATCCGGCGTCATGGGTCGGCGTCCCACCCAGAAATGCGCCGAGCCGCGATTGGCCGCATGCGGAAACCAGTCGTCCAGCACTTTCAGCAAGGTTTGCAGCGCCTGTTCGCGCAAGGTGGAATGCCGGTTGCCCAGTTCAGCCGTCCCGGCCACGCGTACGTTGCGGCCAAAGCGCGTGATCGCCGTCTTCAGCGATTCATCCATCAATGCGGCGCGCGGGGCCTTCTCGTCGTCCGTGACCGGCAGGGTCGCGGAGTAGCCTTTGACTGGGTAGAGCGGCAGCTTGACGCCAAGCGGTGCGAGCAGCGCCGCGCTATCGACACCCAGCGCCACCACGACCGCATCCGCGGGCAGCAGTTCGAGGCCACGCTCGCTTTCGATGCGCACGCCGCGCACTTCGCCGCCCTGCACATCGAGCGACGTCACGTGGGTGTCGAAGCGAAACACCACGCCCATGTGTTCGCAGATCAAGCGCAACTCACGCGTGAAGCGGGCGCAATCGCCGGCTTCGTCATCCGGCAGATAAAGCCCGGCGGTGGGTGTCTCACGCGCCCAGCGCAATCCAGGTTCGATCTCGACGCATTGCGCCGCGCTCACTTCCCGAAACGCGATGCCCGCGTCACGCAGCACAGTGAGCGCGGGCTGGGCGAGCGCCACGTCGTACTCGCTGCGAAAGAGCTGCAAATAACCCTGGCTGCGGCCATAGTCGAACGGATGCCGCGAGCGGAATTCATGCAGACAGTTGCGGCTGTAGTACGCAATCCGCTGCATGCGCTGCTTGTTGACACGAAACCGCTCCAGCTCGCATTCACGCAACCAGCGGGCGATCCAGCGCCATTGAGCGGGGTCGAAGGTGGGCCTGAAGATCAGCGGCGAAGTGGGCTTGAACAGATATCTGAGCAGCTTGGCCGGCATGCCCGGTGCGGCCCAGGGTGTCACATAGCCGGGAGCGATCACGCCGGCGTTGCCGAAACTGGTGGCTAGCGCTACGTCGGGCTCGCGTTCGATCACCGTGACGTCGCAGCCTTGCGCCCGCAAATAGAAGGCGGTCGCCACGCCAATCACGCCGCCGCCTAAAACGATTGTGTTCATATCTGTGCTGAGGCGTTCAGGAGGCAGTGGTCGTGGACGGTAGCGCACGGCCCACGGTTTCGGGCAGACACAGCGCGGCGGCGATCACCAGCAAATAGCCGGCGCCGGCCACGAGGCCCATCGCATTCACGAGCGTCATGGATTGCGCCAGCGTGCCGACCAGAATTGGAAACAGTGCGCCCAGTCCGCCCCCGAGGTTGTAGCAAAAGCCCTGACCGGAACCGCGAATCGAATTCGGATACAGCTCCGATAGATACGCACCCACTCCCGCAAATATTCCCTGCACGACGACACCGAGCGGAAATCCGAGCAGCAGCATGGCGTGGTCGGTCACGGGCAGCATCGTGTAGACCATCCCGAGCGCGAACGAACCGATTGCGAACAGCACGAACGACGCGCGCCGGCCAATGCGGTCGCACAGGATCGCCCCGACGATATAGCCGGTAAACGATCCCACGATCAGCACGATCAGATAGCCGCTGGTGTTGAAGACGGACAGATGTCGCACGGTCTTGAGATAGGTGGGCAGCCAGGTGGTGATCGCGTAATAGCCGCCCAGCATGCCGGTGCACAGCGCGCTGCCGAGCAGCGTGGTCTTGAGATGGGGCACGGCGAAGATTTGCAGGAAGTGCCCCGTATCCGCGCCGCTTTCGCGCGCCTTGCGGGTAGCAATGAAGACATCTGGATCGCTGACGTTGCGGCGAATGAAGATGATCCACAGGGCCGGCAGCAAGCCGACCCAGAAGCAGGCGCGCCACGCGTACTGTTCCTGCAGCCACGCGAACGACGCCCAGTAGACAAGCGCCGCCGCCGCCCAGCCGAACGACCAGCTGCTTTGCACCGTGCCCACGGCCTTGGCGCGATGCTCAGGCGAGCGAATCGTTTCCGCCATCATGATGGTCACGACCGACCACTCGCCGCCAAAGCCGATACCCTGAAGCGTGCGCGTGGCGAGCAGTTGCCAGAACGAGTGCGTGAAGCCGGACAGGCACGTGAAAACCGCGAAGGTGGCGATGGTCCATTGCAGGACGCGTACGCGCCCATAGCGATCGGCGAGGATGCCGGCGAGCCAGCCGCCCACGGCCGACGAGATCAGCGAACTGGTCGCGATCATCCCCGCTTCGCTTTTCGTCATGCCCCACGTCGCGATCAAGGTGGGAATCAGAAACGAGTAGATCATGAAGTCGAACGCGTCGACGGCGTAACCGCCGAAGCCCGCGTAAAGTGTGCGTCGCTCGCGCGTCGTCAGCTCCGTGAACCACTCAAATGACGCCATGCCCTCTCCCATACTCTGTGTCATCCTGCGCGTGGCGCGCGGGACACTCTCTCGTGCCGCCATTTTACGGTGCCGCTATCCGCGTGGACCAGGCGGAACAAAAAACATGGCGTGGGTTGATGGATGCGGGCCTGCTGGGGACGGCCCCTGAACTCGTTTCACTTCCTTACCGACTCCTACCTTGTAACCTGCCCGTGATATTCGTTGGGTACACTCACCCCAAAGCGTGCAGGCTTGCCTGGGCGTTCTCCGCCAGAGGCGAGCGCGCCTTTACCCCAATACTCAATGGATTTCTCTGCGACCGTTCGCCCACCCGCGACCCGGTCCGCCACGGCATCGATGTCTGAAAATGTTCCAGATGGTGAATCCGCAGGACGACGCACCTTCCTGAAGGGTGCGGCGTGTGCGTGGCTGCTGTCCGGAGTGAGCGGCGCGCTGCTGTCGGCCTGCGGCGGCGGTGGCGGGTCGGCTCAGGAACCGGATACGCCGCGGCTTGCGTCGGTAAGCAATTTCCGGGACATCGGCGGCGCGGGCGGTGGTTATCCGACCGTGGATGGCCGGCAGGTGCGGCGTGGCGCGTTCTATCGCGCGAACGCGCTCACCTTGAGCGCGGCGGACAAGGCCGTGATCGACACGCTGAAGATTGCGACCGTCTACGACCTGCGTACGCCGGGTGAAACCGCCCGCAGCGCCGACGTGCTGCCAAGCGGCGCGTCATACGTGAACATCAACGTGCTGGGGTTGAGCGATCAGCCCATACCGCCGCCTGATTTGCCAGGCGGCGCGGTGGCATGGATGGAAGCGGGCGAGCGCGCGTACGTCACGGGTAACGCGCAGCGGGCGGGCTATGGGGCATTGCTGACGCAACTCGCGAGCACCGAGGGCGCGCAACTGATTCACTCGCAGGCGGGCAAGGATCGCGCGGGATGGGTCGCGGCCGTGCTGCTCAGCATTGCGAACGTTCCGCTCGACATCATCATGCAGGACTATCTGCTGACCAATACCTATTCAGCGGACTCGATCAAGATTCAGGTGGCAGCCGTTCAGACGCAAGGCGGCGCGGCGGCGACCACGCTCGACGCACCGCTTTTCAGTGCGCAGGAGAGCTTCCTGCAGGCCGGTTTCGATCAGGTGCAGGCGAGCTACGGCACGATGACGAGCTACCTCACGCTGGGGCTCGGCCTGTCGGAATCCACCATCGAGACGTTGCGCGAGCGCCTGATCGTCTAGACGCGGTAGCTGTCCCAAACCGCCGGAAAAAAGCGGCCCGCGCGCGCAAGCGCGGAGCGGACCGCAAAGGGAGCCATTGAGGAGGCCGGAGCCGACTATACGTGCGCCGTGGGCCGCTCAGCTTGCCCCGTAAGTCCGTGTAAGCGCCGCAGCGCGCTCGGTGTTCTGACTCAAGGTTCCAGTTCCACGATCGGCAAGGCGATGCGGATGCGCAGGCCGCCGTCGGGATGATTGTGCACATCGCAGCGTCCGCCACGGTCGAGCGCCAGACGCGTGACGATAGCGAGTCCCAGCCCGCAATGACCTTCACCGCCACGCGCCGCGTCGAGCCGCACGAACGGCTTCATCGCGGCGGCAATGCGATCATCCGGAATGCCCGGACCGTGATCGCGCACGCTGATGAGCCAATGCCGCTCGTCGCGGCCCGTTTCGATCTCGACGGGCGGCGCGCCATGTTCGAGCGCGTTGTCGACCAGATTGGTCACCAGCCGATCCAGCAGGGTGCGCGGCAGCCTGAATTGCGGACCGGCCCGCAGATCGAGGCGGAATAGGGGCGGCTCGGTGTCGGAGGTGTCGGCGGCGTGGTCGGGGCCATCGCCTTCGTTGGTTATTTCACTGGCGTCGGCCATGTCCGTAGAGGAAAACTGCTCGCGCAGGAACGCTTCCACTTCGACGGGTGGTCCGGCATCCGCAGCCTGGCCGGCAAACTCCAGAAACTGCTGCACGATATTGGTGAGCGAGTCGACATCGCGGATCAGTCCCGCGCGTTCGTTTTCCGCCACCAGCACGCTGGCGCGCAGTTTCAGGCGCGTGAGCGGTGCCTTCAGGTCATGGGCGACGCCGGCCAGCATCACCGCCTGGTCGTCACCCGCTTCGTTCAGACGCCGCATCATGTCGTTGAACGAACCGATCAGATCACGCAGTTCACGCGGACCCTGCACATTCACCGGCTCGGGCCGGCCGCCCGCGCCGAATGCCCGTGCGGCCAGCGCAACGCGCGAGAGCGGCCGCTGCATCTGCCAGACGGCGAGCAGCGAGAGCAGCAGCGCAGCCAATAGCATCGAACCGGTTTCGATGATGAAGCGCGGGCGCGGCGGGATGTCCACCGGCACCACGACCCACGTCGATTTACCGGGATAACGGACCCATAGCCGGGGCGGCTGGGCGTCGTCCACTTCGATCTGCGTGCCCGCCGGCATGCGCGCCCGCAGATGCTGGCTGAGTTCGACGAACTGCCGCTCGTGCGGTTCGTGCAGGTGAATCGTGCTGGGCATGTTCCATGTCGGCACCAGATGCACACGCATGGCCGGCGCGAGATCGGCGCTCTGCACGGGTTCGCCGTTGGCCGCCTGCAGCATGAGCAGAATGCCGCGCGCAAAACCGTCCACCTCATGGTGAGGCGGCTGCATCACGATCAGGACGAACCAGCCGGCCTGAATGGCCAACAATACCGCCGTCGAGAGCAACGCCATTCGGCCGAATAGCGTGTTCAACGGGTTTTTCATGAGTCCGCCGCGGCCTCGATCGCGAAGGGAGTGCCGTCGGCATCCGGCACGAACACATAGCCCTTGCCGCGCACCGTCTGCACGTAGCAGGGGCTGGACGGGTCGTCTTCGATCACACGGCGCAGACGCCAGATCGGCACGTCGAGGCTGCGATCGCGAAACGCGAGGTTGTCGCGATGGACCAGATCGTGGATCAAGACCCGCGAGAGCACCTTGTACGGGTTGTTGACGAAAATCTTCAGGAGCGCGAATTCACTGTCGCGCAGCGCGAGACGCGTGCTGTCGCGTGACAGGCTGCGGGTGGCGAAGTCGAGTTCGAAGGGGCCGAATCGATACGGCTTGCGGGCTTCCGGTGCACTCGTGGTAGACGGACCACGCCGCCGCAGCACGGTCTGGATGCGGGCGAGCAGTTCGCGCGGATCGAATGGCTTGGTCAGATAGTCGTCGGCGCCGAGCGACAGGCCGACGATGCGGTCCGCCACGCTGCCGCGCGCCGTCACGAAGATCACCGGAATGTCGTCGCCGGCGGCACGTAGCGCGGTGAGCGCGCGCAGGCCGTCCGTGTTCGGCATCATGATATCGAGCACCACGACCGATGGCCGCTCGCGCTCCAGACGGCGTTGCAGATGCGTGCCGTCGTGCAGCACCGAGGCATCGTACCCGTTCGATTGCAGGAAGCGGCAGAGCAGATCGCGCACGACCGGGTCGTCGTCGACAATTAGGACCTGTGGATTCATCCCGAAATTTTAGACTGGCGCGCGCGGCGAGCGGCTCACTCTTTTCTTACCAACACTTACGGAACGCCCCGCGCCCGGTTGGCAGGCTGCCTGCCGGTTGCCGAAAGCCTTGCCCCATAAGGCGGGCGCATGCATCGTCGAACATAAAGTTGGCAATAAAGTTGGCAATATTCGGCGCTTCTTTGGGGGCCGCATCAGCCTCGCTCTGCTTACCTATCTTCCTTGCTGGAAAGAATTGGCGCCGGCTCGAAACGACTCGTAAGTACCGCTGAAAAGCGTACTTTGCTTCGTGCTTGGCAACCCGCCGCCCCGCGTGATGATTCGGCCTGTAGTTCAGCACTGCCGCAATCCTTCGATCCGTGCGCCCGGTTCACGTCACCGTGCCCTCGAGATTGCGGCAATCGCATCGAAATCTCCGCAATCTCACGTCAAGCGAGGCACGTCATGACTGTTCAGAACAATCTGCACTCCACCACTTTTCCGCCAGTGAAACGCGAGCGGCCCGCGAGCCCGCCCGAGACGGCGGCCAAACCCGATGCGCAACCTGCCGAAGCCGCGCAACCGGCGGCGCCGAGCGCGCTGGTCGGCAACCATGTCAATACAACCGCCTGAGCAGGGGAGCGCGCGCCGTGTCCATCTTGCGTGTTTTCAGGCGGTATTGGCGAGCCATTACCGGGCTGGCGCTAGGCGCCGCGCTGCTGCCCTTGAGCGGCTGCGGCGTGGCCGCATTGCCATGCCGGTTGACGGCGGCGACGCTCGATATCGTGCCAATGGTCGGGCACGCCGCCGCGACACCGTTCAACGCGTGCGCGGCGGCGATTGACTGAATCATGGTGATGCAGACCTTCGTTCGCGTGCACGGCATTCCATTGAAGAAGCGTCGTGTGACCCGCTCCGCGCTGGCGGCGCTGTCGTTCTTCATGCTGCTGGGTCTCGCGCCGTACGTGGTGAATGCCGCAGAGCCGGTACTGCATGTCTCTGTGGCAACGAAGCACAGTGAACCCGACGCGCACAGGCGCAGCGCCGACACGCCCTTCGCGTTTCGTGGCATCGCGCTGGGTATCACGCTCGATGAGTTTCGCGCTGGCTCGACCGTGCGCGCGACGCCAGTGGGTAGCGTGCCCGTCTGCGAGACCGACATGCTGGCGGGCGCGCTTGGCATGAATCTGAAAACCAGCGAGAGCCTGACGGTCGCGTGCCGCTGGGCGCATCGCACGGCCGAACGCTGGGCGGTCTCGCAAGCCGTCGTGGATGGCGCATTGGCGCAGGATCACGTGCTGCGTTTTGCGCGCGGCGACGCGCAGAGCGCGTTGCGTCTGTACGAGATGTCGTTCGTGGTCGACGAGCCTACCGCCGGCGATCTGCGCAACGCACTGGCTGCTCACTACGGGCCGCCGCGGCTCGCGACGCGCAATCTCTCCGCGGACAACAGCCCGGTGCCCGTCTATGTGTGGGAAAACGCCGTCAGTTCGATCACGTTGTGTTTCTTGCCGGCCAGTCATAACGGCACGCTGACCTATCTGCTCAAAGACCCCGACGCTTTCGTGAAGTCGCTGGTGCGGCAATGGCAGGCGAGCACGGCCGATGCCGGTTGAGGTGGACCCGCATGCGCCGCTCTTTGGTTCCGTTCGCTATGTGCAGGAAATCTCCATGACACCGTTACGTTGCATCGCTACGTTGAACGTCGCGGTGACCGCCGCGCTCAGCCTCGCTGCGTGCGCGAGCAGCCATCAGGATTCCATTGTCGAGACGCCGATGCTGCCGCCGCTCGTGAGCGCTCCGCTCAACGTCAATACGCAAGGGGCGATCTATCAGGCCGGGTCGTCGTTGCTACTGTATGAAACGCCACGCGCGCAGCATATTGGCGACGTGCTGACGATTCGCCTGTCCGAGTCGTACAGTGGCAACAGCAGCGCGAACACGACCGCCAGTCGCAGCAGCGACATCACGGCGACCGCCGCGGATCAGTCCACCGGCACCGCCGCGCGGCTCGCGAAGTTATTCAACATCGGCTCGGCCGCCACGGACTTCAAGGGGCAAGGCGCGATGACCGACACCAACGGCATGACCGGCACGCTGGCGGTCACGGTGATCGGCACCATGCCTACCGGCAATCTGCTGGTGTCGGGCGAGAAGGTGATTGCGATGAACGGCAATCACGACCGCTTGCGACTGTCCGGCATCGTCAATCCCAAGGATATCGACGCGGGCAACTACGTGTCGTCGAGCAAGGTCGCGAATGCGCGCATCGAACAGGCGGGCAAGGGTATCGTCAGCGATTCGACGACGGTGGGCTGGTTGCAGCGGATGTTCCTGAGCGTGCTGACGTTCTGATGTTTTGAGGTCGCTGATATCGGCGCGTTACGCATCGGGCAGCGCGGGCATGCAGCGCTCGGCGGCGCCGATTTCTCCCTCGGGCACGAATACGTAACCCTGTCCCCATACCGTTTGCACGTAGCGCGGTTCGGACGGATCGACTTCGATCAGTCTGCGCAGACGCCAGATCGACACATCCAGACTGCGATTGCGATGTGCTTCACTGTTGCCATGCAGCTTTTCCAGTAGTTGCGCGCGCGTGAGCACCGTCATCGCGTGCGTGACGAAAACCTTCAGGATGGCGAACTCACTCGAGCGCAGCGTGATCCGCTCACCATCGCGGCGCAATTCGCGCGCCGGAAAATTCACTTCGAAACGTCCAAAGCGATAGGGCGCGCGATTTTCCGGTGCGCCCGGCGCGATCGCGCCACGACGGCGCAAAACATTACGGATGCGCGCAACGAGTTCGCTTGGCTCGAACGGCTTGCCGAGATAATCGTCCGCGCCGAGTTCAAGACCGATGACGCGGTCGATCACATCGGCGCGCGCAGTCAGCAGGATCACGGGGATGTCGTCGCCCGCTAGACGCAGCGCGCGCAGTGCGCTGATGCCATCGAGCTCGGGCATCATGATGTCGAGCACAACTAACGCAGGCCGTTCGTTTTGCAGCCGACGTTGCAGGGCCATGCCGTGTTCCAGCACGGTGACGGCGTAACCGCGTCCCTGTAGATATTCGCGCACCAGGTCGCGCACGACGGGGTCGTCGTCGACAACGAGAATGGATTGGTTCATGGCGCCGATGTTAAGAGATACCTTCGCGCGTCGGTAGCGGGCGATGCTTTCTAAACCTTTCCCGGGTAATGGCGGGCAACGGTTAGGCGAAGGTCGGCCTCAATTGATCTGCGAGGTCTGAATGGTTTGCGGGCGCAACTCGGTGCGATCCACCACCATCTTGTCGATCATGCCGCTGAGCTTGACGGACGCATTGGAGAAGCGGTCCACGCCGAGCTCGCCGGTCTGGTAGCGCGCGGTGACGAGGATGTGCCCCTGCTGGATCAAGGTCAGATCAATCACGGCAAGATACTGCACAGGGTCATCGCTAAAGGAGCGATGTCCATAATCGACGGAGGCGTTATACACAAGCCGCGCCTCGCAGCCGGCGGGCGAGGTGCCGGGGTTGTAGACATCCGAACGGATGCCGCGCCGCTCCAGCGCCATCTGCAACGACGGCACGAAATCGCCCACCGAAACCGTCTGGTTCACTTCGATGCACACCGCGCTGAGGGACGCCGGCCGGCCGCTGACGAAGGTCGGCGACGAGTAGTTCGATGCGATTGCGTAGCCGGCCTGAATCACCGAGCCGGTGGCATCGGCTGCGGTGATCAGGGTCCACGCGCAGCCGTTCAGTCCGACGCAGAGGAGGGCGGCGGCCGTGGCCCACGCGCATGATCGCTGGCGCTGTTTTTGCCGCTGCCATTGGCATTTTGCAGGCGCGGCAAAACCGCTTGTCCACCAGACGGCAGAGCGTAGCCATGAGCGCGAATGAATCACAATGCCATCCCTCGATGTGTCGGAGCACGAATGAAACGGAGCAGCGTCAGGTTCAGCGCGCGATGCGCAGACGCAGTTCGTTCGTGCCCTGCACGCTAGCCGTCACGTTGATGCGACGCTCGCCGCTGGTGACGATGAAGTGCTGGCGGGTTGGTGTGTTGAGGTCATGCACGACGGCCGGAAAACAGGCGGCGATGTCGGCGCCGAGTTCTTCGAGCGGATCGTTGACTACGCCATCGGCGTCCCAATGCGCGCGCCAGTGACAGTCGTACGCGTGTGAGTTGGCGCGGCAATCGTCGGCGCTGGCCACGCCCGGCAATTGCGCGGCGGGTTCATCGCGCAGTTGCTTGAAATCAGAGGCGGCGACGATGTGTTGCAGCGCCGGGCAGACGTTGGCGGGTTCCGGGGATTGGGCCATTTGCGCGGCATGGGCGCTGGCTGCCATCAGGAGCGCGGCAGTCGCGGTGCCGAACGCAACGGACGGCGCCGCCGCGTGTTGAGCGAGGGCGCGACTCATCTGCGTGAGTCGTTGAGTCAAGGGATTGAAGCAGCGGTCGAATGACATGGCGAGAGGTCCGGTAACGGTGATTGACGTGCGGTCCGGATACGTCTCGGTCCGCAGGTCAATCGTCGCCGCTTCGGGTCATTTTCAAAGCATGGAACAGCTTCAGCCGTTCGCAAATGCTTTCGAATTGTTCTCGCGTGTTTCGGGATGTTGCTCAGGCGGCAACCGGCTCACCTGACCGCTCGACTTCGAGCGTCTCTTCGTGGAACGCAGCCAGCGATTCGCTATGCGCGACGCTGACAATTGCCGCCTTCGGCAGACGCTCCGTGAAGAGGTGATACAGGCTCGCCTCGTTCGCGGCGTCGAGCGCGCTGGTGGCTTCGTCGAGGAACAGGTAGTCGGGCTTGTGCAGCAGCACGCGCGCGCCGGCGAGACGCTGTTGCTCGCCCGGCGACATTACGCGCGCCCAGTGAGCGGATTCTTCCAGCCGGTCCACGTATTCTTCCAGACGGCAGATGCGCAGGGCTTCGCGGCATTCGTCGTCGTTGTACGTTTCGGCCGGCGAGGGATACGTCAGCGCCGCTTTCAGCGTGCCGATGGGCATGTAGCTCTGCTGCGGGATGAACATCATGCGCGCATTCACGGGCGCGTCGATCGAGCCGTCGCCGAATGGCCACAAGCCTGCAAGCGCACGCATCAAGGTGCTCTTGCCCGAACCGGACGGACCGCGCACCAGCCAGCGCGAACCCGGTTGAATGGCGATATCGCGGATCTGCGAAAGCGCTTCGCCGTTCGGCAGCGCGAGCTTGAGGCCGCCGGTGGAGAGGCGGTCGGCGTCGACGTAGTGCAGATTGATGCCGCCGTGCACAGTAGCCGGCGAAACCGACTCCTTCAGATGCGAGGCGTGTACCACGCGTTTGAATTCGCGCAGACGGTTGACGGTAGCGCGCCAGTCGACGAGGCTGCCGTAACTGTTGATGAACCACGAGAACGAATCGCTGACCGTGCCGAACGCGCCCTGGATCTGCATCAACACGCCGAACGTGAAGGCGCCGGCGAAGTAGCGGGGCGAAGCGACCACGAGCGGGAAGATGATCGCGATCTGCCCATAAAAACTCAGCACGAAGCTCAGGCGCTTGGTGTACTTCATCACGCGCCACCAGTTGTCGCGAATGCGCTGGAAGACCGTGTGCGCATTCCCGCGTTCGGTGGCTTCGCCATCGTAGAACGCGATCTGTTCAGCGTTTTCACGCACGCGGATCAGGCCGAAGCGGAAGTCTGCCTCCACCTTCTGCTGCTGATACGTGATCGACACCAGCGGATGACCCAGCTTGTGGATCAGGAACGAACCGCCGAGCGCGTAGAGCGCGGCCACCCACACCATGTAGCCCGGAATCACGATGGGCATGCCGCCGAGACTCAAGGTCACCGCGCCAGCGAGACCCCAGAGAATGGTGACGAACGAGATCAGCGTGACGACCGTCGAAAGCAGATCCAGTGAGAGCGACAGGGAGCTGGTCGCGAAAGACTGCAGGTCGTCGCTGATACGCTGGTCGGGGTTGTCGGCGAGACGATCGCGTTCGATGCGGTAAAAGGCGCCGTCACCGAGCCATTCTTCGAGGTAGCGATTGGTGAGCCACTGGCGCCAGCGGAAGCCAAGCATCTGACGCAGATAACGGCCGTACACGAAGAGGATGATCATCGCAAACACGATGACCGAGAACACGGCCATGAGGTGCGGAAATTCGTGGACGTTCTTGGCCTGAAGCGCGTTGTAGAACTCGCCATTCCACGTGTTGAACTTCACGCTGAGCCAGACGTTGGTGAGGTTGATCGCCACGATGGCGAGCAGCAGACCCCACGCAACTTTCCATTCTTCAGAAACCCAGTAGGGCTTGATCAGACTCCAGGCAGAGACTTTTTCGTCTGGCTCTGGGGTGCCGGCAGGGGTGATATTGGGTGTCATGTGCATCCTGAAGAAATAGCGGTACTTCGGGGTGGCCCATTTGGGCCGGCCCGTCCGGGGTGGTCGGTCATGGGCCAACCCATTCCGGCATTGCGCATCCCGAACCGGGCTGTACTGGGCCTGTCCGTCCTGGGCCAGCCCCGCCGTGCCCGTCAACGTGTCTTGCCAACCAGCCCGGATGGCGCCCCGTCAAACGATTTCCGGATTCTGGCCCGGGTGCCTTAAGCGAAAATTAATGCTGGGGCCGTATCAGGTGGCTAAATGCGGCATTTCTGCTGGCATTGTGCCAGAGCGCCGAGGGGCGCCACATGAATTCCCGCAGCCGCCGGCACGGGCGCCGCCGCCTGTATCCTCCGGCCATCCGTTTGAGCCGTATCGGCTTTTATGGTCTAATGACCTTCGACGAAACAGGGGTGCTTTGTGCGCGGGCTGCACGCCGCGGCGAGGCTGAGAGAGACCCTTTGCACCCGATCCGGGTAATACCGGCGCGGGAAGTTTCCGGAAGTCAGTCATTCTTCCATTTCCCCGCCGGGCAGCTTCCGTCATTGGATGCGCTTCTTGCCCGGCCGGCTCGCCCGCCGGTTTCGTCCTTGGGTACGTGCGCTTTTTGCCGTACGGAAAGGATACGATGACCGCTCATTCTTCAGTTTATTGCCCCTCTTCTGATTTCGCTGTGCTCGGCGGCGGCCTGTGCGGCCGGCTGGTTGCGTGGCGGCTTGCCGGCGCGGGCTATCGCGTGGCGCTTTACGAGCGCGGCGACGCCGCCGGCTCGAACGCCGCAGCCTGGGTGGCAGCGGCCATGCTCGCGCCGCTCGCCGAAGCAGCCAGCGCTGAATTGCTGATCGCGCGCCTTGGCGCGACCTCGCTGGATACCTGGCCGCAGGTGCTGGCGGAGCTGCCCGAGCCGGTGTTTTTCCAGCGCAATGGCACGTTGGTCGTGTGGCATCACGCAGATCGGACCGAGGCACCGCTATTCGAGCGTCGGGTACGTGCGAATGCCCCGAGCGAGTTACTCGACGGTGGTTTCGTCGGGCTCTCGGGCGCGCAGATCAGTGCAACAGAGCCCGCGTTGACGGGCCGTTTCACACAAGGCTGGCTGCTGCCGCGTGAAGGACAACTAGATAATCGGCAGGTGCTCGCCGCGTTGGCCGCGGGCCTCGCCGAGCGTGGCGTTCAGACGCACTGGAACACCCCCGTGGATGAGCAGGCGCTGCCGGCCGCGCGAGTTACCATCGACTGCCGCGGCCTTGGGGCGAAGGCGGTGCTGCCCACGCTGCGTGGCATACGCGGCGAAGTGGCGCGCGTACACGCACCCGGCATCAATCTGACACGGCCGGTGCGCTTGCTGCATCCGCGCTATCCGTTGTACATCGCGCCGAAGCAGGACGATCTCTACGTGATCGGCGCCACCGAGGTGGAAGGCGAAGACATGTCGCCCGTCAGCGTGCGTTCCGCGCTGGAGTTGCTGAGCGCGGCGTTCTCGGTGCATCCTGGCTTCGGCGAGGCGCGCATACTCGAGCTGAATTCGCAGTGCCGCCCCACCTTGCCGGACCACCGTCCGGCGCTCGTCTGGGACGGTGCGCACACGCTGCGCGTGAATGGCCTCTACCGACACGGCTACATGATCGTGCCGGAAGTCGCCGACGAAGCGGTGCGCTTCGCGACGGCGCTGCTGGATGGCCGCATCGGCGACACCGACGCCTTTGCCGACTGGCGACGCGAGGCGCGCTGGAGCGAATTGTTCCAGCTCGATCGTCTCGACCGTGCGCCGCATGCGCACGTCCCGGCATGAGCATTGCGGGCTTTTTCATACCTTTGAGCGCGATGGTTGCTTGCCGCGCGCTCCGCATCACCGATTGAAACGTATTTGCACACCATGAACATTCATATCAATCAGAAGCCGCTCACGCTCCCGGATGGAGCGACCGTCGCCGATGCCCTGGCTGCCTTCGGCGCCCGTCCGCCTTTCGCGGTGGCGCTGAATGGCGATTTCGTGGCCCGTACCCAGCACGCAGCGCGCGCGCTGCAGGCGGGTGACAAGCTGGACGTCGTGCAACCGGTTGCCGGCGGCTGACAGACCGGGCGGTTGCGCCCGCACGAGTGGGCCACAGCGTTCGCGCCTGGAACGTCTGGAATGTATGGAATGAATCTTCGCAGGCGGCACGGCAAGTCACCGCTCGCGAACGGACAAACGGCTGCGTGTGCCCATGCCGCCGCGTATTGCCAGAAACAAGGATGACCCGATGACCTCTTCTCCCTCCGCCGACGCCCTCACGCTGTACGGCGAAACCTTCGCCAGCCGCGTGCTGCTCGGCACGTCACGCTATCCGTCGTTGCAGTCGCTGTCCGATTCGATCGACGCCGCGAAACCGGGCATGGTCACCGTTGCCCTGCGCCGTCAGATGAACGAGGGCGGCGCCGAAGCCGGCTTCTTCGATCTGCTCAAACGCCACGGCGTGCCGCTGCTGCCGAACACGGCCGGCTGCCAGAGCGTGAACGAAGCGGTCACGACCGCGCATATGGCGCGCGAAGTCTTCGAAACCGACTGGATCAAGCTCGAACTGATCGGCGACGACTACACGTTGCAGCCGGACCCGGTTGGCTTGATCGAAGCCGCTGCGCGACTCGTCAAGGACGGCTTCAAGGTGCTGCCGTACTGCACGGAAGATCTCGTGATTGGGCGCCGGCTGCTCGACGCCGGTTGCGAAGCGTTGATGCCGTGGGGCGCCCCCATCGGTACCGGCAAGGGCGTGATCAATCCGTACGGCTTGCGGGTTCTGCGCGACCGTCTGCCCGATGTGCCGTTGATCGTCGACGCCGGTCTCGGCGTGCCGTCGCATGCGGCTCAGGTCATGGAGTGGGGTTTCGACGGCGTGCTGCTGAACACGGCGGTCTCCCAAGCCACGCATCCCGAGGCGATGGCCCGCGCTTTCGCGCTGGGTGCCGAAGCAGGGCGTCAAGCTTATCTGGCCGGTCCGATGGCCGAACGTGAAGCCGCCCACGCGAGCACGCCGGTGGTCGGCATGCCGTTCTGGCATCAGGATGGGAGCGCCGCATGACGTCCAGCACGAAAGAGACTTTGCCGCTGGGGGGCCGCGATCTGTTCTGGCCGCCCGCCGATGAACTCACGGAAGCCGCCGAGCGTATCCGCGCACGCCTCGGTGACTGGCCGGCGTCGCATGTGGCCTGGCGCATTTGCCTCGCCGCGCCCGACGATGCGAACGGCGGCGACCTGATCGTCATCGCCGATGCGCAGCAGCACCTCGAACAGATTGCGCGCTGGCAGGTTCAGGGCGCGGGCGTGATCGAAGCCGCTGCGGGGCGGGCCACCTTGCATCTCGGTGGTGAGCGCTACGCGCTGGAAGGGCATCTGGCGGAAGACTGGATTCCGGCGCTGGCCGCGTTTCTGGATTGCGGTTTCGCGCCGCACGACGCGCTGGTGCTGGCAATGGCCTGGCGCGACGGCGACGAAACGACCGCCGCCGTCGACGCCTGGCCGTGCGACCTGACGCGTTTTCCGCGCGTGTCCGGCTTGCTGGCCGCACCGGCGCAAGCGTTCGCGCCGTGTCCGCCGCGCCTCGGTCTTTACCCGGTTCTGCCGACTGCAGAATGGGTGGAGCGCGTGGTCAGCTATGGCGTGAAGACGGTGCAGTTGCGTCGCAAGACAGCCGAGCCGGGCGTGCTGGTGCAGGAAATCGCCCGCTGCGTCGCGGCAGGTCATCAGCACGACGCCCAGGTGTTCATCAACGATCACTGGCAGGCGGCGCTGGCAGCTGGCGCGTACGGCGTGCATCTCGGCCAGGAAGACCTGCATGAGGCCGACCTCGCCTCGCTCGCGGCGGCCGGCATGCGCCTCGGCCTGTCGACGCACGGCTACTACGAAATTCTCACCGCGCTGCATTTCCGCCCCAGCTACATCGCGCTCGGCGCGGTCTTCCCGACCACCACCAAGGTGATGCCCACCGCGCCGCAGGGTTTGACGCGGCTCGCCCGTTATGTGCGTCTGCTGGGGGACGTGGTGCCGCTGGTGGCGATTGGCGGCATCGACCAGCAGGTGCTGCCGCAAGTGCTCGCCACGGGCGTTGGCAGCGCGGCCGTCGTGCGGGCCGTCACCGAGGCTGCCGACCCCTCTCTTGCAGTTTCCGCAATGCGTCAAGGGTTTACGCCATAATCGCGAAGCCCCGCTTATCGGGACAGGGCCCGTCACGGCAGCTTTTGCACGTTGGCCCTATAATCCGGCGTTCTGTGTAAAAGGATTGTTAGCTTCGTGCCTTCCTCTCCCGAGACCCTTCTCGAGCTGCGTGACGTCGACTTCGGTTATGGCGACCGGCTCGTCCTGTCGAACCTGAACCTGCGCTTCCAGCGCGGCCAGGTGGTGGCGGTCATGGGCGGCTCGGGTTGCGGCAAGACCACGGTCTTGCGTCTGATCGGCGGCCTCGTGCGTGCAAAGCGTGGCCAGATTCTGTTTCAAGGCCAGGATATCGGCGGGCAGACACGCGACGGGCTGTACGCGCTGCGTCGCAAGATGGGCATGCTGTTCCAGTTTGGCGCGTTGTTCACCGACATGTCCGTGTTCGAGAACGTGGCGTTTGCACTGCGCGAGCACACTGACCTTCCCGAAGAACTGATCCGCGACCTGGTGTTGATGAAGCTCAATGCCGTGGGTCTGCGCGGGGCGCGCGATCTCGCGCCGTCGGAGATTTCCGGCGGCATGGCGCGGCGCGTGGCATTGGCGCGCGCCATCGCGCTCGACCCCGAACTGATGATGTACGACGAGCCGTTTGCCGGCCTCGATCCCATTTCACTCGGCATTACGGCCAACCTGATTCGCGCGCTGAACCAGGCGCTCGGCGCTACCTCGATCCTGGTCACGCACGATGTGCCGGAATCGTTCGCGATTGCCGACTACGTCTATTTCCTCGCCAACGGCGGTGTCCACGCGGAAGGCTCGCCCGCGCAGTTGCGCGCGTCCACGGACCCGACCGTGCGCCAGTTCATCGACGGCGCGCCGGACGGCCCGTTCAAGTTCCACTATCCAAGCAACACGCCGCTTGCGGCAGACTTTGGCATCGGCGGAGGGCAGGCATGATCAGTACGATCGGACGCTCGGTGATCGGCGGCCTCGAAACGGCCGGCTACGCCACGCGCCTGTTCCTGCGGCTAGTGCTGCAGTTCTTCCCGCTGCTGCGCCGTCCGCGTCTTGTCACGAAGCAGATCCACTTCGTCGGTAACTATTCGCTGGTGATCATCGCGGTGTCCGGTTTGTTCGTCGGCTTCGTGCTCGGTCTGCAGGGCTACAACACACTGAACCGCTATGGTTCGGAGCAGGCGCTCGGTTTGCTGGTGGCGCTCTCGCTCGTGCGTGAACTCGGGCCGGTGGTCACCGCGCTGCTGTTCGCGGGCCGCGCCGGTACGTCGCTCACGGCGGAGATTGGTTTGATGAAGGCGGGCGAACAGCTCACCGCCATGGAAATGATGGCGGTCGACCCCGTCAAGATCGTGATCGCACCGCGCTTGTGGGCAGGCATCATCTCCATGCCGATCCTGGCCGCCATCTTCAGCGCGGTCGGCGTGTTCGGCGGTTATGTCGTGGGCGTGCTGATGATCGGCGTCGACGCCGGCTCGTTCTGGTCGCAGATGCAAGGCGGCGTGGACGTGTGGGCGGACGTCGGCAACGGCGTGATCAAGAGTATTGTGTTCGGCTTTGCGGTGACGTTCATCGCGCTCTTTCAGGGCTATGAAGCCAAACCGACGCCCGAGGGTGTATCGCGTGCCACGACCAAGACGGTCGTGTACGGATCGCTCGCGGTGCTCGGCCTCGATTTCCTGCTGACTGCATTGATGTTCAGCTAAAAAGCTGCGCCGCACGTTTTCCGCCGCGGGTGTCGATGCCCTCGCGTCGTGCGGGAAGCGTCGTGGGCGCAAGGATTCTCTTTGGGATGACGATGAAAAAGACTGCTCTCGACTTCTGGGTCGGCCTGTTCGTGGTGCTGGGTTTTGTAGCGCTGCTGTTTCTGGCGCTGAAGGCCGGCAACATGAGCTCGTTGTCGTTTCAGGCAACCTACCCGGTCAAACTGAAGTTCGACAATATCGGCGGCCTGAAGGCTCGCGCGCCGGTGAAAAGCGCGGGCGTGACGGTGGGCCGGGTCGATTCGATCAACTTCGACACGAATTCGTATCAAGCCCTGGTTACGATCGACATCGACAAGCAATACCAGTTTCCGAAGGACACCTCGGCGAAGATCCTGACGGCGGGTTTGCTTGGCGAGCAGTACATCGGTCTCGAACCGGGCGGCGACAGCGAAATGCTGAAAGCCGGCGACACGATCTCGATGACCCAGTCGGCCATCGTGCTCGAAAACCTCATTGGACAATTCCTGTATAGCAAGGCAGCTGACTCTGGCGCAGCCAAATCGGGCGCGTCCGCTGCGGCCCCTGCGCCGGCCATGCCCGCGCCGGCGCCGGCAGTGGCCGCATCGGCCGCGTCGGGTCAATAAGGAGAACAAGAATGCAGACCATGCGCGTCCGTAGTTCGGCGCTGGCGCTGGCCGCGGCAATGCTCGCGGGCTGTGCGACCGTTAATACGCCCACCAAGGGCGATCCGCTGGAAGGCCTGAACCGCTCGATCTTCACCTTCAACGACAAGGTGGATCAGTACGCGCTCAAGCCGGTGGCCCAAGGCTACGTGAAGATCACGCCGCAGCCGGTGCGCGATAGCGTGACCAACTTCTTCTCGAACATCGGCGACGTCTACGTCGCGGCGAATAACCTGCTGCAGTTGAAGATCACGGATGGCGTCGAAGACATCATGCGGATCGTCATCAACACCGTGTTTGGTGTGGGCGGCCTGTTCGACGTGGCCACTCTCGCGAAGCTGCCCAAGCACGACAACGACCTCGGCCTCACGCTCGGTCACTATGGCGTGCCTGCGGGTCCGTACCTGGTGCTGCCGCTGTTCGGGCCGAGCACGGTGCGCGATGCGGTGGGTTCGATTGGCGCCTACTACGTGAATCCGCTCTCTTATATTCACCCGGACGGCCTGAGCTGGGCGCTGTATGGCGTGAACATCGTCAACACGCGCGCCAACCTGCTGGGCGCGAGCGACGTGCTGGAAGGCGCCGCACTCGATAAATACTCGTTCGTGCGCAACGCTTATCTGCAACGGCGTAACTATTTGTTGTCGCAAGGAAAGGGCGGCTCGGCGGGCGCGGCATTGCCGGACTACGGCGACAATGCGCCGCTGCCCAAGTACGACGACTCGGAAAGTGGGGCGGCCGCGCCGGCAGCGGGCGCCACAGCCGCGCCTACGCCCGGGGCGGCGACTGCGCCAGCGGGCGCATCAGGTGCCGAAACGTCTGCAGTACCGGCGGCTGCGGGTGCGGTGCCTGCATCATCTGCTGAAGGCACGCCTCCCATTGATCTGAACGGCGGTCCGGAAACCACTCAGGTCCCAGCCGACCAGATCGTACCGCCGCGGTTGAATTTCCCGACATTCAGGCTGCATTGATTGTTGCTGCCGTAACACCTGGAAACGACTCTCGCAGTCTGGGCGTGGGATGCTAATGAACTCGCGCCCGGTTGCGGGCTCCAAGGTTTGCACTGTTATTTCAGCAAGGCTCTTAATATGAAAAAATTCCTTCTCGTTTCGTTGTTCTCGGCATTTGTTTCGTTCGGCGGCTCGGCTTTCGCGCAAGCCGTTGACAGCAGTTCGCCGGATGGCCTGGTGAAGACGGTCACCCAGCAGGTGGTCGACGCAGTGAAAAGCGACAAGTCGATCCAGCAGGGCGACATTTCGCATATCACCCAGCTGGTCAACGAAAAGATCCTGCCGTACACCGACTTCCGTCGTACCACGCAACTGGCAATGGGCCGCAACTGGCGCACCGCAACGCCTGAACAGCAGAACGCCGTGGTCGAGCAGTTCAAGATGCTGTTGATCCGCACGTATTCGGGCGCGCTGGCGCAGGTGAAGGATCAACAGATTCAATACAAGCCGTTCCGCATGAATCCGGACGACACCGACACGGTGGTGCGCTCCACGGTGATGAACAATGGCTCGCCCATCGAACTCGACTACCGTCTATACAAGACGCCGCAAGGCTGGCGCGTGTATGACATCAACGTGCTCGGCGCATGGCTCATCCAGGCGTATCAGCAGCAATTCAACGAGCAGATCCAGCAGCACGGCGTGGATGGCCTGATCCAGTTCCTCACGCAGCGCAACCAGCAGCTTGCTGCCGGCAAGCAATCGTGAGTACGGCAGCAAACGCTGAGGTCGGTTCGGCTGCCGGTCACGCCGGCCGCTTCGAAACCGGTTCGACGCTCACGCACGCGAGCGCGAAGGCTGCGCTCGCGGCCGGTCTGCAACGTATCTCAGCGGGCGCGCGCGGCGTGGACTGCGCGCCGCTCAAGCAATTCGATTCATCGGCGCTCGCTGTGCTGATCGCCTGGCAACGCGCCGCTCAGGCGCGCGGCGGCGCGCTCGACATCGTCAACCTGCCGGCTGGTCTCGCCAGTCTGGCGCATGCCTACGGCGTCGACGCCCTGCTGGGTCGCCTGACGCCCGCTCCCGCGCTTTAACGTCGCAAGGCGCGCCGCCGCCTCGCGCGGCGTGGGGCGGCTTTCCGCAACCCTCGGCGCGCTGCGTTGCCACCCTCGCATCAGCTTCCCAATCCCCCGGCTGAGTCGAGCGGTTCGACTTTGCCCTATAATCAAACGTTTTTTGGCGCTTCTAACGGGCCCCAATTTCGTTCCTCCCTGCACTTCGCACATCTATCAGGCGCCGTGATTTCAAGCGGCCCACAGTCATGCCAGCCATAGAAATTCGTAACGTCAAAAAGCGCTACAAAGAGCTTCAGGCGCTCAAGGGCGTCAGCCTCACGGTGGAAGAAGGCGAGTTCTTCGGACTGCTCGGTCCGAACGGCGCGGGCAAGACGACCCTCATCAGCATCCTCGCAGGACTCGCGCGCGCCGACGAAGGCAGCATCGCGGTGCGCGGTCATGATGTCGTCAACGATTTCCGCGACGCGCGGCGTGCGCTCGGTGTCGTGCCGCAAGAACTCGTATTCGATCCGTTCTTTACGGTGCGCGAAACCTTGCGTATTCAGTCCGGCTATTTTGGTCTGCGCAACAACGATGCGTGGATCGACGAAGTGATGGCCAATCTCGACCTCACCGAGAAAGCGGACGTCAACATGCGTGCGCTCTCCGGCGGCATGAAACGCCGCGTGCTGGTCGCGCAGGCGCTGGTGCACCGGCCGCCGGTGATCGTGCTAGACGAGCCCACCGCGGGCGTGGACGTCGAACTGCGTCAGACCTTGTGGAAATTCATTTCGCGTCTGAACCGCGAGGGTCACACGATCGTGCTGACCACGCACTATCTGGAAGAAGCCGAATCGCTGTGTGATCGCATTGCGATGCTGCGCCGTGGCGAAGTGGTCGCGCTCGAACGCACCAGCACGCTGCTGCAACGCTTCGCCGGCATGCAACTGTTCGTGCGCTTCGCGCAAGGCGTCCTGCCTGCCGAGCTGCGCCCGCTCGAAGTCGAAGTTGGCGCGAGCAACGGCAACGGCCGGCAACATCTGCTGCGTCTGTCGAGCTACGACGAAGTCGAGCGGATTCTCGCGCAATGCCGCAACGCGGGTTGCACGTTCGAAGAAATCGAGGTGCGCAAAGCCGACCTCGAAGATGTGTTCGTTCAGGTGATGAACGGTCCGGAAGTGATCGAGGGGCTGGCATGAGCAGCGTGAGCAGTTTCAGTGGTTTCAGCGGTTTTAGAACGCTGTTTTACAAGGAAATCCTGCGGTTCTGGAAGGTGTCGTTCCAGACCGTGCTGGCGCCGGTCATTACCGCATTGCTGTATCTGACCATCTTCGGCCACGCATTGCGCGGCCATGTGCAGGTCTATCCCGGCGTCGAATACACGAGCTTCCTGATTCCCGGTCTGGTGATGATGAGCGTCTTGCAGAACGCATTCGCCAACAGTTCGTCGTCGCTAATCCAGTCCAAGATCACCGGCAACCTGGTATTCGTGCTACTGCCGCCGTTGTCCCACTATGAGATGTACTTCGCCTATGTGCTGGCGTCGGTGGTGCGTGGGCTCGCGGTCGGGTTCGGCGTGTTTATCGTGACGATCTGGTTCGTGCCGGTGAGCTTCAACGCGCCGCTCCTGATCGTTGCATTCGCGGTGCTGGGCGCGGCCATTCTCGGCACACTCGGACTCATCGCAGGTATCTGGGCCGAGAAGTTCGACCAGCTCGCCGCGTTCCAGAATTTCCTGATCATGCCGCTCACGTTCCTCTCGGGCGTGTTCTATTCGACGCATACGCTGCCGCCGGTGTGGCGCGAAGTGTCGCGGCTCAATCCTTTTTTCTACATGATCGACGGCTTTCGCTACGGTTTCTTTGGGGTGTCGGATATCGACCCGCTCGTGAGCCTGGCCATTGTCTTTGGTTTCTTCGTGGTGCTGGCGGCCGTGGCGATGCGCATGCTCGCCACTGGCTACAAGCTGCGCCACTGACGAGGAGCATTCCCCATGTCCACATTGCCGACTCCTGAACAGGTCAAGCAATACATTGCCGGCGGGCTCGCCTGCGAGCATCTCGAAGTGGAAGGCGACGGCCAGCATTTCTTTGCGACCATCGTTTCGCCGAGCTTCGAGGGCAAGCGCTTGATCCAGCGTCATCAACTGGTTTATGCCGCGCTCGGCGACCGCATGAAGCAGGAAATCCACGCGCTCAGCATGAAGACGCTGACGCCCGCCGAATGGCAAAACGCGTAATCTGGAACGTTAGTGCGAATTACTCAAGACAGGCGTGAAGCCGGCAGCGGCACCGCCGCGATGAGCCACACAGCCTCGGCAGCGGGCCGGGCAGATCAGGAACTGACAGGTATGGACAAACTCGTGATTGAAGGCGGCCAGCGGCTGGCCGGTGAGATCGTCGTGTCAGGAGCAAAGAATGCCGCGTTGCCGATCCTGTGCGCAGGGTTGCTGAGTGCGGAGCCGGTGCATCTCGAGAACGTGCCGGATCTGCAGGACGTGCGCACCACGCTCAAGCTGCTCAACCAGATGGGTGTGCGCACGGAGTCCAACGAGTGCCGTGTCTCGCTCGACGCATCGAAGGTCGACAACCTCGTCGCGCCCTACGAGCTGGTCAAGACGATGCGCGCCTCGATTCTCGTGCTCGGGCCGCTGCTCGCACGCTTTGGCGAAGCGAAGGTGTCGTTGCCAGGCGGTTGTGCGATCGGCGCACGGCCGGTCGATCAGCACATCAAGGGCTTGCAGGCGATGGGCGCGGACATCACGATCGAGCACGGTTTCATCGAAGCGCGTGCCAAGCGTCTGAAGGGCGCGCGCATCGTGACCGACATGATCACCGTCACGGGCACTGAAAACCTGCTGATGGCCGCGGTGCTCGCCGACGGCGAAACCGTCATCGAAAACGCGGCGCGCGAACCGGAAGTGGGCGACCTCGCGCAACTGCTGGTGCAGATGGGCGCGAAGATCGACGGTATCGGCACGGACCGGCTGGTGATCCAGGGCGTCGACAAGCTGCACGGCGCAAAGCACACGGTAATCCCGGACCGTATCGAAGCCGGCACCTTCCTGTGCGCCGTGGCCGCAGCGGGTGGTGACGTGGTGTTGCGCCACGTGCGTCCGCTGATCCTCGAAGCCGTCACGGAAAAACTGCGCGAAGCGGGCGTGACCATCGAAGAAGGTGACGACTGGATGCGCGTGCGCATGAGCGGGCGTCCGCATCCGGTGAGCCTGCGCACCTCCGAATACCCCGCCTTCCCGACCGACATGCAGGCCCAGTTCATGGCGCTCAACACGATCGCGAACGGGACCTCGCAAGTGGTCGAGACCATCTTCGAAAATCGCTTCATGCATGTGCAGGAGTTGAACCGCCTGGGCGCGAACATCACCATTGACGGCAACACGGCGCTCGTCACGGGCGTGGACAAGTTGTCCGGCGCCAAGGTGATGGCTACCGACCTGCGTGCCTCCGCGAGTCTCGTGATTGCCGGCATGCGCGCGGAAGGCGAGACGCTGATCGACCGTATCTATCACCTGGATCGTGGCTACGACCGGATGGAATCGAAGCTCACAGCCGTTGGCGCAAAGGTGCGCCGCATCAAAGGGAGCGCCGCATGAGCGCGCAGCCGCAAACCTCGTCGTCACCGGCCGTGAGCGCGCCGCTGACACTCGCGCTGTCAAAAGGGCGTATCTTCGAAGAGACGTTGCCGCTGCTGGCCGCGGCCGGCGTCGAGGTGGCTGAAGACCCGGAGACTTCGCGCAAGCTGATTCTGCCGACCACGGACGCCAACCTGCGCGTGATCATCGTGCGTGCTACGGATGTGCCGACCTACGTCGAGTACGGCGCGGCCGACTTCGGCGTGGCGGGCAAAGATGTGTTGCTCGAACACGGCGGCAGTGGCCTGTATCAGCCAGTGGATCTGGATATCGCGCGCTGCCGGATGTCGGTTGCCGTCAAGGCAGGTTTCGATTATGCGAACGCGGTGCGCCAAGGTGCGCGGCTGCGCGTTGCCACGAAGTACGTGGAAACGGCACGTGAGCATTTCGCGGCCAAAGGTGTGCACGTCGACCTGATCAAGCTGTACGGCTCGATGGAACTCGCGCCGCTGGTGGGACTGGCAGACGCGATCGTCGACCTGGTCAGCTCGGGCGGCACGCTGCGCGCCAACGATCTGGTGGAAGTGGAAGAGATCATGCAGATTTCCTCGCGACTGGTGGTGAACCAGGCCGCGCTCAAGCTCAAGCGCGCCGCGCTGCGTCCGTTTCTCGACGCGTTCGAACGCGCGTCGCAGCACGGTCACGCAGCGGTCTGAGCAAACGGCGGCGGCAAAGAACCGCGCATTGAAACTGCAAAGTTGTCCGAACTTGCTTTGAAGCCGTCGCCTTGAAGTAGTTGCCCTGAAGTAGCCTGAGACGTGTCAGGCGCGCCTTACCGAAACGGATACCAGCATGTCTATCAAGATTCGCAAACTCGATTCCAGCACTTCCGACTTCCGGAAATCGCTGCACGCGGTGCTCGCGTTCGAGGCGAGCGAAGACGAAGCGATCGAGCGCTCGGTCGCGCAGATTCTGGCCGACGTGGAGGCGCGGGGCGACGACGCGGTGCTGGAGTACACCAACCGCTTCGACCGTCTCAGCGCGCCGAGCGTCGCGTCGCTCGAACTGCCGATGGCCGAACTCGAAGCCGCGCTCGAAGGGCTCGACCCACGCCGCCGTGCCGCGCTCGAAGCGGCCGCCGCGCGCGTGCGTGGCTATCACGAGAAGCAGAAGATCGAATGCGGCAGCCATAGCTGGCAATACACGGAGTCGGACGGCACGGTACTCGGTCAGAAGGTAACGCCGCTCGACCGCGCCGGTATTTATGTGCCGGGCGGCAAGGCGGCTTATCCGTCGTCGGTGTTGATGAACGCCATTCCGGCGCGCGTGGCCGGCGTGCGCGAAATCGTCATGGTGGTGCCAACGCCCGAGGGCGTGAAGAATCCCTTGGTGCTGGCGGCGGCGCTGCTGGGTGGCGTGGACCGCGTGTTCACGATTGGCGGCGCGCAGGCAGTGGGTGCGCTGGCGTATGGCACGGCCACCGTGCCGGCAGTCGACAAGATTTGCGGGCCGGGCAACGCGTATGTCGCCTCGGCCAAGCGCCGCGTATTCGGCACCGTGGGCATCGACATGATCGCGGGGCCGTCGGAAATCCTCGTGCTGTGCGACGGCACCACAGACCCGCGCTGGGTCGCGATGGACCTGTTCTCGCAGGCCGAGCATGACGAACTCGCGCAATCCATCCTGCTGTGCCCGGACGATGCGTTCATTGCCCGCGTGCACGACGCCATCAACGAACTGCTGCCGAGCATGCCGCGCCGCGATGTAATCCAGGCGTCGCTCGAAGGCCGTGGCGCGCTCATCAAGGTGCGCGACATGGCGGAAGCCTGCGCGATTGCCAACGACATCGCGCCGGAACACCTCGAAATCTCCGCGCTGGAACCGCATCAATGGAGCAAGCTGATCCGCCATGCCGGCGCGATCTTCCTTGGCCGCTACACGAGCGAGAGCCTCGGTGACTACTGCGCGGGCCCGAACCATGTGTTGCCTACGTCTCGTACCGCACGGTTTTCGTCGCCGCTCGGCGTCTATGATTTCTTCAAGCGTTCGAGCGTCATCGAGGTCAGCGCGGAGGGCGCGCAAACGCTCGGTGAGATTGCGGCGGAACTGGCGTATGGCGAAGGCTTGCCGGCACATGCCCGCAGTGCCGAGTACCGCATGAAGCATGGCGGCAAGGGCGACTGAGGACGAAAGATGGCGACTGGGCGCGCTTGCCGCGCCTGCCAGATTCCTCACGCCAGCCCGCTGTCTGGCGCACAACCATAACATTGACCAACTTGAGCGGTTCTCGCGCCGCTCTCGTCTCGCCGGGCCCACGTGGGCCGGCTCGCTGACTCATGACAACACCTCAAGACATCATTCGCCGCGACGTACTCGCGATGACGAGCTATCCCGTTCCGGACGCTGCGGGCTTCGTGAAGCTCGACGCCATGGAGAATCCGTTTTCGCTGCCCGCGCCGCTCGCCGCGCAACTCGGCGAGCGTCTTGCGAGTGTCGCGCTGAACCGCTATCCGGCCCCGCGGCCGGAGGCGTTGCTCGAGAAGATCAAGCGCACGATGCAGGTGCCGGCAAATTGCGATGTACTGCTGGGTAACGGCTCGGATGAGATCATCAGCATGATGTCGATGGCCTGTGCGAAGCCGGGCGCGAAGGTGCTGGCGCCGGTGCCGGGCTTCGTGATGTATCAGCTCTCCGCGAAACTGGCCAACCTCGAATTCGTCGGCGTGCCGCTCAAGGCCGATTTCACCCTCGACACCGAAGCGATGCTCGCCGCGATTGCCGAGCACGAACCGGCGATCATCTACCTGGCCTACCCGAACAATCCAACCGGCACGCTGTACGACGACGCCGACGTGGAGCGCATCATCGCCGCCGCGGACAAGAGCCTCGTGGTGATCGACGAGGCCTACCAGCCGTTTGCGCAGCAAAGCTGGCTGCCGCGCGCCGACGCCTACGACAACGTGGTCGTCATGCGCACGGTGTCGAAGCTCGGTCTCGCGGGCATTCGCCTGGGTTACCTGGCGGGACGCTCGGCCTGGTTGACCGAGTTCGACAAGGTGCGGCCTCCTTACAATGTGAATGTGCTGACCCAGGCCACCGCCGATTTCCTGCTCGACCATCTCGATGTGCTCGATGCGCAAGCCGCGCAATTGCGCGACGAGCGCACGCGGCTCGCCCATGCCGTGGCGGAGTTGCCGGGTGCGGAAGTGTTTCCGAGCGCGGGTAACTTTCTGCTGGTGCGCGTTCCGGACGCGTCAGCGACGTTCGAAACCCTGCTCACGGCTCGGGTTTTGATCAAAAACGTGAGTAAAATGCATCCATTGCTGGCAAATTGCGTACGTCTGACGGTCGGTTCCCCTGAAGAAAACGCGCAATTGGTGGCCGCATTGAAGCTGGTGCTGCATTGATGGCGTGCTGTCGCGCGTAGCGGTTCGCACAGCGGCCACCGTGGTCACAGCGGCTACAGCGCGCGGCGTTCCCTTCATCCCCTTTCTTTCATAGTCAGATTCGAGGAATTACCATGCGCCAGGCGGAAGTCGTTCGCGACACTAGCGAAACGCAGATCCGTATCAAGATCAATCTGGACGGCACCGGCAAGCAAAAGCTCGCCACCGGCGTGCCGTTCCTCGACCACATGCTCGACCAGATCGCACGGCATGGATTGATCGATCTCGACATCGAGGCGCATGGCGACACGCATATCGACGACCATCACACGGTCGAAGACGTCGGCATCACGCTGGGGCAGGCGGTCGCGAAGGCCGTGGGCGACAAGAAGGGCATCCGTCGCTATGGTCATTCCTACGTGCCGCTCGACGAGGCGCTCTCGCGTGTCGTGATCGACTTTTCCGGTCGGCCGGGCCTCGAATTCCATGTCCCGTTCACGCGTGCGCGTATCGGCACGTTCGACGTCGATCTCTCCATCGAATTTTTCCGCGGCTTCGTGAATCACGCCGGCGTGACCCTGCATATCGACAACCTCCGTGGCCTGAACGCCCATCATCAGATGGAAACGGTGTTCAAGGCGTTCGGACGCGCGCTGCGCATGGCGGTCGAACTGGACGAGCGCGCGGCGGGGCAGATTCCGTCCACCAAGGGTAGTCTCTAGACAAAGCGTAAAACGCAGGACGAACCGGACCGGGTGCGCGCCTTGCGGGTGCCCGGCTTGCGATGGATATCCTCAAGTCGTTTATCTCGCTGTTGGCGCTGATCAATCCGGTCGGCGCCATTCCGTTCTTCATGAGCCTGACGGCCGAGCAGTCGGACACGGAACGGCGCAAGACGATCCGGATCGCGGCCATTTCGGTGTTCTGCGTGATCGCGGTGACGACGCTGCTCGGTCAGCGGATCATCAGCTTTTTCGGTATCTCGGTTGGCTCGTTGCAGGTGGGCGGCGGCATCATCATGCTGTTGATGGCAATCAACATGCTGAACGCGCAGATCGGCAACAGCCGCTCCACGCCGGAGGAGCGCCACGAAGCACAGCAGAAGGACAACATCGCGGTGGTCCCGCTCGCCATCCCCCTGCTGACGGGGCCGGGCGCGATCAGCACGGTGATTATCTATTCGGCCGACTCGCCACATTGGTACGACCGGGTTAGTCTGATCGTGATTGGCGCCGTGCTCGCGGCGCTGTGCTTCTTTTCGCTGCGGCTTGCCGAGCCGATTGCCCGCTGGGTCGGGCAAACGGGCATCAACATCGGCACGCGGTTGATGGGTTTGATGTTGTCCGCGCTGGCGGTGGAGTTCATCGTCAACGGTCTGAAGGCGCTACTGCCTAATTTGAAATGAAAACTTCGATAGCGATTGTGGATTACGGAATGGGCAACCTGCGTTCGGTCGCCCAGGCGTTGCGCAAGGCCGCGCCGGAAGCGGACGTGGCGATCGTCGACCGTCCCGAAGCGATCCGCGCGGCGGACCGCGTGGTATTGCCGGGCCAGGGCGCAATGCCGGATTGCATGCGCAGCCTCGCCGAGTCCGGCTTGCAGGAAGCCGTGGTCGAGGCGTCACGCAGCAAGCCGTTGATGGGCGTATGCGTGGGCGAGCAGATGCTGTTCGACTGGAGCGCCGAGGGCGATACGCCGGGGCTGGGGCTGCTGCCCGGCAAGGTGGTGCGCTTCGAACTGGAGGGCCAGACCCAGGACGACGGCTCGCGCTTCAAGGTGCCGCAGATGGGCTGGAACCGCGTGCGCCAGGCGCAGCCGCATCCGTTGTGGGATGGCGTCGAGGACGGCAGCTTCTTCTACTTCGTCCACAGTTATTACGTTGTACCGGATAACGCCGCGCATACGTCGGGCGAGACCGTGTATGGCGCGCCGTTCACCTCGGCGGTGGCACGGGACAACATTTTCGCCACCCAGTTTCACCCCGAAAAGAGCGCCGAAGCAGGGCTGCGAGTGTATCGCAACTTCGTGCACTGGAAGCCGTGAGCGCCTGCCATGCCCCGTCCATTCCCGGCTCCGCGCAGGTTGCGGAGCACGGATCGACGCGCCTGGACCGTGTCCAGCGGGATGGGCAGCGAGTTGTACTAAACTAGCGAAACGGTACGCGCACCGGGTTACCACCCGACGCAAACCGGCCGACTTTAAACCTTCTTCCCTGACAACACCCGATTGCTATGCTGCTGATTCCCGCCATCGACCTGAAAGATGGTCAGTGTGTACGCCTCAAACAGGGCGACATGGACCAGGCGACGATTTTCTCCGAGGAACCGGCGGCGATGGCCCGACATTGGGTCGACCGCGGCGCCCGGCGCCTGCATCTGGTCGACCTGAATGGCGCTTTTGCCGGTAAGCCGAAGAACGAAGACGCGATCCGCGCGATCATCGATGAAGTGGGTGGCGAGATTCCCGTCCAGTTGGGCGGCGGCATCCGCGACCTGAACACCATCGAGCGCTATCTGGACGACGGTCTGTCGTACGTGATCATCGGCACTGCGGCGGTGAAGAATCCTGGATTCCTGCAGGATGCCTGCACGGCGTTCGGCGGCCATATCATCGTCGGTCTCGACGCGAAAGACGGCAAGGTCGCCACGGACGGCTGGAGCAAGCTCACCGGCCACGAAGTCGCGGACCTCGCGCGCAAGTTCGAGGACTACGGCTGCGAGTCGATCATCTACACCGACATCGGCCGCGACGGCATGCTGCAAGGCATCAACATCGACGCCACTGTGCGGCTTGCGCGGGCGGTGAAGATTCCGGTGATCGCCAGCGGCGGCCTGTCGAATCTGGCCGACATCGAGGCCTTGTGCGAAGTGGAAGTGGAAGGCATCGAAGGCGTGATCTGCGGGCGCGCGATCTATTCGGGCGATCTGGACTTCGCGGCGGCCCAATCGCACGCCGACAAGCTGCGCGAATCGGACGACGCCTGAGAAACGGCAAGCGGGCGCGGCAGCGTGGCATCACGGTCAAGGCGGGTGGAGAGCAGGCGTCCTGGCGTCGAAGTTTGGCGCGGTCCGGTTTGATCCGGCGCGGTGCGCAGGTAGCAAGGCGCGGCCAGCACGGCTTCCCTGGTCATCCCTGCATGCGCTCTGTCCGTCAGCCGGCTAGCCGGCTAGCCTGTTTGGCCGCCCAGCCCGGCATCAAAGCGCGCCGGCACTGTGCCGCTCACCTCTGAGCGGCCCCATCAGCGGTATTGGCAAGTATTTGAAGGTCATGGCTCTAGCTAAACGCATCATCCCCTGTCTCGACGTCACGGCTGGACGCGTGGTGAAGGGCGTCAACTTCGTCGAACTGCGCGACGCCGGCGACCCCGTGGAGATTGCCCGTCGCTACGACGAACAGGGCGCCGACGAACTCACCTTCCTCGACATTACCGCGACCTCGGATCAGCGCGATCTGATCCTGCCGATCATCGAGGCGGTGGCTTCGCAGGTGTTCATTCCGCTCACGGTTGGCGGCGGCGTGCGCGCGGTCGAAGATGTGCGGCGCCTGCTTAACGCGGGCGCGGACAAGATCAGCATGAATTCATCTGCGGTGGCGAACCCGCAACTGGTGCGCGACGCGACGGACAAATACGGTTCGCAATGCATTGTCGTGGCGATCGACGCCAAGCGCGTTTCCGCCGATGGCGAGCAACCCCGCTGGGAAGTTTTCACGCACGGCGGGCGCAAGGCCACCGGCATCGAAGCCGTGGAGTGGGCGCGCAAGATGGCCGAACTCGGCGCCGGCGAAATCCTGCTCACCAGCATGGACCGCGACGGCACCAAGAGCGGCTTCGATCTGGCGCTGACGCGTGCGGTCTCGGACGCCGTGCCGATTCCGGTGATCGCGTCGGGCGGCGTCGGCTCGCTGCAACACCTGGCCGACGGCATCACGAGCGGTCACGCGGACGCGGTGCTCGCAGCGAGCATCTTCCACTATGGCGAACACACGGTCGGCGAAGCCAAGCGCTTCATGGCCGGACAAGGCATCTCGGTGAGGTTGTAACGTGGTGAATCCAACGGCCGTCGACTGGCTCGACAAGGTGAAGTGGGACGCGAACGGGCTCGTGCCGGTCATCGCGCAGGAAGCGTCGAGCAACGACGTGCTGATGTTCGCGTGGATGAACCGCGAGGCCCTGTCGAAGACCGTCGAGACCGGCCGCGCGGTGTATTTCTCGCGCTCGCGGCAACGCCTGTGGTTCAAGGGCGAGGAGTCCGGCCACGTGCAGCAGGTGCACGAGGTGCGGCTCGATTGCGACGAGGACGTCGTGCTGCTGAAGGTGGAGCAGGTGTCGGGCATCGCCTGTCACACCGGCCGCCATTCATGCTTTTTCCAGAAATTCGAAGGCACGGTGGAAGACGGCGGCTGGGTCGCGGTCGATCCCGTGCTGAAAGACCCCGAACAGATCTACAAATGACGCAAATTTCGCCTTCCACGCAGGACACGCTGCTGCGGCTTGCCGCGACCATCGACAGCCGCAAGGGCGGCGATCCCGACGTATCCTATGTGTCGCGCCTGTTTCACAAGGGCGACGACGCGGTCCTCAAGAAGATCGGTGAGGAAGCGACCGAAGTCGTGCTTGCTGCCAAAGACGTGCGGCAGGGCGGCGCGCCGAAGGCGCTGGTCGGCGAGGTGGCCGATCTGTGGTTCCATTGTCTCGTGATGCTGTCGCATTTCGATCTGAGCCCCGCCGATGTGCTGGCCGAACTCGAGCGCCGCGAAGGCATGTCCGGGATCGAAGAGAAAGCCTTGCGCAAGAGCCGGGATCGCGAGCAGAACGGCGAATGAGCGGCGAATGAGTGGCGAATGAGCCGGGCGTGACCCGACGCGCCGGTTCACGGCCACTGGCCGCCGCCACGAAGCTGCACCGTCGCGAAGCCGCAATGCCGCTAAACCACTGAGCCGCACCCCGAATCATCAGGAGGACGCACGCATGGAACAGTCGCAAGGTGGATATCCGCCGCCAACGTATCGCAACGCGCTCGAGTCCGAGCAGGAGCGCAGCCTGCGCACGCTGACGCACGTGCTGTACGCGCTCTACGCTGTCTACTGGCTGACGGGCGGCATCTCGGTGCTGATCGCCATCATTATCAACTACGTGAAGCGCGCGGATGTCGTGGGCACGCCCTACGAGGCGCACTTCCAGTGGCAGATCCGCACCTTCTGGTGGTGCATGCTCGGTTATCTGATCGGCGGCCTGCTGTTTTTCGTGGTGATCGGCATTCCGATCCTGTGGGCTGTCGGCATCTGGATGTTGTACCGTATTATCAAAGGCTGGCTGTATCTGTACGATAACAAGCCGCTGCTGAATCCGCGGGCATGGTACTGACGGCTTTGAGCCCACCGCGTTGCCCGTTTGCGCCTCAGGACTAACATGAGCCACGACTCGAATTGCCTTTTTTGCAAGATCGCCGCGGGTGAGATCCCGTCCACCAAGGTCCATGAGGACGACGAATTCGTCGCCTTTCGCGATATCCGGCCGGCCGCCGAAACACATGTGCTGGTGATTCCGCGTAAGCACATCGAAACGCTCTCGAACAGCAACGAAAGCGATGCGCCGCTGCTTGGTAGAATGCTCGTATTGGTCGCACGCCTCGCCGATCAGCTTGGCGTGGCGTACACCGGCGGTGAGACGGGCTTTCGCACGGTAATCAATACCGGTCCGGGCGGAGGGCAGGAGGTGTATCACCTGCACGCCCACATCCTCGCCGGACCGCGGCCGTGGCAGCGCATGGGTTGAGCGTGGTTCGCATGCTGCAGATGTCATGCACCGATCAGGTGCCTGGCAGGACCGCGCAGCATGGCGAAGATCGGGCGAGGGCGTTTTTCTGTCGGAATGTAACGGCGCCGTCGCGATAATCAGGACACAATCATGCGCTGGGCCGCTGGCGGCATCCGGAAGCAGTGGCGGCAACGTATAGATGAGACGCAGGTGTCTCAATTCGAGCCGCAAGGCGCAGACATTCGCCGCGTAGACACGCGACGGCGGGGTTTATTGGAGAGTAGTCATGGGTTCGTTGAGTATTTGGCACTGGTTGATTGTTTTGTTGATCGTCGCATTGGTCTTCGGTACGAAGAAGCTGCGTAACATCGGCACCGACCTGGGCGGCGCGGTGAAGGGCTTCAAGGAAGGGATGAAAGAGGCGGACACGCCGGGAAGCGAAGCGCAACAACGCGAACTGCCGCGCACCGACACGGTCGACGTGGACGCAAAAGAAAAGACGCCGCGCTCGGGCGATTACCGCTAAGCGGCACACAAACCGCTTTCTGACGGGGACGACAATTCATGCTGGACCTCGGTCTAACCAAGATGGCGCTGATCGGCGTCGTCGCGCTGGTTGTGCTCGGGCCCGAGCGGCTGCCGCGCGTGGCCCGCACGGCGGGCGCGCTATTCGGCCGTGCGCAGCG
The DNA here is from genome assembly GCF_003429005.1 of Paraburkholderia sp. DHOC27. Taxonomy (GTDB): domain Bacteria; phylum Pseudomonadota; class Gammaproteobacteria; order Burkholderiales; family Burkholderiaceae; genus Paraburkholderia. The sequence continues at coordinate 82,174 of NZ_QVQV01000013.1, forward strand.
TTACATCAACGATGTGAAGGCCGAAGTCACGCGTGAGATCGAACTCGACGAATTGCGCCGCATGAAGACGGAGTTCGAGACGGCGGCGAGCAATGTCGAAAAAGCGGCGAGCAACGTTCAGAACACCATCCACGACAACCTGCGCAAGCACGAAAGCGAACTGAACGACGCCTGGAATTCGGGTTCGACGGTGAGCCCGAGTATTGCCGGCGGTTCACTGGAAGGTGCGGCGAGCGGCGGTACGCCGATCTCGACGACCACCTGGCACAGCCCGCCCGCTGCGGCGTCAAAGCGCAAGAACTGGCGAGTCAAACAGAGCGCCATGCCGACGTGGTACAAACGCGCCACCACGCGCCGCACGCGCGTGCAGTCGGGCGCAGCACGCGTGGCGCGTCATACGCCGGTCAGTTTGCGCCGGCCGACGCGCTTCTTCTGATGACCCTAGCGTTAATCTCCTACCGAGGGCCGGTGTGAGCGACCCCCAGCAAACCCAGACTGAAGGCGCCGAAGAGACCTTCATTTCCCATCTCGTCGAACTGCGCGACCGCATCATCCGTGCGGGTATCGCCGTCATCGTGGTGTTCCTCGGCCTCGTGTACTGGGCGCCGGACATCTTCAAGCTGCTCGCGCGGCCACTGATGGTGAATCTGCCGAAAGACGGCAAGCTGATCGTCACCGATGTCACCGGCTCGTTCTTCGTGCCGATGAAAGTGACCATGATGGTGGCGTTCGTGATCGCGCTGCCGGTCGTGCTGTACCAGATCTGGGCCTTCGTTGCGCCCGGCCTGTACCAGCACGAGAAGAAGCTGGTCGGGCCGCTGGTGGGCAGCAGCTACACGCTGTTCCTGTGCGGCATGGCGTTCGCCTACTTCGTGGTGTTTCCGACCATCTTCCGCGTGATGGCGCATTACAACGCGCCGCTCGGCGCGGCCATGAACACGGACATCGACAATTACCTCAGTTTCGTCCTGACCATGTTCATCGCGTTCGGCGTGACCTTCGAAGTGCCGATTGTCGTGGTGCTACTGGTGCGCATGGGCATTGTGACGGTGAAGAAGCTGCGGCAGATTCGTCCGTACGTGATTGTCGGCGCGTTTATCGTGTCAGCCGTCGTGACGCCGCCGGATGTGTTCTCGCAGCTGATTCTGGCGCTGCCGCTCATCATTCTCTACGAGGCGGGCATCATCGCGGCGCGGCTGGTCGTCGGCAAGCAACCTGACGTGGTGGAAGAAGAGCACGCGCCGAATTAACCGGCGTCTTGAGCCAGGTGTGCACCAGATGCCCTGGCGCGCCTGGCGGCGCGCTGGCCCAAACTCACTACGCGCGCCGGGTTGCACAAGCGGCGCGCGCCAGATCAAAAGGCGCACGAGGGCGGCCTAACCGCCCTCGCCATCAGCCGCCGTTGTCATCCTGATCGTCATTGCCATCGTCGGCCGGCTGCTTTGGCGGCGGCGGTCGTTTGCCGATCATCACATCCAGATCGATCTGGCGATTCTTGCGCACCAGGTGAATCTTCGCGTTCGTGCCCGGCTTGATCTGCGCGATCAGGTTCAGGAGGCGCGTCGTATCCGTGATGTCCTGGCCATCCACGCTCACCAGAATGTCGCCCGGCTTGATGCCGGCACGGTCCGCCGGACCGTTCTTCAGCACGCCCGCGACGATCGCACCGGTCTTCTGATCGAGGCCGAACGACTCGGCGATCTCCGGCGTCACGTCCTGCGGCTCGACGCCGATCCAGCCGCGCGTGACCGAACCCGTCGTGATGATGCTCTCCAACACGCTGCGTGCGGTCGAAACCGGAATTGCGAAGCCAATCCCCAGCGAGCCGCCCGAGCGCGAGTAAATCGCCGTGTTGATACCAAGCAGATTGCCGTGCACATCGACCAGTGCGCCGCCCGAATTGCCCGGGTTGATGGCCGCGTCCGTCTGGATGAAGTTTTCGAAGGTGTTGATGCCGAGGTGATTGCGGCCGAGCGCGCTGACGATACCCATGGTCACGGTCTGGCCGACGCCAAACGGGTTGCCGATGGCCAGCACCACGTCGCCTACCCGCGTCTGGTCCATGCGGCCCAGCGTGATGGTGGGCAGGTTGGTGAGGTTCACCTTGAGCACCGCGAGGTCGGTCTCCGGGTCCACGCCGATGACCTTGGCGGTGGTCGTGCGGCCGTCCGCGAGGGCGATTTCGATCTGATCGGCGCCATCCACGACGTGCTGGTTCGTTAGAATGTAACCTTCCGAACTCACGATAACGCCTGAGCCGAGATTCGAAGCAGGCTGCTCCTGCTGCTTCTTGTTGTTCTTGTCGCCGAAGAAGTAACGAAACAGCGGATCTTTCGCCCGCGGATCGGGCGGCAACGATCCGTCCTTGCTTGAGAAAACGTTCACCACCGCAGGCGAGGCCTTTTGTGCGGCGTCTGCATACGAAGCCTGAGCGGGCCCACTACTACCGATGCCTGGCGCTACCTCGCGCAGTGCGACGATCGGCTCGGCGAGTTGCTTGCCGAATTGCCCCTGGCGTTGCAGCCATTGCGGTTTAAGGGTCGCAATGATGAACATCAGCGCCAACAGCACGGTCACCGCTTGAGCAAAGAACAGCCAAAAGCGTCTAAGCATCTGAAGATTAGAGGTTTATATGGATCGGATCGAACTTGAATTGTATCTGAACAAAGTTCTCGAAACCGCGCGCTTCAAGGACTACTGCCCGAACGGCCTGCAAGTGGAAGGTCGCCGCCGGGTCAACAAGCTGGCCACCGGCGTGACCGCCTCGCTGGCCTTTCTCGAGGCCGCGCTGGACTGGGGCGCGGACGCCGTGCTCGTGCATCACGGCTATTTCTGGCGCAACGAAGCGCCGCAGATCACCGGCCGCAAATACGAGCGTCTGAAGCTGCTGCTCGCCAACGACATCAACCTGTTTGCCTACCATCTGCCGCTCGACGATCACCCCGAGCTCGGCAACAACGCGCAACTGGGCGCGAAGATGGGCTGGATCGGCGACACGCGCTTCGGCGACAACGACATCGGCTGGATGGCCACGCTGCCCATGCCGGTCTCGCTGGCGCATTTCACCGCCGAGGTCGAAGAGACGCTCGGCCGCACGCCGCTCGTGTTTGGCGACCCGGACCGCGAACTGCGCCGCGTGGCATGGTGCACGGGCGCAGCGCAAGGCTACTTCGACGCGGCCATCGAGGCCGGCGCCGATGTGTATCTGACCGGTGAGGTTTCGGAGCCGAGCATGCATACGGCATTGGAAAGCGGCGTGGCTTTTCTCGCCGCCGGTCATCACGCCACTGAGCGTTTTGGCGTTCAGGCGCTGGGTGCGCATCTGTCAGAAAATTTCGATATCGAGCACCTCTTTATTGATATTCACAATCCTGTGTGATTACTAAACAAAAAGGCACGAAATCCACAGGGTCCACTTAAAAGGAGATACAAAAAAGTTTCTGATTGGTCCGGGGAAACCCTTGGATATCAAAGACTTCGCACGGTTTTTGGCATTCGGGCCTTGTAAATGGCGACTCCATTCGAGCAAACTAGCGTCGGTAGAAGAGACGTGAAGGAAAAATCCAACTCAGAAGTGGGGCGTGTGATGCGAGACAAAGAAGATGAGCTCGTCGATGGTGGCCGGCGTACCTGGCTGATCGCGACGACCGTAGCAGGTGGCATAGGCGGTGTTGCCACTGTCGTACCCTTTGTTAGTTCGTTTGCACCATCTGAAAAAGCCAAGGCTGCCGGCGCGCCGGTCGAAGCCGATATTAGCAATTTGAAGCCGGGCGACATGATGACCGTTGCCTGGCGTGGCAAGCCGGTGTGGATTCTCAACCGTACCGACCGCATGCTCGCCGATGTTCAGAAAGCCGATAACGAAGTAGCGGATCCCCATACCGAAAAACCTTTCTCGATGCCGTTGCCGGAGTACTGCAACAACGAATTCCGCTCACGGCCCGAACACAAGAATCTTCTCGTCGCGGTTGCCGTCTGCACCCATCTGGGCTGCACACCCACGCCGCGCTTCCAGGAAGGCGCGCAAGCCAATCTTCCAGACGACTGGCCCGGCGGCTTTCTGTGCCCGTGCCACGGCTCGACCTATGACCTGGCCGGCCGCGTCTTCAAGAACAAACCTGCGCCGCAGAACCTGGACATTCCTCGTTTCATGTTCACGTCTGCCACGCAGCTCGTGATTGGTAAGGACGAGAAAGGAGAAGCGTAATGGCGATCGAACACGAGGCAGAGACCACCGGGCTGGTCGGCTGGATCGACCGCCGTTTTCCGATGACGGCGACGTGGAAGAAGCACGTCTCCGAGTACTACGCGCCGAAGAATTTCAACTTCTGGTACTTCTTCGGCTCGCTGGCGTTGCTTGTGCTGGTCAACCAGATCGTCACCGGCATTTTCCTCACCATGAACTACAAGCCCGATGCGACGCTGGCGTTCGCTTCGGTCGAGTACATCATGCGCGAGGTGCCGTGGGGCTGGCTGATCCGCTACATGCACTCGACGGGCGCGTCGATGTTCTTCGTCGTGGTGTACCTGCATATGTTCCGCGGGCTGATGTACGGCTCGTATCGCAAGCCGCGCGAACTCGTGTGGATCTTCGGCTGCGCCATCTTCCTGTGTCTGATGGCCGAGGCATTCTTCGGCTACCTGCTGCCGTGGGGCCAGATGTCGTTCTGGGGCGCGCAGGTGATCGTGAACCTGTTCTCGGCGATTCCGTTCATCGGCCCGGACCTGTCGCTGTGGATTCGCGGCGACTACGTGGTGTCGGACGTCACGCTGAACCGCTTCTTCGCGTTTCACGTGATCGCGATTCCGCTGGTGCTGATCGGGCTGGTAGTGGCGCACCTCGTGGCGTTGCACGAAGTGGGCTCGAACAATCCGGACGGCGTGGAGATCAAGGCGAAGAAGGACGCGAACGGCATCCCGCTCGACGGCATTCCGTTCCACCCGTACTACTCTGTGCATGACTTCATGGGCGTCGCGGTGTTCCTGCTGATCTTCGCGGCAATCATCTTCTTTGCGCCGGAGATGGGCGGGTACTTCCTCGAAGCCAACAACTTCATCCCGGCCAATCCGCTGCAGACGCCGTCGGAGATCGCCCCTGTGTGGTACTTCACCGCGTTCTATGCGATGCTGCGCGCCACCACCGATCCGTTCAAGGTCGTGCTGATGATCGTGATCGCGCTGCTGGGGCTGTTCGCGCTGGTGCGGGCCCGCGGCAAATGGAAGGTGGGATTGCCGGTGCTGGCCGTGCTGGTGATTCTGGCCATGTTCTTCACCGAATCGAAGTTCTGGGGCGTGGTGGTGATGGGCAGCGCGGTGATCTCGCTGTTCTTCCTGCCGTGGCTGGACCGCTCGCCGGTGAAGTCGATTCGCTACCGGCCGTTTTTCCACAAGGTCTTCTACGGCATTTTCGTGCTGGCCTTCCTGACGCTGGCGTTCCTCGGAACCAAGCCGCCGTCGCCCGCCGCGACCTTGATTGCGCAGATTTGCGCGCTGATTTATTTCGCGTTCTTCCTTGGTATGCCGTTCTGGACGCCGCTTGGCAATTTCAAGCAGCCACCCGAACGGGTGCGGTTCAAGCCTCATTAATCGCAGGCCAAGGAGACACGAAGATGAGAAAAATACTTGCGAGGCTCGCTGTGATCGGGGCTGCATCGTTGACGTTGGCGCTCGCGTTGCTGGCGGCGCCCGCGTATGCGGACGACAATTTCCCGCTCGACCGCGCGCCCGATAACGCGGACAATTTCGCTTCTTTGCAGCACGGCGCCAAATTGTTTGTAAACTACTGCCTGAATTGCCATAGCGCCAACCTGGTTCGGTACAGTTCGTTGACCAGTTTGGGGCTGACGCCGCAGGAAATTCAGGCAAACCTGCTGTTCACGACCGATAAGATCGGTAACACGATGACGATCGCGATGAAGCCGGACGACGCGAAAGCGTGGTTCGGCACCACGCCGCCGGATTTGTCGCTGGAGGCGCGGGCGCGAGGCAAAGACTGGATTTACACGTATTTACGCAGCTTTTATCGCGACGATACGCGGCCAACCGGCTGGAACAATCTGGTGTATGAAAACGTGAGCATGCCCAACGTGTTGTGGCAGCTTCAGGGGCAGCGTACGGCGAAGTTCGATGACGTAGTCGACGAAAGGAGCGGGGAAACAGTCCATAAATTCGTCGGTTATCAGCAGGTCACGCCGGGGACGTTATCGCCGGTGGATTATGATTCGGATGTGGCCGATCTCGTGTCGTACCTGTCCTGGATGGCCGAACCCACGCAGCAAACCCGCCACCGCCTGGGTGTGTGGGTGCTGCTGTTCCTCGGCATCCTGAGCTTTTTCGCCTGGCGATTGAACGCCGCGTATTGGAAAGATATCAAATAATCACGCCATGACTGGCGTGGGGCCGGCGCAAGGAAAGACCGCTGGACGGTTTTTCCGCGCGCTGGCCCTTCAGCTTTTTGAGGAAACGTAAACATGATGGTTCTGTATTCCGGCACAACTTGCCCGTTCTCCCAGCGCTGCCGGCTGGTGTTGTTCGAGAAGGGCATGGACTTCGAGATCCGCGACGTCGACCTGTTCAACAAACCGGAAGACATCGCTGTGATGAATCCGTATGGTCAAGTGCCGATCCTCGTCGAACGGGACCTGATTCTGTACGAATCGAACATCATCAACGAATACATCGACGAACGCTTCCCGCATCCGCAACTCATGCCGGCCGACCCGGTGCAACGGGCACGCGCGCGCCTGTTCCTGCTCAACTTCGAGAAGGAACTGTTCGTCCACGTTGGCACGCTGGAAAACGAAAAGGGCAAGGCTGCCGAGAAGAATCACGAGAAGGCCCGTCTCGCGATTCGTGATCGTCTGACGCAACTCGCGCCGATCTTCCTGAAGAACAAGTACATGCTCGGCGAAGAGTTCTCGATGCTCGACGTGGCGATCGCGCCGCTGCTGTGGCGTCTGGATCACTACGGCATTGAACTGTCGAAGAACGCAGCGCCGCTGATGAAATACGCCGAGCGTATTTTCAGCCGTCCGGCGTATATCGAAGCGCTGACGCCGTCGGAAAAGGTGATGCGTCGTTGAGTTTGGCCTGAAGGCGGGGCGTTGCGCGCCGGGCGTCGAGTTTGAGCGCCCGGTGTCGACGAAGTGCGGCGCGCCGCCTGGTATGAGGACAGTTGATGCAAGAGATTTCCACCAAGCCTTATCTGCTGCGTGCGCTGTACGAGTGGTGCACGGATAACGGCTATACCCCGCATATCGCAGTACGCGTCGACAATCAGACGCGTGTGCCGCGCCAGTTCGTACGCGATAACGAAATCGTGTTGAACATCAGTTTCGAGGCCACCAGCCAGTTGCAGATGGGCAACGAGTGGGTCGAATTCAGCGCGCGCTTTTCGGGCAAGTCCCACAAGATCGAAGTGCCGGTGGCGAACATCCTCGCCATCTACGCCCGCGAGAACGGTCAGGGCATGGCGTTCCCGGTCGATTCAGCGGGCGGCGAGGCCACCGATTCCGGCGCGGATGAAGAAACCACGGAAGAAGTCGAACCGCCGGTGAAGGCGGCCGGTGCGGGACCGCGTGCGCTTGAGGTTGCGCCTGCGGCAGAGTCGAAAGACGTCAGGGCGAACGATGAGGATGATGACGGTCCCAAGCCCGACGACGATGGATCGAAAGCCGGCGGCCGGGGTCATCTGAAGGTCGTGAAGTAACCGGACCTAAAAACTCAGGCCAAAAACAAAACGGGCTACGCAAACATCGCGTAGCCCGTCGTCATTCTGGTGCCCCCTGTCTGATTCGAACAGACCACCTCATGATTACAAGTCAAGTGCTCTACCAAATGAGCTAAGGGGGCGAAAGCAGGGCGCTATTATATGACAAGCCGGAGCGTTCGGCTATCTGCGGGTTTTCGATTTGGCGTACGCAGGCGTCAGTATTCGGGCATCATTCGGCACCGCCCAAGTCCACCCGGCCATACGGCCGCCCAAGACGCAAGTTTTGCTGCGTCGTCCGAGCAATCACTTCCTGGTTCACCATGTCTCTGTCCGCCACGCCCGCCACCATTACCTGGCCCGAAGCCGAAGGCCCCCGCTCTGCCCGCTGGCGCTCCGAAGCGGCCGTGCCGCCGCCCAAACGCGTGGTCGTGGCAGATGACCGTACCACGGCGGATACCGCTTACCGCCTCGCCTGCGAAGGGACGGCGCTGCTGTGGCAGGGTGATTTCCAGAACGCCCGCCAGCTTTTGCAGGCGGTGACGCGGCGTCTCGAACGCAAGCCGCGCAAGCAGGCCGAGACACTGATCGACGCCTTCAACTTTCACCGTCAGGCGCAGTCGCAACGCGCGCGCACGCTCGGCATGCTGCTGATTCCGCTCGACGCCACGTACACGATCCCGCTGCGCCGTGCGCCCGATGTGCAGCAGGCCTGCATTGAGACGTACGGGGCCGCCGATGAACCCTCCGTGGTTTCGTTGCGCGAACTGCTCGGCTTGATCGGTGCGCATGAGTGGCGCAAGAAGGGCGTCGAGATTCCGGTGCTCGGTGAGCGCATTCATCCGCACTACGGCGTGTTCTCGCCCGTGCGCGGCGAGTACGTGGATCTCGTGGCGCGTACGCTGCTGCCTTCGCTGAACAAGGCGTTCGACATCGGCACCGGCACCGGCGTACTGGCCGCGCTGCTGGCCAAACGGGGCGTCAAGAAGATCGTCGCCACGGATCAGGACCCGCGTGCGCTCGCCTGCGCGCGTGAGAACATCGAGCGGCTCGGCTATGCGCAGCAGGTCGAGGTGATCGAGGCCGATCTCTTCCCCGAAGGCCGCGCGCCGCTTGTGGTCTGCAATCCGCCGTGGGTGCCGGCGCGGCCCGCGTCGCCGATCGAATATGCCATCTACGACATGGAAAGCCACATGCTGCTCGGCTTTCTCAATGGGCTCGCGGAGCATCTGTCGCCGGGCGGCGAGGGCTGGCTGATCCTGTCCGACTTTGCTGAACACTTGGGCCTGCGCACGCGCGAATTCCTGCTGTCGGCGATCGAGAAAGCAGGGCTGACGGTGGCGGGCCGCGAGGACGTCCGTCCGCGGCATCCGAAGTCCACTGATGAGACGGATCCGCTGCATGCGGCGCGCATGGCTGAAGTGACGTCGTTGTGGCGGTTGAAGGTGCGTTGAAGCGGGGTCGGGTGCGAGGCGGGGCGTCGAGCCGCAACCCTTACGTCACAACCTTCGAGCTTTGCTGAGCCATCCGCCTTTCCGTTTGCGCGCTTAGGTTCGTGCGCCGCCGTTCCGGCCGCCGAGCCACGCGGCCGCGCCACGCCCTGCGACCAGTCCGCTCGCGAAGCACGCGGTGAGCAGATAGCCGCCAGTCGGCGCTTCCCAGTCCAGCATCTCGCCCGCGCAGAACACCCCGGGCAGTTGCTCGACCATCAGATGAGCATCCACCGCTTCGAAGGGCACGCCGCCCGCGCTGCTGATGGCTTCTTCGATCGGCCGTGGTCGTGTGAGAGTTAGCGATAGCTGCTTGATCGTGTGGGCGACGAGCGTGGCATCGGTGAAAGCTTCCTTCGACAACGCCTCGTGCAGCAAGCCGACCTTCACGCCGCCCAGGCCGATCCGGCTTTGCAGATGACTCGACATGGACCGCGAGCCACGCGGCCGGGTGACTTCGTCGATCACGCGCTGTAGCGGCAGATCGGGCGCCAGATCGAGTTCGATGGTGACGCGGCCGTCCGCCAACAGCCGCTCGCGGATCGCCGCCGACATCGCATACACCAGGCTCCCCTCGATGCCCGTTTCGGTCACGACGAACTCACCTTGTCGATTCTGGACTTTTTTGTCTACATCCGTCACCTGGATGGCGACGGGCTTCACCGGTTGTCCGGCAAAGCGGGCGCGAAAGAAGTCGCTCCAGTCCGCCTCGAAGCCGCAATTCGCGGGACGCAGCGGCGCGATGGCCACACCGCGTTCGCCGAGCAATGGCACCCACGCGGCGTCTGAGCCGAGGCGCGGCCAGCTTGCACCGCCCAGGGCGAGAATCACGGCATCCGCTTTGACGGTACGTTCCCCGTCCGGCGTGTTGAAGCGCAGCGCCTGCGGCTGAAGGCCGACCTCCGCGTCGACCCAGCCGGTCCACTTGTGGCGCATGTGAAATCGCACGCCCGCTTCTTTCAGACGATGCAGCCATGCTCGCAGCATGGGCGCCGCTTTCATGTCCGTGGGAAAGACCCGCCCCGAACTCCCGACGAAGGTTTCCACGCCCAGCTCTTTCAGCCATGTCCGCAGCGCGTCTGGTCCGAAGACGTCGAGTAGCGGCGCGATCTGGGCGCGTCGCGCGCCGTAGCGCCCGAGGAACGGTTCGAGCGGCTCCGAATGCGTGATGTTCATCCCGCCTTTGCCCGCCATCAAAAACTTGCGACCCACCGACGGCATGGCGTCGTAGACATCGACCCGCACACCTTGGCGAGCCAGCGTCTCGGCGGCCATCAGGCCGGCAGGACCACCGCCGATTACGGCGACGCTAGCGGAATCAAGGGAAGTGGGCATGCGGTGCTTTTCTGGTGGAGGGGGGGCGCTCTGGCAGCACGCGCCGCGCGGTTCAACGCAATTCGTACGAGACACGTTGCGCGCGGCCCGCGCACAAAGCCTGATGCACGAGGCGCGGCGCACGAAGCGCGCTATTTTCCCACCGTGTGCGGTGCGGGGCAAACGCGAGATTGAGCGCGATCCGCGCAGGACCGCGCCGGGCCGTCACGCAACTGGGCCGACCGCTCACGCGACGCATCAGCAAATGCGGTGCGGTTGCAGCGGGCCACAAGCTCATCGCGCGGTCGCAGCAGATCAAGTCTCCGCGCAGATTGCGCGACTCCGTCTCAGCGCCAGCCATCCAATCATCCGGCCAGCCTACACGCCTCGAACTCGCGCACTCAAAACCTCAAACCGTCGAACGCGCCGCCTCCGTGCCGCCGTGCTGGCCGCCCGGTTCCGCGGGCAAAGGTTCGATGCGTCCCACGATCACGAGATAGCTGAACGCGCCCAGAAAACAGAAGCCGCCGGCGACGATCAACGGAATCGTGAACGAGCCCTTCGTCAAGGCGACCATCACGCCGGTGAAGGTGGTGATGACGATGCCCGCCAGATTCGACGCGAAGTTTTGAATCCCACTGATCGACGCAACGTGATTCGGCGTCGGGGCGACGTCGGCCGGCAGCGACCAGATGCTCGCCGCGGCAAACGCGAGACTGCCGTACGCGACGCCGAAGAACGCCAGCATCAGGTACACGTTCGAAGTGAACGCGGAGAGCGTGATCACCGACGACAGCAGCATGCCGCCCACCATGCACGTCTTGCGCGACGCGGTGAGGCTCCAGCCGCGCCGGTAGAGCGCATCGGAGACGAGACCGCCGAGCCAGCCGCCCGGAATCGAGACCAGTGCCGGAATCATGCCGAGGGTGCCGAGCGATTTCAGCGAAAAGCCGCGCGTTTGCACCAGATAGCTCGGAAACCACGTGATGAAGAAGTAGATCACGAAGTTCAGGCAGAAGAAGCCCAGCATCATGCCCCACAGCGTGCGGTGGCGAAACAGCGAGCCCCACGTGGCTTGCGGAACCGCGGAGCGCGTGGGGCGCGGCACGATCGCATCCGTGGGGCCGGTCATGTCGCCGTGCGCGGGGCTGCGATAGATCACCAGCCAGCCGACGATCCAAAGAATGCCCACGAGGCCCGTGATGACGAACGACGCTTTCCACCCGGCCGTGCTGATGATGAGCGCGACGAGCGGAATGGAGAGTGCCGAGCCGACTCGCGAGCCGCTATCGAAGATGCTGGTGGCGATTGCGCGCTCGGCTGGCTTGAACCACTGCGCGACGAGTTTCGCGCACGACGGGTATGCCCCCGCCTCGCCGACGCCGAGCATCAGACGGCAGCCGAACATCGCGCCGACGCTGCTCGCCACGGCCGTCGCCGCCGTGAACAGCGACCACCAGCCCACCGCCAGTGGCAGCGCGATCCGCGCGCCGACGCGATCGACGAACCAGCCGAACGGCATCTGCATGAACGCGTAGGTCCAGAAAAAGCCGCTGAGGATCAGGCCCATTTCGGCCGGTCCGATGCCGAGCGATTTTTCGATCTGCGGTGCCGCGACCGCCAGATTCGCGCGGTCTACATAGTTCACTGCGATGGCGAGAAAACACAGAAAGATCACGACCCAACGCATCTTGCGCATGACAACGTCTCCTCCGTGGCGGCATCCATTTTGTGAAGCGCGCGGTCCGCTGCGATGCCTGCTGGCGGCGCATCTTGTCGTGTGCGTCTCGCTCTGCCGGCGAGACTGCGTGATGATCAGGGCTCCCCTTGAGCGACGCTTCGCGCCGAAACCGCGCGCGCGAGTGACGCGCGTGAGTGACGCGAGCATCAAGCAGGACACGATGCCGATAGTAGGAGGTCCGAAGAAATCCGGTCAAGCCAATTCATTGACCGTTCCACAGTGTGGATGCGATGTCTGATGTGCCGCACTGCGGCATAACGTGGAGAAGCTAAGGACTACGATGCTCGAAATATCCGAGGCAGATGCTGGCGCTGCAAAGCTTCGAGGGGAATGGGCCGGATTGCCGAATGCTGCAATGCAGCGTGCCGCGAAAACGGTGGTACACCTGACGATCGTGTGAAAGCGTCAAGCATGGCCGCTGCCGTGTGAGCGGCCATGATCGTCGTGCTTCGCCGTGCCCACCGCGCGACGAAGCGGCATGCCGGGCTCAGCCCGGGTACTCCTCGTCGACCTTCAGGCCGGCCAGCTTGAAAATGACGCGCAGTGTTTGCGGCTTGATATCGCGGCGCGACGCGAGCGTCGTCATCACGAAGTCGAGCACCTTCGCGTACTTCAGCATCGTCAGGCAGGTTTCCATATCGACGCTGCCGTCGCGCATCGCTTCGGCGAGGCGCAGCATCTCCACGGAGATGTCACGGGCCATTTCCAGTTCGAGCTGCTGCTTCTCGGACCACGCGGGGGTGGCCAAAAGTTTGGTCAGCAATTCCTGAAACTTCTGTTCGGCGTTGCCGTTGGGTATCGTATCCATTGCCGCCTCAAGTTTCTTCTGAGCGCGCTTCCAGTTAAGATCGCGGCGCACTGCAGGTTACGTAACGTTCGGCCCCATGTTCCGGGTCCGACCTCCCCCACACGCATGCGGTTCGCTTATCGAAACAGCGCCCGACAGTGTGTTTGTTGTTCTTATACGGCCTGAAACAGGACTTTGACCGCATATCGCGCTTATCACGTGCCCTCTGGTTCGCTCCGCGCTCCCATTTAGAGCAGGAAGTGTTCCAGGAAAGGCCCGGTTTGCGTCTCATCGCGGCGGTGAATCAGTGGTCGTGCCGCGCTTTGGGTAAACTGGCAGCAACTTTTCCTTTTATCCGTCGCCTTTCGCACGTTCGCCGTGTAAAGGATGTCGGTCTGTGCGATGTCGATCAAAACTCACGAAATCCGTCCCAACCAATCCGTCGAATTGCTGAAGGAACTCCATATCCTGACGCGCGACGGCAAGATGAATCAGGACAGTCGCCGCAAGCTGAAACAGGTCTACCACCTGTTCCAGTTCATCGAGCCGTTGTTGAAAGATCTGAAAGAAACCCAAGGCGATCTGACGCTCGTCGATCACGGCGCGGGCAAGTCGTATCTGGGTTTTATCCTGTATGACCTGTTTTTCAAGGAGCAACAGGATCAATCGCACATCTACGGCATCGAGACGCGCGAAGAGCTGGTGAAGAGTTCCGAGGCACTGGCGGCGCGGCTCGGCTTCAAGGGGATGTCGTTTCTGAATCTGTCCGTTGCGGACTCGATTACCTCCGAACGCCTGCCGGAGACGATTGATATCGTCACCGCGCTGCACGCCTGCAATACCGCGACGGATGACGCGATCCGCTTCGCGTTGCAGAAGCATGCGAAATACATCGTGGTCGTGCCGTGCTGTCAGGCCGAGGTGGCCGGCGTGCTGCGCCAGAACAAGAGCAAATCGCTAGGCAATGCGTTGACGGAAATCTGGCGGCATCCGCTGCACACGCGGGAATTTGGCAGCCAGATCACGAACGTGCTGCGCTGCCTGCAACTCGAGGCGCACGGCTATCAGGTCAGCGTGACGGAACTGGTTGGCTGGGAGCATTCGATGAAGAACGAACTCATCATCGCCCAGTACAAGGATTTACCGCGCCGGCGTCCGGCGGAGCGTCTGAACGAGGTGATGGAGTCGCTCGGTCTCGCGGAGTTGCGCGAGCGGTTTTTCGTCGAAGCTTAAAGAGGTGCAAGCGGCTTAGGCCGCTCACTCTCCAGCCGGCTCACTCATCCACTTCTGCCAGCCCGCCAACCCGAGGCGGCGCAGCGTGTCCTGATTGCGCTCGTAGATGTCCGCGGCATCCGGAAACGCATCCACCGCGCGTTCGATGCTCGCTTCACGCAGCAGATGCAGAATCGGATAGGGCGCACGGTTCGTGTAGTTCTCGATATCGTCCGCTTCGCTGCCTTCGAACTGATACGCAGGGTGAAAGCTCGCAATCTGCAGTTCGCCTGCCAGTCGCATTTGCTTGAGCAGCTGGTCCGCGAAGAACAGGCAGTCGTTGTAGTCGAGAAACTCCGCCAACGCGTGCGGGATGATCAACAACGTGGTGTCGATCTGCGCGGCATCAGTCTCGGCCAGCGTGTTCAGTTCCGCCTCGAGATCCATCAGGACACCTTCCAGACTGGTCGCTTCGCTGATCGCGTAACGGATCTGGTTCTTCACATGCACGGCTTTCGCAAACGGACACAGATTGAGGCCAATCACTGCGCGCGTGAGCCAGTGGCGGGTGTTGGAGAGGATGACTTCGTTGGAATCTGCGGAAAGCGGCATGGGGGAAAGCGCGGCTGAAAACGTAGCAAGAGCCGCTATTTTACCGGCGCGCTATGAGATGGCGGAGATCACGCGTAGATCATCAGGAGACCGCCACGGCTGGCGGACAGGCAGCGGCAATCAACAGCGCGGCCACGCGCGGCGCGGCGAGAATCGCGCCACAACCGGGGCCGTAGGTCTGGCTCGCGGCATACACGCCTTCGATCAACAATCCGAGTCCGTGCGCCAGCGCGACAGGATCATCGGCGATGGCCGCCGTTGCCAGTTCGGTCAGCCGCGCCAGCAGCCGCGCCTTCTGGTCGAACACAAACTGTCGGGCCGCGTGCGTCGCGTCGGGAAATTCCACGGCCACATTGACGAACGGACAGCCGCGATAGTCCTCGACCGAAGCCCGCACGGCGAGATCGTCAAAATATTGCTGAAGCTGTTTGGCCGGCTCGCCCGGATGCATGGCGAAGCTCTTTTCGACGTAGTTGAAAAACCGCTGATCCGCCTGCTGCAGATACGCGAGCACCAGATCGTCCTTGGACGAGAACTGGCGGTACAGGCTCATTTTGTTGACGCCCGCCCGTTCGACGACGGCATCCACCCCCACGGTCCGCACGCCTTCCCGATAAAACAGTTCGCCGGCCGCGCGCAGCAGACGCTCCTGCGCCAGCGGGCCGGCGGTCTGCACACGCGAGCGGCGGGCCGCCCCGGTGGGGTTTGAGGTTTCGTTTCGTGACATGGTGGGTCCACTTCCAGTTGCGGATGCCTTGACATGTTACTGACCAGTCACTAAGATCGCAACACTATTGTGACTGATCTGTCACAAGTCCTTTACGAAAGCCGTAATAAAGTAGACCCGGCGCGAGATAGCAGGTGTGCGCCGTCTGGAGATGCGATGAACTGGGCAGCGAGAATGATTGGCGGGCGCTTCCACTACGGGTGGTTGACCGTAGCGGTGGTGTTTCTGGTGTTGCTGGCCGCCGCCGGAACGCGGGCCACGCCAAGCGTGATGATGGTGCCGCTGGAACATCAGTTTGGCTGGAGCCGGGCCACCATTTCGCTCGCCATCTCGGTGAATATCGCGTTGTACGGCCTGATGGGGCCGTTCGCGGCAGCCGCCATGCAGCGCTTCGGCGTGCGCCCCACCGTGCTGGTCGCGATGGGCGTCATGGCTGCGGGCGTTGGGCTGTCTTCGCTGATGACGCATCCGTGGCAAATGATCCTCATCTGGGGCGTGATGGTGGGCGGCGCGACCGGCGTGGCGGCGTTGTCGCTGTCGGCTACGGTCGTGAACCGCTGGTTCACCACGCATCGCGGGCTGGTGATGGGCATCCTCACCGCCAGTTCGGCCACCGGTCAGCTGGTGTTCCTGCCCTTGCTGGCGGCGATTGCCGAGCACCACGGCTGGCGTCCCGTGGTGTGGGTGGTAGCGGGCGCGGCGGCCATCGTGTTGCCGCTGATCGCCTTCCTGCTGCCCGAACGTCCTGCCGATCTGACACTGCGCCCCTACGGCGAACCCGCCGACGCGCCCATCGTCACCAACGTCACGAAACAGAATCCGCTGGCGATCGCCTTCGGCACCCTGGCGATGGCGAGCAAGACGCGCGACTTCTGGCTCCTGTTCTTCAGCTTCTTCATCTGCGGCGCGAGCACCAACGGCTATATCGGCACGCACCTGATCGCGATGTGCGGCGACTACGGGCTGAGCGAAGTGCAGGGCGCATCGCTGCTGGCCGCGATGGGAATTTTCGACCTGTTCGGCACGACGCTCTCGGGCTGGCTGTCGGATCGCTTCAACGCGCGCGTGCTGCTGTTTTTCTACTACGGCCTGCGCGGGCTCTCGCTGATGTATCTGCCGCACGCGTTTGGGATCGATTTCTTCGGCTTGCCGCTCTTTGCGCTGTTCTACGGGCTCGACTGGATCGCGACGGTGCCGCCCACGGTGCGTCTCGCCACGGATGTCTACGGCAAGGAAGCCGCGCCGGTCGTATTCGGCTGGGTGGTGGCCGGCCACCAGCTTGGTGCGGCGTTCGCTGCGTTCGGCGCCGGCATGCTGCGCTCGAGCCTTGGCACGTACACCGTGGCGTCGATGATTTCGGGCGGCCTGTGTCTGGTGGCGTCGGTGATCGTGCTGCGTATCAATCGCGGCGAGCGGGCGGCGACTCCACAGCCTGTTTGAACGAGGGGCGGCCCGCTGCTGCGGGCCGCCGCCTTGCGCGGCGGTCTTGACGCGCGGTTTTCGGACCGCCACATTTCGCCGTCTTCGTTTCGCTACCTTTGTTTCGCCGCCGTGTTTCACCGCCTTATTTGACCGCCGCCTTCACCGCTGTCGTTGGACCACCGCTTTTGACCGCCGCGTTTCTTCGCCCTCGTTGGACAGGCGCGTTTCATCACCGCATTCCACTGCATTTCTTCCCGGCATTTAAAGCGCGCGTTGCAAACCCCGGTTATGCTATGTGGCCCCGGGCTCTTGCCCGTCGATCATGAATTTCGACCGAGAGAAGCGCATGGCCAACAAACCCGCCCCTACCGCCGTTCCTATCCACGAACTGATCGCCGGCCGCTGGAGCCCGCGCGCCTATTCGAGCGAGCCGGTCAGCCGCGAGCATCTTCATGCTGTTCTCGAAGCGGCGCGCTGGGCGCCCTCGTCGTATAACCTCCAACCCTGGCGTTTCATGGTGTTCGACCGCAGCGCCGACGAAGTCTCGTTCAAGCGCGCCTTCGCCACGCTGGTGCCGTTCAATCAAGGCTGGAACGCGCCGGCTCCGGTGCTGATCGCAGCGACCACGCATACGCTGACCAACAAGGGCGAAATAAACCGCTGCGCGCCGTACGACACGGGCGCGGCCGCAATGGCGCTGGTGCTGCAGGCACACGCATTGGGACTCGCGGCGCATCAGATGAGCGGCTTCGACGTCAATGCGTTCCGCAAGGCCTTCGCGATTCCTGACGATGTGGAGGTGATTGCGATGATCTCGCTCGGGCATTTCGGCGAAGTGGACAAGCTCGATCCGGTGTTGCGCGAGCGTGAGAAGTCGGTGCGCACGCGTCTGCCGCTGAGTGACATTGCGTTCAGCGGCGCGTGGAAAAAAGCGTTTTGATATTTATAGCGGGTGAGTGGTGATTCAGGCTTCGGGTCACGCTCAGGCAGCATGAAAAGATAAAAGCGCAGTCCACACGGACTGCGCTTTTTCATTCCCCCTCGCCGACCGCGGACAAGGGCGCGGCCACGTTCTCCAGCGATTTCCGCTCCGCATCCACCCCCCAGATGCCCGCGACGATCGCTGCACCCACCATCAGCGCCGAGCCGACCAAGTAGCCCGTGAAAACTTCGCTGCGCTGGTGGGTATCGATCAGTCGTCCAAAGAAGGCCGGTCCGGCGATGCCGCCCAGCGCGGTGCCGAACGCGTAGAACAGTGCGATGGCCAGCGCGCGGATCTCCAGCGGAAACGATTCGCTGACCGTCAGATAAGCCGAACTCGCAGCGGCCGAGGCGAAGAAGAAAATCACCATCCACGCCGCCGTCTGGGTCGTGACGGTGAGCCATTGCTGCTCGAACAGATAGCCGCTGATTGTCAGCAGGATGCCGGATAGCGCGTAGGTAGTCGCGATCATCTTGCGCCGGCCGATCACGTCGAACAGACGCCCCAGCAAGAGCGGCCCGAGGAAGTTGCCGAGCGCAAACGGCAGCAGATACCAGCCGATGTGGTCGCCCGGCACGTGGTAGAAATCGGTGAGTACCAGCGCATAGGTGAAGAAGATGGCGTTATAGAAGAACGCCTGCGCGGTCATCAGAGACAAGCCGACCAGCGCGCGTCGCCGGTGCACGGTGAAAATTGCGTGGAACACTTCAGCGAGCGGGGTGTGGTCGCGGGTCCGCAACCGCAAACGGGTAAACGACGTGTCGTCGAGGCGGTGTCCGGTCTCGCGAAAGCGTGCTTCGATCCCCTCGACAATCTCCGTTGCCTCTTGCGCCTCGCCGTGCGTGAGCAGCCAGCGCGGGCTCTCCGGCACCCAGATACGCATGGGCAGGATCGCGAGCGCCAGCGCCGCGCCGATGAAGAAGCACGCGCGCCAGCCCCAATCGCCCGGTAGCAGATGCGGATCGAGCAGCACGAGCGAGCCTGCCGCACCGATGCCGGCGCCCACCCAGAACGTGCCGTTGATGCCGAGGTCCGTCCAGCCGCGTACGCGGGCGGGCGTGAATTCCTGGATCGTCGAATTGATGGCCGTGTATTCGCCGCCAATCCCCGCGCCGGTCAGGAAGCGAAACAGCAGGAAACTCGCCAGGTTCCATGACAGCGCCGTCGCGGCGGTCGCCGCGAGATACAGTGACAGCGTGATGAAGAACAGCTTGCGACGGCCGAGTCGGTCGGTGAGCCAGCCGAATCCCAGCGCCCCGAGCACCGCGCCTGCAATATAGGCGCTGCCGGCGAGCCCAATATCTGTGTTGGAAAAGTGCAGGGTGTGGCTGGTCTTGAGCGCGCTGGCCACGGCGCCCGCCAAGGTAACTTCCAGACCGTCCAGCAGCCAAGTGACGCCGAGCGCGACCACGATCAGGGAATGGAACCGGCCCCAAGGCAGACGGTCGAGGCGCGACGGGAGATCGGTTTCGATCACGGCCTGCGGTTTTTCCTGCACCGCTGCGGTAGGCGGTTCGGCCATTGCGATAAATCTCCTCGTGTCAGGAAAATTGACCAGCGTATCCTGTGCGGATGAGCAATTTTCGTTCCGCTGCGACGCGGCGGGTGCCTTGTACGAGATGGCGTTCCGCGTCTGATGGGCGGAAGCCAGGCGTGCGGTTTGACGACGGGTTTGTCGCGCCCGCTGGATACGCGAGCGCACGGCGAACCGTCAGACCGACTTCAGTTGATACCCGCCGCATTTTCGTGATACAAAGCCCATCCTCTTCCTGTCCGCGCCAGCCGCAAGCGGCGATTCCCTGCCATGACCTATTGCGCGATTGACTTCGGCACATCGAATTCCGCCGTTGCCGTTCCCGACGGCGCCGCGCTGCGCCTCGCGCCAGTCGAAGGTGCGTACACCACGCTGCCCACCGCGGTCTTCTTCAACACCGACGAAAACACCCGCGATTTTGGACGGGCGGCGCTGGAGGCATACATCGACGGCTTCGACGGCCGGCTCATGCGCTCGATGAAGAGCATCCTCGGTTCGGCGCTCGCCGAGAATTCCACGGATCTCGGCGACGGTTCGGCGATCAAGTACACGGAAGTGATTGCGATCTTCGTCGATCATCTGAAGCGGTCCGCCGAGGCAAGCGCGGGCGCAGCCATCAATCGCGCGGTGCTCGGACGCCCGGTGTTCTTTGTCGACGACGATCCGCGTGCGGACCAACTGGCGCAACATCAACTGGAAGCGGCGGCCCGTTCGGTAGGACTGCGCGAGATTCACTTCCAGTATGAGCCGATCGCCGCGGCCTTCGACTACGAGTCGCATCTGACAGAAGAGGGTTTGGTGCTGGTGGCCGACATCGGCGGCGGTACGTCGGACTTTTCGCTGGTGCGCGTCGGACCCGAGCGGATGAAGCGGGTTGAGCGCAAGGACGACGTGCTGGCCCACCACGGTGTGCACGTCGCCGGCACGGACTTCGACCGGCGCGTCGAACTGGGCACCATTCTGCGCGAACTGGGCTACCAGTCGCTGGATCCGGAAGGGCGCGAACTGCCGAACCGGATTTACTTTGATCTCGCCACCTGGCATCTGATCAACACGGTTTACGCGCCCAAGCGCGTAAGCGAACTGGCGCTGATGCGCCATCTGTTCACCAACGTGACCCAGCACGACCGGCTGATGCGCGTGGTCGAGCGCCGCCTCGGGCACGCGCTGGCCGCCCACGCGGAAGAGGCCAAGATCGGCGTGGCGGCGGGCGGCGAGACGATGATCGATCTGGAACTGGTGGAAGAGGATTTGCGTCTGGCATTCGACGAGGCCCAACTGGTCAAGGCGGGTCACGACGAAACCCTGCGCATCGTGCAGGCGGCCCGCGACACGGTGCAGGCAGCGGGCGTCGCCCCGCGCGATGTCAGCGCGATCTATTTCACCGGCGGCTCGACGGGCCTGGCGTTTCTCTCAACCGCGCTGGCCGCGGCATTTCCCGACGCACAACCGGTTTTCGGCGACCGCCTCGCCAGCGTCGCGACGGGACTCGGCATTCACGCACGCCGCGTGTTCGGATAACAGAACCGTTTTCCAAAACTCAGGCAGAATGCCTTTGAGCCGGACATAAAAAAACCCCGCCTTGGCGGGGTTTTTTCGCATCCAGAAGGAAGCGTGCTTGCTTACACCGGCTTGATGTTAGCAGCTTGCTTGCCCTTCGGGCCCGTCTTGACTTCAAACGTGACCTTTTGGTTTTCTTGCAGCGTCTTGAAGCCTTCCGTGCGGATTTCCGAGAAATGCGCGAACAGATCTTCGCCGCCGCCGTCCGGCGTGATGAAGCCAAAGCCCTTTGCGTCATTGAACCACTTGACGGTACCGGTTTCCATATTACTTGTTCCTAAAGATGGTAAATAAGGCCGAAGCCCAATGGGTGCATGAAAATCAAGGAAGGGGGTAATGGGACCAACCGGAGTACCGTTGATGGGCGAACTACGAAAGACCAATTCACTCGCCGCTTGAAATCCTGCCCGAACGTTATACGGCGATTTCGAGAGAAGGTCAACAGTCGGCGCAATTCTTTACAGGAATTTCCAACCATGTCCGTTGTATTCTTACAAAGCTTGCAAACAGATCAGAATCTCGCTAGGGGATAACCCTTGCTTCACTGCAATCTCGTGGTGCAACCGTTAAACTACGCGCCGCGTATGGCGGTTGCACCTTTCGGTCTCGCCGCCGCACTCATGCCCGTCACCCGTCTCCAGCGTCACAAGCCATCACGCGGTGCCGACATGATTCTGACTCAGGAGAAGACGTGAAAAGTTCTATTCAACGGAACATCGGCCCCTTCGCGCTGATGCTGACCGGCCTCGGTTCCATCATCGGTTCCGGCTGGCTGTTTGGTGCATGGAAGGCGGCAAAAATTGCGGGTCCGGCGGCCGTCTGCGCGTGGGTCATCGGCGCGGTGGTGATTCTCGCCATTGCGCTCACCTACGCCGAACTCGGCGCCATGTTCCCCGAATCCGGCGGCATGGTGCGTTATGCGCGCTACTCGCATGGTGCGCTGGTGGGTTTCATCAGCGCATGGGCCAACTGGATCGCCATTGTTTCAGTGATTCCCATTGAGGCCGAGGCGTCCATTCAATACATGAGCACCTGGCCATATCCCTGGGCGCATGCGTTGTTCGTCGACGGGTCATTAACCACTAATGGGTTATTACTATCCGCGATTCTGGTGATTATCTATTTCATGCTGAACTACTGGGGCGTGAAGTTGTTTGCGCGCGCCAATTCGGCAATCACCATCTTCAAGTTTGTGATTCCCGCGGCCACGATTGCCGGTTTGATGTTCACGGGCTTTCACCACGAGAACTTTGGTGAAGCGAGCACGTTTGCGCCGTATGGCTGGTCCGCCGTGTTGACGGCCGTGGCGACGAGCGGCATCGTGTTTGCCTTCAACGGCTTCCAGAGCCCGATCAACCTCGCGGGGGAAGCGCGTAATCCGGCGAAGAGCGTGCCGTTCGCGGTGATCGGTTCGATCCTGCTGGCGCTGGTGATCTACGTGTTGCTGCAGATCGCGTACATCGGCGCGGTGAATCCGGCCGACGTGGTGAAGGGCTGGAGCCACTTCAGCTTTGCGTCGCCCTTCGCCGAACTCGCCCTGGCGCTCAACCTGAACTGGCTGGCCTTCCTGCTGTACGTGGATGCCTTCGTGAGCCCGAGCGGCACGGGTACGACCTACATGGCGACCACGAGCCGCATGATCTACGCGATGGAGCGCAACAACACGATGCCGAAGATTTTCGGCAACGTGCACCCCATCTACGGTGTGCCGCGCCAGGCCATGTGGTTCAACCTGCTGGTTTCGTTCATCTTCCTGTTTTTCTTCCGGGGCTGGAGTTCGCTGGCAGCCGTGATTTCGGTGGCCACCGTGATCTCGTACCTGACGGGCCCGATCAGCCTGATGGCGCTGCGCCGCGCGGCAACGGACCTCGACCGTCCGCTGCACATTCCGGGCATGAAGGTGATCGCGCCGTTCGCATTCGTGTGCGCGTCACTGGTGCTGTACTGGGCAAAGTGGCCGCTGACGGGCGAAATCATTCTGCTGATGATCGTTGCACTGCCGGTGTACTTCTACTTCCAGGCGAAGTCGGGTTTCAGTGGTTGGGGGCGTGATCTGAAGGCCGCCTGGTGGCTGGTGGCGTATTTGCCGGTGATGGCCATTCTGTCGCTGATCGGCAGCAAGCAGTTTGGTGGCCACGATATCCTGCCGTATGGCGTGGACATGGTGGTGGTGATTATCGCCGCGCTGATTTTCTATTACTGGGGCGTGCATACCGGTTATCGCAGCGATTATCTCGACGAGCGCGATGAGCACGATGAAGTGCTCGAGGGTATGGGAGCGCATTGAGTTTGCGCTTTGGGGGCGCTGGTTTTCTGCTGGCCGCGCGTCCTCGTGAAGCAAAAAAGCCTGCCTGAGATGATCAGGCAGGCTTTTTTATTTGTGCCTCTGTTGCACACTCAGCCAATCAGTGCGCAAATGCGGCGCCCGCACAGCCTCATACCCCTCAAGCCGTACCAAACACGTAATTCGTCATCGCCAGCGACTTCTGATAAGTCCCGAGCGACTGAATGGCCAACGTGTAATCGTCGTCCGCCGCGCCGAGCGCGGCAAAAACCGGCAGCAGATGCTCGTCGGTCGGATGCATCAACACAGCATGCGGCGCCTGGCGGCGATAGTCGAGCAGCGCGTCGATGTCGTGCGCGGCCAGCTTCTCCTCGAACCAGTCGGTGAACTCGATCACGCGTGGATCGGCGTCTTCTGGCCGCGCCGAGAAATCCGCCGCGCGCAGATTGTGGGTGATCTGCCCAGAGCCGATCACCATCACACCATCATCCTTCAGCGCCCGAAGCGCGCGACCCACGCGGAAATGATGCGCGGCATCCTTATGTGGCTGGATCGACAACTGCGCGACCGGCACATTGGCCTGCGGAAACATCAGCAGCATGGGCACCCATGCACCGTGATCGAGGCCATGTGGCTCGGTGCCGGCGGTCAGCCCGTGTTCGGTGAGCAGCGAGACGGCCCGACGCGCGATGTCCGGCGCGCCCGCAGCCGGGTACTGAATCTCGTACAGTTGACGCGGGAAACCGTAGAAGTCGTGGATGGTCTCGGGTTTCTCCGCCGTGCTCGCGAGCGGCTGGGCGCTGCCCCAATGCGCCGACAGCATCAGGATGGCTTCGGGATGCGGAACCTGGCTCGACAGCGCACCGAACTCGGCGCGCGGCATGGACGGGTCAATGGGGAGCGTGGGAGCGCCGTGAGACAGGAAAAGCGACGGCAAGCGGGACATGGCAGCAAGTTCGCGCGAGGGCGACTCGGAAGTTGGGTTGCTGCCAATATAAGGCCGGACAATCCGTTGATAAACGGCTCAAACGGGATTTGATTGCGTCACACGCGTTGTGAATGGACGGCCCGTGCGCGGCTGACTCAGTCCGTCGGCGCGCCGCGCAGCCCCGCCCAGGCGGGCGCGAGCGCCGGGCCGAGCGCGAACAGATCGAGTACGCGCAGGACGGTGTGATCGACCATTTCGTCAATCGAAGCGGGCTGATTGTAGAAGGCCGGCAGCGGCGGAAAGATCACGCCGCCCATTTCGGTGACGGCGGTCATATTGCGCAGATGCGCGAGGTTGAGCGGTGTTTCGCGCACCATCAACACAAGCCGGCGGCGCTCTTTCAGCGTGACGTCGGCGGCACGCGTGATCAGGTTGTCGGACAGGCCGTGCGCGACGCTCGCCAGTGTTTTCATCGAGCAGGGCGCGACGATCATGCCGTCAGTGGCGAACGAGCCGGACGCAATGGTGGCGCCCACGTCACGCACCGAGTGGACCACATCGGCGAGCGCGTGCAGGTCGTCCTTGCTGAGCTGGAGTTCGTGCTGGATGTTGAGCCAGCCTGCGCTGGATACCAGCAGGTGGCTTTCGACGCCGCCCAGTTTGCGCAGCGTTTCGAGCAGCCGGACGCCGTAGATGGCGCCGGTCGCCCCGGTGATCGCGATGATCAGCCGGCGCGGTGCCGCAGCGTATGTTGCGGTGGCTTGCGGCACCTGATTGCCCGGCTTGACCAGATCAGGCAGCGGCAAACAGCTGCTGCAGTTCGCCGTTCTGGTACATCTCCATCATGATGTCCGAGCCGCCAATGAATTCGCCCTTCACGTAGAGCTGCGGAATGGTCGGCCAGTTGGAGAATTGCTTGATGCCCTGGCGGACTTCTTCGTCCTCGAGCACATTGACGGTCTTCGGCGCGTCGACGCCGCATGCCTTCAGAATCTGGATGGCGCGGCCCGAGAAGCCGCACATCGGAAACTGCGCGGTGCCCTTCATGAAGAGCACGACGGCGTTGTCGTCGACGATTTGCTTGATGCGTTGTTGCGTATCCATGACTGACCTTGCGGTTCCGGAATGTGGTGGAGATAGATGCAAATGATAGCGGATTTCGTTGCAATGGGCTGACGAGGGGCAAAGGCGCCAGCGGCCGTCCGCATGAGTTCAGGTGGGCCCGATCAGCGCGATTGCAATCGAAGGTGTAATCACTGGTGCAACGTCAGGCGCCCTCGGGCAGCCATGTGCCGCCGCTGATGCGTTCGATGCCGGCGAGATCTTCTGCCGAACGTACCGCTGCGAATCCGCGTTCCGACAACAAGGCGCGCACGGCGGCGGCCTGATCGTAGCCGTGTTCGAGCCACAGCACGCCGCCGCGTGCGGCCTCGAAGCGTGCCGGCGCGCCGGCGATGATTGCGCGGATCGCGCTCAGGCCGTCGGCTTCGTCGGTCAGCGCGCCGCGCGGTTCGAAACGCAGATCGCCTTCCACCAGATGCGGATCGCCGCTGGCGATATACGGCGGATTGCTGACGATCACATCGAAACGCAACGCGGAATCAAGCGCTGCGTACCAGTCGCTACGTGTGAACTGAACCGGGCCACCGGGGCGCTGCGGATCCAGCAGGCGCGCAGCGTTGCGTCCCGCGACGTCGAGCGCTTCGGCCGAGCGGTCGACGGCCCAGACCCGCGCATCGGGTCGCGCCGAGGCAAGCGCCACCGCGATGGCGCCAGTGCCGGTGCCGAGGTCCAGCACGGATGGCCGCGAGAGGCCGTCGAGCGCGGCCAATGCCGTCTCGACCAGCAACTCCGTCTCGGGGCGCGGAATCAGCACGTCGGGTGTGACTTCGAATTCAAGCCCGAAGAATTCGCGCGCACCCACCAGTTGCGCAACCGGTTCGCCAGCAATACGCCGCGCTTCCAGTGCGTGGTAGCGCGCCACCTGATCACGCGCGAGCGGTTCGTCGCTGCGCGTGATCAACTCCGTGCGGCGCCAGCCGAGCACATGCCCGAGCAAAATGCGCGCTTCAAGCGCAGGCAACGGTGAGGCGCGAAGCAGGCCGGCGGCGTCGTTCATGGTTGATGGCACGCGTGCGGTTTCGTGATCAGTCCGCATCGCCAAGCGACGCCAGCAATTCGGCCTGATGTTCGCTGACCAGCGCGGCGATCAGTTCTTCGAGGTCGCCATCCATGATCGATTCGAGGCGATACAACGTCAGATTGATACGGTGATCCGTCAGGCGCCCCTGCGGGAAGTTATACGTGCGAATACGCTCCGAGCGGTCGCCCGAGCCGATCAGACTCTTGCGGGTCGCGGCTTCCTTGGCGTGCTGCTCGTGGTACTGCTTGTCCTTGATCCGCGCCGCCAGCACCTTGAGCGCGCGGTCCTTGTTCTTGTGCTGCGAGCGGTCGTCCTGACATTCCACGACGATGCCTGTAGGCAAGTGCGTCACCCGCACCGCCGAATCGGTCTTGTTGATGTGCTGGCCGCCAGCGCCGGAGGCGCGGAAGGTGTCGATACGCAGATCGCCGGGATTGATCTCCACTTCGCCAATTTCGTCCGCTTCCGGCATCACCGCCACTGTGCACGCGGAGGTGTGGATGCGCCCCTGGGTTTCCGTGGCCGGCACGCGCTGCACACGATGCCCGCCGGATTCGAACTTCAGCTTCGAATAGGCCGCTTCGCCCGCAATCCGCACGATCACTTCCTTGTAGCCGCCCAGATCCGATTCGCTGGCCGACATCATCTCGACTTGCCAGCGGTTGCGTTCAGCGAAGCGCAAGTACATACGCAGCAGATCGCCCGCAAACAGCGCCGACTCGTCGCCGCCGGTTCCCGCGCGAATTTCCAGGAAGATGTTGCGATCGTCGTTGGGGTCTTTCGGCAGCAGCATCTTCTGCAGTTCGCTGCCGAGTTGCTCCATGCGCTCGCGAGCGGCGCGGATTTCTTCTTCGGCGAAATCGCGCATCGACGCGTCCGTCAGCAGTTCTTGCGCCGTCACCGCGTCGTTGCTGGCCTGACGCCAGAGCGCGTAATGCTCGACCACCGGCCCCAGCTCCGCGTGCTCGCGCGTGAGCTTGCGGTACTGGTCGAGATTCGCCGTGATGTCCTCGCGGCTCAACAGATCGTTCAGTTCGGCCAGCCGGGTGGTGAGCTGGTCGAGCTTGCTTTGCATGCTCGTTTTCATGGGACGGTGCGGAGCGGACTCCGGAAAGGATGGGCGTATCGGGTAAAGGCGGGCGCGTGCCCTGGCTGGAGGGCGCGGGCCTGGCACGTTACGCGGTCAAACTGCGCGGGCCGGGCTGCGCGGCGGCAGCGCCGCTAACGTTCCGAGTGGCCGGAATGTTTGTAGAAGCCGCCCATCAGTTCGATGAGCTTATCGCGGTGCTCGCTGCTGGCGCGATTCAGTGCGTGCGTCGGGCCATGAATCAGCTTGTTGGTGAGCGCCTGCGAGAGCGCTTCGATGACCGCAGCGGGATCCTCGCCGCGCGCCAGCATCTTTTGCGCGCGTTCGACTTCGGCACGGCGCAGCGCGTCGGCCTGGGTATGCATGTGGCGGATCACCGGCACGATGCTGCGCGCGTCGAGCCACTGCATGAAATTCTGCACCCGCGTTTCGATGATGGCTTCGGCCTGCGCGACCGCCGCCTGACGCGATGCGTTGCCTTCGCGCACGATGGCGCCGAGATCATCCACGGTGTAGAGAAAAACGTCTTCGAGCTGGCCGACTTCGGGTTCGATATCGCGCGGCACGGCCAGATCGACCATGAAAATCGGCCGGTGGCGGCGCGCCTTGACGGCCCGCTCCATCGCGCCAAGTCCTATGATCGGCAAGGTGGACGCGGTGCAGGACACGATGATGTCGAATTCGTGCATGCGCGCCGGCAAATCGGCCAGCGGGATGGCACGGCCATTGAAGCGTTCGGCGAGCCGCGTGCCGCGCTCGGCGGTGCGATTGGCGACCACCAGTTCGCGCGGCTGCTGGGCGGCGAAGTGGGTAGCGCAGAGTTCGATCATTTCGCCCGCGCCGATGAACAGCACGCGCTGGTTCGCCACTTTGTCGAAGATGCGCTGGGCGAGCCGGACCGCCGCCGCCGCCATCGAAACAGATTGCGCCCCGATTTCCGTGGTCGTGCGTACTTCCTTGGCTACCGCGAAGGTACGCTGGAAAAGCTGATTCAGGTAAGTGCCGAGCGCACCAGCCTCGGAGGCCGTGCGCACCGCGTCCTTCAATTGTCCGACGATCTGCGTTTCACCGAGCACCATCGAATCCAGCCCCGACGCCACACGAAACGCATGACGCACGGCCTCGGACTGCGGCAGCGCGTAGACGTGCGGCGCGAGTTCCTCGACGGACAGCTTGTGATACTGCGAAAACCATTGGACAGCCGCTTCGCGCACCGCCTGATCGTCAGTCGCGCAATACAGCTCGGTGCGGTTGCAGGTGGAGAGAATGGCCGCTTCAGGGGCGCTGCGGGCGGCGGCCCCGAGCCACAAATCCTTGAAGGTCGCGAGGGCAGGTTTGATCTGTTCGAGCGGAAACGCCACGCGTTCGCGCAAGGCGACGGGCGCGGTGTGGTGATTGATTCCGATCGTTAGAAGCTGCATGTGCGGGGCTATGGTTTAGCCCAATATTATAGCGTTTTCGCGATTTCTTCATTCAGGGTGGGCTATTGGGCGGATCAGCCCTGCACGCGGGCTTCCGCGGGGATGGCGTCCAGCTGGTAGCCGAACCCATATAACGGGGTCAGGCAATAGCCGTGTTCCGGACGCAATTGCAGTTTGCTGCGCACCCGCGAGGCATGGGTATCGAGCGTGCGCGATCTGACGTCGCGTGGACGCGTCCAGACGGTTTCGAGAATATGTGCCCGTGAAACCGGCCGCGACGCGTTCGTGAACAGCAGCAAGGCAAAGCGGAATTCCTTTGGGGTCAATGCCACTGTCTGGCCGTTGAAAGTCACGGTAAGCTGCGCAGCGTCGAAAACGTAGTTGCCGAACGTGTCGAGCCGGCGGTTGGGCGGCCGGCGCAGGCCGGCGCGGCGCAGCAGGGCGTCGATGCGCGCCAGCATCTCCGGGCCACGCACGGGCTTCGCGAGGCAGTCGTCGGCGCCCGCGTGCAGGGCGGCGACCACCTCGCTTTCGCGCGGCGCGGACATCAGCATGATGACCGGTAGGCTGGGCAGGATGCTGCGCGCCTTCGGAATGATGTCTTCGGCCGCGTGATCGCCGGCCCAGCGGTCGGTCAGCAGGAGATCGAAGAACTGGTGAGTGGCGCTGGCGAGGAACGGCGCGCTCGCGGTGAAATGCTGACAGGCATGGCCGCCGGCAAAGACGAGCCGGCCGACGAGTTCCGCGTGACGCAGGTCCGGCTCGATGAGGGCAATTCGCATGGGGAACGGGCTTTCAGCCGGGCGGGCAGGGGAGCGGCGAAGCTTACGGCTTGCCTAAATGTGACCCCGGCCCCTAAACTCAACCGCTACGCGGAAAGCGCCGTGCTGACCTTTATAGTTAACGAGATAAAAATGCTAGCTTCCCGTGTCTCTCGCGCCCATGAGACCAGTCTGAAATTTGGCCAGGACCGGCCCTGATGGGTTGGCCAGGCGTGATTTTGCTGGGCCTGGTGATCGGGCTGGCGGGCTGGTGGCTCCACCCGCTGCGGCGTTCGAGCCGCGCGCGCTTCTGGGTGGCGCTGCTTGTCGGTGTACTGGGCGCGTCCGTCGCCCGGATGGCCGGCAATGTAACCGGTTTATTCCATGATGGTGATACGCTCGAATGGCCGGTGTGTGTGGCTTTTGCGCTAATTGCTGTTGCCGTGACGGTCGGCTTGCTGTCCCGTCGCTGAACAATTTGCAGGTGAATCTGATGAATGCCCGACTTCCCGAGACCTCTTCCATTCCTGAGCGTATTGCTCACCTGCGTGGCGCGATGAAGCGCGAGGGCCTCGCCGCCTATCTGGTGCCGTCTGCCGATCCCCATCTATCCGAATATCTACCGGGCCGCTGGCAAGGGCGGCAATGGCTGTCCGGCTTCACCGGCTCGGCCGGCACGCTGATCGTGACCGACACGTTTGCCGGACTATGGACGGACAGCCGCTATTGGGAGCAGGCCGACGCGCAACTGGCCGGCACGGGCGTGCAACTGATGAAGATGATGGCGGGTCAGCAATCGCTGCCGCATTTCGAATGGCTGGCGCAGAACGTCGTCACGGGTGGCACGGTGGGCGTGGACGGCGCGGTGCTGGGTGTGGCCGCGGCGCGTGCCTTGACGCAGGCGCTCAACGCGCGCGGCGTGAAGCTGCGCACGGACGTGGATCTGTTCGACGCGGTCTGGCCCCAGCGCCCCGAATTGCCCACCGAAACGGTGTTCGAGCACGCCGCGCCGCATGCCACGGTCGCGCGTGTCGAGAAGCTCGACCAGATCCGCCGCGCCATGCAGGAGAAGGGCGCGCAGTGGCATTTCGTTTCCACGCTCGACGATCTCGCATGGCTGTTCAATCTGCGCGGCGCTGACGTCAGCTACAACCCGGTGTTCGTCGCGCACGCGCTGATCGGGCTCGAACGCGTGTCGCTGTTCGTCGCCGAGGGCAAGGTGTCGCGCGAGCTGAGCGAGTCGCTGGCGCTTGACGGTATCCATGTCGAGCCGTATGCCAAAGCGGCGCCCGCGCTGGCGGCTTTGCCGGGCGGCTCGACACTGTTGATCGACCCGCGCCGCATCACGTTCGGTCTGCTGCAATCGGTCCCGGCCGCGGTGAAGGTCGTCGAAGCGGTGAACCCGTCCACCTTCCTGAAATCGCGCAAGACGGAAGCGGACGCTGAACATGTGCGCGCCACGATGGAACTGGACGGCGCGGCGCTCGCCGAGTTCTTCGCGTGGTTCGAAGGCGCGTTGGGCCGCGAGACCATCACTGAACTCACCATTGACGAACGCCTCACCGAGGCACGGGCGCGCCGTCCGGATTTCGTCTCGCTGAGTTTCGCGACCATTGCCGGTTTCAACGCGAACGGCGCAATGCCGCACTACCGCGCCACGCCGGCCTCGCACTCGAGGATCGAAGGCAACGGATTGCTGCTGATCGACTCGGGCGCGCAATTCCTGAGCGGCACGACGGACATCACGCGCGTCGTGCCGGTGGGCGAGTTGAGCGATGCACAGCGGCGCGATTGCACGGTGGTGCTCAAGGGCATGATGGCGCTGTCGCGCGCGCAGTTTCCGCGCGGCATCCGTTCGCCGATGCTCGACGCCATCGCCCGCGCGCCGATCTGGGAAGCGGGTCTCGACTACGGTCACGGCACCGGCCACGGCGTCGGCTACTTCCTGAACGTGCACGAAGGACCGCAGGTCATCTCGCACTACGCCGCCGCAGAGCCGTGGACGGCGATGGAAGAGGGCATGATCACTTCGGTGGAACCTGGCATTTACCGGCCGGGCAAGTGGGGCGTGCGGATCGAAAATCTGGTGCTGAACCGCGCGGCTGAAAAGACGGAGTTCGGCGATTTCCTTAAGTTCGAGACGCTGACGCTGTGTCCGATCGACACGCGTTGCTTTGAACTCTCGTTGCTCAACAGCGACGAACGTGCATGGCTGAATGCGTATCACGAGATGGTGCGTACACGGATTGCGCCGCATGTGTCGGGTGAAGCAAAGACCTGGCTGGAGACGCGGACGCAAGCGGTCTAAACAACCCTGGGAGTTCGGGACATGGCTGGCGTGGCGGTGGTGGTGGTCGACGTGCAACATGCGTTTTTCTCGGGGCCCAACGCGGCTTATCGCGGCGATGCGGTCATCGACGGCATCAACCGGTTGACCGCGGCAGCGCGCTCTGGCGGCGTGCCGGTGTTCATCGTGCAGCACGAAGAACCGGGCGATGAAGTCGAGTATGGCAGCGAGGGTTGGGAACTGCCGGATTCGCTGGTGCGGACCGACGACGACCGGTTGTTGCGCAAGTCGGTGGGCGATTCGTTTCACAAGACGTCGCTGCAGGCGCAACTCGACGCACTTGGCGTCGACCGTCTGCTGGTGTGCGGTTTCGCCACCGAGTACTGCATCAACACCAGCATTCGCAGCGCGGCCCTGCTCGGCTACAAGACCACGGTCATCTCTGACCTGCACACCACGCAAGCGGGGCCCGGCCTCACGCCTGCGCAGATCGTCGAGCATCACAACTGGGTATGGAACACTTCCTCGCTGCAGGGCAATCCGGTCACGGTCCGTCCGCTCGCCGAGGTTCTCGCCACGGAGTTCGCATGACCATCAAGGCGGTCGTGTTCGATTTCGGCGGCGTGCTGATCGACTGGAGTCCTGAGTATCTGTTCCGGCATCTGATTCAGGACGAAAGCGAGCGGCGCTGGTTCCTCACGCATGTCTGTTCGATGGAGTGGGTCGTGCGCCAGGACGGCGGTCAGACGATCGCCGAGGGCACGGCTGAACTGATTGCGAAGTTCCCGGACCACGAAGCGTTGATTCGCGCCTTCTACGAACGGTGGCACGAGATGATTGGCGGCGTGCTGGAAGACGGCGTGGCGACGCTGGAAAAGCTGGAGGCGGCCGATGTGCCGCTGTTCGGTCTGACCAACTGGTCGGCCGAGACCTTTCCGTACGCGTGGGACAACTTTCCGGTGCTGCGACGCTTCAGGGACATCGTGGTGTCCGGCCGCGTCAAGCTCGCCAAGCCGGACCCTGCGATTTTCGCCGAGATGTATCAGCGGATTGCCGCGCAACTGCCGGGAATCGAAGCGCACGAACTGGTGTTCATCGACGACAACCTGAAGAATGTGCAAGCCGCCAATGCGCTCGGCTGGCATGGCGTGCATCACACGTCGGCGGCTCAGACCGAGGCGCGGCTGCGCGAACTAAGCTTGCCCGTCTGAGAGGAGTGAGGCGCTCGCCGTGCTTGCGGGCGTCACGCACCGTCAGACGGGTGCCCATCAAACCGGGATCTCACGCCATTCTTGTCGCAGCAGCCGTTTCCGCACGCTCGGCAATCGGCTCGCGCACCACGAACATGTACACGAGCGCGGCCGCAAACGAGACCGCCGCGCTGATCAGAAACGCGTCGACGAACGAGTGCGTCTGATCGACCACTACGCCGGTGATGAACGGCGCGAACGACCCGCCAAAGTACCCACCGAAATTCTGGATGCTCCCGAGCGACGCCACCAGATGCCGCGGCGCGGCCACGCTGACGAGCGCCCACGCGGCGCCGCTTGCCATGTTGACGAAGTACATGGCGAGTGACAGATACACGATCGCCATCGTGATGTTCGGCGTATAGGCCGCGGGCACCGTGAACACGGCGCCGAAAATCAGGCCGGTACAGATCGGCCATTTGCGACTGCGGATCGGTGCAATGCCGCGCTCCATCAAGCCATCGGCGACGAAGCCGCTCGACAGCATGCCAAGCGTGCCGAACAGATACGGAATCGAGACAATCCAGCCGGTCTTCGCAATCGACAGATGCCGTTCGTGTTCCAGATACGCAGGCAGCCAGGTGAGGTACAGCCAGACCATGTAGATCACACCCATGAAGCCGAAGATCATGCCCCAGGTGGTGCGCGAGGCGAACAGGCCGCGCCACTCGGCGCCGGTCATGCGCCGCTCGACGCGCGCGTGGGGCTCTTCTTCCGTGAGATGCGTGAGCTCCTCGGAGCCGAGCACGACTTCCCCACGATTGCGATAGACGAGATACCAGGCCACCGCCACCGCGATTCCCATCACGCCCATCACGATGAACATCCAGCGCCAGCCAAATGCGAGCAGCAGACCGGTGAGGATAGGCGGCGCGAGCGCCGGTCCAATGGTCGATGAGGTCGTGAAAATGCCGGTGGGCCTGCCGCGCTCACGCAGCGCATACCACTCGCTCACCACTTTGGCGCCGGCGGGAAACTGCGGCGCTTCGCCGATACCGAGGAAGATGCGCGCGACGAGGAACTGCTGCAAGCTGTGCACGAAGCCGCCAAAAAGCTGCGCAGCGGACCACACCAGCATGCCGATGCCGAGCATGATGCGTGCGCCGAAGCGGTCGAGCAGCGCGCCCATCGGCAATTGCGAGAATGCGTAGGAAAACGAGAACGCCGACAGCAGCAAGCCCATCTGCGAGGCGGATAGCCCAAGCTCGCCGCTGACCGAATGATTCGCAATGGAAAGCGTGCTGCGGTCCAGATAGTTGACGATGCCGGCCAGCGTCAGAAACATGACCGCGACCCACTGGATGCGCCGTAAGCGTGGTGTCTTTGCCTGCATGGGTGTCTCCTCCGTGCTCTTTTGAGTCTATGGATGGATGCTGCAAATACTCGAGCGGGTCTAGTGGTTCCCGCGCTACTGTCCGAGCAGATTCTTCAGCGCGTTGCCGAGTCCCTTTACGGTATCACCCGCACCTTTCGCGACGCCTTCCACGCTCACGCCCGTGGACTTCGCAAAGCCCGTGCCGAGCTTCATCAAAAAGTTGTCGTTGACCGAGAACTTCGGATCGCGCAGATTGCCTTCAAGGACGAAATGCACCGTGATGTCGCCTTTGCGCGACTTCAGCGCCGCAACCGCCAGCTTGGTGGGAATGGAGAGGAAGGTGTCGAGCGGGTTGCCGGTGTCGGCGAGTTGCAGGTTGTGCAAGACGACCGTGCCCGGCGCGTGCAACTGATAGTTGGTGACGGTGGACTGAACCGTCAGGTCCACCGTGCCGCCCGTGATCTCGGCCTTGGCACCGGTCTTCTTGAGCAGATAAGGGTCGAGCATCACGATGTCCACACCTTGCAGCGTGCTCGTGGTTTGCGAGTCTTTGGTGGCAATCTTGATCCAGCCACCGAACGAGACCGTGCCGGTGTGCTGCGGACCGGCGATCGAGCCGTTGACCTCCACCGAAGTCGGTTCGGTCAGCGCCGGCAGGTGCAGATGGTCGACACTCGCAACCGCGTTCGTGACCGACACCTTGTACGCGGGTTTGCTCACCGTGAAATCGTAGAACTCGAACGTGCCATGCTCGAATCCGATGTGGTCGATCAGCTTTTCGCGCGGCACGGTTGGGCTGCCGACACTGGCGGGAGTGGCGTTGTCTGGACGGTTGAGCGATTCCTTCAGGTTAGGCAGGATGTCGATGGAACCGCCGGCGGTCCGCACCACGGTCAGGTCGAAGCCGCTCACGGTGACCGAGCGGATGTGAATGCGCCGTTGCAGCAGATCGCGAATGTCCGGCACGATCGTGATCTGATCGGCGTGCAGCACATTGGGCGCGGGCCAGTCGGGCGGCGGCTTGAGGAGGACGTTGGTGAGGCGAACCGAGGTGAGGCCAACGTCGATGCTATCGGCGCTGCCAAGCGGCCCCAACGCGGCGGTTACCCGCTGCTTCACTTCGAATTGCACGAAGTAGAGACCGCCGAGCACGACGACCACCAGCACCAGCACAATGGCGCCAACGGCAATGGCCACGCGTTTCGGAATCGACATCGCCATGCATGCCTCCTCGTATCTGCGCTCGGCCGCGCAGCTTGCCGCTTATCGGTTATTTGAACAGGTGGGCGAGGCCTCGCCCACCTGCAGTACGCAGTGAACTTGCATCAAGCGCACTTTAACGTGTACCTCAACGTGCTTCGTGCTGCGCGTGAGCGCGCCACCCGCTCATGTGTTTCGGCTCGCAAAGCCCGGCGCACCTCGCGATGCGCCTCATCGAGCGGCGCGACGCTGATCGCTTACATCAACGTGCGATCGGCTTGTAACGCAGACGCTTCGGACGTGCGGCCTCTTCACCGAGACGTGCGCGCTTGTCCGCTTCGTATTCCTGGTAGTTGCCGTCGAAGAACGTCACTTGCGAATCGCCTTCAAACGCGATGATGTGCGTTGCGATGCGGTCGAGGAACCAGCGATCGTGCGAGATCACCATCACGGAGCCGGCGAATTCCAGCAACGCGTCTTCGAGTGCGCGCAAGGTTTCGACATCCAGATCGTTCGACGGTTCGTCGAGCAGCAGCACGTTGCCGCCCGCAATCAACGTTTTGGCCAGATGCAGACGCCCGCGCTCGCCGCCCGACAGGTTGCTGACGATCTTCTGCTGATCGCCCCCCTTGAAGTTGAAGCGGCCAATGTACGCACGCGACGGCGTTTCGTACTTGCCCACCGTCAGCACGTCCGCGCCGCCGGAGATTTCTTCGAACACGGTCTTCGAACCGTCGAGCGCATCGCGGCTCTGATCGACGTAAGCCAGCTTGACCGTCGGCCCCTGGACGATCTCGCCCGAATCCGGCTGTTCCTTGCCGGTCAGCATGCGGAACAACGTGGACTTACCCGCGCCGTTCGGTCCGATGATGCCCACGATGGCGCCAGCCGGAATCTTGAAGCTGACGTTGTCGAGCAGCAGACGGTCGCCATAAGCCTTGCTGACGTTCTTGAACTCGATCACTTCATTGCCCAGGCGGTCGCCAACCGGGATGAAGATTTCCGAAGTCTCATTGCGCTTCTGGTAGTCCTGGCTATTCAGTTCCTCGAAGCGGGCGATACGCGCCTTCGACTTTGCCTGACGACCCTTGGGATTCTGGCGCACCCACTCCAGTTCCTTCTTGATGGCTTTCTGGCGCGCGGACTCCGACGCTTCTTCCTGCTTCAGGCGCTCTTCCTTCTGGTCGAGCCAGCTGCTGTAGTTGCCCTTCCACGGAATGCCGTGACCGCGGTCGAGTTCGAGAATCCACTCAGCGGCGTTGTCGAGGAAGTAGCGATCGTGGGTGACCGCGACGACGGTGCCCGGGAAGCGCGTCAGAAACTGTTCGAGCCAGTCCACCGACTCCGCGTCCAGGTGGTTGGTCGGCTCGTCGAGCAACAGCATGTCCGGCTTTTCCAGCAGCAGCTTGCACAGCGCGACGCGGCGCTTCTCACCGCCTGACAGATGCTCGATCTTCGCGTCCCACGCCGGCAGACGCAGCGCGTCCGCAGCGATTTCGATCTGTTGCTCCGCGCTGCCGTCGCTGGTGGCGAGGATCGCTTCGTACTTGGCCTGCTCGGCGGCGAGCGCGTCGAAATCGGCATCCGGCTCTGCGTAGGCCGCGTAGATTTCGTCGAGTTTCTTCTGCGCGCCGAACACTTCGCCGAGACCCTCTTCCACGGCTTCACGCACGGTCTTTTGCGGATCGAGTTGCGGTTCCTGCGGCAGGTAGCCGATGTTCAGATTCGGCATGGGCGTAGCTTCGCCTTCGATGTCCTTGTCGACGCCTGCCATGATGCGGATCAGCGTGGACTTACCCGAGCCGTTCAGACCGAGCAGGCCGATCTTCGCGCCGGGGAAGAACGACAGCGAAATGTCTTTCAGGATTTGACGCTTGGGCGGCACGATCTTGCCGACCCGGTTCATGGTGAAGACGTATTGGGCCATTTGCTTGCAGTAGACGTTGACGCCGCCGGCCACCGGGGGCGAGCGGTCGTGGGGTGAATGGGGATCCGGTGTTGCCGGCTCCCGGCCGCAGCGGGCGTGTCG
Source organism: Paraburkholderia sp. DHOC27 (assembly GCF_003429005.1). Taxonomy (GTDB): domain Bacteria; phylum Pseudomonadota; class Gammaproteobacteria; order Burkholderiales; family Burkholderiaceae; genus Paraburkholderia. The sequence continues at coordinate 119,968 of NZ_QVQV01000013.1, forward strand.
CCGAGACAGTCGACGTGGCAGCGCGCGGGGCGGGAAGAGGTGTCATTGTACTTCGGGGCGCGGCGGCGCAGTCAGTCGGCCGAACGGCATATTCCCGTGGCAGCGCGCCGGGGTTAGTCTCTGGTGAGATGACGCCCCGGCGCCACTGGGATGTCAGGATCCAGCCCGGCTCAGAGCCATGCTGCCACGCCGCCATGCCGCGAACAGGTGCCGCTGTGGTGCCGGCTGAAGCTGTAAGAGCCGTCGCGGCAACGGGCCGTAGCGCCCTCAGGTACCTCGCCGGAGAGCGAGCGGGCCGGCGCGTGTACCAACTGGCCGCCATGATTGATGTACGCGCGGTGGTTGCTGAGATTGGCTTCGTCGGCTGTCGAGTCGGGTCCGACGTATGCAAAGGCCGGTGCGGCTGCGAAAAGCAACGCGGTGACGCCTGTAACGATCATGGCGGTGGCGCTCGAAAACTGCGGACGGCGGCTCGAGTGATGCCTGTGAGTGATGCCTGTCATGGAAAGGAAAGACGATAAATGAAAATGGTTGGCCGGTTGCGCGTCCGCTTTGGTATTGAACGGATCGCATGCCGGCGGCGTGTTTCGAGGCCGGCGAACCGTACCACGGAGGTCCGGTTTGCAGATGTACTAGTCAGGAGTCCAGATGCCTCGTTCGATGTGGTTGGCCTGTTTGATGACACTTCTCTCCGTGTGGCTGGCGGGTTGCGCAACGCAGTCTGTGAGTCCTGGCGCGGGCGCGGTCACCGCGTTGCCGCGCATCATCGCGCATCGCGGCGGCACGGGTGACGCGCCTGAAAACACTCAGGAGGCGGTGCGCCTTGCGCTCGCGCATCATGCCGATGCAATCTGGTTGACCGTGCAGTTGAGCAAGGATGGCGTGCCGGTACTGTACCGGCCGGCGGATCTGTCGGCTTTGACGAACGCCAAGGGAGCGGTATCAACGTATTCGGCGGCGGAACTGGCGAACGTCAATGCGGGCTGGACGTTCCGTCAGAGAGACGGGCAGGGTGTCGACGCTTATCCGTACCGTCGGCATCCGGTGGGCATCCCCACATTACGCGAAGTCTTGCGTGCCATTCCAGTGAACACGCCGGTCGTGCTAGACATGAAAGCGCTGCCCGCTGAGCCACAGACGCGGGCGGTTGCGCAGGTGCTCACCGAAGAGAATGCGTGGTCGCGCGTGATGATCTACTCCACGGAAACCGACTACCAGCGCAGCTTCGCCGCTTACCCGCAGGCAAAGATGTTCGAATCGCGCGATGCAACCCGGACCCGGCTCATGCGCGTTCTGCTCGGCGGCGGCTGTGTCGATCCGCCGCCTGGCAACGCACTGGCGGCGTTCGAGTTTCATCGTGATGTGACCGTCACCGAACAGTTCACCTTAGGCGAAGGTCGCTCGGAGGTGCATGCCACACCGTGGACGCCCGCTAGCGTGGCGTGTTTCCGCAAGAATCCGGGTGTGTACCTCGTGGCGATCGCGGTGAACAATACCGCCGACTATCGCGCGGCGGCTTGCCTTGGAATGGACGCAGTGCTGGCGGATTCACCCGCTACGATGGTGCCGGTTCGTGCGGCCTTGAGTTTGCCGCTGCAATGTAAAGCAGAGAGGTGAGCGCATGCGGTTTGTTGCCAGGGGCGTTTGCGAAACGGTTCTGAAAACCGATGCGACAGTGCGCCCACTGCGGCATCGGTCATCTACGCAATCAGCAAATCGCCGTCAGCGCGTTACTTGGCAACCTGATCGCGCCAACGGTACTGCTGCTGCCAGCCAAGCAGGCGCTTGAGCTTCTCGTTGCTCAGCAAGGTTTCGAACTCGCCGAGCGGCTTTTTCACCGGTACGTCCGGATAGAAACGCTTGAGCAGTTCGGCCGTGGGCAGATCGGATGAAACGTCGTCGGCGGCCACGTTCATCACCTCGAAGCCGAGGCCATCTTTCTCGATACCGAGGCGGCACGCGGTCGCCAGATCGCGGCCGTCGATATAGCTCCACGCAATGCGCTTGCGCAGTGCCGGATCTTTCAACCACGTCGGGAATTTGGCGTAATCGCCCGGGTCGAGCACGTTACCGATCCGGAAGCAGTAAATGTCCGCGCCGGTGCGGGCGTGGAAGGCCTTGCCCGTCACTTCGTTGATGACCTTCGAGGTCGCGTAGCTGTCCATCGGATCCACCGGATAGTTCTCGTCCAGCGGGAAGTACGCCGGGTCGCGGTGCCGATGCGCGAACACCACGCCATAGGTCGTTTCGCTCGAAGCGAGGATCACCTTCTTGATGCCATATTTAGAGGCCGCGTCGAGCACGTTGTACGTGCCCATCACGTTGATCCGGAACACCTCGTTGTCGGTCGTGACGAGAATGCGCGGAATGGCGGCGAAGTGGACGATTGCGTCGACGGGTTTCGGTTCGATGTCGGCGTCGAACTCCTTCGGCGTCGTGCTCGAAGCCAGTGCGTTGAACACCTGGCCTGCGTCCGTCAGGTCCGTAATCAAGGTGCGGGCGGTCTGCTTCGCCATCGGCACGCGGTCGAGGTTCAGCACTTCGTAACCGTGCGCCACGAGGTCTTCCACCACCCACTTGCCGGCCAGTCCGCTACCGCCGGTGACAATCACTCGCTTCGTCATCTGCCTTGCTCCTTGTCAGGTTCAGGTGAATCGGGGTTTATCTCATCGTAGACGTTTCCGGTCCTGCGTTTCTGTGACGAACGTCATAGTCGGACAGCCGCGTCCGCTAACCTCGGGAGAACCCCAATACGTTTGTATGACGTCCGTCACAGTTTCCGGCGGCGCTCTGCTGACAGAGGACACACCTTACGTCAGCCGGAGCCACAAGTTTGATCGGAACATGGCGAATGGTGCGCATCGCATTGCTATCGAGCTAGGCGAACAGGCAGTTATCGACGGCGAGCGCGTGACGGTTGCGCGTGCTGTGCGGCACTGGCTGCGATGGTATTCCTGGGCGCGTGTGCTGCCACACCGCCCGGTGCAAGCGCGGTGGCGGTGCCTGCTGAACGCGCGCACGCGTACGGCGAGAAGCCGCAAGGCCCGGATTTCGGTACGGTGATTTTCACGCGCGATAGTTCGATGATCGGTGCCGCGCTTGCCATGAAGATGAGCATTGACGGCAAGCCGGTGGCCGACGCGCGAAGCGGTGAGCGGGCCACTCTTTACGTGCCTGCCGGTGAGCACATCGTAAGTGCGAAATCTGGAGTAAATCCGCGTAAGGATGTAGAGGCGGTGGTGAAGCCCGGTGCAACGCGATACTGCCGGCTCACCATACACGATTCAGGTGTGACAGACATTGATCCCACGCTGCCGGATGGCGAGTGAGCATGACCACGCACGCGTGTCGTGGCTCTAGCGCGGCAAAGGGATTGCAAGTGAATGCGTGCGCCACGAAGTTCTATCACGAGCGGTGCGGCGGCGCGGTGCCGTGGGAGATTTACGGTGATGCGGTGATTGTGCCTGATGCGGACTTCGCGCCACCCCACATGCGCGATCTTTGCTTATGAGTCACGTGCGCTCGTGGTTCAACGAATCCGATGACAATCAGAATTCATCTTGATGAGCGCTGCGAGGCGGCGAAAGAATATACGAGATGGTGGACAGGTTACATTTAGCGCTTCGCCTGCTTACCCGTGCCGCTCCACGAACATGACTTACCACGCCGTTACCGTCACACTTGAAAACATTAGCGGCATTGTCGCCGTGAAAGACAAATACAATTCGACAACGCAGAGCCTGACATTCAATGTCACCATTGCGGGAAAGCGTCAATATGCCGTGGTGATACGGGGCAATCCCCGCCTTGATAACGGCACAGTCGTGACTGCGGTTCTGGGTGATCCTGAGAACTGGCAAACATTATTAGGGTGGCTTAATCACACCACAGGCGAGATTTGCGGCGTCGAATCGCCCGGTGCGCGGGTTGCCATGTGCGCGTTTTCGATCCTGGTCGGAGTCGTGTTTTTCCTTCGAGCGCTACGCCCGGATTCTAGCGCGGTCGTCATGACTGTTCTGCTTGGTACTGCTGCGGTAGGTAACGCGTGGGCACTTCTGGCGCTGCGTAGGTCTCTTGCCGTCTATCGACTGTTAAAGCCCTAAGTGTCTTCGGCTTAGCGTTGCGCCTACTTTCTGATAGATATGTTAGAAAACAAAAAAGCCCGCACAGAGCGGGCTTAAATAACCTTGAATGTTTTACGTTGCGCTCTCCATGTTCTAGTGTGAGCCAGTAACGTTCGCGATGATCCACTGTCTTGCTACACTGCGACGCATCAGCAAGAGGGCAATCACGCGAACCCATACACATGCGGCGATTAGCGCTATGGCCCACAATCCCAATGCGTTGAGATATACCCCGCCCGCTATAGTCCAGAGAAGGCTACCGGCTGCGATCCACTTTAGTAACCCGTAACCCCGGCTTTGTCGTTTGAGCGCCCAATACAATGCAAGTGGGTTGGCTATCAGGCACGCGAAGACCGCCAGAAGCCCCCCCGAGGATAAAGAGCAATAACAGAGCATCGTAATTACAACAATCGCTTCGCAGAGGAAGGCAATTAAGAATCCGAGCAGCGAGGCCCGAATGGAGCGCGGCATCGTAATCATGACTATCGGAATTTTGTGGTCGTGCAGTATTGCATGCCGCTAGTCATGTCACTCCACTGCTGTTCTTTAGCCAGATATTGACAGTAGTTTTCCTTGTACATGCTTTCGCTCACCGGCGTAAGGCTGCCTGGAACGGGGGAGCCTGAAATAATAAAATAAGCCCCCGAAGCACCTTGGTCGCTCATGCAGGCAAACAAGCCTTTTGAAAACATAATCTCGTCATAAGTATAAAGATTGTAACCATTTCCGACGCCAGCGCTTCCCCAATAAAGGGATGCGCTCGCGGTTGACGCGGGCTTCGTAAGCTGAAGCTGATTTGCGACAAGATTGCCGAGCATTATCTTTACCGAGTTAAAGTATGGCTGCATTGCCGCCTGAAGGTCAGCAGCCAATACGATCGCGCCGACCGCCGCCGCCGCACTTGGCCCGATTTCTGCGAGTGCCAGCACAGTCAATACGATTGTTCCACTCGCACTTACAAGCGTTAGCACATCGCCTGAATTCACCTTTTTATTAGGGTCTTTCCAGTCCACCATGATTTTGGTCAATGCGGTTGTTGCCACCAGGCCATTTGTCATGACGCGGATAGGCTGGAGCATTTGTGTGACATTGGTCACGGTTGCAACGAGCGTGGTGCCCGTTTGCATGATCGACAGTGAATCATTTGGGTTCTGGGCAACGCCCATTAATGCCTGGTACGTTCCCATATTGTTCGAGCCTGCTTCCATCACCTGCACTACCAGTTCTGCTTTTGCCATTTATTCCGCCTTCGATTCTGTATTCCAGGGAGCTATTGAGTTCACCGTTGCGCTAACGGATGGTGCAATTGACGGACCTGAGCCGACGACATACCGATAATAGAGTTGTGCATTGCCGATTTTTGGAAAATAAACCGGCTGGGCAATAAAGGAATTTGATTGTGAGAACGTTAGCGACACCGTGTCGATAAGCTGCGAGAAAGCTCTGTCGGTGGATATCTGTAATGCACCAGCGATATCGCTTGTCGGGTCATCGTAATTGATGAGGCGGGCCCAGAATATCCACGCTCCATCATCGCGTTTTAGCGCCGTGGCGCCGTTTGTTAGCGCGTACCCACGTTGAGCCGTCGCCGGAATCTGAGGAGATGCAGGAGCCGCCCGGGTCAGCTGTGACGCGATACCTGCAAGCGAGAATGCAGAGGTACGCAAGAATAATCGTCTGTTAGTCATTGCTTTTCTGGTTGCGTTGTTTTCGTTGTTTGACAGATGTATCGTTGCTGCGATTGAAAACGTAGCACCCGTTTGAAGAGCATCAAATCAGTCAAATCTGAAAAATACTCGGACTATGCGATTTGCATAACAATCGTCTGACCGCGCACACCGACGAAAAAAAAGCGCGATTTCTCGCGCTTCTAGTCGTTCACTTGCCTCTCTTATTGAGGCGGCGACTTGCGTGGGGGTTTCGGCTGGGTGTCAAGAATAGAAACGCACACTTTCTCATCGTGGATGAGCCCACGCGCGGCATAGACATTGGCGCCAAGGCAGAAGTGCACGCGTTGCTGGCGCGGCTCGCTTCGCAAGGCATTGGCATCATCGTGATTTCGTCGGATCTGCTGGAAGTGCTGGCGGTGAGCGACCGCGTGCTGGTGGTTCGCGAAGGGCGTCTGAATGCCGAACTCACGCGCGCCGAAGCGACTCAGGAGCGGGTGATGGCGGCGGCCACGGCGTGAGCGCTTCGGCTGTTGCACGGCGGGGTCAGCGAGTCGTCGCGGTCTGCCCGGCAAAGCAATCCACTGAATGAAGTTTGTTTCCAAAGGGAGTGTCAGTGCAATGACCACGATCGTCGTGATTCACACCGGGCCGGTGACGGTGCAGCCGCTCAAGGATCAGTTCAAGGAACAGCTCGCCGATGCACGCGTGATCAACATCGTCGACGACAGCCTGCTCAACGACGTGCGCAGCGCCGGGCATCTGACGCCGGAAGTGACGAGCCGTCTGTATAGCTACATGCAGAACGCGCAGTCGATGGGCGCGGATCTGATCCTGAACGCGTGTTCGTCGGTGGGCGAAGCGACCGATCTGCTGCGCGGCATGATCCGCACACCCATCATCAAGGTGGACGAGGTGATGGCCGAGGAGGCCAGCGCCATTGGACCGCGCGTGGGCGTGGTGGCTACGGTATCGACCACGCTGGAGCCGACCGTGCGGCTGATTCGCAAGAAAGCCGCCGAAGCGGGCCGCGATGTGACCGTGGAAGAGCGCATCGCCGACGGCGCGTTCGACGCGCTGCTCGCCGGCGACGCCGCACGTCACGACGACATCCTGAAGCGCACCATCCTCGGGTTGATGGACGAAGTGGATGTGGTCGTGCTCGCGCAGGTTTCGATGGCGCGTCTCGTGCCGCTACTCGGGCCGACCAAAGTCCCCGTGCTGTCGAGCCCGCAAAGCGGCGTCGCTGCGGTCAGGCGCGCACTAGCGGCGCTTTGAGGCTTTCGGCGGCGAGTGTCCGCGCACGCGTCAGCACCTGATTCGCGGCTGGTGGCGCGAGATAGTGCGCGACGAAGGCAGGCGTCAGCACGATCTTGCGTTCGTGCGTATCCACGAAGCCTTCCGCTTTCAGGTCGCTGAAATGCCGGTTCACGGATTCGCGCGACGTGCCGATGAACTCTGCCAGTTTGTCCTGCGGAATGGACAGGTCGATCAGAATCGCGCCGGGTTCGTCGTGGTAGGTGAAATCGCAGCCAATCTGCGCGGCGAACATGGTCAGAATATTCGTGAGACGTTTGCGCACGTCGTGCAGCGAGAGGTTCTCGATCAGCCGCTGGGCTTCCTGCCAGCGCTGGTAATGGCTCTTCAGCACGAACTGGTTGATGACGTCGTAGCGGCGCAGCAATTCCTTGAAATCCGGCTTGCGGATATAGCAGATCATGCTCGGCGCGAGCGTCTGCGCGTAGTGTGAATAGTTGGCTTCGTTGAGGACGTCGCCGTCGCCGAAAATCATCCCGGCCTTGATGAAGGACAGCGTAATTTCCTGACCGTCCTCGGTGAGCCGGTAGAGCCGTACGCTGCCTTTTTTCAGCAGGTAGACGCAGTCGCTGCGCTCTTCCGGGCGGTAGACGGTGGTGTGTTTGCGCAGATGCCTGTGATCGCTGAACGCGGGCATTACCTCATCGAGGCAATTTAGCTGGATCAGCGACAGCAACTCGCTTTTGCCGACGAACCACATCGCGTGTCTCCTTGACTCTGGTTGGTCAACGGGCCGCGTCGAGGCGCAATGTTCGGCGTGGCGTCGCTTTATGTCGTGCGGATCATTCTACACATCGTGGGAAAGCGGCGCTTGAGACGCCCTGGCGAGCGAATTGAAGGCGCCCGGCGTGGCGGAAGATGGGCCCGGGACAGGCTGGCCCCAAAAAGCAAAGCCCGGCAGAACTCAGGTTCTGCCGGGCTTTGCGGGGGATGCGTGGCTGGTGCGTTACGACTGGCCGTCGAAGTCAGCCGAGAGACTCAGCTCGCGCTGGCTCTCGATGTCCTTCGTGAGTTGGTGCAGATAGTCCACTACCGCGTTGAAGCCCCAAGCACCCAGCACCAGATGACGCGGCGCTTCGGCATTGCGGGCAATCGCGATCATGGCTTCGCCGGCTCGCACCGGGTCGCCTGCCTGGGTGCCGCTCATCTGCTTCGTGTTTGCATGACGCTTGCCGGCGGTCTCGGCGTAGTCGTCGATCTGCGTAATCGTCTGACGCAGCGAACGGCCCGCCCAGTCCGTACGGAACGGACCCGGCTCCACGCACGTTACGCCAATGCCGAGCGGCGCCACTTCGGCGCGCAGCGAATCCGACCAGCCCTCGACAGCGTGCTTCGACGCGGCGTAATAGCCCGAACCCGGAAAGCCGATCAGACCCGCCACGGAGGTGATGTTGATGATGTTGCCGCTGCGTTGCGCACGCATGATGGGCAGCACCGCACGGGTGACGGCGAAGAGGCCGAACACGTTGGCGTCGAACTGCGCGCGGATCTCGGCTTCCACGCCTTCCTCGGCGGTGCTCTGATAGCCGTAGCCGGCGTTGTTCACGAGCACGTCGATGCGGCCAAACTTCTCACGCGCGGCGGCGACTGCTGCTTCGATCTCGGCGGGCTTATTGACGTCGAGCGCGAGTGCCACGGCGCGATCTTCCGCACCGCTCACGAGGTCGGTAATGCTCGAAACGTCACGGGCCGTGACCACGGCACGCCAGCCTCGCTTAACGATCAGACTGGCCAGCGCGCGGCCGAGGCCAGTCGAACAACCGGTGATAAACCAGACTGGGGTGTTGGATGATGACATCGTCTATCCCTTGGAGAATGTGGATTTGCTAAGCACACCGGCTTGATTCCCGGCATGGCACCGGATCAGTATAGGGGTTATGTCACGCATGAAAAACGCGCTCAGTCAGCATGCCCTATGCGAAGAATTCGCATAATCGCGCGGGCGTTACTTCAACCGTTCCCGCACGAAGTCGATGAAGACGCGTAGCTTGCGCGGCAGTCCATTTGGATTGTAGTAGTAGAGATACAGCGCCCCGCGCGGGATCCACTCGTCGAGCACATTCACAAGGCGCCCGCTGTTCAGGTGTGGCTCGACAAGGCGGTGTTGCAGATAACCGAAGCCGAGGCCGTCTAATGCTGCTTGCAGAAGCAGATCGTTGTCGTTGGTGGCGATCCGTCCCGTGACAGACACGCTAATTTTCTCGTCGCCTTTCTCGAACTCCCAGCGGTACAGCGCCTGGGTATCCGCACTCCGGTAATTGATGCAGTCGTGCTTGAGCAGATCGCGCGGATGCTCCGGCAGCGCCTTGCCTTCGAGATAGTCCGGCGACGCCACGATGCAAAAGCGCATGTCGCTGACCACCGGTATCGCCACCATGTCCTGGGCCATCACGTTGTCGTAACGGATGCCCGCGTCGTAACCCTTGCTGGCGATATCCACCAGACTGTTATCGGATATCACGTCGATCTTGATATCCGGGTAAGCCTGCAAAAAGTCTTTGAGAATCGGATTGATGACGAGCGGTATCGCCGAGCGCAGCATGTTCAGCCGCAGCGTGCCCATCGTTTCGCTGGATGCGCGGCCCACTTCGCTGAATGCGAGATCCAGTTGCTCCATCAGCGGCTGGATGCGCGTCAGAAAGGCGCTCCCGGCTTCGGTCAGGCTCACGCTGCGCGTGGTGCGGTTAAAGAGTTTCGTGCCGAGTTGCTGCTCGAGGCGCCGGATCGTATAACTCGCCACCGAGTTGGAGATGCCGAGCGCCTGCGCGGCGGCACTGAAACTCTGTTCTTCAGCAACACGCGCAAACAGGGTTAGAGCGGAAAGATCGGAATCGTTCATCGCGCAACGGTTCGAAAGAGGGACGCAGATTATCCCTGCATTCTAGAGGCGAAAACAACGAACGGGCTGACGGCGGGGTGGTGAAACGCGCGGGAGGGGGAGGGAGCCTGTAAGTTCAGGCGTTCACTGGAAGGAGGGTATTGCCTGACGCTGGCAGACGTTGCGAGTGCCAATGAACACTCGCAACGCCGGGTCTTGCTTAGACGTTGAACAGGAAGTTCATCACATCGCCGTCATGCACGATGTACTCCTTGCCTTCGGCGCGCATCTTGCCCGCTTCCTTCGCACCCTGTTCACCCTTGTAGGTGATGTAGTCGTTATAGGCGATGGTTTGCGCGCGAATGAAGCCGCGTTCGAAATCGGTGTGGATCGCGCCCGCTGCCTGCGGAGCGGTGTCGCCAATGTGAATCGTCCAGGCGCGCACTTCCTTCACGCCGGCGGTGAAGTAGGTTTGCAGACCCAGCAGCTTGAAGCCCGCACGAATCACGCGGTTCAAGCCCGGCTCTTCCATGCCCATGTCGGCGAGGAACACTTCCATGTCCGCTTCGTCGAGATCGGCGATCTCCGCTTCGATCGCTGCGCAGACCGCAACCACCGGCGCATTTTCCGCCGCGGCGAATTTCGCCACGGCATCCAGATGCGGATTGTTCTCGAAGCCGTCTTCCTTCACGTTGGCCACGTACATGGTGGGCTTGGCGGTGATGAGGCAGAACGGCTTGATGAGCGCCTTTTCTTCATCCGACAGATCGAGCGCCCGCACCGGCTTGGCCTGATCGAGCTGCGCGCGGACTTTCTCCAGCACGGCGGCGTTCTTGATGGCTTCCTTGTCGTTGCCCGACTTGGCGGCCTTCGAGTAGCGCGACAGCGCCTTTTCGACGGTGGCGAGGTCGGCCAGCGCCAGTTCGGTGTTGATGACTTCGATGTCCGACAGCGGATCGACCTTGTTGGCGACGTGAATCACGTTCTCGTCTTCGAAGCAGCGCACCACGTGCGTGATGGCGTCCGTTTCGCGGATGTTGGCGAGGAACTGGTTGCCGAGCCCTTCACCCTTGCTGGCGCCCGCGACGAGACCGGCGATGTCCACGAATTCCACGACGGCGGGCAGAATGCGTTCCGGCTTGACGATCTCGGCCAGCGCCTTCAGGCGCGCGTCCGGCACTTCGACGATGCCGACGTTCGGCTCGATGGTGCAGAACGGATAGTTTTCGGCGGCGATGCCCGCCTTGGTCAGCGCGTTGAACAGGGTGGACTTGCCGACGTTAGGCAAGCCGACGATGCCGCATTTGAGGCTCATGGGGTTTCTCTAGAAATCAGGTGGTGACGTGCTTGTCGACCGGGGCGCACGGACAGCCCCTGTGGTTTTTGCCTGGCGCGTGCAGATCGCGGCAGAGGTGGCCTGGCAGCAGGAACCTCGGCGCATCGTGCAGCGCAGGCGGCACGTCTTGTGCGTGACGTGGATCACCGAAAGGCGTAATTGTAACCCCGTCCGCTGTCGGCTTCGTGGCTGGGTGTGTTGTGCCGCGCGCCGGTGCCTGTCGCGATGCGAGCCTCTTTACCGCCGCATGGTCAACGGGCGTGACGGAATAGCGCCCGAGGAGGGCATGCTGCGGGCCTCGATCGTGCTCGTTTCGGGCCGCTTTGTTTGCACGCGCCGATCCGGCCCCGCGACCCCCCGCAGCTATAATGAGCGCATGACTGCACACCACCAGACCTTTGATGTGGCCGTGATCGGCGGCGGCCTCGTCGGCAAGACTGCGGCGCTCGCCTTGACGCAAGGCGGCCTGCGCGTGGCGCTGCTCGCGCAACCCTGCGCGCCGCTGCCCGCCGGCGAGGCGTTCGACGCCCGGGTGTACGCGCTCTCGGGCAGTTCGCAAGCCTTGCTGGAGCGTCTGCGGGTCTGGCAGGCGCTCGACCTCACCCGCCTCGGTCCCGTGTACGACATGCGCGTCTTTGGCGACACGCACGCCGAACTGCATTTCTCCGCGTTTCAGGCGTCCGTGCCGCAACTGGCGTGGATCGTGGAATCGTCGCTGATCGAGCGCGCGCTCGACGCCGCGCTGCGCTTCCAGCCCAACCTCGAATGGCTCGACACGCGCGCCCAGGGGCTCGACGTCAAACCGGGCGGCGCGAGCATCGGTCTGGACAACGGCAAGGTGCTGGAAGCCGACCTCGTCGTTGGTGCGGACGGCGCGCATTCCTGGGTGCGGGCGCAGATCGGCTCGCAGGTGGTGCGGCGCGACTACAAACAAACCGGCGTGGTGGCCAATTTCAAGGCCGAAAAGCCGCACGGCGAAACGGCGTACCAATGGTTCAGGGACGGCGAGATCATCGCATTGCTGCCGCTGCCGGAGGGACACGTCTCGCTCGTCTGGTCGGCCCGCACCGAGCATGCGAACGAATTGCTGCAACTCGATCCGGCGCAGCTCGCCGCGGAGGTAGAGCGCGTCACCGGTAGCCAGGTCGGCGCGCTCGATTGCGTGACGCCGGCCAAAGGCTTCCCGCTCGCGCTGCAAACGGTGGACCGGCTGGTCGCGCCGCGCGTGGCGCTGGTGGGGGACGCCGCGCATCTGATCCATCCGCTCGCCGGTCAGGGCATGAATCTGGGCCTGCGGGACGTCGCGGCGCTGGCGCAGACCATCGCCGGCAAGGAAGCCTTCCGCGATCTGGGTGACACCGTCCTGCTGCGCCGCTATGAGCGGGCCCGCCGCGAAGATATCCGCGCGTTGATGGTGGCCACTGACGGCCTGCAAAAGCTCTTCTCCGTGCCCGGCCCGGTGGCGCGCCTCGTGCGCAATGCCGGCATGTCGTTCGTCGGCGCGCAGCCGCTGCTCAAACGCTGGCTGGTTTCAGCCGCGTTGGGCTAGGTGCGGCAGCCGGTCGCTCCAGGCGTCCGGCACACGGGTATGATGGACGCGTAGTGCGCACGGCAGTCTCAGCAAGACGCTTCAAGACGGGCCGGGCGCAATCGAATGAACAGGGAATTCCGTATGAAAAAGCCTATCCGTATCGCCGCGCTCGCTTTGGCCGTGGCCGTTGTCACACTCGGCTGCTCCGCGCGGGCCGATCAGACCACCGACAAACTCAAGGCCGCCGTGCAAAGCCGTCTCGGCGACGACGCGACGGTGAAGAGCGTGACCAAATCGCCTATCGACGGTCTGTACGAGGTCAATCTCGGCACGCAGATCATCTATACCGACGCCAACGCCAACTACCTGGTGCTGGGCGATATCGTCGACGCGAAGACGCGCAAGAATCTGACGGACGCGCGTTTGTCGGAGACCAACCGCATTGATTTCGCCAGCCTGCCGTTCGCCAATGCGGTCAAGGTGGTGAAGGGCAATGGCAGCCGCAAGATGGCGGTGTTCTCGGATCCGAACTGCCCGTACTGCAAGCAGCTCGAAACCACGCTGAAGTCCATTGATAACGTCACGGTGTACACGTTCCTGTATCCGGTGCTCTCGCCGGATTCGACGGTGAAGTCGAAGTCGATCTGGTGCTCGTCCGACCGTGCCCAGGCATGGGAAGCGTGGATGCAGAACCGTCAGGCGCCGACTGCCGCCGGCACCTGCGACACTGCCGCCATCGACAAGAATCTTGCACTCGGCCGCGCCATGAACGTGGACGGCACGCCTACGGTGTTCCTGGCGGACGGCCGCCGTCTGCCGGGTGCGGTGCCCGCCGACCGGCTCGACAAGGAACTGGCCGAGGCCCATTAAGCATTCCGTATCGTCAGACAGGAGGCGCATCATGCGCCTCCTGCCGTTTCTGCTCTCCCTATCAGCGCCCCTATTTCGACCCCGCCGATGAAGCCAATCCGCTACAGCATCGTTCCGAAGCAACCCGCCGCTCACCTGTTCGAAGTCACCGTTACCGTTGCCAATCCGGACCCGTCCGGACAGCGTTTCATGTTGCCTGTGTGGATTCCCGGCAGCTACATGATTCGCGAGTTCGCGCGCAACATTACGACGCTGCGCGCGTTCAACGAGGCGGGCCGTAAGGTACGCATCGAAAAGACCGACAAACAGACCTGGCAGGCGGCGCCGGTGAATGGCGCGCTGACGCTGCGCTACGAGGTGTACGCATGGGATATGTCGGTGCGGGCGGCGCATCTGGACGACACGACTGGCTTTTTCAACGGCACTAGCGTGTTCCTCGCGGCCGTCGGCCACGAAGACGCGCAGTGCGTGGTGGATATCCAGAAGCCGGCTGGACCGGCTTATCGCAGCTGGCGGGTTGCCACGGCGTTGCCGGAATCGCGCGGCACCAAGCGTTACGGTTTCGGTGAATACGTCGCACAGAATTACGACGAGCTGGCCGACCATCCGGTCACGCTCGGCGAGTTCGAACTCGCCACCTTCAAGGCGCACGGCGTGCCGCACGATATCGTGATTGCCGGCCGGGTGGTCTCGCTCGATATGGCGCGTCTCTGTACCGATCTCAAGCGCATCTGCGAAGCGCAGATCACGCTGTTCGAACCGAAGACGAAGAAGGCGCCGGTCAACCGCTACGTCTTCATGACGCAGGCGGTAAGCGATGGCTACGGCGGTCTGGAACACCGCGCTTCGACGGCGCTGATCTGCAACCGGAGCGATCTGCCGGTGCAAGGGCGTCCGCAGACGAGCGAGGGCTATCGGACCTATCTGGGTCTGTGCAGCCACGAATACTTCCACACGTGGAACGTCAAGCGCATCAAGCCCGCAGCGTTTGCACCGTACGATCTGACGCGCGAGAACTACACGTCGCTGCTGTGGCTGTTCGAGGGTTTCACGTCCTACTACGACGACCTGATTCTGGTGCGCAGCGGCCTGATTTCGCAGGACGAGTACTTCAGCATGCTGGGCAAGGTGGTGGGCGGCGTGATGCGCGGCAGCGGGCGGCTGAAGCAGACCGTGGCCGAAAGCTCGTTCGACGCCTGGGTGAAGTACTACCGTCAGGATGAAAACGCGCCGAACGCGATAGTCAGCTACTACACCAAGGGTTCGCTGGTCGCGCTGGCCTTCGATTTGACGATTCGCGAGCAGACCAACAACCGCAAGTCGCTCGACGACGTGATGCGTTTGCTGTGGCAGCGCTTCGGGCGAGATTTCTATCGTGGCAAGCCGGTGGGTGTCGAGGAGGGCGAGATCGAAGCGCTTTTCGCGGAGGCGACTGGCGCCGAACTCGCCGCGCTATTCGAGCATGCCGTGCGCAGCACGCGTGACCTGCCGCTCGAAACGCTGCTCGAACCGTTCGGTATTACGCTTGCACCGGAACCGGACCGCAACGGCAAACCGTCCATCGGTGCGCGCGTGCGCGGCGGCGCGGATTGCACGCTTGCTGCGGTGCATGAAGGCAGCGCCGCGCAGAAGGCCGGTCTCTCGGCGGGCGACGTGCTGATCGCCATTGATGGGCTGCGTGTCACGGGGTCGAATCTCGATGCGCTGCTGTCGCGCTATCTGCCGGGGGCGAAGGTGGAAGTGCACGCGTTCCGGCGCGACGAGTTGCGCACCGCCCAGCTCAAGCTGGACGGCCCGGAAGTGGCGCGCTACCTCCTCAGCGTGACGGACAAACGCGCCGCCGCGCGCAACTGGCGCGAGCGCTGGCTGGCTGCCTGAGGCCCGGCAGGGGTTGCGGTTGCGGAGAAAGTGGCCGTCCGCAACCGCTTAAGAACCCCCCAAGCCGCCGTCGATCGTTCTACCCATGCAACAATCCTTCGCTGCCGCACGGCTTATTCGCGGCGAGGTAAAAGCACACAATGGCTCCACTCGCGCTAGACAGCGCGCCCCACTTGGAGTCAACCATGACCACGATCCTGCAAATCAACTCTGCAGCCCGCTCGCAAGGCGCGAACTCGACGCTGCTACTCAACGAGCTAACGTCGAAACTGCAACAATCGCATCCGGGCGCGCAAGTCGTCGTCCGTAATCTGCAAGCTGAACCGCTGCCCCACCTCGACGACGCGATCCTCGGCGCATTCTTCACGCCCGCTGAACAGCGCACCCCGGAACAGGCTGCCCTCGCCGCGAAAAGCGAAGCGCTGATCGCCGAACTGCAAGCCGCTGACATCGTCGTGATCGGCGCTCCGATGTACAACTTCGGCGTGTCGTCGCAACTGAAGACGTATTTCGACTTCATCGCTCGCGCCGGCATCACGTTCCGCTACACCGAGAACGGCGCCGAAGGCCTCGTGAAGGGCAAGAAAGTGTTCGTGGTTTCGGCACGCGGCGGCAAGTACCTCGGCACGCCGAACGATAGCCAGACGCCGTTCCTGAAGACCTTCCTCGGCTTCCTCGGCATGACCGACAGCACGTTCATCTACGCGGAAGGCCTCGCGATGGGTCCGGACGCTGCGAACGCCGCATTGGCTAGCGCACGCGAAGCGATTGCCGCTGCGTAAGCTGCGCGCGGTTTGCTGATTCGCTGCTTTGGGTTCATGTGGGTGGCTGCCCGTTGAGGCGCCGCTGCATGGTCTGATGCAGCGAACTACGAGAAGGCAATGAAAAACGCCACGGAGATTGTGTCTCCGTGGCGTTTTGTTTTTTGTAGTTCTTGGCGCACGCGGCAAGCAGATCAAGCCAGCGTGGCGGCCTCGTCGGGCAAGCGCCAATCAATCGCCGCGCGATGATGCGCCGTGAGATATTCATTGGCGAGCGCAAAATGCCCGCAACCGAGGAAGCCGCGATGCGCCGACAACGGCGACGGGTGCGGCGCTTCCAGCACGTAGTGCGACTTGCCGCCGAGCAACGCACGTTTGGCCTGCGCGTGCGCGCCCCAAAGCATGAAGACGAGGCCGTCGTGACGCGTCGCGAGTTCGTGGATCAGCGTATCGGTGCACTTCTCCCAGCCGCGTTTCGCGTGGCTTGCCGCCGAATTGCGTTCCACCGTCAGCACGGTGTTCAACAACAGCACGCCCTGTTTCGCCCATGCGTCGAGGCAGCCGTGACGCGGCGCTTCGTGGCCGAGACTCGCTGCGATCTCCTTGAAGATGTTGCGCAATGACGGCGGCGGCCGCACGGCGGGGGGGACGGAGAATGCCAGTCCGTGCGCCTGCGGCGTGCCGCGATCTTCGCCGTGATACGGATCCTGGCCGAGAATCACGACCTTCACGTCGTCCGGGCTGGTGAGTCGTAGCGCACGAAAAACGTCAGCGGGATACACGGTTTTGCCGGCGGCGCGCTCGCCATCCACGAAACGGCAAAGCGGCGCGTAGGCGTCGCTTTCAATGAACGGACGCAGATGGGCGCGCCACGCATCCGGCAGCGCGTCGAACTGGGCTTCGAGCGAGGGCGGCGTGGATTGCGAAGGTGTGGCGGACGTGGCTGGCATGATGGGCGTGGCGTGCGATGGTGCATCGTCATCGAACAGCGATGCTTGCGACGCGGAAGAGCGGGAGCGGGTGGCAGATGTCATGACGCGCAAGTGTCGCAGCAATCGGGGTATCGCTCAAGGTATGCGCCTGCTACAGGAGCGCTACCCACGCAGATAGAGCGCACACGCAGCAATTCATTGCTCGCGCAGCCGATACCCTTTCTGTGCTTTGCTGATGTCGTCCGGCGCAAGGCCGGGCACGTCACGCGCCAGTTCTTCGGCAAGCGCATGCAAAGCGCTTTCTTCGCCGCTTTTCAGTTCCAGTTCCACCTCCAGAATCGGCGCGCGGCGCGCTTCGCCATTCACGGTGGCGAGCACATCGCCTTGGTCGATCGCGGCTTCAATGGTGGCGCCGTTGCTGGCCACCTGCCACAGCGTGCGGGTGAAATTGGTGCGGAACAGCTCGATCAGGTCCGGCGCCGCTGCGTGCAGTGCCGCCGCCACCGTGGGTTCGTCACACGCTTGCAGCAACGTGTCGATTTCTAGCGCCTCACCCGCCACCGGCATTTCCCATTCATGCCGGCTGTGCATGCCGGCGCTCGCCGCGCCAGCCGTCTTGAACGTTTGCAACCAGCCATCGGGCGTATGCCGTAGACGCAACGCGCTTTTCGAGCGCGCCAGCGTAAGCACAGGCGTATCGAAGTAAATGTTCGCCAGCGCCACAGGCTGTCCTGCGCTACCCGTGCGGGCGACGAACCAGCGCGTGGCCGCATTCACCTGGTCAGCCGGTAGCGCCAGCTTGATTTCGTGTTCCATAGCCATGACGATGTTTTTCCAGATGAGCTCAGAAAAACATCCGCGCAAGTTCCGCGCCTGGCTCCTCGGCGCGCATGAACGCTTCGCCGACGAGGAACGTGTGCACGTCCATCGCGCGCAAACGCTCGACGTCCGCGCGTGACAGGATGCCCGACTCGGTGACGACGATCCGCTCGTCCGGCATCATCTCCAGCATGCCGATGGTGGTCTCGAGCGACGTCTCGAAGGTGCGCAGATTGCGGTTGTTCACGCCGATCAGCGGAGTCTTGAGCTTGAGCGCCTCCACCAGTTCGTTCTTGTCATGCACTTCGACCAGCACCGCCAGGCCGAGCGAATGCGCGAACGCTTCGAGATCCTGCATGTGCGAGGTTTCGAGCGCGGCGGCGATCAGCAGGATGGCGTCGGCGCCCATCGCGCGGGCCTCGACGATCTGATACGGATCGATGATGAAATCCTTGCGCAGCACCGGCAAGTCGCAGGCGGCGCGCGCTTCTTCCAGATAGGCGGCGCTGCCCTGGAAGAACTGCACGTCGGTGAGCACGGACAAACACGCCGCGCCATGTTTGGCGTACGAGCGGGCAATCTCCGCCGGCACGAAATGCTCGCGCAGCACGCCTTTGGACGGGCTCGCCTTCTTCACTTCGGCAATCACCGCAGCCTGACCGGCGGCGTGCTTCGCGCGCAACGCGCCGACAAAATCGCGGTGATCACGCGCCGAGGCTTCGAGCCGCAACTCTTCGAGCGGCGCGCTTTGTTCCGCCGCGCGAATCTCCTGACGCTTGACGTCGATAATGCGTTCCAGAATGTCGCTCATAGATATCTCGCTGCTGAATTACTGCTTGAATTGCTGGGTGAAGCGAACCAGTTCGTCGACCTTCGCACGGGCCCGGCCGCTCGCGATGGTTTCGCGCGCCAGCCGGATGCCGTCCGCAATCGAGGCTACGGTGTTCGCTGCGTAAAGTGCCGTACCGGCGTTGAGCGTGACGATCTCGCGCGCGACGCCCGGCTTGTTGTCTAGGGCTTCGAGCAGCATGTGTTTCGACTCGGCCGCGTCCGCGACTTTCAGCGAACGATTCGAGACCATCTGCATGCCGAAGTCCTCGGGATGAATCTCGTACTCGTGCACTTCGCCATCGCGCAGTTCGCCGACCTGCGTCGCCGCGCCGAGCGAAACCTCGTCCATGCCATCCATGCCGTAGACCACCAGCACGTGTTTGGCGCCGAGGCGTTGCATCACGCGCACCTGAATGCCCACGAGGTCGGCGTGGAACACACCCATCAACTGATTGGGCGCGCCTGCCGGGTTGGTGAGCGGGCCGAGAATGTTGAAGATGGTCCGCACGCCCAGTTCACGGCGCACCGGCGCGATGTTCTTCATGGCCGGGTGATGGTTCGGCGCAAACATGAAGCCCATGCCGGTCTCGGCAATGGAAGCCGCGACCTGCTCCGGCTGCAGGTCGATATTCACGCCCAGCGCTTCGAGCACGTCCGCGCTGCCCGACTTGCTCGACACGCTGCGCCCACCGTGCTTGGCGACCTTGGCGCCTGCGCCGGCCGTGACGAACATCGTCGCAGTGGAGATGTTGAAGGTATGCGCGCCGTCGCCACCGGTGCCGACGATATCCACGAAATTGGAGTTGTCCGCCACGTGCACGTGCTTGGCGAATTCGCGCATCACCGTGGCGGCGGCGGCGATTTCACCAATGGTTTCTTTCTTCACGCGCAGACCGGTGATGATCGCGGCCGCCATGACCGGCGACAGCTCGCCACGCATGATGAGACGCATCAGATGCAGCATCTCGTCGTGGAAAATCTCGCGGTGCTCAATCGTACGTTGCAGCGCTTCCTGAGGGGTAATCGACATGGTCTGGTCCCGGCTCGTCAAGCGTTGCGGTGCGCGAGCGCCGATTTCGACTGCTTCACGAAATTCTCGAGCAGTGCGTGACCGTGTTCGGAGAGGATCGATTCCGGGTGGAACTGCACACCCTCGACCGCCAGTTCCTTGTGACGCACGCCCATGATTTCGCCGTCTTCGGTCCACGCGGACACTTCGAGGCAATCGGGCAGCGATTCACGTTCGATGGCGAGCGAGTGATAGCGGGTCACGACGAAGTGCTTCGGCAGATCCGCGAACACGCCCTGGCAGTCAGTTTCAATCGTGCTCACCTTGCCGTGCATGATGGTTTGCGCGCGCACGACGCGACCGCCAAATGCTTCGCCAATGGCCTGATGGCCGAGGCACACGCCGAGAATCGGATAGGTGCCGGAGAATTCGCGCAGTACGTCGAGCGTAATGCCCGCGTGTTGCGGATTGCTCGGTCCGGGCGACAGGCAGATACGCTCCGGGTTGAGCTTCCTGATTTCGTCGAGCGTGATCTCGTCGTTGCGATAGGTCCGCACGTCTTCGCCGAGTTCGCCGAAGTACTGGACCAGGTTATAGGTGAACGAATCGTAGTTGTCGATCATCAGCAGCATGGTCTTTCTCCGGTCAAAAGTCGCTATCGAGGCCGTCTTGCACCTGCTCGGCGGCGCGCAATACCGCACGCGCCTTGTTCTCGGTCTCTTGCCATTCGGATTCAGGCACTGAATCAGCGACCACACCCGCTGCCGCCTGCACGTAGAGATTGCCATTGTGGATCACGCCGGTACGGATCGTGATGGCGAGATCCATCTCGCCGGTGAAGGACAGATAACCGACCGCGCCGCCATACAGGCCGCGTTTCACCGGCTCGAGTTCGTCGATCAGTTCCATGGCGCGAACCTTCGGCGCGCCGGACAGCGTGCCGGCCGGGAAGGTGGCGCGCAGCACGTCGAAATTGGTCGTGCCGGGCTTGAGCTTGCCTTCCACCGAACTCACGATGTGCTGAACGTGCGAGTATTTTTCGATCACCATCTTGTCCGTGACCGTCACCGAACCGATCTGCGCGATGCGGCCCACGTCATTGCGCGCGAGGTCGATCAGCATGACGTGCTCTGCGATCTCCTTCGGGTCGTTCAGCAGTTCGGTGGCGAGTTCGGCGTCGCGCTCAGGCGTGTTGCCGCGTGGCCGGGTGCCCGCCAGCGGCCGGATGGTGACAATCCGATCCTCACCGCGTTTTTCCTGACGCACGAGGATTTCCGGCGATGCGCCCACCACGTGGAAATCGCCGAAGTTGTAGTAATACATATACGGCGACGGATTCAGCGAACGCAGCGCGCGATACAGCGAAAGCGGGTTGTCGCGGTAGGGTTTGATCAGGCGCTGGCCGACCTGCACCTGCATCAGTTCGCCCGCGGCGATGTATTCCTTCGCTTTTCGCACGGCGGCGAGGTAATCGTCCTTCGCAAACTCGCGATACGTCTCGGTGCGCACGCTGGCGGATGTCACCGGCGGTTGAACGGTGGTACGCAGACGCTGGCGCAGATCACGCAGACGCTGCTTGGCGCGCGTGTACGCTTCCGGCGTGGTGGGATCAGCGTAGACCACGAGATACAGCTTGCCGGCCAGGTTGTCGATCACCGCCACTTCTTCGGTGAGCAGCAACTGGATGTCGGGCAGGTTCAGATCGTCCGGCGGCGCAGTGTTGGCGAGCTTTTTCTCGATGTAGCGCACCGCGTCGTAGCCGAAGTAGCCGGCGAGGCCGCCCGCAAAACGCGGCAAACCAGGGCGCTGGGCCACCTTGAAGCGGCTCTGGAACTGCTGGATGAAGTCGAGCGGATCGCCTTCGTGGCTTTCAACCACCTTGCCGTCGCGAACCACTTCCGATACGCCATTGCGGGTGCGCAGCAGCGTGCGGGCCGGCAGACCGATGAACGAGTAACGGCCAAAGCGCTCTCCACCTACGACGGACTCCAGCAGGAAAGAGTTGGCGCCGTTGCGTTCGGGCTGCGCGAGCTTCAGATACAGCGACAGCGGCGTTTCGAGGTCGGCGAGTGCTTCGGCGATCAGCGGAATGCGGTTGTAACCCTCGTTGGCGAGGGACTGGAATTCGAGTTCGGTCATGTTCCGATCCTGTTCATAGGTCCGGTGCGCGGCGTGCGTCGGACAAAGCGGGGCATTGCGCTGCTGGCGCTGACGGTCAACCGTGTGTCTGGCGTGATAACGACAAGATTAGGCCAACCGGGGCGTGCTTTCCCGGCGACGCATACAAGGTTGCGGCGCTCCACGCGTGCAGAACACGATGGATCACTTTGACCGGATGCGGCGAAAACAGAGTGGGAAAGGCGCGTGAGCGCAGCGAAGCAAAAAACGGTGCCGAAGACGAGCTTCAGCGTACCTCAGGCGAGGTTAGCGCGACCAGCGACGCCAGGGCCAGGCTCCCCGGTCGATGCTGCTCAGACTCCGTTTTTTGTTCAGAAACATGAGGATGAAGGACTTATGAAGTCGTTGAATTGTGCGTTGCGATAGCCTTGGCGGCTTCCAACAGCGAGGCAACTATACCATCCGATTTTATTGTTTGTACAGACTGGCCGTGGTTGTAGCCGTACGGCACCGTGAGCGTTGCCATGCCCGCTGCGCGGCCCGCCAGCGCGTCGTTTTCCGAATCGCCGATCGCCACCGTGGCCTCCGGTGACACCTTGAGTTCGGCGCAGGCCGTCAGCATGGGCAGCGGATCGGGCTTCTTTCTGGGCAGGCTGTCGCCGCCCAGCACGAGCTCGAAATAGCTCAACAATCCATATTGCTGCAACAGCTCGACGGCAAAGCGGTGCGGCTTGTTCGTCACGCACGCGAGCCTCAGGCCGGCTTCGCGCAGGGCTTTCAGACCCGCCTCGACCTCTGGATAGAGGCGCGTGTGGCGGCCATTGATCTTTGCGTACTCTTCCTGATAGATGGCGAGCGCTTCGTCGAAACGATCCTGCGCGTGCGCGGCTTCGAAGCGCGGCGCCAGAACGCTGCGGATCAGGTGCTCCGAACCTTTGCCGACGTAACCCATCACTTCCTCGCGCGACGTTTCCGCCGCGTCGATCTGGGCGAGCATGCCGTTCAGTCCGGCCGTGAAGTCATCCGCCGTGTCGATCATCGTGCCGTCCAGGTCGATGATCGCCCCCAGCAGGCGCGGCCCGGTGAAGCGCGGCGCTGCGTATGCCGAGGGCGTCGCGCTCGCACTCATGCCCGATGCTCGACATGAGCCAGCGCAGCGCGCATCTCCGCGATGATGGTCTTGTAGTCGTGATGACCGAAGATGGCCGAGCCGGCCACGAACGTATCCGCGCCCGCCGCCGCGATCTCCGCAATGTTGTCGATCTTCACGCCGCCATCCACTTCCAGATGAATCTCGCGGCCGGTCTTTTCCCTGTATGCGTCGATACGCCGGCGCGCCTCGCGCAGCTTGTTGAGCGCCTCGGGGATGAACGCCTGGCCGCCAAAGCCCGGATTGACCGACATGATCAACACCAGGTCCACCTTGTCCATCACGTGATCGAGGTAGTTCAGCGACGTGGCCGGATTGAAGACGAGGCCGGCCTTGCAGCCGTGATCGCGGATCAGCGAAAGCGTGCGGTCGATGTGGTCCGAGCCTTCCGGATGGAAGCTGATGACATTGGCGCCGGCCTTGGCGAAATCGGGCACGATCCGATCCACCGGGCGCACCATCAGGTGCACGTCGATCGGCACGTCGCAATGCGGGCGCAGCGCCTCGCACACGAGCGGACCAATGGTGAGGTTCGGCACGTAATGGTTGTCCATCACGTCGAAGTGAATCCAGTCGGCGCCGGCAGCGACGACATCACGAACTTCTTCGCCGAGCCGCGAGAAATCAGCGGACAGAATGCTGGGGGAAATGCGGAATTGCGTCATGGCGGGGGCAGGGAGCAGGCGGAAAACCCTAGTTTAACGGTTTGCCGGCGTGAGAGCCTTGTCGAGAGCCGAAGAGTTGGGTTGCGGCCCCGCCGCGCATGACGCAGAATGCCATTCCATGACAGAGCCTTGGCCCGTGAGCCAGAGGCCATTGAGGCACAGGCCTTGCGCAGCGTTTTACCAGACCGTGTCAGCGGATCGGAACGAGGATGAGCCAGTACGAATTCAGCGTAGCGTCGCAGGTGCAATACCTGCCCGACGAATCGGACCCGGAGCGGCGTCAGTATGCGTTCGCCTATACGCTGACCATCCGCAACAGCGGCCAGGTGCCGGCGCAACTGATTGCACGGCACTGGGTGATCACCGACAGCGACAAACACGAGCAGGAAGTGAAGGGCCTAGGCGTGGTCGGTCATCAACCGTTGCTCAAACCGGGTGAACAGTTCGAGTACACGAGCTGGGCCGTCATTGCGACGCCCGTGGGCACGATGCGCGGAGCGTATTTCTGCGTTGCGGAAGACGGCGAGCGTTTCGAAGCGCCGGTGCCCGAATTCGTCCTGCGCATGCCGCGCACGCTACATTGAACCCGCGTTGAACCGGTGACGGCGCTAGCAGTCTTTACTCAGCCTTGGCGTTGCCTTCGCGTTGTTTCTGGCGGAGCGCTTTCTTCTTGCCGGACGACGTCCAGACAACGATGAAGACGAGCAGGAAGAGCGCGACCAGCGCTTCCAGCGCGAAGATAAGCATCGGGTATTCGTCGAACAGATCAGACATGGCGGTTTCCATCAAGAACGAACATTGTATGCGGTTTGTCCGCAAGGCTGCGGGCTGGCTGGGGGCGCTTGGCGTCGCGGTATTGCTGGCTTCGTGTGGCGGCGGTGGTGTAGTGCGGACCTCGACGCCGCCAACCGGCGCGGCGTTGATACCCGGCCAGATTGCCGCGACCCGGCTGACGGCCGTGGCCTGGCAACAGGTGCCAGGCTGGCAGGACGATTCGCTGATCGGCGCAACCGCGGCATTGCGGCAGAATTGCACGCGGCTTGCCCAACAGCCGAAGTGGCAACGCGCCTGCGCAGCAGCGGCGCAAATCGACGATCTGGATGTGAACGCTGCGCGCGCTTTCTTCGAGGCGTACTTCACGCCGTTTCAGTTCGCTAACTCAGACGGCACGCTCGATGGTCTCGTGACCGGTTACTACGAGCCGCTCCTGCGTGGCTCGCGTACACGGCACGGTATCTATCAGACTGCGTTGTACCGCTGGCCGGATGGTTATCGTTCCGGCGAAGCTTTGCCCGTGCGTGCACAGCTCGAGCGAACGGGTGCGCTGAATGGCAACGAGCTGGTGTGGGTCGACGATCCGATCGAAGCGTTCTTCCTGCAGGTGCAAGGCTCGGGACGTGTCGTGATGGAAGACGGCAGTGTGATGCGGCTCGGCTTTGGTGGCACGAACAATCAACCGTATAAGTCGATTGGACGCTGGCTGCTCGATCACGGCGAGGTGACGCCCGCTCAGGCAACGATGCAGGGGATCAAGGCGTGGGCGCGCGCCAACCCGACGCGGGTGGATGCGCTGCTGGACACGAACCCACGCTTCGTATTCTTCCGCGAGATGCCGTCTGCGGAGAGCATGCCGAGCGGCGGCGCGGATGGACCGATCGGCGCATTGGGGGTTCCGCTTACGCCGGAACGCTCCATTGCCGTGGATCCTTCTTCTATTCCACTGGGCACGGCGGTGTTCTTGCAGACCACGCGTCCGCTCACCAACGCGCCGATGAATCGCCTTGTGTTTGCTCAGGATACGGGTTCGGCGATCAAGGGCGGCGTGCGCGCCGACTACTTCTGGGGACTCGGCGACGACGCCGGCGATCTGGCCGGGAAGATGAAGCAGGCCGGACGCATGTGGCTGTTGTTGCCCAATTCGTGATTGGGTGTGGTGCTGTGCGAAGGGTGCGATGCGGCGGGCGCGATGCGGGCGCTGTGGTGCAACCGACGCCCGCATCCGTCAGGCATGCTCGCGACGTTTGTCCACGACGCGCCGTGCCTTGCCAACCGAGCGTTCAATGCCGTTCACGGCTAGTACGTTGACCACGGCGCTAATGCCGATCAGTGCCTTGATGTCGTACGCGAGCGCCTGTTTTGCGGTGTGCAGCGTGGCCGCCTCCGACGCTGTTTCGGGGCAGGGCTCCACATTCAAGGTGAGAACGTCGAGCGGTCCCTCCTTCGTCAGCACGATCTGATAGTGCGGCGCCAGAGCACGCTGTTTCAGCAGCAGTTCTTCTATCTGGGTGGGGAAAACATTCACGCCGCGCACGATCATCATGTCGTCGCTGCGGCCCGTGATTTTTTCCATTCGGCGCATCGTGCGCGCGCTGCCGGGCAGCAACCGCGTGAGATCGCGGGTGCGGTAGCGGATGATCGGCAACGCTTCTTTCGTCAGTGACGTGAACACCAGCTCGCCCAGTTCACCGTCCGGCAGCACCTCGCCGGTGTCTGGGTCGATGATCTCCGGATAAAAGTGATCTTCCCAGATAGTTGGGCCATCCTTGGTTTCCACACACTCCGCCGCCACGCCCGGACCCATTACTTCGGATAGTCCGTAAATGTCGACCGCATCAATGCCCATACGTTTTTCGATGGCGCTACGCATGTCGTTGGTCCACGGTTCCGCGCCGAAGATGCCGATGCGCAGCGAACATTGCGCCGGGTTGACGCCCTGGCGTTCCAGTTCGTCGGCAAGCGACAGCATGTAGCTGGGCGTCACCATGATGATGTCGGGACGGAAATCCTGGATCAACTGAACCTGCTTTTCGGTCTGCCCGCCGCCAAACGGAATCACGGTGAGGCCCGCGCGTTCTGCGCCGTAATGCGCGCCGAGCCCGCCGGTGAAGAGGCCATAGCCGTAGCTCACGTGCACCTTGTCGCCGCGCCGCGCACCGGCCGCACGGATCGAGCGGGCGACGACGTTCGCCCACGTGTCGATATCGCGCGCGGTATAGCCGACAACGGTGGGCTTGCCGGTCGTGCCAGAGGAAGCGTGAATGCGCGACACCTGGTCCTGTGGGACCGCGAACATGCCGAACGGGTAGTTGTCACGCAGGTCCTTCTTGGACGTGAAAGGGAAGCGCGCAAGATCAGCGAGCGTCTTCACTTCGCCGGGATGAACACCGGCTTCGTCGAACTTGCGCCGGTACACCGGTGAATTCTCATAAGCATGCGTGAGCGACCATTTGAGCCGTTCGAGCTGGAGTGCGGCGAGTTCGTCGCGGCTCGCCGTTTCGATAGGGTCGAGCGGGAGCGTGGTATTCATCGAATGTCTCCTTGCTTATGCAGAATTTTTGCGGAATTCAGAGCGGCGCGTTCGGACTTGTACGTTGCCAGTTAGCTCGGTGAGCTACGCCTGCGCGTTCGGTTTCAGCCTTCCACAGGAAGCAGATTGCCTTTGATCTGTGCGGATTTCCCGCGGAACATGGCGACGGTTTCGGCTGCGCTGTTCGTGACCCGGATGTCGTAGATGCCCGTGCGGCCGCTAAGCGTCTGCTCCACCGCTTCGGCGGTCAGCACGTCGGCTTCCCGGACCGGACGCAGAAACTCGATGGAGCAGCCTGAGGCCACCGTGTTGACGTTGTAGCTGTTGCAGGCGAACGCGAAGGTGGAATCAGCGAGCGTGAAGATCAAACCGCCGTGACAGATTTGATGGCCGTTGAGGAAGTCGGCGCGGACGGTCATCCGCATGCGGGCGTAGCCCGGACGCACTTCCAGCAGCTCGAGTCCGAGCGCGCGGCTGCAGGCGTCGGCGTCGTACATCGCAGCGGCGGTTGCCTGTGCCAGTTCGTCGGGTGTCATCGTGCTGGTGCGAGCGGATTGCGTGGTCATGTCAACGACCCTCGAAGCGCGGCGCGCGTTTTTCGATAAAGGCTTGCACACCTTCCGCATAGTCGTGCGACGCGCCGAGTTCGCGTTGCAGATCGCGCTCCAGATCCAGTTGCTCATCGAGCGGCTGCGTGGCGCTGGCTCGAATGGCTTGCTTGATCGCAGCGAGCGCGCGGGTTGGCTGTTGCGCAAGGTGCGTGGCGAGTTGGGCCGCGACGCTCGAAAGCTCGGCGTCGTCCACCACCTGCCACACCAGTCCCCAGTTTTCGGCTTTCTCCGCGCTCAGTTTGTCGCCCGTCATGGCGAGGCCGAGTGCTCGTGCCATGCCCACACGTCTGGGCAAAAACCACGTACCGCCGGAATCTGGCACCAGCCCGATTTTTACGAACGCCTGAATGAAGCTGGCCGAGCGGGCTGCGATTACCAGATCACAAGCTAACGCGAGGTTCGCGCCGGCGCCCGCGGCGGTGCCATTCACCGCCGCGATGACCGGCAGCGGCAACGCTTGCAGACGGCGAATCAACGGATTGAAGTGTTTGTCGATCAGATCGCCAAGGTCTGACATTGCACCGGGCGTAAAGTCCAGATCGGCCAGGTCCTGACCGGCGCAGAAGCCGCGGCCCGCGCCTGTCAGTACGAGCGCGCGGGCGCCTGCACTGACGACCTCACCCAGTGCGGAACTGAGTTCTTCATGCATGGCGCGCGTGAAGCTGTTGAGCTTGTCGGGCCGGTTTAGCGTCACCGTGGCGACGCGGGTCGCAGCGTCGAAGTCGACGCGTATCGCTTCATAGGGCATCAGATGTCTCCTCCATGACGAGGTGATGGCTTTGCACTTTGCCGGGTTTCAATGCATTGCCGTCGTGGCCGAAGGGATTGCAACTGGCGTCGCAGATAAGGGCATTCATGTCGGATTCCTGAGAGTCTGGAGGAGGCGCGAAGCCAGCTCCGATGTCTCATGGTAGCCGGGGCGATTCGCGCATTCCATTCGGCCAAATGGCATAGGACGAATCGCCTTGTGGTGCCTATATCTTTCAGCCGACTGCAACGGGCGCCGCTTTTGGTTCAACATGAACGCGGCTTTGAACGACCCGGAAGCGGTTTGCCACGAAAGCGGCGTCAGCGAGCGCGGCATTCGCGGCGGGATTCGCGCCCGTGCCATGAAAGTCGGAGAACGCCGCGGACTGATTGACGAACACGCCGCCTGTCAGATTGATCGAGAGCGCAACGCCGCCACGGATCGAAGCCTCGTGCGCAGCTTCAATGACGGCGTCGTCTTCGCTATACACCGAGAGCGTCAGCGCGCCGTGTTCCGCGGCGATGCTGCCGGCCAGTTCGAGAGACTGCTTGGTGGAATCCGTGGCAATGACGAACGAGATCGGACCGAACCACTCCTTGGTGAACTGCGCTGCGTCGCTGACAGCGTCCAGTTGCAGGACGAGCGGTGTGCGCACGCGAGCGCCTGAGAACGCCGGATGCTCGAGCGTTCGACTCTCGACCAGTACACGGCCAAGCTTGTTCGCTTCGCCGATGCGCTGCACGACGCCGTCGTTCTGGATCGCACCCAGCAATTCCACGGCGCGGGCCGGGTCGGCGACAAGTTTGTTCACAGCATCTGCGATTGCCTGAGCGACAGCGTCGAAGCTGAGAGTGCCGTCGCTGGTGCGGATGCCGTCGCGCGGGACATAAATGTTTTGCGGCGCGGTGCACATCTGGCCGGAATACAGAGCCAGCGAAAAGGCAATGTTCCGCGCGACGGCTTTGATGTCAGCGGCGGCGTCAATCACGATCTGGTTGACGCCGGCTTTTTCCGCGTACACCTGGGCCTGGTGGGCATGGCGCTCGAGCCATGTGCCGTTTTGCGTGCTGCCGGTGAAGTCGATCAGCTTGATTTCCGGGCGTAGAGCAATGTCCTGGACGAGCGCGCCGTCGTTCGGGTTGGTGGCGAGCAGGGTGACCACATTGGGATCGAAGCCGGCTTCACGCAGGACATCGCGAGCGATGCGCACGGTAATGGCGAGAGGCAAGATCGCGCCGGGGTGGGGTTTGACGATGACCGTGTTGCCCGTGGCCAGGTCGGCGAATAGACCAGGGTAGCCGTTCCACGTCGGAAAGGTGCAGCAACCCAGTACGAGGCCCGTGCCGCGCGGGACGACCGTATAGCGCTTCTGCATCGCCAGTGGCGGATTCTTGCCTTGCGGCTTTTCCCAATGCGCATCAGCGGGGATGCGGCGCAACTGGTCCCATGCGTAGACCACCGCTTCTAGCGCGCGGTCCTGGGCGTGCGGACCACCTGCCTGAAACGCCATCATGAAGGCCTGGCCGGTGGTGTGCATCACGCTGTAGCCGATCTCGAAACTGGCGCGATTCACGCGCGCAAGAATTTCGAGGCAAACGCCAATCCACGCCTTGGGTCCGGCGCCCCGCCAGCTGGTCTGTGCGTGGGCCGCGGCGGCGAGCAGGGCGTTCGGGTCGGATTTGGGATAGCGGATTCCAAGGGGAAAACCGAACGGCGACGTCTCCGCACCGACTGTTTCGCCGGAGGAGGGCTGGTCCAGGTTGAAGGGCTTGTCCAGGTGCGCTTTGAAGGCCGCCTCGCCGTCCGCGTTGGCGGTTTCCCCGTACACTTTCGGACTGGGCATTTCAGCGAAGGGGCTCCAGTAGCCGCGGGTTTCAATTGCGGCGAGCGCCTTTTGCAACGTGTCTTCGTGCTGGGAAAATAACGGATGTGTCATGGCGGAAGGGATGCTGAGGGTTGAGGGAAACCTTGCCGAATAATTGACCGACCGGTTGGTTGGGAAATGTTAGCATTATCGAGACGGCAGTGCGAAGTGTTTTCGCACGCCTTTTCTTCATACCAAGGAGGCTGCATGGCTTACGAGAATCTTCTGGTCGAGACCCGCGGGCGGGTAGGGCTGATCACGCTTAATCGCCCGAAGGCATTGAATGCGCTCAACGATGCGCTGATGGACGAACTCGGCGACGCGTTGCGCGCTTTTGATAAGGACGACGGCATTGGCGCGATCGTCATCACGGGCAGCGAGAAGGCGTTTGCCGCGGGGGCGGATATCGGAATGATGGCCACGTACACCTATATGGATGTGTACAAGGGCGACTACATCACGCGCAACTGGGAAATCGTGCGCTCGATCCGTAAGCCGGTCATCGCGGCGGTGGCAGGCTTTGCGCTGGGTGGCGGCTGCGAACTGGCGATGATGTGCGACATTATTTTCGCAGCCGACACGGCGAAGTTCGGCCAGCCGGAGATCAAGCTCGGCGTAATGCCCGGGGCTGGCGGAACGCAGCGGTTGCCGCGCGCGGTGTCCAAGGCCAAGGCGATGGACATGTGTCTTACCGCCCGCTTCATGGATGCTGCAGAAGCGGAGCGCGCGGGGCTGGTGTCACGCGTGATCCCGGCTGCCTCGTTGCTTGAAGAAGCCGTAGCCGCCGCGACAACGATCGCGGAGTTCCCGTTGCCCGCCGTGATGATGGTGAAGGAGTCGGTCAATAGAGCGTACGAGACGACCCTCGCTGAAGGCGTGCAGTTCGAGCGCCGCCTGTTCCATTCGCTGTTTGCCACCGAGGACCAGAAAGAGGGGATGGCGGCCTTCATCGAAAAGCGCAAACCCGTGTTCAAACATCGGTAGATGGTGTCGCCAAAATAACGCTTGCGCAGCGCTTCCCGGCTCGCTAGAATCTCGGTCTTTCGCGCTTCGGGCAACCGGGCGCGGGAGGCGGGAGAGCCAGCAGTGGCAAGGCTTGCAGCGGATCGGGCGGGTTCAGGAAGTTAAAAAAACCTGTTGACGATCAAGCGGAAGTTCTTCATAATCTCGTTTCTCTGCTGCTGATGCAGCGACGCAGAACGAAGCGGTGCCGGGGTGGTGAAGTTGGCGCGGTTTCGGTGGTGAATGCGG
>NZ_QVQV01000014.1 GCF_003429005.1 Paraburkholderia sp. DHOC27
CGACCGCGTCGCGCATCAAGCGCCCACACTTATCGGCTGTTAATTTTTAAAGATCGATCCGCATTCACCACCGAAACCGCGCCAACTTCACCACCCGGCACCGCTTCGTTCTGCGTCGCTGCATCAGCAGCAGAGAAACGAGATTATGAAGAACTTCCGCTTGATCGTCAACAGGTTTTTTTAACTTCCTGAACCCGCCCGATCCGCTGCAAGCCTTGCCACTGCTGGCTCTCCCGCCTCCCGCGCCCGGTTGCCCGAAGCGCGAAAGACCGAGATTCTAGCGAGCCGGCAAGCGCTGCGCAAGCGTTATCGGAATATATTTTCAAGCGGCGTTTTCCACTACATAAGACCCGCCGGGCAAGCCCGTTCAACCACCCTTCAAACGCGCAGTCGTCGGAGCAACGGTGACGCAACTCAGCTCATAAAGTAAGTCGCCGCGATCCACTTCAAAACCTATTGGTCGCAAACCCCACGTCGATATCAAACGGGCAGTACCCGCACCGTCTACGCGCATACGTCACGCTCGTTCGCCAGCTAGCCGAACAGCCATGCAGCACAAATGATGTGACAGGCCAGAAAAGACTAGAATATGCGGTTCTGTGCACCCCATTTCTGGATTTATGCGCTCGCGAATCGCCAAACGCCTTCCCCCCGACGCCGACAAGCTTGTCGGTCTCTCGCTCGCGCTATTCGCGTCCGGCAGCCGCACCGAGGACCGCTTCTGGGAAGCGAAGCTCGATGCGCTGCTGGCCAAGATCGTCCGCAACGCCAACCAGACTACGCTGGACGCCGCGCTCGATCATCTGCAGCAAAACCACCCGGATGCCTACGGCGCGCTCGCTGACATGGCGGAAACGCACAGTGAGTCGTTCGTGATCGAACACGAAGGCGTTCCTTATGAAGCATTGCTGATTGCCGCGCCCGTGCTCGCATGGACCCGCTATGCGATTCCGTCCGGCCCGCTCAAGAGCGACGCTGCCGACGCCCTGCGCGCCCATCTGCAGGCCCACGTGCTTGCTGCCGGCACACGCGTGGCGATGGCACCGTTCCTCTACAGCATCGACCAGTTGCCACGCCATCACGTCGAAACCTGGCGTATCGCGCAACAGCTCACACAGGCCGCACTGAGCGGCGGCAGCGCGAAAATCAATTTCGGCGAATTGCCGGAGACCTCGCCGATTCTGGCCGACCCGCGCTTCCTGCTGGCCGTGGTCGCCGCGCCGGTTGGCGAAGCGACGTTCCGCTGGCAGGAGGAGGAGCACGGCAATCGCATCGAGCGCGGTCAGTGCCTCGAACAGTGGGCAACGCAGGGGGGCGCCAATTTGTCGCTGGCGTTGCCTGGTTGCGAATTCGAGTGCCTGCTGCCGGACGCCTATTACTCCGCCTGCCGGGACGCCGACGAACGCGTGCGTCCACACACCGTACGCACCGCCGTGCGCTACCTGTTCGACACGATCAGTGCCGCGCCGTCGGATTTGCGGGCTGTCGTCGCGGGATTTGGCGAGCGGCGCATTGACGAATATCGCGTCGGCTTTACGAAGCGCGGCAGCAACGACGTGATCTACGGCGTCGTGTGGCCACTCTACGGCCGTGAAAACGGCGAATCGGGCATTGACGAAGAGCCGCCGGAAGCCTCGGCATCCAGCGGCCCGCTCGAGGAGATCGTCGCGCTACTGAAGGAAACCGGGGTGACCGACATCCGCCGCCACGCCGGACGCTTCGAGCCGGAATACTGCGACGACTGCGGCGTCCCGCTCTATGCGGACCCGCTCGGCGAGATCGTGCATGCGGAGATGCCGGAAGATGCGGAGCCCGCGCAGCCTCACTTCCACTAGGTCGTATCCCCTCCGCTCCGTTCGCCGGTCCAATTACTGAACCGGCAAACAAGGCATCGGAATACGTCAAAACCCACTGCAACAAACATCAATCGGCCCGACCGGCTCACGCTGGTCGGGCCGTTATTTTTTCAGGACAGGCATCGACTAACCCCGCGCCATGCACACTTCAGCAACAGTCACGACTCACCGTTGAGCCCTCCTCTGTCGCAGATCAAAAACTCACTGATCAAGCCGACGGCACCCGCGTGTGTCTTTCATCCTATGCCATCCGGCCAGGCCGTCATGACGCAAGGAATTTGTCATCATGACGCCGGTGGCGCATCGCAATGCGACCGGGTCGATTAACGGCCCTCGGCATCGCGCCACCACGACCGATTCATCTGGAGGCATGGCATGCGATTCTCGGTTCTCAACTCGGACGCGGAACGACGCGACGGGCTCAAAGCACTGTTGCGGCAAATCGACCGCATGGCGCGATTCAACGAAGCACAAGACTGGCGTCAGGTCACCCGCTCGCTACGGCGTCAGCAACCCGACCTGCTGGCCATCGACTGGCAGGACTGGATGTCTGCCAGGGAGGTACGCCGGCTGCTGGAAGGCGACCCGAGCCTGCGGATCGCCGTCCTGAGCGACGACACCTCGCCCAGGTTCGTGCGCGGTTTGCTCGACAAAGGTGTGCTTGGCGTCATCCAGCGCAGTACTGACCCGCGCCAGATCGTGCGCGCACTCGAAATCGTGCTGCTCGGCGGTCACTACGTGCCGGCGGGCGCCCTCGCCCTCACGCTGCCGCCGGCACCGGCGCCGGTGCTGGATCCCACGCCGCAGGACATCGAGACGGTCAAGCCGCCGCCGCGGCGTCCGCGGCTCGCCAACGGCCTGTCGCCGCGCCAGGAGCAGATCATGCGCTGCGTGCACATGGGCAGCACCAACAAGATGATCGCGCGCACGCTCGGCATCAGCGAGGGCACTGTCAAGATTCATCTGGCCAGCATATTCCAGCAGTTGGGAGCGCCCAATCGGGCCGCGGCGGTGGCGCTCTACAACGGCTGGCTGTCGGCCCAGCTCGAAGTGCTGCGCAGCGATCAGGAAAGCGCCCCGCGCCCCGTGATGGGACAGCCAGGCGTCGTCCCGTTGCGCCGCCGGCCCGCGCCTTCGTTCAAATATGCGTTGCCCGCCAACGACAGTGCCGACACCCAGCCTATGGCCGCCGAACCCACGGCCTCTTTCGGCGAGCCGGGCCCTGACGAGCCGGGTTGAGACACGCCGCCGCGCCCGCCAGTGGCGTCGACCCGGCCGTTGGCATGGAATCCGCTCGCACCTTTTTTTCGTTCAACGAGTAATATGAGATCTATGGGTTTTCTCTATACACCGCTTCCGTTTTGGGTCGCCGTCGGTGGCTGGATCGCCGCCGCGCTGCTGCTCGCGCTCGCGTTGTGGAAAAACCCATTCAAGCGCCTGCAGGATGCCACCCTCCAGCATGTCTGGCTGGCCATCATCGTCGCCGTCTCGGTGCTATGGGCCAGCAACGCCTGGCTCGACGACGGCACCGTGATGCATCTGCTCGGCGCGACACTCGTCGTTACGTTGTTCGACTGGGCGCTGGCACTGGTTGCCATGGCAGCAGTAACCGGTCTTGCCGCGGTCGTCTTCGACGCACCCTGGCAGGGTATCGCGCTCACCTTCCTCATCTACGGTGCATTGCCGGTCGGCATTTCTGCGCTGCTGCAGCGCGCCTGCGTTGCATGGCTGCCACGCAACCTGTTCATGTTCATCTTCGGTCAGGGGTTCGTGTCACCGGCTATCGCCGTCGCCCTGACGGCAGCCGCCGCGCTCGGCACGCACGTCGCCATCGCGGGCGGCTCGATCACCGTCATACCTGCCGGCTACGCGTTCAGTGTCTTCCTGCTCGCAACGGGCGAAGCCTGGTTCACCGGCATGTCTACCGCACTGATCGCTGTGTATCGCCCTGCATGGGTAACGACCTACGACGTGCGACGCTACCGCCTGGGCGGTCCACGCATCTAGCTCCGCGCACTGAAGTCCGCTTGTTTATCCTGCTCATAGAATTGAGCTCACTGAAGCTCACTGCAGCACACCGAAGCACACTTCGCGACGAGCCCTCTCTCATCGCTTTGTCTCTTTCTGTGCAGCAGGTAAGTGCACTCCGCAGTAACCACAAGTGACCATGCGTCGCTACGGTGTATTCGTGCAGCGAGATCGCTACTCACGACAAGGCAAAATATTTGTGTCAGGATTGAACTCCAACCTGTCGTCAGGCATCTTACGTGCCTGATGTCTCAATAGCGCCTACCGAACTAGATGGATCGCACCAACGAACCGCGCCGATTGCTGCGGGTGGTCGGCCGGTTAACGGCATGTGCAGCGAGTCTCTCGCTCATGTTTGCCGCTACCGCTTTCGCCGATCAGCTCGACCAGCACAATCAACTCGTCGATAAATTCGTCAATGAGCTGCACGCCGATCCGCTCGTCGCGGACTGCGCGGCTCATGGCGATTTCGTCGCGAGCACCTCGACCGCGTTCGATCACGTCGAGTTTCCCCCCAGCTCTTTCGATACCGCGCATTCGTCTGTCACGCCGTGGAACGATTCATTCGACGAAGGCAAGCAGCGCGTCAAGGTCGATAACATCGTGACCGTCGAAGGACTTGGCGTACGCCAGAACAGCAGCGACGATCCCGCTGACCTGAAATTCCGCTGCGGCTACGTGGGCACCCAGATGCTCGCGTTTAGCTGGAACGATCCGGTGCCGCCCGCCAAAGCGCATGCCGCGCCAGCGCCTGGCAAGCACAAAGGCGCCAAAGGCAAACACTCGGGCAGCACGAAGTCGTCGACGAAGAAATCGTCTGGCAAAAGCTCGAAGAAGGCAACCTCCAGCAAGTCGTCTTCCGCCAAGTCGAGCAGCAAGAAAACCTCGGCTAAAAAGAAAGCATGAAACGCGATTGAAGTGCTCACGTCTCGCGAGCCCGTTCAGCGTCGACACTGAAGCTCAAGACGAAGCAGAAAAAAAGAGGCACACGCAATCAACGTGTGCCTCTTTTTCATTGCAGCACCTGCTACGGCTGCTCAAGCTCGCTCCGAGCAGACCTCAGCAAACGCCTCAAGCAACGTCAAGCAACCTCAGGCAAACGTCTCGACGTGCCGGAGAATAGCCTGCAACATGGCCGCGCCGAGCGACGCGCTGCGCTCGCCATTCCAGCCCACCCGCTCATCCGGCAGATTGGCGTTGTCCTTGAACGGCATCTCCAGCGTCAACGAAAGACAGCCGAATTCATTGCCGATGTACTTCGACGCGAGCTTCAACGCATCCTCACGATACTTGCTCGCCGCGTAGCCATACTTGTCCTGGAAGTCTGGACTCGCGTGCTTGAACGCCTCGATAAAGGCCTTTTGCTCCTGCCCCTGCCGCTCAGTGAAACCCGGCAGCATCTCCGAGCCCGCCACGAATACATATGGCAGCGCCTCGTCGCCGTGGATATCGAAAAACAGATCGCAGCCGGTGGCGTGAATGGCATCACGAACCACCAGCACTTCCGGGCTGCGCGCGGCGTCCGGCGCCATCCATTCGCGATTCAGGTTCGCGCCCGCCGCGTTGGTGCGCAGATTGCCGTGCACGCTGCCATCGGGGTTCATGTTCGGCACGATGTAAAACACCGCGTGATCGTAGAGCTTGCGCGCCACCGGATCGCCGGCCCAATCGCCCCAACCGGCCAGCCGCTTCACCATGCCTTCGACAAACCATTCGGCCATCGTCTCGCCCGGATGCTGGCGCGCGATGATCCAGATTTTCTTTTTCGGCGTATCGCCCACTTGCGGCGTACCGAGCGTGAGCAACGACATGGGCCGCCCTTCGACGGTCTGCCCCAATTCGGTGAGCGTCGCCTGCGGCA
Organism: Paraburkholderia sp. DHOC27; assembly: GCF_003429005.1. Taxonomy (GTDB): domain Bacteria; phylum Pseudomonadota; class Gammaproteobacteria; order Burkholderiales; family Burkholderiaceae; genus Paraburkholderia. The sequence continues at coordinate 5,746 of NZ_QVQV01000014.1, forward strand.
TTTGCTGGACCGCGCCCAGAAACTCCGAGTGACGCTCTTCGCCGTACGGCTCGAAGTACGCGTAGTAAATGCGGTCGAAGTCGGGCGTATGGTCGATCGTCATCACCCGGCCGTCGTACGAAGTCGGCACGCGGAACCAGTTGACGCGGTCGTAGCTCGCGGCCGCCTGATAGTCACGCCAGCCCTCGGCAAACGCGCACTCGGCGGCGTTTTCGAAGGTCATTACGCAACGCTCGCCTGCCGCGCCCGAGAGGCGAAAGTAGAACCATTGGGCGAAATCGGCCTGACTGTCGCGCCGTACACGCAGACGGATGTTGTCGGCCTGCTCGCAGGACACGACTTCAATCGCACCAGCGTCGAAGTTACTCGTAATCGAAAGTGTCATGATGATTTTCCGGGCATCCCATACCAGTTGCCGCGTGCGCCGCGTCAGTCCGCGACGCGGCGACGAAATACGTACGTCGAATCATTCGAAGCCGCGGCCTCGAATGCATAACCTTCAGCATCGAAGCCTCGCAGGGCTTCCGGTGCATCAAGGCGGTTCTCGACCGCATAGCGTGCCATCAGCCCACGCGCACGCTTCGCATGGAAACTGATCACCTTGTAGCGGCCGTCTTTCCAGTCTTCGAAAACCGGCGTGATGACCGGAGCGTCGAGCAGCTTCGGCTTGACCGACTTGAAGTACTCGCCCGACGCGCAATTCACCAGTACGCGCGACGCGCCCGCGTTCTTCTTCAACTGGGCATTCAGGGCGTGGGTAATGCGCTCGCCCCAGAACGCGTACAGATCCTTGCCCCGCGCGTTCGCAAAGCGCGTTTTCATTTCGAGCCGGTACGGTTGCAGCAGATCGAGCGGCCGCAGCAGCCCGTAGAGTCCCGAGAGCACGCGCACGTGTTTCTGCGCGTAGTCGAGATCGGCCGAGGACAGCGTCTTTGCGTCGAGTCCTTCGTACACGTCGCCATTGAAGGCGAGCACGGCCTGTTTGGCATTGTGCGTGCCGAATTCGGGCGACCACTCGGCATAACGCTGGAAATTCAGCTGCGCGAGCGGATCGGAAATGCTCATCAGCGTGGCGATCTGCTGGGGCGACAGGCGACGCAGGCCGCCGATCAATTCAGCGGCATCGTCGACGAAATCGGGGAGCGTGTGCTTCTTGACGTGCGGAGGGGTTTCGTAGTCGAGCGATTTCGCCGGCGACAGAACGATTATCATAGAGGCTCGCAGGCACGCCGTGCCTGGCATTAATGACGAAAGCCAGATTGTAACGAATGCCCGCCTCCCCTGTCGCACCCCCGCTGCGCGTCGTGCTCGATTCGAATGTGTGGATCGACATCCTCGTGTTCGACGATCCGCACACGCGGCCCATTCTTGCCGCGCTCGAAAGCGGTGCGCTTGCAGCGCTGATCGACGCCCGCTGTCTTGCCGAACTGACCTACGTGCTCGACTATCCGCAGTTTGCCAGGCGCGCCATCGACAAGACCGCTGTGCTGGCGACGCTCACGCGTCTCACGCAATTTGTCGAGATCGAACCCGCGGCAACGGAAGAGGCCAAGCCCTTGCCGAAGTGCAAAGACCGCGACGACCAGAAGTTCCTCGAACTGGCGCATGCGGCGCACGCGGACTGGCTGGTATCGAAGGATCGCGCGGTGCTGAAACTGGCGCGCCGCGTGGCCCGCGATTTCGGTTTTCAGATTGCCCAGCCGGCGCCGTTCGTGAACGCCTGCGCACTGGAGGCCCACGCGTCCGGCGAGCCAGCGCCGGCGTGACGCCCACGTCACGCGTCAATTCCCTACAATCGACACTCAGCCCGCCACGACGGCCACCGAACCCGTACCCGACCGCGCCATGAATGCACCGCACGACAAGCCTGTGACCCCGTCGTTTCCGTCCCGTCTGCCGAACGTCGGCACCACGATCTTTACCGTGATGAGCGCGCTCGCGGCGGAAAAGGGGGCCGTGAACCTTGGCCAGGGTTTTCCGGACTTCGAATGCGATCCGCGCATCGTGGACGCGGTGGCCAAGGCCATGCGCGAGGGGCACAACCAGTACCCGCCCATGGCCGGTGCCGCGCCGCTGCGCGAAGCCATTTCAGACAAGCTCGCCGCGCTGTATGGACGCCGCTACGATGCGGCCAGCGAGATCACCGTCACGGCGGGCGCGACCCAGGCGCTGCTGACGGCGATCCTGTGCGCGGTGCATCCCGGCGATGAAGTGATCGTGGTCGAGCCGACCTACGACAGCTATCTGCCGTCCATCGAACTGGCGGGCGGCAAGCCGGTATTCGTCACGCTCGAGGCGCCCGACTACGCGATCCCGTTCGACAAGCTCGCCGCCGCGATCACGCCCAAAACGCGTCTGCTGCTGATCAACACGCCGCACAACCCGACCGGCACGGTCTGGCGCGCCGAAGACATGCGCAAGCTCGAAGCAATCGTGCGCGGCACCAACGTGCTGATCCTGTCGGACGAAGTGTACGAACACATGGTGTACGACGGCGCGCCACACGAAAGCGTTTCGCGCTACCCGGAGTTGGCCGGGCGCAGCTTCGTGGTGTCGAGCTTCGGCAAGACCTATCACGTGACGGGCTGGAAGGTGGGCTACGTCGCGGCTCCCGCTGCACTCACAGCGGAATTCCGCAAGGTGCATCAGTTCAACGTGTTCACGGTGAACACGCCCATGCAGATCGGCCTTGCCGACTACATGCGCGATCCCAAGCCGTATCTGGAGCTGCCCGCGTTCTATCAGAAGAAGCGTGACTTCTTCCGCGCGGGTCTCGCCAATAGCCGCTTCAAGTTGCTGCCCTGCACCGGCACGTACTTCCAGTGCGTCGACTATTCGGCCATCAGTGATCTGCCCGAGGCGGACTTTGCGCAATGGCTGACGCGCGAGATCGGCGTGGCGGCCATTCCGGTGTCGGCGTTTTATCACGAGCCGCACGAGTCGGGCGTGGTGCGCTTCTGCTTCGCCAAGCGCGAGAGCACGCTCGCCACTGCGCTAGAGCGGCTGGCGCGTCTCTAGGATGAAACGCGCGATGCAGCGAACGAACCCATCACGTTCTTCGCCATCGCGTCGAGCGGCCGCGTGCGGAATCGCGGCACACGCCTCAAGCGGGTTTGCTGGCCGCCATATAGGCCTTGCGATCCGCCGTAACGCGCTGCGCCGCCGGCCGTTCGCCAACGGTCTTCAGATAACGCTTCCAGTCCACGCCCGCTTCGAGCAGGAAGTCGTGCCCGTAGACGATCTGGGTCGTCAATCCCACCAACGGCAGATTCACAAAACCGCTCGCATCTGCCACGGAAAAACTGCCGCCGCACAGATACGGGTCCAGTTTCGCCAGCCGCTTGAAGCCGGCAATGTGGCGCGTCAGCAGCTTCTCGGCACGCCCCTTGGTGGCATCCGTGACCTTGCCACCGAAGAACGCTTCCTTGTAGAGATTGCGTGCCACCAGTTCGAGATGCAGCTCGACGAACGCGATCATTTCGCGCTCCTTTGCGGCCTCCCACGGATCAGCCGAGAAAATCCCCTTATCTGGATAGCGCGCGTGCAGATACTCGACGATGGCCTGCGACTCGCACAGATTGCCGTGCTCGGTCTGGATGAAGGGCACCTTGCCGAGCGGCGATTGCGCGAGCATGGCCTCTTCCTGGCTGGTCTGGACCGGCACTTCCTCGAACGGGATGCCGTATTCGAGCAGCACGAACTTGACCTTGTTGTAGTAGTTGGACAGCGAAAACCCGCACAGCTTGATCATCCGCGATCTCCTTCGGACGGTTATCGAAAACGCCCACCCCATTGATGCAGGCGGCGCCTCAGATCAATCATCCAGTAAATTGCACGCTCGTGCTATTCTAAATAACCAATGGAGTTGAGACATCCAATGACCTCTCGCAACAGCAGCATCGAGACTATCGGCATTGTTGGCGCGGGCGCAATGGGCCGCGGTATCGCGCAGATCGCAGCGCTGGCCGGTCTGAGCGTGCGTCTGTATGACACCAATCCGGCAGCCGTGAGTGCGGCACGTGACGCGCTTGCGGACACTTTCGCCAAACTCACGGCCAAAGGCAAGCTCGACGAAGCCCGTGCGTTCGCGGCGCTGGCTTGCGTGAGCAGCGCACAGGCGCTCACGGATTTCGTCGAGTGCGATCTCGTGATCGAAGCCATCGTCGAGAATCTCGACGTCAAGCGCACCCTGTTCCGTGAACTCGAAACCGTCGTCAGCGGCCGCTGCCTGCTGGCATCGAACACGTCTTCTCTATCCATCACCGCGATTGCCGCGGGCTGCGCGGACCCCACGCGCGTGCTCGGCTATCACTTCTTCAACCCGGTGCCGCTGATGAAAGTCGTCGAGGTAATCGACGGCCTGCGCAGCGACCCGGCCGCCGGTGACGCGCTGATGGATCTCGCGCGTCGTATGGGCCACACGCCGGTGCGCGCGAAAGACATGCCTGGCTTCATCGTCAATCACGCGGGCCGCGGCATGAACACCGAGGGTCTGCGCGTGGCGGGCGAAGGCGTGGCGAGCTTCGTCGACATCGACCGCATCATGCGCGAACAGGCCGGCTTCCGGCTCGGTCCGTTCGAACTGCTCGATCTCACTGCGCTCGACGTCTCGCATCCGGTGATGGAGTCGATCTATCACCAGTTCTATGAAGAGCCGCGCTTCACGCCCTCGCCCATCACCGGCACACGTTTCGCAGGCGGTTTACTGGGACGTAAAAGCGGCGAAGGCTTTTATCGCTACTACGAGGGCAAGCAGCAGGTGCCCGCCGAAGCGCCTGCACCAAGCGGATTGCCGCACCGTGTGTGGATCAGCCAGCGCTATCCCGAAGCGCGTGAGGCCGTGCTGCAACTCGTCGCCAAAGCGGGCGTGGCGATCGACGAAGGCTCAACGCCTGGCGCCGATTCGCTGATCATCGTGACGCCGTATGGCCATGACGCCACCACGGCGGCTGTCGACGAAGGGCTCGACGCCACTCGCGTGGTCGCAGTCGATACGCTCTTCCCGCTCGTCGGTGCACAGCGCCGCACGCTGATGACCACGCCTGCCACCACACGCGCCGCCCGAGACGCTGCGCACGCGCTGCTCGCCGCCGACGGCGTCCCCGTCACCGTGATCCGCGATTCAACCGGTTTCGTGGCGCAGCGCGTGGTGGCGACCATCGTCAACATTGGCTGTGAGATTGCGCAGAAGCAGATCGCCACGCCCGAAGATATCGATCTCGCCGTCACGCTGGGCCTCGGCTATCCGCGCGGCCCGCTCGCGCTCGGCGACGCGCTAGGCGCGAAGACCATCCTCGCGATCCTGCGCAACATGTCGAGCGTGCTCGGTGATCCGCGTTATCGTCCGTCGCCCTGGCTTGCGCGGCGTGCGCAACTCGGCCTCTCGCTCACCCAGCGCGATGCCGCTGATGCTCAACCGGAGAACCAGCCATGAGCGCCGAACTCCTCACCGCACGTCCCGCTGAAAGCGAATCGACGCTGGTCCTCACGCTCTCCAATCCCGGCACGCGTAACGCGCTGCATCCGGATATGTACGCGGCGGGAATCGAGGCGCTCGATAGCGCCGAGCGCGATCCATCGGTTCGCGCCATCGTGTTGACCGGCGCGGACGATTTCTTTTGCGCCGGCGGCAATCTCAACCGGCTGCTGGAGAACCGCGCGAAAGATCCTTCCGTGCAGGCGCAGAGCATCGACCTGCTCGGCGAATGGATCGCCGCGTTGCGCGCCTCGTCGAAGCCGGTCATTGCGGCGGTCGAAGGCGCCGCCGCCGGCGCGGGCTTTTCGTTAGCGCTGGCCTGTGATCTGCTCGTTGCTGCGGACGACGCCAGGTTCGTGATGTCCTATGCGCGCGTCGGTCTCACGCCGGATGGCGGCGGCTCATGGTTCCTCGCCCAGGCGCTGCCGCGCCAGCTTGCCACTGAGGTGCTGCTGGAAGGCAAACCGATCGGCGCCACGCGTCTGCACGAACTGGGCGTAGTCAACCGGCTCACGAAACCGCATGCCGCACGCAGCGCTGCGATTGCGTGGGCCGAGGAACTCGGCAAGATTTCGCCTAATGCCACGGCCCGTATCAAGAGCTTGATCGGCGCAGCCAATGCGCAGGCGCTCGCCGATCATCTGGTTGCGGAACGCGACAACTTTGTCGCCTCGCTGCATCACCGTGACGCGCTGGAAGGCATCACCGCGTTCCTCGAAAAACGCGCCCCTGTCTACAAATGAGCTCACCCGTCATGCCTGAATTTCAATTGCCGAAGCGGCGGCGCATCTATCTGATGCGGCACGGTGACGTGACTTACTTCGATGCCTCCGGCCGCGCCATCGATCCCGAGACCGTGCCGCTCAACGCCAACGGCCGCGAACAGGCGAGCGCCGCAGGCCGCGCGTTCGCGGAGCAGCAGATTCGTTTCGACCGGGTGATCGTCAGTGGCTTGCCGCGTACGGTGGAGACCGCGCAGCGCGTGCTTGCCGAAACGGGCCAGCACATCGAACTGGAAATCGACCCGGCGTTGCAGGAAATCCGTGGCGGCAAACTGGGCAGCATTCCAGCCGCCGATCTCGAAGCCGCGTTTCTCGGCGTGTTCGACGGCATCGTGCCCGAAAGCACGCGTTTTCTCGATGGCGAAACGATCGGCGCGTTGTTCGACCGCGTGCTGCCCGCCGTGGCTGCGCTGCGTGAAGACAGTACGTGGGACACCGTCCTGCTCGTGCTGCACGGTGGCGTGAACCGCGCCATCCTCTCGCATGCCATCACGGCAGGCGGCCGCACGTTCTTCGGCCATCTGTCGCAGGCAACCGGTTGCATCAATGCGCTGGACGTAGGCACGGCGGCGCGCGACTGGGTCTTGAGAACGCTCAATTATTCGCCGCCGTCGCCGCTGCATCGCGACGTGCGCAACACCACGATGGAAATGCTCTACGCGCAATTTACTCAATACAAGCGCAACGCATAGCCATCACTGACCTGGAGGAGACAATGGGCGAAGCCACCCCGACTGGTGAACCTGAACGCAAGCCGGATTACTCGGGATTCGTCGGCACCCGTCCGGTAACGGAGCGGCAACGTTTCGACAACGACGCGCTCAGCGCGTGGCTGTCGCAGCACGTCGAGGGATTCGCTGGTCCGCTCACCGTGGAGCAATTCGCTGGCGGCCAGTCGAACCCCACCTTCAAGCTCATCACGCCGTCGCGTACCTATGTGATGCGCGCGAAGCCTGGTCCTTCCGCCAAATTGCTGCCGTCCGCGCATGCCGTGGAACGCGAATACCGCGTGATGCATGCACTCGCCGGGACCGATGTGCCAGTCGCCCGGATGCTTGCACTCTGCGAGGACGAAAGCGTGATGGGCCGCGCGTTCTACGTGATGGAGTTCGTGGAAGGCCGCGTGCTGTGGGACCAGTCGTTACCCGGCATGACACCCGCGCAACGCACCGCCATCTACGACGAAATGAATCGCGTGATCGCCGCGCTGCATAGCGTGGATGTGGCAGCAGTTGGCCTCGCTGACTACGGCAAGCCGGGCAATTACTTCGCGCGGCAAATCGGGCGCTGGAGCAAGCAATACGTTGCGTCCGAAACCGAGCCCATCGACGCGATGCACCGGCTGATCGAATGGCTGCCGCAGCACATGCCGGCGGAAACCAGCGAGCGTGTTTCCATCGTGCATGGCGATTACCGTCTCGACAACCTGATCTTCCATCCAAACGAACCGCGCGTGCTCGCCGTGCTCGACTGGGAACTGTCCACACTCGGCGATCCGCTCGCCGACTTCGCCTATCACTGCATGGCGTGGCACGTCGATCCGGCGCAGTTCCGCGGCATCGCGGGACTCGACTGGGCCGCGCTCGGTATTCCGGACGAGGCGCAGTACGTGGAGCGCTATTGCGCCCGGACCGGCTTCGAGATTCACGGCGACTGGAACTTCTATCTGGCCTACAACATGTTCCGCATTGCCGCGATTCTGCAAGGCATCATGAAACGCGTCGTCGACGGCACCGCGGCAAGCGCCCAGGCGCTCGATGCGGGCCGGCGCGCAAAGCCGATGGCGGAACTTGCCTGGCGCTACGCGCAGAAAGTGCGCTAACCGACACCCCTGTTATCCGCGAGGTCCTACATGAATTTCGATTACACCCCGAAGGTTCAGGCGCTGCGCGAGAAGTTGCTCGCGTTCTTCGACGCGCACATCTATCCGAACGAACAAGCCTTCGCCGACGAAGTCGCGCGCAACCGTCAGAACGGCAACGCCTGGGTGCCGACTGAACTGGTCGAGCAACTGAAGCTGCAGGCACGCGAGGCCGGCTTATGGAACCTGTTCCTGCCCGACTCCGAGCGCGGCGCGGGTTTGTCGAACCTTGAATACGCACCGTTGTGCGAGATCATGGGACGCGTGCCCTGGGCGCCGGAGGTGTTCAACTGCAACGCGCCCGATACCGGCAACATGGAAACGATCGAACGCTATGGCAGCCCGGAGAACAAGCGCGAGTGGCTCGAGCCGCTGCTGCAGGGGCAGATTCGTTCCGCGTTTCTGATGACGGAGCCTGAAGTGGCGTCGTCGGACGCCACCAATATCCAGACCAGCATCGTGCGCGACGGCGACGACTATGTCATCAATGGCCACAAGTGGTGGTCATCCGGTGCGGGCGATCCGCGCTGCAAGGTGTACATCGTGATGGGCAAGACTGATCCCGAGGCGCCGCGTCATCAGCAGCAATCCATGATCCTCGTGCCCGCCGACGCCACCGGTATCACGGTGCACCGGCCGCTCACCGTGTTCGGCTACGACGACGCGCCGCACGGTCACATGGAAATTACGCTGGACAACGTGCGCGTGCCGGCTTCGAACATGCTGCTGGGCGAAGGCCGCGGTTTCGAGATTGCGCAAGGTCGACTTGGACCGGGCCGCATTCACCACTGCATGCGGCTCATCGGACTCGCCGAGCGCGCGCTCGAATTGATGGCGAAGCGCACGCTGCAACGCGTGGCGTTCGGCAAGCCGGTGGCCGCGCAAGGCGTCACGCAGGAACGCCTCGCCGAAGCGCGCTGCATGATCGAACAGGCGCGCCTGTTGACGCTCAAAACGGCGTACATGATGGATACGGTCGGCAACAAGGGCGCGCGTGGCGAGATTGCGATGATCAAGGTGGTGGCGCCGAACATGGCGTGCCAGGTTATCGACTGGGCCATTCAGGCACATGGCGCGGCGGGGCTTAGTGAAGATTTCCCGCTGGCTTATGCCTATACGTCAGCGCGTACGCTGCGCTTTGCCGATGGCCCTGATGAAGTTCACCGCAATGCGATCGCCAAGCTCGAACTGGCGCGTCACATGGATGCGGGTGCAGCGGCGCGGGTGGAGATGCCGATCACGCGGTCGTGAGGTGAGCTGCGCGTTGGTTTGGAAGCGCACGCTGATGCATAGCGTGCGCGCGCATTGAAAATGCGGGCGGCCACCAAGCCGCCCGCATTCGTTAGCGCATGGACAAACGCGCCTGAACGCGCGTCGCGCTAAAACTAGAAGTAATGCCGCGTGATGAATTCCGCCACGCAGACCGGCCGCTCACTGCCCTGCCGTTCCAGCGTCACGTTCCACACCACCTGCACCCCTTTGTCGTCCACATCGGTCACGCTTGCCACCGCGAAGCTGGCGCGTACCTGTGAATCAACCGGCACAGGTGAAGTGAAGCGAACCCGGTTCAGTCCGTAGTTGACACCCATCCGTTGCTGAAGCCTGACCGTCTCCTGCAACAGTGAAGGAATCAGCGACAGCGTCAGAAAGCCGTGCGCGATCGGGCCGCCAAACGGCGACTCGCGCCGCGCCCGCTCCGGGTCGACATGAATCCATTGATGATCGCCCGTGGCCTGCGCGAAGTCATTCACGCGCGACTGGCTGATGGCGAGCCAGTCGCTCACGAGCGGCGCACCGCCCACCAGCGCCCGCAAGCCCTCGGCATCCAGCGCCACCACATCGCGCTTCATGCGGCACCGCCTGGATGACGCAAGCCGAACAGGCCCTTCGAGCGCACCGTAATCACTGTCTCGCCGTGCTGGTTGATGCCTTCCCATTGCGTCTCGACAATGCCGCGATCCGGTTTGCTCGACGACACCCGTTTGTCGAGCACCTTGTTGAGCATGCGGATCGTGTCGCCCACGCGTACAGGCTTCAACCAGCGGATTTCGTCGATGCCCGGTGAACCCATCGACGTCGAGTCCTTGAACGCGTTACGCACCAGCATCCCCATCATCACCGAACAGGTATGCCAGCCGCTCGCGATCAGCCCGCCGAACGGCGAGGCGGCTGCCGCCGCGTCGTCGATGTGGAACGGTTGTGGATCGAATTGCCCGGCAAACTGCACGATCTCTTCACGCGTGAACGTATGTTCGCCGCATTCGATGACCGAGCCGACTTCCATATCTTCGAAACTCAAACCCATCGTGACACCTCGTTCGTTCAGATCGGACTCAGGGATCAGACTTCGGCGCGGGCGAAACCAGGCAGCGCCGCGAAACGCGCAAGATGATGATCGACATCGCCTAGCGTCGTTTCAATGATAGCCAACCGCTTGAACAGATGCGCGGCCGCCACTTCATTCGTCACGCCCATGCCGCCGTGCAACTGCACCGCCTGCTGGCCGACGAAGCGCGCCGCCTGCCCCACGCGTACCTTCGCGGCCGACACTGCGCTGCGTCGTACCTCGGCATCGCTGCTCGAATAACGCACCGCCGCCAGATACGTGACCGAGCGCGCCTGCTCGGCGTGAATCAGCATTTCGACCATGCGATGCTGTAGCGCCTGGAAGCGCGCGATGGGTTGACCGAATTGCTGACGCGTTTTCGTGTATTCGGCAGTGGCATGGTTCAGCGCGTCGAGTGCACCGATGGCTTCTGCGCATAGCAGCAGCGTGCCATAGTCGGCGATATGTTCGAGCGTTGCCGCGCCAGCTTCGCTGCCACCCAGGCGGCGCGCCGACGTGCTATCGAACTTCAGATTGGCGGCACGCTGGCCGTCGATCGTCCGATAATCCGTCACCTGTACACCGGCCGCATCACGCGCCACGACGAACAAGGCAATCTCGCCATCGAAACGCGCGGGCACGATCCAGTAATCGGCCTGTGCACCATGCAGGACGACCGATTTGTCGCCCTTCAGCGTGACGTGCTCGCCCTGCTGCGTTGCCGTGGTTTCGACTGAGAACAGATCGTAGCGTGCATGCGGTTCGTGAAACGCCACCGCCAGCTTGATCTCGCCTTGAGCCGCGCGTTCGAGCAACGCGGTGTCCTCGCTGTTTCCGGCGCGCGCCGATCCCGCCAGACGCAGCGCCTCGATGCCCACGGCCGTCGCCCAGTACGGCTCGATCACCAGCGCCCGGCCAAGCTCCTGCATCACCACCAGCAGATCCACCGGCGAGCCATTGAAACCACCCTGCTCTTCCGGCACCGGCAAGGCCGTCAAGCCCAGCTCCGTGAACGCATTCCAGTGCGTGTCCGACACGCCCGCGTCCGAACGCACGATGGCCTGACGTGCCTCGAAACCGTAGTTCTTGTCCAGATAGCGGCGCAACGCGTCGGCGAATTGCTGCTGTTCGTCGGTAAAAGTAAAGTCCATGCGCCGCTCCTCAGAGTCCGAGAATCATCTGCGCGATGATGTTCTTTTGAATTTCGTTCGAGCCGCCGTAAATCGACGTCTTGCGGAAGTTGAAGTAGTACGCGGCGAGCGGCGCGGCGTCATCGTCGCCGGCAATGCTGTGCTCGCGTTCTCCTTCGAGGAAAGGCACATCGAATGGCGCAGCAAGCGGCCCAACCGCCTCGACCATCAGCTCGGTCAATCCTTGCTGGACTTCCGTACCCTTGATCTTCAGCATCGACGCTTCCGGTCCCGGCCCACGGCCGCCCGCTTCATTCGCGACCACCCGTTGCACGGTGACTTCCAGCGCCAGCAGTTCGATTTCGAGGCTTGCCACCTTGGCACCGAAAACCGGATCGAGCAGCAGCGGCTTGCCGTTCTTTTTCTGCTCAAGCGCGAGGCGCTTGAGAAAGACCAGTTCGCGCTTCGATTGACCCACCCGCGCAATGTTGGTGCGCTCGTGACCGAGCAGATATTTGGCGTAAGTCCAGCCGCGATTCTCTTCGCCGACCAGATTCTCGACCGGCACCTTCACGTCCTCGAAGAACACTTCGTTGACTTCGTGGTCTTCGTCGAGCGTGATGATGGGACGCACGGTGATGCCCGGCGTTTTCATGTCGATCAGCAGGAACGAAATGCCCTCTTGCTTCTTCGCGCCGCTGTCGGTGCGCACGAGGCAGAACATCATGTCGGCGTGCTGGCCGAGCGTGGTCCATGTCTTCTGGCCGTTCACCACGTAGTGATCGCCGACACGCTCAGCGCGCGTACGCAACGACGCGAGATCGGAACCGGAGCCTGGCTCGGAATAGCCCTGACACCACCAGTCGGTGCCGTCCAGAATGCGCGGCAAGTAGTGGCGCTTTTGCGCTTCAGTGCCGTACTTCATCAGCACCGGCGCGACCATCGAGACGCCGAACGGCAGCACGGCCGGTGCCCCGACGCGCGCGCACTCTTCGTCCCAGATATGCCGCTGGGTCGCGTTCCAGCCGGGGCCGCCGTATTCGGCGGGCCACGCGACGACCGACCAGCCGCGCTTGCCGAGCAGCTTGTGCCAGTTCGCGAAGTCAGCGCGATTCAGACGCTTGTGATTGAGGACCTTGTGGCTCAGCTCTTGCGGCAGATTCGCTTCGAGCCAGGCGCGGATGTCGGCGCGTAACGCGTCGTCGGCGGGGGAATAATCCAGATTCATGCGCAGTGTCTCCTGGCCGCGACCGCCCTGCCGCCAGTGAGCCACTGCCTTACTGCAGCGGTTCCTTCAGCGCGGCCGGGGCCGGCAACGGCATCACTTCAATGCCTTCTTCGACCAAGGCTTTCGCATCTTCCGGTGTCGTGACACCGCGAATATTGCGTGCGGGCGCTTCATTGTAGTGAATGCGCCGTGCTTCCTCGGCGAAGCGGTCGCCCACGTTCTCGGTCTTTTCCAGTACCTCGCGCAACGCGCGCAGCACGCGCGCCTGCCTGTTCTCAGCACCCGCCGGAGCTTGCGATTCGGACGCACCGGACAGATTCAGCCGGGGCGCCGAGGGCAAACGGCTGACTTCGGTCGCGCTGCAGATCGGACATGCGACCAGCTTGCGGGACAACTGTGACTCAAAGTCTTCGGCTGAAGCAAACCAGCCTTCAAACCGGTGGCCGTGCGGGCACTGTAAATCGAGGACCTTCATGTGGAATCAGGGCTTGCGTATGAGTTTAGCGCAAAATCTAAATTTGTGAACGGTCGTTCGTAAATTTTGCTGGGACGACTGAGGCACGCTTTTCCCGTGCAGGAACAATCAAGCGTGCGTGCGCGATTCTACCCCGCCGGACGGATGCTCGCCGACGGCACATCAAGCGGGAATGGGGGTGGGAGCGAGGCGAGCGCGTCTATGACGCGACGGCAGTCGTGAGAGTGATGGAGGGGTAATGCTGAGATGAAGCCAGGTGGGGAAAACCGCGCGCTGCGGCGACAGGCGAGCGTTGCGCTCGCCGTCCCTCTGTCTGCCGCTGCTTAATTGGGCTCGGGCTCAGCCGTCGGCCATGTACCGGCCAGCACCTTCTCCAGCCAGAAAGTGCCAATGATGGTTTTCACATCACTGATCTTGCCGGTCCGCACCCATTCCGATACCTCGGGCACCGTCGCAGTGAACAGTTCGAGAAACTCGCCGTCGTCGAGCTTGCGCTCGCCCGCGGTCAGCCCACGCGCCAGATAGATGTCGATGAATTCGGTGGAGTACGAAATGATCGGGTGGATACGCGTCACGTAGATATATTCGCGCGCCGTATAACCCGTTTCCTCACGCAGCTCGCGCTTCGCACAGGCCAGTGCGCCTTCGTTCGGATCCAGCTTGCCCGCCGGATATTCGTACATGACCTTGCCGATCGGATAGCGGTACTGGCATTCCAGCAGCACGCGGCCGTCGTCGAACAGCGGGATCACCATCACCGCGCCCGGATGCTTGACGTATTCGCGGGTGGCGCTCTTGCCGTCCGGCAGACGGACGGTGTCGCACTTGAGTGTCAGGAACGGGCCCTGATGGAGCGTTTTGCTCTCAAGGCAGGTCTCGGTGAGCGCGGCGTCGTGATCGGGAAGTTCAGCCATGTGCGACCTCAGGACAGCGTGAAGCGCGACGGCTCGAGCCGTCAGCGCCGTTTGACGAGATACTGGAAGGTGAAACCGGGAAACGCAAACACGATGAAGAGGCTAAACGTGATGGCGTAAAACTGCCAGCCCTGATCGAAGCGGTTGCCCGCCCGCGCCTCCAGCATGAAGCCGAGCGCGCCAACCACGAGATACAGCACGATAAGCTCGGCAATTCGCAGCCACGCACTCTTCTTTTCCGCCTTCATGGGGACGAAGGCGAAGAGGCGTTGATTCAGAAACGGCAGGTTGGCGCCGACGAGCGCCAACAACACGATAAACCACCCTGCTGCCGACATCAGAACGGCAGCGTATGGGTGATCGCTTGCAGACAAGCAGTCAACAGATGCCCAGGAACCAGACCCAGCACCAGCACGGCGATACCGTTGATGGCCAGCAACGCGCGGTTGCAGACATCGGCCTTGATCGGGCTCGTGTCCTGCGGCTCGTCGAAGTACATCAGCTTGACGATACGCAGGTAGTAGAACGCGCCAAACAGCGACGTAATCACGGCCAGCACGGCCAGCCACGTGAGACCCGCGTTCATGGTCGCTTCGAGCACGGCCAGCTTGGCGTAGAAGCCAACCGCTGGCGGCACACCTGCGAGCGAGAACATCATGATCATCATCACGAACGCAAACACCGGGCTGCGCTGATTGAGGCCCTTGAAGTCGTCGAGCGTCTCGGCTTCGAATTCGCGGCGTGCGAGCAGCATCACGATACCGAAGGTGCCGAGTGTGGTGATCAGATAAACGATGCTGTAGAACATCGCCGAGCCGTAGGCACTCGCGGCGGTGGCGGTCTTGCCGTCCACCACGCCGGCCAGCAGGCCTAGCAGCACGAAGCCCATGTTCGAGATGGCCGAGTAAGCCAGCATCCGCTTGACGTTACGCTGCACGATACCCGTGATATTGCCGACGATCAGCGAGAGCGCCGCGAGGATCACCAGCATTTCCTGCCAGTCCACTGCCAGCGGCAACAGGCCCATCACCAGGAACCGCAGGCCCCACGCGAACGCTGCGACCTTCGGGCCACCGCCCGTCAGCAGCGTCATGGCCGTGGGTGCACCCTGATACACGTCAGGCACCCACATGTGGAACGGCACCGCGCCCATCTTGAACGCCACACCCGCCACGATGAAGATCACGCCGAACAGCAACACCACGTCGTTGATGCGACCCGATGCAACGGCCTTGAAGACTTCGTTGAGGTCGAGCGAGCCCGTCGCGCCATACAGCATCGAGATGCCGTACAGCAGGAAACCGGAGGCCAGCGCGCCCAGCACGTAGTACTTCATGGCCGCTTCGTTCGACTGCGCCGCGTCGCGACGCAGTGCGATCACCGCGTAGAGCGAGAGCGACATCAATTCCAGACCGAGGTACAGCGTCAGGAAGTTGTTGCCCGAAATCATCACCAGCTGGCCGAGCAGCGAGAACATGCCGAGCAGGAAGAAGTCACCGCGGAACAGATCGCGGTCTTCGAGATACCTGCGCGAGTACACGATCGACACCGCGTAACCCAGCGACACCACCGCTTTCATCATGCTGCCGAACGAGTCGACCACGTACATGTGCGCGAAGTAGTAGTGCACTTGCGGATCGAACGCGTTGACGGCGAACCAGATGCCGGCGATCAGCGTCGAGAAGAACGCGATGAAATAGGTCGTGCGTCGACCCGCCTGGCCGAAAAACGTGTCGTTGAGCCACGCGACAACGACGGCGAGCATCAACAGGCCGTCAGGCAACAGGGCAGTCATAGGGGCGTTTTGCATGGTCTTTAAATTCCTCCGCTCTGCGTTACTGTGGCAACGGCAGCTTTGACTGCGCAACGTGGGAGAGGAGGTTTTCCACGGATACGTGCATCACATCGGTAAAAGGCTTGGGATACAGGCCCATGAACAGCGTCAGCGCGGCCAGCACGAGCAGCATGAAGAACTCGCGATTGTTGATATCGAGCAGTTTCTTCACGTGGTCGTTGGCCACCGCGCCAAAGTACACACGCTTGTACATCCACAGCGTGTAGGCCGCGCCGAGAATCAGCGTGACCGCGGCGCCGCCTGCAATCCAGAAGTTGTACTGGACCGCAGCCAGAATCACCATGAATTCGCCGACGAACCCGGAGGTGCCCGGCAGGCCGCAATTGGCCATCGCGAACAGCATGACCAGCGCGGCGAACTTCGGCATCACGTTGACGACGCCGCCGTAATCCGCGATCTGCCGCGAGTGCATGCGGTCATACAGCACGCCGATACACAGGAACATCGCGCCCGACACGAAACCGTGCGAGATCATCTGCACGATCGCGCCTTCCGCGCCGAGTTGATTGAAGATGAAGAAACCGAGCGTGACGAAGCCCATGTGCGCGATGGACGAATACGCCACCAGCTTTTTCATGTCCGCCTGCACCATTGCCACGAGACCGATGTAGATCACCGCGATCAGCGACAGCGTGATCACCACGGGTGCGAGGAAGTGGCTGGCGTCGGGCGTGACCGGCAGCGAGAAGCGCAGGAAACCGTACGCGCCGAGCTTCAGCATGATCGCAGCCAGCACCACCGAACCGCCAGTCGGCGCTTCCACGTGGGCGTCAGGCAACCACGTGTGGACCGGCCACATGGGCACCTTCACGGCGAAGGCAAGGAAGAAGGCTATAAAGAGCAACACCTGCGGGGTCATGCCGAGCTTGGCGGCCTGCCACGTTGCCAGATCGAACGTGCCCGTCTGCGTGTACAGATACAGCAGCGCGACCAGCATCAGCAGCGAGCCCATCAGCGTGTACAGGAAGAACTTGAACGCGGCGTACACCCGGTTCGGACCGCCCCACACGCCGATGATGATGTACATCGGAATCAGCGTGGCTTCGAAGAACACATAGAACAGCATGCCGTCGGTGGCACTGAACACGCCGACCATGATGCCCGACAGGATCAGGAACGAAGCGAAGTACTGGGCCACGTTCTTCGTAATGACCTGCCATCCGGCAATCACCACCAGCACCGTAATCAACGCCGTCAGCACGACGAACCACATCGAGATGCCGTCGACACCCAGGTGATACGTAATGTTGAAGCGCTCGATCCAGGTCGCTTTCTCGACGAACTGCAGATCCGCCGTGCTCGAGTCGAAACTCGTGAACAGCGGAATCGTCACGATGAAACTGATGACCGAACCCACCAGCGACAGCCAGCGCGCCGGGCCCGGGTTCTGATCAGAACCGACAGCAAGGACCAGGAGGCCGAACAGGATCGGCAACCAGATCGCGATACTTAAAATCGGAAACGTGTGCATTGTGTGGTGTCCCCTCGCCTTCTCTTATTTGCCGCCGAGCGTTACAAACAGCGTCAGGAGCCCCAGCATGCCGATGATCATGGCAAACGCGTAGTGATAGATGTAGCCCGACTGAAGGAAGCGGATCACACCGGCGAACCAGCCGATGAAGCGCGCGCTGCCGTTGACGATACCGTCGATCACCACCACGTCGCCCTCTTTCCACAGCCCGCGGCCGATAGCCACTGCACCGCGCGCGAACACGACTTCGTTGATCTTGTCCAGGTAGTACTTGTTCTCCAGCAGCGTGTAGATCGGGCCGAAGGCGCGGCGGATGACCGGCGGCAGATCCGGACGTTGCAGATACAGGAACCACGACACCACCACGCCAGCGAGCGCCAGCCAGACCGGCAAGCCCGCCACCGAATGCAGACCCATTGCGAGCCAGCCGGTGAAATCTTCGGCCAGCCCGGCCATAGCCGGGTGATTGGCGGCGACGTAGATCACCTTGTCGTACACCACGCCGTGCTGGAAGTAATCGCCAAACAACAGCGGCCCAATGGCGATGGCACCAATGATGACCGACGGAATGGCCAGGAGCACCAGCGGCACCCACACCACCCACGGGCTTTCATGCGGCTCGTGTGCATGGCCGTGATCGTCGTGGCCATGAGCGCCGTGCCCATGACCGTGGTCATCGTGACCATGCGCTGCCTGCGCTGCGGCTTCGATGCCCATCGGCGAATCCGGATGCTTCGGCTTACGGAAACGCTCCTCGCCGTGGAACACCAGGAAGTACATACGGAACGAATACAGCGCCGTGACGAACACGCTCGCCACCACCGCGAAGTATGCGAAGCCCGAACCCGGCAGATTCGACAGCTTCACCGCGTCGATGATCGAATCTTTCGAATAGAAGCCTGAGAAGAACGGCGTACCGATCAGCGCCAGTGAACCGATCAGCGATGTGATCCACGTGATCGGCATGTACTTGCGCAGGCCGCCCATGTTGCGCATGTCCTGATCGTGGTGCATGCCCATGATGACCGAACCCGCGCCAAGGAACAGCAGTGCCTTGAAGAACGCGTGCGTCATCAGGTGGAACATGGCAACCGGGTAAGCCGATGCGCCGAGCGCCACCGTCATGTAACCGAGTTGCGACAGCGTGGAGTACGCCACCACGCGCTTGATGTCGTTCTGGACGACGCCAAGGAAACCCATGAACAGCGCGGTAATGGCACCGATGATCGTCACAAACGACAGCGCCGTATCCGACAGTTCGAACAGCGGCGACATGCGCGTGACCATGAAGATACCGGCCGTCACCATGGTTGCCGCGTGAATCAGTGCGGAGATCGGCGTCGGGCCTTCCATCGAATCCGGCAGCCACACGTGCAGCGGGAACTGCGCCGACTTACCCATTGCGCCGATGAAGAGGCAGATACAGGCAACCGTCAGCAGACCCCAGCTCGTGCCGGGGAAGTTCATGGCCGCCAGTTCGTGGCTCTTCGAGAAGATGTCCGCGTAGTTCAGCGAGCCGGCATACGCCAGCAGCAAGCCAATGCCCAGCAGGAAGCCGAAGTCGCCCACGCGGTTCACGATGAACGCCTTCATGTTCGCGTAGATCGCGCTTTCGCGGGTGAAGTAGAAACCGATCAGCAGGTACGACACCAGACCCACCGCTTCCCAGCCGAAGAACAGCTGCAGCAGGTTGTTGCTCATCACGAGCATCAGCATCGAGAACGTGAACAGCGCAATGTACGAGAAGAAGCGCTGGTAGCCGTCGTCCTCGGCCATGTAGCCAATCGTGTAGATGTGCACCATGAGCGACACGAAGGTCACCACGCACATCATCATCGCCGTGAGCGAATCGACGAGGAAGCCCACTTCGAACTTCAGCTTGCCCACCGACATCCATTCATACACCGTCGCGTTGAAGCTCGCGCCGTTCATGACGTCGAGGAACACGATGGCCGAAAGAATGAAGGAGATCGCGACGCCGAGGATCGTGACCGTGTGCGCTCCGGCGCGCCCCACTGCTTTCCCGAAGAGTCCGGCAATCAGGGAGCCAGCCAGCGGTGCGAGCGGAACGGCCAGCAACAGGTTTTCGTTGAGTGTCGTTGACATAACAGTCTTGCCCTGAAATTAACCTTTGAGCTGATCGAGATCCTCGACATTGATCGTGTCGAGGCTACGGAACAGGGTCACCAGAATCGCCAGCCCGATTGCCGCTTCCGCCGCTGCAACCGTCAGCACGAAGAAGACGAAAATCTGGCCATGCACGTCGCCAAGGTAATGCGAGAACGCGACGAAATTGGTGTTCACCGCCAGCAGCATCAATTCGATCGCCATCAGGATGATGATGACGTTGCGGCGGTTCAGGAAAATGCCGACGACGCTGATCGCAAACAGGATCGCGCCGAGCACAAGGTAGTGAGCAAGGGTCAACATAATTTTTCTCCTGTCTCCTCTCAGCTATTTTTAGCGGGCGCTGCAGCAGCCGGTGCTGCGGCGGCGGCCGCGGCCGCTTCTGCATGGGCCGCTGCTGCCGCGGCGGCTTCTTCCGCCGCGAGGGTTTTCGCCGTTTTCTCCGACGGCATCTTCACGACGCGCACGCGGTCTTGCGCGCGCACCTTCACCTGATCGCTCACGCGCTGGCGCTTGCTGTCCTTCGCGTGACGCGTGGTCAGTGCGACCGCGGCGATGATCGCCACCAGCAGCACCAGACCGGCCACTTCGAACGCGAAGATGTAGTCGGTGTAGATGACCTTGCCGATCAGACGCGTATTCGACCAGCCTTCCATTGCGCCGCCGGCAGCCACTGTCGTGTCGCGCAGCGCCGTGACGGTGGCGCCGAAGCCGTGCCAGAGAATCAGCGCGGTTTCGAGCACGATGATCGCGCCCACTACCGTGGCCATTGGCACGAAGCGTTTGAAGTCGCGTCGCAGCACGTCGAGATTGATGTCCAGCATCATCACGACGAACAGGAACAGCACCATCACCGCGCCCACGTACACCAGCACCAGCAGGATGGCGAGGAACTCGGCCTGCAGCAGCATCCAGATCGCGGCGGCGTTGAAGAACGCGAGCACGAGGAACAGTGCCGAGGACACCGGGTTGCGCGAGGTGATCACCTTCAACCCCGACACCACCAGGAGCAGAGCAAAGATGTAGAACAGTACGGTCGTGAATTCCATGATTACCGGTTCATCGTTAGGCCATCTTCAGGCATTGTTCTTTGGCACAAGCGCGCCGCGTTACAGCGGTCAAGCAGCCTACGGCCCGACAGCGGGCCGGTGCAACGTGATACGTCAAGCAAAAGCATTTCAACAGCGGCGTTCCAGCAACGGCGTTTTAACCCGCGTTTAACGATAAGGTGCGTCCGCTGCCTTGTTCGCAGCGATTTCCGTTTCGTAGCGGTCACCCACTGCCAGCAGCATGTCTTTGGTGAAGTACAGATCGCCGCGCTTCTCGCCGTGATACTCGAGGATGTGCGTCTCGACGATCGAATCGACGGGGCAGCTTTCCTCGCAGAAACCGCAGAAGATGCACTTGGTCAGATCGATGTCGTAACGCGTGGTACGGCGCGTGTTGTCCGCGCGCGTTTCGGATTCGATCGTAATGGCAAGCGCCGGGCACACCGCTTCGCACAGCTTGCAGGCAATGCAGCGCTCTTCGCCGTTTTCATAGCGGCGCAGCGCGTGCAACCCGCGAAAGCGCGGCGAAATAGGCGTTTTCTCTTCCGGAAACTGCACCGTGATCTTGCGCTGGAACGTGTAACGTCCCGTCAACGCGAGGCCCTTCAGCAGTTCCGTGAGGAAGAAGGTCTTGAAGAAGTTTTGGATTGCGGTCATGGTTCTATCCGCCCTTATTTCCAGATGTTCAACGGCGACATGATCCAGAAGCCGACCACCACCAGCCAGATGACGCTGACCGGAATGAACACCTTCCAGCCGAGACGCATGATCTGGTCATAGCGGTAACGCGGGAACGTGGCACGCGCCCAGATGAACACCGACAGCAACAGGAACACTTTCAGTACCAGCCAGAAAATGCCCGGGATGAACGACAGGAAGCCGAACGGAGCACTCCAGCCGCCCAGGAAGAGCGTGGAGGCCAGCGCCGAGATCACGATCATGTTGATGTACTCGGCGAGGAAGAACAGCGCGAACGCCATACCCGAGTAATCGATCATGTGACCCGCGACGATTTCCGACTCCCCTTCCACCACGTCGAACGGATGGCGGTTCGTTTCGGCGATGCCCGAGACGAAGTACACGACGAACATGGGCAAGAGCGGCAGCCAGTTCCACGAGAGGAAGTTCAGCCCGTAGCTGGCGAAAATGCCGCGCTCCTGCGAACCGACGATGTCCGACAGGTTCAGCGTGCCGGCCGTCATCAACACGACGACGAGCGCGAAGCCCATCGAAATTTCGTAGGACACCATTTGCGCGGCCGCGCGCATGGCACCGAGGAACGCGTATTTCGAGTTCGACGCCCAGCCGGCCAGAATCACGCCGTACACGCCGATCGACGAAATCGCCATCGCGTAGAGCAGGCCGGCGTTGATGTCGCCGAGCACCGCGCCCGCCTGGAACGGAATCACCGCCCAGACCGCGAAAGCCGGCACCACCACCATGATCGGCGCAATCAGATAGATCCAGCGGCTTGCCTGCACCGGCTGAATCACTTCCTTCAGCAACAGCTTCAGCACGTCAGCGATTGGCTGGAGCAAGCCAGCGGGACCCACGCGGTTCGGACCGAGACGCACGTGCATCCAGCCGATCAGCTTACGCTCCCAGAGAATCAGGTAAGCCACGCACAGCAGGATCGCGACGGATACCACCAGGATGCGCACCAGTGCCCACACCGTGGGCCATGCCACACCGAGAAGCTGGGTGCCGCCCGAGTTGATCGAATCGAACAAGCTCATTTACGCCTTCTCCACCAGCAGTTCACCGAACAGGCTGCCCAGCGCTGCACCGGCAGGCGTGGCCGCCGATACGCGGACGACTGTCTCCGCAAGATTTGCATCGCGCACGGCCGGCAACTGCACCGAGCGCTCGCCCTGACGTACCCGCACTGCGTCACCGTCTTTCAGACCCAGCTTGTCGAACAGCGCAGCCGGCAAACCAACCGTGTTGGCCGTGCGCGCAGCCGCCGTCAGATGCAGCGATTCCGCACGGCGCACCAGCGCGTCGGCGTGGTAAATCGGCACATCGGCGATGCGTTCGAAGGCGCCGTCTGCGGCCTTCGCTGCGCTGCCGTGCGCCACGACGACGTCGGTCTTGTTGGACAGACGCGAGGCGATCTCGCCGTCACCCAGCGCAGCCGCGCGCACTTCTTCGGACGTGTCGAATTCGAAGCCCGGCAGACCCAGCAGGCTACCCAGCACGCGCAACACCTTCCAGCCCGGACGCGTATCGCCGAGCGGGCGCACGACGCCGTTGAACGACTGCACGGTGCCTTCCGCGTTGACGAAAGTGCCGGCCGTTTCCGTGAACGGGGCGATCGGCAGCAGCACGTCTGCGTATTCCGCGCCGGTCTGGAACGGCGACATCACCACGACCATTTCAGCCTGGTTCAAGGCGGCCAGCGCTTGCGCCGGATTCGCCGTATCGAACTCGGGTTCGAGGTTCAGCAGCACGTAACCCTTGCGCGGCTGTTCGAACACTTCACGTGCGTTCAGACCACCCGCGCCCGGCAATGCGCCGACCAAGTGGGCACCAACCGTGTTGGCACCTTCGGTCAGGAAGCCGAGCGTGGCGCCGGTCGCGTCCGCGATCCATTGCGCCGCGGCGTGGATACGCGAGAAGTCCGGATGACGGGTCGCTGCGTTGCCGAGCAGCACGAGGCGGTGTTCGCCCGTGGCCAACGACGCTGCAACCTGCTTGTGAGCATCGCTCGGCTGCGTGCCAGCAAACGCTTCCGGCAGGGCCACACCGCGTGCTTCGGAAACGGCACCCGCGATACCGGCGATCTCAGCCAGCCATGCCGACGGTGCAGCCACCACGCGTTCGGCTTGCGGGATCAGCGCGTCGTCAGCCGTGGCCTGCACGAGCGTGAGCTTGGTGCCGCTCTTGGCCGCCTGACGCAGACGGGCTGCGAACAACGGATGATCGCGACGCAGGTCGGAGCCGATCACGATCGCGGCGTCCAGATTCGACAGATCGGCGATCCTCGCGCCGAGCCACGGTGCGCCGCTCACGGGCGCCGAGAAATCCGACTGGCGCAGACGGAAGTCGACGTTAGGCGTGCCGACCGCTTGCGCAAGTTGCTTCAACAGGAACAGTTCTTCGACCGTGCTATGGGCGCTGCCCAGTGCGGCCAGCGCGTCTGCGCCGTGGTCGCCCTTGATGCCCTTCAGGCCCTTGACGACGTAGTCGAGCGCGGTTTGCCAGTCGGTCTCGACCCACTTGCCACCTTGCTTGAGCATGGGCTTGGTGAGACGTTCCGGGCTGTTCAGACCTTCGTACGAGAAGCGGTCCTTGTCCGAGATCCAGCATTCGTTGATGGATTCGTTCTCGAACGGCAGCACGCGCATCACGCGATTATTCTTGACCTGCACCACCAGATTCGCGCCAACCGAATCGTGCGGGCTCACCGACTTGCGACGCGACAGTTCCCACGTACGGGCGCTGTAGCGGAACGGCTTGCTGGTGAGCGCACCCACCGGGCACAGGTCGATCATGTTGCCGGACAGTTCGGAGTCGACCGTCTTGCCGACGAACGAAGTGATTTCCGAATGCTCGCCGCGGCCCAGCATGCCCAGCTCCATCACGCCGGCAATTTCCTGGCCGAAGCGGACGCAACGCGTGCAGTGAATGCAGCGCGACATTTCTTCCATGGAGATCAGCGGGCCGACGTTCTTGTGGAACACCACGCGCTTTTCTTCGCTGTAGCGCGAGGCCGACTTGCCGTAGCCCACCGCCAGATCCTGCAACTGGCATTCGCCGCCCTGGTCGCAGATCGGGCAATCGAGCGGGTGGTTGATCAGCAGGAATTCCATCACAGCTTGCTGGCCCTGCACCGCCTTGTCGGACTTGGTCCGCACGATCATGCCCGCCGACACCGGCGTAGCACAGGCGGGAACGGCCTTCGGCATCTTTTCGACGTCGACCAGACACATCCGGCAATTGGCCGCAATCGACAGCTTCTTGTGATAGCAGAAGTGCGGAATATACGTGTCGACCTTATGCGCAGCCTGGATCACCATGCTGCCTTCCGGTACCTCTACTTTCCTGCCGTCTATTTCAAGTTCAACCATGATGGTCAATCTTCCTTAACCTGTTACCGCTCAATCGTTCGCCCGTTCATCGCCACACGGCGATGACCCCCGCGGTTGACGCTTGTGTGTGCCGGCGCCTGTCGTTCAGGCCGCCACCGTTTCCGAAGCCGCTGCTGCGCCGGCATGACCGCCCACGAGGCAGTGCTTGTGTTCGACGTGATACGCGAACTCGTCCCAGTAGTGCTTGAGCATGCCGCGCACCGGCATGGCTGCCGCATCGCCCAGCGCGCAAATCGTACGGCCCATGATGTTGCCGGCCACCGAGTTCAGCAGATCCAGATCTTCCTGACGACCCTGGCCGTGCTCGATACGATGCACCACGCGATACAGCCAGCCCGTCCCTTCACGGCACGGCGTGCACTGACCGCAAGACTCTTCGTAATAGAAGTACGACAGACGCAGCAGCGAACGAACCATGCAACGCGTTTCGTCCATCACGATCACTGCGCCTGAACCGAGCATCGAACCTGCCTTGGCGATCGAGTCGTAGTCCATGTCCGTGTGCATCATCATCTCGCCCGGAATGACCGGCGCCGATGAACCACCAGGAATCACTGCCTTGATCTTCTTGCCACCGCGCATGCCGCCGGCGAGATCCAGCAGGGTTGCGAACGGCGTGCCGAGCGGCACTTCGTAGTTGCCCGGACGTTCCACGTCACCCGAAACCGAGAAAATCTTTGTGCCGCCGTTGTTCGGCTTGCCGAGTTCCAGATAAGCCTGCGGGCCGACCGACAGCAGGAATGGCACCGCAGCAAACGTTTCGGTGTTGTTGATCGTGGTCGGCTTGCCGTACACGCCAAAACTCGCCGGGAACGGCGGCTTGAAGCGCGGCTGGCCTTTCTTGCCTTCCAGCGATTCGAGCAGCGCGGTTTCTTCGCCGCAGATGTACGCGCCGTAACCATGATGCGCGTGCAACTGGAACGAGAAGCCCGAGCCCATGATGTTGTCGCCGAGGTAACCGGCGGCGCGTGCTTCGTCGAGCGCTGCTTCGAAACGCTTGTACTCGGCGAAGATTTCACCGTGGATATAGTTGTAGCCCACGCTGATACCCATCGCGTACGCGCCGATGATCATGCCTTCGATCAACGCATGCGGATTCCAGCGCAGGATGTCGCGGTCCTTGAACGTACCCGGTTCGCCTTCGTCCGAATTGCAGACGAGGTACTTCTGCCCCGGGAACTGGCGCGGCATGAAGCTCCACTTCAGACCGGTCGGGAAGCCTGCACCGCCGCGGCCGCGCAGACCCGATGCCTTGACGTCCGCAATGACCTGCTCAGGCGGAATCTTCTCTTCGAGAATACGGCGCAGCTGGACGTAACCGCCGCGCGCTGCGTAGTCTTCGAGATGCCAGTTGTCGCCGTTCAGGCCGGCGAGAATCAGCGGTTTGATGTGACGATCGTGGAGAGACGTCATTTCGAAAGCTCCTCGAGCAGCTGGTCGATTTTCGCGCGGCTCATAAAGCTGCACATGCGATGGTTGTTCACCAGCATGACCGGTGCGTCGCCACACGAGCCCATGCACTCGCCTTCTTTCAAGGTGAACTTGCCATCTGCCGTGGTTTCGCCGAAGTCGATACCAAGCTTCTGCTTCAGGTATTCCGCAGCGCTTTCCGAGCCGCCATCCGGGCCGAGCTGGCACGGCAGGTTCGTGCAGAGCGTGATCTTGTACTTGCCGACCGGCGACGTCTCGAACATCGTGTAGAAGGTCGCGACCTCCTGCACCGCGACAGCGGGCATGCCGAGATAGTCCGCGACGAACTGCATCAGGTCGGGCGTCAGCCAGCCATGCTCTTCCTGAGCAACGGCCAACGCCGCCATGACGGCGGACTGTTGCAGACCGGCGGGGTACTTCGCGATCGCACGATCGATTTCTTTCAGGCCTTCAGCTGAGATCATTTTCAGACACGACTCTTTCAATTCCTACCGAACGAAAACCTGTCGCTTGCTACCCGTTGCGACAGACCCGGCGTTCCTTTGCTTGACGTGCGCCTGTGCTACGACTTCGACGCGCACGCCACGATGAAAACCGCTCTTAACGATCGATTTCGCCAAACACGATGTCTTGCGTACCGATGATCGTCACGGCGTCCGCGATCATGTGACCGCGCGCCATTTCGTCGAGCGCGGACAGATGCGCATAACCCGGTGCGCGAATCTTCAGGCGATACGGCTTGTTCGCGCCATCGGAGATGAGATAGATGCCGAACTCGCCCTTCGGATGTTCGACAGCGGCGTACGCCTCGCCTTCCGGCACATGGAAGCCTTCCGTGAAGAGCTTGAAATGGTGAATCAGCTCTTCCATGTTCGACTTCATGCCCACTCGCGACGGCGGCGCAACCTTGTGATTGTCGACCATCACGGGGCCCGGATTCTTGCGCAACCACTCAACGCACTGTTTCGCGATCCGGGTAGATTGACGCATTTCTTCAACACGGACCAGGTAGCGGTCGTAGCAGTCGCCGTTCACGCCAACCGGAATGTCGAAGTCCAGCTTGTCATACACTTCGTACGGCTGCTTCTTGCGCAGGTCCCACTCGATGCCCGAGCCGCGCAGCATCGCGCCCGTCATGCCGAGCTGCAACGCACGCTCGGGACTCACCACGCCAATCCCCACCAGACGCTGCTTCCAGATGCGGTTGTCGGTGAGGAGCGTTTCGTATTCGTCTACGCAATGCGGGAAACGCGTGAAGAAGTCGTCGATGAAGTCGAGCAACGAACCCTGGCGGGTTTCGTTCATCTTCGACAGTGCCTTCGCATTACGAATCTTCGACGCCTTGTATTGCGGCATTGCGTCAGGCAGATCGCGATACACGCCGCCCGGACGGTAGTAAGCCGCGTGCATCCGGGCGCCGGATACGGCTTCGTACACGTCCATCAGGTCTTCGCGTTCACGGAACGCATACAGAAACACCGCCATCGCGCCGACGTCGAGCGCGTGCGAGCCGATCCACATCAGGTGGTTCAGCACGCGCGTGATTTCGTCGAACAGCACGCGAATGTATTGCGCACGTACCGGCACGTCGATGCCGAGCAGCTTTTCGATGGCCATCACGTAGCCGTGCTCGTTGACCATCATCGACACGTAGTCGAGACGGTCCATGTACGGCACGGACTGGATGAACGTTTTGGTTTCGGCCAGCTTCTCGGTGGCGCGGTGCAGAAGACCGATGTGCGGGTCGGCGCGCTGGATGACTTCGCCGTCGAGTTCGAGCACGAGGCGCAGCACACCGTGCGCGGCCGGGTGCTGCGGGCCGAAGTTGAGCGTGTAGTTTTTAATCTCTGCCATGGCGTTCTCTTAGTGTTTCAGACCGCCATAGCGATCCTCGCGGATCACGCGCGGCGTGATTTCCCGCGGCTCGATCGTCACAGGCTGATAGACGACGCGCTTCTCTTCCGGGTCGTAGCGCATTTCGACGTAGCCGGAAATCGGGAAATCCTTACGGAACGGGTGACCGATGAAACCGTAGTCGGTCAGGATGCGGCGCAGGTCCGGGTGACCTTCAAAGACGATACCGTACAGGTCGAAGGCTTCGCGCTCGTACCAGTTGGCCGAACTCCACACATCGACCACCGACGGGATGAGCGGCACGTCGTCGTTCGGCGCGAATACACGCACGCGCAAACGCCAGTTGTTCGATACCGACAGCAGATGCAGCACCGCAGCGAAACGCGGACCGTCGTACGAACCATCGCCGTAGGTCTGATAGTCGACGCCGCACAGATCGACGAGTTGCTCGAAATGCAGCGCAGCGTCGTCACGCAGATGCGTGAGCACGTCGAGATATTCACTTGCCTTTACAACGATCGTCAGTTCACCGATTGCTTCGGTGACGCTCTGCAGGCGGCCGCCAAAGGCCGCCTCGAGGTTCGCTTTGAGGGTCTCGAGTTTGCTTGCCATATAGTGGGGAGGCTTTGGCCTTATTGACGGGCGATGGTGTTGGTGCGACGGATCTTGGCCTGGAGCTGGATCACGCCGTAGACCAGCGCTTCGGCGGTCGGCGGACAACCCGGCACATAGACGTCGACCGGCACGATCCGGTCACAGCCCCGCACCACCGAATACGAGTAGTGGTAGTAGCCGCCGCCGTTCGCGCACGAGCCCATCGAGATCACCCAGCGCGGCTCGGCCATCTGATCGTAGACCTTGCGCAGAGCGGGCGCCATCTTGTTGCACAGCGTGCCGGCGACGATCATCACGTCCGACTGTCGCGGACTTGGACGAAACACAACGCCAAAACGGTCGAGGTCATAACGGGCTGCACCCGCATGCATCATCTCGACCGCGCAACACGCAAGACCGAACGTCATCGGCCACAGGGAGCCGGTACGCGTCCAGTTGATCAGCTTGTCAGCCGTGGTGGTGACAAACCCTTCCTTCAAGACCCCTTCGATACTCATTTGCTTTCCACTCCAGACGGGGCGGCGAGCGTTGGCCACCCACGCAAACCGGCGATTAATCCATCATTCCCAGTCGAGGCCGCCCTTCTTCCAGATGTAGGCGAAACCCAACAGGAATTCGAGCAGGAAAATCATCATTGCCATGAAGCCCGGCCAGCCGATGTCACGCAGGGCGACGCCCCACGGAAACAGGAACGCGGTTTCAAGGTCGAAAATAATGAAGAGAATGGCGACAAGGTAATAGCGCACGTCGAACTTCATGCGCGCGTCCTCGAATGCTTCGAAGCCGCACTCGTACGGTGCGTTCTTCTCGGTATCGGGCTTGTTCGGACCGAGGATCTTGCCGATACTGACCAATGCCACGCCTAAACCAGTGCCCACCAGGAGAAACAACAAGACGGGGTAATAGGCTGCGAGGTTCAAGACTATCCTCAATCGGTTGGTTGTGAATGCTGCCAGGGAGGGGACTCACCTGACGCGAAATCACTTCGGCGTGCTTGACGTTGCAAGCTTAACGCAAACACCCAGCCAGAAGCGAAAATGCCAGCCGAGAGCGAAGCAAGCGGCTGGCATTAGATAACATTGGTGCCGACGGCGAGACTCGAACTCGCACAGCTTTCGCCACTACCCCCTCAAGATAGCGTGTCTACCAATTTCACCACGTCGGCACTGTCTGCAATCCGGGAAATCAACTTATAAAACCCGCGAATCGCTTCAAGACTTGAATTGTAACTTGTTTAAACAGATTGTTCAACGCACAAGAGCACACAGAACGAAAATTTATTTCGGCACGTCCTGGCCCGGAGTCGACGCGGCAGTAGCCGGCGCAACGACCGACGCACCTGCCGGCATGCTTGCCGACGAGGCTGCAACCGGTGCCGTCGCTACTGTGCCGAGCAAGCCAGCAGAAGGCTTCGCGCGATACGCACCGAGATACGTGAGCGTCAGCGTGGTAATAAAAAAGATTGCCGCCAGAATGGCCGTGGTACGCGAAAGGAAGTTGGCCGAACCCGTCGCGCCGAACAAACTACCCGACGCGCCACTACCAAAAGCAGCGCCCATGTCAGCGCCCTTTCCGTGCTGCAGCAACACGAGGCCAATCACCCCAAGTGCCGACAACAACTGCACGACGATAATCAAAGTTTTCAAATACAGCATCACACTCACCTGAGTCTTTATTAATCGCGCGGCACGAGATGCACCGCACGCAATGGAGCCTGCTTCGCCCCTGCAATCCGCCCGATTTATTGCGTGACGCTTACCGCGCCGGCCGCTTCGCAGATTGCCAGGAAATCCTTGTACTTCAATGACGCGCCGCCCACGAGGCCGCCGTCGATATCCGGCTCACGGAACAATTCTTCCGCATTTTCCGGCTTCACGCTGCCGCCGTACAACAGCGGCACATCTTGAGCACCCTTGGCGACCAGACGCTCGCGCAAAAATGCGTGCACCTCTTGCGCCTGTTGCGACGTGGCGCTCTTGCCGGTGCCGATGGCCCAGATAGGCTCATACGCCACCACGATGCGCACCGCCTCTTGTGCCGACAGCTTCGCCAGCACGGCATCGATCTGCTCGCCGACCACCTGATGCATTTCGCCCGCTTCTCGCTGTTCCAGCGTTTCGCCCACGCAGACGATCGGCGTCAAACCTGCCTCGAGCGCACGCTGCGTCTTGACGGCCACCAGCTCAGCACCTTCATGGTGATAGGTACGCCGCTCCGAGTGCCCAACCACGACCAGCGACGAGCCAAAATCCACGATCATGGCGGCGGCCACTTCGCCGGTGTAAGCGCCCTGCGTGTGCTCGGAGACATCCTGCGCGCCCCACGCTACCCGGCTGCCCGCCAGCAGTGCCTGCGCTTGCGCCAGATACGGAAACGGCACACAAACGCCAACTCGCACGCTTTCAGGCAACTCGGCAGCGCCCTGCGCTACCGCTTCGAGCAGGGCCGCGTTCTCAGCGAGACGCCCGTGCATCTTCCAGTTACCTACTACCAGTTTTGCTCGTTGCTTCGGCATCGTCTCGGCTTGTCGTAACGGCGAATCCGGTTTGAGCCGAATGTGCACCGCGAGTTTGTCGGAACCACCCGCCCGCTGACATCACGAGGCGCACGCAAAACACGGAATTTTACTTCGAGCAGGCGGATTGGGTCAAACCGCGCCTGTCAGGCCTGCACCATGTCAAACACCGGCATCCCAGCTCAGCATGATCTTGCCGACGTGCGTGCTGCTTTCCATGAGCGCATGCGCTTCAGCCGCCTGCGCCGCCGGGAATACCTTGTAGATCACCGGTTTGATGCGGCCATCTTCGAGATGCGGCCACACCCGTTCCTTCAACTGCGCTGCGATCTTCGCCTTGAACTCGACCGGCCGCGGACGCAACGTCGAGCCTGTGAGCGTGAGACGGCGGCGTAGTATTTCCGCCAGATTCAGTTCCGCCTTCACGCCGCCCAGCGTCGCGATCATCACAATTCGGCCACCATCGGCGAGCGCGGTCAATTCGCGCGGGACGTAGTTGCCGCCCACCATGTCGAGAATCACGTCCACGCCTCGGTCATTCGTCAGCGATTTGATGACCTCGACGAAATCTTCGGACTTGTAGTTGATCGCCCGCTCCGCGCCGAGCGCCTCGCAGGCGCGGCATTTCTCGTCGGTCCCCGCCGTGGCGAACACCCGGAAGCCCAGCGCATGCGCAATCTGGATTGCCGTCACGCCGATCCCGCTCGAACCGCCCTGCACCAGCAGCGTTTCGTTTGCCCCGCCTTCGCCCGCGCCGAGATACGCCCGCTCGAATACGTTGCTCCACACGGTGAAGAACGTTTCCGGCAGCGATGCCGCCTCGACATCCGACAATCCAGCCGGCACCGGCAGACACTGCGCGAGCGGCGCCGCGGCCAGTTCCGCATAGCCGCCGCCGGCCAGCAGCGCGCACACGCGATCGCCTATCTTCAGGCCAAACGGATTGTGCTTCTCGTCGATCGTGCCGCCGACAATTTCCCCCGCGACCTCAAGGCCCGGCAGATCCGACGCGCCCGGCGGCGGCGCGTAGCCGCCCTTGCGCTGAAACACGTCGGGCCGGTTGACACCCGAGGCCGCCACCTTGATCAGCACCTCGCCTGCTTTCAGTTGCGGCGTGGGCCGCTCGGCGAGTTTCAGGACATCCGGATCACCGAATTCCGTAATTTCGATCGCTTTCATCGACGTGACCCCCAAGGTCTGGATAACGTTGCAAACGGAGTGCGGAGGAGCAAATTTCCCGCCGTTTCGCGCCAGTTTGCAATGCAATCCACCCTACATGAAAAACGGCCGGCGCGCGTTCGCGCTGCCGGCCGTTGCCCTGCTACCGCATTACTGCGGCGTCGGTTCGCCTTGCGGCGCGTCGTTCAGCAACGCCTTGGCCGACAAACGCACGCGGCCCTTCTCGTCCGTCTGGATGACCTTGACCTTCACTTGCTGGCCGTCCTTCAGGTAGTCGTTGATGTCCTTGATACGCTCGTTGGCGATTTCGGAGATATGCAGCAGACCGTCCTTGCCCGGCAGGATGTTCACGATCGCGCCGAAGTCGAGCAGCTTGAGCACGGTGCCTTCGTACACCTGGCCCACTTCGACTTCCAGCGTGATGTTCTCGATACGCTTCTTCGCTTCGGCCATCCCTTCGCTGCTCGTGCTGGCGATGGTGACGACGCCGTCGTCCGAAATATCGATCGTCGTGCCGGTTTCTTCCGTCAGCGCGCGGATCACCGAACCACCCTTGCCGATCACGTCGCGGATCTTTTCCGGGTTGATCTTGATGGTGATCATGCGCGGTGCGAACTCCGACAGTTGCGTGTTCGCGCCGGCCACGGCCGAGGTCATCTTGCTCAGGATGTGCATACGGCCTTCCTTCGCTTGCGCGAGGGCGACCTGCATGATTTCCTTGGTGATGCCCTGGATCTTGATGTCCATCTGCAGCGCGGTCACGCCGTTTTCCGTACCCGCCACCTTGAAGTCCATGTCGCCGAGGTGATCTTCGTCGCCAAGGATGTCGGTCAGCACAGCGAACTTGTTGCCTTCGAGGATCAGGCCCATCGCGATGCCGGCAACGTGCGCCTTCATCGGCACGCCTGCGTCCATCAGTGCGAGGCAACCGCCGCACACCGAAGCCATCGACGACGAACCGTTCGATTCCGTGATTTCCGACACCACGCGGATCGAGTAGCCGAATTCGTCGGCGCTCGGCAGGCACGCAGCCAGCGCGCGCTTGGCCAGACGGCCGTGACCGATTTCACGGCGCTTCGGCGAACCGACGCGGCCCGTTTCGCCGGTCGCGAACGGCGGCATGTTGTAGTGGAGCATGAAGCGTTCGCGGTACTCGCCTTCGAGCGCGTCGATGTTCTGCTCGTCGCCCTTCGTACCGAGCGTCGCGACCACCAGAGCCTGGGTTTCGCCACGCGTGAACAGTGCCGAGCCGTGCGTACGCGGCAGCACGCCGGTGCGGATTTCGATGGGGCGCACGGTACGCGTGTCGCGACCGTCGATACGCGGCTCGCCGTTCAGGATCTGCGAACGGACGATCTTCGCTTCGATGTCGAACAGGACGTTGCCGACCGTTGCCTTGTCGGCCGCGACCGTACCGCCTGCCGCAGCGTCTTCTTCCAGCTTCGCCGACACGGCTGCGTAGACTTCCTTCAGCTTGGTCGAACGGGCTTGCTTGTCGCGAATCTGATAAGCGGCGAGCAGGTTGTCTTGCGCCAGTTCCGACACGCGTGCAATCAGCGGCTCGTTCTTCGCAGCCGGCTGCCAGTCCCATTCCGGCTTGCCGCCTTCGCGGACCAGTTCATGGATCGCGTCGATCGCGATCTGCATTTGCTCGTGACCGAACACGACCGCGCCGAGCATCACTTCTTCGCTCAGTTGCTGCGCTTCCGATTCCACCATCAGCACCGCGCGTTCCGTACCGGCGACGACCAGGTCGAGTGCCGATTCCTTCATTTGCGGACGCGTCGGGTTCAACACGTATTCGTTGTTGATGTAGGCCACGCGTGCAGCACCGACCGGGCCGTTGAACGGCAGACCCGACACGGCGAGCGCCGCCGACGCGCCGATCAGCGCGGGAATGTCAGCGGGGATTTCCGGGTTCAGCGACAGGACGTGGATCACGACCTGGACTTCGTTGTAGAAGCCTTCCGGGAACAGCGGACGCAGCGGACGGTCGATCAGGCGGGAGATCAGCGTTTCGCCTTCCGAAGGACGGCCTTCACGGCGGAAGAAGCCACCGGGGATCTTGCCGGCTGCGTAGGTCTTTTCGAGGTAGTCGACCGTCAGCGGGAAGAAATCCTGACCCGGCTTGGCGGTCTTTGCGCCTACGACGGTTGCCAGCACCACGGTGTCTTCGACGTCGACAATCACAGCGCCGCTCGCCTGACGGGCGATTTCACCGGTTTCGAGGCGAACGTTATGTTGTCCCCACTTGAATTCTTTGACGATCTTATTGAACAGAGTCATTTCTTTTCCTCATCGTAATGCCGCGCGGACCAGAAGCGGCGCGGCAACGCCAGGACCGGCGCCGCATGGGGAAGAGTAGTGATATGCCATTCCAGAGAACCACGCTCGAGCGCGCGAACCGCTGGAATGACACAAAGCTCTGCCCCTGAAGCCCGGCCATGTTGGATGTTGTCCGCCGCATGAACCGGCACGCTACTGCGGACAACGGTCGGCACACCTCACATGAAGCGTACCGTGCAAAAACAAAATGCCTGTATCAGTGAACTGACACAGGCATCTTGCTGAGAGCGCCTAACCGCGCGCCCGATTACTTACGCAGACCCAGCTTCTCGATCAGCGAGCGGTAACGATCCGCATCCTTACCCTTCAGGTAGTCGAGCAGCTTACGACGGCGGCTCACCATGCGCAGCAGACCGCGGCGGCTGTGGTGATCCTTCGTGTGGGCCTTGAAGTGAACCGTCAGTTCGTTGATGCGGGTCGTCAGCAAAGCGACCTGCACTTCGGGGGATCCGGTGTCGTTAGCAGCGCGTGCGAATTGCGCGACGACTTCGGATTTCTTGCTTGTTTCAACTGCGGACATATTGATTTCCTTAAGAACTAAACAGGCGGTCACGGAAGAAAGGCCGTGCCGTGGCTTACAACGAGGGGCGTATTGTAGCACAGCCCGAACGTCCGGCGAACCCCGCTGTGTGGCGCGGAGCGAAGCCGGGCGTCACAGGCGCTTCCTTATGGGCGCGCCATGTGGCAAGTGGTGGGCAGCACGGTCTGCTGCGGCGTCAGCGCGAGTACCGTGCGGAAGCCATAGCCCGAGCCTTCGTTATCGAAGCGCACGCCCGGCGTGCCAGCCTTGTCCATCTCCATGACATAAAGGGGCTGGATCAATTGATGGTCGTCGGCGCGCATCCACGAGGCGTGAAAACCGTTGTCGAACTTCATGCCTTCCAGCGCCTTCGCCACGGCTTCCGGCTGGGCCGTACCGGCCTTGTCCATCGCGGCGGCCAGCATGTGCACCATCAGCACCATGCGCAATACCGGGTAGTCGTCTTGCGCTGCCGGAAAACGGGTGCGGAACGCCTTGTACCAGGCATCGGAGTCCGCCCCACCAGCATTCGGATGCCAGTCAGCCACGGCGACCACCCGGTTCACGCCGGCGTCCCCGAGCGCAGCGGGCGCGCCCAAGCTATTGCCGTAGAAGGTATAGAACTTCGCGGCGAGGCCCTGCTCGCGGGCCGCCTTGACCAGCAAGGTCAGATCGTTGCCCCAGTTGCCCGTGATGACGGCGTCCGCGCCACTCGCCTTGATCTTCGCGATATAGGGCGCGAAATCCTTCACGCGGCCAATGGGATGAAACTCGTCGCCGACAATCGCGATATCGGGCCGTTTAGCAGCCAAAGTCGAGCGCGCGAGATTGCTCACGTCGTGGCCGAAGCTGTAATCCTGATTCAGCAGATACACCTTCTTGACCGCCTGATCGCGCTGGATAACGTCCACGAGCGCGTCCATTCGCATGCCGGCGTGCGCGTCGAAGCGGAAGTGCCAGAAGCTGCAACTGGCATTGGTGAGCGCGGGATCGTCGGCGGAATAGTTGAGGAACAGCTCGCGGTTGTCGGGCTCGCGGCTATTCTGCTTCTCGATGGCACTCACGAGTGCCGCCGCTACGGCCGAGCTGTTGCCTTGCAGGATGTAGCCAATATGGCGGTCGGCAGCCGCGCGCAACTGCACCAGCGCTTCTTCCATGGAGCCCTTGCTGTCCAGCACGACCAGTTCCAGTGGATGCGCGCCGTCGGCCAGTTTCACGCCGCCCTGCGCGTTAACCTGCTCGACCCCGAGGCGCAGATTGCGCTCCACCGCCGCTCCGGCGTTCGCAAACGGCCCGGACATGCCTTCGATCAGTGCCAACGGGATCGGCGCGCCGGCCGGCGCTGGGCTCGTGGTCGCAGGAGTCGCAGGAGTCGCCGCAGACGATGCGGAGGCCGCGTGCGCCGCCAGTTGCACCGTCATCATCATTGCTGCTGTCAACGCCGCTATGGCGCGTCCCCACTTCGCCGCCATGCGCAGCTCCTCTGAATCATTTGAAGCGCGGATCATAGGACGGGCAGCGCGGAATAAGCAAGCACACTGAAGCGTTACGAACTTGGGGCGAGCGTTTCTTGTAAGGACCTTACACTGCGCAGGCCGCACACGATCCACACAATCTTTTGCCGTCGCGCGTGTCAAAATATTGCGTCTCGATGATAACAACCACCATCACACGCCATCGGAGGAATTCATGTTGACCCGCCTCTCAACCGTGCTTGCCTCGACGCTTTCAGCGGCGCGGCGGCGCGCACACCTGCGGCGCGCTGCGCTTGTCTGCTTCGGCACGCTGCTACTGGCGGGCTGCGCACAGCCGTGGCAGCGGTTTCAGCAGGGCCAGGACGAGTCCACCATTGTGGCGACGCTCGGGCCGCCGCGCGAAGTCTACGACTTGCCCAACGGCGGCAAACGCCTGATGTGGCCCACGCAGCCGATGGGCGAAACCACCACCGCCGCGGATATCGACGGCGCCGGCAAGATCGTCAACGTGCGTCAGGTGCTGGATCCGCTTGAGTTCTACAAGGCGCAGATCGGCACGTGGACCAAGAGCGACGTGCTGGTCAATTTCGGCCGCCCCGTGGAGACCTCCTACTTCCCGCTGATGAAGCGCGAGGTCTGGACCTATCGCTACATGGAATCGAACGTCTGGTACATGATGTACAGCTTCTATTTCGATGACCAGGGCATCCTGAGGCTCACGCAGAAAACGCCGGATCCGCTGCACGACCCGGATCGCCGTAACTTTTTCTGAAGGTAGCAAGCGCGCGGCATGTTAGCTCGCCCTTTGATCCACCTCCAGCAGACCACACGCAGCACGTCACAGGCAGCATGCAAAAGGCCCTCGTCACGGATAAGTGACGAGGGCCTTTTGATGTGCGGCGGCGCGGATTACGCCGCTGCGTGAAACGTGACCTCAATAGCGTCCGGCCGCGCTCACGGACCTTCCGAACGCTGCGGGTTCAGCTTGTCATTCGAATACAGCTTGTTGAGCGCCGAAATGTACGCCTTGGCGGAGGCCGCGACGATATCCGGATCGGTGCCCACGCCATTCACGATGCGCCCGCTCTTTGACAGACGCACCGTCACTTCGCCTTGCGCCTGCGTGCCGGTGGTGATCGCGTTCACCGAGTACAACAGCAACTCCGAGCCGCTGCCCACTTCGCTTTCGATCGCGTTGAGCGTAGCGTCCACGGGACCGTTGCCACGTGCTTCGCCGGTCACTTCCTTGCCCTCCATCGAGAACACGATGCGCGCCTGCGGCTGCTCGCCCGTTTCCGAACGCTGCGCAAGCGACACGAACTTGTAGTGCTCCTTCTGCTGCGCCTCTTCGGATTCTTCGGTGACGATCGACATGATGTCTTCGTCGAAGATCTCGGCCTTGCGGTCAGCCAGTTCCTTGAAGCGCGCAAACGCCGTGTTCAGCGCAGCTTCGCTGTCGAGCGCGACGCCCAGTTCCTGGAGACGCTGCTTGAACGCGTTACGACCCGACAGTTTGCCGAGCACGATCTTGTTCGCACTCCAGCCCACGTCTTCGGCTCGCATGATTTCGTAAGTGTCACGCGCTTTCAGCACGCCGTCCTGATGGATGCCCGAAGCGTGCGCGAAGGCGTTGGCGCCCACCACGGCCTTGTTCGGCTGCACGACGAAACCGGTGACCTGCGAGACGAGCTTCGAGGCCGGCACGATCTGCGTGGTGTCGAGTCCGACTTCGAGACCGAAGTAATCCTTACGGGTCTTGACCGCCATCACGATCTCTTCGAGCGAGGTATTGCCCGCGCGTTCGCCGAGACCGTTGATCGTGCATTCCACCTGACGCGCACCGCCAATCTGCACGCCGGCCAGCGAGTTCGCGACCGCCATGCCGAGGTCGTTGTGACAGTGCACCGAGAACACGGCCTTGTCCGAATTCGGAATCCGCTCGCGCAGCGTCTTGACGAGTTGCCCGTACAGTTCCGGCACGCCGTAGCCCACCGTATCCGCGATGTTGATGGTCGTGGCGCCCTCGGCAATCACGGCTTCCAGCACGCGGCACAGAAAGTCCATGTCCGAACGGCTGCCGTCTTCCGGCGAAAACTCGACGTCGTTGGTGAACTTGCGCGCAAAACGCACGGCGAGCTTCGCCTGCTCGAACACCTGATCCGGCGTCATGCGCAATTTCTTTTCCATGTGCAGCGGCGACGTGGCGATGAACGTGTGGATGCGGAAGTGATCGGCCGGTTTCAGCGCGTCGGCGGCGCGCTGAATGTCCTTGTCGTTGGCGCGGGCGAGCGAGCAGACGGTGCTGTCCTTGACCATCGACGCGATGGTGTGGATCGCATCGAAATCGCCATTCGAACTCGCCGCAAAGCCGGCTTCGATGACGTCCACTTTCATCCGCTCCAGTTGTTTGGCAATGCGGATTTTTTCTTCCTTCGTCATCGACGCACCGGGCGATTGCTCGCCATCGCGCAAGGTCGTGTCGAAAATGATCAGTTTGTCTGCCATCGCGGGTCTCCTGGGAGGATTCGGTCAATAAGGGGATCGAAAAACGAAATTCGGGTGTTTGCGCCACCGCAGGCGACGCCAAACAACGAACGAGGCAGACGGAGGGCGAAAACGATCAGCGCGGTAGACGCGCTAGCGCTAGCACGCATAGCAGCGCGCCGGCTTGAAGAGATTGGAAGGGGAACGTGAACGTAACCATCCAGCGACTATAGCGGCAATCCAGTAATCCTGCAATTGGGCGCACACCTGCCCGATCGGCGCGCTGGCGCGGCCCTGGCGGCGGTCTGAGCAGCGCTCGCGCGGGCGGTACGCGCAGCGGAGACTGCAATGAAAAACGGCAGCCCGAAGGCTACCGTCCTTGATCTTGCCAAGTGCACTCAGCGGTCCCGCTGCACCGAGCGCGCCGGATTCGCCCTGCCCCGCAGTATCTGGTAGCCCCAGAACGCGTAACCCGACAGGCCATACAGTACGAACAGCCCGAACAGCATCAACGGCGGATCCGACGACACCAGCACGAACGCCACCACGACCAGCAGAATCACGCCGAACGGCACGCGGTGCCGCACATCGAGCGCCTTGCCGCTGTAAAACGGCGCATTCGAGACCATCGTGACACCGGCGTAGATGGTCAGCACGAAGGCCACCCACGGCAGCCATACGAGCTTGACCGGCACACGGTTATCCGTGGCGAGCCACACGAAACCCGCGATCAACGCAGCCGCCGCCGGGCTGGGCATGCCCTGGAAGAAACGCTTGTCGACCACACCGATGTTGGTATTGAAGCGCGCGAGCCGCAGCGCCGCGCCCGAGCAATACACGAAGGCCGCGAGCCAGCCCCAGCGGCCGAGATCTTTTAGCACCCATTCGTACATCACGAGCGCCGGCGCCACGCCGAACGACACCATGTCCGACAGACTGTCGAACTGTTCACCGAACGCGCTCTGCGTGTGCGTCATGCGCGCCACGCGACCGTCCATGCCGTCGAGCACCATCGCGACGAAAATGGCGATGGCCGCCACTTCGAAGCGCACGTTCATGGCCTGCACCACCGCGAAGAAACCGCAGAACAGCGCGGCCGTGGTGAACGCATTGGGCAACAGGTAAATGCCGCGCTTCCTCAAAAACTGCTGGCGCGCCGCGCGGCGGCTGTCGATCGCCCCTGTTTCCTGCACCATCGGCTTGTTGCGGCGAAACGGCCGCGGCTGCGGTGCAGCGTTGTTACGGGGACGACGCTTGAATGCGGCCATCGGACAACCTCCTTTGTGCCGCTTTACAGTTCGAGTTCAGCAAGAATGGTCGACGAGGCCGAAACCTTTTCGCCAATCGACACGCGCGGACGGCTGCCCACCGGCAGATACACGTCGACCCGCGAGCCAAAACGGATGAAGCCATAACGCTGACCACGCGTGAGCGGCTCACCTGCACGAACGTAGCAAAGAATGCGCCGCGCGATCAGGCCGGCAATCTGCACCGACGTCACGGTATGGCCGCTGGCGGTTTCGATGACGAGCGCATTGCGTTCGTTTTCGAGCGAGGCCTTGTCGACCGCCGCGTTCAGATACGCGCCCGGAAAGTATTCGACCTTCGAGATCGCGCCATCCACCGGCGAGCGTTGCGAGTGCACATTGAACACGTTCATGAACACGCTGATCTTCAGCGCTTCACGGTTCGCATACGGATCATGGGTGGTTTCGACGGCAACGATGCGCCCGTCTGCCGGGCACAGCACGGCGTTGGCTTGCGTGGGGATGGGACGGGCCGGATCGCGGAAGAACTGCACCACGAAAATGAGCAGCAGCCAGAACAACCAGGCAAAGCCGAATCCCGCGAAGGCTTGGATCAACAACGCAACGACGGCCGCGATGGCGATAAACGGCCAGCCTTCGCGCGCGATGATCGGGTGAGGGTAATTCATGGATTGGCTTCTGTATTTTTGTAAAACCGTAGCATAGCAAAAGCCGCCCAGGGTTCAGCACCCTTGGGCGGCTTTTTGCGTGACCGGCGCCTTTCGCAAGCGCGCCGCGCCGGTCGGGAACGGCCACAGGGGCCGTTCGTAGCCGAGTTGCTGGCGAAACGCGTCGCTTAGTTCTTCGACTGATCGACCAGCTTGTTCTTGGCGATCCACGGCATCATCGCGCGCAGCTTCGCACCGACCGTTTCGATCTGGTGTTCAGCCGTCAGACGGCGGCGCGATTGCAGCGTCGGTGCGCCAGCGCGATTTTCGATGATGAAGCTCTTCGCGTACTCGCCCGTCTGAATGTCGGTCAGCACCTGCTTCATCGCCTTCTTCGTTTCAGCCGTCACGATCTTCGGACCCGTCACGTACTCGCCGTACTCGGCATTGTTCGAGATCGAGTAGTTCATGTTGGCGATGCCGCCTTCATAGATCAGGTCGACGATCAGCTTCAGTTCGTGCAGGCATTCGAAGTACGCCATTTCCGGCGCATAGCCCGCTTCCACCAGCGTTTCGAAGCCAGCCTTGATCAGGTCGACCGTACCGCCGCACAGCACGGCCTGCTCGCCGAACAGGTCGGTTTCGGTTTCTTCACGGAAGTTGGTTTCGATGATGCCGGCACGGCCGCCGCCGTTCGCTGCTGCGTACGACAGCGCGATGTCACGGGCTGCGCCCGACTTGTCCTGCGCCACCGCGATCAGGTGCGGCACGCCGCCACCTTGCGAGTAGGTGCCGCGCACCGTGTGGCCCGGCGCCTTCGGTGCGATCATGATGACGTCGAGGTCGGCACGCGGAATGACCTGGCCGTAATGCACGTTGAAGCCGTGCGCGAAGGCGAGCGCCGCGCCTTCCTTGGCGTTGGCGTGCACTTCTTTCGCATAGACTTCGGCGATCTGCTCGTCCGGCAGCAGCATCATGACGACGTCTGCACCCTTCACGGCTTCCGCCACTTCCTTGACCTGCAGGCCGGCGTTCTCAGCCTTGCTCCACGATGCGCCACCCTTGCGCAGACCGACCGTCACCTTGACGCCGCTTTCGCTCAGGTTCAGTGCGTGCGCATGGCCTTGCGAGCCATAGCCGATGATGGTGACTTGCTTGCCCTTGATGAGGGAGAGGTCGGCGTCCTTGTCGTAGAAAACTTTCATGTCAGTTCCTTGGCTAAATTCGATGAAATCGGTGAAATTCAAATAGTGCGTGTGTCGCGCCTGGCGTCAGACTTTTAGAATGCGTTCGCCGCGGCCGATCCCCGAGCCGCCCGTGCGGACCGTTTCGAGAATCGCGGTGGCGTCGATCCCTTCGATGAACGCATCGAGCTTCTCGCTCGCGCCGGTCAGTTCAATCGTGTAGGTCTTTTCGGTGACGTCGATGATGCGGCCGCGGAAAATATCCGACATCCGCTTCATCTCCTCACGTTCCTTGCCGACCGCCCTTACCTTGATCAACATCAGCTCGCGCTCGATATGGGCGCCCTCGGTAAGGTCGACCACTTTCACCACCTCGATCAGGCGGTTCAAATGCTTCGTGATCTGTTCGATCACGTCGTCCGAGCCAATGGAAACGATGGTCATACGCGACAGCGAACGGTCTTCGGTCGGCGCCACCGTCAAGGTTTCAATGTTGTACCCGCGCGCGGAAAACAGACCTACCACGCGCGAGAGTGCGCCTGGTTCGTTCTCCAGCAGGACGGAAATAATGTGTCTCATGATTTCGCTTCTTCCAGATGTGTGATGTATCGAGCCGTCAGACGCCGCCTCGTCCGCCCTCGCCTTTTTTGAAGGCGCGCAGAGCGAAGCCGGCATCAAAAACGGTCGTTATAGATCTTCCGAACCCAGCAGCATCTCAGTGATGCCCTTGCCGGCCTGAACCATCGGCCAGACGTTTTCGGTCGGATCAGTCTGGAAATCGAGAAACACGGTGCGATCTTTCAGGCGCAGCGCTTCCTTGAGCGCCGGCTCGACGTCCGCGGTCCGCTCGATGCGCATGCCCACGTGACCGTAGGCCTCGGCGAGCTTCACGAAATCAGGCAGCGCATCCATGTACGAATGCGAATAGCGCTTGCTGTATTCGATCTGCTGCCACTGGCGCACCATGCCCAGATAGCGGTTGTTCAGGGAGATGATCTTGACCGGCGTTTCGTACTGCTTGCAGGTCGAGAGTTCCTGAATGCACATCTGGATCGAGCCCTCGCCCGTGATACAGAGCACGTCGTCGTCCGGGTGCGCCATCTTCACGCCCATCGCCGCCGGCAGGCCGAAGCCCATCGTGCCGAGCCCGCCGGAGTTGATCCAGCGGCGCGGCTTGTTGAAGCGATAGAACTGGGCCGCCCACATCTGGTGCTGGCCGACGTCCGAACACACGAAGGCATTGCCGTCCGTGAGTTCGTAGGCCTTTTCCACCACGTATTGCGGCTTGATGATGTCGCTCTTGCGGTCGTACTTCAGGCAGTCTTTGGCGCGCCAGGCTTCGATGTCCTTCCACCAGTCGGCGAGCGCCGCGGTGTCGGGGCCATGTTCGGCCGTCTGCAACTGCTCGATCAGTTCCTTCAGCACTTCCTTGACGTCGCCGACAATGGGA
The DNA here is from genome assembly GCF_003429005.1 of Paraburkholderia sp. DHOC27. Taxonomy (GTDB): domain Bacteria; phylum Pseudomonadota; class Gammaproteobacteria; order Burkholderiales; family Burkholderiaceae; genus Paraburkholderia. Next base: position 49,499 of record NZ_QVQV01000014.1, read on the forward strand.
ATGTCGACCTTGACGCGTTTGGAGATGGAAGAGGGATCGATGTCGATATGGATGATCTTGCGTGGCCGCGACGCGAAGTGCGCCGGATCGCCGATCACGCGGTCGTCGAAGCGTGCACCGATGGCGATCAGCACGTCGCAGTGCTGCATGGCCATGTTGGCTTCGTACGTGCCGTGCATGCCGAGCATGCCGAGGAATTTCTTGTCGCTCGCGCGGTAACCGCCCAGCCCCATCAACGTGTTCGTGACGGGGTAGCCGAGCAGATCGGCGAACTGGTTCAGCTCACGCGAGGCGTCCGCGAGGATGATGCCGCCGCCGGTATAGATGTACGGGCGCTTCGCCGAGAGCAGCAGGGACACGGCCTTGCGGATCTGGCCGGAGTGGCCCTTCGTCACCGGGTTGTACGAACGCAGCGAGACGCTCTTCATGGGTTCGTACTGGCAGGGCATCTTCGACACGTCTTTCGGAATGTCGATCAGCACCGGGCCGGGCCGGCCGGTACGGGCAATGAAGAAGGCTTTCTTGACGGTGGCGGCAAGGTCGCGCACGTCCTTCACGAGGAAGTTGTGCTTCACGCAGGGACGCGTGATGCCGACCGTATCGCACTCCTGGAAGGCATCCTGGCCGATTGCCGCGGTGGGCACCTGACCGCTGATCACCACCAGCGGAATCGAGTCCATGTAGGCGGTGGCGATGCCGGTCACCGCATTGGTGACGCCGGGGCCGGAGGTCACGAGGCACACACCGACCTTGCCCGTGGAACGCGCATAGGCGTCCGCGGCATGGACTGCGGCCTGTTCGTGGCGCACCAGCACGTGCTGGAACTTGTCCTGCTTGTACAGCTCGTCGTAGATATAGAGTACCGAGCCGCCGGGATAGCCCCAGACAAACTCGACGTCTTCGTCAGCCAGTGCCTTCATGAGCACGGTGGCACCGATAGAGTCGGTTTCCTGATGGGGTGTCGTATCCGACGTGGAGAATTCCGCGCTGGGCATATTCATACATTCACCTTTCGAATTTTCGGCAAAAAATTGATCGGGTGCTCTCTGCCGGGCTTGTGGCTCGGGTTCAAGCGGCGCGTCCAGTTGACAGGTGAGCTTCTTGGGCCACACCTCAAATGACACAGTCACTTATGTTGCGAACCAAAGACGATATCTGCTGAGGCCAATACGGTCAAGCAGATATTTCCGGGTCGCCGCCCGCCTGCTGCAAAAAAGGTTGCAAAAGGCTGTCATAAGTATCGATTCCGCTTCGTGTTTTTCCCCAGCGGGCCGAAAGTTTGTTAGCATCCGCCAGTTTTACGACAATTTCGATCGATTACGCGCACGCTCGCTGCGCCGACCCCCAACGGATGGCATCAGACAAGGAACTCGCCGATTTTCTGGCGGGCGTCGAAAGGCGCGCGTTCAAGCAGACGGTCTACGCCGTGCGGGACGACGACGCCTCGCTCGACATCGTGCAGGACGCGATGATCAAGCTCGCCGAAAAATACGGCGACCGACCAGCAGCCGAACTGCCGCTGCTGTTTCAGCGTATTCTGCAAAATTCCATGCACGACTTTTTTCGTCGGCAGAAAGTACGCAATACTTGGGTTACGCTGTTCTCATCGCTCGGCAGCAGCGAGGACGACGAATTCGATCCTCTGGAGACATTCGAAGCACAAGAAGGCTCGGTAGGCGCCGAGAGTAGCGAGCAGAAGCTGGAACGTGAACAAGTCTTACAGTTGATTGACGACGAGATCCAAAAATTACCGGCACGTCAACGGGAGGCCTTTCTCATGCGTTACTGGGAAGATATGGATGTTGCCGAGACTGCCGCCGCAATGGGCTGCTCCGAAGGCAGTGTGAAAACGCACTGCTCGCGGGCCACTCACACGCTGGCGCAAGCGCTCAAGGCCAAAGGAATCACGCTATGAGCTCCTCTCTCGATACGAAAGAACTCGAGTTCGCGAGGCAAGTACGCCGCGCCCTCGATGAAAATGCCGCCAGCCTGTCCCCCGCCACCGTCGATCGACTCGCCGTGGCGCGCCGTGCCGCGCTCGCCCGCAAGAAACCCGAGACCGTCGCGGTCGCCGCGCCCGTGTTCGTCCCTGCGCTGGCTGGTGCAGGCGCCGCTGGTGCCGCTGGTGGATTGCCGCCCGTCGAACTGCCGCCGCGCCGCCGCTTGCGCTTTAGCCGCTTTGCGCTTGCATGGCCGCTCGCGGCGCTGGTCGTCAGCCTCGTGGCCATCGCTTACTGGGAAGACCAGCAACGCACCGCCGAACTGGCCGATATCGACGCCGCCATGCTGAGCGACGACCTGCCGCTCACCGCGTATCTGGATCACGGCTTCAACGCGTACCTGTCGCGCTCACACTGACCAGGAGACCCTTCGGGTGAGTTACAAGCGCGGCCTCGCCGTTGTGTCCGGATGTGCAATCGCGGCCCTCGTGTCGTTTGCCGCCACTTATCCGCGCTTCTACCCGAACCCCGTTTCGGCGCCGGCAGTCAATGCCGGACCCGGCACGCCCGCCAAGCTTGCAGCGCCGGTAGCCGGCACCGATGTGCCGGGCACGCCCGTCAGCCCGCTCTCGTGGGCACGTCTCACGGACGCGCAACGCGTCGCCCTCGCACCGTTCGCCGCCCAATGGGACACCTTCAGCGACGAACGCAAGCGCCGGTGGATCAAGATCGCGTCGCGTTACTCGAAGATGACGCTTGAGCAGCAGAAAGGCCTGCACGAGCGCATGACCGAGTGGGTCCATCTCACGCCGGATCAGCGGCGCGTGGCGCGGGAAAACTATCAGGTGTCGAAGGAATTGCCGCGCGAGGCGCGTCAAAAGGCGTGGAAGGCGTACCAGCAATTGCCGGAAGAGCAGAAAGAACGGCTCGCCGCCACTGAACGCAAGCGCCGGCCCACCGTGGTCAGCGCCCCACCCTCTGGCAAGACGGAATTGAAGGACATCAACCGGCTCGTCAACGCGCGTGACCACGGCGCGAGCGGCGTGGTGGCGGCAGCGGAGACGGCTTCGACGCCGGGCGCAGCCATGCCGGTTGCGCCGGCCGTACCGTCGGCGGCCAGCGTCGTACCGGCCACGCCGATTCCGGTCTCGCCACACGACGCGCCGTCGCTGTATAAAGGCTCCTGAGCGCGGCCACGACTGGCCGGATCACTCGCCCCGTCTGGTCCGGTTCGTTGTGGCTGGTTGTTCGCGACTGGGTGACCACAAGCTCACGCTTTTGGCTTACCCTTCTGGCTCAACCTTCGCCGCATTTAGCCCGGCCCCGAGACCCTCCTCCACTCACCGCGCCCAACGTGCCATCCGTGCTCAACACCCAGCCCGCTGCCTCCACTGATCCCGCCATTGCGCGAGCCACGACGACACCCTCGATTCGCCGCCGGCTCGCCACCATGCTCTACGAAGGCGTGATCCTGTTCGGCGTGGTGTTCATCGCCGGTTATCTGTTCAGCACGCTCACGCAGCAACGCAATGGACTCACGCATCACAATCTGCTGGCTGCCTGGATCGGCTTCGTGGTCGGCCTGTACTTCGTGTGGTTCTGGACCCACAGCGGCCAGACGCTGCCCATGAAAACCTGGCGTCTGCGGGTCGTCGCGGCCAACGGTGCGGCGGTATCCACGCCACGCGCCATCGTGCGTTATGTGCTGGCCTGGCTGTGGTTCTTGCCGCCTCTCGCCTTGCATCCGCTGCTCGGCTTGTCGCTGCCGCATACCCTGCTCGCGGCGGCCATCTGGTTTGTACTTTGGACTGCTACAGGTCGCCTCGACGCGAACCGTCAATTCCTGCATGACCGGCTCGCGGGCACGCGCATCGTCGCCGTGGCGGGTTGAACCTGCGAAGCAAAGCCGCGAGTTGAATCATCAGTTAAGCATGCGAATTAAAACCGCGAACGACATCTGCAAACTGAAGTAGCGCGCCACGCCGCAAGCTGAAGATCGACACCACGCACTGTCTCACGCTCATCGCGCGCCCGTCCGTCAACACCACTTCGCCTCCTGCGTAATAAGAACTTCTCGTGACTGTCACGGCAGGGTCACACGCCAATGGCGCAATACGGGCACCGCAACTCGACGCGTGAGCCATGGACCCGAAAACGTCCGCGACTTCCCTGTTCCGCCAAACTGGCCCGAGCGTCGACCCCGTCGCGTTCCGCCCCGACTCCGCTTCCTTCGGCAGTGCACTGCCGCTTCCCGTGCCGCCGCTCACCGCGGAAACGAATCCCGGCCGTCACGACGACGATCACGAGGAGCCGCACCGCTATCGCACCATCTGGCTGTCGGACATCCACCTCGGGTCGAGCGGCTGTCAGGCGCCATACCTGCTCGACTTCCTGCGCCACAATGATTCGGAGTACCTATACCTGGTCGGCGACATCATCGACGGCTGGCAGTTGAAAAAAGGCTGGTACTGGCCGCAGGCGCACAACGACGTCGTGCAGAAAATCCTGCGCAAGGCGCGCAAGGGCACCCAGGTGGTGTACATCCCGGGCAATCACGACGAAGCCGCGCGGCAGTTCTGCGATCTCGCCTTCGGCGACATCCACGTGCGCGGCGAGGCCTTCCACACCACCCTCGCCGGCAAGCGTCTGTGGATCGTGCACGGCGATCTCTTCGACGGCGTGATCCAGCACGCCAAGTGGCTCGCCTACCTGGGCGACACGCTGTACACGCTGATCCTCGTGCTCAACCGCTGGTTCAACCGTATCCGCAGCCGCCTCGGCTTCCAGTACTGGTCGCTCTCGCAGTACCTGAAGCACCAGGTGAAGAACGCGGTGAATTTCATCTCGTCGTTCGAACGCGTGATGACCGACGAAGCGCGTCGCCGCGGTTGCGATGGCGTGGTGTGCGGCCATATCCACAAGGCCGAAATCCGCGATATCGACGGCGTGCTGTATTGCAACGATGGTGACTGGGTCGAGAGTCTGTCGGCCCTCGTCGAGACCTTCGACGGCGAACTCAAGGTGATTTACTGGACTGTGATGCGCTCCCCCGAAGCCAGCGTGCAGAAAGCGCGCGTCACAGCCTGATGCCTGCGACCAACTCAACCCCGCGTAGTCCCTATTAACGTCTATTGGGTCAAAGCCGATGAAGATCATGATCGTCACCGATGCATGGGAACCGCAGGTCAATGGCGTGGTTCGCACGCTGAAGAACACGACGCGCGAGCTGACTGCCCTGGGACATCGCGTCGACCTGCTGACGCCGCTCGAATTCAAGACGATTCCGTGCCCGACCTATCCTGAGATTCGCCTGTCGCTGTTTCCGAAGCGCAAGCTGCACGAGCGCATCGACGCGTTCGCCCCGGACGCACTGCACATCGCCACCGAAGGCCCGCTCGGCATGGCCGCCCGCGCCTACGCGATCCAGCACAAGCTGCCGTTCACCACGGCGTATCACACGCGCTTTCCGGAGTACGTGCAGGCCCGCTTCGGCATTCCGGTGGCCGCCACCTACAAGTTCCTGCACTGGTTCCACAAGCCGTCGCTGGCCGTGATGGCGCCCACGCCGGTGGTGAAAAGCGATCTCGAGAAATACCACTTCACCAACGTCGTGCTGTGGACGCGCGGCGTCGATCTCGACATCTTCCATCAAATGGATTCGAAGGTGCTCAACACCGCGCGGCCGATTTTTCTGTACGTCGGACGCGTGGCGGTGGAGAAAAATGTCGAAGCGTTTCTCAAGCTCGATCTGCCCGGTTCGAAGTGGGTGGCCGGCGAAGGCCCGGCGCTCGCCGAACTGAAGTCGCGCTATCCGCAGGCGAATTACCTGGGCGTCCTGAGCCAGGCGGAACTGGCCAAGGTGTACGCGGCCGCGGATGTGTTCGTGTTCCCGAGCCGCACCGATACGTTCGGCCTGGTGTTGCTCGAAGCCCTCGCCTGCGGCACGCCGGTGGCGGCTTATCCGGTCACCGGCCCGATCGACGTGCTGGGTGACGGCGGCGCCGGCGCCATGAACGAAGACCTGCGCGAAGCGTGTCTGGAAGCGCTGAAGATCGACCGCGACCACGCCCGCGCCTGGGCTGAGCGTTTCTCGTGGGCGGCTGCCTCCGAGCAGTTCGCCGCGCATCTGAAGCCGCTGCCGCGCAAGCCATCGTTCAGCGAGAAGAGCGCGGCCGCGTGACACGCCCCGTCAAACCCGCCATGCGAGCACGCAGCCCCCACGACCGGCGCGCGTCACGCGGCGCGCCGCATCCGGCCGAAAACGAGGCGCCGGATCTCGAGCCGTTTGCCGATGTCCACGAGGACGGCGTGCCGCTCGTCGCGCGGCACGCCAATGGCACCAATGGCACCAGTCGTACCGACGCTGCCAACGCCGACTTTGGTGCGTACGACCATGCTGCGGGCGCTGCGGATCCTCAACCCGCCGCCCGCCGCACGGCGGCGCACGGTGGCAGGGATGGCACGAGCGCGGCTGCAATCAAACCGCTTCAGACGGTCCGCGCACAGAACGGCGCGCGTTCCAGCGAGTCGCAAACCCTCGATCTCGACGACGCGGCTCACGCCGATGGCGCCGCCGAGGTCCACGAGCCGCTCGGCCCCGACGATCCGCTCAGCCCGCTGCCCTTCAATCCCTACAAGGGCAATCGCGGCGTGACGCGCGCCTGGCACGCGATGAAAAACTCGCTCGCCGGTTTTCAGGTGGCGATCCGCGAGGAAAGCGCGTTTCGCCAGGAGCTGACGCTCGCCGCGATCCTCGTGCCGTGCGGCATCTTCGTGCCGGTCGAGCCGGTCTCGCGCGTTCTGCTGCTCGGCTCGGTGTTGCTGGTGCTGATCGTCGAACTGCTGAATTCGAGCGTCGAAGCCGCCATCGACCGCATCTCGCTGGAGCGTCACGAACTGTCGCGGCGTGCCAAGGATCTCGGCAGTGCGGCCGTCATGGTCGCGCTCGGGATGTGTCTCATGACGTGGGTCCTGCTCGTCGGCCCGGTCGTCATACGGTGGATTGAACGGCTGCTGTAAGAGAATCCGGATTCTGGCCTTGGTCTATGAACGGTCGGTTTATAATCGGCCCCATAGTCTCAAAATACCAACCGCGTCCGGGTGGACACGCAGCGGCAGCGCGCCGCGGCGGCCAATCCGGCGTTAACAGGGCCGGACGACATGGAAGCCAAACCTCCCCGCCGCACCCGCGAACGGATTCTCGAACTGTCGTTGAAGCTGTTCAACGAGATCGGCGAGCCGAACGTGACCACGACGACCATCGCCGAGGAAATGGAGATCAGTCCGGGCAACCTGTACTACCACTTCCGCAACAAAGACGACATCATCAACAGCATCTTCAGCCAGTTCGAGCAGGAGATCGAAAAGCGTCTGCGCTTCCCGGACGATCACCGCGCGACGATCGACGAGATGTGGTCGTATCTGCAGTACATGGTGGATTTCACGTGGCGCTATCGCTTCCTGTATCGTGACCTGAACGATCTGCTCGCGCGCAATCGCACGCTGGAAACGCACTTCAAGCAGATCATCAGCCACAAGGTGCGCTTTGCCAGCCAGTTCTGCGAGCAGCTCGTCGAGGACGGCGAAATGGTCGCCACGCCGCAGGAAGTGCAGGTAATCGCCACCAACGTGGGCGTGATCGGCACCTACTGGCTGTCGTATCAGTTCGTGATGAATCCGCGCAAATACAACGAGCAGGAAGCGATTCGCGCGGAACTGCATCAGGTGAGCGTGCAGATCGTTTCGATGATGGCGCCGTATCTGCGTGGCCGTTCGCGCGAGCTGTTCGACGATCTCGTTTCGGGCAAGCTGCCCAAACGCGAGTTCTACGATTATCTGCCGCCCAAGGAAGGCGCCGCGCCCCGCAACGAACCGAAGGACAGTTGAACATGAAGTCGGTATGCGTCTACTGCGGCTCCTCGAATGGAGCCAGGCCGCTGTACGCCGAAGCCGCCCGCGCCTTCGGACAGGCGCTGGTCGACGCAGGCCTCGCGCTGGTCTATGGCGGCGGCAAGGTCGGCCTGATGGGTGTGATCGCCGATAGCGTGATGGCCGCCGGCGGCCGCGCAATTGGCGTGATTCCCGAACTGCTCGTCAACAAGGAAGTGGGCCACAATGGCCTGACCGAACTGCACGTGGTGCCCGACATGCACCATCGCAAGAAGATGATGGCCGACCTGTCGGACGCGTTCGTCGCGCTGCCCGGCGGCGCCGGCACCCTCGAAGAGCTGTTCGAGGTCTACACGTGGGCGCAACTGGGTTATCACCAGAAGCCGGTGGCCTTGCTCAACATCGACGGGTACTACGATCCGTTGATCGCCATGCTCGACCACACGGTGCAGGAAGGTTTCATGCGCCAGACCTACTTCGATGTCCTGCAGGTCGACGCCGATCCGGCCGCCCTGATCGCCCGCCTGCGCGCCTATCAGCCGCCGCCGCAGGACAAATGGGCCGAGAACCGCAACGCGGTGTGACGGCGCGGGTGTGACGGCCTGAATGTGATCGCGTTTCTATGCCAGCGCGGCGCACAGCCGCTGTGCTCGACGAGGTAAGCATGGCAAAAGTGGTTCTGATCACCGGCGCGAGCCGCGGCATTGGCCGCGCAACCGCGCGACTCCTTGGCGCACAGGGCTGGTCGGTGGGCGTGAACTACGCGCACAACGTCAAGGCTGCGCAGGACACCGCCGCCGAGGTGGGACGCGCCGGCGGCCATGCACGCGTGATTGCCGGCGACGTGGCGCAGGAAGCCGATGTGATCGCGATGTTCGACGCGCTCGAACATGCCTTCGGCCGTGTCGACGCATTGGTCAACAACGCGGGCATCGTGGCCCCCTCGATGCCGCTCGCCGATATGGACGTGACGCGCCTGAAGCGCATGTTCGACGTCAACGTGCTCGGCGCCTATCTGTGCGCCCGCGAAGCGGCGCGGCGCATGGCCAAAGATCGCAGCGGCGATGGCGGCGCGATCGTCAATGTGTCGTCGGCAGCAGCGCGGCTGGGCTCACCGAACGAGTACGTCGATTACGCGGGCTCGAAGGGTGCCATCGACACCATGACCATTGGGCTCGCCAAGGAACTCGGTCCGCAGGGCGTGCGCGTGAATGCCGTGCGGCCTGGTTTGATCGACACGGATATCCACGCGAGCGGCGGCCAGCCGGATCGGGCCGCGGTGCTCGGTTCGCAGACGCCGCTCAGGCGTCCCGGCAGCGCCGAGGAAGTGGCGGGCGCCATTGTCTGGCTGCTGAGCGACGCTGCTTCTTACGTGAATGGCGCGCTGCTCGATGTGGCCGGCGGGCGGTAGGGTTTGCGTTGAGCGCTAGCGTTCGCGCTCGCGCTCGCGCTTTAGCGGTACCCTCAAAACCTCGAGCCTCGTTTGCGCAGAAACGCCTGCTCTTCCTCGGTAGATGCTCGTCCGAGCACCGCATTGCGATGCGGAAAGCGTCCGAACCGTTCGATGATCGCCGCGTGTTGCACGGCGGAGCGGTAGTAGCTGGCCGCTTCTGGATGCGCCTCGAAGGGCTTGAACAGACGCACCGATTCACGCTGACTTTCCATCGACTCATCGTGCTCGAACGGCATATACGCAAACGCGCGATGAAACAGGTCCGGCAACCGCATGTCCGCGCCACTCGCTACCATTTGCCTGGCAATCCTCAAGGCGTGGGCATCACCGGCAAATGCGCCGGCCTCTCCACGATGACAGTTGCGCATGAGCTGATCCAGCAGGATCACGAGTGCCAGCGCGCCCGGCGGCGTGTTCGCCCAGCCATCCAGTGCGCCTTGCTGCGCGACGTCGAGCAACGCGCTAAAGCGCTCGCGTAGTTCGGCGTCGAATGCCGCGTTGCGCTTGAACCAGAGCTTGCGGTCCTGGCCGTAGGTGGCGGAGCCCGGTGTACCGAACCAGTGATCCAGCACCTCGCGCGCGTTTTGATCGAGCGCGGCGTAATCCGCTGCGTAACTCGACGCGCAGCCGGGAGCAAAGCCGCTCATGCAAACTCAAGCACGAGGCGGCGTGTGCGGGCGCTCTTCTTCTCCAGCTTCGCCACCCGCACCGCGCCGATTTCCCGCGTGTTGCGCACATGCGTGCCGCCGCAGGGTTGCAGATCGACGCCTTCGATGCGCAAGAGACGCACGCGGCCCAGCCCCATCGGCGGCTTCACGCTCATGGTGCGGACGAGTTCGGGACGCTCGGCCATCTGCTCGTCGGTGATCCATTCGGTCTGCACACCATGCGCGCCGCCGACCAGTTCCGCCAGCCGCGCGTCCACCATCTCGCGCTCAATGGGCTCGACCGTCGCGAAGTCGAGCCGCGCGTACTCGCTGGTGATACTGCACCCGTCGACGGCATACGGCAGCACGGCGCACATCAGATGACTCGCGGTATGCAGCCGCATGTGCCGGTAGCGGCGCTCCCAGTCGATTTCAGCCATCACACGCGTGCCTGCTGCAAGACCTGCCAGCAGCGCTTCCTGACCCGGCGCTGGCACATGCACGGCGTCATCAGGTGTGGCGCCCTCGAATTTAGCCTTGCGGGTGTCGGCAATGGCGATACGTGTGCCATCTGCCAGCGTGAGCACGCCCATGTCCCCTGCCTGGCCGCCGCCGAGCGGATAGAACACGGTCTGGTCGAGATGGATGCCCTGTTCGTCGATGGCCGTAATGGACGCCTCACATTGCGTGAGATAAGCGTCATCGCGAAAGAGTGCGCGCGTGGTCATGGTGAGGATCCCTGTCGAGTGTTACTGCGAGAGATCATTATGCCGACGCCTCTCACCCCGCGGTAGCTGGCCAAACGGCCAATCAGCAAGGCTGCGAACGTAACCGTATCGGTGCGATCAGCAGGCCAATCAGACGTGGCCATCACGAATCATCACCACCCTGCTCGCTTCAACCGGGCCGATTACGCATCCAGTCAGCCGTTTCGAAGAACGAATGCAGCAGCCGTTCGCGCAGCGCTTCAGGCAATCCGATGTCTTCCATTGCCCAGGCCATGCAGCGCAGCCATTGATCGCGCTCGCTCGACGCAATCGCGAACGGCAAATGACGTGCTCTCAGCCGCGGATGGCCAAAACGGCTGATGTAGTGATCCGGGCCGCCCAGCCAGCCGCACAAAAACCAGAAGAATTTGTCGCGCGAGCCGTCGAGCGAAGCGGGATGCAGCGCGCGGATGCCCGCGAACTCCGGCTCGAGGTCCATCAGGTCATAGAAGCGGTCGATGAGTTCGCGCACGCGCGCTTCACCGCCCACCAGTTCGAAGGCTGTCGCTTGTTGCGACGGCGCTTCTTCGATTGGATCGGTCATACGGTCAACTGCAATCTGCGAAGGGAATCAAAGGGAACAAAACGGCGCACACGACGCACCGAGCCGTCACGCGTCGCGCAACGACTGCAGCGCCGGCCGCGCCAGCACATGCCGCAGGCTCAGCCAGCCACCCACGCCCGCACAGGCCACGCCCGCGGCGATGCCGGCCGGCAGAAGCCAGGGGTTGAAGTTCAGATAGAACTGGAACACCCGCGTGGCCAGCTGCCAGCCAATCACCTGCGCACCGGCTGCCGCCATCAAGCCAGCCAGCGCACCGACTGCCACGAACTCGGCGATCTGCACCGCCCGCACCTGCCGGTGCGACGCGCCCAGCGCGCGCAGCAGCGCGGATTCTCGCATACGCTCGTCGCGCGTGCCCGCCAGCGCCGCGTACAGCACCAGCACGCCGGCGGCGAGCGTGAAGGCGAACAGGAATTGCACCGCGCCGATCACCTGTTCGAGCATGCGCTGCATCTGCGCGAGAATCGGGCCGACGTCGATCACGGTCAGGTTCGGATAGGCAGCAATCAGCCCGTCGATGGTCGAACTCTGCTCGGGCGGCAAATGGAAGCTCGTAATGAAGCTCGCGGGGAAATCCTGTAGCGCGGCAGGCGGCATCAGCACGAAGAAATTGACCTTGAACGAACCCCAGTCGAGCTTGCGCACGCTCGTCACGGGCGCGTCGACCTGCAGACCGGTCACGTCGAACCGCAGCGTGTCGCCGGTCTTAACGTGGATCAGCTTCGCGAGCCCTTCCTCAATGGAGATCTGCGGCTGCTTCGTCTCGCCGTACCACTCGCCGCCCACAATCCGGTTATCGTCCGGCAGCGTGGTCGTGTAGGAGAGATTGAACTCGCGATCCACCAGCCGCTTCGCGTCGTCGCTCTTGTATTGGTCCGGATCGATCGGCTTGCCGTTGATGGAAATCAGGCGGCCGCGCACCATGGGCGACAGCACCGCACCGGGCACGCCGTGGGTATTCAGGTATTGCGTGACGGCGGCGCGTTGATCGGGCTGGATGTCGATGATGAACTGATTCGGCGCGTCGGGCGGCGTCGATTTGCGCCAGCCTTGCACGAGGTCGTTGCGCGTCATCGCAATCAACAAGAGGCACATCAAGCCGATGCCCAGCGCGGTGATCTGCAAGGCGCTGGCGCTACTGCGCCGTTCCAGCGAAGCCAGCGCGTAACGCCAGCCAATGCCCGCGTTCACACGTTCGCTGCGTACGACGCGGGCCGCGCCCCACAGCGCGAGCCGCGCGATCAGCGCGAATATCAGCAGGCCGCCCGCGAAACCGCCCGCGACGATGCCGCCCAGTTTGAGTTCGCCGGCCGCCACGATCAGGAGCGCGCCGAACAGCACGATCCCCAGCGCGTAAGCGGCCCATGCGGTGCGTGCTTCCTCGCCCCACTCCCGGCGCAGCACACGCACCGGCGGCACGCGCGTCAGCGGCAGCAACGGCGGCAGCGCAAAGCCGAGCAACAGCACCAGACCCGCCGCGATCCCTTCGAGCGCGGGCCATGCCGTGGGACGCGGCAACACCACGTCGATCAGACTGCCGAGCCAGGTCAGCAAGGCCAGATGTCCCGCGTAGCCGAGCACGACGCCCACCGCGCCGCCAATCAACCCGAGCCCGAAGAACTCAAGAAAGAACAGCGAGCGCAGCGTGCGCTGACTCACGCCGAGGCAACGCATCGCCGCGCAGCCGTCCAGATGACGGCGCATGTAGCGATGCGCGGCCATCGCAATGGCCACGGCAGCCAGCATGGCGGTGAGCAGCGACACCAGCGTCAGGAAATGGCTGGCGCGATCTAGCGTCTCACGCACTTGCGGTTGGCCATCGTGCAGCGATTCGAGCGCGACGCCGCGCATCTTGCCACCGTCCACGCGCTCATGCGCCCAGGCCGCGAACTGCGCCACCGGACCATTCGCACCCGCCACCAGCAGACGGTACGTGACGCGGCTGCCGAATACGATCAGGCCGGTGGACGGCAGTTCGTCCGCGCGCAGCATCAGGCGCGGCGAAAAGTTGACGAAGCCGAAGCCGCGGTCCAGTTCACGCGTGATGATGGCCGCGACCTTGAAGCTGCGATTGCCCACCCGCACCGTATCGCCGACGTGAATCTTCAGCGCGTCGAGCAGCGCCTGATCGGTCCACACGGTGCCGGGCGCGGGAATGCCCGAGGCCGGATGATCGGCGGCGCCGGGCGCGCTGGCGATACGCAACGCGCCACGCAGCGGATAAGCCGTCGACACCGCCTTCAACGCGGCAAGGCGCGACACGGGCTGAGCGCCCGTCGAACTGATCATGCTGGGGAAAATGGCGGTGGTCGCCATTTGCAGGCCGAGCGTCCTGGCCTGTTCGCTGAACTGGGGATCGACGGGATGATCGGCCCTGACGATGAAATCGGCGCCGATCATGCGCCGCGCGTCACGTTCGAGCCCTTGATGGAGGCGATCGGCGAGAAAGCCGACGCTCGACAGTGCCGCGACCGCCAGAACCAGCGCGAGCAACAGCATTGTCAGCTCGCCAGCACGCCAGTCGCGCTCGGTCATCCGCACGGCCTGGCGCAGCAGATCGCCAACGCTAAAAGGACGGTTTCGCGCAGCGGACGCCGCGCCGACCGGTGGTGAGGCGCTCAATCGTGCCGGCTCCTGACGAGTCGCGTCACCATGTGGGTCGCCATGCCGCGAAAACCGCCCTGCACGCCGCGCCACAGACGGGGCAGCGCCCAGCTCGCCAGCATCAGAAAGCCCACCATCAGGAGGAGAAACAGCGCCGGAACGAACAGCGCGAGCAGGATGCCGCCGAACACGAGGCCGTCTTCAGCGGTGGAGGTCACCACGTTCGAAACCGGTTCGGGGGAAAGGTTGATCAGCGCCCGGGTGCCCGCCTTTGCCAGATGGGCGGTGCCGGCCAGCGTGCCGCCCGCCAGCGCGGCGACCGTCAGCAGTGCCGGATCGGCATGGCCGAGCGCGCCGGCTGCCAGCACGGCGCCGGCCGGAATACGGATAAAGGTGTGGATGGCGTCCCACAGGGAATCAAAGGCAGGAATCTTGTCGGCCAGGAATTCGGCCACGGTCAGCACGGCCGCCACGCCGATTACCCACGACGAGGACAGCGCGGACAAGGTATCGGGTAAGTGGATGAAGCCGAGGCGCGCGAACACGCCGGCGAGCAGAACCGTCAGATAGAGACGCAGGCCGCTGCCCCAGGACAGGCCCGCTGCAAGCGAGAGTGGTTCAAGCATGGCCGCCTCCAGGCGCGCTGCGCGTGCCGGGCGCCTCAGCCCGCAGCGGGAGCCCGCTGCAGCGAAGCCGCCAGACCCGCGCCAAGCCGGACGCGGGATGAGTTCAATGGATTCGGCTTCATTATAGCCACGTTAATTCGCAGACCGCAGAGCAGTGTGCGTGGTCGTCGCGCAACGGCATCGTGCGGACGCCTTACCATGCACGTCCAGCCGCTTGCGTCCCGCTATGGCCAGAGTCCGCTCTTTCAGCGCCAAACCCTGACGGGACGGGCCTGACAGAAGAACCGGCAGGCCGGTCGGGTTCAGTGTCCCGAGGACAGTTTGAGCCCGATGAGCCCCACCACGATCAGCGCAGCGCTTACCACCCGCGCAACACTCAGCGCCTCGCCCATGACGACGATGCCAAAAATAAATGCGCCCACCGCGCCAATTCCGGTCCAGACCGCATAAGCGGTGCCGAGCGGCAACTGACGCATCGCGAGGGTGAGCAGCGCGAAGCTACCCAGCGCGGTGATCACCGTGAAGATGGACGGTCCGAGCCGCGTGAAGCCTTCGGAGGTCTTGAGACCGGCGGCCCATGCCACTTCGAGCAAACCGGCGATCAGCAGAAGAAACCAGGACATGGGACATACCCCCTTGATGAAGTGGGGCCGTCCCCGTTGCGAGCGAATGCGTAAGGCCGTCCTTACAGTCCGTAATTATATCAAAAAGAGCCTCAGGCCGCGCCCACCAGCCGGTAGCCCACGCCCGTCTCGGTCACGATGAACTCCGGTTGCGCCGGGTCGCGCTCCAGTTTCTGCCGCAGATGCGCCATGTAGATGCGCAGATAGTGGTGGCTCTCCACGTGCGACGGGCCCCACACGTCGCGCAGCAGCTGACGGTGAGTCAGCACGCGGCCGGCATGGCGCACCAGCGTGGCAAGCAGGCGGTATTCGATTGGCGTCAGATGGATCGCGGCGCCCTCGCGCGTGACCTGACGCAGCGCCAGATCAACAGTCACCGCGCCGAAATGCACCTGCGGCGAATCGTTCGCGCCGCCCTGGTTGCGCCGGCGCAGATGCGCGCGAATCCGCGCCAGCAATTCGGAGACGCCAAACGGTTTGGTGAGGTAATCGTCGGCGCCGGCGTCGAGCGCGGCCACCTTCTCGGCCTCCTGGGTGCGCGCCGACAGCACGATCACCGGCAGATCGGTCCAGCCGCGCAATTCGCGGATCACGTCGAGGCCGTCGGTATCGGGCAGGCCCAGATCGACGATCACGAGGTCGGGCTTGCGCGTCGCCGCTTCGACGAGGCCCTGCTTGCCCGTCTCGGCATCGTGCACGACGATGCCCTCGCCTTCCAGCGAGGCGCGCACGAAACGGCGAATCTGTTTTTCGTCTTCAATCAGGACAACGGTGATGCTCGGGTCACTCATGGGCGGGCTTCGAGGTCTGCTGGGTTGAGGGTACGGGTATGGCTGCGGCTTCGCTGCGCTCCAACGGCAGCGCCACGTTACCACCGCCTGAAATCGGCGTGGCCTCCGGTGATGTTTCGATATCCGACTCACCCATCTGCACCTCATCCTCCAGCGCTTCCGGCGCGGGTGGCGGCGACTCCACCGGCAGCGTGAACCAGAAGCGCGCGCCTTCTATGCGGCCATCTGCTGCCAAACGGTTGATGGCGCCAATCGTCCCGCCGTGGGCATCCACGATCGCGCGGCAAATCGCGAGGCCGAGTCCGATCCCCGGCTTGGCCGATTCCTTCTCGCCGCGCGTGAATTTCTCGAACACACGCGCCTCCATCCCGGCCGGCAAGCCTGGGCCCGTATCGTCTACCGTGACGCGCACGAACGGTTTGCCGTCCTCGTCGATCTGCTGCGCGCCGATCACGAGGGGCGTGTCGGCCGCTGTGTATTTGGCCGCGTTCTCGAAAAGGTTCGAAAAGAGCCGCTCCATCAGCACGGCGTCGAGTTGCAGGAGCGGCAAATCCGCCGGCAATTTCACCTGCACCGGGTGCCGCGCGAGCACCCGCCTGCAGGCGCGCAGCGCTGCACCCACGGTTTCCTCCAGCAGCGTCCATTGACGGTTCAGTTGCAGGCTACCCGCCTGTAGCCGCGCCATGTCCAGCAGATTCGTGACGATGCCGGTCATCCGCAGCGCCTCTTCGTGGATCGCCTCGACGAGGTCGTCACCGGCTTGCGGCACGGTGTGCCCTTCGTGGCGCTGCGCGAGCATCGACGAAAACCCGACGATGGTCGTGAGCGGCGTGCGCAGATCGTGCGAAATTGCCGAGAGCAGCGAATTGCGCAAGCGCTCCGACTCCATGTTGACGAGCGCATCGCGGGCAATATCCACGTAGTGCACGCGTTCCAGCGCGAGCGCGATCTGCGCGGCGAACGCATCGAGCATGCGTTGCTGTTCCGGTACGTCGAGTTCGCGCGCATCGCGCATCACGACCGCCAGCACACCGCGCGTGCGCATCGGCGCCTTCAGCGGCAGATACAGCGCCGCTGCCGCCGGCAGCGTATCGGTACCGTGGCCGGCCGGCTTCTGCTGATCGTAGACCCACTGGCCCACGTCGATATCCAGCGCGCTGCCTTCGAGCGTGACAGCGGCATCCGGGTCTTCGATCTTCTGCTTCACCTGGTCGGCGCTATCCGGCAACAACAGCGCAACACGCGCACCGAACACCTCGCTGACATGCCGGCTGCCAATCGCGACGATCTGCTCCGTCGTCAACGCAGCCGCCAGTTCGCGCGCCATCGCATACATCGCGCCGGTGCGTTGCTCGCGGCGGCGCGCCACGCTCGCCTCGCGCCGCAGACTCGAGGTCAGATGGCTGATCACCAGCGACGTCAACAGCATCCCGAAGAAGGTCAGCAGATATTGTGTGTCCGACACCGAAAGCGACATGCGCGGCGGCACGAAAAAGAAATCGAAGGCCGCCACGCTGACGAACGACTGCACCACGCCGGGCCCACGGCCCAATCTGACGGCCGTGAAAATCACGCCGAGCAGATACAGCATGACGAGGTTCGTCAGGTCGATATGGTCGAACAACTGGCTCGCCACCAGCGTGATGCCCGCGCAGATCGTCAGGGCCCACGCATACGCGCCCGGCGGTGAGCGGCGCTCGCGGGCCGCGCTCAACGCATCGCGCCAGGCATTCGCGCCCTCATCGAGCGCGCTGCGCCGCTCGCCGCCGTCGCGCTCATGCGACGCGCGAATCAAGGTGAGATCGAGGTCGCCCGCGCGCTCCGCGATCCGCTCGCCAAGCGGACGGCGCAGCCAGCGCATCAGGCCCGTGCGCGACGAGGCGCCCGCCACCAGCGTCGACACATTGCGCACCCGCGCGTAGCCGATCAGCGCCGCCATCGCATCCGTGCCCGCCAGCGTCGCCGTTTCGGCGCCGAGTTCCGCGGCGAGGCGCAGCGCGTTCAAGGTGCGTTCGCGGCGCGCGTCGGGCAGGCGCTGCAGCCTCGGCGTCTCGACATACACCGCGAGCCAGTCGGCCTTCAGGCTCGCCGCGAGGCGCGCGGCGGCACGCACCAGCGCAGGCGCTTCCGGTCCCGGCCCGATGCACACCAGCAGCCGTTCGCGCGCCTGCCAGATGCGCTGGATAGAACGATCGGCACGGTACTCGCGCATCTGCGCATCCACACGATCCGCCGTGCGGCGCAGCGCCAGTTCGCGCAGCGCGATCAGGTTGCCCTTGCGAAAGAAATTGCGCACGGCGCGCTCGGCCTGCTGCGGCAGATACACCTTGCCGTCGCGCATGCGATCGAGCAGTTCTTCGGCCGGCAGATCGACCAGCGTCACTTCGTCGGCGCTGTCGAACACACGGTCAGGCACCGTCTCCCACACCCGGATGCCGGTGATCTGCCCGACCACATCGTTGAGACTTTCGAGGTGCTGAACATTGACCGTGGTGTAGACATCGATGCCCGCATCGAGCAGCTCATAGACGTCCTGCCAGCGCTTCAGATGGCGCGCGCCCTGCACGTTGGAATGCGCGAGCTCGTCGACGAGGATGAGTTGCGGTTTGCGGACGAGCGCTGCATCCAGATCGAACTCGGCCAGCTTGCGATTGCGGTATTCGATGTGCGCGAGCGGCAGCACATCGAGGCCGTCCAGCAGTGCCGCGGTTTCGCTGCGCCCATGCGTCTCGGCGATGCCCACCACTACGTCCACGCCGTCGTCGCTGCGTCGACGGGCGGCCTGCAACATTGCATAGGTCTTGCCGACGCCGGCCGAGGCGCCAAAGAAGATCTTCAGCTTGCCGCGCTGGCGCTTCTCTTCGTCGCGTTGCAGCTTGTCGAGCAGTTCGTCAGGATCGGGACGGTTCATGCGTTGGGCGTGTAGCGGTGCGTAAGGCTTTGATTATGGTTATGGTGCAGGCCGATGACCGGATTCGTTCGCCTGCACTGCGGCATGACAGCGGCGTCACAACGGCATGCAAGGCGATGCGCGACAACGGCATGGCATACATGGTGGCACGGTAACGGTGACGGCACAAATGGCAAAGACGGCGCCGCGGCCGGCGCCGTCCGTACGCGTCACGCCTGGTCAGCCTTGTTTCATGGCGTCGAGCGCGAGATTCAGTTTCAGCACGTTCACGCGCGCCTCGCCCAGCACGCCGAACTGACGTCCAGTGGTGTAGCGGTCCACCAGCGCGGCGACATCGTTCGGCGCCAGTTTGCGCGCGCTCGCCACACGGGCAATCTGATACGCCGCCGCAGCCGGGCTGATCTCAGGATCGAGGCCGCTGCCCGACGAGGTCACGAGGTCGATCGGCACCGGCTTCGACATGTCCGTTCCCGCGGCCTTCAACGCGTCGAGGCGGCCTTTGACTTCATCGGACAAGGCCGGGTTGGTCGGTCCTAGATTCGAGCCGCCGGAATTGCTCGCGTTGTACGGCATCGGACTGGTGGCCGAGAGCCGGCCCCAGAAGTACTGCGGCGCATCGAATTGCTGGCCGATCAGCTGCGAGCCGACCACCTTGCCGTTCTCTTCGAGCATGCTGCCGTTCACCTGATCGTGGAACGCGGCCTGGCCGATGGCCGTCATCACCGCCGGGTAAGCCAATCCGGTCACCGCCGAGAGCACGACGAAGATCACGATGAGCGGACGGAACATTGATTTCATGGTGGATCATTCCTTTTGGAGCTGGCTGTGGCTAACCGTTGCTTCACCGTCAGCCGCAGCCATCTGATGCAATTAATGTGTTGAAGGCAACCTGTTGCGAAAGACCGCGCGCCTCACACCCAGCCGAACACGGACAGCACCATGTCGATCAGCTTGATGCCGATGAACGGCACGATGATCCCGCCAAGGCCGTAAACCAGCAGATTGCGGCGCAACAGGATCGCGGCGCCGAGCGGCCGGTATTTCACGCCCTTCAGCGCGAGCGGAATCAGCAGCACGATGATCAGCGCATTGAAGATCACCGCTGACATGATCGCGGACGCGGGCGTGGCCAGATGCATCACGTTCAGCGCATTCAACGCGGGGTACGTGGTCGCGAACGCAGCCGGGATGATGGCGAAGTACTTGGCCACGTCGTTGGCAATCGAAAACGTGGTGAGCGAGCCGCGCGTCATCAGCATCTGCTTGCCGATCTCGACGATCTCGATCAGCTTGGTCGGATTCGAATCGAGGTCGACCATGTTGCCGGCTTCCTTCGCGGCCTGCGTGCCGGTGTTCATCGCCACGGCCACGTCGGCCTGGGCGAGCGCCGGGGCGTCGTTGGTACCGTCGCCCGTCATGGCCACGAGGCGGCCTTCTGCCTGGTGCGCGCGAATGGTCGACAGCTTGGCTTCGGGGGTGGCTTCCGCGAGGAAGTCGTCCACGCCCGCCTCGGCTGCGATCGCGGCCGCCGTGAGACGGTTGTCGCCCGTCACCATCACCGTCTTGATGCCCATCTTGCGCAGCTCGGCAAAGCGTTCCTTGATGCCGCCCTTGACGATGTCCTTCAGTTCGATCACGCCCAGCACGCGCGCGCCCTGCTCACCCTTCTCGGCCACCACGAGCGGCGTGCTGCCGCGGCGCGCCACTTCGGCCACCGCGTTATTCACTTCCGCCGGATAGCGGCCGCCGTTGGCTTCGACGTAGGTCTTCACGGCATCCGCGGCACCCTTGCGGATTTCGCGGCCCGGCAGGTCGACGCCGCTCATGCGGGTCTGCGCGGTGAACGCGAGAAACACCGCGTGCAGCGAGGCCATATCCCGAGCGCGGATGTTGAAACGCTGTTTGGCCAGTACGACGATGCTGCGGCCCTCCGGCGTTTCGTCCGCGAGCGACGAGAGTTGCGCGGCATCGGCCAGCGCTTCTTCGGTCACGCCCGGCGCGGCCACGAAGGTCGAAGCCTGGCGGTTGCCGAGCGTGATGGTGCCAGTCTTGTCGAGCAGCAGCACGTCCACGTCACCCGCTGCTTCCACCGCACGGCCCGAGGTGGCGATCACGTTCGCCTGCATCATGCGGCTCATCCCCGCCACGCCGATGGCCGACAGCAAGCCGCCGATGGTGGTCGGAATCAGGCACACCAGCAAGGCGACCAGCGCGGTCACCGACACCACGTGACCCGCCTTCGCGGCTTCCACCGAGAACATGGAGAACGGCAGCAGCGTGGCGGTAGCGAGCAGCATCACGATGGTGAGCGCCACCAGCAGGATGGTCAGCGCGATTTCATTGGGCGTCTTTTGCCGCTTGGCGCCTTCGACCATCGCGATCATGCGGTCGAGAAACGCCTCACCCGGATTGGCCGTAACGCGCACGACGATCCAGTCCGACAGCACGCGCGTGCCGCCCGTCACCGATGAAAAGTCGCCGCCCGATTCGCGGATCACCGGCGCGGATTCGCCGGTGATAGCCGACTCGTCCACGCTCGCCACGCCGTCGATCACCTCGCCGTCCGCCGGGATCACGTCGCCGGTTTCGACCAGCACGACGTCGCCCTTGCGCAGATCGGTGGCGGTCATGATGCGGATCGGCGACTTCGGATGCGGCTCGTTGAGCTTCTTCGCGATCACGTCTTTTTTCGCGCTGCGCAGCGAGGCCGCCTGAGCCTTCGAACGTCCCTCGGCGAGCGCTTCCGCGAAGTTGGCGAACAGCACCGTGAACCACAGCCACAGCGTGACCGCGAGGATGAACCCCGCAGGCGCTTCGGCCTGACCGGCCAGCGCGGCGATCCACAGGATAGTGGTCAGGATGCTGCCGACATACACGCAGAACATCACCGGATTGCGGAACTGCGTACGTGGCGTGAGCTTTTTGAATGAGTCCACGATCGCCGGACGCACCAGCGCCGGATCGAACATGGACCGCGTTGCATTATGTTCAGTCATTGAATCCTCGTTTTTCCCGAATTGCCCGTCTCTATGGCGAACGATCAATGGCCGGCGATCATCATCAGATGTTCGACGCCGGGACCGAGAGCGAGCGCAGGCACATACGTCAGCGCGCCGACGAGCAGCACGGTGCCGAGCAGCAAGACCACGAACAGCGGTCCATGCGTGGGCAGCGTGCCGCCGGTGACGGCGATGCGCTTCTTGGCCGCCAGCGAGCCAGCAATGGCGAGCACCGGAATCAGCGAGCCGAAGCGGCCAAACCACATCGCAATGGCCGTCAGCCAGTTGTAGAACGGCGTGCTGACCGTGAGACCGGCGAACGCGCTGCCGTTGTTATTGGCCGCCGAGCTGAACGCGTAGAGAATCTCCGAGAAGCCGTGCGGACCGGGGTTGGCGATACCCGCCTTGCCGGCGTCGCACAGCACTGCGATAGAGGTGCCCACCAGCACCAGCAGCGGCGTGAGCAGCACGACGATCGACACCATCTTCATCTCGTACGATTCGATCTTCTTGCCGACATATTCAGGTGTCCGACCGATCATCAGACCGGCCACGAACACGGCGAGCAAGGCAAACACGAGCATCCCGTACATGCCGGAGCCCACGCCGCCGAAGATCACCTCGCCCAACTGGATCAGCAGCATCGGATAGAGGCCGCCGAGCGGCGTCAGCGAGTCGTGCGTGTTGTCTACGGCACCGCACGACGCCGCCGTGGTAGCGACCGTGAAGATGCCCGACTGTGCAATGCCGAAGCGGGTTTCCTTGCCTTCCATGTTGCCGCCCGCCTGCAGATCGCCGGTGGACTGATCGACGTGCAACGCGGTCAAGGTCGGATTGCCGGCCTGTTCCGCGCTGACTTCACCCACCACGCAGGCGGCGAACGCAATCGTCATCACGGCAAGCACCGCAATGCCCTGCTTGCGATCCGCGATCATGCGACCGAACACCAGGCAGAGCGCCGCCGGGATGAGCAGCATCGAAACGATCTGCAGGAAGTTGCTGAACGGTGTGGGGTTTTCGTACGGGTGCGCCGAGTTCGCGTTGAAGAAGCCGCCACCGTTGGTGCCGAGCATCTTGATCGCTTCCTGGGTTGCCACCGGGCCCATCGCGATAGTCTGCGTCGTCACCTTGGTGTCGACCGTCACCGCGTTGCCCTTGGCATCCTTCACCGGATTGCCCTGCGCATCGAGTTTCGGCGCGGCGTAGGTGGTGGTCTGCAGCGTCGGCACATCCTGATAGGCCTTGAAATTCTGGATCACGCCCTGGCTCATCAGCAGCGCAGCGATGATGGCGGCCATGGGCAGCAGCACGTAGAGCGTCACCCGCGTGATGTCCACCCAGAAGTTGCCGATGGTCTGCGCCGTATGACGCGCAAAGCCGCGAATCAGCGCGATCACCACGACGATGCCGGTCGCGGCAGAAAGGAAGTTCTGCACCGTCAGGCCGAGCATCTGTGCCAGATAGCCGGCGGTCTGCTCAGGCGTGTAGTCCTGCCAGTTGGTGTTGGTGACGAAACTGACCGCCGTATTGAAGGCGCTGTCCACCGACATCGCACCGAACTGCTGCGGATTGCCCGGCAACCAGCCCTGCACGCGCAACAGCAGGTACAGGACCAGCACGCCGAGCACGTTGAACGCGATGGTGGCGAGCGCGTAGTGCTTCCAGCTCATTTCCGCTGAGGGGTCGACGCCGGCGATGCGATACAGCACGCGTTCGAGCGGACCGCCGAAGCGCAGCACGCGCGAGGTGCCGTCCATCACGTTGCTCAAATACCGGCCAACCGGCACGGCGAGCGCCAGCAGCACGACCAGGAATAACACGATCTGCAGGACATTGTTGGTGTTCATTCAATGTCCTCCGCGCGCAGCAGCGCATAGACCAGATAGGCGAACAGCAGCGCGGTGGCCGCGCCCGACAACCACAGAATCCAGGTCATGAACGAGCCCCCTGGCCGCGGCGGAATTGCTCCAGCTTTTCGCAGCCGGCAATCAATGCAAAGGTCAGCGCTGCAAAAAGCACCATCCCCCCGACGTACAGCACATCCATTTTGTGTTCTCCCGTAACGGACTTTGGATAGGTGGAACGTTATGCCGATGCGCGTAAAGGGCTGGTCAAAGATGGCCGGGCGAATGTAAAAATGGTGTAAACGGGACGGGCTGCTCCAGGGGAGACGGAGCGGCCTGCTGAACGAGAGAATGGAGTTGAGACGCGGTGAGGCGGAGGTGGCAGCCGCCTTGAGGAGCGGCCTTTATCGCAGCGCTGGATGTTGATGCGGTCGCTGCTGGAGCGACGTCTTGATGGCGACGGCGGCCCGTTCGAGCCGCCGTGCCTTATGTGCCAGGACGCTTATGTGCTTACGGCTGCAGGATCGTCGAGCCGGTGGTGCGGCGCCCTTCCAGGTCTTCGTGCGCTTTGGCGACATCTGCGAGCGCATAACGCTGATTGATGCTCGTCTTGACCTTGCCCGACACCAGCACGTCGAACAGTTCCGCCGACATCGCCTCGTAGTCGCTGCGCTTGCCGATGTACGTAAACAGCGTCGGGCGCGTAAAGAATAGCGAGCCGCGTCCGGCGAGTTCGGAAGCATCCAGCGGCGGAAGCGGACCAGACGCATTGCCAAAACTCACGAACAGACCGAGCGGCGCGAGGCAATCGAGCGACGCCGTCATCGTGTCCTTGCCGATGGAGTCGTACACCACCGGCACGCCCGCGCCGTTGGTAATCTCACGCACGCGTTTGGTGAAGTTCTCGCGCGTATAGACGATCGGATAGTCGCAGCCATGCGCCTTGGCAATCTCCGCCTTCTCGTCGGAGCCGACCGTGCCGATCACCGTGGCGCCCAACGCCTTCGCCCACTGGCAGACCAGCAGGCCCACTCCGCCCGCAGCGGCCTGAATCACGATCGTGTCCCCGGCCTTCACGGCATACGTGCGCCGCAGCAGATATTGCGCGGTGAGCCCTTGCAGCATGACGGAAGCGCCCTGTTCGTAGCTCAGCGCGTCGGGCAACTTCACGACCTGGGCCGCGGGCAGCACCCGCTCCTGCGCGTAGGCGCCGGGAGGTCGCGCCACGTACGCGACGCGGTCGCCGGGTTTGAAATCCGTCACGCCCGCGCCCACGGCTGTCACTTCACCCGCCGCTTCCATGCCGAGCCCACCTGGCATCGGCAATGGATACATGCCGGTACGGAAATAAACGTCGATGTAGTTGAGGCCCACCGCGTGCTGCTTGAGGCGAATCTCGCCGTTGCCCGGCTCGCCCACTTCGACGTCGACCCACTTCATCACGTCGGGGCCGCCGGGTTTATCGAATCGGATTGCCTTGACCATCAATGTCTCCCAGGTTCGGGTTAAGAGGGTGCGCGGCTCGCTGCGCCGCGCCTGCCTTGCTGTGTTTGGCGTTGTGTTTGGCGTTGTCTTTGGCCGGCGTCACACCTTCTCCGTGAGACGCATCGTCAGCACGTCGAGAATCATGCGTGCGGTGGAGATATTGGTGGCGCACGGCACGTTATGCACGTCGCAAGCGCGCACCAGCGCGTTGATATCCGGTTCGTGCGGCTGCGGCGTCATTGGATCACGCAGGAAAATCACCATATCGACGCGGCCTTCGGCAAGCTGCGAGCCGATCTGCAGATCGCCACCGTGCGGGCCCGACAGCATGCGCTGTACGTTGAGGCCATACGCATCCGCAATCCGGCCGCCGGTCGTGCCGGTAGCGACAATTTCGCAGCGCCGCAGCGTGTCGACGTATTCACCGGCGAGTTTGACGATGTCGTCTTTCTTGTGGTCGTGTGCGATCAGTGCGATGCGGGTGGTCATGCGTGAGCCTCCAGAGTCGTTGTGTTGGTGTGTTGTTGTGGTGGTAAGCGCGTTCAGAACGTGCCGGGATACACCCCGCCATCGAGCAGCCAGTTCTGCCCGACGATATAACCCGCGTGCACGCTGCACAGAAATGCGCAGGCGCGGCCGAACTCGTCGCGGTTGCCGAAGCGGCCAGCCGGGATGTTGGCCATCCGCTGCTTGCGCGCTTCTTCGACGGAGATGTGTTGCGCCTTGGCCTGGGCGTCGAAGGTCGTCGCGATGCGATCCGTGTCGAACACACCCGGCAGCAGACTGTTGATGGTCACGCCATCGCGCGCGACCTTGCGCGCGACACCGGCCACGAAGCCGGTCAGCCCGGAACGCGCACCATTGGACAGACCCAGCACGTCGATTGGCGCCTTCACCGCCGAACTCGTGATGTTGACGATGCGCCCGAAACCTTGCCCGCACATGTGGTCGATGGTGGCGCGGATCAGTTCGATCGGCGTCAGCATGTTGGCTTCGAGCGCGCGGATCCAGTCCTCGTGCGTGAAGTTGCGGAAATCGCCCGGCGGCGGCCCGCCCGCATTGTTGATCAGAATGTCCGGTGTCGGACACGCCGCAAGCGCGGCAGCGCGGCCTTCCGGCGTGGTGATGTCGCAGGCCACCGTCTTGACCTCCACGCCGGTCTGGGCGCGGATCTCGGCGGCGGTGTGTTCGAGGGTCTCGGCGGTGCGGGCGACGATCACCAGATTCACGCCTTCTGCCGCGAGCGCCTCCGCGCAACCGCGGCCCAGCCCCTTGCTCGCCGCGCAGACCAGCGCGGTGCGTCCTGCAATGCCCATGTCCATGTGCTTCTCCTCGTTCCTGTGATGGCGACGGCGCGCCAATGCGGAGGTGCGCCTGCTGTGCGCCGATGCCGATGCGGCCCGTCTGGATGCGACCGGTTTCTCACGATTCTAGAAGAATCGGTGCGCGACCGTGCCGCGTGGCTGAAATCTCCCCTATCTTCGGGCAGTACTTTCGGTAAACTTGCAGCCGTGGCGCGCCCGCCCGCCGGTTCCACCGGCCCCGCGAGCCGCCGACCGATTCCTCTTGCCGCCGTTAGCGCCCCCGCCATGACCCAGGACAGCCGTTTCCCCAATCTTTTCATCCTCGATCACCCGCTGATCCAGCACAAGCTCTCGCACATGCGCGACCGGGATACCTCGACGCGCACGTTCCGCGAACTGCTGCGCGAGATCACGCTGCTGATGGGCTATGAAATTACCCGCAACCTGCCCATGACCACGCGCCGGGTCACGACGCCGCTCGTCGAGATCGACGCGCCGGTGATCGCCGGCAAGAAGCTGGCCATCGTGCCGGTGCTGCGCGCCGGGGTGGGCATGTCGGACGGGCTGCTGGAACTGATTCCGTCGGCGCGTGTGGGGCACATTGGCGTGTACCGGGCCGAAGACCACCGGCCGGTCGAATATCTGGTGCGTCTGCCGGATCTCGAAGACCGCATCTTCATCCTGTGCGATCCGATGGTGGCGACCGGCTACTCGGCCGTGCACGCGGTGGACGTGCTCAAGCGCCGCAACGTGAGCGGCGAGAACATCATGTTCCTCGCGCTGGTGGCGGCGCCCGAGGGCGTGAAGGTGTTCCAGGACGCGCATCCGGACGTGAAACTGTACGTGGCGTCGCTCGATTCGCACCTCAACGAGCACGCGTACATTGTGCCGGGCCTGGGCGACGCCGGCGACCGGCTGTTCGGCACCAAGAACTGAGCGTGAGAGATGGGTGGGCGGCGGTGCGCGCCGCCAAATCGCCCTGAGGCAGCCGGTTTCGCCACTCACCCCCACTGCCGCACCCCCGCGGCGTGATAAAATTCGCATCCGCTCATCGAGCGGCTCAACTTGCAGATTCGCCCGGCGCATTGCGCCTTTGCGGGGCCCGCGCACACCGGCATGGCGCTTTTTGCCGCCGCACCGGACACGCGCATCGCCACCGTCCAATCGCGCCGCACGCGGCCATCGGTTCGCAGGGGCTGGCCCGAACGGGCCCGCTCCCCTTAAGCCGGGCGTTTCAGGTCCAAGGTGGAACGGTTTGAATCGAGGCGCGCCTTCGCAAGCGCCCGACATCGCAACGACAATTGCACTATGCGTGCGCCCCGCTGGCGCGCGCGATGGAGAAAGGTATGGCGGGTCATTCGAAATGGGCCAACATCAAGCATAAGAAAGCAGCGGCCGACGCCAAGCGCGGCAAGGTCTGGACGCGGCTCATCAAGGAAATCCAGGTGGCTGCCCGCATGGGCGGAGGCGATATCGACTCGAACCCGCGTCTGCGGCTCGCCGTCGAAAAGGCCTACGACGCCAACATGCCGAAAGACAACGTCAACCGCGCCATCCAGCGTGGCGTGGGCGGTGTCGACGGTGCAAGCTACGAAGAAATCCGCTACGAAGGCTATGGCATCGGTGGCGCGGCCGTGATCGTCGACACGATGACCGACAACCGCACGCGCACCGTCGCGGAAGTGCGCCACGCGTTCTCGAAGAACGGCGGCAACATGGGCACGGACGGCTCGGTCGCGTTCATGTTCGACCACATCGGCCAGTTCCTGTTTGCGCCGGGCACGCCCGAAGACAAGCTGATGGAAGCGGCCCTCGAAGCCGGCGCCGACGACGTCGTCACGAACGAGGACGGCAGTATCGAAGTGGTCTGCCCGCCGAACGATTTCCCGAAGGTGAAGGCCGCGCTGGAAGCCGCGGGCTTCAAGGCGGAGCTGGCTGAAGTCACGATGAAGCCGCAAACGGAAGTGGAGTTCACCGGCGACGACGCGGTGAAGATGCAAAAGCTGCTCGACGCACTCGAAAATCTGGACGACGTGCAGGAAGTCTATACAAACGCGGCCATCGCCGACGAATGAGCGCCACGCGGGCGTGCCGTGGGGGCGCGCCTCGTTTGCTTCGGCTGGGATAGCACGGGTTTTGCATGTCCATGCTGACAGCTCGCACGCGCGAGCTGTCATGCGCGAAATGTGGCGGCGTTGCGGAAATCGGTACGGCGACGCTCGCCGGTTTTTGCCACGTAGTGCCGCCTGGCGCACAGCGTGAGACGGTGGCGATCCGGCAGTGTTCGAGCGTGTGAGATGAGCGTGTGAATTGAGCGCGCGTAAGTTGAGTTGCAGGAAAGGCAGCCTGCGCGTTGCCAGCGTCGCAGATTGACGGTTCGCCGGGTGCGAATGTTGCGGGAATTCACGGTTGTCGCCAGAGCGGCAGCCGTTCATGGTTTTTAAAGTCTTCGGGGAATCACATGAAGTTACTCGTCGTCGGTTCCGGCGGTCGCGAGCACGCGCTCGCATGGAAGCTCGCGCAGTCGCCGCGGGTCCAGCTCGTCTACGTTGCTCCCGGCAACGGCGGCACCGCCCAGGACGAGCGTCTGCGTAACGTCGACATCACCGAGCCGGCCGCGCTCGCCGATTTCGTCGAAAAGGAACAGATCGCCTTCACGCTGGTCGGGCCGGAAGCGCCGCTCGCCGCGGGCATCGTCAATCTGTTCCGCTCGCGCGGCCTGAAGATTTTCGGACCCACGAAGGAAGCCGCGCAGCTCGAAAGCTCGAAGGACTTCGCCAAGGCGTTCATGAAGCGCCACGCCATTCCCACCGCGGAATACGAGACCTTTGCTGACGTCGCCGCCGCCCACGCCTACCTCGACGCCAAAGGCGCGCCGATCGTCATCAAGGCCGACGGCCTCGCTGCCGGCAAGGGCGTGGTAGTCGCGCAATCGCTGGAAGAAGCGCACGCCGCAGTCGACATGATGCTGTCGGACAACAAGCTGGGCGATGCCGGCGCACGCGTCGTGATCGAAGAATTTCTCGCCGGCGAAGAAGCCAGCTTCATCGTGATGGTGGACGGCAAGCACGTACTGCCGCTCGCTTCGAGCCAGGACCACAAGCGTCTGCTGGACGCCGACCAGGGCCCGAACACCGGCGGCATGGGTGCGTACTCGCCCGCGCCCATCGTCACGCCGCAACTGCACGCCCGCGTGATGCGCGAAATCATCCTGCCCACGGTGCGTGGCATGGAGAAGGAAGGCATCCGTTATACGGGCTTCCTGTACGCCGGTCTGATGATCGACGCGCAAGGCAATCCCAAGACACTCGAATTCAATTGCCGCATGGGCGACCCGGAAACGCAGCCGATCATGGCGCGTCTGAAAGGCGATTACTCGAAGGTCGTGGAGCAGGCCATTGCCGGCACGCTCGATACCGTCGAACTGGAATGGGACCGTCGTACCGCGCTCGGCGTCGTGCTGGCCGCGCACAACTATCCGGACACGCCGCGCAAAGGCGACCGGATCAACGACATCCCGGCCGAAACCAGCGATTCGGTCACCTTCCATGCCGGCACCACGTTGACGGACGGCAAGCTCGTCACGTCAGGCGGCCGCGTGCTGTGCGTGGTCGGGCTGGCGGATTCGGTACGCAGCGCGCAGTCGGTGGCCTACGAGACCATCAACCAGATCTCGTTCGACGGCATGCAGTATCGCCGCGACATCGGCTATCGGGCGCTGAACCGCAAACATAGCTGACCAGGGCCGCGCGGCGTTCCGGGTCGATCGGGCCGTGTGCCCGGTCGATCACCCGGCGCCACGGCTTTTAACCGAACGCCGCGCACCCGAGCGGCCCGGCGTTTACCCCGAGCCCGCCCCCGCGCTTACCCGCAGGGGCCTCACGTGCCAACGGCGCTACACTGCGGATTCGCAGCCAGCCCGGGCGCCAGCGGCGCGTATCTCGTCATCGACGCGTGCGCCACGACCGGCTCCCCGGCGTTCCCTTCACCCCAAACCCGTGGCACGACCCGCGCGCCGCCCTTCAGCACCTGCATTCATGACGGATTCGAACTACGACGTACAGGCTGTCCGCGGCTGGCTGCAAGGCCTGCAGACGCACATCGCCGACACGCTCGGCGCGTTCGACGGCACGCCGTTCGCCACCGACACGTGGCAACGCGCGCCGGGTGACAAGCTGCGCGGCGGCGGCACCACGCGCATTCTCGAAGGCGGCCAGTTTTTCGAGCGCGCGGGCGTCGGCTTCTCGGACGTAGCCGGTGACGCCCTGCCGGGCTCGGCCAGCGCGGCGCGCCCGCAACTCGCGGGACGCGGTTTCGAGGCAATGGGCGTGTCGCTCGTGCTGCACCCGCACAATCCGTACTGTCCGACCGTGCACATGAACGTGCGTCTGCTGATCGCCACGAAGGCCGGCGAGCCGCCCGTGTTCTGGTTCGGCGGCGGCATGGATCTGACGCCCTACTACGGTTTCGAAGAGGATGCGCAGCATTTCCATCGCACCTGCCGCGATGCGCTCGCACCGTATGGCGCGGACCTGTATCCGCGCTTCAAGCAATGGTGCGACGAGTATTTCTTCCTGAAGCACCGCAATGAACCGCGTGGCATCGGCGGCATTTTCTTTGACGATTTCTCGGCGCCAGGCTTCGAAAAATCGTTCGAGATGCTCAAAAGCGTCGGCGACAGTTTTCTGAACGCGTACCTGCCGATCATCGAGAAGCGCCGCAGCATGAGCTACGGCGAAGCGGAGCGTGACTTCCAGGCGTATCGCCGGGGCCGCTACGTCGAGTTCAACCTCGTGTTCGACCGTGGCACACTGTTTGGGCTGCAGAGCGGCGGGCGCACTGAATCGATCCTGATGTCCATGCCGCCCGTGGTGAACTGGCGCTACAACTGGCAACCGGAACCCGGCACGCCCGAAGCGCGCCTTTACAGCGATTTTCTCGTGCCGCGCGAGTGGGTTTGACGGCGTGTCGCGCGTCACACCACCCGCCTTCGCACGCTTTGCTACGACCAAGGATGCTCACCTGAAGCCGAACGCTCAACCCGCTGCCCTGCCCCGCCGGATCGGCCTGCTGGGCGGCACCTTCGATCCGATTCACGACGGCCATCTCGCGCTCGCGCGGCGCTTCGCTGAGGTGCTGCAACTGACCGATCTGGTGCTGCTGCCAGCCGGCCAGCCGTGGCAAAAGCCCGAAGTCTCGCCAGCCGCCGACCGTCTCGCGATGACCCGCGCCGCAGCCCGCTCGCTGGTGCTGCCGGGCGTCAAGGTGAGCGTCGCCACGGACGAGATCGAACACGACGGCCCCACGTACACGGTCGAGACGCTGCAGCGCTGGCGTGAACGCGAAGGCCCGCAGGCGTCGATCGCGCTGCTGATTGGCGCCGATCAACTGGTGCGGCTCGATACATGGCGCGACTGGCAGCGTCTCTTCGAGTTCGGCCATGTGTGCGCGGCGACCCGTCCCGGTTTCGAACTCGCGTCGATTCCACCCGCGGTGGCCGCAGAGATTGCGGCGCGCGAGGCCACGGCGCGCGTGCTGCAAACAACCCCCTGTGGTCATCTGCTGATCGATACCACGCTGGCCTTCGACGTTTCGGCAACCGATATCCGCGCGCTGCTACGCGAACGTCTCGTCCAGCATGCCGGCGGCCAGCAACAGAACGAGGCCGCGAGCCATGTCCCCACCGAGGTGTGGGACTATATTCTTCAACATCATCTGTACCACCGGTAACCCTATGGATATTCGCAAACTGCAACGCGCGATCGTCGACGCCCTCGAAGACGTGAAAGCGCAAGACATCAAGGTGTTCAACACCAGCCACCTGACCGGACTGTTCGATCGCGTGATCGTCGCCTCCGGCACCTCGAACCGCCAGACCAAGGCGCTCGCTTCCAGCGTGCGCGAGAAGGTCAAGGAAAATGGCGGCGAGATCATCAGCACCGAAGGCGAGGACGTGGGCGAATGGGTGCTGGTCGATTGCGGCGACGCGGTCGTGCACATCCTGCAACCGGCGCTGCGTCAGTACTACAACCTCGAAGAAATCTGGGGCGACAAGCCGGTTCGTATCAAGCTCAGCACGCCCAATCCGTTTGGCGGCGCACGTTCGAGCGAACCGGACGAAGACGACGAAGAGGATGACGCACCGGCCGTGGCCAAGCCTGCGCGCAAGGCGCCCGCACGTCGCCGCTGATGGGCGCGTGATGTGGCGTTGGTTTGCGTTGGACGCTGCATTGCGTGACCCGAGGTGGTCTAACGTAGCTCGATGTGACATGACGTGAGCTGACCCGGCCTCGCATCGCCGGGCTCACGTTGATATGACGTTTGGCTGGATGTTTGGCTACCCGACGTTTGGCCATTGCATCCCCGACTGGATCCACGACTCTTTCCGTGATGAAGCTGCATATTCTCGCCGTCGGCCACAAGATGCCGGACTGGATCGCCACCGGCTTTGACGAGTACGCGAAACGCATGCCGCCCGAGCTGCGTATCGAGCTGCGCGAGATCAAGCCCGAGCAGCGTTCGTCAGGGCGGCCGGCCGAGAGCGTGATGGCGGCGGAACGGCAAAAGATCGAAGCCGCGTTGCCGAAGAACGCGCGCATCGTTGCGCTCGATGAACGTGGCAAGGACTGGACCACGATGCAGCTTGCCGCTGCCCTGCCAGGCTGGCAGCAGGACGGCCGTGACGTGGCATTCCTGATCGGCGGCGCCGATGGACTCGACCCCGACCTCAAGGCGCGCGCCGATATGCTGCTGCGCGTCTCCAGTCTGACCTTGCCGCATGCGATGGTGCGCGTGCTGCTTGCCGAACAGCTTTACCGCGCGTGGACCATCACGCAAAATCACCCTTATCACCGCGCTTAGGCGCAGATCGGTACACGTGTGCCTGACAAGTGCGCAGCTGGTGCGTGCTGCGGGTACGTTCTTCAGATGCGTGCGTCGGGCCCCTGCTTTTGACCCACGCTTGTTGATCAGCCTGGCTGGCGTGTGAGCGCCTGAGGCAGGCCCGCTGCCGTGTGTGTATGACGCTCGCTGAGTGTTGCGTGTCAACATACGCTCGATCGATAAGCGCCCTTTGTCTCTTTGCCGCTGCGCGCTGCTTACCCTGCTTTCACCCTTCACGCATCAAGCTTGACCGAGACCTTTTATGCCTGCGCCGACTGCCGTCTTGCACCCGTTCGTCTACCTCGCCTCTCAGAGTCCGCGCCGTCAGGAGTTGTTGCAACAACTGGGCGTACGCTATGAATTGCTGTTGCCGCGTCCCGATGAAGACGCCGAGGCACTCGAAGCGGAACGCCCCGGCGAGCGCGCCCACGACTACGTTCTGCGCGTCTGCCAGGCCAAGGCCGAAGCCGCCCGCGCGCGGCTCGTGGCCGGCGCGCATCGCGAGGCGCCGATCCTCGTTGCGGATACAACCGTCACCATCGACGATGCGATCCTCGGCAAACCCATCGACGCCGACGATGCCATCGCCATGCTCACGCGCCTCGCCGGACGCGACCACGAAGTGCTGACCGCATTGGCTGTCGTCGATGCAAGCGGCGTGCTGTTGCCGGTGGCGCTATCGGTCTCGCGCGTGCGTTTTGCTGCAGTGCAGGCCGACGCGCTCGCGCGCTACGTCGCCAGCGGCGAGCCGTTCGGCAAGGCAGGCGCCTATGGCGTGCAGGGGCGCGCGGCCGAGTTTATCGAGCGTATTGAAGGGTCCTATTCAGGTATCATGGGTTTGCCACTTTTTGAAACCGCCGCGCTACTGCGCGCCGCGCGCATCGACTTCTAGAACAACACCATGAATGAAGAAATCCTGATCAATGTCACGCCGCAGGAAACGCGCGTCGCGCTCGTCCAGCAAGGCGCCGTCGAGGAACTTCACGTCGAACGCACGCTGTCGCGCGGGCGTGTCGGCAACGTGTATCTCGGCAAGGTAGTGCGAGTGTTGCCGGGCATGCAATCGGCCTTCATCGACATCGGCCTCGAGCGCGCCGCGTTTCTGCACGTTGCCGATATCTGGCATCCGCGCATTGCTGGCGAGCCACAACAGCAGGTCCCGCATCAGCCTATCGAAAAGATCGTGTTCGAGGGCCAGACGCTGATGGTACAGGTGGTCAAAGACCCGATCGGCACCAAGGGCGCGCGGCTCTCCACGCAGGTGAGCATTGCCGGCCGCACGCTGGTGTATCTGCCGCAAGAGCCGCACATCGGCATTTCGCAGAAGATCGAAAGCGAGGCCGAGCGCGAAGCCGTGCGGGCACGTTTGACTGCCGTCTTGCCCGCTGACGAGAAAGGCGGCTACATCGTGCGCACCATTGCGGAAGACGCAACGAGTGAAGAACTGGCCGGCGATGTCGCGTATCTGCGCAAGACATGGGCGACGATTCTCTCGCAGGGGCAGCGCATGCCGCCCACCAGCCTGCTCTACCAGGACCTCAATCTCGCGCAGCGCGTGTTGCGCGATTTCGTCAATGACGAAACCACACGCATCCAGGTGGATTCGCGTGAGACGTTCCAGATGCTGTCCGATTTCGCGGCAGAGTTCACGCCGGCGGTCTCGTCGAAACTGCATCACTACACAGGCGAGCGGCCGCTCTTCGATCTGTACAACATCGAGACGGAAATCCAGCGCGCGTTATCGCGACGCGTCGATCTCAAATCCGGCGGCTATCTGGTGATCGACCAGACCGAAGCCATGACGACCATCGACGTGAATACCGGCGGCTATGTGGGCGCACGGAATTTCGACGACACGATCTTCAAGACCAACCTCGAAGCCGCACATACGATCGCGCGTCAGTTGCGGCTGCGCAATCTGGGCGGCGTGATCATCATCGACTTCATCGACATGGAAAACGTCGAGCATCGGGATCAGGTGCTCGGTGAGTTGAAGAAGGCGTTGTCACGCGATCGCACGCGCGTGACGGTGAATGGCTTTTCGCAACTCGGGCTGGTGGAGATGACGCGCAAGCGCACGCGCGAGTCGCTTGCGCATGTGCTGTGCGAACCGTGTCCGGTGTGCCAGGGCAAGGGGCAGGTGAAGACGTCGCGTACCGTGTGCTATGACGTGCTGCGCGAGATCCTGCGCGAGTCGCGACAGTTCAACCCGCGTGAGTTCAGGGTGGTGGCGTCGCAGCAGGTGATCGATCTGTTCCTCGAAGAAGAGTCCCAGCATCTGGCTATGCTGATCGATTTCATTGGCAAGCCGGTGTCGCTGCAGGTGGAGTCGAATTTGAGTCAGGAGCAGTACGATATTGTGCTGATGTAACGATCGCGGAGTGTGGCATCCACCGCCTTCGCTTCGCCTCTCAGCACTCATCCATGCGCCAACGCTTCTAGCGCGACGCGAGCGAGAAAACCACTTCGGGTCTCGTGACGCGCTTCCACATAGGCGTCGATCTTGTGCAAAACGAAACGCGGAATGCTTATGTTGATGCGTTCAGGTTTTGCATCGAGCTTCGACAGATCTACCTCCACCAAAGCCCATACCGCGCCAGCGAACTCCGGCTTCGTCACGAGCTCTTCCACGGTCGAACAGGTGACGTCGACGTCCTCGCCCAGTTCGACCAGAGTCAAGACATGGCCAAGGATGGCCTCTTTTGCGTTTCGAATCGCATCGTCGATAGTGTCGCCCCAGGAATGAACGCCCGGAATATCCGGGACGGTCACGCCGTAGACGCTTCCATCTTCTTTATGAATGGCGATTGGAAATTCCATTTTCACAGTCCTGGACGATCAGTCATACCCATGCATCCTGCACCGACTTAGTTGATGGTCAACAAGCCGGCAACTTTCAAGATGCTCTTGGTTGTCCCAATAGGCAGGTCTTTCTTCGGGTGGGGAACCGTCACAAGGCCTGGCTTATTTGGGTGTTTGAAGTGGTGGTGGCTACCAGTGATGCGAACTAGCCACCAGCCATCATCTTCGAGCATGCGGATTATTCGTGACGAATTCATCACGACCCCGCTTGTTTCGTGTGTAAATATACACACGATGTGGATGAATGGCAAGGATAGTGTGTAGCGGTGTGTAAAATTTCAGCAGTGAACATATATCTCTAGATACTGTATAAAATTACAGTATAGAGTTTGTGCTGTCAAAAAAACACGTCGGTACCGTTCACGTTCGCGGGCCAAGCGATGTGCAAGTAGGCCTCGGCCGCGCGTTGCAGCGCAATGCATTCTCGCCGCTATTCGCGCGGCCGGTTCATATTGCTCCGGCCCGGTCAGGCTCGCTGCGACACTGTTCGGCAAAGACTCCCCATCGTTCCCGAACTGCTCGTGATCGAGTTGCAACGCGAACCGCATCTTCCGATTGGCAAACCATACCGAACGTCTTGCGGAGTTTCGACAGCACAGCGCCCTGCAGACGTTCGTCTTGCGCGGCGATCGCATCGTCCATCTGGCTGCGAATGACCGGCGCTGCAACCCACGCTTCCGACTTCAGATCGTCAACAGACTGCTCGCCTAGACTGCTCCGCGCAATGCGCTGCAACTGGTCAAGCATTGGCGCAATCAGGCGTACGAAGAAGCTCTCGCGAGAATCACTATCCATCTCTGGATGCCAAATCGGAACGCCTCCCCTCACAATCACCCCACCACAAATCCCCCGCCCGCACCACTCGTTTAATCCCATATCCACGCAATATTTTCTCGTGCTAACGTAACGGACAACTCAGGACCACACCACCACCAGGTCCACGAAGTTCGCAGCAGCAACACGCAGAAGCACGCCGCAACACCCCCTCGCCGTGGACGTCCGGCCACGCGAGACCATGCTGGAAACCGCTTCCGTCACCCCGCCGTCTGGACGCCTGTTCGTGCGATAAGGGTGCTGTCACGGAAGTGCAAGACTGGGTCGTCAGAATCGCGGTCACAACGAAAAAACATGTTACGGGGCAAGAGGGTGATCGATAAATATAAGGTGCTGTTTCTCTGTCGCGAGAATTCGGCACGCAGCATCATCGCGGAAGCTTTACTGCGCGAACTGGCCGGTCACCGGTTCGACGTATTCAGTGCCGGGGCCGATCCCGCCGCGCGTGTCCACGCGCTAGCCCTTGCGCAGCTGCGCCCAGGCGTGTCCGAACTGGGCCTGCTCGCGCCCAAGAGCTGGCTCGAATTTACCGGCGAATGGGCGCCGCGCATGGACATCATCATTTCGCTGGACGAGCGTGTCGGCGACCATCTGGTGCCCGCGTTCCCCGGCAATCCACAGTTTCTCAAGTGGGATTTCGCCGATCCGCTCGCCGATGGCCTGACGCACGACGAGCGCACCCGCTCGTTCGAGAAGGTGTTCTGGCAAATCGTGCGCCGTGTCACGCTGTTCATGGAACTGCCCCGCTACGAATACGCGGCCGCGCGTCCGTCACGCCAGGTCGAAGCAGTCGCATGCGGCAGCGGCGCTGTCTGCTCAAGCTGAACCTGACGTGCGGTTAGCCGCACCTCGTTCGTCACACCAGGCGCACACGGCGCGCTAACGTTTGCTACCAGCCACCGCTTAATTGCGCGTGCCGTCCGCCCCGCCGCACTCCTGCCAATTGCACGCTCTCGTCGCGCAGCGCACAAAACGAATCGTTTCAGCGACTTGCATCGTTTGCCCGCAAATTGTCCACAGCTTTGCCAACCGTTTGTGTGGACAACTCGCCCTTCGCTCTCGCCACATGGCATCCGCTATGCAGAGTGAATGCAGCACGCGCCGCACGTGCTGCTCTCGCTGCACGGTCCATCAGGCGTGCACCATTGCGATGAAAAATCCGCAATCCCTGCAACGCCGCCCCAGATCGAAACGGCTATCCTGAGATCATCATGAAGCCCAGCACCGAACGTGATTATCACAAGCGAATCGCCCGCGTCGTCGAGGCTATCCTCGACGATCCCGGTGCGCCCCATACGCTGGATAGCCTGGCGTCGCTGGCGTGCTTGTCGCCGTTTCACTTTCATCGCATCTATCGCGCGCTGACCGGCGAGCGCGTCGTCGAAACCGTGCAACGCGTGCGGCTCGCGCGGGCTGCTCATCGGCTGACGGTGGCCGACGAGCCGGTGGGCAATGTCGCGGCCGACGTCGGCTATGGCAGTCCGCAAGCCTTTTCGCGTGCCTTCCGGGGTTTCGCCGGGGTCAGTCCCAGTGCCTTCCAGTTGCGGCAACGCCGGCTCACCTCGCCGGATGCTGACGCAGATGCAGATGCAGATGCGAACGCCAGTTCCGCCGCCCGCCTGGCTTCAGACGCCCAGAGCACGCCCGTCGTGCAGATCGTCGAACTCGCCCCCTTCGACGCCGTGTGTCTGCGGCACGACGGTCCCACTGCCACCATCAGTCAGACCTTTCGCACGCTCAGGATGCGGTGGCGGCAGCTCGTCGGCGATGCCGTCTCGGAGAATGTGGACGGCCACACCGTCGGCATCTGCACGGGTGACCCCGAGGAGCCCGGCACGTTCGTTTACTTCGCTGGCATCATCCCGGGCACGCCTGTCGCGTCCATCGCGCCCACTGAATTGAGCGGCGAACTCGAGACGGTACGCGTCGCAGGCGGCCTCTACGCATCGCACCGGCTCGTCGGTCCCTATCCGCTGATTGCCTCGACGTTCCAGGCGCTGTACGGCGGGTGGCTGCCGCACAGTGGCTACGAGCCGGACGATCGTCCGAACCTCGAGTTGTATCGCAGCAAACCCTTGCCTGATCAGCGGTGCGAATGCGTCACCGATCTCATGATTCCGCTTCGAAAGGAGTGACGATGCTGCGTGCTTTCCTGCTTGCTGTCGCGTTGGCAACAACGTGCTGGATGACTGCGGCCCCGGCTGCGGATAACACCGCCCCTGTCAGTCCAGCTGAGCAAACCGCGCCGTATAACGTGGGCGAAAGCGTGCGCATGGTTCATCCTCCGGTGGCTCGCAACTGGCGCGGCGCCCGGACCGAGGCGCTTATCACGCGCATCTGGTACCCCGTTGCACCCGCGAGCGCCGAACATGCCCACGACATCGGCGCGCCCGGCGACCCGATCTTTGCCGGCCATCAGATCGCCGACGACAACACGCCGCTCTCCGACGCTCGCCCCAAATATCCGCTGCTTCTGCTTTCGCACGGCACGGGAGGCAGCGCGGACGACCTCGACTGGCTGGCCGCCGCGCTCGCTGCAAATGGCTATATCGTCGCGGGCGTCAATCACCCCGGCAATAACGCGCTGGAGCCGTTGGCCCGCGAAGGTTTCTACCTGTGGTGGGAACGCGCTACGGACGTCAGCGAAGTGCTCGACAATCTGCTGGCCGATCCCACGCTGGGCGCGCGGATCGACACGCAGCGCATTGGCGCGGTGGGCTTTTCGCTGGGCGGCTACACCGTGCTGGAGCTGGCTGGCGCACGTACACGTCTGCAGCACTTCCAGGACTTTTGCGCATCGCCCGCCGCAGACGCCATCTGCAAGCCGCCCGAGACGGCTCACTTGAAGAACGATGGCCCGACGCCCGCCAGTTTCTCGCCGCAAACCCAGGCGTCCATGACGCGTGCCGGGGACTCGTATCGGGACCCACGCATCAAGGCGGTCTTTGCGATTGCACCCGCGCTAGGTGAAGCATTCGACGCGACGTCGTTTGCCGAGGTCGACATTCCGGTGTTGCTCGCCGCGGGCACGCAGGACCCAGTTGCGCCGGTGGCGACCAATATCCAGCGCATCGCCGGCCTGCTGCCGCGCGCCCAGGTGAACATGGCCCCAGGAGCGGTCCACTACACCTTCATGGATGACTGCTTGCCGCGCGCGGCCGATCATTTAGCCATGCTATGCAAAGATCCTGAGGGCGTGAACCGCGATGCGGTACACGCCCAGACCATTGCTTGGGCGCTCGGCTTCTTTACGACCGCGTTGCCTGGTGGCCCGCTTTAGACAGAAATGCACACGGCCCAATGCGCGCGTGAACTGCAAACGCTTGCATTGGGCCGTGCCTGACGAGTGCTTAAGGTGCTTAATGTTTAAGGTGCTGTGCCTTGGGCTCTTAAAGCCGCCCTCACTCCGTACCAGTCCGCATGGCCCGGTACTCGCGCCGCACGATATCCATCAACTCCGCCACCGACGTGCTGGCCGCTTCCTTCTCGTATGTCACGCGCCCGCGTTGCATCAGCATCACGCGATCCGCGATATCCAGCGTCTGCGCGTAGTTGTGCATGATCATCACGATCGAGAGACCGCCCTTCTCTTTCAGACGCAGCACGAGATCAATGATGAGTCCGGCCTCACGTGCGCCCATCGCTGCGAGCGGTTCGTCGAGCAACAGGATCTTCGCGTTCGAATTGACCGCCCGCGCCACGGCGATGGCCTGCCGCTGTCCGCCGGATAGCCGCTCCACTGGCAGATCCACGGACGGCACCCGCACGCCGATTTCTTCCAGACATTCGGCTGCACGCTTGCGCATGGCGCGATTGTTCAGGAGTCGCAACGGTCCCGGGCGAATGATCTCCCGGTTCAGAAACATGTTGTGATAGATGCTGAGCGAATTGGCCAGCGCCAGATCCTGATACACGCACTCAATGCCCAATGCTCGCGCATGATCCACCGAGCGCAGCAGCGTTTCCTCGCCATGAATGAAAAGCTTGCCGCTGGTTTGCTGCTGAAACCCGGTGAGAATCTTGATCAGCGTCGATTTGCCCGCACCGTTGTCACCAAGCACGCCGAGAATCTCGCCCTGCTTGAGCGTCAACGACACGCCGTCGAGCGCGGTGACCGCGCCGAAGCGCTTGACTATCTCTTCACCGCGCAGCGCATACGCCACCTCGGACATCACGACTCTCCCTTACTTGCGCGCAAGACGCACGACGTGAATGTTGAAGATCATCGCAGCAAGAATCGCCGCGCCGAGGATCATGTTGAAGGTGAAGGCGTTGATGCCG
Organism: Paraburkholderia sp. DHOC27; assembly: GCF_003429005.1. Taxonomy (GTDB): domain Bacteria; phylum Pseudomonadota; class Gammaproteobacteria; order Burkholderiales; family Burkholderiaceae; genus Paraburkholderia. The sequence continues at coordinate 90,806 of NZ_QVQV01000014.1, forward strand.
ATCAGCGTGAAGCCGTCGTTCAGAATGCCCAGCACGGCCGCGCCGATCAGACCGCCGATGATCGTGCCCGAGCCACCCGCGAGCGGCGTGCCGCCGATCACGGCTGCTGCTACTGCGAGGAACATGATCTGGTTGCCGCCGGCCTGCGGGTCGATGGAGGTAATGCGAAAGCCCTCCAGAATCCCGGTGAAGCCTGCGAGCACGGCCGCGATGACGAAGTTGCCGAGTTTCAGCCGGTTCACGTTGATCCCCGCCTCGCTCGACCCTAATGGATTCGCCCCGGATGCAATCGTGTGCAAGCCCCAGCGCGTGTTTCGCAACAGCACGTGCATGAAGGCCGCAATCGCGACGGTCCAGATGATCTCGCTGTAGCCCCATGCGCCCATGAAGGCGGCGAAGCTGTCGCCCTCAGGCGTGGACACCGGCGTGCCGCGCGAGATCGTCAACGTGAGACCGTTGATGAAGAACAGCGTACCCAAGGTCGTCACAAACGAGGGAATCCGCAAGTACACCGTCACCGCGCCGTTGATCAACCCCACCACGGCCGCGGCCACCACACCGGCAATCACCGCGATCCACGTGGGCGCCCCCGCTTCATGCGCGAAGTGCATGATGAACGGCGCGAACGCGAACACCATTCCGGCAGAGAGATCGATCTCACCGCCGATCATCAACATGATTTCGCCGCACGCGATGATGGCCACCGGTGCGATGAATTGCGAGAGGTTTTCGAGGCTGGCGCTGGTGAGCAGGAAATCGTGATTCGCGATTTCGAAGTACGCGGCCAGAATCAGCGCGACCGCGAGAATGCGAATCTCACTGGAGCGTCCAATCGCGCCAGGCCAACGCCTGGCGCGATCGCCCGATTTAGTGGTATCGGTCACAGATGACATTACGACTTGATCCCGCCGTTACGCGGCACGATCTGCGGCTTCGTGCTCTTGCCTTCGTAGCGCGTTTCCGTGTTGAGATACGGATCCACTGTGCCCTTCGTGACGAATTTCAGACCCGAGTTGACGTTAGCCGGTCCGACGAGGCCGCCCGAGGCGAGGAAGGTGAACGCTTCCACCACGGTGTAAAAGCCTTGCACGTACGGCTGCTGATCGATCGTGAAATCGAGGAAGCCGTCGTGAATCAGCTGGACCGTGCGCGGCAGCAAGTCGAAGCCGCCGCCATGCACGCCTTTGGCCGGCAGGTTCGATTCCTTCATCACCTCGGCCACGCCTTGCGTACTGCCTGCGTCCACGGCGAACATGCCCTTCACATCCTGGTGGCCCAGGTAGAACGACTTGATCTTCGAGAGTTCTTCGTTGACGGTGGCGCCCGTTGCGATGGTCTGCACGTCGATCTTCTTGCCGGACTTCTTGATGGCATCAGCGGCACCGTCGAGGCGCGGCTGAATGTTCAGCTGACCCGGCGTAGCAATGAAGAGTGCGACCAGTCCGCTATCCACGAGGCTCGCAATGCGCTCGCCCATCTGATACCCGGACAGATACAGATCCTGGCCGATGTAGGCAAGACGCGGATTCGTGCTGCCACGCGGAGCATCCGCGTTATAGGCAAACACCGGAATGCCGGCATCCAGCGCTTTCTGGATCGGACCATCGAAGGCTTTCGGATCGACGATAGGCACGGCGATCGCATCGGCCTTGGCGGCAATCGCGGCGTTCATCGCATTGACCATCTCGCCGACGTCGGCGTTAGCCGAACCCGTCCACTGATAGTCCATGCCGAACAATCCGCAGGCGTCCTCAATACCGTATTGCGTGGGGACAAAGAAGGGATTGGTCGTGACGTGGTTCACGAACACGATCTTCCAGCGCTTGTGCGATGGAAACGGCTGCCCTTCGGCTGCCATAGCCGGCGTGGTCATGCCACCCAGCGCGCCGCCCAGCAGCGCCATTGCCGAGGCCAGACCTGCGCCTTGCAGCAGGCCGCGCCGCATGTTTTGCACTTCACCCCGTACTTCGCTTTTATCTTCCCGCTCGGCCATCTCATTCTCCCGTCTCTCAGTTATTCAAACTTACTGTGCATGACGGCGCTGGCCGGGAAAGCGCCGGTGCCGGGCATCACCACGCCCCAAGAACCGCTTGCTCAAACGCATGCGACCCCGCATGACGATCCACGGAAAATGCTATATCACGCCTCCCCGGCTATAAACCGATGTATACCCTTAACTAGTCGGACTATTCACGAAGCCATGCGCGGGCCTGGCAATGTCGTGCCATTCGCCAAGAACGCCGTTCAGTGACCTCGAGTGACAATCAGTTGAACCTGGCAAAGCGCGGCAAACGTATGCGGAGCCGCCTGGCCGCCGCTAATGAACGCCACACAAGAACGCCACGTCACGTCTTGCACCGCAGCATGACTTGACAGCCTGATGACGGCATCGTGTCAGGTGACGCTGAAGACATGTGCAAGCGTCGGCGTCTCCCACACTGCGGGTCACGAAAAGCAACCTGAGAGCAACCCGCGAGCAACCTGCCACGAACTTGAAGGCAAGCTACACGCGGCAAATAGTATTACTATCAAGGGAAGTTAAGGAGGAACTCCATGAAGGACGCCAAACGCCCGTTACGCTCTGCCCAATGGTTCGGCACAGCCGACAAGAACGGCTTCATGTATCGCAGCTGGATGAAAAATCAGGGCATCCCGGATCACGAATTCCAGGGCAAGCCGATCATCGGCATCTGCAATACGTGGTCGGAACTCACGCCGTGCAACGCGCATTTTCGCAAGCTCGCGGAGCACGTCAAACGCGGCGTGTTCGAAGCGGGCGGCTTTCCTGTCGAGTTTCCGGTGTTCTCCAACGGCGAGTCGAACCTGCGACCCACGGCGATGTTTACGCGCAACCTGGCGAGCATGGACGTGGAGGAATCGATCCGCGGCAATCCCATCGACGCCGTCGTGCTGCTCGTGGGATGCGACAAGACCACCCCCGCGCTGCTGATGGGCGCGGCGAGTTGCGACGTGCCCGCCATCGCCGTGACGGGCGGTCCGATGCTCAACGGCAAGCACCAGGGACGCGACATCGGTTCCGGCACAATAGTCTGGCAATTGAGCGAGCAGGTGAAGGCCGGCAAGATCACTCTGCACGACTTCATGTCGGCGGAAGCGGGCATGTCGCGCTCGGCAGGCACCTGCAATACGATGGGCACCGCATCGACGATGGCCTGCATGGCCGAAGCGCTCGGCGTCACGCTGCCGCACAACGCCGCGATTCCCGCCGTGGATGCACGCCGCTACGTGCTCGCGCATATGTCGGGCATGCGCATCGTCGAGATGGCGCTGGAAGATCTGCGCCTGTCGAAACTGCTCACGCGCGAAGCGTTCGAAAACGCGATTCGCGTGAACGCGGCGATTGGCGGGTCGACCAATGCCGCGATTCACCTGAAGGCCATTGCTGGGCGCATTGGCGTCAACCTCGAACTCGACGACTGGACCCGCATTGGGCGCGGCACGCCGACGCTGGTCGATCTGCAGCCGTCTGGCCGCTTCCTCATGGAAGAGTTTTATTACGCGGGCGGTTTGCCTGCCGTCGTGCGACGCCTCGGCGAAGCGGCGCTCTTGCCGCATCCCGATGCATTGACTGCGAATGGCCACACGCTGTGGGACAACTGCAAGGAAGCGCCGATCTACAACGATGAGGTGATCCGTCCAATCGACAAGCCGCTCGTCGCCGATGGCGGCCTGTGTGTGCTGCGCGGCAATCTCGCGCCGAACGGCGCGGTGCTCAAGCCGTCCGCTGCGACGCCCGCCTTGCTCAAGCATCGTGGCCGGGCAGTGGTGTTCGAGAACTTCGAGGACTACAAGGCGCGCATCGGCGCGGAAGATCTCGAGGTCACCGCCGATTCCGTGCTCGTCCTGAAGAACTGCGGCCCGAAGGGATACCCCGGCATGGCGGAAGTGGGCAACATGGGACTGCCGCCCAAGCTGCTCGCGCAAGGCATCACGGACATGGTGCGGATCTCCGATGCGCGCATGAGCGGCACGGCCTACGGCACCGTGGTGCTGCACGTCGCGCCGGAAGCACGCGCCGGCGGCCCGCTCGCGGTGGTACGCAATGGCGACTGGATCGACCTGGACTGCCATACCGGCCGGCTGCATCTGGACATCAGCGAGGCCGAACTGACCGCGCGTCTCGCACAGTGGCACGAGGAGCGGCAGCAGGTGCCCGCGGATGCGAGCGGCTACCGGCATCTCTACGTCGAGCACGTCTTGCAGGCCGATCAGGGATGCGACTTCGACTTCCTGGTAGGCTGCCGGGGCTCAGAGGTGCCGCGTCATTCGCATTGAAGGTTTGACTGCGCGCGCCTAACTGGCGCGCCCCTACGGGCGTTACGCCGGATGGCCGCGCCCGACTTCGAGAATGCTCTCGGCATCCGCGCTGGCGTTCTCCAGTTGCACGAGGCTCGCCTGGCGCGCGCCGAGCGGATCGTGGCTCTGAATCGCCGTGAGAATTGCCTTGTGACGCGGCAACGAGAGCGCGTGTGTGTCGGGATGACGGCTCGTCAGCTTGATCGATTCGGATAGCGCCAGCGACAGCATGTTGCCGATGTGTGCCAGCAGATCGTTGTGCGTGGCCGCCATGATAGCGCGATGAAACTCGAGGTCGGGTTCGAGCAATGCGCTCGCCGTGGGCGCGCGCTCCATGCGTTCGTAGGCGTTGGCGATGCGCTCCACGTCTTCGCTGGTGGCCGCGCTTGCCGCGAGTGCGGCGGCGGCCGGTTCGATCACGCGGCGCACCGTCAGCAGCGAATGAAAGAACTCCCCTTCCGGCACGCTGCTGAGCGTCCAGTAGAGTACGTCGGGGTCGAGCATATGCCAGTCTTCACGCGGCCGCACGACGCTACCCACGCGCGGCTTCGACACCACCAGGCCCTTCGCCACAAGCACCCGCGTTGCTTCGCGCAGCACGGGCCGGCTCACGCCATAACGCTCGCATAAGTCGGCTTCGGCCGGCAGGCGTTGCCCCGGCTGAACCTCGCCGCTGACAATGTGCTTGCCGAGTTCCTGCACGATGCGTGCGTGCAGGCTCTTGCGTTGTTGCAGATGACGGTAGTCCATGTGGCGAGAATGAAGGTCATGCGGATGTGGCGCACCGTGGCGGCCCGCTCGGGCCGGCAATTGGAAACGATTGACAACGTATAGGGTGCGCGATCAAGCATAACACGCGTGATCTCGCGTGGGCGCACAGATGGGGTCGCAGCCGCATAAGCCGGCGGGGTCCGCTTGACAATGTATTGGGATGCTAAGCGTTTGTTCTGGATGGTCAAGCGAGGCAGTGAAAATGGCGCGCTGCTTTAAGCTGTGCAAGACACCTGCAACATGGCCTGCGTATGCGCGACATCCGCGTGAGGACGGCGTTGCAGGAAACGCGCGCAGTGGGGGTCGCCCGTGTAGTTGTTGAATAAGGCGGGCGCGTCGCCTGGCCGGGTACGGCGCAGTTGCAAACGCGCAGTCACGAGTTCGACGCGATTCCCCACTGACACTCCTTCCGGACTCGCTAGATACGATGCCCTGCCTCAGTGCGCGTCGTACCCGTCGCGCCTGCGCTCTTGAGCGGATCGGGCGCGTCCTCCAGTGCGCTGTCGTGATGCAACAGCAGCACCGCCGCCACGCCCACGAGGCCCGCGCCTGCGAGGCACAGCAGACCGGCGCCGAAGCCGCCGGTGCTGTCCTTGATCCAGCCCATCGCATACGGACCGAAGAAGCCCGCCAGATTGCCCAACGAATTCACCGCGGCAATGCCGCACGCCGCCGCTGCGCCAGACAGGAACGCTGCTGGCAGTGTCCAGATCACCGGCAGACAACCGAAGATGCCAAAGCCTGCAATGGATAGCGCGATCATCTTCAGCACGGGGTTATCCAGCCCCGCCGCTGCGCCGATACCGCCAGCGGCCACCAGCAGCGCAATAGCGACGTGCCATTTGCGCTCCAGTTTGCTGTCCGAATGACGTCCCCACAGCACCATGCTGACGACGCCCACGATATACGGCAGCGAAGTGACGAAGCCGGTTTGCAGGTTGGTCAGGCCGAAACCTTTGACGATCTGCGGCAGGAAAAAGCTCAGCCCGTAGTTGGTTGCGTTCGCACCGAAATAGATCAGCGCAATGGCCAGCACACGCGGGTTCACGAGCGCCTCGCGCACGCTGAATGAGCGCACTGCTTCGCGCTTGCTGCGCTCATCCGCGAGACGCTTGACGAGCCACTCGCGTTCGTCGGTTTGCAGCCACGTGGCGTCCTTGGGACGGTCGGTCAGGTAGCCGAGCACTACGAACGAGAGGAGCAGTGCAGGCGCTGCCTCGAGCAGATACACCCATTGCCAGCCGGCCATGCCGGCGAGACCATCCATGCCCAGCAGCGCGCCCGAAATCGGTGCGCCGATCACCGTGGAAAGTGGAATCGCCGCCATGAAATAGCCGACCACGCGCGCCCGGTACATGGACGGAAACCACAAGGTCAGCAGGAAGATGATGCCTGGGAAAAACCCGGCCTCCGCAATGCCGAGCAGCACCCGCAACGTGTAGAACACATGCGCAGATGACAGCCCCGTATAGCGCGAAATATCCGGGATGAAGGCCATCGCCCCCGCGAGGATGCCCCACGTGAACATGATGCGGGCAATCCAGCGGCGTGCGCCAAATTTTTCCAGCATCAGGTTGGAAGGGACTTCGAAGAAAAAGTACGCGATGAAGAAAATGCCGGCGCCAAAACCAAACGCGCTGGAGGACAGATGCAGGTCCTTGTTCATTTGCAGTGCAGCAAACCCCACGTTTACCCGGTCAAGGTATGCCACGAAGTAACACAACATCAGAAACGGTACGAGCCTTGCCGTCACACGCGCCAAAGTACGGGCTTCAATCTCCATGAACGCTCTCCCTTTAAGAGAACCTCGCGAGAACCTCGTGCGGATTCAGTCACGCTCGAGCGGCCATCCGCTCCAGGTAGCAAAAGAGTAAACGGGGAAACGCCGCGCGGAAAGCAATTTCTGATTGCCAACCAATTGCCAACGATTACCGCAAGAATGTCGTGTGTGAAATGCGCATGCGGTGTTAGTGACTGAGCCGTGCAGGAAGCGCAGCGAATGCGAGCTTTACAAATCGCTTCACGACACGCCCACGACCCGCCGCATGTGGGCGGCGCGCGCGTGGCACAGGTTCAGCCCAGCAGACTCAGCCGCACGGTACGCGCCAGCTCATCGAGTTGGAACGGCTTGCGCAGGATGCTGCAGTGACGCACCGCGAGTCGCGAGACATCGACGTCCGCATAACCGGTAGCAAGAATCACCGGCAGGTCGTCACGCAATTCACGCGCGGCGGAAATCACGTCGATACCGTTCATGCCCGGCATCGCAAAGTCGACCATCAGCAGATCGGGGCTGTCGTCCGGCAAACGCGCCAACCCCGCTTTCCCATCGGGCGCTTCTGTCACCACATAGCCGAGCATTTTGAGCGACTCCACCAGCATCGAGCGCACTTCACTGTCGTCCTCGACCACCAGAATCCGCTTGATGCCCTGCGCGTTTTCTTCGGCTGCGGAAATTACTTCGGATTCCGATTCGACGGGCTCACGCAACGGCAGCCACAACTGCACTGTGGTACCACGTCCTTCTTCGCTCATCACGCGTGCCGTGCCGCCGGTCTGGCGCGTGATGCCATACACCTGACTCAAGCCCAGCCCCGTGCCTTTGCCAATCGGCTTGGTGGTGAAGAACGGATCGAACACGCGCGAGATCACATCGGCGGGAATGCCCGAGCCGGTATCCGTGAATTCGGCCACCACGTAACGGCCGGGCTCCAGCGTCGGGTCAGGCGCGGCCTGCTGCCCGACGCGCACTTCCAGCGTGCCGCCTGCCGGCATGGCGTCACGCGCATTGATGGCCAGGTTCAGGATAGCGAGTTCGAGCTGGTTGGCATCCGCCTCGGTCCACAGTTGCTCGTCCTCGAAATGCGTGACGAACTGGATGGTCGAGCCCAGCGAAACGGTGATGATGTCCCGCATGCCTTGCAGCAGCGCCACTACGTCCACGGCCTTGAGGTCGATGTTGCTGGTGCGGGAAAACGTCAGCAGCTGACCGGTGAGTTTGGCGCCGCGCTCGGTGGCGCGTTTCGCCGTCGCGGCCATCGTACGCACCCGCTCGTCGCTGCTGACGCGCGCAATGAGTTCCGCGTTGACCATGATGACGTTCAGCAGATTGTTGAAGTCGTGCGCAATGCCGCCCGTCAACTGCCCGAGCGCTTCCATCTTCTGCGATTGCACCAGCACGGCCTGCACCTTGGCGCGCTCGTGGATCTCTTTCATCAAGCGATCGTTGGCCGAAGCGAGTTCATGGGTTCGCTCGGCGATGCGGCTTTCGAGCGAGTCGTTGAGCTGCACCAGCGCCGCCTGGGCGTCGATCAGATCGGCCAGGTGACGGCGCGATTGATACTGGCGAATCCGCGCCCGCTGTGACGACGCCACCGCGCGGCGCAGCGTTTCCGAGTTCAGGGGCCGCTCCAGCACCACCACGTTACCGAGCCGCTCGAGCACTTCGAGACTGTGTGCCGAGCGCCGTCCCATGCGCGTGCCGGCCAGCACGATCACCGGAAAATCGGACCACGCGGGTTGACGTTCGAGCCATTCGAACAGTTGCGGCGTATGCGGGGAAGCCAGCGCCTCTTCGGTGATGAGCGTCGTGCCCGCGCCTCGATCCAGCTCGGCATTCAAGGCGGCGACGTCGGCGCAGCGCACGCACTCGTGCGAGTCCTTGGTGAGCACTTCTGCGATGACGTCGGCATCACGACCGAACGGCGCCAGAATCAGTACGCGGCGCTCCATAGCGTGATCAACCGGCACGGGCAATCACACTGTCCGTGTTCGCCAGCATCGCGGTATTGCCCTTGTAGGACGGCAATCCGGTCAGCACGCCGTCGAAGTCGCGCAGCGCCTCGCCGATCTCTACACCATCCGTACCGAGGCGGAATTGACGGATGGAGCGCTCATGCGCGTTGGCGCGGCTCTTCACCGCCGCGATCGCCGTCAGCACTTCGCCTTGATGCTCGAAGTAACGGAACAGCACGACCACATCGCTGAGGTAGCTGATGTCGATATCGTTCTGCACTTCGCCGATGATGCCGTGCTGACCGAGAACCAGCATCGTGACGATGCCCTGCTGGTTGAGATACCCCAGCAACTCGTGCATCTGCAGCAGCAGATAGCGCTCGCCAGGCATGGCCTGCAAATACGCATTGAGACTGTCGATGGCGACGTATTTCATGCCGCGCTTTTCGACCGCGTCGCGCACGTCGCTGGCAAATTCGCCGGGCGACAACTCCGCCGGATCAATCTGTCTGACGGTCAGCAAACCGGACTCCATATGCGGCTGCAAATCCATACCAAGCGTCTTCGAGCGCAGCAGCAAGGTGCTCAGCGTTTCGTCGAACAGGTAGTAAATGCAGCGCTCGCCGCGCTTTAACGCGGCGGTCAGCATCGACACCACGGTAGTTGTCTTGCCCACCCCCGACGGCCCGATCATCAGCACACTGGTGCCGGGAATCAGGCCACCGCCCAGCAGTGTGTCGAGCCGATCGGTGCCGGTACTGAGCATCTTCGGATTGAAGCTCGTGTGATGCTCCGCTGCGATGAGGCGCGGGTACACCTTGATGCCGCCCGTATCCAGCGTGAAGTCGTGAAAGCCTTCGCGGAATTTGATGCCACGCATCTTCGCGATGCGCATGCGGCGCCGGTTGCCGCCGTAGTCGTGCGCCATGCTATCGAGGCTGATCACACCGTGAGCAATGCTATGCAATTGCAGATCGCCGGGCTCGGACGAATTGTCGTCGAGCAGCAGCACCGTGCACGAGCGCGTCGCGAGAAAGCGCTTGAGCGCCAGAATCTGCCGGCGATAGCGCAGCGGATTCTGCGAAAGCAGCCGCAGTTCGGACAGACTGTCGAGCACGATCCGCACGGGTTTGAGTTCATCCACTTTTTGCAGGACGTCGCGCACGGTCTCGCCCAATTCCACCTCGGCGGGTTGCAGAACCGTCTGTTCATAGCGCGGGTCGAGGCCTTCGTCGGACAGCAGTTCTACGATCGTGAACTGGCTCACGTCCCATCCATGACTTTCCGAAACGGCGATCAGCTCATCGCGTGTTTCGGAGAGCGTGATGTACAGGCCGGACTGCCCTTGTGCAGCGCCGCGCAGTAAAAACTGCAACGCGAGGGTAGTTTTGCCGGTTCCTGGTGCGCCTTCCACGAGATACATGCGATGCGGCGTCAAACCGCCGCCGAGCACGTCGTCGATCCCGTCGATCCCGGTAGAGAGGCGCTTTGCGCGTGGTTTATCGGTATTTTCTAGCATGATGGTGACGTCATGACGCGACGTGATTAGTGAAAGTGAGCCGGCCGCGCAGCGCCTATGCTGACGCCGTCCAACGGACCAGCGCGATCCTTCGAGCAAGTAGTGGGCCAGGCGCGGGCGGCAAATTCGACCGGTGTGGGGGGCGGCATGTGCACGTCTGTAAATCCGCAAGCGTGCGCTGCGGTGCGGCGCAACTCTTGCGGCAAGTCCCGGCGGTAAGCGCCGTTGGCAGTCGCGGATGGCAGTCGCGGTTGGCAATTCGTCCCATCGCAGGCACGCGCCAACACCTACCCCTACACGCAAGGACGCGCATGGAATCAGGCAGCGGCAGCGCACGCTCGATCGAAGTGGACTTCTTTCGCGGGCTCGTGCTGATCGTCATCGTGCTGGATCACATCCCCGGCAGTCTGCTGTCGCATGTGATGCTGCACGCCTATGCGTTCTGTGATTCGGCGGAGGTGTTCGTGTTTCTCGGCGGCTATGCGTCGGCGGCCGCCTACACGGCCGTGCTGAACAAACGCGGCATGGACGCGGCCCGAACGCGCTTTTTCAAACGCTGTTGGGAAATCTACCGTGCGTATCTGCTCACTGCCGTGCTGACGCTGGGGTCGGGCGCACTACTCGCCCGCTTCCATCTGAACCCGCCCATGATCGAGATGACCGGCTGGCCGCCGTTCGCCAGTCAGCCCTGGCGTGAAGCGCTCGACATCCTCGTGTTGCGGCGTCAACCGTATCTGTCGAGCGTGCTGCCCATGTATGTGCTGTTCGCGTTATGCGTGCCGCTGACGGTGCCGCTCGCACGCCGCTCGCCGGTCGTCGCACTGCTGCTGAGCGTCGTCATCTGGGCTGCGGCGCGGCCATTTGCCCTGCTGTTCAGTATTGACGATGTGCGCGATTGGGCTTTCAATCCGTTTGCGTGGCAACTCATGTTCGTGCTTGGCATCGTGAGCCGCGTGCATCCCGTCAGCGAGCGCTTTCATGGTTCCAACGCGGCCCGCTGGCTGACGCACGTTGCTGTGCTGGCGGTGCTGGCATTTGCCGTGCTCAAGCTGTTCGTGCTGACGCAACCCCTGCCTGGCGCGCTCAAACAAAACCTCTCGGTGGATCGGGTGATCAACTTCCTCGCTATTCTCTGGCTCACTACCCGGCTCGTGCGCCGCGGCAGCGTCGCATGGCTCGCACAACGCCTGCCTGCGGTCGTGCGTGTCGGGCGCACCGGCCTCGTCTGCTTCGTCAGCGGCACGCTGGTCTCGCTGATCGTCGATACGGCCACGCCGCACGCTTTTCACGGCATCAAAGGCGGCCTGGTGGCGCTTGCCGGCGACCTCGTCGCGATCGCCGCCATGCTGCTCATCGCGCGCTGCTGGAGCGACTGGCGCGGCGACGATTCACGGCCGGACGATTCACGCCCCAACCAACCCCGTCCCGCAGTGAGCGGCGTCAAGTGCGGATGAGTGCGAGAACAGTGAGGAAAGCGAAACATATGCAGCGCCTGCACGACGCGCTCAGACCATGCCGACGCGCCGCGTGCGCGATGCTGTACGCGCTGCTGCTGGGCGCCCCAATCAGCGCCGTCGCGGCATCGAAAATCGCCACGCTTGCCGCGCAGTGTGCGGCGCTCGCGGGCGCTACGGTGGCGCCGGAAAGCATCGGGCTCGCCACCCACGGTGCGCAGATCGACAGCGCCACCATGATTCACGCCACCACTCCCGGCAACCAGAGCGGCGAGTTCTGTCGAGTCACCGGCAGCATCAAGGCAATTCTTGCCAGCACGCCCGATATTCATTTCGACCTGAACCTGCCGCTCAACTGGAACGGCCGTGCCTTGCAGATTGGCGGCGGCGGCTACGACGGCGTGGTGGTGAGCGGCATTGGCGTCACGCCGTTTTCGCCGCTACGTGCACCGCTCGCCGAAGGCTACGCCACCTTCGGTGACGACTCCGGTCACACAGGCAATTCGGCGCTGGCCGACTTCGGGCTCGTCAATGAAGCGGTGGTCAATTTCGGCTACGCGCATCTGAAGAAAACCCACGACGTGGCGCTCGCCTTGATCGGACGCGTGTACGGGCGCGGTCCGGAGCGGATGTATTTCGGCGGCGGTTCGACGGGCGGGCGCGAAGGCTATACCGTGCTGCAACGCTTTCCCGACGACTACGACGGCGTGATCGCCAACTCCCCCGCGCTCAACTTTTCCGGCGTGCGACTGCTGGGCGTGGCGCTCGGCCGCGCGGAGTATGCGACGCCCGGCGGCTACGTGCCGCCCGCGCTGCTCGAGCGCGTCTACCGGCGCACACTCGAAGTCTGCGACAAGCTCGATGGCGCCGCCGACGGCATCATCAGCGACGTCGAAGGCTGCCGCCAGCACGAACAGGAGGTAGTCGATTCGCTGCGCTGCCCGGCGGCCGTATCCACGGCGGCCGTCTCCACGGCGACTGCCGCGAGCGACACGTGCCTGACAGAGCCGCAGATCGCCACGCTGATGGTGCTGCGCAACGGCCTGTCGCTGCCCTACCCGCTGGCCTCGAACGCGAACCACTATGACGGCTACAACGTGTTCCAGGGCACGCAGTTCACCGGCATGCTCGGCCTCGCGCACGATCCCGGACGGCTGCCCTATCCCACCTTCGTGGCGAACGGCTATCTGTTCACCCAGGGCGACAGCTACATCCGTTATTTCGTGACCCAAAATGCGAAGTTCGATTCGCTCACGTTCGACATCCAGCGCCCCGGCCGTTATCAACAGCAACTGCTGATGCTCTCGCAGACCATCGGTTCGATGAACACCGATCTCTCGCGCTACATCGCGCACGGCGGCAAGCTCATTACGCTGCAAGGGCTCGCGGACGAAGTGATCAGCCCCAATCAGACCATCACGTACTACACGGCGCTCAACGAGCGTTTCGGGGTCGACAAGGTGGATTCCTTCATGCGCCTCTACATGGTGCCGGGCTACCAGCACGGCAACGGCGTTTTCATTCCGTCCGCGGATCTGCTCGGCGCACTGGACAACTGGGTGACGCACGGCGTGTCGCCGGAGACGCTCACCGCCACCGATCTCGCGCCCTCGACCAATGGACGCACGCGCCCGCTATGCCGCTATCCGATGTTTCCGCGCTATGTCGGCAAGGGGAATGTGAACGACGCGAAGAATTTCGTCTGCGCGGAGCCTTGAGCTTGTCAATGAGGTTGCCAATGCAGTGGCCGATGAAGTGGCCAATGCGGTGCAACCCTCGCGGTTCAGCATCAATGCGCCCGCGTTGTTCGCTCTAGCGCCTTGACTTCATTGAATTTGGGCCTACCGTAAACAACAGCACCGTGCGCATCGACGGGGTATGCAATGCGCGAAACGGGATCTCGCAAGGAAAGGTCATGGGCAACCGATACGAACGCTCCCGCCTGTCGCGGTCGTTCACCTATAAAGGCATCCAGTACCATCCCGGCATGCTGTTCGTGCTGGCCGCCCAGGTGGTCTGCCTCGCCACCTTCTCGTTCGCCGCCAACCTGCTCGACAATGACAAATGGCTGTCTGTCACGCTCGGCTTCAGCCTGCTGTTCGGACTGATCCTGTCGCTCGGTTTCTTCGGCACATGGAGCCAGTTCCGCGACGACATCGACCTGTGGACCTTCCTGAACACCAATCCGGTGGAATCGGCCGTGGCCATCGCCACCGCCGGCGAAGTCATCGCCATTCTGATGATGGGACCCACGCCCTGAAGTAATCCGTTGATGGTTGCAGGACGCAGGCCATTGCGCGCGCACCGTTCGAGTGCACGCGAATTACGTCACCTCACGCGTCAAGTCACGGAATCAGCCACAGCGCGACGCCGTAAATGACGAGCGACACCACGAACGTCACCGCCGTATAGCCCATCACCCGCTGTATGCGAATGCCCGCAATGGCAACCACCGGCACGGCCCAGAACGGTTGCAGCATGTTTGAAACGTTCTCGGCCACGGCCACGCCCATCGCCGTGCGCGGCACCGATGCATGCAGGCTCAGCGCGGCGGGCAGAACAAATGGCCCCTGCACCGCCCAGTGACCGCCCGCGCTCGGAATCAGCAGCGTGATGATCAGCGAACTCAGATAGCTCAGCACTGGCAGCGTCACCGGCGTGGCGATTGCGACGAAGGTCTTGGCAATCGACGCCGCCAGTCCGGTCCCCGTCATGATGCCCATGATGCCGCCGTACACCGGGTATTGCAGCAGCATCGAACCTGTCTGGCGCGCGGCGCGGCGGATCGCATCCGCGTACGCAATCGGAGTGCGCTGCAACGCCAGCCCGACCAGCAGGAAGATCAGGATCGTGGTGTTGATGTCGAGCTCGAAGCCCTTGGTGTGCCAGGTCATGCCCAGATAGCCGATGCCGAGCACCAGCAGAATCAGCGTGCCGATCATCGAGCGTTCGGCGCGGGCGGCAAACGAATTCGGCGCGGCGCCGCGCGCATGCGGATCGGCGTCGGCTGCCTGCGTTCCGCTCGCTGCGTCTTCCGTCGTGCTCGCGCTGAAGGCGACGACATGTTCGGGCCTCGGATGCATCTTGATGAAAATCGCCGTCATGACGACCACCACCAGCACCGTCGGAATGAACACGAACGGTGCGAACACGGTCTGGCTCAACGGAATCACCTGGCCGGTGGCTTTCTCCACCAGGTTGAGTGCGTTGCCGTGCGAGGCCTGCGACAGCGCGATCGAACTAGACAGCCCGCTATTGCACACCGACCACGCCGAGTAACTGCCCGCCACCAGCCAGGCGAAATCCACTTTCACGCGCCGCGCGATTTCACGCGACAGCAGGGCTCCGACGATCAGCCCGAGCCCCCAGTTGAGCCATGCGGCCACGCCCACGATCGGGAACACCAGCAGCGCGGCGCGCGCCGGCGTCTGCACGCCCGCGGCGAGGGCCCGCAGGCCGCGTTGCACGATCGGCGCTTCCGCGATGGCATAGCCGGTGGCGAGAATCAGGATCATCTGCAGCGCGAAGCCCAGAATGGCGAACGTGCCGCCGTACCACGAGGTCAGGATCACCGGCACCGTCGCACGCGGCGCGAAGATGAACGCGAGCGCAATGACCACGACGGTCAGGCCAATCGAGAGTACGAACGGGTCCGGCATGACCTGCTCGAACACGTAGACGAGGCCCGCGACCACGCCACGCTGGCGCTCGCGGGAAGGCGAATGAAGTTGATTTGTGTGGGTGTCGCGCTGGTCCATGATGTCTCTTCCTCTGCCCGCCCGTTTTGCCGTGCGGCATGTCGCTCCAACTGCGCCGCACAACCTCGAGGCGATGCACGGCAGCAAATGCAGGATACGCGCAAGCGAGTGCGCTGTATCCGAGGCACGAACCCTACATGATTTCGAGATCTGTTGCTGGGAAGCCGGCAATGCGCCGCCGCGTGTGAGCCAGCCGCGTCACCTGCGCCTTGCCGGACGGCCCGCGGCGCGCACGGCAGCGAGATGGTGTGAAGATTGGCCGGCGCTCGACAACGTGGCGAGGCCGTAGGGTTGCGGAGTATGAAGCGGGAAAACCCGAAATGAAAAAAGGCGGCCGAAGCCGCCTTTCTTTGACACCGTAGCGCTGCAGTATTAGAACGCCGTCCCGATCTGGAACTGGAATTTCTGGTACTGGTCGCCCGCATGCTTCACGAGCGGGAAGCCCAAACTGAGCTTGAGCGGCCCGATTGGCGAAATCCACGCGAGACCCGCACCGTAGGCGTAACGCAGGCCGTTTGCGCCGACGCTGTTACCTTCCGTGCCCCAGACGTTACCGCCGTCGAAGAACGTGAAGACGCGCAGCGTGCGGTCATAACCGGTGCCCGGCAACGGGAACGTGAGTTCGATGTTGCCCACCAGCATCTTCGAGCCGCCGATCGGGTCACCCGTCGAAGCGTCACGCGGACCCAGCGAACTCGGCTCATAGCCGCGCACCGAACCAATACCACCCGCGTAGTAGTTCTTGAAAATCGGGTACGGTTTGCCGTCGAGGCCGTTACCGTAACCACCCTGGAAGTTCAGGCCCAGCACGAAGCCGCGCGCGAACGAGTAGTAATACTGTGCCTGCAGGTCGGCCTTGTAGTAAGGCGTACTGCCGATCGGCGAACCCCATTCGGCGTTCGCTTGCGTGAAGTAACCGCGGCTCGGTACCAGCGCGCTATCGCGGTTATCGCGCGACCAGCCCACCGTCAGCGGCACGTTGTTCGACACGCGGCCGAAGTCGTTCACGTAGTCGATGTAGCTTTGCGGCGTGGTGGAGTCGACGTCGAGGCGGTTCTGTTCGAAGCCGAGACCGAAGTACACCATGTCCGATTCGGAGAACGGGATACCGAACTTCATATCCGCGCCCGCCGTGATGATGCGGAAGCTCGTGTCCGTCGTATTCGAGTAGTACAGCGGCTCGCTCGTCCGGTAGTACACGTCGGTAATACGCTTGATGCCGTCCACCGTGAAGTACGGATCGACCTGCGTCACCGTCAGCGTACGGAAGGTCGTGGCGGTATTCACGTTCACCGCGAGACTCGTGCCCGAGCCAAACACGTTGTCCTGCGACACGCCTGCCGAAATGATCGGGCCTTCGCCTGAGCCGTAACCCAGACCCAGCGTGATCGAGCCGGTCGGCTTTTCCGTGACCTTCACGTCCACGTCGACCTGGTCGGCCGTGCCTTCCACCGGCACCGTGGTCACGTCCACGTCCGTGAAGTAGCCGAGGCGGTTGATCCGGTCCTTCGACAGCGCAAGGCGGCTCGAATCGAACCACGAGCTTTCGAGCTGGCGCATTTCGCGGCGCACCACTTCGTCACGCGTACGCGTGTTGCCGACGATGTTGATGCGGCGCACGTACACGCGGCGGCTCGGATCGACCTGCAGCGTGAGGTCCACCTTGTGGTGTTCCTGATCG
>NZ_QVQV01000015.1 GCF_003429005.1 Paraburkholderia sp. DHOC27
GGGGTGAACCAGTACGGCTGGAATGGGCAGGACCTGCTCGCGCAGATCAGCGGCACGGTGAGCGCGAGCTTTGTCTACGACATGGACGGGCGGCGCGGCGACCAGACCGTCAACGGGCACCGGACGCAGTCGTTCTGGATCGGCGACGAACTGAGCTTCACGATTCCGGATAACGACTGGGCGCACCGTATGCGCCTGTTCTCGCCGTACCCGGAGAGCGGACTCGATGAGCTGACGTTCCGCCGCATTGGCGATGATGCCAGCGGGGACCGCTTCATCCTGCGCGATGCGAACAACAACGTGATCGCGCTCACGGATGCAAACCAGCAGAGCCAGACGCAGTACACGTACCAGCCGTATGGGGCGACTACAAGAACCGGTGCCGTGGATGTGAACACGCAGCAGTACACCGGGCGGGAGAATGATCCGACAGGGCTGTATTACTATCGGAACCGGTATTACGACCCGGTGACTTCGCGGTTCATCAGTGAGGACCCGGTTGGCTGGGCCAGTGGGCAGAGCAATGCGTATGCTTATGTGGGTGGGGATCCGGTTTCGCTGAGTGATCCGTCGGGATTGCAGTGGGCCTTTCCGATTACACCAGTACCTGTGCCGGGTGTCGGGCCGGGCACGGGTGGTCGTGTTCCACCTTGGTTTAACGACCTGGTCAACGGAATCACGTCGGCCAAGCCTCCAGGAAATGCCTATGATCCGAACGGACCGAAGGCGCCTGGTAAGCCCTCAGCGGCGGACGGATTTCAAGACCCCAAAGGGGGTGAAAATTGGGTACCCAATCCGAATCCAGGGCGGGGAGGCTCTGCATGGGGATGGGAAGATGCCGATGGGAACGTCTGGTGTCCGACTGGACAGGGCGGCCGAGCGCACGGCGATCCACATTGGGACATACAAGGACCGGGCGGTAAGTATGGAAACATGTATCCCGGCGGGAAATATAGGCCCGGAAATTAGTCAGCGATCGTTGTGGGTATTCGAAGCCGCGCAAGAGTGCGAACACGAATGGCGACAGATTTGCACTCCCTGATTAAGGAATAACTGTGAAAAATATACAGATCGTCGATGGAGCGGTTAATTGCGTGTACGACATATTTTCGGCGACAGACGAAGAGTTTGGCCTGATTTTTCCTTCTGGTCAGGACGTGGCATTCATTGATGAGATATATGAGTCGGGCGATCCAGACGAGTTGGACGAGGCATTTAAAAGAATTTGGCGCCGCCGCATAAGGAAAGTGGACGCTCAAGGCATACATGGAATAATTTTCTATGAGTTGGAAGATAAGAAAAAATTCTACCCTACTCGCAAGGACGAAGAGGCGATTAACCCGGACGGAACATTTCTACGAAGTCAATCCTGAGTTTTGGTAACGACGAAAAAGCCACATCTTGGCCGGATCATGTTGTTCGGTCTATTCGAGAAATGTGGCTACGACCCGGTCGCCCAACTGTGAACGGTGACGCGCCGCTGCAGTACCGATGTATTACTATCGGAACCGGTATTACGACCCGGTGACCTCGCGGTTCATCAGTGAGGACCCGGTTGGGTGGGCCAGTGGGCAGACCAATGCGTATGCTTATGTGGGTGGGGATCCTGTTTCGCTGAGTGATCCGTTTGGACTGGGGCCTTGAGATCAGCTATATGGGCTCCCACGAAACTTTTGGAGTTGGTATCGCGACAGTGGCAATATGAATGGAGAAAAGGGACCCAATGGCCAAGTGCCCAAGGATGAAGCACGCGCTGCATATTTAGAGTGGTTAAGACTAGGCAAGCCTGGCCCTCAATGCAAATGATGCGGCGCCTCGCGAAAGCCATCGTTAGGACAGTATATGAAACTTAACATCTGGGTTGATGCGCAATTCCACGGTTTGAAGGCTGTGCAGATCGACAGAATGAAAGAAGTCTTTTTCCGTTGAAGAGAGAGAGGGGCATGATGGGAAGAAAAAGCTTCATGTTTGGCTCTCGCCCACGGAACAGGTTGTCGATGATGTGGATGCAGAAATTCAAAATTTTCTGAGCACTCTGCTGAAGTGCGGATTCGACGAAAATTCAAATAACATTTTGCGTATCGCGATATTTTATAAATTGAGTGAGACGATCGTATTTTCGTTCTCGGCATCATCGCAAACGTTGAGACTGTTAGCCGATTGCGGGATGGCTCTCGAAACGGTCAGTTATCCGTGTTCTGATGACGAGGTTGACTTATGTCACGTCGATGTAAGGGCGTAAGCGCGCAGATGGAGCGGCGGCGTCGCGAATCCGTACTTGCTTTCCACGCTCAACACCTGATGGCGCTGCTCTTAAGCCGAACCAGATGGTGGCTCTAGCATCGCTACACATAAAGCCTCACGTCGATCTGCGGTTTCTTCCGTCAACGAATTAGATCAAGAGACTGCATGGCGAGCCGTCTTGGTGAAATATGCCCACGTTACATGATCCTATAAGAAACGCTTTTTCCGAGGTCTGTGGCTTGCCTGCTTGGCAGGTCCGCAAAGGCGTCGGATCGTTTCTTACTATCGAGTACGGTGACCCTCACCTGCGGATCCAGGAGTTGCGCTCACCGCGAACGGACTTGCCTGACGTACGCAAGTCCATAGACCGTCGCCGAGTAGTCGTGTCTGGGCGGTGGCATCTCTGGATCTATATGTGCAACTGGGCCATAAGCTCGAACGGCTTGCACCTTGCAGACAACGAAGCGTCGAGCAACTCCATCAACGAAGCTTTGCAATATCTAGATGGGCAAAAACTGCTGTCGGTCGAGGTCTCGCCGACAGAGGTAAAGACGGTCTTCCGATTCGATCTTGGCGCGGAACTAGTGACATGGCCATACCTGGAAGAGGGCGATCGATATGAAGATCAGTGGCTATTCTACGACTATAAGGAGAAGCGGGTAGGAACGCTAACAGGCGATGGGACCTGGCTGTCTGAGCAGTTAGATACTTGAGCGTCGCACCAGGCACCGACACCTACCTCAACCCCGCCGCCACCACCCCCATCCTCTCAATCCCGCTATCGAAAAGTCTCGCAAAGAACGGGATCATGTTCGGCACCATCAGTTGCAGCAGCAACATGCCGACCAGCATGGTGAGCGGGAAGCCGATCTGGAACACGCCGATCTGCGGCGCTGCGCGATTCAGAATACCGAGCGCGAGGTTGGCAATCAACAACGCCGCCACCACCGGCAACGACAGCAACAGCCCCGACGAAAAAATCGTACTGCCCCAGGTCACGAACGAACGAAAGCCCGGCGCGCCTAACAGGTCCCCGGAGATGGGTGCAGACTGGAACGTCGCGATCAGCGCGCTGATCATCTGCAGATGCCCATCCAGGACGAGAAACACCAGCATCGCGAACACGTTGAGGTAGCTCGACAGCACGGCGCTCGATCCTTCGGCCTGCTGATCGAAGAAGGTCGCGAAGCCAAGGCCCATGCCCAGGCCCACGAACTCGCCGCTCGCCTGGATGGCAGTGAAGACGACCTGCATTGTCAAACCCAGCGCCGCACCGATCAGAAACTGGTTCACCATGATCCACACGCCCACCGCGGAAAATACCGTGGCCTGCGGCATGGGGCCGAGAGTCGGCGCAACGATGAGCGTGATGAACGCGGCCAGGCCGATTTTCACCGCAGTCTGCACCGACATGTTGCCGAACACCGGCCCCGTCGCCACCAGCGCGAGAATCCGCACGAACGGCCACAGAAACGCGGTCATCCACGTGTTCAGTTGCGCGTAAGTGACGGAGAACATGGCAGGGGCGGGGGCGTGTGCGCGGGCGCGGACGTCAGTTGGTGAGCGTCGGAATGTTGGTGAGCATCTGACGCAGGTAGTCGAGCATCGTCGTCATCATCCACGGGCCGGCAATCACGAGCGTGACGGCGATGGCTAGCAGTTTCGGAATGAACGACAACGTGCTTTCGTTGATCTGCGTGGCGGCCTGGAACAGACTCACCACCAGACCGACCACCAGCGCGACCAGCAGGAGCGGCGCGGCCAGCAGGAAGGCGACGTACATCGCCTGGTGCGCCATAGCCATGACGGATTCGGGTGTCATGATGAGTGAGCCGGAAGCAGTGATTGTTGAGAGAAGAAGCCGAACCAGTCAGACTGGTTAAATCGGCCCGCTAGACGAAGCTCTGCGCGAGCGAGCCGATCAGTAGCTGCCAGCCGTCCACCATCACGAACAGCATCAGCTTGAACGGCAGGGAAATCGTCGAAGGCGACACCATCATCATGCCCATCGACATCAGCACGCTGGCCACCACCATGTCGATGATCAGGAACGGAATGAAGATCGTGAAGCCAATCTGGAAACCGGTTTTCAGTTCGCTCGTAACGAAGGCCGGCACCAGCAGCGGCAGCGGCACGTCTTCAGGACCTTGCATGGGCGGCGCGTGCGAAATGCGCGCGAACAGCGCCAGATCGGTTTCGCGGGTTTGCCGCAGCATGAAGGTCTTGAATGGCGCAAGGCCACGCGTGACGGCTTGATCCATCGGCATCGAGCCTTCGGAAAACGGTTTGTAGCCGTCGTTATAAGCTTTGTCCAACACCGGCGACATCACGAACAACGTGAGAAACAGCGCAAGACCGATCAACACCTGATTCGGCGGCGTGGTCGTGGTACCGAGCGCCTGACGCAGCAGCGACAGCACGATGATGATGCGCGTGAAGCTCGTCATCATCAGCACCATCGCCGGCAGGAACGACAGCATCGTGAGCAGCAGCATCGTCTGCACGCTCAGCGAATAGGTCGTGCCGCCGTTCGGTCCGGGACTCGTATTGAAGGCGGGCAAGCCGGCCGTTTGCGCGAACGACGACGACGGCAGCATCATCAACAGGACGGCGAAAACGGGTAGTGCCAGTGATGCGAAGGGGGCTACGTGTCGCAGCATCGCACGCACACGCTGACCGCGAGTTGAACGAGCGTCGGAGATACCGTGCGAAGCGTCGTGCGGGAGGTCGTGCGAGCCGACGCGCAACGCGGCGGACGCGTCGCGCCCGGTGTGATGACTGAACTGCATTTACTGATCCCCGCCGTCTGGCCGGTTGAAACGTTTGCCCACGTGCTTGCCGACTTCGCCTTTGAGCGCCTCGCGGAAGCGTTGGCCGAAGGTGCCGGGCAGCGTGGTGCTGGCGCCGGTATGGATGTCGCGTGCAAGGGTGCCGGTGGAAGAACTGTCCGCTCCGGTCGAACCTGCCGGCATGCTGTGCAGCAGACGCACATTGCCGGGGGCGGCGCCCAGTACGAGCCAGGTATCGCCAATCTCGACGACCGTCACGCGCTCCTTGCCACCCAGCGATGCGCCGCCGATGGTCTTCACCAGACCACCCCGGCTGCCGCCAGGCTGCAGACCGAAGCGGCGCGCGAGCCATGCACAGGCAAACACGAGACCAATCACGGCGATGAGGCCAAACACGGTTTGCAGCACCGCGCCCACGCCGAGTGCCGGAACCGCGGTGCCGGCGCCTACGGTGGAGGCCATCTGCGCGGCGTGATTGACGGCATTCAAGTCGGCCGCGCGGACGCAGAGCGGAGTGAGCGCCAGGGTCGACACGCCGCCGAGAGCAGCGATGACGGCAAGCCGGGTCTGGATGAACAGCGACCGCAAGCCATCGCCCTCGTTCCGTTCAGGACGCGCACAGCGTCCGGCAAAGCGTTTCATCGATTCAGCTTCCGGATCCGCTCGGACGGCGTGATGATGTCGGTCAGGCGGATGCCGAACTTGTCGTTGACCACCACGACTTCGCCTTGAGCGATCAGGCAGCCGTTGACCATGACGTCCATCGGTTCACCTGCCAGGCCGTCGAGTTCCACCACCGAACCCTGCGCGAGTTGCAGCAGGTTGCGAATCGCGATCTTGGTGCGCCCGAGTTCGACGGTCATCTGGACGGGAATGTCCAGGATCATGTCGATGTCGTTGCGCGTCGAGTTCGGTTCGACCTTCGAGAGCGGCTGGAACACGCCGGCCGTCGTCGCGCTCACGGCGCCGTTGTCGTTCTGCTCGGCGAGGGCGCTGGCCCAATCGTCGAGCGCGACGTCGTCGGAAGCCGCATCGATACTGCCCAATTGCGCCTCGACGGGCGGCAGCTCCGCGCCAGGCGTTGCATTCAGCTCAGTCATATCCACCTTCCTTCATCGTGTCCGCTGCGCTGATCATCTTCTGGACCCGCAACGCATATTGACCATTGAAAATACCGTAGCCGCATTCCATCACCGGCACGCCATCCACTTTTGCGGTGATGTGTTCGGGGATGTTGATGGGCAGCACATCGCCCTTGCGCATATTCAGAATCTGTTCGAACGTGATCGGGATGGTCGCGAGATCCGCGCTCAGTTCCACTTCCGCAGCCTGCACCTGTTGCGACAGCACCCGCACCCAACGGCGGTCGACATCAGCGGCCTCGCCCTGGATGGGTGACGACAGCACGTCGCGGATCGGTTCGATCATCGAATACGGCATGCAGATGTGCAGCGTGCCGCCGGTCGAGCCGAACTCGATCGAGAACTGCGTGACGATCACGATTTCGTTGGGTGTCGCGACGTTGGCGAACTGCGTGTGCATTTCCGAACGGACGTACTCGAACGCCAGCGGCCGCACGCTTTTCCACGAAGTCGTGTAGTGCTCGAACACCAGGTTGAGCAGCTTGCTGATGATGCGCTGTTCGGTGGTCGTGAAGTCACGGCCCTCGACGCGGGTATGGAAGCGCCCGTCGCCGCCGAACAGGTTGTCGACCACGAAGAACACCAGATTCGGGTCGAACACGAACAGGGACGTCCCGCGCAACGGCTTCACGTGGACCAGGTTCAGGTTGGTCGGGATCGGCAGGTTGCGGGTGAATTCGCTGTACTTCTGCACCTTCACCGGCCCGACGGAGATTTCCGCGGTGCGCCGCATGAAGTTGAACAGACCGATACGCAGCAGACGCGCGAAGCGGTCGTTGATGATTTCGAGGCCGGGCATCCGGCCGCGGACGATGCGTTCCTGCGTGGCGATGTTGTACGGCCGGACACCGGAGCGGTCATGCTGCTCCGAATCCGCGTCGGACTCGCCGGTGACGCCCTTGAGGAGGGCATCGACCTCCTCCTGGGACATGAACTCTTCGTGGCCCATTCCTATTCCTCGTGCGTCCCTTGGGGGTTGATGATGGCAGCAGCGTTACGCAGCGTCACTGCACGACGAATTCGGTGAACAGCACGTCTTCGATCTGGACGGGCGCATCGCCCTTGTCGGTGGGCTGTTCGATGAGTGTCTTGAGTTCCGTGGCGAGCGCGCGCTTGCCGTCGAGCGGCGCGAGGTCGTCCGGGTGCTTGTTCGATAGCGCGAGCAGGATGCGGCTACGCACTTCGGGCATGTGATCGGTGAGTTCCTGCTGGATCTTGGCGTCGCTGAGCTTGAGCGTGAGACCGATCCGCAGGTAGTGCTGCTGGCCGTCGTCGGATTGCAGATTGACGGTCATGGGTTCGAGCGGGAAGAACACCGGCAGCGGCGCCGGTGCGGGCGCAGCGGGTTGCGCGGCAGCGGGGGCTGGCGCATGCCGGGACATGAAGAACCAGACGCCGGCGCCGGCCGCGCCTGCCGCGATCAGGGCGATCAGCACGATCAGGAGAATGCGCTTCATCGGGCCGGGAGCGGCCGGCTGAATGTTGCCTTGCGGGTTTGCGGTGGTCGATGCCATGTTCTTGCTTGCCTTAGAGCGGGTAGATTGAATTGTTGTTGATTCAAGCGTCGCTTGATGGGTCGAAAAGAGGGGCGTTTGGGGGGTAATCCTGGGTTTGCCTTTTGTTTTATTGGCTCTGCCGGGTTGGTGGTCGTTCTTCGGATGTTGGTCTTTGTTTGTCTTTTGTCGGTCTGGTTGGGGTTTTTCGGGTTGTTGCTCTTCGGGCGTTGGCCTTTCCTTGTTTTCTTATCGGTCTATTTGCGTTGCCCCTGTGCGGGGCGGCACCTACTTTTCTTTGCCTGCCGCAAAGAAAAGTAGGCAAAAGAAAGCGGCTCACACCGCTAACTTTTAGGTGTCCACCACTAGCCTCAACCCGAAGTGGTCCGAGACGAGACCCTCCCTCGCACCACCCGCCCCCGTGACAAAGCCATCATCCGCTCCACTTCGCGCTCCGCGCTCCGTTGACGGGCATAACCCCACCGGTGCCAGCTGTGCCGCCCACGCCAAACTTGGGGGGCAAGCCGATAGGGTCACGCACGGAAACGTGCGGCCACGCGCGAAGCGCGTAGGCCTTTAGTTGACCGGACCGGCGACGCACGGAGTGCGTAGTCGGGATGAATGACTGCTGTGCCGCGAAAGCTGGGTGAGTGGGAGACGATCTCGTCTCGGACCAATGCCGGGTGAGCGGCGGGGGGAGACACCTACAAGCTGGCGGTTTGAGCCCGCTTTCTTTTGCCTACTTTTCTTTGCGGCGGCAAAGAAAAGTAGGTGCTGCCCCGCACAGGGGCAACGCAAATAAACCAAAAGCAAAACAAGGAAAGGCCAACGCCGCACGGCGATCAAACGGCGACGCAAATAAACCGATAAGAAAACAAGGAAAGGCCACCTATCCAGCCGTCTGCAAGACAAAAAAACTAAGCAAACGTATCCACCAACCCCACAGACCGCCGAACGGCAACATTAGCAACGACAGAAGAATCGTCACCAGAGCCATCATCCCCGCCGGAGGCAAAACCACCAGACTGCCGGGAGGAACGACCAGAAGAGCCCTGTTGCTGCTGCCCAGCCTGGCCAGCAAACCCATCACTCACGCTGGCACTCCCCAACCCAATCCCGTTCGACTGCATCGCCTCACGCAATTTCGGCAGGGCCGCCTCGACGGCCTCCCGCACCTGCGCATGCTGCGAAACAAACAACGCATGTGCATGGTTATCGGCAACCTGCAGCACGACCTGTAATGGTCCGAGATCCTTCGGGTTCAAGGTCAGCTCCGCGCTCTGCTGATGCGCGTTCGTCAGAAACACCACTTTCTGCCCCAACGCATCTTCCCAGTCGGAACTCCCAACCGTCGGCGCCAAAGTCGTCGCGGCTGCGGCTGCGGCTGCCGCCGCCGGGTTCGTGGCCTGCGTCGCGGCGGTCGTCGCACTGGCGGCCGCCGCCTGAGTCGCAGCCAGCGCGGCATTCGTCGCATCCGTCGTGCTCTTGAGCGTCGCATCCGCGGTCTGCGTGCCGGTCGCGTTCGCGCTGGCCAGCGCGTCAGCCGCACTCTTTGCCGCTGCTGCATCCGTGGAGCCTGACGCGCTTGCCGTCGTCGTTGCGTCCAGCTTTTCGCCCAGCTTGTTTTTGGCGTCGCCCAGCATCGTCCCGGAGGCAAGCGTCTTGCCATTCGTCGATGCGTGCAGCGACACGCCCGCATCGGCGCTCGCGCCTGCTGTGCCCGCGGTTGCATTCGCTGCCGTGCCCACCGCTGCGGCCTGGGTCGGTACCGCACCCTGCGCGCCGTTCATCGCGGCCAGCGCGGCCTGCAAGGCGTCGGCTGCTGTCTTTGCATCGAGTCCGGCCTTCTTGCCTGTATGCGTGTCGTCTGCGGTCGTGGCGGCGGTGCCGGCTGCTGCGATCGTGCCGTCCGCTGCGTCTGTGCCGGCGTCCGTGGTCGTGTCGCCGGCCGCGTTGGCGGCGCTCGCCTGAAGCTGCGCCTGGGCGTTCAACTGGGCAGCGAGCGCGGCCGCCGCGGCGGAAGTCGTCGCGTTGCCGTTGCTGGCCGTCTTCGACTTGCCATCGCCCCGGTGTGTCGTGGTGCTGCTGTGACCCGTGGTCTGCTGCGCATTGTCAGACGACGCCGTGCTCGTGCTGCTGCCCTGGCTGCTGTCTGACGAAGAATTCGAGCTGCTGGATGCCTGGCTGCCCGACGCGTTCGACGCGCTAGACGATGAGGCACTCTGACTACCCGACGACGACGCGGACGAAGCCGACGAAGCGGAAGACGACGCCGAGGACGAAGACGACGTGCTGGTCGACGGCGCACTCGACGCGCTGCTGCTGGCGCTTTGCGACGCGTCGTTCTGCGAGTCGATGCTCTGTTGCAAGGTCTGCGAGAACGGCAGTGCGCTCGCGGCGTCGGCTGACGAACTCGTCGGCGTGCTGTCCGACGAACTGAACAGCGCACTGATTAACGAAAGTGGCGACATGGCTGATCCTGTCTATCCAGTCAATCGCCAGGCGTCCGGAACGAACCGGCCCGGCGGGGTTTGCAGCAAATGAGCTACTGAATGATCAAACGGTTGAATCGCTTACGGACATCAACGCGGGCTGGCTAAGGGTGCTAATAAGGGTGCTGACAACGGTGCTGATACCGGCGCTGCGAACGGCAACGCCGACGAGCGGTGCATCGCGCGGGGGCGGGGCATCAAAGCCGCCACACGGCAACCACCGCCCATCAAGCCCCTTCGGCACGCATCCGCAGAATCCGGGCGGCGTGCTCGTCGGCGTCGCGTTGTTCGCGGCGCGCATGCTTCTGCGCTTCCGCTGCATCGCCGCGTGCCTGCAACACTTCGTACGATCCGAGCTTCTGCTTGTTGCGCTGCCAGTCCGGCTTGGCAGTCTCGACCCGGCCATTGGCGACGTTCACCAGCCTGCGCTGCTGTTCGATCGCCGCATCGAGCGTGTCGATAAAGGCCTGGAAGTTG
Source organism: Paraburkholderia sp. DHOC27 (assembly GCF_003429005.1). Lineage (GTDB taxonomy): Bacteria > Pseudomonadota > Gammaproteobacteria > Burkholderiales > Burkholderiaceae > Paraburkholderia. The sequence continues at coordinate 10,638 of NZ_QVQV01000015.1, forward strand.
CGCATGTTGCCGGCCGGCATCCCCGATTGCGCGGAATTCGTGAAGCGCGCGTGATACTCGTCGCGATAGCGCACGAGGGCGTCGAGCTGCGTCTGCGCATCGGCGGCTTCGCGCTGGGCACGGCCCAGGCGTTGCGCGGCGGCGTCCACATCGTCCTGTGCGAGGTCGATCAAGGTCTTGATCGGGAAGTGCTTCGCCATCGTTAGCCTCCTTGGGCAAACAGCGCGTTGAGTCTTTGCAGGCTGCCATCGAAGTCCGCGCACTCGCGAAAGCCCTGCTGCAGGAAGGCTTCGATGCGCGGATACAAGGCAATCGCCCGGTCGAGCAACGCGTCGCGTCCACTCGAATAGGCGCCTACGTTAATCAGGTCGCGGTTACGCTGGTAACGCGACAGCATCTGTTTGAACAGACGCGTTTTTTCCAGATGCGGGTCGTTGATCAGCGCGGTCATCGCGCGGCTGATCGAGGCCTCGATGTCGATGGCTGGATAGTGGCCGGCTTCGGCCAGCGAGCGCGACAGCACGATATGGCCGTCCAGAATCGCGCGGGCCGAGTCGGCAATCGGGTCCTGCTGGTCGTCGCCTTCGGTCAGCACGGTATAGAACGCGGTGATCGAACCGCCGCCCGCCGGGCCATTGCCGGTGCGCTCGACGAGCGCCGGCAGCTTGGCAAACACGGAAGGCGGATAACCCTTGGTCGCGGGCGGCTCGCCCACGGCCAGCGCGATCTCACGCTGCGCCATCGCGTAACGGGTCAGCGAATCCATCAGCAGCAGCACGTGCTTGCCCTGATCGCGGAAATATTCGGCGAGCGAGGTCGAATAGGCGGCGGCCTGCATCCGCAGCAGCGGCGACACGTCGGCCGGCGCTGCGATCACCACGGAGCGCGCCAGACCTTCTTCGCCGAGAATCTGTTCGATGAACTCCTTCACTTCGCGGCCACGTTCACCGATCAGCCCGATCACGATTACTTCGGCGCTGGTGTAGCGCGCCATCGTGCCGAGCAGCACCGACTTGCCGACGCCCGATCCGGCGAAGAGGCCCATGCGCTGGCCACGTCCTACGGTGAGGAGCGCGTTGATCGCGCGCACGCCGACGTCGAGTACCTTGTGGATCGGTTCGCGGTTCAGCGGGTTGATGGTCGGCGCGGAGAGCGGCGCGTCCATCTTCGTGCCGAGCGGGCCGAGCCCGTCGAGCGGACGGCCGGAGGCGTCGAGCACGCGCCCGAGCAGTTCCCAGCCCACCGGCAGACGCTTTGCACCGGCCATCGGATCGGCGATCGGCGCGCTTTCGAGCGGATAGACACGGGCGCCGGGCAACAGGCCGATCACTTCAGTAGTCGGCATCAGGAACAGCTTGTCGCCGGCAAAGCCCACCACTTCGGCTTCGGCCATCGGCAGCGAGCTGCCCTGCGGCAACTCGATCATGACTTCCGCGCCCACCGACAGGCGCAGTCCAACCGCTTCCAGCACGAGACCGGCAGCGCGCGTCAGGCGTCCGCAGGCGCGCATCGGCTTGGCGAGCGCGTTACGTGCGCGCAGCCCGTCCAAGTGCGCGCGCCAGGCGTTCATATGGGGATTGTCGGCCAGCGCGGGGTCCGGCGCGTAAGCGTGTGCGTGCCCGAGGTTCACGCTGGAAGCCGGCGCGGAGTCGCGGCTCGCAGGGGCGAACGTCGCGGCCGTGTGACCGTGGCGCGGATCGCGCGGGGCGGCTTTGGCATGGGGGGCATGCGAGGCATTCGCAGCGTGCGAGCCGTGCGTGCTCTCGAGCGGTTCGGCGGCCAGCGCCTCGGCCCCGAAAGAGGCCAGCGCCAGCTCCTGTTCGAGCGGCGTCAGATCGCTGGCGCGGATCTCTTCGATGGTCGGCTTTACCATGTGCTTGCCTTGCCGAGTGCAGCGGCGACGCGCTCCCAGCGTGTCTCGATACCGGCATCCACTTCGCCGGTGCTGGCGTGGGCGCGGCAACCGCCGCGCTCGACCGCCGGGTCGGTGCGCACGGACCAGCCGCGCGCCTGCAGTTCTTCCATCAGATACGCTTCGACCACCGGCAGGTCAGCCGGGCTCACCACCAGATGCGGTGCGCCGATCAGCGCGGGCTCGGCGGCCAGCACTTCGCGGGCGGCGGCGATCAGCGCAGCCGGGTCGTGTTGTACGTGCTGGCGCACCACCTGCTGGGCGATGTCCAGTGCGAGCGCAACCAGCGTTTCCGAAATGCCGTGCTGGGCACCGTCGAGCGCAGCCTTGAAGGCTTCCGCGAGCGCGGCGAGCCGTGCGGCTTCTTCGCGCGCTTCGGCCTGGCCCTGGGCAAAACCTTGCGCATGTCCCTGATCGTAGCCAGCCTGATAGCCGAGCGCCTGACCGGCAACGTGGCCGGAGGCGACGCCCTGGGCGTGCGCGGCGTCGCGCAGACGTTGCAGCTCGGCCTCGAAAGCGCCTTCGTCGACTTCGGGTTCGGCCGGCGGCGCGGGCGGCACCGGGTCGAACGAGGCCATTTCCCAGCGCTGATAGGCCGAGAGGCTCACCTTGCGCGTGGTTTCCTGATCAGACATACGCATCTTCCGCCTTGCCGCCTATCGCGATCTGACCGCTTTCCGCCAGATTGCGCACGATCTGCAGGATGCGGCGCTGCTGCGTTTCCACTTCGGAGACGCGCACCGGACCGCGTGCATCGAGGTCTTCGGCGAGCAGTTCCGCGGCCCGCTGCGACATGTTCGAGAGGAACTTCTGACGCAGCGCGGGCGGTGCGCCCTTGAGCGAAATGATCAGCGCTTCCGACTCGACTTCCTTCAGCAGCAACTGGATCGCGCGGTCTTCCAGGTCCAGCAGGTTCTCGAACACGAACATCTGGTCGATGATCTTCTGCGCCAGCTCCGCGTCGTACTGGCGGACGTTTTCGATCACGCCTTCTTCGTGGTTGCTCGACATGAAGTTGAGAATTTCCGCGGCCGTGCGGATGCCGCCCATCGGGCTGCGCTTCAGGTTGTCGCTGCCCGACAGCAGGCCCGTCAGCACGTCGTCCAGTTCACGCAGCGCCGCCGGCTGGATGCCGTCGAGCGTGGCGATACGCAGCAGCACGTCGTTGCGCAGCCGGTCGGTGAAGCAGGAGACGATTTCGGAGGCCTGATCGCGATCCAGGTGAACGATGATGGTCGCGATGATCTGCGGGTGCTCGTTCTTGATCAGCTCGGCCACCGCAGCGGAATCCATCCACTTGAGGCCTTCGATACCGCTCGTGTCGCTGCCTTGCAGGATCCGGTCGATGATCGCGCCGGCCTTGTCGTCGCCGAGCGCCTTGGTCAGCACCGAGCGGATGTAGTCGCTCGAATCCAGCGACAGCGCGGTGTGCTGTTCGGCTTCGCGCACGAACTCGAGCAGCACCTCGTCCACCTGTTCACGGGTCACGTTCTTTAGCGCGGCCATTGCCACACCGATCTTCTGGACCTCGCGCGGGCCTAGAAACTTGAATACCTGCGCGGCTTCTTCCTCACCGATCGATATCAGCAGGAGCGCGCTCTTCACTACGCCTTCAGCGCTCATCGGACACCCAGTTCTTGACGACGGTTGCTACGATCTTCGGATCCTGGCGCGCAATGTTGCGTGCGTATTCCAGGTTCCGCTCGAATTTGTGTTTCTCGCTTTCGAACGACATCAGTTCGGTGTCGCCCTCTTCGATGGCGGTCACGCCGTTGCGCTCGGCTGCCGGAATGCCGTCGAGCAGCACCGGCTCGTCCGAGGACAGCAGGGCGGCAGCGGGCGGCGCCGGCGGCGGGAAAGCGCGGCGCACGGCCGGCTTGACCATCACGAAGTAGAGGAACAAGGCCACTGCGCCAATTCCCACGTACGTGGCGATCTGCTTGGCAAGCGCGATCATGTCCGGCGTGCGCCACCACGGCAGGTCGGCGTTCGGGTCGACTTCCGACGTGAAGGCGCTGTTCACCACGTTCACCGAGTCGCCGCGCTGCGCGTCGAAGCCCATCGCGTCCTTCACCAGTTGATTGACCTGGGTGAGCTTGTCGGCGGTGAGCGGCTGCATCGTCGCGTGGCCCTTGGCATCCACGACGCGCAGATAGTTGACCACCACCGCCACCGACAGACGCTTGATGCCGCCCATCGACTGCTGGTAATGCCGCACCGTCTTGTCGAGTTCGTAGTTGGTGGTGGCGTCCTTGCGGTCGCTGATCGGGATCGACGGCGCGCCGTTGCCCGCACCGTTCGGCGCATTCACCGGCGCCGAGGCCGGCTGCGGCGGCTGGTTCGACAGCGCGCCCGGCACGCCGGAGGCGCCGCCACTCGACTGCTCGGTGTCGGTGCTGGTCTGCTGGCTGCGGATAGCGGCCTGCGACGGGTTGTTGTTCGGGGCGAAGTTCTCCGAGGTCTGTTCCACCTGCGAGAAGTCGACGTCCGCGCTCACCTGCGAGTGCGCATTGCCGGCGCCGAACAGCGGCGCGAGGATCGCGTCGATGCGCTGCTGCGTGTTGTGCTCAATCTGCTGCACATACTTGAGTTGCGTCGCGTCGAGCCCGGCGGCGGAGGCCGGTTGCGTGAGCAGATTGCCGTCCTGATCGACGATGGTCACGCCACGGGCCGGCATATCCGGCACCGCCGAGGCCACCATATGGGTGATCGCCACGACCTGGCCTTCGTCGAGCATACGGCCGGGGTACAGATTCACCAGCACGGAGGCGGACGGCGCTTCCTTGTCGCGCACGAACACGGACGGCTTCGGGATGGCCAGATGCACGCGGGCCGAGCGCACGGTGGAAAGCGATTCGATGGTGCGTTCCAGTTCGCCTTCCAGTGCACGCTGGTAATTGATCTGTTCGGCGAACTGGCTGATGCCGAACTTCTCGTTGTCCATCAGTTCGAAACCCACCGAGCCGCTCTTCGGCAAGCCTTGCGAGGCGAGCCGCAGACGCATCTCGTGCACCTGGTCGGCCGGCACGAGGATGGCGCCGCCGCCGTCTGAGAACTTGTAGGGAATGTTGGCCTGCTGGAGCGCGGCGATGATCGAACCACCGTCCTGATCCGACAGGTTGCTATACAGCACCTTGTAGTCTGGGGCGCGCGACCACAGCCACAACCCGACCACCACGGCCACCAGCACGGCCACCGCGAAGATCAGCGGGGCGCGCGGATTGCCGCGCATCTGCGTGAGGCCGGACAGGCGTTGGGTGAAGTTGCCGCTGAGGTTGCCGCCGAGACCGCCGCCGCTAAGGTCCGCGGCGCCGCCTGCCTGGCCGGCGCTGGGCGCGCCTGCGCCCGGCTGCGTGCCGGCGAGGCCCATGCGGGCGTCGGGGTTGATCAACGAGTTGGCTGACGAATCCATGCGTCGGGTATCTCCGGGGGGATGCCTGGGGTCCTGCCTGCCACTTCACCGAGGTCGGCGAGGCGCATGGACAGAGACTTTCACGATTGGAATTATGCGCAGGCGCACACAAGCCGATTGCTCGAATAGAGCGGGGTTTCCCCCCTACTTTCGCGGCTTTCGCCAAACCCCCGCTGCTATGCTTTCGCTCAGATCGGCGGGGTTCGCCATGCCGGTCGACCTTCCTTCTGGAGAGAACAATGACCATGCCCGTGAACGCGCTCTCGTCGGCGCTGCAACAGATGCAGTCGATGGCGGCGCAGGCAGCCGGCGGCACCGAGACAGCAGCCGACCAGACCAACGCCGCGAATTCGAGCGGTTTTGCGGCGGCGCTCAAGTCGTCGCTCGACAAGATCAGCGACGATCAGCAGCACGCCGTGGGCGAGGCAAAGGCGTTCGAAGTGGGCGCTCCCAATGTGTCCCTGAACGACGTCATGATCGACGGTCAGAAAGCCAATCTCGGCTTCCAGTTCGGTCTGCAGGTGCGCAACAAACTGGTGTCTGCCTATAACGACATCATGCAGATGTCAGTCTGACGGGTGCCGCCGCGCATTCTCACCGCAATCGTTCTGATGCCCGCTTGTCGGGCGTCAGACGGTTTGCATGCTGAGTAAGCATTCGCCCCATTCCGCCTTAAACCTCCTTACCGCGGCCTAAAGCTTTCCGGCTGCCTATCCGATAACCCGGGTACAGGCAGAAATCCGGACGCGAATCATGCGTCCGGATGCCATCTCAAACTTTCCGAATCCGCACGACAGGAGAAGCGCCGATGTTTTCCCCGGGACACGCTGGAGCCAACGCATATGCACGTGTCGGCGTCGAGACGGGCGTGCTGGGCGCAAGCCCGCACCGTCTGATCGTGATGCTGTACCAGGGAGCCCGGCAGGCCATTGCTCAGGCGCGCATGCACCTGCAGCAGAACGGGCCGCGCTCGGTGGCGGCGCGCGGAGAGGCGATCAGCAAGGCAATCCGGATCATCGAAAGCGGGCTGCAGTCGTCGCTCAACGTGGAGGCGGGCGGCGAGGTTGCGGAGCGTTTATATGCGCTGTACGGGTATATGACGCGGCGGCTGTTCGAGGCCAACGTAAAGACGAGCGAAGCGATGCTGGTCGAAGTGGACGGCTTGCTGGCCACGCTCGAGGAAGCCTGGATCGGGATAGCTCCGGAGATCGCGCGGATGGCGACACAGCCAGCCGCGGAAAGTGTGAGATGACATCGAATACAGAATATTTTGCCCGCTACGAGGCAATCGCAGCGATATCCGCACGCATGCTGACAACCGCGCGCCGCGCTCTCTGGAACGATCTGGTGCTGTTGCAGGAGGAATACCGACATTTGGTCGACGCGCTCAAGGAAGCGGAAACCGGCGTGCGGCTCAATGAGCGTGAACGCGCCCGCAAATTCGACCTGATCCGCCAGATTCTCGCCGACGACGCGGCGATCCGCGATCTCGCGAACCCACGCATGGCGACGCTGTCGGCGCTGTTCGCCGGCCGCCAGGCGCGCGTGTTGAAGGAACTGTACGGCGCAGGCTGAGCGCATCCAGGTCTGCGCGTGCCGTGCGCAGCCAGAAGAAGAGATGAAAACGCGACGGCGTTTTCTTACGAGGAACCGGCATGAACGGAATCGACACGGCCATCGCTTCGCTGCTCGCGAGCCGGGTCGACAGTCTGCTCAACATCGCACCCGGCGCGACCAGCACGGCACAGGCCGGCGCGTCCACGGTCGGCGTCGACACGCCGGCCACGCCTGATATATCCGGCAACACCGAACCGCCAGCCTCCGCGCAAACCGCGCTGTCGGCCATTGCGCTGACGCTCAATGCGATCGTGCTGTCCGGCGGCGAAGCGACCCCGGCCGTGGTCGGCCAGGCGCCTATCTGGCCGGCGGCGCCGGCGCTCGACGTCGAAATCACCGAACTCCCCTTATTTGAATCGCTGAGCGGCCAGGCGGATGCGGCGGCCTTGTTTTCCGCGGGCGCGGGCTCGGCCTCGGGCCTGGGTGGCGCGAATACCGCAGCCGCGCAAGCGGCCAGCGCCTCCGCCGATCCCGCCGGCGCCGCGAACGTGACGGCGGCCAATGTGGCGGCATCCCCTGTGCCGGTGGCCGCGTTGGCGGCGGCGCTCGAACAGACCGTGGCGGGCAGCGGCCTTTTCTACGAAGCGCATCTGGCGCAATGGCTGGCGGGTCAACTGACCCCGGCGGATCTGGCCAGCGAACCGCAAAACCGCCTTGCCGATGGCGCGACGCAACTGCCGCTCAATTGGGCCGCCGATGCCGAGGTCGTTCAGCCCGGCAATGGCTCGGCTACGTCTTCGACGGCTGCGTCGCAGCAACCGGGGCGCGCCGGCACTGCACAGAGCGGCGCGACCGCGGATAGCGCCAATGCCCGCGTCATGCCGTCGATCCAGACGCCGCAGGCGGCGCGCTTTGCAGCCTCGGAGATGCTCGCCGATTCCCTAACGGAACTCTCATCGCAACCGGACCGCGCCGCGCTGCACGCCGCGAGCGTCGGGCTCGGCGACACGCCGACCCAGGCCACGCAATCCGTGGCGGCTGCCATCGACGCCGCCACGGTGCCGCTGGTGCGCCAGCAGCTCGATATGCTCGCGACCGGTCAGTTCCGCTGGACCGGCGAAGCGTGGCCGGGCGCGAAGCTCGACTGGACCATCCAGCAGGACGGCGACGAATGGCAGCGCAGCGGCGGTGGCGCCGCCAGCGAGCAGGACTATCCGTGGCGCACCCGTCTTACGTTGTCGCTGCCGCTGCTCGGCACCGTCGACGCCGAACTGACGCTCACCGGCACCCGACTCGCGGCGCGCGTGCTGGCGAGTCCGCTCGGCGCCGCGCGGCTCAGCGGTCAAAGCGAAGGATTCCGGCAGCGCCTGGCGGCGGCTGGGATCGAACTGAGCGGCCTGTCGATCCGTGAGATTGGCGGCGGCTCGCCCGGCAGCGCGTTCAATGCGGCCGCTGCGGCTGCCGCGCAGGCCGCGGCGGCATCGGCTTACGCGCGCTCGGCGCCGGCCACGGAAGTGCTGCCGGCCGAGCGTCGCAGTGCCCGTGGCGAACGCACGACGCGTGCGCAGCGTCCGCTCCAGAAAGCCGACAACGATTTCGACTGGGACCTGTGATGAGCCGCACGGTACGCCGCAGCGCCGCAGCGCTCGTCTATGACGCAAAGGGCAACGACCACGCACCGCGCGTGATCGCGAAGGGCTATGGGCTGGTCGCCGACATGATCGTGCAGCGCGCGAAGGAAGCCGGCCTGTACGTGCACGAGGCGCCGGAAATGGTGTCGCTGCTGATGCAGGTGGACCTCGACTCACGCATTCCGCCGCAGCTTTATCAGGCGGTGGCGGAATTGCTGGCGTGGCTGCATCGGCTGGAAAGCGGCGCTGCCGACGAGACGCCGTCGAACGTCGTCGACGTGGTCGCGACGGCAGCCGAAACGGCGGCCTCGAATGCTCAACGTCCTGCCGCCACGGATGCACCGGGCGGCTGAAACAAACCGGTGCGCCTAAAAGCGCATCATCAACTTCAACAACGCCTTGACGCGCTTGCCGTACGGCGGCGCGATCAGCCCGCGTCCATTCCAGCGGGCCTGGGTCAGTACCGGTTTCATCTTCGAGAACGTCACGAAACCGTCGTAGCCGTGATAGGCGCCCATCCCGCTCGCTCCCACCCCGCCAAACGGCAGGCTTTCGCAGGCCAGATGCATCAACGTTTCGTTGACCGCCATGCCGCCCGCAATGGTTTCGCGCTCAACGCGGCGGATGGTCGCCGCGTCGTCGTCGTACAGATAGAGTGCGAGCGGGCGGGGACGCGCGTTGATGTAGGCGATCGCTTCGTCGAGCGTGTCGTACGGGATGACGGGCAGCAGCGGTCCGAAGATTTCTTCCTGCAGTAGCGCGCACGTATCGGGCGTGTTCGTCACGGCCATGAGCGGGAAACGTCGCGCGGCAGCATCCGCTGCGCCATCGGCGAGCAGATGCAGTTGCGCGCCTGCGGCTACGGCTTCATCCGCGAGGCGCTGTAGACGGGCGAAGTGACGCTCGGAAATGATCGACGTGTAGTCGCGGTTGGTCGCGAAGCCGGGGTACATCGCGCTCATCCGGGTGCGCGCCCGTTCGATGAACGCCTGCTCCTTGCCGCGCGGCACCAGCACATAGTCCGGCGCGACACAGGTCTGCCCGGCATTGAGCGTCTTGCCGGCGACGAGGTTATCCACCGCGTTGTCGAAGCGTGCCTGTGGCCCGACGATGGCCGGCGACTTGCCGCCCAGCTCGAGCGTAACGGGCGTCAGATGCTCGGCCGCCGCGCGCATGACCTCGTGCCCGACTCGGGTCGAACCGGTGAAAAGAATGTGATCGAACGGCTGCGCGCTGAATGCGGCGGCGAGTGCGGCGTCGCCATTCACCACGGCCACGTGGTCGCGCGCGAAGGTGCGACTGATCAGTTGTTCGAACAATGCCGCGGTGCGCGGCGTCAGCTCCGACATCTTGATGATGGCGCGATTGCCTGCCACGAGCGCGCTGACGAGCGGACCCGCTGCAAGCAGCACCGGGTAATTCCACGGTGCGATGATGCCCACCACGCCGAGCGGTTGCGGCACCACCTTGGCGCGTGCAGGCAGCAGCCACTTGTTGGTGCTGCGTCGCTGCGATTTCATCCAGCGTTTGCCGTGCTTGAGCGCGCCGTCGATCTCGCCTTTCAGCAGCAGGAATTCCGCGAGCAACACTTCTTCCTTGGCGCGATTGCCGAAGTCGGCGTTCATCGCGTCGGCGAGTGCGTCGCGATGGTCGAGGAGCATGGCGCGCAGGGCCTTCAGATGCGTCGCGCGGGTTTCCCATGACGGGTAGGGCGCGCGCAGATACGCGTGACGCTGCTCGCGCAGCAGGGCTTCGAGCGACGCAAGCTCCGGCAAATCGTTTTTCATGCTGTCTCCCTTGCTGATGTCGGGGCGCGGTGGACCGCGCTTTGTTTTGTTTCGTTTCGGTGATTCAGTCTTTTGATGATCCGGCGAGTGGCACGGGTTCACTCATGTCATGACACCTGGAACGCCCGTTCGACGATGGCCGCGTGATCGAAGCCGGCGGGCAGCGTGCCGTACACGCGCCCCCCTTCGCCGCGTTCGTCACCGAGCCGGGTTGCGATGAACGCATCGGCTACGGCTGCTGGCGCGTGCCGCAGCAGCAAGGTGGCCTGTGCGATCAGCACGATCTGCTGCGCGATGCGCCGCGCCGACGCTTCACGCGATTCTGGCGCGCCGTGCAGCATGGCGCTCAACCGTTCCAGCGCCGCACGCAATGCAGGGTGGGCCTGCGCGTCCGACTGCCACGCGGCGAACAGTGCCTGCGCGGCTTCGGCTTCACGTTCGATGGCGCGCAGCACGTCGAGGCACATCACGTTGCCCGAACCTTCCCAGATCGAGTTGACCGGTGCCTCGCGATAAAAGCGCGCCATCGGTCCTTCTTCGACATAACCGTTGCCGCCCCACACTTCCATCGCCTCACCGGTGAATTCGAGCGTGCGCTTGCAGACCCAGTACTTCGCCGCGGGCGTGACGATGCGGCGCCATGCGCGCTCCTCGGGGACGCTGGCGCTGTCTTCGAACGCGCGGGCGAGACGCATGAACAGCACGGTGGCGGCTTCCGACTCCAGCGCGAGATCGGCGAGCACGTTGCGCATCAACGGCTGCTCGACGAGGTGCCGCCCGAAGGCGCTGCGATGCCGCGCGTGGTGAATTGCCTGCACCAGCGCCGCACGCATCAGCGCGGCGCTGCCGATCACGCAATCGAGCCGCGTGTAGTTGGCCATTTCGATGATGGTCGGCACGCCGCGCCCTTCATCGCCAATCAGGATGCCGAACGCGTCGAGGAATTCGACTTCGCTGCTGGCGTTCGAACGGTTGCCGAGCTTGTCTTTCAGACGCTGGATCTGCACGGTGTTTTTGCTACCGTCCGGCGCGAAGCGCGGCACATAGAAGCACGACAGTCCCTCGTGATCCTCGGTGCGTGCGAGTACCAGATGCGCGTCGCACTGCGGCGCGGAGAAGAACCATTTGTGGCCGACCAGCCGGTATTCGGCGCCACGTCCAGTGCCGCGCGTGGCGAAGGCACGCGTCTGGTTACTGCGCACGTCCGAGCCACCCTGTTTCTCGGTCATGCCCATGCCGATCAACGCCGAACCCTTTTGCGCGAGCGGCAGGTCGCGTGGGTCGTGTTCGCGGGCGTAGAGCTTGTCGCGCAGCGTGTCGAACAACGCGGGCTCGCGTTGCAGCACGGGGATGCTGGCGAAAGTCATCGTCGTTGGGCACAGCGAGCCGGATTCGAGTTGCGCATGCAGGAAGTAGCCGGCGCAGCGGGCAGGCATCGCGCCGCGCTGCGGATCGGAGAATGGCAACGCATGCAGACCTTCGCGTCGCAGCAACGACAACAGTTCGTGCCACGCGGGGTGAAACTCGAGTGCGTCGATGCGCTCGCCACGCGGACTGTAGGTGAATAGCTCGGGCTTGTGGCGGTTCGCGAGTTCGGCGAGTGCGAGCGTTTCAGGTGAGGTGAGCGCGGCGCCATCACGCAGCAGCGCGTCCCGATGCCAGCCCGCGCCTTCGCGTTCGAGGGCGGCGGTGAGCGCGGCATCGCTGGCAAACAGGTTGTAATTCGCAAGCGGCGGAACCTGATTCGTGACGTCGTGCGTCTTGCCGGGATATTGCCGTTCCATCTGCTGTCTCCATTGCTCCGGTTGCTCGGTCTGGCGCACGGTGTGGTCCGGTTTTGGCCCAGTCGTGGCGCAGTGGTGTGTGCATTCGCGGTTTGAGCGCGGTGAGCGCGCTGTTTGACTTGCCGCGATACCGCACGCCCGCTCGCAACGAATGCCTGGCACTGCGTTTGAATTTACCGCGCACGGCGCGTGGCCATGCCGTGCATGCGGATGACGATCAAGGCTTCCCGGTGCCGGGCGGCGTGGCAGCAGGCGCACGACTGACGTTCGCGATGACACCGTGCCCACGCTTCCCACGGCCTTTCATCATAGGGGCTGAGGTCTCCTACGTTTAGAGGGAAGGCTCTGACGCGAAGTTGCCTCAATGGCGTCACGCTCCCTACAATGCGCTGAAAACACACGTAGACAAGTGTGCACGAGACAGCGGGCGCCAGCAACGGGCCCGCAATCCGGAGGAGCGCATGCAATACGACTACATCATCGTAGGGGCGGGCTCGGGCGGCTGTGCGCTGGCGAGTCGTCTCGCGGATCGCTGCCCTGACGCGACGATCGCGCTGATCGAAGCCGGTCCGCACACGGATCGCAATCTGTTCGTCAACATGCCGGTCGGCGTGGCGGCGCTGGTGCCGAATCAACTCAAGCTCAAGACCAATTACAGCTACGAGACCACCCCGCAGCCGGGACTGGCGGGGCGGCGAGGCTACCAGCCGCGCGGGCGCGGGCTGGGCGGTTCGAGCGCGATCAACGCGATGATCTACACACGCGGGCATCCGCTCGATTACGACGAATGGGCCGAGCTGGGCTGCCACGGTTGGACGTGGTCAGACGTGCTGCCGTATTTTCGCCGCGCGGAGGGCAACGAGCGCGGTGCCGATGCATGGCACGGCGCCGACGGGCCACTCACCGTGAGCGATCTGCGCTTTCGCAATCCGTTCTCGCAGCGCTTCGTGCAGGCGGCACAGGAAGCCGGTCATCGGCTGAATGGCGATTTCAACGGCGCCGAGCAGGAGGGCATTGGTTTTTATCAGGTCACACAACGCGACGGCCGACGTTGCAGCGTGGCGCGCGCCTATGTCTACGACCGCGCGCGGCCGAATCTGCACACGCTGACGGATGCGACGGTGCTGCGCGTGGTGTTCGACGGCAAAGCGGCGCGCGGCGTCGAAATCGTGCGCGGCGGGCGCACTGAAACACTGGAAGCGCGTGCCGAGGTGATCCTCGCGGCGGGCGCCTTCAATTCGCCACAACTGCTGATGTGCTCGGGCATCGGGCCGGCGGCGCAGTTACAGGCGCTCGGGGTGCCGGTGCTTCACGACGCGCCGCAGGTGGGGCAAAACCTGATCGATCACGTGGACTTCACGATCAACAAGCGGGTGGCGTCGATCGAGCCCACCGGCTTTTCGGTGCGCGGCATTGCCCGCATGCTGCCGCAGTTCGTGAGCTTCATGCGGCACGGCACGGGCATGCTGTCGAGCAATGTCGCCGAAGCCGGCGGCTTTCTGAAGAGCCAGCCGACGCTGGATCGTCCGGATCTGCAATTGCATTTTTGCGCGGCGCTGGTCGACGATCACAACCGTCGTATGCACTGGGGGCACGGTTATTCGCTGCACGTGTGTGTGCTGCGTCCGCACAGTCGGGGCACGGTCACGCTCGCCAATGCTGACGCCCGCACGGCGCCGGTGATCGACCCGCGTTTCCTGAGCGATGCGCGCGATCTCGATCTGCTGCTGGAAGGCGTGTACATGGCGCGGCGGATTCTCGATGCCCCAGCACTTTCGATGCATGGCGGCGAGGAGCTGTACACGCATGCGGGTCAAAACGACGCCGCGCTGCGTGCCACCATCGCCGCGCATGCCGACACGATCTATCACCCGGTTGGGACCTGCCGGATGGGGAGCGACGCCGCGGCGGTGGTCGATCCGCAGTTGCGGGTGCGCGGCGTGTCCGGTCTGCGGATCGTGGATGCCTCGGTGATGCCGACGCTGATCGGCGGCAACACCAATGCGCCGACTGTGATGATCGGCGAGCGCGCCGCGGATTTCATCGCGGCGGCGCGGCGCGGGGTGGAGCATGCGTCGGCTGGGGTGACGGTATGACAGAATAAATCGCGTGAATCGTCGGGCGTTTAGTCGTTTAATCGTTTAAAGGAAATGCGCCTCGATTGATAACGCGCAAATATTGTTCAAAATCGTGACTGGTATTTTTGTCATTAATTGATTGAATTTGAGCGGGGTTCTTGTGGGGTCATCCGACAGAATTAAACTCAGTTATTGTCGGATATGTGCGTGTCGCGTGATGCGGCTGCACGCCTTGGGTTGAGCGGTTTTGAAATAGATTAAGACCAGGCGTTTTTGCGCTTCATTTTGATCATGTAATTAATCTTGTCGACTCGTTTTTGAGATTTTCACGCCTCTATAATTTCGCGGCGAAAATGAGCGTGTCAGGTGGCGCGTTCGGAAATTCAAGGAAGCGAGTCGATGAGTATTAATGTGATTCAACTGATTCAAGCCGCGCTGTCTGACGGAGTCGTGCGGCAGTTGTCCGAACGCATCGGACTGCCGCCTGATGCAACCGGTAAGGTGATCGGTACGGCAGCGCCCGCGCTGATCGCGGCACTGATGCAAAAGGGCTCCACGCTCGAAGGCACGCGTTCGCTGTACTCCGCGATCATGTCGCCGGACGTTAACGCTCACATTGGCGAACAACTGCCGCAACTGCTGTCGAGCACGGCCGGCATGAGCCAGCTCGAAGGCATGGGCCGGCATTTGCTGGAACGCGTGCTGGATCGTCGCGTCGACGGCCTGAGCGACACCGTCGCGGCCCAGACTGGCGTCCCCGCGCACTCCACGCATGCACTGACGGGCATCGTTGGCGCCACGCTGCTGGGCGTGCTCAAGCGGCATTTCCAGGGCGGCGGTAATGTCGGCCAGTTGCCCACGCTGCTTGGGCATCAACTGCCGTTCATTGGCGGTTTTTTGAACGACGGTCTGTTGTCGGCGCTTGGCGCGGGCGGCGTTGCCGCGTTCGTGGGCAATGTCCTCACGCAATTGAAGGCGGTTTCCGCTCACATCGACCATCCGGTTGCACCGGCTACGCCGGTGGCGCAATCCACGCCTTCCTCGCAAGGCACGCCCCGCGTGCCGGTCGACGCCGTGCTGCGTGAAGAGAAGCGCTCGCACAAATGGCTGTGGTGGCTGCTGGCCGCCATTGCGGCCGTACTGGCGTTCCTGTTCCTGCGTGGCTGTCATGAGGACCAGACTGCACAGGTCGCCGCACCCGCGCAGCAGGCGTCCGGCGCCATGGTAGCCTCCGCGCCCGAGGCAGCCTCCGCTGTGGCGGCTTCCGATGTCGCTGCTTCGGCACCTCTCGCGTCTGAAGCGACGGCTGCCAGCGCGGCAGAAGCGTCGCAACCGGCCGCCGCGCCGGCACCGACCAAAGACAGCCTGCTGACCTTCACGGTGGACGCAGCCGGCAAGCCGACGCTGAATGCAACGGTTGGTAGCGAGGCCGAGAAGGCCGCATTGCTCGACGCGTTGACCAGGAAGTTCGGCGCCGACCACTTCAACGCGAACATCACCGTCGACCCGGACACCAAGCCGGCCGACTGGCTCTCGCACGTCGACGCCCTGTTGCCGCTGATGGCATTGCCGGGCGCGGAAGTGAAAGTGAACGGCGCGCATATCGAACTGAGCGGCGCGGCAGCGAATGCCAAGCTCGGCTGGCTGGACCGCCTGAAGGCACTGTTCGGCGCGTCGTATGACATCGGCTCGTTCAATGTGGATCAAGCCGTGGCCAACGCTACGCAATCGTTCCGCAGCGCCATCAAGGGACTGCTCTCGCCGGACAGCTCGTGCACCACGGCGGATGTCGTCAAGGTGCTGAATCTGCAGGTGATCAACTTCGCAAGCGCCAGCGCCCATGTGCCGGCTTCGGCGGTGGACGACCTGCGTCAGTCGGCGCAAGTGCTGATGGCTTGCGCGCACAACGGCAGCGCACCGAAGCTGGAAGTGGCGGGCTATTCGGACAACGTAGGCGGTGCGCAGGCCAACCTGCAACTGTCGAAGAAGCGTGCGGAATCGGTGCGCGCGTTCCTCGTCAAGACTGGCGTGCCGGCTGATTCGTTGACCGCACAGGGTTACGGCGATGCGCGTCCGGTGGCGAGCAACGACACCGCGAGCGGCCGCTTTGCAAACCGCCGCATCGAGTTTGTCACGGCGCAGTAAGCGTCGAAGGGGTGTAGACAGCGCTTGCAGTTGATTTACCGCGCTGCGTGAAATGCCGTCCGGCGTGAGCCGGGCGGCATTTTTTATTGCGTTGGCTTTGCTGCGTTGGCGCTATTGCGCCGAGTTGCTTACGAGTTGTTTTACGGCGAGGTCGTCGCAGGCGCCGCGCCGCTGATGCCGATATTCGGCCAGTGCATGAGATCGTCGCCGGCCTGCGCTTGCAGCGTTTCGCGCGCCACGTCGAGCCAGGCCCGTGCGGCATGCGACAGGTAGCCGTTACGCCGCCAGCCAATCGCCATTTCCCACGGAATCTCGGGTTCGACCACTGGACGGCAGGAGAAGCGCGTCGCATCGAGCCGCCGGCAGTACGGCGCGGGCAAGAGCGCAATGCCGACACCGGCGAGCACCAGCGCCGCCATGAAGTCCCAGTGGCCGCTGCGGCCGACGATGGTCGGCATGAAGCCCGCGTCGCGGCAGGCATTCAACACGACGTCGTTGAGCGCGAGACTCTCGCCATAGAACACGAACGGCTCCGCGCCAAGGTCCGCCAGCGGCACCTGCTGCATGGCGTCCCACCGCGAGCCGCGCCGCGCCACCAGCCACAGCACCTGATGGGTGATCGGCAGCACGTCGATGTGCTCCGGGTCAACGGGTTGCAACACGCCGCCCAGCTCCAGTTCTCCGTTGATGAGCGCCGTTTCGATCGCCCGCGAACCCTGTTCGAACAGCTTCAGCTCGATCTTCGGATAGCGCTGCCTGAAGGCCGCGATGGCCGGTGTGAAGAGCGAGCCGCCCATTGGCGGGATGCCGATGGTCAACTGGCCGCGTTCCATCGCATCCAGATCGTTGAGCTCCGCCTGCAACTGGGCGTGCACCGCCAATACGTCCTGACCGCGCTGATAGACGATGCGTCCGGCGTCGGTGAGCACCATCTGACGGCCGTCGCGCAGCAGGAGCGGCGTGCCGATTTCGTCCTCCAGCGATTTCACCATCTTGCTGATGGTCGGCTGCGTGACGAACATCTGCTCGGCCGCGCCGGTAAAGCTCTGCTGGCGCACGACTTCGACGAAATAGCGCAGGGCACGAAGTTCCACGATGTCAGGCTCCGGAATTCCAAAATGGAATGGTTGAGGTAATGGTGAGTGATTATAGTTATATTGAGGGTAGGGATCGAGGGGGGGGGCGTTGCGATAACGCAAGGTGAGCACGCCGCGACACTCTGGCTCACCGTGTTTTCAGGATGCGTCTGCGCGCACTCGAACTATGATTGAAGGTCGTTCCAGCCGCGTCTGCCCTGGCATTCGCGCGCTCGAATCATCGAGCCGTTGGTTTCCTTTCCCGCCGTTTTAGCCGCTTCGCCGTTCCCATGCTGCCCATTTCGATCATCGTCCCTTGCTACAACGCCGCCGCCACCCTGGCCCGCACGCTCGAAAGCTGTCTGATCCAGCCGGAAGCGGCGCAGATCATCGTCGTGGACGACGGCTCCGCCGATGATTCGATGGCGATCGTTCGGCAATACGGCGAACGCGATGCCCGCGTCGGTCTGTTGCCCATGCCGGTGAACGGCGGCGCGGCGCGGGCGCGCAACTGGGGTGCGCTGCATGCCGATCAGCCGCTGCTCGCTTTCATCGACGCCGACGACGAGTATTTCCCCGCCGCGCTGGCGGCAGCGAGCCTCTATCTCGAACAGCATCCCGCCGAGGCGGCGATTCGCCTCGACGTCGAATTCAGCGGCTTTCCGGCAGATATCACCACGCACAGCGCGTTTGATTCGCTCGGCGCCACGCTCAGCAACACGGTGCCCAGCAGCCTCGTCATACGCCGTGCTGCGTTTGCCGCGTTGGGCGGATTTCCGATGGACGCTTTCTTTCGTCGCAACGGCGGCGAAGATGGCGCGTTTTCGTGGGCGCTGCGTGAGTTGTTCGGCAACCAGCGCCTCGTCGATAGCAAGCGCGTGCGCATGCATTACCACGCGCGCATCCACGCTGAACGTTACTTCCGGATTTTCATGGGCATGCAGCAGGCGCGTCCCGAAGATGTTGCCGAATCGTTCCGTCTGTCGGAGGTATTCGTCGAAGCCGCCAAGGCCAATCTCGCCCAACTGCGTGCGTTGAGCGCACCCGCGCCAGAAGCCGCAACAACCCACCCCACCTAGCCGAAACCACACTCGCGCGGCTGCCCTGCAAGGCCGTATCGACCCTCCCGCCGCGTCACCCCGAATCCATCTCGATTTGCTACAATCGCCATTCGTCTCCGAGGAGCGTTGCGACAGGGGCGGTGAATCGAGATTCGCCGGATACCTGCCAGGCTCGGAGACTTTCAATCGGACGGACTGAAGGCGCTATGCGCTTCAGAAACCACCGCATCGAACGGCGCTCACGTCAAATTTCTAGTCATTTTTAGAAAGGAGGGCGTGATGAACGCCGCAGTCTACGATTCCAAAGATTCCCAGGACTTCATCGTTGCCGACCTGTCGCTTGCCGACTGGGGCCGCAAGGAACTGAACATCGCCGAGACCGAAATGCCCGGTCTCATGCAGACGCGCGAAGAGTACAAGACGCAGCAGCCGCTGAAGGGCGCGCGCATCGCGGGTTCGCTGCACATGACCATCCAGACGGGCGTGCTGATCGAAACGCTGACGGCACTCGGCGCCGACGTGCGTTGGGCATCGTGCAACATCTTCTCGACCCAGGATCACGCTGCCGCGGCGATCGCCAAGGCCGGCACGCCGGTGTTCGCGTTCAAGGGCGAATCGCTCGACGAATACTGGGAGTTCTCGCACCGCATTTTCGAATGGCCGAACGGCGAATTCGCCAACATGATTCTCGACGACGGCGGCGACGCCACGTTGCTGCTGATCCTCGGCTCGAAGGCAGAAAAGGACCGCTCGGTCATCGCCAAGCCGACCAACGAAGAAGAAATCGCGCTGTACAAGTCGATCGAACGTCACCTCGACGCCGACCCGACCTGGTACTCGACGCGTCTCGCGCACATCAAGGGCGTGACGGAAGAAACCACGACCGGCGTGCATCGTCTGTATCAGATGGAGAAGGAAGGGCGTCTTCCGTTCCCGGCCATCAACGTCAACGATTCGGTCACGAAGTCGAAGTTCGACAACCTGTATGGCTGCCGTGAGTCGCTGGTCGACGGTATCAAGCGTGCAACGGACGTGATGATCGCCGGCAAGATTGCTGTCGTGGCTGGTTACGGCGACGTGGGCAAGGGCTGCGCGCAATCGCTGCGTGGTCTGGGTGCGACGGTGTGGGTCACGGAAATCGATCCGATCTGCGCGCTGCAAGCGGCAATGGAAGGCTACCGTGTCGTGACGATGGAATACGCTGCCGACAAGGCCGACATCTTCGTGACGGCCACCGGCAACTTCCACGTGATCGGTCATGACCACCTGAAGGCGATGCGCAACAACGCGATCGTCTGCAACATCGGTCACTTCGATTCGGAAATCGACATTGCTTCGACCCGTCAGTACACGTGGGAAAACATCAAGCCGCAAGTCGACCACATCATTTTCCCGGACGGCAAGCGCGTCATCCTGCTGGCTGAAGGCCGCCTCGTGAACCTGGGTTGCGCCACGGGCCACCCGTCGTTCGTGATGTCGAACTCGTTCACCAACCAGACGCTCGCGCAGATCGAACTCTTCACCGAAGGCGCGAAGTACGAGAACAAGGTGTACGTGCTGCCGAAGCATCTCGACGAGAAGGTGGCGCGCCTGCATCTGGCGCGTATCGGCGTGGATCTGACCGTGCTGTCGGACGAACAGGCCGGCTATATCGGCGTCGACAAGAACGGTCCGTTCAAGCCGAACCACTACCGTTACTAAGCAGGTTCACGGCAGGCAACCAGGCGGGCCGTCACGACGGCTCGCCCGATGGCGCGGCGCGCATTACGGCCGCGCCTGCCTGCTCCGCTCAATCAAGGACTCTCGGCCCAACAGGAGCTTTACATGACCTTGCTGCTGACCTGGGTGATCAATGCGCTCGCGCTCCTGATCATCACCTACCTCGTGCCGTCGATTCACATTCGCAGCTTCGGCACCGCGCTGATCGTGGCGGTGGTGCTTGGCCTCATCAACACCGTGCTGCGGCCGGTGCTGATTCTGCTGACGCTGCCGGTGACGATTCTCACGCTAGGACTCTTCATTCTGGTGGTCAATGCGCTGTGCTTCTGGCTGTGCGCGTCGCTGCTGAAGGGGTTCGAAGTATCGGGGTTCTGGTCGGCGTTCATTGGCTCGATCCTGTACAGCATTGTTTCGTGGCTGCTGTCCGCGCTCATCTTCGGCAATCGCAGTCTTGGCTGAAGTGGGCTGAATTTTTACCACGGCGATTGAGTCATGAACCCGCTCGAACTCTCATTCGAATTCTTCCCGCCGAAGACGCCGGATGGCGTCGAGAAGCTGCGCGCCACCCGCGCGCAACTCGCGGCGCTGAAGCCGAAGTTTGTCTCCGTCACGTTTGGTGCCGGTGGGTCGACGCAGCAAGGCACGCTCGATACCGTCGTCGATATGGCGAAGGACGGTCTCGAGGCCGCGCCGCATCTGTCGTGCATCGGCTCGTCGAAGGACAGCCTGCGGGCCATCCTCAACGAGTACCGCGCGCACGGCATCCGTCATATCGTCGCGTTACGCGGCGATCTGCCCTCCGGCATGGGCTCGGTTGGTGAACTGCGCTACGCATCGGAACTGGTGAGCTTTATCCGCGCCGAATTCGGCGACTGGTTCTGGATCGAAGTGGCGGGCTACCCCGAGTACCACCCGCAGTCGCGCTCGCCGCGCCACGACCTCGAGAACTTTGCCCGCAAGGTGAAGGCCGGGGCCAACTCGGCGATCACGCAGTACTTCTTCAACGCGGACGCGTACTTCCGCTTTGTCGACGATGCCCGCAAGCTCGGCGTCGACGTGCCTATCGTGCCCGGCATCATGCCGATCACCAACTTCTCGCAGTTGATGCGTTTCTCCGAGATGTGCGGCGCGGAAGTGCCGCGCTGGGTGGCGCGCAGGCTCGAAAGCTACGGCGACGATCGCGAGTCGATTCGTGCCTTCGGACTGGATGTGGTCGCTGATCTGTGCCAGCGGCTCGTCGATGCACGCGTGGCGGGGCTGCACTTCTACACCCTTAACAACGCAGCGGCCACCCAGGCCATCTGCGAGCGGCTGGGCGCGTAAACGTCGAGCTTCGGCCATACACCGCGCGGTCCTCGCGCCGCGCGGTGCTCTTCCTTGCCAATCAGCCGTCCCGCTTTCCCGTCCCGCTCCCCGTCCTGTCTCCCCGCGCCTGCTTAAGCGCCGTGCAATCCACGCTGACAGCCTAAAATAGCCTGAGATGCCTGCTTTTGCGCACGCACGGCGTGCGCTACCCCGGCGCAACCCACCGTGACCCGCCGTGGATCAAAGTCAAGGATTGTTTCCAATCGTCAACTGAAGCATTTTCCTCCGCTTGTTGCAGCGAGCCATGCTTAGTAATATCGCGCTACGCTGGTGAAAGCCAGCCTCGAACCTGGAGGAAACATGAAGCAAAACAATCTGTTGCGCGCCGCGCGGATCACGACGCTCGTCGCAGCCGCAGCGGTATCGATGGTTGGCGCCAGCGTGGCGCATGCCGCGATTCCGAAAAAAACCCTGGTCTACTGCTCAGAAGGCAGCCCTGCGGGTTTCGATCCTGCCCAATACACCACGGGCACTGATTTCACGGCCAATACGTTCACCGTCTTCAATCGCCTCGTCGAATTCGAACGCGGCGGTACCAAGGTCGAGCCGGGCCTCGCTGAGAAATGGGACGTCTCGCCGGATGGCAAGACCTATACGTTCCATCTGCGTCATGGCGTCAAATTCCAGACCACGGCGTACTTCAAGCCGACCCGCGAATTCAATGCGGACGACGTCGTGTTCACGTTCCAGCGCATGCTCGATCCGACCATGCCGTTCAACAAGGCGTACCCGGCGCAATTCCCGTACTTCACGGACATGGGCCTCGACAAGCTGATCGACAAGGTCGAGAAGGTCGACCCGTACACGGTGCGCTTCACGCTGAAGGAAGTGAACGCTCCGTTCATCCAGAACATGGCGATGGAGTTTGCGTCCATCCAGTCGGCTGAGTACGCGGATTCGCTGATGAAGGCGGGCAAGGCAGCCGACCTCAATCAAAAGCCGGTGGGCACGGGCCCGTTCATTTTCCGCAGCTATACGAAGGACGCCACGATCCGTTTCGACGGCAATCCTGACTATTGGAAGCCGAACGAAGTGAAGATCTCCAAGCTGATCTTCGCCATCACGCCGGATGCCGGCGTGCGCGTGCAGAAGCTGAAGCGCGACGAATGCCAGGTGATGAGCTATCCGCGTCCGGCGGACATCGCGCCGCTGAAGGCGGAAAGCAGCATTGCCATGCCGTCGCAGCCGGGCTTCAACCTGGGCTACCTGTCGTACAACGTGCAGCACAAGCCGCTGGATAACGTCGATGTGCGCAAGGCGCTCGACATGGCGATCAACAAGAAGGCGATCATCGACTCCGTCTACCAGGGCGCAGGCCAGTCCGCGACGAATCCGATGCCGCCAACGCAGTGGTCGTACGACAAGGGCTTGCCGAGCCTGTCCTACGATCCGGCCAAGGCCAAGGAACTGCTTGCCAAGGCGGGTCTCTCGAATGGCTTTGACATCACGCTGTGGGCCATGCCCGTGCAGCGCGCCTACAACCCGAACGCACGCCTGATGTCGGAAATGATCCAGGCGGATTGGGCCAAGGTCGGCGTGCGCGCGAAGATCGTCACGTATGAGTGGGGCGAGTACATCAAGCGTGCTCACGCAGGTGAAGACGATTCGATGTTGATTGGCTGGACCGGCGACAACGGCGATCCGGACAACTGGCTCGGCACGCTGCTCGGCTGCGAGGCAATCAACGGCAACAACTTCGGCAAGTGGTGCTACAAGCCGTTCGACGATCTGATCCAGAAGGGCCGTACGACTTCGGATCAAGGCCAGCGCACGCAGATCTATACGCAGGCGCAGCAGATCTTCGCGCAGCAGTTGCCGTTCTCGCCGATCGCGCACTCGACGGTGTATCAGCCGGTCAGCAAGAAGGTGACCGACATGCGCATCGAGCCGCTGGGTTATGCACGCTTCGACGGTGTGGGCGTGCAATAAGGCGAGCCGTCTGGCTTGCCGCAATGACTGACGCAGTCCGTTTTTCGCACGGTTAGAAAACTGGTCGAAATGGTCCGGCGACCGGGGTCACAAGCCCTCGTCGCCGGTTGTGTTTTCCGTTCATCAAGACCAAGGGGACAAACCATGTTTCGTTTTGTCTTGCGCCGCGTTGGCATGGTGATACCGACTTTCATCGGCATCACGATCCTCGCGTTTGCGCTGATTCACCTGATACCCGGCGACCCGATCGAAG
Source organism: Paraburkholderia sp. DHOC27 (assembly GCF_003429005.1). Classification (GTDB taxonomy): domain Bacteria; phylum Pseudomonadota; class Gammaproteobacteria; order Burkholderiales; family Burkholderiaceae; genus Paraburkholderia. The sequence continues at coordinate 34,347 of NZ_QVQV01000015.1, forward strand.
TGATGATGGGCGAGCGCGGGGTCGATCCGGCGATGCACGCCGCGGCCATGCACCGGCTCGGCCTCGATGAGCCGCTGCCGGTTCAATATCTCCACTATGTCGGGCGCGCGCTGCATGGCGACCTCGGCATGTCGATCATCACCAACACCAGCGTGATGGACGAGTTCCTTGCCCGCTTCCCGGCCACGGTCGAACTGTCCATCTGCGCGATGCTGTTCGCCCTCATCGTGGGACTGCCGGCCGGTGTATTCGCAGCGCTGCGGCGCGGTACGGTCGTCGATCATGGCGTGATGGGCACGGCCCTCACCGGCTATTCGATGCCTATCTTCTGGTGGGGTTTGATTCTCATCATGCTGTTCTCGGTGAAGCTCGGCTGGACGCCCGTGTCGGGACGTATCGCCGTCGAGTACGACATTCCACACGTCACCGGTTTCATGCTGATCGATTCGTTGATGTCCACCGACGAAGGCGCGTTCACGTCCGCGGTGAGTCATCTGATTCTGCCGGCCATCGTGCTCGGTACGATTCCGCTGGCGGTGGTGGCGCGCATGACGCGTTCGTCCATGCTGGAAGTACTGCGTGAGGATTACATCCGCACGGCGCGCGCGAAGGGTTTGTCGCCGGGGCGGGTGATCGTCGTGCATGCATTGCGTAATGCGCTGATACCGGTGGTGACGGTGATTGGTTTGCAGGTGGGCACGCTGCTCGCGGGCGCGGTGCTGACGGAGACCTTGTTCTCGTGGCCCGGGGTCGGCAAGTGGCTGATCGATGCGATCAGCCGGCGCGATTACCCGGTGGTACAGGGCGGCATTCTGATGATCGCCACCCTCGTGATCGTCGTGAATCTGATCGTCGATCTGTTGTACGGCGTGCTGAATCCACGCATTCGCCATACGAGGTAAAAAGACTATGCACCCCCACGCTCACATTCGTTCGCTGCCCCCCGAGGGGGCCCATGCCTCCCTTGAGGCGGCTCTGCGGGAGGGAATCATGCACCCCCACGCTCACATTCGTTCGCTGCCCCCCGAGGGGGCGCATGCCTCCCTTGAGGCGGCTCTGCGGGAGGCATGATGTCCGACATCCAAAACAGCATCCCCAGTGCAGTCACGCCGCCAGGCGGGCGGGCGCTCGCGGCCCGCGAATTCTGGGCAAACTTTTCCCGTAACCGTGGCGCGGTCACGGCCGGCGTGGTCGTGTTGCTGCTGATTTTCGTCGCGGTGTTCGCGCCGTTGATCGCTCCACATAGTCCAATCGAGCAGTACCGCGACTACGTGAAGATTCCGCCCGCGTGGCTCGACGGCGGCAACTGGAAGTTCATCCTCGGCACCGACGAAGCGGGCCGCGACATCCTCTCGCGCCTCATGTACGGCGCGCGGCTGTCGTTCTGGATCGGCTTCGTCTCGGTCGTGCTCGCGCTGATTCCGGGCGTCGTGCTCGGTCTCATCGCGGCTTTCTTCGAGAAGTGGGCCGATACGCCGATCATGCGCATCATGGACGTGCTGCTCGCGTTGCCGTCGCTGTTGCTGGCGGTCGCCGTGGTCGCGATCATCGGTCCCGGTCTGATCAATACCATGCTCGCCATTGCGATCGTCGCATTGCCGGGCTACGTGCGTCTGACGCGCGCATCGGCGCTCGGTGAATTGCAGAAGGAGTACGTCACGGCGTCGCGCGTGGCCGGTGCCGGCACCGCACGTTTGATGTTCTCGCAGGTGCTGCCGAACTGCACCGCGCCGCTGATCGTGCAGGCCACTCTCGGTTTTTCCTCGGCAATTCTCGATGCCGCCGCGCTCGGCTTTCTCGGCCTTGGCGTGCAACCGCCATCGGCGGAATGGGGCGCCATGCTGGCTTCGGCGCGTGACTATATCGACAGCGCGTGGTGGATCGTCACCATGCCCGGTCTGTCCATCCTGATCTCGGTGCTGGCGATCAACCTGCTCGGCGACGGGCTGCGCGACGCGCTCGACCCCAAACTGAAACGGATGGCCTAATGAAACAATCACCACATTCGCTTTATGCGCCGTCCCCGGACGGTGCGGGTCTGCACGCTGCGGGCGGTGCCGCGCGCGCTGGCGGCAATCTGCTGACCATCCGCAATCTGGCGGTGAACTTCAACGGCCTGCCTGCCGTCGATCGTATCAACCTGGACGTGGCCTCCGGTGAAGTGCTCGGCGTGGTCGGTGAGTCTGGTTCAGGCAAGAGCGTGACGATGATGGCGCTGATGGGCCTGATCGATGCGCCCGGCAAGGTCAGCGCCGACGAGATCCGTTTCGACGGCAAGGATCTGCTGAACGCCTCGCCGAAGGAGCGTCGCAAGATCATCGGCAAAGACATTGCCATGGTGTTCCAGGATGCGCTCACCAGTCTGAATCCGAGCTACACGGTCGGCTATCAGATCAAGGAAGTCCTGAAACTGCACGAATGCTTGCGTGGCGCGGCGCTGCATCAGCGCGCGCTTGAACTGCTCGATCAGGTCGGCATTCCGGACGCAAAAAGCCGCATCGAATCGTTTCCGCATCAGATGTCAGGCGGCATGAACCAGCGCGTGATGATCGCGATGGCGGTGGCCTGCAATCCCAAGCTGCTGATTGCCGATGAGCCGACCACTGCGCTGGATGTCACGATCCAGGCGCAGATTATGGAATTGCTCGTGAAGCTGCAGAAGGAACGCGGCATGGCGCTCGTGCTGATTTCGCACGATCTGGCCGTGGTGTCCGAAGTGGCGCAGCGCGTGGCCGTGATGTATGCGGGTGAGATCATCGAGACCAACAAGGTGCCGGATATCTTCGCCGCGCCGCATCATCCGTACACCGAAGCGCTGCTGGCTGCGATTCCCGAGCACAATGTCGGCGCGGTGCGGCTGGCTGCGTTGCCGGGTATGGTGCCGGGCCGCGACGACCGGCCCAAAGGGTGCCTGTTCGCGCCGCGCTGCAAGTACGTAGTGGACGACTGCATGAAGGCGCGGCCGGCGCTGACGCCGTTGCAAGGTCATGCGGAAGTGGCCAAGGTACGCTGTATCAAGCCGCTGAATCTCACTGGCGATGCCAACATCCACACGCAAGGAGGCGCACGATGAATGCAGTACCCGAAACGCGGCGCCCCGCGGGTCAGGCGGGCGGCGATCATGTGCTGGTCGCAGATCAACTGGCGCGCCATTACTCGGTGCGGCGTGGCATGTTTGGTCACGGCACCGTCAAGGCGCTGAATGGCGTGTCGTTCTCGCTGGATCGCGGCAAGACGCTGGCGGTGGTGGGCGAATCCGGTTGCGGCAAGTCCACGCTTGCGCGTCAGTTGACCATGATCGAAGGGCCGACCGCCGGCCGGTTGATGATCGACGGTGAGGACGTCGCCGGTGCGGATCACGCGCGCATTGCCGCCTTGCGGCGCCGCGTGCAGATGGTGTTCCAGAATCCGTTTGCCTCGCTGAATCCGCGCAAGACCGTCGAGCAGACCTTGGGCGAGCCGCTCGCCATCAACACGCAGTTGAGCGCGACCGAACGCGCCGAGCGGATCGCGCAGATGATGCGCACAGTGGGTCTGCGGCCCGAGCACGCCAAGCGCTATCCGCACATGTTCTCGGGCGGTCAGCGGCAACGCGTGGCGATTGCGCGCGCGATGATTCTCGATCCGCAGATCGTGGTCGCGGATGAGCCGGTTTCCGCGCTCGATGTGTCGATCCAGGCGCAGATTCTCAATCTGTTCATGGATCTGCAGGCGCAGTTCAAGACCAGCTACGTATTCATCTCGCACAATCTGTCGGTGGTGGAGCATATTGCCGACGATGTGATGGTGATGTACTTCGGTGGCGTCGTCGAACTGGGCGACAAGAAGCGCATTTTCTCGAAGCCGCGTCATCCGTACACGCGGGCGTTGATGTCGGCGACACCGTCCATCTTCGAGGCGGATCGCACCATCAAGATCAAACTCCAGGGCGAGATGCCGTCGCCGCTCAATCCGCCTTCGGGCTGCACGTTTCATCAGCGTTGCCCGTATGCCATTGACCGATGCCGTAGCGAGGAGCCCAGGCTGCGCGAAGTGGATGGACGTCAGGTGTCATGCCATCGCGCCGAGGAGGTGGGGGACATGGATGCCTGAAGCGTTGGCGGCGCGTCGTCGTGCGCGCTGCCTGCGTGAAGGCGGCACCCGTGCCGTTTTCACGCGACGCCTGCGCACGTGGCTGCTGGGTTGTGTCACGCTCGCCTGCGTCAGTCATGGTTCGAACTGGCCGATCGCTGCGGCGTTTGCCGCGGGCGCGGCCGCTAACACGCCTGCGCAAAGCGGGCGGCCGGTTTTGCCGCTGCCGGCAGTGCCCGCCGTTCCCGCTGCCCCTGGTCCATCGCCGAGCGCGCCGACTGTGCCAGGCGCACCCACCGCGCCGCCGCCCCCGCGCGCAACCTTGCCGGGCTTCAATCCCCCGCCTGCGAATTCGGGCAATACCACGAGCGGACCCGTGCGCGCGCAGCCCGCGCGCATGCCGTTCTATGTCGCGACACGCGGCAACACGACCATTTATCTGCTGGGCACGCTGCACGTGGGCGACCCCGCCGACTACCCGCCACGCGAGCCGTTCCGTCGCTCGATCCTCGCGGCACTGGCGGCGTCGCCGACCCTGGCGCTAGAACTGTCGCCGGACGATCTGTTGATCTCGCAGGACGATGTGTCGAAGTACGGCGTCTGCCGCCGCGAATGTTTGCCGCAACTGCTGCCGGAGCCGCTCTGGCACAAGCTGGAACTGCGGATGCGCAACAATCCCGCCGCGCTCGACGAGATGAAACGCATGCGGCCGTGGCTCGCCTCATTGCTGGTGGAGACCTACGATTCGCTGAGCGCCGGCTTGCAGACCGAGTACGGCACGGAGGCGCAATTGCAGAACGTGTATCTGCATCAGCGCGGCAAGGTGGTGGGGCTCGAGACGCTGGGCGAGCAGATGCGCGCTTTTACGAGCCTGTCGCTGGCCCAGCAGCGTGAGATGCTGGCGCAGGATCTGATGCAGACGACGGCCGAGAACGTGGCGGACGTGCGCACCTTGCACCGGCTCTGGCAGGTGGGCGATGCCGATGCGCTCTCGGCGTGGCAGGCGGCGAAGTCGGATTCGCTGGCACGCGACAAACGCGTCTCCGATTCCATCGACAACAAGATCGTCAACGAGCGCAACCGGCGTTTCGTGTCGCGCATGATGCTGATCGCCGCGCCCAACAAGCCGGTCTTCGTGGCGATTGGGGCATTGCACCTCGGCGGCCCGAAGGGCGTGCTGCAGTTGCTGCGCCAACGCGGCTTCGTGGTGGAGGCGGGGTGAGGACTACACCTGCTCGCTGCGCAACGCGTCCACGACATTCGCCATCACCGGCGCCCAATCTCCCAGCGTGCTCTGTCTGAAGAGCCGCATGGTCGGATACCACGGCGAATCGCTGCGGTGTTCCAGCCAGCGCCAGTCCGAATTGAACGGCAGCAGCACCCAGACCGGCTTGCCCAACGCGCCGCTCAGATGGGCCACGCCGGTATCGACGGCAATCACCAGATCCAGATTCATCACGAGCGCTGCCGTTTCGGTGAAATCGGTGAGATTGGCGGTGAAATCGAACGGCTGGAAACCGACGGGGGCGTCGGCCAGTTGCGCTTGCGCCGGACCCTTTTGCAGCGAGAACCAGGCAATGTCTTCGGCTTCGCCAAGCGGCGCGAGATCGGCGAACGACATGGAGCGGTAACGGTCGTTGCCGAAGGTCGGGCTGCCCGCCCACACCAGACCAACCTTGAGACGCGTTCCCGCGGCCTCGTCGACACGCACGCGCCAGGCGTCGATCTTCGACGCGTCGGCGGACACATACGGAACATCAGCCGGGATCGTTGACAGCTCCGTACCGACGCACGAAGGCACGCTCATCAGCGGCACCCAGAAATCGTAGCGGCCCTCGGCGTTGCCGCTCCACGCTCGACGTACGCCCGGCGCAGTTTGCGCGAGCGGCACGAGCGGCTCGCGGACACACACGTCGACCGTCGCGCCAAGCTGTTCGAGCGTGCGCGCATAGCGCAGGAACTGGAGTTGATCGCCAAAGCCCTGATCGCCGACCAGCAGGATGCTGCGTCCTTCGAGCGGTTCGCCGTGCCATTCCTGCACGCCTTCGACGGCGATCGCCGCGTAATCCACCGGACGCCAGCGCTTCGCATACGACGCCCAGCCTTCCGCATAGTCGCCACGTTTGAGCAGCGCCCACGCCAGGTTTTGATGGGCGTCGACGTAGTTCGGGTCGATCTGCAACGCGTGCCGGTAAAACACCATCTCTTCGTCCACCTTGGCCTGCGCGGCGAGCGAACCGCCAAGACATACCAGATTGGTCGGGTTCGGATTGATTGCCACGGCAAGACGGTACTGCTGTTCGGCTTCGGCATAGTTGCCGAGTTTGCCGGTCGCGCTGCCCAGGTTGATGTGCGCCTTGGCAAAGCCAGGCCGCAATTCGATGGCACGCCGGAACCGCTCGATGGCGGCGACGCTGTCACCTTTCGCGGTGAGCGCGTTGCCGGCGTTGAAATGCGCCTCGGCGGAGTGAGGGTCGAGCGCGAGCGCCTGTTCATAGCAGGCCAGCGCTTCGTCGTAGCGCTCCAGTTTGGAGAGCGCGGTGCCGAGGTTCAGGCAGGCGTCCGCCATGGACGGATCGAGCGCGAGCGCCTGCTGATACTGATGCACGGCGGCTTCGAGTTGGCCCTGAGCCTGCAAGGTCACGCCGAGGTTGTTGCGCGCGTCTGCGAAATCCGGTTGAAGCTGCAAGGCCTGCAGGTAGCAGCGCACGGCTTCTTCAGGATGCGCGAGGGCGGCCGCGACGAGACCGCGATTGCTCCAGCAGATCGCATCCGTGGGCGCAAGCCGAAGCGCGTTGTCGAGCAGACTGGCAGCGGCGGCGTGATTGCGCCGCTGATGCTGTAGCACGCCGAAGTAATGCAGCGCTTCGACGTGAATGGGATTGATGGTGAGCGCTTCCTCGTAAAGCGGTGCGGCTGCGTCGAGCTGGCCGGCGCGATGCGAATGCAGGGCGTTTGAAACGAGGGCGGAAAGGTAGGACGGCGAGGTTGCTTCGGCGTGCGCGTCGCGGGTGTCGGGGGCGTGGTTCATGATGATCGGCTCGGGAGCGCCGGCTCGCCATGTGCGACGAGCGCGCGAGCCTGGGCGGGTGGATGAATGAACATCCCCCAGCTTAGGTCCCGGGCCTTTCCGCTTCGATCAGATACATCCTAAATTTCGTGACGAGTCGCAGTGGTTGGCGTTTCAGCAGTGGTCGGTTATCCCTTAAAAGGCTTGCGGGGGCCACGAGGGGCGTCACCGAGTCTCGTTACAGGAACATCAGAAAATTGAGCAGGATGATGTTCGCCGCCAGCATGGCCAGCGCAGTAGGCACCTGCACCTTGATCACCGCGTTCTTGTCAGGCAGTTCGAGCAGGGCGGCGGGCACCATGTTGAAGTTGGCGGCCATCGGCGTCATAAGCGTGCCGCAGTAGCCGGAGAACATGCCGATCGCCACCATCACCGCCGGGTTGCCGTGGAACACGCCCACGAGGATTGGCACACCCACGCCGCCGGTCATCACCGGAAAGGCAGCGAAGCCATTGCCCATCACCATCGTAAATACCGCCATGCCGATGCAGTAAATGGCCACCGCCACGAAGCGGTAGTCCAGGTTGACGTAGGCCGTGGTGACGTGCGCGACAGCTTTGCCTACGCCTGCGTCGGAAAACACCAGGCCGAGCATGCCAAGCATCTGCGGCAGCACAGCGGCCCATGACAGGGCATCGACGAGACGGCGCGCTTCTTTCATGGATTGACCGACCGTGTCGCGCGTCATCACGCAGGCCACGGCGAGGGCGATCACGCAGCCAACGCCGAAGCCGATCAGCGTTACGTTCTTCGCTTCGATCAACGGCACGCCGCCGAACACCAGATGACTCGCGGCGAGCGTGATGACGACGGTGACGACCGGAATGGTCAACGCCGGGACGAACAGCTTGTTGCCGAGCCGGCGGGCGCTCGCCTGACGGGCTTCCGGCGACAATACCCTGGGCCGTGCCGCCGTCACGCCGCCAAAGCCGGCGATCAGCGCCATGACGATCACCAGCGCGCCGACTACGGCGGGCGGCAACAGATCGCCAATCAGGAAGATCAACGCGTAGAGAATCCAGAAGCCGCCGGCGCTGATGCGGCGCGGGTGATCCCTGTCGGTGATGATCATGCCGCCGACCACCAGCAGCACGATGCCGAGCAGCCAGAACAGATAGTTGATCGTCAGCGTCATGGCTGGTCTCCGGGCGCCGCGGGGCTGTTTGGAGCGGCGGTCGCGCTGGTGTTCGCTTTCGCTTCAGCTTGAGCGTTGACTTCCGCGTTGGCGTTGGCGTTGGCGTTGGTGCCGGCGTTGAAGGAACCACCGCGACCAGATTCGCCTCCCGCCGTTTGGGCCGGCGTTTGACCCGGCCTGTGGCCCGACACGTGCCCCAACTCCCGGTCGAGCCTGCGATCGAGCAGATAAAGCCGAGAGCCGTGCACGAGCAGTGCGCAGATGGCGGTGGGAATGCCCCACACCGCGACGTGGATCGGTTCGACCTCAATGCCCGCTTCGCGCAGGAAGGTGGTCATCAGCACGATGGCGCCGAAGGCCACGAAGATGTCCTCGCCGAAGAACAGGCCGACGTTATCCGTAGCCGCAGCGAACGCACGCAGGCGATAACGCACGGCATCGGTGAGTGTGCCGTAGCGCGACTCGGCGGCGCCTTCGGTCATCGGCGCGATCAGCGGTCGCACCATCTGCGGATGGCCGCCGAGTCCAGTGAGGCCGACAGCAGCGGTCAGTTCGCGCACCAGCAGATACACGATCAGCAAGCGCCCGGCGGTGGCCGCCTTGATGCTGGCGATCCAGCTCTGCGCGCGTTCGCGCAGCCCATGCCGTTCCAGCAGACCGATCACGGCCAGCGGCAGCAGGATGATCAGCGGGATGTTGCGCGTCTTGATGAAGCCGTTACCGATGGCGTCGAGAATCTGCAACGGCGAGAAGTGCGCGGTCAGCGCGGTGACGACCGCCGCCACGGCCACGATCAGCATCGGATTGAAGCGGAGCACGAAGCCAACGATGATGACGGCCACGCCGATGAGCGGCCATAAATTGACTGCTGTCTGCATCTGGGTCTCCAAACAGGGTGGCCGACATGGCCGGCCGCGTTGGCGTTGCTGCGGCACCTGGCAAACGCCCCGCGCGGGGCGGGGCGTTTGCATACTGCGTGGCGTTGGGTGCGCCTGAGGTGGGGGCTTACGCGCGTGCCGCGCTGGCGGATTGCACGCCGACGCCCGCTTCTTCGAGCGCGGCGCGGATGCGGCGCGCGAACGCCAGCGCATGTGGACCGTCGCCATGCAGACAGATGGTCTGCGCATTGAGCGGCACCCATTGGCCATCCACGGCCTGCACGCGCTGCTCACGCACCATGACGAGCGTGCGCGCCAGCACCGCGTCTTCGTCTTCGAGCAGCGCGCCGGGCTCCTTGCGCGGCACGAGCGAGCCATCGGCGCGGTAGCCACGGTCCGCGAAAACTTCTTCGATGGCTGTGAGGCCGGCTTCGCGCGCCGCGGTCACGAGGCCGCTGTTCGCCAGCGCAAACACCGCTATCGACGGATCGAAGTCGTGCACCGCGGAGACGATCGCATCGGCGATTTTCGGGTCGCGCGCCGCCTGGTTGTAGAGCGCGCCGTGCGGCTTGACGTGCACCACGCGTCCACCTTCCGCCTGGGCGATGGCCGACAGCGCGCCGAGTTGATAGAGCACGCCGGCGTAGATTTCGCGCGCGGGCAGGTCCATCTCCTTGCGGCCGAAATTCTCCGGGTCGTTGAAGCTGGGATGCGCGCCGATCGAGACGCCTTTCTCCACCGCCCAGCGCACGCAGTCGTGCATGGCATTGGCGCCACCCGCGTGCCAGCCGCATGCAATATTCGCCGAACTGACGAGGTCGAGCAGCGCCTCGTCGGATCCACAGCCTTCGCCGAGATCGGCGTTCAAGTCGATTTCCATAGTGTTCCTCTGCGTGTTCTTACAGCGCCGCCACGGCCGACTGGCGTGCGCAGCGTTCCTCGTGCATGGCAATCGCGGCGTCGATCTGCCGCAGATAAGCGCGTTCTTCCAGTAATGCCTGACGCGCCTCGCGCGGCGTCGTCGTGATGAAGCGAATCGCACCGTTCAGGCGGACCTGCGCGAGCTTCCACAAGTCAGCCTGAATCACCGCGCCTATCTTCGGATAGCCGCCCGTGGTCTGCGCGTCGCTCATCAGCACGATGGGCTGGCCGTTCGGCGGCACCTGGATCGTGCCCGGCATCACGGCATGCGATAACAGATCGAGCTTGTGCGTGCGCTTGAGTTCCGTGCCGGCGAGCCGGTAGCCCATGCGATTGCTGTTCGGCGTGACGAGCCATTCATCCGACCAGAACGCCTGCTGAGCCTCGGCGGTGAAGCTGTCGTATTCGGGTCCTCGCAATACGCGAATCGGCACGGCCCACGCCACGCCCGATGGATGCCGGCCGCGCCGCAAAGGCTCGTGGACCAGCACGAACTTGCACCAGGCCGGCGCCTTCACGCCGAATTCCGGCGCCTGCGGGCTGAAGCCGGAGCCGCTGCGCGCCTGTGGCGTACCGATTGGCAAGCGGTCGCCGTCACGCAACGCCCGGCCGCCGAGTCCGCCGAAGTGGCCGGCGAGATCGGTGCTGCGCGAGCCGAGCATCGGCAACACGTCGATGCCGCCGGCAATCGCCACATAGCCGCGCATGCCGCGTTTCGCCGCCTGCAAGGTCAGTTCCTGGCCGGCTTCGACCGGCAGGCTCCACCATGAATAGACCGGCTTGCCGTCGAGCGTCGCACCGAATTCCGTGCCGGTGATCGCGATACGCGTGGAGCGGGGAAAGCGTAGCACGGTAGGGCCGAAGGTGATTTCGAGCCCTGCCGCATCGGGCGCGTTACCGACGAGGCGATTGCCGACTTCGAGCGACAGACGGTCGAGCGCGCCGCTGAGGGCGACGCCGAGATGCCGGTGGCCATGCCGCCCGAGATCCTGAACCGTGGTCAAGAGACCTGCGCGAATCACGTCGATCATGTGTGCATTCCCGCGATCGTGAAGCGCACCCGGTCACCCGGTTGCAGCAAAGTGGGCGAGGCTCGTGCCGGGTCGAACATGGCGAGTTCAGTGCGGCCGATCAACTGCCAGCCGCCGGGCGAAACGGCCGGATAAACGCCGGTCTGCTCGCCGCCGATGCCCACCGATCCGGCCGCGACTTCCGTTCTTGGCGATGCCCGCCGCGGCGTGTGCAGCGCGGCTTCGAGGCCGCCCATGTAGGCGAAGCCGGGTTGAAAGCCGAGGAAAAAGACCACGTAGTCGCCCGCTGCGTGCCGCTCGACCACTTCTCTCGGCGTGAGGCCCGTATGCCGGGCTACCGCTTCCAGATCGGGACCGAATTCGCCGCCGTATTGCACGGGAATCTCGACCACGCGGCCCGGGGCTTCCTTGCCGCCGGGCTTGTCCCATGCCGCCTGCAACTGATTGGTGAGCGCCGCGGGATCGGCCTCGAGTGGGTCGAACACGATGGTCAGGTTGTTCATGCCGGGCACGACTTCCAGCACATGCGGCCAGCCGCGCGCAGCTTCGGCGGCCGCCCAGACGCGCCGCTGGCAATCGAGCGTCGCAGGGGCGGGCGCCTCGCAGACAAGCGCGGCGTCGCCGAACGGGAAGATGCGTGGAGCGTTCATGGCTGATTCATGCATTCAGGTGGACCGCGGGTTCGTTGCGGGTTCTTGGGTTATCGGCATGCGCGGTCGCTTCCCTAAGTGATGGTGCACATTATTGAGAAAATATTGATAAATTATCAATAAGCGTTTTTGCCAGGCATCAAATCAGGCCGCGCGTCGTACACTGCGCTCACCTTAAAACACCGGCTGGCCTCCCGGTTCCCGTCCTGAACGAAGTCCCGCGCCGTGCATGGTCCACATGGGCCATGCGTAACAGGGACGCCGTCTTGCGACATATTGGAGGCGCACGTTTCCCTTTGCGTACCGAGAGCCACTGTCATGTCGCGTCATCCCACCAAAATCGTCTCCTCGGAACACCTTGTTTCTGAAACGAGCGCGGAGCTGTCCGAGCTGGAGTACGGGCTCATCATGGCGAGCAATGCGTTCAACCGATGGATGGTGCGCTGCATGTCGGCGGCGGGCGAAAAGGACATGACCGCCATCGAGGTCTCGCTGCTGCATCATGTGAGCCATCGCGAGCGCCGCAAGAAACTCGCGGACATCTGCTTCGTGCTGAACATCGAGGACACCCACGTCGCCACCTACGCGTTGAAGAAGCTCGTAGCTAGAGGGTATGTAAAAAGCGAAAAGACCGGCAAGGAAGTCTTCTTCGCCGCCACCCAGGCGGGCCGCGATCTATGCCTGAAGTATCGCGACGTGCGCGAGAGCTGCCTGATTGCCACGCTCAAGGAAAGCGGGCTGACCAACCAGCAGATCGGCGAGGCGGCGCAGTTGATGCGTAACGCGTCGGGGTTGTATGACACCGCGGCGCGGGCCGCGGCTTCACTGTGAATGTGGAGGGGAGCCGCGCGCTTGCGTGATGCGTGTGCTTTGCCTGCGTTTTGTGTGCTTCGTGCGCTTTGGGTGTGGTGCGCCTGGCTCAGTCCGGATAACAGGCTGCTTCGGTGATGACGAGGTCGAGTGGGATGTCATGCGCTTCGCGCGCGAGCGTTTCAATGCGGCATGTTTCGTAGGCGATCCCGACCGTGACCGGTTTGCTCGCAGCGGGCCACACCGCCAGCGTGCGATCGTAGTAACCACCGCCATAACCGAGCCGGTAGCCTTGTGCATCGAAGCCAACACACGGCACCAGCAACAAATCGGGGATCAGCACGGTTTGCGAGGTGGGCTCGGGAATCCGGTGATGGCCGATCTTCATGGGCGTATCCGGTGCCCATGCGTGGAACTGAAGGGCTTCGCCAGGCTGGCCGATCACCGGCAATGCAGCCGCACGCGAGGCACTGCCGGCCAGCCAGATGGCGATCGCCCCACGCACATCGAACTCGCCGCGCAACGGCCAGTAAAAGCCCACGCAAGCCGGTTGATGCATTTGCAAAACATCGAGCACGCGGCGGTTCATCGCCTCCTGGGCAGCGGGCTCGGAAGCCGCCTGTAAACGCGCTTCCAGCAACGGTTTGCGCAGCGCGTTTTTCGATTCTGCGATGGGGTTGCGTGCTATGCTTGGGTTCACTTCGCGCTCCAGAAACAACGATGTCAAAACGCCTCTTTCGAGTATATCGCGCGGTCGGTCTTGCGCTTGCCGCTGCGTCACTCGTCGCATGTAGTACGGCTTCTGCGGTCAGACCTGTTCCGCCTTCAGCACTCTCCAACGACGACCAGATTTTCGTGCAGCTTCGTGAGGCTGCGCGCAACAACGACCCCGCTCGCGCCGCGCAACTGGCCGCGATGATTCCGGACTATCCGGCGCCTTCGTATCTGGAGTACTTCCAGCTCAAGCCGCAGTTGTTCGATTCGTCGGGGCATCCGCGCGTCGACGCGCCTGATGCCCCTGTGCTGTCGTTCCTGCAGAAGTACGACGGTCAGGCCATCGCCGACCGCATGCGCAACGACTATCTGGTGATCCTTGGCGCGCGTCACGACTGGAACAACTTCGACCAGCAATACGCGCGCTTCGTGCTGAACGACGACACGCAGGTGAAGTGCTACGCGCTCGAATCGCGGGCGGCGCATGGTGAGAACGTGGCGGACGCAGCGCGTGCGCTACTGGTGGACCCGAAGTGGTACGGCGACGGTTGCGTCGATCTGGTCACCGCACTCGCCATCAACCAGCAGTTCAGCGCCGACGATGTCTGGCAGCAGATCCGTCTCGCTTACGAGCAGAACAACACCAACACCGGCGCGAAACTGGTCGACGCCCTGGGCAATCAACGTCCCGATCCGACGCTGTTCGATCAGGCCGCGAGTACGCCGCCGCTGTTGCTGGCGCGCGGTGTCGGGCCTGATCCGCAGTCGCATCAACTGGCGCTGCTGGCCATTACGCGCATGGCGCGCAACGATCCGGCTATGGCGGCGGCCACCTTTGCGTCAGTCGCGCCGTCGCTCACTTCGCCTGAGCGCGCCATCGGCTGGGGCACCATTGCTTACCAGGCGGCTGCGAAGCAGATGCCCACGGCGGTGGACTGGTACCGGCTGTCGGCCAACGCGCCGCTGCTGTCGAATCCGGCTTACGAATGGCGCACCCGCAGCGCCTTGCTCGCCGGCGACTGGACGATGGTGCGCTGGTCGATCGAACAGATGCCGGCCGCGCTGCGCAACCAGCCGGCCTGGGTCTACTGGCATGCGCGCGCGCTGAAGCAGGCGGGCGAGACCGCGCAAGCTAGCCAGGAATTCACGCAAATTGCGTCGGGCTACAACTTCTATGGGCAACTCGCGCTGGAAGAACTGGGTCAGAAGATCACGGTGCCGCCCAAGACCGTGGTGACGGACGCGGAAATTCAGCAGGCCGCGAATACGCCGGGCCTGGCGCTGGCGCAGCGTTTCTACCAGCTCAATCTGCGGCTGGAAGGCAACCGCGAATGGAACTGGCCGCTGCGCACCATGAGCGACCGGCAATTGCTGGCGGTTGCCGAGTACGCGCGGCGTATCGAACTGTATGACCGCACCGTCAACACGGCGGACCGTACGAAGACCGATCACGACTTCTCGCTGCGCTATCTTTCGCCGTTCCGCGATATCGTCGAGCGCGATTCGCAGTCCAATGGGCTCGACGTCGAATGGGCGTATGGGCTGATTCGGCAAGAGTCGCGCTTTATCATGAACGCACGCTCGGACGTCGGCGCAAGCGGCTTGATGCAGCTCATGCCGGGCACTGCGCAACTGGTGGCGAAGAAGATCGGCCTCGGGCCCATCTCGCGTGAGCAGATGAACGACATCGACACGAACATCCTGCTCGGTACCAACTATCTGTCGATGATCTACAATCAGTTCGACGGGTCCGCAGTGCTGGCTACGGCAGGTTACAACGCCGGGCCGGGCCGTCCGAAGTCATGGCGGGAAGGGCTGGCGCACCCGGTTGAAGGAGCGATCTTCGCGGAGACGATTCCGTTCAACGAAACGCGTGACTACGTCAAGAATGTGTTGTCCAACACGGTCTACTACGCGGCATTGTTCGAGGGCCGTCCGCAATCGCTGAAGGCGCGGCTGGGTTATATCGCTCCGTAAGCGTCGTGCCGCCGCGTGCTGCGGCGGCGCTTCACTGCAGCCGTTGCCGCGGCTTCCACCCAGGGAGTCGAAAATGCGACATCAAGCCATTGCGATCATCGGCGGCTCGGGCTTCATTGGCAGCCATCTCGTCAACTCGCTGGTCGAGCTGGGCAAAGACGTGCGCCTTGCCACGCGGCGCCGCTACAACGCGCGCCATCTCACGCTGCTTCCCATTGATGTGATCGAAACCGATGTCTTCGATCCGGTGCAGCTCGCGCGTTTCGTCGAAAACGCCGATGCGGTGATCAATCTGGTGGGCACGCTGCATGGCAAACGCGGCACACCCTACGGCGCCGAGTTTGCGCGATCGCACGTCGAATTGCCGACCAAAATCGTCGCAGCCTGCGAAGGCAAGGGGGTGCATCGCCTGATCCACATGAGCGCGATTGGCGCGGATTCGAATGGTCCGAGCATGTATCTGCGCTCCAAGGGCGATGGCGAAAAGGCGGTGCACGCGTCCTCGTTGGCCACGACAATTTTCCGGCCGTCCGTGGTGTTTGGCCCTGAGGACAAGTTTCTCAACCAGTTCGCGTTTCTGCAGCGCATCTTTCCGGTGATACCGCTCGCCATGCCGGACGCGCAATTCCAGCCGGTCTATGTCGCCGACGTCGCCAAGGCGATCGTCAACGTGCTCGATCTCGACGCCGCGACTGGCCGTACCTACGAACTGGGCGGCCCGAGCGTCTACACGCTCGAACAACTGGTGAAGTATTGCGGCGATGCCATTGGCCGGCACGCCCGCATCATGCGTCTGCCCGATTCGCTGGCGCGGTTGCAGGCACTCAGCTTCGAAATGGCGCCGGGCGAGCCGATCATCTCGCGTGACAATCTCGATTCCATGAAAGTGCCGAGCGTGCTGAGCGGGCCGCTTGCTCCGGAGCTGGGTATCGAACCCGCCAGCATCGAGACCATTGCGCCCGTCTATCTCACCGGCGGGTCGATGCGCTCGCGCTTCAATACGTTCCGGGCCACGGCTGGACGGTGAGTTTTCCGTTTTCTCTTCTTCACAGCGTGAAACATGAAACTGCTGATCGGTGACAAGAACTATTCGTCGTGGTCGATGCGGCCCTGGGTATTGATGAAGCACTTCGGTATCCCGTTCGAGGAAGTGGGGGTGCGTCTGGGTGAGCCCGACACGAGAGACTCGATCCTCGCGCATTCGCCTTCCGGCAAGGTGCCGTGTCTGATCGCAGACGATGGCTCGTCGGTGTGGGATTCGCTGGCCATTGCCGAAACGCTCGCCGAGCGTTTTCCGCAGCATGCGATGTGGCCGCGCGACCCGATCAGGCGAGGTCACGCGCGTTGCGTGAGTGCGGAGATGCACTCGGGCTTCGGCGATCTGCGCACGAACATGTGGATGAACATTCGCGCGTCCTTCCCCGGCAAGGGCGCGACCCCCGCCGCGCTGGCGGATATTGCGCGTGTCGATGAGATCTGGACGGATTGCATCTGCGATTACGGCGGCCCGTTTCTGTTCGGCGATTTCAGTATTGCCGACGCCATGTATGCACCAGTCGTGATGCGCTTCAACACGTGGAAGCCCGCGTTGTCCGAGATGGCGGCGGCGTACGCCGAGCGAGTCACGCAGGAGCCGAGCGTGCAGGCGTGGATTCAGGACGCGCTGCAGGAAGGTCACGCGATCGGCTACTACGACAACGTCGCATGAACATCTATGCTGTGGGCGGAGCGATCCGCGACGAACTGTTGGGCATGCCGGTGCAGGATCGCGATTACGTCGTGGTGGGGGCCACGCCCGAGCAGATGGTGGCGCAGGGCTACCGGCCGGTGGGCAAGGATTTTCCGGTGTTTCTGCATCCGCAGACGCATGAGGAATATGCGCTGGCACGCACCGAGCGCAAGACCTCCGCCGGCTATCACGGCTTCCAGTTTTTCTATGCACCGGACGTCACGCTCGAAGAGGACCTCGCGCGGCGCGACCTGACCGTCAACGCAATGGCGCGCGAGGTGTGGCCCGACGGCACGCTGACCGGACCGGTGGTAGACCCGTTCAACGGCCAGGCTGACTTGCAGGCACGCGTGTTCCGGCATGTCAGCGATGCCTTTCTGGAAGACCCCGTGCGCATCTTGCGCGTGGCGCGTTTTGCCGCGCGCTTCACGGACTTCACCGTGGCACCCGAAACGATGGCGCTGATGCGCAAGATGGTGGCAGCAGGCGAGGTGGATGCGCTGGTGCCGGAGCGGGTCTGGCAAGAGGTGTCACGTGGGCTGATGGAGACACGGCCGTCCCGGATGTTCGCAGTGTTGCGCGAGTGCGGGGCGCTTGCGCGGATCTTGCCGGAGATAGATGGCTTGTTTGGCGTGCCGCAGCGAGCGGACTACCACCCCGAAGTGGATACGGGCGTGCATGTGATGATGGTGGTCGACCATGCCGCCGCGCAGGGTTATGCGTTGCCGGTGCGGTTCGCGGCGTTGACGCATGATCTGGGTAAAGCGACAACGCCGGAAGATGTGTTGCCGCGGCATATCGGACATGAAGGTCGTAGCGTCGATTTGCTGAAGCCATTTTGCGAGCGCTTGCGGGTGCCGAATGATTGCCGCGATCTGGCTGTGCTGGTCGCGCGTGAGCATGGAAATATTCATCGCGTGATGGAGATGGGGGCGGGGGCGCTCGTCCGGTTGTTCGAACGCAGTGATGCTTTGCGTAAGCCGGCGCGGTTTGCAGAGGCGTTGCAGGCGTGTGAGTCGGATGCGCGCGGGCGGTTAGGGTTTGAGGCGGCGGAGTATCCGCAGGCGGAGCGGTTAAGGGTGGCGCTGGTCGCTGCGCGGGCTGTGGATGCGGGGGCGATTGCTGCAGGTTTTAGTGATCAGCCTGCCGGGATTAAGGATGCTGTGCATCGGGAGAGGGTTCGGGCTGTTGAAGGTGCTCTTAAGGGGGGGTGAGGTTTTTGCCTGCGGCGCTGGTGGTGGGGTTGTTTGGTCTGGTTGTTTGGTCTTTGGTCTTTGGTATTTGGGCTTTGGCCTCTCCTTGTTTTGTTTTTGGTTTATTTGCGTTGCCCCTGTGCGGGGCGGCACTCACTTTTCTTTGCCGGCCGCAAAGAAAAGTAAGCAAAAGAAAGCGGGCTCACACCGCCAGCTTGTAGGTGTCTCCCTCGCTGCTCCCGCAGCATTGGTCCGAGACGAGATGATCTCTCGCGCAACTTTCCTTAGTGACCAGGCCGTCATTCGCTCCAGCGTCGCGCTGCGCGCTCCGCCGTTGGGCATAACGGTTTGAGCCGGCTTTCGGTTGGTTTCCTAAGGGTTTTGGCCTTTCCTTGATTTCTTATTGGTTTATTTGCGTTGCCCCTGTGCGGGGCGGCACCTACTTTTCTTTGCCTGCCGCAAAGAAAAGTAGGCAAAAGAAAGCGGCTCACACCGCCAGCCTGTAGGTGTCTCCCTCGCCGCTCCCGCAGCATTGGTCCGAGACGAGATGATCTCTCGCGCAACTTCCCTTAGTGACCAGGCCGTCATTCGTTCCAGCGTCGCGCTGCGCGCTCCGCCGTTGGGCATAACGGTTTGAGCCGGCTTTCGGTCGGTTTCCTAAGGGTTTTGGCCATCGGGGTTCCAGCGTCGCGCTGCGCGCTCCGCCGAATGGCACAACTCCTTGCTTGCGGCGGCTCGTTCGAAGATTCGGCATCCTGATTAAAGGATGAACTCTCGCGTATTTGGCAACACCGAGGGAGCGCGCGCTCCGCGCGCACATTAGCTTTCTCTTGCATACCCAACCGCGACGCACGAAGTGCGGAGTGGGATGAATGAGTCCTTTGTCACGAACGGGGAGGATGCGAGGGCACATCTCGTCTCGGACCAATACCGCGAGAGCGGCGAGGGAGACACCTACAGGCTGGCGGTGTGAGCCCGCTTTCTTTTGCTTACTTTTCTTTGCGGCCGGCAAAGAAAAGTGAGTGCCGCCCCGCACAGGGGCAACGCAAATAGACCACTAAGAAAACAAGGAAAGGCCAAAACAAAAACCAAAAAGCCTTCTGCAAGAAAAAACCAAACCTTTATAAAACCCTGGCCAGAAGAGACAAAACCATCGACAAAACAAGCGTAGACATAAAAGGAAACGGATACTCCTTCCCGAACAACCTGAGAGTCACATCGCCCGGCATACGCCCAATGCCAATCTTCTTGAGCCACGGCCAGCAACTCGACAACACCGCCACGGCAATAAACGTCGTCAAAAGCCAGCGAATCATCCCACGCCCCTAAAGCCACCACATTGAACGAGCAGGCAAATCCCTAAAGCGTATGCGACCGGTCCCCACTCGCAAACGCGTCGAGCGTCGCATCGATCCCCCGCGAAAACGCGATCACCTTGAACAGTTCGCCCATCTCCGCTTCGGACAACAACTTCTGCACGGCATTTGCCGCCGGCAAATATCGCGCGATATCCGTGGGGTCGATCTCGCCCAATACCTCGGTGATCCCCGCGTTCAACAAAAAGCGCGCCTGCGAGGTATACCCCAGCAAGTCCGCACCCGTTTCAACGCCGGCTTCCGCAATACCCGTAAACTCGACGTGCGAGGTGATGTCCTGCAAACCCGGATACACAAACGGATCAACATGCGCCCGGTGCCGGTAGTGGCACATCAACGTGCCCCCCGCGCGTTGCGCGTGATAGTACTCGTGGCGCGGAAAGCCGTAGTCGATCAACAATGCCGCCCCGCGCGTCAGCATCGTGCAAACGGTGCGTGTGAATGCGCGCGCGGCGTCGTGCGTTTCGGTCAGGTAATCGCCATCCAACTGACCTTCCTGTTCAACACTGGCAAGAAACGCTGCGTCCTGCGGCGACGTAACGGGCCGATCGTCGAACGCGAAACCTTCGCCTTCCGACTTTACGCCGCGTTCATTCCAGTTGCCGTCAGCGCGCGCAAACAGCCGCACCGGCATCGCGTCGAGCACCTCGTTGCCGATCGCCACGCCTTCGAACTGCGTCGGCAACGCATCCAGCCAGCGCACGCGCGCAGCCAACTCCGGTGCTTCGGCTTCGATGGTGGCGCGCTGTCGCTCACGGAGTTCGCCTGAAAGATCGACGATCGAATACGAATCCACCGATGCGCCCAGCGCCTGCAGTCCGTTGAGCAGGCCGGCGGCCAGTTTGCCGGTGCCGGCGCCGAATTCCATCACGTGACGCGTGCCGCTCGCTTCCAGCGCCTGCGCGACCGGACGGGCCAGTGTCGCGGCGAACAGCGGTGAAAGCTCCGGCGCGGTGACGAAGTCGCTGCCGTCCTCAGGACGGCGGCCAAACTTCACCGATCCGCCGCCGTAGTAGCCCAGCCCCGGCGCGTACAACGCCTGCTCCATATAGCGGTCGAACGGCAGCCAGCCGCCGGCGGCTGCGATCTGCGCGCGGATCTGCGCGGCCAGTGCTTCTGACTGCGCAAGCGCGCCTGGGCCGGGAGCAGGTAAACTGTCGGGTTGGTGAGCTTTCGGATTCATCCGCGTATTGTAAATGACCGTCCCTTCCGACACTTTCCCCGTCCACGCTGGCCGGTCGGCTGCTTCGCGCGTCGTGCTAGTCACGGGCGCCGCCCGCCGCATCGGCCGCGCGCTCGCGCTCGGCTTCGCGAGCCGGGGCTGGGACGTGGCCGTCCATTTTGGTTCGTCGCAGGCTGAAGCGGACGAAGTGGTCGCCGAGATCGGCGCGCTGGGCCGGCGGGCCGTGGCGTTGCGGGCCAATCTGGCCGTCGAGGCCGAGGTCGCCGCGCTGATCCCGGCCTGCACGGCGGCGCTCGGGCGGCCGCTTTGCATCGTCAACAATGCGTCGAGCTTCGAGGAAGATACCGCGCGCGATGTCGGCTACGAGCGTCTGTTGCAGCAAACCGCCATCAATGTGGGCGCGCCGCTCGTGCTGGCGCGTATGCTGTACGAGGCAACGCCCGAGGCGGCCCGCAGCGACGAAACGCTGCGCGGTGTCGTGGTGAACCTGCTGGACCAGAAGCTGTACAACATGAATCCGGACTTTCTGTCGTACACGCTCTCGAAGGCGGCGTTGCAGACCGCGACGGTGGCGCTGGCCCAGGCGCTCGCGCCAAAGTTGCGGGTGGTGGGCCTCGCGCCTGGCCTGACGCTGCAATCGGCCGGTCAGACGGCTGACGGCTTCGAAGCGGCGCACCGTGTCACGCCGCTTGGCCGCGCGTCGCGTCCGGAGGATATCGTCGCCGCCGCACTGTATCTGGCGGAAGCCGGGGGCGTGACCGGCACGACGCTGGTGGTCGACGGTGGCCAGCATCTGGTGCCGTCGCCACGTGACGTGATGTTTTTGAAGGGCGCCTGAAGCGCATGACGTAGATGAAGGCCGCCCGGCGGCCTTCGTGCTCCACAGGTGCCCCCTTTGCGTGCCCCGCACGCTTTTTTTGACTGGAACGACCATGTTTGCCGCTCTTTCGCATCCCCGGCTAGCCGATTGCCGCCGGCTTTTTCTGCGCAATTACGAAGTGCACATCAACATCGGCGTGCACGACTTCGAAAAGCGCGGCGAGCAGCGCGTCGTGATCAACGTCGAACTGTTCGTGCCGCTCGCGCTCTCGACGCCCGTCGAAGACAAGCTGCGCGAAGTCGTCGACTACGACTTCATGCGCGCCACCATCGCGCGGCGTGTCGAGCAAGGTCATATTCATCTGCAGGAAACGCTGTGCGACGACCTGTTGAAAGCGCTGCTCGCTCATCCCAATGTGCGGGCGGCGTCGGTTTCGACGGAGAAGCCGGACGTGTATCCGGACTGCGACGCGGTGGGCGTCGAAGTGTTTGGCATCAAAGAGGATTGAGCTATGAACGCTCCTGAAATGGTAGGCGCCCAGAATGCGCAAGCGGCCGCCGACGCGGCTGCCGAAGCCGGCGCGCGCAAGCCCGCGCTGACGCGTCGCGAACAGAAAGAAGCCTACGAAAACAACAAGCTGTTCAAGCGACTGGCGCGCCAGGTCGGCCAGGCCATTGGCGACTTCAACATGATCGAGGACGGCGACAAGGTGATGGTGTGCCTGTCCGGCGGCAAAGACAGCTACGCCATGCTCGACGTGCTGATGCGTCTGCGCGAGCGTGCGCCGATCCACTTCGATATCGTCGCCGTGAATCTGGATCAGAAGCAGCCGGGTTTCCCGGAGCACGTGCTGCCGGAATATCTGAAGCAACTGGACATCCCGTTTCACATCGAGAACCAGGACACGTACAGCATCGTCAAGCGGCTGGTGCCGGAAGGCAAGACCACCTGCTCGCTGTGCTCGCGGCTGCGGCGCGGCATCCTGTATCGCGTGGCGGGAGAACTCGGCGCAACGAAAATCGCGCTCGGCCATCATCGTGACGACATCCTGCAGACGCTGCTTTTGAACCTGTTCTACGGCGGCAAGCTGAAGGGCATGCCGCCCAAGCTGCAATCCGATGACGGCAAGAACATCGTGATCCGGCCACTCGCGTACGTGAAGGAAACCGATCTGGAGAAGTACGCGGAGCTGCGCGAATTCCCGATCATTCCGTGCAATCTGTGCGGCAGCCAGCCCAATCTGAAGCGCGCCGAAATGAAGGCGCTGATCCGCGAGTGGGACAAACGCTTCCCGGGCCGCGTGGAGAACATGTTCAATGCGCTGTCGAATATCGTCCCGTCGCATCTGATGGATCACAAGCTGTTTCCGTTCGCCGGCCTGCGTGCGAGCGGTGAAGCCGATCCGCAAGGTGACATCGCTTTCGACGAAGAACCGTGCTCGACGGACGCCGGTAACGGCATGCCGCTGAACGGCGCGCAGCCCATCTCGATCGTGCAGTTCGACGATCTTTGACACAACGCGCCGCGCGCAAAACTAGCGACGACCGCCCGTGAACCCAGCGTTCGCGGGCTTTCCACGGAATTTCGCCGCGCCTACACGCTGCGCGCAAAAGCCCCGCGCGAAGCGTGGTAGCACAGGGCCGCATGCTAGAATTGGCGGCTCCAAACTCGTCTCATTGCCGACGCCATGAACATTGTGATTTTGGCGGCAGGCACCGGTAAGCGTATGCGCTCGGCGCTGCCCAAGGTGCTCCATCCTCTGGCCGGCCGGCCCCTCCTGTCTCACGTCATTGATACTGCCCACACGCTCAAGCCGACCCGTCTCGTGGTCGTCGTGGGTCATGGCGGCGATACGGTGCGCGCGGCCGTCGCTGCGCCCGACGTGCAGTTCGCGGTTCAGGAGCAGCAGCTCGGCACGGGACACGCCGTGCAGCAGGCTTTGCCCTTGCTCGATCCCACGGTGCCGACGCTCGTGCTTTACGGCGATGTGCCGTTGACGCGCGCCAGCACGCTGAAACGGCTCGTCGAAAGCGCCGCGGAAGGCTGCTATGGCGTGCTCACCGTGACGCTGGACGATCCGACCGGGTATGGCCGCATCGTGCGCGATCAGGCGGGTTGCGTCGTGCGCATCGTCGAGCAGAAGGACGCCACGCAGGAGCAACTGCGGATCAGCGAAATCAACACGGGCATCGTCGTCACGCCTACCGCGCAACTGGCCATGTGGCTGGCCACGCTGAAGAACGACAACGCGCAAGGCGAGTTTTATCTCACCGATGTGGTCGAGCGGGCCATCGAGGCGGGTTTCGAAGTCGTTACCGCGCAGCCGGACGAAGAGTGGGAAACGCTCGGCGTGAACAGCAAGCAGCAACTGGCCGAACTCGAACGCATCCATCAAGGGAATGTTGCCGAGGCGCTGCTGGTCGCGGGCGTGACGCTGGCCGATCCGGCCCGCATCGACGTGCGTGGCACGCTCGAATGCGGCCGCGATGTGTCGATCGACGTGAACTGCGTATTCGAAGGCAAGGTCACGCTGGCGGATAACGTCAGCATCGGGCCGAACTGCGTGATCCGCAATGCCAGCCTCGGCGCCGGCACGCGCGTCGACGCGTTCACTCATATCGAAGGCGCGCAGGTCGGCGCACAGGTGGTGCTCGGCCCGTACGCGCGGCTGCGTCCCGGTGCGTTGCTGCAGGACGAATCACATGTGGGCAACTTCGTCGAGGTGAAGAACGCGGTGCTGGGCCACGGCTCGAAGGCCAACCACCTCACCTATATCGGCGACGCGGACATTGGCGCGCGCGTGAATATTGGCGCGGGCACCATCACCTGTAACTACGACGGTGCGAATAAATTCCGCACCGTCATCGAAGACGATGTGTTCGTCGGCTCGGATACGCAACTGGTGGCGCCGGTGCGCGTCGGCCGTGGCGTGACGATCGCGGCGGGCACGACCGTGTGGAAAGACGTCGAAGAAAACATGCTCGTGCTGAACGACAAGACGCAGACGAGCAAAACCGGCTTCGTACGCCCCACCAAAAAGAAAAGCTGAACGACCTACGGCGTGCCGCTCAGACACGCCATGAACACCGAACCCAGCATAGGATCAAGAGTTTATGTGCGGCATTGTTGGCGCAGTTGCGCAGCGTAATATCGTTCCGGTCCTCGTGGAGGGACTGCGACGCCTCGAATATCGCGGCTACGACTCGTGCGGCGTCGCCGTGCTGGCCAATGGCGAGCCGCGCCGCGCCCGCAGCGTCGCGCGCGTGGCCGATCTGGATGAGCAGGTGCGCGAGAGCCATCTGGAAGGCGTGACGGGCATCGCGCACACGCGTTGGGCCACGCATGGCGCACCGGTCACGGACAACGCGCATCCCATCTTCTCGCGCAATGCGCTCGCGCTGGTGCATAACGGCATCATCGAAAACTACGAGACGCTGCGTGAAATGCTGCGCGGCAAGGGCTACGAGTTCGTCTCGCAGACCGATACGGAAGTGATCGCGCATCTCGTGCACAGCCTGTACCGCGGCGATCTGTTTGGCGCCGTCCGCGAAGCCGTGCAGCAGTTGCACGGCGCTTACGCGATCGCGGTGCTGCATAAGGATCAGCCGCATACGGTGGTGGGGGCGCGCCAGGGCTCGCCGCTGGTGGTCGGGCTCGGTGAAGGGGAGAACTTCCTCGCCTCCGATGCGCTGGCGCTCGCCGGCAGCACGGAGCAGTTCATCTTTCTGGAAGAGGGCGACGTCTGCGAACTGTCGTTGGATGGCGTACGCATTGCCGACCGCGACGGCGACGAAGTGCAGCGCCCCTCGCGTCACGTGGCGGCATACGGCGGCGCGGTGGAACTCGGCCCGTATCGCCACTTCATGCAGAAGGAAATTTTCGAGCAGCCGCGCGCAATCAGCGACACGATTCCGCAAGGCGACTCGTTCGATGCCTCGCTGTTCGGCGAAGGCGCAGCGAAGGTGTTCGCGGAGATCGACAACATCCTGATTCTGGCGTGTGGCACGAGTTCTTACGCGGGCTTCACTGCCAAGTATTGGCTCGAATCCATCGCGAAGATTCCGACCCAGGTCGAAATCGCGAGCGAGTATCGCTATCGGGAGTCGGTGCCGAATCCGAAATCGCTGGTGGTGGTGATCTCGCAGTCGGGTGAGACGGCCGATACGCTCGCGGCGCTCAAGCACGCGCAGTCGCTCGGTCATGCGCATACGCTGGCTGTGTGCAACGTCGCGACCAGCGCGATGGTCCGGCAAACCGCGCTGTCTTTCCTGACGCACGCGGGACGCGAGATCGGGGTGGCTTCAACCAAGGCTTTCACGACGCAACTGGTGGGCATGTTCGTGCTGGCGGTGACGCTCGGCAAACTGCGTGGGCACGTCAACGCGGCGCAGGAAGCGGACTATCTCAAGCAGTTGCGCCATTTGCCGGCGGCGTTGAACAGCGTGCTGGCGCTGGAGCCGCAGATCATCGCGTGGTCCGAAGAGTTCTCGCGCAAAGAAAATGCGCTATTCCTGGGACGCGGTCTGCACTATCCGATCGCCCTCGAAGGCGCGCTGAAGCTCAAGGAAATTTCGTACATCCACGCTGAGGCGTATCCGGCAGGTGAATTGAAACACGGCCCGTTAGCGCTGGTGACTGAGGCGATGCCGGTCGTGACGGTAGCGCCCAACGACGCGCTGCTCGAAAAGCTCAAGTCGAATATTCAGGAAGTGCGAGCGCGGGGCGGCCAGCTTTACGTGTTTGCCGACGCGGATACGCGCATCGTCAATGAAGAGGGGCTGCATGTGATCCGCATGCCGGAGCACTACGGCTTGCTTTCGCCCATCTTGCACGTGGTGCCGCTGCAATTGCTCGCGTATCACACCGCGTGCGCGCGTGGCACGGACGTGGATAAGCCGCGTAATCTGGCTAAATCGGTGACGGTGGAATGAGCGTGACTGGCTTGTCGGCATCAATCAATAGCATCAGCGCCGCAGCGCCCAGCTGTGTAGCGCTGAAACCTTCAAAGCGCATCGAAAGCCTCGGGAACGCGTTTTGCGTAACAGCCGGTGCGGTGCGGCGGCGAGGCTCATTAGCCTTGCGCGGAAACAAATTTACGCGTGAGTTGAAAATAGGAAAGCAAGGAGGAAGTCATGGACGAACGTAAGCGCGACAGCATTGTGGCTTACCTCCGTCATCGAATGGAAGAGTTTGATATCACGCCGGAGGCGCTGGCATCGTCCATCGCTGCCGATCAGATGAAGGCTGCTGCGAGTCGTTATCAAAGCGCGACGGGTGAAACCTGGGACGGTCACGGTGAAATGCCACAATGGCTAAAGCAGGCGACCAGCGCGGGCCAATCGATGCAGCACTTCAAGATTCCCAGCGAAAGCAAAGCCAAAGCGGAAGCACGAAGCAAGCAGGTTGACTGGCTGAACGATCCGTTTGCGGGAAGTCCTCTGGCGCAATCCGCGGCACGATAATGAATCGCGGTAACGAGTAGATGACGATGAAAACCGGCGTTTGAATAACAGGCGCCATCGTTTCGACATCAGCGTGAATTGAACTTGCTCACATCTTGATCTGCCAAATCAATAAGGCAGAGATTGGGGTTTCAGAATATGGCCAGTGTCTTGTTGGTCGACGATGAAGCGGAAACCTTGGCATCCTTGAGTGCCATTTGCAGTGCGGACGGCTTTACCGTGCGTACCGCGAGCGACGGTCACGCGGCTTTGGCGAGCTTCGTCGAGTCTCCGGTGGATGTCGTGGTCGCGGACTGGCGCATGCCGGTCATGTCTGGCAGCGAACTCTGTCATCAGTTGCGAACCGTGCCCGGGCTTCCCGATGTCGCCTTTATTCTGGTGTCGGGCGAGCCAAGTCCGCCGGCTTTCGTGAGTTATGACGGCTTCATTCGCAAGCCTATCGACCCCGCGTTGCTACTCGCCACCATGCGTCGCCTGATGGCCGACCATGTCGGGCATCGCCCGCTCTAGGCGCCAGCATCCACGGTGTGTGTTTTCGTTGAAGGAGCGCTTATGCGCCTTGAATGGCGCTGCTGCGTGCGTGGACGACGCGGTAAAAAACGCTACAGCCCGTAGTGGCGGCCCGGGCAAAAGGTTTCTTAATACAAAAGAGTGCCTAATTTTCGGGCATCGGTATAATACGAAACTTCCTTCCCTCCCAGCCCTCTGCCCATGAGCCGGATACTCTGTCTGATCATGCTTTCGCTCTGCCTCGTGCAGGGCGCAGAGGCTGAGGAGAGCGCCAAAGACCATATTTCGGCCTATCTGACGCAAAAGTTCGGCCTCGCCGAGACCAAGGCCGCGCAGATTTCCGATGCCGTGCAGGCCGCGGCCGCCAAGTACTCGCTGCCGCCGGCCCTGTTGCTCGCCATCATCTCGATCGAATCGCGCTTCAAGGAAAAGGCCAAGGGGCCGCGCGGGGCCACGGGGCTGATGCAGGTCGTACCGGCCGCACACCGGGGGCTGCTGAAGAACGTCAAGGACCTCACCGAGCCCGACGCCAACATCGAAGCCGGTTCGGCCATTTTGCATGGCTATCTGCAGTCGGCTGGCGGTGATCTGAATCTCGCGCTGAAGAACTACGGTGGCTCAATGGCATACGCGCAGAAGGTGAGCATGCGCGTCGAAACCTTCGCGCCCGTGGTCGCCAGGCAGGGCGACGGCCTGGCGGCCGCCTCGCAGACTGCCGCGTGCGACGCGAGTGCCGCGGATAACTGCCCGGCGCCTGCCAGCGGCGCACGCTCCTTCTTCATTCCAGCCAGGAGTGCGGTGGCAGATCCGGCCTCGATGGGTCTTTCGGCAACCGTGCCGGCTCCGGCGCCCTGAACGCGCGCGGCGTATCCGGTTCCGGGCATCAAAGGCCCGTCCACAGTCGTACTTCCGTCCCAGCCACAGCCGGCAACGCAGGCCTGCTTACCGTTCCTCACTGACAATCGCCATACAAATCGTTGTTGTATCAACGCGTTACGGCGTGTCGGGTTGTTTTCAGATCGTCAGGCAATCGCTCTACAATGCATGCCATTCGACGTTTAGCAGTCTGCTCTCCCGGAATCATGCGTACCTTATTATCTAAAGCAACTGCGGCCTCGCTGCTCGGACTGGCCGCGCTTGCCGCGTGCTCGAGCGCGCCGCAGCCCAAGTTTCAGCAGGAATTGTTCGACACGGGCGCGAGTCCCTTCGCCCGTAACTTCAACGCAAGCACCACCGACACCTGCGAAGCGGCGCGCCGCGCGTTGTTGAGTCAGGGCTATATGACGACGTTGACGCATCCCGATACCGTCGACGGCACGAAGAATTTCCAGCCGACCGGCGATTCGCACGTGGTCGTCGAGTTTCACGTCGTCTGTACGGCCGGCGAGGAAACCAGCGATACGAGCATCGTCTACGTGAATGCGGTGCAGAACGGCTACGCGCTCAAGAAAAGCGATACCTCGGCGAGCGTGGGGCTGAGCGTGCTTGGTTCCGTGTCGCTGCCTATCCGCTCGAACAGCGATGAGATGGTGAAGATTTCGAGCGAGACGATTCCGTCCGGCA
Organism: Paraburkholderia sp. DHOC27; assembly: GCF_003429005.1. Classification (GTDB taxonomy): domain Bacteria; phylum Pseudomonadota; class Gammaproteobacteria; order Burkholderiales; family Burkholderiaceae; genus Paraburkholderia. The sequence continues at coordinate 63,440 of NZ_QVQV01000015.1, forward strand.
AGTTCTACGACCGCTTTTTCTCGCTGGTGGATCACTATCTGCAAACGGTCGTGCGGACCACGCCGGTGACGAACAGCAACGTCGTGACCACGCCGTTGCCGGTTCCGTTGGCGGTCGTCACGCCCGCGCCGGCCGCGGTCCCGGTCCCGGCCCCGGCCGGTGCGCTGGTGGTCACCACGTCCACTGCTGGGCCTGCTGTGGCGGTGCCGGTGGTGCCGGCCGCCGTTCAGGCACCGGCGCCTATGCTGGCGCCTGCTTCGGCCTCGTCCTCCGGTCCGGCCGCGGCGATCACCAAGACGACCACGCCGACCGTGGTCAACCTCGGAGCGCCGGTTCTGTCCACGGCCACTGCCACGCCACCGGCTCAGGCGGCAGCGTCGCAACCCGCCAGCGGCGCGGGGATTAGCCAGTAGTCTCGCTGAGTCTTGATTCTTTCTTCAGGATGAGCGCCGGGTTTCACAACCCGCGCTTTGACATCCTTGTTCGGCGCGGCACGCGGGGCTCATCACTTCTCGACGAGAAAACGTGTCCGGTCGAGGCGCGGTTCACGCCAGACGCCGTACGCCATACGCGAAACGCCCGGCGCTTTCGCGCGACGCAGCCCACGCTTCCATGTCCCTCAAGCAGACATAAATGCTTCGAGCGTGCGCTACCGCATGCGCTCCTCCGCCTTTCGGCCGCCACCGTACATACCTCACCGCACCGCGACGCGCACATTGAGGGCGGATGTCGTCGGGAAATAGATCGTCCCGGTTTAAAAGAAACTGTTGCTATTTCGTCTAAAACCTTACAACAGCGCGCCATCCGGGCATAAAGTTAAAGTGCTTTATCAAGTTAATGGTGCAGCGCGGGGGTGTGCGATGAAACGCAGAACAGCACGACAGCTTGTCGGTCTTCTTTCAGACCTGCGACACGCTGCCCACTGCAGTACGTTGAGAGCCGCGGCGACCAACCGGGCGTTGGAAGTGGCAGCGGAGGAAGAGGACGAGCCGCAGGACGCCGACGACGCCGAAGGGGCGCGCGAAGCGTCGCAAAACGAACGCGTGTGGAGACGGTCATGAGCGCATCCAGCGAGCGATCCCTGCGCCGCCAGGTCGAGAAGTGGCTGGCGCCGAGCCCCTCCATTCCGGTCCGCGTGACAGAGTTCAGCCGCACCCGCAGTGGTGGCAGGCGCTACGTGCGAGTCGAAACAGCGCTGGCGGCGGGCGCGCGCGGCTTGTTCTTCTTTCGCCATGACGATGGTTGCTGGTGCGTCTTTCCGCCCACCGCTGATAAAAAAGAAGTCCACCGCGAACCGTTGACCGAGCGTCTGGGTTTGGCCCAATCCTGGTAGTTCGCGATCCACTTTCGCGGTGCCGCGCCACGAAAGCCGCGCACCGCGTTTTCCCACCTGAATCCCGTTCCGTCGCGCGATAATCGCGCAACGGCGCGTGCTTTCGCGAGCAAGGCGACGTCGGCATTTTCAGGCGGACCGCATGGACGACAAGGACTGGATTGCCGGCGCGGCGAAAGCGCTGGCCATCATCGAAGCATTCGACGAAGAGCACGCGCGCATGACGCCGACGATGGTCGCGTCGAGGGCGGCGCTCTCGCGTACGGCGGCGCGGCGCTATCTGCTGACGCTGCGTGAACTCGGCTATATCGACACTGACGGCAAGTTGTTCTGGCTTGCCCCACGCGTGCTGCGTCTCGGCCAGTCGTATCTGGACTCGGCGCGCCTGCCGCGCACTGTGCAACCCTTCCTGCAGCGCATTACTGCCGCCGTGCAGGAGACGGCGCTGGTCGCCATCCTCGACGAACACGACGTGGTCTACGTCGCCCGCAACGGCGTGAATCGCGCGATGGCAGTCGGCTTCGTGCTCGGCTCGCGCGCACCGGCGCCGTTGTCGTCCGCCGGATTGATCCTGCTTGCATTTCAGGCGCCAGACGACATCGAGCAATGGCTGGCGAGCTATGAGATCAAGGTCTTCACGCCGCAGACCTATTCCACCATCGAGCAGCTTCGTGAAGTGCTGGGGGAAACGCGCCGCAACGGTTACATCGTCACGGATCAACAACTGGAACTCGGCATGCGAGGTGTCGCCGTACCGCTCCGTGACCGGCATGGCTCGGTGGTCGCGGCGATCAGCGTTAGCATGCCGATCGGTCAGGAGTCGGCCAACGCCGCACTGCATCGGGTGCTGCCCACCCTGCAAGAGACGGCCAGCCTGCTGCGCAACCTCGTGTGACGGCCAGTGCTTAGTCTTGGCGCCGTCCGCAAAACCAGCCCGTCTCGCCGAAAGTACATCCCAGGTACAGCGGATGACAAACGACCCTCGCTGCGTGATACTCCCCGCGGTGAGCCGCCAGGTGCCGACTTGCCGCGTGTGCTTTACCAGGTTGTTCTATTCATTCACATCGACAGCGTGGTTCAGGTTTGGGGATCAACACATGAAGAAAGTCACGGCCTCGCTCACAATCGCAGCGCTCGCGCTGGTGTCCGCTCAGGCTTTCGCGCAGGCATCCGCAGCCGACGCGCCGGCTGCCGTCAGCAGCACGAAGCATCACAAGCAGTTGAAGACACATGGCAAGCGCGCCAACGTGTCGGCAGCCGCATCGGCTGCGGGGACGAACGACAAAGGCTCGCCGAATTAGGCTGACTGCGCGGGATCGCAGCCGGGTTGAGCAAGCCGCTGACGCGGCAAGCGAATGCAGGCAACCGTCGTAAGCAAAAAGGCCAGAGCACGATGTTCTGGCCTTTTTTGATGGCGGGCAGCGGGGCGCTTGTTCAAGAGTCCTGATTTCAGAATCTTCGCCACCTGGCGGCGAGAGGTTATGCGTCGGCAGCGAGACCGCGCTTGATGATCTCGGTCAGCAGTCCGGTCATCCCATCCGGGTGTTGGAGCGCGCGCTCTTTCAGTTGCTCGACGAGTTCGCTGTTGAGCTTGCAGGCAAACGGCACTAGTCCTTGCGCCTGATCCAGCTTGCGTTGCTCCCGGCGATCGAGCGCGGGCGCGGCGGCCGAGGCCTTGCCGAAGCGGTCGGCGGTTGCCAGCTTCATCGAGTTCGTGAGTTTCAGGGCCTTGTTCTTCTCAAGGTCGGTTTTTTTCATCGCCATACGGAAAGCCTCTATCTGACAGGTAATCCCGCATTGTACGCACCGCGTCGACCCATCAGCGCGGCGTGAAGACTAACGCTGCCTGGAGCGGGCGCGGTTGCCGCCAATCACTCAGGCCTGCTCGCTCGCCAGACTGTCCATCAACGCACGCATTCGCTGCCAGTGCGTGCCTTCCCAGAAGACGCGCCGGCATACATCACAGGTGACGAATTGCGTGTGCCGTTCCAGCACGCCCTCCGGCGCCCGGCCCGCGATTTCGTCTTTGGGAATGCGCCGCAGCGGCGCGTTGCACATCAGGCACAGGCGAAACGGCTGGGCGCTGCCGGCCAGATCCAGCCGGTCGAAAATCTCCCGCAATTGCGCTTTGGGTTTGAGCGTGCGCACGTAGCAACCGTGCGTGATGGTGCGGCGCTTGAGCAGTTCACGATCGCGCGTGAGGACGATGCGATGCTCGGCGGCGGCTAGCGCTTCAATGTCGGCGTCCGGATAGTGGTTGTCGTACAGCGTGTCGAAGCCCGCGAGCCGCAGCAGTTGCGCGAGACCGCCCAGATGGGCGTCGGCGATGAAACGCATCACGCGCAATGGACGTTCGCGTACGCGCAGCAGCGGCTGGATATCGAGCGCCTCGAATTTCGGATACACCGCCACGCGGTCACCTTCGACAAGCCGCCGCTCGAATCCCACCGATTCCCCGTTCACCAGAATCAGCTCGACTTCCGTGTGCGGAACGCCGAGTGCCTCGATCATGTGCTTGGCGGTGGCCGCGTTCGGGCAGACGCAACTGAACGTGCGCCGACGCAACGGCCGGGCAAGAAAGTCGTTCAGTTCCTCGTAGAAGCGGAATGTCGCGGTGACCATCGCATCAGTATGGCACCGTGTTTGGGGCTGCGCTTCTGCAGATGTCGCATGGCTGTGCTCTACTTTCACTTCTTTAGAAGAGTGGAGCGACAGATGGACATCGGTTTTATCGGTCTCGGCGAGATGGGCGCCGTCATGGTTGAAAACATCCTGAAAGCCGGCCATCAGGTGCGGGTCTGGAACCGTTCGGCGGAACGCGCGGAACCCCTCGCGGCGAAAGGCGCCAGGGTGGTAGGGACGCCGGCTGAGGCGTTCGGTGGCGACGCGGTCTTTTCGATGCTGGCCGATGACGCCGCACTGCGCACCGTGATCGACGCTGCGCTGCTGGAAAACGCGCCGCGCGGCTTGATTCACGTGAATATGGCGACGATTTCCGTGGCACTGGCCGAGGAACTCGCGCATGCGCACGCCTCGCGTGGTCTGAATTACGTGGCCGCACCCGTTCTGGGACGCCCGGACGTCGCGGCGGCAGCCAAGCTGACGATCGTTGCCGCGGGCCCCGCAGAGGCCATCGACCGCGTGCAGCCGGTGTTCGACGCGATCGGCCAGAAAACCTGGCGCATCGGCTCGCTGCCGCAGCAGGCGAACGTCATCAAACTGGCGGCCAATTTCATGCTTGCCTCCGCCGTCGAGACGCTGGGCGAAGCCGCTTCGCTGGTGACGGGTCACGGCGTGGCCATGCAGGATTTTCTCGATGTGATCACGAGCGGGATTTTCCCCGGTCCGGTGTATCAGGGCTATGGCAAGATGATCGCGGAGCAGCGTTACGAGCCGGCGCTGTTCAAGGCGCGTCTGGGTCTCAAGGACGTGCGCCTCGCCCTGGCCGCAGCCGACGCCGTCTCCACGCCGATGCCGGTTCTGAGCGTGGTGCGCGACAGTCTGGTCGAAGCCGTTGCGCATGGCGACGGCGAAAAGGACTTCGCCGTGCTGGGGCAGGTCTCGGCGCGCCGGGCCGGGCGCTAGGACGCAACGCGGCGCATCAGGGCATCGTGGTGTTTCGGGGCACGAAGCTCTAAAACGCGTTCGAGCCGTCAGACGGGCATAATGCGTGTCCCGTCATTTTTCGTGTGTGTGTTTCATGAGCCTGCATACCTGGTGGCTGTTTCTTGCCACCGTCTTCGTCGTTTCTGCCATTCCTGGTCCGAACATGCTGCTGGTGATGACGCACGGCGCGCAGCACGGTCTGCGCCGTTCGAGCGCGACGATGGCGGGCTGTCTGTCGGCGCTGGTGCTGATGCTGTCGGTTTCGGCAGCGGGGCTGGGCGTCTTTCTGGAAGCGTGGCCGGCCATGTTCAATGCGCTGCGTATGATCGGCGCGGCGTATCTGATCTATCTCGGCGTCAAGGCATGGCGTGCTCCCGCGGACGAAACCGCTGCCTCCCGAACGGATGAACTGGCCGCGAGGCCGGCACGCTCGCGGTTCGCGCTGTTTCGCAACGGCTTTCTGGTGGCGGGCAGCAATCCCAAGGCGATCCTGTTTGCCGCCGCGCTGCTGCCGCAATTTATCGACGCGGGCCGCGCGACGCTGCCGCAGTTCGGCATTCTTGTCGCCACCTTCGCGGTGATCGAAGTGAGCTGGTATCTGGTCTATGCCGGCTTCGGCACGCGCATTGGCACGAAGCTGCGCAGCCGCAATGTGGCGAGGGCATTCAATCGTTTGACGGGCGGGGTATTCGTCGGCTTTGGCGCCATGATGGCGCTGGTTCGCCACTAAGCCGCCAACCGACCTCGCGCGGCGCTGGCGTCGGCCCGTTCAGGTCTGTCCTGTAATGTTGCGTAATAACAACACAGAGGGTCTACCCTAATAAGAATGTTGCGCCGCACCAAGCGCTTTGCTATAGTTCGTTTTGTCTCCTCCATGTCTCCTCTGATATGGATTCAGCCCGCCCAATAAGGCGGGCTTTTTTTTGCCCGCGCTTCCTTGAGCCACGTTCCTTGAGCGAACAGCCGCTCGGCCCGTCCAGGTCAGAACTTATACGAGACCGCGAGGAACGAAATAATCGGGTCGGGTTTCATCTCGGCCTTGCTCACCGCGAGTTCGGTGCCATCCGCTGCCTTGATGATGACCGACGAGGTCGTTTTCAGTGGAATGTAAGTGACCGACGCCAGCAGCCCCCAGTGATCCGTGATGTTGTATTCCGCGCCCGCATTGAATACGGGTTGCCAGGACGATGACGCCTTCGCCTCGACCTGCGTTTTACCCGGCTTGCCGGCGCCCGCCGCCAGCACGGCCCCGAGATTGTTCTGCGTCGATGTCACGAAGTTCGGATTCAGCTGGATGTCGGAAAACCAGTTGTACGACACGCCCAGACCGAGGAACGGCCGGAATTTGTCCGTCGGTTGCCGGAACCAGTACTGCAGGATGGCCGCCGGACTCCACTGCCGCACGCTTTTCACGATCGGGTTGCTCGACGGGTCGCCGAGATTCTGGTTGCCGAGCGCCCCGGCCGGTCCCGGCGGCATGATCGTGCCGTGACCGTAGATCTTGAACACCGGCGGCACGCCCGCGACGCTCGACAGGGCAATGTGATCGGTGAAGAAATGGCTGATGACGAGGCCGGCCGTGTCCGCGTTGTTCGACGACAGCCCGGTACCCGCCGAAGTGAACGAATTCGGCAGACGCAGCGGCGTGTTGATCGGCGTGGGCGCCACGTTGGTCGTGAGCGGCGAACTGGTTTTTTGCGGCATGACGTGAAACCAGCCGAGCACGGCGACGTTGTCACCCGCCTGCTGCGCATGCGCGCTGAGCGAGACGCTAAGCGAGAGACTCGCAGCCAGCGCTGCGATCGCTATTCTTTTCATGACGTTCCTCCTGAGCGGGCGTACCTGCTGCGCGCGGCCGCGAGGTGTTCGCCTCGCGCGCGCGTCCTCCACGGCCCCAGGCGGCATCAACGGCTGATGCTGCCTGGGCGCGGTCGCCTCGTTACGTAGTGAAAATGTCCGCAGCGTCCATTACTGGACGAACGCGCCGATCGTGAAGTAGGGCGATGCCGGCGTCGTCAGATCGAGGTAGCCGAACACGCCACCCGTGAAGATCATCTTTCCGGTCGGTGTGCTGCCCGTCGATGCGTTCACCTGGGTCGTCGTCACGACGCCCGGTACGGCTTCGGTGAAGTTGAGATTCAGCGCGGTCGCGAGCGATGCCTGCGATGCGTTGAACGGATCGAGCAGCGTGGCCTCGGTGCCTTCGAGGGCCGTCGTCCGGTAATCGAACTGGCTGTCGACGCCGATGTACTCACCGTTCTGCGAGTTCGCGGCCACGGTGCTTTGCGGCGCGAGAATCGAAATGCCCGACTCGTCGTCGGCCTGGAGCGCCGACGGATTGGCGGCGCCCGTGCGTACCAGGATCGGCACCAGTTGATTGCGCAGCTTGCCGACGATCATGAAGCCCTTGGCGATCGGCGTCGTGGCGAGCGTGGCTTTGGCCTGGCCCTGGAAGTTGTCGGTTTCGAACGCGCCGCTGCCGTCCGCCGACTGCGCGAGATTGGTCCCGGGCTGCTCGCATTTGCCAGCGTTGATGCCGCTGTTATCGCACTCCGTCCACGTGCCATCTGCGTTGATGGTGATCTTCGAATCCACCGAGACCGGCAGGAAGTTCTGCGACGGAATCTGGTGATAGCCGAGCTGGTTGTACGTTCCGGCCACGTTGGCGATGTTCGTTTCAATCGACGAGAAGCCGATGAACGGGTAGTACGGGAACGTCGTATCCGGCACGGCGCCGACGCCAAGCACGCCGTTGTATTGAATCTGCGCGCCGGGGATCGTGCCGCCGGCCACGCCTTCACCCACGAACACGCGCGCCGGGCGGCTTGGGTCGAGGCTCGCGCCGTTCAACTGAAACGCGCATTGATTGAGTTTGGCGGTCGGCAAGCCGGTTTCCTGCGTCAGCGTGCCGTTCGCCGTCGTGCCCGCACGCGTCGGCGTGACCTGCCCCGTGGTTTGCGGAATCGGCGACTCGACGTAGGTGATCTGCCAGGTCATCTTGGTCGTATCGAGTTGCAGCTTGACGAGTTCACCGTCGCCGCCGCCGCCGGTGTAGACCGTGCTGTAGTCCAGCGTGGTCGGGCACAGCGCCGCGACCACCGGTGCCGGCGAACTGCTACCGCCACCGCCGCACGCCGTCACCAACGGCGCTGTCATCGCGAACGCCGCGAGGAATTTCCATTTCATACCGCCCCCTTCTCATGTTCTCGTTGTGAATGGCCGGCTCCCAGTCCAGCCACCTCTTGCTTTGGTCCTGCACGGCCCTGCAACCATCAATTGCTGATCTGCGCGCCAATGCCGAAGTACGGGCTGTTGAGCGTGTCGCTGTTGGTGGACGTCGTCGTCACGCCGCCGTTTTCTTCACCGTTGATGAAGATCGCGTAGAGGCCGCCCGCAGCGATCAGGTTGCCCGTTGCGCCGTTTTTATCCGTCACGTTGAGCAGACCGAGGTGCTGTTGCGAGTAGTCGAGGGCGAACTGGCTTTCGGCGCTGGACGTGCTCGGGTTGACGAAGCTGCCGCCGGCGCCCTGCAACAGCGTGGCGGTGTAGCGGAAGTTCGAATCCGCGCCCACGTAGCCGCCGTTGATCGCGCCCGACTGAATCTGCGTCGCGGGGGCGAGCATCGCGATGCCGGATTCGTCGTCGACCACGAAGGCGTTGGGATTGACGGCGCCCGTGCGGACGATCAGCGGAACCACCTTGCCGTTGAGCTGGCCGAGGATCATGTTGGCGCTGGCGGCGATCGGGAAGGTGTACAGACCGGCGAGCGAAGGGCCCGGCATCAGACGCGGTGCATCGGCGCTCGTGAAATACGAGGCGCCCGACACTGCGGTCCATGTGCCGCCCGTCGATTCACAGGCTGTATTGCTCGCGCCGGACGGCACCGAGCAGTTGCCGGCACCATCGAAGGACTCCTGAGCAGTGCTTGCAGTGGTCGCGTATTTGTTGGACGGCTGCAGGTGATAGAACAGCGCGTTGTAGTCGCCCTTCATGTCAGCCAGGTTCGTGTCGACGCTGGCGAATCCAAGGAACGGATAGAAGTCGAAGTTGCGCGCGGCGACCGGGAAGAGGTTGATGCCGAGCAACGAAGAAAGCTGTGGTCCGAGCACGGCAGCGGTGGGCTGAAAACCGCTGTACTGTACGGCCGCACCAGGGATGCCGCCGCCTGCTACGCCGAGGCCGATCAGCACCATCGGCGGGTTCGCCTGGTTGAAGGTGGCGGCGGTGGAGTAGGTGCTGCCGTCAACCGCAGCCGTGCCGGTGCCCGGCGTGAGGATGAACGCGCAACGAATCTGTTCGGCGGTGGGCAGGGCGCCTGTCGGCGGATGGACCACGGTGCCGCTGATCGTCACGCCCGCGCGGGTCGGCGTCACTTCGCCGGTATGCAACGGAATGGGTGACTGCAGCCACGTCAACGTGTAGGTCATGGCCGTGGCGTTGATGTTCAGACGCACCACTTCGCCGCTGCCTGCACCGCCGAGATACGTGCTGTTGCCGATATCCGCGGTCGCGGGGCAGAGCGAGGCCACGGTGCCTTGCGGCGGCGGCCCTTGCACCGGGCAGCTCGATCCTGAACATTGCGGCGGGTTGATTGGCGATGGATTGCTGGCATTTCCGCCACCGCAGGCAACCAGCAATGGGGCTAAGGCAATGGCCATTGCCAACCCTCTATTTAGCGCATCCGGCATGCTGCTGTCTCCCTTCATGTAATTGTGCGGAGTAATTTCGCTGCCCGCTTATTCGCTGTCAATTGAAAGAACCGTCTAAAAAGGCCGATTCAAACAGCACAAAAAACGCCAGACACGCGCCACTCAGAGGTTTGCGGGTCTTTTAAACAAAAAAACATTTTTGGGTGGATGATCAATCTCGACGCTTCGCCACACGCCCTTGCCAGCAGGGCGTTCGAGCAAAAAGGCTCTATCATCTGCGAACGACCGTTCGCGAAAGAATCGGGTGTTTCCCCAGGCGGAAAAGTATGCGGATCGGTTCAATGGCGCGCACGTATTACCGATTTATTGAATAGCGGCGGCTTTTCTTTTAAATGAAGTCGGGACTATTACTGATTAGCTTCAGAAAGCTGAAAGCTTTAAGCGCTGATTTGAAACGAAAAAAAGCCGGCGTTTGAAAGCCGGCTTTTCGAGGCGTTGACGGCGTAGCGCCGTCTGCGCGATGCGGGGCGTTAGCGTTTCAATCCGCTGTCTTCCTGCGTGCCAATGGCGAGGTTCATACATTGGATGGCGGCACCCGACGCACCCTTGCCGAGATTGTCGAGACGCGCCACCGTAACGAAGCGTTCTTCGTTGCCGAAGACGAACAGATCGACCCGATTGGTGTCGTTGTTGGCCTGCACGTCGAAGAAGCCGCCGTCGAGATTGGCGTCCGAATCAAACGGTGCGACGCGCACGAATGCTTCGTCCTTGTAGTACTCGGAGAACAGGCCGAGCACGTCTTGCGGCGAAGCCTTTTTGGCCAACTGGTTTGGCGAGAAATAGGTCGTGACGGCGAGACCCTTGTAGAAGTCACCGACGATCGGCGTGAAGATCGGTGCCGACTTCAAGCCGGTATGCGCGGCCATCTCCGGCAGGTGCTTATGGGTCAGACCCAAGGCATACGGACGCGGGCTCTTCAGCTTGTCGTTGCCGCCTGCTTCGTAGTCCGCAATCATTTTCTTGCCGCCGCCGCTGTAGCCGGTGATCGAATAGCTGTGGGCTGCGAACTCGGGTGCGACCACGCCGGCTTCCACCAGCGGACGCATGGCCAGCACGAATGCCGATGCATGGCAGCCCGGCACGGCGATGCGTTTGGCGGTGCGCAGCCGTTCACGTTGCGAACGGGCCAGTTCGGGCAGGCCATAGGCCCAGTCCGCGCTGGTGCGGAATGCCGTGCTCGCGTCGATCAGCACGGTGTGATCGTTGGCGACGAGCGAAGCCGACTCGCGCGAGGCGACATCCGGCAGGCACAGGAACGTCACGTCCGACGCATTGATGAGACGGCGTCGCTCCTCGAGGTCCTTGCGCTTCGCTTCTTCAATACGCAGGATCTCTACGTCGGCGCGTTGCGACAGATATTCGAAGATCTTCAGGCCGGTGGTGCCTTCCTGTCCGTCGACAAAAACTTTCGTGCTCATCTCAATCTCACTGGCTACGGGATGCGGGAAACAGAGGCGCGTGTATGCGCCGGAACGTCATTTTAAGACCGTATGGCGGCACGCGTGCGCAAAGATCGTCGAAAAACGACCTTGCGCCGTGGAAATGACACTGAGATGACGCTTTTATGCCGGAGATGCCGGCCGTTGACGGTCCATTCGCGATGCTTTCGGCTCGGCAGGTCCGAGCGGAGCGGGCCCCGTGTTCTCAACGACCGTAGGTCACCACCATGTGCGCGCTGCCGAGCGTCGCCGTGCTGATCTCATGGTCGAACATGAGCGCCGGGCGCCCTTGCGCGAGCCGCAGATCGGTCGTGTTGAGCGCGTACACGGTGACGACATAGCGGTGCGGTTTGCCCGGCGGCGGGCATGGACCGCCGTAGCCGTCGACCTCGAAGTCGTTGCGCGCTTCCACCGCGCCGATCTTCTTCAGGAAGCCCGAGGCACTGGCGTTTTCCGGCAGGCGCGTCACCGTGGCCGGGATCTGCGCCACGGCCCAATGCCACCAGCCGGGGCCTGGGGCGTCGGGGTCGAAAATGGTGATGGCGTAACTGCGCGTGCCGGCTGGCGCATCATGCCAGGAGAGTTGCGGCGAGTGGTTCCCGCCTTTGCAATCGTCCTGATCGAAGGCCTGGGCGGCATCCACCGTGCCGCCGTCACGGAAGGTCGTACTCGTCAGCGCGAAGGGGCCCTCCGCGAGCGCGTGCGGGCCGTTCACGACGGCCAGCGCGACACACAGTGTGGCGACCATGAACGACGGCATTCGGGAACGGGGGCAAGCAAGCGAAACGACCAGGCAACGCGAGCGCATGTGCCGATTCTCCTCTCAGGGGCGGGAAATGATCCGCTTCACAATGATTATTGTCCCTATTTTGTGTATCGAGGTCGAATCAAGTCTAACATTTGATTTGTTGGGCTCTTGCAAGACTCATAGAGGGGGCCGGGACGACACGAAATCAGCTATAGTCAGAAGAATTTGTCGGTGTGGATGGGCGCCCTTGGGCGCGAGCACAATCCACCCGTTTAAAACCTCGGAAACTAGAAATGGTGCATCGCTGAAGTTGTGGAGAGCGTGTTATCAGGCAGGGGGATTACGATGCCAGATCCAGTCAGGGTCGTAGTGGCCGATGACCATCCGGTGATTTTGTTTGGTGCAGAGCATGCGCTGCTCAAATTCCCCGGCATTCAGGTCGTTGCGCGCGCGCGCCAGTCAACGGAACTGATCAAGGTGCTACAGACGGTCCCATGTGACGTGCTGGTCACCGACCTCGCCATGCCCGGCGGGCAGTACGGTGACGGCTTGCCGTTGATCGGTTATTTACGCCGCAATTTTCCCGAACTACCTATCGTCGTCCTGACGATGCTCGAGAACGCCGCGCTGCTCAAGCGTCTCAGCGAACTCGGGGTGACGTCGGTCGTCAACAAATCGGATGACCTGAGTCATATCGGGCTGGCGGTTCAGCACGTCGCCCGTAACCTCGGGTATATGAGCCCGTCCGTCAAGGCGTCGCTCGACACGTTGCGGATGAACGCGGGCGGCAAGAGCGACGAGGTGATCCTGTCGCGGCGCGAACTCGAAGTGGTGCGGCTGTTCGTGTCCGGCATGACCATCAAGGAAATCTCGGAGCAACTCAGCCGCAGCATCAAGACCATCAGCACGCAGAAGAACACGGCGATGCGCAAACTCGGGCTGGACCGCGATTCCGAGCTGTTCCAGTATGCGCAGAGCAATGGTTTGCTCAACCTGTCTTCGAACTCGGCCGGCGATCAGGGCGAACCTCACTGACACCGTGCTCGCACGGGGAGCCTTCCCTGCTGCGACGAACGTAGAAAAGGCCACTTGTCGTGAAGACAAGTGGCCTTTTTCATTTGTCATGCGTCATGCGAAAAGGGTGACGCCGAGCGGTCTGGGGCAATGAGCCCGTAGACGCGCGCGCGGCAGCGGCGTGCCGCGATGGCTTACTGCGGTGCTGCGGTAGCGCCGCCGTGTGCCGCCGACCACTCAGCCGGTGCGTGCAGGAACTTCTCGACTTCGTCGAGCGTCTTTGCGTCGAAGTAGCCGTTTTCCTTGGCGACGCGCAACACGTCCCACCACGTAGCAAGCGCGTGCAGATCGACGTCGATGTCTTTCAGCACCGACACGCTTTCCTTGAAGATGTTGTAGTGGAACAGCACGAAGCAGTGGTTCACCGTGGCACCGGCCGTGCGCAGCGCGTTGATGAAGTTGATCTTGCTGCGGCTGTCGGTGGTCAGGTCTTCCACCAGCAGCACGCGCTGCCCTTCGGTGAGCAGACCTTCGATCTGCGCATTGCGGCCAAAGCCCTTCGGCTTCTTGCGCACGTACTGCATCGGCACCATCAGGCGGTCCGAAAGCCATGCGGCGAACGGGATGCCGGCGGTTTCGCCGCCCGCTACCGCGTCGATCTGCTCGTAGCCAACGTCGCGCAGGATCGTAGCTTCGGCCATTTCCATCAGGCCGCGGCGCACGCGCGGGTAGGAGATCAACTTGCGGCAGTCGATATACACCGGGCTCGCCCAGCCGGAAGTGAAGATGTACGGTTTTTCCGCGTTGAAGTGCACAGCTTGCACTTCGAGCAGCATCTTGGCGGTCGTGTCGGAGATCGTCTGGCGATCGAAGCCTGTCATGGGCGGATCCTTGGGTGTGAGCGAGGAGGGCGCGGGCGCGAGGCCCGGTGGCGCAGCAAGCGAGGTGTTCAGCGCATGATGGGCGGAACACACAGCCGGACAGTGGAGTGCAGGCCGGTTTTGCTGCGCGCGTAGCCGCGTATTTTACCCGATACAGACACTTCCGAGGTGAACCGCGTCCGTGGAAACCCTCGATGCCGGCTACGGTGGCGGGTCCAGCGCTTTTTTGGCTTGCTTGTGGCCCGGGAAGGGGCCCATTACACTCACGCGATTTTCGCGGCTAAGTGGCCAGATGAGCGGCCAGATGAGCGGCCGGATGAGCGGCACGACGCCGCGATCGCGAGCCCGCGCCTGACAGGATGCTTTCGATGACCGCCGTTCCACCTTCCACCTCCTCGCCTACCTCGACGCAACGCGGCTACGCCGGCCGCGCGCTGCTCGCGGCAGTGCTTGGCTACGCAATGGACGGCTTCGACCTGCTGATCCTCGGCTTCATGCTGCCGGCGATCGCCGCCGACCTGCACCTCACCTCTGCGCAGGCGGGCTCGCTGGTCACGTGGACGCTGATTGGCGCTGTCGCCGGTGGCGTCCTGTTTGGCGTGTTGAGCGATTACTTCGGGCGGGTCCGCATGCTCACGTGGACCATCCTGCTCTTCGCCATATTCACCGGCCTGTGCGCGCTGGCGCGGGGCTATGGCGATCTGCTGGCCTACCGGACCATTGCCGGCTTGGGGCTGGGTGGGGAATTCGGCATCGGCATGACTTTGGTCGCGGAGGCGTGGCCGGCGTCGCAGCGGGCGCGCGTCTCCTCGTACGTGGGACTTGGCTGGCAACTCGGCGTGCTGGCCGCGGCATTATTGACGCCGTTGCTGCTGCCGGTGATTGGCTGGCGCGGCATGTTCGCGTTAGGACTGGTGCCGGCACTGGTGTCGTTCCTCGTGCGGCGCCACGTCGAAGAACCGTCGCTGTTCGTCGAACAGGCGGCGCACGCCAAACGGCACGGCGCACGCAAACCGCCGCTGCGGCAGTTGATTGCCGACGCGCGTACGGCGCGTGCAAGCCTCGGCGTCACGATTCTCTGTTCGGTGCAGAACTTCGGCTATTACGGGTTGATGATCTGGCTGCCCAGCTATCTGTCCAAAACTTTCGGTTATTCGCTGACCAAATCCGGCCTGTGGACGGCCGCGACCGTTCTTGGCATGGCGCTCGGCATCTGGCTGTTCGGGATTGCCGCGGATCGCTTTGGTCGCAAGCCGACGTTTCTGTTTTATTAGGCGGGCGCGGTCGTCATGGTGTTCGTCTACGCGCACTTGAGCACGCCGTTCGCGCTGTTGATCGGCGGCGCGGTGATGGGTATCTTCGTCAACGGCATGATCGGCGGCTACGGGGCGTTGATCTCCGAGCTATATCCGACCCAGGCACGCGCCACTGCGCAGAACGTGCTGTTCAACATTGGCCGCGCCGTGGGCGGTTTTGGCCCGGTGGTGGTGGGAGCGCTGGCCGCGCGCTTCTCGTTCAGCGCAGCACTCGCGCTGCTCGCTTCGATCTACCTGCTCGATATCCTCGCCACACTCTTCCTTATCCCCGAACGACGCGGCGCCGAACTCGACTGACCGTTCATTACGCGCATTTGTGAAGTTCTGCAAAGTCGTGCCGGCGTGCTGGAACATGCCGCGACGCAGCATTCCGACGTGGCGCGCGACGCATGATCAAGTCCTTGTTATGCCGAACATTTGCGAGCGTTGAAGTTGCTTCAACGGTTGCGCGATTGGTTGCGCGAATCGTGCTGCGCGGGGGTACACTAATTTCCCCGTGAACGCTCCGCACCGTCTTGTCAGCCGCTCAGGTTCGACGCTGCGCCCAACCGGCGCAGGCGAAGACCACCGCGATCGATTACCCATTCGATCCATGCGAGCCATCTACACGGTGCATCGAGCCGGGCCCGATTACTTACACGTCTCGCAGGCCAAAAAATGGACGAACAACTGAAGCAAAGCGCTCTCGCGTATCACCAGAATCCCAAGCCCGGCAAGATTTCGGTCACGCCGACCAAGCCTCTTTCGAACCAGCTCGACCTTTCGCTCGCTTACTCGCCTGGCGTCGCGGCGGCCTGTATGGCCATCTTCGACGAGCCGCTCGATGCGCAGAAATACACCTCGCGCGGCAACCTCGTTGGCGTGGTGACGAATGGCACGGCCGTGCTCGGCCTCGGCAACATCGGGCCGCTCGCCGCCAAACCGGTGATGGAAGGCAAGGGGTGTCTCTTCAAGAAGTTTGCGGGCATCGACGTGTTCGACATCGAGTTGAGCGAGACCGATCCGGACAAACTGGTCGAAGCGATCGCCATGCTCGAGCCGACGCTCGGCGGCATCAACCTCGAAGACATCAAGGCGCCTGAGTGCTTCTACATCGAGAAGAAGCTGCGCGAGCGCATGAAGATCCCGGTCTTTCACGATGATCAGCACGGCACGGCCATCATCGCGTCGGCGGCGATTCTGAATGGCTTGAAGGTAGTCGGCAAGAAGCTCGAGGAAGTGAAACTGGTGTGCTCGGGCGCGGGCGCGGCGGCGATTGCCTGTCTGGATCTGCTGGTCCACCTGGGCCTGTCGAAGCAGAACGTGCTCGTCACCGATTCGAAGGGCGTGATCTACGAAGGGCGCGGCAACCTCGATCCGTCGAAGGAACGGTATGCGGCGAACACCCATGCCCGTACGCTCGGCGACGCCATTCGCGGCGCAGACGTGTTCCTTGGCTGTTCGAGCGCGGGGGTGTTGAAGCCCGAGATGGTCGCGGAAATGGGCACCCAGCCGTTGATTCTCGCGCTGGCCAATCCCGAGCCGGAAATCCGTCCTGAGGAAGCGAAAAAGGTGCGTCCGGACGCGATCATCGCCACGGGGCGGTCCGACTATCCGAATCAGGTCAATAACGTGCTGTGCTTCCCGTTCATCTTCCGCGGCGCGCTTGATGTTGGCGCGACCACGATTACCGAAGAGATGAAGCTGGCCTGTGTGCGAGCCATTGCTGAACTGGCGGAAGAAACCGATCAAGGTGATGAAGTCGCGAAGGCCTATGAAGGGCACACGCTGGAGTTCGGTCCGGACTATCTGATTCCGAAGCCGTTTGACCCGCGTCTCATCATCAAGATTGCGCCGGCTGTCGCGCAGGCGGCGATGGACTCGGGCGTCGCCACGCGTCCGATCAAGGACATGGAGGCGTATCGCGAAGAACTCTCCACCACGGTGTATCGCACCGGCATGGTCATGCGTCCCGTGTTTGCGGCGGCGAAGTCCGCCCCGGCGCGGATCGTGTTTGCCGAAGGTGAGGACGAGCGCGTGCTGCGTGCCGCGCAGTTCGTGCTGCTGGAGAAGATCGCCAAGCCGATCCTGGTGGGGCGTCCGTCAGTGATCGAGATGCGTCTGAAGAAGATGGGCTCGAAGCTGAAGTGCGGCGAAGACTTCGTGATCGTCAATCCGGAGGACGATCCGCGCTATCAGAAGTGTTGGCAGGAGTATCACGAGATCGGTGCGCGCGAGGGTGTGACGCCTGACGTCGCGAAGGCCGCCATGCGCAAGTTCAACACGCTGATTGGCGCCATCCTCGTGCGTCTGGGCGACGCGGACGGCATGATCTGCGGCATGATCGACACGTACCAAAGCCATCTGAAGTTCGTCGATCAGGTGCTGGGCAAGGCGGAGGGCGTCGACAACCTGGCGGCGATGAATCTGCTGATGCTGCCGGGCCGCAATCTGTTCATCTGCGATACCTACGTGAACGAAGTGCCAACCGCCGAGCAACTCGCCGACATGACGGTTCTCGCAGCGCGTGAGATCGAAAAGTTTGGCATCGTGCCGAAGGTGGCGTTGCTGTCCAACTCGAACTTCGGCAGCGTGCCGTCCGCTTCGTCGCAACGCATGGCTGCGGCGCGCAAGCTGATCGCACAGCGTGCGCCCGATCTCGAAGTCGACGGTGAGATGCATGGCGACGCCGCGTTGTCGGAGATGGTCCGCAAGGCCGCGTTCCCGGGCACCAAGCTCACGGGCGAGGCCAACCTGTTGATCATGCCGAACGTGGAAGCCGCGAACATCACGTACAACCTGCTGAAGATGATTGGCGGCGAGGGCGTGACGGTGGGGCCGTTCCTGCTGGGCTCGGAAAAGCCGGTGCATATCTTGACGCCGGCGGCGACGGTGCGCCGCATCATCAACATGACAGCCGTTGCCTCGGCGAATGCACTCGCGCGGACGAACGCGCAATAGCGATTGGTGATTCAGCGGCGCGTAGTCTGCCGCTGATTGACCAGTAATAGAAACGCCACGGAATGGTCGCATTCCGTGGCGTTTCATTTTGTGCGCCATCTCTTGTTGCTTCGGTTTGATGCGAACGCGTTTGCTGTGATGTCCGCGGTTGTCTTAATTCTTGCGGCTGCGTTTAAGAATGCTCTGATTCGCCTGTGTGTTGAGAATTTGTAAAGTTACTCCTGAAGCGCGACACATCACATTGACTTGCGACGAAGACTGTTCTGGTTGGTTTATTTGACGCTTCGTCGGTATCGCGCTTCACCTCGATCCGCAACGGCGGTTTCTGTAGTGATGGTAGTAATGGGTAGTGGTAAGCAGCAGTAGCAGTAGCAGTAGCAGTAGCAGTAGCAGTAGCAGTAGCAGTAGCAGTAGCAGTAGCAGTAGCAGTAGCAGTAGCAGTAGCAGTAGCAGTAGCAGGAGCAGTAGCAGTAGCAGTAGCAGTAGCAGTAGCAGTAGCAGTAGCAGTAGCAGTAGCAGTAGCAGTAGCAGTAGCAGTAGCAGTAGCAGTAGCAGTAGCAGATGTAATAAGTAGTGCTTGTTATAGTTGTTGTTGATGGTCTGTAGTTGATGCTTGAAGTCGCAGTAGTTGCAAACGAAGTAGCTGTAGAAGGTGTTGTTGAGTAAATGCAGTACCGCCAGTTCTCACGCTTCAGTTTTACGCGTGCGCCACAGGCAAAAAAAGGCGGCTGTCCGTGAGGGCAGCCGCCTTTTCCATTTCCGTACCGCTAACGGCTTTTAACTAGCTGAGAGCGTCTTCAACCACCATCTCAGTGTCAGAGCCGTAAGCAGACACGCCCTGCATCAGGCTGCGTGCTGAGCCTTACCGCCTTCCGGCGAGCGCCAGCGCGCAAGCAGCTCTTGCCATTTGACGCGCACACCCTTTAGGTTGTTTTCCTTCACGTGACCATAGCCGCGAATGCCGTCCGGCAGATTGGCGAGTTCAACCGCGAGCGCGTGTTTCTGCGTCGTCAAACCGCCGATCATTTCACGCACCAAAGCCTCGTACTCGCCGATCAGCGCCCGTTCAGTGCGACGCTCTTCCGTCTTGCCGAACACATCGAACGCTGTGCCGCGCACGAACTTGAACTTCGCCAGCACGCGCATGGCGCTCAGGATCCACGGGCCGTACTTCTTCTTGAACAAGTGGCCGTGTGCGTCCTTCTTCGAGAATGCCGGTGGCGCGAGGTGGAGGTTGACCTTCCAGTCCCCTTCGAAACTCGCCTTCAGCTTTTCGATGAACGCAGGATCCGCGTACAGGCGCGCGACTTCGTACTCGTCCTTGTACGCCATCAGCTTGTGCAGGTTCTTCGCGACCGCCTCGGTGAGCGGCCATTGGCCGTCACCCGAATCGAGCGAGGATTCCGCGGCACGAACCTGCGCCACGAGTGCGCGGTAGCGATCCGCGTAAGCTGCGTTTTGCCATGCCGTCAGATACTCGGCGCGCTTGTCGATCAGCGTATCCAGTGCTTTCGGCGTATGCAGCGAAATGATCTTGCTGCTCGCCGTCTCGGCGGCGCCGACGCGACCTTGCGATTGCACCAGCTTGCGCACCGACGCCAGATCATGAGCCGCGCGACGGCCCCATTCGAACGCGGCGCGGTTCTTGTCCACCTGCACGGCGTTCAATTCGATCGCGCGCATCAGCGATTCGTACGTCAGCGGCACCCAGCCCTTTTGCCACGCGTAACCGAGCACGAACGGATTCGTGTAGATTGCATCGCCGAGCAGGGCAAGCGCGAAATGATTGGCGTCGATCGCGTCGACACCCGCATCGCCCGCACCCGCGCGCACGTCCGCTTCCGCGTCGGCGCCAGGGAATTGCCAGTTCGGGTTCTTGATGAACGCAGCGGTCGGCGTATGCGCGCTGTTCAGCACCACGTGCGTGCGGCCCACCTGCATGCGCGAGACGCATTCGTCGCTGGCCGTGACGATAGCGTCGCAGCCAATCACGAGGCTGGCTTCGCCCATTGCGATACGGGTCGCGTGGATATCGGCAGGGTGCTTCGCGATCTGCACGTGGCTCATCACCGCGCCGCCCTTCTGCGCGAGGCCCGTCACGTCGAGCACTGTTACGCCCTTGTTTTCAAGGTGAGCGGCCATGCCGAGCAGTGCGCCGATCGTCACCACACCCGTGCCACCCACGCCCGTTACGAGCACGCCATAGGGACGCTCAACCGACGGCAACTCCGGTTGCGGCACCGGCGGCATGGCATCGCCTGCTACGCCTGAGCTTGCCTTCGGCTTGCGCAACTGGCCGCCTTCCACGGAAACGAAGCTCGGGCAGAAGCCATTGACGCACGAAAAATCCTTGTTGCAGGTGGATTGATTGATCTGGCGCTTGGTGCCGTATTCGGTGTCCAGCGGCTCGACTGACAGGCAGTTCGACTTCACCGAGCAATCGCCGCAACCTTCGCAGACGGCTTCGTTGATCACCACACGCCGCGCCGGGTCCGGATACGTGCCACGTTTGCGGCGGCGGCGTTTTTCGGTCGCGCAGGTCTGGTCGTAGATCAGGATGGTCGTGCCGTTGATTTCGCGCAGCGTACGCTGCACGTCGTCCAGTTGATCGCGATGGTGAATATCGATGCCCGGCGCGAGACCGACGTTCCCGTCGTACTTCTCGGGTTGATCCGTCACGATCACGATTTTCGACGCGCCTTCGGCGGCCAGTTGATGCGTGATCTGCGGCACGGTCAGCACACCGTCGACCGGCTGACCGCCGGTCATGGCCACTGCGTCGTTGTACAGAATCTTGTAGGTGATGTTGGCCTTCGAGGCGATGGCCGCACGAATGGCCAGCAGCCCCGAGTGGAAGTAGGTGCCGTCGCCGAGGTTCGCGAACACGTGCTTGTCGTTGGTGAACGGCGCCTGCCCGATCCACGCCACGCCTTCGCCGCCCATCTGGCTGAACGTGCTGGTGCTGCGGTCCATCCACACGGTCATGTAGTGACAGCCGATGCCGGCCATCGCACGCGAGCCTTCCGGCACGTTGGTGGACGTGTTGTGCGGGCAGCCGGAGCAGAACCACGGCTTGCGTTCCACTTCCACGCGCGGCCGGGCCAATGCGCGTTCCTTCGCTTCGATCACGGCGATGCGCGTGGCAATGCGTGCGCGCACATCGGAGGGCAGATCGAACTTGTCCAGACGCGTGGCGATGGCCTTGGCGATGATGGCCGGCGACAACTCATAGTGAGCGGGCAGCAGCCAGTTGCCCATCGGCACCGACCACTCGCCGCCTGCGCCATCCTTTTCGTCGAACTTGCCGAACACACGCGGACGCTGCGCATCGGGCCAGTTGTACAGTTCTTCCTTGATGGCGTATTCGAGAATCTGGCGTTTCTCTTCCACCACCAGAATTTCCTCGAGACCGCGCGCGAAGGCCTGCGCGCCTTGCGCCTCGAGCGGCCACACACAACCCACCTTGTACAGACGGATGCCGATGCGCGAACAGGTTTCGTCGTCGAGACCGAGATCGGTGAGCGCCTGGCGAACGTCGAGATAGGCCTTGCCGCCCGTCATGATGCCGAAGCGCGCGTGCGGCGCGTCGATCTCCACGCGGTCCAGCTTGTTGGCGCGCACATAAGCGAGTGCGGCGTACCACTTGTAGTCGAGCAGCCGCGCTTCCTGCACCAGCGGCGGATCTGGCCAGCGGATATTGAGTCCGCCGGCGGGCATCGCGAAGTCTTCGGGGAGGATGATCTTCGTGCGATGCGGGTCGATGTCCACCGAGGCAGATGACTCGACCACGTCGGTCACGCACTTCATGGCCACCCACAAACCCGAGTAGCGGCTCATGGCCCAGCCATGCAGGCCGAAGTCGAGATATTCCTGCACGTTGGACGGAAACAGCACTGGCAGACCACATGCCTTGAACATGTGTTCGGACTGGTGCGCGAGAGTCGACGACTTGGCCGCGTGGTCGTCGCCGGCGAGCACGAGCACGCCGCCATGCTGCGACGAGCCGGCCGAGTTGCCGTGCTTGAACACGTCACCGGAACGATCGACGCCCGGACCCTTGCCGTACCACATCGAGAACACGCCATCGAATTTGGCGTTCGGATACAGGTTGACCTGTTGCGAGCCCCAGACGGCCGTGGCCGCGAGGTCTTCATTGACGCCAGGCTGGAACACCACCTGGTGTCCGGCGAGATGTTGTTTGGCCTTCCACAGCGACTGATCGAGGCCGCCCAACGGCGAACCACGATAGCCCGAGATAAAACCGGCGGTATTGAGCCCAGCAGCTTTGTCACGTTCCTGCTGTAGCATCGGCAGTCGCACGAGCGCCTGGATGCCGCTCATATAAGCGCGGCCGCGCTCGAGCGTGTATTTGTCGTCAAGAGTGACGGAAGATAGCGCGGCTTCGAGCGAGGCTCGCTGACCGGCGTCTAGCGGGGCATTCATTATGTGTACTCCTCCACCCAGATTGGGATCGCCAAAATCTGTCGGCCGCGGCATCTTGTGAATGCTCTGGCCGGGGTCGCCATATTGGCGTGTTTTAACTGATGGTAGCACTAGGAGAAACCCGTCGCGTAACCGCAAAAAATGCGCCACCGCGCGCGCTTCCCACACCGTCAGCGAAACCTTGATGACAAAGGCCGCGCAGATTGAAGTCTTTTCCCGGCGGTCGTGTAACAAGCTGTAAAAGCTTCAATTGCCGGGAACCGACTTTCGAGCAACTGTCTAACCCCGCACCTGTGCAATGTCTGCGCAACGCCTCGCCAGTTCCGCGAGGCTTCACGACAACAGGCAGTCAGAAAAGGAGTACGCATGAACACGAGAAATATCCAGACCTTCCTCATGGTCTCAGCCGCATTTTTTGCCATGAGCGCGCCGGTTCGCTCCGGCAGCGCCCGAACACTGGCCAACGCGGTCGCTCACTCGGTCCAGGTAGCGCCTGAGCGATTCGCAGCAGCGCGCCTCGCTTCCGAGAGCAAAACCGAAGACGACGAGCAGCGTTCCTGATGTCCCGCCGATGCTTCCCTAGCTACGGAGCGTCAATCCATTTCTTGCCATCGCCTGTTTGCTGGCGGTGGCTTAGCCATCAAGGCGTACGAGGTATGCCGGGTTCACCAAAAAAGGGCGAGGATCCTGCGATCCTTGCCCTTTTCTTTTGCCAACTGGCAAGTGCCGGGTTTGCTTAAACCTTGTCCTTCACCACACCACGGCGAATCTGATCGAGTTCGATTGATTCGAACAACGCCTTGAAATTGCCTTCCCCAAAGCCCTGATTGCCCTTGCGTTGAATGATCTCGAAGAAGATCGGGCCAATCTGGTTCTCGGTGAAGATCTGCAGCAACAGATCGTCCGGCGCACCGTCGATCAGGATCTTGCGTTTGCGCAGTTCGGCGAGCGGTTCGCAGTGGTTCGGCACGCGGCGGTCGACCAGCTCGTAGTAGGTGTCGATCGTATCGAGCAAGTCGATGTGCGATTCGCGCAGGCCATCCACAGTGCGATAGATGTCATTGGTCCCCAGCGCGATGTGCTGGATGCCTTCGCCACGATACGCGTCGAGATATTCCTGGATCTGGCCGGCGGTCTCCGAACCCTCTTCGTTGATCGGGATGCGAATCTTGCCGCACGGCGAAGTCATCGCCTTCGACTTCACACCCGTCACCTTGCCTTCGATATCGAAGTAACGCACCTCGCGGAAATTGAACAGGCGCTCGTAGAACTCGGCCCATTCCTGCATGCGGCCGCGGTGAACGTTGTGCGTCAGGTGGTCGATATAGGTGAGGCCGTGACCGACCGGATTCGGATTGGCGCCGGGAATAGGCACGAAGTCGACGTCGTAAATGCCGATGTCGCCAATGCTGTTCGGCTCGGCGCCATTCTTGCCGCGCCAGCGGTCCACGAAGTAGATCAGCGAATCACCGACGCCCTTGATCGCGGGAATGTTCAGTTCCATCGGGCCGGTTTTGTTGTCGAAGCCCCATGCGCCCTTGTCGAGAGCCTGCTGGTAGGCCTTGGCGGCATCTTCGACGCGAAAGGCAATCGCACAGATCGAAGGGCCATGCAGGCGCGCGAAACGTTGCGCGAACGAATCCGGTTCTGCGTTGACGATGAAGTTGATCTCGCCCTGACGATAGAGCGTCACGTCCTTGTGACGGTGGCGCGCGATGGCGGTGAAACCCATCTGTTCGAACAGCTTGCCCAGCGCTTTGGGATCCGGCGCGGTGTATTCGATGAACTCGAAGCCGTCTGTGCCGACGGGGTTGTCCCAGGTTGCAACCTGCATGTCTGTCTCCTGACGGGTGCGCTGCGAAGGGCGCTTGATGTGCGCTGAAATGCGCAGTGGAATGGCGCCAGTGTATAGGCCGTCCTGCGACGAAATGTTGCGAACTTAATCGCAACTCAGTACGCTCGCGCTAGTTCATGCCTTAAAAATCGACGAAGGCGGCAGAAAATGGCCAATATTGAGATGGACGCGATCGACCGGCGGATTCTATGCATCCTTCAGGAGAACGGCCGGCTGTCCAACCAGGAAATCGCGGAGCGGGTGAACCTGTCGCCGAGTCCGTGTTTGCGGCGGATTCGCCGTCTGGAAGAGAGTGGGGTGATTCGCGGTTATGTTGCGCTGCTGGACGCGCAGCGCTTAGGGCTCGATTTGCTAGCCTACGTGAATGTGCGACTGGAGAAGCGCGGCGGACCGACGCTCAGTGCCTATGGCGACAGCATGCCGGCCCGCGCGGGCGCCACGCACGCTGAACTGTTTCGCGCATCAGTGCAGAGCTGGCCCGAGGTAGTGGCCTGCCACGCCATGACGGGGGATATGGATTATCTGCTTCGGGTGCAGGTGGAGGACATGGCGCACTTTTCGCGCTTCATGCAGGATCAGTTGCTGCACCATCCTTCCGTGATCGACGTAAAGACGAGTTTTTCGCTCGATACGATCAAGGAGACGACGGCGCTGCCAATCATCTGAAGCGAGTGTTGCCAGATGCGCGGCGTTTAGGTCGAGGCGCAAAAGCAAAAGGGCGGCTGAGCCGCCCTTTTGCTTTGTTTGAACTTGATTGGCTGGCTGTTCAGACAGATGAGGCCACTTAAGCCGCTTCTGCGGCAGGCAAGAACGACTCGAAAATCCTCGATGCTTGCCGCGCCTGACGCTTCATCGCGTAGTCGAACACCGCCGCTTGTTCCTGCAGCATCTCCGCGATGATGCTCGACTGGTCAGCCGGCGACAGAGAGAGATAGGCGTCTGCTTCGCCGTACGCGTACTCGATCTTCATGCCGGCCTTCTTCGCGATGTGCATCATCGTGGAGTTGCGCGACAGGCAATGCATGTAGAGCGTAGTGACGTGCGTGTTGCGGCTGCGCATGGCGGCGCGTTCGAACAGTTTGCTGCCGATGCCCTGGCCGCGTGCGCTTTCGAGCACCGAGACGCCAAATTCCGCGGTGCGCTTGCCATCTTCAGCAGGCAGATAGGCGAGGTGGCCGACGCCGACCAGTTGCAACTGATTGTCGAAGACGCCGAACACGGTGTCGCGGCTGAAGTCGATGGAGCGCACGTAGTTTTCGATGACGTGGTCCGGCACGAACTGGCCAAACCGCAGCAGGCGGTCGTCTTCGCCCAGCGCCATGAAGTGCGCTTGCAGACGTTCGCGGTCGATAGCAGTGAGTTCCCGTACCAGCGCATGTGTGCGACCGGCCGGCGACAGCGGGCGATCGGCAGCGATGATCGGCGCGATGGCTCGGGCAGTGGACATAGTCATGGTTGGGTTCCCCTATTAGTCAGACGGCATGATGCACCGCAAAACTAATTCTATCGGAAACGCTATCCCATAACTAGGGAAAACCCGCATACGAAATGGAGGGGCGGTTCTACTTTCTCAAATATGTCAGATTAAGTGACTGATTTATTTGGAAATAATGTGATCTCGCCCAAGCGACGGCTTGAATCGATCAAGCAACAACTCTTTTATAAGACACATGTTGCTTCGCAATATGAGACGCTATTCGTCGTTTTGGAGCCCGTGGTCGACCATCGCGATCACCTGTTCGGCGAACTCACCATAGCCCATCCGCCCGCCGGGCTTCAGCCAGGTGAAGGTCCAGTTGATCATGCCGAACACCATCATCGTCAGCGCGGTCTGGTTGTCGCGGGTCGCGCGCTCCGGATAGGCGCGGGTCAACTGACGTGCGAACGCCGCCACCACGTCGCGCTGCCGGTTCAGGATGATCTCGCGCTGCGCGTCCACCAGGTACTTGACGTCGTTGAGCAGGGCCACGTGCCGGCTGTGCGAGTTCTCATACTCCGCAAGGAATGCGCGAATCAACTCGGCGAAGGTGTCGCGTTCGCTCAGGCCGCGACGCTGGCTGGCGCCTTGCACTTCCGCGATGATCAGCATCAACCGCTTGGTGTAGCGGTCGAGCAGGTCGAACAGGATTGCTTCCTTGCTCTCGTAGTAGTGATACAGGCGTGCTTTGGACGTGCCGCTGGCGGCCGCCAGATCGGCCATCGAGGTGCTCGGATAGCTGGTCTGCGCAAACTTGAGCGCGGCCAGTTCGAGAATCTGGTCGCGTTGCGTTTCGTGGTCGGGAGCGCGGGTACGGGCCATATGTTTTTGTCGTTTTTAACTAGTGCAAGGTGTAGCGCTCGGGACCGCCGCGCGCAACTCCAGCGCGCGCCAGCCCGAAGTCTCGCCGCGCAGGGCGACGTGGCCGCTCGCGGCCAGTTCGCGAAAGCGCCACAGCACGATGTTGTCGCTCACCATGAATCCCAGCTGGCTCATCATCAGCTCGGCGCCGATCCGGGAGGCCGGCTGCCACGCGTCGCTCGCTTGCTCAAGAATGAACGCGTCGAGTTCGCTGAACGTGCCGCTGCTGAAGGTGTTGTCGCGCCAGCGGCGCGTTTCGCCATTGGCTTGCTTGACCTCCTGCCATTCCAGCGCGAGCCGGCTGATGCGCAACACGGAGATGGGCGCAACATCGGACAGCCGCCTTTGCAAGGCCTCGGGCGCGAACATGCCAACGGACGTGGCGCGGTCGGGGCGGCTATGTGCCCATGCGCCGGGATCGGTGAGGTCGGCGATCGAGAGGCGCACCTCATTCAATCGCTGTGGACTGTTGCGCAGGTGATAGCAGACACGTCGCAGCATGAGTTGATCGGCAGCGCTTTCGCCATGCCAGATCACCACTTGAGCGTCATTGGAGCCGATGGCCACGATTCTTTCGAGCATCGCCGCCTGCTCGCGGAATTCGCCGACGAAGTCACGCCGGGTATCCACGGGACGCGCGCCGTCGCGCCGGCTGTCATCCGTGACGCGCTGCCAGAAGTCGGCACGCACATCCGGCGTGTCGTCGACGCCGCGCAAAGGGCCCACCGCCAGATCATCGCGCAACGCCTGCACGGCGTCGTCGCGTCCTGCCAATTGCAGGGCGGCGCGCAAAGAAGTGGCGGCGACGTCGCCATTCGTGAGATGAAGGGTGCTCATCGAAAGTGTGTAGGCAAACCGGTAACGAAAAAGGGTCGCTCAACGAGCGGAACCCTGTCCCGATCCTGAGCGGCCCTTAGTGTAAGCGGATCGCGTGCGAGCCGAAAGCGCGGCGGCGTCGATTCGCGCAGATGCTTCCTACTTGCTTAGCGTTCGTCGTAACTCACCACAACCCGATCGCTCACAGGATGGCATTGGCAGGTCAGCACGAAGCCGTCGCGAATCTCGTGCTCTTCCAGCGTGTAGTTCTTCTCCATTTTCACCTCGCCTTCCAGCACCTTCGCGCGGCAGGTGCAGCATACGCCGCCCTTGCAGGCGTAAGGCAATGCGAGGCCGGCACGCAACCCGACGTCCAGCACGCTCACGCCCTGATACGGCAGGCGGAGTTTGCGCTTCTTGCCGTCGAGGACGATTTCCAGCTCGGCTGCGGGCGTGTCTTCAGTGATCTCGACCGGCGGCACACCCGCTTGCGGCAACGGTGAACCAAAGCGCTCGACATGCACCTTCTCCGACGGTACGCCCGCAGCCTTCAGGGCGGCTTCGGCTGCGTCCATCATCGGCGCGGGACCACAGATAAAGGCTTCGTCGATGCTGTCAGCGGGCAAGAGATTCTCGATGAACGCCGCGCACTTTTGCTGATCGAGCACGCCGTTGAACAACTCGACGTCCTGCAGATCGTCCGACAGCACGTGATACAGCACGAAGCGGTTCATGAAACGGTTCTTCAGATCTTCGAGTTCCTCGGCGAACATGATTTGATCGACGCTGCGATTGCCGTACACCAGCGTGAACGTGCTGCGCGGCTCGATTTCGAGCGTGGTCTTGATGATGGCGAGCACGGGCGTGATGCCAGAGCCGCCGGAAAACGCAACGTACTGCTGACCCTGCTCGGCATTCAGATGTGTGAAGAAGCGGCCATCGGGCGTCATCACATCGATGGTGTGGCCGGGCTGCAGCGTGTCGAAGGCGAAATTCGAAAAGCGGCCGCCCCGCACGCGTTTGATGCCGATGCGCAATTCGCCGTCACGGTCGTAGTCGGTCACGCCGACGCAGATCGAATAGGACCGGCGCGTTTCCTCGCCGTCGATGTGCGTTTTCAGTGTGACGAATTGCCCTTGCGTGAAGCGGTAGTGGTCGCGCAATTCCGCGGGGACTTCGAAGGCGACCGAAACGGCGTCAGCAGTCTCGGGCCGCACTTCGCGGATACGCAGCGGGTGAAATTGCGGAGTGGCCATATCAGTAGGGTTTGAAATAGTCGAAGGGTTCGCGGCAGTCGAGGCACCGGTACAGCGCCTTGCAGGCGGTCGAGCCGAATTGCGCCAGCCGTTCCGTATGCACGGAGCCGCAGCGCGGACACGCCGGGGCAGGCACGGCTCGCGGCATGAAACGGATCACCTTTCCTGCCGCTGCGTCGCTCGCGCATTGACCGGTGGGCGGCGCAATGCCGTAGGCGCGCAGCTTGTCGCGCGCCTCGGCGGTCATCCAGTCGGTGGTCCACGCTGGCGCCAGCGCGGTCTTGATCCGGTACGGTGCGAGGCGGGCGACGTCCAGCGCGTGCGCCACGTCTTCGGCGATCTGCGACATGGCCGGGCAACCCGAGTAGGTCGGCGTGATCACGACTTCGAGGACACCGTCATCGGCCCGCTGTACGTCGCGCAGAATGCCGAGTTCGCGAATCGACACCACCGGAATCTCCGGATCCGGCACCGCTTCGAGGACGGCCCAGGCGCGTTCGAGGGTGGCGTCCCGTGTGGCGGAAGAAGGCGCACTCATCATCTGGCTCCGTTCCGGCTCACCAGCTCGCGCCGGGATGTTGCCGCGCAAGGCTCTGCATTTCGGCAAGCACATAGCCCATATGCTCGGAGTGTTCGCCGTGCTTGCCGGTGGTGACGTGTTTGACGGGTTCCGGCAGCGTGAGCGTCGCCTCGTCGAGCGTCGCGCGGACATGTTCTAGCCACGCGCTTTCCAGATCGACGGTTTTCGGGCCGATCCCAGCAGCGGCGATAGTTTCTTCCACGGCGTCTGCGCTGAAGAATTCCCGCGTGTAGGGCATCAGATAGTCGAGCGCTTTCTGCGTGCGCCGATGAGACTCGTCCGTGCCGTCACCGAGACGAATCAGCCACTCGCTCGCATGGTGCACGTGATAGCGCGCTTCCTTGATCGACTTCGCGGCAATCGCGGCGAGCTGCTCGTCGGACGACGTCATCAACGCCGTCCAGAGATGCGCCATCAGCGTCGAATACAAAAAGTTGCGCATGATCGTGACGGCGTAGTCCTTGTCCGCATGCGCAGTGCCGGCGAGCGGCCCGTAATGGGGCAGTTCGGCGAGCGTGTAATTGGCGAACTCGCGCTCCGTGCGGAAATACGCGTAGTCGTCTTCGGTGCGCTGCGCGCCGGTGAGTGCGTGCTCGAGGCTGGCGGCGTGGGTGTACAGCAGCCGCGCCTGGCCGATCAGATCGAGACTCATGTTGGCCAGCGCGATGTCCTCTTCGAGAATGGGCCCGTGACCGCACCACTCGGCGTTGCGCTGACCGAGGATGAGCGCG
The DNA here is from genome assembly GCF_003429005.1 of Paraburkholderia sp. DHOC27. GTDB lineage: Bacteria > Pseudomonadota > Gammaproteobacteria > Burkholderiales > Burkholderiaceae > Paraburkholderia. The sequence continues at coordinate 93,445 of NZ_QVQV01000015.1, forward strand.
GTGTCCGCGAGACGCAGCACGTACGACAGGTGTTGGGGCGTGATATCCATGACCGCTTACATGTGGTTGACTTCGTCGGGGAGCGTGTAGAACGTGGGATGGCGGTAGATCTTGTCGCCAGCCGGTTCGAACAGCTCCGCCTTGTCATTCGGATCGGACGCAGTGATCGCCGAGGACGGTACCACCCAGATGCTCACGCCTTCCTGGCGGCGCGTGTACACGTCGCGCGCCATGCGCAGTGCCATAGGGGCGTCGGCCGCATGCAGGCTGCCGCAGTGCTTGTGGTCGAGGCCTTGTTTGCTGCGCACGAACACTTCCCAGATCGGCCATTCCTTGTTGACGGGCTGGTTCATTTCTCGAATCTCCTGAATCCTGCGCCGGCGGTTTGCTGTGACACCGGCGGTTTCTTGACTGATGCTTGCGCAGGCCGCACGACTCAAGCGGCTTGTTGCTGGGCCCGCTGGCGCTGCTTTTCCGCGTGAGCGAGGGCGGCTTCTCGTACCCATGCGCCGTCCTCGTGTGCCTTGACGCGGGTGGCGAGGCGCTCGCGGTTGCACGGGCCGTCACCATTCACGACGCGCCAGAATTCTTCCCAGTCGATGTCGCCATAGTCGTAATGACCGCGAGCTTCGTTCCACTTGAGGTCCGGGTCCGGCAACGTGACGCCCAGTACCTTGGCCTGATCGACGGTGGCGTCGACGAACTTCTGACGCAGGTCGTCATTGGAAATGCGCTTGATACCCCACTGCGACGACTGATTGCTGTGAATCGACTCCTTGTCGCTCGGGCCGAACATCATCAGGACCGGCCACCACCAGCGATTCACCGCTTGCTGAACCATCTCGCGCTGCGCTTCGGTGCCTTTCATCATGGACAGCAGCGCGTCGAAACCCTGGCGCTGGTGAAAGGATTCTTCCTTGCAGATGCGGATCATGGCGCGAGCGTAGGGGCCATACGTGCAGCGGCACAGCGGAATCTGGTTCATGATTGCCGCGCCGTCGACCAGCCAGCCAATCACACCGACATCCGCCCACGTGGGCGTCGGATAGTTGAAGATGCTCGAATATTTGGCTTTGCCGGCGTGCAGGGCGGCAATCAGTTGATCGCGCGAAACAGCGAGCGTTTCCGCCGCGCTATATAGGTACAGGCCGTGACCGGCTTCATCCTGGACCTTGGCAAGAAGAATCGCCTTGCGCTTCAGACTGGGCGCGCGGCTGATCCAGTTGCCTTCCGGCAGCATGCCGACGATCTCCGAGTGCGCGTGCTGCGAGATCTGCCGCACCAGCGTTTTCCGGTACGCGTCCGGCATCCAGTCTTGCGGCTCGATCTTGCCGTCAGCGGCCATGACCGCGTCGAAGCGCGACTGCTCGGGCGAGCCGGTAACTGCCTCGGGAGAGGCCACATTGCCTGGGATGTCGAGGGATTGCGTGTACATGGCGAACGCTCTCGTCCAAAGTTGTCTGTGTTGTGCAGTATAAACCAACCGACCGGTCGGTTAATGATTTTTTTGAGAGAAGCGCGGCGGAAGATTCAAGGGCACGATGGGCCCTTGCCGTGCGCCTAATAAGATAGGCTGGAGGGCAGCCGAGCCCACAGCGCGGACGCGGAACAGCATCTATTGGTTAACGTAGGGACAGAAGTCGATGACAGAACGGATTTATTTACGACACCCGAGTCAGGACGAAACAGTGGCGGTGGGCATCGGCTTTAGCTGGCCGGCCTTGCTGCTGGGTTTCATCTGGGCGTTGATGAAGCGTTTGTGGGGCATTGCCGCTTTCATGCTGGCGGTGGATCTCGCGCTCGGCCTGATTGGGCTGGCCGGTGTATCCGCTGACCTCATCAGCCTGGCCTTGAGCATCGTATTTGCGATCTACTGCGGGATGCGGGCGAACGATTGGCACCGCCGCGATCTGCAGCGCAGGGGTTATCTGGTGGTGCCGGGACCGTGACATTGGCTATGTCGTAGGGCGCATCGTGCGCCATGACCAGGCGTCTGGCGGTCGCCGCAGGAGGCTGATGAAACGCCCCGGCATGCAGGAGAACCTATAAAATCGCGGATTGGCTGCGATTCCGCGCCCTCAGCATCTGGTCCCCATGTTACGTCTTAGCGAAATCAAACTCCCGCTCGATCACCCCGAAAGCGCGCTCAAGGCAGCGATCTTGTCGCGCCTCGCCGAACTCGGTGTGCCGGCGGACGACCTCGTCCAATACACGGTGTTTCGCCGCGCGCACGATGCCCGCAAGCGCGCGGACATCAAGTTGACCTATATCGTCGACGTCGACGTGAAGGATGAGGCGGCCGCCCTCAAGCGGTTGGCCAGCGTGCCGCATTGCGCCGTGACGCCGGACATGACCTACCGGTTCGTCGCCAAGGCGCCCGAACGGATGACGGCGCCGCGGCCGGTGGTGATCGGCATGGGGCCGTGCGGGCTGTTTGCCGGGCTGATTCTCGCGCAGATGGGCTTTCGCCCGATTATTCTCGAGCGTGGAAAGGCCGTGCGTGAACGCACCAAAGACACGTTCGGGCTATGGCGCAAATCCGTCCTCAATCCTGAGTCGAACGTGCAATTCGGGGAAGGCGGAGCGGGGACGTTCTCGGACGGCAAGCTGTATAGCCAGATCAAGGATCCGCACCATTACGGCCGAAAAGTGCTCGATGAGTTCGTCAGGGCCGGTGCGCCGGAGGACATTCTGTATTTGAGCCGGCCGCACATCGGTACCTTCCGCCTGGTCAGCATGGTGGAGAAGATGCGCGCCACGATCCACGAACTGGGTGGCGAAGTGCGCTTCGAGACGCGGGTCGAGGACATCGAGATCGAGCACGGCAAGGTGCGCGCGCTACGGCTGTCGAATGGCGAGACGCTGCCTTGCGAGCGGGTGGTGCTGGCGGTCGGCCACAGTGCGCGCGACACCTTCGAGATGCTGCACGAGCGCGGTGTTTATATTGAAGCGAAGCCGTTTTCGCTTGGATTCCGCATTGAACATCCCCAAGGGCTCATTGATCGCAGCCGTTTCGGCAAGTTCGCGGGGCATAAGGAACTGGGCGCAGCAGATTACAAGGTGGTGCATCACTGCAGCAACGGGCGTGCGGTCTACAGTTTTTGCATGTGCCCTGGCGGGACCGTGGTTGCGGCAACTTCGGAGCCGGGCCGCGTCGTGACGAACGGCATGAGCCAGTATTCGCGCGCGGAGCGCAACGCCAACGCGGGGATCGTGGTTGGCATTACGCCCGAGGACTACCCAGGCGGCCCGCTCGCCGGCATTGCTTTCCAGCGTAAATGGGAAGAGCGCGCTTTCGAGCTGGGCGGACGCAACTACAGTGCTCCGGGACAACTGGTGGGCGATTTCATTGCCGGGCGGCCTTCCACCTCATTAGGCTCCGTCGTGCCGTCATACAAGCCGGGCGTGCATCCTACGGACCTGAGCACGGCGTTGCCCGATTATGTGATTGAGGCTATCCGGGAAGCGCTGCCGCAGATTGACCGGAAGATTGCCGGTTTCGCCATGCATGACGCCGTGCTGACGGGGGTCGAGACGCGGACCTCGTCGCCGATCCGGATTCGCCGCAAGGAGAATTATCAAAGCATGAACGTCGAGGGGCTCTATCCCGCCGGGGAAGGCGCGGGTTACGCGGGCGGAATCTACTCCGCGGCCATTGACGGGATCGAGGTCGCGCAGGCAGTCGCTCTGGACATGAGTTCGGCCAACGCCGCCTGATTTTTCTGCGATAAGGCGGCATATCGACAGATGCGGCGATGCATCCGTCTCGAACGATCGGGCACAATGGGCGCTTTTTCCTCATCCCATTATCAGAATGTCCCTTCGTACTCTGGCCGCAGCCTGCGGCGCCGCTCTCCTGACGCAAATCGCCGTTTCACCGGCGGCCCTTGCCGCCAGCGCCCCCGGGCAGTGGGTTACGGCGTGGGCGACTGCGCTGCAACCGATTCCGCAGCAGCCGAATTTGCCGCCGTTGTACCGCGCGCCGAGCGTTGCGGGCCGTACGGTGCGCCAGATCGTCTATCCCACACTCTCGGGCAGTTCCGTCCGACTCCACATCAGTAATGAATACGGCGTGACGCCGCTCGTCGTTCAGGAATTGCGGATCGCGCGGTCGACTGGCGGGGCAGCAGTGCAGGGTAGCGGCGGGGTTCGCGCCACTTTCGACGGTAAAACGGCGGTTACGGTGCCGCCGGGTGGAGCAGTAGATAGTGACGCCGTGGGGATCGATCTGGTCGCGGGTGCGCCGTATGCCATCAGCTCGTATATGGGGGCTGAGCAAACGCTGGTCGCCTGGCATCGAGTCTCGAATCAGGTCAATTATGTGTCTCTGCCGGGCAACCACAGCGCCGACGCGTTGAGCGGCGCGTTCAGCCAGCGGTTCACCCAGTTTGCCTGGGTCACGGGCTTGGCGGTTGATGTGCCGGCGGCGGGGAGCGTGGCAGCCATTGGTGATTCGATCACCGACGGCATGCGCTCCAGCCTGAATGAGAACCGGCGCTGGCCGGACGCTTTTGCGCGCCGGCTGGCGCAAGCAGGCGATCATTCGACGGCAGTTGTGAATCTTGGGATTAGCGGCAATCGTCTGCTCAACGACTCACCGTGCTATGGCGATGCCCTCGCCAGGCGCTTCGGACGCGACGTGCTCGGGCACGCGGGGGTGAAGACCGCCATCTTGCTGATCGGGATCAACGACATCAATTTTTCCTCGATGCCCGCCCGATCCGGACTGGATTGCGACTTCCCGCATACGTCCGTCACGGCGGCGGATCTGATTGCGGGCTATCAGCGCGTGATTGCCGAGGCGCATCGACGTGGCGTCCGCGTGTTTGGGGCGACCCTCACGCCCGCTGACTTGCCGCCGCAGCGCGAGAGCATTCGCCTCGCAGTGAATCAGTGGATCCGGACCGGCAAAGCCTTCGACGGCGTCGTCGATTTCGACGCGGCCCTGCGTGATCCGGCGCAGCCTGACCGTCTGCGGCGAGGTTTTGACAGCGGCGATCATATCCACCCGAGCGACGCGGGGTACACAGCAATGGCCGACGCGATTCCGCTCGATGCGGTAGTGAATTCGACCCGGAAGTGACACGCCAAAAAAACATTTTCGTCAAACCCTTGTCATCTGGCCGATGTTCACCTACTATTCGGCTCCTCGTTGCGAACGAGGAGCCGCTGCAGAAACCAGCGGCCGTGACGTCAGACAGGTTTTAAGCGAAAGCGAAAAAAACTAGTTGACGAAACGAAAAAGATTCTTCATAATCTCGTTTCTCTGCTGCTGATGCAGCGACGCAGAACGAAGCGGTGCCGGGGTGGTGAAGTTGGCGCGGTTTCGGTGGTGAATGCGG
>NZ_QVQV01000016.1 GCF_003429005.1 Paraburkholderia sp. DHOC27
GGTGAAGCTGATCAACCCGATCGCGATGGAAGAAGGTCTGCGCTTCGCCATCCGTGAAGGTGGCCGTACTGTCGGCGCCGGTGTCGTTGCAAAGATCCTCGAGTAAGCCAGCCAGTGCTCGTTGATTAGAAGTTTCGGGGTTGGCGATGTCGTCAACCCCAAAATGGTTTAGGGGTATAGCTCAACTGGCAGAGCGTCGGTCTCCAAAACCGAAGGTTGGGGGTTCGATTCCCTCTGCCCCTGCCAACTCTCGCGCCGTATGTGGCGCTCGTTAAGGTGTTATGGCGAATCCTTCCGTCGAAACTGTAAATACTTCCGGCGACAAGCTGATGGTCGCGGCGGGCGTATTGCTGGTCTTGGCCGGGTTCGTGGGGTTCTTCTGGCTCGGTAGCCAGGAATGGTACGTCCGCGGAGCTGCCTTGGCTGTTGGCGTCATCGCGGGTGTCGCAGTCGGACTTCTCTCCGCGCCCGGTAAGGGTTTCATCGCATTCGCCAAGGACTCGTACAAGGAAGTCCGCAAGGTTGTGTGGCCGACTCGTAAAGAGGCGACGCAAACAACTCTCGTGGTGTTCGCGTTTGTGTTCATCATGGCGGTATTTCTGTGGATTTGCGACAAATCCATTGAATGGGCGATTTTCTCGGCGATTCTGGGTTGGAAATGATATGAGCGATACTCCGGCATCCCCGAGTGGAAAACGTTGGTACGTCGTGCACGCCTACTCCGGCATGGAGAAGAGCGTGCAACGTGCGCTTCAGGAGCGCATCGAACGTGCTGGCATGCAAGACCAGTTTGGCCAGATCCTGGTGCCGACTGAAGAAGTGGTGGAAGTTAAAGGCGGTCACAAGTCGGTGACCGAGCGTCGTTTCTTCCCCGGCTACGTGCTGGTGGAAATGGAAATGACTGACGAGACGTGGCACCTCGTGAAGAACACGGCCAAGGTGACGGGTTTCGTGGGCGGCGCGCGCAATCGCCCGAGCCCGATCTCCCCGCGGGAAGTCGAAAAGATCATGTCGCAGATGCAGGAAGGCGTTGAGAAACCGCGCCCGAAGACCCTGTTCGAAGTCGGCGAAATGGTTCGCGTGAAGGATGGTCCGTTCACGGACTTCAACGGTAGCGTCGAAGAAGTGAATTACGAAAAATCGCGCGTCCGGGTGTCTGTCACCATCTTTGGGCGTGCGACACCGGTCGAACTCGAATTCGGTCAGGTCGAGAAGTTGTAAATCAGATTTTTGCGGGACGCGCCACTCAGTGCGTTCCGCGTTTCGCGCTTACGGTCCGCGTAATGACCGTTGAGGAGCGCCAGTAGCCTATCGGCGAACGCGCGCTACTACTCACTGAACACCAAGTCTGTTTGATCGGTGTTCCAACGAGGTTTTCAAAATGGCAAAGAAAATCATCGGCTTTATCAAGCTGCAGATTCCTGCAGGTAAAGCCAACCCGTCGCCCCCGGTCGGTCCGGCTCTGGGTCAGCGCGGTCTGAATATCATGGAGTTCTGCAAGGCGTTTAACGCGCAGACTCAAGCAATGGAACCGGGTCTGCCGATTCCGGTCGTGATCACCGCCTTCGCGGACAAGAGCTTCACGTTTGTTCTGAAGACGCCGCCGGCTACGGTCCTGATCAAGAAGGCAGCGAAGATCGACAAGGGTTCGGCCAAGCCGCACACCGACAAGGTCGGCAAGATCACCCGCGCTCAAGCTGAAGACATCGCCAAGGCCAAGATGCCCGATCTGACGGCAGCTGACCTGGATGCAGCGGTCCGTACGATCGCTGGTAGCGCCCGCTCGATGGGCATCACCGTGGAGGGCGTGTAAATGGCTAAGCTTTCGAAGCGTCTGCAAGCATTTGCAAACAAGGTTGATCGCCAGAAGTTGTACGCGATCGACGAAGCGCTGTCGCTCGTGAAAGAGTGCGCAAGCGCCAAGTTCGACGAATCGATCGACGTTTCCGTCCAACTCGGCATTGATGCGAAGAAGTCGGACCAAGTGGTTCGTGGCTCGGTCGTGCTGCCGGCTGGTACCGGTAAGTCGGTCCGCGTTGCCGTGTTTGCTCAAGGCGAAAAGGCCGAGCAGGCTCGTGCAGCTGGCGCCGAAATCGTCGGTATGGAAGACCTGGCTGAACAAGTCAAGGCAGGCAACCTGAACTTCGACATCGTGATCGCGTCGCCGGACACGATGCGCGTTGTCGGTACGCTCGGTCAGATCCTCGGCCCGCGCGGCCTGATGCCGAACCCGAAGGTCGGCACCGTGACGCCGGACGTCGCAACGGCTGTGAAGAACGCCAAGGCTGGTCAGGTGCAATTCCGTGTCGACAAGGCCGGTATCATTCACGCCACCATCGGCCGCGCTTCGTTTGAGCCGACGGCTCTGCGCAGCAACCTGAACGCTCTGGTCGACGCGCTGCAAAAGGCGAAGCCGGCAACGAGCAAGGGTGTGTACCTGCGTAAGGTTGCGCTGTCGAGCACGATGGGCGTGGGTGTCCGCGTCGATCAAGCAACGATCGCAGCACAGTAAGAAAATTCATCGTCTCGATGTGAGTCGAGGCGGTTTTAAGGGCTTTGGGCGGTCGCCGGATAGCAGTTTGCATTGGGCGGCCGGTTGTCAAAGACCGTTGGCGGGAAAGCAGCAGGTAGGCGGCCCCTTAATGTCAAGCCAACGCAGATGGCGAACCCGAAAAGGTTTTGTAGTGATGAAACCGTTGGTTGTCCGCAGCAATGTGGTCAACGGGCGGTCGAAATACTCCTGACTGGTCGGACGCCGTTGTTGAACGCGATGTACAAGGCGCACGCCGCGTACATCGAATCTGGAGGTTAACCGTGCCACTCAATAAAGAAAGCAAGCAGGCCGTCGTCGCTGAGGTTGCCGCGCAAGTCGCGAAAGCCCAGACCGTCGTTCTTGCTGAGTATCGTGGAATCGCGGTTGGCGATCTGACCAAGCTGCGCGCGAAAGCGCGTGAGCAACAGGTTTACCTTCGTGTGTTGAAAAACACGCTGGCGCGTCGCGCTGTCGAAGGTACCCCGTTTGCTCCGCTGGCAGAGCAGATGACTGGTCCTCTGATCTACGGCATCTCGGAAGATGCAATTGCTGCTGCCAAGGTCGTCAACGACTTCGGCAAAACCAATGACAAGTTGATCATCAAGGCCGGTTCCTACGAAGGCAAGGTGATGGACAAGGCTGGCGTGCAAGCGCTGGCAAACATCCCGAGCCGCGAAGAACTGCTCTCCAAGCTGTTGTACGTTATGCAAGCACCTGTTTCTGGCTTCGCGCGCGCTCTGGCCGCGCTGGCTGAAAAGAAGCAAGGCGAAGAAACCGCTGCGTAACGCACTTCAGCCGAGCGTGATTGATCGCTGGCTGTATCCGAATTCAATTTAGGAGTATTTCAAATGGCAATCGCAAAAGAAGACATCCTCGAAGCGGTAAGCTCGATGTCGGTTCTGGAACTGAACGAGCTGGTTAAGGCGTTCGAAGAAAAGTTTGGCGTGTCGGCAGCTGCAGTCGCAGTGGCAGGCCCGGCAGGCGCAGGCGGCGGCGCTGCTGCAGCTGAAGAGCAAACCGAATTCACGGTCAACCTGACGGAAGTCGGCGCGAACAAGGTTTCGGTTATTAAGGCTGTTCGTGAACTGACGGGTCTCGGCCTGAAGGAAGCGAAGGACCTGGTCGACGGTGCACCGAAGCCTGTTAAGGAAGCGGTACCGAAGGCTGCTGCTGAAGAAGCCAAGAAGAAGCTGGAAGAAGCCGGCGCGAAAGCTGAAATCAAGTAAGTTTCAGCGCGCTGTGCGAAGGCTGGCGGTTTTGCACCGCCGGCCTTTTTGTGCTTTGTGGGCGCTACGTTTTTGCAGGTCCGTATCAGCAAAAACGTAGTCCCAGAAGCCAAAGAAAATCGCCTATCGGCAACATTGACTGGCGCTTCTCTTTGTCTTCTGAAGCGACTGCAGAAGGCAAGTTTGGTCGGGTAGCGGGCAACATAGGCATCCGCTGCCGTCAGCCAGCGGTTGGTAGAGGCCAACCACCAAGCTTCTAGGCTCGTTCAAGCCATCGGACGGCCATCGGGTCTCAGTCGGTGAACACTCGGGTTGTCTCATCAAGGTATCCTGCCTCGACAACAATGCCCGCCGTGATTCGGAGATCGTATGCAATATTCCTTCACCGAGAAGAAGCGTATTCGCAAGAGTTTCGCGAAACGCCCCATCGTTCACCAAGTACCTTTCCTGCTGGCTACCCAGCTTGAATCATTCAGCACGTTTCTGCAAGCCGACACGTCTTCGACGCAACGCAAGCCGGAAGGCCTGCAAGCGGCGTTTACGTCCGTTTTCCCCATCGTTTCTCACAACGGTTTCGCGCGTCTCGAGTTCGTTAGCTACATGCTCTCGCCGCCGGCATTCAACATCAAGGAATGTCAGCAGCGCGGTTTGACGTACTGCTCGGCACTGCGCGCGAAAGTGCGCCTGGTGCTGCTCGACAAGGAATCGCCGAGCAAGCCGGTCGTCAAGGAAGTCAAGGAACAGGAAGTGTACATGGGCGAAATTCCGCTCATGACGCCGACGGGTTCGTTCGTCATCAACGGTACGGAACGTGTGATCGTTTCGCAGTTGCACCGCTCGCCTGGCGTGTTCTTCGAACACGACAAGGGCAAGACGCATAGCTCGGGCAAGCTGCTGTTCTCGGCACGTATCATCCCCTACCGTGGTTCGTGGCTCGACTTCGAATTCGATCCGAAGGACGTGCTGTATTTCCGCGTCGACCGCCGCCGCAAGATGCCGGTCACGATCCTGCTCAAGGCCATCGGCCTGACGCCGGAACAGATCCTCGCAAACTTCTTCGTGTTCGACAATTTCACGCTGATGCCGGAAGGCGCGCAGATGGAATTCGTGCCGGAGCGTCTGCGTGGTGAAGTCGCACGCTTCGACATTTCGGACCGTGACGGCAACGTGATCGTCCAGAAGGACAAGCGGATCAACGCCAAGCACATTCGCGACCTCGAAAACGCGAAGACCAAGTTCATCTCGGTTCCGGAAGACTATTTGCTCGGCCGCGTGCTGGCAAAGAACGTCGTTGACGGCGATACCGGTGAAGTCATCGCTAACGCGAACGACGAAATCACCGAAACCGTTCTCGAGAAGCTGCGCGAAGCGAAGATCAAGGACATCCAGACGCTCTACACGAACGATCTGGATCAAGGTCCGTACATCTCGTCGACGCTGCGTATCGACGAAACCGCGGACAAGATGGCCGCGCGCATCGCAATCTACCGCATGATGCGCCCGGGCGAACCGCCGACCGAAGAAGCGGTCGAGGCGCTGTTCAACCGTCTGTTCTACAGCGAAGACGCATACGACCTGTCCAAGGTAGGTCGTATGAAGTTCAATCGTCGCGTGGGTCGCGACGAGATCATCGGACCGATGACGCTGCAAGACGACGACATCCTCGCCACGATCAAGATCCTGGTCGAGCTGCGTAACGGCAAGGGCGAAGTGGACGACATCGACCACTTGGGCAATCGTCGCGTGCGTTGCGTCGGCGAACTCGCTGAAAACCAGTTCCGTGCCGGTCTCGTGCGTGTCGAACGTGCCGTGAAGGAACGTCTGGGGCAGGCTGAAAGCGAAAACCTGATGCCGCACGACCTGATCAACTCGAAGCCGATTTCCTCGGCGATTCGCGAGTTCTTCGGTTCGTCGCAGTTGTCGCAGTTTATGGACCAGACCAACCCGCTGTCGGAAATCACCCACAAGCGCCGTGTTTCGGCTCTTGGCCCGGGCGGTCTGACGCGAGAGCGCGCTGGCTTTGAAGTCCGCGACGTGCACCCGACCCACTATGGCCGTGTGTGCCCGATTGAAACGCCGGAAGGTCCGAACATCGGCCTGATCAACTCGCTCGCTCTGTACGCGCACCTGAACGAATACGGCTTCCTCGAAACGCCGTATCGCAAGGTCGTGGACAGCAAGGTCACGGATCAGATCGACTATCTGTCGGCAATTGAAGAAGGCCGTTACGTGATCGCTCAGGCGAACGCGGCGGTGGCTGCTGACGGCTCGCTGACCGACGAACTGGTGTCGTCGCGTGAAGCAGGCGAAACGCTGATGGTTACGCCGGACCGCATCCAGTACATGGACGTGGCGCCGTCGCAGATCGTCTCCGTGGCTGCTTCGCTGATTCCGTTCCTCGAGCACGATGACGCGAACCGCGCATTGATGGGTTCGAACATGCAGCGTCAGGCTGTGCCGTGTCTGCGTCCTGAAAAGGCCGTGGTCGGTACCGGCATCGAACGTACGGTGGCAGTCGACTCGGGTACGACGGTTCAGGCATTCCGTGGCGGCGTGGTGGATTACGTCGACGCAGGCCGTATGGTGATTCGCGTGAATGACGACGAAGCCGCTGCTGGCGACGTCGGCGTGGACATCTACAACCTGATCAAGTACACGCGTTCGAACCAGAACACGAACATCAACCAGCGCCCGATCGTGAAGGTCGGCGACATCGTGTCGCGTGGCGACGTGCTGGCTGACGGCGCATCGACCGACCTCGGCGAACTGGCTCTCGGCCAGAACATGCTGGTCGCGTTCATGCCGTGGAACGGCTACAACTTCGAAGACTCGATCTTGATCTCGGAAAAGGTGGTTGCTGATGACCGCTACACCTCGATCCATATCGAAGAACTGAACGTCGTGGCTCGCGACACGAAGCTCGGACCGGAAGAAATCACGCGCGACATCTCGAACCTGGCTGAAGTGCAACTCGGCCGTCTCGACGAGTCGGGCATCGTCTACATCGGCGCTGAAGTCGAAGCAGGCGACGTGCTGGTCGGCAAGGTCACGCCGAAGGGCGAAACCCAGCTGACGCCGGAAGAAAAGCTGCTGCGCGCGATCTTCGGTGAGAAGGCTTCGGACGTGAAGGATACGTCGCTGCGCGTGCCGTCGGGCATGAGCGGCACGGTCATCGACGTGCAAGTGTTCACGCGTGAAGGCATCCAGCGCGACAAGCGTGCGCAACAGATCATCGACGATGAACTGAAGCGCTATCGCCTCGACCTGAACGACCAGTTGCGTATCGTGGAAGGCGACGCGTTCCAGCGTCTCGCACGTATGCTCGACGGCAAGGTCGCGAACGGTGGCCCGAAGAAGCTGGCGAAGGGCACCAAGATCGATCAGGCTTACCTGCAAGATCTGGATCACTACCACTGGTTCGACATCCGCCTCGCGGACGAAGAAGCAGCGGCACAGCTCGAAGCCATCAAGGACTCGATCGAACAGAAGCGTCACCAGTTCGACCTGGCGTTCGAAGAGAAGCGCAAGAAGCTCACGCAAGGCGACGAACTGCCGCCGGGCGTGCTGAAGATGGTCAAGGTGTATCTGGCAGTCAAGCGCCGCCTGCAGCCTGGCGACAAGATGGCCGGCCGTCACGGTAACAAGGGTGTGGTGTCGAAGATCGTTCCGATCGAAGACATGCCGTACATGGCCGATGGCCGTCCGGCTGACGTCGTGCTGAATCCGCTCGGCGTGCCGTCGCGGATGAACGTGGGTCAGGTTCTCGAAGTGCATCTGGGTTGGGCCGCGAAGGGTCTCGGCTGGCGTATCGGCGAAATGCTGCAGCGTCAGGCGAAGATCGAAGAACTGCGCGAATTCCTGACCAAGATCTACAACGAGTCGGGCCGCGCTGAAGAGCTGGAAAGCTTCACGGACGACGAGATCGTCGAACTGGCGAAGAACCTGCGCGAAGGCGTTCCGTTTGCTACGCCGGTGTTCGACGGTGCGACGGAAGAAGAAATGTCGCGCGCGCTGGATCTGGCGTTCCCGGACGACATCGCGAAGAACCTCGGCATGACGCCGTCGAAGAACCAGGTTCGCCTGTACGACGGCCGCACGGGCGAGATGTTCGAGCGTACGGTCACGGTCGGCTACATGCACTACCTGAAACTGCACCACTTGGTCGACGACAAGATGCACGCGCGTTCCACGGGCCCGTACTCGCTCGTGACGCAGCAGCCGTTGGGCGGTAAGGCGCAGTTTGGTGGCCAGCGTTTCGGTGAGATGGAAGTGTGGGCGCTCGAAGCGTACGGCGCATCGTACGTGCTGCAGGAAATGCTGACGGTGAAGTCGGACGACGTGACTGGCCGGACCAAGGTCTATGAGAACCTGGTCAAGGGCGATCACGTGATCGATGCAGGCATGCCGGAATCCTTCAACGTGTTGGTGAAGGAAATCCGCTCGCTCGGTATTGATATCGACCTCGACCGCAACTAATCGGACTACGGAGAGAAGGCAATGAAAGCTCTGCTCGATCTATTCAAGCAAGTCCAACAAGAAGAAGTTTTTGACGCAATCAAGATCGGTCTGGCCTCGCCGGACAAGATCCGTTCGTGGTCGTTCGGTGAAGTGAAGAAGCCGGAAACCATCAACTACCGGACGTTCAAGCCGGAACGTGATGGTCTGTTCTGCGCGAAGATTTTCGGGCCGATCAAGGACTACGAATGCCTGTGCGGCAAGTACAAGCGCCTGAAGCACCGTGGTGTGATCTGCGAAAAGTGCGGCGTTGAAGTCACGCTGGCGAAGGTGCGTCGTGAACGGATGGGCCACATCGAACTGGCCTCGCCGGTCGCGCACATCTGGTTCCTGAAGTCGCTGCCGTCGCGTCTGGGCATGGTGCTCGACATGACGCTGCGCGACATCGAACGCGTGCTGTACTTCGAAGCATATGTGGTGATCGATCCGGGCATGACGCCGCTGAAAGCGCGGCAGATCATGACCGAAGAGGATTACTACAACAAGGTCGAAGAGTACGGTGACGAATTCCGCGCCGAGATGGGCGCGGAAGGCGTGCGCGAACTGCTGCGCGCGATCAACATCGACGAACAGGTCGAGATGCTCCGTACCGAACTCAAGAACACGGGTTCGGAAGCGAAGATCAAGAAGTACGCGAAGCGCCTGAAGGTGCTCGAGGCTTTCCAGCGTTCGGGCATCAAGCCTGACTGGATGGTGCTCGAAGTGCTGCCGGTGCTGCCGCCGGAACTGCGTCCGCTGGTGCCGCTGGACGGTGGCCGTTTCGCGACGTCGGACCTGAACGACCTGTATCGCCGCGTGATCAACCGTAACAACCGGTTGAAGCGTCTGCTCGAACTGAAGGCGCCTGAGATCATCGTCCGCAACGAAAAGCGGATGCTGCAGGAAGCCGTCGACTCGCTGCTGGATAACGGTCGTCGTGGTAAGGCCATGACCGGCGCGAACAAGCGTCCGCTGAAGTCGCTCGCTGACATGATCAAGGGTAAGGGCGGTCGTTTCCGTCAGAACTTGCTCGGTAAGCGCGTCGACTACTCGGGCCGTTCGGTGATCGTGGTCGGCCCGACGCTCAAGCTGCATCAGTGCGGTCTGCCGAAGCTGATGGCGCTCGAACTGTTCAAGCCGTTCATCTTCAACAAGCTCGAAGTGATGGGTGTCGCTACCACCATCAAGGCTGCGAAGAAGGAAGTCGAGAACCAGACGCCGGTGGTGTGGGACATCCTCGAAGAGGTGATCCGCGAACATCCGGTCATGTTGAACCGTGCGCCGACGCTGCACCGTCTTGGCATTCAGGCGTTCGAGCCGGTGCTGATCGAAGGTAAGGCAATCCAACTGCACCCGCTCGTTTGCGCGGCGTTCAACGCCGACTTCGACGGTGACCAGATGGCTGTGCACGTGCCGCTGTCGCTCGAAGCGCAGATGGAAGCGCGTACGTTGATGCTAGCGTCGAACAACGTCCTGTTCCCGGCCAACGGCGATCCGTCGATCGTGCCGTCGCAGGATATCGTGCTCGGTCTGTACTACGCGACCCGTGAAGCAGTGAACGGCAAGGGCGAAGGCCTGACGTTCACGGGCGTCTCGGAAGCGCTGCGTGCATACGAGAACAAGGAAGTCGAGCTGGCCTCGCGCGTCAACGTGCGGATCACGGAAATGGTCCACAACGAAGACAAGTCGGAAGGCGCGCCGGCGTTCGTGCCGAAGATCACGCTGTACGCAACGACCGTGGGCCGTGCAATCCTGTCGGAAATCCTGCCGCCGGGCCTGCCGTTCTCGGTGCTGAACAAACCGCTGAAGAAGAAGGAAATCTCGCGCCTCATCAACACCGCGTTCCGCAAGTGCGGTCTGCGTGAAACGGTGATTTTCGCCGACCAGTTGATGCAGTCGGGCTTCCGTCTGGCAACGCGCGCTGGTATCTCGATCTGCGTGGACGACATGCTCGTGCCGCCGCAGAAGGAAACCATCGTCGGCGACGCCGCGAAGAAGGTGAAGGAATACGACCGTCAGTACATGTCGGGTCTCGTCACTTCGCAAGAGCGCTACAACAACGTGGTCGACATCTGGTCGGCAACGTCGGAAGCGGTCGGCAAGGCGATGATGGAACAGCTCTCGACGGAGCCGGTGGTCGATCGCGACGGCAACGAAACGCGTCAAGAGTCGTTCAACTCCATCTACATGATGGCCGACTCGGGCGCGCGTGGTTCCGCAGTTCAGATTCGTCAGCTGGCCGGTATGCGTGGCCTGATGGCGAAGCCGGACGGCTCGATCATCGAGACGCCGATTACGGCGAACTTCCGCGAAGGCCTGAACGTGTTGCAGTACTTCATCTCGACCCACGGTGCACGTAAGGGTCTGGCTGATACGGCACTGAAGACGGCAAACTCGGGTTACCTGACGCGTCGTCTCGTTGACGTGACGCAGGATCTGGTGGTGGTCGAAGACGATTGCGGTACGTCGAACGGCGTCGCCATGAAGGCGTTGGTCGAAGGCGGTGAAGTCGTCGAAGCGCTGCGTGACCGTATCCTCGGTCGTGTGGCGGTGGCGGACGTCGTCAATCCGGAATCGCAGGAAACGCTGTACGAAGCAGGCACGTTGCTCGACGAAGACGCGGTCGAAGAAATCGAACGCCTCGGCATCGACGAAGTGCGCGTGCGTACGCCGCTCACCTGCGAAACGCGTTACGGTCTGTGCGCAGCCTGCTACGGCCGCGACCTGGGCCGCGGCTCGTCGGTCAACGTTGGCGAAGCAGTGGGCGTGATCGCTGCACAGTCGATCGGTGAGCCGGGCACGCAGCTTACGATGCGTACGTTCCACATCGGTGGCGCGGCATCGCGTGCGGCAGTGGCTTCGTCGGTTGAAGCCAAGTCGAACGGTACGGTCCGTTTCACGTCGACGATGCGTTACGTGACGAATGCGAAGGGCGAGCAGATCGTCATCTCGCGTTCGGGCGAAGCAATGATCACCGACGACCACGGTCGTGAGCGTGAACGTCACAAGGTGCCATACGGCGCGACGCTGTTGCAACTGGACGGCGCGCAGATCAAGGCCGGCACGCAACTGGCCACGTGGGATCCGATGACGCGTCCGATCATCACCGAGTACGGTGGTACGGTGAAGTTCGAAAACGTCGAAGAAGGCGTGACGGTTGCCAAGCAGATCGACGATGTGACGGGTCTCTCAACGCTGGTCGTGATCGACGTGAAGCGCCGTGGTTCGCAGGCTTCGAAGACGGTGCGTCCGCAGGTCAAACTGCTCGACGCGAGCGGCGAAGAAGTCAAGATCCCGAACACCGAGCACTCGGTGCAGATCGGCTTCCAGGTCGGCGCTCTGATCACCGTGAAGGACGGTCAGCAGGTGCAGGTGGGTGAGGTGCTCGCACGTATCCCGACTGAATCGCAGAAGACGCGTGACATTACCGGCGGTCTGCCGCGTGTGGCGGAACTGTTCGAAGCACGTTCGCCGAAGGACGCAGGTATCCTGGCGGAAGTCACGGGTACGACGTCGTTTGGTAAGGACACGAAGGGCAAGCAGCGTCTCGTTATCACGGACCTCGAGGGCAACCAGCACGAGTTCCTGATCGCGAAGGAAAAGCAGGTTCTGGTACACGATGGTCAGGTCGTCAACAAGGGCGAAATGATCGTGGACGGGCCGGCGGATCCGCACGACATCCTGCGTCTGCAGGGCGTCGAAGCGCTGTCGCGTTACATCGTGGACGAAGTGCAGGACGTGTACCGTCTGCAAGGCGTGAAGATCAACGACAAGCACATTGAAGTGATTGTTCGTCAGATGCTGCGCCGTGTGCAGATTACGGACAACGGCGATACGCGTTTCATCCCGGGCGAACAGGTCGAGCGGTCGGATATGCTCGACGAGAACGACCGTATGATCGCGGAAGACAAGCGTCCGGCAACGTACGAAAACGTGTTGCTCGGTATCACGAAGGCGTCGCTGTCGACCGACTCGTTCATCTCTGCGGCATCGTTCCAGGAAACGACCCGCGTGTTGACCGAAGCGGCGATTATGGGCAAGCGCGACGACCTGCGTGGTCTGAAGGAAAACGTGATCGTCGGCCGTCTGATTCCGGCCGGTACGGGTCTCGCGTTCCACAAGGCACGCAAGAGCAAGGAACTGTCCGACCGCGAGCGTTTCGATCAGATCGCAGCGGAAGAGTCGTTCGAATTCGGTACGCCGGAAACCCCGGCTGCTGAACAGCAACACTCCAACGAGTAAGTTCGGGCGGCGCAAGCCGCTTCAAATCACCCGCTCGCAAAGCCGCCCAGTTTCGACTGGGCGGCTTTTTTTTCGCATTGAAGTCGACGCGCCATTGTTGCGCGGCTGTTCGCCTTGACCTCAGCGACACCGGACCATCGCGCCGGCCGTCTCCCCACAAGACTGAGTTTTCCTCCCAGCACTTGAGGACGTTTCCGCGCGTTGCTTCGGATTCCTCTGGTACTTCCTCTCGGCATAGCTATTTAGCATTTGGCTCGGCTCTCCGGGCGTGCAGGCAGACATACAACGACGCGCACCGGATTTTGACAATCCGAAGTGCGTCAGCTTGCCAGGCTGCCGCATTCGCTCCGCTGCAGTGGCCGAATGAACTCCAAAACTCGAAAGTTGCGTCTCGCAGACGCCTCGCTGTGGCTCGTCCTGTATGTTGCCGCTGGCGCGGTCTCAGGGCAGTTCAACGTCCCCAGTCTTGCTCTCGCCCCGTCCGTCTGGTTCCCCGCGGGCGTGAGCCTCGCAGCCATGCTGCTATGCGCGCCCGCGTCGTGGGCGTCGCTTGCACTTATCTTCTCGCTGGGCCAAATCGTCCTGTCGCATCTTGGCGGGCGCGACCTCGTCGCTTCCGTTGTGCTTGGTGCGCTCGCTGGCGTTGGTCCCATCGTGGCCGCATGGACGGTGAGGCTGGCCGGAGCTCAGCTCGAGGGAATGCATCTCATACGAAGCGTAGTTCTGGCTGCGCTCATCAGTTCCGTAATTCTCGGCGGGGGCGGCGCGGCCTATTTTGCGTTCGTCAAACATACGCCGTTCCTGCAGCCCATGGGTCACTGGGGCGCGGCAATCTTCGTGGGCATTTGCATCACGACGCCATTGCTGATCGTCTGGGCACAGTTCCGAACGGCTCGCTCGGTCGACCGCAACCTGGCAGACACGGCCACCGGTGGGTTGGCCTTCGTGGGTTTGATCGGCCTGTCTCTCTGGCTGTTTAGCGAAAGCGCGAGCGAGAGCCTCGGAGCATTTGTCGGCGCGTGTCTTCTGTATTTGCCCATGTTCTGCGTGGTGATCGTTGCGATCGTGTACGGAGCGCGGGGCGGCACGGTGGCCGTGTTGAGTCTCGCGCTGATTTGCCTTGCGCAGACATCTCATGGAGCAGGGCCATTCGCATCACTCGCCGTGAGCCCGAGCGAGTATCTGTTTCAGGCGCAACTGTATCTAGGCGTGAGCGCCATCCTGGTACTGACAGTACACGCACTTCAATTCGAACGCGGGCGTGCGCTCGTGCAAGCGGAGCGGGCCCGTGTCCGTCTGGAACTTGCGCTGGCGGGCGGCGGACTTGTCACGTATTGCATCGACCCGCATACAGCCGCGTTCGAATGGACCGGCGATCTGGAGCGTGTCGTAGGGAATACGGCCAGCCGCCTTTCGACGGTCGATCAAGCGCTCGCGCTCGTCCATCCTCTCGATCGCGATCGTCTACGCCAACACTGGGCGAGTGACGTTCCCGCTGCCGGGGCGCTCCTTGATCCGTTGCACTTCCGCTTAGCCGATCCCAACAGGGAAGGGCGATGGATCAGCCTGACCGACGTTGGCTCGGCCTTGCCTGATTCAGACGGAAGCGTCGCACTGGTTGCCGGCGTCTGGCGCCGCGTTGCTGAGCAGTGAGGCGAGCCATGAGTACAGGCATGGCAGCTTTACTGATTCATGGTCTCGGTGGAACGCAGTTCGACCTCGGGTCGATGCACAAGCGCTTGCAGCGTTGCGGCATCGAAACGCATTCGTTGACGTTGCCCGGGCATGGCGTTTCACCGGATGCGTTGAACGATGTGCGCGCTGAACACTGGATTGACGCGGTCACGCAAAAATACCGCGAGCTCGTGGACCAATACGACCAGGTTCACGTGGTCGGCATGTGCATGGGCGCGTTGCTTGCCGCAATCCTGTGTGCCCGCGAACGACACACCAAGGGGCGGCTCGTGACGCTGGCGCCGCCGGTCTTTCTCGACGGCTGGAGCACGCCCTGGTATCGCGCGGCGCGCCATTTGCTGTACTACGTGCCGTTGCTGCCCGCGCGCATGAAAGTTGAGGAAGGCGAGCCTTACGGCATTAAAAACGCATTGGTGCGCAACATCGTCAAGGCGAAGGTTGAGCGCGGCGACAATTTTCATTACCGCTGGGTGCCGCTTACCTGCATTCGCGAAGTGGACCGCCTGCGTGCCATCGTTTTGCAGGAAGCGTCGCAGATACGCTGCCCTGTGCTCGTTCTGCATTCACGTGAAGACGAGTTGACGAGTCTGAAGTCCGCCGAGTTCATCGAGCGCGCTGTGCCCGACGCTCGTGTCGTCGTGCTCGAGAACAGTTACCACTTGATTTGTATCGACAACGATCGCGAGCAGGTTGCGAACAGCCTGCTGGCGTTCATCGGCGCCACGCCAACCGCGAAGACTGCGGTCGCACCGGTTGCACGCTGTACGCCGGAAGAAGCGAGAGCACTCGTCGAGCGTTACATCGAGGCGCTGCGCGAGCAGCGGTACGAGGATCTGTTCGCGCTGTTTTCATGGACAGTCCGTTGGGACCAACGAGGTGAGAACCCGCTCGCCCGTGTCTATCCGGATCGAAACGCCCTCATCGAGCTTTTCTCCTGTTTCATGAGCTGGTCGGACGGCACGTTCGCCGCCGCGGCCGCGGGTACACCCGAGTTTCTCGACGATACGGCCACCCTGCCTGTTAGATCGAGAGCGACGGCTGCCGGGCAAAGCCTGTCGGTCACGGGCACGCTCGCCTTCATGTTTGGCGACCAGCGGATTCAGGCGGTTACCTACCGACCAGATGAGCCTGCCACGGAGGATGCCTTCTGGCGTGCTGCGGCAGCCGCACATCAACCGGCAGCCAACACCGGAAGCGAGCTTCCGGTTGGTGGTGCGGTGCGCCCGGACGTGTTGCAGAACGAGACGTTGGATAAAGCTTCGCCTGAAAGCGCAGCGCTCAACGACGCGTTCGAGAAGGCTGTCAAGGATGCCACTAGGCTAGCCGCGCGCCCCTCGAACAGCGACGCATTGCGACTCTATGCGCTTTACAAGCAGAGCCGCTCCGGAGATGCCGCCGGCGAGCGCCCGCCGCTGACGCAGATCGTTGCGCGCGCCAAGTACGACGCGTGGACGCAACTGCGCGGCACGTCCCGCGACATTGCGATGCAACGTTATGTTGCCATCGTGAGCGAACTGACGGGGCGGTAGCGTGATTTGCAAATGGATCATGCGGATTGCGTTCGCCATGATCCTCGGAATATCCGTTGCGTACGCGAGCACCAGTGTGCCGCCGGCATTCGAGGGCCATCAGCCTGCCTCCAGCACTACGCGGCCCAGGATCTGCCTCGTGCTGTCGGGCGGCGGTGCGCGGGGATACGCGCACATCGGTGTACTCAAGGAACTGGAACGTCTGCATGTGCCGATCGATTGCATCGCAGGTACGAGCATGGGTGCGGTCATTGGCGGGCTGTATGCGAGTGGTATGCGCGCCACCGAGATTGAAGCTGCGCTCGCTGGGATCGATCTCACGGACGTCGCTTTCGACCGAAGCGCGCGCCACGAGAAGCCGGAGGCGGTTCGAAGCGATGAGATGCGCTATCCGCTTGGCTTGCCGCTTGGTTTCGGCGACGGCCGGATCAAGACGGCAACCGGACTCGTATATGGCAAACAATTGCTTGCCCTGTTGCAAGCCAACACGAGCCGCTTGCCGGGGGACGTCGATTTCGACAACTTGCCCGTCCCGTTTCGCGCAGTAGCCACGGACCTTGAAACAGGTCAGATGGTGGTGCTGAGACGTGGCTCGCTACCGCTCGCAATTCGGGCGAGCATGGCAGTCCCTGGTTTATTCGCGCCAGTTCCGCTCGATGGCCGTACTCTCGTGGATGGCGGTGTGGTGCGCAACCTGCCGGTTGATATCGCCCGAGAGATGGGGGCCGATATCGTGATTGCGGTCAATATCGGCACGCCGCTCAGACGTGCGGGCGAACTCACGTCGATGGCGGGCGTCACGCAGCAGATGGTCGGCATGCTCATCGGTCAGAACGTGCGCATACAAAAGGCCTCCTTGCGCCCGTCGGACATTTTGCTCGAACCGGATCTCGGAGATCTGTCGTTCACGGACTTCGCGGGAGCAAACAAGGGGATCGCCGCCGGCGCGGGCGCCGTCGAGCGCGATTCGACCCAATTCGCCGCGTTGTCAGTTCCGCCGGAAATCTACGCAACATGGCTGGCCAATCGCAATGAACAGGCTTTCCTGCCGCCCGATACTCACGTCGATCGCGTTGAAGTCACGACCGTCGGCCCCGTCCCTGCGGCGCGGGTCGCGCAGGCCCTGCATACCCGACCGGGTGACGCGTACGATGCCGCGGTAATCGGCCGGGATCTCCAGTCGCTGGACAATTCAGACGATTTCCAGAGTGTGTCGCAGACTTTCACCGGGCCGCTGGGCGATCGCGTTTTGAAAGTGGAGGCTGACTCAAAGAGTTGGGGACCCAACTTCCTGCTGTTCGGCCTTGGACTATCGAGCAACTTCAGTGGCGATGGCGACTTCACTTTGCGGATCGGCCATCGCCGCCCCTGGCTCACTCAAAGCGGGCTGTCATGGCGTAACGACATCGTGCTCGGCAGTCGCGACCTGTACTGGCGCACCGAATTACGTCAGCCGCTCTTCTCTCTGGACGGGATATACATTGGCCCTTATGCATCGATCAAACGCAGTCAGGCCAACGTCTATAACGACGACGCTGACGTTGACGCGCAACCTGTTGCGATTTACCGGCAGCAGGAGTTGCGCGCCGGGGTCGCGATCGGGATGCCGCTGGGGAAGCTTGGAGAGGTGCGAGCGGAGGCGGCGCAGGTGCATACCTCAAACGTCGCATCGACCTCGTCGCTGTTTGTAGACCCGACCAATACTTCTGATATCGGGACTTTTGCGTTGCCCTCGTTTTCGACCACTCAAACGGTCATCCGCGTCGAGGCGAAAGTCGACCAACTGGATCAAGTGGTGTTTCCGCGGCACGGTTACTTCGTGGACGGGTACGCGGAGATGGCGCTGGATCAGTCAGAAGGCAAATACAACACGGCACAGATTCGTTCGTTGTGGGCAACGAGCTACGGGGTACATAGCGTAAATGTGGCGCTGGAGGCCGGCGGGCAGTTCGGCCACCTCAGCGACGACGGACCGTATAACTTCACGCTGGGCGGATTCCAGCACCTGGCCGCGTACGCGCCGCAGCAATTCAGCGGCAACTACGTGCTGTATGGGCGCGTCACGTATCTGGGCCAGCTCAAGCACCTTGAATCAGGGCCCATGCGGGACCTATTTATCGGCACCAGTCTCGAGGCGGGCAATGTCTGGAGCACGTCAAAGGGATTCGGCAGAGGACCCTGGCGATCCAGTGCGAGCGTATTTCTCGGCATGACCACATCGCTGGGGCCGCTATATCTGGGCGTCGCCGCAGCGCCCGCAGGTGTGCACGAGGTCTACTTCCAGCTCGGCAACCAGTTCTGGTGATTGTTGGGTGATGGCACGGGCGCGGCAGGCCGCAGAGAGCGCGGTATCTAGGCCGTTCGGCTAAATGCGCACTTATTCGAGTGGTCGCGGCTGATGCATTGGTAAAATTCGTGTCACCGGCATTACGCTGCTCCTCTGAAATTCATGTCCCGTCCGCTCGAAATCCTTAACGAAGTATTCGGTTATCCCGCGTTCCGAGGGCAGCAAGGCGAAATTGTCGAACACGTAGCTGGAGGCGGCGATTGCCTCGTACTCATGCCCACGGGCGGCGGCAAATCGCTGTGCTATCAGATTCCATCGCTGGTGCGACGGGAAGCGGGTCTCGGCGCTGGCATTGTCGTGTCACCGCTTATTGCACTGATGCAGGACCAGGTCGCCGCGCTGAAGGAAGTGGGTGTGCGTGCGGCGTATCTGAATTCGACCTTGTCCGGACCCGAAGCAGCGGCCACCGAGCGGGCGCTGCGTGAAGGTGAGATTGACCTTCTCTACGTGGCGCCTGAGCGGTTGATGACCAACCGGTTTCAGGAATTGCTCGAACGCACCCGTATCGGTTTGTTTGCCATTGACGAAGCGCACTGCGTGTCGCAATGGGGGCACGACTTCCGGCCCGAATATATCCAGTTGTCGGTGCTGCACGAGCGTTTCCCGAACGTGCCGCGCATTGCGCTGACCGCGACCGCGGACGCCATCACCCGTGACGAAATCATTCACCGGCTGGCGCTGGATGACGCGCGCGTTTTCGTATCCAGTTTCGATCGCCCGAATATCCGCTACCGCATTGTCGAGAAGGACAATGCGCGTACCCAGTTGCTCGACTTCATTCGTGCCGAACACACGCGTCCGGACGGCACGACGGACGCCGGCGTGGTGTATTGCCTGTCGCGCCGAAAGGTCGAAGAGACTGCGGAGTGGTTAAAAGAGAAGGGCATGCGGGCGCTGCCTTACCACGCAGGTATGGAGTTCGAAATCCGCCAGAAGCATCAGGAGATGTTTCAGCGCGAGGAAGGCGTGGTGATGTGCGCGACCATTGCGTTCGGCATGGGCATCGACAAGCCGGATGTTCGTTTTGTGGCCCACCTCGATTTGCCGAAGAGCGTCGAAGGCTACTACCAGGAAACCGGCCGTGCCGGACGCGACGGCATGCCGGCGAACGCCTGGATGGCGTACGGGCTCGGCGACGTCGTGCAGCAGCGCAAGATGATCGACGAGTCGGACGCCGACGATGCGCACAAGCGCGTGCAAACGGGCAAGCTCGACGCGCTGCTCGGCTTGTGCGAGGCCGCGACCTGCCGCCGCGTGCGTCTGCTGAACTACTTTGGTGAAACCAGCCAGCCGTGCGGGAATTGCGATACCTGCCTCGAGCCGCCCGACACCTGGGAGGCGACGCGCGAGGCGCAGATGGCGCTGTCATGCGTATTCCGTGCACAGCGGGCGAGCGGGTTTCACTTCGGCGCGGGCCACTTGATCGACATCTTGCGCGGCAATCGCAGCGAGAAGATCCTGCAGCGTGGCCATGAAAAGCTCACCACCTTCGGGATCGGCGCGACGCTCGGCGAACCCGAATGGCGCGCAATTTTCCGTCAACTGGTTGCTTTTGGTTATCTGACCGTCGATCACGAAGGTTTCGGTTCCCTCGTGCTCACCGAGACGAGCAAGCCTGTGCTCAAAGGCGAGCAAAGCGTCACCATGCGGCGCTACGTAAAACCGACCCGCACGCGCCAGTCTTCGGGCCGCACGACTGAACGCGCCGATCCGACCATTGGCATGGGGCCGCGTGAGCGGGCTCGCTGGGAGCGCCTGCGCGCCTGGCGCACCGAAACCGCCAAGAGCGACGGTGTGCCGGCGTATGTGATTTTCCACGACGCCACCTTGGCGGAGATTGCCCGCAACGGGCCGGGCTCGATCGAAGATCTGCGTCACATTCCGGGCATGGGAACGCGAAAGCTCGACCGGTTTGGGTGGGAACTCCTCGAAGTCGTCAGCGCCGACTAGGCAAATGGGGCAAATGGGGATAAGGCGGGGGCTTCGGCCAGTGCAAGCTATTGACGCGCTTAGCCTTTTCGGAATATTATGCTAGGTTCCGGTTCTTGGAATGTCGTTCGCTGGGTCGACTCGCTAGTCAACTCAGGCAGCGGCCAACCGCTCCGGAAGTTCGATGCGCAATCGTTTCTGCTTTGCCCAGAAAGATATGCGTCGATTTTGTTCAATTTCAGGAATAAACAATGCCAACCATCAATCAACTGGTTCGCAAAGGCCGCGCTTCGGAAACAGTGAAGAGCAAGAGCCCGGCTTTGCAGGACTGCCCCCAGCGTCGCGGCGTGTGCACCCGTGTGTACACCACGACGCCGAAGAAGCCGAACTCGGCACTTCGTAAGGTCGCCAAGGTGCGCCTGACGAACGGCTTCGAAGTCATTTCGTACATCGGTGGTGAAGGCCACAACCTGCAGGAACACTCGGTCGTGCTGATTCGCGGCGGTCGTGTGAAGGACTTGCCGGGTGTGCGTTACCACATGGTTCGTGGCTCGCTGGATACCCAGGGCGTCAAGGATCGTAAGCAAGCTCGTTCGAAGTACGGTGCGAAGCGCGCCAAGGCTGGCAAGTAATCAGCCGGTCAGTAGGTTCAGGTCGCCTGAAAAGGCGTATTAGCGGTGGTGCCGGAATCACCGGTGCTGTCGAGTAAGTGGTCACCCGACCAGGCTGGTAAGTCGTAAGAGATGAATCGGGTTAGTTGGTGGCCGCGGGGCTAGATCTAGCTCCAACTGAAAAAGTTAAAGGAAGAAACATGCCGCGTCGTCGCGAAGTCCCCAAGCGGGAAGTGTTGCCGGATCCGAAGTTCGGTAACGTAGATGTAGCCAAGTTCATGAACGTGCTGATGCTCTCCGGCAAGAAGTCAGTTGCCGAGCGTATCGTGTACGGCGCTTTTGAACAGATCCAGACCAAGGGTGGCAAGGACCCGCTGGAAGTGTTCACGGTAGCGCTCAACAACGTGAAGCCGGTGGTCGAAGTGAAGAGCCGTCGCGTTGGTGGTGCGAACTATCAGGTTCCGGTCGAAGTGCGTCCGTCGCGTCGTATGGCATTGGCGATGCGTTGGTTGCGTGAGGCTGCGAAAAAGCGCAGCGAGAAGTCGATGGCCCTGCGTCTGGCAGGTGAACTCTCCGAAGCGGCTGAAGGCCGTGGCGGCGCGATGAAGAAGCGCGACGAAGTTCACCGGATGGCAGAAGCCAACAAGGCGTTCTCGCATTTCCGTTTCTAAGCTTCCCGACCCGGGTTGGCTGCAAAATCGGAAGATATTCCGGGCGGGTGCGCTTATCAGGCGCCTCGCCCGTTTGTGTTACGGCGCGATGGGTATTTCTCGCATCGCGTTATCCCCATAGAGGATCAAAGTGGCTCGCAAGACACCTATCGAGCGCTACCGCAATATCGGTATTAGCGCTCACATCGACGCCGGCAAAACGACGACGACCGAGCGCATTCTGTTTTACACCGGCGTGAACCACAAGATTGGTGAAGTTCACGACGGCGCCGCCACCATGGACTGGATGGAGCAGGAGCAGGAACGTGGTATTACCATCACGTCCGCTGCGACTACGGCCTTCTGGAAGGGCATGGCAGGCGATCGCGCTGAGCACCGCATCAACATCATCGACACCCCGGGTCACGTCGACTTCACGATTGAAGTTGAGCGCTCGATGCGCGTGCTTGACGGCGCGTGCATGGTGTACTGCGCAGTGGGCGGCGTGCAGCCGCAGTCGGAAACGGTGTGGCGCCAGGCTAACAAGTACAAGGTTCCCCGTCTCGCGTTCATCAACAAGATGGACCGTACCGGCGCGAACTTCTTCAAGGTCTACGACCAGCTCAAGCTGCGTCTGAAGGCGAACCCGGTTCCTGTCGTGGTGCCTATCGGCGCTGAAGAGAACTTCACGGGTGTCGTCGATCTGATGAAGATGAAGGCGATCATTTGGGACGAAGCGTCCCAGGGCACCAAGTTCTCGTACGAAGAAATTCCGGCAGAACTCGTTGATTCGTGCAATGAATGGCGCGAAAAGATGATCGAAGCCGCGGCTGAGTCGAGCGAAGAATTGATGAACAAGTACCTGGAAGAGGGCGAGCTCTCCGAAGAGGAAATCATCAAGGGTCTGCGCGACCGTACGATCGCTTGCGAAATCCAGCCGATGCTGTGCGGCACCGCGTTCAAGAACAAGGGCGTGCAACGGATGCTGGACGCCGTGCTCGACTTCCTGCCGTCGCCGATCGACATTCCGCCGGTTACGGGCGAACTCGAAAACGGTGAGAAGGGCGAACGCCGCGCTGCTGACGACGAAAAGTTCTCGGCACTGGCATTCAAGATCATGACCGACCCGTTCGTCGGCCAGCTGATCTTCTTCCGTGTGTATTCGGGTGTCGTGAATTCGGGTGACACGGTGCTGAACGCGACCAAGGACAAGAAGGAACGTCTGGGTCGTATTCTGCAGATGCACGCGAACCAGCGCGAAGAAATCAAGGAAGTGCGCGCCGGTGACATCGCTGCTGCAGTCGGCCTGAAAGACGCAACGACGGGTGATACGCTGTGCGATCCGCAAAGCCCGATCGTGCTGGAACGCATGATTTTCCCGGAGCCGGTGATTTCGCAGGCCGTTGAGCCGAAGACGAAGCCGGACCAGGAAAAGATGGGTCTCGCCCTGAACCGTCTGGCTCAGGAAGATCCGTCGTTCCGCGTGCAAACGGACGAAGAATCGGGTCAAACTATTATTTCGGGCATGGGCGAGCTCCACCTCGAAATTCTGGTTGACCGTATGAAGCGCGAATTCGGCGTGGAAGCAACGGTTGGCAAGCCGCAAGTGGCTTACCGCGAAACGATTCGTGGCAAGGCGGAAGACGTTGACGGCAAGTTCGTCAAGCAGTCGGGCGGTCGCGGTCAGTATGGCCACGCGGTCATCACGCTCGAGCCGAACGAGCAGGGTAAGGGTTACGAGTTCCTCGACGAGATCAAGGGCGGCGTGATTCCGCGTGAATACATTCCGGCAGTGGACAAGGGTATCCAGGAAACGCTGAAGTCGGGCGTGCTGGCAGGCTTCCCGGTCGTTGACGTGAAGGTTCACCTGACTTTCGGTTCGTACCACGACGTTGACTCGAACGAAAATGCGTTCCGCATGGCCGGTTCGATGGCGTTCAAGGAAGCAATGCGCAAGGCTCAACCGGTCATCCTCGAACCGATGATGGCAGTTGAAGTCGAAACGCCGGAAGATTACATGGGCAACGTGATGGGCGATCTGTCGGGTCGTCGCGGCATCGTCCAGGGCATGGACGACATGGTGGGTGGCGGCAAGATCGTCCGCGCCGAAGTGCCGCTGTCGGAAATGTTCGGCTACTCGACGTCGCTGCGTTCGCTGACCCAAGGTCGTGCAACGTACACGATGGAGTTCAAGCATTACGCAGAAGCACCGCGCAATGTGTCGGAAGCGATCATCAACGCGAAGTCGAAGTAAGCGCGCGGCAAGTCATTCAACGATTAACTTTTTGAAAGAAGAGAAACATGGCTAAAGGTAAATTCGAACGGACCAAGCCGCACGTGAACGTCGGCACGATCGGTCACGTTGACCACGGCAAGACCACGCTGACGGCAGCGATCACGACGGTTCTGACGCAGAAGTTTGGCGGCGAAGCGAAGGCGTATGACCAGATCGACGCAGCGCCGGAAGAAAAGGCGCGCGGCATCACGATCAACACCGCGCACGTCGAGTACGAAACGGCGAATCGCCACTATGCACACGTCGACTGCCCGGGCCACGCTGACTATGTGAAGAACATGATCACGGGCGCAGCGCAGATGGACGGCGCGATCCTGGTGTGCTCGGCCGCTGACGGCCCGATGCCGCAAACGCGTGAGCACATCCTGCTGGCGCGTCAGGTTGGCGTTCCGTACATCATCGTGTTCCTGAACAAGTGC
>NZ_QVQV01000017.1 GCF_003429005.1 Paraburkholderia sp. DHOC27
GAGACACACCCGTTATAGGGTCAAGCGAACAAGTGCATGTGGTGGATGCCTTGGCGATCACAGGCGATGAAGGACGCGGTAGCCTGCGAAAAGCTACGGGGAGCTGGCAAACGAGCTTTGATCCGTAGATGTCCGAATGGGGAAACCCACTCCTTATGGAGTATCCATAGCTGAATACATAGGCTATGAGAAGCGAACGCGGTGAACTGAAACATCTAAGTAACCGCAGGAAAAGAAATCAACCGAGATTCCCAGAGTAGTGGCGAGCGAAATGGGACCAGCCTGTACTCTTTATCTTCATTGTTAGTCGAAGGCTCTGGAAAGTGCCGCCATAGCAGGTGATAGCCCTGTAGACGAAAGCAGCGAGGAAGAACTAGGTGTACGACAAGTAGGGCGGGACACGTGAAATCCTGTCTGAAGATGGGGGGACCATCCTCCAAGGCTAAATACTCGTGATCGACCGATAGTGAACCAGTACCGTGAGGGAAAGGCGAAAAGAACCCCGGGAGGGGAGTGAAACAGATCCTGAAACCGCATGCATACAAACAGTCGGAGCCTCGCAAGGGGTGACGGCGTACCTTTTGTATAATGGGTCAGCGACTTACATTCAGTGGCAAGCTTAACCGATTAGGGCAGGCGTAGCGAAAGCGAGTCCGAACAGGGCGTTCAGTCGCTGGGTGTAGACCCGAAACCAGGTGATCTATCCATGGCCAGGATGAAGGTGCGGTAACACGTACTGGAGGTCCGAACCCACTAACGTTGAAAAGTTAGGGGATGAGCTGTGGATAGGGGTGAAAGGCTAAACAAACCTGGAAATAGCTGGTTCTCTCCGAAAACTATTTAGGTAGTGCCTCGTGTATCACCTTCGGGGGTAGAGCACTGTCATGGTTGTGGGGTCCATTGCGGATTACTACGCCATAGCAAACTCCGAATACCGAAGAGTGCAATCACGGGAGACAGACATCGGGTGCTAACGTCCGGTGTCAAGAGGGAAACAACCCAGACCGCCAGCTAAGGTCCCCAAATATGACTAAGTGGGAAACGAAGTGGGAAGGCTAAAACAGTCAGGAGGTTGGCTTAGAAGCAGCCATCCTTTAAAGAAAGCGTAATAGCTCACTGATCGAGTCGTCCTGCGCGGAAGATGTAACGGGGCTAAGTCATATACCGAAGCTGCGGATGCACATTTATGTGCATGGTAGGAGAGCGTTCCGTAAGCCTGCGAAGGTGCACTGGAAAGTGTGCTGGAGGTATCGGAAGTGCGAATGCTGACATGAGTAGCGATAAAGGGGGTGAAAGGCCCCCTCGCCGTAAGCCCAAGGTTTCCTACGCAACGTTCATCGGCGTAGGGTGAGTCGGCCCCTAAGGCGAGGCAGAAATGCGTAGCTGATGGGAAGCAGGTTAATATTCCTGCACCATTGTTAGATGCGATGGGGGGACGGATCGCGGAAGGTTGTCCGGGTGTTGGAAGTCCCGGTCCTTGCATTGGAGAAGGCGCTTTGGCAAATCCGGGCGCGGAATTCAAGGGTGTGAGGCCAGTCTCTTAGGAGACGAAGCAATCGGAAGTGGTTCCAGGAAAAGCCTCTAAGCTTCAGTCTAACAAGACCGTACCGCAAACCGACACAGGTGGGCGAGATGAGTATTCTAAGGCGCTTGAGAGAACTCGGGAGAAGGAACTCGGCAAATTGGTACCGTAACTTCGGGATAAGGTACGCCCCTGTAGCTTGACTGGCTCGCGCCAGAAGGGTGAAGGGGTTGCAATAAACTGGTGGCTGCGACTGTTTAATAAAAACACAGCACTCTGCAAACACGAAAGTGGACGTATAGGGTGTGACGCCTGCCCGGTGCCGGAAGATTAAATGATGGGGTGCAAGCTCTTGATTGAAGTCCCGGTAAACGGCGGCCGTAACTATAACGGTCCTAAGGTAGCGAAATTCCTTGTCGGGTAAGTTCCGACCTGCACGAATGGCGTAACGATGGCCACACTGTCTCCTCCCGAGACTCAGCGAAGTTGAAGTGTTTGTGATGATGCAATCTCCCCGCGGCTAGACGGAAAGACCCCATGAACCTTTACTGTAGCTTTGCATTGGACTTTGAACCGGTCTGTGTAGGATAGGTGGGAGGCTGTGAAGCGGGAACGCTAGTTTCCGTGGAGCCGTCCTTGAAATACCACCCTGATCTGTTTGAGGTTCTAACCTTGACCCGTTATCCGGGCCGGGGACAGTGCATGGTAGGCAGTTTGACTGGGGCGGTCTCCTCCCAAAGTGTAACGGAGGAGTACGAAGGTACGCTAGGTACGGTCGGAAATCGTGCTGATAGTGCAATGGCATAAGCGTGCTTAACTGCGAGACCGACAAGTCGAGCAGGTGCGAAAGCAGGTCATAGTGATCCGGTGGTTCTGTATGGAAGGGCCATCGCTCAACGGATAAAAGGTACTCTGGGGATAACAGGCTGATACCGCCCAAGAGTTCATATCGACGGCGGTGTTTGGCACCTCGATGTCGGCTCATCTCATCCTGGGGCTGTAGCCGGTCCCAAGGGTATGGCTGTTCGCCATTTAAAGAGGTACGTGAGCTGGGTTTAAAACGTCGTGAGACAGTTTGGTCCCTATCTGCCGTGGGCGCTGGATATTTGAAGGGGGCTGCTCCTAGTACGAGAGGACCGGAGTGGACGAACCTCTGGTGTACCGGTTGTCACGCCAGTGGCATCGCCGGGTAGCTATGTTCGGAAGAGATAACCGCTGAAAGCATCTAAGCGGGAAACTCGCCTTAAGATGAGATATCCCCGGGGCTTCGAGCCCCTTGAAGGGTCGTTCAAGACCAGGACGTTGATAGGTCAGGTGTGGAAGCGCAGTAATGCGTTAAGCTAACTGATACTAATTGCCCGTAAGGCTTGATCCTATAACCGGTGTGTTTTACGCAATGAGTTAGCGCTTCAGCGCTTACTCAGGGCCACCCCCGAAGGGGGCAGGACACCACGCACGGTTGAGATCAGTGTTGTGCCAGAATCAACACAACCCAA
>NZ_QVQV01000018.1 GCF_003429005.1 Paraburkholderia sp. DHOC27
AAGGTCTGACGGGCACCAGCCATCCTTGGGGGGCTGTGGCTTAGGTGGCTTGGGAAGGGGACTATATGGACGCGGAAATTTGCTGCGCACTCCATCGATCCAATCATGCACGTGATCACATCCGCCGCACCCGTACGCGTGGTCGCCCTATATGGTTGATACGTGTACTGCGTCCGGCTCTGCTGGTTGGCATCCGTGAGCGCGATCACGTTGTTGTTCCCATCGCGCAGGATGAAGCGATCTTCACTCGCGTCGTCGCCAATACGGCGGAACGTCAGCTCGTTGAGCCCGCTCTCCGGGTACGGGGAGAACAGGCGGATACGGTGCGCGTAGTCGGCATACGGGATCGTGAAGCTCAGTTCGTCGCCGATCCAGAACGACTGCAGCCGGTGCCCGTTGACCGTCTGGTCGGTGCGCCGCCCCTCCATGTCGTAGATGAAGCTCGCGCTCACCGCGCCGCTGATCTGCGCGAGCAGGTCCTGCGCATTTCAGCCGTACTGGTTCACCCCGTCGCTCGCCAGGTTGCCGTTCGCGTCGTAGGTGATGGTCCTGCCCGCCCAGCGCACGAGCTGGTTCGCGCCGTTGTACTGCGCATCGCTCACGGCCTGCGGCAGGTTGACCTTTGCCAGACTACCGCCCGCCTTCGTGCGGTGCCCCGCCAGGTCGTAGCCGTAGGTCAGGTCACCCAGCACGCTGCCGTCCGCCCGCCGGTAGGTGATGCCGAGGTGACCAGGGTCGTAATCCCTGTTTCGATAGTAATGCAGCCCCGTCGGATCATTCTCCCGTCCGGTGTACTGCTGGCTGTTCACATCCGCCGCGCCCGTCCGGATGGTCGCTCCGTACGACTGGAACGCGTCTCGAACATACTTTTGTGCCAATAGAATCGCTCAGCACTTAGCCAAGCGAACTTCTTTCGAGCGGCCAATTCGCGTAGAGGTGCAAGCGGAATTCCGTATCGCCAAAGCAATGCTATCAAATCCCATACAGCGTCCTTGGTTAAATAACGAATATCAATGTCGATTTCCAATCCTTTGCCGACCCCTTGTATGCGTTTAATCGCTGCGATTCCGTTTAGCCCTTCAAAGAAGCGCCGCTCGTCTCCCATTGAATAAAATGTACACAGAGTAATTTCAAGCTGCATTTTTCAGGTCCTCGACTATCTCCGCTTTCCACCTGGGTAAATATTATCGTATCCTCCACCAGGTTTTTGGACGTCCCAATGAGACCCGCCGTGTGAGTCGCCTTTGCTTGGATCGTACGGCCCGGTCGGTACCCACACGTTTCCGCTCTTGTCGCGCCAACCATATCCCTTTCCGTTAGGCGCCTTGCCCCAATCGTCACCAGCCTTGGGTGAGCAAAAGCCCTCTGCCTCCCCGGGCTTACCTGGAGCCTTCGGTCCGTCCGGATCATAAGCATTTGCCGGAGGCTTGGCCGACGTGATTCCGTTGACCAGGTCGTTAAACCAAGGTGGAACACGACCACCCGTGCCCGGCCCGACACCCGGCACAGGTACTGGTGTAATCGGAATAGCCCACTGCAATCCAGCCGGATCAGTCAGCGAAACCGGATCCCCACCCACATAAGCATACGCATTGGTCTGCCCACTGGCCCACCCAGCCGGGTCCTCACTGATGAACCGCGAGGTCACCGGGTCGTAATACCGGTTCCGATAGTAATACAGCCCCGTCGGATCATTCTCCCGCCCGGTGTACTGCTGCGTGTTCACATCCACCGCACCGGTTCGCGTAGTCGCCCCATATGGCTGGTACGTGTACTGCGTCTGGCTCTGCTGATTCGCATCCGTGAGCGCGATCACGTTGTTGTTCGCATCGCGCAGGATGAAGCGGTCCGCGCTGGCATCATCGCCAATGCGGCGGAACGTCAGCTCATCGAGCCCGCTCTCCGGGTACGGCGAGAACAGGCGCATACGGTGCGCGTAGTCGTTATCCGGAATCGTGAAGCTCAGTTCGTCGCCGATCCAGAACGACTGCGTCCGGTGTCCGTTGACGGTCTGGTCGCTGCGCCGCCCGTCCATGTCGTAGACAAAGCTCGCGCTCACCGTGCCGCTGATCTGCGCGAGCAGATCCTGCCCATTCCAGCCGTACTGGTTCACCCCGTCGCCCGCGAGGTTGCCGTTCGCGTCGTAGGTGAAGGTTCTGCCCGCCCAGCGCACGAGCTGGTTCGCGCCGTTGTACTGCGCGTCGCCCACCGCCTGCGGCAGGTCCGCCTTCGCGAGGCTCCCGCCCGCCTTCGTGCGGTGCCCCGCCAGGTCGTAGCCGTAGGTCAGGTCGCCCAGCATGCTGCCGTCGGCGCGCCGGTAGGTGATGCCGGTC
>NZ_QVQV01000019.1 GCF_003429005.1 Paraburkholderia sp. DHOC27
GGGGTGAACCAGTACGGCTGGAATGGGCAGGACCTGCTCGCGCAGATCAGCGGCACGGTGAGCGCGAGCTTTGTCTACGACATGGACGGGCGGCGCAGCGACCAGACCGTCAACGGACACCGGACGCAGTCGTTCTGGATCGGCGACGAACTGAGCTTCACGATTCCGGATAACGACTACGCGCACCGTATGCGCCTGTTCTCGCCGTACCCGGAGAGCGGGCTCGATGAGCTGACGTTCCGCCGCATTGGCGATGATGCCAGCGCGGACCGCTTCATCCTGCGCGATGCGAACAACAACGTGATCGCGCTCACGGATGCCAACCAGCAGAGCCAGACGCAGTACACGTACCAGCCGTATGGGGCGACTACAAGAACCGGTGCCGTGGATGTGAACACGCAGCAGTACACCGGGCGGGAGAATGATCCGACAGGGCTGTATTACTATCGGAACCGGTATTACGACCCGGTGACCTCGCGGTTTATCAGTGAGGATCCGGTCGGGTGGGCCAGTGGGCAGACCAATGCGTATGCTTATGTGGGTGGGGATCCGGTTCGGTTCAGCGATCCCTTTGGTGAGGCAGGGATAATCACGGGATTTACACGGCATGGCTTGAATCAGGCTATTAACCGAGGTGTTTCACCGGGCGCTATGTGCGACGCGGTGAACAATCCAATTAGCGTTACCGAGCGATCGAATGGGACTACCAGGTACACAGGGGCCGGTGCCGTTGTAGTGCTGAACCCAGCAGGTCGGGTTGTAACGGTTTGGGGCCAATAGAGGGGCAACTCGATGAGCGGAAAACAGCGGCGTAGCCAAGCCTTGCAGGATGCGGTCAAAGAGGTTCTGCTTCGTGAGTGGGATCCGATAGGTATCGGGGGGGAAGATGCCGCGAAGGATGAATACGACGCCTATGTCACCAAGGTTTGCGCACTCATTGCGCAAAGGCAGTCGGTTGAGGACGTGATCAAATATCTGTTATGGGCAGAGACAGAACAGATGGGATTGCAGGCAGATGTTGAGCGAGCGCGAAGAGTGGCCGGAAGGCTGGTTCGACTCGTGTAATTGCGGCGCTTTGATGATCTAACGTCGTTACGTGAACGAAGGGCCGCATTTGCGGCCCTTCTGCATTTAAAGCGGCGCAATGATGAGCTTCTGGTGCTCGACGGTAATACGCACGCGCTGTCCGCTCTCGAAACCGGCGGTCTCGATCCAGCGGACGGAGAGTTTCATCCACTGGAAGGTGGGTGGCTCCTTGCGCTTTTGGAAGGGCAGGTGTGCCGGTTTCTGGTAGCGCCAGGATTCGTGGATGGTGACAGAGCGTTCGGTGACGAGTGGGCGTGCTTCACTATCGGAACCGGTATTACGACCCAGTCACGGCCAGATTTGTTAGCGAATACCCCATAGGTCCGGCCAGTGGGCAGACCAATGCGTATGCTTATGTGGGTGGGGATCCGGTTTCGCTGAGTGATCCGTCGGGATTGCAGTGGGCTATTCCGCTTCCGATCGGTCCGGTGCCGAGCGGCGGCCCGATTCACAACATAGACAGGCCTTTCACTGGGAAACCCGGGGACACCTTTTGGCCCGGGCTGCGGCCGGACGGCTCGCCCGGAGAGGGTACGTACGGAGACGGCCGAAAATACGGCCCCGATGGTCAGCCGGAAATAGACTACGATCACAGTCACCCGGGGCGTCACGACGAAATTGGTGATCACGTGCATGACTGGATGGATGGAGTGCGCAGCAAATTTCCGCGTCCATATAGTCCCCTTCCCAAGCCACCTAAGCCACAGCCCCCCAAGGATGGCTGGTGCCCGTCAGACCTT
>NZ_QVQV01000002.1:0-624255 GCF_003429005.1 Paraburkholderia sp. DHOC27
TGAGAGTTAAACCCTCAAATACAGATTCAAATCCAGCCTCAAAACCCGACATCTCTATCTAGCCAGCCCCCGACGTTTCAATCTGGCCTCGACATTGGATGTAACCGCCAGGTAGTAATGTCATACCTGAGTCAATCCTTCAATTACAAAATCTCCCCACCCAAGCCTCACACAATAAAAATGTAAGCCACACGCGGCGCGTGACCAACTCGCTGTGTCCCTCTGTCCATCAGCGATCCCCACACATTGCCAATGCGGTGAGGCGTCGGCCCGAATCCCCAAACACATTACCGCCACCTTGCGTCCAGATTCATGTCAGTGCGTCAGCGCACTGACGGTAATGTTTGCCATGCGCCTAATGCGAAAAAAACCGCGAGTGAGATCCCCGGGAAAAACGAACAAGGAGGCATCAGTCCATGAAAACAGCAATACGGCGCATTCTCTCCGAATCAGGTGGTCTCGACGTACCCGTAGACTCACTCACAGACAAGTCCGACCTCTATGCGGCCGGGCTTTCATCGCTTGCGACCGTACATCTGATACTCGCGCTGGAAGCTGAATTTGGCATCGAATTTCCGGCGTGCGTGCTCACACGCCGGCTCTTTTCGAGTATCGACTCGCTCGCCACAGCAATCGGTCCATTGCAAGTAGCGAAGGCGTCGGCATGAACGGCCCGGTCCTGCATGAGACGATGACCCGCGGCGATACCCGTGCGCCTGTCATGGTTGTGCCCGCATCGGACTGGCGTGCGGCCGCCCAGCGCGTCGCCGCTGTCGCCGCGCAATTCGCGGATGCGGTGGATCGCGAGGCGCGCTTCCCAGCCGAAGCCGTCGCGGCCCTGCGTGACGAACGCCTGCTCTCGGCGATGGTGCCCGCCGCCTGCGGTGGCGCGGGCCTCGGCGTCGTCGAAATCGGAGCGATCTGCGAGATTCTCGCGCAGGCGTGCGCCTCGACGGCCATGATCTACGCCATGCATCAGATCGAGATCGCATGCATCGATAAACACGGCGGCGCTCTGGAATGGCAACGAGGCCTGCTCAGGCAGGTGGTCGAGCGTGAGTTGCTGCTGGCGTCGGCGACCTCCGAGGAAAATATCGGCGGTAGTCTGCGCACCAGTTCGTGTGCCGTCGAGATCGAAGGCGGGCGTTTTCGGCTGGAAAAACTGGCGCCGACGATTTCATACGGCGCCTACGCCGACGGCATTCTGGTCACGGCACGCCGTACGCCCGAGTCTGCTCCAGGCGATCAGGTGCTGGTCGTCGTGCTGAAGGATGACACGCAGCTCGAAAAGCGTGGCGCATGGGATTCGATGGGCATGCGCGGAACCTGCAGTGAAGGATTCCGTCTGATCGCCACGGGCCTCGTGCAACAGATCATCCCCACGCCGTTCGCCGATATTGCCGACCAGACCATGCTGCCGCTCTCGCACACGCTGTGGGCCGCGGTATGGACCGGCGTCGCCAGCGACGCGGTGAATCGGGCCAGCGCGTTTTTCCGTGCGCAGGCGCGTGCCAAACCCGGCTCCATTCCGGCGGCGGGCCCACGGCTGGCTGAGGCGGTGGCTCTGCTGCACATGATGCAGGCTCGCCTCACCACAGGCCTTGCGACCGCGCAGCGCGTCCATCAAGAGGTGGACGGCGACTGCCAGGCCGACATGCCACTCGCCGCGATCCTCGGTTTCGCCACCGACATGAACACGCTCAAGCTGAGTATCTCCACCACGGCGCTGCAAGTGGTACAGGAAGTACTCCTGATCTGTGGCATGGCCGGTTATAAAAACGGCACGCCTTACAGTGTGGGACGTCACCTTCGCGATCTGCACTCGGCGCCGCTCATGATCAGCAACGACCGCATCGTGCAAAACACCGCGAATCTGCTGCTCGCGCAGCGGCCGGTGTGACACGCGTGCATGGCTGCAACACTTGCTGGAGAAGTGCCCCGGTGGCACGGCGACGCGACACTGGGGCGATAGTTATACTTCACGCATTGCAAGGACGTCGCCGGACGCGCGTGACGCGTGGAACTCCCCTTCCCTGCGCCTCACGATCCCAAGAGAGTAAGCGTGCAGGAAACCGAGTGATGGCAGTTCAAAATTTCCGGTCCGCAAAACGGGAGCAACGCGCTGAGGAGGCTGCGCACTTTGCTTCTGCAAGTCTCTTGCCGAGCTTCTCCCTTGGCCTCTAGGGCGTCGTACTGTACCGGCTGATCGGCGGCCGCCCTTCTAGTTCGCGCAAGGTTGCGAAACAGCGGTTTCAGGGCTGCCATGAAAGGATGTGCCACCCGCGCCGCGTTGTGTGACTGCTCCCATCGCCGCACTGTGTCGATCGGTATATTGAATGCCTTGGCGAACTGCGCCTGAGTCTTTCCTAAAGCGAGACGAAACTTTCGCATCTCTTTCCCAGGCGGTTGATCCGGCTTGGTTAGCAAACCTGACTTTGAAACGACTATTTTTGCATGTTTCATTCGCTCTTTCTCCTGATGGTAGCGGGTTATGGCGCGAAGCCTTTAGGCAATTGACGACCGCCACAGCCTTCGGCGGTCGCGCCAACCGCCGTTAGCTATCCAAACCTTGCGCCGTGTCACTGGACTTTGACCCGTCCCGATGCGCTCGCTGCGGGCGCGCCCAGCAGCGGTGCAGAGGCATGCGGCGGGACCGCAGCGTCAGCCACGCGCACCACTTCGATGCTCCATGGCAACTCATGCAAGAGAAATCCTCCTGCGGTTGCAACTGCACCCGCAACGGCGAAGACCGCCCTTAACTGACCAAGACGGTGCACCGTGCGCCAAAACCACCCTTCTTTTTCTTCGCGTTCTTGCAACTCGAAAGGCGCGAAGACGATTTTTCGCATGGTCAATACATTCTGGTACCGCGTTAAGCGGCAGATCATGTAACGGCGGTCAAGTTCGATCGTTATCAGGATCGTCTCGCCGGACGCCAAGGCGTCTGGTGTCCGCTCGAGCTTGTGCCAACTGCTCCAATATTCGGAGGGAGTGAGCGTTGCAAGTTGACGTTGAAGTTCTGGTGCCCCAGGATCGAGCTTGGTGAAAAATCCTTGCGCTTCGGTCTGCATTTTTGCCTCCGGTTTCCGGAGCTTCGCCGGGTGACGTCGCGAGACCAAGGTATCAAAGCCTGGCAGGCGAATCACGACGGTTCGAGCAGGGTATCTGCGGACGATACGGATGCAATCGAACCCAAAACGTCGGCCATCGTTCGGGGGACGCTTTTTATCCGCTTTTGCGAAAGGTGGCGGCTATGGATGCTCGCTGGAAGCAGATCCCTGTATTCCAGATCGGAAATCGCCAGGACATTCAACCGTGGCAAACCGATCCAAGAAAAGTCCTGTTGAAAAGGCACAAGGTCGGGCTTGTCATGGTTCCTCCGGTCGATCTGGACGACTTCCTGTCTCCAGATCAAGTTGAGTCCTGCCCCACCCATTTCGTACATGGCTTGAAAGGCTCTGGGAAAACAAGTTTGTTGCTCGCCAAGCGGGCGTTACTCGATGGCGAGGTTGCCGCCAGAAAACTGCTTTGTGTTCCAAGTGGGTTTCCGTATGTTTTCTCGCCGTTCATGGATGCAACAACCATCAGCTTTTCCTCTTGGGAAGCGCTCGGCTTTCATACCAAAGAGGCGTGGAAATACGCATGGCTGATACTGCTCGGCGCCTACCTGCTCAATTCAGTGGACCGCGATTCGGAGCATCTGGATCCGCCGGCACCCCCGGTGTTGAGCGACAATTTGATCCGTATTCTTGGCGCATCGGCGTCAGACTCAAAACTCGATGAAAGAAGATGGGTTGCCTGTTTCAAGCATCTCATCGAGACCACGCGAGGTAACGCTGAGGACACTTTACGAAGAATCTACGAGACCGAAGTGCGTTCCCGCCTGAAGTCAGTCGTAGATAGATTTCAGCGCCCAATATTTATATTCGTGGACGGGATCGATGAAACGTTTTACGGCCCGGGCGGCTCCCCTCTTTTGAAACTTGCAAAAGACCGGGAAATGCAACGACATCTTCCTCAGGATGAACGCGGTACGGGACTGGATCCCAACATCCTCGCGCGTGAAATATGGGTAAATGCCCAGACTAGCCTGCTCGCAGTCTCGACCGAGTTCCTCGTTGAGTTTGACGGTTGGATAAATCTTATCGGCTCGATGCGATCTGAAGCGTATCTCGAAACGACACAGCAAGGTGCGCAAGGGGTGGGTCAGCGCTCAGACATCGTTCAGGCTATCACCTACACTCATGATCATCTTGAAGCCATATTTCGGGCCAATCTGCGGGCTACCATGAAAGTCCACAGCTACGACAAGCCTAGTCGCGATGACGAGATTGTCCGGTTTTTTGGAGTCTCCGAACTCCGCAACAGCGTTACGGGGATTGACGAATCAATCTTTCAATATGTCCGTCGGCACACTTTCGAGGAGCCTCGGGACTTGATGCTGATTGGCGGCCGACTTTCGCATCTGCCGGAAGATGCCCGCGGCGAATTTCAGGAAATTTCCGAAATTGTGATCGCCAGCACTTCAGTGATCCTCTATGACTATTTTAAATTCATGGATGAAGAGTGGGATCACGATTTCGAAAACATCGTGCTTCAGCACATTCCCCGGAACATTTTCACGGATAGTGACGCCAGGGAGCTGAAACAACGGTTCTCTCAGTCAGAGAATATCAATGCGCGGGATCCGTTGACATATCTGTATCGACGCGGACTGATCGGGGTCGTCTCTGAAAATCTGATCCAACGATTTCATAATCAGGTGCGGGTAAATGGCGCGGACAAACTGTCTGCTCCGAAATCGAGCATGTATTTGACTCACCCCGCGTTGGATCCGTTGATAGCCCGTTCGCGGGAAGTAGCCGGACTGGAGAAATTCCAGAACACGACCGGTATCGCGATTGGTAACCGGATTCCCTGGATTGCCGGAATGCGACTCAAGCGGATTCAGCTACATCTGGACGGAATGGCTGTCAGACTAACCATCGATGGGATGGACGTTTCTGAACCGGGGCGTGAGCGTGCGTTGCAAACATTTCATACGCTCTCAGATATTCCCACCGCTCTGTTTGTCGCCTGTCTGCGACAGATGGTCAAGCTTAGTCTGGACGAGCCGTTGATATCATCGGTCGTCGCCCAGATAAAGGAAATGGTGGCCGCGGGCGTGGTGACAAAGACACAACAGCGCAAAGGCCGAACCATCGAGACCGTGGAATACATCGAAGACCTGCTTCTGGACCCTGAAAGACAGCCCGCACCATTTGAAACGATCCGGAACCGGTTGAAGGAATACAACATTGACAATGTGAATCCACATCGATCAATGAAAACCAGGCGAATGGGCTTTCACGGGATAAACTGGAAAGATATTCACCTGATTTCGTTTGAAAAATGATCAATCGTCGCGTGCGCCGGTATGTGAACGCGACTCTCTGATCGAGGTGCCGCCCAAATCCGCTCCATCGGGTTTGGGCGCGAAGCTTCAAAGGCTGACGTACGCATCCCGCTCCGCAGCTAGGCCCCCAGTTCCTGGAAAGCATGACCATTGGCGTCGAGCTCCTTCAGAAGCCCTGGCGCCAGCTCGCTTTCCCATTCGTGTCCTTCGAATTGCCAGTCGCTGGCATCGGCGAGATCAGGCAACCCTGCTCCCTTGCGCACGTAGAGTCCGAGCGTCGGTTTCTTCAGGTTGATGTAGAAATCGAATTCCTGCATGTCGTGCACCTCACGCAAACCGGAAACCAGATCACTGCTTGCGCAGACGCGCTTCGATTTCACCGGCACTGAGTCCGGCCAGATCTTCGCTGATCTGCTCGAAGATCATGCGACGCGTATCCTCGCTCAAATCGGCGCGCACCATGCCCAGAAACCTGGGCTCGATAGCGAGCCGCAGGCGGTTGTAGCGTTGATGCAGCCGCCCTTTCTCGATGTACTCGCCCACGCGTTTGGCAAACTTCTCGCGGTCCTTCTCCGTTAGCATCGTCCCGGTGTATTCATCGTTGACGAGTTCTTCGACCGCCTGCAGGTCGAGCGTGAGTCCAGGCATCTGGAAAACGCGCGCTCGGCCACCGTCAGCCACCACCAGCCAGGTCACTTCGACCATCATGCACCTCCTGCAGGAAACGTTTCAACGCATGCATTCGCACCGCTGCGAATGCATGCGCGCCCTCCTCGCTCATCGTCGCCAGGCCTCGCTGAGGCTCCACGCCAGGCCTCGCCAATGCTTCGCTTCAATCAGCCAGACCGCTGAGAAACTTGCGGGCCGGCGCGAAGAACGTGACCCCGGCAACCGCTTTCGAAAAGTCGAGGATCCGGTCGTGCAGCGGCGGCGGATCACCGACGAACATCCGCTCCAGCATCCTGTCGATCACCCACAGATGACGGCAATAGCCGATGAAGTAGGTGCCATACTCGCCGCGGCCCGGCACGGCGAACGGCATGTTGTCGCGCAGGATGTCGTGTTCCCCGTCTGCATCCTCGATGGTGCAGAGCGTCTTGTGCGATTTCTGGCCTTCGGTCGCGTCGGGCAATTCGGTGTTGTCGAACTTGTTGCGGCCAATGATCCCCTGCTGCGTTTCCACGCTCTGCGCGCGCCAGGCCGAGAGGTCGTGCAGGTACTTCTGGATCACCACATAGCTGCCGCCGGCATAGGCGGGATCTTCGCTGCCTACGATGGTCGCTTCAGGCAGATCGAGCCCATCGGGATTCGCGGTGCCGTCGACGAATTCGAGCAGGTCTCGGCCATCGAAGTAACGAAACCCGGCCACGTCGTCGATGGCCGTCGCTGCATCGCCGAACGCCTCCAGCAGCAGCTTCTCGAACTCGACGATCACGCCCGTGGAATCGGCGCGGATGTGATACAGCAGATCGCCCGCCGTGGCCACCGCCGTGTGTTTCGCACCGCGTACCTCCTTGAACGGCGCGAGTTCGCGAGGCGCGGGTTTGCCGGTCAGCGGTCCCCACGCACGATGCGAGATGCCCACGTTGCAGGTGAACACGCCACCATTGGCGCGAATCCGGACATCCTTGACGAGATCGTCGGTGCTGCCCACCACGTCGCGCGCCGTGGCGAGCGACGCCTCATCGTCCTTGACCACGAGGATCAGGAACGCGGCGGCGGCCGAGAGCGGCGCATCGATGGATTGCGGCTCGGCATCGAGCGCCTGCTGCGCGGTGGCGATGGGCGAAGGGATCGGCGAAGGTGTTGGGCTCAAGATGTCTCCTGCGGCGCGCTAGGTCGCGACCTCTGTGGAATCCGTGCCTGAATCCGCGCCTGAATCCGTACGTGAATCGAGCGATTCGCGCAGTGCGTCGTCCACGGTTGTCAGCAGCACGAAGCGCAACTGGCTGCGTGCATCGGCGGGAATGTCCTCGAGGTCCGCCGCATTGCGCGCGGGCAGCAAGACCGTTTTGATGCCCGCACGCAACGCCGCGAGCACCTTTTCCTTGATGCCGCCCACCGGCAGCACGACGCCGCGCAGGCTGATCTCGCCCGTCATCGCGCAATCGCTGCGCACGGCTCGTCCCATCAGCAATGACGCAATTGCAATGAAGAGCGCCACGCCGGCACTGGGACCGTCTTTGG
Organism: Paraburkholderia sp. DHOC27; assembly: GCF_003429005.1. Taxonomy (GTDB): domain Bacteria; phylum Pseudomonadota; class Gammaproteobacteria; order Burkholderiales; family Burkholderiaceae; genus Paraburkholderia. The sequence continues at coordinate 7,583 of NZ_QVQV01000002.1, forward strand.
GAACCGCGCCGGCCGGCACGTGAACATGAATATCGCGCTTGTCGAAATTCACGCAGTCGATCTGCAAGGCTTCGCACTTCGACTTGACCAACGTGAGCGCGGCCTGCGCGCTTTCCTTCATCACGTCGCCCAACTGGCCCGTCAAGACCAGTCTGCCGCCGCCCGGCGAACTGCTGGCCTCGATGAACAGCAGCTCGCCGCCCACCGGCGTCCACGCGAGCCCGGTGACCACGCCCGGCAAACTGGTGCGCATGGCCACCTCGCTTTCGAAGCGATGATGTCCGAGTATCGACGGCAGGCGTTGCGGATCGATGCGTTCACGCGTCGCGGCATCTTCGGCGACACGCAGCGCCACATAACGAAACACCGAGCCGATCTGCCGTTCGAGGCTCCGCACCCCTGCCTCACGCGTGTAGTCGCGAATGATGGCGCGCAGGGCGTCGTCGCTCAACTCACACTGATCGGCGGTGAGTCCACATGCCTCCAGTTGCCGCGGAATCAGATAACGCTCGGCGATCTGAAACTTCTCGGCCTCGGTATAGCCCGGCAGATCCAGCACTTCGAGACGGTCGCGCAGCGGCCCAGGAATGCCTTCGAGTTGATTGGCTGTAGCGACGAACACGACCGCGGACAGGTCGAACGGCACGCCGAGGTAGTTGTCCCGGAAGGACGCGTTCTGTTCCGGATCCAGCACTTCGAGCATCGCCGCAGCCGGATCGCCATGCGTGCCATGGCCGAGCTTGTCGAGTTCGTCCAGCAGCATGACGCAGTTGCGCGCGCCCGCCTTGCGGACGGCCTGAACGATATTGCCCGGCATGGCGCCAATATAGGTACGCCGATGGCCGCGAATCTCCGATTCGTCATGCAGCCCCCCCAGGCTCACGCGCACGAAGGGGCGTTCGAGCGCCCGCGCGATGCTCTGCCCCAGTGAGGTCTTGCCCACGCCAGGTGGCCCGAGAAAGCAAAGAATGGGCGCCTTGCCGAGCGGATTGAGCTTCTTCACGCCGAGATATTCGAGGATGCGGCGCTTCACCTTGTCGAGGCCGAAGTGCGCTTCATCGAGAATCTGCCGTGCGCGGGCGATGTCGATGGGCGCTTCGGGCGGCAACGGCCACGGCAGTTCGGTCAGCCACTCGAGGTAACTCACGCTGATCGAGTATTCGGACGAGGCCTCCGGCATCCGCTCCAGCCGCGCGAGTTCCTTGCGCGCGTGCGTCTCGATCTCGCTCGGCATATGGGCCGCTGCGATCGCGTCGGTCAGCTTGCGGACTTCTTCGCCGGTTTCGCCGCTTTCGCCGAGTTCCTGCTGGATGGTCCGCAGTTGCTCGCGCAGCATCATCTCGCGTTGCCGGCGATCGAGCCGCCCTTGCGTCTGCTCGCCGATTTCGCGCGACAGACGCAGCACCTCGATACGTCCGGCAACCGCATCGAGCACCTTGTCGAGCCGCTTGCAGATATCGAGCGTTTCGAGGATGTCCTGCTTGCGTTCCGCTGGAATGTCGAGCAAACCAGCGATGGTATCGGCCAGCAACCCGGGCGCCTCGATGGCGTCCAGCGCCCTCACCAGTTCCGCTCCGGCATTGGGAAGCAGCCCGATCATTTCGCCGGCACGTTGTCTCAGGACCAACGCGCGCGCGTCGATGGCAGAGTCGTTGGGTGTCGGCTCGGGCAGCATTTCCACCTGGGCGGCGCGAAATCCAAGCCCATCTAGCGGCGCGATCAGGCGGAAGCGCTCCACGCCCTGGCAGATCAGATGATGTGCGCCGTCGTCCGCGCTCGTGACGTAGCGCAGCACGTTGGCGAGTGTGCCAATGCCATGCAGGCCATCGAAGGGTGGATCCTGAACCTGCGGATCGCGTTGCAATACGATCCCCAAAGGCTGCTGGCGTTTGACGGCCGCCTGCACATCTTCCTTGGACTGCCCACGGGTGGCCGTCAGCGGAATCACCATGCCGGGAAACAGCACCGCGTTGCGCACCGGCAGCAGGATCAGACCGTCCTTGGGCACGGCGGGCAGTGATCCGGCCGCGGCCCCAGGCGTGGCAGCAATCGCAGCGTCACGCGCCGATTCGTTGGCGGTCTCATTCGGAGACTCGACTGCGGGACCCGCAGAGCCCGACTGAGGGGCGTCGCTTTCGTCATCCGTGCTCATCTTGGTTCCTCGATTCGCCGGTGCGCGCCGGGCTCAGTCCAGTCTCTCGAAGTCCAGCAGCAGGCAACCGTGTTCGAAGTCGCGCCGTGCCAGGCGGTAGCGCCCGGCAGGAAGCTGGATGCGCCGCTCGAAGCGGCCATAGGGAATTTCCAGGCAATGGACCGCGCCACCGGCAAGCACGCGCGGCAAGGTCCGTTCGGCGGCCACGATCAGCGTGGCGCCGTCGAGATTCAGATCCACCTGTTCGGGAGGCACGCCGGGTAACGCCACCACGATCGTAAGCAGGCCGTCGTGCTCGAAGACCTCGATGGGCGGCTCCCAGAGCGGCACTCTCGCATGTTGGCCGGCCAGCCGGAAGAACTGCCGATGCAGCCGCGCCGCGCGTTCGAGCGTGTCGATGGCGGTGTCCCACATGATCGTATGGCGCGTGATTGACACGTACGGCTCCCTGCCCTGTTCGGTCAGCCCAACGCTGGCTGTCCATCCATCAAAGGCGATCAGTGCGCACCTGTCAAGTTGGGGAAGGCGAATGTAAAGTGGCGGGCGTGCGTACCCGTGGTTGCCGCTGCCCGAGTGCGCCGCGGACATTTTTCCGATTCGCAGTTTTAAGTCGAATTTGCAGGGCCATTTGCGTTTCGACGCATCGCGAACGCGGCAAAAATCATTCCCATCGGCCCATCGCGTTTGAGGTATGAACATTACCCGCGAGCTGGCGCGTGCGCGCCTGTGCCGCGTTTCAAAACCGGTGCACGAGGCCGACTCCAATGCCGCGCGTGTCGGCGCCGGCCGGGACCGTCAGGCCCGAATACGCGGTGCCTGAGAGCGTGTATTTCGCCTGATTCCTGTTCTGGATGAAGCCGGCCGCCGTGTAGAGTTCGGTTGCCTTGGACAGGGAGTATTCGTACAGCAGGCCTAGTTGCTGCGCGTTGTCACCATGTCCCGTTCGGTCGTACAGATAACCGTACATCACCGAGATCAGCGTGAAGGGCGACAACTGATACGAGTCCGAGATCTGGTAGACATCGTGCTGCATGTACTTCGGCGTGTTGGTGAGATTCTCCGTGTGATACGCGAGCCAGATACGGTTGGCGCCGATGGCATACGAAGCGCCCGCATTGAACACGTTCAGCACCGCGCCGGGACCGGCCGCGGCGCCGCCCGTTATCGTATAGCTCCCGCCTGCACCTACACTGGGCTCGTCACCTCGTTCGTAGCCGGCGGCCACATTCAGTGGCCCGTTGTTGTACTGGACGAGCGCGTTGTAAAAGCCAATGCCGTTGCCCGAGCCATTGGACGAATCGCGCAACGCCACCATGAATTTCGCATTCAGGCCGCCATATGTGGGCGTGTAATAGGAAATGCCATTGTTGGTGCGGATGATCAGCGCATTGAAGTTGTTCATGGGTGATGCAATGCTCTTGACCCAGGACGGGTCCATTGCGGCCTGGAGCACGTCGTATTGCGGCGTGTTCTGCAGGCCGAAGCGCACTTCACCAAAGCCGCCGGACAAGCCCAGATACGCGAGACGATTGAAGGCATCAGCCGGGTTGGTTGCGGCGCCTGTCTGCCCCGAGAACGCCTGCTCCAGTTGAAAGTTGACGTGCAGGCCGTCGCCGATATCTTCGCTGCCCTTGAAGCCGTAACGTGTCGCGAAGAGGCCGCCCGGCACCGCACGGATAGCCGAATTGCTGCCGCTCGAACTCTGATAAACGAAACCATTGTCGAGCACACCATACAGCGTGATGGTGGACTGCGCGAACGCGGGGCTCGCGGCGGCCCACGACAAAGCCGCACTGCACGCGAGAGTGCTGCATCTTTTCATCCGGGAAATCTCCATTTGCACGCGCATCGGTGTGCGGGTGCTTTTATAAATGCTTAGTATCGCTAACGTTTAATTAGCGAAATGCACAGTTGAGCGCGGCGTGCGAGTGACGTCACGGAGCCAGCAAACCGCGCCGCCCTGCTGTGCTACGTCTTGATGGAACAAGATTACTGGCGTGGACGATGCGGGGTCTATGGATAAAACATAGATTGAATGGGACTTTTTGCTTGCAGCGCGGTAACCACGGCAAGCAGCGCGTGCCACGTAAGGATTGACAATCCCCGATGGACTGGCGCACCTTGAACGCCCACCCCTCAAGGAGTTGTGTCGTGCGTCCAGTGACAATGCTTCTACTTGCGGTGCTTTTGCTGACCACGCTGCAAACGGCGTGGGCCACCGACGTCGGCTTTCAGGCCATCGCCGTTCCCGACGGCGACGAAAAGCCCCTGAGCGGCGGTGTCTGGTACCCCACCGACGCCGTGGCGTCGCCGCAGCCGCTTGGCCGGGCATCGCAAACGGTCGCGTTGAATGCGCCCATCGCGGGCCACGACCTGCCGCTCGTCGTCATATCACATGGTTCGGGCGGCTGGTACGGCGGTCACTACGATACCGCGCTCGCGTTGGCGCGGGCGGGCTTCGTCGTCGCGGCCGTGACGCATCGCGACGACAGTGCCGCTGATCACACCCGTGCGTCGCCGCTCTGGCAGCGTCCCGTGCAACTCAAGCGGCTCGCGGACTACATGCTCGCCGTCTGGCCACAGCATGCGTCGCTCGACGCAAGCCGGGTAGGCGTGTTCGGCTTCTCCGCAGGCGGATTCACCGCGCTGGTCGCGGCTGGCGGTGTGCCGGACCTGAGTCGCATCGGACCCTACTGTGTCGCGCACGCGGACACCGAGCCCTGCGTCGCGGTGCGCGCTGAGCCAGGGGTAATGGAACGGCTCGCCAGCGTGCCGGCGTCGATCTGGGTGCACGACGAGCGTATTCGTGCCGCTGTGGTTGCGGCTCCGGGTGTGGGCTTCGTCTTCACTCAGGAAGGACTTGCCAATGTCCACGTCCCCGTTCAATTATGGCGCGCGCAATCCGATCACGTGGAGCCCGCTCCCGACTACGCGGACGCTGTGCGCGCCGCGCTGCCTGCCGCACCGGAGTTTCACGTGGTGGACAACGCCGATCACTATGATTTTCTGCCGGCGTGTAGCGCCGCACTCGCGAGCGCGGTGCCGGAGATCTGCACGTCCCGTCCGGGTTTTGATCGCGTGACGTTTCATGCTGGGATGAATCGCGACATCGTCACCTTCTTCGAACGTACGCTTGGCAAATGACGGGTAGCGAAGAGAGCGTGCGTATCCGCACCACTCGCCTTACGGTCGAAATGATGAAGTTACGCAGGTGAGGAGGATGCGGTGACGACAGGCAGGCTCGCCGTCGTCACCGTCTGGGTTGACGTGCTGGGTTGACGTGATTCGGCCAGCGACCCGTCGCAAGCCGGCAAAGCCGTCGTGGTTGCCGCGCGAAGGCGGGTGCCCTTCTTTAGTGCCCTTCTTCGCGGATGCTCAGATTGTTCGACAAGGACGTAACGCCGCTAACCTTGCCCGCAATTTCCGGCGCCTTGGTTAGCTGGTCCGAGTCGGGCACGGTTCCGTCGAGCGTGACCACACCGCTCTTGGCGAGAATGCGCACGTCATCCACGTCGAGCTGCGCTTTTTCCAGCGCCCGGCGAACGTCGTGCGCCAGTTTCCGGTTCGCCTTGCGTTGCGTAGTCGCACTGTCCTGAGCATACGAGACCACTGGCGCCATGACGGCACCACCCAGGGCAATCGACAAAATGGATACACCTGTCAGGCGCTTGAGCAGAAGGTTCACGTTCAACTCCGTTAAAAAAGTGTTAGTCGACTTTTAGTTTCACTGCTTAACGTTGGTTCGAGAAAAACGCACTACAGCATCCGAACCGGATTGCGCCTGCACTGACACGCAGGTGTCAGTTCCCTTCCTGTTGCAGAGTGAGATCATTCTTCAGCGACGTCACACCCGGAACCTTTTGCGCGACCGAAGGAACCCGCGAAAGCTCGTTCTGGTCGTCTACTGTGCCGTCCAGGCTGACGACACCATCCTTCGCGCGGATGCGGACGTCATCCACGGCGATATGCGCCCTCTCCAGTGATTTACGTACCGAATGTGCGAGCGCCCGGTCGGCCTTCGGGCCGGAAGTGGTTTGGGCGGATACGGGGAAAGTGGCCGCAATGGTGCAGGCGATTAGTGCTGACTGGGCGAGTGTACGAAAAGGACGGTTCCAGCGTGAATCCATTTTTCGACTCCATTTTTAGGGTCAAGCAAGAATCAGATAAGCCGGAATAGCAGTGGGACCCGTGGCGATCTCATCTATTTCGACGATTCCGCAGATGAATCCCCATCTCCTCATCCCGACCCTGCACAATTTATACCGTGCACCCTTGAATCTCAACCTCAATCTGCATGATTGAGGTGTTTGTTTAACCCAGGATAGTCTTGGCAACTTCGCCTGGCAACTTCGACGATCCCATCACCTGGGCCGCCCCGGCATTGTGTAGGGCAAATAGAAGCTAAACCTCGACGCCCATAAGTCATCTACCTCATGCCCTTGCCACTCATTGCCCTCGCAGTTGCCGCGTTCGGAATCGGTACCGGCGAATTCGTCATCATGGGTTTGCTGCCCGACGTTGCGCGCGACCTCGCGGTGTCCATACCCGCGGCCGGCTTGCTGGTGTCGGCCTACGCGCTGGGTGTGACCATCGGCTCGCCGCTCGTCGCCATCGCGGTCGCGAATCTGCCGCGCAAAAAGGCCCTGTTGTGTCTGATCGCGATGTTCATTGCCGGCAACCTGTTGTGCGCGCTTGCACCGAACTACGCCGTGCTGATCGTGGCGCGCGTTCTCACCGCGTTTTCGCATGGCGCTTTCTTCGGCATCGGCTCGGTGGTGGCCGCGGGTCTGGTGGCAGCGGATCGCCGCGCGCAAGCCATCGCCCTCATGTTCACTGGCCTCACGCTGGCGAATGTACTCGGTGTGCCACTGGGCACCGCATTGGGGCAAGCGGCAGGCTGGCGCGCTACCTTCTGGGCCGTCACCGGCAGCGGCGTGCTGGCCGCGACCCTGCTGGCCGTTTTTCTTCCGGCGCGGATCGAGATGAAGAAGGCCAATCTGCTGCACGAGTTCAGCGTGTTGAAAAATCCGCAGGTGTTGATCGTGCTCGCCATCAGCGCGATGTCGTCGACCAGCCTGTTCTCGGTCTTCACCTACATCACGCCGATTCTCGAAGACGTGACCGGTTTCACACCGCACGCCGTTACGCTGGTGCTGCTGCTATTCGGCCTGGGACTGACGGTTGGCAGCACGCTCGGCGGAAAACTGGCGGACTGGCGTCTGATGCCTTCCATGCTGGCGTTCCTGCTCGCTATTGTCGTTGTCCTTATCATTTTCGCAGGCACCATGCGCGCCCCTATCCCTGCGATGGCGACGATTTTCGCCTGGGGCGTGCTGGCCTTCGGTATCGTGCCACCGCTGCAAATGCTGATCGTCGATCGCGCGAGCCACGCCCCCAATCTGGCGTCGACGCTCAATCAAGGCGCTTTCAACCTGGGTGATGCAAGCGGCGCATGGCTGGGCGGCATGGCGATTGGCGCGGGCGCACCGCTCACGACGTTGCCGTGGATCGGCGTCGGCGTCGCTGCCGCGACGCTTGTTTTGACGCTGTGGTCAGCGTCGCGAACGCATGCCACCTGACGTGCCACTCAATGTGCTACCAACGTTCCGCGAGGAATGGATCTTGCTCACGACGTGACAACAGCGGGAGAGCGCCACCATGATGAATACACAGACACACACCTCGCGCATCGTGCGTTTCAGCAAACGCCTCGCGTGGTTTGCGATTGCGTGGTCGAGCCTCTGGCTGGCTACGCCAGGCTGGGCCGACGACAACGCCGCTGCGTTGAAAGACAAGTATGAGACGCTGGCGCCACAACTCAAGTCGAACGCTTTTCATCGCCCCATCTATCTGGATTCGCAGGAAACCCAGAACTCGTTGCAGGGCGATATCTATGCCGTGGTCGACTATCCGTATGCGACCGTCAACGGTGCATTCAACGATCCGCAAAATGGCCCGGCCAACTGGTGTGAAGTGCTGATCCTGCATCTGAATACCAAGTACTGCCACGCCACCTCAGGCGCGAATGGCGCAGTCATCAGCATGAACGTGGGCAAGAAAACCGAACAGGAACTCAACGATACCTCGCGCGTCCAGTTCAACTACCGTTCGGTGACGACGCGTCCCGACTACTTCGAAGTGGATCTGAGCGCCGCGGAAGGACCGCTCAGTACGAAGGATTACCGCATCGTGCTGCAGGCCGTCGATCTCGGCAATGGACACACCTTCCTTCACCTCACCTACTCGTACGGATTCGGCATGGCCGGCCGCCTTGCGATGAAAACCTATCTGGCCACCATTGGCAGCGCGAAAGTGGGCTTTACGAAATCGCCGGGCGGCGATTACATAGGCGGCGTGCGTGGTCTCGTCGAGCGCAATACGATGCGCTATTACCTCGCCATCGATGCGTATCTGGGCTCGCTTGCCGTGCCCGCCGCGACACGCGTCGATCAACGCTTCGCAACGTGGTTCGATGCCACCGAACAATATCCCCGTCAGCTACACGAACTGGACCGGCAGGAATACCTGCAGATGAAGAAGAACGAGTATCAACGGATGCAGACGGCGCAATAGGCACGTCTCATGGCATGCAACGGAACGGCCTCCGTGTTGCTGGAGGCCGTTTTGACATGACGATTACTCAGGATGACTGAGTGGTTTCGAACATCTCTTTGCTTCAGAATGCCCCGGTCTGCGGCAGATCCCTGCGCGCCTCGGCCGTCAGCGAATTCGCGGCAAACAGACTTCTCACGCGTTCGTCACGCAAATAGAGCGCGCCCCATACGCAAGCGCCCAGCACCAGGCTGATGATCTGCGGCGGCGAGCCGATTTCGCCCAGCCGAAAGTGCGTGCAGATCGCGCCGCCCAGAAAGCCTGTCAGCAGGATCGCCCCCACCACCGCCGTTCTCGGGGTAGCGTAGGCAATCGTGCAGATCAGCAGGATCATGCCGAGCATGGGAGCCGTGGCGTCCGGAAAGCCGGTTGCGGCGAATTTCGCTTGCATGCTCGGGGGGAACATCAGGATGCTCACAGCGTCGGCGAGCAGCGCCAGAACGACCACGGCGCTGATGATGCGGCCCGTCCATTGGGCGGCTGAACCAGTTGAATCTCGATGCATGGCTTGCTCCTCGATCGTGTCTGAAAAGCGTGACGATAGGCGCGAAGAATGAGGTGAAAGTTACGAGGAGCATCATCGGCCAACTTTCGGTGATAGCACTCTGCGAAGCGTTGCGATGAGATTGAGATTTAGACGCCGCTCGTTATAGACTGCTGGCCAGCACCGGCCGCCCACTCTTCCCTTCAGGACGTGATTCATGTGCTCAACGCCGCGCACCGAAAAATACGCCAAGGAAGCACAGGAGATCGTGACGCCCTTCGTCCGCGGCGACCTCTTTTCTGGCGTCGTTCTGGTCGCGAAACAGGGCGAGGTAATCTTTCGCGAGGCTTTCGGTTTCGCCAATCGGGAATGGGCCATCCCGAACACGCCGGACACACGCTTTCGCATCGGTTCAATTACCAAACAGTTCACGGCAGCCGCCATTCTCCGCCTCGCGGACCGCGGCAAGCTGAGCGTTGCCGACCGCCTGGGCCAGTATCTTTCCTATGTGCCGGATAGTTGGCAAGACGTCACCCTCCATCAATTACTGACCCACACATCGGGCATTCCGTCCTATACGAATCTGCCGGATTTCTCGAGTCGCATTTCGCTGGAAGAACGGACCCCGAGAGCGGTCATGGAGCTGACCCGCGATCAACCACTAGAGTGTGTGCCAGGCGAGCAGTTTCGCTATAGCAATACCGGCTACACGTTACTCGGCAGCGTGTTGGAGAGCATCACGGGTCAAACCTATGCGGACTTCCTGCACGACGAATTCTTCGAGCCCCTTGGCATGCGCGACAGCGGCTACGAGCATACGACGCAGATCATCGAGCGTCGGGCGGACGGATATACCTGCGTCGACGGTCGGTGGCGACACGCGCGGTACATTGCCATGTCTTTGCCTTACGCCGCCGGTGGCCTCTATTCCACTGTGGACGACTTATATCGCTGGTCACAGGCCCTCATGAAAGGCGATGTCATCCGTCCCGACACGCTCGAAGCAATGCTGCGCGATCACGGACAGGGTTACGGCTATGGCTGGTTCATTGCGACCGCCGACGAGCGCCGCTTCATCCATCATGGCGGCGCCATAAACGGATTTCTGGGCACCCTTGACCTGCGCCCCGACGACGACCTGACGACCATCGTTCTTGCGAATCTGCAGGCTTGTGAGGTGCCGATGATTGCGACGCGCCTCGCGCGAGCGAGCCTTGGTCTGTATCAGCCACCTCGCGAGCTTGTGCTGGACACGTCGAAACTCGACGAATATGTGGGCGCTTTTCAAATTGGGCCAGGGCATTTTCTGGAAATGTCGCGCAGCGGGGACCAGATTCTGTGCGCTCATCTGACGGGCCGCCGGCCTCATACGCTAGCCTGTTCCGCACCCGACTTGTTCGTTTCGAAAACCAGCGACGTCGAAATGACCTTCAACCGCACGACAGAAGGAACGGTGTCGTCCGTCACGGTTCGCGAGCATGGCGCGACCTTCAACGGGCAACGGACCGACAAGGCAGTCGGACAGAAGCTGGATGAAACTGCGGTTGAAAACGATCTGGACATCGCTGCCGATCCTCCGGCCCTCTCCCAATATGTTGGACGCTATCGCCACCCGCGCATGCATTTCGAGGTGACGCTGTCTGGCGACCAGTTGTTGGTGCAAGCCACGAAGCAGCCGAAGCTGCGGGCTGTGTTCGAGAATGATCGAACTTTCGTGATTGAAGAAGCTCAAGCGAAGATTACCTTCGAGCACACGGACAGGAATGGCGTGTGGGCGCTGATGCTGCTGCAAGCTGGCGCACGCTTGCGCGCGTTCAAACTGTTTGATATGAGCGCCGCGTGATGGCTCGAGTGTTGAAGGCGCGCCATTCGTTCCCAGCCAATCTGGAGAGGTCCAATGCCGATTGCCATGTCCAGGTTGATGCTGTACGTCCATGATGTCGAATTGCTCAAGTCTTTCTATCAAACCCATTTCGGGTTCGGGGTGGCCGAACACATCGAAGGCGAATGGGCGGTGCTCAACGCTGGCGCGATGGAGATTGCTTTCCACAGAGTGGGTGAGCCGTATCGCGAGCTAGAACATCACTCCAATAGTTCGAACGCGAAAATGGTCTTCTCGGTCGAATCAGGGCTATTAGCGTTGCGCGAAAAGCTGGTGAGCGCGGGCGTGCAGATGCGCGGCCTGAAGCGCTATGACGGCTTTCCGCAATTGATGTGTGACGGAGAGGATCCCGAAGGAAACGTCTTTCAACTTTGTCAGGCTGATTAGAAGCGGAGCGATTTGCCGCAACCTTGCATTCGGCGCATGTTCTCTCCATACTTGCCGCACACAGCGCCAGTTTAATGCTGTGATTGATCGTTTTTTCAAAACAACGGCTTATTCAAATCAATCCTGACGGGAGATGCCGAAACAATGGAAAACAATCGCGGTAGCGCTATAACAGCATTAAAAAATGCCCCCGTCTTTGTTAAAACGGCAATTTCGCTCTACGCGCTCGCCGTTTTGCAATATCTCGTCGTGACGCTGGGTGGGTTGATCTTCATGATGCGGCCTGTTTCCAGGCCTGCCGTCCCACTCGACGCGCTCTTCGGCATTGCCGCCCTCCTCCTGGCGTTCGGCGTTCTGAAAGCGTTCCTGGCCTTCAAGTTATTCAGGCGTAAAAACTGGGCACGAATTGTCGTCGTGATTGTGTCGGCGCTGGTAGCGGCATTGCTGATCCAGGGCGCCATCGTCGTGTCCAAGGTCGATCCGCATGCCTCCTTCAATACGTTGACCCATAACTATGGGCTCGTTGCGGAAATAGCGGCCGCCTTGCTGTTATTGCTGCCGCAAAGCAAAGGCTGGTTCGTACCGAAGCGAGCCAGCGCCTGACAGAGGCCGCCAAGGTCATGCGCGGTTTCGCACCGCGCAGCATGCCGCAGTCGAAACGTTTCGATTCTGGCGCACAGCGTTTTTGCAAATATACAGTCGAAAGCCGCTTTTGAAGGTTTCTAATCTCAAACACTTCGTCATCCGAATCAAATCTGAAAGACAGCCGCCACGTGATCGATAAACGCCCGCACCACGGGCGGCAATCCGCGACGTGTCGTGAACACGAGGTGCACGATGCCGCTGGCGGTTTTCCAGTCCGGAAACACATGAACCAGTTCGCCATTGGCAAGCTGTTCGCGGCAGGTATGGTCTGGCAGCAGCGCCACGCCGAGCCCCGCCACCGCCGCATCCCGTAACGAAATATAGTCCGAGCAGGTCATGCGCGGCTCGCTGCGGTGCACGTGGGTGACGTCGTCCGGGCCGGTGAATTCCCAGGCAATCTCGCCCATCTGATCCGTGGTCGCCAGGGTGGGCAATGCAGAGAGCGCCGCAAGATCGTCGCCAGTGCAGCGCGCCGCCACGGTTGGCGACGCCACGAGTATTCGACTCGACGACCCTAACGTGCGCACGATCAACGACGCATCCGTATCCAGCCTCAAGCGCACGCGAATGGCAATGTCGATGCGTTCTTCGATCAGATCGACCGGCCGGTCCAAAGCCAGCACCTGGAGTTTCGCTTTCGGGTAGCGCGCGAGAAACGTGCTGTACGCGCCGGAAAGCACCGGCATCAAACCGAGGGGACAACTGCAGCGGATCACGCCACGCGGTTCGCCGAGCGCTTCGGAGACCGCCGAGTCGGCGCGCTGCACGTCCAGCATGATGGCCCGGCAGCGTTCATAGAACGTCTGGCCGATCTCCGTCACCCTGAAGCGGCGCGTCGAGCGCTCGATCAGCCGCACGCCGAGCCGCGCTTCCAGTGCGGCAATCCGGCGGCTGATGGTGGACTTCGGCGTGCGCAGCATACGGCTCGCCGCAGCAAAGCCGCCATGCCCGACAACCTCGGCAAACAGGATGTAGTCGTTGATATCCGCCATGCACGCCCTTCCATTGACTCATTTTTGGAACGATCAAACCCATTTTCGCAGTCTACCGCGTTGATTGGCCCATTGGCATCATCCTTTCAACGCGACGCAATCTGCACCGCGACACTCAAGGAGAGATGAAATGAGCGGCAAATTCGCAAACAAGGTAGTGGTGGTAACGGGCGGGACGAGCGGCATTGGCTATGCGACGGCAGCACGCTTCGCCGCAGAAGGCGCATGGGTGTACATCACCGGCCGCCGGCAAAACGAGCTGGACAAGGCGGTGACGGCACTCGGCCCGCGTGTGGTCGGGGTGCAGGGCGACATGTCCCGGCTCGCGGACATCGACCGGCTCTACGACGCCGTCCAGCAGAAACACGCGCAGATCGACGTGCTGTTCGCCAATGCCGGCGGCGGCTCCATGTTGCCGCTCGGCGCCATCACCGAAGAGCACTATGAAAGCACCTTTGGCAGCAACGTGAAGGGCGTGATTTTTACGGTGCAAAAAGCGGTTCCGCTGCTGCGCGACGGCGCCTCGGTCATTCTCACCGGCTCGACCACGGGCAGCATGGGCACGGCTGCGTTCAGCGTCTACAGCGCGTCCAAGGCCGCAGTGCGCAACCTCGCTCGGAGCTGGACGCTGGATCTGAAGGACCGTGGGATTCGCGTGAATGTCGTGAGCCCTGGACCGGCAAAGACGCCGGGCCTGGTCGAGCTGGCCGGTCCGGACAAGGATCAGCAACAAGGCCTGCTCGACGCGCTGGCCACGCAGGTGCCGCTGGGCCGCGTCGCCGAGGCGGACGAGATCGCCAGTGTCGTGCTGTTCCTCGCCTCCGACGAAGCGAGCTACGTGGCCGGCGCGGAAATTTTCGCGGACGGCGGCATGGCGCAGGTCTGAGCGTCGCTTAACAGGCTGGCCGGCTTGAGACGTGCAGGGTTCAGCGTTTCAAGCCGGTGGCCCGTCATGCGTCAGGAACGCGAAATCGCAGCCGTCATCGGCTTGCAGGATTTCGCGTTCATACAGCTTCGCGTAGCCGCGTTTCGCGGGCGCCACGCTTGACGCTGGCAGCGCCGCGCGACGCCGCTCCAGTTCCGCCTCGGACACCAGCAGTTCCAGCGCATGCCGCGCCACGCTCAGCCGGATGCGGTCGCCGTTCTGCACCAGCGCCAGCGGGCCACCTGAGGCAGCGTCCGGCGTGATATGCAACACGATCGTGCCGTACGCGGTGCCGCTCATGCGCGCGTCGGACATGCGCACCATGTCCTTCACCCCCGCTCGCGCGAGCTTGCCGGGAATCGGCAGATAACCGGCCTCGGGCATCGCCGACGCGCTGGTCGGCCCGGCGTTGCGCAGCACGAGAAAGTCCTCGGCGGTCACGTCGAGGTCGTCGCTGTCGATGCGATTCGCCAGGTCTTCGAGCGAATCGAACACCACCGCGCGCCCTTCCGTTTCGAACAGCTTCGGGTCGGCCGCCGAGCGCTTCATGATCGCGCCGCGCGGCGCGAGATTGCCGAACAGCGCAACGAGGCCACCGGTCTCGCGCACCGGGTCCTTGAATTCGCGCACCACGGAGTGGTCCACCCAGGTCACGTCGTGCAGACGGTCGCCCAGCGTTTCGCCCGTCACCATGCGGCAGTCCAGATGCAATAGATGCTTGATCTCACGCAGAATGGCGGGCACGCCACCCGCTGCATACAGGTCTTCCATATAGTGCTCGCCGGTGGGCTTGAGATTCACCAGCACCGGCGTGGTTTCGCTGAGTTCGTTCAGACGCCGCAGATCGAGCTTGAGGCCAAGCCGCCCCGCAATGGCGGCAAGATGGATTACCGCATTGGTCGATCCGCCAATGGCCAGCAACACGCGCAGCGCGTTTTCGACGGAGTGCGCCGTGATCACCTCGCTCGGCCGGATCGGATGGCTGATCAGTTGGAACGCGGCGCGGCCCGTGTCTTCGGCAATCCGCAGACGATCGGCGTCCACCGCCGGACAGGCGGCGCTGTTGGCCGGCATCATGCCGAGCGTTTCGGCGATGATCGCCATCGTGCTCGCCGTACCCATCACCGCGCAGGTGCCGGCCGTCGATGCCAGCCGCCGCTCCACGACCTTGATCTCCGCGGCGTCGATTTCGGTGGCACGAAAGCGCGCCCAGAAGCGGCGGCAGTCCGTGCACGCACCGAGCCGTTCGCCGCGATGACGGCTCGTCGACATCGGGCCCGCCACCAGTTGAATCGCGGGAATATCCGCCGACGCCGCGCCCATCAGTTGCGCGGGCACAGTCTTGTCGCAGCCGCCCAGCAGCACCACTGAATCCATCGGCTGCGCGCGGGTCATCTCTTCGACATCCATCGACATCAGGTTGCGAAACTTCAGGCTGGTCGGCGTGAGAAAGGTTTCGCCGAGCGAGATGGTCGGAAACTCGATCGGCAAGCCGCCTGCGGCCAGCACGCCGCGCTTCACCGCCTCGATCATCTCGGGAAAATGGCGATGGCAGTTGTTGAAGCCGCTCGCCGAATGCGCAATGCCGACAATCGGCCGGTCGAGCATCTCGCGGCTATAGCCCATCGAACTGGCAAAGGTGCGCCGCAGATAGACGCTGAACTCGCGGTCGCCGTAGTTCGTGAGGCCCCGCGCAAAGCCCACGGGTGTCGCTTTTGTTGACCTGATTTCGCCTTCGTCGCCGGTTTCTCTGCCCTTCCCACCCTTACCACGCTCATCACTTCGATCGCTCATCGTGCTCACTCACTGAAGTCGATACTTGATGTACTTCGGTTCGAGATAGTCGCGCATGCCCAATTGTCCGCCTTCCCGCCCGAGGCCGCTTTCCTTCGCGCCGCCAAACGGAATCTCCGCCGCCGCCAGCAGCATGTCGTTCACCCCTACCATACCCGATTCGAGCGCTTCGCTGGCGCGCATCGCGGTGCTGAGTGAATGCGTGAAGACGTAAGCGGCGAGCCCGAACGGTACGTTGTTGGCGCGTTCGATCACCTCGTCGAAGGCGGTAAAGGTCGCAATGGGCGCGACCGGCGCGAAGGGTTCGGTGGTCATGATGTCCGCGTGTTCCGGCACATCGGCGAGGATGGTGGGCTGAAAAAAGAAGCCGCTCTTGAACTGCCCCGGGATGCGGCCGCCTGCGCGCAATGTCGCGCCTTTGTTCACGGCGTCGTCGACCAGCGTGAGCGCGCGGGCACGGCCACGTTCATTGGCCATCGGTCCAAACTCGGTTTCGGCCTCGAGACCGTTGCCGATCCGCAGGCCGTTCGCCACCTCGCTCATGGCCTGTTCGAAAGCGGCCTTGACGTTTTGATGCACATAGAAGCGGCTCGGCGAGATGCACACCTGGCCGGCATTGCGAAACTTTGTACGCGCGCACAGCGTGCCTGCCGCCACCGGGTCTGCGTCCTCGAAGACGATTACGGGTGCATGGCCGCCCAGTTCCATGCTGACGCGCTTGATACCGTCCGCGCACAGACGCAGGATTTGCTTACCGACCGGCACCGAACCGGTCACGCTCACCTTGCGGATAATGGATGAGGCGATCAGGTGCGTCGAGATGGCGGGTGGATCGCCTGTCACGACATTCAGGATACCTGATGGTAAGCCAGCAGCCTGTGCCGCTTCGACGATCACGTAGGTCGCCGAGGGCGCTTCTTCGGATGGCTTGATCACGATCGAACAGCCCGCGGCCAGCGCCGGGGCGATTTTGCGCGCCGGTAACAGGCCGGGAAAATTCCACGCGGTGAACGCTGCCACCGGGCCGACCGGATCGAAGCGCACCTGCAGACGGCTCGCGGCGTCGCGCCCGTCGAGCGTGTGCCCGAACACGCGGCACGCCTCGCCCGCGTACCAGTCGAACTGATCGGCCATTGCGTTGAACTCGCCTTTGGATTCGGCGAGCGGCTTGCCGGTCTCCAACGTCATGCGGCGCGCGCCGTCCTCGGCGCGGCGGCGGATCTCGTCGGCCATTCTGCGCAACAGCGCCGCGCGATCCCAGCCGGACACCGCGCGCCAGACGCGAAAGCCACGTTGCAGTGCGGCGAGCGCATCATCGAGGTCTGCGCTGCTTGCGGACGGAATCTCGCCGAGCGGCGCGCCGTCGAAAGGATTGAGCACCGGCATCGTCGCACCGGAGCGCGCACCACGCCACTCGCCGTCGATAAACAAACCGTGGTTGCTGTACACGTTGGGGTCCTCGGGTTGATGGCTTCGAGCCAAGGGTTGCGCACGGCGCGCGCGGAGATCCACCACGTCGACGTGAAAACCTCACTCGCCATTAAAGCGTCTGGTCACCGTAGCGCTGCTCGACGTCCGCGACCCACGGTCCGACGTTCCAGCGCCCATACGCACCCATGCCGCCTTCGTCGGCCGCGCCCCAATACACGGGGACGTGCACCACCGACAGGCCGTCGTGACGATGCGCTTCATCCAGCGCGGCTTCCAGTTCCGCCGCCGTCCAGCCGCCGAATACGCCTTTCACGCCGCGGACGGCATTCGCCATCGCGACGAAGTCGATCTGCACATCGTCCTGCGTGCCGAAGTCGGGGCCATACTGCGCGACCTGCAAGGAGGAGATCGCCCCCATGCGGCGGTTGTCGAACAGCACCAGCATGCCCTTCACACCGTGCACCACGGCGTCGATCAGGATTTGCGGATTCATCATGAACGAGCCGTCGCCGCTAAACGCGATCATGTAGCGGCTGTGCCGCGCGAGCGCGCTGGCGAGCAGTCCGCTCGCGGCGAATCCCATGTACGAGGCCCCGCTCTCGGTGAAGGTATCGTCGGGACGGTCGTCCTCGACGATCTGAAAACCGTTGGCCTGCACGTCGCCCGCATCGAACAGCTTGATGGCGTCGATGCGCTTCGCAAACGCGGCCGCCGTGTGGATCGCGCTCGGTTGCGTCAGCACTTCCCTGCCCCAAGCATCGTCCATCAAGGTCACGCCGTTCACGCGGGCGTGCTTCAACGCATGCCACTCCAGCTTTCTCGCCACGCACGTGTCGAGCCAGTTTTGCGTCTCGCGATCTTTCTGCTGACCGCGGCGCTGCAAGGCCAGCAACAGCCCTTCGATGACCGCGCCAATGTCGCCGGTCAACGCCACTGTGTGGTTGTAGTGGTTCGCATCGTCGATGTCGCCGTTGATGTTCACCACCGCTTCTGCGAGCGGGTAGCCCGTTCCCGAACAGTCGGCCTGACACACCGCGCGTGAGCCGACCGCGATCAGCAGGGTGGCGTTTTCCATGGCGTGATTGCCCGACAGCGAGCCTTTGCTGCCGCCCACGTGCATGTTGCGTGGATGCGCATCGGGCAGCACGCCGAGCGCGTTGGGCGAGAGCACCACCACGGCGCCGGCGGCTTCAGCGAGGCGCGCGAGTTCGGCGCCGTAGCGGCGCGCGCCGCCCCCGGCCTTGATGACGATGCGCGCATGGCGCTCGATCAATTCACACGCGGCGTCGTAGGCGTCGTTACGCGCGGGAGCCAGCACGGGCATCAGCATGCGTTCGGGCAATGCGTCGATGCGCAGTTGCACGCGCCGTGGCTGCACGTTGATGGGCAGCATCAGAAAGAACGGTCCCGCGAAATACGGGCGATGCACGGTCTCCGTGCCGCGCCGCATTGCGTCGCGCAACGCCTGCGGGGTGTGCAGCGTGTAGGCGCCGCCCATCGTTTCGGTCAGGCGCAGAAACTGGTTTTGCCGATGCCCGGGAATCTGCTGCATGTTGTAGCCTTCGCCGTGCGTGGTCTCGTCGCCATAGATGTGATAGACCCCCACGCCATTCGACGCCGCCGCGAGCGACCCCGCAAAAGCCTGCAACGCGCCCGGCCCGATCGAAGTCACGACGGCCGGCGTTTCACCGAACACCCAGGCGAGCACCGTGGCCGCGTGCGTCATGGCGACTTCGTTGCGGCACTGGAAAAAGTGCGTCGCGCCCTGCTGCGTATAGATGCGCAGAATATTGCCGAGGTCAGTCGTGCCATGGCCGAGAATGCCGAGATATTTGCTGACGTGCTGGCGCAGCAGCGCAAGCACCAGCGCCTCGGAGACACTGACTTCGAGCGACGCGTTCAGCGTGCCCGCTGCAATCGCATTCATCAGGCCGCCGGCGCGGGCAATCGCACGGGCGCGCTCACGCACCTCGGCCGTCGCGGCGTCTTCCAGTGGCGCATCCTGGCGCGGCTCCACCGGAACCTCGGTGCTGGCGCTCGCGGCCGATTTGCGGGCGGTGTTCATGCGCGGCTCCGCTTGCCCGACATGATCATTTCGACAATCTCGCCCTGGGTGGTTTGCGCGGTCACCAGTTCACCCGCTTTCTGGCCGCGATACATCACGGCGATCCGGTCCGTGACGGCCAGTACGTCGCTCATGTTGTGCGTGATGTAGATCACCGCCACGCCCTGCTTCGCCAGCGAACGCGTCAGTTCGAGCACCTTGTTCTGCTCCGGCACGCTGAGCGCAGCGGTGGGCTCGTCGAGTATCACGAGATTCGCCTTCCAGCGAATGGCGCGCGCAATTGCCACCGCCTGGCGTTGCCCACCGGAGAGGCTGTCCACGGACACTTTCAGCGACGGGATATGAATGTCGAGCCGGTTCAGCGTCTCACGCGCATCGGCGTGCATCGCCTTGCTGCGCAGTACCTTGATGAGCTTCGGAATAAGTGTGGTGGTGATCTCGCGGCCAATGAAGAAATTGTCGGTGACGCCGAGATTGGGCACCATCGCGAGGTCCTGAAACACGGTTTCGATGCCGAGTTCATGCGCCACTTTCGGCGCGGAGATATCGACCGTCTGGCCCCGGCACAGTATCTCGCCGGAGCTCAACGCATGCACGCCGGCCAGTACCTTGACGAGCGTGGTCTTGCCGGCGCCGTTGTCGCCCAGCAGCCCGAGTACCTCGCCGGAATGAATGTCGAGGTCGACGTCGCGCAACGCCTGCACGCCGCCGAAGCGTTTGCCGACCCCGCGCAGTTGCATGAACGGCTGTGTCTGGGCTGTGCTCATGGCATCGAGTCCTGACGGCGCGCTATACGTCGAGCCGGGCGAGAAACGCGCGGCTCTCGTCGAGGATCTGCTGTTCGCTCAGATCGAATCCGTAGACCTGTGCCTCGTATTCGACCGACAGCGCACCGTCATAACCGATCTCACGCAGCCGTGCGATGAGCGCGTCGAAGTCGATGCCGCCCTTGCCGAGCGGTGGAAACGAAAAATCGGGAAAGTGGCCGGCGCCGTCTTTCATGTGCACATGGGCGATGCGGTCGCCGAAACGATCCACGATCTCGAGCGGATTCGCGCCCTGCACGGCGATATGGCTCGGGTCGAAATTGACCTTGAACGGCACGCCTGGCAGATCGGCGGCAAGCTGCGCGTAGTCATCCGCGCAATGAAACAGATGACCGGCAATCGCTTCGATGCCCACTTCCACATCCATCGGACGCGCGTGTTCGATGACTTCCGCCACCGCGTCGGCGAACCAGCGCCAGCCGTCGTCTTCACTGGTGCTCGCGGCAAGCGGTCCCGACAGAATGTGGACGTAACGCGTGTCCATATCCACCGCGAGCTTGCAGCAGCCTTTGACGAACCCGATCGCCTCGCGGCGCTGGCGCGCCTCGGGATGCAGCATGGCAATATGCGCGCCCACCGCAGCCACCCGCAGATTCGCGCGATGAATGGCGCTCAGCACATCGGCGCGCTCCTGCAGCGAGGTGGCGGGCGTGATATGCGCGGCGGCCCACGGCAGGGTTTCCGCGTTCAGTTCGATGCCTGCATAGCCCGCGTTTTTCACGTCACTCACGACTTCGGTGAGCGTGCGCTCTGGCAGCCCCACCGAATGAAATGCAGCGTACATGGTGTTCTCCTTCGACCGGCGGCGTCCATGCCGCCGGTTTCAAAGCGTCGTCCAGGGTAACGTCAATACGCGGGCAGATGAAACGGCGCATCCACCGGTAATGGCAGGTCCACCCAACGGCCTTCGTTCTTCGAAATGTAGGCGCCCTGCACCACTTCCTGCGCGCGCAGACCGTCCAGACCCGACGCGATTGGCGGCGTGCCCTCGCGAATGCTCCGGCAGAACGCCGCGAACTGCGCGGCATACGGGCTCTTGCGCGGCGGAAAAATCTTGATCCAGCCGCCTTCGAAGGTGTTCCACCACGCATCCGGGTAATGGGCTTCGCGCAGCACGTCCGGCAGATCGCGCGCATGACGTTCGGTGTAGATGGCGAGCGGCGCGGCATGAAACGGGTTGAGCGTTTCGCTCGCAATGTGGATGGTGCCTTCGGTGCCGTACAGGTCGGTGCCGTCGCCGATAGCCGGCGAGTAGCGATCCGACGACAGGCCACCGCGCGCGCCGCTGGCAAAGCGTGTCAGCAGCCAGACGTTGTCGTCGACCTTTTCGGGAAGCACGTGATGCGACAGTTCCGCGAACACGCCGGTGATCTCGCCGAGTAGATGACGCGCCAGGTCGATGCGGTGAATGGTCAGGTCGATGATGGTGGCCCCGCCCGACTGCGCAAGGTCGTAGCGGTAGCGCGATGCCGCCGGATACGCCGAGGCCTTCTCCGAATACACCGAACGAAACGCGTGCACGTCGCCGATAAAGCCGGAGTCGATCAGGTGTTTGGCAATCTGCACCTGCGACCAGCAGCGCTGGTTGAAGCCCACCTGCAGCACGACGCCGGCATCGTCGGCGGCCTTGACGATGCGCGCCGCGGACTGGATATCGAGCGCGAGCGGCTTTTCGCAGAGAATGTGCTTGCCCGCCTGCGCCGCTGCGACCGCCGCTTCCTCGTGACGATTGTTAGGTGTCGCAACGATCACCGCGTCGACCTCGCTGGAATCGAGCAGGCTCGCGAGCGTTTCGAAAGCGCGCCCGCCGCCGGATTCCGCAGCGAGCTTCGCGGCGCGTTCGTGGTTGGGATCGTAGATACCGACCACCTTCGCGAGCCCCGAATTCATCACGGTTGGAATGTGGCTCAGATGCATGATGGCACCCGCGCCAATCAAACCGATCCCCAGTTGCTTCTCATTGGCCATGATCATTCCCGAATGGATAAACAGGCTATTTGATGATGCGAATCTTGCCGCGCCGGATCGACACCAGCACGGACACAATCAGCACGGCGCCGGTCAGCACCGTCTGCACGTTGGTGGAGACACCGAGAATCACGAGGCCATTGGCGAGCGCCGTCATGACCAGACTGCCGACCACCGTGCCGACAATGGAGCCCATGCCGCCCGTCAACGGTGTGCCGCCGATCACCACCGCCGAGATGGCCATCAGCTCGAAACCGATGCCGGTGGTGGGACTGCCCGAACCGATCTGCGCAGTGAGGATGCCGCCGCCCATGCCCGCCATGAAGCCCGAGAGGATGAACATGGCGAGCTTCACCCCGCGGATCTGTACGCCGAGGATGCGGGTCTTTTCTTCATCGCCGCCGATCGCGAAGACGTAGCGGCCGAAGGTGGTGAACTTGAGCAGGAGGCCCGTAAGCACCGCAGCGATCAGCATGATCACGAACGGCACAGGCGGATTGCCGAGTGCGTTGTACGGATCGGTGAGCGAGATGGAGACCGGCGTGCCCTGGGTCAGCATCACGGTGGTGCCGCGCGCCATGGACAGCATGCCGAGCGTCACCACGAACGACGGGATGCGCCCCCACACGAACAGCGCGCCGTTCACCATGCCGATCACCGCGCCCACCAGCATGGCCACCACGAACGCCCATACGCCCAGTTGCGGTGTGAAGTACGCGGCGCACACGCCGGCCAGCGCCATCGACGAACCCACGCTCAGGTCGATGCTGCCGCCGATGATCACGAAGGTGAGACCGATCGCCACCACGCACAGCACCGCGCCGTTTTGCAGCACGGTGCCGAGATTGGCGAGCGTCAGAAAACGATCCGGCGCGAGCACTCCGAACACCAGCACCACCAGCACGAGCGCCAGATACGCGATGTAATGCGCGACGAATTCGCCGAAATCGAAGCGCTTGCGGTCCGGTGGCACAGCGGGCAAGGAGTGGTTCGTCGTGGCCATGAAGTTACTCTTTGATCTTCAACGGGAACGTCTGACTTTTTGCCTGCGGGTTGTAGGTCAGCGAATAGTCCTTCACGTTATAAGGCGGCTGCGAATCGATGAACTGCTGCTTGAATTTCGCAAACGACGCGGAATCGACGTCGAGCAGACTCAGGCGGATGTCCTTGTTGAGCGGATCGTGGCCGTTCACCTTGTCATAGGCGATCATCACGGCGAAGCCCAATTGCAGCCAGTGGCCACCCGTGGAGAAGATGTAGTCGGTTTTCTGCGAGATCAGATCGAGCGCCTGCGGCACGAGGTCCATGCCTGCGAGCTTGATCTCGTCGGAGCGGCCGGCCTGGCGAATCGCACGAAACGCGCCGAGGCACAGCGCGTCGTTGTAGCACCACACGCCGTCGATCTGGCCTTTGCCATGCGCGGAGAGCACGTTCTGCATGGCCTTGTAGCCGAGGTCTTCCGATTCCCCCACGCCCACGTACTGCACGAGTTCGACGCCCGGATGCTGCTTGATGGCTTCGTTCAGGCCTTTCTCGCGGCCTTCCGCCACCGACGAGCCAGGCAGACCGCCGAGGCCCACCAGCTTCTTCGAGCCGGCCGCAATCAGATGCTCGGCGATCGAGTGGCCCGCGTACACGTCGTCTGGGCCGATGAATGCCAGATACGGCGCGTCCTTGTTGTCCGCCGGGAAGCCAGGATAGCGGTCGACGATCATGATGGGCAGATTGGCGCGATTGGCGATACGGATCAGACCCGGTGCGCTCGCGGTGGATTGCGGCGTGACGACCAGCGCCTGCACGCCGCGCGAAACCAGTGACTGCACGTCGCTGATCTGCTTCTCTTCACGATTTTCCGCACCGACCACCACCAGTTTGGCGCCGAGTTGTGTCGCCACGTACTGCGCGAACGAAACCGCGCGGACCCAGAACGGATTGTCGAGCGTAGGGATCGACACGCCAATCGTGATGTCCTTCGACTGCGCCGAGGCCGGCGCTGCGTAGCTCATCACGCACGACAGCAACAGGGCCCCGAAAACGCGCAACAGCGCGCCACGCCTTGATACGCTGAACATGATTGTCTCCTGTCTTGGGATTCTGACACCCCATTTAGCTGCGTCTATTGGGTCCGAATGCCACCGGACGAGTTAAATATAGGAGCGCGTCTCACTATCGTCAACGTCGTTGCGCGTTTTAAACGCTAGCACTAACCCTGGTGATGCTGTTTTTAGCGGAAATACACGGATTGTTGCAGCGGCGAGTTGACAGCAGCCGTCAAATATCCGATAAATGGGCGTTCGCGTTGCGCTATACGCAACACGGAATCATTGGATGGCACAAGAACGGGTTACTCGCTATGATGACGAGCAACAGGCCGGCAAAGACAGGCATTCGAATCTGAGAGGCGAACAGTGGAAATTCGATCAGTTACCAAAGCCATCCGTTTGATGGAAGCGCTGGCGGACGCCGAGGGCCCCGTGGGCGTGACGGAATTGGCGCGCCAGGTGGACATGGACAAAAGCTCGGTCTCGCGCATGCTGCGCACGCTGGAGACGGCGGGCTACGTGTCGCAGGATCCCGTAAGCAAGAGCTATCTGCTCGGCTTGACGCTCGTCCACCTCGGGCAAAAGGTGCTGCGGCGCCTGAATCTGCGCAACGCGGCACGCGGTTCGCTCGAAGCGCTCGCCATGAAGTCGGGCGAGTGCGCGCATATCGCGGTGCTGGTGGGCGGACGTGCGCTGTATATCGACCAGGCGACGCCGGCACGCGGCGTGAGTATCGACGCACCGGTCGGTACGCTCGCACCGCTGCATTGCACGGCGCTCGGCAAATGCCTGCTGGCATTTCAACCGGCTCTCGCCATCGAGGCGCTGTTGCCTTCGTTGAATCTGGAAGCGTTCACGCGCCGCACGCTGACCGACATCGGCTCGATTACACGTGATCTGGAGCAGGTGCGCGAGCGGCAGGTGTCGTTCGACGACGAAGAGTTCAGCGTGGGTGTGCGCTGCATCGCCACGCCCGTGTTCAAGCACGATGGCACGGTGGCTGCGGCGATTGGCCTGTCCGGTCCGAGTCCGCGCGTCACTGATGAACGGCTGCGCGAATGGGAGACCATGCTGCGCGAGGAAGCAATGTCGGTCTCGATGCAGTTGGGTTGGGAACCGCCCGCGTCGATGCAACGCGCCAAGGTCGATGAGACCAGCTTGAACAATTGAAGGCACGGCGGGCGGCGCGCGGCCGCCCCTGTGCACTGGCGGTTTGAATCAAGCCGCCGTCGATCCGCTCACGCGCACTTCCGAGGTCGACAACGCGCCCTCCTCGATCAGCAAACCAATGCCGCCATTCTCATACGGCGTGGTTTCATCGCGTACCGAGAACACCGGCTGGCCGTCCACCGAACAGGTGATCTGCGGCCCGTTCAAGGTCACGCTCATCAAATACGGCTGTTCGAGGTGCCACGCAAAGGCCTGCTCGCCGAGCACGGTGCGCTTGTCATCGCGCACCTTGACGAGCCGCAGGAAGCCGTCACGTGACAGCAAGAGCGCGTAATAGCGGCGCAATCCCTGCACGCGAAACGCGAGGCCGCCCTTGTGTCCAAGGTGCACCGTGAGGCTCGACGAAACGGTGTAATCGCTCCATTGGCGCGTGCCGTGAATGATGATGCCTTCGCCCACGCTCTGCGAAATGCGGAACGCCGCGGGGAAATTCTTGCTGAAGATGCTCACGCTATTGATCCACGCGAGCCGCCAGAAATCGCCGGGTTCGTCAGGACGACGCAGCCGCAATTCCGGCGCGCCATCCACGCGCAGATAGTCGACCAGCACGGTGCCCTTCGCGCTCGGCGCCGTGGTGGTCAGATTGAAGCCGATCTGCTGGATTGGCTGGCCGCCGGTATCGGGCAAACGCCAGCGCAGCAGCGTGCTTTGTCCTGGCGAGAGCGTGTGCGGTTCGCTGTCGATGGCAGTGAGCGTGTCGCCCTTGCCATACACCTTCAGGCGCAGATTGACCGATACCGGCGCCGCATTGCCTGGCTCCGCGCTCACGCTCGCTTCGAGCCATTGACCGGAGTAGACCAGCGGCGTCGCCATCAACTCGTACACCGGCATTTGTGGCGTATTCGATGGCGAGAATGTAGGCGTCATTGCCGAGAGCCGCTGCCCTTGCGCGAGCGAAGCGAAACGCAGCGCCAGTTTGCCGCCACTGTTTTCGACGCTCAATCCTTCCGCGGAGGCCCCCGCCTCGAACCCCTGCACACTGCCTGGCAACGAGAAATGAAACAGCGCGCCGTTCTTCGGCGCATCCGGCGCGGGCATGCCGGCGAGCTGATAGCCGAAGCCGGCGATTTGATAAGCAATCCGAACCGCATCCGTGACCGCGTTACCGCCATCTGCTGAGGAAATCAGCATGCGGTCCGCAATCGGACCGCGCCAGTCAGGCCCGGCGTTCACGCCGTCCAGACCGAGCTTGATACCGAGCAGACAGCCCACGTTGCCCGAATTGCAGTCGGTGTCCCAACCCGAGGTGTTGACAATCGTGAGCGCCTTGTGCAGATCGTCCGGCGCATACAGCAGGCTCATGATGATGAGCGCGTGATTGGGCACCACATGGCAATTGCCCGGGAATTTGTCGTAGCCGTAGTGATCCTGGATGCGTTGACGGCAGTCGCGCCACTCCGGCAACTCGGCGTGCCAGCGGCGTACATCGCCAATCAGGCGGGCAATCAGACTATCTGCCGGGATGGCCGCGAGGCCGGTGTCGAGCAGATGCTCGATGTCGTTGGACACGAACGCTTCGGCCTCCATCGCGGCCAGCAACTTGGCCGCATGCACTGCTTCGCCGTCATGGCTCACGGTGGCGGCCTGTTCAGCAAGCTGCGCCGCGAGTTTGGGCTGGCCGGGCGCGACCATCGCCCAACCGTCGATGAAGATCTGCGCGCCGATCTGCTCCGCCACGGTTTGCCCGTTGACCTCGATCGAGCCGCTCGCGGGCGCCGGAATGCCGCGCTTCAGATTCAGCCACGCGGTATGTTCGCTCGAATTGCCGCTACCGCCCCACCACAGGATGGCGCGGTTTTCGACGATGTTGTTGAGCCACGTCTTGCCGATTTCTTCCGCCGAGAGTTCCGGCTTCACGCCGTGTTCGTCGAAGGCGCGCAAAAACGTGAAGGTGCCGGCGACATCGTCGTCCGTCACGACGAGCGGCACCCCGAGCCGGTCGTGCACGTAGTACTCGATCGTGCCGAGTTCCGCCATGATGCGCTGGTGCGTCCAGTTCTCGAACGGGCGGCCAAGAAAGACGCCAATCAGCTTGCCCAGCACGCCGGCATAGACGCGTTCCAGATAATCCTGCTGAAGAGAAGACATGAATCACACCTCCCAATACGGTACGGTTGACGAAGGTGAAAAGCGAAGTCGCTTGCGAGTCGTCCATTCAGGCACGCAGGCAAAGCACGCGTATTCATTCAGCCTTTCACCGATCCGCTTGCCATGCCTTCAATAAAGCGGCGTTGCATGACAAGGAAAAAAATCACCATCGGCGCGACGATCAGCAATGCGGTGGCCATGATTTCGCCCCAGTCGCTGCTGTACTGTCCGCCCATCGAATAGAAACGCACCACGGCGGTTTGCACGGGCTTTCCCTGCAAAAACGTGGTCGCGATCAGAAACTCATTCCATGTATTCATGCCGGTGATGACCGCGACAGTCAACAGACCCGGCGACACCAGCGGCAAGGTCACACGGCTGAACACCTGCCAGCGCGTGGCGCCGTCCATGATTGCGGCCTCTTCGATTTCTGCCGGAATGGCGAGGAAATACGTGCGCAGCAGAAAAATGGAAAACGGGCTGTAGATGGCCGTGTAGATCAGCGACGTCGCGACGATGTTGTCCAGCAGATTGAGCTTCGCAAAGCCGAAGTACAGCGGGAACAGATAGAGCTGGATGGGCAGCGTCGTGGTAGCCAGGAAATACGTGGCCACCCAGCGCGCGCCCCGCACTTTCTGGCGGGCCAGCGCATACGCGGCCATCGAACCCGTGGCGCAGATCAACACGATGGTGATGCTCGTCACTTTCACGCTATTGAGCAGCGAGTGCGCCATGTCCGCGTCGCGCCAGGCGTGCAGAAAATTGCGCCACTGCGGCACGTGCGGCAGCGCGAGCGGATTGGCGACGATTTCCGCGCTCGTCTTCAGCGCACTCACCACCATCAGGGCGAGCGGAAATAGCGCCACCGCCGCGCCGAGTGCAAGGATCACGTAGGTGATCGTCAAGGTCCCTTTGCCGATGGCGTGGTTCACGATTCAAGCTCCCGTTGCTGAACGCGAACATAGAAGATCGTCGCCACCAGTCCAAACAGACTGATGACCAGCGCCACCGCCGCGGCCGGTCCCATCGTGAAGTTGTAGAACGCGTAGCGATACGACAGGGTCGAGAGCACTTCGCTCGAAAACGCCGGACCGCCCTGCGTGAGCACGTAGACGAAGTCGAAGGCGAGAAACGACCAGATCACGGTCATGATCATCATCAGCACGATCGTGGGCCGGATGGCCGGCAACAGGATGTAGCGCATGAGCTGAAAATAGCCGGCGCCGTCGAGACGCGCTGCTTCGATCTGCGAAGGATCGACCTGACGAAACGCCGCAAAGAAGATCACCGCGAGAAAGCCCCACCAGTGCCACAGATCGACCGAGGCCACCGCCAGCAATGCCGTGGAAGGATGCGCGAGCGGATCGTCGAGATGCACGCCGAAAATATGCAGCCAGCCAATCAGGCCGCCATCCGGGTTGTAGATCATGCCCTGCCAGATGCGCGCAATCACCACCGTGGCGATAATGGCCGGCAGGAAATACACGATCTGGAAGAACGTGCGTCCGCGCCGCACCATCAGCAACAACGAGGCGGCCACGAGCCCCATGATGATCGGCACGGTCAGAAACAACGCGGTCCACTTGATGTTGTTGAGCAGCGCCGAAAAAAACACGGGATCGTCGAACATCGCGCGAAAATTGTCGAGCCCGGCGAAGGTGGGGTCCGAGGTGCCGTCCCACGTCACGAACGCCATGCCGAGGGTGAGCAATGCTGGAATCAGGATGATCAGCAGATTGATCAGCAACGCCGGAAAGAGAAACCACATAAAGTCAGCTCACAGCAGCATGGATATGGACGTGCGGACTTACGGTCTTACGGTCTTGCGTTCATGCGCGGCCGCCCGCAGACGGTCCGCGCAACGCTGGACGGTTCACTGTCCAGCCGAGGGTTCAGCTCAGGCTTCAACTCAGCGCGGCGGCAGCGGCGGCACCTTGCCTTCCTTCAGTTCCTTGGCGAAGGTGTCCTGCATGGTCTGCAGATACTGCGCAACGGTGATCTTGCCGAGCCACACCTGTTCGATGCCGCGAATCAGGTAATCGTCCGTTGCGGGCGGCCAGTAGGTCCACGTCGTGTAGCCGTAGTTGCCGTCGCGCACGCCCTTCGAAAACGACGTCACGGTATTGGCGAACAGCGGCGAGACGTTCTTCTCGAGCTTGCCGGCATCCACGGAAGTGAGCGGCAGATTCCAGTCACCCGGCCAGTCCTTGCTGATCTTGTCGTAGAACGCATCGGAGTACATATAGTTCAGGAACGCGGCGGCGCCATCCGGATTGGCCGTGCCCTTGTTGATGGACAGCGTGCTGCCAATGCCGATCTCGTAGGTCGGATACGGCACGCCGTCACGCAGGCTCGGCAACGCGACCACGCCGAGTTCCTGACCCGTCTGCGCGAACGCCTTGGTCATGAAGTCGAACGAGAAGGTGCCGTTGGGCGCCATGCCGGCTTCGCCCTTGGCGAGGCGCAACGCCTGCTGATCGCTCGACAGCGAGAAGTAGTCCTTGCCGAACCAGCCCTTCTGATACCAGTCGTTCAGAAGGCTGATGGCCTGCTGGAACACCGGCGCGGTCCACGGCAATTCGCCTTTTAGCGCCTTGTAGACGTTGTCCGGTCCAGCAAAGTGATTGAGCACGACCGTCACGTGCCATTCATTGGCCGGCCGCCAGTCGCCATTGCCGACGGAAAACGGCGTGATGCCCTTGGCCTGCATCGCGGCGGCGAGCTTGTTCAGATCGGCGAGCGTCTTCGGCGGCTGCCAGCCGTTCTTGTCGAACAAGGTCTTGTTGTAGTACAGCACCATCGTCTCGAAGGTGCGCGGCAACACGTAAATGTGGCCCTTGTAGATGCCGGCCTTGAGCGCCGGCGCGAGGATGCGTTGATCGAGGTGGTACTTCTGGATATACGGATCGAGCGGCAGCAGATGACCGGATTCGATCAGCGGCAGCGCGTAGGTGGGCCCAGGCGTCATCACGAGGTCAGGGCCGCGGCCCGCGAGCACGGCCATGCGGATCTGCTTGTCGCCGGAGCCGCCGGACTTCACATCCAGCGAGAGCGGACTGTTGGGATTGGCGGCGTTGAACGGGTCGATCAGGTCTTTCTGGAGGATGCGCTGCTGGTCCGGCGTGGCGCCGCGCTGATACCAGAGCGTGATCGGCTCGGCGGCGAACGCGGAGGTCATCGACGCCGGCAACAGAAAGGTCCCCAGCGCAGGCAACACCGTCGATAACAGCGTGCCGATCACCGCAAGGCGCCGCGACGCCGCGACACAAGATTTCATCACCGCTCTCCTCTTCATTGCCGTCCACTCCTTGCTAAGCTGGGTCGTTGCGGGATCGCTGCTGCGTGTCTGCTGGTCGTGCGTGCCTGGCGTCGTTGCTACAAGTGATGCGCTTGATACGGTTGATACGGTTGATACCTACCCTTACGCCGACTCGCGCCGCATGATCTCGAATGGCATTTCCCGGTGGCGACCGGGTGTGTCCTCGGGCAGTTCCGTGAGCCGCTGCAGCATCATGTGCGCGGCCACCTGCCCCTGGACGTTCTGAAACTGGTTGACGGTACTGAGCGCGGGCGTGAGCACGCGCGCGGCGAAGATATCGTCGAAGCCCATCACGGCGATATCGTCGGGAATGCGGTAGCCGGCTTCGCGGATCACCGACATCGCGCCAATCGCCATCAGGTCGTTGGCCGCAAAAATGGCCGTGGGACGCTCGGGACGTTGCAGCACTTCCTGGGTAGCGCGAATGCCGGCGTCCTCGTCGAAGCCGCTATACACGATGATGTCGGGCACCAGCCCGGCGCCCTGCATGGTGCGCCGGTAGCCCAGTGCACGGTTGTCCTGCGGACCGCCGGCGCCCGTGATCATGGCAATGCGGCGATGGCCGCGTTCGAGCAGATAGCGCGTGGCAGCGGTGGCGGCGGCCACGTTGTCGACGAACAGGTTGTCGATGGGCAGCGGTCCGCTCTTCTTGGCCGAGGTTTCGATACGCAGCACGCCGATGTTCGCGCGCGTGAGCGGCTCGAACTCAGTAGCCTTCAGATTGAAGAACACGCCGATGATGCCGTCCACACGGCCCTGCATGCCCCATTGCAGCACCCTGCGTTCACGCTCGGCGTCCGACTGCGTATTGAGCGCGATCACGTCGTAACCGGCGTCTTCCGCGGCGACCTGCACGCCGCGCACCAGCGCGGGATAAAACGGGTTGCCGATGTCGGGCACGACACATGCCAGCGTCATGGTGCGCTGTGTCTTCAATGCCTGCGCGAGCCGGTTTGGCATGTAGCCGAGTTCGCGCGCGGCATTGAAGACACGCTCGAGCGTTTCCCCCGGGAACGACTGGGTGGTCGAATTGCCAAGTATCAAAGACACGGTTGTTTGCGACACGTTGGCGAGTCGTGCGACCTCCCGCTGTGTCGCCCGTCTCGGTGGCATTGGCTTCATTTACGCAAGAATTCGGATTAGTAATTCGTATTAGTTGAAACATATCACTCGAAACATCGCCACGCAACAAGAAATCACTCAGAGGAAACCCGAAACGTGGGAGAGACAGCGGGACGGCGGAAGCTTTGGAACAAGGGACGGTTTTTGCTGATGTTTTTTGCGGCGCCGCTTGTAGCACTGCTTGCGGCGCTTCCTGAAGCATGGTTTGCGGCGTTTTTCGGCGCACTATCAAGACACTGCATGGTGGCACGGCACGAAGCGCATTCAGTGTGACGGCTCAACATGACACAGCCATTTTTTACGATTGGTCATTCGACGCATCCGCTGCCGGAGTTCGTCAGTCTGCTGAAAGGCGCGCAGATCGACACGCTGGTGGATGTGCGCAGCATTCCGCGTTCTCGCACCAATCCGCAATTCAATCAGGGCACGCTGCCGGATGCCCTTGCTCGGGAGCAGATTCGCTACGTGCATCTCGCCGCGCTGGGCGGGCGCCGCGGCGCAATCAAGGGCGAGACGCCATCGCCCAACGGTTACTGGACGCATTCTGCATTTCGCAACTACGCCGATTACGCCATGACCGCCGCCTTTCGTGAGGGCCTGGCAACATTGCTCGAGCTTGCAGAGCAAAGCCGCTGCGCGATCATGTGTTCCGAAGCCGTATGGTGGCGCTGCCATCGGCGTATCATCGCGGATTACCTGCTCTGCCGCGGCGAGACGGTGCTGCACATCATGGATGGACGCCACATCTCCCCGGCGACGCTGACACCGGGCGCACAGCCGCAAGCGGATCACAGCGTGATTTATCCGGCGGCGGTGGCGCCTTGAAACAGCGCGTCGAATGGCAGGCTGAGCCTGATGCATGCCACCTACACTTGCAAATAAAGCCCTGAAATACCGCCTTGAATCGAACCCGCGTGACACGAACGTCTCACCGCACTGCCACGCCCTGCCCCACATGACTGCCACGACGCTGATCCCACTCGATGCCCTGCTGCGCGATATCCGCGCCTGTACGATCTGCGCGCCGGTTTTGCCGCACACGCCTCGCCCCGTGGTCGTTGCTGCCGAGCAATCACGCATTCTGATCATCGGCCAGGCGCCGGGCGCGCGGGTGCATGCGTCGGGCGTGCCGTGGAGCGATGCGAGCGGCGCGCGTCTGCGCAACTGGCTCGAGGTCGACGAGGCAACCTTCTACGACGCGACCAGATTCGCCCTGGTGCCGATGGGCTTCTGTTTTCCGGGCCGGGGTCCCAGCGGTGATCTGCCGCCACGTCCCGAGTGCGCAGCGCATTGGCACCACGATCTGCTCGCGCAAATGCGTTCGGTGCGGCTTACGTTGCTGATCGGACAATACGCGCAGCGCTTTGGACTGGGTGCCGCGTTTGGCGCCTCTTCCACCGATACCCTGATGCGCTGGTGCGAGTTTGGGCCCACGGTGTTGCCCCTGCCGCATCCGTCGCCGCGCAACATTGCCTGGTTCAAACGCAATGCCTGGTTCGAAGCGGATATCTTGCCGACCCTGCGCGAACGGGTCCGTAGCGCGTTGTCCAGCGCGGCTTGAGCGTGAGAGCCTGACCGTGAGAGCCTGAGCGTCAGATCAAACGCGAAGCACGGCGCTCAACTGGCCAGCGCCACGCGCTCCGGTTCGTCCGTTTCGAACCAGTTCGGATTGCGCGCCGCGATCGGCCCGAGCGACACCAGAATTTCCCGCAGATGCGTACGCATCGCCTCTTCCGCAGCGCTCGCATCATGCGCGCGCAAGCCGGCCAGGATCTTCGCATGCTGCTTGATGATCAGTTCGAGCGGCGACACGTCGGGCAAACTCAGATAGCGCACGCGGTCCATCTGAGCCTTGATGTCCTGAATCGTGTTCCATGCCGCGATGCAATCAATGGATTGCGCGATCGAGTAGTGAAATGCCTCGTCCAGTGCGAGGAAGGCGGTGGTGTCGTTCAGCTTCGCCGCGCGTTTCTGGTCGCGGATATTGTCGGTCAGGAGTTGCAACTGTGCGTCCGTGATGGACTCCGCTGCTTTGCGCGCGACGGCGGTTTCGATGGCCTCGCGAATGAAGCGCCCTTCGCGCACCATGCGCGGTGAAATCCGCTTCACCAGCGTGCCGCGCTGCGGCAGCACCTGCAACACGCCCACCTCCACCAATTTGATGAACGCCTCACGCACGGGTTGCCGCGACACCTGAAACATATCGGAGACTTCCTTCTCCGAAAGCGGCGTGCCCGGCACCATCTGCCCGGCAAAAATGGCCTGACGCAGCGCGCGAAAAATCTGCTTGCTGATCGGCTCATGTGAATCGAACGACACCTGCGCCGTCAAATCCGGCAAGGCGACGCGCGGCGTGGCCACGCGCCCTACCCGCCGCTTTCCTGTGGGTGCGAGGATGGCCGATTCATCGGGCTCGTCGAGCAGCGGGGTAAGAGCGTCGTTCATCGGCGTCCGGTGGTCGATGCGGGCACGAGGCACGCGCCCGCAGGGTCAAGGGTAGGTGAAGCGCGATCCGCTAATCGCACCAAGGAGGATGCCTCAATCAAAATTCAGATGCACCTTCATGGATTGCGAGCGGTCGTGCGCGACTTCGAAGGCTTCGTTCGCTTCGGCCATCGCAAACGCGTGCGTCATGATCGGCCGCAGATCGACTTTACCCGAAGCGATTTCTTCCGCCGCCACCGCGTATTCGTCGGTAAAGCGGAACGAACCCTGATAGCGGATTTCCTTGGCCATCACGAAGTTGGCCGCAACCGGCGATTGCCCCGCCGGCAGATTGCCCACCTGGATTACCGTGCCGCCCGCGCGCACCGAACGCAATGCCGTGTCGAGCCCGGCGGGACTGCCGGAGGCCTCGATCACCACGTCGAAGGTGCCACGCTGTTCGGCCCACGTGTTGATCGTGGCGCCATCCACGGCGTTGACGGTCTGGTCGGCCCCGAGCGACTGCGCGATCTGCAGCGCCTTGTCGGACAGATCCATCGCCACCACGCGATGCGCACCGGCACGGCGCGCGACGGTCAAGAGAATGCAGCCAATCGGTCCGCAACCGATCAACAACACCTTCGCGCCGACCAGCGAGCCCGCCTGGCGCACCGCATGCAATGCCACCGCGAGCGGTTCGGCCATCGACGCCTGCGCGAAATCGACCCCCGCGGGCACCGGCACGCACTGACGCGCCGCCACCACGATGTATTGACGGAACATGCCCTGCGTATGCGGGAACGTCGAAGCGCTGCCCATGAAGCGCATGTTCAGGCAGTGATTCGGCATGCCGCTCACGCAGTATTTGCACACGCCGCAATTGAGGCCAGGATTCACCGCGACGCGTTGCCCGACCGAAAGACCCGTCACGTCCGCGCCGAACGAGTCCACTTCGCCGGCCACTTCATGGCCGAGCACGAACGGCTCGCGCACGGCGAAATCGCCGCTCTTGCCCTTGAAGTAGTACGACAGATCCGAGCCGCAGATGCCGCCTGCGCGCACCCGCACGCGCACCTGTCCCGCGCCGGGCTGGGGCGGTTCGACCTCGTCGATGCGGATCAGTTTGGGTTCGTGGAGGACGGCTGCAAGCATGTGAGACTCCGTTCAATAAAGGGCAAAAAAATTCCAGCTTAAGACGCTTCGAGATCACGCTCTGGCATGCCGGGGCACGCGGTTTCCCATGCGTGCCCGCGAACCGGCAAAGCGGCAAACCCGCGCATTACGCGAAAAGCGCCTGAAAACAGGGCAAAAAGACCGCTTACCAGTTCCACAGCGTCCCGTCTTCGAGACGCGCCACCGGCAGATACGCGGGGTCATACGGATAACGCGCGGCCAGGGTTTCGTCGATATCGACGCCATGCCCCGGTGCCTCGCCGGGATGCATCATCCCTTGATCGAAGCTCCATGCATGCGGGAACACTTCGAGCGCCTGCTCCGGGAAGCCCATGTATTCCTGCACGCCGAAGTTCGGCACCCACAGGTCGAAATGCAGCGCCGCGCCCATGCACACCGGCGACAGGTCCGAAGGACCATGACAGCCCGTGCGCACCTGATACAGCGCGGCAAAATCCGCAATGCGCCGCAGATGCGTGATGCCGCCCGCGTGCGTGAGGGTGGCGCGGATATAGTCGATCAACTGCTCTTCGATCAACTGCTTGCAGTCCCAGATGCTGTTGAACACTTCGCCCACCGCGATTGGCGTGACTGTGTGCTCGCGAATCAGCCGGAAACCCGCCTGATTCTCCGCCGGCGTTGGGTCTTCCATCCAGAAGAGGCGATACGGTTCGACGGATTTGCCGAGGCGCGCCGCTTCGATGGGCGTGAGCCGGTGATGCACGTCGTGCAGCAGATGAGTGTCGAAGCCAAATTTATCGCGCACCGCTTCGAAGAGCTTCGGCACGAAGTCCAGATACTTCTCCGTCGACCAGCTCTGTTCCTCAACCGCGCCCTTGGTGGCCGGCTCGTACATGCCGCTGCCCTTCGAGACGCCATACACCGAGCGCATGTTCGGCACGCCGCACTGAATACGGATGGCCTTGTAGCCTGCTTCGATGTGTTCTTCGTAACGGTCGAGCGCCTCCGGAATATCGCGGCCCGTGGCGTGGCCGTACACCATCACGCCCTCACGCGATGCACCGCCCAGCAGCCGGTACAGCGGCATGCCCGTGACCTTGCCGAGAATGTCCCACAGAGCCATGTCCACCGCGGCAATCGCCGTCATCGTCACTGGACCGCGGCGCCAGTAAGCGCCCTTGTAGAGGTACTGCCAGATGTCCTCGATACGACCCGCGTCGCGGCCAATCAA
The DNA here is from genome assembly GCF_003429005.1 of Paraburkholderia sp. DHOC27. Classification (GTDB taxonomy): domain Bacteria; phylum Pseudomonadota; class Gammaproteobacteria; order Burkholderiales; family Burkholderiaceae; genus Paraburkholderia. The sequence continues at coordinate 44,337 of NZ_QVQV01000002.1, forward strand.
GGTCGGGCACACGTGATCCTTCAGATACGACGCCACCGCCAGCTCGCGGCCGTTCAGGGTTGCGTCGCCAATGCCGTGCACACCGTCATCCGTGACGATCTTCAGGGTAACGAAATTACGTCCTGGACAGGTGACGATAACGTCGGCGCGTACGATCTTCATAAATATTTTCCTTGCTGCCTGGATTGACTCAATCTGGTTGACTGCCGCTCTGCATCTCGACCAAGCGCTAGCGTCGGGCCGCGGGCGAGCCGCCTGCAATGGTCGTCACGCCGATAATCAGCGCGCCGTAGACAATAGCGCGCAAGCCCGCGCCGGTGCCGCTCGCATTGAGCAGCGCGTTGATCAGAAACAGGAAACACGCCGCGCCCCACACGCCCGTTGGACTGGCGCGGCCACCGGATACCTGGGTGCCGCCAATCACCACCACCGCCACGGAAAGCAGCATGTAGTCCGCGCCCATGTCGAGCGTCGCGCCGCCGGAAAACGCCGAGAGCAGCAACGCGCACAACGCGACCAGCACCGCGCAGGCCACGTAGGTGGCGCAACGCACCCACTCCACGCGTACGCCGGCCAGATTCGCGGCCCGCGCATTCTGTCCCACGGCCGAAAGACTGCGACCCTGTACGAGCCGGAACAGCACGATGCCGGTCAGCAATGTGACGAGCAAGGCGACGGAGGCGAGCCCCGACACGCCGGCCACCCGGCTCAGCGCAAAGTTCTCCAGCGCGGGCGGCGGCGCGGCGTTGCCGTGCCCCAGACTGATTGCTACGGATTGCAAAACAAAACTGGACGACAGCGTAGCGATGATCGGCGGAATGCGCAGCATCCGGATCAGCAGATAGTTGAAGAGGCCGATGCCCACGCCGATCCCGATTACGGTCACCACGCCGAGCCAGATCGCGCTGTCCGCGCCACCCATCACGCGCATCGAGACCACGCCGGAGAGCGCGATGGTCGCGGGAATGGACAGATCGATATTGCCCGGCCCGCTCGTCACCACCAGCATCTGGCCCAGCCCCACCAGCACGCTGAAGACCACGAAGGCGGAAGCCGCCGACAGCATGTTGCCGGCAATGCCGAGGCCCAACGCGAGGCTCGTGGCCACGCCGACCAGCACCGTACCGATCACCGACCACAGCCACGGAATGTCGCGCAGCGTGAGGGCCGACGCCTTCATCGAGGGTTTCATCGCTGTTTTCATCGCCGTGCTCCCTTGCCGCGAAATACCAGACGCAGCGACAACACTGCGATCAGAATCATGCCCTGCAGTCCGATTTGCCATTCCGGTGCGATCTGCAAAAACGACAGGAAGGACGACGCCAGCGTGAGCGTGATGGCGCCGAGCACCGCGCCGATTGCGGAGACGCGTCCACCGACGAACTCACCGCCGCCGAGAATCACGCCTGCCACCGACAACAGCGTGTAACGCAGCGCGATATTCGCATCCGCCGACGTGGCGAGGCCCAGTAGCGTCAATCCCGAACACACACCGAACACGCCGGCGCAGCCAAACAGGATGGCCTTCGAGCGGATCACCGACCAGCCGAAGCGCCGCATCGCGCCCGGGTTGCCGCCCACGCCGCGCAGCCCCACGCCGATCGGCGAGCGCATCAGCAGAAAGTGACTGGCGATGCCGATGGCCGCGGTCCACAGCAAGGGGGCGGGAATGACGGGCGACTGAAACCCCATCAAGGTCGAGAGCCAGCCTGGACTCGTGCCGCCAGGCGACGGCAACAGCAGCACCGCGAGGCCGTTCCAGATGAACGACAGACCGAGCGTGACCACCACCGACGACATGCGCCGGTATTCGATCAACGCGCCGATCAGTGCATACAGCGCGACGCAGCCCGCGAGCGCGGCCCAGCCGAGCAGCGGCGAGCGCACCAGCAGCGTGGCGCCGATGCACGATACGAGGCTCACGAACGAGCCGATCGAAAGATCGAGTTCGTTGGCGGTAATCACCGCAAGCTGCGACAGCGTGGCGAACACGATGGGCACGCCCAGGTTCAGCAGCATCACCGCGCCGAAATAGCTGAGCGTATTCGGCTGCACGATGATCATGGGAATCAGCACCGCGAACAGCGACACCACCGGCAACGCGGACCGTAGATCGAGCCGGCGCGCGTGCCCCTTGACTGCCTGATTCATGCTGTCACCTCATCGAAACTCGCTGCGAGCAGCGCTTCTTCCGTGCATGCGCTGCGATCGAGCACGCGCGTGACGCGGCCCGAGCGGAATACATAGGTCGTGTCGCAGTAAGCGAACTCGTCGTTTTCCGTCGTGTACCAGATGAAGGTGCGGCCCCTGGCGGCTTCCGCCTGCAACAGCGCATAGATTTCCACCTTGGTACCGATGTCGACGCCGCGCATCGGGTCATCCATCAGGACGAGATCGGCGTCGGATGCGAGCGCGCGGGCAAACAACACTTTCTGCTGATTGCCGCCGCTCAGCGAGAGGATGTTTTCCGTGGGGGCCGCGCCGCGAATGTTGATTTTTTTGGCCCACGTGTCGAACAGTTCGCGCAGCGCGTCACCGTTGATCCACGTTGCGCTGCCCTGGTTGTAGAGGCGGCGGATATCGAAGTTCTGCGCAATCGACCAGTCGATAAACACGCCGTCCGCGCGACGGTCGCCCGCCACGAACGCGACGGTCTGCTGCGAGCCGCGCTTGCGCGCCTGCGCGTAGATCTCATGCAGCAAGGCCGTCTGCCCCTGCCCCGCTAGTCCCGCAAAGCCGACAATCGTGCCGCGCGCCGCTTCGATATGGGTGCGCTTGCCCGGGCCCACCTTCCACTGCAGCTTCGCCGCCGTGCTGTTTGCCTGGGCCACGCGTTGCGCTGGCGCCGAGCCGCCTTCCACGAACTGGCCCATCGCGCGGATGATCTGTTCCTTGTCGAGGTTCTGTACCGCCAGCGTCGAGACCACCTTGCCGTCGCGCATCACCATCACGCGGTCGGCGCTCTTCAGCATCTCTTCCAGCATGTGGGTGATCAGAATACAGGTGACGCCCGCCGCCGCGCTCTGGCGGATATAGGCCAGCAACTGCTCGGCGGTGTACTTGTCGAGGCTCGACGTGGGCTCATCCAGAATCACCAGACGCACGGGCGTGTCGACGCACGCAAAGCCGCGCGCAATCTCCACCATCTGCTGCTGGGTGAGCGAGAGATCGCCCACCAGATCGGTGCCGCGCAGGCCGTGGCCGGGAAAGATGGCGTCGAGTTGCGCTTCGATGACAGCACGCGCGCGCTTGCGCCAGCCAAAGTGGCGCAACTGCGGGTGCACTGCGCGCATGTTTTCTTCAATCGTGAGATTCGGGCACAGCGACAGTTCCTGAAACACGCAGCGGATGCCGAGCGAGCGGGCTTCATCGGCATCGAAGCCACGTTCGTGCGTGGCCCCGTCGATCTGGAGCGAGCCGGCGGTGGCGCGGCGCGCGCCTGCCAGCACCGACATCAGCGTCGATTTGCCCGCGCCGTTGTGGCCGGCAATGGCCACGCATTCGCCCTTGTGGAAATCGAAATCGACGCCCTGCAATGCACGCACGCTGCCGAAGTTCACGTCGACAGCACGCGTGGATAACAGACGCTCCGGAACCGCTTCGACGCCCGCTACGTTGAGCACCGTGCTTTCAGAATGATTCATGGGACCAGCCGCACAGAGATGAGGATCTAACCAGCGACCCGCCGGCGCTGACTTCAACATGCGTTCAGCGTCGGCGGTTGGTAGTGTTGCTTTCGCCACGTTACTTCTTTGGCGATTCCACCATGTTCACGACCTGCTCACGCGTGAACACGTTGCTCGCCACGGTGCCCGGCGCCGTTGACGAGAGCACGTTCGAGAGCGAAGCCGGCGTGACGGTCAGCGTGGGCAGCGACATGTCGTGCGGCAGCTTGTTGCCCGCCAGAATCTGCTGCGCAGCCCAGAACGCGAAGGTGGACGAACCCGGGTCCGCCGCGATGGACATGGTCTGATACGAGTCGACGCCCTGCGATTTCCACCAGGCGAGTTCTTCCTGACGATTGCCTAGGATGATGGTCGGGATGTTGCGGCCTGCGGCGCGGAACGCCTGCGCCACACCGTAGCCGTCGCCGCCTTGCGTCACGACCGCGTCGACCTGCGGCAGCGACGGCAAGATGCCCGCCACTTCCTTCTGCGCCACGGTCTGCGTCCATGCGCCATACACCGAGCCGACGATCTTCATGCCGGGATATTTCTTGACCTCGTCCACGATGCCCTGGTGAATCTCGTCGTCCACCGAGACGCCCGCGAGACCGCGCACTTCGAGGATGTTGCCCTTGCCGTTGAGCTTCTTCGCCAGATAGTCGACCTGCACCGCGCCCATCTGGTGGAAATCCGCGGCAATGCGGTACGCGCACGGCTCGGTGACGATGCCGTCGAACGACACCACCACCACGCCCGCCGCGCAGGCCTGCTTGACGGCGCCGTTCAGCGCGGTCGGCGACGCGGCGTTGATGACGATGGCCTTGTAGCCCTGCAACACGAGATTCTGGATCTGCTGCGCCTGCTCGGTGGCCTGATTCTCGGCTGTGGTGAAGGCCGGTGCGTCCGCCACGAGCCCTGCCTTCTTGGCGCCGTCCGCGACCTGCGCCCAGCTCTTCAACTGCTGCTGACGAAAGGTGTTGCCGGCGTAGCTGTTCGACAACGCAATCTTGTCCTTCGAGGTATCGCCCGTCGCCACGGCCGCGCTGGCGGCGCCGCTTACCGCGATCAGCATGACGCTGGCGAGTCCCGATACAAATGTCCTGTTGAGTTGCACAATCGTCTCCTGATCTTCGAAGTTGAGCGGCGCTGACGGCGCCGGGTGGCGTGACCGGAATGAGCTACCGGTTTTTATTGGGATGAACGAATGGTAGGCTATACCCTACTACCATACAAGTAGGTGTTTTCCATATGGAGGCGCAATGACGGGTGCAACTCTGGTGTTCGTGGGCGGCCTGAACCAGGACGTGCCGCACTTCGACGCCGCGCATGGCAAAGGGATTTCGGTGTTTGCCTTCGACGAGCAGACCGGCAAGCTGACGTGGTTATCCGACACGACGGCAGTGCCGAACCCCACTTATCTCACGGTGGTCCCCGGGCGCCGCATGCTGTACGCCACGAGTGAGATGTACGGCCGGGAGGAAGGCTGGATCAGCGCGTTTCGCATTGATCCGGCGAGCGGAACGCTCAGCGAAGTGGGCAGCCGGCAAAGCACGCGCGGCAGTTTGAGCGCGCATTGCAACACTGACCGCGAGGGCCGCTGCGCAATGGTTGCGAACTATTCACATGAAACCGTGGGCGAGTTGCCCGGCAAGCATGTGGTGAGCTTTGCCTTGCAGCCGGACGGCAGCCTGACACCGGCGGTCAGCGAAGCGGTGCATACCGGCAAGGGGCCGCGCGCGGACCGCCAGGGCGTGCCGCATCCGCATTGTGTGATGCCGAGCCCGGACAACCGTTTTGTGCTCGTGCCGGATCTGGGCACGGACCAGATCGTCACTTACCGGCTGGATGCCGCGAGCGGCCGCCTCGAACGCACGCAGCACGAAGCGCTACAGATGGCGCCCGGCTCGGGGCCGCGGCATCTCGCGTTTCATCCGGATGGTACGAAGGCCTATGTGATCAACGAACTGAGCAACACCGTGTGTGCCCTCGGTTACGACGCTGCGCACGGCACGCTGCGTCTGTTGCAGACGTTCGATGGACTCGCTGCGGACGCACCGTTGAGTTACGGTGCGGGGCTGCTGGTGTCAGCCGATGGGCGCTTTCTGTATGCCACTTTTCGTGGCGACGACAGCGTGATGACCTACGCGCTCGATTCGCGCGACGGCACGTTAAGCGGAGCCACGCGGCACGCGAGCGGCGGCAAGACGCCACGCAGTTTCGCCATGACGCCGTCTGGCGCGTTCATGCTGGTGGCTAACCAGGACAGTGACGTGCTCGTATCCTGGCGGCTAGACCCGGTGAGCGGCGCGCCGGTGGAGCAAGCGGACACGGTGGCGGTCGGTACGCCGATGTGTGTGCAGGCAGTGACTTTTGCATGAGTGGTTTGCCTGACCCATGCGCGTGACGGGTTGGCATGACGGCTTTGCGTGACGCGGGCTTCCTTTCTGTCTGCAAAGCCACCTGCCCTTCGCTGCTGTCACGCACGTGCTATCAAGCCTACGCCCTCACTCGCCCCATTGCTGCAGCTTCTGCACACTCTCGCGTAACTCGCGCTCCAGTTGCGCGAACAGTTCAGCGGCCGGCATGCTGCGCGACAACGCCGCGGCCTGCCCGGCCCACTGCGCGCCGTAGCCAAACTCGCCCTTCGCCTTCGCCGCGGCGTGCAGTGCCTTGCCGGCGTCATACGCGATCGGATAGGCCGGGGATTGCGGCGCGCCGGCGGAGTCACCGAGTTGCGTGAAGCGGTTCACCATGCTGCGCGCCACGCGTCCCGAGATGGCCGCCGTGAAGGTGGTGTGCTGCGCCGCGTCGCCGAGGAGTGCCCGCCGGTAGCCTTCGTCGATCGAGGTCTCCGGGCACGCCACGAAGGCCGTGCCGAGTTGCGCCGCCTGCGCGCCGAGCGCCAGCACGGCGGCGATGCCCGCACCATCCATGATGCCGCCCGAAGCGATCACCGGCAGGTCGAAGCGCTCGACCAGCAGACGCGTCAGCGCAAAGGTGCCGAGCCGCTCGTCGGGCGCCTCGGAATCGAACACCCCGCGATGGCCGCCCGCCTCGATGCCCTGCGCCACGATGGCGTCGAGTCCTGCTTCCACAATCTGTTCGGCTTCCTGAACATTCGTGGCTGCACCGAACAGCGTGATGCCGGCCTGCTTAAGCGCGCTGATCACGTCCGCTGACGGCATGCCGAAATGGAAGCTGACCACCGCCGGCTTCTCGTCGAGAAACACCTGAAGCATCTCGGCGTCCACGACGAAGCTGGTGTAAATCTCCGCGAGCGCGGCAGGCGGCGTCGCACCGTAGCGCTCGAATTGCGGCGCGAGCCAGCTCAGCCACTGGCGCTCCACCGCTTCATCCTGGGTAGCGGGCTGATGGCAAAACACGTTGATGTTGAACGGCTTGGCGGTCAGCGCGCGCGTCTCGCGGATCACCTTGCGCGCGCCCTCCGGCTTCATCGCGCCCACGCCCAGTGAGCCAAGTCCGCCCGCATTCGAGACGGCGGCTGCCAGCGCGGGCGTCGTCACGCCGGCCATCGGCGCCTGAATGATGGGCTTCGCAATGCCGAGCCGGCGCAGCAGCGCGCGATTGTCGGTCTGATGGGTCATGTCGCATCCTTTTCAAGTACCGGGGATGGCAAAGCGGGCGTGCCATCGCTCAGTTTTTCCAGCAGAAAGTCAACGAAACTGCGCACCCGCGACGACAGATGCCGGGCATGCGGGTACAGCAGGATGAAGGGTCGTGAGGTGCCGCCGTGCGGCTTGAGCAGTTCCTTGAGCGTGCCGTCGGCGAGATCCTGCTCAACCACGAAGCGGTAGGTCTGGAAGATGCCTGCGTCGTGACGCGCGAGCGTCGCGCCGGCCAGCACGTCGCCGGATACGCCGGAACTGCCGTGCGTCAGCACCTCGACGGTTTCACCGTCCTGCACGAACTGCCACGGGACATGGCGGCCGTTGCTAGGCAGTTCGAACTGAATGCATTCATGCTTGAGCAGATCTTCGGGCGTATTGGGCTTGCCGTTCTTGCGCAGATAAGCCGGTGATGCGACCACCACCAACTCCGCATCTTCGAGTTTGCGCGCGATCAGCCCGGAATCCTGCGGCGCGCGGCCGCGAATGGCGAGGTCGAAGCCCTCGTCTGCGAAGTCGATATTGCGGTTGCTCAGATGGGTTTCGACGCTGACCTGCGGATAGCGCGCGCGAAACTCCGCCAGCAGCGGCAGCACGCGGTAGTGGCCATACGGGGTGGGCATGCTGATGCGCAGCACGCCAGCGGGTGTGACCTGCTGGCCGGTGGCCTCGCGTTCCGCGTTGGTGAGTTGGCGCAGGGCCGCCTGACACTGTTCGAAGTAGCGGCGGCCTGGATCGGTAAGACGGATTTGCCGCGTGGTGCGAACGAACAGCCGCACGCCGAGGCGTTTTTCGAGGCGCGCCACGGCTCGGCTGACTGCCGCGGGTGTGACGCTTGCCGCCGTCGCGGCCAGGGTGAAACTGCCGAGTTCCGCGGCGAGGCAGAACAGTTCGATACTGCCGAGAAGGAGGTCGTCGAATTGACGCTGCATGGTCGCCCGATGACATGAGATCACTGTCGCTGGCACGGCTGCCGATGTTCCGCGGCGTCACGAATCGTCGCGAACCCTCACGAATCGTCACGCCGCCGAGGGCAGCCGCCGCCTGGTCAGCGCAGCGTCCGTCTTGCGGTGGACGCTGCACTGGTGCGATCTTCATGGCGAGGCGCGTGAGCCGTCAAGGTGCCGATCGGTAAAACATAGTTGACACTATGGAACAGATCGCGGAACCGCTCACCGCGCGCTACGGCTCCCAACCGCGGACTTACTTGGCCGTCGGCATCGCAAACTCAGCGCCCTTCTCGGTGCTTTCGGGCCAGCGTTGCATGATGGACTTCTGCTTCGTGTAGAAGCGCACGCCCTCTTCGCCATACGCATGCGTGTCGCCGAACAGGCTGCGCTTCCAGCCGCCAAAGCCGTGCCATGCCATCGGCACCGGAATCGGCACGTTGATGCCCACCATGCCCACTTCGATGCGGCGGCCAAACTCGCGCGCCACGTGGCCGTCCCGTGTATAGCAGGCCACGCCGTTGCCGAACTCGTGCGCGTTGATGAGATCCACGGCTTCCGTGAAGTCTTTCACGCGCACACAGGCCAGCACCGGGCCGAAAATCTCTTCCTTGTAGATGCGCATTTCCGGCGTGACGTGGTCGAACAGCGTGCCGCCCGTGAAGAAGCCGTCTTCGTGACCGGGCACCTTCAGGCCGCGGCCGTCCACCACCAGCTTTGCGCCTTCCTGCACGCCCTGCGCGATATAGCCTTCAATGCGTTCCAGCGCCTGGCGCGTGACGATCGGGCCCATCTCGGCGTCGGGTTCCATGCCGTTCTTGATGACCAGAGTGCGCGCGCGTTCAGCGAGTTTGGGCATGATCTTGTCCGCCACGTCGCCCACCAGCACGGCCACGGAAATCGCCATGCAGCGCTCGCCCGCCGAACCGTAGCCCGCGCCGACGAGGGCGTCGATGGCCTGATCGAGGTCGGCATCCGGCATCACCACCATATGGTTCTTCGCGCCGCCCAGCGCCTGTACGCGCTTGCCGTTCTTTGCGCCGGTTTCGTAGATGTAGTTGGCAATCGGCGTCGAGCCGACGAAGCTCACCGCCTTCACGTCCGGATGAGCCAGCAGTGCATCCACCACCACCTTGTCACCCTGCACGACGTTGAACACGCCGTCGGGCAAGCCGGCCTGCTTCAGCAGATCGGCCATGAACAGCGAAGCGGACGGGTCGCGCTCGCTTGGCTTGAGAATGAAGGTATTGCCGGCGGCGATCGCCACCGGGAACATCCAGCACGGCACCATGCACGGGAAATTGAACGGCGTGATGCCCGCGACGACGCCCAGCGCCTGACGCGTGGTCCAGTTGTCGATGCCCGTGGAAACCTGCTCGGTGTAGTCGCCCTTGAGCAGTTGCGGAATGCCGCAGGCGAATTCGATCACGTCGATGCCGCGCGAAACTTCGCCCTGCGCATCCGAGAACACCTTGCCATGCTCGGCCGTGATGATGGCGGCGAGTTCGTCGCGGTGCTTGTTCATCAACTCGAGAAAGCGCAGCAGCACACGTGCGCGGCGAATGGGCGGCGTATTGCTCCACGCAGGAAACGCGGCCTTGGCGCTCGCCACGGCCGCTGCGACGTCTTCTGCCTCGCCCAGCAACAGCTTGCGGGGCCGCGCGCCGGTGGCCGGATTGAAGACGGGCTGATTGCGGGTGCCGGTGCCGTTCTCGCGCTTGCCGTTGATGAAGTGGCTCACGTCCGCGCTGTCGTCGAAGGGTTGCATGTCGTCTCCTGGTGGGTAAATCGTCGATGCACAGAGTCTAAGAGTCCATGAGCGGTCTGCAAAGGCGCTATCATTGAACTCATTGTTTCCTGTGATGAACAATCAATGTATGGAAATCGAGAAAATTGCCGGCCTCTGGACCCATCTGCACTGGCTCACGGTGCTGGCCGATCAGGGCAGCTACACGGCCGCGGCCACGCGCCTTGGCGTCAGCAAGGCGGCCATGAGCCAGCGTATCTCCGAACTGGAGCGCGCTGCGGGCATTTCGTTGGTGCAGCGCACCACGCGTAGCGTGCGGCTGACCGAGGCGGGCCAGCGTCTGGTCGAGGATACGCGCAATCAGTACGAACAGATCGCCACCAGCTTTGCGAGCGTCAGTGAACTGGCCGGCGTGGCGCGTGGCCTGATCCGGATTACGGCGCCGGTGGCGTTTGGCCGTCAGCAGTTGCTGCCGAGACTGCCCGCGTTTCTGCGCACCCATCCGGAAGTGCGGGTGCAGCTCGAAGTCTCCGACCGGCTCACCTCGCTTGCCACCGAAGGTTTCGATCTGGCCATCCGGCACAGCGCCGAAGCGCCGGATACGCACGTGGCCTGGAAGCTGTGCGATACGCAGTCGGTGCTGGTGGCGACGCGCGCCTATCTGCGCAAGCGCGGCACGCCGCTCGTGCCGGAGGATCTCGCCGCGCATGAGTGCCTGTTCTACCCGCGCAACTCGGGGGCGGCGACCTGGTCGTTCGAACGCAAAAGCCCGCGCAGAACCACGGCCGCGCCGGTGACGCTGCCCATCAACGGACAATTTTCGGCCAACAACAGCGAGACCTTGCGCGACGCCGCGCTCGACGATATGGGCATTGCCCTCGTGCCGGATTTCACCGCGCAGGCTGCCGTGCAGGCCGGCAAGCTCGTGGTGGTGTTGCCGCAGTGGCGCGTGACGGGGCCGTTCGCCGACCGGCTGCATGTGCTGCGGCCGTATGCGTCGCACGTGCCACGTGCCGTGAGCCTGTTCGTCGGCTATCTGCGCGAGAGCTACGCGCAGGGCTTTCCGCTGTAGCTTCAGGCGGTTCTCTGGTTTGCTGGTGTAATTTTCCGCTGCGGCTTCATGCTGTAGCGCCGCGCCGCAAAGCGGGCCAAAGCGGGTTAAGGCGGACCGCCGCAGCCTGAAGCGAGCCCACGCGCCGCCGCAATGCAGCGGGTCGCGTTAGACTCGCAAAGGCAATTTCGCCCCCTCAATCTTGATGCCGTATGGACCGAATCGATGCGATGAAGGTGTTCGTCGCCACGCTGGACGAAGGCAGCCTGGCGGGCGCTGCGCGCCGCCTCGGCCGCTCGCCGGCGGCAGTGAGCCGGGCGCTGGCTTTCCTCGAGGAACACACCGGCACCGCCCTGCTGCACCGGACCACCCGCACCATCAAGCTGAGCGAGGCGGGCGAGCGCTACGCCGCGGCCTGCCGGCGCGTGCTGACCGAACTTGAAGAAGCCGATCTGCTGGTGGTGGACGAGAAGTCCGCACCGCGCGGCCTCCTGACCATCACCGCGCCGGTCGCCGCCGGTGAGGACGTGCTGCGACCCATCCTCGTCGATTTCACCGAGCGCTATCCCGAGGTGTCGATTCGTCTGCAGTTGCTCGACCGGCCCGTGAGCCTGATCGACGAAGGCATCGACGTGGCGCTGCGCATCGCCCATTTGCCGGATTCATCGCTGATCGCGGTGCCGGTGGGAGAAGTCCGGCGGGTGGTCGCCGCTGCGCCGCGCTATCTGGCTGCGCATCCGCCCATCACCACGCCGGCCGATCTCGCCGCGCATCGCATCATCTCCATGACGCATTTCGGCCTCGATTCGTGGAGCTTCCCGCCAGGCGGCCGCACCAGCGTGCCGCTCGTCGTGCAGTTCACGCCCGGCTTTATCGTCAATACGATCCGCGCCGCCGTGGCCGAAGCGGTGGAGGCGCGCGGCGTCACGCGGATGTTTTCCTATCACGTTGCCGAGGCGGTCGAGGCCGGCACGCTCCAGATCATCCTGAGCGACAGCGAGCACGCACCCCTCCCCGTGCATCTGCTTACGCCACAGGGACGCCTCTCCGTGCCGAAGGTGCGCGCTTTCATCGACTTCGCGACACCGCGTCTGCGCGAACATTTCGGCCGCTTCCAGCAGATGACCCGTAGTGATCCACACGGCGATTGAATCGCCCAGCGGAAGAATGTCTTCCACTTCAAGCCGATTCTCTCTTTAATCGGTTCAATCTAGACTCGTACCCTGAAGAGTGTGAAACCGGCGAGCGGCGGCCACGCCTTGATTCTGTTTGTGATCGGCGCTCGCGGTCGATCTGTTTGCTGCATAGAGGATGCGTTGAGGAAAAGATGAGTCGAACCAGTGAGTCCCTGTTGCAGGCCCCGGCTATCGGCAAGCCGCGTCTGTTGAGCTACGCCGAGCGCAACGAGGATCACTGGCGACGCAATCTGGCCGTGTGCGTGTTCGGCTCGTTCACGACGCTGGTGAGTTTGAGCATGCTGCTGCCGTTTCTGCCGCTGTATGTCCGGCAGCTCGGCGTGGAAGCGCCAGGCGCGGTGATCCAGTGGTCGGGTATCGCCTTCGGCGCGACCTTCCTCGGCACCGGCCTGACCGCGCCGTTGTGGGGGCGGCTTGCCGATCGCTACGGACGCAAGGCGATGCTGGTGCGCGCGGCCGTGGGCATGGCCATCGTGATGTCGCTGATCGGCGTGGTGCATTCGGTGCATCAACTGGTGGCGCTGCGCTTGCTGGCCGGTCTCGTCGGTGGCTATTCGTCGGCTTCAACCGTGATGGTCGGCTCGCAGGCGCCGCGTGAGCGGGCCGGCTGGGCGCTCGGCGTGCTCTCGACGGGCGCGCTTGCCGGCAATCTCATCGGCCCGCTGGTGGGTGGCTTCCTGCCCGGCTGGATCGGCATTCGCGGCACCTTTTTCGCGGGCGGCGCAATGATCGCGGTAGCGGCCTTGCTGACCATCTTCGTAGTCAAGGAAGACTTCAGTCCGGCCGATCAGGCGCTGCATCGTGCCGCCAGCAAAGCCTCCGTCACGACGCGCAAAACGAACTACGCCGTGGTGGCCGCGCTGCTCGTCACGGCGATGATGGTGCTGCTCGCCAACATGTCTATCGAGCCGATCATCACCGTGTATATCGGCAGTCTCGGCGTGCATGCCGATCATCTCACGCGCGTGGCCGGTCTCGTGATGGCCTGCTCGGCGTTCGGCAGCATGTTCACGGCGGCACGGCTCGGCGCGCTGGCTGACCGGATCGGCAGCTGGAACGTGATCATCGGCTGCCTCGTGCTCACGGGGCTCGTGATGATCCCGCAGGCCTTCGTCGTCGCATGGTGGCAACTGGCGGCGCTGCGCGTGCTGATGGGGATGACGCTCGCCGGGTTGCTGCCGTCCATCGCCAAGCTGGCGCGTCAATCGGTGGACGAAAGCAAGACCGGACAGATGCTGGGCTATCTGCAGTCCGCGCAGTTCAGCGGCCAGGTGGTCGGGCCGGTGATCGGCGGACAGATCGGCGTGATGTTCGGACTCGACGCCGTGTTCTTCGCCACCGGCACGCTGCTGGTGGCATGCGCCGGCCTCGCGCAGTGGGCGCGAAGCCGGTAGGCGTTGTAGTTGCGATGTGTTGCTATAACGGTGCTCTTGCCGCCACCGCTGTGAGCACCGTCGTGACCATCGTCGAGACCATCGTCGAGACCGCAACCGCAAACGCCCCACTCAAAGCAGTTCAGTGACCTCTTCGATCGAGGTCTCACTCACGGCTTTGTCCAGCACCACTTCACCGCGTGCCATTGCCACGATCCGGTCGCACGAATGAAACACGTGCTGCAGGTTGTGGCTGATGAAGATACCCGTCACGCCCTGCGCCGACAGACCGCGCACGAAGCCGATCACCTTGTCGGTCTCCTTAACCGAAAGATGATTGGTCGGCTCATCGAGAATCAGCAGCCGCGACTTGAAGTGCATCGCGCGAGCAATCGCCACGCCCTGCCGCTGACCGCCTGAGAGTTCGCCGAGCAGCGCGTCGGCGGAGCGCAGATGCAGATCCACATTGGCGAGCGCAATCTCCGCATCGCGGCTCATGCGCGCCTGATTCATCGGCCCAATGCCGCACAGCGAAAAACGCAGCGGCTCGCGGCCAATGAACAGATTACGTGCAATGGAGAGCGTCGGCACCAGTGAGTTGTGCTGATGAATCGTCTCGATGCCAAGCTCCATCGCCTGCTTCGGCGAGCCGATCTGCACGCGCCGCCCTTCGAACATGATCTCGCCCTCGTCGGGCCGGTGCACGCCGGAGAGAATCTTGATCAGCGTGGATTTGCCCGCGCCATTATCGCCGAGCAGTCCCACCACCTCACCGCGGCGAAAATCCAGGCTGACGCCCTTCAACGCATGCACACCCGAGTACCACTTGTGCAGATTGCGCACGCCGACCAGCACCGGCGCAGCGTGTGCACCGGCGTGTGCCTGGGTTGGCGATGCGGCGTCGGCGTGCGTGGCTAACCCGGCGGCCGGCGCGCTGAAGCCGGCAGCGAAAGAATCGGAAGCGAGTCCAGCGGAAGAGGCCCGGTTCATAGTTGCACCTTCATTCGGCGCGCCGTGCGGCGCATCCATGCATTGGCGACGACCGCGATGATCGTCAGGGCGCCGACGGCGAACTTGAACCAGTTCGCGTCGACCTGGGTGAGCACGAGGCCATTGTCGATCACGCGGATCAGCAGCGCGCCGACCACCGCGCCCAGCACGTTGCCTATCCCGCCAGACAGTGCCGTGCCGCCGATCACCGCCGCCGCGACCGCCTGCAGTTCCATGCCGTCGCCGATGGAAGGCAGCGGCGTGCCGAGCCGGAACACCTGGATCATGCCGGCGAAACCCGCCAGCATCGCGCACTGCACGAAGCAGAACAGCTTCACGCGACGCGCCGGCACCCCGCTCGACACCGACGCCTCCAGAAAACCGCCGGTTGCCTTGATCCAGTTGCCGAGATTGGTGGCCGAGAGCAGCAACGCAGCCAGTGCGCCGATGCCGAGGAACCAGAAGAACGACGCGCGAAACAGGCCAGCGGGACCAATGAAACGCGTGAACAGCTCGATCGGCATATGGCCGGTGGGCAGGCTCGGTGGAAAGCCGCCGCTTGCCACCACCGTCAGCGAACGGACGATGAACAGCATGCCGAGCGTCGTGATGAAACTCGGTATGTTGAACATCAGCGTAATCACGCCGTTGGCAAGACCGATGCCGGCCGCGATCGCAAGGCCGATTGGCAGCGCGATCCAGAACGGCACGCCGGCATTCACCAGCAGCGTGATGGTCATGGGCGTCAGTGCGAATACCGAGCCCACCGACAGATCGAACTCGCCGCAGATCATCAGCAAGGTCACGCCAATCGCCACCAGTCCCGCTTCCGGCAGCACGCCCAGAATGCCGCGCAGATTTTCGGCGCTCAGGAACGCCGACTCCGAGCGCACCTGGAAGATCGCCACCAGCACGACCAGCAGAACCACACCGGCCAGCTCCGGTTTCTGCAAATAGATTTTCAACAGCTTTTTCACGTCAGCCTCCAGCAGTGAATGCACGCCATCCCGTCAGGACCTGCCCGTTCGCCACACACGCTACGGCCGCGCTAGCGCATGCCGCGCTCGGACAGCGCCAGCACGCCCGCGGCCTGTGGCGGCGTGACGATGGCGTCGCCGGTGTTGACGTCAGCCGGTGCGAGGCCAGCCGTCTTCGCCAGATAGACTTCCATCACCGGCAAAAAGCCCTGCATGTACGGCTGCTGATCCACTTCTGCCTGGATGTAGCCGGCCTTCATCATGTCGAGCACCTGCGGCACGATGTCGAAGCCCGCCAGCAGCACCTTGCCGGGCGGCACGCCGCGATCTTTCAGCACGTGTGCCACGGAGGCATGAAAGAAGCCCGTATCGAAGTACGCCGTGGTGTCCGGATGTGCGGTGAGGTAAGCGCCCACGCGGTCCCCCGTCACCGACAGATCGGTGCCGGAATCAATGCGGTCCACGGTGAGCTTGCGCGTGGGGTTGGCGCGCTTCCAGTCGTCGAGGCCATCCATCACGCCCTTGGCACGTTGTTCGGACCAGTTCTGTCCTGGCGCGCTGACGCCGATCAGCACCCGCACCGGGCCGTCCTTGGGAAACTTCGCGCTCAGTTCATGCGCCAGATTGCGCCCCGCCGGCACGAAGTTCTGGCCGATGAACGCCTCGCGTTGCGCGGCGCCCGCCGCACCGCCGCTCTGGTCCACGTTGAACGCAATCACCATCACGTTCTTGCTGCGTGCGTCGTTGATCATTGGCGTGAGCGCCTTGTCGTCGACGATGGTAGTCAGGATCGCGTCAGGCTTGCGGGCGAGTGCCGTCTGGAAGTTCGAGCTTTGCTGTTCGATCGAGCCGTCGTTCTGCGTGAAGACCATCTGGCAATGCGCCTGCACTTTGGCGCAGGCATCGTCGAAGCCTTTTTTCACGGCCTGCCAGAACGAGTTGGTGGCGGCGCCATGCGTGAGCATCACGATGTTCAACGGCTGCCCCGTGTCCGCGGCCACACTGGTATTGACGAGGCCGAACAGCAACGCCGCGCCGCACGCGGCCGCCGTTATCCAGCCAGCCCGCTGGGCGCCCTGAGCGCCGGACTTGTGGGATTTCGCATTCATCTCCTGACTCCTTGTGGTTATCGCGGACCATGCAGTCCACGCTTGATATCGCGCCGGTCTTGATGCGATCATGCAGCCGACGTCGTCGCCCACGCGCTCACACCCTTCACCTCTCGCGAGTCCTTCTTATCGATGTCGTCCAGTTCGCAACGTAAAACCAGCATGGCGGATGTCGCCAAAGCCGCGGGCGTCAGCGAGGCCACTGTCGATCGCGTCCTCAACGGACGCGGCGGCGTGGCACGCGACAAGGAAGCGCGGGTGCTGGAGTGGGCGCGCAAGCTGAAACTCGACCGCGCGCTCGGTGCGGTGCCCGCGCGCTGGCTGCGTATCGCCATCCTCATGCAGCAGCCTGCAGCGCCCTACTTCGTGAGCCTGAAACGCGGCTTCGAACTCGCGCAGCAGTCGTTCGAGGCCCAGCGCGCCATCTGCGCGGTCACCTACTTCGACAATCTCGACCCCGCGTGCATCGTCAACACGATCCATCGCGCCACGCAGAAGGCGGACGCGCTGGTGATGGTGGCCTACGAACATCCGGATATCAGCGCGGCAGTGCGCAAGCTGAGTCCGACCATTCCCGTGATTACCGTGGCCAGCGATCTGCCCGGCACCGGGCGGCTCGCTTACGTCGGCATCGACAATCGCGGCGCGGGCCGGGTGGCCGGCGAGCTGATGGGACGCTTTCTCGGCGACGCCGGCGGAAAGGTGCTCGTCATCACAGGCATGCATGATTTCCTCGCGCACGAAGAGCGTGAAAACGGCTTCCGTTCGGTACTGCGACGCTGGTTTCCGCGCTGCGATATCGTCGAAACCGTCGAAAGCCTCGAACGGCCCGAACGCACCGAACGTCTGACACGTGACGCGTTTGCCCGCTATCCGGACCTGCGCGGCATCTACAACATCTCGGTTGGCGACGAGGGCATCAGCGCGGCGCTTCATGCGCTCAACCGGGCCCGCTCCACCGTGCTGATCGGCCATGAAATCAATCAGCTTTCCCGGCGCCTGCTGATGGACGGCACGCTCGACGCCGTGATCGACCAGAACCCGGTGGCCGAGGCCATGCGTTCAGTAGAACTGATCTTGCGGCACTATCATCGGGAGCCCGGGGCGGCACCGCCTCAACAGATACCCGTTACCGTTATCCTGCGCGAGAACCTGCCGCCTGAAGAGTGACGGCGGCTTGCTCGCGCTCTTGACACCGCTGTTGCCAAACCTCCTGCCACACCTCACGAATCCAGTCGCGCATCAGCAGGGACTCCTGCCAGCGGTCCGTCGTATCGTTGCCGTCGCGGCCAATGATCGCGTACGGCTTCGGACCCAGTTCGCAGGTGAAGGTCAGGCTGTCGTTCGCGCCGGCACGTTCGCACCACGAGGCGAAGCCATAGCGCCACCAGTCGAGAAACAGATCAACCCACATGCGGTGCGGCGCGAACGACAACTCAATCTGTACCTGTTCGCGGCTCGCCACGCGGCCATGAAACGCCCACGACGCATCCAGGATGCGGTGCATCAGCGCGTGATTCTCGGCTGAGACCGGCCACGCAAATTCACGTCCGACGAGGTAATGCGAAATATCGCCGAGCAGCTTGAGATCGGGCCGCGCATCGAGCAGATCGAGCGTGAAATACAGGTCGGTGGTCATGCGATCGCGATGCGTTTCGATGTACACCGGAAAGTCCACCTGTTCCGCGAGGCGCGTCCAGCCGTCGAGCAACGTCAGCGCTTCATTCAGCGTGCGTGGGCGCACATCGGGTTGCAGATCGATGTGGTGCACGCCCGATTCCGTGGCGTTTTCCAGCACCGGTTGCAGATCGTCGATGCTGCGCGGAAAGCATTGGCCTTCGGCATCGAGTCCGTGCGTCTTGCGCAACGCCGCGAGTTGCCTGACTGCATCGCGGTGGGTGTAATCGGCGCTGACGCCGTCGAAATGCGCGTCGGCGATCATCTGCAGGTTCGCTTCGAGCGAGCGTTCGAAGCCGTCCGTGTAGCGCCGCTCCATCGCCCACATGGACTGGAACACCAGCAAGCGTTGGCTCATAGCGCCTCCGCCGTGAGCAGCGACTTCAGTTTCGCCGAGCGGTCCGCGAGCAGCGCGGGCTCGACACGGGCGCGGCGCGCAATCAATTCCTGTGCGACCCGTACTTCTCGCGCAATTTCCCCTGTCTGACCGACACCACTGGCGCCGACCAGAATGCCGTCGCGATCCAGCGCAAAAAATACTCGGGATGCCGAACCAGTTTCGCGCACCACACTGGTGGTACCGAAGGCGGGCATGCCGGCAATCTGGATGGTCATGTCGTACTGGTCGGACCAGAACCACGGCACGGCGGAATAGGTCTCGCCGTATTCGAGCATGTTGCGAGCGACGACCCGCGCATGATCTTCCGCGTTCTTCCAGCATTCGAGCCGGATGCGGCGCCGGAACAGGCGGTGCGGAAACGAGCACACGTCGCCGGCCGCGAAAATGTACGGGTCGTTGGTGCGCAGCGTATCGTCGACGGCGATGCCGTCCGCCACGTCGATGCCCGCCGCTTCGGCAAGCGCGGTACGTGGCGTCACGCCGATGCCGACCACCACCGCGTCGCATTCCACCGTCGTGCCGTCCGCGAGTTTGAGGCCGGTCACACGCGACTCACCGAGCACACGATCCACCTGCACCGCAAAGCGCACCGTTACGCCCATCTGCCGATGCCGTTCCACCAGATAACCAGCCACCACTTCCGGCACCGCCCGCATCAACGCACGCGAAGCCGCCTCGATCA
Organism: Paraburkholderia sp. DHOC27; assembly: GCF_003429005.1. GTDB lineage: Bacteria > Pseudomonadota > Gammaproteobacteria > Burkholderiales > Burkholderiaceae > Paraburkholderia. Next base: position 63,777 of record NZ_QVQV01000002.1, read on the forward strand.
CCACGACTTCACAGCCGCGTGCGATGGCAGTGGCCGCGATTTCCAGGCCGATGAAACCCGCGCCGACCACGGCGATGCGTTTGCCGGGCGCCAGTTCATCGACGATCGCCAACGCATCGGGCACGCCGCGCAGCACATGCACGCCAGGCAGCGTCGAACCCGGCACGGTCAGGCGACGCGGTTGCGAGCCGGTGGCAATCAGCAGGCGCCGGTACGAGACCGAGCGGCCCTCGCCTAACATCACGCGGCGTTCCACGCGGTCAATTGCGGTAACGGCTGAATCGACGCGCAGATCGATGCGGTTGTCGCGGTAGAAGGCCTCGTCATACAGCGCACATTGCGCGGCGGTCTTTTGTCCGAGCAGCACGCCTTTCGAGAGCGGCGGCCGGTCGTAAGGCGCGAGGCCTTCGTTACCCAGCAGCGTAATTTCGCCGTCCCAGCCGTTCTCGCGCAGCGCCTGCGCGGTGCGCGCGCCGCACTGGCCCGCGCCGACAATCACCATCGCGCCATGTTCAGCGGTTTTCATGCGGCATTCCTGGTAGCGTCCTTGCCGGCACCTTCAGCGGTGGCCGGCAGGCCGATCAGCACGCGCTGTCCCTCTACACGCACCGGATAGGTTTTGAGCTTGACGCACACGGGTGGGCTGAGCGGTTTGCCGCTGATGATGTCGAAGCGTCCCTGATGCAGCGGACACTCGATCTCGCCGTTCACGACGAAGCCGTCCGCAAGATGCGCCTGCTCGTGCGTGCACCAGCCGTCCGAGGCGTGAAAGCCCTTCGCCAGCCGGTACACCGCGTAGCTCGCGCCTTCGTGATCGAAGCGCAGCACGTCTTCTTCGTCGATGTCGTCGGTTGCACACGCAACGACCCACTTCGTGTTGTCGGATTCGACTGCCACGATGCCTCCAGATAGACCAGAAAGGATAGTTAAAGCGTTCGGCGCAAAGCGTGCCGCGATTACGTGCTTGGCTGCGCGGTGAAGTTCGGCTGCGAGCCGGATGCGGACTCAGGCAAGGTACGCTGGATCACGTGCGCCGGATCACGCCGCTGTCTCCACAACGCCGGGATCATCTCGCGGTACGTCGCATAGAGGCTCGGATAAGCCGGCGGCAACTGATCCTTGATGGCGTCGTGCAGACGCGGCAAGGCATGGAACGGCACCATCGGCAGCAGATGATGCTCGAGGTGATAGTTCATGTTCAGGTACAGGAAGCGGAACACCGGGTTGATATACACAGTGCGCGTGTTGAGCCGGTGGTCCTTCACGTTGACGCCAAGCCCCGCGTGCTGCGTGAGTCCCAGCAGTTGATGCAGCCAGCCGCCGTAGAAGCGCGGCGTCCACACGAACATCAGCGGCAGGAAGCTGTGCAGGTAGACGGCGAGCACGATGGTGGCCACGATCACCGCCAGATAGATGCGCGACGACCAGATCATCTTCGGCTTTTCGCTGGCGGGCAGGAACGCTTCGGTCGCGGCGTCGATACGGCCAAACGCGTGACGGATCGTCTTGCGGATTTCGGCCACGCCGCCAATCAACGCGAAGAAGTCGAAGAAGATGGGCAGCACCTGCGTGGGACGCGCCACCTGAATCTCCGGGTCGCGTTCCTGGAAGTACGTATGCGTGTGATGGCGCGCATGACTCCAGCGCCACCAGTAGGCCTCGCGGATCGTCATGAACGACGACAGGTGATAGAACGCGTCGTTGAGCCAGCGCGTCTTGAACGGCGTGCCGTGCGCGAGTTCATGCCAGCGCGCGTCGCTCGACGAATAGATCGTGCCGTAGACGAAAAACGCCGGCACGGCCCACCATGTTCCCCACGTCAACCCCGCCACCACGCCCGAGGCAATCAGCAGCACGAGCCACAGGGCGAAATTGCGCAGGCCCTCGGCGTCGCTGCGTTTCATCAGTTCCTTGAGGACAGCACGCGGAATGCGCGGCTGATACCACTGTTCGCTGATGCGATCGTCGAACGTCTCGTCTGTCAGGCCGGGTTTGAACGTGCCGGGCGGGGGCGTCGATGACATGCTTGTCTCCTGTCGACCGATGCTGGCGCTTGGCACGCCAGTCACCGGCTCCGATCTTGTGCAAGGCGGTCTGCTCTCGCGTGCGGGCCGCCGTGTGAGTGACCCGGCGGTGAACGCCGCGGGTTGGATCAAACAGTACTTGATCGACCGTCTTTCGGCATCGTCAGAATTGATGGGATTCCATCAATGCCGGACGCTGGTTTACGCCTGGATTCGCGTTGCGCGAACTGGCCGTGCGAGGGTGAGCGCGCTCATCAAGCCGCTCATCAACCGTCAGGTAGCGCCAAATCTCCCGTGCGTTCTCGCCATTTGCCCTCTGATGGGGCACAGATGTGTGCGAAACAGCGCTTTCGGGGTAATTACGGCTGGCTAAGCTTGCCTCGCGATGCGCTCACCCCGATGCGCGTCGTGTTTTGCTCCTTCGCGTGCCCGCCCGTCTCCGCGGGCATCTTTTTTGGGCGTCCGGTTTTGTCTTTGGATCGTTTCGGACACCCAACTTCGTGGTCATGCTTTTGCCGCTCTGAACGTGCGCGACGTCTACGGATGGGCAGATCGCGTCACGACCGCGAACTCATTCCCGCCAACGCCGCTTGCGCCCGCTCGAGCCATTCACGGTTGTGCTCACGCGCGTGACGCGGCCAATGCCGGGCATCCTGGGTGATATCCGCATACAGGCTGCGGGCGCGTTCACGATCCGCCGTGTCGGGCTGCGCTGCGAGCCAGTCGGCAAACAGGCAGCGCGGCGCGGCATCGCTCGCGCAGCTCAGAGCCTGCTCGAATGCGGCACGTGTGCCGGCTGAACCGAGGGCGGCCTGCGTGCGTGCATAGAGCAAGGCCGGTTCCGGTTGCTGACGGGTCTCCCTGTGCGCGGCAAACAGCGCGTTCAACGTGGTGTCCGCGGCTGCGCTATCGCCCGTGGCGAATTGCGCACGCGCGAGACCCATCAGCACGGCAGGGTCGGTCGCGAACGGTCCCTGTGCAGCGTACTGATAGTGCTCCAATGCCTCACGCGCCTCGCCTGCCTCCAGCAACGCTGCGCCAAGACGCAGGCGATGCTGGACCGTGGGCGCGCGATCGAAGTCGGCGCGTGCCTCGCGCACCGCGCGATTCGGATCGACCCATTGCGTAATCGCACGCGTCGCTGCGCGTCCGCCGCGCGACTGACGCAGGCTCGGCAAATAAATGGCGAAGAAATAAACGACGCTGCCGAGTAAAGGAAAAATAAACAACAGCAGTAGCCAGTACATGTTCTGGCCCGTGCGTACCGCGTGCACAGCGAAAAAGATCGCAATGATGACGTGAAAACCGATTCCCAGATATGGCATACAGATTCGACCCGAGGTCCCAGATAGACAGGGGCCGGGCGCAATCGGCGCCCGCCCCTGCGTTTGTCCAAGCCGTGATCGTAAACGATCCGCCGTGCGGATTTGCAATCCATCAGTGCCCGTGCATTGGAAAATGAATCTGCCAATGAATTCGCCCGGCCTGCATGCTTCGCCCACATGGAGTTTTTTTACGCTCTACAATTGCACTGGCCGATGTGGCGTGCGAGCGACGATGCGCTCCACGAGCTGCATCGACACATGTGTCGACCCACTATATGCAAGGTATCCCGCACCCAACGAACCCGTGTGTTCGCGCGCGGATACCGCTTTTCAGGCAACGCTTTCGCGTGATCCTCTCGTAGCCTTTGCTCAATCACGGAGCTTACAAGAATGAAAAAATCACTACTGGCCATCGCCCTCACCGGTGTCTATGCCCTCTCGGCGCACGCACAAAGCAGCGTGACGCTGTACGGCCTGATCGATACCGGCCTCGTCTACACCAACAACCAGGGCGGTCACTCCAACTGGCAGGAAAACAGCAGTTCGACGCAGAACACGGTGTTCGGGCTGAAGGGCTCCGAAGATCTGGGCGGCGGACTGCATGCGATCTTCAAGCTGGAACAAGGCTTCAACCTGAACAACGGCAGTGAAGCGTTCCCCGGCGACGGCTTCGGCTCGCAGGTATGGGTCGGGCTGCAAAGCGACCCGTACGGGACCGTGACGCTGGGCCGCCAGTTCGACGTGCTCAACGACCTGCTCGGCCCGCTCACCGCTGAAAGCAACACATGGGGCGGCAATCTCGCGGCGCATCCGTTCGAAAACGACAACCTCGCCGCCGATTCCGTGGTGCTCAACAACATGGTCAAGTACGCGAGTCCGGAGTGGCACGGCGTGACGTTCGAGGGCATGTACTCGTTCAGCAATGCCGCGGGCGGCTTCGCGAACAATCGCGCGTACGGGTTTGCCGCGTCGTTCTCGCAAGGTCCGCTGAATCTCGCGGGCGGCTATCTGCAGTTCAACAATGCAGGTGGCGGCGTACTCGGCACCAACAACAACGGTGCGATCTCGCAGAACGACGGCAGCGCGGACTTCGTCGCGCAGCGTCAGCGCATCTGGGGCGCGGGCGGCAATTACACCTTCGGCCCGGCCACCGTGGGTCTGGTCTGGAGCCACACGCAGATCGACGACATGGCGAGCGTGTTCTCGTTCGGTCTCGGCAACTATTTGCCGCTCGGCGGCACGCTGCGGCTCGACAACTACGAAGTGAACGCCAAGTACGCGCTCACGCAGGCCTTGACGGTGTCCGGCTCGTATACCTTCACCAACGGCGCGTATGGCGACGGTGCCACGAGCGCGTCGCCCATCTGGAACTCGGTCATGCTCCAGACGGATTACTCGCTCAGCAAACGCACGGACGTCTACCTCGAAGGGGTTTATCAGCACGTGCATGGTGCGCCGGCCGGCTCGATTCTGGATGATGCGATGATCAATACGCTGTCGCCTTCGTCGACCAATTCACAACTTGCGGTCACCGTGGGGCTGCGTCACGTATTTTGAGCGTGCCCTCGTCTCCCGTGTCTCTGGACGCCGCGTCGCAGGCGCATCAACTGATGTTGCAGGGCGCGGCCTGTTATCAGGCCGGCCAGCGTGAGCAGGCCCACGCGCTCTGCAAGGAAGCGTTGCGGATCGCGCCGCGCTGTTTCGAGGCACTGCTGTTGCTGGCGTTTATCGCGCTGCATGACGGCGATCCGCACGCGTCCATTGAGTGGATCAACCAGGCCATCGCGCTTAACGATCGCCATGCGGACGCGTATTTTCTTCGCGGTGAGGCCGAGCAGCGGCTCGGGCACTATCAGGCTGCTGCAGCGAGCTATGACACCGTGCTCGCGCTCAACCCCGCGTACGCCGAGGCGTTGAATAATCGCGGTAACGTGCATCTTTCGCTCGGCCTTCTCGAGCGGGCATTGGAAAGTTTCGCTCGCGCCATTGCCTTGAAACCGGTGCAGGCGTCCTTCCATAACAACCAGGGGTTAGCGTTCAAGGCGCTGGGGCAGCATGACCGCGCCATTGCCTGCTTCGAGCGTACGCTCGACCTGCAGCACGATTACGGCCTCGCGTATTTCAATCGAGGTCTTTCGCTCTTCGCCGTCGGCAAGTTTGCCGAAGCGGCCGCGAGCCACGCCAAAGCGCTGAGTGTGATGCCGGATCACGCGGCGTCGCATTGGGGCCTAGCGGACGCCCTGCGCGCGCTGGGCGAGTACGAAGCCGCACTGGCTTCCTACGATCGTGCGCTTTCGCTCGATCCCGGCAACGCAGATGTCCTCAACAATCGCGGCCTCGCGCTGCATTACTCGGGTGCGCATGCGCTTGCGTTAGCGGACTACGACGCAGCGCTCCACCTGAATCCGCATCATGCAGATGCCTTTTGTAATCGCGGCATGGCGCTCGATGCGCTAGGGCGTCACCACGACGCCCTCACCGCCTACGACGCCGCGCTCGCGCTCACGCCCGAGCATGCGGTGGCGCAATTCAACCGCGCGCTTTGTCATCTCACGCTAGGCAACTATGAAGATGGTTGGCGCGCATACGAATCACGCTGGAAAACCGAGCAACTTCGCACGTCTCGGTTGCGTTGCGTGCAGCCGCTCTGGACCGGCAAGGAAGCGCTGCATGGCAAGCGCATTCTGCTGCACGCGGAACAAGGACTCGGCGATAGCCTGCAATTCTGCCGCTATATCCCGCTGGTGAGCGCGCTGGGCGCACAGGTGTTCGTGCAGGTTCAGGCCCCGCTGGTCTCGCTGCTTCAACAGATGGACGGTGTGGCGCAAGTGATTGCACAAGGCGAGCCGTTGCCCGCGTTCGATCTGCACTGCCCGTTGATGAGCTTGCCCCTGGCGTTCGGAACCACGCTCGATTCGATTCCGCGCCCTTCGCGTTACCTCTCGCCATCGCAGGCCCTTTCTGATGTATGGGCTGAGCCACTCGGCCCGCGTGGCTTGCCTCGCGTCGGCCTGGTCTGGGCCGGCGCACCGCATGTTTCGTGCGCCGTGCAGCGGCCGGTCGATCAACGACGCTCCATCCCACTGGAAAAATTCGCGGCATTGCGCGGCCTCGACGCGCAGTTCTACAGCCTGCAAAAAGGCGCGGCCGCAGTCGCACAGTTACGCGCGCTGGAAAGTGGCAAATGGGGCGGGCCGCCCCTCGTCGATCTCACCGCCAGTCTGAACGACTTCGAAGACACCGCCGCGCTGATCGATCAACTCGATCTGGTGATCTCCGTGGATACCTCAGTGGCACACCTGGCGGGCGCGCTCGGCAAGTCCGTGTGGCTGCTCAATCGCTTCGACACGTGCTGGCGCTGGTTGAATGCCGGCGATCATAGTCCGTGGTACCCGTCCATGCAGATTTTCCGTCAGCGGGCGGCTGGCGAATGGGACGATGTCATCGCCCGTGTCTACGCGCAATTGCAGCGCTTCGTCGCAGACGCTTGAACGCTTCAATACACATCCCGCACATAGCGCTTGTCACGCGCCAGGCGGTTCACGTACTCGGCGGCCCGCTCTTCGCTCATGCCGCCGTGTGTCGCCACCGCGGCTTTCAGCGCTGCATCGACATCCTTCGCCATGCGGCTCGCGTCACCGCAAACATAGAAGTACGCGCCCTCTTCGAGCCATGCCCACAATTGCGCCCCCTGCTCGCGCATGCGGTCCTGCACGTAGACCTTCTCGGCCTGATCGCGTGAAAAGGCCAGATCGAGCCGCGTGAGCAAGCCGTTTGCGTGCATCGTCTCCAGTTCGTCGCGGTAGTAAAAGTCCGTGGCGCGATGTTGCTCGCCGAACAACAACCAGTTGCGTCCCGTGTCGCCGCGCGCCTGGCGTTCATGCAAAAAGCCCCTGAAGGGCGCAACGCCCGTGCCCGGTCCCACCATGATCATGGGCGCGGCGCCGCTGCGCGGTGGCCGGAAATGAGTGGACTTCTGCACGAACACAGGCACGCTCACGTCACCGGCGCGATCTGCGAGAAACGTGGACGACACGCCTTTACGCTGACGCCGGCCGTTGTTGTAGCGAACCGCGGCCACCGTCAGATGCACTTCGCCTTCATGCGCCTTGGGGCTCGACGCGATCGAGTAGAGCCGTGGCTGCAGGCGCTTCAGCGTGCCAAGCAATTCCGGCGCGGACAGATGTGCGGGAAACTCATGCAGCACGTCGGCTAACTGCTGGCCCCACAGCCATTTCTTCAGGTCGGCCTTGCGCTCTTCGGTGAGCAAAGTGCCGAGCGCGCCATTGGTGCTGCGCGCTGCAATCAACGCCAATGCTTCGACACTGGGACGGGCAATTTCATAGTGCTTGCTGAGTGCATCGGAGAGCGGCATGTCACCCACGCCGCTCACGTTGACCACCGTTTCCGTAGCGAGCCCGCTCAAACCGATCAGTTCGTCGACGAGTTCAGGACAGTTGCTCGGCCACACGCCGAGCGCATCGCCCGCTTCGTATTCGAGGCCGGAATCGGCGGTGGACAGCGAAAAATAGCGCGTGTCTTTGGTCGCGCCTTGCTTGTTCAGCCGCAGATTCGTCACGAGACGTGAAGCGGCGGGACGCGCTTTGGTGGGGAATGCGGTGGGCGATGCCACGGTCACGGCTGCGGCCGATGCACCATGCGACGTGCCCGGCGTCCGCGCCGGCAGCACAGCGGGAATCATCCCTTCGGCAGGCACTTCGTGCAGCGCTGCGTCCTCTTCCTTGATGCGCGCAATGACGCGTTCGAGCCAGGCATCGGCGGCGGGCTGAAAATCGGTGTCGCAATCCTGACGTGGCAACAAACGCTGCGCGCCCTGCTCCGCGAGACGCGCGTCGAGAGTGCGGCCGTGTCCGCAGAACTCATCGTAATTGCGATCGCCAAACGCCAGCACGGCATAACGCAGATCGTCGAGACGCGGCGCATTCGCTGCCTTCAGCGAGGTCCAGAAACCCATGCCGTTGTCGGGGGCGTCACCATCGCCGAAGGTGCTCGTCATCAACAGCACGTATTGCGCTTTGGCGAGCGTAGCAACGTCGTAATCCTCCATGCAGGCCGTGCGGATTTCGAAACCGGACTCCAGCAACTGCATGGCATATCGCTCGGTCAGCGATTCGATGTTGCCAGTTTGCGAGGCCCACAGCAGCAAAACCTTCGGACGTGTGTGAGCAATCCGTACTGTCGATGCCGCGACGCTTTCCGTCGTCAATGACGATGCTGAAGCCACGCTGGCCGAGGCACGGCTATAGAGCCCCGCGAGCATCCCATCGAACCAGAGCCGCGTGCTGGCTGCCAGCGGCGCGGACAACGGCATGACCGGCACACCGTCCAGGGTGGCATCGTTTGAGCGCAGCGCGCTGATAAAGCCTGATACATAGGCCTTTTCTGCTTCGTTGAGAACCGGCGCGGGCTGCGCCGGCATGCCGAGTAAGGTGGCGAGCGCGTCGATGCGGGACATAACCGTTTCCTGATGCGAACCGGCGGACGCTGCATGAAATGCCGCCACCGGTTGGGGGTCTACCTGCGCTGCGATCGTAGTGAGGTCGTCCAGCACCGCAAGCGGTTCGGGCGCGACGCGGCTCAGCGCGACCGCGCAGAATTTGAGTTCGGGCTGCTGCGAGATCGGATCGACGGCGTCGCTCGTCACCGCATTGATGCAGAGGTCCTCGCCGAATACGTCGTTCCAGTGCATCGGCGCAAAGCACGAACCGGCCCGCACCCGATCGGTCACGACGGCCGGCAAAATCGCGCGGCCGCGGCGTGAGCGCACTTCGACGCGATCCTTGGCCTCGATGCCAAGCGCCGCAGCGTCTTCCGGATGAATCTCGACGAACGGCCGCGGATTCAGCTTGTTGAGCATCGCGACCTTGCCCGTCTTCGTCATGGTGTGCCATTGATGCTGCAGGCGTCCCGTGTTCAGCACGATGGGAAACTCGCGCACAGGCATCTCCGCCGGATCCACGTGCGGGCGCGCGAAGAAAATCGCTTTGCCGGATGCGGTCGGAAATGTCAGCGCCGGGCGCACACCGTCGGGCGTTTCCCTGAGCGTTTGACTCACGCCATCGTTCAGATAACGCAGCGGATTGCGGTCAAGTTGAGCGTCCGGCGCATCCGGCGATTCCGGTGAATTCGGTGCACAAGGCCATTGCAACGGCGTGTCGCGCAGACGTGCATAGCTTGCGCCGCGCAGGTCGTAGCCGGTCCTGGGGTTCGTCGCACGCGTGATCTCGGCGAAAACCTCTTCCGCCGACTCATAACTGAACGCATCCGCGAAACCCATTGCGCAAGCGACGCGCGCGATGATCTGCCAGTCGGGCAGCGCCGCGCCTGCCGGTTCGATGGCCTTTTGCATGAGCGTCAGATTGCGCTCGGAGTTGATCATCACGCCTTCGGCCTCGGCCCACAATGCGCCGGGCAGCAGGACATCCGCGTAGCGATTGGTTTCCGTGTCGAGAAACGCGTCCTGCGCGATGACGAGTTCTGCCGCCTGCAAGCCGGCAATGACGTTCTGCCGGTTCGCGACGCTCGCGACCGGGTTGGTACAGATGATCCAGCATGCCTTGATGGCGCCGCCCGCCATGCGTGTGAACAGGTCGATGGTGCCCTGCCCGCTTTCGGCGCGCAGCGTGCCAGGCGCGATGCCCCACAGGTCTTCGACAAAAGCCCGATCTTCCGCGACCAGCACGGAGCGCTGACCCGGCAGGCCCGGCCCCATGTAACCCATTTCGCGGCCGCCCATCGCGTTGGGTTGGCCCGTGAGCGAAAACGGTCCGCTGCCAGGGCGACATATTTTGCCGGTGGCAAGGTGCAGATTGCAGATGGCGTTGGTATTCCACGTACCGTGTGTGCTCTGGTTCAGGCCCATCGTCCAGCAGCTCATCCACTCGGGCGCATTGCCGATCCATTGTGCAGCAGTACGAATCGACTCTTCCGACAAGCCCGTTATAGCGGCGACCTTGTCGGGCGAGTAGTCGTCGAGAAACGCGGGCATTGCGTCCCAGCCTTCGGTGTACGTCGCGATGAAATCCGCATCCGTGTGGCCGTTTTTGTGCAGCAGATGCAGCAGGCCGTTCAGCAATGCCAGGTCGGTGCCCGGTTTGATCTGCAGGAACAGGTCGGATTTCTCGGCGGTGGTGTTGCGGCGCGGGTCCACCACGATCAGTTTGGCACCGGCCTTCACGCGGTCCATCATGCGCAGATACAGGATCGGATGACAGTCGGCCATGTTGGCGCCGATCACGAAGAACACGTCGGCCTTGTCGAAATCCTGATAGGAACCCGGCGGGCCATCCGCGCCCAGCGAGAGCTTGTAGCCGCTGCCCGCGCTCGCCATGCACAGGCGCGAATTCGATTCGATCTGATTGGTGCGGACAAAGCCCTTGGCGAGCTTGTTGACGAGATACTGTGCCTCGATGGACATCTGCCCGGAAACGTAAAACGACAACGCGTCGGGACCGTGTGTATCGAGCAACGCGCGCAGCCGCCGGCCGGTGTTGGCGATGGCTTCGTCCACCGGCAGCGGCAACGGATCGCTATGACGTTCGCGGCGCTGAAACGCGCCTTCGAGACGCCCCGACTTGCGCAGCGCGACGTGTGCCGATGAGCCCTTGGTGCACAGCCGTCCAAAGTTGGTGGGATGCTCCTTGTCGCCGGAGATCTTCACCACCTGGCCGTCTTCGACTTGCAGCACCATGCCGCAGCCCACGCCGCAGTAGGGGCACACCGTCTTCACGCTGGCGCTGCCCGTGCCGTTCATGCCGCGATCCACACCTGTCCGTCCTTGACCTGCGCGGCAAACGCATGCACGGAGTGCTCCGGGGCTTCGAGACACTCGCCCGTACGCAGATCGAAATGCTGCTTGTAGATCGGCGAGGCGACCACGATACGTTCGCCGAGATTGCCGATCAAGCCGCGCGAGAGCACCGCCGCGTGCGAGCAGGGATCGTAGTTGTCGATCGCGTATACCTGCGGCTCCTCGGCCACGACGTTAAATACCGCGACCTGTCTGCCGTTGACGAGCGCGCACACGCCCGTGTTGGGCACGATGTCCTCGAGCGCACAGACCGGCACCCACGCGGGCGGAATTCGATCGTTGTTCATGCTGGCTTCCTTGATTTTGCTGGCTTGATACGGTGACGACGCGACGCTCAAACGGTTTCGGCGACCACCGCAACCGGGAACGGCTTTGCGGCCTGCCGCTCTTCCGGCGTCGCGGGACGGATCTGACCGCGTTCCTCGACGAAGGTGACGTTCTCGTCGGTCTGTTCACTGTTGACGAAGTGACGGAAGCGCTTGCGGGTTTCCGGATCGGTCACGGCCTTCTTCCACTCGCATTCGTAGGTGTCGACCACCTGCTGCATCTCCGCTTCCAGTTCAGCCGCGAGTCCGAGCCTGTCGTTCACCACGACATCGATCAGGTATTCCAGACCGCCTTCGAGGTTGTCGCGCCATACGCTGGTGCGTTGCAGACGGTCAGCGGTGCGCACGTAAAACATCAGCACGCGGTCGATGTAACGCACCAGCGTGTCGCGGTCCAGATCCGCGGCCAGCAGTTCCGCGTGACGCGGCTTCATGCCGCCATTGCCGCACACGTAGAGATTCCAGCCCTTTTCCGTGGCGATGATGCCGATATCCTTGCCCTGCGCTTCCGCGCATTCACGCGTGCAGCCCGACACGCCGAACTTGATCTTGTGTGGCGAACGCAGGCCCTTGTAGCGGTTTTCGAGTGCGACAGCGAGCCCGACGGAATCGCCCACACCGTAGCGGCACCATGTCGAGCCGACGCACGACTTCACCGTGCGCAGCGATTTGCCATACGCGTGGCCCGATTCGAAGCCCGCGGCAATCAGTTCTTCCCAGATCAGCGGCAACTGATCGACGCGTGCGCCGAACAGATCGACGCGCTGACCGCCGGTGATCTTCGTATAGAGGCCGTACTTCTTCGCCACCTGGCCTACCGCGATCAAGCCTTCCGGCGTTACTTCACCGCCCGGCATGCGCGGCACCACGGAATAGGTGCCGTCGCGCTGGATGTTGGCGAGGTAGTAATCGTTCGAATCCTGCAGGCTGGCATGTTCTTTCTTCAGCACGAACTCGTTCCAGCACGACGCCAGAATGCTTGCCGTGACCGGCTTGCAGATATCGCAGCCCAGACCGCGCCCGTGTTTTTCGAGCAGTTCACTGAACGTCTTGATGCGCTCGACACGCACCATGTGATACAGCTCCTGACGCGAAAACGGGAAATGCTCGCAGACGTGGTTGTTGACCGCCATGCCCTGCTTCTTCATTTCGGCTTTCATCACCTGCGTGACGAGCGGCACGCAGCCGCCGCACGAGGTTCCCGCACAGGTGGTGCTCTTGAGTGCGCCGATACTCGTTGCACCGGCGCCGACCGCTGCGCAGATCGCCCCTTTGGAGACGTTGTTGCACGAGCAGATCTGCGCGGTATCGGGCAGCGCGTCGACGCCGAGGCCGGGTTTGGCCTTGCCGTCACCGGCGGGCAGAATGAGGAATTCCGGCGCCTCCGGCAGGTCGATGCGGTTCAACATCATTTGCAGCAAGGTGCCGTATTCTGTCGCGTCGCCCACCATCACCGCGCCGAGCAACTGCTTGCCGCATTCGGATACCACCAGCTTTTTGTAGACCTGTTTGCGTTCGTCGCTGAACTGGAAGGTGCGGCTGCCTGGCGTCTTGCCATGCGCATCGCCGATGCTCGCCACGTCCACGCCCATCAGCTTGAGCTTGGTGCTCATGTCGGCGCCAGCGAAGGCCGCTTCGTCGCCAAGCAGTTGCTTCGCCGTGATACGCGCCATGTCGTAGCCTGGCGCAACGAGGCCGTACACCATGCCATTCCATGCAGCGCATTCGCCGATGGCGTAGATGTCGGGGTCGCTGGTGCGGCAGGTATCGTCGATGGCGATGCCGCCGCGCGGGCCGAGATCGAGACCGCAGGCGCGCGCGATTTCATCACGTGGACGAATGCCGGCTGAGAACACGATCATGTCGGTGTCGAGATGCGAGCCGTCCGCGAATTGCATGCGGTGCGTGCCAGCTTCACCGTCGACGATCTCCAGCGTCTGCTTGCCGGTATGCACCTGTACGCCAAGTTCTTCGATCTTGCTGCGCAGAATGCGGCCGCCGCCGTCATCCACCTGTACGGCCATCAAACGCGGCGCGAATTCCACGACGTGCGCAGCGAGGCCCATATCGCGCAGCGCTTTCGCGCACTCGAGGCCGAGCAGACCACCGCCAACGACAACGCCCGTCTTCGCCTGCGCGCCGCAGGCCTGCATGGCTTCGAGATCTTCGATGGTGCGGTAGACGAAGCAGTCGCGGCGGTCATTGCCCTTGATGGGTGGCACGAATGGCGACGAGCCGGTGGCGAGCACGAGCTTGTCGTAGGAGAGCGTTTCGCCAGTGGAGATGCTCACCGTGCGCGCGGCGCGGTCGATCGCGATTGCCTTGGCATTCAGCTTTAGCAGGACGTTTTCGCGGTCGAAGAAACCTGGTTTGACAAGCGAGAGATCGGCGGCGGATTTGCCGGAAAAGAATTCGGACAGGTGCACGCGGTCGTAAGCGGGGCGCGGTTCTTCGCATAGCACCGTGACGTGTAGCGCTGCGTGCGCCTGTTCGTCGTCCATCAGGCACTCCAGAAGCTTGTGGCCAACCATGCCGTGGCCAATCACCACTACGTTCATGATGTTCTTTCCTTCCTGGGAGGCTGTTGGATTTGACATTGCTGTGGGCTCTGCGCTTTTCGTTCGGCAAATAAAAAGCGTCCCGTTGCGGTCCAGTCGTTTTTCGTTGACTGGATGCTCGGGGACGCCGTTGTCCTTTGGTGATGCTGTGTTGCTGCTGGCTGTTGCTGTTTGTTGCTTGCGCTTGCGCGCGTGGATCGTCGTTGATCCGGTTGGTCGTGTTTGTTAATGCAAGGGGTGTGCCAGTTACCTCAGTTTGTGTTGAGGCTCGGTGTGGATTGCGTTAGGCGGTATTGACCGCGGTTTGCAGGCGGTTTTTGTGATGCTGTTTGATGCGCGATGGCACTTGAGTGGTGCCCCGGGGCACCTGGTTCGTGCGCTTTGTCTTTACCTCGGATATCGGACTAGTCCGATGTACACCCGCGCTGCATATCTCTAATCATTCTGACTAGCGTTGGCAACGCCTGACGCGCGACGCCGGTCGTTTTCGTGGCCGGCCGTCAAATCGACTCCGGGAGACAAGAAATGTCGGATCAGAATGAACCAAAACGCAATCTATACACATCCGCAACGTCAGGCTCGCACACAGTACGTCGCGTTCAGGCCACTCGAACAGCTAGTGGCCTACGCTGCGACCAAAGCACTCATCCCCGCACGGATAAGCCGGTAAGTGAGCCCCGGACGCGCGTCGAAGGAAAGGCAGCATGATCCGGATTTTTCTTGCCAAAGGGGATCGGGCTGGTGAAGCGGAAATCATCCAGGGACTGAGTTCAGTCACTTGTTCCAATCCACCTCCAACCGTACAGATCGCCACGCTTGGCATGCAAACGTATTGCAGAGCCTGCAGACAGGTCGGCTACATCGCACCACGCGGGCCGCGCAGGCCCGGGACAGCACCGAACGGAAAGCAATGGGCATTAAGCGGTGACGTCAATATATGTGGATGTATGCCCGAGCCGGTTTTCTATCCCGCCGGAGAACGCCGTTTGGCCATGAGTTTTACTTCGGAGGAAGTGGCAGCGCTCATGGCTCCGCCTGGAACATCCGCCGAGCAGGTCCTCACGCCCCGCACCCATGACGAACAGTTCACGTTACTGGACGCAAACCATAAGGCGTTAGCACACACCTACTACACCATTGGCAAATCTGATGGATCACTGGTCCACGGGGTCACGGATAGCAAAGGCGTAACGGCCCGTCACAAAACGATTGGCGCGCAGACCATCGCGATTTATCTCGGGCACCGCGAACCGTAAGTCTCGGTCGGCTTGACAAGGTGACTGACCTTGGATGGCGCGTGTAATGAATCACAACTTCATTCTTTGCCGCATAGAACAGATATGACCGATCCACTTCACCAATGTATAACCAATACAGACCCGAATTCGAATCTTGCTGTCTATACACGGCGTTACTGCAAGCCATGGCGGATTTCGGAGAGCGGTGTCATATTCCTCGAAGGCTGGGAACAGTTTAGTGCATCAATGTATGACAGAGACGGCAGCGCGTTGGGCAACGCAACTGTTGGATATGGGCATCTAGTGCATGTCGGGAAGATCTCCGGGGCGGTGTCAGAAAAGCCTTTCAAAGCGGTATATCTGAATCGCAAGCAGAGAATCTGCTTAGAGAAGATTTGGCGTGGGCGGAAATCACAATCAACAGCAAAGTCGCCGTTCCCTTGTTTCAGTTCGAATACGACGCTTTAGCATGCTTCATGTATAACCTGCAGCACCACGGCGATGGCCTCCTCGACTTCGTCAATACGGGTGACTACGACAATGTGGGCAACAAGATGAGGCGGTACGCAACGTCGAAGGGGCACGTCGTCAAAGGTTTGCTTAAGCGGCGTCACCGTGAGGCGGAAATGTTTGAAGCGGGGATCTATGATTCGTCACACTAGATTTCTGTATTTGCTCGCTCTACTCCCTGTCTTTTCGATTGCGAAGACTGTGTATTCGGGAGAGTTCGACTACCACTATTTCAAGTCTCCTGAAGCGTATTTTTCCGGACGCACGGCGGCGGAGGTCGCACGTATGTGTAACTCAGGTGAGCACGCAAGCAACGATGATTTAGCGCAGTGCTCACATCTGAAGTTCAACAAAACCAGTAGGCGGCTCGAAAGCAATCTCAAGGCGGTACGTATGAAAAACGCGAGTGTCGACAAGTCGCTTAGAGCGAGTGGTAACCCGCAGGCGTCGCCGTTCTTCGAAAAGGCGCAGAGTGCCTGGGAAGCATACCGCGACAACGAGTGTTATAGCGAAACGTACGCGATGGGTGGCGCCGCTGAGCGGGAAATATTCTTTTGGGAGTGTATGGCGAGTATTACTGATAGCCGCGTGAAAGAACTCGATCAGTTGTTGACGAATTGATCGATCATTACTGGCGTTCCGCGTACCGTATAGGATGGGCAATGTTTCTTTGTGCATTTTTTTACTTCGCCGCGGCGATCGGCTTCGGGCACTAACGAGGTCGGATGTTCTTTTTGCCGGCGGTGCTTCTTGATACGCTGCGTCTCTTGGTGTTCTCTTGTTGGCCTTTCCCTGTTTTCTTATCGGTGCGCTTGTGTTGCCCCTGTGCGGGGCGGCACCTACTTTCTTTGCCGCCGCAAAGAAAGTAGGCAAAGAAAGCGGGCTCACACCGCCAGTGCTTAGATAGCCACCTCTGTTTATAAAACTTAGTGGTCCGAACACAAGACCTGTTCTCGCACTCTATGCGTTTATGACAAGGCCGTCATCCGCTCCAGCGTTGCGCTGCGCGCCCCGCCGTTGGGCATAACCGTTCGTGGTCCTCGCACCACACCATTCCCCTCACGCATTCCCATCCACCCGTACCGCCGCGGGTTGCATCGCGCCCGTCGCCACCATCGCCTCTGGCGGTAGCGCCCACGCCATCCAGCGTGTGCGATGCAGGACCACCAGTGCAAAGGCAAGCGCCGCTATCGCGCCAAAAGTTGCGAAGCCCATCTGGTAGCTGCCTGTGCTCTCCTTCGCCATGCCCATGATCACCGGCAAATAGAAGCCGCCAATTCCCCCCGCGGCGCCAATGATCCCTGACATCAAGCCTGTCTTGCCCTTCCAGCGCTGTGGCACCAGCTGGAACGTCGCGCCGTTGCCCAGTCCAAAGCACAGATACGTGGCCACCAGCAACGCGATGCCGGCCGGCAGCGGTGGCATCCACGCGGCAAACGCGAAATCGCACAGTGAAATGCCCGCCAGCAAGATCACCAACGCTCGCACGCCCGAGATGCGGTCGGCGATCAGGCCACCCAGCGGACGCACCAGTGCACCCGTAAATGCAAGCATCGACATGAAAAGACCGGCCTCCAGTTTGGGCAACTGATACAGCGAAATCAGCAGCGTCGTCACGTACGACGACATGCCCACGAAACCGCCAAACGTAATGCTGTAAATCAGCATCACCACCCACGTGTCGCTCTCGGCCAGCACGCTGCGGTAATGCTTCGGCAGCACTGCGATGGCAAGCAGTGCACCCAGCACCGGCAGAAGCAGCACGCCTGTCTTGCCGCCGCCAAACACGCCTGCGTGCACGGCCAGCACCAGCACGATCAATCCTGCCAGGGTCACGAAGAAGCTGCGGAACGCGCGCGGGGCGCTGCCTGATTTCGGACCCAGATCCTTTGCCCAGAAGAACAACGCTACTGCGGCCAGCCCCAGCAGCGGCAAGGCTGCGCCTGCGGCCTTCGCCCAGCCGAAGTGATCGGCGATGCCCGGGAACATGAAGCCGTCCAGCACCGCGCCGATGTTGCCCGCGGCTGCGAGTCCCAGCACCAGGCCCTGCACCTTCGGCGGATAGTTGCTGCCGGCCATCGGCAGCGCCACCGCGAAACTCGCGCCGCCCACGCCAAGGAAGACGCCCAGCACCAGCAGCATCACGTAGGACGGCGCGACCGGTGAGAGCGGCAGCACGATCGACGGCAGCGCCGACAGCGCCACGCCCATCAACGCAATGCGCCGGCCGTCGTACGCCTGGTACAGATTGCCGAGCGTCACGCGCAGGATCGCCGCACCCAGCACCGGCACCGCGACGAGGAAGCCCAGCTCCGCCGGCGACATCGCGATGTCCTTGTGGATAAACGGCGCAAGCGGGCCGAACATCACCCACACGGTGAAGCCCGTGTCGAAGTACAGGAAACACGCCAGCAACGCACGCCAGTTGCCGGCGGTCAGCGAATTCAAAAGATGTTTCATGGGTCTCTCGCAGCGGTGAAAACCAGGCGCAAAAAAAAGCGTCCCGAGTGCCCACGCCCCACCTCTCATGCCCAGGTGTGCGTGTGGTACTCGGGACGCCGTTGTCCCTGCGGGTCGTCTTGTCCAGACGCCCCATCAAGATTCGATACGCTGAGGCCGTCGTTGACCTCGCTGCGTTCTAATGCAATAGGTATGCCATCGCGCCTCGCGTCGCCCTGCAAAGTCATGCAATTCGCGCCTGCTTCGTGCGCCGTTGCGGCGCGAAGGAATTACATGAGACGCTCGGCAAACGCTGGCGGTATAAGGCGTCACGCGGCGCCGACCTGCATAGAAACGAAGGCCGTTTCGCCTCCCGCAAAAAAATCGTACGTCGCCACAACAGACCCTTGGGGCGCCCGTGAACCTCATCGCCAATACGCGTGACAAGGCGCGATTGCGGCGCGTCGATGAATTGACTTGGTGCAAGTGCGTGGTGCGCCGCACCATGTTCTGGCACGCCCAGGAGCGGGCTTCATTCCACGCTGCGCCCATATCCCTCGTGACGGTGGGGTCAAGCAGGCTTTCGAACGGCGCGGTAACATCCGCGCTGTCACATCCGATCCCGCGCTAAAGCGCCACCGCGCCAGCAGCGCGCCGCATGACCGGAACGCCGTGCCCACGATGCCGGCGGTGAGCGTCGACGCTTCGCGCCGAATCGGTCCGTGGTATCCCCGCGGTATCCCGTCATACCTGAACGCGGCTCGAAGAAGCCGCGCGACACTCTCCTACCCTGCAAAACTGCATGTCACACCATCCAAAGACAGTTCGGCCTCTCGTAATCGCCTCGGTCATGGCTTCCATGGCGATGGTCGCCATCGAGGCAACCATCGTCTCCACCGCCATGCCGCAGATCGTCACGCAACTCGGCGGCCTGCATCTGTATAGCTGGGTGTTCTCGTCGTTCCTGCTCGCGCAAACCGCGATGACGGTGGTGTTCGGCAAGCTCGCCGATCTGTATGGCCGCAAACCGGTGGTGCTGATCGGCATTGCGATCTTCCTCGTGGGTTCGCTGCTCGCGGGCTTCGCCTGGTCGATGCCGGCCATGATCGTGTTCCGTCTGATCCAGGGGGTCGGCGCGGGCGCGATCCAGCCGGTGACACTGACCATCGTCGGCGACCTGTACCCCGCCCGTGAGCGCGGCAAGATCCAGGGCTATCTGGCGAGCGTCTGGGCCATCGCGGCCGTGGTCGGGCCGATGGCGGGCGGCCTCCTGATCCGCGACCTGTCGTGGGCGTGGATCTTCTGGATCAATATCCCCATTGGCCTTTTGTCGGCTGCGGGCTTCATGGTTTATCTGCACGAGCA
The DNA here is from genome assembly GCF_003429005.1 of Paraburkholderia sp. DHOC27. Taxonomy (GTDB): domain Bacteria; phylum Pseudomonadota; class Gammaproteobacteria; order Burkholderiales; family Burkholderiaceae; genus Paraburkholderia. The sequence continues at coordinate 83,393 of NZ_QVQV01000002.1, forward strand.
CGGCAAGCACCAGCGGCCTTCCATCGATCTGGCCGGCGCCGCGCTCTTCACGGTCTCGATCGGCGCGCTGATGATGGGCCTCACCGACGCCGGCGAATCCAGCAACGCACTGGTGCTGTTCGAGTTTGGCCTGTTCGTCGTCACGGGCGTGCTGTTCGTGCTGCAGGAACGCCGCGCCGCCGATCCGATGATTTCGTTCGCGCTGTGGGGTCATCGTCCCATCGCCGCGAGCAACGTCGCGACGGTGCTGTCCGGCATGGCGCTGATGGGCCTGACGAGTTTCCTGCCCATGTACGTGCAGGGCGTGCTGGGCCGCTCACCGGTGGTGGCGGGCCTCGCGCTGACCATGATGATGGTGGGCTGGCCGAGCGGCGCGACCTTCGCCGCGCGTTCGCTGCACCGGCTCGGCCTGCGCCGTACGTTGATCGGCGGCAGCCTGTTCCTGCCGCTCGGCGCCATCTTCTTCGCGACGCTCAATCCGCAAAGCACGCCGCTTGCAGCCGGCATCGGTTCGCTGATCATGGGTCTCGGCATGGGCATCGTCAGTGTCAGCTCGCTCATCCTGATCCAGGAAATCGTCCAGCCGTCCGAGCGCGGCAGTGCGACAGCGTCCAATCTGTTCTCGCGTAATCTGGGCAGCACGCTCGGCGCGGCCATGTTCGGCGCCGTGCTGAACTATGGGCTCGCGCACTCGTCGCGGCTCGCCGCCGTCACCTCCGATCAACTCCGGCAGATCCTCGACGCCACGCCCGGCAGCGCCGCTGCCAGCGCCGCCAGCAATCCGGCCACGGCGGCCGCCGTGCGCTTCGTGCTGCATCAGTCGTTACATCTGACCTTTGCGTCGATCCTCGTGATCTCCGTGATCTCGGTCGGCGCGCTGCTGATGGTGCCCGCCATCAAGCTCGGCCCGGCGCAGCCTGCCTCGGCGAACTCGGGGGCTTGACCGAGGCTCGGCAACTAGCCTGGGCCAGCCTGGCAATAAACCGCACCCGCAAGCCTGGCAAATTAAGGCGGTAAATAAGGACCGCAACCAGGCGTTGTTATTGCGCATCAGGACGGTGCGGCGCGCGCTTTACGATTACCCAACGCGCCGGCCGCCTCGAGCTTGACCAGCCTTTGTCCCTGGGCGCCGCTGCTTTTCTGCTGACCAGGGATGGCTAACATCGCCAAGTATCTGGCGCACAAACACTAAGTTCCGCGATTGCGAAACGGGGTCCAACCCGGCACCCTGAATGCGCCGTGCCTTTCGCGCGGCTGACACTGTGGCAATCCAGGGGACTAGAACAATGCGCGATATTTCCTACGAAGAACAAACAGTCAACGCGCCAAATCCGTTGGCGCGATTCGCTCACCGCACCCGCATGGTGGTAGCGCTGGACCTCGCAATCCAGGCCTGCCCCGAACACGCCACGGTGCTCGATTTCGGCGCGGGCCCCGGACTCTTCCTGCATACCCTCGGTCAGGCACGCCGCGACGTGCATCTGATCGGCCACGATCCGTTTGTCGCCTCCGGCTTTCCGGAGATCAAGTACGCCGACTCGTTCAACCGTATCGACGACACCTCCGTCGACGTGCTCACCGCCTTCGAGGTGTGCGAGCACCTCTACCCGCAAGAGATCGATCAACTGCTCGAGGACGCCTCGCGCGTCATGAAGCCCAACGCCACGCTGATCATTTCGGTGCCGATCATGTACGGCGTCGCGGTGATCCCCAAGGTGCTCAACTGGATGGTGCGTCATCGTAAATCGAAGACTGAATACAGCGTGCCGGAGATCCTGCAGTCGGCCATCGGCACCCGTGTGTCGCGGCCGGAGAATCCGCGCGGCACGCACAAGGGCTTCGACTTCCGCGAGTTGCGCGACACGGTCGAGCAGCGCTTCACGGTCTCGGCCGTGCGCCACAGCCCCGTCAAGTGGCTGCCCTGGTGGCTAAGCTCCCAGTACTTCATGATCTGCCGCAAGGCGGCCTAGCCGCCGCGTTTCGCTACGCCAGCACTCGCTACCTACCGCCGCAGAGTATTGCGGCGGTTTGCTTTTCGGCGTGCGGGCCGTATGTGCGATGTCATGCGAGCCGCTTTTAGCACCTTCTTTGGCGGCTGGTTTAGCGCCCTCGCCCGGCGGCTAGTCGGCGCCTGGGCAGTGCCTAAGACAGCGGCCCGTTTAGCCACCGTTCAGCGATTGGCTTAGTGCGCATTTCACGCCGCATTTCACGCTGCGCTGAACGGGCTGTTCGGTGGCGGCCTGGTCGCTCCGTCGCGGCGATTCAATGGCCCTCTAGCGACGCCACAAGCTCGCCTTCGACGCTGCCTCAAGCGGTTCGCCCAGCGCTCCACGCACCGCGGCTACCCGGGCATCCGCTTTGCTAAAGCACGTCGGCGACGCGCTTCACGCTGCTCTTCGAACCTTGCGTATGGCAACGCCCGTTACGGAAATGTGCATGTTCCGTGCAGACAGTTGCTGAATCTGACATAGTCATTTCTCGCGGCAAGCATTTGCGCTGCGGGCGGTCGGCTCTAACTTTGTACGCCGTTTTGTCTGACCCATTGCCACCAGCAACGGGCAGCGCCGGCAAAAACCATCGGAGACACTTTCGACGGCAAAAACAACATGCAAAGCGTTTCCTTCAATAAACAAACCAATAAAGTTGTCGGACACTTCATGCACCCAAAACCATCCACCCTAAAAGCAAACACGTTGCGCGTCCTCCTTGTTGGCGCGCTTTGCCTCGGTTCCGCCTGCGCCCGCGCCGACCAGTTCGGTGTCCAGTTCGCCGGGGGCGTCGCGGATCACGACATCAAGAAAGCCGACCTCGGCCTCGTCTGGGATCCGGGTCTCAGCTGGTGGGAACTCGGCGGCTACCACTTCACGGTGGTCGGCGAGGCGCACGCGGCCTACTGGGACATCCGCGAAGACCACGCCGCGCATCCGGACATCTGGGAATTCGGCCTGACGCCGGTGTTCCGTTTCATCAAGAGCAGCGGCTGGTTCCGGCCGTATGTGGAAGCCGGCGTGGGCATACGGTTCCTGTCACACGTGCGCGAGACCGACGACCGCACCTTCTCGACCTCGTTCCAGTTCGCCGACATGGTCGGGATCGGCGCGCAGTTCGGCTCGCATCAGCAGTATCAGGGCGGCTTCCGCTTCCAGCACATCTCGAACGCCAGCATCAAGGACCCCAATCCGGGGGAGAACTTCAGCGAAATTTACGTGCAGTACAACTTCTGATGGCGGGGTGCGCGCGGCCGTTTGCGGCGCGAAAGATCGGCGTGGATCACGGCCAGCAATCCGGCTATCAATCGGGCTGCCGACCAGGCTACGAACCCGGCCACCAAAGCGGCCATCAACGCGGCCCGGTTTAGGCTCAGTAACAACACGTGTTCCGCATTATGGCAAACGCGTGATATGGTTGAGTTGCATCAAAGAAACGGCTCATGAGCCGCTTGACGGGCCATTCCGCGAGGGATAGCGCGCCTGGTGGTTCGCCCCCATGAGTCGCACGCAACTCATCGTAGAGAGCCTCGACATGAGTGATGTACGCCTCCATCTGAGCCCACGCGATCGCGTGGAACTGCTTTGCTGGCTCACCTGTGGGAGCCTTGGCGCCTATTACCTGAACGAGACCTGGCCAGAACCTTCCTTTCACGTCCAGACCGCGCACAAGTGGCTGGACCGCCACTTACGGGAAGCGGACTGGCTGAGCGTGGCGCGCCTCTCGGCCCTGGCGCTGGAAATTGCCAACCGGCACGCACGTTTTGTCGAAACGGACTGGGCTCGCGACGCCGTCGAAGAAATCATCGACACCGACGATCTCAACTTTCAGGCGCGGCTGGTCCTGCAGGTGCTGACCGACTGCGAACGCGCGCTGGCGGACAAACGCATCGCCGACTGAGTCGACTGAGCGGCGATCCTCCGGGGCGACGGCAGGACGGCAGGCGGTGCGGGGGATGACGGGACGGGTGCGCCGCGCGCGCAGCCGGTGCCGCGCCTCTGCGTCTGCGTCTGCGTCTGCGTCTGCGGTTGCGGTTGCCTCTGCGTCTGTGTCAGCGTCTGCATCCGCGCATGCGGCGTGTCCTGCCTGCGCCCCGACGCTTGCAGTGTCGCTCACACACGGCACGGAGTTGATCAGGGATGCTGATCAATTTCCGCGCAAGAACGCGCATCAGACCACACACCACGGTGCACACCTGAACCGCCTCGCACCCCATACAATAAGCCCCGCCATCCGAACGGAGCCTCCATGAAACATCCGCGTCCGCGTCCCCCGCAGTTTTCCGGCGAGCACTCGCACGCCGACCTGCGTGATCTGACCTTGACGTTCGCACCCATCGCGGTGCTGGTGGTGGTCGTGGTGACGCTGATCGTCTGGCTTGTGAATCCGGCGCCGCCGCGCACCATCGTCATGAGCGCCGGGCCTCACGACAGTTCCTTCCTGCTCGCGGCCAATCAGTACAAGACCATCCTGGCGCGCAACGGCATCACCCTCAAGGTGCTCGAGTCCGACGGCTCGCTACAGAATCTGCGCCGCCTGCTCGATCCCAAACAGCATGTGGATATCGCGCTCGTGCAAGGCGGCGTGTCGGACGGTCTGCCTGTTACGTCGCTGATGTCGCTTGGCAGCGTGTTCTACGATCCGCTGGTGGTGTTTTATCGCGGCAGCGGCATCAACGGCCTCGCGCAACTGGAAGGCAAGCGCATCGCAGTGGGCCGCGAAGGCAGCGGCACGCGCGAACTGGCGCTCAAGCTGCTGGAGGCGAACGGCATCCGGCCTGGCGGCGACACCCCGCTGCTGCCGTACGACGGCCTGCAGGCCGCCACCGCGCTGGTCTCGGGGCAAGTGGACGCGGCCCTGCTGAACGGCGATTCGGCCACCCGCGCGCTGATGCTGCGTCTGTTGCGCGTGCCCGGCGTTTCGGTGATGAACTTCGACGAAGCCGCCGCCTATACGCGGCTCTTTCCCTATCTGGACGAAATCGATCTGCCGCCCGGCGTGCTCGATCTCAAACACCGCATCCCGCCCGACACCATCCACCTGATCAGCCCGATCGTGGAAATCGTCGCCCGCAGCGACCTGCATCCGGCCATCTCCGATCTGCTGATCGAAGCCGCCCAGGAAATCCACGGGACGCCCGGCCTGCTGCAACACGCCGACCAGTTCCCCAACCTCACCCCGCGCGAATATCCGATCAGTGAAGACGCGCAGCGTTACTACAAGACCGGTAAGAGTCTCCTGTACCGCAGCCTGCCGTTCTGGATTGCCAGTGTCGTGGACCGCACGCTGGTCCTGCTGGTGCCGCTCGCCGTTCTGCTGGTGCCGGGCCTGCGCCTGCTGCCGGCGCTTTACCGCTGGCGGGTCCGCTCGCGCATCTACCGCTTTTATGGCTCGCTGATCGCCATCGAACGCGAGGCGCTGAAGAATCCGACGCCGCAGGAACGTAAAGTGCTATTCGGAGAACTCGATCAGATCGAAGCGGCCTTGAACGAGTTGCGCATGCCGCTGGCGTACGCGGACGCGTTTTACGTTTTGCGGGAGCACGTGGGGTTCGTGCGGGCGCGTCTGATGGAAGAATAAAGCACAGGCAAAAAGCGTCACGCGGCGTCATGCACGCGTGATCCAATAATGACTCGACAACCACAGTCTTTCGATATGCTTACGAATAATCCGGCTGCTGAACATGGCAGAAATGTCAGCCTCGATGCCGTGAAACGCGCGCCCTGCCTTACTTTGCGCCTGAAGCGTTACTGAACTTTGCACAGCGCCCTCGTCGTAATCCACGGTAATCTGATTACGGTTTGTCATGTCCGGAAATCGGGGCGCGCACATTACACTGCACCGCATGACTCATTATTCCAATCGTCGGGCGCCTTGTCTGGTCGCGCCACGCTACTACGCTACGCTGCCTTGCCTCGCCATCTCCGCGGATTTGCGTGGCTCGCCACACGCTGTCCGGATGCCGATCGGGACGGCAGCCGGCACGCACTGCCAGCAACGCGCCGTCATGTCAACGAAGGCGTCGCATGGTGACAAGTCGCGCGAAACGTGGCAATTTTCCGCAGTTGTGTGCGGAGCAAGTGTGTCCGAAGCGAAGCGCGCGGCAAGCGGGTCGAGATCGACTTGCGACTCGACCCGCAGTTCAACCCGCCTTCGCACGAATGTCGTACTTAAGCTGCGCGTCAGGCGCGGACCGAGAGAATAGAACCAGAAACACCCCACATGGCAGGCGAACTGCCAGTCCGGGCGGGGCAGCGCCGCGCATGATCTGCGCCGGGCCAACCCAACAATTCCTAACAGCACACCCGTCTAGTTTTCGGAGATTCATATGAGCGAAGCCGTGTCCAAGCAGCCCAGGCGCTCCCGTGGCAGGATCATCCTGCTCGTCATCGTGCTGGCGCTGGTCGCGATAGTGGTCATCCACCTGCTTCGCCAGAAGAAGCCCGCTCCCAAGGCGGCGCCGCAAGTCGTCACGGTCGCCGCGGCCTTCAACGGACCGATGCCGGTGGTCCTGAACGAACTGGGCACGGTCACGCCGATCGCTACCGTGACGGTGCTGCCGCAGCTGAGCGGCTACCTCACCGCGGTAGGCTATCAGGAAGGCCAGGAGGTCAAGAAGGGGCAATTCCTCGCCCAGATCGACCCGCGCCAGTATCAGATCTCCAAACAGCAGGCGCAGGCGCAACTGGCCAAAGACCAGGCATCGCTCGCCCAGGCGCGCTCCGACCTCGCGCGCTACACCGAGCTGAACCAGCACAAGTCGATTGCCGAGCAGACCTTCGCCGACCAGCAGTTCCTCGTGCAGCAGGACGAAGCCGCGGTCAAGTCGGATCTGGCGAACATCGCCCAGTTCGATCTGGACCTCGCCTATTGCCACATCACGGCGCCGGTTTCCGGACGCGTGGGTCTGCGTCTGGTCGATCCGGGCAACTATGTGACGGCATCGTCCTCGCCCGGCATCGTGGTGATCACCACCGTCAAGCCGACCACCGTGCAGTTCACCGTGCCGCAAGACTCGCTCGGCTCCGTCATGCAGCGTCTCGGCACGGGCGCCTCGCTGCCCGTCACCGCGTATAGCAGCGACAACAGCAAGCAGATCGCCACCGGCACGCTGTACGCCGTCAGCAACCAGATGGCCACGGCCACCGGCACGGTGACCCTGCGGGCCACCTTCGCGAACGACGACGAAGCGCTGTTCCCGAACGAATTCGTCAACATCAAGCTGCTGGTGGACACCATGCAGAACGCGGTGCTGGTGCCGACCCCGGCCGTGCAGACCGGCGCGCCGGGCGACTATGTGTACCTCGTCAACAGCAACGACACGGTCTCCGTGCACAAGATCACCATTGGACCGAGCGACGGCAAGAACACTGTCGTGCTGTCCGGTCTCGTGGCCGGCAACACGGTCGTCACCGACGGCATGGACCGCCTGAACGACGGCGCTTCGATCAAGCCCGCCCCGGCCAAAGCGGCTTCCGGTGCAGCGCCCGCTTCGGCGCCGGGCGCCACGCCGGATGCCGCTTCAGGAACGTCCGAAGCCTCCAGCACGGCGGCCGCCGCCGCGCAAGCCGCGCCCGCTTCGGCGGATGCCGCCAGCGCCACGCCCGCCCATCACAAACATGCCCACGGCGGCGCCTCGGGCGCAGCCGCTGCCTCGGCAGCTTCCGACGCATCGTAGCCGCAGACCGACGCGCCAATGAATATCTCCCGTCTGTTCATTCTCAGGCCAGTCGCCACGCTGCTGCTGATGATCGCCCTCGTGCTGGTGGGCCTCGTCGCGGTACGCGTGCTGCCGGTCTCGTCCCTGCCCAACGTCGACTATCCGACCATCCAGGTGCAGACCTTCTATCCGGGCGCGAGCCCGGACGTGATGGCCACCACCGTCACCGCGCCGCTCGAGGTGCAACTGGGTGAGATTCCCGGCTTGCAGCAGATGACCTCGTCCAGCTCGGACGGCGCCTCGGTCATCACGCTGCAGTTCGATCTCTCGCTGAACCTCGACGTCGCCGAGCAGAACGTCCAGCAGGCCATCAACGCCTCCAACAGCTACCTGCCGAGCGGCCTGCCCGCGCCGCCGACCTACGCCAAGGTCAACCCGGCCGACCAGCCTATCCTGACGCTCGCGGTCACCTCGAAGTCGATGTCGCTGACCCAGCTTCAGGACACCGCCAACAACCGCCTCGGCACCAAGATTTCCGAAGTCTCAGGCGTGGGTCTCGTGACCACGGCCGGCGGCAACGTGCCCGCCATCCGCGTGGAAGCGGACCCGCAGAAGCTCGCCGCCTACGGCCTGAACATCGACGATCTGCGCACCCTGCTCAGCTACGTCAACGTCAGTCAGCCGAAGGGCAATTTCGACGGTCCCGACCTCGACTACACCATCAACGGCAACGACCAGATCTCGGATCCGAAAGACTATCTGAACACGGTCATCGCCTATCAGAACGGCGCGCCGGTGTTCATGCGCGACGTGGCCCGTGTCACCTCCGCGGCGCAGGACGTCGAACAGGGCGCGTGGTACAACGGCACGCCCGCGATCGTGCTGAACGTGCAGCGCCAGCCGGGCGCCAACGTGATCGCCACCGTCAACCAGATCATGAAGCAGTTGCCGCAGCTCGAAGCCACGCTGCCGGCCGGCATGAAGGTCACGGTGGTGTCGGACAGTACCGGCGTGATCCGTTCGTCGGTGCGCGACGCAGCGTTCGAACTGATTCTCGCCATCGTGCTGGTGGTGGCGGTGATCTTCGTGTTCCTGCGCAACGTGCCGGCCACGCTGATTCCGAGCGTTTCGGTGCCGGTCTCGCTGATCGGCACGCTGGCGGTGATGTACCAGCTCAACTACTCCATCGACAACCTCTCGCTGATGGCGCTCATCATCGCCACCGGCTTCGTGGTGGACGACTCGATCGTGATGATCGAGAACATCGTGCGCTATCTGGAGGAAGGCAAGACGCCGCTCGAAGCAGCGCTGGAAGGCGCCGGGCAGATCGGCTTCACGATTCTGTCGCTCACCATTTCGCTGATCGCCGTGCTGATTCCGCTGCTCTTCATGGGCGGCGTGATCGGGCGTCTGTTCAGCGAGTTCGCGGTGACGCTCGCGGTCACCATCGTGATCTCGGCGGTGGTATCGCTGACGGTCGTGCCCATGCTGTGCGCGCGCATGCTGCGCGCCCAGGCCGAGCGCCATCCCAGCCGTTTTGAGCGCATCAGCGAAGGCCTTTTCGACAAGACCCTCAACGCCTATGAACGCGGCCTCGAATGGGTGCTGGATCACCAGGTCCTCACGCTGGTGGTGTTCGTCGGCACGCTGGTGCTGACCGGCTTCCTGTATGTGGCGATTCCGAAAGGCCTGTTCCCGGTGCAGGACGTCGGGGTGATCGAAGGCATCAGCGTGGCCGACAACTCGGTCTCGTACTCGGCGATGGTGAACCGCCAGGCAGCACTCGCCGACGTGATCCTGAAAGATCCGGACGTGACCTCGCTCACGTCATACGTGGGCATTGACGGCATCAACACGACGCTCAACAACGGCCGCTTTCTGATCAACCTGCGCGACAAGGACAAACGCTCGCTGACGGCGCAGGAAATTGCCCGCCGCCTGCAGAACGAAGTCGCCAAGGTGCCCGGCATCCGGCTCTACATGCAGCCTGAGCAGGATCTGACGCTCGACACCACCGTCTCGCCGAACCAGTACAAGTTCGTGCTGCGCGGCCCGAGCCAGGAGGCGTTCAACCAGTACGTGCCGGCGCTGATCGACAAGATGAAGCAGATTCCGTCGATCACGGACGTGCAGAGCGACATGAACACCAACGGCAACAGCGTGTACGTGGAGGTCAACCGGCAACTCGCCGCGCGCTACGGCATTACGCCCGCCACGATCGACAACGCGCTGTACGACGCGCTCGGCCAGCGCATCGTCTCGACCATCTTCCAGCAGTCCGACCAGTACCGCGTGATCCTGGTGGCCAAGCCCGAGACCCTGCCCACCGTGCAGTCGCTCGGCAACCTGTATCTGCCGAGCCAGACCAGCACTAGTGGTCAGGTGCCGCTCGCGGGCATCGCCAAGATCAGCATCACGAAATCGCCGCTGGTGATCAGCCACCTTGCGCAGTTCCCGGCCGTCACGATCTCGTTCAACCTGGCCGAAGGCGCCTCGCTCAGCACGGCGGTGGACCGCATCAACAAGGCCGAGGCGAGCGTGAAGCTGCCGCCGTCCATCACCTCGTCGTTCCAGGGCGCCGCGCAGGCCTTCGAGGATTCGCTCTCGAGCGAGGTGTATCTGCTGATCGCCGCGCTGGTGGCCGTGTATATCGTGCTGGGCGTGCTGTACGAGAGCTTCATCCATCCGGTGACGATTCTCTCCACGCTGCCCTCGGCGGGTATCGGCGCCCTGCTCGCGCTGATGATCGCCGGCAGCGACCTGGACGTGATCGGCATTATCGGCATCGTGCTGCTGATCGGTATCGTCAAGAAGAACGCCATCATGATGGTGGACTTCGCGCTGGATGCCGAACGCAATCACGGCAAGCCGCCGCGTGAGGCCATCTTCCAGGCGTCGCTGCTGCGCTTCCGGCCGATTCTGATGACGACGCTCGCCGCCATGCTCGGCGCCCTGCCGATGCTGCTCGGCACCGGCACGGGTTCGGAACTGCGCCGCCCGCTCGGTCTGGCGATCATCGGCGGTCTGACCTTGAGCCAGATGCTCACGCTGTTCACCACGCCGGTGATCTATCTGTTCTTCGACCGCATGGCGCAGCGCGTGAGCCGCTGGCGTCAGCGCCGCGCGGGTAACTCGGGAAATTCGGGTAACACGGGCGGTCCGGGTAGCGCAGGCACTCCAGGCACCACCCCGGAGGAAACGCCTTGAATATCTCGGCGCTCTTCATCCGGCGGCCGGTGGCGACCACGCTGCTGGCCATTGCGATCCTGATCTCCGGCGCGCTCGCGTACTTCCGCCTGCCCGTCGCTCCGCTGCCCAACATCGCCTTTCCGGTGATCGTGGTGCAGGCGCAGATGGCCGGCGCGAGCCCGGACATCATGGCGTCCACCGTGGCCGAACCGCTCGAACGGCGGCTCGGCACGATTGCCGACGTCGCGGAACTGACTTCGATCAGCTACGTGGGCATGTCGATGATCGTGGTGGAATTCGGCCTGAACCGTGACATCAACGGTGCGGCGCGCGACGTCGAAGCGGCCATTCAGGCGGCCCGCGCCGACCTGCCCACCACGCTGCGCAGCAATCCGACCTATCGCCAGTACAACCCGGCCGACGCGCCGATCATGGTGCTCGCGCTCACCTCGGACACGCTCACCAAGGCGCAGCTGTACGACTCCGCGGATTCGGTGATCCAGCAGCAGCTCTCGCAGGTGAACGGCGTGGGCCAGATCACGCTGGGCGGCGGCGCGCTGCCGTCGGTGCGGGTGGAATTGCAGCCGGGCAAACTGAACAGCTACGGTATCGGCATGGAGGACGTGCGCGCGGCGATCAGCGCGGCCAATGCCGACAGTGCCAAGGGCCACCTCGACGAAGGTGGCCAGCGCTACGTGGTGCTCTCCAACGACCAGATCACCAAGGCAAAACCCTACCGCGATCTCGTGATCGCGTACCGCAACGGCGCGCCGGTGATGCTGAAAGACGTCGCCCAGGTGAGGGATTCGAACGAAAACATCCGCAACGCCGGGCTTTATAACGCCAAATCCGCGGTGCTGGTGATCGTCTATCCGATGCCGGGCAGCAACGTCGTGAGCACCGTCGACCAGATCCACAAGGTGTTGCCCGCCATCGAAGCCACCTTGCCGAGCAGCGTGCATATCGGCGTGGCGATCGACCGCTCGCAATCGGTGCGTGCCTCCGTGGCCGATACCGAACGCACGCTGTTCATCGCCGTGCTGCTGGTGGTGGGCGTGGTGTTCGTCTTCCTGCAATCGCCGCGCGCCACGCTGATCCCGGCGGTCGCGCTGCCGCTGTCGATTGTCGGCACCTTCGGACCGATGTATCTGCTCGGCTACAGCATCGACAACCTTTCGCTGATGGCGCTCACCATCGGCACCGGCTTCGTGGTCGACGATGCGGTGGTGGTGCTGGAGAACATCGTCCGCCATCTGGAACTGGGCCTGAGTCCGAAAGAAGCGGCGCTCAAAGGCAGTGGCGAAGTGGGCTTCACGGTGATCTCGATGAGCCTCTCGCTGATCGCGGTGTTCCTGCCCATTCTGTTGATGCCGGGCATCGTCGGGCTGCTGTTCCATGAGTTCGCGGTGGTGCTGTCCATCGCGATCCTGATCTCGCTGGTGATCTCGCTCACGGTCACGCCGGCCATGTGCGCTTACGTGCTGAGCCGCGAGAGCACCATGCATTCGAGTTCGCGCTGGGCCATGTGGGTCGAGCGCATGTTCGAGCGTTTCAAGAACGCCTACTCGCGCTCGCTCACTGCCGTGCTCGATCACTCGCTGCTGGTCATCCTGCTGCTGATCGGCCTGCTGGTGGGCAACGTGTTCCTCGCGCGTTTATTGCCCGCCACCTTCTTTCCGGAGCAGGACACTGGCATCCTGATCGGCCAGATCATTGCCGACCAGAGCATCTCCTTCCCGGCAATGGAGAAGAAGCTCGCGCAGTTGCAGCAGATCGTGCAGAAAGATCCGGCCGTGCAGTCCGTGGCCGGCTTCACCGGCGGCCGCGCGCTCAATACGGCGAACGTGTTCGTCGAACTGAAGCCGCTCGCCGAGCGGCACGCCACCGCCACCGAAGTCGTCAACCGTCTGCGACCGAAGCTCAACGCCGTCTCCGGCGCGCGGCTCTTCATGCAGGCGCAGCAGGATCTGCGCATTGGCGGGCGGCAGTCGGCAGCCGAGTATCAGTACACGTTGACGAGCGACGATTCCACCGCGCTCTTCGCATGGACGCCCAAGCTCGTCGCCGCGCTCAACAAGCAACGCGCCACGCTGGTGGACGTGAACTCGGACCTGCAGCAAAACGGTCTGCAAACCTATATGACGTTCGACCGTACCACGGCCGCACGCTACGGCTTTGCACCGAACCAGATCGACAGTGTGCTGTACGACGCGTTCGGCCAGCGCACGGTCTCGACCATCTACAACGCGCTCAACCAGTACTTCGTAGTGATGGAAGTGGCGCCGGACTACTGGCAGTATCCGGAGTCGCAGGACCAGATCTATCTGAGCACGGCGGCGGGTAACGCTTCGGGCGCCAAGCAGACGCAGATGCCGGGCGGCACGGTCTCGGGCGTGACGGCGCCCACGGCGATAAGCAGCGCGTCGAGCACGTCGAGCAGTACCAATACGCTCAATTCCGATGCCGTTGCCAACCAGGCCACCAACAGCATTTCCAACAGCAAGGGCAGCAGTTCGAGCGGCAGCGCGGACAGTACCGCCGCCGAAACGATGGTGCCGCTGAGGGTGCTGTCGCGCAGCGTCAACAGCCACACGGCCACCCAGGTGAACCACCAGAGCGGACTCGTGGCCGCGACGATCTCGTTCAACCTGCCGGCGGGCGGCTCGCTCAGCAAGGCCGGTCAGGCGATCACCGACACCGAGCGGGAGATCGGCATGCCGGCCAGCATCCATGGCGCATTCGCCGGCGCGGCGCAGGCATACGCGCAGTCGATGGGCACGATTCCGCTGCTGATTCTGGCCGCGCTCGTGGTGGTGTATATCGTGCTCGGCGTGCTGTACGAAAGCTCGATTCACCCGCTGACGATTCTTTCCACGCTGCCCTCGGCCGGTATCGGCGCCACGCTTGCGCTGCTGATCTTCGGCACGCCGTTCTCGGTGATCGCGATGATCGGCATCATCCTGCTCATCGGTATCGTCAAGAAGAACGGGATCATGATGGTGGACGTGGCGATCCAGTTGCAGCGCAGCGAAAAGATGCCCGCCAAGGAAGCGATTCACGCTGCCGCCGTGGTGCGTCTGCGGCCTATCATGATGACAACGGCGGCTGCCGTGCTCGGCGCGGTGCCGCTTGCCATCGGCATCGGCCAGGGCGCCTCGCTGCGTCAGCCGCTCGGTATCACCGTGATGGGCGGCCTGATCCTGAGCCAGGTCTTTACGCTCTACACCACGCCGGTGATCTACCTGTACCTCGACCGCTTGCGCGCCAAGCTCGTCGGCTGGTCCGCCAACTTGCCGTGGAACCGGCAAGACGAACAACCGGGGCAACACCCGCGGCAACCGGAATAAGAAGGCATGAAGATGAAGATTTCCCGCACACCGCTGGCCGCCGCGCTCACCTTGCTGATGAGCGGTTGCATGGTCGGCCCGGACTATCACCGCCCGCCCGTCCAGGTGCCGGCCACCTACAAGGAACTGCCGGGCTGGACCCAGGCCGAGCCGGCCGCGACCGCCCCCAAGGGCGACTGGTGGACCGGCTTCAACGATCCGTTGCTGAACGAACTGGAACCGCAGGTGGTGATCTCCAACCAGACCGTGCGGCAGGACTACGCGAACTACGAGGAAGCGCTGGCTGAAGTGCGGGTGGCACGCGCGAGCCTGTTTCCGACCATCGGCGTGACCGGCTCGGCGACGCGCGCACGCAGTTCCACGGGCAGCCTCAGCAGCAGCAATGCGAATTTCGGCAACTTCCAGCGGATCAACAATTCGGGTTCGCTGGAAGGCAGCCTGAATTGGGATCTGGACGTATGGGGCGAAGTGCGCCGCACCATCGAAGAAAATGCCGCGACCGCCGAGGCCAGCGAGGCGACGCTCGCCAACGCCACGCTGTCGGAACAGATCGCGCTCGCCACGGCGGTGATCGACCTGCGCGTGAGCGACGCGAACATCGATCTGCTGACGCAGACCGTCGCCGCTTACCAGCACTTTCTGAGCGTGGTGTCCGATCAGGACAAGGCCGGCACCATCGCGCCGTCCGATGTGATCACCGCCCGCACGCAACTGGAAACGGCGCAGGCCAACCTGATCAACCTCGGCGTGGCGCGCGCGAAGTACGCGCACGCGATTGCGGTGCTGGTGGGCAAGAATCCGGAAGACCTCGACATTCCACACAGCACTACCATGCCGTCGCTGCCGTCGATTCCGGTGGGCGTGCCATCCACGATCCTGGAGCGGCGGCCCGACATCGCCACCGCCGAGCGGCAGATGGCCGCGCAGAATGCAGCCATCGGCGTCGCCGTGGCGGCCTATTACCCGACCATCTCGCTGTCGGCGCTGGACGGCTTCACGCAATCGCCGCTGTCGGGCCTCCTGCACGCGGCCAACTACGTGTGGTCGCTGGGCGGTTCGGCAAGCGAAACGATTTTCGACGGCGGCGCGCGCAGCGGCCAGGTCGCGGCGGCCAAGGCAGCGTATGACGCAGCGGTGGCCAACTATCGCGGCACCGTGCTGGGAGCCTTCCAGAACGTGGAGGACGACCTGTCGGGCCTGCGCATTCTGGCCGAGCAGGCCGACGCCTTGCAGCGCGCCGTGACGGACGCCACGCGCGGCACCGAGATCGCCTTCAACGAATACCAGGCCGGCACCGTGGACTACACCACCGTCGCCACCGCGCAGACCACGCAGTTGAGCAACCAGCAGACGGCGTTGAACGTGCAGGAGGAACGTCTCGTGGATGCCGCCAACCTGATCGGCGATCTGGGCGGCGGCTGGTCGGCGAGCAGTCTGCACGACGCGCGCCATCCGGAGCGCGCCGCCAGGGCTGCGAGCGACGCCGCCGCGAGCGGTGCGGCGGTGGCGAGTGCGGTGCCAACCGCGGCGGCGAGCGATGCGAATGCCGCGAGTGCGGGCAATGCGGGGAGCGCATCGCCCAGCCAGCCGGTTACGCCTTAGTGCTATCCGCGCAGCCGCAGCCGGCGCCATGCGCGTGGCCGGCGTGGCTGTCGTCCCATGCCGAGCCAAGGATGATCTGGCAGAAGTTCAGGCGCTTGTAGTTCGGATCGCGCAGTTCGAGCACATCGGCCTTCACGTTGCCGAAGGTCGTTTCCGGCTTCTTGATGGTGCCCTGCGCGAAGGCGTCGATGATGCCGTTCTTGAAGTCTTTCTCACGCGGATGCGCCGCCACCACCTGGATGCGCTGCTCCTCGCTGAAGTCGTGATACGCGAGGCCCAGCACGTCCATCTCCACCCCTGCCGTAACCAGCGCCACGACCGGCTTCATATGCTCGGGGACGCCCGGTGTCGTATGCAGCGCGATCGACGCCCACACCTGTTCGATGTCGTAGTCGTTCACGCCGTACTGGGTGAGGAAGTCGCGCGCCGCGTTGGCGCCGTCCACTTCGAAACGGTTCGTCTTGCTGCTGTAGGCGTCGATCAGACCCATGTCATGGAACATGGCGCCAATGTACAGCAGCTCCGGATCGTACTTGAGCTGCTTGCGTTCGCCTGCGAGCGCGCCGAACAGAAACACGCGGCGCGAGTGGTTGTACAGCAGATCGGGTTCGGTGTCGCGCACGAGTTCCGTGGCGGCGCGCGCCATGATGCTGTCGGGGATCTTGATTCCGGCGATGCTGGTCATTTCGGGTTCCTTATTAATGGCAATGAAGCGAGTCAATGGATCGGCAATTGTTCAAGGGCAAATCATTCGGGTCGTGCAATGGGCCGCGTTGCGGCGCTTATGTGTCCGTGCGATGCAGCCTCGCGGGTCAGGTGAAAAAGCCCGGCGAGATGGCGTCGCTGGCGGGGAAAGTCTGCATCAGTGAATCGTCGAGCAGCCACTCCTGATGCGCGCGCTCGGCTTCGCTCATGACAACGGGATGACTGACAAGTTGACTGGCGAGCACAACACCTGTATGCGTGCTCCCGGCGTGAATGACGGGTCTGGCGGGCTGATTCATGGCGTCCTCCAAGTTCGTGTCGATGAAGGCAGTATTGGCCAACCGGGCTTCGTGGACAATCGACATGAACCGCTGATCCGTGCCAACTTTACGCGGTTTCCTGCCGGGAGGTCGTAAAACGGTCCGCGCGTCCGCCGCGTTTTCCGGCCCTGCAAGCGCGCGTTGCCGCGTCTGCCGTTTCATCGGTTCGACGTATCAGGTCAGACATGAGCGTGGCCGTCAGCTTGTTGCGATTTCGCGCACTGCCGCGCGCCGCGAGGCGTCGGCACCGCCCTCACCCGCCCAACCCGGCACGCAAACGATGTGATAATCCAGGCTCCTCACTCTGGGCAGCCGCCATGCCCTCATGCGGTACTGAGCGCCGGCGTGCACGGGACAGGCACCGGCAACCTTCGGCAAACTTCGGCAAAACACGAACAGGAGCGTGGCATGGCACATGGCGAGCACAAGTACCCGGTTTGCGTGCAGTGGACCGGTAATCGCGGCACCGGCACTTCTGGATACCGCGACTACGGACGCGATCACGTGATCCGCGCCGGTAGCAAGCCCGAGATCCCAGGCTCATCGGACCCCGCCTTTCTTGGCGACGCCACCCGCTGGAATCCGGAAGATCTGCTCGTCGCTGCGGCCTCGGCGTGTCACAAGCTCTGGTATCTGCATCTGTGCGCCGATGCGGGTATCGCCGTGCTGGAGTATGTCGATCATGCGGAAGGCACGATGCTCGACCGCGGGCAGCCCGGACACTTCTCGCAGATCGTGCTGCGCCCGCACGTGACAGTGCGCGCCGGTGACGACCGCGAGCTGGCAATGCGTCTGCATCACGCGGCGCACGAGCAGTGCTACATCGCCAACTCCGTCAATTTTCCGATTCTCTGCGAGCCCACCGTCGAAACGCTGCACGCCTGAATTCAGCGCCGGGCCCCGCTGTGAGCGGGCGTGGCAGTCTGCGGGCAAGGATCAGCGGGTTTGTTGCACAATGAGCGTGGCGAGTGGGACGAGTGCAACGAGTTTGCGAGGCGTGGCAGCTATAGGCGCGCACTATCGCGGGCATTGCCAGAATCGCGTTCAATTGATGCGCAGCGTGCACTATATTTTTAGTCGCGCCGTGGCGCGCACCGTCAACCAACATCATGTGATTTTTCGCAGGCCGTCAGCCCCTTGACATTGCAGCAGTGCAACATCCAGGCCTGCACCCAAGAGTAGAACAACAGGTGGGAACGTCCTCTCAAGGAGATAACGCATGTCAGACGAAGCAAAGTGCCCGTTCAATCATGCCGCCGGCGGCGGCACGACCAATCGTGACTGGTGGCCGCAGCAGTTGCGGCTCGATCTGCTCAGCCAGCACTCCAGCAAATCCAATCCGCTCGACGAGAGCTTCAATTACGCCGAGGCGTTCAAGAGCCTCGATCTCGCCGCGGTGAAGAAAGACCTCGCCGCGCTGATGACCGATTCGCAGGACTGGTGGCCCGCGGACTTCGGCCACTACGGCCCGCTGTTTATCCGCATGGCCTGGCATAGCGCCGGCACCTATCGCATCGGCGACGGCCGCGGCGGCGCCGGGCGCGGCCAGCAGCGTTTTGCGCCGCTCAATAGCTGGCCGGACAACGTCAGCCTCGACAAGGCGCGCCGCCTGCTATGGCCGATCAAGCAGAAATACGGCCAGAAGCTGTCGTGGGCCGACCTGCTGATTCTCACTGGCAACGTCGCGCTCGAAACAATGGGCTTCAAGACCTTTGGCTTCGGCGGCGGCCGCGAGGATACGTGGGAACCGGATCAGGACGTGTACTGGGGCACGGAAAAGACATGGCTGGGCGGTGACGTCCGCTACGGCAAGGGCGCGGCGGGCGATAACGAGGACGGCGGCGTGATCGTCGCGGACGAAGAAAAACACGGCGAGGAAGTGAGCCGGGACGATGGCGGACGTAACCTCGAAAATCCGCTCGGCGCGGTGCAGATGGGTCTGATCTACGTGAACCCGGAAGGACCGGACGGCAATCCCGACCCGGTGGCGGCGGCACACGACATTCGCGAGACGTTCGGCCGTATGGCCATGAACGACGAAGAAACGGTCGCGCTGATCGCGGGCGGCCACACGTTCGGCAAGACGCACGGCGCGGGTCCGGCGGACAACGTCGGCCCGGAACCGGAAGCAGCCGATCTGGAAAACCAGGGGCTGGGCTGGAAAAACAGCTTTGGCACCGGCAAGGGTGGCGACACCATCACGAGCGGCCTGGAAGTCACGTGGACCAATACGCCGACGAAATGGGGCAATGGCTTCTTCGAAAACCTTTTCAGGTTTGAATGGGAATTGACCAAGAGCCCGGCCGGCGCGAATCAGTGGGTGGCGAAAGGCGCGGACGCCACCGTGCCGCACGCCCATGACCCGTCGAAGAAGCTGCACCCGACGATGCTCACCACCGATCTGTCGCTGCGCTTCGATCCCGCTTACGAGAAGATTTCGCGGCGCTTCCTCGAGAATCCCGACCAGCTCGCCGACGCATTTGCACGCGCGTGGTTCAAGCTGACCCATCGCGACATGGGACCGCGCGTACGCTATCTCGGCCCGGAAGTGCCCGCCGAAGAACTGCTGTGGCAAGACCCGATTCCGGCGGTCGATCACCCGCTGGTCGACGAGAAAGACGTCGCTGCGCTCAAGCAGAAAATTCTGGCCACGGGGCTGACGGTCCCTGAACTGGTTTCGACGGCGTGGGCCTCGGCCTCCACGTTCCGCGGCTCGGACAAGCGCGGCGGCGCCAACGGTGCGCGCATCCGTCTTGCGCCGCAAAAGGACTGGGCCGTCAACCAGCCGCAACAACTCGCGAAGGTGCTGAAGGCGCTGGAAGGCGTGCAAGCCGAGTTCAACGGCGCACAGTCGGGCGGCAAGAAGATTTCGCTGGCCGACCTGATCGTGCTGGGCGGCAGTGCCGGCATCGAGAAGGCGGCGAAAGACGCCGGCCATCAGGTGAGCGTGCCCTTCACGCCCGGCCGGATGGATGCCTCGCAGGAGCAGACCGACGTGGAATCGGTCGGTGCACTCGAACCGTATGCCGATGGCTTCCGCAACTATCTGAAGGCGAAATACAAGGTGCCGGCGGAGGCGCTGTTGATCGACAAGGCGCAGTTGCTGACGCTCAGCGCGCCCGAGATGACGGCGCTGATCGGCGGATTGCGCGTGCTGGACGTGCACGCGGGGCAAAATCCGCACAGCGTCTTCACCAAGCGGCCAGGCACGCTCACCAACGACTTCTTCCGCAATCTGCTCGACATGCGCATGGAGTGGAAGCCGGCTTCGGCGGCTCGCGAGTCGTTCGAAGGGCGTGACCGCAAGGGCGGCGAAGTGCAGTGGACCGGCAGCCGGGTCGACCTGGTGTTCGGCTCACATGCACAACTGCGGGCGCTGGGCGAGGTCTATGCCAGCGAGGACGGGCAGGAGAAATTCGTGCGCGACTTCGTGGCAGCATGGGTGAAGGTGATGGAGCTGGACCGCTTCGATCTGAAGTGATGTAGACGCGGTCCCGTCGGGGTTTTGTTCCGATGGGACCGCCTTTTGTCTTAGAGAGTGCCAAGAGAGACTAGCGTGACGGCTGAGTCTGTCGGGAAGTCCCCCTATCAATCTGCTCAGAGACATTGCGCTATACCCCAAGACTGAAAAGCTGGCTGAAAGTAATAGAGGATTTTTGGTGAATATTCGACATTCTCGCGTTGGCTTTCCGGCTTGATGCCTGGGTTGATTGGTCCTGCGATGGTCCAGGATCCCGGCTTTGACGCGAGGGCTTGCCTCTCAAGCACGTATTTCAAGCCGCCGTTATAAGCAGAGAGCGTGAAGTGCCAGTGGTCGCACTCGGTGTCGAAACGCTTCAATTGGTCGTGAAGATACCAGTCATACCAAACCCCCGCGCGCAAACTCCAGAGGGGGTCAAGCGGCTGAGCCTGCCCTAGTTTTCCAGCTACGGCCGCCCACTCTGCGGTCTTCGGCATGAATTGCATCAGTCCAAGCGCGCCCGCAGGCGAGACTGCATTTGCGCTGAAGCGACTCTCTTGCATGATCTGGCCGGCGATAACTGGCACCGGCGACCCAACTCCGAAGCGGAAATTGACCTCACGTATAAGCGACCCGCGAATTTGAAGCGCGAATGCAGGCGGGGTTACAAAAGCGGCCGCCGGCAGCGTCGCTTCCGTGCATTGGGGCTGCAATGATATCGCGAGGAGCGCTGCCGCAAGCAGTTGGCGAGCAACACCGCTTCGCTCGTCGATCAAGGCAAGGCGAGCGCTTGACGCTTCCGGAAAGCCTGCTGCTCTCATAGCCCTAGGGAGCCAGCGATGATGACGGAACCCATCACGAGTGCTCTTCCTAACATGTCACCAAGTGAAGGATTACTGCTCACGCGGCCGAGCGCATGGCGTGATATCCAATAGCCAATGAAAGCGAGAGTTGTTACGTGACCGAACTTATATAGGGTGGTCTGGATCAAGGGTTGTTGCGGCCCGAACGTCCATGACAGCGCATAAAATACCAGGCCGAAGCATAGCCAAACGATCATCCTAAGGCGGTCTGCCAATGATCCCGGCGGATATTGCGGAGGACCGCTGTTCTGTGGAGGTGGATTGCTAGTTAATTCATTTGGTGTACTCATGATTTTCCTCGGAATTTTCTTGAGTCTGTCGTTATCGGTTTAACCCTACACTCCTTCTGCCGAACGCGCGAAACCCACACGTTGTGCTGATCGAGACCGACATTCACCCGGAGCGTCCAGAGATATTGGCGCTTCTTCCACTCAATACGCTATCTGAGTTCGCTAAACCAGAAAAGTCAGTGCGTATGGGCGAGTGACATCAATGTTTTGACATTCCCTACACTGGCTTCTCTCGAGTTGCGATTGTGAATCGGCGCCTACGATGCAGGTTCCATCTAAGGGTTGATGCGTTCTGCTGCAACCACACGTTAGGTTTTGGATCCGCGCCGACCGGATCCACGTCGCGCGGCCTGACGGATGGAAAAATCGAATGCACGATGCGATCTACGAACTCGAAAAACTTGTCTGACGCATAACCTGCTACAAATGCCAAACCTAGTGGTGAAACACCGGCTCCGCCGCGGACAATGTCACTAAATAAACCAATCGAAATCCCGACAATGACTGCGGTGGTTATATGCGCGCGATTCGCCACCTTCGAGTACTCTGGATGGAACAAGTGAGAAACTGTATCCGATCTCAATTTTCGCAAAATAGAAGCGCATGCGCCTAGCGCCGCATATAAAATTGGCAGCAAAAAACCAGTAATTGAGCCAACAAAAGAAAGTATTATGTCGCGCGAATACATCGCCATTGCCCGAATATCCTGATACACTGAGATTTTTTGGAATCCTTGCTTAACTGTATCTTCAGGAATGGTTCGTTTCTTCTTGTCTGGAGTCATCCCTAGATCGAATAACGGCAAGTCGATTTCCAACGCACGCCGAATATGCTCCGGGTCACACTGCCAATCGCTTTGCTTTCCTGCGCACCCAAGCACTGCATAGCGATTGCTCACACTTCCCCAGTCATCACCCCAATCCTTTCCGAGAAACAGATGACCAACTGCATTGGGAATACGGAAAAGAAACTGACCTATCCCTCTCGCACGATTTACGTCAGAGTACAGCTGGCGATTATTGGTTGCGAATTTTTGTAGATCCTCTTTAATCGCTACTGCCTCCTGAGAATTTTGCATTTGAACTAAGATCTCCGGAGTCGCGCCTCCGTCTAGCTGGATGATTTGTGCATCGTATGCCTGCAATTGGTTGTGCAGCGTCATCGCAATGGGATCGTTCAACGAAACAACATGCGAGATGTCATGCGAAATTTGTTCTACTATAAACAGTAAACAAGAAAGCGTTAGTACCAGAGCGGTCACGACTCCAGTGGCTATACTGTAGTTGCGGATAGCTTTCCGGGCACCTTTTCTTGCCTCGAGGCTGACAGCCTCCGGCTCTAACGGCAATATCGAATCACACATACGCTTCATTGCGCCATAGAAATCGGCCTCGATTTTCGTGTTCCATCGCAATGCTCGCTGAGCAGCCCGTGCTGCTGACAAGATCTGCAAATCATTTTTTTCTACTCGCTTGCCAGTTTGAGACGCATGCGAAACGACCCCGTAACAAAGTCTAATATCTGATGCCACCTCTTCATTTGGGTAAGGAACACCAGCAGTGATCCTGCTGATCGCACCGTAGAGCGATTTTTCCGCACTGGGGGAAAATTCGCCATTTTCCAGAGAAGTATGCGCTTTCCTCACTGTTCTTACATCCGCAGGCGAAAGATTTACACCAATTTGAGCGGCGTATGATATGAGCAGCATGCCTCGCGCGACATCGTCCTTCACTGTCCAGGAAGCGTTCTCCAATGGCGGAATCCGTTCATTGTTTGCAAGATGTTGGCTAACATTCTCAGCAGAATCGTCCACTGCCACCTCCACTTTGGGAATTCGATAATTCTTCCAAGAACGTCAACCCTAATTCAGTTGCATGATGCAGCCAAGGTGCGAATCCTCGATCCTCCCGGGATTCGTTCATTCTTCTTCTAAGCACAACTTTCACCGATGCTTGAACGATACGCAAATCTTGATGAGCGGCACAGGACTTTCAAGCATGTCTGCGTGTGCGATGTTTGAATATAAAAATTCTGTTCGGTTGGTTATAGCCTAATAAATTAGCTTTCTTCAGACAAAGTGCCATTTTTATCGGCGCTCATCGCGTTAGTGAATTGAAGATCGGATGGCCGAATTGACTGTAGCTCATCCTTTATCGCTCACTCGAAGGTGGAAAGCCAAACGCAATTCAAAGTGCCTTTTAATTATATTTTCAAATAAAATTATGCTTTATATGTTCAAGGCCTCCCTATTAACTCCGCCAATCCCCTCACGACAGCGATACCGAGAGGGCGGGAGTATTGCAATCGGCTCGTCACCAGGTCGGCAATCATCTCAACTCAAGTACCCCCGCGCCGCCGCATACCCCTCGTTCAACATCCAGTGACTGAAGCGCGCGTATTCCCGCGCATACGTCTGTGCATCACGCGCTATTTCCACCGCGTAGGCCAGTTCCCGCACCTGCGTATAGTGGGGAATCCGATTCGCTTCATAGGCGGCCAGCGCTGACGCGAGCGATGCATGCTTGCGCAACGCCCGCACCAGCACGGTCACGTCCTCCACACCCAGCGTCCCCCCGGCCGAGATATGCGGCGACAACGCATGCGCCGCATCGCCGACGAGTACCACGCGCTGCGAGGTCCAGCGCGGCAGCGCGGGCACGACCATGATCGGGTTATGCAGGATCTGATCTTCTGGCGTCCGCTCGATCAGCTTGACGAGCGGATCGTTCCAGCCGTTGTCGTTCAGCAGCGCGGCGCGTTTCAACGCCTCTTCCTTTTTCGTACCCGAGGGCTCGACGCTATCGAACTGGTTCACCATCCACACCACCTGATTGCCATAAGTGCGTGTGTAGCCGCCGCGTGTACCCTGATGCCCGACCGTCAATACGCTACCTGCCTCGGGTTCGTCGCCGGCGGGTAGCATGCCGCGCCACACGTGATGCCCCGCGTGCGCCCGTGCCGCGGAACCCGGCAGCAGTTGTGCACGTACCGCCGAGTACGCGCCGTCCGCGCCGATCAACAAATCTGCCTGCTCAACCGTGCCGTCGCTCAGCGTTGCGGTGACATGGTCCGCGTGCTCCTCGAAGGCCAGCACTCTCGCGTTCAGGCGAATGTTTTCGGAGCCGAGCGCCTGCGCGAGCCGACGATTGAGTTCGGGGCGTGGCAGCAACTGAAACTCGTGGTCCGCCGCATCGTAGCCAGGTGCCCGGTGGGGCTGCCCGGCGGCATCGAAGAACCAGGTTTCGACGGACGTACCGATCGCCGAGAGCGCGTCGCCCACGCCGAATTCGGCAAACACGTCGAGCGCATTGCGCCACAGTCCAATTGCCGCCCCCGCCGCGCGAATTTCCGTGGCCTGCTCCACCACGACCACCTCCCAACCTACCGCCTTGAATGCGATGCCAGCCGTGAGTCCGACGATCCCGCCGCCTGCAATGATGACGCGCATGATTTCACTCCTCGCGGCCGCCCAGGTTTGCCAGACTCGGCGGCCGCAACGCCGGGTCCTGATCAGGTAAGGTCCGCCAGCACTTTTCTGGCTGGAGAACATGGGTGAAATTTTATGAGTCATCGCTCATATTCACTACTCGCTTTCGCAGTCATGCTCGGCAGCGGCACCGAGGTAAGATGTACACGGTATGCAATCTGATTTCGTCATCACGCGAAGCCTCCTTCCATAAAAAGCTCACATTTTCTCAACCCAATGAGCCGTTCCGATCCCTCGCAGAAAGCGAAGCGAACCCCTCGTCGCGCCGCCGCGAAAACCAGCGGCGTCGCGAAGAACGACCGTCATGAAGCCCTGCACCCTCGCAAACTGCCGCGTCAGGAACGCGCTGCGGCGACCGTCGCGGCCATTCTCGAAGCAGCGGCGAACATTCTGGAGACCGGCGGTTTCGATGCCTATACGACCAATGCCATCGCCGAACGCGCCGGCGCGAGCATCGGTTCGCTGTACCAGTACTTTCCCAACAAGACCGCGCTGACGCGTGCGCTCATCGCGCGCGAAGACGCAGCACTGCTGCGCGATCTCGTGCAGTTACTCGAACGGCCTCATGGGCCGGACCGCTTGCGTGAACTGATTCGTATCGCGGTGGCGCATCAGTTGCGGCGGCCGGTGCTTGCGCGTTTGCTTGATGTCGAAGAAGCGCGGCTCCCGCCGGGCGACGAGGCGCGCAATCTCGACGACATGCGCCTGGCGATTTTTCGCCACTGTCTGGGTGAGGAGCTGCTTGCCCGCGATCCTTATGTGGTGCAAGACCTGTTCGCGATCATCCACGCGTTGGTGGACGCAGCCGGACAACGCGGCGAAGTGGACGAGAGGATGCTGGCGAAGCGGGTCGAACGGGCCGTGTTCGGTTACGTGGGTACGTTTGATCGCGACGCGGGGAAGACCTAAGCGGCAACTCGCGTCATGCAAGTTCGCTGTCGCGTTCAAAACCCCTTCTGCAACTGCGCCCAGAAACGCACCTTGCTGCTGTCGATCCCCGCCGCGTCCGGTGCGGCGCCGAGCGGCGTCGCGAGACTCAGGTTCATTACCCACGCATGCGGCGCCGACCAATGCAAGCCCACGCCGATACTGCTCAGCCTGAAGCTGTTGGGCCCTGTCACGAAGGTGGTTTTGTACACCTCCAGATGACCGCTATCGACAAACAACGCGGCCTGCCACGGTCCCGGCAATACGGGGATGCTGAAGTCGTGGCGGAATTCGGCGGTGGCGAGATTGCCTTGCGCGCCGGAAAGCGCGCCGACGTCATAGCCGCGCACGGTGGTGGGCCCGCCCAGATAAAACTGCTCGGACGTATCGAGGTTGCGATTGGCGAACTGGCCGAGGAGCGCGAAATACAGCGCGTTGGTGGTGTTCAGTTGTTGCAGCCGCGAAATGGACAGATCGTATTTGGTGTAGCTGCCCTGCGTGTGCGGACCGATGCTGTCGATGAACTCGGCCAATGCATCGTCGAACCACACATGTCCATATGTGGTGCTCACGCTCATGTTGGTGATGCCGGTCCGGTCGCGTTGATCTCCGGCCAGCGTGCCGGTCCATGAGCCCGTGTGTCGATTGTTCTCTACCGAAACAATGTCGATATCGTCGTGCAGTTGCCGGTGATCGTATTCGACCTGCCCATACAGGTTGTACGCGGTGTTGCGAATCAGCGGCTGCGACAGGTTGATACTTTCCACCACGGCGGTGCCGTGTGCCTCCAGATTAGACAGGCCGTTGCCCAGGTGATACTCCAGCCCGGAAATCGCCGCCTCCACGGTGGTGCCCTGCCCGTTCAGCAGATAGCGATATCCCGCACGCCCATACGTCATGTCGTGCCCCGAGGTGAGCGCGCTGAGATCGAGCACGTCGCCCTGATGAAACAGTCCGTTGATATCGAAGTCGCCGCCCACCCGAACGCGATCCGTATAGCGGTTGCCGTAATCGTCCACGCTTGCCACGCCGGTATAGCGCTGCGCCGAGGTGACATCTACGTTCAGGTCCGAAGTGCCGGCCGCGGCGCCAGGACCGAGCACGGAGTTAACCACGGCGCCTGGGATATCGGACATCAACAGCAGGCTGCGCTCCAGCATGAATTCGCTGACCTGCTGGCCCGGTTGCAGCGGCGCGAGCGTCGCATTCAGCGGCCGGTCGGACACCGCGCTGTCGTTGTGCAGCGTGACCGCGCCATATTTGGCCTCCAGCACCGCAACGCGCACCACGCCATCGTGCAGCGTCTGCGCCGGCACATAGGCGCGATCGAGCGGATAGCCATGCGCGTGATACGCCTGGGTGATGCGGTCGGCCAGTGCATCGAGATCGTCGAGCGTGAGGTTTTTGCCTTCGCCGGAGGCCACCAAGGCATGCAGCGTGTCCGTAGGAATCAGCGTGTTGCCGCTGATCTCGATGCTGCGCACCGGGAACGTTTCCGTGCTGCCCGAAGGGCTCGCGTTCTGCTGCTGGATGTTGAGCGGCAGATTCGACGAGGGCGCCGCCTGCGGATTGGGCGGCTGCGTTTCGCGCAGCAGTTGCCCGCTGTCAGGTACTGAGGGGATGCGCACCTGAGCCTGCGCGAGCGAAGCGCCGAGCGCGAGCATCAGAACGATCACAACTTCGAAACCAAACGAAAGACCAGACCAGAGACCGACCCGAAGCCGCATTAGAAACCCCCGCGCCGCTTTTGCGCGCCGAGGCTGCGTGGATGAAGGAACCAAGCGCGCGGATCGGCTCATGGGCCCGCATCCGCCGGAAGCCTCACTCCGCCCTGGATCACGGTGAGTCCAAGACCTGGATGAAAGTCTGCGGGAATGCGATTGCGTGGCATCGCGCTGTCCTTGGGTTGCCGGTTGCCAGTGTAGATACCTGTGTCATCCTGATTGGCCACACCGTACGGCGTCTCGACGCCTTCCGGTTGCAGCAGGCTCTGCGTTTGCGCGAGGCCGCTCACCGTGACGCCGGTGCCCGATTCCTGGAAGCCGGATTGCGCGAGACCCAACAGCGGGCCGCCCACGCCTGGGCTGGTAATGTTCGCGGCCGTGAGGGCCGATGTGTTGAATACGTAGTCCTGTGCATTGGCGCCGCTGTCCGAAATGCCGGTCACGGTAACGGGTTTGCCGTTACCCACGTCCGGATTCGAAAAATCCGCCGCGCCGTAGCTGAACTGCAGCTTGTCGCCCGCGAGGATACCGTTGCTGGTCAGTGTGACGATATCGCTGTCGTTGCCGTCGTAGACCTTGCTGGTGCCCGTCGCCGTCACTGTAATGGGCAGCGGCGTGATGTTGGCGGTCGTCGTAGCCGTGCTGTTGAGCAGCGTGTAATTGCCTGCGTCAGCGCCGCGCTCGCTGATGCCGCCCACGGCCACGCTGATACCGTTGGCGGCGTTGCTGTCCGCAAAACTCGCGGACATGCTGCTGAAATTCACCTGATCGCCCGGCACCACGCCTGCGCTGCTGAGCGTCACCGTTGCGAGCGTCGTGCCGTCGTAGACCTTGTCGTTGCCGGTCGCATTCACCAGAATGCCGAGCGGCGTAATACTGGCGGTCAGCCCGGTGGGTTGCAGCAGAATGTAGTTGCCGGCATCGGCGCCACTGATGGTCATCGCGGTCGTCACGGGCTTGTTGCTGCCCACGTTCTTGTTGTTGAAGGTGCCGGCCGTGGCGTTGCCGAGCGTCACCGCGTCCTGCCCGAACAGACCAGACAGCGTGGCCCCGCTCAAGCCCGCGACGGTGGTGCCGTCGTACACGCGATTGCTTGCGGTAGTGCCCACCACGCTCAGCAGCGCCGGGTTGATGCTCACCCAGTCGGTGCCACCCGTCAGCGTGTAATTGCTGGCGAGCGTCGCGCCATTGCCGCTCAGCGTGAAGCCGCTGAGACCATCGGCGGCAAAACTCACTTCGTTGCCTACGTTCCTGCTCGAGAGCGTTCCCGCTCCACCGAGTGCCAGCGTTTCACCATTCACCCCGCTCAGCGTGCCGTTGTTGCCGAACAGATTCGCGTTGGCGGCGCTCGTGCCGTCATAGGCGCGTGACGCGGTCAGGTTGAGCACGGAAGGCGTGATATTGGCGCTCGCCGTGGCGGCCGTGCCGAACGTGTAGTTGCCCAGATCCGCCCCGCTGCCGCTGATGCCCGTCACCGTGATGGGGATACCGTTGCCCGCATTCGCCGTGCTGAAGCTGGCCGCGCTATCCGTGAAGGTGAGCGAATCGCCGGGGATGATGCCGCTGCTGTTCAAACTCACGCCCGCAGTGGTCGTGCCGTCGTAGACCTTGTTCTGCCCCGTCGCAGTCACGGTGATGGCGAGCGGCGTAATCGTCACCCAGTCCGTGCCGCCCGCGAAGGTGTAATTGCTGGCGAGCGCCGTGCCGTTGCCCGTCAACGTGAGGCCGCTCGTGCCGCTCGCTGCAAACGGCTGCTGTGTGCCGACGTTCTTCGTCGTGAGCGTGCCCGTGCCGCTCAGCGTCAGCGTTTCGCCATTCACGCCAGTGAGCACGCCGTTGCTGCCGAACAGACTGGCGGACGCACTGGTCGTGCCGTCGTACACCCGCGTGCCGGTGAGGCTGAGAATCGCCGGCGTGATGTTGGCGCTGCCAGTGGCTGTCGTGCTGAAGGTGTAATTGGCCAGATCCGCACCGCTGCCCGTGATGCCCGTCACGGTGATCGGGATGCCGTTGCCCGCGTTCGGCGTGTTGAAACTGGCGGCGGTATCGGTGAAGGTCAGCGCGTCGCCGGGCAACGCGCCGCTGCCGCTCAGCGTGACAGCCGCGGTCGTGTTGCCGTCATACACCTTGTTCTGGCCCGTCACCGTCACGGTGATGGCAAGCGGCGTGATCGTCACCCAGTCCATGCCGCCCACGAAGGTGTAGTTGCTGGCGAGCGCGGAGCCGTTACCCGTCAGCGTATAGCCGTTCAGTCCGTTGACCGCGAAAGGCTGCTGCGTGCCGACGTTTTTCGTCGAGAGCGTACCGTTGCCGCGCAAGGTCAACGTCTGACCATCGACGCCTGTCAGCACGCCGTCATTGCCGAACACGCTCGCAGCCGCGCCCGTGGTGCCGTCGTACACCCGCGCGCCCGTCAGATTGAGAATGGCCGGCGCGATGTTGGCGCTCGTCGTGGCCGTGGTATTGAAGGTGTAATTGCCCAGCCCCGTGCCGGTGCCGCTAATACCGCTCACGGTAATCGGCACAGCGGTACCAACGTTCGGGGTACTGAAGTTCGCCGCGCTCTCCGTGAAGCTCAGCGAATCGCCAGGCAGCACGCCGTTACTGCTCAAGCTCACGCCCGCGGTGGTGGTGCCGTCGTATACCTTGCTTTGCCCCGTCGCGCTCACGATGATGGCCAGCGGCGTGATGCTCGCGGTGAGACCAGCGGGCTGCACGATCACATAGTTGCCCGCGTCCGTGCCGCTGATCGTCATGCCGGTGCTGACGGCGATATTGTTACCCACGTTCTTGCTGGCAAACGTGCCGGTGGTGTCGATACCCAGCGTGACGTTGTCGATGGATAGCACGCCCTGCAAGGTCGAACCGCTGAGCGTGGCCACCGTATTGCCGTTGTAGACCTTGTTGCCCGCAACGGTACCCAGCACCGTCAAGGTGGCGGGCGTGATGGTGACCCAGTCCGTGCCGCCTGCGAAGGTGTAGTTGCTGGCGAGCGCCGTCCCGTTACCGCTCAGCGTGAAACCGTTCAGGCCGTTGACCGCGAATGCCTGTTGCGTGCCGACGTTTTTGGTGGACAGTGTGCCGCTGCCGCCGAGCGTCAGCGTTTCACCGTTGACGCCCGTGAGCACGCCGTCATTGCCGAACAGCGCCGCACCCGCGCCGGTGGTGGCGTCGTAGACGCGCGTGGCGGTGAGATTGAGGATGGCGGGCGTGATATTCGCGCTGGCCGCCGCGGCGTTGTTGAGCAGTGTGTAGTTGCCTGCGTCGGTGCCGGCATCCGCGATGCCTGTCACGCTGATCGGCACCGCTGTGCCCACGTTCGGCGAACTGAAGCGCGCTCCGGTATCCGTGAACGTCACGCGGTCGCCGGCCACGAGGCCGCTGCTGCTCAACGTGACGCCCGCCGTAGTGGTGCCGTCATAGACCTTGTTGATGCCGGTAGCCGTCACGCTGATGGCGAGCGGCAGAATGCTCGCGCTGAGGCCTGCCGGTTGCACGACGAGGTAATTGCCGGCGTCCGCGCCGTTGAGGGTCATCGCCGTGCTCACGGCAATGTTGTTGCCGACGTTCTTGCTGGCGAACGTGCCGGTGGTGTCGTTACCCAGCGTAACGGCATCCGTGCCCAGCACGCCCTGCAACGTAGCGCCGCTCAGCGTTGCCGCCGTGGTGCCGTCGTAGATCTTGTTCGAGGCGGCGGTGCCGCTCACCGTCAGGATGGCGGGCGTAATCGTGACCCAGTCCATGCCGCCAACCAGCGTGTAATTGCTGGCCGTTGCGCCATTGTTGCCCGTCAGCGTAAAGCCGTTCAGGCCATTGACGGCGAACGGCTGCTGCGTGCCGACGTTTTTGCTGGCGAGCGTGCCACTGTCGCTCAAGGTGAGCGTTTCGCCGTCGACGCCGCTCAGCACGCCGCCATTGCCGAACAGCGTCGCGGCAGCACCCGTGGTGGTGTCATACACGCGCGTGCTGGTCAGATTGAGTACGTCTGGCGTGATGTTGGCCTGGGTGGTGGCCGTGGTGTTGGTGAGCGTGTAGTTGCCCGCGTCGGCGCCGGTGCCCGCAATGCCCGTCACCGAGATCGGAATGCCGGTGCCCACGTTCGAGGTGCTGAAATTGGCGCCCGTGTCCGTGAAGCTCACGCTGTCGCCGGGGATTACGCCGCTGCTGCTCAGCGTCACGCCGGCCGTGGTCGTGCCGCTGTACGACTTGTCCTGCCCGCTCGCGCTCACCGTGATGGCAAGCGGCGCGATGCTGGCGGTGAGACCCACCGGCTGCAGGATGATGTAGTTGCTCGCATCCGTGCCGCTGATGGTCATGCTGGTGCTGACCGCAATGCCGTTGCCGGCGTTCTTGCTGGCGAAGGTGCCGCTCGTCGCATTGCCGAGCGTCACGGCATCCGTACCCAGCACGCCGGTCAGCGTGGCGCCGCTCACCGTGGCGGCCGTGCTGCCGTCGTAGGTCTTGCTCGCGGCCGTGGCGCCGCTCACGCTCAGCGTGGCAGGCGTGATGGTGACCCAGTCCGTGCCGCCCACGAAGGTGTAGTTGCTCGCCACCGCGCCGTTGTTGCCGGTCAACGTGAAGCCGTTCAGTCCACCGGCGGCGAACGGCTGCTGATTGCCAACGTTTTTCGTGGTGAGCGTACCGCTGCCGCTCAAGGTCAATGTCTGTCCGTCGATGCCGCTCAACACGCCGCCATTGCCGAACAGGGTCGCGGCGGCCCCGGTCGTGCTGTCGTAAACGCGCGTGCCCGTTAGGTTAATGACACGCGGCGTGATCACTCCCTGATCGCCGGTCGCCGTGGTCGGCAAGCTGTAGTTGGAAAGATTGGTGCCCGCGTTGGCGAGAAAATCCGAAATGACCAGCGCGGACGTGAGGCCGAGCCCGGTGCCGGCGTTAGCGGTCGTATAGCTCGCGCCCGACTGCTGCGGCACCGTCGCGCCCTGCCCGTTCACGAAACCGCTGAGCACGTAATTCTGGGCCGTAAGCGTGGCGGTCGTGTCGCCGTCGTACAGCTTGGTGGGCGTGCCGGTGATCACCGCCGTGATCGGAGCTGGCGTGATGCTGGCAGTGAGTCCCGCCGGTTGCGTCAGCATGTAGTTACCCGCCGATGCCCCGCCAAGGGTAAAGCCGCCAACCGTCACGCTCAGGCCGCTCCCCACGTTGGCGGTGCGAAACTGCGCGGCAGCGCCGGTTTCGCTGAAGCTCACGCTGTCACTGCCGAGCACGCCGTTGAGCACGCCATTGCTGGTGTTCAGCGTCGCGGCGGTGGTGGCGTCGTAGACCTTGTTGTTGGCGACGATGCCCGTCAACGTCAACGGTGCCGGCGTGATGTTGGCCGAAAGCCCGCTGACGGGCTGCAACGCGTAATTCGCAAACGCGCTACCCGCAATCGAGAAGCCGCCGGCCGTGACCGCAATGCCATTGCCCACGTTCGCCTGGGCGAAGGTGCCGGTGTTCGAGGTGGTCAGCGTGACCTTGCCCACGTCCGTGGAGACCAGCCCGGCGAGTCCCGCTGACGCCACGTTGAGCGTGTCGCTGGTGGTCGTGTCGTACACCTTGCTGGTGGCATAGACGCCCGTGATGAACAGGGGCGCCTGCAAGATGGTGCCGGCACCGCTTGCCGAACTGGCGAGCACGTAGTTGCTCAGCAGCGTGCCGGTGTTTGCCACGTAGTTGCCGTTGGTGAGATTGCCGCTCACCGCCTCGGCGCCCGCGTTGGCGCTCGCGTAGGCGAACGGCGTGGTGGCGTTGATCTGCGCGCCCTCGCCCGGCACGAAACCGTTGATCTGGAAGTTGCCGGGGTTCAGGGCCACCGTGGTCGTGCCGTTGTAGACCTTGGTCGGATTGTTGATGATCGATACCGACAATGGCGCGGGCAAGATCGTGCCGGTGCCGAAGGCCACGACCGGGAACGTGTAGTTGTTCAGATTGGTGCCCGCGCCGGCGGTGAAATCGGCCTCGGACAAGTTCGCCGACACCGGTTGCAGTCCCACGTTCTTCGAACCGTACTGGCCGCTGACGGACTGATTCACCGTTGCGCTGTCCGAGCCGACGAAGCCGCTCAGCGTGAAGTTGGCAGGCGCGAGCGTGGCCACGGTGGTGCCGTCGTAGACCTTGGTGGGATTGCCGGTAATGGCGGCGCTCAAGGTTCCCGTCAGGGCAGCCCGCGTGATGGTGCCTACGCCGGCCATCGTGGTGGGCAGGATGTAGTTCGACAACAGGGTGCCCGCGCCCGCCTGATAGTCGGCTGCGCCCAGCGCCGCGGAGACGCCCTGCACGCCCGCGTTGGCGCTGTCGTAGGTCCCGGCGGTCTGCGTGACCGTCATGCTCTGGTTGCCGATCAGGCCGCTCAGCGCATAGTTCGCGGGGCTGAGCGTGGCGGCGGCGGTGCCATCGAAGGTTTTGGTAGGATTGCCAACCAACATGCCAGTCAGCGGAGCCGGGGTGATCGTGCCGGTGCCGACCGCTGTGGTCGAAATGGTGTAGTTGGAGAGTGCGGTGCCGGGGTTCGGCGTCAGGTCCGACGACTCGAAGCTGACCGTGACGCCGATGCCCGAACCGGCGTTGGGTGTGGCGTAAGAAGCCGCGCTCGCCTGTGACACCGTTGCCCCCTGGCCGCCGACGAATCCGCTCACCGTCATATCCGCGGGCGACAGCGCGAGCGCGGTCGTGCCGTCATAGACCTTGGTGGGATTGCCGGACACGCCGATCACCAGCGCGGCCGGTGTGATGCTGGCGGTGATCCCGGTGGGCTGTGTGAACGCGTAGTTGCGCGCCGCCGTGCCCGACAGCGTGAAGCCGCTCACCGTCACGGGCAGATTGTTGCCCACGTTCGACTGGCTGAAGGTGCCGCTCGCCCCCGCGCCAGACAAGCTGACGTTGCCCGCGTCACCCGGCACCAGACCGGACAGCGCGGCAGCGCTGAGATTCAGCGTGGCCGCGTTGGTTGCGTCATAGACCTTGTTACTGGCGGTGGCGCCGCTTACCGTGAGCGCCTTGGGTGTGATGTCGGCGGAGAGCCCCGCGAAACTGGCCGGCGAGATGAAATAGTCGGCGGCCTTCGTGCCCGTCAAGCCGCCGCCGCTCACCGCCACCGCGATATCGTTGCCCGCGTTCGGCGACGTGAAGGCCGCCATCAGACTGGCCAGATTCAGCGCGACCGTCCCGGCATCCTGCGCCAGCACGCCGAACAACGCGCCCGCTGAAGTATTCAGGCTCGCGGCCGTGGTGCCGTCATAGGTTTTGTCGTTGGCCAGCACGCCGGTAATGATGAGCGGCGCGGGCGTGATGGTGCCAGGTCCCGTGGCCGTCTTCGGCAAGATGTAGTTGGCGAGATTGGTGTTGGTGTTCGCATTGAAGTTCGACGCGGTCAGCGGCGCCGACACGGTTTGCGTGCCCGCATCCACGCTGGCGTAAGCGACGCCGCCAGGCGGATTGAGCGTGGCGCCCTGACCGGCGACGAAACCCGTCACGGTGTAATTCGCGCTCGTCAGACTGGCGGTGGTGGTGTCGTTGTAGACCTTGGTGGGATCGCCGACGATGGTGGCCGTCAACGGCGCGGGCGTGATGACGCCGATCGACGCCGTGACCGGCGCACCCGCCAGCCTGTAGCCGAACACCGGGATAGTGCCGCCTGCATCCGTCAAGGTGATGGCCGCGATGTTCGCGGGCGAGCTCACGCCGATGCCCGAGCCCGCATTCGCGTTCGCATAGCTGCCCGTTGCGGTGGCGATCGTGTTGCCGTTGACCAGACCCGTCGTGGTGAAATTCGCGCCCGTCAGGCTCGCCGTGGTGGTGCCGTCGTAGACTTTGGTGACGGTGCCCGTCAAACCGGTAATGCTGAGGGTGGGCGCGAGGCTGTAGAGAAAGCCGTTGCCGGATGCAGCGGGCGCGGTGGTCGCGCTCGTTGAATACGTTGCGTTGTACTGAATGAAATCTGGAACGATCCCCCCTGCGGTATCCAGTGCTGGATTGCTGGAATAGATGAGCCACGGTGCCGTGGTGCCGGTCGAGACCGCGCCACTGCCGGCGTTGTTGACGAAGTTGCCCGCGGTGGCCAGCGTCACGCCCGCGCCGCCCTTGATCGAGCCACCGGCGGCGATGGTCAGGTTGCTGCCGGCCGCATCCATCGTCACGCTGCCTGCGCCCGTGACGGGTGCATTGACGTTGATCGCGTTGAAGGCCTGCAAGGTGAGATTCGCTGCGGCGCTGCTCCAGGTGATCGGCGCGTCGACGTTGATGTCACCCGCCCCTGCGCTTTGCGTGCCCACGCCGGTGGCACCAGTGGCCGTGGTCTGCTCGGTCACGCTGGTGCCGCCGTCGAGCGTGCTGGAGAGGGTGGCGGCCGCAGTGGGGTCGATGGTGAGATCGGTAGGATCGACCAGCCAGGTGCCGGCTTTGCCATGTGGCGCGCTGGCCGTAATCTGCGCGCCGTCCGCGACACTGAAATGGGCCGCCGAGGTTTCGATGGCGCCACCATTGCCGCCGTTCGGTGCACTGGCGTCGAGTTTGCCGCCCACGTCCACAGTACCCGCCGTCATGCCGCCGAGCAGCGTAATCGTGCCGCCGTGATTCTGCACCGTCTGCGCCTGGATCACGCCGCTATTGTTGACGAGACTCGCCATCACGGCATCTTTGGCCCCGGCGCTCATCAACACATCACCGCCGTCCGCCACAATCAACTGGCGATTCTCGGCCAGGTTGTCGAGCGTGCTCTGATCGACACTCAGATGCAGCAGTTGATTGCCGCTGAACGTGAGCGTCATGGCACTGCCGCCGGCCAGCGCAACGGTGCCCAGATGTGCGCTGATCGTGCCTTGATTGGAGACCTGATTGCCGAGCAAGGCGACATACCCGCCAGTGGCCGCCGTAATTGCCCCCTGGTTGACCACACTGCCCTTGCCTGACCCGGCGAACGTGCGGCTGCTCGAACCCAGCGCGCTGTCGGCGACATCGAGCGTGGACGCGACGAGGCCACCCACGTTCACCGATGCACCAGGGCCGAACAGCACGCCATTGGGATTGATGAGCCAGACCTGGCCGTTTGCGTTCAGGTGTCCGAAGATATTGCTGGCCGTGTTGCCCAGTATGCGATTGACAGCGATTGAGCCCGCGCCGGGTTGCACGAAGGTGACGGTCTGGTTCGGCGCAAGATTGAAACTCTGCCAGCTTAGCGACAGCGTGGGCGTGCCCTGCTGAATGGTCGTGCTGTTGCCCGCTTGCGTGATATGTCCGGAGCCGGCCGTGATCTGGCCGCCCGTGGGGCCCGCTGCCTGCGCGAACTCGCAGACACCGAGTGCGAGCAGCAGCGCACAAGGCCAACTGTGCTGACGCAGACACAGCCACACAGCGAGCGGCAAGCTCAGACACGAACTCCGGTGCGAACTGCGATCGAAGCGATGTACATTCCTCGGGCCCGACAACACATCATGTCGGGCCGGGTCCGCGCTGGAATCCCACTTCAGACAGGCGGGGTTCCGTCTCATCCGAGAAGGATGGCTCACGAGTCGATACCCCTAACATTGGGTACGCGCCAGGCGTTTTAATCATGCCAAAGGTGCGTGCAATCCTCATCGCAGAGCCGCGCCTTTGAGCCTCAGTGTCTTTAGTATTAGCAGACGATACAAGTTGTGCATAGAAGTTTCGAATTTTTTCGAACCGCAAAACAACGCAGCAGATTGACGCTTTGCCGATATCGCTGAGCGCGACGAGCCGATGAACAGGAATTGAAATGGATGCAGCAACCTGCAGAAAACTGCTGCAAATAACGCTCCATTTCAATCGTCACGCGCTTGCGCGAAGCTCATGGCATTGCTTCGCAGTGCAACATTTCTTTCTGCGCCGCATGAGTCATTCAATGCGATACAACGCGTTTCATTTCGGTTCCCTTTCAAACCGTTCGCGACTGATGCGTCGCGCGGCACGCTGCTTGCCTTCGTCACGCTGGCGTCGCTGTGCGGCTTGCTTGTCGTCGAAGAAGGCCGCTTCACGTTGCAGCTTTCGATACGAACTCAGGCGTCTCGCTGACAGACGCCCTTCATCGAGCGCCAGCGCGATTGCGCATCCCGCTTCGCCGTTGTGACCACAGTTGCGAAACGCGCATTGCCGCATCAACTGCGTCACGTCCTCGAAGGCATCGTGCAGACTGTCCTCATCGGCTGTCACGCCGACGCTGCGTATGCCCGGTGTGTCGATGATCACGCCACGCCCTGGTAGCACGAAGAGCGAACGGCTGGTGGTGGTATGCGCGCCACGCGCGCCCTTGGCGCTGACGGCGAGCGTCGACTGTCGCTGGGTACCGATCAGCGCATTGACGATGGAGCTTTTACCGACGCCCGATGAGCCCACCAGCACGCAGGTCTCACCCTCGTGCAACAGCGCCTCGAGCGGTGTGATGCCGCGCGCTGCGTGAGACTCGCTCACGGTGCTCACCACGCATAGCGGGATGCCATGACCGAGTTCGGCGATCTGCTCGATGTACGTGCTGTGCTCGTCCACCAGATCGGCCTTGTTGAGCACGAGCACCGGCGCAATGCGGTTGACCCGTGCCAGCAGCAGGTAACGTTCGAGGCGCGACAGGTTGAACTCGTCGGTACATGAGGTGACGATAAAGAGCTTGTCTACGTTGGCTGCCAATAACTGCGCGCGGGCCTGTGTGCCCTCCTCGCTATGACTGCGCTGAAAACAGGTGGCGCGCTCCAGCATATCGACGAATTCCACCTCGCCCGTGGCGGTGGGAAGGCCGAGAATCCAGTCGCCGATAATCGGCATGCGCGGACTCTTGCGGGCGAACACGAGCCTGAAGTGACCGGCTTCGCCCGCTGGCTGCTGCGGGTTCTCGCCGGAAACGACGAAGCGCAAGCCGAAATCCTCGACGACGCGATACGGCTGTCCGATGCCATAGCGCTCCGCCTGTTCTGAAAAGAAATTGTTGAAACCCAGTTGCTTAAGTGATCGAGACACGATTGATAGTTCCTTGACGAAAGAAAGGCTAACCACGACGTGCTGGCGACGTTGGCAATGGACGTGTCGACGCCCGCTGCCCGCACGTTCCGTGCGCAACGTTATTGATAAGCATGCCGAATCGTTATGCCTGAGGTGGTTCACGCAACGCGTGATGCAAACGTGCAAGGCATGCCTGGCCCGCGAACCGTTCGTCTGGTTTCAGACGCGGTTAGCTTGCATCAGGATGCTCAGGCCATAGCGGGAATCAGCGCGGATGGCGCTGCAAGAGACGGGGCGGACCATGCGACAGGCGAAAGACACGCGCGGCAGCCACGCGGCCGGAACAGGCGCGCGTGCCGTAGTGACGCGTCAGGCCTGAAAAGCCTGACGTATAAGGCGAAATGGAGAGATAAAGGCTAGCGCGGCTTTCGGGCGCGTGTGCAGCTTCGCGAAGCGGATTCGATTCGAGCGTGATCATGGTCCCATTGCATGGAAGGATTCAGGAGAAGCGTGCTTGACGTGATGAAATGAAGCGCTTTCATAGCCATACCTCCTGATTGCAATGAGTGGACCTGGGTGGACCCTGGCGGGTCGGTGGGTCAGATGCCGAAGATGCTTCGTTGATGAGACGTATCAACAAGCAACGTATCAACAAGGCGACCCATGATAGCGGAGAACAAAACGCTGGCGCGAAGAATCTGGCGTGTTGTGGTGTGCAAGCAACCGCACCACTGCCCGTAAAATGCCGGAACCTCATTCACTGTGCGACCCCTACGCCATGTCCATCAGAGACCAGATTAGAGACCAGATCAGAGAACGTAGCGAAGCAGACAACGCGGTACTGCTCGACATCTGGCACCGCGCCGTACACGCCACTCATACGTTCCTCGGCGAAGCCGTGATCGCCGAAATCTATCCGAAGGTTCGCGACGTGTATCTGCCCAGCGTCCCGGTGTGGGTCTACGAAGCGGAAGATGGCCGTGTCGCCGGCTTCATCGGCGTGACCGGGAACCACGTCGAAATGCTGTTCGTCGACCCGGTGTATTTCGGTCGAGGCATCGGCACGGCGCTGCTCGATCATGTGAAGGCACGTCACCTCGCGCAGGGTCACGCCAACGGTCATGCGCCGCTGAGCGTCGACGTCAACGAACATAATCACCAAGCGCATTCGTTTTACCGCCGCTACGGCTTCACGGATGTCAGCCGTTCGGCAACCGATCCCGCCGGCCGGCCCTTTCCGATCATCCGCATGGCGTGGCAACCGTGACACCCGCCGCGTCGGACCATTGAACCGCCTCGTGCACTGCATGCACTTCATGTCCCTCGCGACCTGCGCCGCGGCAGCCGCCGATGCCGATCGGCACAATCGGCTAAGATATTAAGGATCAGCAGTTCATTTCCGTCCGCCACGCGGTGCCACTGCACGAAGCTGATCAAGCCACCCTGCAGCCAGTGCACATGCACGCAAGCCGCTACGCGCTCACGGCGGTCGGCCGTCTTTCGCAATCAGAGGAACCCAGCATGGCTACATCCAGCTATACCGATACCCGTCTCCTGATCAACAACGAGTGGTGCGACGCCGCCAGCGGCAAGACCATCGAGGTCCTCAACCCGGCGACCGGCAAGCCCATCGGCAAGGTCGCGCACGCCGGCACCGCCGATCTGGACCGCGCCCTCGCCGCCGCGCAGAAAGGCTTCGAAGCGTGGCGCAAGGTGCCCGCCAACGAACGCGCGGCCACCATGCGCAAGGCCGCGGCGCTGGTTCGTGAGCGTGCCTCGGACATCGCCCGTCTGATGACGCTGGAGCAAGGCAAGCCGTTCGGCGAAGCACGTATCGAAGTGCTCTCCGCCGCCGACATCATCGAGTGGTTCGCCGACGAAGGCCGCCGCGTGTACGGACGCGTCGTGCCGCCGCGTAACATCGCAGCGCAGCAACTGGTGCTGAAAGAGCCGATCGGACCGGTCGCCGCCTTCACGCCGTGGAATTTCCCGGTCAACCAGGTGGTGCGCAAGTTAAGCGCGGCGCTCACGTGCGGCTGCTCGTTCCTCGTCAAGGCACCGGAAGAAACCCCGGCTTCGCCTGCCGCGTTGCTACAGGCTTTTGTCGAAGCCGGCGTGCCGCCCGGCACGGTGGGCCTCGTGTTCGGCGATCCCGCTGAAATCTCCAACTACCTGATCCCGCACCCGATCATCCGCAAGGTGACCTTTACGGGTTCGACGCCAGTCGGCAAACAACTGGCTGCGCTCGCCGGCACGCATATGAAGCGCGCCACGATGGAGCTGGGCGGTCACGCGCCGGTCATCGTCGCGGAAGACGCCGACGTCACGCTGGCGGTCAAGGCCGCCGGCGCCGCGAAGTTCCGCAACGCGGGCCAGGTCTGCATTTCGCCGACCCGTTTCCTCGTTCACAACAGCATCCGCGAAGCCTTCACCGAGGCGCTCGTCAAGCATGCGGAAAGCCTCAAGCTGGGTGACGGCCTCACCGAAGGCACGACGCTTGGGCCGCTCGCCAACGCGCGCCGTCTGACGGCAATGGCCAAGGTGCTCGACAACGCCCGCGCCACCGGCGCGACGGTCGCCACGGGCGGCGAGCGCGTGGGCAGCGAAGGCAACTTCTTCGCGCCCACGGTGCTGACCAACGTGTCGCTCGAAGCGGACGTCTTCAACAACGAGCCGTTCGGTCCGGTCGCAGCCATTCGTGGCTTCGACAAGCTGGAAGACGCCATCGCGGAAGCGAACCGCCTGCCGTACGGTCTTGCGGGTTATGCGTTCACGAAGTCGTTCACCAACGTGCACATGCTGTCGCAACAGCTCGAAGTCGGCATGCTGTGGATCAACCAGCCTGCTACGCCGACGCCGGAAATGCCGTTCGGCGGCGTGAAGGATTCGGGCTATGGTTCGGAAGGCGGACCGGAAGCGCTCGAAGCGTACCTGGTCACGAAGTCGGTGACGGTGATGACGACCTGACGCTGCGTTAAAGCAGCAGCGTCCGCTGTCATGAAGATGTATAGCGTGGCCCCATGTGGGGCCACTTTTTTTTTCGCGGCACGCGTGGTGAAACCTCGTGCATGGACCACGGGTCCGGCGCTTTTTAAGCATTCACTTGACAGCCGCGCAGTTACGAAGGTAACCTTAGCAGGTAGCCTTCATAGTTTACACGTGGTTTACATCCACGTGGTTTGCAGTGAATCAGCGTGAGGTCCCACCATGAGCGAAATCCCGAGCAATACCGACGTGGCCCGCATCACGGCGCTCGCAGGCGAGTTGCGCGTCGTGGTCGGTCAGTTGAAGCGGCGTCTGCGCGAGCAGTCCAATCTCGGCGACCTCTCGTGGACCCAGTTGCGCGTGCTGTCGCGGCTCGATCGTGAGGGCCCCGCCACTGTCACCGCGCTCGCCCGCGCCGAAGGCATCCGTCCGCAATCAATGGGTGAAACCGTCGCCGCGCTCAAGGCCGTGGGCTTTGTCAGCGGCAAGCCCGATCCCAACGACGGCCGGCAAACCGTACTGTCACTCACGCCGGCCTGCGTCAAGGCAATCAAGAGCGGTCGTGCGGCGAATGACGACTGGTTGTCGAAGGCAATCAGCGCGCGGCTCGAAGCATCCGAACAGGAACAGCTCGCCGCCGCCATCGAACTGCTCAAACGCATCATTGCAACCTGATCCGCCACCGCCTGCATTCACCCGCGTGCATTCATACGCTGGCGGCCACCCTCGAGCAATCCCGAGCCGCGCATACGCAAGCGGCCCATCCAGACCTCTCGTCGCAGCACTCTCACCTGAAGGAGATTCTCATGGCAGTCACTACCCTCGATCCGAACACCGCCCTCATCGTCATCGACCTGCAAAAAGGCATTCTCGCGCTGCCCACCGCGCATCCCACGGGTCCTGTCGTGGAGCAGGCGGCTACCGTGCTCGACGCGTTCCGCAAGCGTCATCTGCCGGTCGTGCTGGTGAACGTGGCAGGCGTGGCGCCGGGCCGCAATGAGCAACCGCGCAGCACGCACGGCTTCCCCGCTGACTGGGCCGATCTCGCGCCTGAACTGAAGCAGCAGGCCGACGACCATCTGGTCACGAAGCACACCTGGGGCGCGTTCACCAACACCGACCTCGAGCAATATTTGAAGAGCAAGGGCGTGACACAGGTCGTGATCGTCGGCGTCGCCACCAGCATTGGCGTGGAATCCACGGCACGTTACGCGTCGGAACTGGGCTTGAACATCACGCTCGCCGTCGACGCGATGACCGACCTGAACGCGGACGCGCATCACAACTCCATCACGCGGATTTTCCCGCGCCTCGGCGAGACCGGCACGACGCGTGAAGTGCTCGATCTGCTGGAAAAAACCCACGCATGATGAACGCGGCGAGCCTGCCTGCGCGCAAGGAAACCCACCGGTGACAGGCACCTTCCGGTCACTGCGCGGCTTCAACTACCGGGTGTGGGCGGCGGGCGCGCTCGTGTCCAACGTCGGCACCTGGATGCAGCGCACGGCGCAGGACTGGCTCGTCCTCACCGAACTGACGCACCGGAACGCCACCGCGGTGGGCATCGTGATGGCGTTGCAGTTCGGTCCCATGCTGCTCCTCTTGCCGCTGACCGGCTACGCCGCCGATCACCTCAACCGCCGCAAGCTGCTACTGGT
This sequence comes from Paraburkholderia sp. DHOC27, assembly GCF_003429005.1. Taxonomy (GTDB): domain Bacteria; phylum Pseudomonadota; class Gammaproteobacteria; order Burkholderiales; family Burkholderiaceae; genus Paraburkholderia. Next base: position 126,542 of record NZ_QVQV01000002.1, read on the forward strand.
CACCCAGGCCACGATGGGCGCGCTCGCGCTCGGTCTGGGCGTGCTCACGCTGAGCGGCCTCGTGCAGTTGTGGCACGTGTATGTGTTTGCGTTTTTGCTCGGCTGCGTGAGCGCATTCGATTCGCCCGCGCGTCAGACCTTCGTGGTCGAACTGGTCGGCGAAGACGATCTCTCCAACGCCGTGGCGCTCAACTCCACGTCGTTCAACGCGGGGCGCATGATCGGCCCGGCGGTGGCCGGCGTGTTGATCGCTTCGGTGGGCACCGGCTGGGTGTTCCTGATCAACGCGCTCTCGTTTGCCGCCGTGCTCGGCTCGCTGAAGCTTTTGCGCGTCGAGGCGCTGCATCATCGGCTCACCGCGAGCCGTGGCCGTAGCGGTTTTATCGATGGCTTTCGTTATGTGCTGAAGCGGCCCGACCTGAAAGCGCTGCTACTGATGCTGTTCCTGATCGGCACCTTCGGACTCAACTTCCCGATCTTCATTTCCACCATGTCAGTCACGGCATTTCATGCCGGCGCGAGTCAGTACGGACTCCTGACCTCGACGATGGCAGTCGGCTCGGTCACGGGTGCCTTGCTGGCCGCGCGCCGCGCAAGGCCGCACATCGGCCTGCTGCTGGTGAGCGCGACGCTGTTTGGCTGCGGTTGCACGCTGGCGGCCTGCATGCCCACCTACGTGCTGTTCGGCGTGACGCTGACCATGATCGGCATCTGCACGCAAACCTTCACGACGTCCACCAACAGCCTGGTCCAGCTCTCCACCGAACCCGCCATGCGCGGACGGGTGGTGGCCATCCTGCTCGCCATCGCCTTGGGCGGCACGCCGCTGGGTGCGCCGATCGTCGGCTGGGTGGCCGATCATTTCGGACCGCGCTGGGCACTGGCGGTGGGCGCAGCCTCGGGCTTCGCGGCCGCGCTGGTCGGGATTCACTACCTCAGGAAATACCGCAATCTGCAGGTGCGATGGGAAGACGGCTGGGTGCGGGTAAGCCTCGATGCGCCCGCTCCGCTCAGCCCGCTCAATCCGCTCTCCTAGTCCTGCTCGCCGCCCAGATCCGGGTGCGCTTTCGCCAGCTCGGTCACCCAATCGGTGAAGGCGCGCACGCGTGAACTCAGATTGCGCCGGTGCGGATAGACGATCGACAGCGGCGTGGACGGAATCGCGTACGAGGTGAGAATCTCGCGCAATTCACCGCGCTCGATCATGTCCGCCACCATGAAGCGCGACGGCTGGATGATGCCGTAGCCGAGCGCGCCCGCCGTGATGTAGACCGTGCCGTCGTTGACCGCCAGTGCGCCGTTGATCGGCACCTTGACGATCTCGCCATCCACCTCGTATTCGAACGGAAAGGTCTTGCCGCTGCGCGCCGAGACATAGTTGACCGCGCGATGCTGCTGCAGATCGTCGAGCGTGGCCGGCGTGCCATGCGCGTCGAGATACGCAGGCGACGCACAGGTGGTGATGCGCGAGTTGCCGATGCGCCGCGCCACGAGACTCGACTCTTCGAGCGTACCCATGCGGATCACGCAGTCCACGCCGTCCTGGATCAGATCGATGTTGCGGTCCGCGAGTCCAAGACGCACGTCGATATGCGGAAACTTTGCGTAGAAGTCGCCGAGCGCCGGCAACAGCAGCGCCTTGGCGAGCGTGCCGGAGGTGTCCACGCGGATCGTGCCGGTCGGGCTCTGGCGCTTGTTCGACAGCGACGACTCCGCATCCGAGATCTCCGAAAGAATGCTCACGCAACGTTCGTAGTACACCGCGCCGTCCTCGGTCACACTCACCTGCCGCGTGGTGCGGTTCAAAAGCCGCACGCCGACGTGCTGCTCGAGCCCCTGGATCAGATTGCTCACCGAGCCGCGCGGCAGGTCGAGCAGCTCCGCCGCCTTCGAGAAGCTGTTGGTTTCCACCACGCGCGTGAACACTTCCATGGCCTGCAGGCGGTCCATACGGCAATTCCTTATCGATCAGGGTTTAAAGAGGTCGCGGGGCTGCGCGCGTCAACAGATTGACGAGCGTCTGCGGATCATAAGGCTTGCGCAGCGAGGTTGCCTCGGGCAGCGCAGCCCGTTGCGCCGGTGTCAGCACGAGATCGTAGCCCGACAGAAACACCACCGGCAAATGTGAACGGAAACGGCAGGCGTCGATGGCGAGTTCGACACCCGAGCGTCCGGCGAGACCCACGTCCGTCAGCAGCACGTCGATGGTTTCCTCGCCCAGCACGCGCAGCGCCTGGGCTTCGTCCTCGGCTTCGAAGATCGTCAGCCCGAAGGTGCGCAACAGTTCGGCGGTGCTCAGGCGCACCAGTTCGTCGTCTTCGACGTAGAGGATGCGCAGGTTTGCGGTCGTCGTGGCCTCGACGGTGTCCTTGTCCAGGGCGGACGCCGACCGTGCACCGGAAGCGTCAGCAGCAGCCGCGTGATCGCGTGTATCGCGCCCTGCTGCCTCATCCTCGTCCACCTGCCCGCCTTGCCGCCGCAGCACGTGCCGGACCTTGCGCGCCAGCGCCTCGTACGTATAAGGCTTGCTCAGCAGTTCGATGCCCTCGTCCAGCCGCCCCGCATGCACGATGGCGTTGTCGGTATAGCCGGAGGTGAACAGCACCGCCACCTCGGGCAAGCGCTCGCGAGCCTTGCGTGCCAGCTCGGGACTGCGCAACGGGCCTGGCATGACCACGTCGGTGAACAGCAGATCGATCGGCACGCCGCTTTCCACGATGGCGAGCGCGCTTTGCGCGTCTTTCGCCTTCAGCACGCGGTAGCCGAGATCGCTCAACATCTCCACCACCGTCGAGCGCACGTCCTCGTCGTCCTCCACCACCAGCACCGTTTCGTTGCCGCCCCGGAACGGCCCGGCATCCACCAGCGTTTCCAGGTCCTCTTCCTGGCGCACGCGCGGCAGATAAAGCCGCACCGTGGTGCCATGCCCCGGCTCGCTGTAGATCTTCACGTGGCCGCCCGACTGCTTGACGAAGCCATACACCATGCTGAGCCCGAGCCCCGTGCCCTGACCTTCCGGCTTGGTCGTGAAGAACGGTTCGAAGGCGCGTTCGCGCACGTCGGGCGGCATGCCCGTGCCGGTATCGGTCAGTGCCAGCATCACGTACTGGCCCGGTGTCACGTCCGCGTTGCGCTGCGCGTAGACATCGTCGAGCGAGGCGTTGCCGGCTTCCATCGTGAGACGGCCGTGGCCGCGCATGGCGTCACGCGCGTTGATGGCCAGATTGAGCAGCGCGTTTTCGACCTGGAACGGATCGATCAGCGTATTCCACAGCCCGCCTGAGACCACGGTTTCGATCTCGATGCCGTCGCCCAGCGCGCGGCGGAACATGTCGTCGAGGCCGCGAATGAAACGGCCGAGATTGACCACTTTCGGCGCGAGCGGTTGGCGTCGTCCAAAGGCCAGCAACTGTGAAGCGAGGTTCGCGCCGCGCGCCACCCCGGCGAGCGCATTGCGCACCCGCTGCCCGGCAATGCCGTCGCCCGCCACGTCCTTGGCGAGCAGTTGCAGATTGCCGCCGATCACCTGCAGCAGATTGTTGAAGTCATGCGCCACGCCGCCGGTCAGCTTGCCGATCGACTCCATCTTCTGCGCCATGCGCAGCGCTTCCTCGGCGTGTTGCAGGGCTTCGGTGGTCTCCTTGTCGGCGGTGATGTCGCGCCCCACGCCGTGGATGAGCCCCGTGCCCGGATCGAGCGACACGGTCCACGCCACCCAGCGCCACGCGCCGTCCACCCGCCGCAGACGCGTCTCGTAGCGCACCGGCGTGCCGGTGCGGCGCAGGCGGTCCAGATACGCGGTGACCACGGCGATGCCGTTTTCATCCAGCAACTCCATGTACGAATGCGTGAGCAGCCATTGCGTCGAATAGCCGAGCGTGGCGCTCCACGATGGACTGATGCGTTGCAGCCGGCCTTCGAAGTCGCCCACCGCAAGCAGATCCTCGCTCAGTTCCCACAGACGGTTGCGGTCGGCAACCGCTTCGGTGACGCGCCGCTCGAGCGTCTCGTTCAGATCCCGCAAGGCGCTCTGCGCCTTGGTGCGTTCGGCGATCTCGTTCTGCGCGGCCTGATAGAGCCGCGCGTTGTCGATGGCAATCGCGGCCTGCGCCGCGATCCCGGTCACGATGCGCTCGGCGCGCAGATCGAAAACGCCGGCCTGAGGATGACCGAACAGCAGACCGCCGAGCACCTTGCCCGTGCGCGAAATGACGGGCGCGGCGAGATAGCTGCGCACGGGCGGATGGCCGGGCGGCATGCCGTGATGGGGTGCGGCCTGACCATAGCGCGGATCTTTGGTGACGTCGTCGATCCGCACGATGGCCTCGCCATTGAAGGTGGGACCGAACAGGACCGTATTGCGCGGCATGGGCAGCGCGGCGAACGCGTCTTTGGCCGCGCCGGACAGCGTGTACAGCCGATAGCTGCCTTCTTCGTCGTCCTGCACGTTGTAGAAAAACGAGCCGAGCGCGGCGCCCGTGAGTTCCGTGGCGGCGTCCGTTACGATCTGCACCGCGCGGCTCAGATCGAGTTCCGCGGAGACCGCCTTGCCGATCCGGTTGAGGATTTCGAGCGTGCGTGATTCTTCGCGCAGCGTGCGCTCGGTGGCGCGCCGCAGCCGCGCGAGATGCAGATTGCCCGCCACCCGCGCCAGCAATTCACGGGCGGAAAACGGCTTGGTCAGATAGTCGTCCGCGCCGGATTCCAGACCGCCCACGCGTGCTTCTTCGCCCGCGCGCGCCGACAGCAGCAGCACCGGCGTCTCGCGCAGCATGGGGTCGTCGCGCAGCGCGCGCAGCATGCCGAAACCGTCGAGGCGCGGCATCATCACGTCCGAGACGATCAGGTCGGGCGGCGCGGCCCGCGCGGCATCGAGCGCGGCCTGGCCGTCTATCGCGACGCTGACCTCATGGCCCGCCTGACGCAGAATGCGGCGCATGTAATCGCGCAGGTCGGCGTTGTCGTCCACCACCAGCACGCGGCCCGTGACCTGCGCCGAGGCGCGGCCTGCGGTGATGTCGGCATGTGCCTCGTGTGCATCCTCAGCGGTTGACGCGGCATCGAACCACGCCTGCGGCTCGTCGTATTCCGCTTCCCCCAGCTCTTCAGCGTGGCCCTCTGCCGCAGGAATCCAGCGGCGCGCCGCATCCACGTAGGCCTGCGCGTGACGGCTGGTGGCGGGTTGCACGAGCGCCACACTCGCTGCCGTCTGTGCTGCTGCCTGGGTGACCCCTTGCCCCACCTGCCCCGCTTCCACCGGCGCGGACAGCGCGTCGGGCGCCGGCAACCTCACGATGAAGCAGCTGCCCGCACCCAGCTCGCTCGTCACGCTGAGGGTGCCGCCATGCAGCTTGACCAGTTCCTGCACCATCGCGAGCCCGATGCCGCTGCCTTCGACCGAACGCCCCGGCGAGCCCGCCACGCGGTGAAAACGTTCGAACACCCGGCCGACTTCGTCGGGCGCGATGCCGATGCCGGTGTCCGCCACGCTCATCTCGATGCCGCCGTCCTGGGTCGCGCGCACACTCACCGTGATCGAGCCGGTGAAGGTGAACTTGAACGCGTTCGACAGCAGATTCATCACGACCTTTTCCCACATCTCGCGATCCACCTGCGCGATCAAGGGACGCGCATCGCAATCGATCACGAGTTGCAGGCCCACCGTTTCGATCGCCGAGCGAAACAGCGCGGCAAGCTCGGTGGTGAAAGTGGCCACGTCGGTGGGCTGCGGGTTGATCTGAAAACGGCCCGCCTCGATGCGCGAAAAATCGAGCAGCGCATTGACCAGTTTCAGCAGACGCAGTCCATTGCGATGCGTGATTTCGAGCAGGTTGCGGTCGGCTTGAGCGCGCGTGCTGCGCGCATCCGGCCCGTCAGCTTCGTCGCGCTCATCACGCTCGTCACGCTCAAGCGGCCGCGCCAGCATTTCTTCGAGCGGCCCCAGCATCAGCGTGAGCGGGGTGCGGAATTCATGGCTGATGTTGGAGAAGAACGTGGTCTTGGCGCGGTCGATTTCCGCCAGCGCTTCGGCGCGCCGCCGCTCTTCCTCGTAGGCATTCGCGTAGGCAATCGCCGCGCCGATCTGCCCGGCCACCAGATTCAGGAAAGCCCGATAGCTCTCGTCGAACAGACGGCACGGATTCAACGCCACCACCAGCACGCCACCGCGCGCGGCTTCGCCACCTGGTGTGACCGGCAGCACCACCGCCTGGGCCGGTTCGAGATGCCACGGACCGCTCGGCAAACCCGCGCCGAAGCGCTGCGCCAGATGCGTGACGAGCTGCGGCGTCTGGGTTCGCAGCACCTCGGCAAACGGCCAGCAGGGGTCATGCGCGGCGTGCATCGCAGTGGGCGCGGCCGGATGGCCCGGTGCAATGCCGCTCGCGCCCGCCAGCGTCACCTCGGCGCTGCCGGGCTCGGCGAGATACAGCAGCGCAAACGGTAGATCACGTGGATTGGTAGCCAAAGCACGGGCGCTCGCCTCGCACACGTCGCTCCAGACACGCGCGTCCGCGGTGGCGGCGGCCAGTTCGCGCAGCAGCATGATCTGCCGCTCACCCATGACGCGCGCCGTGTCGTCGCTATTGGCGCAGATGATGCCGCCGGGGCTGCCGTCGTCATCGGGAATCGGGCTATAGGAGAACGTGTAATAGGTCTCCTCGGGAAAGCCGTTGCGCTCCATGACGAGGAACTTCTGTTCGACGAAGGTGCCCTCGCCGCCGCTCAGGGCCGTGGCGAGCAGCGGTGCGATGTCGTTCCAGATTTCGTGCCACACGACCTCGGTTGGCTGGCCGAGCGCCACCGGGTGCTTGCCGCCGATGATCGACTTGTAGGGGTCGTTGTAGAAGTACAGGAGTTCCTTGCCCCAGCCGATCCAGATGGGCTGGCGCGAGGTGAGCATGATGCGGATCGCGGTCTTGAGTCCCTGTGGCCAGTTTTCCGGCGCGCCAATCGAGGTCGAACTCCAGTCGAAGGCACGGATCAGCGCTCCCATTTCGCCGCCGCCGGCGAGGAACGTCGTATTCAGACTGGCGCGCAACGCGTCAGCCGTTGAACTGTCCGGCTTCATCCCCGCACTCTCCTCGACATGAATACCCTGGATTGGGCTGGTCTCACCTGATGTTGCGTGGTCTCGCGCCCTCTGGCCGGCTACGTCCGCGCGGTGCGCCGCACAAGCCTGACGTGCTCAGCCGGATCGCGGACCAGCAACGCAATTGTGCGAGATTTTCGCACGCAATGCGTGCGCTGAGCGACTCGAGCGAGCGTATTCACGCATTGCGTTGCGCGGACGTGGCGGCGCGCAGCGCTGCCGGCGCAAGCGTGCGCAAGCCGGCCAGGCCGATTTCCGTTACATTGAAGGCGTTATCCTGTACGAAATCCGCCATGACCACCCCCTATGCCACCACCGCGCCCACGCGGGCCGAAGTCGATGCCCTTGCGGGCGCAACGGTCCTCGAATTCGGCACCGACTGGTGCGGCTACTGCCGCGGCGCACAATCCGTGATCGGCGAGGCATTCGCTGCGCACGAGGCGCTCCGTCATCTGAAGATCGAGGACGGTCCCGGCCGGCCGCTCGGCCGTTCATTCAAGGTCAAACTCTGGCCGACGCTGATTTTTCTGCGCGATGGCGTCGAAGTGGCGCGCGTCGTGCGGCCTACGGAGGCCGAGCCGCTTAGAGAGGGGTTGAACGCGCTGGCTTGAGGTGATGGCGGCGCTGCTCAGGGCTGGTAGTGCGGTTGGGCATGTGGTCATGAATGCGCGCAATGAAACGCCAGCAAATTCGTATCGTCGTAAGACGCATGCGCGTGCACACCGGTAGATTTTGCGGCGGCCGGTGTATGGCAACTTCGTATGGCAGCTTTGAATGGCAGCTTCGCGAACTGCGCACGTAGAGAACAAGACGTGAGCCGGTGCACGGCTCACGCCCTCGTCCATCAGGAACCCGCTTTTTCTGTGCTTTCCGAGTGCGCCGCGTCGCCGGTAGCCTTTTTCTTCGAGCGGCCGCTCGCGCGTTTCGGCTTGGCCGGCGCTTCGGCTTCGACCTTGTCGAACTTCACCTGCTCAGCTTCCTTGTCGTAGGAGATGTCGACGGTATCGCCCGATTGCAGACGATTGCCGAGAATCTCCTTCGCCAGCCGCGTTTCCAGTTCCTGGCGGATCTGCCGTTTCAGCTCGCGCGCGCCGAACTCGGGGCGATAGCCGGCGTCGGCAAGATGATCGACCAACGACGGTGCCATCTTCAGCGTGATGTCCTGCGCAGCCGCGGTGCGCTCGACACGGCCGAGCTGAATCTCCACGATCGAACGGATGTTCTCGCGCGAGAGCCCGTGAAATACGATGATCTCGTCGATCCGGTTGAGGAACTCGGGCCGGAAGTGGCCCTTGAGCACGCCCATCAACTGCTCGCGCAGCGCCTTCTCGGACTCGCGCTCGGCCTCGGGCTTTTCGAGGTTGTCCATGATGAGCGACGCGCCGAGATTGCTGGTGGCAATGATGACGGTGTTGCTGAAGTCCACCACGCGGCCCTTGCCGTCTGTCAGGCGGCCGTCGTCGAACACCTGTAGCAGCACGTTGCTCACATCCGGATGCGCCTTTTCGATCTCATCGAGCAGGATCACGCTATACGGACGCCGCCGTACGCGCTCGGTGAGCTGACCGCCCTCGTCGTAGCCCACGTAGCCCGGCGGCGCGCCGATCAGCCGCGCAACCGCGTGGCGTTCCATATATTCGGACATGTCGATGCGGATCACCGCCTGCTCGTCGCCGAACACCGTTTCGGCCAGCGCCTTGGCCAGCTCCGTCTTGCCGACGCCGGTGGGTCCAAGAAACAGGAAAGTCGCGATAGGCCGGTTGGCCTGCCCGAGTCCCGCGCGTGACAGGCGCACGGCGTCGCTCACCGCGATCACCGCGTCCTCCTGGCCGATCACGCGCTCGCGCAGTTTGTCCTCCATGTCCATCAGCTTTTGCCGCTCTTCCTGAGTCAACTCCGTGACAGGAATGCCCGTGAGACGCGACACCACTTCTGCGATTGACGCCACCGTGACTTCGAGCGTTTCCGAGCCCGTTTTGCGCTGCCATTCTTCGACACGCTCGTCGAGCGTGGTCTGCTTTTCGCCGATGCGTTCCTCGAACTTCTTCGCTTCGTCGTAGCGCTTGCGCGAGGACGCGTAATCCTGCTCGCGCCGCAACTGCGCGATCTCGGCTTCGAGTTCCTGGATGTCCGCCGGTCGCGAGGTCGCGCCGATGCGCACGCGCGCGGCCGCCTGATCGATCAGGTCGATCGCCTTGTCCGGCAAAAAGCGCGAAGTGATGTAACGGTCCGACATTTCAGCGGCCGCCACGAATGCATCGTCGGCGAAGGTCACCTGATGATGCGCTTCGAGCTTGTCGCGCAGACCGCGCAGGATGACGATGGTCTGCTCCACCGTGGGCTCCGGCACGAGCACCGGCTGAAAGCGTCGTTCCAGCGCGGCATCTTTTTCGATGTACTTCTGATACTCGTTCAAGGTGGTGGCGCCGATCAGGCTCAATTCACCGCGTGCGAGCGCCGGCTTCAGCACATTGGCGATATCGAGGCCGCCTTCGCCGCCGCCTTGCCCCGCGCCCACGATGGTGTGCAGTTCGTCGATAAAGAGAATCAGTTCATCCTGGCGCGCGGTCACTTCGTCGATCAACTGCTTGGCGCGCTCCTCGAATTCGCCGCGATATTTCGCGCCGGCCACCATCGAGTTGATGTTGACTTCGACCAGCCGCTTGTTGCGCAGATTTTCCGGCACGTCGTCATTGACGATACGTTGCGCGAGCCCTTCGACGATCGCGGTCTTGCCCACCCCAGGTTCACCGATCAACACAGGGTTGTTTTTCTTGCGCCGCGCCAGCACTTCGATCGTGCTTTCGATTTCCTGTGCACGTCCCAGCACCGGATCGAGCTTGCCCTGGCGCGCCATCGCCGTGAGATCGCGGCCGAATTTATCGAGCGTGGGCGTGCCGGTGGGCGTATCGACGCGGCCATCTTCCGCGCCTTTGCCCACCACCTTGACCACCTTCTGCCGCAGCGCTTCGGCAGTGACGCCATATTTCTTCAGCAAGGCCCCCGCGATGCTGTCGGGCACCGCCGCCAGACCGATCAACAGGTGCTCGGGGCCGACATACGAGTGGCCCAGATCGCGCGACGCCTGGAAGGCATATTGAAAGACTTTCTTCATGCGCGGCGAGATGGTCATCTTTTCGATCGGCGTACTGGCATCGCCCGCGCCGTTGCCCTTGCCTTTCTGCGCGTGTTGATCGATATACGCCTTGATGTCCTGCGGCGAGAGTTTCAGTTCCTTGAGCAGGGCGGCACATACGTCGGTATCCGCCAGCACGTACAGCAGATGCTCTGTGTCGAGTTCATGACGGCCGAGTTCGTGAGCCTTTTCCGCCGCACGCTGCAGCAGTTCCAGCGTCTGCTCGCTGAATGCATCGGTTACGTTGACCGACTCACGCGGCAGCTCGGCGGCAAATTCGCCCTCCTCTGCATCGTCGTCGTGGGCGCCGTGCATGTCGCCAAAGAAACGCGACAGACCGCCGCCTAACAGGGAGTCGAAAGGATTCACCATGCTCTGGTGACGCATCAACTGACGGTAGTCGTAGTCGCAGATCGACATCGTTTTTCGCTCACCGTTTTGCACGACGGTGACACGGGCGACGGCGGGACGGGCATTACAGATTTCGCAGAGGGCGGGCATCGTAGATTCACCTTATCAGTTCAGACAGCCGATTTTCAAAGGTTCTCCAAACGCTAGGGACGCAGGCGCGTCAGTGGCGAACGCCGCGGTGCCGCCACGCACGACAGACTGCTCGCTGCCGCGCGACGCAGACCGCGGATTCGCATGCCTGCATTGCGTGTGCAGGCATCGGTGTCGCCTCGCAATGAGCGCACGATCACGCTGACACGCGGGCGAGTTTTAAATTCTATGAACGAATTGCGCAGACCGGAACATTGAATTTTCCGATCCCTGATAACGATGCAATCGCCCATCAGTCATGTCGCTCTTTCCGTACTGCTCGTTGCCGCCTATCCGTGCGCCTGTTCGCGTGTTTGCCTGTGCGCATGTGCGCCTCTCCCGCTCCCTTTCACTTACCTGTTTCGCGGCGACTCTGTTCTGCAACGGTATAGATCGCTTCCGGCGCAACCTCGAGGCGAGCCTTGGGAATCGGATCACCGCTTTCATCCGAGAAACCGTAGGTGCCCTCGTCGATCTTCTGCAACGCACGCTCGATGTCGGCCACGCGCTGATCGTTCACGTCGTGCAGCGCCTGGTCGATTTCCTTCTGCGCCGACCCCTGGGCCTCCTCTTCGAACTCGTGGGCCTCGTCGCCGTGCTCCTCTTCCTGAGTGCGCTCGTCAGCAAACGTACTCTCCTCGCCACCCAGCAACTGCTTGCGCATGGCCTCCAGACGCTGGCGTTGCTGCGCGATGAACTGCTCACTCAATTCGTCGTGTTGCCCGGACATGGTTGTCTACCTCGACTTGATCCGCTCTACGCGTGAATGCGGCTGCCAGCGCCGCGCCAGTCGTCATCATGCTCCCAGTTTCTGCCACACGCGATTCCTCCGACTACAGGGAACGTGAAAAGACCGCGCCCAGGCCGTCATGCGCACGACTGCAACGAAGATGGCGCTGCCGCTGCGCGAAAATTGCGGCATGATAATGCTCGGACGAACGACACGCACTCGCGCGACGCTGCCAAGGAGAACACCATGTCTGCCTCTTCGGTTTTTTACGGCGAATTTGAAATCATCGTAAGACCTGAACAAAACAAGCTCGGCGCCTGGATTGCCGAGGTGAGCGTGCGGCGCGGCGATCAATCCATCGTCGATGTGCTGCCAAGAACGGTGCAGCCGGAGTGGCTCAACGAAGACGAGGCCACACGGGACGGAGTGGAATGGGGGCGCCGCTACATCGACCGCGAATTCAACTCGCCGCAATCGCGCTCATGGGTTGCCGAGCGCGCGCACGCCGAAACGTGGTTTCGCGACGAAGAGGAAGGACGGACCCCCAAGTCCGAAGATTAGCGAGCCGGTCGAACCTGCCGACCCCGCCCGTGCGTAATCGCGCGGGTGGCGTGCAATCAGAATAAATTACGCTATCCTGATCATTTGCATGCTGCGTCGCAGCGCGCCGCGTGTGGCTGTACTGCGTGGCTGTACTGCGTGGCTGTACTGCGTGGCTGCGCGGTACGGATGTCGTGCCGGGGCTCCTACTATGTGGCACCGGCTCAGGGAGATTGATTCGCGTTCCGGCGAGGTCTAGGCTTGATCCATAAGTTGGGGGTGCACATCCCCACGATATGCGAGGGCGCAGACACCCTTCGCATGGGAGACAGGATCATGCGTGCGCGATCGACATTCAGGGCACTCCTGAATTTTCTCCTGCTCACTCTGAGCGTCGCCCTCGCCGGTTGCGGCGGCGGCGTGAACAGTCCGGGCGCGATCTCCAACGGCCAGCCGGATCCCGGCATTGCCCTCACGCAAGTGCGCTTCAAGACGCCGCCGCTCGGCTGGAATTCGTGGAATACGTTTGGCTGCAAGGACACGGAAGCGATCATCAAATCCGTCGCCGATGCAATTGCGTCGAACGGCATGGCCGCGGCGGGCTATCAGTACGTGACCGTCGACGACTGCTGGGTAGGCGGCCGCAATGCCACCACGGGCCAGTTGTATTCCAACGCCACGACCTTTCCCGATGGCATCGCGGCCCTCGCCGCCTATGTGCATGGCAAGGGCCTGAAATTCGGCCTCTACACGTCAGGCGGCACCAATACCTGCGCGGGTCTCGCGCACGGCACGCGGCCGCCCTCCTATCCGCCGGGTGTCGGCGCGGGGAGCCTCGGTCACGAGAGCGTCGATGCGCAGACCTTCGCGAACTGGGGCGTCGATTACATCAAACTGGATTACTGCGGCGGCAGTCTCACGGCATTTCCCGCCATGCGTGCGGGCATCGCTGCAACCGGCCGTACCATGTTCCTGAGCATCAACCCGTATAGCGCCAACACGACGCTGCCCACCAACTTCGCCTCTGACGGCACGCTCTATGTACCGGCCTACGCTGACATGTCGCGCATCTCGCAGGACATCTCCGCGAAATTCACTTCGGTGACCTCGATCATCGACACCAGCGCAGCGGACGTGGCGTGGGCCGTGCCCGGCTATTTCAACGACATGGACATGCTCGAAGTGGGCAACGGCATGACGCAGGACCAGGACACCGCGCACTTCATCATGTGGTCGATCATGTCGAGCGGGCTCAATGCCGGTAACGACGTGCGCAGCCAGAGTGCCGCGACGCAAGCCCTGCTCACCAATGCGAACGTGATCGCAGTGAACCAGGACGCACTCGCACTGCAGGCCGTGCTGGACACGGCAGACAGCGCGGGATCGCTACAGGTGTGGACTAAACCGCTCGCCACCACCGGCACGCGCGCGGTCGCGTTCCTGAATCGCGGCGCCACGGCTGCTCCGATCACGGTGAACTTTGCGAATCTCGGACTGAGCGGCCCGGTGCAGGCCACCAATGTGCTGACGGGCGCGAGTCTCGGTACTGTCACGCAGAGCCTCACGCAAACGGTCCCTGCCACCGGCGCCGTGCTGGTGAAACTGACGGGCACGGACCCGGTTGCCAGTAATGGGCCGCTCGCGCTGCAAAGCTGGGTCTGGTCCGCGGTGCAGTCGGGCAACGTCGCCGTCAAGGTGTTTCCGAACGGCTCGCCTTTGCCGACCGGTGCCACCGCAACGGGCGCGGTGGTCGTGCATGGCGTGAGCTACATCGACGGGTTGACCGTCAATGCACCCGCGCAACTCGTGTACCGGCTGAATGGAAAATGTACGACCTTCCAGAGCGATATCGGGCTCGACGCCGCGGCGCAAGGCGGCGGCACGGTCGACTACCAGGTGTGGGCCGATAACGTCGAACTCTACGATAGCGGGCTCGTCGCCAACGCAACGCCCATCAAGACGGTGAAGGTCAGCGTGGCGGGACGCAACACGCTGCGTCTCGTGATCACGGATGGCGCAGATGGCGTGACGAACGACGTCGCGGATTGGGCGAACCCGAGTCTCGCGTGTTCGTCGAGTTGAGGTAGAAGGTTAAGGCAGCGTGCTCACCCCTGCGTGCACGCTATTGCGTGATGTTGCCTGCTACCTGACGACGGCGTTATCGCTGGATGCCGCTTTCACGCGGCTCGGTGTAGCCTGGTTCAAGCGGCGGCGAGAATCGGCTCGAGCAGCGACTCAAACGCCTCACGCCGTTCCTTGTTCTTCGCCGAATAAGCTTCGGTCCAGGCGCGCACCACGGCGGCCTGCTGCGCAAGCGGCAAACGTCTGAACATTTCCGCGCCGAAGGTGCGGATAAAATCATCGCCATGCAGTTGCGAAATCGCGTCTTCCGACAACAGATCCCCTGGTGCGTGCGGGCTCACCCGCCTGCCGTCTACGAAAAAACTGAGTGCCATTTTTTTATCCCTCCCCGTGGGTAATGACGAGATAATAATCTCAAAAAATTATTAATAAACATGCGATCGCGAGAAACATTACTCTAAAGAAAGCTCGTCTTTCACTGAACTATACGGGCCGGATGGGAGCGCCTTCTGTGCGCTGGGACTCATGCTGGACGGGCGTTTGTCGCGTACGCACCACATCCGCTCACGATCATTCGGAAGGCTAAATAAGGGACACCTGGGAACCCGAAACAACCCCGTTTCATCCTCGCCTTACAGGTAATAATGGCCGATATGTAGCGTGATTTTTTGTGGTTTGAAACGGCAGTTCGGCATAAAGCCGCGTCTTTAATCTGCCGTAATCAAGTCACAGGGCCGCTCGCGTTCCTTCACGACGCGCCGGCCCCGGACCTTTTCTGGGAGTCGATCATGAGCTACCTGCGCGCTGCGAGTCACGCCACCCGTTACGTCTGCTTTTTCCTCTTTTCATCCGCGGTGTTTGTGCTGTGGGCGTCGCTGGCTGCGGGGGCCGGCTTCTTCCTGCTGCGCTTGCCGGATGTCTGGGCAAACCATATCAACGACGAGAATTCCCGCTACGTGATCATGTCCGTCACCGTATATGCGCTGATTCTCGGCGCGCTCTTCATGATTTTTGCCGCAGGGGCCATCGCCCGCCTCGCGTATGCCGTGATCGCAGCACGTACCCTGTTCGTTCATCTGCGCGAAAACCGTGACGTACGCCGCACGCGCCGCGACGCGGTGCCGGCAGTTGGCCTGCACGCCGCGCGGCATTCGTCGTGACGCCGCGATCTGGCGGCGTTGAATGCGTTCAAACCGGCGTTTTATGATTGATCGCTGGCCGGCGCAGTGTCTGGCTTACTGAGGCGCAGCGCTTTCGTTGGGCCCGGTTTGAACCGCCGGCGAGGGTTGCGCCACTCCAGTTGATTGCGCTGCCTGCGGCGAATCGGTCGACGGGGTCGCCTGCGGCGGCTGCGTGGAATCGCAGCCTTGCCGGTCGAACAGTGCGGCCATGCCACACGCCGAGGCGAACATGCGTGAACTACTATGCCCGACCCCGGGCACCTCCAGTACGCGCTGGGTGAAATTCGTTTCGTCCTGCGAACGAAGATATGCGACGAAGTTGAGACCCCGCGAGAGGCGTGTCGGTCCTTCAGCCTCGCCCGCGCAAGAACGATCCAGTTCCGGCTGATTCGGATCGGTATCTTCCAGCCCCAGCAGGTAGACGATATTCTGCGCGAGGTAATGCTGCTCGATCTTCCCGGGCGAGACCGGTTGCTCGACATAAGGCGGCAGATCGCCATTCAGGCCATATTCCCATTGCTCTGCTTTCGCGCACGACGCAGCCCTGGTTGCGACCGGCCGCTTTGCGTCGAAGTACAGATACGAAGATGGATTGGCCACCACGTAATGGATGCCGATGCCACGCGCCGCGAGCGGCGCCTGCCCATGCCCCACCGCCGCGTAGCGCTGCACGAACTGGCCGCCGGCCGAATGCCCGGCGAGCACCACGAGTTTGAGTGATGGAAAGAGCGTCTTGTCGGCGAGCCGCGCGAAAATCGTATCGACGACGCTGAAGGAACTGATCGACGCGGGGCCTTGCGCGTCGTAGCCGGTTTTCCAGCCATCGGCGCTCCAGTGCAGCGTGTTCGCTGGCAACGCGTGGGCGGCGATATCCGCGGCAATCAGAAATTGCGGCGTGATGACGATGGCATCCTGCGCGGCGACGCCCGCGTGAGCGGCCGCGCGCTCGCCCGAGTTCAGATCGCGCCGCGACCAGCCGTGAATGACGATCACCGCGCGTGTCACGTCGGGCCGTGGCGTCGACCAGTCGCGCGAGACGTCAATCGGCACCACGCCGTTGCCCGCCGCTGTCGAAATCTCCAGCCGGCCATCCTGGATGACAGGCACCGGCTTGCGCACGGCCGCGCTCGCGCCATCGGCGGCCGGCGCGCTCTCGGCGAGCACCGGCACGCCTTGCAGCAAGACGCCTGCAAGGAAAACGGCAGCGTAATGAAGGCAGACGGTCGAGGCAAGCGCCTGTGTGGTGCGGCGGACGATGTTCCGCGTCCATGAGAGAGCAGACAAGATGGGCATGGTTCGAATCGCAGACGGCAGGGATAGGTGTTTAACGTAGCGCGTGCGCAAATCCGTCGCGAGGGTGCCAGATTTTTGTTCTCAGCGCGGAAGGCCGCACCAGGCTCACACGTCAGGCCCACATCCAGTCCACCTCAGCGATCGAGCTCACCAAGACTCGCGGCGCGCAGCCGGTCGAAATCCAGAATCGCAATTTCCCCGGATTTCAGGCTGACGATCTGTTGACTCTCGAGGTTCCTCAACAACTGATTAGTGGTCTGCCGCGTGAGCGACACCATCGAGGCGAGACTGTCCTGCGAGAGCCTGATCCTGCTCTGCGCCGCGTTCAGACCGCCATAGCCGCCGGCGATCACCAGCAGACGGTTGGCCACGCGCTGCGCCGCCGGCAACAGCGTGATTGCTTCGGTATTCTCGAAGGAGATGCGCAGCCGCTGCGCCATCAGCAGCGCAAAGTCGCGCCAGTAACGCGGCGTCGCCTCGAGCAGGCTTTTGAGCGCAGACTCGGGCACATGCAGCAACAGCGTGCGGCTCACGGCGCTGGCGTTGTTGGGACGCGGCAGTCCATCGAAGAGTGAGATCTCGCCCACCCATGCCGTCGGTCCAAGTATCGCCAGCAAGGCTTCCTTGCCGTCCGCGCCGACCGTGCCAATGGCGAGCGCCCCGCCCAGCACCGCGTAGAGGCCCACGGAGGGATCGCCGCGGCGATACAGGAACTCGCCCCGCTCCAGCGTGACGAGGCTGGCGTGGCTCACCAGGTAGTCCCGCAGTTCGACGGGCAGGCTCTGGAACCACGGAGTTGTTTCGAGTTGTGAGCGGTAGCGCTGCTGGCTGGATTGCATGAACGGGATCGACCTGTCGGGTATCCGACAGATTTTAGACGGGTTGGCGCACATGATGAGGGCTCGCCTCTGACCCACAGGACAGAGCCCACGACCCTGGTTGTTCCCTGCCTTGAACCACGATTAAGGAGTGTCGAGATGGCCTCATCCGATTTCAGTCTGAAGCACGACGTATCGCCCGCCGAATGGGAAGCGCGCGTGAATCTCGCAGCCGCGTATCGCCTCGTTGCGCTGTTTGGCTGGGACGACCTGGTGTTTACCCATATCTCGGCGCGGGTGCCCGGTCCCGATCATCACTTCCTGATCAATCCCTACGGCTTGATGTTCGACGAGATCACCGCGTCTTCGCTGGTCAAGATCGGGCTCGACGGTCACAAGGTGGCCGATTCGCCCTATGAGGTCAACCCGGCCGGCTTCACGATCCATAGCGCCGTGCATGCCGCCCGCGAAGACGCGCTGTGCGTGATGCACACGCATTCGGTAAACGGCGTGGCCGTGTCGGCGCAGCAAGCGGGTTTGCTGCCGCTCTCGCAGCAGTCGCTCGGCGTGCTGGCGTCGCTCGGGTATCACGATTACGAAGGCATTGCCCTCAACGAAGCCGAGAAGCCGCGCCTCGTGCGCGACCTTGGCAGCAACACCTACCTCATGCTGCGCAACCACGGTCTGCTGACCGTCGGCGCATCGCCGGCCGATGCCTTCGTCGCGATGTACTTCTTCGAAGCGGCCTGCATGATCCAGGTGCGGGCGCAATCGGGCGGCGGCAAGCTGACGCCGATCCCGCAGGAAATCCTCGCCGGCATCAAGGAACAGATCCGCACGGTGACGAGCGGCGGCGCGGGCAAACTGGTCTGGCCGGGGCTGCTGCGCCGGCTCGACCGGCGTAATCCGGGCTACGCGGACTAACGCGCCGTGCCCGTGCACACCCGTGACTGCTTTGCGAAGTGGCCGCGTTTTTCGCATCGCTGCGGCGCGCACAACATTGCTTAGGTAACCTGAGAAACAGTATGGCAAAGATCTTCATCTATGGCGCCGGCTCGATTGGCTGTTATGTCGGCGGACGTCTGCTGGCTGGCGGCAGCGACGTCAGTTTCATTGGACGCGCACGCATTGCCGCTCAGTTGCGTGAGCAAGGCATCACGCTGTCGCGCCATGACGAGAGCCGCTGGCATGTCTCGCCGGAACGCATCGACGTTTCCACGGAAGCCGCCAGCGCCGCCGCAGCCGATCTCGTGCTCGTCACCGTGAAGTCGGCCGCCACGCCGACGGCGGCGGCGGAACTGGCCCGCGTGCTGCGGCCGGGCACGATCGTGGTGAGCTTCCAGAATGGTGTCGGCAATGCCGAGGTGTTGCGCGCCGCGTTGCCGCAACACACCGTGCTGGAGGGCATGGTGCCGTTCAACGTGATCGAACGCGGCGCGGGTGGTTTTCACCAGGGCTCGGCGGGCGAACTCGAAATCCGTCACACACCCGCCATGCAGCGCTTTGCCGACGAGTTTCGCAATGCAGGTTTGCCGCTCACGCAACACGCTGACATGCTGCCGGTGCAATGGGCGAAGCTGCTGCTCAATCTCAACAACGCCATCAACGCGCTCGCTAACCGGCCCTTGAAAGAGGAACTCTCGCAACGCGCGTATCGGCTCTGCCTCGCAATGGCGCAGAGGGAAGCGCTCGGCTTGCTGAAACGCGCGGGCATCAAGCCCGTCAAGGTGACACCGCTGCCCACCTCGTGGATACCGCGTGTGCTCAGCGTGCCGGATGCGGTGTTCGAACGGCTCGGCCGCGCCATGCTGACCATCGACCCGCTGGCGCGTTCATCCATGTCCGACGATCTGGCCGCGGGACGCGCCACCGAGATCGACTGGATCAACGGCGAAGTCGTCAAACTCGCGCAGCGTCTGGGCCACGCGGCGCCGGTCAACCAGCGTCTGTGCGAACTCGTGCGGCAAGCCGAAGGCAGCGCGGAACGGCCTTCGTGGTCGGGTGAAGCGCTGCTGGCCGAACTGCGCGCCGCCGCAGGTAGCTATGCACGTCCGTTGATGCGCGCATGAATCGCCTCGCAATGGCGCACCAGCGCGGGACGTGACAGCACGTACTGCTTCAGGGGCGTGTCGATCTGGTAGTAGTAGATGTTGGCGATAAATCCATAGATGGCGGCATCCACCGCCGTGGGCTGCGCGCCGAACACGAAGCCGTCGTCGCCCAGCAGATCGGCAACCACACGCAGATCGTCCGTCCCTCGCGCATAGACCTGCTCGGGTTCGTAACGGCCAATGCCCTGATAGTGATAGCGCTGACGGTTGTACTCGCGCGCCGCCTCCAGATCACTTGCGCTCACCTCGGCGTGCGTCGAAAGAATCGCGTCGCGAAACGCTGGCCAGAAACGCTCGTCCCGCCAACGTGAATAGCTCATGCACCAGTACAGGTCGTCGAGCGTGCGGCGCACCAGCAAATCCAGATTCAGTTGTCCTGCTGAAAGCGCGCTGTCGATACGCAGATCGTAGGCGCTCTTCAGATGCGCGATGATGCGGTCGCTATCGCCGATCGTGGTGGCGCCATCCACCAGATACGGCAACTGTCCACGCGGCGCATGACTGGTATCGAGAATGTGCTGATGTTCGAATGGAAGACCGCACAGCCGCATGAACGCGAATACCTTGAGACCGAACGGATTGTTGTCGGCCACGCCGAACAGGTCAGGGTAAGAATAAAGCGTCAGCATGGGCTCTCCTCGCCAGTGAAATGTCCGGACCTTGCAAAACCTGCGCACAGTGAGCGGCGCGCGCAATCGTTACAATGCGCCAGATGCATTCTCCTCTGAACGGCAACGCGTGCAAGACATACTGACCTCATGGTTCTGGAGCGGCGAGACCCTGCGCAGCCGCTCGGTGAGCGACATCGTGCTCTCGGCCACGCTCGACATCCCCATGCCGCCGGCCTCGGTACTCACCGACTGGCAACGCGAGACATCCACCCACATGATGCTGGAGGTGGGCGACGTCGAAGCGATGCCCCTCGCCCGCACCCTGATGCGCTGGAAAGACTACGCGTCCTGCGTGCGGGCCGCTGCTGACTGGACACGCTCGCTGGCGCTCCCCGGAATGCTCGACTCGGCCGAGGTCGCGCTCATGGCGTGCCGCGGTGCGCGTTATCACCATGACGCCGGCCAGTACGGTGGCGCAGCCTTCTGCAATCTGTTTCTCAGCGAGGACAAGGGGCTCGACGTACATTTTCCCGCGCTCGACCTGCGCATTCCTCTGACGCGTGGCACAGCGCTGATCTTCGATACGGCCCAGCCTCATGCCGTGATCCAGCGTCACAGCACGCGTTTCGATGCAGCGCAGTTCGCGCCTCAAGCTGACCTTACGCAGATCTTCCTGACCTGGGAACTGCCCATTGAAAGTGCAATGTTGAGCGGCGCGTTAGGCGTGCGCTTCGATGTCGCCGCGCCCTCCTCACCAACGCATCCAGACGACGAGCAGGTCTGGCTGAACGGCGAGCCGGTGACGCTGTGCCCCGAATCGGGCCGCTGGCTGCGCGCGGATCGGTCCTCGTCCGGTTGAACGGATCGAGCCGACGCGCCGCGGTGGCCCGTTCAGAAAGCAGCGTGCAACGCCTGTATCAGCCAAGCGCCGCCGCGACAATCTTCGCCGCTTCCGCAATCACCTGATCGTTTGGCTGCGCGTTGGCGTCACTGTTCGTGTGATAGACCGCGAGGATCACCGGCTTGCGGCCAGGCGGCCAGAGAATGGCGAGGTCGTTGCCCGTGCCGTAGTCGCCCGTGCCAGTCTTGTCGCCCACTTGCCAGCCCGCGGGCACGCCCGCTGCGATCCGCTTCGTGCCGGTCGTGTTGCCGCGCAACCATGTTTGCAGCGTCTCGCGCAATGCCGCCGGCAAGGCGTCGCCGAGCGTCAGCACCTGGAGCGCATGGGCCATTGCGGCCGGCGTCGCGGTATCGCGCGGGTCGCCGGGGATGGCGTCGTTCAACGCCGTTTCCCAGCGGTCGAGCCGGAATTCATCGACGCCGATCGAATGCGCGAACGAAGTCACACCAGACGGACCGCCCGCCTGCGCGATCAACATGTTTGCCGCGGTGTTGTCGCTGTACTGCAGCGCCGCGCGACACAGTTCTTCAATGGTCATGCCATCCGCAACATGTTTCTCGCTGATCGGCGAATAGTGCACGACTTCCTTTTGCGAGTACTTGATGCGCCGTTTCAGCAGCCCTTCGTTGCGCTCGCTCATCGTGAGGATTGCGCCGGCCAGGATCACCTTGAAGGTGCTGCAAAACGGAAAGCGCTCGCTCTCGCGATACATGATGCGCGCACCGTTGCCGGTATCCAGCGCGTACACGCCGAGGCGTCCACCGAAAGTGCCTTCGAGTTGTGCGAAGCGGGCTGCGTTGGGATTGGCGCTGGGGTTCGCATTTGCGGTGGCGTTCGCATTTGCGTTGGCACCTGCGGAGGCACTATCAGCGGCACGGGCCTGCACCGCGAGCGATAGCGGCAACGCGGCGGCGGCCAGCAACCATGAACGGCGACTGCTTGAATACGTCATGTGTTTTCTCTTCTCCATCTAAAGGGTGACACGCGCGGCCAGGCACAACGCAACGCTACTCGCCAATCCACGAACCCCGCAGATCGCTGTCATGCAGCAGTTGCAGCAACGTTCCGGCAGGACGGCTCAAGCGTCGGGCCGCGAGCGCAATGAACTCCACGTCCGGCAGGTTCGGCAGACTGGCGCTATTGACCGGCGGCGCCAGCCCACGCCCCGCCACGTACTGCGGCCGTACGGTGATGCCGAGTCCCGCCCGCGCCGCCGCGATACAGCCCGAATGACTGCTGCTCGTGCAGACCACCTGCCAGCTAAAGCCGGCTTCCGCGAGCGCATCCAGCACCACCGCGCGAGTCACGCTCGGTTCCGCGAGCAGGATCAACGGCAATGGCTGTGACAGATCAACCAGCGTGCCAGTTCGCGCCAACCACTCCAGACGACCGGTAAACAGCGGCACGCCGCGCCGGTCGCCGAGCCGACGCTTGCCGACCAGCAGGTCGATCGCGCCTTCTTCCAGCAGTTCGTAGAGCTTGCCGGTCATGCCGATGGTGATCTCCAGCTCGACGTCCGGGTGTGCGTTGCGAAACGCCGCCAGCACCGTGGGTAGCGGCCCGAGCGCGACATCGTCGGAGGAGCCGAGGCGCACGCGCCCTTTCAGGCGCGGGGCGCGAAACTGCGATTCGGCGCGGGAGAGCGCCTGCAGGATGATACTGGCGTGCGCGAGCATGGCCTCACCGTCGGCGGTCATGGCCAGCGAATGGGTGTCGCGCACGAAGAGCCGCCGCCCCACTTCTTCTTCGAGGCGGCGCACGTGTTCGCTCACGCTCGACTGCGTGAGTCCGAGGCGCCGCCCGGCTTCGGTAAAGCTATGGCAGGCGGCCACGGTGGCAAAGGTCTTGAGCCAGACAGGATTGAGCATCGCGCATTGTTATCGGCAACGGCGATAACAGTCAATATCCCTAGTGGGGTTCCCGATTGACGAAGATGTCAATATGATGGCGAGATCGAACCATTTTTTAGCCGCACCACCCCGCTTATAGCTCATGACGAAAACGTCGTCGCGCGAGCCGGGCCCGCGCCGCTTGCCGGGAAGTTCACATGAGTAAGGATTCAAGTCAGACCGCGTTACTGTGGATCGTCGCCGCCGGCTTTTTCATGCAGTCGCTCGACACCACCATCGTCAATACGGCGTTGCCCTCCATCGCGCACAGCCTGAACGAGCGGCCACTGGCCATGCAGCCGGTCATCGTCGCCTACACGCTCACCATGGCGATGCTCACGCCCGCCTCCGGCTGGCTCGCCGACCGCTTCGGCACGCGCCGCGTCTATTTCGCCGCCATCCTGATCTTCGTGCTCGGCTCGCTGTGCTGCGCGAGTTCGCATACTTTGGGACAGTTGATCATCGCGCGCGTGCTGCAGGGCGTGGGCGGCTCGATGCTGCTGCCCATCGGGCGCCTCGCGGTGCTGCGCAGTGTGTCGGGCGAGCAGTACGTGTCGGCGCTGGCGTTCATTTCGGTGGCGGGACAGGTCGGGCCGATCGTCGGCCCGACACTGGGCGGCTGGTTCGTGGAGGCCGTTACGTGGCACTGGATCTTTCTGATCAACGTGCCGATCGGCGCGATTGGTCTGTTCGCGGTGCATCGCTATTTGCCGCGCAGCACCAGCACGACCGCGCCGCCTTTCGACGTGATCGGTTGCGCGCTGCTGTCCCTGTGCATGATCGCGTTTTCGCTCGCCGTGGAAACGCCGGTGCAGACGCATCGGGCCGCCTGGTCGAGCGGGCTGTTCGTGCTCGGGCTGGCCGCCGCGCTCGCCTACATCCCCTACGCGCACCGTCGCACGAATCCGCTGTTCAAGCTGCGTCTTTTTAGCGAACCCAATTTCAGCGTTGGGCTGATCGGCAATCTGGTGTGCCGTATCGGCTCCAGCGCCGTGCCGTTTCTCGTGCCGCTCTTGATGCAGTTGCAACTCGGCTACACGCCGCTGCATTCCGGCATGATGATGCTCCCCGCAGCGCTCGCCGGCACGGTTGCCAAGCGCTGGATCGCGCCGCTGATCCGCCGCTATGGCTACGACACCTTCCTGCTGGTGAACACGGTGATCGTCGGCTCGGCTATCGTCGCCTTCGCGCTGATCTCACGCGGCACGCCAGTCGCGCTCGAAATCGTGGTGCTGGCCCTCTTCGGCGCGGCCAACTCCATGCAGTTCGCGGCCATGAACAGCGTGACGCTCAAAGGGCTTTCGCACGAGGACGCGGGCAGCGGCAACAGTCTCTTTTCGATGGTGCAGATGCTGGCGATGGGCCTCGGCGTCTCCATCAGCGGCGGCCTCGTGAATCTGTTCACCGCGCAACTGGATTCGGCGGCCACCGGCTTCCGGCTCAGCTTCATTTGCGTGGGCGTGATTACGCTGGTGTCGGCCCTGGTGTTTCGCCGGCTCGACGTCACGCCGCCCACGGTTGCGCCCGTGGGCCGTACGGCGACTGAAAGCGGCCGTTGATGGGCGGCGCCAGGCGTTGCCTGGGCGCCGCTAGTCGATCACATCGCTCACGTCGTTCAGATTGGCCGCTTCGCTCATGTCGGTCATGGCGCTGATCGCGTCGAGCGCGCGGCGCGCTTCGACCTCGCGGAAGTACGTCTCGAAGCCTTCCACCGGCAGCGGCCGGCAGAAATAGTAGCCCTGATACGCATGACAGCCTTGCGCGGCGAGGAAGTCGCGTTGCGCGGCCGTCTCCACGCCCTCCGCAATCACCCCGAGCCCGAGGCTCTGCGCCAGCGCGACGATGGTGCGGGCGATGGCGGCGTCGTTGGGGTCCACCAGCACATCGCGCACGAACGAACGGTCGATCTTCAACTGGTTGAGCGGCAACAGCTTCAGGTACGACAGCGACGAATAGCCCGTGCCGAAGTCGTCCAGTGAAAACACCACGCCGTGCGCCTTGAGCGCGGCCATTTTCCGCGCCACGTCCTGGGCGTTGTCCACCAGCACGCTTTCGGTCAACTCCAGTTTCAGCCGGTCGGGACGCGCCCCCGTGCGCGCCAGCACGGACAGCACTTTCTCCACGAAATCGGCTTCGCGGAACTGCTGGATGCTGACGTTGACGGCGATGCTCAACTCCGCCATGTCGGGCCGCGTCGCCCAGATTGCCAGTTGTGCGCAGGCCGCTTCGAGCACCCAGCCGCCCAGCGCGACGATCAAACCGGTCTCTTCGGCGAGCGGAATGAAATCGACCGGCGCCACGGTGCCACGCAACGGATGCTGCCAGCGCACCAGCGCTTCGGCACCCGTGGTGCGGTCGCCGTCGATCTGCGGCTGATAGTGCAGCAAGAACTGGTTGGCCTCGATGGCATGCCGCAGCGCCGCTTCCAGCGCGGCGCGCTCCACCACCACGGTCTGCATGTCCGGATCGAAGAAGCACACCGCATTGCGGCCACGCTCCTTGGACTTGTACATCGCCAGATCGGCCTGCTTCAGCAGTTCGTCCATGGAAGCCTGATGGCCGCTGAACACGGTCGCCCCGATACTGGCGGTGCTGCGATATTCGAGTTCGCCCAATTGATAAGGCATCCCAAGCACCTGCAACAGCTTCTCGCCGAGCGCTTCGGTCTGCCGAGCCGCTTCGTGATGATTTTCGTTGAGACTGCCGAGCACCACCACGAATTCGTCACCGCCCACCCGCGCCACGGTGTCGCTCTCCAGCACGCTCGCGGCGAGGCGCTGCGCCACCTGTTGCAACAACAGATCGCCCTTGTCGTGGCCGAGCGTGTCGTTGAGCGTCTTGAAGTGATCGAGGTCGATGAACAGCACCGCGCCGCACGCCTCGCTGCGCGCACTTGCCGTGATGGCCTGCATCAAACGGTCGAGCAGCAGCGTGCGGTTCGGCAGACGGGTCAGCGCGTCGTAGAACGCCAGTTCGCGGATGCGCTCTTCGGCAATCTTGCGCTCGGTGATGTCGTGGTGCGTGCCCACGTAGTGACTGACGATGCCGTCCTCGCCCATCACCGCCGAAATGGCCAGCCACTTCGGATACACGTCGCCGTTCTTGCGGCGCCCCCAGATTTCGCCCTGCCAGCCGCCCGAACGATGAATCGACTCCCACATCTCGCGGAAGAACGCTTCGTCGTGTCGTCCCGACTTGAGCACACGCGGCGTCAGGCCGACGATTTCCTCCGCGCTGTAGCCGGTGCATTCGGTGAAGGCGGAATTGACGCGCAGGATGGTGGCGCTCGCGTCGGTGATCATCATCGGTTCGAGCGAATCGAAGGCGACCGCGGCAATGCGCAACTCGGCTTCCACCTGTTTGCGCTCGGTGATATCGCGCCCGCTGGTGCGAAAGCCGATGCAATCGCCCTTCGCATCGTTGATCGGCACCCACGAAACCGATAACCAGACGAGCGAGCCATCCTTGCGCACGCAACGGAATTCCAGGTCGTCGCCGCGAAAGCCCTGGCTGCCTTTGAGAAATTCCGGCGCCACGCGCGGCAGGTCTTCCGGATAAATCAGCGTACGTGCGAAGTCCGGCATGGCCATGCACTCTTCGACGGTATAGCCGATATAGTGCTCCACCGAAGGATTGATCCAGCGCGGCTTGCCGTCCGGTCCCCACCACACTTCCCAGTTGACAGTGCAGTCGGCAATGGCGCGGAATTTCTCCTCGCTTTCGCGCAGATCGCGCGTCATCTTCGAGGCGAGCCGCATCGCGCGTCCACGGCCGGTCATCATCAGCCAGGTGAGCAAGGTGAGCAGCAGGCTCAGGCCCGTCCCCGCGCTCGCGATCAACCACTCGGCGTTACGGCCGAAACGCGCCTTGAAGGCGTCGCCGGCGCACATCGAGAGCGTCCAGTCATGGCCGCCCACCACCAGATATTCGTTGGCCGAAATGATCGCCGGCAGGCTCGGATGCCGCGCTTCGCCGCTGCGGTACAGCAACGACGATTCGGCGTTGCCCACGCCATCGAACATGGCAAGCGTCAGGCCGGGCGGCTCCTCGCCGTACAGGCTGGCGATCACGTCGCGCATGCGAAACGACGCATACACCCAGCCGACCAGATGCGCGCGGCGCTGCTCGACCGTGTCCTGCGGTTGATGTTGCGCATAGATGGGCAGATACATGACGAAGCCCGGATGGGCCACGGGGGCGGTATCGACCGACAGGCGCACCTTGCCGGAAATGGTCGCCATGCCCGAATCGCGCGCCTGCTCCATCGCGCGCCGCCGCACCGGATCGGCCCAGCCGTCGAAGCCGAGCGCAGCGCGATTCAGGCCAATGTTCGGCTCGCGCTGGATGACCGGCGCATAGTCGTCGCGTGGGCCAGGCGGGCGGATCGCGTAGCCTGGCTCGCCCTGCTTGCGCATCGCATCCACATGTGCGGCGACCTGCGCAGCCGGCACCCACTGCTCCACGCCAATAGCCTGAATGCCGGAGAAATTGGCGTCGAGATCGAGCGTGTTGACGTAGCCGCGAAAGCGTTCGCGATCCATGCCGCCGGTGGTGGTGAAGAGACTCTGCACGCCGCGCAGCAGCAGTTCATAGGTGCCCATGCGCTGTTCGACCCGGCCCACGGCATCGCCCAGCAGATAGTCGAACTGGGTCTGCAATTCGTTGCGGGCCGCGATGCGCTCGTGATCCCATACGGCCCACGTCACGCCGAGCGACGCGCATAGAACCAGCAGCGGCAGCAGAATCAGGCGCGGCCAGTTCACGGCGGCGGCTGGAAATCGACCATCGATTCGACGAGGTCGGGATTGAAATACTTCGCGAAGATACGGCGTACCGTGCCGTCGGCGCGCATCTGGTTGACGAGCGCACGCCACTTGTCGCGCTCCGTTGCGGACAGGGCCCGCTTCGACATGATCAGACCGTGTGGCACGGCCGGATCGTTGAATTCGACGATGGTGGTGACGTCGCGGATCTTCTTGTCGTCGATGGCGGGATAATCGAACGGCTCGATGATCATCCCCTGGATGCGTTTGCTGAGGAGCGCCTGGTAAAGCGGCTCGATGCCGCCCGCCTGGCTCACGCGATTCTCGGCAGCCAGCGTGTCGACCAGATGGTTGGCCGAATCGCTATAGCGGAAACTGCGGATCACGCCGAGCTGGAACTCGTCGTTGTGCTCGAAATCGGCGAGCTGGCGGATACCCGAATCCTTGCGAACCAGCAGGTAGAACTTGTCGCTGAAGTACCAGGCGAACGACGCATACTCTTCGCGTTCGGCGTTGGTGATACCTGAGAGACTAAAGTCGAGCGCGCCGGACTCGATCAGTTTCCAGATGCGCTGGCGCGACATCAGGCTCACCTTGATCTGGCAACCGCTGCGGCGCGCCAGTTCGTCGGCGAAGTCCTTGTCGATGCCTGAGTCGGTATCGACCGAATACAGCAGGCCGTGATCGTGCAGCGCGAGCGTGAACGGCCGCGAGCAGTCGGGGCCGGCCGCAAACGCGGTATTCGTCCAACCGGCCACGCCAGCGGTCACGCCAATCAGCGCGAGCAGCAGACCGCCAAGGCTACGTCGAATCACAGGGTCTCCAGCGAAGAATGTGAGGGAGCTACGAGCTTCTGTACGGCAACTGCGGGGAACGGCAAGGCAACCGCCGGGCAACCACAAAGCTACGGAACGGCAAACCTGGCACGACAAGCGGTAAAAGCGCGCCGCCTTGTGGCCCGGCGCGCCCATCTACCCACGGCGCATGGCTGGCGGCGCCATCGCTGACGCACTTTGCCCAGAAGCGCCCTACTGGTTATCGGCCGCGCGGGGGGATTCTTTAGTTCAGGCAAGCCGGACATCGCGTGATGCGATGCAGCATCCCCTCTATCACTTCGACCGCTGAGCGGTTTTACCTCGACGGCGGGAGATTAGCATGATCGAAATTCGCCGGGCCGAAGACCCTGGAATCACAACGCGAGGTGCGCAGGCGGGAACGCTGAGGCACGCGGCAGCGCGTGCCTCAGCGTTGCAGGCAGAAACTGATAAAAACTGCCGGGCCGATTCGATCAGTGGATATGGTCGCCGAACAGACCCAGCAGACCAATGATGATCAGATACAGCGCCACGATGAAATTGAGCAGGCGCGGCACCACGAGGATCAGGATGCCGGCGATCAGCGCTACGAGCGGGCCCACGTTCGTCACGATATGCATGGTTTGTTCTCCTTGTATTGAATGCGGAAAGTGCGGCGAAACCTCGAAAGGCTCAGATGGCCGGAGCAATCGTCATGCCCGGTTACCTAGTGTAGTCGCATCCTCGCGGCCTCGTCATGGTCATTTCGCGTTAGCATGAACGGGCTGCCATTCATGCTAAAGGGACATTCATGCCATTTGACGAACGCATGCTGAACGGAATGGGTGTGTTGACCGCGATCGTCGATAGCGGCAGTTTTGCCGCGGCCGGTGAAGCGCTCGATATGTCGCAATCCGGCGTAAGCCGTTCGATCGCGCGGCTCGAAACGCGTCTTGGCATTCGTCTGTTTGATCGCACCACGCGCTCGGTCACGCTCACCGACGAAGGCCGGCGCTTCTACGAGCAGATCGTGCCGCTGCTGGGCGGCCTCGAAGAAGCGGCGGCTTCGGCGGCCCACGGCGCGACGGCCGTGCGTGGCCGTTTGCGCGTGACCATCGATCCGTTCTTTTCGCGTCTCGTGCTCGGCCCGCGCCTGGGCGCGTTCATCGACCAGCATCCCGATCTGCAACTCGAACTGGTGACGCGCGACACGCTGGGCGATATGGTGGCCGACGGCTTCGACCTCGCAATCCGCTTTGGCGAGCCGCGTGCCTCGACGCTGATTGCCCGCAAGCTGCTCGACACGCGCATCCTCACGGTGGCGGCGCCCTCGTATCTGAAGAAGCATGGCCACCCCGTCGCACCGGCGGATCTGGAAAGCGGCAAGCACGTGTGCATCAAGTTTCGCGATCCCGAAACCGGCTATCCCTACGAGTGGGAATTTCATCGCGGCCGCAAGCGGGTGGTGATCAAACCGCAGGGACGCTTGACGGTGAACGATGTCGGCACGCTGCACAGCGCCTGCGTGGCGGGCCAGGGCGTGGCGCAGTTTCTCGAACTGGGCGCCGAAGCGCTGCTCGCGCAAGGCAAGGTCAAGGAGCTGTTTCCGGACTGGGGCGACGAACTGTATCCGTTGTATGCGCTCTACCCGTCGCGGCATCACCCGCCCGCCAAGGTGCGGGCGTTTTTCGATTTCATCGTGTCACTGACGGGCGAGACGCGCTGACGGACGATTACGAAAAAGTAACCGGCGCTACGCACGATGACAGACCGCGAACGCAAAACGGGGCGCGCACAGTACGCACATGGCAGCGTGCCGGCGCATGAGGCAACGAGCGTCTCAGGAAATCGTGTAGCGATTCTGCGGACCACCCGAATACAATCCGCGCGCGAGACGCAGAATCTGCTCGCGATGCTGGTCGAACGCCGCGAGCACCGCTGGTTCGTCGATGCCGCTGCCTGGACTCAGGTTGGACAAAACACTGTCGTTGACGGTGAAGGCAATCTCGCGGGCGTTGTCGTAGCCCCAGAAACACACGCAGTGGCGCGCTGCGTCGTAGCTGCGGCTCGGGTTGGGAAAGTTCAGTTCCATACGCTGCTCCTCACGCGAGTGATGCGGATTTGATTCGGGGCTTTGTTTTGCTGCTTCGTTCAATGCCTTCGCTATGCGGCCTTGATTTCACCGTCGTGGTTTCGACGATGCGCCTTGCGCGCGGCTGCGGTCAAGGACTGGTTTGTAAGCGGTAGGGATGGCTCCAACGCGGTTGCTGAATCCGCGGCCGGACGACCGTTATCGCACTGCCGCGCGGCGATGGCTGCGCGTGCTTCAGCCACCTCGCTCGTGGCCGGCGGTTGTTACTTCCCGTCACGATTTCAACGGCCAGGCAACAATGTGGCAGCGCCGCATCTGCTAACCTGAACGCAGCTCGATCACCGCGCGACTACAGCGCTCCGATCCTTTAAAAGCGCTTTTCAAGGCGCGACTTTCATGCTGCTCAAGACCAACGCAACCCGAACCCTCACTCGTGCCGCCCTTGCCTCGTTGCTCGCGCTGCCGTGCTTCGCCTTCGCCCAGGTGCAGGCCTACACGAATCAGCCCGTCAATCTGATGGCGGGCCCCGACGACAGCTATCCGGTCGTCACCGGCCTCGGTCCCAATCAACCGCTCACGGTGATGGGCTGCGTCAGTGACTATTCGTGGTGCGACGTGGCGCTGGACGATCTGCGTGGCTGGATCTATGGCGACGCGATCAACTATCCGTACGAAGGCAATTACGTCCCGCTGCCGAGCTACGGTGCAGTGATCGGTTTGCCGGTGGTGGTGTTCTCGATAGACTCCTACTGGGGCCGCTATTATCAGGGCCGTCCGTGGTATGGCGATCGTGACCGCTGGCGCAACGAGCCGCCGCATGGCAATCCGCCGCCGCATCCACCGGGCGGCGGGTATGGCGGACATCCGCCGCCCCCGCAAGGCGGTCAGCCGGTGTATCGTCCACAGACGAGCCCGATCATGCCGCCGCGTGGTCCGCAGGGACAACAGCCGCCGCAGTATGGGCGGCCGCCGGAACAGGGTCAGCCGCAGCAGGGTTATGGTCGTCCTCCTGAGCAGGGTCAGCCGCAGCAGGGTTATGGCCGTGCTCCTGAGCAGGGACAGCCGCAGCAAGGGTATGGTCGTCCGCCTGAGCAGGGTCAGCCGCAGCAAGGGTATGGCCGCCCGCCGGTGCAGGGTCAGCCGCAAGCTCAGTACGGCCATCCGCCGGTGCAGGGACAACCGCAGGGGCAAATGCAGGCTCAGCCGCAGGGCCGCCCCATGCAGCCGCAGCAACCGCAGTACTCGCGGCCGCCGGCGCAGCCTCAGGCGCGTCCGCAGCCACAGGGTCAACCGCAAGGCCGCGGTGAGCCGAATCAGGGACATCGGGATCAGCCGCAAAACTGATCCTCCTCAACGCACGGAGCATGACGTGAACGACGACCTCAAGCCTTCTGCAACGGAGCCACGCAAGGAGCTCGACCCGGATCTGGTCGAACTCGCGCGCGAAGTGTTCGACCTCGCGCGGCGTGGCGACGCCAGCATGCTGGCCGCCGTGATCGACAAGGGCGTGCCGCCCAACCTGCGCAACGAGAAAGGCGACAGTCTGCTGATGCTGGCCAGCTACCACGGCCATGCGGACGCGGTCCGTACGCTGATCGAGCGCGGCGCCGACCCTGACCTGCGCAACGACAACGGACAAACTCCCATTGCCGGAGCGGCGTTCAAGGGCTTCGAAACGGTGGTGGAGACGCTGCTTGCGCACGGCGCCAATGTGGAAGGCGCGTCACCGGATGGCCGCACCGCGTTGATGATCGCGGCGATGTTCAATCGCACTGCGATCGTCGATCTGCTGCTTGCGCACGGCGCCAATCCCGCGGCGCGCGACGCCAGCGGCGTCACTCCGCTTGACGCCGCCAACCGCATGGGCGCGCCCGACACGCCCGCGCAACTCACGAAGGCTCAGTCCTGAGGCGGCCTTCGCGTTCCTGCGCAGCGCTGAGCGTGTCGATGGTGTCGACGGTATCCATGGTTTCGATGACCCTGGCGGTCTCGACTGCCTCGAACGGCTGAAGCGACTCGCGCGTCTGACGTGCTTCCGGCGCGCGATCGAGTCTCGCCGCCCATCCCGACAGCGTGTCGCCAAAGCCACCGCGTGCGCGGCTCGCACCGCGCGCGCTCGTGACCACCCGCGGCGCCGCGCTCCATGCCACCCGTGCGCCGGTTTCGACCAGACGCTCGACCAGCGCCACGTCCTCGCTACAGGCCAGCGGCGCGAAACCCCCTGCCCGTTCATACGCCGTTGCCGCTACGCCGAGGTTCGCGCCGTGCACATGCTGATGGCCGTCGGCATCCACGTAGGTCTGGCGAAAATAGTCGCGCACGTGCTGCGGATGTCCGCTCCAGTCATCGACGCAGATCGAGCCGCACACCGCATCGGCGCCGAGCGCCAGCTGTGCGGCGAGCCATCCCGCCGAGACGCGGCTGTCGGCATCCGTGAACGCGAGCCAGCGCGCGCCGTTGTCGAGCAGATGCCGTGCACCGGCTGCGCGCGCCATGCCGACATTGCGCGCCCGCAACGCGAGGGTTTCGATACCGAAGCTGCGCGCGATAGCCGCACTGCGATCCGTACAGGCATCCAGCACGACGACGATCTGCACCGGCTCATCCGCCAACGCTTCGGCGTGGCTCGCTGCGATGATCGACGCGAGGCAATGCGCGAGCAGCGCCTCTTCGTTATGGACGGGAATCACGACGCCTATCATGCCAACCCCTCGTTTTCAGCCACCGAGCGCGCGTCGCGCGTCCATACATCGAGCAGCATGTCGGCATCTTCGTAGCGGGCGAGCCGAGTGAGCCCACAGCGTGCATCGAGCAACGCATGTACCTGCGCGGCGGTTTGCGGCGCTTCGTCGAACGCGCGGCGCCAATGACAGGCGAGCAAGGTGCCGTCCTGCGCCAGCGAGCGCGACACGCACGCGCACACCCCTTCGAGATCCGCATCGGCCAGGTAATACGCCACCTCGCTCAAGACGATCAGGTCGAATTGCGTGGCGGGCCAGTCATGCGGCACGCTGCGGCGTTCGACGCGCACGTTCGGCAGTTCCGCAACGCGCGTTCTGGCGAGTTCTACGGCCGTTTCGTTGAGATCCGCAGCGAGCAGCCGGTCGCAACGCAAGGCGAGTTGCGCGGACAGTTCGCCATTCGCGCAGCCGGGCTCGAACGCATGGCGATAGCGTTCACGCGGCAACATGGCCAGTGTGAGCAGGCGTTTGCGGCGCTCGTACCAGCGCTTGCGAAAACCCCAGGGGTCATCGCCCTCGGCGTAAAGCGCGTCGAAATAGCTTTCTGTCGATGTCATGGCGAACCTTGTTTGACGCGCAACCTGACGCAAACTGAGCGCAACCTGAGCGCAAACCTCAAAGCGCCCACCCGCCGCGCCCCTCTTTGAGCAGTGCTTCGCCAAGCGCAGCCAGATCGCGCTCCGCATGACTCTGCCGCAGGAACACGGCTAGATCCGCCATCGCGCGCGCGAAGCGTTGATTGCGGCACAGCGGCGCGGCGCCAAGCGCGCGTCCGGCGTGATGCATCACTTCAGTAGCAGCGGCTTCCACCGCGAGACGCGCGCGCATGGCTGTGATCTGATGGTCAGCGCCTGGGTTGGCGTCGATCTGTGCGGCGCTCGCCCGCAGCACTTCGGCAGCACCGGTCAACGCGATATCCACCTCGCCCAGATGCGCGTGTCGATGTGCGTCGGGGCGCTTCGTGACAGCGTCGGCCAGCATTCCCGCGATACCCGCAGCCGCGCCGTACCAGCACGCGGCGATGCCTGCGCCGCCCTGCCAGAAACCGGGACGACCGACATAGGCACCGCGTGCGCCGACCTGCGATGCGGGCGTGCCGTCGAAGTGGACGTCGCCGCTTTGCGTCGCGCGCATCCCGACGGCCTGCCACGGTGCGGTCGAAATCGAAACCGATGACTGCTTCAGCGCCACCGCCGCGAGGATCGGCTGATCGTCGAGCCATGCGGTGACGAGCGTGTGACTCACGACACGCGCGCCGGAGCACCAGGCTTTGGTGCCGTTCAGTTGCAATGCTGCGCCACGGTCGCCGTCACGCACACGTGTGGCGATCAAGCGTGCGTCGGGGGCTTCCGCGGCCCATACGCCCCAAGTCTGCGGCGCGGTCTGCCTGGCGTTTGTGTCGGGCTGCGATGCGTGTTCTGGGTGTGGCTGGTTTGCCTGATGTACCTGCATGGCGTCGGCCTGCTGAGGCAATCCCAGTGAGCCGCCTCGCGCACCGCCTAGCTCCGCGAGAATCGCCAGCGCATCCGTGTGGCCTTCGAACAGTTTCACGAGGCCCAGATCGCGCGCCGCGACGGCAGCAAGAAGGCGCCAGCGCAGCAACGTATCACCACTGCCTGGCAGTGGCAGTCGATCGTAACCACGCTCGATCAGTTGCCTCAGGACCTCGCCCAACGCGAGCGGATCCTCCGCATCGAAAGCGATCTCGGAGAGGAAAGTGTCGAGGGTGTCCAGCGCTGCGAGCGCGGTCACTGGATTTTTTACCGAGTCCTGATGAATTGTCCCGTCAGGAAGCGCGGTGTGAATGCCACGCTTGTCGTCGCGCGGCGTAGAGACGTGGTCCGCTGCACGCACAGGGGTATCGAGCATCTGGCCTCCCTTGACCGCATGGCTTGATCGCGCGGCGATCGATTCGCCGCGGCGCTGACCATCTTCGAGCAAGGGGTGTGCCGCGCGACGCGTGAATGCCACGCGGGCAGCAGAAAAACACGAGAAAAACGCAAGAAACCGCCGGAGTCGGGCGTGACTGGTTGGAACGGGTCGGAATGGATTTGATGAAGAACGGCGCGGGTTAAATGCGCCGTGGAGGCCAGGTGAGAATCGGGCGAGCCAGGGTGTGCCCTTGATAAGCGTGCAATAAACGCTAAATGAATCCCACCCTGACACCCAACCGCCCGCCCGCAATTCAGCTAGAAGACTGCAGCAACGCGCGGCAATGACGTGCGATCTGCCGCTCTTCTTCCGTATGCAACGTCCGCACCTTGCCGGCCGGATCATCCACGCGCAGGCCGAGAAACTCCAGTCCGGCGCACACGCGTCGACGCACCTCGGCGCTGTGCTCGCCGATACCGCCCGCGAACACCAGCAAGTCGATGCCGCCCAGCAATGCCGCGTAGGCGCCCACGTATTTGCGCACCGCCGTGGCGAAGGCATCCACGGCAAGTTCGGCGTGCTGATCGCCTGCCGCGCAGCGTTTCACCAGTGCCTGCATGTCGCCTTCGCCTTCCGTGAAGCCGGTGAGACCGCTCTGGTGGTTCAGCAGCGTTTCGAGTTTGTCCGCGTCGAGCCCTTCGGTGCGCATCAGATACAGCAGCACGCCCGGATCGAGATCGCCGCTGCGCGTGGCCATCGGGATACCGCCCGTCGGGGTCAGGCCCATCGACGTATGCACGCTGACGCCATCGCGCAACGCGCACAGACTCGAACCATTGCCCAGATGCGCAAACACGGCGCGCGCGGGCAGCTCGGCCCCGAGTTGCCGCACCAATGATTCGTACGACAAACCATGAAAGCCATAGCGGATCACACCGGCCTCGGCGTAACGGCGCGGCAGCGGCAACTGCGCCGCAACCGGCGGCAAGGTCCGGTGAAAGGCGGTGTCGAAACAGGCGAATTGCAGCGCGTCGTCGAAGGTCTTGCTGGCCTGGTCGATGAGGGCCAGCGCGGGCGGAATATGCAGGGGCGCGAAGTGGACCGCGTCCTCCAGCTGTTTGCGGACAGCAGGCGTGATGCGCTGATGGTCCCTGAGATGCGGACCGCCATGCACCACGCGGTGGCCCACCGCCACCGGCCGCGCATGCCCGTGCTGCGCGAGTATCTCGGCCAGCTTGTGCAGCGCCTCGGTTTGCGACTGCAGGGTGTGATCCGTCTGCAACAGCACCTTGCCATCACCGGACTTCACCTGAAGCCGGCCATCCGCGCGACCGATGCCCTCGGCGCTGCCTTCCAGCAGAAGCGCTTCGTCGCTGGAATCGCTGGAATCGGGCGCGCTCGCAGCACCGTTAGCGGATCGCTCCGGCTGCCCGGCGCTGAACAACCCGAACTTGAGCGACGACGACCCGCTGTTCAGCACCAGGATGGTCTGCGGACCGGATGAGTTGCGCGCGTGAGCGGTGTCGGACATTGCGTCACCCCGTCCATGTCCAGTTGCGGATCTCGTCCCGGTCGATGCCCTCTTCGTGCGCATACGCAAGCTGCTCGATGATCTGGCCGCGCAGCCATTCCTTCGTGTGATCGCCCACGCCGCGCAGACCAGGCACCCGTTCGATCACGTCGATGGCGAGCGAAAAGCGATCCACCTGGTTGATGATCGCCAGTTCGAGTGGCGTGTTGATGTTGCCTTTCTCGTGATAGCCGTGCACGTGCAGATTCTCGTGATTGGCGCGCTTGTAGGTGAGCTTGTGCACCAGCGACGCGTACGAGTGGAAATTGAAGATCACCGGCTTGTCGGCCGTGAACAGCGAATTGAAATCGCGGTCCGACAGGCCGTGCGGATGCTCGGTATCGGGCATCAGGCGGAACAGGTCCACCACGTTGACGAAGCGGATCTTCAGCGCGGGAAACTTCTCTTTAAGAATCTGCACGGCGGCGAGCGACTCCATCGTCGGAATATCGCCGGCGCAGGCCATGACGACGTCCGGCTCGGTGCCGTGGTCCGTGGAAGCCCAGTCCCAGATGCCAATGCCCTTCGTGCAATGCGTGACGGCCGCGTCCATATCCAGGTACTGCAGATGCGGCTGCTTGTCGGCCACGATCACGTTGACGTAATCGCGTGAACGCAGACAGTGATCGGCCACGCTCAACAGGCAATTGGCGTCGGGCGGCAAGTAGATGCGCACCACGTTCGGGCTTTTGTTGGTGACGACGTCGAGAAAACCGGGGTCCTGATGGGTGAAGCCGTTGTGATCCTGACGCCACACCAGCGACGTGATCAATAGATTGATGGATGGCACCGGCTGACGCCATCTGAGTTCGAGCTTCGATTTTTCCAGCCACTTGGCGTGCTGGTTGAACATCGAATCGATCACGTGCACGAAGGCTTCGTAGGTGGCGAACAAGCCGTGACGGCCGGTAAGCACGTAGCCTTCGAACCAGCCTTCGAGCGTGTGCTCGCTCAGCATTTCCATGACCCGGCCGTCGACGGACAAATCGCCGCCATCGGCATCGCTCGGTTCGGTTTCCGCGAGCCAGGTTTTTTCCGAGGCTTCGTAGATTGCGGTCAGCTTGTTGCTGGCCGTTTCATCCGGACCGAACACGCGAAACTGATCCATGTTCCGGCGCATTACTTCGCACAGGAAGCGGCCCAGCACTTCCGTGGGCGAGGTATAGCTTGCCGCCGGCGTGGCGACCTCGATGCCGAATTCGCGGAACGGCGGCATGTCCAGCGCCTTGCACAACAGCCCGCCATTCGCGTGCGGATTGGCGCTGATGCGGCGTGCACCGAGCGGTGCCATCTCACGCAGTTCGGCAACGAGGCGACCTTTTTCGTCGAACAGGTCCTCGGGGCCGTACCGCTTCATCCATTCTTCGACCAGTTTGAGACTCGCCTCATTGGTGGCCGGATCGAGAACCGGCACCTGATGCGCGCGCCAGGAGCCTTCCACCTTGTGACCGTCGACCTCTTTCGGACCGGTCCAGCCTTTCGGCGAACGCAGCACGATCATCGGCCAGCGCGGACGTCCGGCGTCACCGCTCGAGCGTGCTTTTTGCTGGATGGCGCGGATTTCGCCGATGCAATGCTCGAGCGTCGCGGCCATTTTCTGATGCATCGGCTCGTGCTCGTCGCCTTCGACGAAATACGGCTCGTGGCCATAACCCCTTAGCAGCGATTCGAGTTCGTCACGCGGGATGCGCGCCAGAATGGTCGGATTGGCGATCTTGTAGCCATTCAGATGCAGCACCGGCAGCACTGCGCCGTCGCGGATCGGATTGAGAAACTTGTTCGAATGCCACGAGGTGGCGAGCGGCCCGGTCTCCGCTTCGCCGTCGCCCACCATCACGGTGACGATCAGGTCGGGGTTGTCGAATGCGGCACCATAGCCATGCGAAAGGCTGTAACCCAGTTCGCCGCCTTCGTGAATCGAGCCGGGCGTTTCCGGCGTGCAGTGCGAACCAATGCCGCCGGGAAACGAGAACTGGCGGAAAAAGCGCAGCATGCCGGCTTCGTCCTCGCTGCGGTCCGGATAGATTTCCGAGTAGCGTCCTTCCAGATAGCTGCTGGCGAGCGTGGCCGGCGCCCCATGCCCAGGGCCGGCAATATAGACCACGTTCAGATCGAGCTTCTTGATGAGGCGATTCAGATGCACCAGCAAAAAGCTCTGCCCCGGATCCGAGCCCCAGTGTCCGAGCAGGCGCCGTTTGAAGTGCTCGGGCTTGAGCGGCTCGCGCAGCAACGGGTTGGCGCGCAGGTAGATCATGCCGGCCGCCAGGTAGTTGCAGGCGTTCCAGTAGCGTTGCATCTTGCGCAGGGTGTCGGGATCCAGCGGCGCCTGGTTGAGGGATTCGGGGAGATTCGAACGGGTTTCGGCCATCGGGTCACTCCATGATATGGATTGCCGGCGCGCCTCGTGGCGCGCGAAACATGCGGGATAACGCAAGAGACGGCGCGGGCGGACGTTCGCAGGGCGACGCACCCGCCGGGTGATTCATCGAACGGTCATCAATGACATGGTCGCGGGCGCAGACGACGATTTCGTGTCAAACGGGACGTGAAGCGTGTTGCAGAGCTTGCTGTGAAACTTGCTGTGAAGCGTGTTGCCAAGCGCGTGACGGTTCTGCGCGCGGCCACAAGGCTACAAGAGCAGCAGATATCGTGCCTTGATCAGAAGCGGCGAATGAGTGGACGGGTGAATGTGCAATCTGCCGGTCTTTCCAGTGGAACGACCTCAAAACTTTATACTCGCGTACCCGTCCCCTCAATGATGTTGGTCAAGAGGAAGTTCATGCGACCGTCTGTTGCACTGGAGATGAAGCGCACCGCAGTACGCGAAGCGGTGAGCCGCTTTCACGTAGAAAATCTGCGCGTCTTTGGGTCCGCTTTGCACGGGACCGACGAGGAAGGCAGCGATCTGGATCTGCTGGTCGATGCGCTGCCTGGCACCACGTTATTCGACCTTGGCGGCTTGCAGGAACAACTGGAGACTTTGCTCGGCGTGCGGGTCGATCTGCTGACACCAGCAGATCTCCCCACGCGGTTTCGGGCCAGTGTACTCGCAGAGGCGAAACCTGTTTGACTGGGAACCGGCTGCGCGATGAGTTCGACCCAATGCAGCGGGCCGCGACGGACCCGCCATCGCGCAGCCTGCTACCACTACGCCGTCAGCGCCTCCAGACTCATGGTAGCCAGCTCACCAATGTGCTCCACCGTCACATCCGCTGAAGGATACGTCGTCAGCGCGACCGGATCGTGCGCGTAGTGCCCCTGGCGCGGAAACACCGTTTTCAGGCGCGCCTTCCAGATCTCTTTCATCGCAGCCAGGATGCGCAGCTTGTCGTCGATCATCACGTAGCGCCGCGCCGGATAGCGCTGCTCCACCTCGCCCAGCATCTGTTCCTTGTGCACGTAGATCAGCACGCGGCCTTCCACCGCGTCCCACAGCCCGGCCTGCTTGATTTTGCGCGGCTGGAACACCACGTCGCCATCGGACAGGATCACCGTGGGCCCGAGCGTGCGCAGACGCGCCAGCGCGTCGAGCGCGCCGGGGAACACGCGGGTGGGGAACGGGTAGTCGATCAGGAACGACGACATCAACATCAGCCGGGTATCGCACTGCCGCTCCAGCCGGTAACGTTGCAAGGCCCCCAGATAATCCGCGTAGCCGAGTTCGCTGCGCAGGGTTTCGAAAATTTCCCAATACCGGTTGCTGCTCGTGGTGCCGAACTGTTCGGTCAGATGGGTGCGCAAATCCGCCACCACGTGATCGTTGTCCAGCAGGGTATTGTCGACATCGAGCAGGAATACGATTTCTTCAGGCGCGCTCATACGATGAATTCCTCCACAAGCGGTTGCAATGGCGGGTGTGTTGGCGGTTGTCGGTGCGACTGGCTTGATGATACCCGCGGACGGCCGAAGACGCCGCTTTCGTGGACAAGCCCGCGTCAGCCGGAAGCGCAGCGGCGAGCGGAGACGCCAGTCAGTTGAATGCCAGCAAGGGAATGTGCAGGAGGAAAATGCTAAGCGCTCCGAAGCAATTATCGGTCCGTCAATGGAGTGTGGAAGCGCATTGCCGCGTTGAGCGTACAGAAATAACGGCAGGGATCAGGCCTGGAAAAAACGACGGCAAATTGACAGGAAGCAACCGCCCCGACCAGGCACCGCAGAAAGACGCTGTAGAAAAGATGCCCCAAAAAAGATGCGCGCTCCCGGCAGCCGACATGGGGGCGCGCACTTCAGTAAAGCAGAACGGCCCGCGGATCGGGGACATCCGTTGCAAGGCCACTCCGCCTTGTTAGCGTAGGCCGGTCCGCGAGAACTGCAAAGCGTTAAATCTGCTTCAAGAGTGACTCATCGGCGCCGGTTCACATAGGCCGGCTCACTTGTGGCCACCTGCCTGCGACGACTCGAAACAACCCGATTCACGTGCATCGCATCCTCGGCCTGACAATGTGATACGCCGCTATTCAGCCCCTCGCCTTCCCGCGCGATCAGGTTTCCTCAGGCGCCCACCGCTCCTCACGCGCCACCCGCTCGAGCGCCAGTTCGAACATCGCGCGGGCGCGGTTGGCAATCTCCGCCAGGTAGCGATGCAACGCGGCATCGGCGGGCGAACGTGACTGGCAATCGTCGCTGTACTGCTCGAAGGCCGACAGTTGCCGCACCAGATCCGCGAGGTGCCGCGGACACTCGCAGGCAATCGTCGATGAGCGCCCCGCAATGGCCGCGAGGGTCTCGTCCGAATAGCGGCGCGGCGTGCGGGCATAGGTCTCGAGGGCATCACGTGGCTGCTGCTGCGGCGACAGATCGTGCAAGACCTGCAACGCCTGATTCTTCTCCAGCGGTTCGCGATACACCCGCACGCCCGCGTGACGCAACGAACTCACCCCATGCTCCGTGCCGAACGCGTACACCACCGCCATGACCTTGGCATGCCATTTTTCGCCAAGCGCAAGCACGGCCTGCACCGCATCGTCCTGCAACGACGCCACGTGGATCACCAGCGCATCTGTCTTCAGATCGTGCGCCCTCGCATCCTGCAGGTCGTCGAAAACCGTCAGGCGTGGCTGGGTGGCGGATTGCAGTTGCGGCAGATCGCTACGCAGACGGCGCGCGAGGGCCGTGCCGACGATCACCAGGGTCGATTCCGAATCCTTCTCTGCAGGGTCAGGGGGAAAGGCCGCCTCGGCGTACGTCAGCGCGAGGCGGTCGAGTTGATCCAGTTCGAGCCGGGCAATCGAGCCAATGGCGTGACCGCGCTCCACAAGTTTCTTCAGCAGCACCAGCCGCCGCACATCCTGCGATGAATACAGACGCTGGCCCGACGGCGTCTTGGGCGGCGAGACCACACCGTAGCGCCGCTCCCAGATACGCAGCGTGGTGACCGGCATGCGCGCGAGGCGCGCCGCCGCACCGCTCCGATAACACGGGAGTTGGGCCTTGTCTTCGTCTTCAGTTGGTGTCATGGATGAAGCCATCTTGATACACGATAGTTCTATGCAAAGCGCGTCACGTCATCAATACAGGGTGCCTCTGACGCGCAAATGAGTCACACATGAAAAAGTATAGGCGGCAAAACAGAAACATAAACATGACAAATCGAATATTTACCGAGTCAGTTTCGCTTCATCTCCATTCAACGTTTTGCGTATTTTTTCTGGAATGGTGCGAGTGGGAAAAGCGGCGCGACCCTGCGCGGTCTCTATCTGCGTGCGAGCGCGCGTGGCGAGTCAAGGCGTGCACGCTCGACACCATTGGCGGGAATCACGTTAAGTGCAGTGAGCCGGACGTGGCTCTGATGTGATGGCCTCGCATCGAGGCCCGATGCGGCGGCGTCAAAAGAAAGGCCCGGCATAGGGCCGGGCCTGCAAAGGTCGCGCCGAGGCGGAGCCAAGGGCAAC
This sequence comes from Paraburkholderia sp. DHOC27, assembly GCF_003429005.1. Classification (GTDB taxonomy): domain Bacteria; phylum Pseudomonadota; class Gammaproteobacteria; order Burkholderiales; family Burkholderiaceae; genus Paraburkholderia. The sequence goes on from NZ_QVQV01000002.1 coordinate 169,187, forward strand.
TGGACGTTACTGACAACATACACACGGACTATGTCGAAACCTTGATCGGAGGGGAGGCCGACCAAAGCGCGAGACACGGATCCAATGTATTGACCGTAACTTAAAGCAGCCTTAAGAGACGCCACAAAATGAAAATGCGAGAAAAACTGCGGCGCAACTACGAAGCGATGACGGGGCGACTACGCGGCCCGATTCTTACGCGGCGGCACCCGGCCCTCGTGGCCTACCCCACTCCTCATTGTGGTTTAAGCTTGGCGGCATATCCTCCAGACGCTGTGGTGACCTGTCTTCGTGGCCACCTACGCCGATGCGCAGCGCTGTCGCATCGCACACATGGCCTGCCTGGATGCGGCCCCACGCCTTGAATGAACGAGGATCATGAAAGAATATGAAAGCCCGGGACCGGCCACGGTCTCAACCGCACGCCGTGCGCCTTCGTCGAGCCTGATGGTATGGGTCGTGGTACTGACGTTGCCCATCACCATTATCGCGCTAGGCATCGCCTTCGAAATCTTTGGGCTGCTATTGCGCGCGTAGGGTCAATGACGGGGTAACAACCGCATCGACGCCGATGCAACGGCGGCGCTGCGCCGTCGCTGCATCAAAAACATCTAGTCGCCGAAGCTCAATTCGGCGTCGACCGTTTGGCCCAGTGCAAGCACGGCGCCCTCGCCTGCGGCAACGATCGCGTTCTGGCCGAACGTCAACGCACCGTCGAGCCGCGCATTGCCTCGATACGTTGCCATCGTATCCAGCGGTTCGTTCGGCCAGTCGGCATGGGGCGCGCCGGTTGCCTGATCGATGGTGGGAATCGGACAGCGCGCGCACGGCTTGATCAGGTTCAACTGCACCGCGCGTTCGCCACTTGTCGCGCGCGCCGCTTCGATGCCATCCCATGCCTGGATCGTGACCTGCTCCACGTAGTCCTCCTCGTATGCATCGAGCCCGCCAATCACCAGATTGGGCCGGAAGCGGTTCATCGGAATGGACGGCGCTCCCTTGCCGGTGAGCCGCGTGTTGAGGTCGTCGAGCGAGGACTCGCCGATCACCAGCAGCGGGAACCCATCGGAGAACTGCGCCGTAGCCGCGATGCCACCGGTCCAGCGCGCGTCGGCCGGACGCGGCACGGAGGGATCGAAGCGCACGAGGCGCGCCGCTTCGCCAAGAAAGCTCGAAAACCAGCCAGCGGCTTCCGGCCCGGTATCGAATGCCTGCACGGTGTCGTCCCAGATGCTCACGGTGACGTTTTGCATCGACGCGGTGCTCTCGATTGCGAGTGGCGTGCGCAACGCGGCCATGCCTGGCGCCGACAGGATCAGGTCGTGCTCGTCCAGCGCGACCTCGACGAGCGCAAGACGCGCGTGGCTACGCTGCGTCAGCATGCGGCCGGCCGGATTGGTCACCATCCAGTTGCGGTCGTATTCGAGCCCGGTGGGCAACAGCCGCACCTCGCTCACGGCTATCCCGCCGCACGATTTGACCGGATAGACGTAAAGAGCGCTGATGGAAGGCATGGCAAAGACCGGGCGAGAAGAGACGAAATGAGACGAAATGGGACGAAATGACAGACCGAAAACCGATTGTAAGTCACCCCGCGCCCGGACAAAAAACGCCTCAGCGCTTGCCTGCCCGTCCCGTCATGCGGCCCAGAATGTCCACCCGCTGGATCAACTGGTGATACACCACCGCCAGCACGTGCCCCGCGATCAGCACGTAAGTCAGGTAGGCCAGCAGCCCGTGAATGCGTGAGCCCAGATGACCGAGCGCCTTGTCCTGCGGCACCACGGCGGGCACCTGAAACAGCCAGAACCAGTTCACCGGATGGCCGCCGCCATACGAATTGATGTAGCCGCTGATCGGCATGGCGAACAGGATCAGATACAGCAGCCCGTGACCGATGTGCGCGAGGGTTTGTTCGAAGGCCGGAATACTTTGCGGCAACGGCGGCGCGCTGCCCGCGAGCCGCGTGACCACGCGAATCAGCGTCAGCAGCAGCACCGTCAGCCCGATGGACTTGTGCAGGTTCACCCAGTTGCCGCGCGACGGATCATGGCGGTCCATGCTCGTCATGTACCACGCGAGCGGAATCACCACGAACATGCAGAGCGCGGTCAGCCAGTGCAGCACGCGCAAGGTGGCGCTGTAGGTTGGACTGGCGGACGGCAGCGCTGAAATGGATTGCGAGGTGCGGGACATGATGGACGCCTTGCGAAGTCGGACATCACAGAGTGGCACAAAAAACGGCCGGTGGGCCATTGGCAAATCACCGGCAATTATTAAGCACGGTTACATCCCGACGACGATCCAGACAAGGTCCGATCCACGCCCAGCAAGGCTGCCTGCGATTTCCGCCTCACGCTCAGGCCGCTTGGACGTAAAATTAGCGACCGTGTCTGTCAAAGCTTCATTACTTTCACCTGTACAGGAAAATTCATTATGCTGACGAAATCCGTGTTGAGCGTTGCCGAAACCACGCAGATTCTCGCTGCCGCGCGAGCCGAGGCCGAGAAGAACGCATGGCCCGTCACGATTGCGGTCGTCGATGATGGTGGCCATCTGCTCAGTCTGCTGCGCCTCGACGGCTGTGCACCGATTGGTGCGTACATCGCCACGGAGAAAGCCCGCACCTCCGCACTCGGGCGGCGTGAATCGAAGCAATACGAAGACATGATCAACGGCGGCCGCACCGCGTTTCTGAGCGCGCCGGTGCTGTCGGGCACGCTGGAAGGCGGCGTGCCGGTGATCGTCGACGGCCAGGTGATCGGCGCAGTGGGTGTGTCCGGCGTGAAGGCGGATCAGGACGCGCAGATCGCCAAGGCGGGCGCCGCCGCGCTCAACGGTTGATACCGCAGCCACGGTAAAGCAACCGCTCGAAGCACGCGCCTTGAAGCACAGCCTCTAAGCACAGCATCGAAGTACAGCATGACCAGGCCGATGACCCCACATCGGCCCAGCCAACATAGATGGAGCAGTCCATGACTCAGACGACCAAGGCAGGCGGACTGCAGGTAGCCGCGAATCTCTTCCAGTTTGTCGAACAGGAGGCCCTGCCGGGCACCGGTGTCGACAGCGACGCATTCTGGAACGGGTTCGGCGCGCTCGTGCACGACCTCGCCCCGAAGAACCGCGCGCTGCTGGCCGAGCGCGACCGCCTGCAAACCGAACTCGATCAATGGCACCGCGCGCATCCCGGCCCGGTGCGCGACCTCGCCGCCTACCGCAGCTTCCTCGAAAGCATCGGCTATATCGTGCCGGTGCCCGCCAAGGTGAGCGCCACGACCGACCACGTGGACCGCGAGATTGCCGAGCAGGCTGGCCCGCAACTGGTGGTGCCGCTGTCCAACCAGCGTTATGCACTCAACGCCGCCAATGCGCGTTGGGGCAGCCTGTACGACGCGCTGTACGGCACCGACGCCATTCCCGACACCGACGGCGCTGCAAAGCAGGCCGCCTTCAACCCCGTGCGCGGCGAGCGCGTGATCGCGCGGGCGCGTGCCTTCCTCGATCAGGCGGCGCCGCTCGCAAGCGGCTCGCACGTGGATGCCACGCGCTACAGCGTCGAAGACGGCAAACTGGTGGTGACGTTCAAGAGCGGCAGCAGCGTACTGAAAACGCCGGCGCAGTTCATCGGCTATCAAGGCGAAGCGGGCGCGCCCTCCGCCGTGCTGCTCAAGCACAACGGCCTGCACTTCGAAATCCAGATCGACGCCAGCGACTCGATCGGCAAGACCGACAGCGCGCACGTCAAGGACGTGCTGATGGAAGCGGCGGTGAGCACGATCATCGACTGCGAAGACTCGGTGGCCGCCGTCGACGCGGACGACAAGGTCCAGCTCTATCGCAACTGGCTCGGTCTGATGAACGGCGATCTCACGGAAGAGGTCACCAAGAACGGCAAGACCTTCACGCGCCGCCTCAACGCGGATCGCGAATACACCGGCGCGGACGGCGCGAACGTGAAACTGCACGGCCGCTCGCTGCTGTTCATCCGCAACGTGGGTCACCTGATGACCAACCCGGCGGTGCTCGATCGCGACGGCAACGAAATTCCGGAAGGGATTCTCGATGCCGTCATCACCACGCTGTGCGCGCTGCACGACCGTCAGCACAAGCTCAACTCGCGCACCGGCTCGATCTACATCGTCAAGCCGAAGATGCACGGCCCGGCTGAAGTCGCGTTTGCGAGCGAGCTGTTTGCACGCGTCGAAGACCTGCTCGGGCTCGAACGCAATGCGATCAAGATGGGCATCATGGACGAGGAACGCCGTACCAGCGTGAACCTCGCCGCCTGTATCGCGCAGGCCTCGGAGCGTGTCGCGTTCATCAACACCGGCTTTCTCGACCGCACCGGCGACGAGATGCATACCGCCATGGAAGCGGGCCCGATGCTGCGCAAGGGCGACATGAAATCCACCGCGTGGATCAGCGCCTACGAGCGCAGCAACGTGCTGGTGGGTCTGGCTGCGGGCCTGCGTGGCCGCGCGCAGATCGGCAAGGGCATGTGGGCCATGCCGGATCTGATGCACGCCATGCTGGAACAGAAAATCGCTCATCCGAAGGCCGGCGCCAACACCGCGTGGGTGCCCTCGCCCACCGCCGCCACGCTGCATGCGTTGCACTACCATCAGGTGGACGTGCAGGCGGTGCAAAAGGAACTGGAAAAGATCGACCTGGCGAGCGTGCGCGACGAACTGCTCGACGGTCTGCTGACCATTCCGGTGGTCGAAGCCGCGAAGTGGAGCGACGACGAGATCCGCCAGGAAGTCGAAAACAACGCACAGGGCATTCTCGGCTACGTGGTGCGCTGGGTGGATCAGGGCGTGGGTTGCTCGAAGGTGCCGGACATCAACAACGTCGGCTTGATGGAAGACCGCGCCACGCTGCGCATTTCCAGCCAGCACATCGCGAACTGGCTGTACCACGGCGTCGTCACGCGTGAACTGGTGCAGGAGACTTTCGAGCGCATGGCGAAGGTGGTGGATCAGCAGAATGCGGGCGACCCGCACTATCAGCCGATGGCGCCCAACTTCGACGCGTCGCTCGCCTTCAAGGCCGCCTGTGCGCTGGTGTACGAAGGCCGTCAGCAGCCAAGCGGCTACACCGAGCCGTTGCTCCACAAGTTCCGGCTCGAGGTAAAGAAGGCGTCCTGACCGGGGCCGCCGGGGTCATCGCGTGGGAGGTCGCTAGTCATGGACCGCATCTTTGCGAATCGAACGGAAGCCGGCCGCGCGCTCGCGCGGCATCTGCGTGCTTATGCAAAACGCCCTGACGTGGTGGTGCTCGCACTGCCGCCCGGGGGCGTGCCGGTGGCCTGGGAAGTGGCCGCCGCGCTGGAGGCGCCGCTCGATCTGTTGATGGTGCGCAAGCTCGGGGTGCCCTGGCAGGAAGAACTGGCGATGGGCGCGCTGGCCTCGGGTGGTGCGCTTTACGTGGACCATGCGCTGATGCGCGAAGCTGCGGTCGGCGAGCCCGAATTTGCTCAGGCACTCGCTGCCGCACGGCTCGAACTGGCGCGGCGCGAAATCCTGTACCGCGCGGCTCGACCGGCGGTGGACGTAACAGCGCGCGTCGCCATCGTGGTGGATGACGGCATGGCCACGGGTGCCACGCTGCTCGCCGCGGTGCGCGCCCTGCGCGGCCACGCGCCGGCGAAAATCGTGGCGGCGCTGCCGGTTGCGCCGCACGATGCCCGCGCAAGACTCGGCGACGCCATCGACGAATTCGTCTGTGTGATGACGCCGCGAGTCTTTTTCAGCGTTGGGCAGTTCTACGACGACTTCGCCGAAACCACCGACGACGACGTACGCGCGCTGCTGGCCTCAGCGTTCAGGCCGCCGCAGCCGTGAGATGCAGCGGCAGATAGCTCTGCAGATACGCCTCGAAATCCGCTTTCACTTCCGGATGACGCAGCGCGAATTCCACCGTCGCCTTCAGGTAGCCCAGCTTGCTGCCGCAATCGAAGCGCGTGCCGAAGTAGCGATAAGCCAGCACCTGTTCTTCGCTCAGCAGCGACTCCAGCGCGTCGGTCAGTTGCAGTTCGCCGCCCGCGCCCGGCTTGAGCGCGCGGATATGCTTGAAGATGGTCGGCATCAGCACATAGCGGCCCACCACGCCGAGATTGGACGGCGCGTCGCTCGGCGCCGGCTTTTCGACGATACCCGACAGCTTGATCACGTCCTCTTCCCACTCGCGTCCGTCCACCACGCCGTACGAACGGCTGTCCTCCCGCGCGATGGTTTCCACGCCCACCACCGAGCTGTGATAGTGATTGAAGACGTTGACGAGCTGCTTCATGACCGGCTGCGTGCTGTGCAGCAGGTCGTCCGCGAGAATCACGGCGAACGGGCTGTCGCCCACCAGCTTTTCCGCGCACATCACGGCGTGACCGAGACCGAGTGCCTCGGCCTGGCGCACGTAAAAACAGTCGACGTTCGCGGGCTTGATGCTGCGAACGAGTTCGAGCAGTTGCGCCTTGCCGCGCGCTTCCAGTTCCGACTCGATCTCATAGGACTTGTCGAAGTGATCCTCGATGGCGCGCTTGCTGCGGCCCGTCACGAAGATCATTTCGGTGATGCCGGCCGCGATGGCCTCTTCCACGGCGTACTGGATCAGAGGCTTGTCGACGATGGGCAGCATTTCCTTGGGGCTTGCCTTGGTGGCCGGCAGGAACCGTGTCCCGAGACCCGCCACGGGAAATACGGCTTTAGTGACTTTCAGCATGGTATGCATTCCCACATCGGTTGTTGAACAGGTGTAATTCGCCTCGCGGACGGCGAACGGGTCCGCTACAGATGTTCCTGAAAGCTGATCTAGCCTTCGATAAAAATTAAACGCAGACTTTTAAAAAAATCTCTCTGGTTCTGGCTGATTCATTCGGAATTAAATCGCCTCCTCCTCGCCCTCATCGGCAGGCGGCATTCTGGCGGGATTGATCCGCACACGGCCAATGGGCTCGTTGCGCAACGCCTCACGGTAGGCCGACGCGGCCACCAGAATCAGGAGCACGGCAATGCCGGCGAGCAGATGCAGGTTCATGACTCCACCTCGGGTCAGAAGAATCAGAGCATCAAACTACCATGAAAAAAACGGTAAATAATTCGTCGCATGAATCACAAACGCATTGATAAAAATGCGCAATAAATCTCATACCACCGGGGCAACAGGCGGAGAATTTTTATTCAATTATTTACGCTCGCACTGCACTAGGATGGCCGTGCGGCTGCACATGCGTTCTTCGAGGCATTCAGGCAACGCATGTTGCGTCACGCCGCGTCACCAGCCCCTCACCTGTATGGAAAGGACCGCGTATGAGCGACCCCGCCTTCGATCCGAGCCGCGCCTCCCTGCCGTTTCACACGCACCCGCAGCGCACAGCGCGCACGGAGCGGGTCGAAACACGCGCGGACGCCGCCGGCAAGGAACACGTCATCGACGCCATGCGCGGGTTCGCCGCGCTGCTCGTCGCGTATTTTCATTGCCGCCAGGTCGTGTGGGTGGGCATGCAGAGCTTCCACGCAAGCGTCGGTCATGCGCTCAGTCTGAACGCCATCGCGGCGTATCTGACCTTCCCGATCGCATGGGGCTCGGCTGGCGTGCCGATTTTTTTCGTCATCAGCGGCTACTGCATTCATCGCGGCGCGGCATTCAAGCTCGCGAGCGACCCGGCGTACCGGCTCGACAACACCAATTTCTGGGCGCGGCGTTTTGCGCGCATCTATCCGGTGCTGCTCGCGGCGTTGCTGCTGACCTTCGCGCTCGACTGGGCCAGCCTGCATCTGCCGCCGGTCAATCACAAGGTGCGTGAGATTGGGCTGCACGCGTTCCTTGTCAACCTGTTTTCGCTGCAAGGCGTGGCGGGCAAGACCTACGGCTCGAATGGCGCGCTCTGGACGCTGTCGCTCGAAGTGCAGTTCTATGTGATCTATCCATTGCTGTTTGCCTTGCGGCGGCGCATCGGCATGAACTGGGTGCTCGCCATCGTGGGGCTCGTCAATCTCGTCTCGGCCTACGCGCTCGAACGTCACGACATCCAGTTCTTCACTTCGTACTGGTTTTCGTGGACCCTCGGTGCGTGGATCGCGGACGCCAAGGCGCGTGCGGCCGTTTCGAAGCAAGCGGCACGGCCCGCCTCCGTGTGGTGGTACGCGGTCGCAGCGGGTCTCGTTGCGGCGGGCTGCGTGGCCTTTCACTTCGGTCAGTACGGTGCGTTTCAATTGTGGGCACTGGGTTTTGCGTTCTATCTGTACAAGGCGCTCGAGCGTCGCACGGCGGCTTCGTGGCTTTCCGCCGGATTGTCGCGCTTTGGCGACTTCAGCTTTTCGCTGTATCTGATCCACTTGCCTATCTTCGTGCTGCTGTCGTCGCTGCTGTATCGCTCGGCCTTGCAGATGTCGATCTGGCCGTCGTTCGGTTTCATGCTGGTCGCGATCCCGGTGGCGTATCTGTTCTATCGGCTGGTCGAATTGCCGGCCATGCAATGGTCCGCGAGTTTGAAGCCCAAGAACCGGCGCGTCGCTTCTCTAAACGGCTGACACGCAACAACGCATGGCCGCGGTGCGAGGACGGCACGTCAACAACAGAAACGGGTCCCTCGCGTCTTTGTTTTACACAGCGGCTGTTTGACGTGAACGACGCATCAACCCGTCAGCACAAAAGTTAAAGGCCGCGGTGCCGTCCTGTAAGGGACATCACCGCGGCCTTTTTGCCTGTTGCCGCGAGGCTTGCTCGGGAAAGGATTACCCCGCCACCACGCCGTTCAGGATACGCGCCACGCCATCCACGTAATTGGCGGCGCCAAAGCGATTCAACGCCGTGCGATAGCCGTTGTTCACCAGCCGCTCGCGTAGTTCGCCGTTCGAGCGCAGTTCGGCCAGCGTATCGGCGAGTGTATGCGCATCACCCGGCGTGCACAGCAGGCCGTTCTCGTGATCGTCGATGATCTCCAGCACGCCACCCGCGCGCGACGCCACCACCGGCCGCTGCGCCAGCATCCCTTCCACGATCACCCGGCCAAACGGCTCCGGTGTAATGGACGTGTGCACCACGGCATCCACTGCGCACATGCAGGCCGCGATATCGTGCTGAAAACCGAGGAAATGCACGCGGTCACCGAGTCCGTGCTTCGCCACGAAGGCGCGCAACTCGACCTCGTAAGCGTCCTCGCCGAAAAGCGGCGCGCCCACCAGCACGGCATGCATATGCGGGTTGAGCACCATCGCTTCGAGCAGCACGTGTTGCCCCTTCCAGCGCGCGAGGCGGCTAAACGAGCCCGCGAGAAACGCGTCCTGCGGCAGATTCAGGCGCGCGCGCAAGGTGGCTTGCGGGACGTGACGCAGGGCGTCGAAGGCATCCGAAGGGATGCCGTTGAACACCACGTCGATCCGTTTCGCGTCGAAACCGGTCAACTCGGAAAATGCCTTGGCGGACGCGGCGGAATTCGCGATCACATGCGCGAGACCGAGCCGCGCGCACCATTTGATGATCTGCAACTGCTTCGCGCCGAAATGCTCCGCGCTGACGATATCGCGCAGATGCCACACCACGGGCCGCCGCGCGAGCCGCCCGGCGATGGCGCCAATCACCATCGCGCGCTGCGTGTTGGCGTACAGCACATCAGCCGTACGTGCACGCGCGACCGTGGCGCGCACCAGCGCCGCCACGCCCTTGAGCGCCTGCCCAAGCGGCGGCGTGCCGCCCTGCTTGCGCACTTCGCGCAACGCGCCGGAATCCAGCACGCGCACGTTCACGCCAGCCGTGTCGAGCGCGGTACGAAACGGGCCGTCGTCGAACAGCACGACTTCGATGCGCGAGCGCAACGCCTTCACGATCTCCAGCAACGATAATTCCGCGCCGCCAAGTACGCCGCTTTGGTCGAGCGCCAGAATGCGGGGCGCGTGTGAGGCGGCAGACTTCTCAGCAGGTTGACGTAAGGTCTGAGGCAACGCGTCTGCCACCGCTCCTGCCACCGCTTCTGCCACATACGGTTCGAACGCAGGCAACATCGCGCCCTGCATCGCCGGCACAGCGGCGCGTACATGGGCAAAGAAACGCTCGCGAAAACGCGCGGTGGAAAAACGTTCGGCATTCGCGCGGCAATCTTTGGCGGCGAAGCTGCCGGCATGCGAGTCGAACGCTTCAACGGCGGCGATGATCGACTCGGCGCGTTGTTCATCGAAAAACATGCCAGTGGGCCGTGGGTCCGACAAATCGCGCACAGTCTCCAACGCCCCGCCCTTGCCATACGCAATCACGGGCGTGCCGCAAGCCTGCGCCTCCACCACCGAAATGCCGAAGTCCTCCTCGGCCGCGAACACGAAGGCCTTCGCGCGCTGCATATGATCCTGCAGCACCTTGAACGGCTGATAACCCATGATCTGCACATTCGCCGACGCCTTGGCGCGGATCTTCTGCATATCCGGTCCATCTCCGATCACGACGAGACGCCGCTGCGGCATGCGCGCGAACGCTTCCACGATCAGATCGATCTTCTTGTACGGCACCATGCGCGACGCCGTCAGATAGAAGTCGTCCTTTTGCTCGTGCAACGCGAACGCGTCGACATCGACCGGCGGGAAAATGACCTGCGCCTCGCGCTGATAGACCTTGCGGATACGCCGCGCGATGAACTCCGAATTGGCCACGAAGGTGTCCACGGAGTTCGAGGTGCGGATATCCCAGTTGCGCATGTAATGCAAAATCATCCGCGCGAGCGCCGACTTCGGCCCGCTGGTGAGCTTCGACTGCTGAAGATACTGATGCTGCAAATCCCACGCATAGCGGATCGGCGAATGCACGTAGCTGATGTGCACCTGGTCAGGCCCGGTCAGCACGCCTTTGGCCACCGCGTGACTGCTCGAAATGACTACGTCGTAGGCCGAGACGTCTAGCTGTTCGATCGCGATCGGCATCAACGGCAGATAGGCGCGGTATTTCGTGCGCGCCTTCGGCAGCTTCTGGATAAACGAGGTGGTCACCGGTTTGCCGCGCAGAAAGCTGCGGTCCTCCAGAAAGTCGACCACGCTAAACAGATCGGCATCCGGAAAGCACGCGACGATCTGTTCCAGCACGCGCTCGGCACCCGCGTAGGTGACGAGCCAGTCGTGCACGATTGCCACCCGCACCTGCTTGCCTGCGGGCGGCACGCGGCGCGGTGGGGTTTCGCGTGCCGGTGGCGTAACCAGCGCAGCGGGCAATTGATCCAGCGCGCTGCGCTGAGCCGGCACCAGCACGGCTTCGTCCATGACTTCCTGGTTCATGCGCTCTTCCTCGGATTCAGTCGCAGCAGCAGCGAACGCGCAAGATCGCGCAAAGCGGGCGTGGTCGTGATCGACCACGCGAGATTGAGAGCCGCCACCAGCGAACCTGCGGCGACGGCCAGCGAAAGTGTGGGTACGAGTGCGGCGAGCCACAGACTCGCCAGCAGAAACACCAGATGCGCGAGCATGTCGAGCGCGATGGGCCGGGCGCGGATAGACGAGAAGCGCAGCAGCACGCCGTAGTCGAACAAGGCGCGGCCCGCGACGGCCACGGCAGCACCCGTCAGCCCGAAGTGACCGATGCCGAACCACAACGCAGCGGCAAAGAGCGGCAGTTCGAACACGCCCACCCGCGCCGCAACTGCGGGATTGACCTGCGACTGGATCATGATGCGCGTGACGTTGGCCTGCCCGACGAGCCATACCGAGATGATCAGCATGCGACCCACCGGTGCCGCAACGGTGGCGATCTCGTCGCCCACCCACAGATGCAGGAACGGCCCGAGCACGAACATCGCGCCGAGCGTCACCGGCGTGAAGGCGGCATTCAGAAACTCGAGGGACTGCTGCGTGATCAGGTCCGCGTGCTCGCGTCCCACGGCGGACAGGCGCGGAAACAGCGTGCGCACCAGCGCGGTCGGCACGATGTTCAGACGCGTGACGAGGTTTTGCGGCACCGTATAGAACGTCACGAAGCGCGCGCCAAGACCCGTGCCGAGAAAGACCTTGTCGAGCGAATCGGCCACCATCGTCGTGACGCTGGCCACCAGCATCCAGCCGCCGAAGTTGAAGAGCCCTTTCGCCACCCCCAGTTGCGGTGGCAACACCTTGCGAATGCCCAGCACCTTGAACGACGACCAGCCGAGCATGGCCGCCGCGATCAGCCGCGCCACCACGGCGGCGGCCAGCACGTTTTGCAGGCTCGGTCCCATCAGCCAGGCCGCGCCGAGCGGCAACAACTGGAAAATGAAGGTGCCGATGGTCTGGTTGGTGTTATAGATGCCGAAGCGTTCAGCGCCGTTGATCGCCCCGGCGAATACCCACGAGACGTTGGCAATGGGAATTGCAATGGCGAGCCACGGCAGCGCCATGTAGACCTCGTGCTGCAAGGCCGGTGTCACACGCGTGAAGTACGCGGTGTAAAGAAACGCGCCAAAATAAATGATCAGGCCACCCACCACACCCGTCACCAGATTGAGCCAGGTGGCGCTCCAGAAAACGCGTGCGCTTTCGTCCGCATCGTTCGAGGCGAGTGCCTTCGAAATATGATTCTGTGCGGCCATGCTCATGCCGAGATCGAGAATCGAGAAATAGCCGATCAAGGTCCAGACGAGCGCAATCACGCCGTAACGTTCGACACCCAGCAAGCGGATATACGATGGCACGGTGACGAGCGAAACGAAGGTGGGCAGTACGAGCCCAAAGAAGTTGATCGCTACGTTCCTGAGTATGCTTTTGTCCATCGGATGCCTTTTGAGTCAGAGGGGCGTGGCTTGCCGCAAGCGTTGCAGCACGTTGCAATGTGTCGTCATGCGACCGGCCGTGCCCAGGATTGCGCTTCGAGTAAAGCACGTAAAAAATGCGTTTCGCCGCTCAAAAATCGACAGAAAAATAATTCGCATCACTACGCACGCAGACCTGTATGCGGTGTTTCGTCACCGTGCATGCAACGCCGTGCAATGCCGCACGTCGTGCCGCAGCGCTTCCTCAAGCCGGCTTCCAGCGGTACATCATTACCTTGCCGCGCGCGTCCTCTTCGACGAATACCAGGTACTCGCCGTTGCTGCGCCGATACGCGCTGATGCCGTTGGGCACGTCCACCCAGCCCGACGCCTGACCCACTTCGGGACCGGCCCGGATCACGCCCACTTCCTTGCCGCTGTCCTTGTCGTACACATGCACGGCGCCGACCGCTTCGACCGTAAACACGTACTGTCCTTCGACGGTCATGCCAATCGTCGTCTGCACGGGTTTGGCCTCGGGGTCCCACGGCAGCGCGAGCGTGTAGCGCGCAACCGGCTTGCCGCTCGACCAGTGGTCGTAGCGCACCAGCACCCGCCCTACCTCTTTCCAGAAGCCGCTCACGGGTGGTGCGTCAGTCGTATAGCCGCTCACGTATAGCGTGTCGGTGTCGGGTACATAGATGGCGCGGCGCAGTTCGCTGAACGGCTGCGGCATCGCGTAGGAAGTCATGTCCGTATAGGCGTAAAGCGGATTGCCGTGCGCATCGAGGCCGCCAAAATGCAGGCGGCGGATGCCTTTGGTGTCGCTCGTGTGCCAGATGTCGCCGGCCGTATCCACCCACCAGCCCCAGCCGCCCGCGAGCTTCGTGCCGCTGGTGTTCAGCGTGAAGCCGTCGCTATCGAAGCGGCCGTCGCCGTGCACGTCGCGCCAGATCCAGTCGCCGCCCGGCGGCGCGTTTGGCACCTGCGCGACAGGACGCTCACGCCCGGCGATCAGGCCTGATGGAATCGCGGTCTCGCCGTCGTGCGCGGCATCGAAGCGGTAGATCTTCAGGTGATCGGAATACATGTCGGTCAGGTAAAGGAAGGTGTGTCCCTTCAACTGACGCGCCATCGGCAAGCCGGGCCACTGGTCCGTGTGAAAGACGGGGTCGTCTGGGTACTTGAAGCGGTTCGACAGAAAGCCCGCGTATTTCCAGTCCTGCCCGGCGGGTTTCGTCAGGTCCAGTTCGAAGCGCTTGTTGCCGGTATAGACGCTGTCAGGCCGCGCCGGATCGATCCACGCGCCGTCGACGAACAACAGCCCTTGCACCTGCCAGTTCTGCTTGCCATCGGGCGCGTAGCTTTCGAGCGTGGCGCCAAGACCCGCGCCGATGGGTGCGTAACGTGGACCGATGCCGTTGCCCGCCACGTAGACGTTGCCGCGTGCATCCACGCCCACGCCGGTCAACCCGTTGAAGCGGCGCGGGCCAGGCTGGCCGGCCACGCCCGAGAAAATGCCGCCACGCTCGCCCAGCGTGCCGTCAGCGACATAGGCGCCATTGCGCTTCGAGAAAAACAACACCTGCTGACGCGGACCGTTATCCGCGACCAGCACGCGGCCTTGCGTATCGAGCGCGATGTCGACCGGCACCGCATCGTCGGGCAGCGGCAGCGTGTCGCCGAGCAACTGACCGCTCGCCGAATAATGGGCCACGTGAGGCGTTTTATCGCTTTGCGTGCCGGTGAGCACCCACAGCGTGCCGTCCGTGGCGAGCGCCAGCTTGCCCGGTTCGTGCACACTCCAGGTAGTCTTTCTCTGCATGGATTCCGCGTCGAACACCTCGATACGGTTCTGCGTGGTGTTCGCGGCGTAGAGCGTAGTGTCGCTCGCCGCGAGTCCGTTGATGTCGGCGTGCGTGCCGGTGGGCACTTCGTTCATCATCAGGAAGGCGGCAGCGAGTTGCGCATGCGGGTCTGTTGCGCCATGTACCGACGCATTGGCGATCCCCGCAGGCGGCTGAAACAGCGCACCCAGTTTGGGATTGCTTATCTGCCGCCGCGAAATGCCGAACCACTGCTGGCCTTTTTCCGGCCAGATGCCCTGCCCGACGAGGCGGCCCTTTTCGTTACCCACGGAGACGGCCAGATATACATAACGATGGTTCAAGGCGATCGCATTGCCGCCCGCTGTGCCCCAGCCATGCGTGCCGCCCGCAAAGCCCAGCATCTTGCCGTTCTGATACGTGCTGGCTTCCGCGCCGCTTTCGTCCCACGGCGCGTTGGTGTAGACCTTGCCGTCGGGTGTGACGGCAATTGCCGTGATATTGATCTGCGTCCAGCTACCGTCGCCATAGCCAAAGGTATTGCCGATCCAGGCCGTCTGCGCATTCAGCGCCGTTTCGGCCGAAGCGGCGCTCGCGGCGAGGCAGGCAAGCGCAACCATCCAGGTCGCGAAGATGGGACGCACCAAGGTGTTCCTCCAGTCAGGGCCAGCCGCATCGCGTGGCGCGCATGCACAGGCGAAAGTCGATGAGGTGGCCGCAATGGCACAGGGACGGGGTCATGCAGCGGGAGATCGGGCAGCCGGCGCATCGCCTGACCGCGCGCACGCCGCTTCGCATTCACCGCCCGCACATTAAGCGGGAAATTGGCCCTGACGAAAATCGAAAATAATTCAAAAATATTCCGCAAATAAAGCGCAGAAAATCCACGGCTTTCTTGTAGCCAATGCCTCCGGATTACGCCTGAATTAAGCCCGAATTTCTTTTCGACACGTCGCGCCGCGCTGTTGTATTTGTTCATTTCATTCGCGTTTTTCGCCGATTTCTTTTCCCTAGAATGAACCGTCATCGCCATTGCGCGTTCGTAGCGCCGCCGTATCCAGCGCGAGCGAACCCGCGTCGATGGCATGCCCATGCCGCACACGCCTTCGTTTGACGGCCCACCCGTTGCTCACCGTGGATGGTTCATGACTGCACGTGTACTGCCTGCCCCGCCTTCTCCTTCCCGCCGCATCGTGCAGCTCGACGGTCTGCGGGCGATCGCCGTGCTGGCGGTGTTCGCGCAACACGCATTGGGTGCGCCGTTATGGATGGGCGTCGATCTGTTTTTCGTGCTGAGCGGCTTTCTGATTACCGGCATCCTGCTCGAACGTAAAGCGCGCGAGCAATCGTATTTCAGTTACTTCTACGCGCGTCGTGCGCGCCGCATCCTGCCGCCGTATCTGCTGCTGATGGCGGTGTCGTCCGTGCTGTTCGGCTTTGGCTGGGCGAAGCATTGGGAGTGGTACGCGTTCTTCGCGACCAACATTGGCGATGCACTTGGTCAGAGCGGACACGAGAGCCTGAATGTGCTGTGGTCGCTCGCGGTGGAAGAGCAGTTCTACATTGTCTGGCCGTTCGTGATCCTGCTGCTGCCCGAACGCGTGCTCGGCTGGGTGGCCGCCGCCTCGATCGTTCTCGTGCCCGTGCTGCGCGCCGTGGCGACGCCGTGGTTCGCGACCTACTGGCCGATCTATTACCTGACGCCGTTCCGCATGGACCTGCTGGCGGCCGGCGCCTTGCTGGCGGTGGCCGTGCGGCGCGATCCAGAGGCCTTGCAGCCGTTCCGGCCGCTGGCCATGCTCGGCTGCATCGTGGCGCTCGCCGTGCTGGCGTGGCTGCATCTGCACTATCCGCGTTTTCGCGCTGAAAATACGCCGCTTTCGAATGCCGCGCTGTATAGCGTCTCGCTGGTGCTCTGCACGTCCATCGTCGTCATTGCGTTGCAAAGCAAGGGCATCGTCAAGCGGCTGCTGTCGCATCCGGTGCTCGTGTATATCGGCACGATCAGCTACACCGTCTATCTGGTTCATCTGAGCATCCTCTACGCGCTGTGGACGCTGGTGCCGCTGCCTATGAACCGCTATGCCAGCGCCGCCTGCGCGCTGGCGCTCACGCTGGTCTATGCCAGCGTCACGTGGTTCGTGTTCGAAAAGCGCCTGATTCATGGCACGGCGTCACGCCGGCCGCACCCGGCCGCGCCGCGTGCTGGTGCCGCACATATCGCGCATACGGCACATACGGCACATACCGCGCAGACCACCCAGACTTTTTCTCCCCCTCCCTTACCTTGACCCAAGGCAACCTATGAGCACTCAACGCAAAGCGATCATCACCGGCGTGTCCGGCCAGGACGGTGCATATCTGGCGAAACTGTTGCTCGACAAGGGCTATCAGGTGACTGGCACGTATCGGCGCACCAGCTCCGTCAATTTCTGGCGCATGGACGAACTGGGCATTACGGGCCATCCGAATCTGCGCCTCGTGGAGCACGATCTGACCGACTTCGGTTCGACGCTGCGTCTGCTGGCAGGCGTCGAGGCCGACGAACTGTACAACCTCGCCGCACAGAGTTTCGTGGGCGTGTCGTTCGACCAGCCGGTGACGACGGCCGAAGTGACCGGCATTGGCGCCTTGAACCTGCTCGAAGGCATCCGCATTCTGAGCCCCAAAACGCGCTACTACCAGGCATCGACTTCGGAGATGTTCGGCAAGGTGCAGGCGGTGCCGCAGCGCGAGGACACGCCCTTCTATCCGCGCAGCCCGTATGGCGTGGCCAAACTGTTCGCGCACTGGACGACCATCAACTATCGCGAGTCGTACGGACTCTTTGCCAGCAGCGGGATTCTGTTCAATCACGAATCGCCGTTGCGTGGCCGTGAGTTCGTCACGCGCAAGATCACCGATACGGTCGCCAAGATCAAACTCGGCAAGCAGGATGCGCTGGAACTCGGCAATCTGGACGCGAAGCGCGACTGGGGCTTTGCGCTGGAATACGTGGAAGGCATGTGGCGCATGCTGCAGGCGCGTGAACCGGATACCTATGTGCTCGCCACCAACCGCACCGAAACGGTCCGCGATTTCGTGCGTATGGCGTTTCGGGCGGCCGGTTATCAGCTGGAATGGTCGGGCAAGGAAGAGCGCGAAATCGGCATCAACGTGGCTACCGGAAAGACGCTGGTGCGCGTGAATCCGAAGTTCTATCGCCCGGCGGAAGTGGACCTGCTGATCGGTTGCGCGGATAAAGCGCGCGAGAAGCTCGGCTGGCAGCCGCAGACCACCCTCGAACAGTTGTGCCAGATGATGGTCGCCGCGGATATTGCGCGCAATCAGGATCGCGAGACGTTTTAGGCTAATCGTTAAGGCGCGCGGCGGTGGTCATGTGGGGCGGCCCGCCGCGCGCCTTTTGATGGGTTGGTTGTGTGCGCTGTTTCTCGTTGTTTTCGTTGTGCTCGTTGTGCTCGTTCCCTGCGTGCAATGCGTGTGCGTGACTTTGATGGTAGCCACTTAAATCCGCATCGCCCTGATGCGCGTCAAGCGGCTCGATACCTGGCAGTGCAAAAATAACGACTCCAGAAGGCGTTAGCCTTCGCCTCACAAGGAGCGCCAGAATGTTTCCCGAGTATCGTGACCTGATCTCCCGCCTCAAGACTCAAGACGCCCACTTCTCCCGCCTGTTCGAGCGCCACAACGAACTCGACCATCAGATCCACAATATGGAAACCGGCGTCACGCCGACCAACAGCAGCGCCATCGACACCCTCAAACGGGAAAAACTCAAGTTGAAAGATCAGCTTTACGCGGTGTTGCGTAAGGCTGCAGCGGCAGGGTCCGATTCGGCGGACGCAGCGGACGCGGTTGCCTGAGGGCGAGACACGTTCGCGCGCTTCGTTCGCTTCGTTCGCGCTTCGTCCACTTACCGTCGGCTTTTCGTTCGCTCATCTTTCATACGGAGTCTCCCCTTTGGTATCACGAGAACAATCACGCCCACACGCACCACAGCACGCGTCGTCACACGAACCGCGCAACGAAGCGCAGCACGCCGCCCCGCACGCCTCACTGCACGAGCGCGACGCCGCCAACGCACCGGTGCGCCGCGCTGCACAAGGCGACGTCATGAGCGGCCATTCGCCGCTCGCCGCCGAGCGCAAGGAAACCGGTCACGCCGTTCAGGCCGCCAACGAGTTGATCGCCAACAGCATGCAAGACGCTCTGGCGAGCCAGGGCACCCAGCAACCCGCGGCGCTCATCGACACCGTGCGTGCCTTGATGGGCGGCCTCTCGCCGGACGAAACCAGCGCCTTGCGCACACTGCTGTTCGAAGGCAATCCGGCCACGTGGCACGCCGGCAGCAGCCGTCACCCGGATGACGAACTGTCACCCGCGCTGCGCGAAGGCGGCTATCCCTACCGCAATCTGATGTCGCGCCGTGCCTATGAAAAGCAGAAATACCGGCTGCAAGTCGAACTATTGAAGCTGCAGGCGTGGGTGCGCGAGACCGGCCAACGCGTCGTGATCCTGTTCGAAGGGCGCGACGCCGCCGGCAAGGGGGGCACCATCAAGCGTTTCATGGAGCATCTGAATCCGCGCGGCGCGCGTGTCGTGGCGCTGGAAAAGCCCAGCGACTCGGAACGCGGCCAATGGTACTTTCAGCGCTATGTGCAGCATTTGCCCACGGCCGGTGAAATCGTACTGTTCGACCGTTCCTGGTACAACCGGGCCGGCGTCGAGCGCGTGATGAACTTCTGCACGCCGCACGAATACGACGCCTTCATGCAGCAGGTGCCCGAGTTCGAGCGGCATCTGGCGCGCAGCGGCACGCATATCATCAAGTTCTGGTTCTCGGTAAGCCGTGAAGAGCAACGCCGCCGCTTCAAGGAACGCGAGGTTCATCCGCTCAAGCAGTGGAAGCTAAGCCCGGTGGAT
This sequence comes from Paraburkholderia sp. DHOC27, assembly GCF_003429005.1. GTDB lineage: Bacteria > Pseudomonadota > Gammaproteobacteria > Burkholderiales > Burkholderiaceae > Paraburkholderia. The sequence continues at coordinate 188,633 of NZ_QVQV01000002.1, forward strand.
CTCGCCTCACTGGACAAGTGGGACGAGTACACGCAAGCCAAGGAAGCCATGTTCGCGCACACCGACACGGCGGACGCCCCCTGGACCGTGATCCGCTCCGATTGCAAGAAGCGCGCACGCCTGAACGCCCTGCGTTACATCCTGCACAAACTGCCGTACGCGAACCGCGAGTTGAACGTGATTGGGCCGGTGGACCCGCTGATCGTCGGACGGGCCATGTGACCCGTCCGCGGTGTCGTCAGTGGCGGCGTCCGCGGTGTCGTCCGCGGTGTCGTGAGTGTTGTCCGCTGTGTTGTTCACACCACCGCCCACGGCTTCAATGCAGACTGCCCGCCGCAATCGCCTCTTCATAGACACGTGCAACCCGCCTCGCGATCACCGCATTGTCGAAGTGATCGCGCGCATAGGCATAGCAGGCGTCGGCGTCGGGCAGTTTCAGCTTGCCGCTGAGCGCGGCGCCGAGCCCGTCCGCTATCGCCGCTGCGCCGGTGGCCGGCAACACCAGATCCGACGACAGCCCCGCCACCGCTTCGGGCAAACCACCCACCGGCGTGACGAGCACCGGCGTGCCCGAGGCCAGCGATTCCACGGTGATCAAACCGAAGCCCTCCAGAGCCACGGTCGGCACCACGCTGATCGTCGCGGCGCGATACAGTGCGGCCAGGTGCTGATCGGGCACGAAGCCCAGCAGCTTCACGTTGTCCTGGAGACCCGCTTCGTTGATGCGCGTCTGCAACTCGCCCTCCAGCCGTCCCTTGCCCGCAATCAACAGCAGCACATCGGGCACACGGCGCTTGAGCAGCTTCACCGCGTCGATCAGGTCCTCCAGCCCCATGCGGCGCACGAGCCGCCGCACCGCCAGCACGATCGGTCGACCTTGCGGCAGTTGCAGCTTAAGACGTGCTTCGGCGGGTGTGATCGGCAGATTGAATTGCTCCACGTTCACGCAACCCGGCACCACGCGAATCCGCTCCGGCGAGATGCCGTAGCGCGCCGTGAGAATCTTGCCGAATGCGTCGGACAACACGATCAAGCGCGATGAGCGCGCATACACCGCCTGCTCCAGATAACGCTTGGCGCGCTGCCCGAGCGAATCCGCGCCTTCCACGTGACTTTCGTCGGCCCACGGTCCCTGAAAATGCGAAACCTGCGGAATGCCGCGCGTCACATCCAGACCCGGGAACGTATAGAGCGCGAAGTGCGACGAGATCACATCAGGCCGCTCGCTGCCAATCTCGCGACGCAGCGCGCGGCGCGCGGCCATCAAACGCAGCGGCAACGATTGCGCTGCCGAGCCAAAGCCCTGGATCGCTCCGCCGGTGTCCTGGGCCACGCGCGGCGAGCCCGCCACCACGCCGCGCACCGCGACGCCCGCACCCGGCAGCGCGCCCACCAGCGAGTAGTACATGCGGTCGAGGCCACCGGCCCGTTCCGGAAACCAGTGCATGCCGATTTGCAACGATTTGATAGCGGCCGAGGTCATGGTCGTGTCCCTGTAGTGGCGTTGTTAATGGCGTGGTTAATGGCGTGAGCGTTCGTGTAGAAATCTGCGTAGGAATACGCGAGCTTCTGCATCCGGTTTTGACTGCGGCGCGGCTGCTGCATCAGATCGCGTCCCTGATATTCGAGACCCTTGCCGCCCGCCAGCGCGTTCGGCCGGAGCGATTCGGCGCCCGCCGGTGCATCCACGCGTCGCCGGTCTTCCTTGTGTCCCGCAAGCTGCCGGTACAGCGCAATGTATTGCGCGGCCATGCGTGCCCAGCCGAAACGCGTGGCCAGTTCGTTGGCCGCCACGCCCATCGCGCGGCGTGCATCGTCGGCACCGGCGAGCCGGGCGACGGCTGCGGCCAGCGCGGTGGGATCGTCCGGATCGTCGAGCACGATGCCGCACTCCGGCGTGATGATCTCGGCGCCGCCCGCTGTCTTTGCCGTGACGACCGGCAAGCCGGCCGCCATCGCTTCGAGCAGCGAGAGGCTCATCGCCTCGTAGCGCGACGGAAACACGAAGGCATCGACGGAGTGCATCAGCACCGGCATCTCCTTGACGAGCCCGAGAAAATGCACGCGCGACTCGATCCCGAGAGCACGTGCTTCCTCCGGATACGGACTGCCCGGCAGATAACCCGCCACAGCGATATGCACGTGCTCGGGCAACTGGCACAGCGCCTTGAGCACCGTGCCCAGGTTCTTGCGCGGCGTGCGCAGATCGCCCACGAACAGCAGCAGGAATGCATCGGCCGGCAGCTTGAAGCGGCTGCGATCGCCGGTGGCGGCGGCGAAGCCCTGCGTATCGACGCCGTTGTAGATCACGTCGACACGATTGCGCGGCGTGAGACCGATGGCGCGGATTTCATCGGCCACCTTCTGCGAGACCGCGGTGATCACCCGCGAGCGCCGGTAGGCCCAGCGTTCGAGCCACGCGTTCGCCCGCGTGTAGACGAACTGATAGGCCGACCACACGCCCTTGGTCAGACCGAACGGGTAGTAGCGGCTGCCGAACCAGCCGCTATGCACGAAGTGCGCGGTGTTCACATCGGCGGGTACCCAGCTGATGAAGCCGTTCACATGCAGCACGTCGTAGGCGTGGCGATTGCGGCGCAACCACAGCGCGCTCTTCAACGCGAACACCTGCTGACGCAACAGATTGGTCGGCCACCAGCGGCCGATTTTCATCGGCACCCAGCGTACGTTGGGATGCGCCAGCAGTTCGGGCGCCACGTGTGACGCGACCAGCGTCACCGCGATGCCTTCGTCGAGGGCGGCACGCGCAATCTCGTGGTTGACGCGTCCCTGGCCGTCGTTATGGCGCACGACGTGCGTGACAATCGCGACTCTCAATCAGGTGCCTCCGTGCAGAATGAACTCACGCGCGCGATTCAGCTTTTGCCAGTGCGCCGCGGAGAGGATCGAAAAAAGACTCATGAAAAGCAGCAGTCCGCCAGTGCCTACCAGCGAATTGGTGAACACCAGCATCGTGACGATGGCGAGCCCGAGGCTAATGGACGCCGACACGAACTTGTCGTTGCGCAGCTTGAACGAGGCCAGCAGCGCGCGCACCAGCAGCCAGCCAATGCCGGACAGATACAGCAGCGTGCCGGGCCAGCCGAGCACGAACGGAATGTTCATCACACCACTGTCGAAGTTGCCGTATTGGCCCAACTGGCCGCCGTCGTTCGAGAGCTTCGTGGAGGTGCCCGTCGCGCCCATGCCTTCGCCGGACACGTCGGTGAAGGCCTTCTGCGCGAAGCTCGCGTAGAACGCATTGCGGGCCGCATAGCTTTGATCGTCCTTGAGATTGACGATGCTGTTCAGGCGCGTCTGCATACGCTCGGCCACCGGTCCCACCGCGAGCAAGGGTACGCACAAGCCGGCCAGCAACACCGCGCTGCCGATAATGCGCAGCCGCACCTTGTTGTTCGATTTGACCAGCTGGATCAGCAGCGCGACGACCCAGCCGCCCCACGTCGAGCGCACGAGGCTCAGTCCGAAAGAGAGAAAGCCGAGCGCGGCGGCGACCCAGCGCACCCGATGATTCGCGGCCATCACGTAGACCATCGCGCCCATCATCGCGAATGCGAACGGGCCGGACGAGTTCATCGTGCTGAAGACGCGCACGCCCATCGGCACCGGATCGCCCTGCGAGTTCATCTGCGAGCCGAGCATCCACAGCGCGTCCCACGCCGGCATGATGGCGAATTGCACCACGCCGTAGCCGCCCATCACCAGCATCCCCCAGATGAAGGTGTTGATGATGGTCTCGCGATACGCCGGGTAATTGCGCGTGTTCGCCATGATGTGAAAGCCGATCAGGATCGGATAGAGCCAGTTGGCGAGGTCATACGTGGCGGCGAGCGGCCCGCTCGACGCAATGCCCACCATGTAACCGTAGGCGAGTCCCGCGAGGATCAGCAGCACCGGCAGGCCACGCCGTTGCGCGAGCACCGGATAGTGCCGCACCAGCGAGAGACCGCTGATCATCGTGACCGCCAGCGGCGCGACCTGGATGAGACTGGTGGGCGTGAACGCGCCTTTGGACCAGTCCGCGAGACGCCGCACTTCCGGGCTCAGAAACCACAGCCACCACATGAAGCCGACATAGCGCGCCGGACTGCGGAAATACAGCCACAGGCCGGTCATGATGGCGAGCACCGGAAACGCCAGCGTCAAGACGGTGCCCTGGTGTGCGAGCACCAGCAGCGCGGTCAGCAACCACAGCATGGCAGGCGGCGCCCATTCCATCGGATCGCTGGCGAGGCGGCGCGCGGCATCGCTCACAGCGCCGCGCGCCCCTTTTGCGCCTGCTGCCCCTGGTGCCCCCGGTGTAGCGGCGCGCATGATCGAGCTCATCCGTTACAGCCCTCCGCGCGACTGGCGCGGCGCGCGTGCAGCCAGCGCATCGTCGGCGCGGCGTCCGCGTGGTGACGCGCGACGGCGCAACAGGTCTTCGGTGATCCGCACGTGCTGCATGGCGAACTGGCGGGTGGTCAGATCGCGCGACAGCAGTTCTTCGCTCGCCACCTGCGCCTGGGCTAGCGCAGCGTCGGGCGCGGCGACCAGCTTGTCCACAGCGTCGCGCAATGCCGGTGCATTGAACGGCGGCACATAGGACGCGGCACGATGCGAGAAGTAATCGTCGAGGCCGCCCACATCGGTGACCACCATCGGCTTGCCGAGCGCGGCCGCTTCGAGCATCACCGTAATGCCGGAGGCGTGCGAGTTCGGCCGCAGCGGCACCAGCACGAGATCGGCCCAGTCGTAGAGTTCGCGGGCTTTTTTCAGGCCCGCTGCGGGGGCGATCTCGACATTCGCGGCGCGCAGCTTCGCGGGAATGCGGCGGCGCGTGGCGATCCGCACGCTGTAGCGCGCGTCGTTGCCAAACGCCTTGATGAGCGTGTCCCAGTCACGGTCGCGATCGTTGCCAATCGCCGCAATCCGCACCGGACCATGCGCCTGCCAGGCGTGCGGGCGTTGCGGCGGAAAATCGCCGGTGTTCAGACCGTAATACACGTGAGTCGCCTTGCGGCCAAAATACTGTTCGCACAACTGGGCGTTTTCGCTGGCGAGCGTCGTCAGCACGTCGGCGCGCGCAATCAGCTTGCGATACACCCAGCGGCGCAGCAAGCCATAGCTTTGCCATTTGTCGAGCAGCCACACGCTTTGCGCCAGCAACAACGGGGGTGCGCTGGCGCGGCCGTTCAGCAACAGCAGCAGCGCCACGGACAGATACTCCTGCTCCGTATGCGTCCAGATCACGTCCGAGCGCAGAATCTCCGCGCGATTGCGCACGGTGTGAATCAGGTCGAAGCCGAGCGCCGCTTTCAGCGCGCGGCGCACGAGCCGCACCGGCGCGCTTTCGCGGGCGTCCTGCGAATAGGTCAAGGCGAACTGCTCCGACTCGGCGTGATGGTAGCCATACAGGCAGCCAATCTCGTCGCCCTTGCGATAAAAGCGCGGATCGGCGCCGTAAAACAGATGAACGTGGACGTTCGTAGTCACTCAGGCACTCCCGTCTACCAGTTAGAAGATGCGTCGATGCGGAGCATGGGGTTCGTAACGACGGCTCAGGACAGCGCCCTTCGCGCTTCATGCGCGCCCGTGCGCACCGCGCGCCAGCGCGGCAGCTTCGCGCCCGCCTGGCGCGTCAGCAGCGCCAGCACCACGTGCGCCATGCCCGGATACACGCGCGTGCCGACCAGCGTGTACCACCACCACGCGGCCTCGCGGCGCAGCGGCGGCAGGTGGTCGCGCAGGATCAGATGCAGGTTGTAGGCGGCATTGCGCACGGCGGTGAGGGTCTGCGCGTCGCGGCGGTCGTCGTCGAAGCGTTCGGCGGGGAAATGGTCCACCGCCACGTGCGGGTCATAGACCAGCTTCCAGCCGGCGTTTTTCACGCTCATGCTGAAGGCCATGTCGTTATGCACCTGGGCGCCCGCGCCACGCAGACGCGCGTCGAAGCGGATCGTGCGGATCGCCTCGCGCCGGTAGCTCATGTTGGCGCCCTTGAGCAGGTCCACTTCGCGCGCTTCGCCCACGCCAAGATGGTGATTGCCGATGATCTTGCCCGACGGCGTGAGCTTGCCCACCAGCGGCCGCTCGCCATTCAGCACGCGGCCTTTCTGATGCACCCAGTCGCGTCCGCCGAGCGCGCCCAGCCGTGGGTCGCCCGAAAATGCCGCGGCGATCCGCTCGACCCAGTCCGCGTGCGGCGCGGCGTCGTCGTCGGTGATGGCGATCACGTCGCCAGTCGCCGCATCGAGACCGCGGTTGAGCGCGGCCACCTGGCCCGGCGCATCGACGCGCGCCACCGCGAGGCGCAGGTTGCCGCGCACCGTCGGATCACGCAGGCACAGATGCGTGGCTGCATCGTCGGGACGGGCCACCACCACCACTTCGTCCGGCGCGCGCGTCTGCCGTTGCAGCGCGGTCAGGCAGCGCGCCAGATCGTCGGGGCGGCGGAAGGTAGGAACCAGTACGGTCACTTTCATCGCTCAGTCTCCTCAATTAGCGGTCCGTGCGCGCTGCGTGGCGCATGCACGGACCCGGTTGGCTCGGCACTCGTGAACTCGAACTCATGCAGTCAAACTCAGGCGCTCAGGTATTCCTGCACGGCGGCGTAGCCACGGTCGTAGCCGCCGCGCGCACGCTGCGGCATCGCATTGAAGATGCCGCCCTGCACGTGGACGCCGGCCGCCTGCAAGCGCTTCAGCGAATCGGCGATTTCCGCTTCGTTGTGCTGACCCGAACGCATCACGAAGAAGGTCGAGGCTGCGCAGGCGCCGATGATCGAGGCATCGGTCACGGCCAGCACCGGCGGCGTGTCGATCAGGATCACGTCGTAGCGTTTGGCGAGACCGTCGAGGTATTGATGCAGCCGTGGCGACATCAGCAGTTCCGACGGATTGGGCGGACGCTGGCCGCACGAGATGAAGCTGAGCCCGTCGATGCTGGTGGGACGGATCGCCTCTTCCAGCGAAATCTGTCCGCTCAACAATTCGGACAGTCCGTTGACCGCCGCGCCGCCCACGTAGCGCTCGAGTGCGCCGCGCCGCATGTCGCCGTCGATCATCAGCACGCGCTTGCCGGAATGCGCGAGCAGCACCGCGAGGTTGACCGTCAGAAAGCTCTTGCCGACGCCGGGCATCGGCCCCGTCAACATGACGATACGATTGCGCGCGTCCATCATCGTGAACTGCATGGCGGTGCGCAGACTGCGCAGGCTTTCGATGCAGACGTCCTTGGGCCGCGCGTCGGCCAGCACCGAACGCAGACGGTTGCCGCCGCGTTCGAACGAATGCTCGAGCACGGCCTGCTCAGTAGAAAGCGGCACCAGACCGAAGATCGGCAGATGGAACATGCGCTCGACGCGCTCCGGATCATCGATACCCTTGAACAGATTGCGGCGCAGGAACACGAAACCGGTGCCCGCAATCAACCCGAGAATCACGGCCGCCGAGAGGATCAGCATTTTCTTCGGCTTGACCGGCGTGCCCGGCCGCATGGCCAGATCGACCATGTGCACGTTGCCGCCCGTTCCCGCGCGCTGCACCGACAACTCCTGAATGCGGTTCAACAGGAGTACGTAGATGTCTTCGGCAACCTTCGCGTCGCGCTGCAACTGCACGGCCTTCACTTCCGTGGCGGGCAGATTGCGGAAGCGGTCGCTGTATTTGTCGCGCTGGGTTTGCAGTTCGGTCATCTGTTCGCGCGCCGCCTTGATGAGCGGGTGCTCGTCGCCATAGCGCTCTTCGAGCGAAGCGATCTGCAGGCGTTGCGCGGAAATCTGCTGCTCGTACTGGATGCTGCCTTCCAGATAGACCTTCGCTTCGTCGCTCGCGTCGATCGAACCGGACTGCCGCTGATACTCGGTGAGCGCGGCTTCGGCGCGTTCGAGATCGGACTTCAGACGCGGCTCTTCACTCTTCAGGAAATCGAGCATGCGGTTGGCGTCCGACTGCTTGGCCGCCGTGTGCTCCTGCAGGTACGACTCGGCGAGCGCATTGGCGACCTGCGCCGCGTGCGCCGGGTCCTTGTCTTCCAGCGAGATCTGGATCACGCCGGTCTGCTTGCCCTGCTCTTCCACCTTGATGCCGGACTGGAATGCGGTGATCGCGTCCAGCTCATTGGCGCGCATTACGGTGAACTGCGTGCCCGGTCGTGCGATCAACTGCTTGACGAGCATCGTCACGCCGCCGCCCTGCGCGGTCTGTCCGACCTGGCCGCGCAACAGCAGCGCGCCGTTTGCCGCGCGCAGTTCGTACTCCGTGCCAGAGAGCACGGTGAGGCGCATTTTCTGACCTTCGAGCGCGGGCACGACTTCGACGGAGTCGATGTCCGCCACTTCGCCGCCCCATGCATAGCTCGTGAGACCGAGCCACGGATGCGACGGCACGCCCGGTGTGGCGAGCCGCGCGGCGATGCTGCCGAGCAGCGGAATCGTCTTCGGCTCCACGCTGAAATTCAGCTTGAGCTGCTGGACCACCGGTCCGACTACGCCGCGGCTCTGGATGATGGCAATTTCCGCATCCGTGGGCAGCGACGTCTGGCCGCTCGAAATCATCGCGCCCGTCTGCGTTTGCGTGAGCGCCTGCGAGGTGTTGTCGGACGGCTCGACGCGCACATACGCATCCGCCGAATACACCGGCTTGGCGATATAGCAGTAGAGCCCGGCCATCACGACGATTGTCAGCGCGATGGCGATGAGCCACCAGATGTCGTCGAGAATCACCTGTAGCAGTTGACCGAGGACGACGTCCTCTTCTTCGGTCCTGGCCGGTATGGCCATGTGTGGAGTCATGTGTGTGCTCACAATTCGATCCCGGTTGGGTCGCCTCGGGCAGTGCGCCGCATGTGTCGTGCGACGCACTGCCGTTGGCGGATCAGGCGCCTAGCGCGTGAGTTCCTTCAGATAGAACAGCGATTCCAGCGACGGCAGCACTTGCTGGACGACCCGGTTGAAGGTGGTCGACGCCGAGGTGCCGACATAGACCACGTCCAGCGGTTGCAACTGGAAGCGCGAGGACAACATGATCGAGTCGGGCTGCGTCAGATCGAGGCGGTACACCTCGGGCTTGTAAGGGTGGTCGGGGCTGTCCTTGAAGCCGCGCATCACGTAGATCTGGCGCGGATTGGCGTCGGTGTCGAGCAGACCCGTGGCCTGCGTCAGCGCGTCGGCAATGGTCAGACGGCCGCGCAGCATCGAAAGCGTCTGCGGCGTTTTGACTTCGCCGAGAATGAACACGCGGCTGTCCACGCGGTCCGGCACGTTGACGATGTCGCCGGCCTGCAAGAGCACGTTTTGCGTGGTGTCGCCACGGTCGAGCAGACTGTCGGCATCGAGCACGTACAGCTTGTTGTTGCGCGTGAGGCGCACGCGCTGGATATCGGCAATCTCCGTGCTGCCGCCCGAGCGCGTGATTGCGTCGAGCAGCGTCAGCGGCACGTCGCTGATGGCGAGCGGCCCCGGCGATTTCACTTCGCCGGTTACCTGCACCTTCTGGCTGCGGAACGACAGCACCCGCACGTCCACCTGCGGATTGCGGATATACGGCAGAAGGCGCGCGGCGAGTTCGTTACGCACATCGCCGACGGTGCGGCCCGCCACGCGAATGTGACCGACGAACGGGAAATAGATCGTGCCGTCGGGCGCGACGGTCTGGCCATACGGATCGGCTTGCCCAGGCAACGCCGTGGTGTACGGCTGCTGCACGGCGCCGGCCAGCGTCTGCGTGGTGTTGTCGCCGGTGGAGAGCGTGCTGCCGTTCGGCGTGGTCAGCTCCGGGTGATCCCACACGGTGATGCCGAGAATGTCCTGCGGCGCGACACGATAAAGGTACTGCGACGGATCGCTGAATTTGCCGGGCGGGAGCGCAGGCTGCTGGGCCGCCGCCTGTTGCGCCTGCTGGAGGATCAGATCGGCGTCGATCGGGTGCACCGCGTAGCTTTGCGCCGGCTTGCCCGGCGCGTCCTCTTTGAGCGAGGACGTGTCGAGGTTGTAGCCGGGTGCGATTGCGCATGCCGTCAACAGCGTGGTCAACAGCACTGGCAGAAACTTTGGCACAAGCTTTGGCACAAGCTTTGGTAAAAGCGCAGGCCATCGCGCAGCAAGTTTTTTTCGTTTCAGCATAGTTTGTCCAGCCATCCCATGACCAGGTGTTCGATGAGCGCGAAACTCTCGCGATACGCGGTTTCCGCGCCGCCATAGGGGTCAGCCACGTCCTGGCCGTCCCACTGGCCCAGTGGATAAACCTTGCCGCGTGAAGTCGGCTCGAGCGCCTCGACGGCCTGCACCTGACTGCGTTCGGTGACCAGCACGAGGTCGGCATCGCGCACGATCTGCCGGTTCAGCCGCCGCGCCTGATGCCGGTCCGGCGTGATGCCGCGCTCGGTCAGCAGACGCTGCATCACCGGGTCCATGCCGTAGCCGTTCACAGCACGGATGCCGGCCGAGTGGAACCTGATCGTCCGTGGCGCCGCAGCGGCGGCGCGATTGCGGGCCACCGCCGCGGTGCGCGCGTGCTGCGCCTTGAACAGCATTTCGGCAGCGGGCGAACGGCACACGTTGGCGTGGCAGACGATCAGAACGTTGTCGAACATAGGCGCTCTCCTTCGTTGCGACTCAGCGTGCCAGCGCCGCGTCGGACGTGGCGTGCTGCGGCTCGGCGGCGCCGTTCTGCGCTGCCGCCGTCTGCGGGGCCGTGATGCCCTCACGGCGCGCCGGCTGACGGCCGATGGCGTGATACTCGATGCCGAGTTCGCTCAACGCTTCCGGTTCGTACAGGTTGCGGCCGTCGAAAATCAGCGGCGTGCGCAGATGCTGCTTCAGGCTGTCGAAATCCGGGCTCTTGAAGACCTTCCACTCGGTGAGGATCACCAGTGCATCGGCGCCGCGCGCTACGTCCATTTCATCGCTCTCGAACGTGAGGCGCGCATGTTGATGCGGCACGTCCTGCAGATCGAGCGCGAACACGCGGCGCGCTTCGTCCACGGCCACCGGGTCGTAGGCTTTCACGCGTGCGCCGCGCTTGAGCAGTTCCGCGATCAGCGGACGGCTCGGCGCTTCGCGCATGTCGTCGGTATTCGGCTTGAAGGCGAGCCCCCATACGCCGAAGGTGCGGCCGGACAGATCGTCGCCAAGACGCTCGACGATCTTGTGCGCGAGGATCTTCTTCTGCGCTTCGTTGACGGCTTCCACCGCTTCGAGAATGCGCAGGCTTTGCTGACGTTCGACGGCGGTGTTGATGAGCGCCTGCACGTCCTTCGGAAAACACGAGCCGCCATAGCCGCAGCCCGCGTACAGGAAGTCGTAGCCGATGCGCGGATCGGAACCGATGCCGCGCCGCACCGCTTCGATGTCGGCACCCACGCGATCCGCCAGATTGGCGAGTTCATTCATGAACGAGATGCGCGTGGCGAGCATGGCGTTGGCCGCGTACTTGGTGAATTCGGCCGAGCGCACGTCCATGTACAGCGTGCGTTCGCGATTGCGGTTGAACGGTGCGTAGAGACGCTTCATCACCTCGCGCGCTTTCTCACCCGGCACGTCTTCGTCGCAACCCAGCACGATGCGATCGGGCCGCGTGAAGTCTTCGACCGCAGCACCCTCTTTCAGGAACTCTGGATTCGACACCACCGAGAACATGTGCTGCGCGTCGCGCGCCGCCAGCTCTTCGGCGATCGCTTCGCGCACGCGCACCGCCGTGCCGACCGGCACCGTCGATTTATCGACGATCACCTTGTAGCCGTTCATATGGCGGCCAATGTTGCGCGCAGCAGCGAGCACGTATTGCAGATCGGCCGAGCCGTCTTCGTCCGAAGGCGTGCCGACGGCGATGAACTGGATCTCGCCGTGCGCCACGGAAGCGGCGACGTCGGTCGTAAACTTCAGGCGCCCCGCCTTGCGGTTGCGCGCGATGATCTCCTGCAGGCCCGGCTCATGAATCGGCACACCGCCCTGGTTCAGCACGTCGATCTTGCGCTGATCGAGGTCGAGACACAGCACGTCGTTGCCGATGTCAGCAAGACAGGCGCCCGTCACGAGGCCCACATAGCCGGTACCAATGATCGTCAGGTTCATGAATTACACCTCGGAGATTTGAAGGTTCTAAAAACAGGGCACGCTGCGTTGCACGCGCGCTCAATACGCATTGCTTCCCACGAAGCCCTTCCACAGCGTCAGCATGACGATCTTGAGGTCGAGTCCGAAGGTCCAGTTCTGCATGTAGTAGAGATCGAGCTTCACGCGTCCCATCATCTTTTCGATGCGGTCGGTTTCGCCGCGATAGCCGTTGATCTGCGCCCATCCGGTGATGCCAGGCTTGATGCGGTAACGGTGCATGTAGCCCTTCACCAGATCCTTGTAGATGTCGTCGTGTTCGAGCGCATGCGGACGCGGCCCCACCACCGACATCTCGCCGCGCAGCACATTGATAAACTGCGGCAGCTCGTCGAGACTGGTGCGGCGCAGGAAGGCGCCCACGGCGGTGATGCGCGGATCCCGACGCGTGGCCTGAGTGATCTTGCCGCTCTCTTCCTTGTGCACGCGCATGGAGCGGAACTTGTAGATCTCGAACTGGTTGCCGTCTATACCCTTGCGCTTCTGGCGGAAGAACACCGGCCCCGGCGACGACAGCTTCACCAGCACCGCGATCACCAGCAGCAGCGGCGCGAGTGCGGTCAATGCAGCAAGCGCGAACAGGCGGTCGAAGATGCGCTTGGGCAGCACGCGCAGATCGGTGATCGGCGAAGCGGCCAGGTTGATGGCGGGCACGCCGAGCAGATCGACCATGGGCTGGCTGAACAGCGTCAGGCTGCGCACGTCGGGAATGAAGCGGATATTCACGAAGTCGTTGCGCAGTTCCATCACGAAGCGGTGGATGGTCTTTTCCTTCGAGATCGGCAAGGCCAGCCACAGTTCGCGAATCGCACGCTGCCGCACGAGCTGGATCATCGCCGCGAAGTCGCGCTCCACCGGCACGCCGCCAATGGCCGGCGCATCGCTGGGTTCGGACGCTGCGCGCGGTGTATCGGCGGCGCCGTCCTCCTCGTACACCACCAGCGGGCTGAAGCCCGCTTCGGGACGGCTGCGCATCTGCTCGATCAGAAACTTGCCGTACGGCGCGCTGCCCACGATGGCGACGCCCTTGTGATTGAAACCTTCGCGACGCAGCCGCTTCAGGATCGTGTAGACCAGCGTCTTGCTGACCATCAGCAGCGCAATCACGGCGAGCGCCCAGTAACCAAGCCAGAGTCGCGACAGCAGCTCCGAGCGGTGCAGGCTGAAGCTGATCAATACGCCAGTGGTTTCCACCACCAGCCAGCCGCACGACACGCGAAACAGCAGATCGACGAGCGGCTTGCCGCGCCACGACAGATAGACACCCAGCGCGGGAAAGAACACCACCACCAGCAGGCAGTCGAACGCCAGCGACATGCTCTGCATGTCGTCCAGCCACACCCAGCGTCCGTCGTGCACGGCCGCTGCAACCAGGGCGCCCAGGGCGACCATGGCGATGTCGATGATTCTCGATAGAACGCTCAGCATGCGCTGCACCTCAGTTCGTCAGTCAAGTTCCATCCGTGTAGTAAGCGGAGGTCCGCACCGTGTGAAACCGGGCATCACGCATTCGTTGCGCATTGGCTGGTCATAACACCTGGCTAATGCGCCGGATCGTCACTTGCGCTTAAAGCCGCTCGCTAATCCGAATGCGTGATTACCCGCACAGGCTAGATAAGGCGGCATTAAAATTCGCACTGCAACATCGGAAAAATGCACAAAATTTAATGGGCGGAATTTTTGAATTTTTAGGGAATTTTTTCGGTAATTATTACTTGATTTGGGGCGATTTGTGACGCTGATGAAGCCATCGAACCGCGCCGCTGAGCGCTTTTTGTAAAAGGCTTGCAGCCTGGTCTGCTACCCTTCGTCTCACGCGCTGCCGCGCTTGCCTTGCATGGTCCGTAGCGCGCCGATTTTTTGCGGATTATTTTTTCTTTTCCCATGAAACAAATAATTCTTTTTTAAGGCTTTCAAGCGCATTTTTCAGCAGGCGTGTTATTTATTTTCAGGACCCGCCATTTATCCCGCTTTTATTGGCTATTTACGCCGTGATACAACTCGATCTACTCAACCAGCCTCGAGGAGATCACCATGACAGCAACGGTCACGGCGTCCGACGCCGACGTCCGCTCTGACGCCGCCGCATCGCTGAACGTCAAGCTGAAGGTTCATCCCGTGATTCTTGCGGGCGGCTCCGGTACACGTTTGTGGCCGATGTCGCGCGAGCAGTATCCGAAGCAACTGATTGGTCTGCTCGGCGAGGATTCATTGCTGCAGTCCACGACGCGCCGCCTCGACACGCTCGATGCCGGTCATCCGCTCGCGGAACAACTGATCGTGGTGGCCAACGAAGAGCACCGCTTCACCACCGCCGAACAATTGCGCAAGAGCGGCAAGGCGAGCCGTCTGATCCTCGAACCGGTGGGCCGCGATACGGCGCCGGCCTTGACGGCGGCTGCGCTTACGATTGCCGCTGAAGATAGCGACGGCATCATGGTGGTGATGCCCGCCGATCACGCGGTGGTGGATGTCGACGCGTTTCACGCGGCCGTGGCGGCCGGTGTGCAGTACGCACGCGACGGTCATATCGTCACGATGGGCATCGTGCCGACCCATGCGGAAACCGGCTACGGCTACATCCGGCTCGGCACGCCGATCAGCCGCGCAGGTCTGGCTGAAGGCGTGAATTCGCATGAAAGCGATGCGGACGATGCCGGCACGCAGCAACCGGGCACGGCTCACCGGCTCGACCGCTTCGTCGAAAAGCCGCATCTGGAACTCGCGCAGCGTTACATCGAATCTAAGGAGTACTGGTGGAATAGCGGCATCTTCATCATGCGCGCGTCCACGTGGCTGGTAGCGATCCGCCATTTTCAGCCGGCCATTTTCGATGCCTGCGCCGAGGCCCATGCAAACGGCCAGGCGGACGGCGATTTCTTCCGCTTGCAACGCGCGGCATTTAGCGCATCCCCGTCCAACTCGATCGACTATGCCGTCATGGAGCAACTGGGCAACGATCCGTCCGTGGCGACGGGTGTGGTGGTGCCGCTGCGCGCGGGCTGGTCGGATGTGGGCTCATGGGATGCGATCTGGCAGATCCTGCCAAAAGACGGCGCGAACAACGTGGGTCGCGGCAACGTGATGTTCGAAGGCTCGGGCTCCACGTTCGCGCATTCGGAAGGACGCCTGATTGCCTGCGTGGGCACGCATGATCTCGTGGTGGTGGAAACCGCCGACGCGGTACTGGTTGCCGACAAATCGCGCGTGCAGGACGTCAAGAAGATCGTCGGCCGGATTCGCGCCGATGGCGGCGCACTGGCGGCGAACCATCGCAAGGTGCATCGGCCGTGGGGACATTACGATTCCGTGGATAGCGGCGAGCGTTTCCAGGTCAAGCGCATCGTGGTGAATCCGGGCGCGCGTCTGTCGCTGCAAATGCATCATCACCGCGCCGAGCACTGGATCGTGGTGCGCGGCACGGCGCTCGTCACGCGCGGCGAAGAGCGGCTGATTCTGTCCGAAAACGAATCGGCCTATATCCCGCTCGGCACGACCCACCGTCTCGAGAATCCTGGCAAGATGCCGCTGGAGATTATCGAAGTGCAGTCGGGGTCTTACCTCGGCGAAGACGACATCGTGCGCTTCGACGACAAGTACGGACGGCAGTAAACACGCGAAGATGGGCCGCTGCGAAGCGGCCCATCTTCCGGTTCATCGTTTAGCGCATCAGGTACGGTTCGTCGGACACGCAAGCGCAGTGGAGACGTTCAGCCGACGTGCGAGATGAACTCCGTTATCAGCGGATACCGCTCGCCCACGCTGTCTCCCGCCGCGTCTGCCGGATAGCGGCGCAACGGCGTCCGTATTGCGCTAACCGACGCATTCAGCGGTCCACCCAGCACGTCGCTTATCGCCGCGCTCATGCCGGCGACCAAGGCGCTGCTCCTTGCCACATTCAGCGAGCCATGCCCCGCCGCGTTCATCGAATGCGCGTTGGCTGCGGGCGGCGCATCGGCATGCACCCCGGCCGAACTCACCGTCACCGTATTCGGCATGGTGCGCACACTCGGCAGCGGCCGTGAGTACGCGGTGTGGGCCGGCGCATTGGATGCCGCGGCGTCCACCGTGCGGCATTGCCGGTCGATCCATTGCTGGGCCCATTCCAGCGCGTAGTCCTGCGCCGCGTTCGGTTCGTCGAAACGCGGCCCCACCAGACCCGAACGCTCGACTCGCCGGCCGTCTTTTTCGATTTCCGCCCAGGCGCGGAACATCGCGTTCGGCACCCGCTCGGCCGCCACATAAATGACGTAATCGCGGTGCGCAAACGTTTGCGTGCCACGCCCAGCAAGGCTCATGGGTAACGAACCACGTGCTCCCCTCGGGTACTCGCGCTGCTGCGCGCCACCAGAAACCAGTGCCGCCGAGCTGACAGACTCGGGACGCAGCGGTTCGGCAGAGGCGGGAGCGCCGGACAACTGGCGGGTCATGTCGGCGAGCGGATCGAGCGAGCGCAGAGCCGGGCGCGCGCCGGCTGGCGACTGCCACGACTCGGGGCTTTTCCAGCTGACGCCACGCGGGCTGTCGTCGCGCGCGCTCACGGCGACGGGCTGCGGCGCGGGTTTGGCGGCGACGGGTGGCGACGCTTCGGGCACGTAGACGAACGTACGGCCGGCTTGCGTCAGGAGACGAACCATCTCGGCGAGCGTGCCGTCCTGCTGCCATTCCTCGAAACGGCGGCGGCACGTCGGGCCCGACGGATAGCGGCCCGGCAGCTTCGACCAGGGTTCACCTGTCGAAAGAATCCATAGGACGGCGTTCGCCACGATGCGCGGATCGGCACGCGGCCGGCCCCGTCTGTTCAGACGGACTGCCGGCTCGTCGGACACGAGCCCCACCAGCAGCACCCACTCGTCATTGCTTAGCTCATCGAAAAACATGCGGTTCTCCACACAGCCTTGGCCGGGCTGCGGCGTTGGACAGTCACGAATTCAGCGTGCGCGATTCATGTAGTGTCCGCGGTTGCACAATTATGTATTTTCGTTCAGGCCGGATCGAGACATTCGCACAGGACTAGTGCGAGCGTTCCCCACCGCGAAGCACAAAACGTGGTCTCACTCGTGCATTGGAGAAATTGTGCACGAAGCATACCATCGCCAGGGTTTGTATGAATATGGCAAACCCGCTTGTTACGGATGGAAACAAACTTGTGGCTAGCGCAGTGTTGGTTTTTGAATTGCCATAGCGGAAATTCACGCCGCCGTAACATGCGCAATGTCCATCGCGCCACCCGTTGAATTGCAATGGCGCGCTAATTCGCCGTAAAGCGCGCAAAGAATTTCTTATTCTTTTTTTTCATTCTTTTATGGCGTGGCAGCGTCTCGCTTGCGCCACGGCGCGAATGCGCACCGTAGCGTCACTGCCGCGCCCGCGGCACGGGCTGCCTTTGCCGTAACTGCGATGCGCCGGCAGAGGGCGATGCTTGCACGCGCATCTATCGCACCGGATTCGCGGCCTGCTCGCCCACCACGGTTTTCCACGGCCTGACCCGCCAGCGCTTGACGAGACCTTCGCGTACATACGGATCCGCCTGGACGAAGGCTTCCGCTGCGGCGGGTGTGTCGCCCTTGAACAACAGCACGGCGGTATCGGCCGGCTCGTCGAGGGCACCGCCCAGCAGTAATTCGCCGCGCCCGGCCGCGCCCCATGCCAGCTTCAGATGCTCGTCGCGCCACGCTGCGCGCCGTTCCAGATAGTCATCGCACAGGTCGTACATCAGTAGATAGTGCATGGTCATGTCCCACTCCTTTTCTCGACAAAACATTCAATGACGCAATTGCGGCGGTGGTCGATTATTACATTTATTACGCAATTTCCGATGCGGGCTTTTTCCGTTGCCGATTGCTGCTTCGCGTTGCGTTTCCAATGCGTTGGCTATGCGTTTCCAATACATTGGCTCTGGGTTGATTAGCAAGCCTCACTGTCCCTTCCTCTTGCGGGCATGAGCCAATGGTGTCATGCCGAATGCTTAAGGCATCTGGGGGATTTCTTTTCGGATTTCAATTGGGATTCCATAGCATCGTCCAAAGCGCTTTCCCGTCACTTTCCACGCGCTTTCCAATAGAGCCGCACAATCCTTCTTCCAGTCGGCCATTGGCATGGCATGCGCATAACGCGGGCGGGGGCATTCAGTCATACGACACAAACCCGCGCAGTGCCCAAGGAAGACCCGGCGAAATCTCGGGGAAACCCCGCCCCGCCGGCTGTCAACCGGCTGACAACGTGGTCCGTTTTGACATACAGTCTGGCCATAATCGTGCCGGCGACAGAGGCTGCGACGCCTGGTTGTACCACGTCCAACAACAGTTTCACCACCGATGGAGTGTCCCATGAAGATCCAATCCGCAATCGCTGCCGTCGTCCTCGGCGCTGTACTGGCCACCCCCGCGTTCGCTGACAATAGCCAGCAGTCGAAGATGACCGTCTGTAACAAGCAGGCCGGCGACAAGAAAGGCGACGACCGCAAGGCCTTCATGAAGTCGTGTCTGTCGAGCGCGCAGCCGGACGCGAAGCCGATGACCCAGCAGGAAAAGATGAAGGCGTGCAACGTCCAGGCCGGTGACAAGAAGGGCGACGATCGCAAGGCCTTCATGAAGACCTGCCTCAGCAACAAGAGCTAAAGCCGTCCGTTGTCGAATGCCGGCGGATCGTCGATCCGCCGCTCTCTCCCGCCGTTGCGCCCTTCTCCCCAGCTTTCACGTCCATTCGCCCGAAGCGCCGGTTTTCTTCTATGATGGCTGCGGAGACGGCCCATTACAAAAAATGCTGCCCATCGGGCCGCCATCTTGTCGTTGATGCCTTGGGCATCGAACGGAGGCAAGGATGGTATGGAGACACAAGAACCGCTGGTTCAGGCGGTGGCTGGTCGTCATCGTCTTTTGGGCGGTGCCGGTCGCGATCGTCGCCGTGCGCGAGATCCAGGAGGAGATGGCCTACAACGCCGTCGACCTGGACCGCTCACTGACCACGTGGAACTTGACTGACGCGCAACGCGCCGCGGGTGCCGCCGCGCGCTGCCACGGCGACCCCGACGAGGCGCGCGCCGCCGGCTGCCCGGCCGACGTGCTGAGTGCCAACGCCCCCCGCCAGCAGGAAGCCCGCGACGAATACGCGTTGCGCCGCACCACGCTGTTCGCCTATCTGTGGCACGCCTTCGTCGGCTACTGGATCGTGCCGGCCGCCGTGCTGTTTCTGATCGGCGCGCTGATTGGCGGAGTTCGCCGGGCACTGCGCCGTCCGCCGCCCGTCAAGAGCACGCCGAACCAGTGACGAGGCGCACCACCCTGGCGGACGCTGCGACTCGTGAGTGTTGCGTTCACGCCATCAATCGACGCCCTCGAACACACTTTCACGTTTATTACGTCGGGGACGTCGATGCGTCGAATCGGTAAAAACAACTCAATTTCGGGCACCTCTGAGTGGGCTTGAACGCTAGTGAAAAACCGGGGCGCCACCGGCAACAGGGTTGAAAAAAGCATGTCCGGGCGCTGTCGCGAAGCACTTTGCGTTCGGTCAATATTACTCATCACGAACCTTGCGGTTCGCCGCAAACCCCCGTCCCACAAGGGTTTTCGGCAACTTGGCGAACACACGTTGTGAGTCTGCGTGTGATATAACTGAGCACGCAACCCGGCTAAGCACACGAGAGGTTGCGCCCAGGAACCATGATGGAGAAAAACGATGCAAAGACGAAACTTCATGCTGAAGACTACCGCTGCTCTCGCTTTCGGAGGACTCGTACTCGCTGGCTGCACCACGTCGTCTGGTACCCCGGATAACGCCGCGACCAATATGTCGAAGCGGCAGTCGATCGACGCGAGCGTCGACGGCACGATGTCGCGCCTCTTCCAGACGGTGCCCGGGTCGCGTGAGCTCGTGTCGAAGGCGCGTGGCGTGCTGGTGTTCCCGTCGGTCATTCAGGCTGGCCTGATCGTGGGCGGCCAGTATGGCGAAGGCTCGCTGAAGGTGGGCGGCAGCACGGTGGGCTACTACAGCACGGTGTCGGGCTCGTTCGGGCTGCAGGCCGGCGCGCAGTCGAAGGCGATCATCTTCCTGTTCATGACACAGGACGCGCTCGACAAATTCCGCAATACGGATGGCTGGTCGGCCGGCGGCGACGCTTCGGTCGCCCTCGTGAAGATGGGCGCCAATGGCGCGATCGACACCACCACGGCCACCGCGCCGGTGGAAGTGTTCGTGATGACCAACGCCGGCCTGATGGGCGACATCTCCATCAATGGCACCAAGGTCTCGCGTCTGAAGATCTAACTGCGAGCCCGCGTCGATGCAGGCTGGCGCGGTCAGGCCAGCGGCATTGGCGCAAGCATTGGGTTAGATGTTGGCGCAGACGGTCAGGCATCGGTCCTGGGCCTCGCGGCGAGAGGCTCGACATCAGGAACTGGATGTTTCCGCGGCTAGCTCTGTCCTCACGATCAGGCTTGCCGGTTAGCTGGAAACAGAAACGGCAGTGCGCCATGCACTGCCGTTTTTTTTGCGCTCGCCCGCTCACATGGCGGCGTCAGCGCGGCGTCGTGGTCGTGGTGGTGGTGGCCGTATCAATCACCTTGAAGCGCGAGCGCTTCTGCGCGCGGATCACTGACTGATAGGCGTCCACGTACTGCTGCGCCATGCGGTGCGAGGTAAAGCGTTCCTCGAAGCGTCGGCGCACGCCCGCACGCGGCACCCTGTGCAGCCGGTTCACGGCTGCCACGGCGCCGATCTCGTCCTCGACGATGAAGCCCGTCACGCCGTCTTCCAGCACCTCCGGCACCGCGCCGCGATTAAAGGCGATCACCGGCGTGCCACATGCCATCGCCTCGATCATCACGAGGCCGAACGGTTCCGGCCAGTCGATCGGGAACAGCAGCGCATGTGCGCCCGAGAGAAATTCAGCCTTCTGGTCATCGGCAATCTCGCCAATGAATTCGACATACGGCAAATCCAGCAACGGCCGGATGTCGCGCTCGAAGTATTCGCGGTCGGCCTCGTCGACCTTCGCCGCGATCCGGATGGGCAAGCCGCAGCGCCCCGCGATGCGAATTGCCGTATCCACGCGTTTTTCCGGCGAGATACGCCCGAGAAAGGCGAGGTAACGTTGCTCCACCGGCTGCGGCGTGTACAGCTTCTCCGGTAGCCCGTGATACACGGTAGTGAGCCAGCGCGCCTGCGGCAGCGGCTGACGCTGCGAGTTGGAAATGGAGATCACCGGCGCCGTGTTGAACGTGTCGAACACGGGCTGCTGTTCCGGCAGATCGAGCCGTCCGTGCAGGGTCGTGACGAACGGCGTGTCCTGCCGTTTGAAGACCGAGAACGAGTAGTAGTCCATGTGAAAGTGCAGCACGTCGAACGATTCCGCCTGGCGGCGTACCAGTTCCATCAGCAGCATGTGCGGAGCGATCCGGTCGCGAATGCCTGGGTCGAGGCGCAGCGCGCGTGGCCACACGGCTTCGAGCTTCGCGCTCGTGATGGAATCGCCGCTGGCAAACAGCGTGACGTCGTGGCCGAGTTCGACCAGCGCCTCCGTGATATACGACACGACGCGCTCCGTCCCGCCGTACAGCTTGGGCGGCACCGATTCGGTCAAAGGGGCGATCTGGGCAATTCTCATCGTATGTCTCCGTGAACCTGACGCGTGGGCCGTTCCACTACGTGCGCCAGCGCCGGGCGCCGCGCAAACCCCGTGTATGAATGGCGCCCGAGTATGCCAGCGCCCCTGCCGCGAAGCAACGCGGCGGCTGCGCAATCAGCGTGGCGCCTTGTGCGGCATCAGCTTACGCAGCTTCCTTGAGTTTGATTATTGCGGATTACCCGTCGCGAAGCCCGATACCTTTCATTTGCTCTACGCTGTTACAGTCAGGAAACATCCGTGCGCAAGCGGTTACCTGGCGCTGCGGCGCAGCATTCGGGGGTGCCGCCCCAACTCACCGTGATGGCCATTTCCACGCGGGCATGTCGAGTTCATCCACGCCGACGATGCGCGTCGCGCCCAACTCCTTTTCCAGCACGATGGACTGGCTGTCGCGCTCGCGCTCCAGCGCCGCGATCAGACGCGCCGCGTGCGACACCACCAGCACCTGCGAATGGGCCGAAGCCGCTGCAATCAGGCGCGCCAGCGCCGCCAGCAGATCGGGATGCAAACTCGTTTCCGGTTCGTTCAACACCAGCAGCGCGGGCGGCCGCGGCGTCAACAGGGCCGCCACCAGCAGCAGATAGCGCAGCGTGCCGTCGGATAGCTCCGCCGCCTTGAGCGGCCTCAGCAGCCCATGCTGATACATCACGACTTCGAAGCGGCCATCCAGATTGGTGATCTCGATGCGCGAGCCAGGAAAGGCGTCGTCGATGGCCGCATCGAGCGCGGCGGGATCGCCGATTTCGCGGATGGTCTGCAAGGCGGCGGCGAGATCCGCGCCGTCGTTGCTCAGCACCGGTGTATGCGTGCCGATCTGCGGTTGCCGCACGGGCGAGTCGCTGTCGGTGCGGAAATGGTCGTAGAAGCGCCACGAGCGAATCGTCTCGCGCACCGCGATCATCTCCGGCGCGGTGCGCGGGTCGGAGAACTCGGTCATCATGCTGTCGAAACTGGCCACCGGCTGCGCGATGGTCTGCCATTCGCCGCTGTCGTCACGCGTGCGCATCGATGCGCCCTGACGGTCCACCAGCAGCGCCGAGGGACGCAGCAGCGGGCCGTTCCAGATGCACTCGCGCTTGATGATGGGGTCGAGGGAGAACTTCGTGCGCTTGTCAGCAGGACGCAAATCCGGCGCGGGCAGGCCGAGGTCGATTGCATAACCGAATTCATCGCCCGCGAAGCCGAGGCGCAGGCTCACGGGCTCGCTGCGGCGCGTGCCCTGCACCGGATCTTCGCCCGTCAGCATGCCGCGCGAAAAGCGCTCGGGGCCGGCCCATAAGGTCGACGGCAGACCGCCCTCGCGGGCCAGCGACGGTATCACCCCGCCGCGCGCGGTTTCCGCCAGCAGCCGCAGCGCGCGATACACATTGGACTTGCCGCTGCCGTTAGGCCCCGTGACGAGATTGAGGCGGCCAAGCGGCGCGATGAAGTCGCGCAAAGACCGATAGTGGGCGATGGCGAGCGTCGTCAGCATTGAGTAGTCCCTGGCGCTTCGTTCCGCGCTTTCCACGGCGTTGCCCGCAAGGCGATAGCGCGTGCTGTAACCGGCGCGGCGCGTCTTACTTGTGCCACCAAACGCATCATTCCCTGCCTCGTTTCCTGCATCACCTCGACCATCCCTTCACCCCTCACGCCCTTCCCGTTTTGCGCACCGGCACGCTGCGCAAATCATGCAGGAACGTGTCTCGCCATACGCCGAGATCGTTCTTGCGCAGCGCCTCCATGTTGATCTCATGCCGTCGCTGCCGCGCTTCGAGAGGCATGGACAGCGCGCGCTGCAAGGCCTCGCACATCCCCACCGCGTCATGCGGATTCACCAGCAGCGCGCCGCTCAGTTCCGCCGCCGCGCCGGCGAAGATGGACAGAACCAGCACGCCGGGATCGTCCGGATTCTGCGCAGCCACGTACTCCTTGGCAACCAGGTTCATGCCATCGTGCAACGGCGTGACGAAGCCGATCTGCGACTCGCGAAACAGCGACATCAGCTTCCAGCGGTCGTAGCGCTGGTTCAGATAGCGGATCGGCGTGTAGTCGAGGCCCGAATAGCGGCCGTTGATTCGCCCTGCTTCATATTCGAGGTCCTGACGAATCTGCTGATAGGTCGCGACATCCGAACGCGTGGGCGGCGCAATCTGCACCAGCGTGACGTTGCCGCGCCACTCCGGCGAGCGCTCCAGCAGATGTTCGAAGGCACGAAACCGTTCCACCAGCCCCTTCGAATAGTCTAGCCGGTCCACGCTCATGATCAGCTTGCGGCCCTCCAGACTTTGCTTCAGGTCAAGCACGTGCTGACGGCTTTCGTAGCGCTCGGCCTGCTCGGCGATCTCATCCGGAAACACGCCGATGCGGTACACGCCCGTGCGCAGCTTGCGGCCGAACGCTTCCGCTTCGCTCTTGCCGTCGCCGGTGGTGGAGACGCGGCCGCGCGCGTGGCGCACCAGGTAGTCGTGGAAAGCGAGTTCGTCGGTGGCAGTCTGAAAACCCAGCAGGTCGTAGCAGCACAGCGACTTCACCAGTTCTTCGTGCGGCGGGATGTTGAGCAGGATCTGCGGAGCGGGAAACGGAATATGCAGGAAGAAGCCGATGCGATTCGTCACGCCTTCCGCGCGTAGACTTTCGGCAAAGGGGATGAGGTGATAGTCGTGTACCCAGATCACATCATCGGGTTCGAGCAGTTTGATGAGACGATGCGCGAGCCACGCATTGACGCGCCGGTAGCCGGCGTACTCCTCGCGCTCGTAGCGCGCGAGATCATTGCGGTAATGGAACACCGGCCACAGCGTGGCGTTCGAAAAGCCGCGGTAGTACTGGTCGTAGTCCTTGCGCGTGAGGCCAACGGTGGCGAAGGTCACCGCGCCGTCCTGCTCCAGCGTGGGGCCGGCATTGGCCACGGTCTCGCTGACCACGTCGCCGCTCCAGCCAAACCACACGCCACCCGCGTCCTTCAGCGCGCCGAACACGCCAACGGCGAGGCCGCCCGCCGATCCTTTGGTTTCGGTCGGCGTTGCGACCCGATTCGACACGACGACCAAGCGGCCCATGACTGCTGCCCTCCTCGCTGTGGATGACGCCTGCTGCTCGATGGCCGGCCTGCGTCCAGCGTCAAGCCAGCCTAGTCACTACTGCGGCACGGAAAGGCTTTGCCGAGACCCAGCGAGATCGCCGTGCTGGCGTTGTAGCCGGCGGCGTTCGGCGTTTCCGCGATGTACTTGCGCACCGCGTCCGTCAGTTGTTGCGAGCGGGCGTCGGGCGGCAGGCAAAAATATTGACCCACACGCGGACCGGTCGTTCCGCCAATTGCGTCAATGGTGTTGTAGATGCCGTCCGCCGCGCCTTCTATGTACGCCCCGCATGCGCTTCGTGAGGCCACGTCTGTTTTCTCGCACAGCTTGTTGAGGTCGCCCGCCGTGAACGCGGCTGCCGTGAGCGGTACGGCGAGTGCGCTGGCGCAAATCAAAACCCGCAGCATGGTGATCCTTCCAGGTAATTATCGAGCGGTCTGATGCCGCATGGAAACGGCGCATCCCGAAGTGCGCCGTGACCGTTATTCTGCACTGTTTTACGGTGTGCGCGGCACACCGTCTGGCTTACTTCTGCGGCTGTTTTTACTTCTGCGGCTGTTGTTGCGATTGTTGCGGCTGTTGCTGCGATTGTTGCATTCTGGCCGTCAAACCTTCGACCACATCGGGCGCCTTGTAGTGTTTGGCGAAGTCGAGCGCGTTCAGGCCGATCTGGTTTTTCACGTTCAGGTCCGCGCCGTTGTCGAGCAGCAGCTTGACCGTGGACACATGGTTGCCACGCGCGGCCATCATCAGCGGCGTGGTGCCGTTGGGTGAGCCGGCATCCACATAGGCCGAATGATCGAGCAGCAGCTTGACCACATCATCGTGACCGTTGGCTGCGGCGTAGTGCAGCGGCGCCCAGCCCTTCTTGTTGACCTCGGCGTCCTTCGAGATCAGCAACTGCACCATCGGCACGTCGCCGTTCAGCGCGGCCAGCATCATGGCGTTTTCGCCGGCCTTGTCTTCGATCTCGATGTTGGTCTTCGGATTGGCCACCAATGCGGCCGCCACCTGCTCCGATTTCTCGCGCGCCGCGAGCACCAGCAACGGCATGCCCTGGTCGTCGGTCATGTTGGGGTCCATGCCGTTCGCGAGCTGCTTGTTCACTTCCTTGATGTCGTCGAACTTGACGGCCTTGATCATGGTGTCGGCCGGGGTGGCGTGCGCGGGCACTGCCACCAGCGCTGCGCAGGCGAAACCGCTCGCCATTGCCACACGGGTCAAGCTGCGGCGCAGCGCCGAACGTCCACGAGCCGCTTGCGCGAGGAACGATACCGCGGAGGAAAACAGCGAAAACGCCGCGAAAGCCGCCCGGGCGTGCTCGTGGGTCGAATCGAGAGGTGAATCGAGGGGTGAATCAAACTGTGAAGCGTGCGTCAGTTCATTGCTCATAATTGGCTTTAGGAATCGTCCCTATCCTGTTGATTATACTCAGTATCAACATTCACACGCCAGCGGGCGCGGGAATCTTGAAGAGCCGGAAGAAGTTCGCGGTGGTGGCCGCGGCCAGCGCCGCATCCGGCATCTCGCGTTGTTGCGCGATGAAGCGTCCGACATAACTTACGTACGCAGGTTCATTCGGCTTGCCCCGATACGGCACCGGCGCCAGATACGGCGAATCGGTTTCGATCAGCAAACGCTCGAGCGGCACGCGCCGCGCGACGTCCTGAACCTCGGTCGCGCTCTTGAACGTGACGATACCCGATAGCGAAATGTAAAAATTCTGCGCGAGTGCCTGTTCGGCGATGGCCCACGGCTCGGTGAAGCAGTGCATCACACCGCCGGGTCCGCTGGCTCCACCGGCCCGCTCCTCGGCCATGATCCGCAAAGTGTCTTCCGACGACGAGCGGGTGTGGATGATGAGCGGTTTGCCAGTGGCATGCGCCGCGCGGATGTGGGTGCGAAAGCGCTCGCGCTGCCATTCCATGTCCGCAATGGTGCGGCCTTCCAGACGGTAGTAGTCAAGGCCGGTCTCGCCGATGGCGACCACCTTGGGGTGTTCGGCCAGCTCGACCAGTTCGGCCACGCTCGGCTCCTGCGCGTCCTCGTGGTCCGGATGCACGCCCACGGACGCATACACGTTGTCGTACGCCTCGGCCACGGCCAGCACCGAGGGCAAGCTTTCGAGGTCCACGGACACGCACAGCGCATGCGTGACCGAATGGCTGCGCATGTTCTTGATCACCTGTGGCAGGCGGTCGCCGAGGCCTTCGAAATTGATGTGGCAGTGAGAATCGACAAACATGGTGATGTCCTGCAATGAATCGGATGAGGGTTCGAGGTGGTTATGCAAGCCTGCGTGTCCGAAGGCGCGTTGCCTGTTTCAGCGCACCACGCTCAATGCCTTGCGCTGTGCCTTTCAGCATGGATTTCAGCGCGTGTTCCAGCTACCAGCCCGGCTTTTACGCGCGCGCGGTGTCGAGCCGCAAGCCCAGAATGACCAGGTCACGCTCGATGCCGTCCAGCACCGCCACGCGCGGCAAGGTCCCCCAGGCGGTAAAGCCGAAGTGACGGAAGAGCCGCATGCTCGCTTCATTGTGGCCGAAAACAAAGCCCAATACCGTGTCGATGCCGAGTCCCGGCGCAGCCGCCAGCGCAGCGGTCAGCAGTTGCTTGCCGAGCCCCTTGCCGCGCGCGCGCTCGTCCAGATAGATGCTCACTTCGGCAGTGCGCAGATAGGCCGGGCGTCCATAGAAATCGGAAAAGCTCAGCCACGCGATCACCTGGCCGGCGTCTTCCACCACCCACAGCGGGCGCTTGTGCGGCCCATGCGCGTGAAACCAGGCAAGGCGGCTTTCGACGCTCACCGGCTCCAGGTCGGCGGTCACGAGGCGCGACGGCACCGTGGAGTTATAGATGGCGACGATGGCAGGCAGGTCGTCGAGGGTAGCGTCGCGGTACGAAAGGCTCATGGTGTTCTGTGGATCAAACGTGAATGACGAAGGCAAAGGTGTACGAGCGGTTCAAACGGGCTGCGGGTGCTGGTGGCCGCGAGTGGCCCTGAGTGGCCACCAGCGGTTGCGAGCGGTTAAAGGCAGTCGCGAAGACCAGCTACGCAATCCTCTCACCCAAACAGCGCGCGATAACCAATAAACAGTTCTTCAAAGACGAGCCGGGCGTTGAGCGGATGATTTTCGACCGCCCGCTGGCGCGTCACTGTCTTGATGAAGCGGGCAAAGGCACTGGCATCGGCCTCCCCAGCGCAGCGGGCCAGCGCACTCGCGGCCTGCGGAAAGTAGCGCGGCGTGCCGGCCGTGCGTTGCGCGAGCAGATCGTACAGCCAGCGCTGCAACCAGCCCAGCACGAGCGGCACGGGCAGTTTTTGCAGCGTCTCGGCGCACGCAAAGGCGTCGCAGTTCGCACCGGCGGCGAGTTGCTTGAGGGTCCAGTCACGCAGCGCGCGGTTGTCGTCGCTGGCGAGCGCAAGTGCGGCGAGCGGCGCGCCGCCTGCTTCGGCGAGCAGTGCCGGCGCCTCGGCCACGCCTTGCGCGGTGAGCCAGGCGGTGGCGACGTCCGCCGCCGGTGCCGTCATCGGCCATTGGCGGCAGCGGCTGATGATGGTGGGCAACAGCCGGTCGATGCGAGCCGACACCAGCAGGAACACCACACCCGCGGGCGGCTCCTCGAGGGTCTTCAGCAAGGCGTTGGCCGCGGCGACATTGAGCGCCTCGGCCGGCGCCAGCACGACCACCCGCGCACCACCACGGTGCGAGCCGACGCCGCAGAAATCCAGCAGCGCCCGCACCTGTTCGATCTTGATTTCCTTGCTGGGGGTTTTGGTCTTCTTGCCCTCGTCGGCGTCAGCCTTGTCCGCCTTTTCGTCGGCAGCCGTGTTCAGGCCCGCTTCGGCCGCGAGCGCCTCGGGCACCACGATCCGGTAATCCGGATGATTGCCCTGCACGAACCAGGTACAGGCCGCGCAGGCGCCGCACGGCTCGCCGTTGTCGCGCTGTGCCTCGCACAGCAGCCCTTGCGCGAGGTGCTGCGCAAAGCGCAGTTTGCCGATGCCCGCCTGCCCATGCAGCAGCAACGCATGCGGCCAGTGCGCGCGCAACTGTTGCAGACGGTTCCAGTCATCGGCTTGCCACGGATAAATCATTGTTTGTCTTTTAAATCAATGGATTGAAGGCGATCTTTAAAGCACTCTATGCGATTTGCCGAGACTCTTGACCCAAGCCACGCAAGCGCCGCTGCAAAGCGTCATGAGCCGCGCTTATATTTCTTGAAAATCATAACGTTGAGATCAAATCCTCAAGTCGTTTCTGAATTTCGGGGATGCTCTGCGAAGAGTCAATGATAACGAACCGGTACGGCGCCTCTTCCGCCCGGCGCAGATATTCGGCGCGCGTGCGGGTGAAAAATGCATCCGACTCGCTCTCGAAGCGGTCCGGTTCACGGGTCGCGCTGCGCCGCTCGCTCGCCGTGTCCGGCGGGATGTCGAACAGCAGCGTCAGATCCGGCTGGAAACCGCCCTGCACCCAGCGCTCCAGCGCTTCGAGCTTGTCGCGCGGCAAGCCGCGGCCGCCGCCCTGGTA
The DNA here is from genome assembly GCF_003429005.1 of Paraburkholderia sp. DHOC27. Lineage (GTDB taxonomy): Bacteria > Pseudomonadota > Gammaproteobacteria > Burkholderiales > Burkholderiaceae > Paraburkholderia. Next base: position 217,970 of record NZ_QVQV01000002.1, read on the forward strand.
GGCGAAGGTGGCATCGGTGAAGCGGTCCGAGAGCACCCAGTCGCCCCGCGCGAGCGCCGGCTCGATCACTTCGGCCAGATGCTCGCGGCGCGCGGCGAACATCAGCAGCGCCTCGGTTTCGAGATCCATCTTCTGATGCAGGAGGATTTCGCGCAGCGACTCGCCGAGACCCGTGCCGCCCGGCTCGCGCGTCATGACGACCGAGCGGCCGCCCGCGGCGATGTGTTGTTCGAGGCGCTCGCGAAACCACGCGAGATGGGTGGTCTTGCCCGCGCCGTCAATGCCTTCGAACGTGATGAATTTGCCCCGCGCCATCATTGTCCTCGGATGTATTTGTCGACGGCCTTGTTGTGATCGCCGAGCGTGTCAGAAAAAATGCTGCTGCCGTCGCCGCGCGACACGAAGTACAGCGCGGTGCTTTGGGCTGGATTGAGCGCCGCCTGCAGCGACGCCACCCCCGGTAGTGAGATCGGCGTTGGCGGCAAGCCCATCCGGGTATAGGTATTGTAGGGAGTGTCCGCCAGCAGATCGCGCTTGCGCAGATGCCCCGTATAGCCGTCGCCCATGCCGTAGATTACGGTGGGATCGGTTTGCAGCGGCATGCCCACGCGCAGCCGGTTGGCGAACACGGCGGCCACCATCGGCCGGTCCGAAGGCTTGCCGGTTTCCTTTTCGATGATCGAAGCCATCGTCAACGCGTCATACGGTGTCTTGTACGGCAGACCCGGCGCACGCCCGAGCCACGCCTCGTCGAGCCGCTCGCGCATCAGATGATAGGCGCGGCGATACACGTCGAGGTCGCTGGTGTTCTTGTCGAACAGGTACGTGTCCGGGAAGAACAGCCCTTCGCCGTTGCCGATCGAAGCCTCCGGCGCGCCGATCGCGCTCAGCACGTCGGCGTCGCTCATCCCCGCCGTGTCGTGCTTGAGCGCGGGGTTGGCATCCAGCTCCGCGCGCATGTGTTTGAAGGTCCAGCCTTCGATGATGGTCGCCACGTATTCGTTGACGTCGCCGCGCGCGAGCTTCTGCAACACCTCGTAAGGCGTCACGCCGCTCTTGAATTCGTAGTTGCCGGACTTGAGCTGGCTTTGCAGGCCGAGCAGGCGCGTCATGATGACGAACAGTTCCGCTTCGACCGGCACGCCGCCGCGATTCAGTTGCAGGGTGACGCTGCGCAGGCTGCTATGGGGTTTGACGGTGACGTCGAGTTGCGGCGGGCTCAGATCGAGCGGGGCGTTGGCCCAGTGATATCCACCAGCAATAGCAGCTCCGGCCAGCGCCACGACAACGGTGCCGGCAATGAGACATTTCTTCAGAAGGGACATGGAAACATGCGTGTGTTGAAGTCCATATAATACTTGTTTGCCCTAGCTAAAGTCAGAATTGACTGCTCTGTGAATCCATGACTGCACCGCTCGCATCTGCTTCCGGCCCTGCCGCCGCTGCCGCACCGGCCACGCTCCCTCTGCTGGCGCGTCCCGCGCGCGAGGAATTCGACGCTGTCAGCGGGTCCGGCGCGTACATGTTGCTCACGCAGTTCGGCGTGATCGACGCGAACGGCGACGACGCGGCCAGCTTCCTGCACGGCCAGCTCACCAACGACACCCAGCATCTGGATGCGGCCAGCGCACGCCTGTCGGGCTACTGTTCGCCCAAGGGGCGTCTGCTGGCGTCGTTTCTGAGCTGGCGCAGCGGCGAGACGATCCGCCTGCTGTTGTCGAAAGACGTGCAGGCCGCTGTGCAGAAGCGCCTCTCCATGTTCGTGCTGCGCGCCAAGGCGAAGCTCACGGACGCGAGCAGCGAGCTGGCGGTCGTGGGGCTGGCCGGTGACGTGCGCAAGGCGCTCTCGGGCGTGTTCGATGCACTGCCCGACGGCGTGCATGTGAAGGTGGACGCGCCGGCGGGTTCGCTGATCCGCGTACCGGATGCGCTCGGCAAGCTGCGCTATCTGTGGATCGGGCCGAAGGCAGAAGTCGAAGCACGTCTGCCGCAACTGGATGGCAAGCTCGCGCGCGTGTCGGCGGCGGTGTGGGACTGGCTAGACATTCGGGCCGGCGAGCCGCGCATCACCCAGCCGGTGGTCGAGCAGTTCGTCCCGCAGATGGTCAACTTCGACGTGCTGGGTGGCGTGAATTTCCGCAAGGGCTGCTATCCGGGGCAAGAGGTCGTGGCGCGCAGCCAGTATCGCGGCACCATCAAGCGGCGCGCCTCGCTTGCCAACGTGGCCGGTGAACTGGACACCGTGAAGGCCGGCGCGGAACTGTTCCACTCCGATGATCCGGGGCAGCCTTGCGGCATGGTGGTCAATGCGGCCTCAGCGCCGGAAGGCGGCGTGGACGTGCTGGTCGAGGTGAAGCTCGCGGCGCTGACCAGTGGCTCGATTCACCTGGGCGCAGCCGACGGACCGGCCCTGACCTTCCTGCCGCTGCCGTACGCGCTGCCGGCCGAGGTCTGATTCACGAGCGGCCGTGCGCCGCTCTCCCTGCTGCATGCCGCCCCGGGAGATTGCCCCTCGATGTGTCTGATCGTTTTCGACTGGCGGCCCGACGCGCTCGACGCTCCGCTCTTCACGCTGGCCGCCAATCGCGACGAATTCTTCCGCCGCACGGCCGAGCCGATGCACTGGTGGTCCGACGCGCCGGGTGTGCTGGCCGGACGCGATCTGGTGGGCGGCGGCGCGTGGCTCGGCATGACGCGCGGCGGCCGTTTCGCCGCGCTGACGAACTACCGCGCGCCGCACGAGATGCGTGCCGATGCGCCGACCCGTGGCACGCTGGTGAGCAACTGGCTGACAGGTGCGCTCTCCACACCGGATGTGCCACTCGATTCGCCGCTGGCTTATCTCGAGCGGGTGGCGCGCGATGGCGCGATCTACAACGGCTTCAATCTGTTGATCGGCGACTGGTCGCGCCGTGAACTCGCCTGGTACTGCAACCGGTCGTCCGCTGCACCGACGCTGCTCGAAAGCGGCACGCACGGCATCTCCAATGCGGTGCTCGACACGGCCTGGCCCAAGCTCGTGCGCAAGCGCGCCGAGTTGCGCGCACTGCTCGAAGGCGACGCCCTTGCGCCGCTCGAAAGCCTCGTTGACCTGATGCGCGACCCGCGCCTTGCGCGCGACGATGAGTTGCCATCCACCGGAATTCCGCTGGAACGCGAGCGGGTGTTGTCGGCGGCGTTTATCGAATCGCCGGAGTACGGCACGCGCGGCACGACTGCGTTGCGCGTGCTGGCCGGTGGCAAAGATGAGTCCGACGCCGCGGGCAGCGCGACCCTGCGCGCGTCGGTGCTCGAACGCAGCGATGACAACGGCTCGCATCGCGTGGTGCGGCCGGGCAATTTCGAGCGCAGCTTCGCGTTCAAGATCGAAGGCTGAGCGGCGAGCGTTTGCTGCGAGCGCCTTCAGCGCTGCGCACTCTTGCGGTCACTCCATCCCGAACGCCACGCGCAAGGCCCTTGCCGCGTCGGCGTGGGCCTTCGCGACATCCGGCACGAAGCCGCCCATCTTGAAGAACTCGTGGATCATGCCCGCGTAGCAGGTGAACGTAACCTCGTTGCCCGCCGCGCGCAGTTTCTGCGCGTACGCCTCGCCCTCGTCGCTGAGCGGATCGTATTGCGCGGTCGCAATCCACGCGGGTGCGACGCCCGCAAAATCCGGCGCGCCACGCGTGCCGTCGAGCGGCGCGAAACGCCAGTCCTCGCGATCATCGGCATTGCGCAGATATTGCTCGAAGAACCACTGGATGGTTTGCCCCGACAGCAGATACCCCTCGGCGAGCCTCGCATGCGACGCGCTCTCTTGATAGCGGCTCACGCCAGGATAGATCAGCATCTGCAAAGCGAGCCTGGGCAAGCCGGCGTCGCGCGCCAGCACCGCGCAGACCGTCGCCAGCGTGCCGCCTGCACTGTCGCCGCCTAGCGCGATGCGCGCGGCGTCGACGCCGTACAACGAGGCATTCGCGTGCAGCCACGCGAGGGCGTCGAAGGCATCGTCGACGGCAGTGGGAAAGCGATGTTCCGGCGCGAGACGGTAATCGACGGACAGCACGACGCATTGTCCATCGCGCGCGAACATCCGGCACAACGCGTCGTGCGTCGCAACGCTGCCCACCGTGAAGCCGCCGCCGTGGTAGTAGATCAGCGCGGGCGCCGGTTCTGCCCAGCTCGGCTCGGCCGGCTGATACATCCGCACGCGGATGGTCGAGCCGTCGCGCGTGGGTACGGTGAGATCTTCGACGGCGAACATCGGCGCCGACGCAATCTCGAGAATCGGCGCGCTGCGCTCGTACGACGCGCGCGCCTGCTGCGCGGTGAGGGTGTGATACGGCGGACGGTTGGCCCGCTCGATCAACTCGAGCACCTGCTCGATTTTCGGATTCAGCGGCATCATGCTTCGGGCGGCGTCACAGCGCCGTGCGTGGATGATTGAGCGCCGTATGATGCCACGGACTCAGGCCGTGGCATGACGGCACGCACTCATGCCTTCGTCTCCGCTTTCACCTCCGGCTTGAGCGAGAGCGGATCCGTTGGATTACGTTGCAGTTCGATATCCTCATTACGCAGATGCACGGTGGGCAGGATGGCGGGATGCGTGAGGATATAAAAGCGCCCTGCTTCGATCGCCTCGAAGGTTTTCTGCGCCACGTCCGCGGCGCTCAGCTTGCCCGACTGCACGGCGCGCTGCAATTGCTTGCCGGCAGCCAGTTGCGAGCGGGTCGGCGCAGCGTCGTTGCGCAAGCTGCCGGGACGTGCACGCTCGGCATCGGCGATGCCAGTCGGCACAAAGGCCGGACACAGCAGCGAACAGCCCACCGGCGCGCCCACGCTTTGCAGGTCGTGATAAAGCGTCTCCGTGAGCGACACCACCGCATGCTTCGACGCGTTATAGACCCCCATCGCGGGAGGCGACAACAGCCCCGCCACGGATGCCGTATTGACGATGTGCGCCGGTTCGTTCTGGCGCAGCATGATCGGCGTGAAGACCCGCACGCCGTGCGCGACGCCCATCACGTTGACGCCGAACACCCACGCCCAGTCGTTCGCGCTGCTTTCCCACAGCAGGCCGCCCGAGCCGACGCCGGCGTTATTGAACAACAGGTGGATCTTGCCGAAGGCGTCGAGGGCCGCGTGCGCGAGGGCCTCGACCTGACTGGCATCGGAGACGTCGGTGGGGACGCCGATCGCATCGGCGCCGGTCGCGCGCAAAGCCTCGACGGTTTGCGCGAGCGCGCTGGCATCGACATCGGCCAGCACCAGCTTCATGCCGAGCGCCGCGCCCCTGTCTGCGAAAGCGCGGCCAAATCCGCTCGCCGCGCCGGTGGTCACCGCCACTTTGCCTTCAAACTGGAACATCGAGTGTCTCCGCTGATTGATTGTTTTGGGTGATGCGTGAAATCAGGAATCCGCTTCGTCACGCGGGCGCGCGCTTCGCGCGCCCAACGCCATCAAATCAGCTTGACCAGTTGCTTGCCGAAGTTCTTGCCCTTGAGCAAGCCGATAAACGCTTGCGGCGCCTGCTCGATGCCTTCCGCGACACTCTCGCGGTAGTGCAACTGCTTCTGCGCGACCAGCGTGCCAAGTTCAGTCAGCGCTTCGGGCCACACGTCCGGATGTTCGCTGACGATAAAGCCCTGCACCAATAGACGCTGCGTCAGCAGCAACGCAGGATGCTTGAGCGGCAACGGTTGACCGTCGTAGCTCGCGATCATGCCGCACAGCGCGATGCGACCAAACGCGTTCATCCGCGCGAGCGTCACGTCGAGCACTTCGCCGCCGACATTCTCGAAGTAGCCATCCACGCCATCCGGCGTCACCGCCTTCAGGTCTTGATAGAGATTGCCGGCCTTGTAGTCGACGCACGCATCGAAGCCGAGATGTTCGACCACGTAACGGCATTTGTCCGCGCCGCCGGCGATGCCGACTGCCCGCGCGCCTGCGCGCTTCGCCAGTTGGCCGACCACACCGCCTACCGCGCCGCTCGCCGCGCTCACCACGACGGTCTCACCGGCGCGCGGCGCGATGATCTTGTTCAAACCGTACCAGCCGGTGACGCCCGGCATGCCCACCGCGCCCAGATACGCCGAGAGCGGAATATGCGTCGCGTCGACCTTGCGGACACCAGCGCCATCGGACGTGCCGAACTCCTGCCAGCCGAACATGGCGACCACCTTGTCGCCTACCGCGAATTTCGGATGCTTCGATTCGACCACTTCACCGACCGTCCCGCCAATCATCACCTGATCGAGCGGCTGCGGCGCCGCGTACGACTTGCTGTCGTTCATGCGACCACGCATGTACGGGTCCAGCGACATATAGTGATTGCGCACGCGGAAGTGTCCGTCGGCGAGCGGTTCGAGCGGCGCTTCCACGAGCCTGAAATTGCTGGGCGAAGCCGCGCCTTCAGGACGTGAAGCCAGTACCCATTGCCGGTTGATCTGAGTCATGTTGAGCGTCTCCATTGTTTGATCTGCATCTGTGTTGGGGGTCCGGGTCAGACCCAGGTGCGCGACGTGCCCCACATGCATGGCGTGCGTGCCGGGCGCACGTCGCGTCCTGCACTTCAGCCGTCGCTTGGACCGGGTTTCGCGGACGGGTCGCTGCGCAGGCGCTGTTGCGTCACCTCGCGGCCCACGGCCAGACGACGCATGTACTTGAAGGTGCCGAGCGCCTTGGCCACGAAGTGGCCCTCGCTGTCGCGGATCTCGCCTTCGCAGTAGGCCATTGTCGTGGAGCGGTGCAGCACGCGCGCGGTGGCGCGCAACTCGCCGCGACCGGGCTGCATGAAGTTCACCTTCATCTCCACCGTGACGACACCCACACCATCGCCCGCCAGGCTGCGAGCCGCCATGGCGAGCGCGACGTCGGCTAGCGTCATCGTGACACCGCCGTGCGCGACAGCCCAGGTGTTCATGTGATTCGCGGCGAGCGGCAGCACGACTTCGCTGGCGCCGTCGGCCGCGGAAACGAGGTGCACGCCGAGATTGTCGACGAACGGGCTTTCGAGGACCGGCAGCGCATTGGTGGCGGCTGCGCGTTCGGTGCGCTCAGTGCGGTCCGCGGGTTCGCTCTGCGCCATGGCGGACGGGTCCGCAGCGGGCGCGCCGGGGCGCCCTTTCAGCGAATTACTCATCGACGTGCTTCAGGCGAAATAATCGACGCACTGGCGAGCTTCACGTACCGCGCCGACGAATACCTTGAGCTTTTCGTGGGTGGGATGAACCTGGTAGGCGTCGAGGGCTGCCTTGTCGGCGAAGTCGGAGACGAGCACGACGTCATAGTTGGATTCGAGGCCTTCGCCGGCCAGACCGACATCCATACTCAGAATGCCCGGCACGATGTCGCGGCACGCTTCGAGCATCGCTTTCATCTTCACGGCGTTTTCGGCGCGGCTCGCGCCCTCGGCCGTTTCCTTCAACTTCCACATCACAATGTGTCGAATCACAGTCTTCACCTTCGTTGGGTTGTGCAGGCCTTTACGATAACCGATCACCGCTGCTTTTGCCTTGCGGCGCTGCGCGGCCGCACGCGGCAATCGTCACGATGATCGCGCTGGCGACGCGGCATGCGTGCTGCCATGCCAGCGTAGCCACGATGATAAACCCGTCAACCCTGCGGCCGAAGTACAAGCCACGAAGTTCGTCTGTTGCGACTACATGAAACCTGTTCCCTGTTCAGGCCAATTCAGCTTGCCAATTCAGCAGGCCAACCCCGCAGGCCAGTTCAGCGCCCGATGAACACATCGCGATACGCGCCGTAGAGCGACAGCAGCGGCACGGCGGTCAGGACCGGCGTCAGCACGAGAGCGCGCAGAGCGAGCGGCACCATCGGCGCGAGCAGCACGGCCACCGTGACGATCACGAAGTAGACCAGCGTGGCCGGCCAGTTGCGTGCGGCACCGCTCAGGCTTTCGAGCATCGCGTCATGAGGAGTCATGTCGTGCAGCATCACGAGCGCCGGAGCGAAGCATGCCGAGGCGATCGCGACAGCGAAGATCGACGCGCCGAGCAGCGATTCCAGTACGCCGCGCACGCCCTGCTCCCCGCCGTAGACAATGGAAACGAAGTGCTGGCCGCTTGCCGTGACGGAAGATTGCAGCGACACATGGAAGGTCGCCAGTAACACCACATAGCCGATCGCGACGATCGCCGCGCCATACAGTCCGATCACGCACAGCGCGTTGCTGCGCCGTCCGAGTGTGGCCAACAGTTCGCGCAGCGACACCGTTTCGCCCTTGCTGGCGGCATCCTGCGCGACCATCAGGGCACCCACTACCACCGGAGCGAGCAGCACGGCGAGCGGCCGCAGCAATGGCAGCATGCCGAACAGCGTCGCGCAATCGGCGCTGATCAACAGCACGCTCAGCCACAGCACGGGCTGCTGGGCGAGCGCACGGCAGCCGCTCGCGAGCCATTCGACGATATGCAGCGGATTGACTTCCCTGCCACCGGCAAACGGCAATACCGGCACTTGATGGAGACGGCTTCCCTTGGAAACGTCGCGCAGATATTCGGTGTTCATGATGAGATCCTTAGCAATAGCGAAAGTGAGGTTCTTACTGCCGGGCTGTTCGGTGCTGCAATGTTCGGTGCTGCAATGTTCGGTGCTGCGTGTTCGGTGCTACAGACACGTTGTTTTTCTCAGGACGTCTGCCCGCGGTCGAGGCTCGCGGAGATGACGTCGAACTGCCGTTTCACGTAACGCGACACCGCGCGCCAGGTCACGCGGGTCAACCAGATGCACAGCAGGAGGCCAATCACGCCAACCGGGAACATCACAACGGCGTAGGTGTATTCGCTCTTCGATGCCTTGACGTGGATCACATCGCGGCCATCGTCGATATTCACGCCGCTGCTGCCGATGTCCACCGAGTCCGTGCCGCTATGCACCGTCATGTGTTTCGAGTGGCCGTTGCCGTCCTGTTCCACCTTGACGTTGTCGCCGTCGTCGCTCGATACGTCCCACACCATCGAGCCGTCCTTGCCGGAACGCGACACGGACACGCGGTTGTCGTCGTCATCCTTCAGGTCGAGCGCCACCACGTCGTCGCGGGCGATGCTCCACGTGCCGTCGCTGTTTTTCGTCAGCATGTGGCGCGCGTCCTCGGAGGTGCTCTCGAACTTGAGCTTGCCGTCCTCGTTCTTGGACATTTCGATGGCGCCCGAACGCGTCACCAGCGAAAGCTTGCTGCCTTCCTGCAGATCGAACACGAAGCGGTTGCCGACGATCTTCAGGTCTTTCAGATTGCCCGGTGCGTCGTCGCTGTCGTTGTCGTCATCGTCGTTTGCGGCCTGTGCGGTGGATGCCCCCGCTGCCGCACTTGCCGATGCGCCGCTTGCCGCCACCTGCGGACGCTTTTCCGACTCGCTGCTGCTGAAACTGAACGGCAACGCATCACGCGCGGTCTTGCCGAAAAAGTGATGGCTGCTCAACGCGATCACGCCGACCAGTCCTGCGATGGTGAGCGCGCTCGATACGACGTAGCCGATGGTCAGCAGCATCAGGTAGATCATGAACGGCACCAGCAGCAGCACGTTCAGGAGACCAAGGCCCGAGATCGACACGATCACGCGGATCAGGTTGCCCACCGAGCGGCGGTCCTGCCACTGACGGTAATTCGCCTGCGCCTTCAGTTCGCGGGCCAGCTTGACCGGGTCGCCCAGCGCGGCGATCACGTCTTCCTCACGACGCCCGGCGGCCAGGCCGTCGCCGATGTACTCGTGATAGTCCGCAATGATTTCATCGACCGCCTGCTTCGGCAGACTGCTCAGCTCCCGGCGCAGCGTCTCAATGAATACGTCCTGCTTCATGGGTTGTCCCCTGTTTCTGTTTTGTTGCCGGGTTGCTGCAGCACGCCGTTGACTTCGTCCACGAAACTGCGCCACTCGTCTTCCATTTCAAGCAAGCTGCGGCGGCCCTGGCCGGTCAGCGAGTAATACTTGCGCGGCGGCCCGGAGTTCGATTCCACCAGGTACGTCGAGACCCAGGCTTCGGCCTGCAGACGACGCATCAGCGGGTAAATCGTCCCTTCGCTGATTTCCATCGTTTCCGCCAGCGTCGATACCAGCTCGTAGGCGTAGCTGTCCCCGCGAGCGAGGACGGCCAGCACACACATGTCGAGCGTTCCTTTTTTTAACTGCGTTTTCATCTAAGTCCACGGTTGTAGTGTGCGTTGCAAGGTACCGTGCTATGCACTGTCACCGGTCGGAGTTGCAGCCGCGGTGGCCATGACCGAAATATAGCAACCCCTACTGTTTTATGCAAGGTACTGTTTTATGCACGCGTCCCAGCCGCTCATTCAGAAGCTCATTCAGCCGCCCCCCCAGCGCCCCGATCGTGATATCCAGCAGCGCCCGCAGACGCGCGACGCGCCGCAGATCGCGGTGATAGCCGAGCCAGACGTCCCGTCCCGGCGGCGCTTCGCCGAGATCGATACGCCGCAGCCCCGCCGTGCTGTCCCCCAGCAGACACGGCAGCACGGCGAAGCCGCCGCCTTCGGCGCACATGCGCGCCTGCGCGCCGCGATTGTTGCTGCCGAAGGCAATCCGCGCGTTCGGCAGCATGTGCTTCACCCATTCCACGTCCGGTAGCGTGCCGAATGCGCTGTCCATGCTGATGATGTCGAAGCCCTCCCCGTCGCCCGCTCGCGGTGCGACGAGGTCCAGCCGGCCATAGAGCGCGTAGTCCATACGCATCAACTTGCGCTGGATGACGTCGGGCTCTTCAAACGGCGTGATGCGGAACGCCAGGTCCGTTTCGCGGCGGGCGAGATTGTAGGGGCGCGAATCCGTGACCAGCTCCAGTGACACGCCCCGATGTTGCGCGAGAAAGCGCGCGAACACGGGTGTCAACACGTGCACACCGAACCAGTCCGACGACGACACGCGCAACAGACCGGTCAGTCTGGCGTCCGTGCCGGCCAGCGCCCGCGTAAAGCCCAGCGCTTCCTCTTCCATCCGTTCGGCATGAGCAAGGACCGCGGCGCCCTCGTCGGTCAGCACGAAGCCGTCGCGCGTGCGCTGAAACAGCGCGTTGCCGACCGCCTCCTCCAGCGCCCGCAGACGCCGGCCCATGGTCGGCTGGGTTTGCCCGATCTGACGCGCAGCCGCGCCCAGCGTGCCGCAGCGGGCAATCGCCAGAAACACACGGACGTCACTCCATTCCATCGCTCGCTCAGTCATTTTTGTTTGATTATCATTCTGATTCTTTGATGTACATGCATTTACGCATGATACAAGATGGATGCGTGGCCTCGTTGCATCAACGGCTCATCACACGATAGATCCGCTCCCAAACCGGATTGATCTCCAACCGAAAAAGGCACCCATCATGTCCATGCAGGCACTCGTTCTCAACCGCTACCACGGTCCTTTGGAACTGACCGAGGTGTCGATGCCGCGTCCCGCGCGCGGTCAGGTACTGGTGCGGATCGCAGCGAGCGGACTGAATCCGCTCGACACCAAGATCCGCGCCGGCGCCGCTGAGCACGCCAAGCACCCGTTGCCGCTGGTGCTTGGAATCGACATGGCCGGCGTGGTCGCGGAAGTCGGCCCAGGCGTCACTGCGTTCGAGGTGGGTGACGAGGTGTATGGCATGACGGGCGGCGTCGGTGGCATTCAGGGTTCGCTTGCGCAGTACGCAGCCGTCGACGCCGATCTGCTCGCGCTCAAACCCGCCAATCTGTCGATGCGTGAAGCCGCCGCATTGCCCCTCGCGTTCATCACGTCGTATTCGGGCATCGTCGATCGGGCGCGCGTCGAAGCAGGCCAGACGGTGCTGGTTCAGGGCGGTGCGGGCGGCGTGGGCAGCGTGTCGGTGCAACTGGCGCGCGCGCTTGGTGCGCAGGTCTTTGCGACGGCCAGCTCGCGCGATCAAAGCCTGATCGCCGCGTGGGACGCGACGGCAATCGACTATCGGACCCAGAGCGTCGAGCAATACGTCGCGGCGCACACGCACGGCAAAGGCTTCGATGTGGTGGTGGACACGGTGGGCGGCACGACGCTCGATGCATCGTTCGCCGCCGTCAAACATTTCGGCCACGTGGTCAGCGCGTTGGGCTGGGGCACGCATACGCTCGCGCCGCTGTCGTTTCGCGAGGCGAGCTATTCGGGCGTGTTCACGCTGTATCCCCTGCTCACGGGCGAGAATCGCGCGCACCACGGCGCCATGCTACGGGAAGCCACGCGGCTCGCCGAAGCGGGACAGTTGAAACCGCGTCTTGATCCGAGCCGGTTTGATCTGGCTTCGGCGGAGTCGGCCTACGAGGCTCTGACGAGCGGCACGGCGCGCGGCAAGGTCGTGGTGGACGTGGTGTGATGCCCCTCGTCAAATCAACAGCCGCGACACCTTGGTCCCTTCCAGCGAAATGCCCGCCATCAACCCCGCGTTGGTCATCACGAACGCGACCACCGGGCTCATCGCCGTGGACGTATCCAGGTTGCCATTCGCGCCGATCTTCGCGAGCGCGACGGTGGCATCCGCGCCGGCCGCCCAGCCCTGGCTCTGCGTAAAGCGCCCGAGCGCCTCTTCCGTCAGGAAGGCGAACACCATCGCCTTGGATTGCGCGCCGATCTGCAGCCCGAACGAACCGGCGACTGTGCTGTAGTAGCCCGTCGTCTGCCCGTCGACACGCAAGCCGCCCTGCCCGTACTGTCCGCCAAACCAGAAGCCGGCCGAGAACACCGACGGAAACACCAGCACGCCGCGTGCTTTCGCGAGGATTTCCTGCGAGCCGTTCACAGTGGATTGCAGACGGGTCAGCGTCGAATCGATGCCGGCGTTGATGATGTTGCGCTGTTGTGCGTTGTCCTCGGCGGTCTCTCCCGAACCGAGCGGTGTCGTCGTACAGCCACCGAGCGTGAGTCCGCTCGCCGCCAGCAGCACGCTGGTGCCGGTAATGAATTGACGTCGATGCATCGTCGCTTTCCTATGAAGAGTGAGTGAGATGAGACCCGCTAACACCACTGCGTGACAAAGCGTTGTACGGCATTGAAATCCGTTTTGCGTTCATCTGCAACCGTTTCATTGGCATTTGCGCCAACCCGTGTTGAAGCTTCGCGTGTTGAGTTGCGATTGCCGCCCGCTTCATACGAAAAGCTCACGCGACAAGGCGCGTAAACGCCAAGCGGGCGCAAGCCGGAAACGACGTTTTCACATCGCCCCAACCTGCGCCCGCTCTTCATAGTGCACTGCCGCGTCAACGACAGTCTCTAACGCGTCCCTCACTCACCCTCAAACGATTTCGAACAGCCCCGCTGCGCCCTGGCCGCCGCCGATGCACATCGTCACCACCACCAGCTTCGCGCCGCGCCGCTTGCCTTCGATCAGCGCATGGCCGGTCAGACGCGCACCCGACACACCGTACGGGTGGCCCACCGCAATCGCGCCGCCGTTTACGTTGAGCCGGTCTTGCGGAATGCCGAGCTTGTCCGCGCAATACAGCACCTGCACGGCGAAGGCCTCGTTGAGTTCCCACAGGTCGATGTCCTCGACCTTCAGGCCGGCTTGCTTGAGCAGCTTAGGCACCGCGAACACCGGACCAATGCCCATCTCATCCGGCTCGCAACCGGCCACCGCGAAACCGCGGAAGATGCCGAGCGGCTGCAGGCCTTCGCGTTCCGCGACCTTGGCGTTCATCACCACGCACGCCGATGCGCCATCCGAAAACTGGCTCGCGTTACCGGCCGTGATCACGCCGCCTGGCAGCGCCGTGCGAATCTTCGCGACGCCTTCGAGCGTGGTATCCGCGCGGATGCCTTCGTCGGCGGCGATCGTCACTTCCTTCGTGAAGAGACGCCCGCTCGCTTTGTCCGCGACGCCGGCAAGCACTGTCATCGGCACGATCTCGTCGTTGAACTTGCCGGCTTCCTGGGCTGCGGCCGCGCGTTGCTGCGAGCGCACGCCGTATTCGTCCTGACGATCCTTCGAAATCGAATAGCGTTTGGCGACGTTCTCGGCGGTCTGCAGCATCGACCAGTAGATCTCGGGCTTGTTCTGGTTGAGCCAGCCCTCGAACATCATGTGGCGGTTCATTTCGTTTTGCACACACGAGATGGACTCCACCCCGCCCGCCACGAACACATCGCCCTCACCGGCAATCACGCGCTGCGCGGCGAGCGCAATGGTTTGCAGGCCCGACGAGCAGAAGCGGTTGACGGTCATGCCCGGTACGCTGACCGGCAGGCCGGCGCGCAAGGCGATCTGGCGTGCGATATTGCCGCCGGTCGCGCCTTCGGGATTCGCACAGCCCATGATCACGTCTTCGACGCGCGCCGGATCGAGCCGGGCGCGCTCCACTGCGGCGTGCGTCACGTGGCCGCCGAGCGTTGCACCGTGGGTCATGTTGAAGGCGCCGCGCCACGATTTGGCGAGGGCCGTGCGGGCGGTCGATACGATTACGGCGTCAGTCATGCATGTCTCCTGCTTCCAATGTTAAGTGGGGTGCGCGGCGTGCCCGGTAAGCAGCAATCCTTGCCGTCAAGCTGACCGGGAAGCGCTGGCGTCGTAGAGGCATGAGGTGGTTCAGGCAAGCTCAGCCCGAAGTCCCGTGCCCTACCCGCTTACGCTTCGAGATCCGCGGCCTGCACGCGCTCGACACCCGCTGCGAGCAGATCGCGCCACGCTGCCGCGAGCGACCCGTTGAGATCGATGGCGCGGGTTGCGTCCTCGATCAGTGCAACTTCAAATCCTGCCGTGCGCGCATCGAGTGCCGACCACGCGACGCAATAGTCCGTCGCAAGGCCACAGCACCAGACGCGCCGCACGCCGGTTTCGCGCAGATAGCCCGCGAGACCCGTCGGCGTTTTACGATCGGCTTCGAGAAAGGCCGAGTAGCTGTCCACCTGCACGTGATGTCCTTTACGAATCACGGCACGCGCATGCGGAATGTCGAGCCCGGCATGCAAGGCGGCGCCCGCTGTGTTCTGCACGCAGTGGGTGGGCCACAGCACCTGCTCGCCATACGGCAACGTGAGCATCTCGAAGGGCTTGCGCCCTGGGTGATTGGCGGCGAACGAAACGTGCGAGGCCGGATGCCAGTCCTGCGTCAGCACCACGTGACTGAAACCGCGCGCAAGGCGGTTGATCACCGGCACGACTTCGTCGCCGTGCGCCACGCCGAGCGCGCCGTCCGGCATGAAATCGTTCTGCACGTCGATGACCAGCAACACCTCGTCGGCGTTTCTCATCACGTCCTCTCGCCCATTTCGCTCATCTCACTCGCTCGCCCAACTTGCCCGCATCTCGGTGCCGCGCGTTCGCCGCGGCGTCTGCCATCCGCCGCTCAGCCAATCAGCCGCTTAGCCGTTAAACCCGCGGCCTTCGCCAGCCAGTTTCGCAATGCTCGGCGCAAGCTGCCACGCGTCGCCGTTCGGCCGCGCGGCATAGCCGCGAATCGCCCGCTCGACGTTGTAGAGGCCCACCGTATCCGCGTAGAGCATCGGGCCGCCGCGCCACAGCGGGAAGCCGTAGCCGGTCAGATACACCATGTCGATATCCGAGGCCTTCGACGCAATGCCCTCTTCGAGAATCTTCGCGCCTTCGTTGGCGAGCGCGAACACCAGCCGTTCGACGATCTCTTCGTCGCTGATCTTGCGACGCTGCGTGCCCGCTTCCTGCGAAAACGCGACGATCATCTCGTCCACCAGCTTCGACGGATACGCGGTGCGATCGCCGGCTTTGTAGTCGTACCAGCCGCCGCCGGTCTTTTGCCCGAAGCGGCCCGTCTCGCACAGACGATCGGCGATCTTCGAGTAATGCATGTCCGGATGTTCCTGATAGCGACGCTTGCGGATCGCCCAGCCAATGTCGTTACCGGCGAGATCGCTCATGCGGAACGGGCCCATCGCAAAGCCGAATTTCTCGATCGCCTTGTCGACCTGCGCGGGCAATGCGCCTTCTTCCAGCATGAAAAGCGCCTGACGGATGTACTGCTCGATCATGCGATTGCCGATGAAGCCGTCGCACACGCCCGACACCACCGCCGTCTTCTTGATCTTCTTCGCCAGTTGCATGACGGTGGCGAGCACGTCCTTGGCCGTATGCTTGCCGCGCACCACTTCGAGCAGCTTCATCACGTTGGCCGGGCTGAAGAAGTGCATGCCCACCACGTCCTGCGGACGCTTCGTGAACGCGGCGATCTTGTCGACATCCAGCGTGGAGGTGTTGGACGCGAGAATGGCACCCGCTTTCGCGACTTCATCGAGTTGCTTGAACACCTGTTCCTTCACGCCGAGTTCTTCGAACACGGCTTCGACGATCAGATCGGCCTGCTTCAGATCGTCGTAGGAGAGCGTGGGCGTGAGCAACGCCATGCGCTGTTCGAGCACCTCGGGCTTCAGCTTGCCCTTCTTCACCGTTGCTTCGTAGTTCTTGCGAATCGTTGCGATGCCACGGTCGAGTGCTTCCTGCTTCGTTTCGAGCAGCGTGACCGGCAGGCCCGCGTTGAGGAAGTTCATCGCGATACCGCCGCCCATCGTACCGGCGCCAATCACCGCAACCTGTTTGATCTCGCGTACCGGCGTATCGGAGGGCACATCGGGAATCTTGCTCGCAGCGCGTTCGCCGAAAAACGCGTGACGCAGCGCGCGGCTTTCCGGCGTCTGCACCAGCGCCACGAAGCATTCGCGTTCGAACGCGAGCCCCTTGTCGAAGCCGTTCTTCACGCCGAACTCGACGGCGTCGATGCACTTGTGCGGCGCCGGATAGTTCTTCGCGATCGCCGCGACGCTGTTGCGCGCGAACTGGATGAAGCCTTCCGCATTCGGATGTTCGATCTTGCGATCACGCACCTTCGGATGCGGACCGCTCGCGCCGCCCACCTTGCGGGCGAACGCGAGCGCGGCTTCGGCCAGATCGCCTTCGACGACGGCGTCGAACAGGCCCGACTCGGCCAGCTTCTCCGACATTACCGGCGCGCCCGCGACGATCATGTTGAGCGCCGCTTCGAGGCCGATGGCGCGCGGCAGACGCTGCGTGCCACCCGCACCCGGCAGAATGCCGAGCTTCACTTCCGGCAAGGCGATCTGCGCACCGCGCGCGGCGAGGCGGTAATGCGCGCCGAGCGCGAGTTCCAGACCGCCGCCCATCGCGACGCTGTGGATCGCCGCCACGACCGGCTTCGCGCTGCTTTCGACGGCCTTGATGACCGTGTGCAGCGTGGGTTCCTGAGTGGCTTTGGGGGTATTGAATTCGGTGATGTCCGCGCCGCCCGAGAAGGCTTTGCCGGCACCCGTCAAGACGATGGCCTTGACGGCCGGATCGTTTTGCGCGCGCGCAAGCCCTTCGACGATGCCGGCTCGTGTCGACAGACCGAGCCCGTTGACCGGGGGATTGTTCAGCGTGATGACGGCCACGCCGTCATGAGTCGTATAGTCCACTGCCATCTGCCTGCCTCCATGCGGTGAGGCGGCGCATGACGCGCCGCCTGTGCCGGTTCATTGTCCGACATTTCCGGGTCAGCAAGCAGAATACACAAAAAAGCACGCTCGTTCAATTTATAGCGTAAAAGGGTTTCCCCTGGGTGTTCGTGCCGCGCAGTTTCACAGGACGCCGAGGTATCGCGCCCTGCGCTTTCGAACCAGCATGCGTGGGTTCAAGACAGTGCGTTTCAGACAGCACGCTCCACGGCACCCGGCAGCACGTGATCGCGAAACATCTCGCGCAGCCGCAGTTTTTGCAGCTTGCCGGTGGCGGTGTGCGGCAGTTCATCGACGAACACCACGTCGTCGGGAATCCACCATTTCGCCACCTTGCCCTGGTAGAACGCGAGCAGTTCCTCGCGCGTCACCTGGGCGTCCTTGCGCTTGACCACCACCAGCAGCGGCCGCTCGGTCCACTTCGGATGCGAGCAGGCAATGCAGGCAGCTTCGGCCACGGCGGGATGCGCGATGGCCACGTTCTCGACCTCGATCGAGCTGATCCATTCGCCACCCGACTTGATCACGTCCTTGCTGCGATCGGTGATGTTGAGGAAGCCGTCCTTGTCGATGGTCGCGACGTCGCCGGTCGGAAACCAGCCGTCGACGAGCGGCGAGTCGTCCTTGCGGAAATACCGGTCGATCACCCACGGGCCGCGCACGTGCAGATCGCCGAACGCGACGCCATCCCACGGCAGATCGCGGCCCTCCGCGTCGACGATCTTCATGTCCACGCCGAAGATCACGTGGCCCTGCTTTTCGCGCAGCTTGCGCTGCTCGTCCGGCGTGCGCTGCGCCTGTTCCCATGACAGGGTGGCGAGCGTGCCGAGCGGCGACATCTCGGTCATGCCCCAGGCGTGAATCACGCGCACGCCGTAGTCTTCCTGGAAGATACGCAGCATGGCAGGCGGACAGGCCGAGCCGCCCACCACCATGCGGTTCAGCGAGGAAAACCGTACACCCGCCTGCTTCATGTAGGTGAGCAAGCCGAGCCAGACCGTGGGCACGCCCGCAGTACACGTCACGCGCTCGCTTTCGATCAGCTCGTACAGCGACTTGCCGTCGAGGTCCTTGCCGGGAAACACCAGACGCGTGCCGCCCAGCGGCGCGGCGTGCGGAATGCCCCACGCGTTCACATGGAACATCGGTACCACGGGCAGCACGGAATCGCTCGAGGAAAAGCTCATCGCGTCGGGCATCGAGGCGCCGAATGCATGCAGCACGGTGGAACGATGCGAGTACAGCGCGCCCTTCGGATTGCCGGTCGTGCCGGACGTGTAGCAAAGATACGAGGCGCTGCGCTCGTCGAGCACGGGCCAATCGTATGCGCCATCCTGCGCGGCCAGCAGCGTTTCGTAGCAGAGCACGGGCGTGTCCATCTGCGGCAGATGCGCCTCGTCGGTCAGCGCAATCCAGCCGCGTACCTTCGGACACTGCGGTGCGAGGCTATCCACGAGGGCGGCGAACGTGATGTCGAACAGCACGTAGCTGTCGTCCGCGTGATTGATGATGTAGGCGATCTGGTCCGTGAAGAGCCGCGGATTGATGGTGTGGCATACCGCGCCGAAACCGGCCGTACCGTAGTACGCCTCAAGGTGCCGGTAGCCGCACCAGGCGAGCGTGGCGATCCGCTCGCCGGGCTGCACGCCGAGCGCAATCAGCGCCTGTGCCAGTTGTTTCGCGCGCTGTTCGCAATCGCGGTAGGTGTAGCGATGCACGTCCCCTTCGATACGCCGCGACACGATCTCCGTTGCGCCAAAATGCCGTGCGGCATGCGCAAGCAGCGAAGATACGTTGAGCGGCACATCCATCATCTGCCCCAGCAGCGGCGTCGTCATATAAGCGCGTCTCCTCGCTTTCGCTTGTCATGGATTACAGACTGGTTGCGGCCCGCGTTCGTGGCTGTGTTCGTCGCCGCCTTCGTGGCCGCGTTTGTGGCCACGTCCGTGGCTGCGTTTATGGGCGCATTGGCAGCCTGATGCAGCACCGCAGGCACCGTGCGCCGGCCCGCCAGCAGCGCCGCGGGCGCCGACTTACAATATCGGTTAATCCAGAGGCGCTCAATATGTCGTTTTCCCCAAGCATTTCCGGCCTGACGGGCCCGGTGGCGGCGCTTGCCGACGCCCTCGGCACGACGCGCGAAGGCGCGTTTGCACAACTCGGCAGCGTCTTCATGACCCGCCTGCCAGCCGCGCCGCTGAGCGCGCCCTATGTGGTGGGGTTCTCGCCAGACACGGCTGCCCTGCTCGGTTTCGATGCCGCGCTCGCACAAGACCCCGCGTTCGCCGAATTCTTTTCCGGCAACACCACACGTGACTGGCCCGCCGAGTCGATGCCATATGCGTCGGTGTATTCAGGACACCAGTTCGGTGTGTGGGCCGGTCAGCTCGGCGATGGACGCGCGCTCGGCCTCGGCGAGATCGAACACGACGGCACGCGTTACGAACTGCAACTCAAGGGCGCGGGACGTACGCCCTATTCACGCATGGGCGACGGACGCGCGGTGCTGCGCTCCTCGATCCGCGAATATCTGTGTTCGGAGGCCATGCATCATCTCGGCATTCCCACCACGCGGGCGCTGTGCGTGATCGGCTCCGATCAGGCGGTGCGGCGCGAAGAAGTGGAAACGGCGGCGGTGGTCACGCGAGTGGCGCCGAGCTTCGTGCGCTTTGGCCATTTCGAACACTTCTATTCGAACGACCGCGTCGATGCCTTGCAGGCGCTCGCCGATCACGTCATCGAGCGTTTCTATCCGCAATGCAAGGAAAGCGACGATCCGTATCTGGCGCTGCTGGAGACGGCGGTGCAATCCACGGCGGACCTGCTCGCGCAATGGCAGGCGGTCGGCTTTTGCCACGGCGTGATGAACACGGACAACATGTCGATCCTCGGGCTCACCATCGACTACGGTCCGTTCGGCTTCATGGATGGCTTCGACGCGAGCTACATCTGCAATCACTCCGATTCGCAAGGCCGCTACGCGTACCGGATGCAGCCGCAGATCGCCTACTGGAATCTCTTCTGCCTCGCCCAGGGTTTGTTGCCGCTGCTCGGCCAGCAGCACGACGAAAACGTGCGCGGCGAGCAGGCAGTGAAAGATGCGCAGCGTGTGCTGGAAGGTTTCAAAGACCGCTTCGCACCCGCACTCGAACGCCTGATGCGTGCCAAGCTCGGCCTGCAGACCGAGCGCGCAGGCGACGACGCGCTCGTCAACCGGCTCTTCGAAGTGATGCAGGCCAACCGCGCGGATTTCACACTGACGTTCCGTCATCTGGCGCGGGTTTCGAAGCACGATGCGAGCGGCGACAGCAGCGTTCGTGACCTGTTTCTGGATCGCGCCGCCTGCGATGCATGGCTGAACGACTATCGTGCGCGGCTGTCCGAAGAAACGCTCGACGACGCGGCGCGTGCCGTTGCAATGAACCGCGTGAACCCCAAATACATTCTCCGCAATCACCTCGCAGAGACCGCGATCCGACGGGCGCGGGAAAAGGATTTTTCGGAAGTCGAGCGCCTTGCAACTGTCTTGCGCCGCCCTTTCGACGAACAGCCGGACTACGAAGCGTATGCCGCGCTGCCGCCCGATTGGGCGAGTTCGCTGGAAGTCAGTTGCTCTTCGTGAAAGACGCCGGCAAAAACCGCTGCAAAAGCGCCCTTTGCGCCGCGTTCCGAAGCTGAATGCTTGCAAGCCGGTCCGGTGCCAACCGGACCGCCCCAAAAACCAGACCGAGATAGAGACAGGATACGACCATGAGTTCAGACGACACCAAAACCGCTGCCCCCGCCTTGCAGAAAGACGACGCCGAATGGCGCAAGCAACTTTCGGACATCGAATATCAGGTTACGCGTCACGCCGCCACCGAACGTCCGTTCACCGGGCGCTACCACGATCACTGGGACCGCGGCATCTATGACTGCGTCTGCTGTGGCACGCCGCTGTTCGAATCGGACACCAAGTTCGACGCCGGTTGCGGTTGGCCCAGCTACTTCAAGCCGATCAACGGCGAAGTGATCGCGGAGAAAACCGATCGCACACACGGCATGCTGCGTATCGAAGTGCAGTGCAAGAACTGCGGCGCGCATCTGGGCCACGTGTTCGAGGACGGCCCGGCGCCCACTGGACTTCGCTACTGCATCAATTCGGCTGCGTTACAATTCGAGCCCAAGTAACGCTCCGCGCGGGACGAGACGAGCGGTGCCGCCGGCTGGCGCGCCGCCCTCCCGTCATACAAAATACTTATCCCGCTTGCGCGACGGCGTCCGGCACTGTCTACCCTGCTCCTTAATCAGCCCCGCCCAGATAATGAAATTCCTGTTCGATCTGTTTCCGATCATCCTGTTTTTCGTCGCGTTCAAGATATGGGGCATTTTCACGGCGACGGCCGTGGCTATCGTCGCCACGCTGGTGCAGATCGCGTGGGTGGCGTTCCGCCATCGCAAGGTCGATCCAATGCTGTGGGTGAGTCTCGGTGTCGTCACGGTATTCGGCGGCGCTACGCTCGTGCTGCACAACGACACCTTCATCAAGTGGAAACCCACGGTGCTCTACTGGGCGTTTTCGGTCGCGCTGATCGTCTCGCAACTGGCGTTCAACAAGAACCTGATCGAAGCCATGATGGGCAAACAGATCACGCTGCCGCATCGCACGTGGAGCCAGCTGAGCGTGGTGTGGGCGGTGTTCTTCGTGCTGCTCGGCCTGCTCAACCTGTTCGTTGCGTATCACTTCTCAACCGACGCCTGGGTCAACTTCAAGCTGTTCGGCGCAACCGGCTGCCTCGTGGTGTTCATCGTCGGCCAGAGCCTGTGGTTGTCGAAATACATGAAAGAGGAAGAGTGAGCGAATCATGAGCGACGACACCTTCCTGCACGCCTCGCCTGCCGAGCGCATGGCCTTGATCGAAACGCGCCTGAGCGCCGCGCTTGCGCCACTGACTTCCATCACCGTGCGCGACGATAGCGCCCAGCATGCGGGGCACGCCGGCGCCTCCGCGGGCGGTCATTACAGCGTCACGATCGTGGCCGCTGCATTCGCCGGCAAGCCCCGCGTGGCGCGGCACCGCTTGGTGTATGATGCGCTGGCCGATGCCATGCAGCGCGGCATTCACGCCCTCGCAATCACGGCATACACGCCCGAAGAATTCGATTTGCAGTCCCGTTAGGAAACTTCCGATGACCTTGAAGAAAACCCGCCTCTGGGTATTGCTGGCCGCTTTTGCGGCTGCGCCTGCGTTTGCACAGAACATCGCCGTGGTGAACGGCACGCCGATTCCGAAAGCACGCGTCGATGCGCTCGTCGATCAACTGGTCCATCAGGGTCAGCAGGATTCGCCGCAGTTGCAGGCCGCCGTGCGTGAAGAGCTGATCAACCGTGAAATCCTGATGCAGGAAGCGGCTCGCCGTGGCATCCCCACGCGTCCGGACGTCAAGGCGCAAGTCGCCGTGGCCCAGCAGACCGTGGTGCTGCGCGCACTGATCGAGGACTACCTGAAGAACAATCAACCGACCGACGAAGAAATCAAGGCGCGCTATGACGCATTGGTGAAGGACGCGGGCGGCAAGGAATATCACCTGCATCACATCCTCGTGGACAACGAGCAGCAAGCCAAGGATCTGATCGCGAAGATCAAGGCCGGCGCGAGCTTCGAAGATCTCGCCAAGCAATACTCGAAGGACCCGGGATCGGGCAAGAATGGCGGCGACCTCGACTGGTCGGATCCGAAGGCTTACGTGCCGGAATTCGCTGCTGCTGCCGAGAAGCTGCAGAAAGGTCAGATGACGGATACGCCGGTGCATACGCAATTCGGCTGGCACATCATCCGTCTCGACGACACGCGTGCGATCACCCCGCCGCCGCTCGAACAGGTGCGTCCGCAGATCGTCCAGCAGATCCAGCAGGAGAAGCTGCAGGCGTACGAGGAAAGCTTGCGCAAGAACGCGAAGATTCAGTGAATGGGATGGGCGCTGTCATGAACCGCGTGTTCTGACTGGCGCTTAACCTCACGAATCACGAAGCTTTCGCTGGCGCGCTCACTGCGACGCCGCCAACAAAAAAGCCGCCCTGAATGGGCGGCTTTTTTGCGTCTACAGCGTGGGACTTTTATCCCAACCAGCGGCGTGCGTTCTGGAACACGCGCATCCACGGGCTGCCGTCGTTCTCCTGCCAACCCTGCGGATGCCAGCTCATCTGCACCGTGCGATGCACGCGCTCGGTGTGCGGCATCAGCACCGTGAAGCGCCCGTCCGGCGTCGTGACGGACGTGATGCCGTCCGGCGAGCCGTTCGGATTGAACGGATACTGCCCGGTTGCCTGACCGCGGTGATCGACGAAGCGCATCGCCACCGCCACCTTCGACGCATCGCCCTGCTGCGAGAAATTGGCGAAGCCTTCACCGTGCGCCACGGCCACCGGAATGCGCGAGCCTTCCATGCCGTTGAAGAAGATCGACGGCGACTGCTGCACTTCGACCAGCGAGAAGCGCGCTTCGAATTTCTCCGACTTGTTGCGCGTGAACTTCGGCCACGCTTCTGCACCCGGGATCATCGACGCGAGGCTGCTCATCATCTGACAGCCGTTGCAGATACCGAGCGCGAAGGTGTCGCTGCGGCCGAAGAAGGCCGCGAACATGTCGGCCAGTTGCGCGTTGAAGCGAATCGTCTTCGCCCAGCCTTCGCCGGCACCCAGCACGTCACCGTACGAGAAGCCGCCGCAGGCCACTGCACCGGCGAAATCCGCGAGCGTTGCGCGGCCCGCCAGCAGATCGCTCATGTGCACGTCATAGGCATCGAAGCCGGCGCGATCAAACGCATACGCCGTTTCCAGATGCGAGTTGACGCCCTGCTCGCGCAGGATCGCCACACGCGGACGTGCACCCTTGCCGATGAACGGCGCGGCCACGTCCTGTGCCGGATCGAAGCTCAGATGCGGCGTGATGCCCGGGTCGGCGGCGTCCAGCAGCACGTCGTATTCAGCATCGGCACACGCCGGGTTGTCGCGCAGACGCGCGATACGCCAGCTCACTTCGCTCCACGCGCGTTGCAGTTCGGTACGCGGCGCTTCGTAGATCTTCTTCGCGTCGCGATAGATTTCGATGGTGTCGCGGTCGTTGGTCTTGCCGATCACATGCGAGCATGCTGACAGACCGTGCTCACGCAACGCGCCCAGCACCAGATCGCGGTCCTCGGCACGCACCTGAATCACCGCGCCCAGTTCCTCGTTGAAGAGCGCGCGAATCGTGCGGTCTTCGCGGCGGCCGCTGGTCTGCTTGGCCCAGTCTTTGGCGTCGCCGTAATCGGATTCGTGGTTCGGATCGAGCGTCAGCATGTCCACATTCAGCGACACGCCTACGTGACCGGCAAACGCCATTTCGCAGACCGTCGCCCACAGGCCGCCGTCCGAGCGGTCGTGGTAGGCGAGCAGCTTGCCGTCGCTGTTGAGCGCCTGAATGGCGGCGAAGAAACGCTTGAGATCTTCGGGATCGTCGACGTCAGGCGTCACATCGCCAACCTGCTGCGTGACCTGCGCAAGAATACTGCCCGCGAGACGATGCTTGCCGCGGCCCAGGTCAATGGCGATCAGCACGGTGTCACCGGCTGAATCGGCACGGCGCAGTTGCGGCGTGAGATGGCCGCGCACGTCTTCGACCGGCGCGAACGCGGAGATGATCAGCGAGACCGGCGCGACCACTTCCTTCGCGACACCCTGGTCTTCCCACTTGGTCCGCATGGAGAGCGAATCCTTGCCCACCGGAATGCTGATGCCCAGCGCCGGACACAGTTCCATGCCGATGGCCTTGACCGTGTCGTACAGCGCGGCGTCTTCCCCCGCGCTGCCGCACGCAGCCATCCAGTTGGCCGACAGCTTCAGCTTGTCGAGCGACGCGATGGGCGCCGCGGCAATGTTCGTGACCGCCTCGCCGACCGCCATGCGGCCCGACGCCGGCGCGTCGATCACGGCGAGCGGCGTGCGCTCGGCCATCGTCATCGCTTCGCCGCGGAAACCGGCGTAGTCCATCGTGGTGATCGCCACGTCGGCCACCGGCACCTGCCACGGGCCGACCATCTGGTCGCGCGCGGTCGTGCCGCCCACCGAGCGGTCGCCAATCGTAATCAGGAACGACTTGCTTGCCACCGTAGGATGACGCAGCACGCTCACGGCGACTTCCGACAGCGCGATACCCGTGACATCCACCGGCAGCAGCGTGGTGGCCACACGCGTGACGTCGCGGTGCATGCGCGGTGCCTTGCCGAGCAGCACTTCCATCGGCATGTCGACCGGCTGATGCGCGGCGTCGGCGGGCTGTTCGGTGTCGATCAGCTTCAGTTGACGTTCGTTGGTCGCCGTACCGATCACGGCAAACGGGCAACGCTCGCGCTCGCAGATGGCCTGGAATTCGGCCAGATCGGCGGGCGCAATGGCCAGTACGTAACGCTCCTGCGCTTCGTTCGACCAGATTTCGCGCGGCGACAAACCGCTCTCTTCCAACTGGATCTTGCGCAGTTCGAAAATGGCGCCCTTGCTCGCACCATCCACCACTTCCGGGAACGCATTGGACAAACCGCCCGCGCCCACGTCGTGGATGCTCAGGATGGGATTCTTCGCGCCGAGCTGCCAGCACGCGTTGATCACTTCCTGCGCGCGCCGCTCGATTTCCGGATTGCCGCGCTGGACTGAATCGAAGTCGAGTTCAGCGGTGTTGGTGCCGGTGGCCATCGAGCTGGCCGCGCCGCCGCCCATGCCGATGCGCATGCCCGGACCGCCGATCTGGATCAGCAGCGAGCCTTCCGGCAGATCGTGCTTGTGAGTGTGCTGGTCCGAAATATTGCCGATGCCGCCGGCGATCATGATCGGCTTGTGATACCCGCGCACGCGGCCGCCGACGTTCTGTTCGTAAGCACGGAAATAGCCGCCCAGATTGGGCCGGCCAAATTCGTTGTTGAAGGCCGCGCCGCCGAGCGGCCCGTCGATCATGATCTGCAGCGGCGAGGCGATGCGGTCCGGACGGCCGTAGATCTGCTGCTCGTCGGCCGGGTTGCGATGGCCGACCGGCTGCAAGGTATCGCGGGCGTTTTCCCAGCTTTCACGGGCGTCCGGCAAGTCGAGGTTCGACACGGTGAAGCCCGCCAGGCCCGCCTTCGGACGCGCGCCACGACCGGTCGCGCCTTCGTCGCGGATTTCGCCGCCCGCGCCAGTTGCCGCGCCAGGGAACGGCGAGATCGCCGTGGGGTGGTTGTGTGTCTCCACCTTCATCAGCGTGTGGGTCAATTCCACGTGGCGAGCGTAGTGCTCTTCCAGTGCTTTGGCGCCGCCCGCCTGGGTGGTCTGCGACGTCTGCGAGGCCTGGTCCAGCTTGCGCGGGAACCAGCGCTCGGCGTCGCCGCCGGCCATGATCGCCGAGTTATCCGAGTAGGCGACGATCGTGCCTTGCGGATTCAGCTTCTCGGTGTTGCGGATCATGTTGAACAACGAGATGTCCTGCTTCTCGCCGTCGATGGTCCATTCGGCGTTGAAAATCTTGTGACGACAGTGCTCGCTGTTGGCCTGCGCAAACATCATCAGTTCGACATCGGTCGGGTTGCGGCCGAGCTTCGTGAACGCATCCACCAGGTAGTCGATTTCGTCGTCGGCCAGCGCGAGGCCCAGTTCCGTGTTGGCGCCTTCCAGCGCGGCGCGGCCGTTGGCCAGCACGTCCACGGTTTGCAGCGGTTTGGCCGGCAGTTCGTCGAACAGATGCATGGCGTGGTCACGCGAAGGCGCCACGCTCTCGGTCATGCGGTCGTGCAGCGCGGCGATCACAGCGGCGCGCGCTTCGTCGGACAGCGCCTTCTTGCCGCCCAGCAAACCGCTCTTCAACGTCACCGTATATTCGATGCCGCGCTCGATGCGGCGCACGTGCGTGAGACCGCAGTGATGGGCGATGTCCGTCGCCTTGCTGGCCCACGGCGACACCGTGCCGAAACGCGGGACCACGAGGAAGGTTTCAGCCGTGCCGCGCTCCTTGACTTCCGCGAACGGGTCGCCGTAGTGCATCAGCGCTTCGATCTTCGCGCTGTCTTCCGCGCCAAGCGGCGCCTGCGCGTTCACGAAGTGCAGATACTGGCCGCGGACGCCGGTGATATTGGCGTCGATGCGGGTGAGCGTATCGAGCAGGCGGGTTTGACGGAAATCGGATAGGGCCGAAGCGCCGGGGAAACACGAGAAGTGGGCCATGGACTTGACGTTGCGTCTGTGAGTCGCGCGTGCGGGCGACGTGAGGCGAAAGGAAGTCGGAGATTATACCCCGGGAAGGCCTTCCAGCGCCCTGCTGCGTGAGCGCCGGGCGCTGCCTGAAACGCCCGCGCGCGGCGCTTTTTACGGCACCGAGGCCCGCGCGTGAGCCCCATTTGGCTGCTATCATTCGCCCTTTCATCAGATCGGTGCAGCCGGCTTCGCGCAGGCGCCGCCTGTCACGCATACGGGGAAACGCAGCTCGAACGCGCGTTTCACCCGCAAAACGAATCAAACATGGATGTCATTGTCATTGGCGGCGGAATCGTCGGTGTCGCCACCGCTTACCAACTGCGTGCAGCAGGCCACCGGGTGTGCGTCGTCGAACGCTACGCGACCGTTGCCCAGGGCGCGACCTATGGCAACGGCGGCACGATCCTGCCCACCCCGCTCGACGTCTGGTTCGGGCCGACCTTCATGCACAGCCGCCAGGGCGCGAAAAGCGGCGTGATTCGCAAGAGCGGGTTCAACAGCGCCGTGCGCGGCTTCGAGCGTCAACTGGCGGCATTGCAGGAGCCCGAGGCATTCAGCCGGCAGTATGGGCTGCTGCGGCCGCTGATCGAAAGCTCGCGCGACGCGATGACCGACATCGAAAGCCGCCTCGGCCTCGAATTCGAACAGTCGCAAGGCGTGCTGTATCTGACCCGCACGGCACAGGAATGGGCGCAGACGCAGCCCGCACTCGAACTGCTGCGGCAATTCGAAGTGCCGCACCACGTATTCACGGCGGCAGAATGCGCGGCCTTCGAGCACTCGGTCCCGACCGACCCCGACTTCGCCGGCGGCGTGCTGTTCGACCAGGAGCGCACCGCCAATTGCCCGCTCTTCACCAAGCTCATCAAGCAGACGCTCGATACGCAAGGCGGCGTCACCTTCATGCTGAACCGCGAAGTCGCGGCGATCCGTCTGGATGGGCAGCGCGCTGCTGTCGAACTGGCGCCGCGTCTGGGCGAAGTGACCTCGACGCGTGAAGTGGACGTCATCAACGCCGACGCGATCGTGGTCGCTGCGGGCGTGGGCTCGTTGCCGCTGCTCGAACGGCTGGGCATGCGCGTGCCGCTGCATCCGCTGCGTCTGCACACGCTGTCCGCACCGATCGCGCATGAGGAATGCACGCCGCATGTGGCGGTGGTCGACGCCGTCAAGCGCATCACCGTCACCCGCATGAATCACCGCCTGCGCATTGCCGGCGGCGCGGTGCTGCAACCCGCCAACCAGACCGACAAGGTGTTGCCCGAAGCCGTGACCAAGGACGCGCTCGCGCTGCTTGGTCAGGCCACGCACGACTGGATTCCGGGCGCGGCCAAGATCTCCGCGGCGCTCTCGTGGGACGGCGTGAAGCTGCTGTCACCGGATGGCCTGCCGCTGGTCGGCAATGCCGTGCATCCACGGCTCTTCGTCAACGTCGGGCTGGGGCCGGCGGGCTGGGGCCTCGCCTGTGGGGCCGCGAAGCTGGTGGCCGATCTGGTCAGCGGCGTCACGCCGGATCTGCCGGAAGACACGCTCGCCGCGCTGCGGCCGGAGCGGTTTCGCGGTTGAGGCGCGCGGTTGAGGCGTAGTGGCGCGTCATTGCACGTCATTGCGCGTCATTGCGTTTCGTCGCGCGGGCTGTCTCGCGCGTCCTCTCGCAGGTGTGATCGGGCGTCCTGCCTCGCGCGTATCCTCTATCCGCACTACCATGACGGTTCCAGGCCCTCGCTCCCGTCAGGGCCGCTCCCCCGACGCTGCCCCATGACCGACGCCACGTCTGCTGCTGCCGCTGAAAATCCCGTTCTCCTCAATACGCACGAACGTGCGCTCGCGCTCCTGAGCGTCGCGGATCTGCGCGCGCTCGAACACGATGCCGCCGCTGGCTTGCCGCCCCACACCTTGATGGCGCGCGCCGGACACGCTGCCGTCCAGTTTCTGAAAGAGCAACTGACGCAAGCCGATGCCGATGACCCTGATGCCGTGGTCACGAGCCGGGCCGGCCAGCCGGTCTGGATCGTCGCCGGTCCCGGCAACAACGGCGGCGATGCGCTGGTGGTCGCCGCCGGCTTGCGCCGCGCCGGCTTCGAAGTGGAAGTCTGCATGCCGGTGGAAGTCAAACCGGACGACGCCCGCTGGGCGCTCGGCGAGGCACGCGCGGCCGGCGTGACGATCAACACGGCCCCGCCCGCCTCGTTCGACCGCTATAGCTGGCTGGTGGACGGCATGTTCGGCATTGGCCTCGCGCGCCCGCTCGACGGCCTCTTCGCCACCCTCGCCCAGGCCCTGACGCAGCGCGCCAAACGCCACGGCCGCGTGCTGGCGCTCGACGTGCCAAGCGGCCTCGACAGCGACACCGGCAACGTGGTCGGCGGCGGCGCTGCCGTGCGTGCAACCCATACCGTGACCTTCATCGGCGCGAAGCCGGGGCTCTTCATGGCCTCCGGCCGCGATCTGGCGGGCGCCGTCACTGTGGCGCCGATCGGCGTGGATACCAGCGCCCGGCAAGCGGTGCTGCTCAACGCGCCCGCCCTGTTCTCACCGTATCTGCCGCCGCGCGATTTTTCGACCAACAAGGGCACCTTCGGCAGCCTCGCGGTGGTCGGCGGCGCCACCGGCATGTGCGGCGCGCCGATCCTCGCGGCGCGCGCCGCGCTGCACACGGGCGCAGGCAAAATCCACGTCGCGCTGCTCGGCAGCGGCGCGCCGCCTTACGATCCGCCGCATCCGGAATTGATGCTGCATGCCATCGACGACCTGCCGCTCGACAAGATGGACGCCCTCGCGATTGGCTGCGGCATGGGCGACGGCGAGCGCGCCATCAAGGTGCTCGACGACGTGTTGCCGCTCGACGTCCCCAAGCTGCTAGATGCGGACGCCCTCAACCTGATCGCCGCCAATGCTGCGCTGGCCGGCAAGGTGGCCGCACGCGGCGCGCGCAGCGACCCTTGCGTGCTGACGCCGCATCCGCTCGAAGCGGCGCGCCTCGCCGGTTCCGATACGCCGACCATCCAGCGCGACCGGCTCGCCGCCGCGCGCGCTCTCTCGGCGCGCTTTGCCAGCGTCATCGTGCTGAAAGGCACGGGCACGGTGATCGCCGCGCCGGATGGACGCATCACCGTCAATCCGACCGGCAACTCGGGGCTTGCCACCGGCGGCACCGGCGACGTGCTGGGCGGCATCATCGGCGCGCTGTTGGCGCAACGGCTGCCACCCTATGAGGCGGCGCTGGCGGGCGTCTATCTGCACGGCCTTGCGGCCGATACGCTGTCCGCGCAAGGCAACGGCCCCGCCGGCCTGACTGCCGGCGAACTCGCGCCGATGGTGCGGACCCTGCTGAACCGGATGTTCTATCCGGCTGCGTCACCCGGTTGACACAAGCCGCGGCGACGGCGCATGGCCGCCTGGAGGCGCCACACGTCTCGCTATCTGGGCAGCCTGCTCGCTTCACTGCCGCGCGCGCGCCAAGACCGCTATACTGGAAAACCACGCTGTCCGGCCGGAAATCCGTGCGAATTCGAGCCCCGGCAGCGTGTCAGAACATCCCCCGGCTGCGCCTCGCGCACTGCCTTCCATTCGTGCCTTTCGTTAGACGGACGATCATGACATTGAGCTACCTACCCTCCTGGTCCTCGCTGCAAGCCCATTACGACAAGATCCACGATGAGCATATGCGCGACTGGTTCACGCCTGCGAACGATCCCGCGCCGACCCGTGCCGAGCGCTTCGCGTTCGCCGGCGGCGGTCTCGCGGCCGACTTCTCGAAGAACCGCATCAAGGACGAAACCCTCAAGCTGCTGGTGCAAGTGGCACGTGAAGCCGGCGTCGAGAAACGTCGCGACGCGATGTTCGCGGGCGAAATCGTCAACCCGACCGAAGGACGCGCGGTGCTCCACACGGCGCTGCGTTCGAGCGATCCGAAGTCGCCGTTCCACGCTCAGGTGATGGCCGAGCGCGCCAAGATGGCCGCGTTCGCGGACAAGGTGCGCAACGGCGAATGGACCGGCTACACGGGCAAGCGGATTCGCCATGTGGTGAACATCGGCATTGGCGGTTCGGACCTCGGTCCGAAGATGGTCGTGAACGCACTGCATCACCTCGCCTCGCCGGAACTCAAGAGCTACTTCGTGTCGAATGTGGACGGCGCCGATCTGTACCGCGTGATGCAGCAGGTCGATCCGGAAGAAACGCTCGTGATCGTCGTCTCCAAGACCTTCACGACGCTCGAAACCATGACCAACGCGCACTCCATGCGTGACTGGTTCATCGAAAAGGGCTGCCCGGAAAACGAACTGCACAAGCACTTCGTGGGCGTGTCGTCCAACACGGCCGAAGTGGTCAAGTTCGGCATTGCGAAGGAAAACATCTTCGAGATGTGGGAATGGGTGGGCGGCCGCTATTCGCTGTGGTCGGCGGTCGGCTTGTCGATCGTCATCGCGATTGGCCCGAAGCAGTTCGACGAGCTGCTGGCCGGCGCCGAAGAGATGGACAAGCACTTCCGCGACGCGCCGCTCGAGCACAATCTGCCGGTGCTGCTCGGCATGATCGGCATCTGGTATCGCAACTTCTTCGGCTCGCAAAGCTATCTGGTGGCGCCGTATTCGGAAGCGATGCACTACCTGCCGTCATACCTGCAACAGCTGGAGATGGAGAGCAACGGCAAGTCCGCGCGGCTCGACGGCAAGATGGTCGATTATCCGACCGCCGCCGTCACGTGGGGCGAGCCGGGTACCAATGGTCAGCACGCGTTCTTCCAGATGCTGCACCAAGGTCCGACGATCGTGCCGATCGACTTCATCGCCGTGCTCACGCCGGAGCATCCGCTGGTGAGCCATCATCCGAAGCTGCTGGCCAACTGCTTCGCGCAGAGCGAAGCGCTGATGCTCGGCCGCACGCTGGAAGAAGCGAAGAAGGTAGCGGGCCCGGACAAGCCGGAGCTCGCCCCGGCTCTCGTCTTCCCTGGCAACCGCCCCACCAGCACGCTGATTCTCGAGGCGCTCACGGCGCGCTCGCTCGGCGCGCTGATCGCACTGTACGAGCACAAGGTGCTGGTGCAAGGCACCGTGTGGGATATCAACTCGTTCGATCAGTGGGGCGTCGAGTTGGGCAAGATCCTCGGCAAGGTCGTCGAGGCCGACATCACGGCTGCGAACACGGATGCGGGCAAGCATGATTCGTCGACCTCTGCGTTGATCGCACGGGCGCGGGCCGCGTTGAAACGCTGAGTTTTGCGCGCCTGATGAGGGTTAGGTTCTGGGGATGACGCGCACGGATTGATCTTTGGTAGTGCGCTGGATGTCAAGGAAGCGGGTCGCTCAGGCGGCCCGCTTTTTTTTGTGGGTGTTTTGATTGACTGCGTTTGAATGCGTTTAATGCGGCGGGCTGTTTCTGCCTGCAAAAGGGGTTTGTTCTGAGCGGGGTTCTGCTCTCAACAGGCATTTGCCCGCACCACGCTATTGCCGGCGCGTGGCTTTGTCCGCGCTTCCGGTCACGCTTACGCCGTGACCAGCCGCCCTGCCTCAATCGTCACCGTGGCATCACAACGTCGGGCCAGTTCGATGTCGTGCGTGACGAGAATCAACGTGGCGCCGTTCGCGCGATTCATCTGGAACATGAGGTCGATCACCGCGTGTCCCGTTGCGGCGTCGAGACTGCCGGTAGGCTCGTCGGCGAACAGGATGGCCGGATGCGTGACGAAGGCGCGTGCGAGCGCGACGCGCTGCTGCTCGCCGCCCGACAGCAGCTTGGGGTAATGGCGCGTGCGTTGCCCGAGCCCGACCTGGTCGAGCAGACCACGCGCGCGGGCCGCAGCATCGCGCGACGACACGCCGCCCTGCAACTCCAGCGGCAAGGTCACATTCTCGAGCGCGGTGAGATGCGGCATCAATTGAAACGACTGGAACACGAAGCCCACCGAGCCATTGCGCAGCGCGGCACGCTGGTCTTCGTTCAACTGCGTGAGTTCCTGGCCGAGCAGCCGAACCGACCCGGAGGTCGCGCTGTCCAAACCTGCGAGCAAGCCGAGCAGCGTAGACTTGCCCGACCCGGATGCACCGACGATTGCAACGCTGCTGCCGCCTTCGATGGAAAGGTCGATATCATCGAGAATCGTCAGTTCCCCCGTTGCATCCTTAACCCTCTTACACAACCCCCGCACTTCGATGACTGGATCAGTTTTCTTTTGCATGGTGAAGCGTAGGTTGAAAGTGCGCCTGGCTGCGCTGAATGCATCGTTCGGACTCATGCTGCTCGCCGCGTCGATACCGTTGACCGTGCATGCGGCCGACACCCCCGAGGCGGCCCGACCTGTAATCGTGGTGCTCGGCGACAGCATCTCCGCCGAGTACGGCTTACCGCGTGATTCCGGCTGGGTGGCCTTGATGCGTCAACGTCTGGCCGGCGAGCGTCTCGATTATAGCGTTGCGAATGCAAGCATCAGCGGCGACACCACGAGCGGCGGACGCGCCCGCATGCCGGAACTGATGCAGCGGCTCAAACCCAGCATCGTGATCGTCGAACTGGGCGCCAACGACGCACTGCGTGGCGTGCCGCTCGCGACCACCGAAGACAATCTGCGCACGATCATCGAACAGGCCCAGCAAGGTCATGCGAAGGTCGTGCTGGTCGGCATGTACGTGCCGCCTAATTACGGCCCCGACTACACGCAAAAGTTCCACGGTCTCTATGGGCAACTGGCACAACAGTTTCATGTGCAACTCGTGCCGTTCCTCCTTGCTGGCATAGCGGATAAGCCGGAGATGTTCCAGGCCGATCAGATGCACCCGAACCAGCAGGCACAAACCGTGCTGCTCGACAACGTGTGGCCGACACTGAAACCACTGCTGCATACCGCTTCCCCTCACTGACAAGCCCTTACATCTTGTTTCCAACAACGGGGAACGCGTGCAGCAAGTGTCGTTCTGACACTTTCGCGAACGCGAAACCCGGCTCAATTTTGAGCGATTTTGTGAGGAGATGACGTGAAATACCTACCGATTATCGCTTTGACCGTTGCAATTTCCGCCTGTGCCGGACAGCCGCCCGCCGGCGTGCAGTCCGTTGGACAGAGCCAGCAGCCGCCCAAGGCGGTTTCCCAATGTATCGCCCAGAAATGGGCTGACGCCTCGCAACAGCAGGTGGTTTCGCAAGACACGCTGGCCAATGACCAGGGCATGGACGTGTATGTTCCGGGTCAACAACCGCCTAACGGCGCGGCCGCCGTGGTGCGCCCGGGCAACGGCACGGGTTCGTGGGTCGGTTATCGCGCGGGAGCCGCTTCTGGTGGCGATGCCACCGGTGCGATCAGCGGTTGTCTGTAAGACTATTCCGCTGAGCAGCTAGCCGACGGTTGGCGAGCTGGATGAAAAAAACCCCGCATTTGCGGGGTTTTTTCGTTTCAGGCATCCTGGCTTCAGGTGCGCTGATTGGTTAGTTTGTTCAGGTGGCCTGATTGCTTTGCCTTATTGATCAAGTTAGTGACCAACTCAGTGATCAACTTATTGATCACCGCCCGGCTGGCCCGCGTCTAGCGAACCATAAAACTTCACCTTCGAGCGGGCACGCAGCGCGTCGATATACGCGGTCATCTCCGATTGCGCTTCGACCTGCGCGATCTGCTGTTGCGCAGCGGTCAGACGCTGCGGATCGATGGGCGCGCCGGGCAGCACGGCATTGACACGATAGATCGCATAGCCGTCATCACCCAGATCGACGCCGACGTAGGCGGGCAACTTTTGCCCGTTCGCCTTGTAGATCGCGCTCAATGCGGCAGGCGGCAATCCCTGTGCGTCGTTGCGCGAAACCTTCACCGGTGCGGCAAACCCAGTGGTTGCATTCGACTTCTGCAATTCAGCCAGTTTCGCGACGCCATCCTTGTGCGCCATTTCGTCGGCTTGCACGGCGATGACCTTCTGACGCACGGCGTCCTTGACGACATCCAGCGGCGGCACGGCGGCCGGCTTGAAGTCCGTCACGTGTGCCGCGATGAGCGTGTTGCTGCCCACGTCGATGGCTTGCGTATTGTTGCGAGCCTGTGCCGAGTCGTTCGCGAACACCGCGCTCAGGAACTTCGGATTGTTCAACGGGCTCGTGGGCGGCAAACCGGTGTTGGGTTGCGGCGTGACGGTGGCCGTCTGGATCTGCAGCTTGTACTTGTCGGCCGCTGGCTGCAAGCTCTTCGCCTTCTCGTAGACCAGCGAGGTGAAGCCGTCGGAGTCGTCGCTGAACTGCTTGGCCGCCATTTGCGCCGTCAGGTCTTTCGCGATCGCATCCTTCACCGTGTCGAACGGCTGCGTAACGGACGGCTTCACGTCCGTCGCCTTCAGGATCAGATAGCCCACGTCGGTCGTCACCACGTCGCTGATTTCGTCCTTCTTCAGCTTGAACGCAGCATCGTCGAACGCCGGACCGCCTGCCATCATCTTCGGACCGAAGTAGCCCAGATCGCCGCCCTTCGATGCCGAGGCCGGATCCTGCGAACTCTGCTCGGCGATCTTGCCGAAGTCATCCGGATGCGCCTTCACCTGTGCAAGCAACGCGTCGGCCTTCTGCTTCGCAGCCGTCTTGTCCGCCGCGCTCGCATTCGGCGCGACGGAAACGAGGATCAGGCTCGCGCGCATCTGCGGTGCGGTCTGATAGTGTGCGATGTTCTCGTCGTAGTACTTCTTCAGATCGGCGTCGCCCGGCTGAATGGCTGCGGCGAGCGTGGCCGGTGACAACACCAGGTACTGAATCGAGGCCGTGGCCGGCGTCGCGAAGTCGTTGCGATGCGCATCGTAGTAGGCCTGCAACTGCGCATCCGTGGGCTGCACTTTCGACGCATAGTCATGCGGATTGAACGCGAGGCTCTGCACTTCGCGCTGCTGCTCCGACAGGTCCGTCAGATGCTGCGCGAGCGTCTTCGACGTGAAGGCACTGCCCTCGATGCTGCCCGGCAACTGTTGCGTCGCCAACGTGTAACGCACGCGCTCGTCATACTGATCGGGCGTCATGCCCTGCATGGCGAGCAGTTCCTTGTAGCGATTCACATCAATGGAACCGTCAGGATTCTTGAGCGATGAAATGACCGGGTCGCTCAACAACGTGCGACGCACCGCATCGTCCGACGCCGTCAGATGCAGACGCTGCGTTTCGTCAGCGAGCACGCGCTGCTCGATCAAACCATCGAGCATTTCCTTGCGACGCTCCGGCGTATCGAACGACTTCATGTCGAACTGGGCGCCGAGCATTTGACGCGCACGGTCCAGCTGTTGACGCATCGCGTCGTCGTATGCGACACGCGTGATCTTGTGACCGTTGACGCTGGCGACGTTGGCGCTCTCGTCAAAGAAGCCACGGAAGCCCTGGATACCGACAAAACCCAACCCCGGCACGATGACGAGGATGAGCATGAACATCATCAGGCGTTTGTGATTGCGAAAGAAATCGAGCATGCGTAAGGATGCCAAAAACGGAACGCCCGATCTTACAACAGCGGGCAATAAAAAAGGCGAACCGGAGTTCGCCTTTCAAGGATACTGGCGGAGTGGACGGGACTCGAACCCGCGACCCCCGGCGTGACAGGCCGGTATTCTAACCGACTGAACTACCACTCCTTCTACTACGCTTGTGCTGCGTGCCGAACCGGAAGCTGGTGGGTGCTGAGAGGCTCGAACTCCCGACCTACGCCTTGTAAGGGCGCCGCTCTACCAACTGAGCTAAGCACCCGCTTCGCGATTCCGCTTATTGATCCTGCTTATTGATCCTGCTTATTGATCCTGCCTACTACCTGATGCTACTTGAGTGACGCGTTATTCAGAGCCGCGATTCAGACAGTTATTTCAAACCTATCCGATTCAATTAGCCTTGAAAACCGTCGCACCCTTATGCAGCAAGTCGATTAGTTTAGCGCA
This sequence comes from Paraburkholderia sp. DHOC27, assembly GCF_003429005.1. Classification (GTDB taxonomy): domain Bacteria; phylum Pseudomonadota; class Gammaproteobacteria; order Burkholderiales; family Burkholderiaceae; genus Paraburkholderia. The sequence goes on from NZ_QVQV01000002.1 coordinate 255,502, forward strand.
TCTTTTAGCGCTTTGCCAGGCCTAAATTTGGGCACTTTCGCTGCCTTGATCTTGATCGCTGCGCCGGTGCGCGGATTGCGACCCGTGCGCGCAGTGCGCTTGCCAACCGCGAACGTGCCGAAGCCAACCAGTGTGACCGAACCACCCTTCTTCAACGCGCCTTTCACTCCACCGATCACGGCATCCAGTGCGCGCCCTGCTGCCGCTTTCGAAATGTCGGCTTCTTGCGCGATGTGATCGATCAAATCCGTTTTATTCATTCCAACCCCCGAGAATGTCATTGGGCAATCGTGATGGCGCTTGAGTGCGCCGGGTATTCATGCAGCACGGCCTTAGCGCCGGGCGAACTCATTAGAATGGGCCGAAACCCTTGTGTCAAGCGGGGTTGCGCCGGATTAGAGGGAGTGTGAAAGACGCCATTGATGACAAAATATTGCGGCTGGGCGCGGCGCAAACGTATCACTGCGCGAGTACGACGCCTGAAGTTCAAAAGGTGGGAAAACGCCCGCGTCCCGGCACGATTCGCATGACCGAACGGGCGTGAATAAAAACCAGAAAAGCAAAGAAAAACCCGCGGACAGAGCCGCGGGTTTGGGTCATGCACACACTGACGTGTCGGGTTGCTTAATGCTTCACGACGTCCGTTGCTGCGTCTTTGCCCGGTTCAGCTGCAACCGGTGTCGCCTTCGGTTCTTCTTCCGGCAACGCCTCGGGCACACGCTCGAGCGCCAGTTCCAGCACCTTGTCGATCCAGCGGACCGGCACGATCTCGATCGCGTTCTTCACGTTGTCCGGAATCTCCGTCAAGTCCTTGACGTTTTCTTCCGGGATCAGCACGAGCTTGATGCCGCCGCGATGCGCCGCGAGCAACTTCTCTTTCAGACCGCCGATGGGCAGCACTTCACCACGCAACGTGATTTCACCCGTCATGGCGACATCAGCGCGCACCGGAATACCGGTCAGCACCGACACCAGCGCGGTGGTCATTGCGATACCGGCGGACGGGCCGTCCTTCGGCGTCGCACCTTCCGGCACGTGGATGTGAATGTCCTGCTTCTCGAACGCTTCGTCCTTGACACCCAGACGGCGCGAACGCGAACGAACCACCGAGCGTGCTGCCTCGACCGATTCCTTCATCACGTCGCCGAGCGAACCGGTGCGAATCACGTTGCCCTTACCCGGCATCACCGCAGCTTCGATGGTCAGCAGATCGCCGCCCACTTCCGTCCACGCGAGACCCGTGACCTGGCCCACCTGATTTTCCTTCGCAGCCAGACCGAAGTCGTACTTGCGCACGCCGAGGAAGGTGTCGAGATTGCTGCCGTCGACCTTCACCGCGCCCGCCGCCTTCTTCAGCAGAAGCATCTTCACGACCTTGCGGCAGATCTTCGAGATTTCACGCTCGAGCGAACGCACGCCCGCTTCACGCGTGTAGTAACGAATGATGTCGCGAATTGCCGTTTCAGTGACATCGACCTCGCCATCCTTGAGGCCGTTGTTCTTCTTCTGCTTCGGCAACAGGTAGCGTTGCGCGATGCTGACCTTCTCGTCTTCCGTGTAACCCGACAGACGGATCACTTCCATCCGGTCGAGCAGCGGCGGCGGAATGTTCAGCGAGTTCGACGTCGCCACGAACATCACGTCCGACAGATCGAAGTCGACTTCGACGTAGTGGTCAGCGAACGTATGGTTCTGTTCCGGATCGAGCACTTCCAGCAAGGCCGACGACGGATCGCCGCGGAAATCCTGGCCCATCTTGTCGACTTCGTCGAGCAGGAAGAGCGGATTGCGCACGCCGACCTTGGTCAGGCTTTGCAGGATCTTGCCGGGCATCGAACCGATGTAGGTCCGACGGTGGCCGCGAATCTCGGCCTCGTCGCGCACGCCACCGAGTGCCATACGCACGAACTTGCGATTCGTTGCGCGTGCAATCGATTGACCCAGCGACGTCTTGCCAACACCCGGAGGCCCAACGAGGCACAGGATCGGCGCCTTGACCTTGTCCACGCGTTGCTGGACCGCAAGATATTCGAGAATCCGTTCCTTGACTTTCTCGAGGCCGAAGTGGTCTTCGTCGAGCACGCGTTCCGCATTCGAGAGGTCGTTGTTGACCTTGCTCTTCTTGCGCCACGGCAGGCCGATCAGCGTGTCGATGTAGTTGCGCACGACAGTGGCTTCAGCCGACATCGGCGACATCAGCTTGAGCTTCTTCAGCTCGGCGTCGGCCTTCTTCTTGGCTTCCTTCGGCATGCGCGCGGCCGTGATGCGCTTCTCGAGTTCTTCGAGATCCGCACCTTCTTCGCCTTCGCCCAGTTCCTTCTGGATCGCCTTGACCTGCTCGTTCAGGTAGTACTCGCGCTGGCTCTTCTCCATCTGGCGTTTCACACGCCCACGGATGCGCTTTTCCACCTGCAGGATGTCGATCTCGGCTTCGAGTTGCGCGAGCAGATGCTCGAGACGCTCGATGACCGGGAACATCTCGAGGATGTGTTGCTTCTGGTCGAGCTTGAGCGGCAGATGTGCCGCGATCGTGTCGGCCAGACGGCCGGCTTCGTCGATGCCGGAAAGCGACGTCAGAATTTCCGGCGGGATCTTCTTGTTCAGCTTCACGTACTGGTCGAACTGCGACACGATCGCGCGGCGCAGCGCTTCAGTTTCGGCGCTGTCGGCGTGGTCGGGTTCGAGCGGCATGACTTCGCACGAAAACTGCGTTTCCTGTTCTTCAATGGAAAGCGTCTTCGCGCGCTGCAGACCTTCGACGAGCACCTTCACAGTGCCGTCAGGCAGCTTGAGCATTTGCAGGATGTTGGCAATACACCCTACTTCGTACATGTCCTTTTCGGTCGGCTCATCTTTGGCAGCCGTCTTTTGGGCGACGAGCATGATGTGCTTGCCGCCTTCCATTGCTGCTTCGAGAGCCTTGATCGACTTCGGGCGGCCTACGAAGAGCGGAATCACCATGTGCGGGAATACGACTACATCACGCAGCGGGAGCAGCGGGAGCGTAGTGCGTTCCGGCGGAAGGAGTTGGGTTCCTGACATTTCATTTCCCCATGAGTGGTATCAGTTCGTTCGATAGGTGAGGCCTGCAAAAACGATTACAAGGCCTCCGCGTGTGGGAAAAGTTCAGTGACTCCAAAGGAAACACAACCATCCTAACCCAAGATAAACAAAAAAGCCGTTCACGTTGCCATGAACGGCTTTTTTTGCAAAAGCTTTAGCCGATCAATTCGAACCCGCGACCTTGGGCGCGTCTTCGTAGATCAGCAGCGGCTTGCCGTCGCCGTCGATCACGTTGTCGTCGATGATGACCTTGCTCACGCCTTTCATCGCCGGCAGTTCGTACATGACGTCAAGCAAAGCCTGTTCCAGGATCGAGCGCAGACCGCGTGCCCCCGTCTTGCGACGAATGGCCTTGCGCGCGACCGCCTGCAACGCAGCGGGACGGATCTCGAGTTCAACGCGTTCCATGTTGAACAGCTTGTGGTACTGCTTGACGAGCGCGTTCTTCGGCTCGACGAGAATCTTCATCAGCGCCGCTTCGTCGAGCTTGCCGAGCGTGGCCACCACCGGCAGACGGCCGATCAGCTCAGGGATCAAACCGAACTTGATCAGGTCTTCAGGCTCCACTTCGCGCAGCACTTCGCCGGCGTCGCGGTCCTGCTTGCTCTTCACGCTGGCCCCAAAACCAATGCCGGTCTTTTCCGTGCGGTCGACGATGACCTTTTCGAGGCCGTCGAACGCGCCGCCACAGATGAACAGGATGTTGGTGGTGTCGACCTGGATGAAGTCCTGATTCGGGTGCTTGCGGCCGCCTTGCGGCGGCACCGACGCCATCGTGCCTTCCACCAGCTTCAGCAACGCCTGCTGCACGCCTTCGCCCGACACGTCGCGCGTAATGGACGGGTTGTCCGACTTACGGCTGATCTTGTCGATTTCGTCGATGTAGACGATGCCGCGCTGGGCCTTGTCCACTTCGTAGTTGCAGTTCTGCAGGAGCTTCTGAATGATGTTTTCGACGTCTTCGCCGACGTAGCCGGCTTCCGTCAACGTGGTGGCGTCAGCAATGACGAACGGCACGTTCAGCAGCCGCGCGAGCGTCTGGGCGAGCAAGGTCTTGCCGGAGCCGGTCGGGCCGATCAGCAGGATGTTGCTCTTGGACAGCTCGATTTCGTCTTTCTTGTCGAGGTGCTTGAGGCGCTTGTAGTGGTTGTACACCGCCACTGCGAGAATCTTCTTCGCACGTTCCTGACCGATCACGTACTGGTCGAGAATTTCGCGGATTTCCTGCGGGCTCGGCAGATCGGACTTGGACAGCCCCGCCTCGATGCCCGCGCCTGCAGCCTCGTCGCGGATGATTTCGTTGCACAGGTCGATACATTCATCGCAGATGAAGACCGACGGGCCCGCAATCAGCTTCTTGACCTCATGCTGGCTCTTGCCGCAAAACGAGCAATACAACAGCTTTTCGCTGTTAGAACCTTTCTTGTCCGCCATAGATGTATAAGCCTCCGGACACTCGATTACATAATACGCCGTTTGCCCCGGCCCCGCAGACGGGGCCCTGAGCAAAAGCTGTGACGGCGCTTGCCGCAGGCGCTCGGACGAGTCTGATTATTTCACAACATGCCTGCCGCCGTTTTTGCCCTCAATAAAAACACCCGAGGAGGCACTCTATTGGGGCAAAAACGCACCAGATCATGGACGCTTGTGCAGCACCTGGTCGACGAGACCGTAAGCCTGGGCATCGTCGCCGGACATGAAGTTGTCACGGTCGGTGTCACGGGCGATACGCTCGACCGGTTGGCCGGTGTGGTGAGCGAGCAGCTGGTTCAGACGTTCCTTGAGGTACAGGATTTCACGCGCCTGAATCTCGATGTCCGACGCCTGGCCGCGTGCGCCGCCCAGCGGCTGGTGGATCATCACGCGCGCATTCGGCAGCGCAAAACGCTTGCCCTTCGCGCCGGATGCCAGCAGGAACGCGCCCATGCTGGCCGCGAGCCCCATGCACAGCGTCGACACGTCCGGCTTGATGAACTGCATCGTGTCGTAAATCGCCATACCGGCCGAAACCGAACCGCCGGGGCTGTTGATGTAGAAGCTGATGTCCTTGTCCGGATTTTCGCTTTCGAGGAACAACAACTGCGCAACGACGAGGTTAGCCGTCTGGTCGTTCACTTCGCCGACCAGAAACACCACGCGCTCTTTCAGGAGGCGCGAATAGATGTCGTACGAGCGCTCGCCGCGACCGCTCGTTTCCACGACGATCGGCACCAGTCCGAGCGCCTGCGCTTCGAGATCCCGCGACGACTGGGAGGTCAACGTGTCCAGCATTTGAGCGCGAAAGGTCATGCAATAGATCCTTGTCTGGGAATATTTATCAGTACCGGACAGGTAAGTACGGCAACGCAGTATTCAAGTGCGCAAACGGCCAACGCAACCCAGAATAGACACGTAGCACGGAAAAACGGCGTGCGGGCCGTCGCTACGACAGCCGGCACGCCGTTGCAGCGACGCTTACGCTTGCTGCGCCGTTGCGCTTGCCAGCTCTTCGAAGCTCACTTCCTTGTCCGTTACCTTGGCCTTGCTGAGGACGAAATCGACGACGTTGGCTTCAACGACGTACGCTTCCATTTCGGCAAGGCGCTGCTGGTTCGAATAATACCAGCGGACGACTTCCTTCGGGTCCTCATAGCTTTTTGCGAACTCGTCGACTTCAGCACGAATCTGCTCCGGCTTGGCCTGCAGTTCGTTGGCCTTGACCAGCTCGGCCAGCACGAGGCCCAGCTTCACGCGACGCTCAGCCTGTTCCTTGAACATTTCAGCCGGGATCGGCGCGTCAGCGGCGTTCGGCACGCCACGTTGCGTCAGGTCCTGACGGGCCATTTCGACCAGACGCTCCTGATCCTGTTCGATCAGCGCGTTCGGCACGTCGAGTTCCGAAATCTTCAGGAGCGCGTCCATCACCTGATTCTTGACGATGGATTGCGTGCGGCGCTTTGCTTCGCGCTCGAGGTTGTCCTTGATCTCAGCGCGCATCTTCACCAGATCGCCGTCTTCGATACCGAGGGACTTGGCAAACTCACCGTCGATTTCCGGCAGGTGCGCCCACTCGATCTTCTTCATCGTGATGGTGAACTGCGCGGTCTTGCCGGCCACGTCCTTGCCGTGGTAGTCAGCCGGGAATGCCAGATCGAATTCCTTCGAGTCGCCGACCTTCAGGCCGAGCGCTGCCTTTTCGAATTCCGGCAGCATGCGGCCTTCGCCCAGCACGAACGCGAAGTCGTCAGCGCTGCCGCCCTGGAACACTTCACCTTCGATCTTGCCGACGAAGTCGACCGTCACGCGGTCGCCGTCTTTCGCTGCGGTGTCCGCACCGCCGTCGCCATGCTCGCCGGCTTCACCGCGCGCGTGGAAATGCACGCGCTGCTTGCGCAGGATGTCCAGCGTGCGGTCGATTTCCGCTTCGCTGATGGTAGTCGTGGTGCGCTCGATTTCAGCCGTGGCGACGTCGCCCAGCTTGACTTCCGGATACACCTCGAAGGTTGCGTCGAAAGCGTAGTCGCCTTCTGCTGCGTCGACCTTCGGCGCAAAGCTCGGCTGACCGGCCACGCGCAGGTTCTCAGCGCGGCTGATGTCGAAGAATTCCTTGCCGACCTTGTCGCTCAGCACTTCGGCTTCCACCTGGCCCGAATACTGTTGCGTGACCATCTTGAGCGGCACCTTGCCCGGGCGGAAACCCGGCATGCGCACGTTCTTCGCGAGTTGGCGGATACGCGAATCCACTTCCTTCTGCACGGCATCCTTCGGCAGGGAAATCGTGACGCGGCGTTCGAGCTTGCCGAGGTTTTCAACAACGTTAGCCATGGCTTCAATCGTCCTAAAATTATTCGAGCGAATCAGTTATCTTCTGCGTGCCGCCTTTCGATGTCGCTTCGCATCGATCGGGCGCCTGCGCCGCGGGCTTGCAGGCCACCGGCGGCACGGTTTGGGGCTAAAGAGCCGAATATTTTAGCAAACTATTCGCGCGCCTAGCCGGGATTCGATGTTTCGCGCCCATTTTTGTCCCTTTTCCGGCCGTTTGACTGCCTTCCTGCGCGGTTTGCCCGCAGTTTGGCCGCACTGCGCCCGCAGTCCACCAACGGGCTGGTCGCAATCAGGCTGCGCCTTGCCCGCGTCTCGCGCTCTACCTCGCGTGCTTCTGTTCTGCCATGCCCGCTATGCCGTTCGCTATATTCAGCCGCGGGCAGCATGCTGATAAGCTAGCGAACGCGCTCGGACCACATCTCGCGCGCACTGCCATCGCAACGATTCCAACCATCAAGAGACACCATGCCGAACCCGTCGTCCGCGCCCGTCGTCGTCATTGCTCCTGACTCTTTTAAAGGTTCGCTTAGCGCCGAGCAGGTGGCGCAAGCCATTGCCGCCGGCGTGACACGCGCGCGCCCCGACGCCACGGTACGCCTGTGCCCAATGGCCGACGGCGGCGAAGGCACGCTGGACGCCATGCTCACGAGCGGCGGCGAGCGGCGCATGCTCAGCGTACGCGGCGCGGCCGGTCCGGTGCGCGATGCCGCCACCGGTTTGCTGGCCGACGGCAGTGCGATTGTCGAGACTGCGGAGATCGTCGGCATTACGGACCCCGTGGGCATGGGCGTGCCGGTGGAAGCGCGCAGTTCGCGCGGCATGGGCGAAGCGATTCGCGCGCTGCTCGACACCGGCGTACGGCGCTTCTTCGTCGCGCTTGGCGGCAGCAGCACGAATGACGGCGGCGCAGGTCTGCTGGTCGGGCTTGGCCTGAAGCTGTTCGACGCGCAGGACCAGCAACTCGAGCCGACCCCGGAACAGCTGGCGCGTCTTGCCCGGGTGGATGTCACCCAACTCGATGCGCGCCTCGCCGAGACATCGTTCGTGGGCATGTCCGACGTCAACAATCCGCTCACCGGCGAACACGGCGCAACCGCGGTGTTCGGGCCGCAAAAAGGCGTGAAGCCGGACCAGGTAGCCTCGGTAGATGCAGCCCTTGCCCGCTTTGCCGATCTGCTCGAACCCGCGCTCAAGCGCACCGCGCGCGATGAACCGGGTGCGGGCGCCGCCGGTGGACTCGGTTTCGCGCTGGCCATGCTCGGCGCCCAGTTCGAGCCGGGCGCGGAAACGGTCGCGCGTGAGGTCGGCCTCGATGCGGCGCTCGCCGGCGCGGATTGGCTCATCACCGGCGAAGGCCGCTCCGACGTGCAGACCCTGCACGGCAAGGCACCCTTCATCGCATGCGCCCATGCGCGCGCCGCAGGCGTGCCTACGACGCTGTTATCGGGCGGCGTGGATGCTGCCGCCCTGCCGCGACTCGCCGAACACTTCAGCGGCTGCTTCTCGCCGGCTCCGGGACCGATCACGCTCGAGGTCGCGATCCGCGACGCAGCTCGACTGCTCACCAACGAAGCGGAACAATTGACCCGGCTGAAATACGGCGTGCGTTGACCGGTGCGGCGGTTGCGGCAACAATCAGAACGCCACGACCGCTTTCACCTACGACCGGGACGACCATGAAGGCCTCCGCCAAAGCCGGACTCGAGCAGTTTCTGACCTATCGCCTGCATGTGTTGAACAAACTCGCTGAACGCGGCATCGGAGAACGCTATCAGGAGAAGCTCGGCGTGACGTTGCCGGAAGCGCGCGTGATTGCGTCGGTTGGCTCGTTTGGTCCGTTTTCGATCATGGATCTGGCGCGCCATGCAAACCTCGACAAGAGCCAGGCAAGCCGCGCCGCTGAAGCGCTGATCAAGCAGGGGCTCGTGCAACGCGAGGCCAGCGAGGTCGATGGGCGCGTCGTATTGATTTCGCTCACCGTCGAAGGACGCGCGCTGTATCGTAAGGTGATGCCGATCGCCCGCAAGTGGAATACCGATCTGTTCGATTGTCTCGATGAAGATGAACAGGCTGCGTTGGGTGCCGCGCTCGATCGCATCATCGAAAGCGTGCAGGCGCGCACGGGTTGAGGCTGCGCGCGGCGCATCATCACGGCGAGCCGAAATTTGTTACGTCGTGGCTTCGATACGGCACTCCACTGCTGTGAGTTCTGCGTGACACGCGCAGCAATCACGCCCTCACCTGTTGCCAGCCGCTACTATCAGACGCAACACGCCACGAACCACCCTCAAAGCCCGCTATTCGCCGCACGCTGTCGCAACAACCCCAGCACCGCGTCGCAGAACGGCGTCGGCACATCCAGCTTGCGGCCCAGTTCGGGGAACACGCCGAGGATCGGCTCGATTTCGAGCGGACGCCCCGCTTCGAAATCCTGCAGCATCGAGGTACGGAAGGCACCCAGCCTGCGCGTGACTTCGACGCGTTGGGGCGCTGTCATTCCTGTCGACAGACCAAGGCGCGCGCCAATGGCCTCCGCCTCCTCCATCATCCGCAAGACGAGCGCATGCGTGAGCGGATCGTCGAGAAGCCGGTCCGCCGTCGAACCCGTCAACGCGCTCAACGGATTCATGTTCATGTTGCCCCACAGCTTGGCCCAGATTTCCCCGCGAATCTCGCCGCTGGATTCGACCTCGAAGCCACCTTCCTGCAAGGCCGCTGCGAATACGTTCGCGGGCTCGGCCAGCAACGCGGACGGCGCGCCGACGATCAGGCGATTGCCACGGCCGCGTCGGATGACGCCTGGCGCATCCGTGGACGACGACAGATGCACCACGCAGCCAATGGAGCGCGCCGGCGGCAATGCAGCCGACACCACGCCGCCGGGATCGACCGCCTCGATGATCTGATGCGCGGGTCCGCCCGTCGCGTCGTGCAGAAACCACCACGGCAAGCCATTCATCGCGGCCACGATGACCGTGTCCGGTCCGATCAACGGCGCGAGGCTCGTCGCAATCGCCGGCAACGCCTGGGCCTTGAGCGCGAGCACCACGAAGTCCTGCACGCCGAGCACGGCGGGATCGCTTTGCGCGTCAACGAGCGCGACGGTTTCGCGCTCGCCGTCGACGATCCGGATACCGTCCGCACGAATCGCGTCGAGCGTTTTGCCGCGCGCGAGCACGCTGACTGCGTGCCCCGCCCGCGCGAGCGCAGCGGCCATTAGCCCGCCGATCGCGCCGGCTCCGACCACCGTGGTCCGCACTGGTTGAACGTTCATCTATGCCTCACTCTTCGAAAGTCAGATCAGGGTGCGGGGTGCACGCATCAGCAAGGTTCGTTGCGCCTGCAACCAGCTCGCCAACCAGTTGAACCCGCAAAACGTCCACAGTCATCCCAACGCGCTAGCGCTGCCGCGCCGCCCGCCACGCGATCCACAGCTTGCGCACCGGCGTCAACGCAATACGCTGATGCAGCACGTGATACCCATCCCGTTCGATCTCGTCGAGCAGTGCCAGCGCGAGCGCACCGAGCGCGCGCAAGGTGCGCTGCGCGCGACGTTCAGCGGCCGGTATGCCGGCAAGAGCGGCGGTGATCGCCTCGCGTGCGCGCTTTGTCTGAAAGCGCATCAATTCAGTGAATGCGTCGCTATATTTGCGGTTGATCACATCTGCCGCCGTCACGTTGAAACGCTGCATCTCGTCGATGGGAACGTAGATGCGGCCATGACGCGCGTCGTTGCCGAGATCCGCAATCAACTGGGCCTGCAACAACGCCTCGCCCAACGGCGCAGCCCAGGCGCTCGCCTGTTGCGGGTCAGTGGCCGTCGCGCGCGCCACCAGTGCCGCGAAACTGCCGCCCACCCCTTGCAGATAGCGGCGCAAATTCGGGTAGTCGAGGTAGCGAGCCTGGTCGAGATCCATTTCGAAACCGGCCAGCAGCGTTTGCAATGCCGGATACTCCGCGGACACGTTAGGCAGATACGCCGCCAACGCCTTTGATACCGGATGCGACGGCTCACCCGCGGCGAGCGCGGCGAGTTCCTTTTGCCACCAGGCGAGCTTGGTGCGGCCGATAGTCGGGTCACTGGTCTCCTTCACCGTCTCTTCCAGTTCGCGACGTAGCGCGAACAGGGCGGTCAGGAGCGGCTGGCGCGCCGCGGACGCCTGGCGCAGCGCGTAGTAGCTGCTCGAGCCGGGAGGCGCCGCCTTCTGCTGGCAATATTCGTCGAAATTCACTTGAATGGAGTGTGGGGGTGACGCAGTGGATGCACGGCCTAGTCGCCGTGCGGACGATAGCCAAAAATTGTAGCATCGACATGCAAAGCGCAAATGCAGACAAGCGCAAATCAATCGGTTAGAATCTCGCGCTTACGCTTTCGGGCGCTTGTCGGGCCGGTGGTTTTGCGGTCTGCGGCGGCTGCGGGCGAGCCAGACATCGGGTATCGCGCATACGCGCTTTGTCCGGCTGCGAGGATGGCGAAATTGGTAGACGCACCAGGTTTAGGTCCTGACGCCAGCAATGGTGTAGGGGTTCGAGTCCCCTTCCTCGCACCACGTATTTGAAAACCCCGCCGGCTACTTTCCGGCGGGGTTTTTGTTTTTTGCAGCGCCGCTGCGTCGGGCAACGGCGCAATGAAACGCCTAAGCCCGCAGCAAGGGCATAGGCTCGAAACGCTGCTGCAACACCGCTGTCGCATCCAGCCCCCACCAGGGGCCCAACACGGTTGCATACAGTTGACGGAAGTCGACGCCCACCGGCAGGTTGCCGCTGCCGTCAAGTTGAGTCAGCACCGGCGGCGCGCCGTACAGGCCGCCGCGCACCCGCCCGCCCATCACGAAGTGCGGCGCAACTGTGCCGTGATCGGTGCCGTTGCTCTGGTTCTCGCGCGGACGCCGGCCGAACTCCGCGTACGTCATCACGAGCGTGTCATTCCAGCGGCCGAGTTCGACCAGCGCAGCCTTGAGCGACACAAATCCCTCCGCCAGTTGCTTGAGCAGCGCCGCCTGCTGACCCGGCTGATTCTGGTGCGTATCGAAGCCATTCAAGGTCAGGCGAATCACCGCCACGCCCTGCCCGTTCACTGGCGCGCCCTGCGGCGTGTCGCCCGCGGCCAGCACCTGCATGGCGGTCTTGATGGACGCGCCGAACGCGCCGGGCGCAAAGCTCGTCTTGAGCGGAAACTGCCCTTCACGCGGACGCAGACGGTCGGCCGCTTTCACGATGTCGTTCTCGACATCCAGAATATGCGCAAGCTCGGGATTGCGTTCATGCAACGAAACCGGCGTGGCCAGGCGCGCAGCCTTCACGAATTGCGCCGGATTCACCAGCGCAATGGCACGCGCGCCATTGGCAAGCGGTCCCATTTCAGCACTGCCAATCACCACGCCGTCAGCGGCAAAACCCGGCGGCACCGCGTGCTGCGCGAACGCACGCGTGAGCCATCCCTCGCGCAGATATTGATCAGAACGTGAAGCGGTGTCCCAGATCTCGATGGAGCGAAAGTGCGACAGGTTCGGTTGCGCATAGCTGACGCCTTGCACGATGGCCAGTTGCTGGCTCTGCCAGAGCGGCATGAGCGGTTGCAGTGACGGATGCAGGGCCGTGCGCTCGTCGAGCTGGATCACCTGCTCGCGTTTGAGGCCGATGTTCTTGCGCAGCGCGTAATAAGTGGGATCGGCATACGGAATCACGGTATTCAAACCGTCGTTGCCGCCCTTCAGCTCCACGAGGATCAGCAGATTGTCGTAGCCACGACTGCGCATGGCGGCATCTGCTGGACTCAGCCCAGACTGCTGCGGCTGCGCGGACTGCGCGGCGAACGCGCGCGGCAACCACAGCGCAGCGCCTGCTATCGAAAGGAAGTCGCGCCGTTTCATGCTGCACCTCGTGCGGGTTGGACGCTCATCACTTCAACTGAAAAGCCGGATCCATCAACAACGCCTCCAGATAGGCGCTGCCGGTCGAGTCGGTTTCGATGGCGTCGACCGGCGTGATCGGCAGCACGGCATGCTGCAACTGCAATTCCGCGGACAGCCCCGGCTTCGCCGCCGGCGCGGTGTGATACTGGGCAAGCCAGGCGTCGATATCGAAGCGTACGCCACCCTGTCCGGCATGAGCCATCGCGCGCCGCAGCATCGCCGCACCTTGTGCGTTCTCGCGCACACCAGGCTGGCTCATAGCGGACGATGGCCGCTTCGCCCCAGCCGCTTCAGTGGCACGGAACAACTGCTCGACGAACTGCTTGCGGGCCAGCAGCGTGGAGCTGTTGATCCAGTTCTCGCCGCCTGGCCAGCCCTTCACATTGGGCGGATAGAACAGGTTCTCGCCGAGCGTGCGCATCTCACCGGCAAACGGCGCGGTGTTGTCGTAGCTGATATCGAATGCGCGCAGCGTGCCCACCACGAACTCCGCAGGCGACTTCACCAGCGTGCCACGATTTTCTTCGTCCCAGAACGCGTCGCTCAGAAATAGGCCGCGCAGTGCTACCTTTGTCTCATAGTGACTAGCACGAAAGCGCTCGGCGATGGGCGCAATGGCGGCGGCATCCGGCGTATCGGAGACGAACTCACGCCACAATTCAGCGGTGATGAAGTTAGCGGTCTCGGGACGGGCGAGCAGGATGTCGAGCACCTGATCGCCGTCGAACGGCCCGCTCTCGCCCAGCACGGTTTTGACGCCGTCATCGTGCTGGTTCGCGCGCCACACGTAAGCGAGGCTGTCGGGGTCGAGACTCCAGCCGGTGTAGGCACGCGCGGCCTCGGACACGTCCCGTTGCGAATAATGGCCCTCGCCCAAGGTGAACAGCTCCATCACCTCGCGTGCGAAATTCTCGTTGGGTTTGCCCTTGCGATTGCCCGCGCCATCGAGGTACTGCAGCATCGCCGGGTCTTTGGCCACCTCGTGCAACAGCTCGCCGAAGTTGCCCAACGCCTCGCGCCGCAGCAGCATGTTCTGTTGCGCCATCAACTGCGGATAACCCACCTTGTCCTGTGCCGAGGTGAAGTGGTTGTGCCACAAGAGCGTCATGCGCTCGGTCAGCGGCGACGGCGTGCTTGCCATTTCACGCACCCACCATGCACGCAGTTCGTCATAACGCTGATTGCGCAGACGTTGTTCGGCCTGACGCTGATCGTCGGTCCATGCCTTGCGTTCATCGCGCGTCGGGACGGGTTCGAGCACCCATGCGGGCATCGGCGTGGCAGCCTCGGTACGGGTTGCCGCGAGCACCTTGTCGACTGCCTGCTCGCGCGTCAGGCCGATGTACTGCGCAAGCTCGGCGTTGTCCGGTGCAAAGCCGGTGCGTGTGAGGAAAAAGCGGGCGTCGTCGGCGTCGAGGAGGGTTTGCGAGGCATCGTCCTGCGTGACGGCGGGCATCTTGTGCACGGTCTCGCGTACATGGTGTGTCTGGTGTTTTGCGGGCTGTTGGGTGACGGCGCCTGGTGCCGCTTGCGTGACGTCAGCCGAAGACGGCGCGGCAAAGGCCCGCGTTTCGAAACCCACTGGCAGCACTGCCGCCGCCATCAGCAGCGTCGCCTTTGCGCTTCGAATCAACGTGAGCGATGCACTCATCTTCGGTTATCCGTGTCCGGCTGATGGGCGCGCATCCGCGAATGCCTACGCGTCTCCCTGATGACGGCTCAACGGCAGATTGAACGCAAAAGTTGACGGGGGAAGTGCAACCAAATTTTTCACGCGGATAGCCGCGCCGCCGCCGCCGTCGCAAAGGAACGATCTGGCGAGCAGGAACCGAACTACGCCTAGCGCTTGTACAGCTCGCGCACGGCGTCTTCGATGTGCTGGCGCAGCAGGCGCCGCTCTTCCGGTGTCATGTGACCGTCGCGGCGGCGTTGATCGAGGTCGGGGGGAACTGCGGTGCGCATCATGACGTCTGATGCAGGGTGGTCGGCGATGGGATCATGCGGTTGCCGGGACGGTTTGGTGCCGCGATAGCGCGGCACGCGAGGACTCGATGCCCGATCGTCAGAGGACTGTGCATGGGCGAGCGTAGGGCCTAATGTGGCCGTGAGTGTGCCGGCCACTGCCAGCGCAATCACGCTAAGGCGCACATTCGGCCAAACCCCTCCCTTCATCTTGTTCCCTTCGTGGTGCGGCAACCGGATACCCTAAATGCGTGTACAAACCCCGAGAAGTGCCGGGTACGTGAATTTTAATCGAGTGAAGTATCCACCGAACAGCCGCATTCCGTAAAGCAGTCTACGCGTCGAGCCTTTACGCCGCGCCACACACCGGGTAAATTTTGTAACCGACTGTAACCCACAAATTGGTGCAAACTAGCATCACTTTGTAATCGCGCTAAGATGCCGACCATGGAAACCAAAAACCCTTCAAAAATCCTCGTCGTCGATGACGATCCGCGTCTGCGCGATCTGCTACGCCGCTACCTCGGTGAACAGGGCTTCAATGTCTACGTCGCCGAAAACGCGCCGTCCATGAACAAGCTCTGGGTGCGTGAACGCTTCGACCTGCTGGTGCTCGATCTGATGCTGCCCGGCGAGGACGGCCTGTCCATCTGCCGGCGTCTGCGTGGCAGCAACGACCGCACGCCGATCATCATGCTGACGGCCAAGGGTGAAGACGTGGACCGTATCGTCGGCCTCGAAATGGGCGCGGACGACTACCTGCCGAAGCCGTTCAATCCGCGCGAACTGGTGGCCCGCATTCATGCGGTGCTGCGCCGTCAGTCGCCGTCCGAACTGCCGGGCGCACCGTCCGAGACCACCGAGGTTTTCGAGTTCGGCGAGTTCGCGCTGAACCTGGCCACCCGCACGCTGACCAAGGCCGGCCAGGAAATCCCCTTGACCACGGGTGAATTTTCGGTGCTGAAGGTGTTCGCACGGCATCCCCGTCAGCCGCTCTCGCGTGAAAAGCTGATGGAACTGGCGCGCGGCCGTGAATACGAAGTGTTCGACCGTAGCCTCGACGTGCAGATTTCGCGGCTGCGCAAGCTCATCGAACCGGACCCGGGCAGCCCGCGCTTCATCCAGACCGTCTGGGGCCTGGGCTACGTGTTCATTCCTGACGGCGCTGCCTGAGTTTGCTCGCGCTTTCCGTTTTTGCTTCCAGATAAGAAGGGCCCATGCGGATCGACCGGCGCCTCCTGACGCTCGCGTTCGGTGGCCTTTTCTGGCGGACCTTTCTGTTGATCGCGCTGCTGATCGCGGTCAGCCTCGCCGCGTGGTTCCAGAGCTTCCGCGTGATCGAACGCGAGCCGCGCGCGCAGCGCGTGGCGCTGCAACTGGTTGCCATCGTCAAGCTCACGCGTACCGCACTCCTCTATTCCGATCCCGACCTGCGGCGCGCGCTGCTGCAGGATCTGGAGAGCAATGAAGGGGTGCGCGTGTACCCGCGCGAAACCACGGACAAATACAAGCTCCAGCCGGACGAGTCGCTCAACCGCCTGATCGAGCATGACATTCGCGGACGCCTTGGCGACGACACCGTCATCGCGCAGAGCGTCAACGATATTCCCGGCGTGTGGATCAGCTTCAAGATCGATGACGACGACTATTGGGTCGCGCTCGATCGCGATCAGCTCGACAACGCCACCGGCCTGCAATGGGCCGGCTGGGGCGTGTTTGCGCTGGCGCTGTCGCTGTTCGGCGCGGCCTTCATCACGAGTCTGGTGAACCGGCCGTTCGCCCGGCTGGCAATGGCCGCACGCAAGGTGGGTTCGGGGCAGTCGCCGGAACCGCTGCCCGAGCGCGGCATGGGTGTCGCCGCCGAAACCAACCGCAGCTTCAACCAGATGGTGCAGGACCTCGAACAGCTCGAAGCGGACCGCGCGCTAATGCTGGCCGGCATCTCGCACGACCTGCGTACGCCGCTCGCACGTTTGCGGCTCGAAACCGAAATGAGCCCGTCGGATCAGAGCACCAAGGACGCGATGGTCGATGACATCGAACAGATGGACATGATCATCGGCCGCTTCCTCGATTACGCGCGTCCGGTGCAAAGAGTCCCGGAACCCGTGGACCTTTCGGTGATCGCAGGAGAACTGGCGGCGCGTATGTCGTCAGAAGACGGCATGCGACTGATCACGCGGCTGGCGCCGTCCGCGGTGATCGAGGCGGACGAGACGGACATGCGCCGCGTGATCGGCAATCTGCTGGAGAACGCGCGCAAGTACGGGCTGAGCGAAGGTGACGGCATCCCGCACGTGATTCTGGAGACGCGGGTCTCGCATTCGCGGGTCGAACTCTCCGTCGTCGATGAGGGCCCCGGCATTCCCGAGGACCAGCTCGCGCTGGTGACGCGCCCGTTCTACCGGGTCGACACCGCGCGCACGCAGGCGAATGGCACAGGCCTCGGCATGGCCATCGTGCAGCGTCTGGTGGGCCGCTACCGCGGCGGGCTGCGGCTACGCAACCGGACGCCGGGTCCGGGGCTCGAAGTGACGATCGAGTTTCCACTCGCGCGGGGCACCTGAGCCGCTGTCGGGTCGCACTTCCCTTCAGGGCGTACCGCCGTGTGTGCCGTGCGCCCGGCTCACTTAGCTGTCCTTGGCTGGCGCTTCCCGGACCAGCCGCGCCTACCCAGGATTGCCGCAGCGCATCAGTCTGCGCAATATCCCATTTGCTAAAACGCCGCGAGCAGTGACAGATAAATCGACTATCGGTGCGGTGAAGAAAAACTATCCACAGTGTTAGTTAAAAACTATTGATGCGATGCATCAATAGAGTTATACTGGTTTCCGTGTAACGCAATCGTTACAGCGAGCAGGTAGCTTGAACAAGCTGTTTTACCCACTCATTGGCAACTTCAGGAGTATTCCGCATGAAAACCGTTGGCGACAAACTCGAAGCGTTCACAGTCACCGCAGCCAAGCCGGGCTTTAACAATCACGAAGAAAATGGCGTGTCGGCGTTCGAAGAGATCACCGAACAGTCGTTCCCGGGCAAGTGGAAAATCATTTATTTCTACCCGAAGGATTTCACCTTCGTGTGCCCGACGGAAATCGTGGAATTCGGCAAGCTGACGAACGATTTCGCTGAGCGCGATGCAGTTCTGCTGGGTGGCAGCGTCGACAATGAATTCGTGAAGCTGGCATGGCGCCGTGAACACAAGGACCTGAGCAAGCTGAACCACTATGCGTTCGGCGACGTGAAGGGCGAGCTGATCGACCAGCTCGGCGTGCGCGACAAGGAAGCTGGCGTGGCACTGCGCGCCACGTTCATCGTCGACCCGGACAACACGATCCAGCACGTTTCGGTGAACAACCTGAACGTCGGCCGCAACCCGGAAGAAGTGCTGCGTATTCTGGACGGTCTGCAAACGGACGAACTGTGCCCGTGCAACCGTGCAGTTGGCGGCGCAACGCTGTAAGCATTGCAGTCGGAAGCCCGCTAAGCTTGAAAGAGCCGGCGGGCTTTTTTATCGACACACTGATAGGAGATATCAATGGAATTCTTGTCTTCGATTAAAGCACTTGTTCCCGACTATGCTAAAGACATCCGTTTGAATCTGGATGGCACGATTGCGCGTTCGTCGCTGGAAGGCACGGACGCAGTGGGTGTGGCGCTGGCGGCGGCATTTGCGGCGAAGAGTTCGGTGCTGGTGGAGACGATCCGCAATGCTGGCGTGCTGAGTCCCGAGGAAGTCAACGGCGCGCTGACGGCTGCTGCGTTGATGGGGATGAATAACGTCTGGTATCCGTATGTCGAGATGACCGACAGCGCGGATTTGAAATCGCAGCCGGCGGGTTTGCGGATGAATGCTTATGCGTCGCATGGTGGTGTGGATAAGCGACGGTTTGAAATGTATGCATTGGCGGCTTCCATTATTGGCAAGTGCCATTTTTGTGTGAAATCACATTTTGATACGCTTGTGGCTGAGGGGATGAGTTCCACTCAGCTTCGGGATGTGGGGCGCATTGCTGCTGTGGTTAACGCTGTCGCGTTGGTTGTGGCGGCTGAGGGGAAATAAAGGTTTTGGTTTTTGCGGCGCGCCGCGGGGCTCTTTCTTTTTTCTGATTTGATGGGTCTTGGTTTTTTGTTCTTGGCCTTTCCTTGCTTTCTTATTGGTCTATTTGCGTCGCCCCTGTGCGGGGCGGCACCTACTTTTCTTTGCCGCCGCAAAGAAAAGTAGGCAAAAGAAAGCGGGCTCACACCGCCAGCTCGTAGGTGTCTCCCTCGCCACTCCCGCGGTATTGGTCCGAGACGAGATGGTCCCCCGTACCTTCCACGTTCGTGACCAGGCCGTCATCCGCTCCAGCGTCGCGCTCCGCGCCCCGCCGGCGGGCATAACCTCCCCCAGCACGCATCGCGTTCATGCGCGCCCGCAACAGTCACTCAAAGCATCCGCAGCTCCGCCGTTAGGAATGCAGATAATCGCAGCCCGCTCCCCGAGATACCGGTGCACTCACGCATGCCGCGCGGCGCCGGCTCGACAAGCGCAGCCATTCTTATGGCTTTGCGTGTGCGGCGACATCACGCTTTCCGCTGCTGACCCCAGGGTGCGAACCCGACCGCGACGCACGTAGTGCGGAGTGGGATGAATGACTGCTGTGCCACGAAGGGGGAAACTGTGAGGGGCGGCCTCGTCTCGGACCAATACCGCGGGAGCGGCGAGGGAGACACCTACAGGCTGGCGGTGTGAGCCCGCTTTCTTTGCTTACTTTCTTTGCGGCGGCAAAGAAAGTGAGTGCCGCCCCGCACAGGGGCAACACAAATAGACCAATAAGAATTCAAGGAAAGGCCAAAAAGAAAGCAAGAAAAGGCCAAAGAAAAACACAAGAAAAAGCCAGAAAAACAAAACCGCGCCGCAGGCAAAAAAAATCACAAACCTTTAATCAAAACCACAGCCTGCGCCTCAATCCCTTCCCCTCTCCCAAGATACCCCAACTTCTCATTAGTCTTAGCCTTGACATTAACCTTATCCAGCGACAGCTGCAAATCCTCAGCAATAACAACCCGCATAGCCTCGATATGAGGCGACAGTTTGGGCGCCTGCGCAATCACCGTACTATCCACATTCACCACAGAAAACCCAGCCTGCCTCACGCGCGCAAGACATTCCCGCAATAAAACCCGGCTATCCACTCCCGCAAACTTCGCATCGGAATCAGAAAAATGCCGCCCGATATCCCCCAGCGCGGCCGCGCCGAACAGCGCATCGGTAATCGCATGCAGCAACACATCGGCATCCGAATGCCCCAGCAGTCCGCGATCATACGGAATCGTCACGCCACCAATAATGAGCGGCCGCCCCGGCACCAGCGCGTGCACGTCATACCCCTGCCCGATTCTGAAATCCATAGCCTGAAATCCGTTATCAACCGTTATCGACAATTAGCAAAAAGACAAAAACGCATGACGCTCAGGAAGCCGCCGGCCGGCAAAGAATCGCCTCGGCCAGATCGAAATCTTCCGGGTAAGTGACCTTGAAGTTGCGCAAGCTGCCCTGCACCAGCAGCGGCACATGACCCAGCCATTCAATCGCGCTCGCTTCGTCCGTCAGGTCATGGCCCGCCTGCTGCGCGCTCAGAATCGCCTCGCGCAACATGCCAATCCGGAACATCTGCGGCGTCTGCGCCTGCCACAAGCCGTCGCGCTGCTCGGTGCGGGCAATCCGTCCGCCACTGTCCGGCGCGATGCGCTTTAACGTATCCGCGACCGGCAATGCCATGATGCCGCCCACCTTGTCGTCCTTCAGCGCCCCCGTCAACGAGCGGATCAACGACGGTGTGATGCCCGGCCGCGCGGCGTCGTGGACCAGTACCCAGTCGTTATCGTGCGCGCCGAATTCGCTCAGCGCATGCAGTCCGTTCAGCACCGACGCCTGGCGCGAAGCCCCGCCACAGCGGCTTACGGCAAAGCGCAGGCCGCCAAACCGGCGGGCGTCGAAATGCTGGTCGTCAGGGGCGATCACCAGCAGTGTCTGGGCAAATTCACTGCAGGCATCAAACGCGGCAAGGGAGAAATGCAAAAGGTCGCGACCGGCGACGGTGCGGTATTGCTTGGGCATGGTGGCGCCGGATCGGCTGCCGGTGCCTGCGCACGGAATCAAAGCAAAAAGGCGTGAAGTCACTGGGGCGGACGCCGCGAAGTAAAAGTAAAGGACGGATTTTATAATAGCTGCTTCGCATACACGTCACGACGCGCGTAAACTTGCGGCTCACGTGTGATCCAACGGCCGCTCTCCCCCCCTTTATGCCAGACATCGCCGCATCTTCGCAGTCCACCCCGCCGGTCGCCCTCGTCAAGGCCGGTCAGCGTTTTGCCTTCGACGGCACGCACGGCTCGGCCGACGCCCTGCTGATCGCCCGCTACCACCTCGCCTACCGCGAGCAGGTGCCGCTGCTCGCCGTCGTCTGCGCCAGCGCGGTGGACGCCCAGCGTCTGTCGCAGGAAATCAGCTTCTTTGCGCCCGAAGCCCGGGTGCGTCTGCTGCCCGACTGGGAAACGCTGCCTTACGATACTTTCTCGCCGCACCAGGATCTGGTCTCCGAGCGCCTTGCCACCCTGCACGATCTCGGCGAGGGCCGCTGCGACATCCTGCTGGTACCCGCTACCACGGCGCTGTACCGCATGCCGCCCGCCTCTTTCATGGCGGCGTACACGTTTTCGTTCTCGCAGGGCGAGCGCCTCGACGAGACCAAGCTGAAGGCGCAGTTGACGCTCGCTGGCTATGAACACGTCAGCCAGGTCGTGCGCCCGGGTGAATACTGCGTGCGCGGTTCGCTGCTCGACCTGTTCCCGATGGGCTCGCCGCTGCCTTACCGGATCGACCTGTTCGACGATCAGGTGGACTCGATCCGCGCCTTCGACCCCGACACGCAGCGCAGCCTGTACCCGGTGAAGGACGTGCGCCTGCTGCCGGGCCGCGAATTCCCCTTCGACGAAGCCGCCCGCACCGCCTTCCGCAGCCGCTGGCGCGAAGTCTTCGAAGGCGACCCGAGCCGCGCGTCGATCTACAAGGACATTGGCAACGGTGTGCCGTCCGCCGGCATCGAGTATTACCTGCCGCTCTTCTTCGAGGAAACGGCGACCCTGTTCCACTATCTGCCGGCCGACGCGCAACTCGCGTTCGTCGGCGATCTGGATGCCGCCATCCGCCGCTTCACGAATGACACGAAGCAGCGCCACAACTTTCTCTCGCACGATCGCGACCGTCCCATCCTCGAACCGCAGCGGCTGTTCCTCTCGGACGAGGATTTCTTCACGCTCGCCAAGCCGTTCGCGCGCCTCGTGCTACCCGGCAACGCAGGCGGTGGCTGGGCCACGCCGCTGCCGGATCTCGCCATTGACCGTCACGCGGAAGACCCGATCGCGGCGTTGCGCCTCTATCTCGACACCACGCCCAACCGTGTGCTGTTCGCCGCCGAGTCGGCCGGCCGGCGCGAAACGCTGCTGCAATTGCTGGCCGACAATCATCTGCGGCCTTCGTCGAGCGACAGCTTCAACGACTGGCTGACCAGCGACGCCCGTTTCTCGCTCGGCGTCGCGCCGCTTTCGAACGGCTTCGCGGTGCCCGCCGAAGGCATCGCGATCCTGACGGAGACCGAACTCTACGGTCCACTCGCTCGCCGCGCGGGACGCCGTCGCCAGGAACAGGCGAGCAACGTCGATTCGATGGTGCGCGACCTGTCCGAGTTGAAGGTGGGCGACCCGGTCGTGCATTCGCAACACGGTATTGGCCGCTACATGGGTCTCGTGACGATGGACCTCGGCGAAGGCGAAACCGAGTTCCTGCACCTCGAATACGCAGGCGAGAGCAAGCTGTACGTGCCGGTTGCGCAATTGCACGTTATTTCGCGCTACAGCGGCGCGGATCCGGAAAGCGCGCCGCTGCATTCACTCGGCTCCGGCCAGTGGGAAAAAGCCAAACGCAAAGCCGCTCAACAGATTCGCGATACAGCAGCCGAGCTGCTCAACCTGTATGCGCGCCGCGCCGCGCGCGAAGGTTTTGCCTTCAAACTCGACCCGCGCGATTACGTGAAATTTGCGGAAAGCTTCGGCTTCGAGGAAACCCCGGACCAGGCCGCGGCGATTGCCGCCGTGATCGGCGACATGACGAGCGGCAAGCCGATGGACCGTCTCGTGTGCGGCGACGTCGGTTTTGGCAAAACGGAAGTCGCGCTGCGCGCCGCCTTCATCGCCGTGATGGGCGGCAAGCAGGTCGCTCTGCTCTCGCCCACCACGCTGCTCGCCGAGCAACATACGCAGACCTTCACGGACCGCTTCTCCGACTGGCCCGTGCGTATCGCCGAGCTGTCACGCTTCAAGTCGACCAAGGAAGTCAACGCGGCGATCCAGCAGATCAACGAAGGCACGGTCGATATCGTGATCGGCACGCACAAGCTGCTGTCTTCGGACGTGCAGTTCAAGCGGCTCGGTCTCGTCATCATCGACGAAGAGCATCGCTTCGGTGTACGTCAGAAGGAAGCCTTGAAAGCGCTGCGCGCCGAAGTCGATGTGCTCACGCTCACGGCCACGCCGATTCCGCGTACGCTCGGCATGGCGCTCGAAGGTCTGCGCGATTTCTCCGTGATCGCCACCGCGCCGCAGAAGCGACTCGCCATCAAAACTTTCGTGCGCCGTGAGGAAGACGGCGTGATCCGCGAAGCCATGCTGCGCGAACTGAAGCGCGGCGGTCAGGTGTACTTCCTGCACAACGAAGTGGAGACCATCGAGAATCGCCGCCAGATGCTCGAAGCGTTGGTGCCCGAGGCGCGCATTGCGGTTGCGCACGGTCAGATGCACGAGCGCGAACTCGAACGCGTGATGCGCGATTTCGTGGCGCAACGGGCCAACGTGCTGCTGTGTACGACGATTATCGAAACCGGCATCGACGTGCCGAGCGCCAACACGATCCTGATTCACCGCGCCGACAAATTCGGCCTCGCACAGTTGCACCAGTTGCGTGGCCGGGTGGGCCGTTCGCATCACCAGGCGTACTCGTATCTGCTCGTGCATGATCCGCAGGGGCTCACCAAGCAGGCGCAGCGCCGTCTCGAAGCCATCCAGCAGATGGAAGAACTCGGCTCGGGCTTCTATCTGGCCATGCACGACCTCGAAATTCGCGGCACGGGTGAAGTGCTCGGCGACAAGCAATCTGGCGAAATCCAGGAGATCGGCTTCCAGCTCTACACCGACATGCTCAACGACGCCGTGAAAGCGCTGAAGGAAGGCAAGGAGCCCGATCTCACCTCGCCGCTCGCGGCCACCACCGAGATCAATCTGCACGCGCCCGCCATTCTGCCGGCCGATTACTGCGGCGACGTGCAGGAACGGCTGTCGCTCTACAAGCGTCTCGCAAACTGCGAACACAACGATTCGATCGACGGCATTCAGGAGGAACTGATCGACCGATTCGGCAAGTTGCCGCCGCAGGCGCATGCGCTGGTGGAAACGCATCGCTTGCGGCTCGCGGCGAAACCGCTGGGCATTTCGAAGATCGACGCCGGCGAAGCGGTGATTGGTCTGCAATTCATCCCCAATCCGCCGGTGGACGCAATGCGTATCATCGAGATGGTGCAGAAACACAAGCACATCAAACTGGCGGGTCAGGACAAACTGCGCATCGAGACTCGCAGCCCGGACCTCGCCGTGCGCGTGGCGACCGTCAAGGAAACCTTGCGGGCGCTCGGCACGCCAACCCGTGGTACGGCTGCGGCCGCGGCACGTTAGGCGTCGGCGCTGTGTCGATCAAAAAGGGGCGCCGTCGTGCGCCCCTTTTTGTTGCGCCGCGCAAGCGGTGCGTTTCCGGTGCGGTCTGCGCTAGATGCTTTGGCCCGTCAGCGGGTTTTTGGGTATGATCGAAAGACTTAAAAGCTGGAGTCTTGTCATGTCCCACGTCGCTGATTCAGCGCGTCCCACGCAAACGCCTGCCGCACAAAACGCCTCTAGCGCCTCATCATCCCCCGCTTCGCTCCCTTGGGTGACACGCCTCGTCGCCATGGATACGGTGAGCCGTAATCCGAATCTCGGCCTCATCGAAACGGTGCGCGACGAACTGAAAACGCTCGGCATCGAAGCCACGCTCACGCACGACGACAGCGGCAAATGGGCCAATCTGTTCGCCACGATTCCCGCGCACGACGGTGAAACGAATGGCGGTATCGTGCTCTCGGGCCATACGGATGTGGTGCCGGTCGACGGTCAGCAATGGGACAGCGACCCATTCAAACCGGAAGTGCGCGGCGAGCAACTGTTTGGCCGCGGCACCTGCGACATGAAAGGCTTCATCGGCGCGGCCCTCACGCTCGTGCCGCAAATGCAGCGCACGAAACTCGCCCGACCCATTCACCTCGCGCTCTCGTTCGACGAGGAAGTGGGCTGCGTGGGCGCACCGCTGATGATCGCGGATCTGCTCAAACGCGGCATCAAGCCGGATGGCTGCATCGTCGGCGAGCCGACCAGCATGCGCCCGGTCATCGCGCACAAGGGCATCAATACGTACCAGTGCTGCGTGCGCGGCCAGGCGGCGCATTCGTCGCTCACGCCAAAGGGGCTGAACGCCATCGAATACGCGGCGCGCCTCATCTGCCATATCCGCGATATCGCCGACCAGTTCCGTGAACAGGGTCCGTTCGACGAACTCTACGACGTGCCCTTTACCACGGCACAGACCAGCACGATCCAGGGTGGCAACGCCATCAATACGGTGCCGGCCGAATGCCGCTTCCAGTTCGAATTTCGCAATCTGCCCACGCTCGACCCTGAGCCGATCTTCGCGCGCATCGAGCAATACGCGCGTGAAACGCTGTTGCCGAAGATGCTGCGTGAGCACGCCAATGCCGCAATCGAATTTTCGAAGATCGCGGCAGCGCCGGGGCTCGATTCGTCTGAGCAGGCCGCGATCACGCAACTGGTGCGCGCGCTCACGGCCGATCAGGATAAGCGCAAGGTCGCGTACGGCACCGAAGCGGGCCTGTTCTCGCTGGCGGGCGTGCCGACCATCGTGTGCGGGCCGGGCGACATCCAGCAGGCTCATAAGGCCAACGAATTTGTCGCGCTCGAGCAACTCGTGGCCTGCGAGCGTTTTCTCGGCAAGTTCATCCACAGCATGTCGGTAGAGGCACAGGCGCACTGAATTAGAGTGCGCACGTGGGTGCAAAGGGCGCCTCATTGAACCGGATTCTGGCAAGCTGAATCAACGCAATCGCAATGAACTGCATAGGCTGGTTTGACTCCAACTGACAAAGGATTCGCGCTCACCTCATCATGTCCACCGCCACGCCGCAGCACACCGACCACACCATCGACGGCGAGCCGATTCCTACGCTCGACGACATCGCCTCGCAGCACTTCGCGCTGACACCGTGGGTGGCCCGTACCCCGGTGTTCGACAAGCTCGATTTCCCGTCGCTCGAAGGCACGGTGGTGAACTTCAAGTTCGAGCTGCTGCAGGCAAGCGGCAGCTTCAAGGCGCGTGGCGCGTTCACCAATCTGCTGGCGCTGGACGAAGCGCAACGCAGCGCGGGGGTCACCTGTGTCTCGGGCGGCAACCACGCGGTGGCGGTCGCGTACGCGGCCATGCGTCTCGGCATTAGCGTGAAGGTTGTGCTGTTCCGCTCCGCCAATCCAGCACGTGTTGCGTTGTGTCGCCAATATGGCGCTGAGATCGTGATAGCGGACGGCAACGCTGAAGCCTTCGAGATGGTCCGTCGCATCGAGGCTGAAGAAGGCCGCTACTTCGTGCATCCGTTCAACGGCTATCGCACGGTGCTGGGTACTTCGACGCTCGGCTACGAATGGGCCACGCAGACGCCGGACCTCGATGCAGTGATCGTACCCATCGGCGGCGGCGGGCTCGCGGCAGGCGTGTCCACGGCCTTGCGCCTCGCCAACCCGCGCGTGCATGTTTACGGTGTCGAGCCCGACGGCTCGGACGCCATGAGCAAGAGCTTCGCCGCCAATCACACCATCAAGATGGGCCACATGTTCAGCATCGCCGACTCGCTGATGGCCCCGCACACCGAACAGTACAGCTACGAACTGTGCCGCCGTCACATCGACAGTATCGTGACGATCTCGGACAATCAGATGCGCTCAGCCATGCTGACGCTCTTCACACAGTTGAAGCTCGCCGTCGAACCGGCCTGCGCGGCGGCCACCGCTGCCTTGCTCGGGCCGCTGCGTGAAACCCTGCAAGGCAAGCGCGTCGGCGTGTTGCTGTGTGGCACGAATATCGACCCGGTCAGCTTTGCTACTCATATAGAACGGGCTCGCGCGCTCGGGTCATAGTTTCCGCGCCGTTCGCCGATTCGGGGCAATGACCCCAAAAGCACTACCCTAGACTCCTGACGTTGGCTATCATGGCCCCATCGACTTCACGGAGGACTCCCTTATGAGCATGGTCAAGGAATTCAAGGAATTTGCCCTCAAAGGCAATGTGATGGACCTCGCGGTCGGCGTGATCATCGGCGGTGCGTTCTCCACCATTGTCAATTCGATCGTCAAAGACCTGATCATGCCGGTGGTGGGTCTCGCAACCGGCGGCCTCGACTTCTCCAACCAGTTCATCCGTCTCGGCGCCATTCCGCCGAGCTTCAAGGGCAGTCCCGAGTCATACAAGGATCTGCAAACCGCCGGCGTGGCCGTATTCGGTTACGGCTCCTTCATTACGGTGCTGATCAACTTCCTGATCCTGGCCTTCATCATTTTCCTGATGGTCAAGTTCATCAACAATCTGCGCAAGCCGGAACCGGCGCCGCCGGCCCCGCCCGCTCCCACGCCGGAAGACGTGCTGCTGCTGCGTGAGATTCGTGATTCGTTGAAGAGCACACCGCGTTAAGCGACTTTCAGGGCGCTTTGACAAAAACGAAGGCCTGCTACGTGATGCTACGTAGCAGGCCTTTTTGTTGGCGCAGATTACTTCGCACTACGCGGAATCCGCGCCTTCTGGTTTTTCAGCCTTCACGCTGGCCGCGCTTTCAATCAACTGTTCGAGCTGACTGAAATTGACCGGCTTGGTGAGATGTGACGTGAATCCGGCCGCAAGGCAGCGGCGCACGTCTTCATCCGTACCGAAGCCCGTCAAGGCGACAGCGGGCACGTCCGAGTGCTCGCGAAAGGCTTTGACGAAATCGAGCCCCGTACCGTCCGGTAGCCCGACGTCGCTCACCACCAGATCGAAGGTGGCCGACTGCGTGGCGGCGAGCGCGTCGTCCACGCGGCCCACCACCGTGACCTCATGACCCATGCCGCGAATCAGTTGCGCCATCACCTCCGCGGTATCCACGTGGTCTTCGATCAGCAGAATGGTCAGCGAACTGTCCGGGCGCCCCGCCGCCGGCGCTGCCGTCACCGGCTGGCTAAGCGGCCTGGCCGCGGTTGGCAGCGTGATGGTGAAAGTCGCGCCGCAATGCGCGCCGGGACTCTGCGCGCTCACCGTGCCGCCATGCACGTCCGTGAGCGCCTTGGTGATGGCGAGGCCAAGCCCTAGTCCACCAAATTGCCGCGTCATGTTCTGGTTGCCCTGCTCGAACGCGTTGAAGAGCTTGCCGATCTGCTCGGGCTCGATGCCGATGCCGGTGTCCTCCACCGAAATCTGCACGTGCATGCGCTCATCACGCGTGCGCACGTAGATGTGGCCGCCATCGGGCGTGAACTTGGCGGCGTTGCGAATCAGGTTCCACAACATCTGCTGCAGCCGGGCGCGATCGGCGAGCACGTAGTGATGCTCGGCCGCCTTGTCGACGTGGACGTCCTGCTGCTTGACCTGAATCTCGCTGCGGAACAGTTCCAGCACGCTGTCGATCACGTCGTGCACGTCCACCGTTTCCAGTGACAGACGCAGCTTGCCGTTGGCCACGCGCGTGAGATCGAGCAGATCGTCGATCAGGCGCGCCTCCAGTTCCACATTGCGGCGGATCATCAGCACGCACGAGCGGGCCTGCTCCGGCAGCCCGGCAATCAGTTCGAGCAGTTGCGCGCCGGCCAGCACCGGCGTGAGCGGCGTGCGCAGTTCATGCGAGAGCATCGCAAGAAAGCGGTCCTTGGCGCGATTGGCTTCTTCTGCGGTGAGACGCGCGGCCTGCTCGGAGGCGAGCAGCCGCTCGCGCTCTTCGATTGCTTCACGCTGCGAATGAATGTCCGTGCAACTGCCGAACCACTTGCTGACCGCGCCGTTGGCATCGCGCATCGGCACGATGCGCACGTCGAACCAGCGGTACGCGCCGTCGTAACGACGAATGCGCAGTTCATGACGATAGTCGTCCGCGCCGCTTCGCACCGCTTTCAGCCATGACTGACGGATCTCCTCGCGGTCATCCGCGTGAACCGCGTCGAGCCAGGCGAGGCCGAGTGAATGCGCTTCGTCGAGGCCCGTGTATTCGAGCCACTGCTTCGAGAGGAAGTCACACTCGCCGCTCGCTGCGCAGGTGAGAACCAGGTGCGGCAGCGCTTCCGACAGATTGCGATAGTGCTGCTCGCGATCGCGCAGCAGCGCGGCATCGTCGGAGGCTTTTTGCAGGCGAATCTGCGACAAAACCCGTTCAACTGCCTCCGGCAGGTAGTCGAGGTAATCGCCGGATTTCGGCACCACATCGGACACGCCGGCGCGCAAGGCCTCGATGACGCGCGACTCGTCGGTGAAACCGGTCACGAGGATGGCGGGAATCCGCACGCCCTCCGCGCGCAGGCGGCGAAAGAAATCGAGCCCGGTCTCCGCGCCGTTGAGCTGATAGTCGAGCACCAGCAGATCGGGCGCGCTCGCGGCAATGCTCGCGCGCGCGTCCGCCACGCTCGAGCAGGTGGCGACGCGACTCCCCACGCGCATCAGCGATTTGCGCGCGAGCCGCAGAATGCCTTCGTCGTCATCGACGACGAGCACATAGGCCGCCGGGGGCAAGGTAACGTCTTCGGACATGCTGACTCTGGTTAACTAAAGGTCTCTCGCGGGCTTGCAGCTTCCGTCATTTGCGCGGGGTCACGCAGGCGACATTTTCAGACTATGTCTCATGAGCGCGCCAACGGCTGACCGGGTGGCAGCTTCACCACTTGCAGGAAGAACCCGAGGCGGCGCACCGCCTCGATGAATGCGTCATATTCGACTGGCTTCGTTATATAAACGTTGCAGCCGAGTTCATAGCAACGTTCGATTTCACGCGGATCGTCCGTGGTGGTCAACACCACCACCGGCACGGCCGTCGTGGCGGGCGCCGCTTTCAGACGCCGCAGCACCTCGAAGCCGTCCACGCGCGGCATTTTCAGGTCCAGCAGCACGACGAAATTCGACAGGTTCTGGCGCGGCGGATACTGCCCGGCCGGCCCACCGCCCGGCGGGTCGCCGAAGAAATAGTCGAGCGCTTCCTGGCCATCGGCAAAGCGGATAAAGCTGTTGGAGATGCCCGCGCGACGCAGATTGCGTTCAACCAGTGTCGCATGGCCGTCGTCATCCTCGATCAGTACGATGCTGACCGATTCCCCATGTTTCATGACGCCTCCGTACCCGCGCTGCGCGGGCGCCTCGTCGTTAGTGATTGGCTTCGGTTGCTGGTGCGTTTGTCGTTGCGTTGATATTTGCGTTGATAGTTGCGTTGCTGCCTGCCTTCATTGTGCCTCGGCTTCGCCTCGACCGGCAGCGGCGCTTGCAGGCCGCATCGTGCGGGCCGCGAACCGCGCCGTGCTCAGAGCCGCGCCGGTTGCTCCGGCAGCACGACAAAAAACGTCGAGCCGGCGCCTTCAGCCGATTCCACCCACACCCGTCCGCCATGCCGCTCGACCGAGCGGCGCACCAGCGCGAGCCCGACGCCGTCACCTTCGGCCACCGCGCCATGCAGACGCTGGAACGCGCGAAACACCTTCGACAGATAAGCCGCGGGAATGCCGAGTCCATTGTCGCGCACGTAATAGGTGCGCGTGCGCGCCGGTGGCGGACCGTCCGTGAAGCTAAGTGCCGTGCGCTCAGGCTCAGGTTCGGGCTCGCAGGCACCGATTTCGATGCGCCCCACCCGCGTCGGGTCGAGAAAATTCAGCGCATTGCCGATCAGATTGCCGAAGATCTGCTCGATCGCGCCGGGGTCGCCCCAGGCGGGCGGCAATTCGCGTACGGTAATCACGGCGCCGCGCGCCTCGATGGTGGACGCCATCGCATCGACCACCCGCGCCACGATCCGGCCAATGCTGACGCGCTGCCACTGATATTCGAGCCGCCCGGCGCGCGAAATCCGCAACAGCGCCTCGATGATCGCTGCAGCACGCGTCACAGCGATGCGCAGATAATGCAGCGACTCGCGCACGTCGCCGTCGAGCACCCGGGTCATGCGTTGCCGTTCGTGCTCGGGCAACTGGGCGGCCTCGATGGTGCCGCGCAACTCATCACAGGATACCTGCAGCTCCTTTGAAAAACCTTGCAGGTTGACGAGCGGCGAGCGCAAATCGTGGGACACGCTGTAGATGAACATCTCGTTGTCCTGGGTCTCCTGGCGCAACTCCTCGTTGACTCCCGCCAGTTCCCGGGCACGCGCTTCGAGCCGCGCCTTCAGCACCGCCTGCTCCTGCTCCGCGCTACGCAGGCGGGCGCCGGTCTGATGCAGCACCGCGTCGAGCGCGGCGATCTCGTCGTTACCGGAAAGCGGCTCAGAGAGCGGGCGGCCGTGACCGAGACGCGCGGCATTCTCGGTCAGCACCCGGAAGCGGCGACCAATGCTGCGCGCAAACACCAGCGCCGAGGCGCCCCAGACCAGCATCGAGCCGATCACCGCAGCAATCAGCGCGTATTGCTGACGCTCGCGCGTGTGCGCCAGCGACGCGCTGCGCTGCGCGTCCAGGTGGGTTTCCGCGTCGACGAACGCGTCGAGCTCGTCACGAAAGTGCGCGATTTCGCTCGGCACCGCCTCGCCTTCGCGCGCGGCGAAGGCGCTCATGTTGTGCCCTTCGTGCAAGGCGCGGGCAATCGCGTTGGCTTCGGCGCGGTAGGCGTCGACCGCTGCGCGCATGCGCTGTAGACGCGCGGCCTGCGGCGGGGTGTCCTGCACCAGTTGCTCGAGCTTCGCGAGCCGGTCGCCCAGATCGACCCACGCCATATGCCGCTCGATGAAAACCGGATCGCCCACCACCAGCGCCGTGCGCACCCGCGCGCCCTCGTGCAGCAGCGGGTCGATGATCGAGGACGATTCGTAGAGGATGTGCTTGCTGTCGGCGACCCAGCGCGCGGCCTGGGCGGTTTCCTGCTGGGTGTCGAAGACGATCCCGAGCAGCGCCAGCTCGATCACGCTGGGCACCGCAATCAGCAGGAGACCTTTGGTGAAGAGTTTCATGTTCGCCTGGCAGTGTGTCCGGTCGCGCGAAGATAAGTTGTTGTTGGATGCGTACAGGAAAAAGCGCAGGCTAAACCACACTGCCCAGGCGCTGTCTCGCGCGCCACGCAAGGTCAGCGAGCCGGGCCACCGGGACCGCGGGGCCCGCCGGGACGGCCTTTGCGAGAACGGGGCCATTATCGACGCGAACCGGCGTTAATTCAATCTGCCTCAATGGAAGCGCTGGCGCACATAAAAATGACTTTTTTTTAATGACAGGGCGCTCCGTTGAGCGGCGCGTGCGACTATTATTGAGACGGAAGGTTGGAGACATGGGCTGGGGATGCGAAAGCGCGCGGCAAGGCGATTCGGCACGATTCGTGCGGATGGGTGTGAGGCAGACTGATCGTCGAATCACCGTGAATCTGGCATTTTCGTATGCTATAAAAGATCGACGTGCGGCGGCGCGAAGCCGGGAGTGGTCGCATGAGGACGCTGCGTTTCTTGCAATTCTTTTTCAGGCGAATTTTTATGTCCTTCCCGAAAAAGCGTAGGCGCGCGAAGGCGGACGGCGATGAGTCGTTCCTCGCGGTGCTACGGCATTTCAGGCCGTTCGGCCAGCTCGACACCAAGATTGCGAGAGCGCGCGCCCAGGACGAACCCGTGCTCTATGCGCACGTGCTGCCTGGCCTCGACGTGCTACTGTGCAGCGTGCGCGGGGCGCAGCCGCCCTATCCTGCCCCTTCTGAGCTACGTCGGCGCTGCATCGAGTCGATCGCCAATGCGCTGGAACAGCCGCTCGATGGACTGGAGAACGGCGGTTACTGGTACGAGGCGGACGGCTTCGGCTTCCTGGTGTTCGCGAGCCGCGCCCGTAGCCGGATCCTGCCTGAGTTCGGTGCGACGCGGGCGCTGGGTGGACCACGCCGTGGCGTGCGTCGTCAGGATGCGGCGGGTGATGCCACGCCGCGCTCCTTGCGCTGAATCGAACTGAAGCGGAACGAGGTGCTGGCCGCTCTTCTCTTGCAGCGGGCCTGATCACCGCTTTCCACCAAAACACGAAAGGCGCGCTCACGAAATCGTGAGCGCGCCTTTTTTATGCCGTCCCGTTAGTGCCGTCCCGTCAATGCCGTTCTGTTAGTCCCTTCTGCTAGCCGCCCTAGCTCCCCTTGTAAATGCCCTCGCTCGCGGGCGTCACTGCCGCCGGCTTGCGGGCGACGGGCTTCTTCGTCGTGGCCGCCGCACCGCTCGCGGCAACCGGCGCACCGGTGTCCAGCGAGAGCGGCGCCTTGGCCGTCTCTTTCTGCCCCGGCGGCGGCGCGCTGGGCCGCTGGCCCACGTTGGCGAGCAATTGCGCGCACGGCAGCGGCTTGTTGTTGCTGGGCGCG
This sequence comes from Paraburkholderia sp. DHOC27, assembly GCF_003429005.1. Classification (GTDB taxonomy): domain Bacteria; phylum Pseudomonadota; class Gammaproteobacteria; order Burkholderiales; family Burkholderiaceae; genus Paraburkholderia. The sequence continues at coordinate 288,958 of NZ_QVQV01000002.1, forward strand.
ATCAGCGGGATCAGTGCGGCAAACGGGTTGATCAGACCGAGCCCGACCATCGCGCCGCCGCGAATCGCCAGCGCCGTCGCATTCACTCCGACGTGCGGCTGCTTGAAGGTGCCCTTCACATACAGCGGCGAGCGCAGCGAAAAGATCCGGAAGCCCTTCGTATGCGGATGAATGCCGAGGTCCATCGTTTCGTCACGCAGGTTGACGTTGCCGTCAATGTCGATCACGGCGTCGTCCGTATCGAGCGCGAACACCCGTGGATCGAGCACGCCGTTGGTATCGACGAAGTCAGCGGCCGCGCAGTTGATCTTCACGTCCGCGGTGCCGAAGAGCTTTTCGTAGACCACATTGGCCACATTCAACCCGGCCGCTTCCATCAGGATCTTGCTGACCGTGCCGTCCGTCACGAGCGTCTTGATCTCGCCGTTCGAACTGGCCGCCAGCGCCGCCGGTGAATTGCCCGTGGCCGAGAGCGCCGCGTCCCCGTTGATTTCACCCAATGCACTTTGCATCGTCTTGAAGTTCGGGAACAGTTGCTTGAGCTTCAGATGGCGCGCCGAGGTCGAGAAGCGGCCCTTCAACGGGGTCGTGCTGCCGTCCAGATGAATATCGGAACTCAGCGTGCCGCCCGCCACGCCGAACGACAGCGGCGTCAGCGACAGCACGCCATCCATCATTACGATGTGGGTGTACAGGTCGGTGATGGGCAGGTCCTTGTTCTTGATGATGCGGCGGCCGGTGAATTTCACGTCGGCGTCGATGGCTTTCCAGCGGTCCGTGCGGAATTCCTCCACCGGCAATACCTTGTCGGACGGCTGTCTGGTCGCGTCGCCGCGCTTGGCCTTGCTGGCGTTGGAATCCGCGCCGATGACCGGAGCGAGATCGGAGAATTGCAGCAGGTTCGACACCAGTTCGCCCTGCAGCAGCGGGCGCGGCTTGCGCGCCGTGTAGGTGAGCGAGCCATTCAGATCGCTGCCGCCCACCCGGCCCGTAAAGTTTTCATACTTGAAGACGTTGCCGCTTGCCTTGAAATTGCCGACGAGTCGGCCATCCGTGGCATACGGCGGCGTATCGGGCAAGGTGACGCCGGTGAGCGCATAGAGGCGCGCCATGCTGGTGCCCTGCACCCACAGGCGCATGTCGACGGCGGCGAGGTGCGCCGGATCGGTAATGGTGCCCACCACCGCCACATGCAGGAAATTGCCCGCCTTGACGTCAGCCTGGAGCGGGAATGGCCGGTTCACATCCTGCAAGGCCAGCAGGCCGCCGAGCTTGCCGCTGCCAGTAATTTCGGTGTTGTTGTAGGTGCCCTTGACGGTCCAGCCGAGCGCATATGGCGGCACCGGTGGCCGAGCGCCTGCACCGACGCTGCTCGCCGCCGACACCGGCGCGGACGCCGCCGACGTCATGGTCGCCTCGCCCTTACCCGGACTGCCCGCTGCGGCGGGACCGGAGCCGGCGCCGTCGCTTGCAGCCGCCTGTCCAGAAGACGATGCAGCCGACGCAGGCGCACCCGAAGCCGCCGCCGGACCCGATGCTTCCGACGCCGCAGCGGCAGCCGCCGCCGCTTCGGATGCCTGGATCTTGTTCGACTGCTGGGTCAGCTTGCTCGCCCCCTGCTTGCCGACCACTTCCGCCGATGCGTTGCGCGAGGCCTCCTCCTGCTGTTTCATGACGTCGCCGATCGGAATGGACTGGCCGAGCGTATCAATGACGACCTGCGCGTCGGTCTTTTCCTTCTGGTCGGAATAGGCGATGTAAGCCTTGGCGAAGGAAATATCGTGCAGTTCCAGCTTCCATTCGGACGGCCCGGCCGAGGATGGCAGCTTGAAGGTCCAGTTATTGCGGTCGTCGAGCAAGCGTTCCAGGTCGACGGAAGGATTGACCAGGTTAATGGCGGGAATGATGATGTCGTGCGCGAGCAGCGGCAGCACGGCCACTTCGAAGTCGATTTCGTCCAACGTTGCAAAATGCGGATTTTTTGTCCAGTCCGGATTGGCCACCGTGATGTTGGCCGCCGAGAACCGCGGCCAAGGCACCCAGGCACGCCAGCCGGTCTCGCCCACGGGATGCCGCCAGCCTACTTTCAGATCACCTTGTATGACGAACTGCCTGCCTATTGCAGCGCTGACCTTGTCGTCCACCCACGGGCGCGCGCGATTCCAGTCGAAAGTCAGAATGAAAATTACCAGGGCGACGACCAGGATCACGATGATTGCCACGAGCCATGCGATGATCTTGCCGATTCGCCTGCCGAGGGTGCTCGACACTGCCATGAGACGCTCCGTTTTCTTCTCGTTGCGTACCGGGCAGCAGATAGCATGCCCGCATTGGCTTGCGGCTCATGGCACGGCGGCTGATCCACAGCCGTTGCGTCGGCGTTGCGCCGCTTCGGCACGGCCGGCTTTCGTATCCACGCGGTCTATTCCCACATGACGACATGACGGCTGCTCCACTTGTCGATGCAGAAGACATCACCCGGCGCGACCCACAAAGCGGGCAAGTGCTGCTCCACCCCACCCGTTTTGCGCTGCAGGCGGGCGACCGCGTGGCGATCACCGGTCCGTCCGGTTCCGGCAAGAGCGTGTTCCTGCGCGCGCTCGCGCTGCTCGACCCGCTCGATAGCGGACGCATTCTCTGGCATGGCAAGCCGGTGGATCGCATGATGATTCCGCGCTACCGGCGCAACGTCGCGTATATCCGTCAGCGTCCGGCGATTCTCGACGGCACCGTCGAGGACAATCTGCGCTATCCGTTCTCGCTGAAGGCGTATCGCGATGTGCGCTTCGACCGTGCGCGGGCCGCGGCGCTCGCTACGCAGGCGGGGCGCGGTGCAGACTTTCTCGACAAACGCGCCAGCGATCTCTCGGGCGGTGAAGCGCAGATCACCGCGCTGATCCGTGTGTTGCAACTGGCGCCCGCTGTCCTGCTGCTCGATGAGCCCACGGCGTCGCTGGACCCGGAGTCCGCGCAGGCCATCGAAGGGCTCGTGCAAGCCTGGTTCGAAGCGGGCGGCCCGGCGGGGGATGGCGCGGGCGAGACGGCACGCGCCTCGGTGTGGGTGTCGCACGATCCGGCCCAGGCGCGGCGTATGAGCCAGCGTCATCTGGTCATGCGGGCGGGCGTGCTCGGCGCGCTGGAGGAAGCGGGTGCGTCGCCCCAGCAGGAGCCCCCGCAGCAGTCTCCTCATGAGTCACCTCAGGAGCCCCCGCGATGAGCCTGCAAAATCTCAGCCTGTGGGACGTCGCGATCGCAGCCTTGCTGATCGTCGTGAACGGGGCATTGTCAGTGGCCCTGAAGCTGGACCTCGAACGCAAGCTCGCGCTCGCCGCCGTCCGTACCGTGGTGCAGTTACTTGCCATTGGCTACGTGCTCGGCTGGGTGTTCCAGTACGACAAGTGGTACGTCGTGTTGCCCTTGATGATCATCATGACGCTGATCGCGGGCTTCGCCGGCGCGCAGCGCGGCACGCGCACGTATCGCGGCCAGCGCGCGGATAGCGTGCTGTCCATCTGGGTCAGCGCATGGCTCATCGCCGCGGTGGGTCTGTTCGTCGTGATCCGCATTCATCCGTGGTACGAGCCGCAATATGCGATTCCGATTCTCGGCATGATCCTCGGCAACACGCTGACTGGCGTGTCGCTCGGCATCGAACGGATGATCGAAGAGTTGACCGCGCGACGCGATCGCGTCGACATGGCGCTCGCACTCGGCGCCACGCGCTGGGAAGCCGCGCAGGACCCGGCGCGTCAAGCGGTGCGCGCGGGCATGATTCCGACGCTCAATCAGATGGCGGTAGTGGGCGTGGTGAGTCTGCCGGGCATGATGACCGGCCAGGTGCTGGCCGGTCAGTCACCGTTGCAGGCGGTGCGGTATCAGATCGTGATCATGTTCCTGATCGCGGCGTCATCAGCATTGGGCACCGTGGGCGCGGTGTTGCTCACCTACCGGCGCCTCTTTTCCGCCGAGCATCGCTTTCTCGCCGCCCGGCTGGTGGAGCGGGACGCTCCACGACATCGCTGATTCAGCGGCTAATTGAGCGGCTCAGCGCTTCGCCGAGACCGCGATCTGCGTGCCGTCCGTCAGCGTGAGCGTCTTGGTACTGCCGTTGGTCGGCATCGAGAAGCGCACGATCTCGCTGGCTTTCGTATTGTTCGGGCACTGCACTGTCTTGCCCGCATTGTCGACGCTCTTGCTGCCGTGTGGCGTCTGCGCCTGGAAGCTGAGCTGCACGGTGGCCGTGCCGTCGTTGGAGACGACCGGCGCGAAGCGGATCTGCGTCTGACGGATCATCGCACCGTTGGTATCGAGCGGCAGCGAGGCGTAATCCGGGCATTGATCGGATGCCATCACGGCGCCGCCAGGCGGCACTGTCTTCCACGTGAAGTCGTCCGACTCGCCGGAGCGAATCGTGCGGGTTTCCTGCGCGTTGCCAAACTGTTTCGACGTGACCTTGACCGTGTAGCGGATCGGACCGTCGGTTGCCGCCTGCGAGGTCACGGTGATGGGCGTGGCCGCGTAGACGGCGCCGAGAGGGGTTGCCGTCGCGACGAGCGCTGCGAACGCGACGAGCAGCGATGCAATGACAGGACGGCGGACACGGCCGGTGGCCGCATTGGCTGAGAGACTGAAGCAGGGGCTCATACTGTCACCTCCTCGTTGTGCCGCCGCGCGCCTGCCTTGCCTGCCGCGCCTGCCGTACGATGGGCCGCGAGGCACACGCACCCACGTGTACTCACGCACACCTCGGCAAGCTCACGCAAACTCACCCAGACACGCAGCGATTTTTCGCATCCAGCCCTGTCAGTCTAACGCCAAGCGGACCCGAACGCGCTGCGTGCGGATCGGGTGTAAACCCGCTTGCGGTACGGCCTTTTTCGTCAGAAGCCGGTCAGGACCAGCTTGCCGATGGCGCGCCCTTCTTCCAGCAGTTGATGCGCGCGCCGCACGTTCTGCGCGTTGATCTTGCCGAGGTCTTGACCCACTGTGGTCCGCAACGTGCCGGCGTCGATCAGGCGGCCTACTTCGGTCAACAGTTTGTGCTGCTCGATCATGTCGGGCGTGCCGAACATCGAGCGCGTGAACATGAACTCCCAGTGAAACGCTGCGCTCTTTGCCTTCAACAGTTCCACCGCGATGGGCTTGTCATTTTCGACGATGGTGGCAATGCCGCCTTGCGGTTTGATGACAGCAGCAGCGGCCGGAAAATGTTTGTCGGTGTCGTTGAAAATCAGGACATAGTCGACCTGCTCGAAGCCGATCTGTTTCAGTTGTGTGGGCATATCGCCGAAGTGGTCGATGATGTGGTCCGCGCCCAGTTCCGTGGCCCATTTCGCAGACTCCGGCCGCGACGCCGTGGCGATCACCTTCAGTTTGCCGAGTTGCTTGGCCAACTGGATGCCGATCGAACCCACCCCGCCCGCGCCGCCGATGATCAGCACCGAGCGCCCCTCGTCCGCGCCTTGCGGCGAGACGCCGAGGCGATCGAACAGCGCTTCCCACGCCGTGATGGCCGTGAGCGGGAAAGCCGCGGCGTGGCTGAAGTCGAGCGAAGACGGCTTGCGGCCGACGATGCGCTCGTCCACCAGATGAAACTCGCTGTTCGCACCCGGGCGCGTGATGCTGCCCGCGTAGAACACCGGATCGCCGACCTTGAAGAGCGTCACGTCGGGACCGACGGCGGCCACCGTGCCGGCCGCGTCCCAACCCAGCACGCGTGGCGTTTTTTCGACCGTGTCTTTCGGCGAGCGGACCTTGTAGTCCACCGGATTCACCGAAATGGCTTCCACCTTGACGAGCAGATCGCGCCCGGTGGCTTCGGGCTTGGGCAACTCGACGTCGATGAGCGCCTCGGGTTGATCGATAGGCAGATAGCGATAGAGTCCAACGGCTTTCATGGCAGCTCCTGATTCATGGAAAACAGATGATGAGAACACGCTACACCGTCTGGCGCGACAGGCTTGAGCGACGCGACCAAAGGAGCAAAGCGTGCTGCGAAACAGATGCAAAGGATGTCAGGCATAGTAGGCCGCTCCTTCGTCTCTAAAAACCGTCATAATGGCTTAAACATTTTCCTGAAAATCAGAAGAATGACGTCAACTGACGATCTGCCCGCGGGTTCAGCGCCCTCATCGGCCACCTCATCCGCCGCCTCATCGGTCACCTCCGCACTCGCCGACGCCCGCGACCGGCTCGACCTGCTGGATGTCGCGCTGTTCGTCCGCGCCGCGCTGCTCGCCAATGTGTCGGCGGCCGGGCGTGAGTTCGGCCTGTCGGCGGCAGTGGCGAGCGCGCGTCTCGCGCAACTCGAACGGCTGCTCGGCGCGCGGCTGCTGCATCGAACCACGCGCCGCATCAGTCTCACGCAGGACGGTGAAGTGTTCATGGCGCACGCGCAGACGCTGCTCGATACGGCGGCGGCGGCGCGCGCCTCGGTGGGACGCGCGCAAACCGAACCACAGGGACGCTTGCGCATTTCGATGCCGTCGTCGTTCGGACGGCAACATGTGTCACCGGTCGTCCCCGAATTTCTGCGGCGGTATCCGGGTGTGAGCGTCGACCTGCGCCTGTCCGACCATATGGTGGACCTCGTCGACGCGGGCGTCGACCTGGCCATCCGGATAGGCGCCCTGAAGGACTCGACGCTGGTGGCACAACGTCTCGCCGTCAATCGACGCGTGATCTGCTGCGCGCCGGCCTATCTGGAGGCGCATGGTACGCCGCGCCATCCAGCGGATCTCGCGCAGCACGAATGCGTGATTCTGGCCGATCAAAACACGTGGGCGTTCGAGACGCCGGCCGGGCGCCTCGACGTGCGGGTCAGCGGACGCCTCGCCACAGACAACGGCGAGGTGATTCGCGATGCGTTGCTGGCCGGTTTTGGCATCGCGCTGAAATCGACGTGGGACGTGGCGCCTTATCTGCGCAGCGGCGAACTGGTGACGTTGCTGGACAGCTACCCGCTCGCGGACACCGTCGCGATGTGGGCGGTGTATCCGAGCCGCGCCTTCGTGCCGCCCAAGACACGCGCCTTCATTGCGTTCCTCGCCGCGCATTTTGGCGATCCGCCGTATTGGGATGGCCCGGCGGCGTAGACGCTTCTACGCTCCCTTCTTCCCCGAGTTTTTATTGCTGTGCGCGTCGTTCTGCGTGTCCTGCTGATACTCGTCGCCGCCGCGCCGGTCGGTGTCTTTCAGACCGCGCGAGACATCTTTATGGGCCTGCTTGCCCACGCGGCGCGGATCGTCCTCGTGCTGCGATTCCGCGGTTTGATCGGTCTCGTGCGGCAACGGCGCACTCGCGTCCTGCAACGACTCGCTGTGCGAACCGGTGTGCCCCGTGTGCTTGTCCGGGGTCTTGGGCTTGCCCTCGCCCGTGGATACCTGGGGTGATGTTTTCATTGCATCCTCCGTCATTGATGATTGTCGGTGTGATGATCAGCTATCCTTATGATCATCCTAAGCGTCTTCCGCATCCGCGAGGCGTTTCTTCATGGCTGCCGTAATGCGCTGACGCGTTTTGCCATACCCAGCCCACGGGTTGTCGTGTAACGATTCGAGCCGCTCGTGCAGATTGAAAATCGTCCATTGATCGCCCGACGACGTGCCGGGTACTTCGTCCCATGCCAGCGGCACCGACACGCCCAGCCCCGGCCGGGCGCGCGCCGAAAATGCCGCCACCGTGCTCGAACCGCGGTTGTTGCGCAGATAGTCGACGAAGATCTTGCGCTTGCGGTTCTGCGGGCCCATTTTCGCGGTGAACATTTTGGGCAGCGTAGTGGCCATATGCTGCGCAACCCCCTGCGAAAACGCCTTCACTTCGTCCCAGCCGGCCTGCTTCGCGAGCGGCACCACCACGTGCAGGCCTTTGCCACCGCTCGTCTTGCAGAACGATTCGAGTCCCAGTTCTTCCAGCAGTGAACGGGTCAGTTGCGCGGCCTCGATCATCTTGTCCCAGCCGAGGCCCGTGTCGGGGTCGAGGTCGAACACCATCCGGTCCGGCCTCTCGATGCTCGACGCCAGCGCATTCCACGTATGCATTTCGACCGTGCCCATCTGCGCTGCGCCGACGAGTGCCTTGATGGTGTCGATGGTGATGAGTGGCGGATGCCCCGGATCGAGACCGGGATGCTGCGTGACGTTGGGAATCGAGAGCTTCTGGCTGTGCTTCTGGAAAAACAGCTCGCCGCCGATATCCTCCGGCGCGCGCACCAGCGAAACCGGGCGCCCTTTTAGATGCGGCAACATCCAGTCTGCAACTGCTTCGTAGTACTGTACGAGATCGAGCTTGCTCGCGCCGCTGTGCTTGTCGATCACACGCTCGGGATGCGAAATGCGCACGCCGGCCACGGTGGGTGCGGTAGCTGGCTTGGCGGCGGTGGCTTTTTTAGCTGTGCGCGTCGCGCGGGTTTTGCTCGGCGCCTCTTTCGAAGCATCGTTCGTTTCAGCTTGCACGTCCCCTCCTTCGCGTGGCATTTCCTTGACGATCTGCCGCGCGGGCTTGTCGTTGCGCAGACTGACAAACGATGCCTGCCGCACGATGCGTTCATCGGTCCACTCGGCGAAATTGCACTCGCAGACCAGTTCCGGCTTGACCCAATGCACCGGCGTTCTGCTACGTTCGCGCGGGGCGCTGGCGAACGGCATGCGGGCGGTCTCGCGTGCATCCAGTTCCTTTTTCACCGAGCGCAGCAGCGCGGCATCGAAACCCGTGCCCACACGCCCTGCGTACTGGAGCTTGCCGTCGCCGTTGTAGACGCCGAGCAGCAAGGCACCGAACGCGGCACGGCTACCGGCAGGCTCCGTATAGCCGCCGATCACGAACTCCTGGCGTCGCCGGCACTTCAGCTTGATCCACGCGGCGCTGCGCCCGGAGGTGTAGTGGCTGTCGCGCCGCTTGCCGATGATGCCTTCGAGCGCCATGTCGCACGCGCTCTTGAGCAACTGCTCGGCACTGAAAGCAAAGTCCTGCGAGTAGCGCAAAACCCGCGCGTCAACTTTCTCCAGCAACGCGTGCAGAATGGCGCGCCGGTGCACCAGCGGCACGCCGTGCAAGTCGTAGCCGTTCAGATACGGTACGTCGAACAGATAGATCACGATGTCCTGCGGACGATTCGCATCAAAAGCGTTTTGCAGCGCCTGAAAACTGGGGACGCCGTTGCGATCGAGCACCACCGCCTCGCCGTCGAGCCAGGCACTGTCGAGGCCGAGGTTCGAGAGTGCGTCGATCTGCTTGCTGAACTTCGCCGTCCAGTCGTTGCCCGCGCGCGTGAAGACGCGCAACGGATGTTTCTTGTCGTGCGCGTCGATGCGTACCAGCACGCGGTAGCCATCGAACTTGATCTCGTAGGCCCAGTCATCGCCCGGCGGGGCGGCGTCGATCAGCGTGGCCAGTTGCGGCTTGAGCGCGGCAGGCAGCGCTTTTTTTACCGCGCCCTGAATCGCAGGCGAACCGGCCAGTGTGCGCAGCGAAGCGCTGGAGCGATTGGCGACGATGTCGGTCTTTTTCGAATCAGCGGCGCTGGCGTGGGCGGCCTTTTTGGACGCCGGCGTTTTTGCCGCGGTAGTTTTCGAACTCGATGCCTTCGAGGCGGCTGTCTTCGAGGTGGCCGTCTTCGCGGCAGCCGTCTTCGAAGCGGCGGCGCCGTTTGAAGCCGCGCCGTTTGAACCTGCTTTCCTGGAAGCGCCCTTGCGTGCGCGCCCGTTCGTGGCGCCGTCATCGTCCATCACACTGCCGGGGAGGCTCGCGAGCACGTCATAGTCCGATTCGCTGCGCGCCTCTTCATCGCGTTCCTTGATGAGCAGCCACTGCTCCTTGTCGCCGCTGCCGCGCATGTGGCTGCGCACCAGCATCCATCCACCGTGCAGCTTGTCACCGTTCAGCGTGAATTTGAGCTTGCCGGCGCGGTAATTCTCGCGCGCCTCGGCAAGACTGCCTTCCGGCGACCAGGTGCCGCGATCCCACACGACCACCGAACCCGCGCCGTAATTGCCGGGCGGAATCTCGCCTTCAAACGAGCCGTATTCGAGCGGGTGATCTTCGACATGCACCGCGAGGCGTTTGACGGACGGATCGAGACTCGGCCCCTTTGGCACGGCCCACGACTTCAGCGTGCCATCGAGTTCGAGCCGGAAATCGTAGTGCAGGCGCCGCGCATCATGTTCCTGAATGACATACGCCAGCCCCTGCGCGGACTTGCGTGGCGACGCCTTGCGCGCCGCCTTGCCGGAGGGCTCGGGCGTGTTATCGAAGCGGCGCTTGCGCTGATAGGGGTCGAGGCGATCGCTCATGATGAGAGTTCATTCATTGCGTGCGCGCGCCTTCAGGCTGCTTTGCGCTTGCGTGGTGCGGCCTCTTTGCGCGCTGCGCCGCTACGGGTGGACGCCGCCCGTGTGGCCGTACTGCGCGTGGACGTGCTACCTGAGGTGCCACCTGAAGTGCTCCCTGAGCGCCGCGTCGTGGTTTTGCGACGGGCAGGCGGCGCGGCTTCGCTCTCGTCGTCATCCTGTGCGGCGCGGGCCCGCGCGGCCCCTTTGCCCTTACCCCGGTTCTTGCCTTCACCCAGACTGCGCTTGAGCAGATCGGACAGATCCAGAATCTCGGCGGATTTCGGCGACTTGCCCGAGCTTTCCACTTCCGTGATCTCTTCGGTTTTGCCCGCGCGAATCTTGCGATCGACCAGCTTCATGATGTCGTCGCGGAAGGTGTCGTGATAGTTCGCGGGATCCCACGCGTCGCTCATGTCGTCGATCAGCTTGCGCGCCATATCGAGTTCGCGCGGCGCCACGCCGGCCTTTTTCGCGTCCTCAGACGGCAGCTTCAGTTCATCGTAGGAGCGCACTTCGTCGGCCCAGCGCAGCGTGTTGAGCGCGAGGACCGGCCCGACCGGAATCAGCGCGGCCAGATGCTGCTTGTTGTGCAGCACGACGCTCGCCACGCCGATCTTGCCCGATGCCTTCATCGCCTCGCGCAGCAGCGCGTACACCTTCTCGCCCTTGCGATCGGGGGCGAGATAGTACGGTGTGTCGAGATACAGGAACGAGATGTCAGGGGCGTCGACGAAAGCGAGGATGTCCACGGTCTGGGTGGATTCCGGATTCGCCGAGCGGATTTCCTCATCGGAAAGGACCACGTACTTGTCCTTTTCGTATTCGAAGCCGCGCACGATGTTCTCGCGCGTCACTTCCTTGCCGGTGCGCTTGTTGATCTGCCGGTAGCCGATGGGGTCGATCGAGCGTTTGTCGAGCAGATTGAAGCCAACCTTCTCCGATTGCGTTGCCGGGTAGAGTTGCACCGGCACGTGCACGAGGCCGAAGCTGATCGCCCCTTTCCAGATCATGTGTGACATCGCGCACTCCTAAAGGCTTGGACCCCTGGGTTGGGCCGGTGCGTTGAACCCCTGCAGCGGACCGTGGGTTGGACCTATGGCGAAGCACCAAGCGTGCCACGGGTCACGCAGCCCGGCTGCGCAGCAGGCCGTGAGCGCGCGGCATCCATGACAGGCGCTGCTCCTGCATCCGGACGTGCGGGAAGCGCTGCTGTTCGCGCTTCGCGCGCCGTTTGCGGGCGCTCTGCGGCCGATAATGGCCTGTAACTCTTGCGTGAGTTCGGCAAAACCTACGGCCCGGGATGCGCTACCGCCTTCGCTTCCCGGTGACGAACGGGCTACGCAAACCGCTACAATAGCGGGATTTTCCGCGCACGCCGCGCGTCCTTTCCAGCGACGTCATGAACCTCGTCATCCAAAGTCCCGCGCCTCTTTCCGCCGATCACCACAAGACGCTCACCGCGCTCGCACGCGGTTCGCGCGCCACCGTCATCGATGCGCACGCGCTGCGTATTGCCGACGCCGATCCCGCCCAGAAAGCCGATCTCGACGTGTATTGCGGCACGCACGCGCTGGATTACGCGTTCGTCGCGCCGGCGCGTACGCTGCGTGATTTTGGCCTCGTCGCAATGGACATGGATTCGACGCTGATCACGATCGAGTGCATCGACGAGATCGCCGATTTCTGCGGGCTCAAGGCGGAAGTCGCGGCCATCACCGAAGCGTCGATGCGCGGCGAGATCAAGGATTTCAACGAAAGTCTCACGCGCCGGGTCGCCTTGCTAGAGGGACTCGACGCGAGCGCGCTGGAACGCGTCTATGAGGAACGCCTGCGCCTGTCGCCGGGTGCCGAGCGGATGCTGGCGGGCGTCAAGGCCGCCGGTTTGAAGACGCTGCTGGTTTCCGGCGGCTTTACGTTTTTCACGGAGAAACTCAAGGCGCGGCTCGGCCTCGACTTTACCCGCGCCAACACGCTCGAAATCGTGGACGGCAAGCTGACCGGCAAGGTTACGGGCGAGATCGTCAATGCCGACGTCAAGGCGCGCACCCTGCGCGAGACCTGCGCGCAACTCGGGATCGAACCGGGGCAGGCCATCGCGATGGGCGACGGCTCGAACGATCTGAAGATGATGGCGGCGGCTGGGCTGTCCGTGGCGTTTCGGGCCAAGCCGGTGGTGCGCGAAGCGGCGAGCGTCGCGTTCAACCACGTGGGGCTGGACGGGCTGCTGCGGTTGTTTTGATTTTGCCTCGGCTTCTGCCAGGTTTGGCTGCTGCCAAGGTTCAGCTTCCGCCAGGCCCAGCGGCTGCGGGTTCGCTGACCCACAGCCGCCTTCACGAGGTTTGACGTGCTCGTGCGTTGCTTCCGCCTCAAGCCCGCAGTACGGAGAAACTCTGCTCGATGTCCGCGCGCAGATCCGCTTCTTCTTCCAGCCCGATATAGAAACGCACCAGTGTGCCGCGCTTGCCCCAGCGCTCGACGCTGCGCATCGACGCGATGTCGTATGGCATTACGAGGCTGTGCGCCCCGCCCCAGCTCCAGCCAATCGAAAACAGTTCGAGCGCCTCGCAGAACGCATCCACTTGCGCCGCACTGTATTGCGCATCCAGTACGATCGAAAACAGGCCACCCGCGCCCGTGAAGTCACGTTCATAAAACTCATGCCCGGGGCAATCCGGCAAGGCCGGATGCAACACGGTAGCGACCTCCGGGCGCGTCTTCAGCCAATGAGCGAGCGCGAGCGCGCTGCGGTCGTGCTGCTCGAAACGCACCTTCATGCTCGGCAGGCTGCGCAGAATCAGCGAACAATCGTCCGACGACACACCCACGCCCATGCGCATGCGCGCGGCTTTGAGCTTCAGATGGAGTTCCTGGTCCACGGTAATGGTCGCGCCCATCATCACGTCGCTGCCGCCGGATTGGTACTTGGTCAACGCCTGCACCGAAATATCGACGCCATGCTCGAACGGCCGGAACGCGAGGCCCGCTGACCACGTGTTGTCGATCGCGGTGACGACGTTGCGCGCCCGCGCGGCGGCGGCGAGAGCCGGTATGTCGCTGACTTCCATCGTCACGGAGCCCGGTGCTTCGAGCCACAACAGACGCGTATTCGGTTGAATCAGATCCGCGATGCCCGCGCCGATCATGGGATCGTAATAGCGCGTGGTAATGCCGAAGTCGCGCGCCAGCCAGTCGCCGTGATCGCGATTCGGTGCGTAGACGTTATCCGGAATCAGCACGTCGTCGCCAGTCTTGACGAGGCCGAAGTACACATTGGAAATCGCCGACAGACCCGACGGCTGCAACAACGCATGATTGCCGCCTTCGAGCGCGGCGAGCCGTTGCGCGAGCGTGAGCGAGGTCGGCGTGGCGTGCAGACCGTAGCGCCATTGCGCGTCGCTGCGCCAGTCGATCGCGCGCATCGTGGCGAGATCCGGAAACACGACCGTCGAGGCGCGCGTCACCGGCACCGCGAACGATTCGAAGCCAGGCGTGAGCTTGTCTTCCGCCTGCACGATGCGGGTTTGCAGAGCGCGCTTAGGTTTGGATTGAGTCATCGTTGGATTCCTGCTTGCGCATGATGGACGCGGCCGGCGCGCTGGCCGGTCATTCGCCCGTAGTGAGATTGTTCACGCCGTTCACGGCGTGCGCTGCAGAAGGTGCTGACTTCGTAGCCGGTGTGGCGGCTGTGGGTGCCGGTGCTGCCCCCGCGGGCTGTGCCTGCGTTTGCGCGTCCGGTGCGGCGTCAGCAGGCGCCGGGGGCTGGGCGGCAGTAGGCGGCGGCACGGGTTGCCCCGCGGCGAGCGGACGAAGATCGAATGCCTGCGGGTCGGAGTCATCCACGTTCATGCGGTCACCCGCCACCGAGCCATCGGCGGCAAACTTGCCGACCCAGTTGCCGGTGATGTGGGTACCGTCGTTCGACTCCTCGACTTCGAGGGTGTCGCCGTCGCGGTCGCCCGCGATCAGGATGACTTCGCCGGTATCGGTGAACTGATATTCGCCGTGCACGCCGGATGGGTCATCGGACTTCGGTCCAAGGCGCAGCACGATCTGGCGCTTGCCAAGCATGCCCACCAGGCGCGGAAACTTCGCGAATTCCGCGCTCGGTTTGAGCGGCAACTGGATGGGCGGCGGCGCGGCCAGTTCTTTCACGGCGTCGCTTTGCGCCCAGGCGGTGCTCGATGCCAGCATGCCAGCACTTGCCACAACGCCCGTCAGTAGCAGCACGGCCAACGCGCTGCGGCGCAGGCGTTGCATGCTCACGCCGCAAGTCGACGCGCGAGCCGGGGCCGTCGTCGCTGCGGTATTCATGCCGCTCATCCCTTTCGATTCATGCATCCGTCTCTTCCTGTTTCCATCACGCAAGGCAATCCGCTGCCCCGCATCAGATCCGCTCGAAAATCGCCGCGATGCCCTGACCGCCACCAATGCACATCGTCACGAGCGCGTAGCGTCCGCCGATGCGCTGCAATTCGTAGAGCGCCTTCACTGTGATCAACGCACCGGTCGCACCGATCGGATGACCAAGCGAAATGCCGGAGCCGTTCGGATTCACCTTCGCGGGATCGAGCCCGAGTTCCTTGCTGACCGCGCATGCCTGAGCGGCAAAGGCCTCGTTGGCTTCGATCACGTCGAGGTCCGCGACGCTCAAGCCGGCGCGCTCCAGTACCTTGCGCGTGGCCGGCACCGGACCGATGCCCATATACGCCGGATCGACACCGGCGTGTGCATACGCGACGAGGCGCGCCAGCGGCTTCGCGCCGCGCTGCTCGGCGACGCTGCGCTCCATCAGCACGACAGCGGCCGCCGCATCGTTGATGCCGGACGCATTGCCCGCCGTCACCGTGCCGTTGTCCTTTGCGAACACCGGCTTCAGCTTCGAGAAGTCGTCCGCCGACGCATTCATGCGCACGTGCTCGTCCTGCTCGAACACGACCTCGCCCATCTTCGAGGCCAGCGTGACCGGCAGAATCTGTTCCTTGAAATAACCGCTGCTGATGGCGTGCGCGGCGCGGCGATGCGATTCGAGCGCCAGTGCGTCCTGCGCGTCGCGCGAGACGTCGTATTTTTTGGCGACGTTCTCGGCCGTCACGCCCATATGGATGCCCTGGAACGGATCGTTCAGCGCACCGAGCATCATGTCGACCAGACGCGCATCGCCCATGCGCTGGCCGAAGCGTGCCGCCGGCATCATGTACGGCGCCCGGCTCATGTTCTCGGCGCCGCCGCCAATGGCGATGTCCGCGTCGCCCAACAGGATGCTTTGCGCAGCGGAGACGATGGCCTGCAGACCCGAGCCGCACAGGCGATTGACGGTCAGCGCGGGCGCATGTTGCGCGACGCCGCCATTCAGCGCCGCGACGCGCGCGAGGTACATGTCCTTCGGCTCGGTGTGCACCACGTTGCCGAACACGACATGCCCGACTTCGTCACCCGACACCTGCGCGCGCGACAACACTTCGCGCACCACGCGGGAACCGAGATCGGTCGGCGAGAAATCCTTCAGACTGCCGCCGAAATCGCCGATTGCCGTACGCACACCGCTGACTACTACGACTTCCCGTTGCATTGCTCGCTCCTGTTTCGTTCCTGCTTGTTCCAGTTGGTTCCTGTTTGTTCGTGCCTGTTCCGATGTCGTACGAGGCCTCCACCTTCCCGCGGCAGGCACGTATGCCTGCGCAGTCTCAGCCGTTCAACACCTTCTCGACCGTGGCGCGATCCGGAATCGGCGTCACCGCGCCGAACCCCTGGGTCGACAACGCCGCCGCGACGTTTGCGTAACGCGCCGCGCTGAACGGATCGTCTCCCGCGACGATGCGCGCGATGAACGCGCCGCCGAAGCAATCGCCGGCACCGGTTGCATCCACGGCATTGACGACGTGTCCGGGCACCACGCGGCGTTCGTCCGGCGTGGCGATATACGACCCCTGCTTGCCGAGCTTGAGCGCGACCACGCGGGGCCCGAGCGCCAGCAGAAAATCGACGATCTCGTCGCGGCCGGTAAGGCCCGTGAGCGCCGTCACGTCATCCCAGCTAGGCAGGCAGATGTCAGTCTGACGGATCGCCTCGAGCATCACCGCGCGTGCTCGCGCGAGCGGCCACAGCTTCAGACGCAGATTGGTGTCGAAGCTGACCTGCACGCCGTGCGCGCGGGCGTGGCTGATCGCGCCTAGCGCCGCGTCGCAGGCGCTCATGCTGATGGCGAGACTGATGCCGGACAGATGCAACACCTGCGCCGACTTGATGGCGTCGAGCGGCAGATCGGCCGGCGCATAACGGCTCGCGGCCGAACCCGCGCGCAGATAATCGAACTGGTGCCCGGCCGGTCCGTGCGACACGAAATACACGCCGGTCGGCGCCTGGCTATCCACCTTGACCCACGCGGTTTCCACCGCCTCACACTGCCACAGGTCGACCAGCAGACGCCCGAAGTGATCCGCGCCCACCGCGGACACGAAACCGCTCGGCACGCCCTGACGCGCCGCGGCGATGCAGAAGTTCGAGGTGTCGCCGCCGAAGCCTTGCAGATACTGCGGGTGGTCTTTGACCGACTGATTGAATTCGACCATCGCCTCGCCGAGCGCGAGGATGGCTGGCGTGCTGACAGGCGGGGTCGCTTCACTCATCGTTTAGACCTCGCCCCACAGGTCGTGGCCGTCGGCGCCGGTGATTTTCACCGAAACGAATTCGCCGACCTTGTAGCGCTTCGAGGCCTTGGTGGACGGCGCGATATACACGACGCCGTCGATTTCCGGCGCATCGGCAGCGGTGCGGCCGATGCCGCCATCGGCATTGATCTCGTCGACCAGTACCTTGAGCGTCTTGCCGACCTTGCGGGCAATGCGCCTGGCCGACACCTGTTCGGCCACTTCCATGAAGCGCGCGCGACGTTCCTCGCGCACTTCGTCGGGCAACGCGCCGTCGAGTTCATTGGCGCCCGCGCCTTCCACCGGCGAGTAAGCAAAACAGCCCACGCGGTCCAGTTCGGCCTCGCGGATGAAGTCCAGCAGCGTCTCGAACTGTTCTTCCGTTTCGCCCGGGAAGCCCGCAATGAAGGTGCTGCGGATCGTCAGATCGGGGCACATCTCGCGCCATGCGCGCACGCGCTCCAGCACCTTCTCGGCGTTGGCGGGACGCTTCATGCGCTTCAACACTTCAGGATGGGCGTGCTGGAACGGCACGTCCAGATACGGCAGCACGTGGCCCTTGTACGGACCTTGCGCCATCATCGGAATCACTTCATCCACGCTCGGATACGGGTAGACGTAGTGCAGACGCACCCACGCACCGTACTGCGCGGCGAGTTCGCCGAGCGCGGCCACGAGGTCCGTCATGCGGGTCTTGATGGGCTTGCCGTTCCAGAAGCCCGTGCGGTACTTGACGTCTACACCGTAGGCGCTCGTGTCCTGCGAAATCACGAGCAGTTCCTTGACGCCGGACTTGAAGAGGTTTTCTGCTTCGAGCATCACTTCCGCCACCGGACGCGAGACCAGATCGCCGCGCATGGACGGGATGATGCAGAAGGTGCAGCGATGATTGCAGCCCTCGGAGATCTTCAGATACGCGTAGTGGCGCGGCGTGAGCTTGACGCCAGCGGCGGGCACCAGATCGACGAACGGATCGTGCGGCTTCGGCAGATGGCTGTGCACCGCCTGCATGACTTCACCGAGCGCATGCGGCCCGGTCACGGCCAGCACCTTGGGGTGCACTTCTTCGATCAGGCCGGAGCCGCTGGCGCTTTTCTTCGCGCCGAGGCAGCCGGTGACGATCACCTTGCCGTTTTCCGTGAGCGCTTCGCCGATTGCATCGAGGCTTTCCTGCACCGCTTCGTCGATGAAGCCGCAGGTGTTGACCACCACCAGATCCGCACCGTCGTAGGTGCCGGAAATCTCATAGCCCTCGGCGCGCAGTTGCGTGATGATCTGCTCGGAATCGACCAGGGCTTTTGGGCAGCCGAGGGAGACGAAGCCGACCTTGGGATTCGCCGCGGGCTTAGTGTTTGTTTCTAAAGAAGTTTTCAACTTGACATCCAATTTTGCGCCGGCAGGCTGCCCAGCGATACGTAATCCCGATATTTTACCCGTATGGCGAAATGGCAACGGACTGTCTGATGCGGAGGGTTGCGGTAAAGGCAGGGGCGCTGATCTGCTGAAGACAGGTATCTCGAAAGCATTCTGCGCGTAGCGAAATGCGATGCGCGATGGTCAAACTGAGTGTAGACGCGAGTATCGTCGTGGAACATCAAGGCCAAAGACACCCGTCGGGACGCATATACCTTTCGCCCCCGAAAATGAAAACAGCCGCTTCGAGCGGCTGTTTGGCGGCGCGTGGCCGTATTTGTCGCCAGGTTGCCCCGTTCGACGGTCGATTGAGGTTTGCCTCAATCGTCTGAAGATAGTAAGCGCGAGACGCCTCGGCGTCAACCCGCTGCGCATCGGATTTGTCGATGCGGTCAACTTGCAGCTCATGAAGCGCGTGAAATAGCGGGCCGTCCCTCAACCGGGCAGCGCGCCGCCACCCCGTTACTTCTTCTCCGGCTCCGGACTAGCCTGCGGATTCGCGGGCGGAGTCGTCGCCGCAGCCGGTGCAGCCGGAGTAAACGGGAACGTGCTGAACATGTTCTTTGCCTGGTTCTGCATCTGCTCCTGCATCTGCACGAACATGTTCTTCGACTGCTCGATGTAGCTGGTCATCATGCCCTGCATCATCGGCGCCTGCATGTTCATGAACTGCGACCAGACCTCGGGGTTCATCGCCTTGCCTTCGTACAGATTCTTCGACTGGTCGGCGAGCTTGGCCTGGATGTCGATGAACGCCTGGATGTTTTTCTCCAGGTACGTGCCCATCATCCCCTGCATCGCGTGTCCGTAGAAACGGATGATCTGCGAGAGCATCGACGACGAAAACATCGGCAGACCGCCGCTCTCTTCTTCCAGAATGATCTGCAGCAGAATGGCGCGCGTCAGGTCCTCGTTGCTCTTCGCATCGATGACCTTGAAATCCTCCTGATCCAGCACGAGCTGCTTGACATCGGTCAGCGTGATGTACGTGCTTGTCTCGGTGTCATACAGCCGACGGTTCGGATATTTCTTGATGAGTCGTTCGGCAGTTTTCTTTGTAGTAGTGGTCATTTAACGCCTTTGAGCGCCATTGAAGCGCAGAAACGGCGTCCTGTCGCCAGCGCAACCGGATCTTCGGTTACGCCTGCGAGACGCCGCCACAAACACCTGACCTTGCAGCACCCCGCTCACGGTAGTGAGCGAAGGTGCCACGCCGATCAGCCCATATGCAGACCGCCATTCAGCGAAAAATCGGCACCCGTGGAGAAGCCCGATTCCTCCGACGCGAGCCACGCGACGATCGAACCGATTTCATCCGGCTGGCCGAGACGGCGCACCGGAATCGTCGCAACGATCTTTTCCAGCACATCCGGGCGGATCGACTTCACCATGTCCGTGCCGATATAACCCGGCGACACGGTGTTGACCGTCACACCCTTGGTTGCCACTTCCTGCGCCAGCGACATCGTGAAGCCGTGAATACCGGCCTTGGCAGTCGAGTAGTTGGTCTGCCCGAACTGCCCCTTCTGCCCGTTCACCGACGAGATGTTGATGACACGGCCAAATCCTCGCTCGACCATGCCGTCGATCACCTGCTTGGTGACGTTGAACAGGCTCGTCAGGTTGGTGTCGATCACCGCCGTCCAGTCTTCGTGGGTCATCTTGCGGAACACCACATCGCGCGTGATGCCGGCGTTGTTCACCAGCACGTCGATCTCGCCGACTTCGGCTTTCACCTTGTCGAACGCGGCCTTGGTCGAATCCCAGTCGCCCACGTTGCCTTCCGAGGCGATGAAGTCGAAACCGAGTGCCTTCTGCTCGTCGAGCCACTTGACGCGGCGCGGTGAGTTCGGGCCGCAGCCCGCGACGACCTTGAAGCCTTCCTTGTGGAGACGCTGGCAGATGCTCGTGCCGATTCCACCCATCCCGCCCGTTACATACGCAATTCGCTGTGCCATAAACCACGCTCCATTATCGTTTTACCGAGGCGCCGATCGGCCACCTCTTGCCTCGCCTTTACGCATCATCTCCGCTGCCGCCGGGCGACCGGCCGGCGAGGACCTCTGCCGCATACCAACACCTGCTACTTGCCGCGCACGCCTGCTGCCCTGAAGCACACAGACGCGCGACCAGACACGCAAACGCGCGCGGCCAGACTGCGATCAGGCGCGCTCGACTGCCAGCGCCACGCCCATGCCGCCGCCGATACACAGCGAAGCCAGGCCCTTCTTCGCATCGCGCTTCTGCATTTCATGCAGCAACGTGACGAGAATCCGGCAACCGGACGCGCCGATCGGATGGCCGATGGCAATCGCGCCGCCGTTCACGTTGATCTTCGAGGTGTCCCAGCCCATCTGCTGATGCACAGCCAGCGCCTGCGCGGCGAACGCTTCGTTGATTTCCATCAGGTCCAGTTCCGCGGGCGTCCAGCCGGCGCGTTCCAGGCAGCGGCGCGACGCCGGCACCGGGCCCATGCCCATCACCTTCGGATCGACGCCTGCGTTCGCATACGCCTTGATGCGTGCGAGCGGCGTGAGACCGAGCGCCTCGGCCTTCTTCGCCGACATCACCACCACGGCGGCGGCGCCGTCGTTCAGACCCGACGCGTTGGCGGCCGTCACCGTGCCTTCCTTCGAGAAGGCCGGCTTCAGACCGGCGAGCGATTCGGCCGTCACACCGTGACGCACGAACTCGTCCGTGGCGAAGCGCAGCGGTTCGCCTTTGCGTTGCGGGATCTCGACCGGCACGATTTCGTCGTCGAAACGGCCGGACTTTTGCGCGGCTTCCGCCTTGTTCTGCGACAGCGCGGCGAAAGCGTCCTGCTGCTCGCGCGTGATGCCGTATTCGCGCGCGACGTTCTCAGCGGTCGTGCCCATGTGGTACTGGTTGAAAGCGTCCCACAGACCGTCGACGATCATGCTGTCGATCAGCTTGGCGTCGCCCATGCGGAAGCCGTCACGCGAACCCGGCAGCACGTGCGGCGCGGCGCTCATGTTTTCCTGGCCGCCGGCCACGACGATATCCGCGTCGCCGGCGATGATGGCGTTGGCTGCCAGCATCACGGCTTTCAGACCCGAGCCGCAGACCTTGTTGATCGTCATGCCCGGCACTGCCGTGGGCAGCCCTGCCTTGATCAACGCCTGGCGCGCCGGATTCTGCCCGGAGCCTGCCGTCAACACCTGCCCCATGATGACTTCGCTGACCTGCTCCGGTTTCACGCCGGCGCGTTCGAGCGCGGCACGAATCACGATGGCGCCGAGTTCGGGCGCGGCGGTCTTCGCCAGCGACCCACCGAATTTACCCACTGCCGTACGTGCGGCCGATACGATCACTACATCAGTCATTTCAATTTCCTCCGGACTTCGCGGCCAACTGCTCCGCCACCCTTCAAGTTAAACATCCATTCGCCTACTAGTGTCGCGTTGCCCCGTGCTCATCACGCTGATGCTGGATGCCTGGGCCGCCTGTTCGTTCGTGATCGCGTTGTGCCTGCTTCCTCGTTGTGCCTGCTTCGTTATTCGCGCTGCAGGACGTAGCGTCCAGGCGCGGCCTCGATCACAGGATGATCCGCCGAGCCGGCCTGCGCCTTCGGCTTGACCTTCTTGCCGCCGTACTGATCCAGCCAGCGCGTCCATTCGGGCCACCAGCTGCCGGGCACCTCGGTGGCCTGTTCGAACCAGTCGTCGGGGCTCTCCGGCAAATGCTTGCCGTCGCCCTTGAGCACCCAGTAGTTGCGCTTGTTCTTGGCCGGCGGATTGATCACGCCGGCAATGTGACCCGATGCGCCCAGCACGAATTCGAGCGGGCCCGTCAGCAACGGCACGGAGGCATACGCCGTGTGCCACGGCACGATATGGTCTTCGCGGGAACCGTAAATGAAGGTCGGCACGTCGATGGACGACAGGTCGATTTTCTCGCCGCACACCGTGAGCGCATTCGGCTCACGCAGACGATTCTCCAGATAGGTATTGCGCAGATACCAGACGTACATCGGGCCGGGCAAGCTGGTCGAATCGCTGTTCCAGTACAGCAGGTCGAACGGCATCGGCGTGCGACCCTTTAGATAGTTATCGACGACATAGTTCCACACCAGATCGTTCGGGCGCAGGAACGAGAACGCGTTGGCGAATTCGACACCACGCATCAATCCTGCCGGCGCCCCGCTCTTGCCGCCGATAGTCTGCTCACGCATCTGCACGTGCGCTTCGTCGACGAATACGTCGAGCACACCCGTGTCCGAAAAGTCGAGCATGGCGGTGAGCAGCGTCATCGAAGCAGCCGGATGTTCGCCACGCGCCGCCGCGACGGCGAGCGCGGTAGCGAGCATCGTGCCGCCGACGCAGAAGCCGAGCGTGTTGATCTGTTCGCGACCGCTGATCTCACGCACGGTGTCGATGGCAGTGAGCACGCCCTGGTCGATGTAGTTGTCCCACGTCTTGTGAGCCACCGACGCATCGGCGTTGCGCCACGAAACCAGGAACACCTGCTGACCGGACTCGAGGCTGTGCGCGACCAGCGAGTTCTCCGGTTGCAGATCGAGGATGTAGTACTTGTTGATGCATGGCGGCACGATGAGCAGCGGCCGCTCGCGCACGGTGGCCGTGCGCGGCTTGTACTGGATCAACTGGATCAGGTCGTTCTCGAACACCACCGAGCCTTCCGTGGTGGCGAGGTTCTTGCCGACCACGAAACGCGACTCGTCCGTCTGCGAAATCTTGCCGCGCTGCAGATCGCTCAGGAGATTGGTCACGCCCTGACGCAGGCTCTCGCCGCGGCTTTCCAGCAAGGTCTTTTGCGCCTCGGGATTCAACGCGAAGAAGTTGCTCGGCGAGGCTGCCGCAGTCCACTGCTGGACCGCGAAACGAATCCGCTCGCGAATCTTGGGCTCGGTGTCGAGCGCATCCACGAGTTCCTGCAGATAGCGCGCGTTCAGCAGATACCACGCGGCCGTGAATGCATACGCGGGCGCGGAACTCCAGGCTTCCGCGCTGAAACGCCGGTCCTTGAGTTCGGGCAGCCTGGGCGAGCTATCTGCCGCCTGCTGGATCAGGGCGAGTGCTTCGCGCGAGTAGTCGGACTGCAGCTTTTGCATGCGCTCCGACGGGATGGCCGCGGTCGGCAATTTGAAGCCGGCGAATGGCGACAGCGCCGCAGCCGCGTGGCTGAAATCGGGCATACCGGGCATCGCGGGCATGGCCGGAACGTTGGGCCACTGGAAGGGAAACTGGCCTGGCATCTGCGGCGGCATGAAGGGCAGACCCGGCATACCCGAGGGCATGCCACCAGACATGCCTGGCATCCCCGCGCCCGCGGCTGCGTTCATGCCAGCGGGACCCGCACCCGGCACACCGAGCGCGCTCCATGCTTTCATCCAGGCGTCGAAGAACTGCTGCGCGCCGGCGGGACCGGTTTGCGGCTGGGAACGCTCCGTCGTGGAGTCCGAGTTTGAAGAGGTGGAGGAGTGTTGTGATGCTGCCATACCTGCTTTTGACCGGTGAGTCCTCGCGGACGGTTGAGAGGCAGGCTGCTGACGCACGTGGGCGATTGCTCGCGACCTCGTTCCGCCCTGCCCAAGTGTGAGGAACATTCTTGCTCCCCAGCGCGAGGCATGTCAATGCTTGATCCCGATTTTGCCGCAGTGCGATATTTTTTTAATTATCGTTTTCCCCATGTATTTCAGCCCGTTAAAAGTCCAACGACGGCGAAATGTGAGGAAATGAAAAAGGCCCGTAATTGCCGGGCCCCGCTTCGCATTTAATGCGTGTAATACCGGGTATTTTCAGGCGGACCTCAGGCGCGAAACGTGCGCACGCGCACCGGTTTTCAAACCACCCCGTGAACTCCTCGCAAACCCTGATAGATCGGGATGTCGCGGGGCGTGCCCGAACTCCTCCGTGTTTACCTTCGCGGGTTTTCATCGAGTGCGCAACGAATCGGCCCGCCTTGCTCAATTACAGCGGGCGCATTTACGTCAGTTCAATCCGCCAGCCAGATCATCGCGGCCATACGACCGGTTTCGCGATCACGCCGATATGAGTAAAAGCTTTCGCGCCGGGTTACCGTGCAGGCATCGCCGCCAGTTATCTGCGTAATGCCGAGACGCTGCAATCGCAGCCGCGCAAGTGCTGGTAAATCAGCAAGATACTTACCGGGGGCGCTCGCGCGCGGCACGAATGCGCTCGCCGTGGCTTGCCGTTGTGCGCCGTCTACACCATTCATGAAGGCGTCACGCACGTCTGCACCGACCTCGAACGCCGTTGGTCCGATGGACGGTCCGAGGTAAGCGTGGAGCGTCTCCGTTTGCGTGCCTGCCAGGCTGGCGACGCGCTGCGCGGTATGCTCGATCACACCTGCCGCAAGACCACGCCA
Source organism: Paraburkholderia sp. DHOC27 (assembly GCF_003429005.1). Lineage (GTDB taxonomy): Bacteria > Pseudomonadota > Gammaproteobacteria > Burkholderiales > Burkholderiaceae > Paraburkholderia. Next base: position 313,715 of record NZ_QVQV01000002.1, read on the forward strand.
TCCTGCGTGCGCGGCGCCTACTGCGCGGCCCTCGGCATCGCACAGCAACACGGGCATGCAATCGGCAATCATCACCACGCAGGCCGTATCTAACGCGGCGGTGACGCTGGCGTCGGCTTCCACGAGCGGCGCGCCGTGACTGGCAGCGTCGAGCGCGCTCGCGGCATCCACGACTTCGGCGCCGTGGATCTGCTTGAGCCACGCAATCTTCGCCACGCCGGTCAGCGCAGACAGGCGTGCGCGATTCTGCTTTACGCTTTCCGGATCGTCGCCCGACAGAAAGCCGAGATTCAGCCCGCCCGCTCGATCCTCGCCCGCTTGCCAGCGGCCAAACGGCGGCACGCTCACGCCGCCATTGCGCGTCGTGACCAGCGCACGCACCCGCGGCGCGACACGCCATGCCGGCTGGATGACATCGGCGAAACTCAGCTCAGGCAAGCTCATGCGTGATCGTCCTCGTCGGTGTCGTGATCGTGGGCTTCGGGGTCCTGCGCGTCGGGGTCCTGATGGTCCTCGTGGTCGCTCTCGTCATCGCCCTCATCTGCGTCGTCGAATTCGTAGCCTTCCCCTTCCTCGTCCTCGTAATACGTCTCGTCGAACTCGCCGGCGTCGTCACGACCGAGGCCGAGCGCCGCCGAAAGCGCCGCCATGTCCTCCGGCACTTCCGCGCGCCACTGCATCTCGCGCCCTGTCTCGGGATGGATCAGACCCAGCCGCCATGCGTGCAACGCCTGACGCGCGAAACCATCCGGCAGCGGCGTGACCGAACGCTTGCCGCGTGCCCGGCCGTAGACCGGATCACCCAGCAGCGGATGGCCGATGTGCGCACAATGCACGCGGATCTGATGGGTGCGGCCCGTCTCGAGATCGCAGTGGATGGCCGACACCGGCTGGCGTTGCCAGATGGCCGAATCGACCCGGCGGAAATGCGTGCGTGCAGGTTTCCCCGAGGCGCTCTTGACCACCGCCATGCGGGTCCGCTCGCGCGGATCGCGGCCAATTGGCGCGTCGATCGTGCCCTCGTCCGGCATGTTGCCCCACACCAGCGCCAGATAGCGGCGCTTGACAGTGCGCGCCTGCAACTGCCGCACGAGATCGGTTTGCGCCTTGAGCGTGCGCGCCACCACCATCAGCCCGGAGGTCTCCTTGTCGAGCCGGTGCACGATGCCGGCGCGCGGCAAGCCGGCCGCCGCGTCGCCGTAACGATGCAGCAGACCGTTCAGCACTGTACCGCTCCAGTTGCCGGCCGCCGGATGCACCACCATGCCCGCCGGCTTGTTGATGACGACGAGCGTGTCGTCCTCGTAGACGACTTCCAGTGGCACCGGTTCCGGCGTGAAGGCGAGTTGTTCCGGCAGCAGGTCGGGCACGAGTTCGATGGTGGCGCCGAGCGGCACTGGCTGGCGGATCTTCGCCGGTGTGCCGTCCACGCGCACGCGCTCGGCCTCGATCCAGCCTTGCAGACGATTACGCGAAAACTCCGGAAACACCCTGGCGAGCACCTTGTCGAGCCGTTCACCCGCGAGTTCATCGGGCACGGTGACGATGCGCGGCGAATTGTCTACGGCCTTGCTGGCGACGGTCGGCACGTCGCCCGCCAGTTCCTGCGGCGCAAGGGCCTCGCTGTCGAGATCGTCATCTAACGAATCACTACCCAACGCGTCGGCGGGGTCAGCGCATGGGCTATAATCTTTGTTGCTATTCCGGCTACCCGTTGAGGAAACCGGATTATTTGAACGGGTCATTGAGTCTGGGTCACCTGGACGTAAAGCTAGACTGGAAAATGCGAGCCTTGAACACCAATATCAAAGCAGCCCTTAAGACAATCCTTAAGATGGCGGCCCTGAACGGCACGGCACGGAACACGGCCGCGAAAGTAGCGAGATATTTCGCCTGCGCGGCAGCCATCGCCATTGTGGCGGCTTGCCACGGCCTGCCGGAAAAGACCGATGAAACGGCAACCTGGGCGAACAACAAATTATATACGGAGGCGCAGGACTCCCTGAGTGCCGGCGACTGGGGCAAGTGCGCGAAATATTTCGAGATGCTTGAAGGCCGCGATCCGTTCGGCCACTTCGCACAACAGGCGCAGATCAACGTTGCCTACTGTAACTGGAAAGACAGCGAAAACGACGCCGCCAACCAGGCTATCGACCGCTTCATCCAGTTGCATCCGGATCACCCGGACATCGCTTACGCGTACTACCTGAAGGGCATGATCAACTTCAACGACGACCTCGGTCTGTTCGGCCGCTTCTCCGGCCAGGACATGAGCGAGCGCGATCCGAAGTCGCTGCGCGCCGCGTATGACGCGTTCAAGGTGGTGGTCGACAAGTATCCGAACAGCAAGTACGCGCCGGATGCCGCGCAGCGTATGCGTTACATCGTGAACGCGCTGGCCTCGCACGAAGTGCACGCGGCAGATTATTACTATCGCCGTGGCGCTTATGTGGCCGCCATCAACCGCGCACAGCTGGCCATCAAGGACTATCGCAATGCGCCGGCTATCGAAGACGCGCTGCACATCATGATGCTGTCGTATCAGAAACTGAATCAGCCGCAACTGGCCGACGACACGAAGCGCGTGCTGGCCGGTACGTTCCCGGATAGCCCGTACATCACGGGTCATGCACGACCGGGCCAGGAAAAGTCCTGGTGGCAGTTCTGAGCCTCACGCTGTTCTAGCGCTGCGCAGAATCAATCTGCGTAGCGTGTTTCAAAAAACAAAACGCCATGACTGCAAAGTCATGGCGTTTTGTTTTGGGCGAAGCGGCGGTGACTATATTGGATATCGCGACTACCGCGATTCGCGACACCGCTCGGCGCATCAAGCCCCAGCGGATGACGCACCGCCCGCACGCCGCCCGCTCAATCGCACTCGATCACGCTCATTCAAAATCAATCCCGCTCGAACAGCGCAATCGATTCCACGTGCGAGGTATGCGGGAACATGTTGACCACGCCCGCGCCCTTCAGCCGATAACCGGCCTCGTGCACCAGCAGACCTGCATCGCGCGCCAGCGTTCCCGGCGCACACGACACATAGACGATGCGTTTGGGCAGCGGACCATTGCCGCTCTGCGCGATCTCGGCCAGCGCCTTGGCGACGGCCAGCGCGCCTTCACGCGGCGGGTCGATGAGAAACTTGTCGAAGTGGCCGAGAGCCCGCATGTCGTCGGCGGTGACTTCGAAGAGGTTACGGCAGGCAAACGACGTGTGCCCTGCCACGCCGTTTTCTTCGGCGTTCGCGAGCGCCCGCGTGGTCAGCACTTCGCTGCCTTCGATGCCCACCACTTCCTTCGAAAGCCGCGCGAGCGGCAGTGTGAAGTTGCCGATGCCGCAAAACAGATCGAGCACGCGATCGGTCGGCGACGGCGCCAGCAGGCGCAGCGCGCGCCCCACCAGGACACGGTTGATCTGGTGATTGACCTGGGTGAAATCGGTCGGCTTGAACGGCATACGGATGTCGAATTCCGGCAGCGTGTAGTCGAGCCGGGCGTCGAGCGGATAGAACGGCGTGACGGTCTCCGGTCCCTTCGGCTGCAGCCAGAACTGCACGTTGTGGGTATCCGCGAAGTCGCGCAGCAGTTGCTCGTCGGCGGCGTTGATGGGCTCGAGGATACGCAGCACCAGCGCCGTCACCGATGAGCCCACCGCGAGTTCGATCTGCGGCATACGCTCGCAGATGGACAGCCCTTCGACCAGCCGCCGCAGCGGCACCAGCATCGCCGATACATGCGGCGGCAGCACCTCGCAGCTCGTCATGTCCGCGATGAAGCTGCTCTTGCGCTCGTGGAAACCCACCAGCACGCCGCCCTTTTTCGCCACGTTGCGCACCGTGAGGCGCGCGCGGTAACGGTAGCCCCAGGAAGGCCCGTGAATGGGCCGGTACACCGTTTCAGGGCGCAGCTTTGCCAGATGCGCGAGGTTGTCCTCGAGCACGCGCTGCTTGACGGCGATCTGCGCGCGCACGTCCAGATGTTGCATCGAACAGCCGCCACAGGTGCCGAAGAACTGGCATTGCGGTTTCGTCCGAATCACACTCTCGCGCAGCACCTCGACCACTTCCGCCTGCTCGAAGCTCGGCTTTCTACGGTAGCTCGCATACGTCACGCGCTCGCCCGGCAGCGCGCCTTCCACGAAGATCACCTTGCCCGGCGTGCCGTCTTCGTTGACCGTACGCCCAACGCCGCGCGCTTCCATGTCGAGCGACTCGATCTCCAGAGGCGGCGCCACCACCACATTGGATGCCGCCGCGGCGGACGCTTTCTTCTTGCCGCGCGACGAGCGGTTCGACGTGCGGCCGGCTGTCCGTCCGGAAGCGCGTTCGGAAGCACGTTCCGAGGCTTGATTTGGGGCGCGATCTTGAGCGCGATCTGGGTCGATCTGAGACACCTGCGGCTTCCTGACAGACTGTTTGGGGGAAGGCGAGATTGTAGACGAAGCGCCCGCCCCCGCGAAAACACTCACTGATCGAACGCGGCCAAGTATTCGGCCCAATGGGCGGCAGGCTCCTGCGCGAGCGAGTTTTTAACCAACGCGATCTCGTCCGCGTATTCCTGCGCCGAGAAACCTCCGCGCATCAACTGGAAGCGGCAATACAACAGGTAGGTGTTGACGACATCAGTCTCGCAGTAGTTGCGGATTTCCTCGATGCGCCCTTCCCGGAACGCATGCCAGACCTGGCCGCCGTCCATGCCGAGCTTGCCGGGAAAGCCGCACAGCTTTGCCAGCGCGTCGAGCGGCGCGTTGGCGCGCGTCTGGTACATGGCCAGCACGTCCATCAGGTCCGTATGTCGCGCGTGATAGCGGCTGATGTAGTTGTTCCACTTGAACTCGCGATCGTCCTCACCCACGTCCCAGAACCGGCTGGCGGGAATGCCGTTGACCAGCGCCCGGTAGTTCAGCACCGGCAGGTCGAAACCGCCGCCATTCCACGACACCAGTTGCGGCGTGTATTTTTCGATCACGCGGTAGAACGACTGCACCAGCGCGGCTTCGCCATCGGCCGGTGTGCCGAGCGAGCGGACCCGAAAACCGGCGTTGTCGCGAAACACGCAGGAGATCGCGGCGATCCGTTGCAGGTGGTGCGGGAGAAAATCGCTGCCGATCTTTTCGCGGCGAGCCGCGAACGCATGCTCGGCCACTTCGGCGTCGGTCAGCGTGGAAGGCAAATCTTCGAGGCGGCGAATGCCGGCGACATCGGGAATGGTCTCGATGTCGAATACAAGAATCGGAGTCATCAGCTTATAAGACGGCGTCCTTGCGCACACCGTTGGAGGCAAAGAAGCGCTTCAGGCGAACCAGGGCTTCCTGCTGGATCTGGCGCACACGCTCGCGCGTGAGGCCCATTTCGTCGGCCAGCTCTTCGAGCGTGGCCGGTTCGATGTGATTGAGCCCGAAACGGCGCTCGATCACGTGACGGTGCTTGTCGGACAGCCGTGCGAGCCACGCGCGCGTCAGCGTCTCGAGTTCACGATGCTGAACTTCGGCGTCTGGAGACTGGCTTTGGTCGTCTGAAAGCAGGTCGAGCAGGCTGCTCGCCGGGTCCAGATCGAGCGGCGCGTCGAGCGACGCGGTGTGCTCGTTCAACGCCAGGATGTCGGTGACTTCGTCGGTGGTCTTGCCGGTCAGATAGGCAATATCGTCGATACTGGCGTCGCGGCGGTCGGCCGCCTCGCCCGAATTCATCGAATTCTTTTCCAGATGGCGCTTCGCGCGCAGCACCTGGTTCAGCTCGCGAATCACGTGCACCGGCAGGCGCACCGTGCGCGCCTGATTCATGATGGCGCGCTCGATGCTCTGACGGATCCACCACGTGGCGTAAGTCGAAAAGCGGAAGCCGCGGGTCGGATCGAACTTCTCGATGGCGTGCATCAGGCCGAGGTTGCCCTCTTCGATCAGATCCAGTAACGGCACGCCGCGATTCAGATAGCCCTTGGCAATGCTGACCACGAGGCGCAGGTTGCGCTCGATCATCACCTGGCGCGCATCGAATTCGCCGGCCTTGGCGAGACGCGAGTAGCGCTGCTCTTCTTCGACCGTCAGAAGCGGTTTGACGCTGATGCGATTGAGGTAATGCTGGATGGTGTCGGCCGTGAGTTCGGCCTGCAGCAGGGCGCGGAAATCGTCGGCGTCCGGCGCGCTATCGTTTGCGCTTTCGCGCGACTCGCCGGAATCATCTGCACCGTTTTGACGCTCGTCGAGATCGCGGGCGCCGTCCAGCTCCTCGACGATCTCGTCTTCTACTTCCGAAGCACCGCCGTCCTCCACCGTGACAGGCGTGGCGCGGCTGATGTTCTCAGACTCGGCTTGCGGCGTGCGGCGCTTCGATTTCGGCATGGTCGTATCGCTTATTGCGGCGGCAAATACTTCAGTGGGTCGACAGGTTTGCCCTGCCGGCGAACTTCGAAATGCAACATCACACGGTCCGAATCGCTATTGCCCATTTCGGCGATCTTCTGCCCCTTGGTCACCGCGTCCCCCTCTTTTACCATCAAAGCGCGGTTGTGTGCATACGCCGTCAGATAAGTTGCATCATGTTTGATGATAATGAGATTGCCGTAACCGCGCAGCCCATTTCCGGCATAAACCACGCGCCCGTCTGCAGCGGCTTTGACTGGATCGCCGGCAGCCCCGCCGATATTGACGCCCTTGTTGCTGGAATCGTCAAAGGTGCCGAGGATTGGACCGCGAACCGGCCACGCAAATGCAAGATTGCTCGCCGCGCCGGCGTTTGCATCGCTCGCGGCGGGTGGCGGCGCAATCGTGTTAGCCGTGGCAGCCGAACCGTAAACCGGCGGTACTGATGCTACACCACCGGCGGCGCTGCCGGGTGCTCCCGACGGCGGTGCTGAGGGTGCCGAAGGTGCGCCCAGCGGTGCGCTCTGCACGCCGCCGCCGACGATCGGCGCGGTGTTCACGCCCGGCGTCATGGCAGCGACATTGGCACCCGGCGGCGCGACCCGCAGCAGTTGATCGACTTCGATCTGGTTCGGGTTCGTCAGATTGTTCCAGCTTGCGATGTCACGATAATTCTGGCCGTTTTCGAGCGCAATCCTATACAAGGTATCGCCCGGCTTCACGCGGTAAAAACCCGGAGGCGGCGGCCCGAGCGGCGCGGGCGGCTGCGCCTGGGTCTGGGTCTGGCTGGTCTGGGTGCTGAGGTCGCCGGACTTGTCGACGACCGGCGCGTTATCGAGCCGTGATGCGCAGGCCGCCAACACGGAGAGCGCGACCACGCACACGCTACGCTGCGCTACGGTCAGAGGGACATTCAGGCTGTTTTTTTGCATCGCGCGCAACTTGCTCATGGTCATCGGTTTCAGATCACTCCGGATTTTAAGGGTACAAAGAAAACGCGATCAAGCCGCGACTCGCGCCATTGCGCGGGGCCGGTCCGCTCCACGAGCGTGAGCACCTGAGTCTGGCCATCCTGCGCGCCGACCGGCGCCACCAGACGGCCGCCGATCGCGAGTTGTTCGAGCAGCGCCTGCGGCACATCGAGCCCGGCGGCGGCGATCACGATCGCGTCGAACGGCGCGACCGCGGGCAAGCCGATCCGGCCGTCACCGTAATGCAGGCGAATGTTCGGAATACGCAGCGGCCGGAGATTGGTTTTGGCGCGCTCGTAAAGCGGTTTGATGCGTTCAATGGAATACACATCGCGTGCGACCTGGCTCAGCACGGCGGCCTGATAGCCGCAGCCGGTGCCGATCTCCAGCACGTTCGCAAGCGGCCGGCCATGCGCGGCCAGCTCGATCATGCGTGCCACCACGGACGGCTTGGAGATGGTCTGATGATGGCCGATCGGCAGCGCCGCGTCCTCGTAGGCCTGGGTGGCGAGGCCGGGGTCCACGAACATATGGCGCGGCACCACGGACATTGCGTGAATGACGCGCTGATCGGTGATGCCGTTGGCGCGCAGACGATCCACCATACGCTCGCGAATCCGCTCGGAGGTGAGCGCCTGTGCGCCGTTCAACGCGACGTTGGGCGCCATCATGGGTGCCACGTTCAGGGTCGCGCTTCGTTCGGTGGATTTGCTGGCGACCGGCCGGGTCATCACCGGCGTGAGCGCCGGGCGGTTGGCCTGCTGGTTCGACGTTGGGCCGAGCGGCTGGGCTTTTGGCTGGGTCTTTGGGTGACCAGGCGCTGTCACGGACGGCCTCGCGGCGGCGCCGGCAGCAGGCTTCGTGGCAAGCGCGATGGCGGGCTTGACCGGGGATGTGGCGAGCGATTTTGCGCCGGACGTGACCGTCGGCTTCACCGCGGACGGCGCCGCCGGCTTGACGCTCGACGTACCCGCCGGTTTCGACGCCGATGTCGAACCCGCCGTTACGCCCGCAGCCTTTCCGCCGCCAGCCGGTCCGCCCGACTGAACGTTGGGTTTCAAGCCGGACGACACACCGACATTCCCCACCGTCTTCGCGGCGTTCTGCGACGGCGCCTTGCCAGCGTCGCGTGCCACGCTGCGTCCAGCACCGCCCTCGCCTCCACGCCCCGGCGATTTCGCGCGCGCGGCGTTTGCCCGTGCTTCAGCGGCGGCCGCGAGGTTCGCTGCGCGCACCTCGCCCGGTCGCCCTTCCGGCCGGCGTGGCTCGCGCACCAGATCCTCGAGGCCAAGCGGAAAGCGCTTCGCGCGCCCGTTGGTCATGAAGCGCCGCTCCCGGCGCGCGCCCAGTCGCGTGCCGCGGGCAGCATCTGCGTGTGAGTCAGGTCGAGTTGCAGCGGCGTGATCGACACGTGGCCGTTGGCGACCGCGTGAAAATCCGTGCCCTCGCTGGCGTCGCGCGCGCTGCCCGACGGTCCGATCCAGTAGATCGGTTCGCCGCGTGGATTGGTCTGGCGGATCACCGGTTGCGATGGATGCCGCTTGCCGAGCCGCGTCACGCGCCATTCGCGCAGCTGTTCGTAAGGCAGGTTGGGAATATTGACGTTGAGCAACGGATGGCCGGGCAATGGCTGCTCGAGATAACGGGCCACGATTTCCGCGGCCACGCGCGTGGCCGCGTCGAGATGGACCCAGTCTTTGTCGACCAGCGAAAACGCAATGGCCGGCACGCCGAACATGATGCCTTCGGTCGCGGCGGCCACCGTTCCCGAATAGAGCGTGTCTTCGCCCATGTTCTGGCCGTTGTTGATGCCGGAGACGACCAGGTCGGGCGTGTGATCGAGCATTCCCGTGAGCGCGATGTGCACGGAATCCGTGGGCGTGCCGTTCACGTAAAAAAAGCCCGTTGACGAGCGCAGCACCGACAACGGCCGCGACAGCGTCAACGAGTTCGACGCCCCGCTGCAGTTCTGCTCGGGCGCCATCACAGTGACATCGGCGAAGGCCTTCAGCGCTTCGTAAAGCGCGGCGAGGCCGGGCGCCAGATAACCGTCGTCGTTGCTCAGTAGGATTCGCATCCGGCGATTGTAACCGAGGAAAGAAGGCGCGCGAACGACACACCGGACGACGTGGCTTCGGCACACGCCCGTCGCCAGGTGCGCGCAAATTTCACGCGAACTCGCGACGCAATGCCCGATAAAATCGCACGGTCGTTCGAGCTGATTTACACTGCAAAATCCTGCTGAAGCGTGAGCCACGATTGGGCACTTCAGGTAACACCTCAGAGGGCACCTGAGTGTGCCCCTTAGCCCTGCACCTGGACTGGAGAGACGATGCGCGCAATTCGCTGCAATCAATATGGGCCGCCGGAAACCCTGACGGTCGAAGACCTGCCCGACCTCGAGCCGCAAGCCGGCGAAGTCGTGATCGACGTGAAGGCTGCGGCCGTCAATTTCCCTGACGTGCTGATCATCGAAAACAAATACCAGTTCAAGCCGCCGCTGCCCTTTACGCCCGGCTCGGAAGTGGCGGGCGTGGTGCGCAAGGTTGGCGCCGGCGTGACGCAGTTTCAGCCGGGCTCGCGCGTGGTGGCTTACACAGGCCAGGGCGGTTTCGCACAGCAGGCCGTCGCAGCGGCGAGCGCGTGCGTGCCGTTGGCCGAGGGGGTCGGCTTCGCGCAAGCGGCGGCGTTTACGCTCGCGTACGGCACTTCACACCATGCCGTCGTCGATCGCGGCGCGCTGAAGGCCGGCGAGACGATGCTCGTGCTGGGTGCGGCGGGTGGCGTCGGACTCGCTGCGGTGGAAATCGGCAAGGCACTCGGTGCGCGCGTGATCGCGGCGGCCTCGACGGACGACAAGCTCGCCATCTGCACGAAGCATGGCGCCGATGCCACGATCAACTACGCGACGGAAGATCTGCGCGAGCGCATCAAGGCGTTGACCGATGGCAAGGGACCGGACGTGATCTACGACCCGGTCGGCGGCGTGTATGCGGAACCCGCGTTTCGCAGCATCGGCTGGCGCGGCCGTTACCTCGTGGTCGGTTTCGCCAATGGCGAGATTCCGAAGCTGCCGCTCAATCTGACGCTGCTCAAAGGCGCGAGCATCGTCGGCGTGTTTTGGGGCGATTTCGCCAGGCGCGAGCCGGCGCACAATGCAGCCGCGTTCAAGCAGATGGTCGAGTGGATCGGCGCAGGCAAACTGCGGCCGTATGTGTCGGCGGAGTATGCGCTGGAAGATACGGGGCGCGCGCTGCGCGATATGGCGGAACGTCGCGTGGTGGGTAAGGTGGTGATTACGCCGTAGGCGCCTGGCGCGCTTGAAGAGCTTGAACAGGCTTCGAGCGCTGGCAGAGGCGCGGGGCCCGCAGAGGCTCCGGACGCCTGCGAGTGAAACTGGAGGAAGCGGCGTGACCGCCGTCTCCCTCCTGCCCTTCGCTTTCTTCCCGCTCACACGATCTGCTGCGCGTGCAAGCGTGTGATCTGCTCCGCGTCATAGCCGAGCGAGCGCAGCACTTCGTCCGTATGCTCGCCCAACTCCGGCCCCAGCCAGCGCGTCTCACCCGGAGTCTGCGAAAGCTTCGGCGTTACGGCCGGCAACGTGATCTCCTTGCCGTCCTGCCACTTGAAGCGCTGGATCATCTGCCGCGCCATGAACTGCGGATCGGTGAACATGTCCGCCACGCTATAGATGCGGCCCACGGGAACGTCCGCCGCGTTGAGTACCTCCAGCGCTTCGTCTATGGTGCGATGGGCGAGCCAGGCCGCAATCGCGCCGTCGATCTCCTGCGTACGCGGCACGCGTCCATCGTTGTGCGCCAGCGCCGGATCATTCGCGAGATCGGCACGATCTATCGCCAGCATCAGGCGCTTGAAGATCGGGTCGCTGTTGCCGCCAATCACGATGCTGCCGTCGCGGCACGGATAGGTGTTCGACGGCACGATGCCCGGCAGCGACGCACCGGTACGTTCACGCACCATGCCATAGACGCCATACTCGGGCACGACGCTCTCCATCATGTTGAAGACCGCCTCGTAGAGCGCGACGTCGACCACCTGCCCCTTGCCGCCATTCACCTGGCGATGATGCAGGGCCATCAGCGCGCCGATCACACCGTGCAGCGCCGCGATCGAATCGCCGATCGAAATGCCGATGCGCGGCGGCGGCAGATCTGGATAGCCGGTGATGTGGCGCAGCCCGCCCATCGATTCCGCGATCGCGCCGAAACCCGGCCGGTCGCGATACGGTCCGCTCTGACCATAGCCGGATAGACGAACCATCACGAGCCCGGGATTTTCCGCGGACAGCACGTCGTAGCCGAGCCCGAGTTTTTCGAGCAGGCCGGGACGGAAATTCTCGACGACGATGTCCGCTTCCTTCGCGAGCCGTCGCACGATTTCCTTACCTTCCTCGGCCTTGAGGTTGATCGTGACGGACTTTTTGTTGCGCGCCTGGACGGCCCACCACAGCGACGTGCCGCCCACTTCCGGATAGAGCTTGCGCCATTTGCGCAACGGATCGCCGCCTTTGGGATCTTCGATCTTGATCACGTCCGCGCCGAACTCGCCGAGAAAGCGCGCGGCGAACGGGCCGGCGATCAGCGTGCCGAGTTCGAGCACCTTGACACCCGCCAGCGGGCCGGCGGGACGTGCGTCTTCAGACGTTGTGCTCATGGATGGTGTCTCCTCCGCCTCAGCTCAGGCGTGACAGCGCGCGACGTTACAGCGAACGCCGGTCGAGCATGGCGCGCGCAATGGTGCCGGCGTCGACGTATTCGAGTTCGCCCCCAACCGGTACGCCACGCGCCAGACGGGTCACGGCGAGACCGCGCGCCTTGAGTGTTTGCCCGAGGTAATGCGCGGTGGCTTCGCCCTCGTTGGTGAAATTGGTTGCGAGCACCACTTCCTTGACGACGCCATCTGACGCGCGCTTCACCAGCCGGTCGAAGTGAATTTCCTTCGGGCCGATGCCGTCGAGCGGACTCAGGCGTCCCATCAGCACGAAGTAGAGACCGCGATACGTCATGGTCTGTTCGAGCATGATCTGGTCAGCGGGCGTCTCCACCACGCACAGCAGCGTCGGATCGCGCTCCTCGTCGCTGCACACCTCGCAGATCTGCGCCTCCGTGAAGGTGTTGCACTTCTCGCAGTGCTGCAGATGGCCGGTCGCGAACAGCAAGGCCTGACCCAACTTTTCCGCGCCGTCGCGGTCATGCTGCATCAAATGATAGGCCATGCGCTGCGCGGATTTAGGCCCGACGCCGGGCAAGGCACGCAGCGCTTCGACGAGCGCCGATAAGGCGGAAGGTGGTTTCATGCAGGATCAGCGGCGGCGAAATAGGTGTGACGTGGGCAGCAATGGATGCGACCGGGCAAGCGCACCGCGCCCTCGTTGCGATGCAATCGCGCGCTCATGGGTACTCATAGATGCTCATGAGCGCTCATGGACGCTCGCGCGCGCGGCAACTCGTACGCCGTGCCAGGGTGCGCTGCTTGCGCGTCGTTGCATCGCGTTGCGACGCGCTGTGCCGGATACGACGTGGTACGCAGCATCGGGCGCTGCACCCCGCTGCGACGTACCGTACGACGCCCTGCGCCGCAGGGCAGCGTCACATCTGCAACGTGTTCGCTGCCCGCGCCGCGCACGCTCAGAACGGCAGCTTGAAGCCCGGCGGCAGCGGCATGCCGGCGGTCATGCCGCCCATCTTTTCGGCGGCGGTAGCCTCGGCCTTGCGCACGGCGTCGTTGAAGGCAGCGGCGACCAGATCTTCCAGCATGTCCTTGTCGTCAGCGAGCAGGCTCGGATCGATCGAAACGCGGCGCACGTCGTTCTTGCACGTCATCGTCACCTTGACGAGACCCGCACCCGACTGCCCCTCGACTTCGATCTGCGCGAGTTGCTCCTGCATCTTCTTCATGTTTTCCTGCATCTGCTGGGCCTGCTTCATCAGCCCGGCGAGTTGACCTTTCATCATGGACCTGCTCCTTCTTGATAGCGTGCTATGCGGGAATATGGCGCCTCGTGCGCCACGAATCAATGGGTGGACGGCGGGTTGCCCGAGGCGTCCGCGGCAATCGGACGGATCGAACCGGGCACGATGCTCGCGCCGAACTCGCGGATCAGCGATTGTACGAACGGATCCGTGCCGATCTCATGCTCGGCTTCCTTCTGACGCTGCGCGCGCGCGGCTGCGTCGAAGGCCGCGGCCGTGCGGCGCGCCGGGCCGACCACGACCTGCACCCCAACCTCATGGCCGAGCCGTTCGGCCAGCGCCACTTTCAGCTTGGCGACCTGCGATGCTTCCGCGTATTGCGGCACCGGCACGCTCAGTTTGAGCGTGGTGCCTTCGAGCGCCATCAGTTCGCTGTTGAACGCGAGCTGATAGGAAATTCCTTTGAGCGACAGCCCGACGGCGAGCGCCGGCCAGTCACCGTTAAAGCCAAGCGCATCCAGCGGGATGGCAGGCGGCAACGGACGGGTATCGACAGGCGCCGGTGCGGGTGCCGCACTCGTGACGCGCACGTCGTCCGGACCCGCGTCGAAGACCGGCATGTAGCCGTCGTCCGGGGGACCGAAATAGTCGTCCTCGGCTGACAGCGGCACGAAGTCGTCCGGCGGCATGTCGTCCCACGGCGGACCGGATGAGCCGCCACGGTCCGCGTTGCGTTGTGCCGGTGCCTGCGCGTTGGCCTGCGCATTGGACTGGAAAGGTGCCTGCGGACGTGCCTGTGCTTGCGCGCGTTCGCCCAAAACGGTGGGCGCGGCGGCGCGCGGAGCGGCCGTCGGAACCGGCACGTTGACGCGCGGCGCAGCGGCTTTGGGCGGCGCGGCCTTCGCCGCGCTCACCGCGCTCGCGCGACCACGATCCGACGAAACCTTGAGGCCGGCGCTGCGCAGCACGTCGAGCGCGGCACTTGCACCACCTGCGCGGCGCGGTACGGCGTCGGCGAATTCGCCATGCGCTGCTACGCCCGGTGTGGACGTGGCGGGCGTTGCTCGCGCCGTGGCTTGTGCGGATTGCGCAGCAGGCGCTTGCAGCACTTCCGGAGCGGCGGCCGCTGCGGATTCTGCTGGTGCCGGCGGGATAGGCGAAGTCAGCGTTGATGCAGGGTCCGATTCCGTCGCCGCGGCCGGGTCCATGCGTTCGTCCGGCTGGGCCACGGTGATCGGTGCACGCGAGCCCGCGTCGATCTCGGCTCGTGCATTTTCCCTGTCGACTTCATCCGCAAGCGCAGCGGATGCAGATTCCTCTGGCTTATCGTCGCTCGCCTCGTCAGAAGCCCCGGTGCCCGTCACGCTTTGCTGCGCTACCGAAGCCGCGAGGCGCTCATCAGGCGCCGGGCGTTCCGCAGCGTTTTCTTGCGCGGCCGTGCCCTCGGCAGAAGCACCTGTACCGCCAGTCGTGCCAACGTTCTGCACGCTCTCGAACGGTTCGTCTGACGCGTCGTTACGTGTCGCGGATACCGTGGGTGTCGGCGCGGCCAAAGCGGCTTCGCTCACCACCCGCGCCGGCTTTGCAGCCGAAGACTCACTCGCATGGGAAGGCTCGGCGCGTGCCGCACTCGCCTCTGGCGCACGCAGCGGCGCCGCTGGCACCGCTTCCGAAGTACGCACCGACGCGGCGGCCTGCAACGCTGCAACCGCCGGCGAACCCGTGCGCTTACCGGCGCCGCCCGAGCCACCTGCCCCAGCGCCACGCACCGGCGAACCTGCTCCACCGCCACCGCCGGTCGGCGCGGGCTCGAAAGCGAGCATGCGCAGCAGCGTCATCGTGAAGCCGGCGTATTCATCAGGCGCGAGACCGAGTTCGCTGCGCCCGATCGTCGCGATCTGATAGAACAACTGCACCTGCTCGGCGCTCAGGGCGTCGGCGAACCGGCGAATGTCCACGGCTTCGGGCCACTCGTCGAGCACCGATGCGGGCGCAAACTGCCCCCACGCGATCCGGTGCAGCAGACTGGCCAGATCCTGCAGCGCCGTCGAAAACGACAGACTGCGCAACGACATTTCATCGGCAACGGCCAGCACGGCCGCGCCGTCGCCATCGGCCAGCGCGTCGAGCAGGCGGATCAGGTAGCTCTGGTCGAGCGCGCCCAGCATGCCGCGCACGGCTTCATCCGTAACCTGATTCGCCGAATAGGCAATGGCCTGATCGGTCAGTGACAGCGCATCGCGCATCGAACCGTCCGCCGCACGCGCGAGCAGACGCAGCGCCTGGACATCGAAGGGCACGTGCTCTTCGCCAAGGATGCGCTCCAGATGCGAGACGATATGCCCGGCCGGCATCTGCTTCAGATTGAATTGCAGACAGCGCGACAGCACCGTGACCGGAATCTTCTGCGGGTCGGTGGTGGCGAGAATGAATTTGACGTGGGACGGCGGCTCTTCCAGCGTCTTCAGCATCGCATTGAAGGCGTGGTTCGTGAGCATGTGCACTTCGTCGATCATATAGACCTTGAAGCGCGCGTCCACCGGCGCATAAACCGCGCGCTCGAGCAACGCGGCCATCTCGTCGACGCCGCGATTACTCGCCGCGTCCATCTCCACGTAATCGACGAAACGCCCCTCGTCGATTTCCCTGCACGCGCGGCACACGCCGCACGGCGTCGAAGTCACGCCGGTTTCACAATTGAGCGCCTTGGCGAAGATGCGCGAGAGCGTCGTCTTGCCGACGCCACGCGTCCCGGTAAACAGATAGGCGTGATGCAGACGCCCGCCGTCGAGCGCATGCGTGAGCGCGCGCACCACGTGCTCCTGTCCGACGAGCGAAGCAAAATCCTTCGGCCGCCATTTGCGTGCGAGAACTTGATAGGTCATCGGGAAATTGTATCAGTAACAATAGCGCGCACCGACGATTCAACCACGTGCCGAAATACGCGCTTGCCCGATTGAATCCGGCTAACGCATCAATAGAAAAAAATAGTGGGAAGCAGTGCGGGATGTTGCTGGCTACACCGATGCAACCCGATGCGGACACGCGCGCGAATCAACGTCACGCAACCAACGCTCAACGCGAAGACTGGCGAGCAACGATATCAAGGAGATTGCGGAGAAACACCGCAGAAGGACATGCAGAAAAGCACATGCAGAAAAAACAGAAAAGGAAGGTGACGAGCCCGACCCTCGGCACTGGTGGAAAACGGCTGTGGCTGCTTCGTTCCCGACCTGACCAGGTTGACCGCCCCTCCATGCGAGGAGGCCCGTCACGAAAGATTCTACCATCGCTCGACCTGCCGCGCGACTATTAACCTGCACAAAGCCCGCACAAAGTTCGCGCCGCCCCCACTTGTGTTCGCTGCAATGGCCTCCAGATAGGCCGTGTAGAAGCGTATCGTGCTCACGCGGCAAGCCTTGGCCCTACTGCCTGCATGAGTACTATCACCACGGGCAACGCATAGCAATTTAGGCTAAACTGACGTACGAATGTCCCGTAAGGCCGAGCTTTCTGTGCCTTCCGGCGCGCTCCGAGAGGAACGCCCGAATGCGCCAGCAAGGCTCCCTTTGCGGCAACGCGAACAGAAGTTTTCTTAGTTTGATGTATCGTGGCGAGCAATTCAGGCGGGCCTCGATCCGACAGAGGTATTCATACATGAGCGAACAAATCAAGCATATCAGCGACGCATCGTTCGAACAGGACGTCGTTAAATCCGACAAACCGGTCCTGCTCGACTTCTGGGCAGAATGGTGTGGTCCGTGCAAGATGATTGCGCCGATTCTCGACGAAGTTGCCAAGGACTACGGCGACCGCCTGCAGATCGCCAAGATCAATGTGGACGAACATCAATCCACCCCGGTCAAGTTCGGCGTGCGCGGCATCCCCACGCTGATCCTGTTCAAGAATGGCGCGGTTGCGGCGCAGAAGGTCGGCGCCCTGTCGAAGTCGCAGCTCACCGCGTTCCTCGACGGCAACCTGTAATTTGCCTTAAGTAGAAATTAGCGCTGTGCGTGTTGTCGCCCGACAACACGCACAGCGAGAATATGCCTTTATGGCACGCTGCCTGAAATTGGCGTGTGCTATGCTAGAATCCGCAAGACGTCGAAAAGACGCTTAAGTCCTTGAGCGGTTCCGCTCACTCTCCTCCCAGATTTCATTCAGGTCGCACCTTCTCCTGCGGGTTCTCCGTATGCATTTATCCGAGCTTAAGACTCTGCACGTGTCCGAATTGATCGAGATGGCCAATGGCCTCGAGATCGAAAGTGCGAACCGCCTGCGCAAGCAGGAATTGATGTTCGCCATTCTTAAAAAACGCGCCAAGACTGGCGAAACAATTTTCGGCGACGGCACGCTCGAGGTGCTGCCTGACGGCTTCGGCTTCCTGCGCTCGCCGGAAACCTCGTATCTGGCGAGTACGGACGATATCTATATCAGCCCGTCGCAAATCCGCCGCTTCAATCTGCACACCGGCGACACGATCGAAGGTGAAGTGCGTACGCCGAAAGACGGCGAGCGTTATTTCGCGCTGGTAAAGGTGGACAAGGTCAACGGCCAGCCGCCGGAAGCCTCGAAGCACAAGATCATGTTCGAAAACCTGACGCCGCTGCACCCGAACAAGGTGCTGCTGCTCGAACGTGAAATGCGCGGTGAAGAAAACGTGACCGGCCGGATCATCGACATGATCGCGCCGATCGGCAAGGGCCAGCGCGGTCTGCTGGTCGCCTCGCCGAAGTCCGGCAAGACGGTGATGCTGCAGCACATCGCGCACGCCATCAAACAGAACCACCCGGACGTCATCCTGTTCGTGCTGCTGATCGACGAACGCCCGGAAGAAGTGACCGAAATGCAGCGTTCGGTGGCCGGCGAAGTGATCGCCTCCACGTTCGACGAACCGGCTGCGCGTCACGTTCAGGTCGCCGAAATGGTGATCGAAAAGGCCAAGCGCCTCGTCGAAATGAAGAACGACGTGGTGATTCTGCTGGACTCGATCACGCGTCTCGCGCGCGCCTACAACACCGTCGTGCCGGCCTCGGGCAAGGTGCTGACCGGTGGTGTGGACGCCAACGCGCTGCAACGTCCGAAGCGCTTCTTCGGCGCGGCCCGTAACATCGAGGAAGGCGGCTCGCTCACCATCATCGGTACGGCGCTGATCGAAACCGGCAGCCGCATGGACGACGTGATCTACGAAGAGTTCAAGGGCACCGGCAACATGGAAGTGCACCTCGAACGTCGTCTCGCTGAGAAACGCGTCTACCCGTCCATCAACCTCAACAAGTCCGGCACACGTCGCGAAGAACTGCTGATCAAGCCCGAGATCCTGCAAAAGATCTGGGTGCTGCGCAAGTTCATCCATGACATGGACGAAGTCGAAGCGATGGAATTCCTGCTCGACAAGATCCGCCAGACGAAGAGCAATTCCGAGTTCTTCGACATGATGCGACGTGGCGGCGGCAGCTAAACGCTGCCCTGCATCGCGGCGTGCAGCATGCACGTCCCGAGCACGCTGCACGAGAACCGCCCTCGCGAACCGAGGGCGGTTTTTTTTGCGCCGCGATCCACGGTGTATGGCGCTGAAGGTCGCCCATCTCACGGTTGATTCACGTTTAGAATCTGCGCTAGCGCAACGTTCGCGCACGAACGGCAAGCGTCCCTTTATCGCGTGGCAAAGACGGATCGACTCAGGCGATGCTATCCAGACTGACCCATTGGTTCGACGCGCGGCGCCGCGAGCGGGCACTGCGTAACTTCCCGATCGACGACGCGCTTTGGCAGACCACGCTTGCCGGTCTGCCCTTCCTCGCCTACCTCGACGCCGCGGACCTCGTGCGGCTGCGCGAGATGACGAGCCTCTTCCTCGCGCAGAAAGAATTTTCGACCGCGCACGAGCTCGAACTGAACGACGCCATGACGGTTGCGATCGCCACCCAGGCTTGCCTGCCGGTGCTCAACCTCGGCCTCGACCTCTACAAGGGCTGGGTGGGCGTGATCGTGTATCCGGGCGAATTCGTGATTCGCAAAACAGTCGAGGACGAAGACGGCGTGGTCCACGAAGTCGAACACGATGCGAGCGGTGAGGCCTGGGAAGGCGGCCCGGTGGTGCTGTCGTGGGAAGACGCGCAGATGACGGATGCAGTGGATACGCAGGACGCCTACAACGTGGTGATCCACGAGTTCGCGCACAAGATCGACATGCTGAACGGCGAAGCCGACGGTCATCCGCCGCTGTTTCGCCGCTGGCACGCGCCGCTCGATCCCGCTGCCTGGGGCGATGTGTTCGACCACGCGTACGACCAGTTCTGCGCCAAAGTCGACGCCGTTTCCGAGCGGCGCTGGGCGCGTTTCGAGCGCGACTCGCTGATCGACCCGTATGCCGCGGATCATCCCTCGGAATTTTTTGCCGTTTGCAGTGAGGCGTTGTTCGTCCAGCCGCACGCGTTCGAAGCCGGGTATCCCGAGTTGTACCGCCTGCTCGCCCGCTACTACCGGCAGGATCCGGCACGGGTCGGCGCATTGCCGCAGCAGGCGGCCAGCACCGCGGGCTAGGCGGTCGAGGCAGGCGGTCACACGCAAGCGGCCACCCAAGCCGGCCAACACAACAGCCCAACTACCGCCAAAGCGCCTGTAGACGGCCCCGGAGCGCGAAAAAACCTTCACAGGAATCGTCAAGCGACTGATTTTCTGGCATAATCGCCGTTTTTCGACCTTAGGCAAGTGGCTCGCGCCAAGATGTCATCGCAACCGGTAACACGGAAACTGCGGCGGCACGCGGGTTGGCTACCGCCAGACTAAAGGAAATACCATGAAAGAAGGCATTCACCCGAATTATCGCGAAGTCCTGTTCATCGACATGTCGAACGACTTCAAGTTTGTAACCCGCTCGACCATCCAGACGCGCGAAACCGCCGAATTCAACGGCAAGACCTACCCGCTCGCGAAGATCGAAGTGTCGTCGGAATCGCATCCGTTCTACACGGGTCAGCAAAAGATCATGGACACGGCAGGCCGCGTCGAGAAGTTCAACAAGAAGTTCGGTACGCGCGCTACCGGCAAGGCAGCGAAGTAATACCTCGGCAAGTTTCAGGTTGGGCGGCGGCATGGGTCGCACACCGAACCGAAACATGATCGAAACAAACAAGGGCAGCCCACGCTGCCCTTTTTTGTCGCCTGGCGCGGCGTGGGCACGATGCGCCAGGCCCTGCCGCCGGCGCTACGCTGCGAGCTTTATTACGAGAACGTCCGCGAAGTTGCGCGCTGTTACCGGCCGTGACTCCGGGCCCGCGCCCCGTCTACAATGCCGGATGCTGCGAATCGGCCATCCTGGCGGGCTCCCTGTCCGCCGCCCGCCGAAACGCCTATCCGAGATCAACATATCCGCATGAGACCAGTCGTTCGCCTCACTGCTTCCGCCACGAGCGCCCTGCCGCGCTGGCTGCTGCTCACCATCTGTATCGTCTATGCGTCGTTTGGCCTGTTCGGGCGCGATCCGTGGAAGAACGAGGACGCAGCCGGCTTCGGCGTCATGTGGACGATGGCGAATGGCAACTGGCACGACTGGCTGTTCCCGAATCTGGTCGGCAAGTACCTCACGGACAACGGCCCACTCGGCTACTGGCTCGGCGCCAGTTCGATCCGCGCGCTCGCGCCGTGGGTCGACGCCAGCAATGCCTCGCGCGTCTTCACCGGCCTGCTGTTTTGCGGCGCGTGCGCGTTCGTCTGGTATGCCGCCTATCTGCTCGGCCGCCGCGCCGAGGTCCAGCCCTTCAAGTACGCCTTTGGCGGCGAACCGGAGCCGCGCGATTACGGCCGCACACTCGCCGACGGCGCGCTGCTGATCCTGCTCGCCTGCTTCGGCCTGGCCGAACGCGGCCACGAGACCACCCCGCAACTGGTGGAGTTCATCTGCATTGCGATGCTGGTGTACGGCCTCGTGCGCATGATCGACAAGCCCGTGCAAGGCGCCCTCGTGTGGGGCTTGGCGCTCGGACTGGTGGCGCTGGCGGCCAATCCGGTGTTGGTGGGGGCGCTGCTGATAGGCACCCTGACCATGACCATCATCGTGCCCGAGACGCGCTCGCGCTGGCTCCTGCTGGCCGGCCTGCCAGTCGCCCTCGTGCTGGGGCTCGCGTGGCCCGTCGTGGCGCTGACGGCCTTCCCGGACGACGCCGTCTGGTATCTGAATCAATGGGTGAACAGCAGCATCAATGCGTTTGCCGGGCCGCCCGGCTCGGTGGCCCGTTACGCGCTGAAGAACCTGCCGCTCTTCACGTGGCCGGCCTGGCCGCTCGCGGTCTGGGCGTGGTTTAGCTGGTCCGGTCTGCGACGCGCGCCGCACGTCGCGATTCCGCTGTCGGTCATCACGCCGCTGCTGATTCTCGTGGTGATTCAAAGCCACCAGACCAACCAGCTCTACATGCTGCTATTGCCGGCGCTCTCGGTGCTGGCCACGTTCGCCTTGCCGACGCTCAAGCGCGGCGCCATCAACGCGATCGACTGGTTCGCGCTCCTCAGCTTCACCATTCTCGGCACCTTCGTCTGGCTGGTGTGGTGCGCGGGGCTCACTGGTTTCCCGCATCCCCTCGCCCGCAACCTGGCGCGCCTCGCGCCCGGCTTCGTGCCGCAGTTCAAGATTCTGTCGTTCGTGTGTGCGGTGGCGGTCACGGTCTGCTGGTTCGTGCTGGTGCGCTGGCGCCTCGCACGTCACCCCAAGGTGCTCTGGCGCAGCGTGGTGCTCTCCAGCGCCGGCACGACGCTGATGTGGGTGCTGCTGATGACGCTGTGGCTACCGGTGGTCAACTACAGCCGGACCTATAAAGACGTGGCCGAGCAGATCGCTTCTCATCTGCCGGACGACTACAGCTGCATTTCGCCGGTGCGGCTCGGTAACGCGCAGATTGCGACCTTCGCCTACTTCGGCCACATGCACTTCGCCTTCGATCAGGACTGCGACGTCATCCTGCGTCAGGACACCCAGGACTACGGCGAACCCAGCTCGATGTCGAACTTCGTCTGGAAGCTCGTCTGGGAAGGCCGCCGCGTAGCCGACCGCGACGAACGTTTCCGCCTGTACGTGCGTATCGACCGTCCGAAGCCGCCCGCGAAACACCGCGCGTGGCGCCCCAACAAAGCCGCGCCGGCGCAGACGGACTGATCATGTTCGCGGACGTGCGGAAAATCGCCGCACTGGCCTGGCCAGTGCTGATCGGCCAGCTGGCGATCATCGCCTTCGGCGTGATCGACACGGCGATGGTGGGCCGCTACTCGGCCGTGGACCTCGCGGCCCTTGGGCTCGGTTCGTCGATCTACATTTCCGTGTATATCGGCCTGACCGGCATTCTCACTGCGCTCCAGCCTATCGCCGGGCAGCTCTATGGCGGGCGGCGCTACGGCGAGATCGGCGAGGAAGTACGCCAGTCGTTCTGGCTGGCGTTCGCGCTGATGACGCTCGGCTTCCTGATCCTGTATTTTCCCGAGCCCATCCTGCATGTCGCGCGGGTGCCGGCGGCGCTGCACGATCGCACGGTGGCCTATCTGCAGATCCTGGCGTTCGGGCTGCCGGCCGGCCTGACCTTCCGCATCTATAGTTCGCTGACCAACGCAGTCGGCCAGCCGCGGCTCGTGATGATCCTGCAGGTCGGCGCGCTGCTGCTGAAGTTTCCGCTCAATCGCTGGTTCATCTTCGGCGGCCTCGGTGTGCCGGCGCTCGGCGGTCCCGGTTGCGCGCTTGCCAGTACGGCGATCAACTGGACGCTGGCGGTGGTCGGCATCCTGTTGATGACCCGCCTCGACGTGTTCCGCCCGTTCGCGATCTTCTCGCACTTCTGCTGGCCGGTATGGCGCCGTCAGGCGGCGCAGTTGCGCCTCGGCCTGCCAATGGGCCTTTCGTATCTGATCGAGGTCACCTCGTACACCTTCATGGCGTTGTTCATCGCGCGCTTCGGCACCACGACGCTGGCCGGGCATCAGATCGCCGGCAACGTCGGTGCCGTGCTCTACATGACGCCACTGTCGATTGGCATTGCCACCTCCACGCTGGTCGCCCAGGCGCTCGGCGCACATCGCCATGAAGCCGCGCGCACGCTGTCGCGGCACGGCATCCTGATGGCGGTGATGATCGCCTGCTGCTATGGCGTGATCGTGCTCGCGCTGCGGCCGCTGATCATCGAAGGCTACACGCCGAACGCGCAGGTCGCGGCGGCGGCCATGCCGCTGGTGCTGATCGTCGTGTTCTATCACGTGTTCGATTCGCTGCAGGTCACCGCGGCGTTCATCCTGCGCGCCTACAAGGTCGCGGTGGTGCCCACCGTCATCTATGCGGTGGCCCTGTGGGGCGTCGGACTGGGCGGCGGGTATCTGCTTGGCTTCGACATCATTGGCGCAACGCCGGTGTGGCTCACTGGCGCACGCGGTTTCTGGTTCGCTAATATGGCGAGTCTGGGCATCGCCGGTGTCGGGCTCGCCCTCTATCTGCGCATGGTGAGCAAGCGCCATCTGCAAGCGGGCCACGCGCCACAGACGGACGGTGCGGTGTAACGCGGCGTAGAGCTGTCCGCTCTCCCACCGCGCCTCCAACCTTCAGCGTCTCACTCCGCGCCCACCGCAGCACCACCCTCGCGCCTCACGCTCTCCCCTCTTTGTCTCCCGCCACCGGAACACTTTGCACGCCGTAAAACGCGCGTTCGAAGTCGCATCGTTTGCGTGACAAACTCAACTTAGGACTTCGAATTCACGCCAAGTCAAGCGACTGTTGCTGCCATTCACACTCGCCGATTTGAGACGCGCCACGCAGTTGGGATAGCCATCGTCGTCCAGTAGAATCGCCAGCACTCTGTAAGCAAACAGGAGCGGGATCGATGCGCGGCAGCCTCAAACAAAAGTGGAAGTGGGCGGCATCAATGGTCACGCTTTCCGTGTTCGCCGTCTGCATGGCCGCGTTTGGCCTGTCCAGCCGGCATGCCGATGCCGCGCGCATTACCAGTGTGTCGCCGCAAGGCAAGGTCGCGCAGGTCCGCCAGGTGGTCGTCAAGTTCGACGAAGCCATGATCGCGTTCGGCTCGGCCACCGCCCCGCCTCCCGCGCAGGTGCATTGCAACGACGCCACCGCGAGCACGGGTCAGGGTCACTGGATCGACGAGAAAACCTGGGCGTGGGATTTCACCGCTGATTTGCCGCCCGGCATGCGCTGCACGGTCGACCTCAACGACGGCCTGAAAACACTCAGCAGCCATGCGATGACCGGCCCGCGCCGCTTCGCCTTTGAAACCGGCGGCCCGTTCGTGCAGGAAGCCAATCCGGACAGCGGCGAAATCGAAGAAAACCAGGCTTTCGTGCTTACGCTCAATGGGCCCGCCACGAACGCGTCGGTGCTGCAAAACGTCTGGTGCGAGTCCAGCGGCCTCGGCAATCGCATCCCCGTCAAGAATCTCGATGACGCCTCCCGCACCGCCCTGCTCAAGCGCTTTCGCCTCACCAAAGACGCCGCCCGCATCCTGACGCTGCAGTGTCAGCAGACCCTGCCTTCGGGCGCAAAGATGCAACTCGTCTACGGCGTGGGTGTGGCGAGTCCAAGCGGGCTCACGAACGACACGGAACGGCGCTTCGACTACACCGTGCGCGAGCCTTTCGCCGCCAGCTTTTCCTGCGAACGTGAAAACGCCAAGGCGCCGTGCACGCCGCTGCGGCCCGTGGAAGTGCGCTTTAACGCCCCCATCGCCCGCAGCGATGCTGAGAAACTGCGCCTCACTGGTCCGTCAGGCTCCATTGCGCCGACCTTCCGTCCCGATGACAAGGATGCCGAAACATCCACGGTCGAATTTGCCGCACCGCTGCCCGAGCACGCCGATCTGACCGTCGAGATCCCGGCGAATCTGCACGACGTCAGCGGGCGGGCGCTCACCAACGCCGATCTGTTCCCGCTCAAGACCAGCACGGCGCCCATGCCGCCGCTCGCTAAGTTCTCGTCGGGCACGTTTGGCATCGTCGAGCGTTTTGCCGAACCTGACATGCCCGCGCTCGTGCCGGTCACGCTGCGCAATGTCGAAGCCGATCTGCATGTGGCCGGTCTCAACGCCGGCAGCGCCCAGTTCACGCAATTGCGCGTCGATGCGGACACCGATATCCGCAACTGGATGCGTCTCGTGGATCGCTTCGACGGCTATGCCATGAACGTGTCGGATATCAACGCGCAGATGCCGGGCTTGCTGAAGCGCACGAAGCATCCGGTGTACGTGCCGCGCTCGCCCGACCAGTCCGCGGAAGACGACAACCGCAAGGATCCGCTCGTCGACATCCGCTCGCTGTCGCTGCTGGCTGGGCAGCGTGGCGTCGCGACACTCGACTTGCCGAAGGCCGACCCGAAAGCGCTGCGGCCGTTCGAAGTGGTCGGCGTGCCGGTGACGAAGCCCGGCTTCTACGTCATCGAACTGGCCTCGCCCGCGCTCGGCGCTTCGTTGCTGAGCAAGCCTGCGCCAATGTACGTGCGCACCGCTGTGCTCATCACCAACCTGGGCGTGCATTTCAAGCAAGGGCGCGAAAACAGCGTAGTGTGGGTCACGTCGCTGGACAAGGGCCAGCCGGTGCCGAACGCCGACATCCGCGTGAGCGACTGCAACGGCGCGCAACTGGCCACGGGCAAGACCGACGCCCACGGCCTGCTGAGCATCGACAAACCGCTCGCGCCGCTCTCGAAGTGCGGCGAGAAGAGCTTTGACGGCTTCTTCGTGTCGGCCCGGGTGGACGATCCCAAAACCGGCGCGGACATGGCCTTCGTGCGTTCGGACTGGAATCGCGGCATCGAATCCTGGCGCTTCAACGTCCCGACGGATACCAGCAGCGAACAGACGGTTCGCGCGCACACCGTTTTCGACCGCACGCTGCTGCGCGCCGGTGAAACGGTTTCGATGAAACATCTGATCCGCGTCGAAACGCTGCACGGCTTCGGCTTTCCCAAGCGCTATCCGACTCGCGTGACGATCCGTCATCTCGGCAGCGGCCAGACCTACCATCTGCCGCTCACGTGGGGCGCGGACCATAGCGCCGAATCGACCTTCGTGATTCCCGTCGCGGCGAAACTGGGCGAATATAGCGTCACGCTGGATGACGGCGACGCCAATGCCACGTCTGATAACGACTCGAGCAATGACAACGGCAGCGACAGCAACGACGACGCCGCGCCATCGCACATGAGCTACGAATCCGGCAGCTTCCGGGTCGAGGAATTCCGCTTGCCGGTGTTCAAGGGCTCCATCGCAGTGCGTGACGAGAAGACACATCCGCTGGTGGCGGCCAAAGCAGCACCGCTGGCGTTGCAGATCGACTATGTGGCGGGCGGCGCGGCATCGAATCTGCCCGTGCAGGTTTCCGCGCTGCTCAAGAGCACGACACCCGCCTTCGCCGACAGCTTCCCTGACTTCAGCTTCACGCCCTATACGCCGCATACCGGCGACGACACCGCGGCGTCCGATGACGAAGACACCGGCAATGACAGCCAGCCTGCCGACGACGGTTCAAAGCTGATCGCCGACAAGGAGGCCGTCACGCTCGATCGCAACGGCTCGGGTGCGCTCACGCTGAAGAACCTGCCGCACGTCGACGCGCCCAAACGGCTCGCGCTCGAAGCGACCTTCGCCGATCCCAATGGCGAAGTGCAGACCATCGCGGGCGGCACGACGTTGTGGCCGGCAGCCGTGGTGGCAGGCGTCAAATCGGGGCAATGGGTATCGGTGGGCAACGCGGTGCCCGTCAAGGCGCTGGCGCTCGATCTGCAAGGCAAGCCACGCGCCGGCGTGGCGCTCGACGTGCGTGGCATCGCGCGCATCACGACGACCTCGCGCAAACGCATGGTGGGCGGCTTCTATGCCTACGACAACCACACCGAGATCAAGGACCTCGGCTCGCTGTGCAGCGGCAAGAGCGACGACCACGGTCTGCTGTCGTGCGATGCAAAGCTGCGCGAGGCAGGCAATATCGACCTCGTCGTCACGGCGAAAGACGGCGACGGCAATGTGTCGAGCGCGACCACTTCGGTATGGGTCACGCGCGAAGATGATCTGTGGTTCGGCGGTGAAAACACCGATCGAATCGACGTCTTGCCGGAGAAAACCGCGTATGAACCGGGCGAGACCGCGCGCTTTCAGGTGCGCATGCCGTTCCGTTTCGCCACCGCTCTCGTCGCGGTGGAACGCGAGGGTGTGATCGAAACGCACGTCGTCACGCTGGACGGCAAGAATCCGACGGTCGAGCTGAAAGTGAACGAAGCCTGGGGACCCAACGTGTACGTGTCCGTGCTGGCACTGCGCGGCCGCATCCACGAAGTGCCGTGGTATTCGTTCTTCACGTGGGGCTGGAAAGCGCCGCTCGAATGGGCGCGTGCGTTCTGGTACGAGGGCCGTCAATACGAGGCGCCCACGCCGCTCGTCGACCTGTCGAAGCCGGCATTCCGTTATGGACTCGCCGAAATCAAGGTGGGCACGGCGGCTCACAAACTCGCGGTCAGCGTAACGCCGGATGCGAAGTCATACGCCGTGCGCGGCAAGGCCCATATCAAGCTGCAGGTGCGCATGCCGGACGGCAAGCCTGCGCCGGCCGGCACGCAGATCGCCGTGGCGGCTGTGGACGAAGCCTTGCTCGAACTGATGTCCAATCAAAGCTGGGACCTTCTCGATGCGATGCTGGAGCGCCGCGCCTACAGCGTCGAAACGGCGACCGCGCAAATGGAGATCGTCGGACGCCGCCATTTCGGCCGTAAGGCCGTGCCGGCTGGCGGAGGCGGCGGGCATACCGCGACCCGCGAGCTGTTCGATACGCTCTTGCTGTGGAATCCGCGCGTCACGCTCGACGCCAACGGCGCGGCCTCGCTCGACGTGCCGCTCAACGACGCGCTCACCAGCTTCCGGATCGTCGCGATTGCGGCGGTCGGCGCGGGCCAGTTCGGCACCGGCAGCACATCCATACGCAGTACCCAGGATCTGCAACTGATCTCAGGTCTGCCACCGCTGATCCGCGAAGGCGACGCGTTCCGCGCCCAGTTCACGGTGCGCAACACCACGCCGCGGGCGATGCAGGTGGTCGTCACGCCGAATGTGACGGGCCTCACGCTCGCCCCGCAAACGGTCGATCTCGCCGCTGATTCGGCGCGCGAAGTTGCATGGAACGTGACTGCGCCGGACGGTGTGGCCGACGCGCCCTCCCCGGCGCTCACGTGGAATGTGAGCGCCGCCGAGCAAGGCGGCCCGCATGCGAGCGACGCCGTCAAGATCGCGCAGCGTGTCACCGCCGCACTGCCCGTTACGGTCCAGCAGGCCACGCTCACGCAGATCGACGGCACGCTGTCACTGCCCGTGGCCGCGCCGCCGGATGCCACGACGACGAACGCGGGCGCCGTGCGCGGCGGCATTGCGATCGCCTTGCAGGCGCGGCTTGCGGACGGCATGCCGGGCGTGCGCCGCTGGTTCGAACGCTATCCGTACAACTGTCTCGAACAACAGACCTCGCGTGCGCTCGGTTTGCGCGATGCGGCGCAATGGCAGGCCGTGATTGCGCGGATGCCGGTTTATCTGGACGGCGACGGCCTCGCCAGTTACTTCCCGCCGAGTGACGATAGCGGCAATCACGGCAGTCCGACCCTGACGGCGTACCTGCTGGCCGTCAGCGACGAAGCATCGAAACTCGACGCGCGCTTTGCGCTGCCCGACGACCTGCGCGGCAAGCTCACAGGCGGTCTGGTGGGCTTTGTGGAAGGCCGTATCGAGCGCAACACGTGGGCGCCGCGCAAGGACCTCGACTTGCGCAAGCTCGCGGCGCTGGAAGCGTTGTCGCGCTACGGCATGGCGCAGCCGCGCATGCTCGGCTCCATCGAAATCGCGCCGAACCAGTGGCCGACCTCGGCGCTGCTCGACTACTACGCCATCCTCTCGCGTGTGCCAGGTATCGCGCAACGCGACGACAAACGCGCGCAGGTCGAACAGATCCTGCGGGCACGGCTCACGTATCAGGGCACGCGCCTCACCTTCTCCACCGACGCCGGCGACGACCTGTGGTGGCTGATGACGGGCCCCGAGGACAACGCCGCGCGCACCGCGCTGACGTTCGTCGATGCGCCGGCATGGAAGGACGAGATGCCGCGCCTCGTGGCAGGTCTGCTCGCGCTGCAACGCAACGGCGCCTGGCAAACCACCACCGCCAACCTGTGGGGCTCGCTCGCGCTCGCGCGTTTCTCGCAGGTGTTCGAAAGCACGCCGGTCACGGGTCAGACGAAGCTGCAGTTTGGTACGTTCGACAAGACGATCTCGTGGGATCAGGCCTCTGCTTCGGCAAAGCCTGAGGCCTCGGCAACGGCTGGTGGTGCGCAGCCAGCCACGTCAACGGCTGCGCAAATGCCTTCAGCCACACCGGCCACGCGCTCCGCTGCCGCCCGCAGCGAATTGCTGCCGTGGCCCGCCAATGCCGCCAGCACAGCTACGCCGCTGACGCTCACGCACGAGGGCACCGGCAAGCCGTGGGCGAGCATCGAAAGCCTTGCGGCCGTCGCACTGAAGGCGCCGCTCGCGGCGGGCTATCGCATCACGCGGACGGTGACGCCGCTCGATCCGGCGGTGCGAGGCGTCTATTCGCGCGGCGATGTGGTGCGGGTGCATCTCGACATCGACGCGCAGACGGACATGACCTGGGTCGTCGTCAACGATCCCATCCCGGCTGGCGCGACGATTCTCGGTTCCGGTCTGGGTCGTGATTCCGAGGCTGCCACACAAGGCGAAAAGTCCGATCAGGATACGACGCCGGTATTTGTGGAGCGCGGCTTCGACGGCTATCGGGCGTTTTACGACTATCTGCCGAAGGGTAAATATTCGGTGGAATACACCGTCCGCCTGAACAACGTGGGCACGTTCGGTCTGCCGCCCACGCGCGTCGAAGCGCTGTACGCGCCATCGACCTTCGGCGCGCTTCCGAACGCGCCGGTCGTCGTGCAGCCCGCGCCCGTGGCAGCGGCGAGCGCGCCTGCTTCAGCTAGTGCGAAATGAACGGCGGAAACGAGTCGACGCGATGAACTCAGCCGACGCCAAACGCCCAGTTGCACCGTGCCGTTGGCGAACCGGCGTGGCTGGCGTCGCACGCGCAACCACAAGCGCTCGCGTCGTCGTAGCGTCGAGCCTGTGCGTCGTTTCGCTTGCGGCCCACGCGCTGCCCTCGTTCGACGAGGTCCGCGCGAACTGGCACAGCTCGGACTGGACGCTGCTGTCACGTGACGGCGAGCCGCTGCAACGCACACGCATCGACGCCAGTGAGCGGCGCGGCGACTGGGTCGTGCTTGCGGACGTATCGCCGGCATTACGCGAGGCCATCGTCGTCTCGGAAGACAAACGCTTCTATGCGCATAGCGGCGTCGACTGGCGCGGCGCGGCGGGCGCCGCGTGGGGCAATCTGTGGAATACGCGCACGCGCGGCGCCTCGACGGTCACCATGCAACTCACCGGGTTGCTGGACGACAACCCGCAACGTTCAGGACAACGTTCGATTACGCAGAAGGCCAGTCAGGCCGTCGGCGCGCTGTGGCTGGAGCGAAGCTGGCGCAAGGATCAGATCCTCGAGGCGTATCTGAATCTGGTGCCGTTTCGCGGTGAGAGTGTCGGCCTGTCGGCACTGTCCGCGAGCCTGTTCGGCAAAGCACCATCCGGTCTCGACGAGCGCGAGGCGGCCGTCGCCGCCGCCTTGATCCGCGCGCCGAACGCGCCCTACGCCAAGGTCAGCGCACGCGCCTGCCGGATTCTGCGCGACATGCAGGCGGCTAACGCGTGCGACAACCTCGACGGCTTCGTGCAACTCGCGTTTGCGCGCCCGGCGCCGGCTACACTTGCCATCGGCCAGGATGGCGACCTTGCGCCACATTTCGCGCGGCATGTCGCCGCCGAACTGCATCCAGTCGCGGGCGCCCGTATCCGCTCCACGCTCGATGCCAACCTGCAACGCTTCACGCGTGACACGCTCACGCGAACCCTGGTTGAACTGAATGCCCGCGCGCATCCACGCAACGTGCAGGACGGTGCCGCGGTGGTGCTCGACAATGCCACGGGCGAGGTACTCGCGTGGGTGGGTTCGTCGGGTGCGCTGTCGGGTGCGCGCGATGTCGACGCGGTGCTCGCATTGCGTCAGGCGGGCTCGACGCTCAAACCGTTTCTCTATGCCGAGGCACTCGACGAACGGCGGCTCACCACCGCTTCCCTGCTGGACGATGCCCCGCTCGATCTCGCAGCGGGTGGCGGCCTGTATATTCCGCAGAACTATGACAAGGACTTCAAGGGCTGGGTTAGCGTGCGCACCGCGCTGGGCTCGTCGCTGAACGTACCGGCCGTGCGCACCCTCGTCATGGTGACGCCGCACCGCTTCGCAAAAACGCTCACCACGCTCGGTCTGCCGCTTACGCAAAGCGGCGACTACTACGGCTACAGCCTCGCGCTCGGCAGCGCCGATGTCACGCTGCTGTCGCTCACCAACGCGTATCGCGCGCTCGCCAACGGCGGGCGCGTGGCGTCAACCTGCGACCTGCCACAGTGCACGCCCGCACCACACGGCGCTGCAACGCCTGTGGCACCCATGCCGCAACGCGTATTCAGCCCGCAGGCCAGTTTCATCATCACCACGGTGCTGGCGGACAACAACGCACGCACCCGCACGTTCGGCTTCGACAGTCCGCTTGCCACCCGCTTCTTTTCCGCTGTCAAGACCGGCACCAGCAAGGACATGCGCGACAACTGGACGGTCGGCTTCACTTCACGCTATACGGTGGGCGTGTGGGTGGGCAATGCGGACGGCACGCCGATGTGGGACGTCTCAGGTGTCACAGGCGCGGCGCCGATCTGGGCGGCGATCGTCGGCTATCTGCATCGGCGTGTGCCCAGCACTTTGCCCGCCGCGCCGTCCAATGTGATTCAAACTCGAGTCACGTTTGAAAACGACATCGAACCACCGCGCAACGAATGGTTCTTACAGGGCACGCAGACGCCCGTCGTGGGGCTCGCCGCGAACGCCAGCGGCGCGGCGCAGCGGGTCTCGACGCGTGGCACGGTGCGCATCGGCGCGCCAGCCGACGGCACCATTTTCGCGCTGGATCCCGACATTCCCGCGGCCCGCCAGCGCATTTCGTTCGAGCGCGCGAGCGGCGCCTCGACACAAAGCAACTGGCGTCTCGACGGCAAGCCGCTCGGCCACGCGACGCGCGTGCCGTGGCTGCCGTGGCCCGGCCACCATGTGCTGGAACTGGTGAATGCCGATGGCAGTGTCGACGATTCGGTGAACTTCGAAGTTCGCGGAGCCGTAGCGCGTGCGTCTGCCCCGAACTCAACTAGCACCACGCGCGCGGCGAGTGCAACGCACGCACCTATCGCGCCAAAAACGCCCCAAAGGTAGGCGGAATCTTTAAATATTGTTCGATGCGATTTACTTGTCACGAATCGATCGGTATAAATCGTCGGCTTTCAGAAATTGGGCGCGCGATTTATCCTATGCTTAAGCGCAGTGTCTGCTGAATCCAGCGCGTCGTTCCGCGTCATCCCGCGTCATCCGTTTCCGGCTAACTTTTTGCCCTCAATGGAGTGCTTGCCATGCTGAAGAAGCTGCTCATGCTGTGCGTTGCCTTGGCCCTGTCGCTATCAGCCGGTTTCGCTGCCGCGGTCGAAGTCAATTCCGCCGATCAGGCCACGCTCGAAACAGTCAAGGGTATCGGCCCGGTTCATGCAAAGGCCATCATCGACGAGCGCACCAAGAACGGCCCCTTCAAGGACGCTGACGACCTCGCCACCCGCGTGAAGGGTATCGGCACCAAGTCGGTCACCAACCTCGAAGCAGCGGGGCTCACCATCAACGGCTCGTCGGCGCCGCCGGCCGGCACCAAGGCGGCCACGAAGTCTAGTACCTCGAGCGCCAAATCCACCGCAGCCGCCACGACCGCTGCGCCTGCTGCGACGACGCCCGCTGCAACCACACCGGCAGCGACGACCGCCGCCGCGCCGGCTGAAGCATCGGCCAGCAAGAAGTCGAAGAAAAAGAGCAAGGGCGCGGCCTCCGACGCTGCGGCCACTACGGCAGCGACCGCCGCCACAGCGCCTGCGGCAGCGGCCAGCGCACCGATGGATGCATCGGGCAGCAAGGCTTCGAAGAAGAAGGCGAAGAAGAGCAAGGCGGCTTCCGCCGCAGCCGCATCGGGCGCCTGAATTTCTGCACGACGAACTGTTTCGCGGGATGTTTCATCCCCTGCTTCAGGCCCGACCTCGTGCCATTTACGAGCACACGACACGGCGTACGGTTTCATGCACGTTGTGTCTTCGATCCACCCGGTGCCGCGCAACCGCGCGGCGTTTCCACCCGCCGGCCTCGCATCTGAACACCGGCATTCAAGAGAGACTGTCATGAGCCTGTTCGACACTATCGGTTCCCTGCTGGGCCAATCGCCGGAAGGTGGTGGCCATCAAGCTCTCGTCACCAGCGCGCTCGAATTCGTCAACAACCAGCCGGGTGGCCTCAACGGCCTGATTCAGCAGTTCAAGGACAAAGGCGCGGGCGACATCATCGGCTCGTGGATCAGCAACGGCGAAAACCAGCCGATCTCTCCCGACACGCTGCACAACGTGCTCGGCTCGGATACGGTCACTAACCTTGCGGCCAAGGCAGGCGTTCAGCCGGATCAGGTGGCTGGACTGCTGTCGCAGATCCTGCCGCACGTGGTCAATGCCGCCACGCCGAACGGCGAAGTGCCCGCGGAAGGTCAGTTGAATTCGACAACCGTGCTGGGCGCGCTGGGTGGCCTGACGTCACTGTTCGGCAAGGGTAACGCCTGAGGTAATGTTCCAGCGCATGACAGGCGTTGGGCCAGTGCGCGTGGCAAACACGGCGTGAGGAATCGCCGTGGCGTTCAGCTCGCGGATAGCGAGCGGTGACGCCGCGTGGATAGTGCGCAAATGATGCGCTGACGATGCGCTGATGAATGAAGCGTTCATGCTTCGTTGCCTGCGCGCTGACCACTTTGCATCATCAGGGCGTACCGCACGCTGTCACGCAAGCGCTCGCATATAAAAAAGGGCAACGAATCGCTTCGTTGCCCTTTCTTTTTGCTTCTGGAGCGGCGCATGCATGCCGCCCCCTCGATGCCTCGCTTAGTGTACGACGCGGTCGAACACCAGCTTGCCGTCTTCCACTTCCACCGGAATCACGTCCTTCGGCCCGAACTTGCCAGCCAGGATCAGCTTGGCGACCGGGTTTTCGATTTCCTGCTGGATGGCACGCTTCAACGGCCGCGCACCGAACAGCGGGTCGTAGCCCACCTTGCCGATCACTTCCAGCGCCTCGTCCGACACCACCAGTTGCATGTCGAGCTTGGCCAGCCGGTCATGCAGACGTTGCAACTGGATCTTCGCGATGGACTGGATGTTCGAGCGATCGAGCGCATGGAACACCACGACATCGTCGATCCGGTTCAGGAATTCCGGACGGAAATGCAGCTTCACTTCTTCCCACACCGCATCCTTCACGGCTTCCTGCGGCTCGCCGACCATAGCCTGGATGACCTGTGAACCGAGGTTCGACGTCATCACGATGACCGTGTTCTTGAAGTCCACGGTACGCCCCTGGCCATCGGTCATGCGGCCGTCGTCGAGCACCTGCAGCAGTACGTTGAAGACGTCCGGGTGAGCCTTCTCGATCTCATCGAGCAGAATCACGCTGTACGGCTTGCGACGCACCGCTTCCGTCAGATAACCACCTTCTTCGTAGCCGACGTAGCCCGGCGGCGCGCCGATCAGCCGCGCCACGCTGTGCTTCTCCATGAACTCGCTCATGTCGATACGGATCAGATGATCTTCCGAATCGAACAGGAATGCCGCAAGCGCCTTGCACAGTTCGGTCTTGCCCACACCCGTGGGGCCGAGGAACAGGAACGAACCGTACGGACGATTCGGATCCGACAACCCGGCGCGCGAACGGCGGATTGCGTCGGCCACGGCCGAGATTGCCTCGTCCTGTCCAACCACGCGGTCGTGCAGCTTCGCTTCGATCTGCAACAGCTTTTCGCGCTCACCCTGCATCATGCGCGACACTGGAATGCCGGTAGCCCGCGAGACGACTTCCGCGATTTCCTCGGCACCCACCTGCGTGCGCAGCAAACGCGGACGCGTCGGATTGTTCTGCTCGTTCGCCTCGGCCAGCGTCACTTCCTTCAACTGCGCTTCGAGACCAGGCAGCTTGCCGTATTGCAATTCGGCGACCTTTTCCAGCTTGCCTTCACGTTGCAGCCGCGTGATTTCCGCACGCGTGCGGTCGATTTCTTCCTTCAACTGCGCGCTGCCCTGCACGGCCGCTTTTTCAGCCGTCCAGATTTCTTCGAGGTCCGAATATTCGCGGTTCAGACGATCGATTTCTTCCTCGATCAGTTGCAGACGCTTCTGCGACGCCTCGTCCTTTTCCTTCTTGACGGCTTCGCGTTCGATCTTCAGCTGGATCAGACGGCGATCGAGCCGGTCCATCTCTTCCGGCTTCGAGTCGATTTCCATCTTGATCTTCGACGCAGCTTCGTCGATCAGGTCGATGGCCTTGTCCGGCAGAAAACGGTCCGTGATGTAGCGATGCGACAGTTCCGCCGCTGCCACGATGGCCGGGTCCGTGATGTCGACGCCGTGGTGCAGCTCGTATTTCTCCTGCAAGCCACGCAGGATGGCGATGGTGGCTTCGACCGACGGTTCGTCGACCAGCACCTTCTGGAAGCGGCGTTCGAGTGCCGCGTCCTTTTCGATGTACTTACGGTATTCATCCAGCGTAGTGGCGCCCACGCAATGCAGTTCGCCGCGCGAGAGCGCCGGCTTCAGCATGTTGCCCGCGTCCATTGCGCCTTCGGCCTTGCCGGCGCCGACCATGGTATGGATTTCGTCGATAAAGACGATGGTCTGGCCTTCGTCCTTGGCGATGTCGTTGAGCACGGCCTTCAGCCGCTCTTCGAACTCGCCGCGGTACTTGGCGCCCGCCAGCAACGCCGCCATGTCGAGCGACAGCACGCGCTTGCCCTTGAGCGTTTCCGGCACTTCGCCGTTGACGATACGCTGCGCCAGCCCTTCGACGATGGCGGTCTTGCCCACGCCCGGCTCGCCGATCAGCACCGGGTTGTTCTTGGTGCGGCGCTGCAGGATCTGGATGGCGCGGCGAATTTCGTCGTCGCGGCCAATCACCGGGTCGAGCTTGCCGGAACGGGCCCGCTCGGTCAGGTCGACGGTGTACTTCTTGAGCGCCTCGCGCTGGCTTTCGGCGTCCTGGCTGTGCACCTGCGAGCCGCCTCGGACCGCCGCGATGGCGGACTCCAGCGACTTGCGCGACAGGCCGTGCTGGCGTGCGAGACGCCCTGCTTCGCCTTTGTCGTCGGCCACGGCGAGCAGGAACATTTCGCTCGCGATGTACGTGTCGTTGAGTTTTTGCGCTTCCTTGTCCGCCTGATTCAGCAGACCCGTCAGCTCGCGGCCAATCTGCACGTTGCCGTCTGTTCCCTGTACCTGCGGCAAGCGTGTGATGGCATCGTTCAGCGCGGTTTGCAGCGCCTGCACGTGCACACCCGCGCGCGACAGCAGCGAGCGGGCCGAGCCGTCCTGCTGCGCGACGAGTGCCGCGAGCAGGTGCAATGGCTCGATGTACTGATTATCGTGGCCGACCGCCAGGCTTTGGGCGTCGGCCAGTGCTTCCTGGAATTTCGTGGTGAGTTTGTCGATTCGCATCAAGCGTCCTCCAATTTCGATTGCTACCAAAATGAGGCGTTTTTTGCGGCTTTCAAGCGCTTTTTTGCACGCAACCGCAAGTTTTTAACAATTGACGGGTGGAACTGTTCGACGCCTTCAATCGACGCGCGGCGCCTCGCCGTCCGGCGGCACAACCAGCGCGACCGGGATGGTGCGTCCGATCCTGAGCAACGCCGCCAGCGGACCAGCGGGCTCGGCGAGTTCACCGATCGTATGGCCGTCCAGTTCCGAGAGAAACGCATGACGCGCCCTCTCCAGCACGCCCTTGAGCCGGCATTGCGACTCGATCACGCAATGCCGC
The DNA here is from genome assembly GCF_003429005.1 of Paraburkholderia sp. DHOC27. Classification (GTDB taxonomy): domain Bacteria; phylum Pseudomonadota; class Gammaproteobacteria; order Burkholderiales; family Burkholderiaceae; genus Paraburkholderia. The sequence goes on from NZ_QVQV01000002.1 coordinate 351,045, forward strand.
TCATTGTGAGGGCTGCCCTGGCCATCCTGAGCGCCGTTGCGGGCATGGAAGCAGGCGACCAGCGCGAAATCGCTCTCCGTGGCCCGCACCACTTCGCCGACCGTCAGCGCACTCGAATGGTCGAACAAACGCAGCCCGCCGTTGCGGCCGCGCACGGTCTCGACCCAGCCGAGTTCGCCCAGACGCTGCACCACTTTCATCAGATGATTTTTGGAGATGCCGTACGCATCGGAAATATCCTGAATCGTCGATAATCCCTCACCGCGTACGGCGAGATACAACATCACCCGCAGCGAGTAATCCGTGTAGTCCGTCAGTCTCATGGGCGCAAGGTCTGGTGAGCGACGAGGGTCTACCGCAAGACCTTGTCGACGCGAGGGTTGTGGGGCGCGTGGCTTCGCCATACCATGCGGGAGTTTTGGCCATCGTCGCGCGGACGGCCCCTGCATGGATAGAGTGTAGATGGTTCCGTTTGCTGCCCGCGTAGTTGTCTTCGCAGGAAGCGCCATCATGCAATCCTGACGCCGGACCAGTGGTTGCGTCGCTGCGCTTTTGCCGGTCGCGCAGAGAGTGCGTGCCGCTCGCCGCCCTCGCCGTTGAATCGATTCTTCGCATTTTGTTTTGGTCACAGCATGAAGCCAGCCTCCCCCGCCGCCCCGCGGCAATCCGAACCCACCGAAGCCAATATCCGCGATCTGGTGTACGCGTTCTACGACCGCGTGCGCGTAGATCCGTTGCTGGGTCCAGTGTTCGAAGCAAAGCTGGCCGGCCGCTGGGATGAGCATTTGCCGAAGATGTGCACTTTCTGGGCGAGTCTCGTGCTCGGCGCAAAGCAATATCGCGGCAATGTCCAGCAGGCGCATCAACCGCTGGCGGGCATCGAGCCGCAGCATTTCAGCCACTGGCTGTATCTGTTTCTGGATACGGTGGAGGCGCGCTACGAGCCGGCTGCGGCGGTCCGCTTCATGGAACCGGCCCTACGCATTGCGCAAAGCCTGCAACTAAGCCGGTTCGGCTGGGATTACACCATTCCTGCCGAGCAGCAGGCGTTACTGGATCGCGTGGCGCCGCGTCGACGCAAGGACGAAGCGGACGACCCGCACCACACGAACACGCCGCGCGGCGAGCCGTTTCCAGCCAGGATCATTGGCCGCTCGCTCGACGAGTGAGTTGATTGACGCAGCGAGGCATGAAGCGGCGTATTAGCGCGCTTATTCCGCTCACGCCCTCAACCGCTACGCGTCGGACTTCGTATTGGTGGAGGACATACCCCAGCGTGCGAGGGCAGCGTCATCGCTTACACGGGCATCGACCCAGCGCTCGCCCTGTTCGGTCTTTTCCTTCTTCCAGAACGGCGCGTCGGTCTTCAGATAGTCCATGACGAATTCGCAGGACGCGAATGCGTCGCCGCGATGCGCCGCCGTCGTCGCCACTAGCACGATCTGGTCGAGCGGATAGAGCTTGCCCACCCGATGCACGATCAGCACCTCGATGCCCGGCCAGCGCGCCCGTGCGGCCTCCACGATCCCCTCCAGCGACTTTTCCGTCATGCCGGGATAGTGCTCGAGCTCCATCGTCTCGACCGTGCTGCCGTCGTTCAGATCGCGCACGGTGCCGACGAAGCAGGCCACCGCGCCGATTTTCGGATTCATGGCGCGCAAGGCAGCCACTTCCCGGCTCAGGTCGAAATCTTCGGTCTGGACACGCACCGTCATGGCGGATTCCTTGTTGGCGGAGTCTAGGTGGCGCTGCGTCAACCGCCCGTCACGGGCGGGAAGAATGCCACCTCGCAGCCTTCCGTGAGACGCGTACCGGCGTCGGTCATCACGTGATTGCAGGCCATCCGCAGTGCGCGGCCTTCAGCAAGCGTTTCGGCCCAGATGCCGCCGCGTACGCGCAGCCAGACGCGCACGTCGCCAACCGTCGCTACCGCGTCCGGGACGTCCACTGCTTCGTCGGCCGTTCCGAGTGCTTCGCGCACGCTTGCAAAATATTTCAACTGGATCTTCATCAGGTTCGCTGCCGGATGCTCGCGGCGTGTCAGTTCAACAATTCGGAAAAGGGAATAAAGCGCACGGTCTCGCCCGTGCTGATGGCGTGATTGGGCGGATTGTCGATCAGGCCGTCGCCCCACACCGTCGAAGTCAGCACCGCCGAACTCTGGTTCGGGAACAGGTCGAGGCCGCCCGCCGGGTTGATGCGTGCGCGCAAGAATTCGTTGCGGCGGTCGGCCTTCGATTGCGTGAAATCGGCGCGCAGCGACAACGCCCGTGGTGAGACGGTTCGCACGCCCATCAGCCTCAGCACGAACGGACGCACGAACAGCAGGAAGGTCACGAAGGTCGATACCGGGTTGCCCGGCAGGCCGATGAAGAAGGTTTCGGCGCTTTCCTGCACATTGGCCCGCCGCACCGCGCCAAATGCGAGCGGCTTGCCGGGCTTCATGGCGATCTGCCACATCGACAGACGCCCTTCCGCTTCCACCGCCGGCTTCACGTGATCCTCCTCGCCCACCGACACACCACCGCACGTCAGGATCAGATCGTGTGCCGCGGCCGCCTCGCGCAAGGTAGCGCGGGTTGCATCGAGACGGTCGGGCACGATGCCGTAGTCAGTCACTTCGCAGCCGAGTTTCTCGAGCAGTCCGCGTAACGTGAAGCGGTTCGAGTTGTAGATGGCGCCGGGCTTGAGCGGCTCGCCCGGCATGGTCAGTTCGTCGCCGGTGAAAAAGACCGCGACCTTGACGCGCCGAAGCACCTCCAGCTCCGCGCAACCCACCGAGGCCGCCAACCCCAGCGCCTGTGGCGTAAGCCGCGTGCCGGCAGGCAGTATCACCGAACCGCTATGGATGTCCGCACCCTGTGCGGTGACCCATTCGCCCGGATTCGGCATGTGCAGAATCGAGACGGTGTCGCCGTCGGCTTCGGTTTGCTCCTGGATGACGATTGCGTCCGCGCCCGGCGGCACGGTGGCGCCGGTAAAGATGCGCGCCGCGCTGCCGGCCGCCAGCGGCACCGGCGCGTGACCGGCCGGAATGCGCTGCGAGACCGGCAAACGAGGCGGCGAACCGTCCGCGCCTTGCGTCAGATCGGCGATCCGCACGGCGTAGCCGTCCATCGCGCTGATGTTCATGGGCGGCACGTCGAGCGGCGAGACCACATCCACCGCCACGACCCGGTTCAGCGCGTCGAGCGTGGGCACGGTTTGCGTGCCGTCCACGGAACGGGCGGCGCCGAGCAGCGTGGCGAGCGCGTCGGCAGTCGACAGCATGGGTGCACGAGGTGCGGAAGGCGGAGTCGTGGACATCGTCGGAGGGCGTGCGGAACGGAAAGGAATATTGTAGCGGCGCACGCGACGTGCCAGGGGCGAGCCGGCCTTATGAACCCCTTTCGAGACCCCGCCGTAACGGCGCCCGAAAACAAACCGGCCATGATGCGAGGCTTTTGCCTGTTGCTTCAGGCAAGCCCTGCATCATGGCCGAAGAATCCAGGCGTTCAAAGCGTGCCCGAATCCCGTTCGAGCCGCGCGGTAACCGCAGATGGCGCGAATGGTGAGCGCTCCACTTCAGGCTCACCGCTTGCACCGGCTTACGCCGCCGTCAGACTTCCGTATGCGCCACCATGAAGTCCTTCACGCGTTGCGCGTCGGCGGGCAATACCTCGAAGCGCTGCGGCAGTGCTTCGATGCCCGTAAAGGCGGGCGGACGCTCCGGCTCGCGCAGCAGCGCTTCGCGAATCGTCTCGCCGAATTTGACCGGCTGCGCGGTCTCCAGCACGATCATCGGCACACCCGGCTGTAGATGCTCACGCGCGACCTTCAGGCCATCGGCCGTATGCGTGTCGATCATCGTGTCGTAGCGCTCGAACACATCGCGGATCGCCTCGACGCGATCCGCGTGGCTGCTGCGTCCCGACACGAAGCCGAACTCCTTCACCCGTGCAAAGTCGCCGCTCGCCGCCAGATCGAAGCCGCCCTTCTCTTCGACGTCATGGAACAACTGCAGCACGCGGGCCGGATCGCGGCCCAGCAGATCGAACACGAAGCGCTCGAAGTTCGATGCCTTCGAAATGTCCATGCTCGGGCTGCTCGTGTGATACGTCTCAGCCGCCTTGCGCACGCGGTAGATGCCGGTGCGGAAGAATTCGTCGAGCACGTCGTTCTCGTTGGTGGCGACCACCAGCTTCTCGATGGGCAGGCCCATCATGCGCGCGATGTGGCCCGCGCAGACGTTGCCGAAGTTGCCCGACGGCACGGTGAACGAGACCCGCTCGTCGTTGCGCTTCGTGGCCGCGAAATAGCCCTTGAAGTAATACACGACCTGCGCCACGACCCGCGCCCAGTTGATCGAGTTGACCGTGCCGATCTTGTACTTCGCCTTGAACGCGTGATCGTTAGAAACGGCTTTCACGATGTCCTGGCAGTCGTCGAATACGCCTTCCACCGCAAGGTTGAAAATGTTCGGGTCCTGCAGGCTGTACATCTGCGCGGTCTGGAACGCGCTCATCTTCTTGTGCGGCGACAGCATGAAGACGCGAATGCCCTTCTTGCCGCGCATGGCGTATTCGGCGGCGCTGCCCGTATCGCCGGACGTGGCGCCGAGAATGTTGAGCGTCTCGCCGTGTTTCGCCAGCGCGTATTCGAACAGGTTGCCGATCAACTGCATCGCCATGTCCTTGAACGCCAGCGTCGGCCCGTTCGACAACTCGAGCAGCGACAGCGGCGCACCGTTCTCCACGCCCAGCGTCTTCAGCGGCGTGATCTGCTCGGCACTTTCGTCGTCACGCACGTTGCAGTAGGTCTCTGCGGTGTAGGTGCGGCGCGTCAGCGCGCGCAGGTCTTCGGCGGGAATGTCGTCGCTGAATTTCGACAGGATCTCGAAGGCGAGATCCGCGTAAGGCAGCGTGCGCCAGCGCGTGAGTTCGTCGGCGCTCACCCGCGGATATTGCGCCGGCAGATACAGGCCGCCGTCCTTCGCGAGACCGCCGAGCAGGATGTCGGAAAACGTATGGCGCTCACCGGCTCCGGCACCGCGCGTGGAAAGGTAGTTCATATCAGTCTCAGACTAGTTCAGTGCTTCGAGGCGCAGCTTGGTCACGTGCGACACGACGGTCTGCAGTGCCTCGATGTTCTTGATCGCGGCATTGACGTGCTTCTCGACCGTCTCGTGCGTGATCAGGATGATGTCGGTTTCGCCCTTGCCGTTCGCGTCGACCTGCTCGGATTCCTTCTGCAGCAGCGCGTCGATGGAGATGCCGGTATCCGCGAGGATGCGCGTGATATCGGCCAGCACGCCGGTGACATCGGCCACGCGCAGGCGCAGGTAGTAGCCGCTCGTCACTTCGTCGATGGGCAGGATCGGGGTGTTCGACAGCCGGTCCGGCTGGAACGCGAGATGCGGCACGCGATGCTCCGGGTCCGCGGTATGCAGGCGCGTCACGTCGACGAGGTCGGCCACCACCGCGGAGGCCGTGGGCTCGGCGCCAGCGCCCTTGCCGTAGTACAGCGTGGTGCCCACGGCGTCGCCATGCACCACCACCGCATTCATGGCACCTTCGACGTTCGCCAGCAGACGCTTTTCCGGAATGAGCGTGGGATGGACGCGCAGTTCGATACCCGTCTCGGCGCGCCGCGCAATGCCCAGCAGCTTGATCCGGTAGCCGAGTTCTTCGGCGTACTTGATGTCGATGGCGGCCAGCTTGCTGATGCCTTCCACGTACGCCTTGTCGAACTGCACCGGCACGCCGAAAGCGATCGCGCTCATGATGGTCGCCTTGTGCGCGGCATCCACGCCTTCGATATCGAAGGTCGGATCGGCTTCGGCGTAACCGAGCTCCTGCGCCGCCTTCAACGCGGTCGCGAAGTCGAGCCCGCGGTCGCGCATCTCGGACAGGATGTAATTCGTCGTGCCGTTGATGATGCCGGCAATGTACTGGATGCGGTTGGCCGTGAGGCCTTCGCGCAGTGCCTTGATGATCGGGATGCCGCCCGCCACCGCCGCCTCGAACGCCACCATCACGCCATTGCTGCGCGCCGCTTCGAAGATTTCGGTGCCGTGCACCGCGAGCAGCGCCTTGTTGGCCGTGACCACGTGCTTGCGATTGGCGATGGCGCGCAGCACCAGTTCGCGCGCAATGCCCGTGCCGCCGATCATTTCCGCCACGATGTCGATGGACGGATCGTCCACGACCGCGGCGAAGCTGTCGGTGATCTCCACCGTGCCGGCTTCTTCGCCGAGCGCCGCCGTCGCCTTGGCCGGATTGCGCACGGCAATGCGTGTCACCTCGATGCCCCGGCCGGCGCGTCGTTTGATTTCTTCCTGGTTGCGGCGCAGTACCGTGAAGGTGCCGCTGCCCACCGTGCCGAAGCCCAGCAGTCCTACTTTGATCGGTTCCATGCAGCGTGTGTTTTCGTTTAAGGATTAAGGGAAACTCGTCGCCCCGGTTTGGCGCGCCTGCCTCGCAGGCGGCGCGTCAAACCGTGTGGCGTTTGCGATAGCCGTCGAGGAAGCGCGCGATCCGGTTGATCGAATCCGCGAGATCGTCGACGTTGGGCAAAAACACGACGCGGAAATGGTCCGGCGTCTTCCAGTTAAAGCCCGTGCCCTGCACGAGCAGCACGCGCTCCGCCAGCAACAGTTCGAGAATGAACTGCTGGTCGTCCTCGATAGGGTAAATCTTCGGATCGAGGCGCGGGAACATGTACAGCGCGGCTTCCGGCTTGACGCACGTGACGCCGGGAATGGCCGTCAGCATGTCATACGCGAGTTGCCGCTGTTTGTACAGGCGGCCGGACGGCACGATCAGGTCGTTGATGCTCTGATAGCCGCCGAGCGCCGTCTGGATCGCATACTGGCCGGGCACGTTGGGGCACAGGCGCATCGACGCGAGGATGCCGAGCCCTTCGAAATAGTCTTTGGCGCGGCGCCGGTTGTCGCCGGTCAGCCCCGAAATGAACATCCAGCCGGCCCGATAACCGCACGAGCGGTAACTTTTCGAAAGGCTGTTGAACGTGACCGTCAGCACGTCTTCGGAGAGCGCGGCGATCGCCGTATGCTGCTTGCCGTCGTAGATGATCTTGTCGTACACCTCGTCGGCGAAGATCACGAGACCGTGCTGGCGCGCAATCTCGATCAGGCCGAGCAGCAGTTCGTCCGAATACAGCGCGCCGGTCGGGTTGTTCGGGTTGATGACCACCAGCGCGCGGGTGTTCGGCGTGATCTTGGCGCGAATATCGTCCAGATCCGGCATCCAGGCGTTGGATTCGTCGCAGATGTAATGCACCGGCGTGCCGCCCGACAGGCTCACACCGGCGGTCCACAGCGGGTAATCCGGCGCCGGCAGCAGGACTTCGTCGCCGTCGTTGAGGAGCCCTTGCAGCGCCATCACGATCAGTTCCGAGGCGCCGTTGCCAATGTAGATATCGTCCAGCTCGACGCCGTGCACACCCTTTTGCTGGGTGTAATGCATGATCGCCTTGCGTGCGGCGAACACACCTTTGGAGTCGGAATAGCCTGACGAGCCCGGCAGATTCAGGATCATGTCCTGAATGATCTCGTCCGGTGCCTCGAAGCCGAACGGCGCCAGATTGCCGATGTTCAGCTTGATGATGCGATGGCCTTCTTCTTCGAGGCGCTTGGCGTGTTCGAGGACGGGCCCGCGAATGTCGTAGCAGACGTTTAACAGCTTGTTGGATTTGAGAATCGGTTTCACGGCGGGCACTTCATCCTGGTAAGTAGCTGAACAATGAGCTTGACGACGCGCTAAACGGGCCCGCCGAGGCGGGGCGCGCCATGCCTCGGAACGCAGCGGCCGGTCCATGCCGTACGCTCCAACGGGGCTTTGATCTCTGGGCCCGGTTGCCGCTCATAGCGGGGTTGGCGAAGCGTGCAGCGGGCCGCCGCCAGTCGCGGCGACGACCGTACGAGGCTGACCCAACGCATTTTAAGGTTGTCTTCAGGGAACACCGGATAACCTGCCGGGTCGCAACACTGGGCACCCGGTTCGACATGGTGTGGCGGCAGGCAGCCGGTTAGCGTACAGCCTCGCTGATCGCGGAGGTCGACTGACGTGGCTGTCTAAACCTGTCAGTCCGGTCGCCACTTCCATTGCCGCTTATGGCGGCAAGCGAAGCAAGAGGCGCTGGTGGGCGGCTAAAAAGTTATAATTTAGCGGATTTTGGCCGACTTCCGCAATGCACCAGACGCGCGCGGAAGCCCCAGATGCCCTTTCGGCCGCTTTATGTCCATTGCACGGGGTCGTTTGCCTGCATTGACCGCTGCAAGCCCGTTGCGCCTCATGCAACACGCCCGGCCTGCGCGCAGCCCGGGTACTTTACCGGCAGCGTCCGGAAAAGCGTTGCAAGGCAGGCTGGGAGCACGGTTGGAAGCACTCGAAACGACTTCGGACGACTTCGGAACACTCATTTGAAATTACATCAGGATTCCAGCGGCGCCTTGAACACCGTGACCGGTTACGGCGCCGGCTTTGTCGAAATCAATCTCGAACGTCATGCCGGCAGCATCATCGTGCTGCCGGAGGCGCCTGTCATCCCCTGGCCGGTGGCCTCGTTCGACGCGCTGACGCCGGAACATTTCGAGCTGCTGATCGCACCGGCGCCCGAAGTGGTGGTGTTCGGCAGCGGCGAGCGGCTGCGCTTCCCGCATCCCCGCCTGACCGCCGCGCTAGCCGCCCACCGCATCGGCGTCGAAACGATGGACTTCAAGGCCGCCTGCCGCACCTACAACATCCTGATGGCCGAGGGCCGCAAGGTGGCGGCCGCGTTGCTGATCGAAGCCTGACGGGCACGGCGTGGCGATGGCCCGGCACGGGTCTTTTTTGGGCCACGCCGCGGCAATCGCGTAAACTGCGCGGCGACAGTCGTCGCCGCCGTGCTTCGCGCGTCCAGAACCACAACCGGACGGCATCCGGATACAGCACCCGAATAACACTGATACGCCGCCGGGCGGCGTCGCAAAAAACAGGCTAACCATCCATGAACGATATGCCGTCGAGGCTACCGCTCAACCGCACCGCCCTTCTGCTGCTGGTGCTCGCACTCGCATTGATCTGGTTCGTACCGCTCGGCTGGCGCCATCTGCTGCCAAGCGACGAAGGCCGCTACGCCGAAATGGCGCGCGAAATGTTCGTCACCGGCGACTGGATCACGCCGCGCTACAACGGCTACAAGTATTTCGAGAAACCCCCGCTGCAAACCTGGCTGAACGCGCTCACCTTCGCGTGGTTCGGCATCGGCGAATGGCAGGCGCGCCTCTACACGGCCCTGACGGGCTTTGCCGGCGTCCTGCTGGTCGGCTACACCGGCGCGCGCGTCTTCAACGCCGCCACCGGCGTGTTCGCGGCCATCGTGCTGGCCAGTTCGCCCTACTGGAACCTGATGGGCCACTTCAACACGCTCGACATGGGCCTGTCGTTCTGGATGGAGGTGACGTTGTGCGCCCTGCTGCTGGCCCAGCGTCCCAACCTGCCGGTGGGCCAGGTGCGGGGGTGGATGTGGCTCTGCTGGGCGTCGATGGCGCTCGCGGTGCTCTCCAAGGGGCTCGTGGGCCTGATCCTGCCGGGCGCGGTGCTGGTGCTCTACACGCTGATCGCCCGCGACTGGGCGCTCTGGAAGCGGCTGCACCTGATCGGCGGCCTGATCCTGTTCTTTGCGATTGCAACGCCCTGGTTCGTGCTGGTGCAGCAGCGCAACCCCGAATTCCTCAATTTCTTCTTTATCGTCCAGCAGTTCCAGCGTTATCTGACGCCTGAGCAGAATCGCCCGGGTCCGTTCTACTACTTCGTGCCCGTGCTGCTGGTGGGCTTTCTGCCGTGGCTTTCGGTGAGCGTGCAGAGCATCCGCCACGCGCTGCGCCTGCCGCGCCAGCCGAACGGCTTCTCGCCGGTCATCCTGATGCTGGTGTGGGCGGGCTTCATCTTCCTGTTCTTCAGCGCTTCGCATTCGAAGCTCATCTCGTACACGTTGCCGGTGGCGCCAGCGCTGGCGCTGCTGATCGGCATGTACCTGCCGCTCGTCACGTCCCAGCAGTTGCGCCGCCATCTGGCCGGCTACGCGCTGTTCCTGATCGTGGCGGCGTTCGCCGCGCTGTTCATGGGCCGCTTCGGCGATGCGCGTAATCCCACCGAACTGTACGTCGCCTATCGTGGCTGGGTGTTGGCCGCACTCGGCGTCGCCTTCGTTCTGACGCTCGCCGCGATGTGGCTGAACCGCCACAGCCGCGCGGGCATCGCCGGCGCGGCGGCCGTGTTCGGCACCGCATGGCTGCTGCTCGGCACCATCGCCGGCACCGGCCACGACGTGTTCGGCAAGCTGAGTTCCGGCGCGCCGCTCGCCCCGGCCATCAAGGCGGCGCTGGCCAAACTGCCGCCCGATACACCGTTCTACTCGGTCGGTGTGCTCGATCACACGTTGCCGTTCTACGTGGATCACACGATGATCATGGTCGAACACGCGGACGAACTGGCGTTTGGCGTCTCCGTGGAGCCGCAAAAGTGGGTGCCGACGGTGGCCGAATGGCGCCAGCGCTGGGACGCCGACCGCTATGCGCTCGCGCTTCTGCCGCCGGGACGCTACGACGAGCTGCTGGCGCAGCATGTGCCGATGCAGCTCGTGGCCCGTGATTCGCGCCGCGTGATTGTGGAAAAACCCAGTGTGGAAAACCCCAGCGTGGAAAAGCCCAGCGCGGAAAACCCCGCCGCGCCGACCCCCGGCGTAGAAAAACCGCAGCAGTAACCCCATATCAGGACGTGGACCCTCGATGAATCCGATTTCGCTCTTCTGTATCCTCGCCGGCGTCGCGCTGAACGCCACGGCGCAACTGCTGCTGAAGGCCGGCACGAATGCCGTTGGACACTTCGAATTCAGCCGTGCGAACATCCTGCCCATTGGCTTCAAACTGGCCACGCAATTGCCGATCATCGGCGGCCTCGGGTGCTATGTGATCAGCGTGGTGGTGTGGGTGGTCGGGCTGTCGCGGGTCGACGTCTCGATCGCCTATCCGATGTTGTCGCTGGGTTATGTGGTGAACGCGTTCGCGGCGTGGTATCTGTTCGGCGAGGTGCTGACGGTGCAGCGTCTGGTCGGAATCGGCATCATCCTGATTGGGGTTTTTGTCCTGGCCCGCAGCTGAGGGTTTTTGCCACAGCGTTTGCTGCGGCGTGCCAGCGTGGTAGATTGCCGCCCTATTTCTTTCGAGCAAAGCATCCATGAACCAGTCATCCGTGCCATTTCTGCCGTTTGTCCGTCCGGAAATCGATGAAGAGACGATTCAGGGCGTCGCCGACGTGCTCCGCTCCGGCTGGATCACCACCGGCCCGCAAAACCAGAAGTTCGAAGCCGCGCTGTCGGAATTCTGCGGCGGCCGTCCGGTGCGCACCTTCAACTCCGGCACCGCCACGCTCGAAATCGGCCTGCGCATCGCCGGGGTGGGTGAAGGCGACGAGGTCATCACGACGCCCGCCTCGTGGGTGTCCACCAGCAACGTGATTCTGGAGACGGGCGCGACGCCGGTTTTCGTCGACATCGACCCGGTCACCCGCAACATCGACCTCGAACTGCTCGAGAAGGCCATCACGCCGCGTACCAAGGCCATCATCCCGGTGTTCCTGAGCGGCTTGCCGGTGGACATGGATCGCCTCTACGAAATCGCGCGCGCCCACAAGCTGCGGGTGATCGAAGACGCCGCGCAGGCCTTTGGTTCGACCTGGAAAGGCGAGCGCATTGGCAAGCTGGGCGATATCGTGTCGTTCAGCTTCCACGCCAACAAGAACCTGACCTCGATCGAGGGCGGCGCGCTGGTGTTGAACAACGAGGAAGAAGCCATCCTCGCGCAGAAGTACCGGCTGCAAGGCATCACCCGCACCGGCTTCGACGGCATGGATTGCGACGTGCTCGGCGGCAAATACAATCTCACGGATGTGGCCGCGCGCGTGGGCCTCGGGCAGTTGCCGCATCTGGAGCGCTTCCTCGCGCAGCGCAAAAAACTCGTGCGCGCGTACTTCGCCGGCCTCGAAAGCGGCGCGGCGGTCAAGCTGGGCGTGGGTCTGCCGTTTGCTGATTTTGAAAACAGTAACTGGCACATGTTCCAGATCACGCTGCCGCTCGAAAAGCTGTCGCTCGACCGCGCCGGTTTCATGAGCCAGTTGAAGGATCGCGGCATCGGCTCGGGCGTGCACTACCCGGCCATCCACCTGTTCTCGCTGTACCGTGCGCGTGGCTTCAAGGAAGGCATGTTCCCGCATGCAGAGCGTTTCGGCGCCACCACGGTCACGCTGCCGCTCTTCACGCTGATGAACGAAGACGACGTGGCCCGCGTCTGCCGCGCGGTCAATGATATTTGCGAACAATACGGAAAATAAGCGGAAATGAGTCAAACGGAACATCGCTCCCCGATGTCTGCCACGCCGGAAGTGTCGGTGATCATTCCGGTGTACAACGAGGAGGCTGGCCTCGCCGCGCTGTTCGCGCGCCTGTACCCGGCGCTCGACGCCCTCGGCACCGGCTACGAAGTGATCTTCATCAACGACGGCAGCCGCGACAAGTCGCCGTTGCTGCTGGCGGATCAGTATCGCCTGCGCCCGGACACCACCCGCGTGATCCTGCTGAACGGCAATTACGGTCAGCACATGGCGATCCTCGCGGGCTTCGAGCAGTCGCGCGGCGAGATCGTCATCACGCTCGACGCCGATCTGCAGAATCCGCCGGAAGAGATCGCCAAGCTCGTCAACAAGATGCGCGAAGGCTATGACTACGTGGGCACGATCCGCCTGCAACGGCAGGACAGTCTGTGGCGCCGCAAAGCGTCGCGGGCGATGAACCGGCTGCGCGAGCGCATCACGCGCATCAAGATGACCGACCAGGGGTGCATGTTGCGCGCCTACAGCCGGCACATCATCGACACCATCAACCGTTGCGGCGAAATCAATACCTTCATTCCGGCGCTGGCCTACACGTTCGCGCAGAATCCGGTAGAAATCGAGGTCGCCCACGAAGAACGCTTTGCCGGCGAATCGAAGTACTCGCTTTACAGCCTGATCCGGCTCAACTTCGATCTGGTGACGGGCTTCTCGGTCGTGCCGCTGCAATGGCTGTCGTTCATCGGCGTGATTCTCTCGCTCGGCTCGGCCGCGCTGTTCGTGCTGCTGCTGATTCGCCGCTTCATCATCGGGGCGGAAGTGCAAGGTGTGTTCACGCTGTTCGCCATCACGTTCTTCCTGCTCGGCGTGATCATCTTCGCGCTCGGGCTGCTCGGCGAGTACATCGGACGCATCTATCAGCAGGTGCGCGCCCGGCCGCGTTATCTGGTGCAAACCATCCTCGAACAGCGCAACGGCGCGACCGTCACCGAGACGCCGCGTCAGACCGTGGTGCAGGCCGTGCAGCCGGCACCGCTCATCGATCAGGGACCCAATCCATGAAGCCCCGCGCAGTCGTCTTTGCGTATCACAACGTCGGCGTACGTTGCCTGCAGGTGTTGCTCGCGCGCGGCGTGGACGTGGCGCTGGTCGTCACCCACGAAGACAGTCCGAGCGAAAACATCTGGTTCGGCAGCGTGGCGTCGGTGGCGGCAAGTTACGGCATTCCCACCATCACGCCGGCCGATCCGCAGAGCGCCGAGTTGCGTGAAGCCGTCAGCGCCGCCCGCCCCGATTTCATCTTCTCGTTCTACTACCGCCACATGCTGCCGGTGGACCTGCTCGCGCTCGCCGCGCGCGGCGCCTACAACATGCACGGTTCGCTGCTGCCGAAATACCGCGGCCGCGTGCCGACCAACTGGGCGGTGATCAAGGGCGAAACGGAAACCGGTGCGACCCTGCACGAAATGGCCGCGAAGCCGGATGCGGGCGCGATCATCGCACAGACGCCGGTGCCGATCCTGCCCGACGATACCGCAGCGCAGGTGTTCGACAAGGTCACGGTGGCCGCCGAACAGACGCTCTGGCGCGTATTGCCGGCGCTGCTCGCGGGCGAGGCGCCGCATCTGCCGAACGACCTCGCGCACGGCAGCTATTTTGGCGGCCGCAAGCCGGAGGACGGGCGGATCGACTGGAGCCAGCCGGCCCAGGACGTCTACAACCTGATCCGTGCCGTGGCGCCGCCTTATCCCGGCGCCTTCACGGATATCGACGGCCAGCGCTTTATCGTTGCGCGCGCGCGTCTCGCACGGCCCGGCGCGCTCCGTTCGGATTTGCCCCCCGGCCTCCACGTAAGCGATAATGCGCTTTTCGCGGTGTGCGGCGACGGCCGCGCCATCGCCATCCATGAATTGCGGCGCCAGCACGAGGGCCACGAGCCCGTCGTCTCCCCTGCCGAATTCACCCAGCTCACCCAATCTTCCCGTCACCAATGAAAAAAGTCCTGATTCTGGGTGTGAATGGCTTCATCGGCCATCACCTGTCCAAACGCATTCTCGAAACGACCGACTGGGAAGTGTTCGGGATGGACATGCAGACCGAGCGGCTCGGTGACCTCATCAATCACGAGCGGATGCACTTCTTCGAAGGCGACATCACGATCAACAAGGAGTGGGTCGAGTATCACGTGAAGAAGTGCGACGTGATCCTGCCGCTGGTGGCAATCGCCACGCCCGCCACTTACGTGAAGCAGCCGCTGCGCGTGTTCGAACTGGACTTCGAGGCGAACCTGCCTATCGTGCGTTCGGCGGTGAAGTACGGCAAGCATCTGGTGTTTCCGTCCACCTCCGAGGTGTACGGCATGTGCACGGACGAGCAATTCGATCCGGAAGAGTCGCAACTGTCGTACGGCCCGATCAACAAGCCGCGCTGGATCTACGCGTGCTCCAAGCAGTTGATGGACCGCGTGATCTGGGGCTACGGCATGGAAGGCCTCAACTTCACGCTGTTCCGTCCGTTCAACTGGATCGGCCCGGGCCTCGATTCGATCTACACGCCGAAGGAAGGCAGCTCGCGCGTGGTCACGCAGTTCCTCGGCCATATCGTGCGCGGCGAGAACATCAGCCTCGTCGACGGCGGCGCGCAAAAGCGTGCGTTCACGGATATCGACGACGGCATCGGCGCGCTGATGAAGATCATCGAGAACAAGGACGGCGTCGCGACCGGCAAGATCTATAACATCGGCAATCCCACCAATAATTTCTCGGTGCGTGAGCTGGCGCACAAGATGCTGGCGCTCGCCGCGGAATTCCCGGAATACGCGGACACTGCCAAGCAGGTGCAACTGGTCGAGACTTCGTCGGGCGCATACTACGGCTCGGGCTATCAGGACGTGCAAAACCGCGTGCCGAAGATCGACAACACCATGCAGGAACTCGGCTGGGCGCCCAAGTCCACCTTCGACGAAGCACTGCGCAAGATTTTCGAAGCGTATCGCGGCCACGTGGCCGAGGCGCGCGCGCTGGTCGAACAGCAATAAGGGCTGAGTCTTGGCTCGTATCGTCCTGAAGATCGACGTCGACACGCTGCGCGGCACCCGCGAAGGCGTGCCGAACCTCGCGCGCATCTTCGACCGCTTCAAGGCGCGCGCCACCTTCCTCTTTAGCCTCGGGCCCGACCACACTGGCTGGGCGATGCGTCGCGTGCTGCGGCCGGGCTTTCTGCAGAAGGTGTCGCGTACCTCGGTGGTCGAGCACTACGGCATCAAGCAGTTGATGTACGGCGTGCTGTTGCCGGGGCCGGACATTGGCGTGAAGACCGCAGCGGAAATGCGGGCGATTCACGAGGCCGGTTTCGAATGCGGCATCCACACCTGGGACCACGTGTACTGGCAGGACAACGTCCGCTCGCGCGACGCGGCGTGGACGACCAGCCAGATGCAGAAAAGCCACGACCGTTTCGCGGCCATCTTCGGCACGCCGCCCGTCACGCACGGCGCAGCGGGCTGGCAGATGAACGGCCACGCGTTCGAACAGATCGACGCGTGGGGCATGCAATACGCGTCGGACGGCCGGGGCCATTCGCCGTACCTGCCGGTCGTGAACGGCAAGACACTGTCTCACGTGCAGATGCCGACCACCCTGCCCACGCTCGACGAAGTGCTGGGTGTGGATGGCGTGGATCTGCACAATGTCGCCGCGTCGATACTCAAGCGCACCGAAAACAATCCGCACGACCAGGTGTTCACGCTGCACGCCGAACTCGAAGGACAAAAGCTCGCGCCCATTTTCGAACAGCTGCTTGAAGGCTGGCGCGCGCAGGGCCACACCTTCGCGACGATGGGCGACTATCACGCCGTGCTGGACCGCAGCACACTGCCATCGTACCCTGTCACCTGGGGTGAGATTCCTGGACGTTCCGGCGAATTGATCGTGCAGCCGTCGTAGCGGTTCCTGTACATCGCGCCGCCTAGGTCGCATCTATGTCGCATGTGGGTCATGCGCGGGTCGTACCTGGGTCGTACCTTAGTCATACCCCAACAGGATTCAAACTGGTTCGCGTGTCACGCAAGCCAGTCATACTCCCCCAGCCTCGATGCCAGGCCCGACGCGAACGTCGCACGACAGCGTCGTCGGCCATAACAACCGGAGAACCTCGTGTCCATCGCAGTCGACCAACCCGTCCCTGACTTTACCGCCCCCTCGACCGGTGGCGAGCTGACGCTGTCCAGTCTGCGGGGCAAGAAGGTGGTGCTGTATTTTTACCCGAAGGACAACACGCCGGGCTGCACGACCGAAGGTCTGCAATTCCGCGACCTGTATCCGAAGTTCAAAAAGGCCGGCGCAGAAGTGCTCGGCGTGTCGCGCGACAGTCTGCGCTCGCATGAAAACTTCAAGGCCAAACTCGAACTGCCGTTTGCCCTCATCTCCGATCCGGAAGAAACGCTGTGCGCGCTCTTCGGCGTCATCAAAATGAAGAAAATGTATGGCAAAGAAGTACGTGGAATCGAACGCTCCACGTTTGTCATCGACGGCGAGGGCGTACTGCGCCAGGAGTGGCGTGGCGTGAAAGTACCAGGTCATGTCGATGAAATTCTGGAGGCTGTACAAGCGCTGTGAGGCGCGTTATATTGGGCTGCAATGAGTGCCTGTCCACCCCATACTTTCCGCGGTTACGCCGCACGTCACGCCTCTCATATCAATGATGAGGCAGTGAGGCGCAACGCGACGACCGAAGTCGAGCCGCTTGCCCCGTTTGTCGGGGCGGCGGCTTTTTTAATTGCGCGCAGCCGTCCATCTGCTCGGCCACGCGCCCTCGTCAAGGAGCCGATCGAAAACCAGGCGAACCGGCATTTCTAGACCGAAAGCGCGCCTCCGGGCGCAAACTGCGGGCGCAATACAGCGCAATTGCAGGATGCGACAGGCGGCGCACGATATGTGACCCGATTTTTTCGAGGGAAACCATGCCTTTGCCTACCCCACCCAGCAAGCTCGGCAATCTTCTGCCGCCTGACGAATACAAGGCCAAAGCCACGTCGGCGAGGCCCGCCAAGAAACAGGCGAACGAGGGGGAGCAAGCAGAGTCGGCCGATTTCGGCCGCGCCAACGTTGCCACGCCGATGGCGCACGCCGCCAATGCCGCGACGACGTTGCGCACCGTGCCTGCCGGTTCGGCTGCCAGTTCGTCCGCTGCCGGCGCCGAGACCGCCCCGGCACGTGACGCAGGAACCTCCCGCCGCAAATCGAAACAGACCGCCGCCTTGTTGCAACCGGTGCCCACGCCGGCCAAACATCAGGACGCCGAGCCGGTCGAGCCTGCGCAGCCCGTCGTCGCACGTGCCGGCAAGCAGCCCGCAACGGGCGCGCCGAGCGCCGCTACGCCCATCGCACGCGGCACCACGAAGAAACGCAGCAGCACGTCCGACCAGGTCGAGACACGCAAGCTGTTCGTGCTCGACACCAATGTGCTGATGCACGATCCAACCTGCCTGTTCCGTTTCGAGGAACACGACGTCTATCTGCCAATGATGACGTTGGAAGAACTCGACAATCACAAGAAGGGCATGTCGGAAGTCGCGCGCAATGCCCGTCAGGTGAGCCGTACGCTGGATGCGCTGGTCGCCAACGGCGGCAACATGGCAGACGGCATTTCGCTGTCGCGTCTGGGCAGCCGCGAAGCCGCCGGGCGTCTGTATTTTCAGACCAAGCTGACGGACATCGAGCCGGTCGAAGGTCTGCCGCAAGGCAAGGCGGACAACCAGATTCTCGGCGTGGTGCGCGCGTTGCAACGCGACCGGATGGACCGCCAGGTCGTGCTGGTGTCGAAAGACATCAACATGCGCATCAAGGCGCACGCGCTCGGACTGCCCGCTGAAGACTATTTCAACGACCAGGTCCTCGAAGACAAGGACCTGCTCTACTCGGGCATTCGCGCGCTGCCGCAGGACTTCTGGACCAAGCACGCGAAGGGCATGGAAAGCTGGCAGGACACCAAGACGGGCACGACGTATTACCGCGTGACCGGTCCGCTGTGCGCGTCCATGCTGGTCAACGAGTTCGTCTATCTGGAGCCGCAAAACGGCGAACCGGCGTTTCATGCGCTGGTGCGTGAGTTGAACGGCAAGACCGCGTTGCTGCAAACCTTGCGTGACTACGGCCACCACAAGAACAACGTGTGGGGCATCACGGCGCGCAACCGCGAGCAGAATTTCGCGCTCAACCTGTTGATGAATCCGGAGATCGACTTCGTCACGCTGCTGGGTCAGGCCGGCACCGGCAAGACCCTCGTCGCGCTGGCGGCGGGTCTCGCGCAGGTGCTGGACGACAAGCGCTACAACGAGATCATCGTCACGCGGGCCACGGTGCCGGTTGGCGAAGACATCGGCTTTCTGCCGGGCACGGAAGAGGAAAAAATGCAGCCGTGGATGGGTGCATTCGACGACAACCTCGAAGTGCTGCAGAAAACCGACGATGCGGCCGGTGAGTGGGGACGCGCTGCGACCCAGGAACTGATCCGCTCGCGCTTGAAGGTCAAGAGCATGAACTTCATGCGCGGCCGGACCTTCGTCGACAAGTATCTGATCATCGACGAAGCGCAGAACCTGACGCCGAAGCAAATGAAAACGCTGGTGACGCGTGCGGGTCCGGGAACGAAGATCATCTGCCTCGGCAATATCGCGCAGATCGACACGCCTTATCTGACGGAAGGCAGTTCGGGGCTCACATACGTGGTCGATCGTTTCAAGGGCTGGGCGCACAGCGGGCACGTGACGCTGGCGCGCGGCGAGCGCTCGCGACTGGCGGATTACGCGTCCGATATCCTGTAGGCCGCGACGGGTTGGTCTGAAAGCTGTACCGAAGCCGCGTCTGGTTCTGTCAGGCGCGGCTTTTTTCATCTGAATCAAGGTGTTGGAGGCGTGCGCGGGGACCCGCTTCCGGTTGTAAAACGGTGTTGTCCATTCCGGCGAACGCAACACTTAGCGCACAAAGTTCATGTAATTTATCAACATTTCTTGCTCCAGCCATGACGGACGGGCTACCATCGCGGCAATGACCGCTTCAAGCGAGTGTTTGCGCTCGCCTCGTCTTCATGCGCCGACCCGGGTTTCCGCTGCTGGTCTCACTGCTGGCCCTTCTGCTGCTCGCTGCCTGCTCCGGCGCGCCGCAGCGGACTTCGCGCAACTCGAGCGGCAGCACATCCGCCTCTAACGGCGCGTATCGCACCACCCCGCCCGGCTTCCCCAATTTCGTCGATCACAGCATTGGCCGCGAGGAAATCTCCATCCAGGCGATGAGTCTGGTCGGCATTCCATACCGTTGGGGTGGTAATACGCCGGAAAGCGGCTTTGATTGCAGCGGTCTGGTTCGCTACGTCGTGGCGCGTTCGGCCTCGGTCAATCTGCCGCGCACGACCGCGGATATGAGCGAACGGGGCGAATCCGTCGATCCCGACGAAGTCGCGCCCGGCGACCTGATCTTCTTCAACACGACGGGGCGTCCGCATTCGCACGTCGGCATTTACGTCGGCAAGCTGCGCTTCGTCAACGCGCCTTCAACAGGCGGAACGGTGCGGATTGACTACCTCACCAATCCGTATTGGGCGAAGCGCTTCGACGGCATCCGGCGCGTCGCGGCGCCGACTCACGCGCCCGCGCCGTTCGAGACGCCGACTTACCAGGCAGCCGCGCCTGTTGCGCCACCTGCACAGACGGCGCCAGCGGTTGCACAGACTTCGTATGGTGGCTCGGCGGTGGGCCGGAGTGGTGCTGAAGCGGCGGCGCAAGGTGAGTATGCAACTGGCGCCGTGGCGGTTGGCGAGACCGCGCAGGCGCAGACGCCGCGTGTTGCGGCGACGGCCGTGCAGGTCCCTGTCACCGATGCTGGGCAGTCCGGTTTGAGCAATGCGGCGAGTACGACCGGCGCCACCGCGGCTGACGCGTTCGAACCTCCGCCGCCCGCGATGAGTGCGGCGCAAATGCAGGCCCGGGATGCCGGCGCTGTCACGCCACCGAGCGTTGCGGTTGAACGTGCTACCCAGTCTACTCGGCCTTCCCAGCCGCTTCAGTCCGCTTCGGGAACGGCTCAGGCTGGTACGCCAGCTAGCGTCGCACACGCTCCTGATCCAATCGACGCCGCAGCCGACGCCTTCGAGCCACCACCGCCCGCCTCGGTCGCCGTGCGTCAGGAGCGGCAGGCGACATCGAGCGGCGGCGTGCAGGTCATGCGTGCCTCTACCGCCTCGCACGGCGTACCGGCGCGCACGCAGTCCAGCGACGACCCGATCGCCAACTTCGCGAACGGCAGCGACTGAACGGCCTTGCCTCACGAATGCCGCAGGAATTCGTGGCACACACAGGCGCGCGCGGCAACAGGGCCGCCGTCCGCCGATGACCCACCTCTCACGATATCTCCCACACTGCGCGTCAGACACCGGCCATTGGCGGTCTGACCGCACGCGCCTATGCTATCGGCTGTGGTCTCCTATCTTCTGATGGCGGAGTGCAGACAATGGATCTTGGACTCAAGAACAAAGTGGTTTTAGTGACCGGCGGCAGCAAGGGCATTGGCCTCGCCTGCGCCCGCGCCTTCGCGGCCGAGGGTGCGAAGGTCGCCATCGTCTCGCGCGATCCGGCCAACCTCGCCCGCGCCCGCGAACAACTGGCCGGCGCAGGACTGCACGTTCATCTCACGCGCGCCGATCTGCATGAGGCGCATAGCGCAGCCGATATCGTCGAAGAAGTGACGACGGCCGTCGGCCCGATCGACGTGCTGATCAACAGCGCCGGCGCCGCACGCCGCTACGACCCGGAAACGCTCGACGCCGAAGCCTTTCGCGCGACGATGGAAGCGAAATATTTCCCCTACATCTACCCGCAGCAGGAAGTGCTCCGCCGCATGGCCGAGCGGATCAAGGCCGCGAAGAACAAGAACGGCGG
The DNA here is from genome assembly GCF_003429005.1 of Paraburkholderia sp. DHOC27. GTDB lineage: Bacteria > Pseudomonadota > Gammaproteobacteria > Burkholderiales > Burkholderiaceae > Paraburkholderia. Next base: position 372,348 of record NZ_QVQV01000002.1, read on the forward strand.
CGAGAACGCCGAGCCCGGTACGATCGTCAACATCATCGGCATGGGTGGCAAGATGGCCAGCGACATTCATATTGCGGGCGGCGCGGCCAACGCTGCGCTGATGCTGGCAACGGTTGGGCTCGCGCACTATTACGCGCGTTATGGCATTCGCATCAACGCAATCAATCCCGGCTCGACCTTGACCGAACGCGTCGAAGAGGCGCTCAAACTGGAGGCCAGCCAGCAAGGCGTGGATACGGCCGAGGCGCTGGCGCGCGGTCAGGCGAAAGTGCCGCTTGGGCGTTTTGCCAAACCTGAGGAGATCGCCGACGTGGCGCTCTTTCTGGCGAGCCGCCGCGCGAGCTATGTGACGGGTGCGATCGTGCCGATGGACGGCGGTAGCGCACCGCTGATCTAGGTATGGAGGGCGGCGGCGTGAAGATTTTTGGCACGCACGCGCTGCTGAGCTAGCGTAGTCCGCAGGACAGAGACGGCTCACGTCTGCAGCGTTGAAAGCGCTGCAGACGCGCGGCGCCGCAAACCAACCTTGGAGCTTAAAACACCGCGGCTTACAGCAAGCGGTGACCCAGCCACCAACCCGCCGCAGCCAACGCGGCGGACGCGGGAATGGTCAGAATCCACGCCCACACGATGTTACCGGCCACGCCCCAACGCACCGCGCTGAGCTTTTGCGTGGCGCCGACACCGACGATCGCGCCGGTAATCGTATGCGTGGTGGACACCGGAATGCCGAGGAAAGACGCGACGAAGAGCGTAATCGCTCCACCCGTTTCCGCGCAGAATCCGCCGACTGGTTTGAGCTTGGTGATCTTCTGCCCCATCGTGCGCACGATGCGCCAGCCGCCGAACAACGTCCCAAGGCCCATCGACAGATAGCAGCCGCCAATCACCCAGAGCGGCGGCGCATCCGCGAGCGAAGACGCGTAGCCGGTTGCGATCAGCAGCATCCAGATAATGCCGATGGTCTTCTGCGCGTCATTGCCACCGTGCCCCAGGCTGTACAGGCCGGCAGAAACCAGTTGCAGGCGCCGGAAGCGCCGGTCGACCTTGCTGGGCGGCGTGCGAAAGTAGATCCACGACACGGCCAGCATGAAAAACGAGCCGAGCACGAAGCCAAGCAGCGGCGAAATGAAGATGAACGCGACCGTCTTCAACAGACCGTCGAGATTGAGCGAATGCCAGCCCGATTTGGCCAGCGCCGCCCCCACCAGCCCGCCGATCAGCGCATGCGACGAACTGGACGGAATGCCGTAATGCCAGGTGACGATATTCCAGCCAATCGCGCCGACCAGCGCCCCGAAAATCACGTAATGGTCGACGATGGCCGGGTCGATGGTGCCTTTGCCGACCGTCTGCGCGACTTTCAGGTGGAAGATGAAATACGCCACGACGTTGAAGGCCGCGGCGAACGCCACCGCTTGCTGTGGCTTGAGGACGCCGGTCGAAACGACCGTGGCGATGGAATTCGCCGCGTCGTGAAAGCCGTTCATGAAGTCGAACACCAGCGACACGGCGACCAGGGTGGCGACCACCCAGATGGCGAGTTGTATCGATTGCATCAGGCGTTTTCCAGCACGATACCTTCGATGATGTTCGCGACGTCCTCACACTTGTCCGTGATGGTTTCGAGCAATTCGTAGATCGCTTTCAGCTTGATCAGGGTCTTGACGTTGTCTTCTTCGCGGAACAGTTTGGAAATGGCCGAGCGCAGCACACGGTCCGCGTCGGATTCCAGCCGGTCGATGTCCTCACAGGCCTTCAGGATCTGACTGGCCTGCTTCATGTCCGACAGCAGGCTGACCGCGAACTGCACCCGCTCGCTGGTGGCCGTGCAGATATGCGCGAGCTGGCTCGCCTCCGAGGTCACCGTCTGGACGTCGTAGAGAGAAATGGCCGTGGCGACGTCCTCCATCAAATCGAGGATGTCGTCCATCGTGGTGATCAGCTTGTGGATTTCGTCGCGGTCGAGCGGCGTGATGAAGGTCTTGTGCAGCAGGTCGATGGTTTCGTGCGTGAGCTTGTCAGCGGCCTTTTCGGCTTTTTGCACGTTCTGTTTGTGCGTCTCGGCATCCTGCAGATTGTCGATCAGCAGCTCGAGTTCATGGCTGGCCGAGACAATGCACTTCGCGTGCTCATTAAAGATTTCGAAAAACTTGCCCTCGGTGGGCATGAATCGACCGAACATTGGAATCCCGGTAATTGGTCACATCGTGGCTGACATAAAACCGCAATATTGTACCGGTACCGGGGTATGGTCGCACCCGCTGACAGCGTCATTACAACAACGCCGTCTCGTCACGCGCTGCGGGCTTTACTCGCCGTAGAAATTCTGCGCGCCCGCAAAGTTATCGAACTTCGTGTATTGACCGTGGAACGTGAGCCGAACTGGTCCAATTGGGCCGTTACGCTGCTTACCAATGATGATTTCCGCCGTGCCCTTGTCCGGGCTGTCGGGGTTGTAGACTTCGTCACGGTAAATGAACAGGATGACGTCGGCATCCTGCTCGATAGCGCCAGATTCACGAAGATCGGACATGATTGGCCGCTTGTTGGGCCGCTGTTCGAGACCGCGATTGAGCTGCGACAAGGCAATCACCGGCACGTCCAGTTCCTTGGCCAGGCTCTTGAGCGAACGGGAGATTTCCGAAATCTCAGTTGCGCGATTTTCGCCGGAAGATGAGCCGCTCATCAGCTGCAGATAGTCGATGATGATCAAACCGAGCTTGCCGCATTGACGCGAAAGACGGCGCGCCCGTGAACGCAATTCCATCGGGTTCAGGCCACCGGTTTCGTCGATGAAGATTTGCGCCTCGCTCATCTTCTGCACGGCATGCGTCAACTTCGGCCAATCTTCGTCAGTCAGGCGGCCGGTTCGCATCCGGTGCTGGTCCAGACGGCCAACCGAGCCGAGCATACGCATGGTCAACTGCGTGCCCGGCATTTCCATCGAGAACACCGCAACGGGCAGACCGTACTCGACGGCCACATACTCGCCGATGTTCATCGAGAACGCCGTTTTACCCATCGACGGACGACCCGCGACGATAATCAGCTCGCCGCCGTGCATGCCGGAGGTCATGCGGTCGAGATCGACGAAGCCGGTTGGCGTGCCCGTCACGTCGCTCGGATTGGCGGTGTGGTACAGCGTGTCGATCCGCTCCACCACCTGGGTGAGCAGCGGTCCGATTTCCAGGAAGCCCTGCGTGCCGCGCGCACCGTCTTCCGCAATGGAAAATACCTTCGACTCCGCCTCGTCCAGCAACTGGCGGACTTCCTTGCCCTGCGGATTGAAGGCGTCAGCGGAAATCTCGTCCGCTACCGACACGAGCCGGCGCAACACGGCGCGATCACGCACGATTTCCGCGTAACGGCGGATATTCGCCGCGCTCGGCGTGTTCTGCGCCAGCGCGTTCAGATAGGCGAGCCCACCGACCTCCTCCGCCTTGCCCGAGGTGCCGAGCGCTTCGTAGACCGTGATCACGTCAGCAGGACGCGTCGCCGCAATCAGCTTGCCGATGTGTTCGAAGATGATGCGGTGGTCATAGCGATAGAAATCGCTTTGGGAGAGGAAATCAGCAATGCGGTCCCATGCCGCGTTGTCGAGCAACAAGCCGCCCAGCACCGATTGCTCGGCCTCGATCGAATGTGGCGGGACTTTCAGCGACTCGAGTTGGGGGTCTTTGGACGGTGCGTTCATGGGATGGAATTATCGGGCAATTGCTACCCGCAAGGTATAGAGCGGCCAATAAAAAAGCAGAGGCCGGTTGCCCGGCCTCTGCTTTTCGCCAGTCAAACTACCTGGCCATTCCTTGAGTCGGCTTAGACGTGTTCGCCCAGCACCGACACCGTCACATCGACGAGAACGTCGGTGTGCAGCGAGACTTGCACCGGATGGTCGCCAACGATCTTCAGCGGGCCTTCCGGCAGACGCACTTGCGCCTTTTCAACGGTGAAGCCTTGCTTGACCAGCGCTTCAGCGATGTCAGCGTTCGTCACCGAGCCGAACAGACGGCCGTCGACGCCAGCCTTCTGCGCGATCTGGACCGTCGAGCCGGCCAGCTTTTCGCCTTGAGCTTGAGCAGCCGCCAGCTTTTCAGCAGCGACCTTTTCGAGTTCTGCGCGGCGAACTTCGAATTCAGCGATAGCGTCTTTCGTTGCGCGGCGTGCGTGCTTGTTCGGGATCAGGAAGTTACGTGCGTAACCGTCCTTCACCTTGACGATGTCGCCCAGGTTGCCCAGGTTGACGACTTTTTCCAGAAGAATAACTTGCATTCTGATTGCTCCTTGTCGCGTCGTCGGGTTAGGCCTTGTGCTGGTCGGTGTACGGCACGAGCGCGAGGAAACGAGCGCGCTTGATTGCCGTATCCAGCTGGCGTTGATAGTGCGACTTCGTACCCGTGAGACGCGCCGGCGTGATCTTGCCGTTTTCGCCGATGAAGTCCTTCAGCGTTTCGATGTCTTTGTAGTCGATCTGATCGACGCCAGCTGCCGTGAAACGGCAGAACTTCTTGCGCTTGAACAGCGGGTTTTGTTGCTGACGACGCTTGTCGAATTTTTTACCAGTCGGGCGGGGCATGTTCAGTCCTTTCCAATGTCCTGCAATGCTGTGATGTGAAATACCAGAGTTCTTGCGTTGCGGCTTTTCTTGGCCAGGAAACCGGTGAAGAGCGTTTCGACGCCCATCGCACAGTTTTCCAGCTTGCCGCTCGCCTCGCCGGCTGCCACCGCCGGCATCGTCAATTCAACCTGCCGGGCAATACCGGCTTCGACGACTTCGGTTTGGTGTTGCAACGTGCAGCTTGCGATCGGAACGCCGGCGGGGGTGTACCGCACCGGTTCGCGTTCAACGACGCTCGCCGTAAGTTGCAGCCGATTCATATGCCTCTTCGCAAAGGTGGGCGAGAGCGACGCTTTGTGTCTGGTAGCTTAAATAATGTGTCTTAAGCCTGCGCTTCGGACGGCTGCGTAGCAGCTGCCTTCTTGGCTTCTTCGCGCTGCACTTCCTTCATCATCGGCGACGGGCCGGTTTCGGCCTTCTTCATCTTGACGATCAGGTGACGCAGCACGGCGTCGTTGAACTTGAATGCGTGTTCCAGCTCGTCGAGCGTGGCCTGGTCGCATTCGATGTTCATGCAGACGTAGTGAGCCTTCGCGAGTTTCTCGATCATGTAGGCCAGTTGGCGGCGGCCCCAGTCTTCGATGCGGTGGACCTGGCCACCGTGCGACGTGATCGTGCTCTTGTAACGCTCGATCATGGCGGGCACTTGCTCGCTCTGATCGGGATGCACGATAAAGACGATTTCATAATGACGCATACACACTCCTAAGAACTTGTGGATTAAAGCCACCCGGGCGTCGGAACCGGTGTGGCAAGTGAGAAGCCGAAGATTGTAGCCCGAATGGGGACGGGACGCAAGATATCCCGTTAATTCCCCGCCCGATTCGGTCGTGTTTTCAAGGGTTTAGGCATGGTCGTGGCAACGGCCCATGATCTGGCACCGGCAATCTCACGCGGTCGGAAGAAAGCCTCTCCTAATACTTCGCCTGATTCCAGTAATCCGCGCTGGCATAAACTTTCTTCATATAATCAATGAAGTAGCGCACTTTTGCGGGCACATATCGCTGCTGTGGATAGACCGCGAGGATGTCGTAATCCGGCAGCGCAAACTCGTCGAGCACCGTTTCCAGTTCGCCACGTGCCAGTTGTTGCTGGATCTCCCACGTAGACCGCCAACCCAGCCCGAGACCTTCGGAAACCCAGCGGTGCAGCAGTTCGCCGTCGTTGCAGTCGAGCGTCCCGCCCACCCGCACCGTCGCCAGCTTGCCGTTGCGCCGGAAATACCAGCCGCGGTTCTGGCCGCCCTGCAGGTTGAAGGCAAGGCAGTTGTGCTGCGGCAGGTCCTCCAGCGTCTTCGGCTTGCCGTACTTCTTGAAGTAAGCCGGCGTGCCGCACACCACGCGCCGGTTCGTCGCGAGTTTGACGGCGACGAAACTGGGGTCCACCGCGCCGCCGATGCGAATAGACAGGTCATAGCCCTCGCGCACCAGATCCACGACACGATCAGTCAGATTGAACGAGAGCTGCAGTTCGGGCTTGTCGGCGAGAAACGCCGGCGCGAGCGGCGCGACGTGCTTGCGGCCGAACGCCGCCGGTGCCGACACGATCAGGTGCCCGCCCACCACCCGGCGACCCGCCGCGAGTTCGTTCTCGGCCTGGTCCCACTCCGACAGCAAGCCCCGGCAGCGCTCCAGAAACGCCGCGCCCTCCTCGCTCACCACCAGACGCCGCGTCGAGCGGTACATCAGCTTGACGCCCAGGCGCTTTTCCAGCGCGTCGATGCGCCGCCCCAGAATGACCGGCGACACGCCCTCCTCCAGCGCTGCCGCCGCGAGGCTGCCGGCATCGGCGACCCGCACAAAAGTTTCGATCTGTTTGAAGCGATCCATTCTTGTCTCCTGCCTGTCTCCGTCCGCATCGGTCTTCGCCGGCCGTTTCTGTCTCACGCCCACTCTGACGCTGCTGCCGCCATTCCATACTTTTTGTTTCGAAATAAGCGACCCGGACTGATCTTATCAAACCCATAGGTGAAGCCTAAAGTCTGTCTCAACCCCTTCGTTCCGCATTCCAAGACATTCAGAGGAGACATTCATGGCCAAGATGAGAGCCGTCGACGCAGCCGTGCTGGTGCTCGAAAAAGAAGGCATCGACACCGCCTTCGGTGTGCCCGGTGCCGCCATCAACCCGTTCTATTCGGCGATGCGCAAGGCCGGCAATATCAGCCACGTGCTGGCGCGCCACGTCGAGGGCGCCTCGCACATGGCCGAAGGCTATACGCGCGCCCAACCGGGCAATATCGGCGTGTGTATCGGTACGTCGGGCCCCGCCGGGACCGACATGATCACCGGTTTGTACTCCGCTCAGGCTGACTCGATTCCTATTCTGGCTATCACCGGCCAGGCGCCGCGCGCCCGTCTCTACAAGGAAGACTTCCAGGCCGTGGATATCGAGTCGATCGCCAAGCCCGTCACCAAGTGGGCCGTCACCGTGCGCGAACCGGCGCTGGTGCCGCGCGTGTTTCAGCAGGCTTTCCATTTGATGCGCTCGGGCCGTCCGGGTCCCGTGCTGATCGACCTGCCTATCGACGTGCAGCTCGCCGAGATCGAATTCGACATCGAGACGTACGAACCGCTGCCGGTCTATAAGCCGAGGGCCACACGCAAGCAGATCGAAGCCGCCCTGCAACTGCTGAACGATTCGGACAAACCGCTGATCGTCTCCGGCGGCGGCGTGCTCAACGCCGTGGCGGAAGACCTGCTCGTGACGTTCGCGGAAACGGTCGGCGTGCCGGTCATTCCGACGCTGATGTCGTGGGGCGCGATTCCCGACGATCACCCGCTGATGGCCGGCATGGTCGGCCTGCAGACGTCGCACCGCTACGGCAACGCGACGATGCTCGCCTCCGACTTCGTGCTCGGTATCGGCAATCGCTGGGCCAACCGTCATACGGGCAGCGTCGACGTCTATACGAAGGGCCGCAAGTTCGTGCACGTGGACATCGAGCCGACGCAGATCGGTCGCGTGTTCGGCCCGGACCTCGGCATCGTGTCCGACGCGAAGGCTGCGCTCGAACTGTTCGTCGAAGTGGCGAAAGAATGGAAGGCTGCGGGCAAGCTCAAGGACCGCAGCGCATGGGTGGCGGATTGTCAGGAACGCAAGCGCACGCTGCAACGCAAGACTCACTTCGAGAACACGCCGATCAAGCCGCAACGCGTGTACGAAGAGATGAACGAGGTGTTCGGCCGCGACACGTGCTACGTGAGCACGATCGGTCTGTCGCAGATCGCCGGTGCGCAGTTCCTGCACGTTTATAAGGCGCGCAACTGGATCAACTGCGGCCAGGCGGGTCCGCTCGGCTGGACGATTCCCGCTGCGCTCGGCGTACGTACCGCCGATCCGCAACGTCCGATCGTGGCGCTGTCCGGCGACTACGACTTCCAGTTCATGATCGAAGAACTCGCGGTGGGCGCGCAATTCAAGCTGCCGTATGTGCACGTGGTGGTGAACAACTCGTACCTCGGCCTGATCCGCCAGGCACAGCGTGCGTTCGACATGGATTTCTGCGTGCAGCTCGCGTTCGACAACATCAACGCGCCGGAAGTAGAAGGCTATGGCGTCGATCACGTCGCGGTGGCCGAAGGTCTCGGCTGCAAGGCGATCCGCGTGTTCAAGCCAGAAGAGCTGAAGCCCGCGCTGCAAAAAGCGCAGTCGATGCTCTCCGAATTCAACGTGCCGGTGATCGTCGAAGTGATCCTCGAACGTGTGACCAACATTTCGATGGGCACCGAAATCGACGCCATCAACGAGTTCGAAGAACTGGCTGCGAAACGCCAGGATGCGCCGAGCGCCATCAGCCTGCTCGACTGAGGCTGCTGAATCGAACGCGGTGAATTCGTTGCGATGGAGTGATTGCAGCGGATTCACCGCACGAAGTTCGCTGCAAGAAGTCCGCCGCACGAAGTTCACGGCACGATGCTTTTTCAAATTGACCGACCAGCGAGAACGAAACACCATGCCGAAATTTGCAGCCAACCTCACCATGCTGTTCAACGAAGTCCCGTTCCTCGACCGCTTCGCGGCCGCGGCGGACGCGGGCTTTCACGCCGTCGAATTCCTGTTCCCGTATCCGTACAAGGCAGCCGAACTCGCCGAGCGTCTGCAGCAAAACCGTCTGAAGCTGGTTCTGCACAACCTGCCTGCGGGTAACTGGGAAGCCGGCGAGCGTGGCATTGCCTGCCTGCCGGACCGCGTCGGCGAGTTCCAGGAAGGCGTGGGCCGCGCGATCGAATACGCGAAAGCGCTCAAGGTGCCGCAACTGAACTGCCTCGTCGGCATTCCCGGTCCGGGCGTCGATGCCGGCCGCGCCCACGCGACCATCGTCGACAACCTGCGCTTCGCTGCCGCTGCGTTGAAGAAAGAAGGCATCAAGCTGCTGGTCGAGCCGTGCAATTCCTATGACATCCCGGGCTTCGCGCTGAACCGTTCGTCCGAAGGGCTCGATGTGATCCGTGCAGTCGGTTCGGACAACCTGTACCTGCAATACGACATCTATCACATGCAACGCATGGAAGGCGAACTGGCCGCCACCATCAAGAAGAACCTGGCGTCGATTGCGCACATCCAGCTCGCTGACAATCCGGGCCGCAACGAACCGGGCACGGGCGAAATCAACTATCCGTTCCTGTTCGATCTGCTCGATTCACTCGGTTACGACGGCTACGTGGGCTGCGAATACAAGCCGCGCACAACGACCACCGAAGGCCTCGCGTGGATTCAGAGCGTTGCCGGCCAGATTCGCGGCGCCGCGCACGTGGCCGCCTGACGGCACGCGCCCCGCTCTACTCCATCCGCAAGCTTCCGCCCCCAACCCACTGGAGACATCAACAATGGCAAAGATTGGATTTATCGGCCTCGGCATCATGGGCGCGCATATGGCGCGCAACCTCATCAAGGGCGGTCATACGCTGTTCGTGAACGGCGCGTATCCGGTTCCGGAAGACCTCGCCAAGACCACCTCGGTGGTAGCCAATTCGACCGCTGTCGCACAAGCCGCTGACATCGTCATCATCATGGTGCCGGACACGCCCGACGTCGCGAACGTGCTGTTCGCCGACGACGGCGTCGCCAAGGGTCTCACGCAAGGCAAGCTGGTGATCGACATGAGCTCGATCTCCCCGCTCGATACGCAAGCCTTCGCCAAGAAGATCAACGCGCTCGGCGTCGACTATCTGGATGCGCCGGTCTCGGGCGGCGAAGTCGGGGCACGCGAAGCCTCGTTGACGATCATGGTCGGCGGTCCGGAAAAAGCCTTTGCGCTCGCCAAGCCGCTGTTCGAACTGATGGGCAAGAACATCTCGCTGATCGGCGACAACGGCGCGGGTCAGACCTGCAAGGTGGCCAACCAGATCATCGTCGCGCTGAACATCGAAGCGGTGGCCGAGGCGTTGCTGTTTGCGGCCCGCTCGGGTGCCGATCCGGAACGCGTGCGCAAGGCGCTGATGGGCGGTTTCGCGTCGTCGCGGATTCTCGAAGTGCACGGCGAACGCATGACGAAGCGCACGTTCAATCCGGGCTTCCGCATCGAACTGCATCAGAAGGACTTGAACCTCGCGCTGGACGGCGCGCGCAAACTGGGTATCGCCCTGCCGCATACCGCGAGCGCGCAGCAACTGTTTAGCGTCTGCGCGGCGAACGGCGGCAAGGCATGGGATCACTCCGCGATGGTGCGCGCGCTCGAAATCATGGCGAATTTCGAAGTGGCCCAGGCACCGGGCACGGAAGCCAAGGCGGCTTGATACGCCGAGGTGCAGCAACTTCGGTGGTCGTATCGTTGATATGGCCGCCGGCAGGTGGGGCGTTCGGTGCGGCGCGCAACCCGCGCGTCGGGCCGGACAAATCGTGCCGCTCTGGGCTGAGAGCGGCAAGTGGGGTCCGCAGCGGCACCCGGCGATGCCGGGGAAGCCTTGGTCGGTCAGACGTCGTCGTCGGGTGTCCGGCTGTCGGATTGCACGCTTCACGCACCATAAACACAACGCGGCGGTACAGATTGCCTCTGTACCGCCGCGTTTTTTATTGGCCGCGTGTAGCCGCTATGCGATCGCTCCGTACGCGATCCATTAGTACGTATCGAAGATTTTCTGCAACGCCACGTTGCCGCTCGCCCCAGCGGCGAGTGCCAGCATCAGCAGAACGCGCGCCTTGTATGGATTGAGCGAACCCGCGCTGACGAAACCGAGCGTATCGTCCGGCGCGGCGCCGTTGCGCATCACATGCCCGGACCCCACGCGCGACGAACGCACGACCGCGACGCCCTGCGTGACCGCGTCGGCGAGCGCCTGTTGCACGGATGCGTGAATCGAGCCATTGCCCGTACCCGCCACGACGATCCCGCGCACGCCGGCCGCCACCAGTGCATCGACGCTCACGCGCGACACGCCCGCATAACTCACGGCGATCTCGACAGCCGGCCACTGCGCGCCGATCACGAATTCCGTGTCGAGCGTATGCGGTCGCAACACCTTGCGCTGGAATTCGACGCGGCCGTCCTGCACCCAGCCAAGCGCGCCCACTTCCGGCGACTGAAACGCATCGACCGCGTACGTGCTGGTCTTGACCACGTCGCGCGCACTGTGAATGCGGTTATTGAAGGCCACCAGTACGCCCTGCCCGTGCGCCGCCTCGCTGGCAGCGACCGTCACTGCGTTGAGCAGATTCAGCGGCCCATCCGCCGACAACGCGGACGCTGGCCGCATCGCCGCGGTCAGGACAACAGGCTTGCTGCCCTTTACCGTCAGATGCAGCAGATAAGCGGTTTCCTCGAGCGTATCGGTGCCATGCGTGATCACCACGCCGTCGATCTCGTCGCTCGCCATCAGTTCGTTGATGCGTTGCGCGAGCGTCGTCCACAGTGCGAGCGACATGTCCTTGCTGTCGACGCTCGCAATCTGCTCGGCCTGGATCTGCGCGACACCGGAGAGCGCCGGCACGGCCTCGAGCAAGCGTTCGACGCCGACCACACCCGCGCGATAGCCCGACGTATTGGTCACGGAAGCCGCAGACCCGGCGATCGTGCCGCCGGTCGCAAGTACAGCGATGCGCGGCAGCGCGCCGCTCGCAGGCGTGTGGGTGGCCGGCGCACCTGGCGCCGCAGCGGCTGGACCCTGCGAATCGCGCGGATTCGGGGCAGAAGAAGTTGGAGTATTCATGGCGGCGATTGTAAGCGATGCGCCGCGTCATGCTCTACGTCAGAGCACGCTCAACTGCTGACGCATGCAGTCACCGGCCACGCAACGAAACGGGCAGCCGGCAACTGGCATGCGGCGCATCAATCCACCGCGCGCAACTGCGCGGCGATATCCGCTTCCTTCAGTTGCGGCGCGAACATTTCCAGCAGACGGTACGCGTAAGCCCGCAAAAACGCGCCCTTGCGCAAACCTACGCGCGTCGTGCTGGCTTCGAACAGATGCTGCGTATCGAGCGCGACCAGTTCCGTATCGCGCTTCGGATCGTAAGCCATTGCCGCCACCACACCAATACCCATGCCGAGTTCCACGTAGGTCTTGATCACGTCCGCGTCGATGGCGGTCAGCACGACGTCGGGCAGCGCGCCCGCTCGCGCGAATGCCTGGTCGATATGCGAGCGGCCGGTGAAGTCCTGATCGTAGGTCACGATCGGAAATTCCGCGATCTCATCGAGCGTCAGATTTGTACGTCCCACCAGCGGATGGTCCTTCGGCACGACCACGATGTGGTGCCACGAATAGCAGGGGAACGTCACGATGTCCGGGAAACGGTCCAGCGCTTCGGTCGAAATGCCGATGTCCGCTTCGCCGTTGATGATCATCTGCGCAATCTGCTGCGGACTGCCCTGACGCAACGCCAGATGCACCTTCGGAAACACTTCGGTGAACTGGCGGATCACCTTCGGCAACGCGTAACGCGCCTGCGTGTGGGTGGTCGCCACCACGAGGTGACCGCTATCCTGGTCCGCGTATTGACGCGCCACGCGGCGCAGATTTTCCGCATCGAGCAGCATGCGCTCGATCAGCTGATGCACGGCCTTGCCCGGCTCCGTCAGACCCGTCAGCCGCTTGCCCCGGCGGATGAAAATATCCACGCCGAGTTCGTCCTCGAGGTCCTTGATCTGTTTCGACACGCCCGACTGCGACGTGTACAGCACGTTCGCGACCTCGGTCAGGTTCATGTTCTGGCGCACGGCCTCACGCACGAAGCGTAGTTGCTGGAAGTTCATCTGTATGTCTCCGGTTCGGCCAGAGTGAAATTATTGAATAGTGAGCGAGTGATGCGTGAATGACGTCTTGCCGGTTCCGCCGGTCCGCTGTGCTCGCGATGCGCGATCACGCCGCAGGAAACACGCGCAGCGCGCGCGGCACGGCCGTCACGCCATCTCCGATGTTCAATTGCAGCGCACGCCATGCCTCGCGGTCTAGTTCGGCTTCCAGCAGATTGCCGCTGCGCGCGGCGAGTTCGACCCGCACCGAGCCGCCCAGCGTCACGACGCGCCGCACATCGACGACGATGCCATCGCGATGCCCCGACGCCTCAGGATACAACTGCAGGTCATGCGGGCGCACATACGCAAAGGCCGGCCCTTCGAAACCGGCAGACGCCGCCACCGGCAACGCCGCGCCATCCACCACGAAGCCCTGCCTGTCCACCTTGCCGTGCAGACGGTTCGCCGCGCCGAGGAATTCATAGACGAACGAGGTCTGTGGATGATCGTACACGTCCTGTGGACTGCCCACCTGTTCGACGTGGCCGCGATTGAGCACCACGATGCGATCCGCCACTTCGAGCGCCTCTTCCTGATCGTGCGTCACGAAAATGGTCGAGATATGCAGATCGTCGTGCAGGCGCCGCAGCCAGCTACGCAGTTCCTTGCGCACCTTGGCATCGAGCGCGCCGAACGGCTCGTCGAGCAAGAGGACCTTGGGTTCGACGGCAAGCGCTCGCGCCAGCGCAATCCGCTGCCGCTGTCCGCCCGACAGTTCCGACGGATAGCGTTGCGCCAGCCAGTCCAGTTGCACGAGTTTGAGCAACTCATGCACCTTTTCGCGGATCACCGCCTCGGACGGCCGCTCCTTGCGCGGCTTCACGCGCAGGCCAAACGCGACGTTCTCGAACACCGTCATGTGACGGAACAACGCGTAATGCTGGAACACGAAACCTACCTGACGCTCGCGCGCGCCAACCGTGCCGACATCCTGGCCCTGCAACACGACCTGCCCTGCGTCGGCATATTCGAGGCCCGCAATGACGCGCAGCAAGGTGGTCTTGCCACAACCCGACGGCCCGAGCAGCGCAACCAGTTCGCCTGGCGGAAAGTCGAGCGAGACGTTGTCGAGCGCGGTGAAATCGCCAAAGCGCTTCTGCAGGTTACGAACGGTGATACCCATTGACGACTCTCCTTACTGGACCGGATGCTGCGTCGGCGTCGCGGCCGCTGCAATTGGGTTGACGGGGCCAGCGTGTGCGGGAACTTCGCCACCGTCGCGCTGCGCCGCTAGTTGTGCCGCCAGATGACGCTCGGCCAGCAGCTTGAGCCCCAGCGTCACCAGCGCCAGCAAAGCCAGCAGGGACGCCACGGCAAACGCCGCCGAAAAGTTGTATTCGTTGTAGAGAATCTCGACGTGCAGCGGGATCGTGTCGGTCTGTCCGCGAATGTGTCCGGAGACCACCGAGACCGCGCCGAATTCGCCCATGGCCCGTGCATTGCACAGGATCACGCCGTACAGCAAACCCCATTTGACGTTCGGCAGCGTGACGCGCCGGAATGTCTGCCAGCCCGAGGCGCCGAGCACGTGCGCGGCTTCTTCTTCGTCGTTGCCCTGCGCCTGCATCAACGGAATCAGTTCGCGCGCCACGAACGGGAACGTCACGAAGATCGTGGCGAGCACAATGCCTGGTACGGCGAAGATGATCTGCACGTTGTGGTCTTCCAGCCACGGGCCGAACCAGCCTTGCGCACCGAACATCAGCACGTAGACGAGGCCCGACACCACGGGCGAAACCGAAAACGGCAGATCGATCAGCGTGGTCAGCAGCGCCTTGCCCTTGAACTCGAACTTGGCGATACACCACGAGGCGGCCAACCCGAACACGAGGTTCAGCGGTACGGCGATGGCGGCGGTCAACAGCGTCAGCTTGATTGCGGCGATCGCGTCGGGGTCGACGAGCGCGTCGAAGTAAAAGCCAAGGCCCTTGCTCAACGCCTGATAGAACACCGCGACGAGCGGCACGACGAGGAACAGGCCGAGAAACAGCAGCGCGACAGTCGTCAACAGATAGCGCACGAGGCGAGGTTCGCTGACCGGATCGGCGGCGCGGGCGGCCCGTACCGCGTTGCGCGAGAGGTTCGAGAGGGCCGCAGAATCGTGACTCATTGCGCGCCTCCCGCAACAGTGGAAGTAGCTACGGCGACCGGAGCGGCGGCCGCCGTAGGACCCGCCCCGCGGCCCGTGCGACGTTGGAGATACCACTGCAACGTATTGATCAACAGCAGCATCAGGAACGACACCACCAGCATCACCACCGCCAGCGCGGTTGCGCCTGCATAGTCGTACTGTTCGAGCTTGGTGATGATGAGCAGCGACGTGATCTCCGATTTCATCGGCACATTGCCGGCGATGAAGATCACCGAGCCGTATTCACCGAGCGCCCGCGCGAATGCCAGCGCAAAGCCCGTCAGCAAGGCCGGCACCAGCGCCGGCAGCACGACGCGCCGGAAGGTCAGCCAGCGCGAGGCGCCGAGGCACGCAGCGGCTTCTTCCTGTTCACGCTCGAATTCCTCGAGCACCGGCTGCACGGTACGCACCACGAACGGCAGACCGATAAAGGTCAGCGCGACCAGCACACCGGCCGGCGTGAAGGCAATCTTGATGCCGAGCGGCGCGAGAAACTGGCCGATCCAGCCATTGCCCGCGTACACCGCAGCGAGCGAAATGCCCGCCACCGAGGTCGGCAACGCAAACGGCAGATCGACCACTGCATCCACCAGCCGCTTGAACGGGAACGTGTAGCGCACCAGCACCCATGCCACGAGAAAACCGAACACGGCATTGATCGCCGCGCCGCCGAGCGCGGAGAAAAACGTCAGGCGATACGACGCAAGCACACGCGGCGACGCAACCGCGTGCACGAATTGCGCCCAGTGGAGCGTCGCGGTCTTGAGAAAAGTGGCCGCCAACGGAATCAGCACCACGAGGCTCAGATAGGCCACCGTGATGCCGAGTGTCAGGCCGAAGCCGGGCAATGCGCTCGGCTTGCGGAAGGTCAACGTGGTCATGCTGGATGCTCTTTCAAGGTAGGGCCTCGGCCGTGCTGCCTGTGCAAATGGCGCGCCCTGGGCGGGCGCGCCGCGTGACGCCTTGCTGCGCGATGTGCCGCTGTTACTGTTACCGTTACTGTTACTGCGGCGAGTAGATCGAATCGAACACGCCGCCGTCCGCGAAATGGGTCTTCTGTGCGTTCGCCCAGCCACCGAACGTATCGTCCACGGTGTAGAGCTTCAGCTTCGGAAACTTGGCGGTCAGCGCAGCCGGCACCTTGTCCGAACGCGGACGGTAGAAGTTTTCCGCAGCGATTTCCTGGCCCTGCTCGCTGTACAGGAAGTTCAGGTACGCCTCCGCCACCTTGCGCGTGCCGTGACGGTCCACCACCTTGTCCACCACCGCCACCGGCGGCTCGGCCAGGATGCTCACCGAGGGCACCACGATCTCGAACTTGTCCGGGCCGAATTCCTTCAGCGAGAGAAACGCTTCGTTTTCCCAGGCAATCAGCACATCGCCGATGCCACGCTGCACGAAGCTGGTGGTCGCGCCGCGCGCGCCCGAATCGAGCACGCCCGCGTTCTTGTACAGCTTCGAGACGAACTCCTTCGCCTTCTGGTCGTTACCGCCCGGTTGATGCTCGGCGTAGGCCCATGCAGCCAGGTAATTCCAGCGCGCGCCGCCCGAGGTCTTCGGATTCGGCGTGACGATCGACACGCCCGGCTTCACCAGATCGTCCCAGTCCTTGATGTGCTTCGGATTGCCTTTGCGCACCAGAAACACGATGGTCGAGGTGTACGGCGCGGCGTTGTCCGGCAGACGCTTCTGCCAGTTCTTGTCCACGAGGCCCTTGCTGGCGAGCGCGTCGATGTCGTAAGCGAGCGCGAGCGTCACGACATCGGCCTGCAGCCCGTCGAGCACCGAGCGCGCCTGCGCGCCCGAGCCGCCGTGCGACTGCTTGAACGTGATGGTGTCGCCGGTCTGCGCCTTCCACTGCTTGCCGAACGCCTGGTTGATCTGCTGGTACAACTCGCGCGTCGGGTCATACGAGACATTCAGCAAGGTGGTATCCGCGGCTTGAGCTGCGCCCGTCATGCCGATCGCGGCCGCTGCGCCCGATACCACCAGCGCCAGCGCCGTAATCCATTTACCCGTCTTGCGTGCGAGCCCCGTGCCCTGCTGATTCATCCTGTTCTCCGCGTGGTTTCCGCTGTAGCAGCGTTTTGTTGGCGTTATGCGTGCTGTGTCACTGCTGGAGGCCAGTCTATCGAAGGGCTTTCATCATTAAAAATAATGTTTCTTCATTTTTTAATACGCAAAAGTGGTAACGACAGACGGGCGCGCTGTTGCGACCGGAAATTGGCTGTCAGAACGGCCTTACACGGCGCTGCAACGACACCCGGCTGCCCGATCTTAAAGTAAAGCTTGAAATGCGCCGAATACTGTATAAAAATACAGTCACCTGTCTATCCATACAGTGGCGCCATGACCAAACTCACCGCACGACAGCAAGAGGTTTTCGATCTGATCCGCCGGGCCATCGAGCGAACCGGCTTTCCGCCCACCCGCGCGGAGATCGCCGCCGAACTGGGCTTCAGCTCGGCCAACTCGGCGGAAGAACATCTGCGGGCATTGGCTCGCAAGGGCGTCATCGAGCTGGCGGCCGGCGCCTCGCGCGGCATCCGCCTGCTGTCGGGGCAAGACGACGCGCCGCATCAGTTCACGCTGCCGCATGCCAGCCTGATGCAGTTGTCGCTGCCGCTGATCGGCCGGGTGGCGGCCGGTAGCCCGATCCTCGCGCAGGAGCACATCGCCCAGCACTATGCGTGCGACCCGGCGCTCTTTTCGAGCAAACCGGACTACCTGCTGAAGGTGCGCGGGTTGTCCATGCGTGACGCAGGCATCTTCGACGGCGACCTGCTCGCCGTGCAAAAGAAGAGCGAAGCGAAAGACGGCCAGATCATCGTTGCGCGGATTGGCGACGACGTGACGGTCAAGCGTCTCAAGCGCCGGCCCAACGGTATTGAGCTGATCGCTGAGAACCCCGACTACGAAAACATTTTCGTTCAGGCCGGCAGTGCGGAATTCGCGCTGGAAGGCATTGCGGTGGGGCTGATTCGCCCCACCGAATTCTGAACACTGTCTGGAGAGACTTATGGAACGCCTTGCCCGCCTGCTGCCTTTTCGCCAGTTCGGTCGTCTGCGTCATTTGCGCAGCCTTGTCCCGTGCGCGCCCATCGAAGCGCCAGGTGCATCGGGGTCGTTGTTCGATACGCCTGCGCCGCGCTCGGCTACCCTGCCTTCGTCGCTGCCGGCCTTTGCGCGCGTGTCGCTGAATGCTGGACTGAATACGGCTGAACCGGCGCGCCGCGCGCCAGTGCGGGTCTACCACGGGCCGTCGCGGCTCATCATGGTCGGTACCGTGGATGCGGTGTGCCGAATGATCGACCGTTGTATCGACGAGGAACGAGCGGGTTTGCAGAACGCGCTGTTTGAGTAACGTGGTTCGAGTAATGCAGATGATCGCCGCGGTTTGGGTGCCGCGGTTTGAGTGCCGCAGTTCAGTACATGTATACGGCATGATTCGACGCCATCACGGCTGGCACCGCAGGGCGACTTGCAACAGCCGAATCGGCGAAGCATCAACAAGAGTAAGCCCCCTGCCAGGGATCGTTTCTCGGCTTGCGTGGTCCATCATGCATCGACAAACCACTGCGAGTTTCAATTGATGTCCGCTTCAAAACCTGCAAAACGCGGTTTCGCCAGGCCGCTCATCATCGTTTTAGTTGTGATCGCGGTCATCGCGGCGCTTGGGTACGGTTATGCGTCGCCATATGTCGCGCTCGACCGTCTTAAACGCGCGGCTGATGCACGTGATGCGCAGACGGTCAGCGAATATGTCGATTACCCCGCGTTGCGTGAGAGTCTGAAGGACCAGGTGGCCGGTTTGCTGACCAGGCGGCTGCATGCCAGCGGCAACCCCTTCGCCGCCCTTGGCGCGATGATCGGCGTGGCCTTGATCGGCCCGCTGGTGGATGCGTATGCGACCCCGGACGGCGTCGCGGCCCTGCTGAACGGCATGCCGCCGCGCGGCAATCCGACGGACCGTCCGCCCGCGCCGCCGGAATCGCCCACCGTGCCGAACAACGGCGCGCCCAACCCGGCTGCCAACGGCGCGGCGGCTACACCCGCAGCCCCGGCTGTGCCCGGTACGGCTAGTACGCCCGATGCACCGCCGCAGCCGCCGCAAACCACGGCCGGTTATCGCAGCATCAATGAGTTCGTCGTCACCTACCAGCACGGCGTAGGCGACACCCGTTATTCCGCCATCCTGCGTCGGGAAGGGTTGTTTTCGTGGAAGCTCGCCGCGGTCAACCTGAACGGCTAGACCGCGCGTCCGGTTTCGGCGCTCAGGTTCCAGAAGCGCGGTCGCAGCGGTCCAGCAAAGACCGTCAGGCCGCAGCCGCCTGTTCCTGTTGTGCCTGCTCTTCCTTCGAGGAGCACGCCACCAGGATGCTGCAGGAAATCCGGTCGAGCAACGGCGTATTGCCCGCACCCATCCACCAGCGTGAAAGACCCGTCCGGCAACGATGGCCGACCACCACCAGATCCACGTGCAGATCGTTGGCAAGCGTGGCGATTTCGTCGATGGGATGGCCAAAGGCGAAGTGGCCTTGCGCGCTCACGCCACGCTCGGTGAGCCAGTCGACGCCTTCCTGAAAAATATCGCGCGCGGTTTTCTCGAAGCTGCCGCAGGCCACATCGGTGAGCAGCCCGGCGCTTTGCGCAATGCTGGAACGCATATCAACCACAGAAAGCAGATGGGTCTCGGCCTTGAGATCCAGTGCCAGGTCCGCGCCGCAGCGCAGCGCCTTGCGGCCTTCGCGCGAGCCGTCGTAGCACAGCAGGATTTTCTGGTAGCTCGCCATGATCTCTCCCTTCCGCGTCGATCGCGGTGTGTTTCCTGAATCATGGTGCGCCGCAATTCAGGATGCAAGGGATGAAAACGCTAACCGGGTTCCACCCCCACGCCGGCCCGCCTTGCACCGGTTTGCCGCAGTGCAGGAATCACGCTCGCAGCCGCCGGCCACTGCCGCCACGCGCGTCCCGATGCCCTAGAATGAGCAGCCGCTCCGGCCTTTCATTGGCCTTTTCAGTGGCCCTGTCATTGGCCTGTTACATGCCTCTTACCGGCCTTTTATGCGTTTCGGAATCCCTATCGACCTATGTCTGACGCCGCAATCGAATTCCTCGAAGTCTACAAGCGCTATGCCGATAAGACCGTCGTCGACGGTCTGTCGTTCCACGTACGCGCCGGCGAGTGTTTCGGACTGCTGGGCCCGAACGGCGCGGGCAAGACCACTACGCTGCGCATGCTGCTTGGCATCGCGGTCCCGGACGCAGGCACGATCCGCCTGTGCGGCGAACCGATTCCGAGCCGCTCCCGCTTTGCGCGCGCCCGCGTAGGCGTGGTGCCGCAATTCGACAATCTCGATCCCGACTTCACCGTGCGCGAAAACCTGCTGGTATTCGGCCGCTACTTCGGTTTGAGCGCGGCCGAGACCCGCGCGATGGTGCCATCGCTGCTCGAATTTGCGCGGCTCGAAAGCAAGGCCGATGCACGCGTCGGCGAACTGTCCGGCGGCATGAAGCGGCGTTTGACACTGGCACGTGCGCTCGTCAACGATCCTGATGTGCTGATTATGGACGAGCCCACGACCGGGCTCGACCCACAGGCGCGGCACCTGATCTGGGAGCGTCTGCGCTCATTGCTCGCTCGCGGCAAAACCATCCTGCTGACCACGCATTTCATGGAAGAAGCCGAGCGCCTCTGCCACCGCCTGTGCGTGATCGAGGAAGGACGCAAGATTGCGGAAGGCGGACCGAACGAGCTGATTGCCTCGGAGATTGGTTGTGACGTGATCGAAATCTATGGCCCGGACCCGCTCGCCCTGCGCGACGAGTTGGCGCCGCTTGCCGAGCGCACCGAGATCAGCGGCGAGACCCTGTTCTGTTATGTGACGAATGCCGAGCCGGTTCATGCACGCCTCAAGCAGCGCGCCGATCTGCGCTATCTGCACCGGCCCGCCAACCTCGAAGATGTGTTTCTGCGGCTCACCGGCCGCGAAATGCAGGATTGACGTTGCGCGCATCTCGACACCGCGCGGCCCGGCAACGAGCAAAAAAGGACACGCGCGCAATGGCACGCGAGCAACGACAAGTGTAACGACGAACGAACCACGACCAGCAGCATGACTGGCACACGAAGCGCACCGCAACACGATTGATGCCCCTATGAACATTCCTACGCAGTCACCCAGGCATACCCAGACATCGGGCCCGGACACCACCGACACCACGGACGCCCCGTCTTACGAAGCCGCGCGTCACAGCGCGCCAGCAAGCGAGCCGTTCGCGGCGATGCCCGCCAACGCGTCCAACTGGATCGCGGTGTGGCGGCGCAACTATCTGGTGTGGCTCAAACTGGCGCTGGCCTCGATGTTCGGCAATCTGGCCGATCCGATGATCTATCTGTTCGGGCTCGGTTTCGGCCTGGGGCTGATGGTGGGGCACGTGGATGGCGTGTCGTACATCGCCTTTCTCGCGGCGGGTACGGTTGCATCGAGCGTGATGATGTCGGCCAGTTTCGAGTCGATGTACTCGGGCTTCTCGCGCATGCACGTGCAGCGCACGTGGGAAGCGATCATGCACACGCCGCTCACGCTCGGCGATATCGTGCTCGGTGAGGTGATCTGGGCGGGCAGCAAGGCGATGCTGTCGGGCGTGGCCATCATGCTGGTGGCCGGCGTGCTGGGTTATGGCAGCTTTCCTTCCATGCTGCTGGCCATTCCGGTGATCGCGCTGACGGGTCTCGCGTTCGCCAGCGTAGCGATGATCGTGACCGCGCTCGCGCCGTCCTACGATTTCTTCATGTTTTACCAGACGCTGGCACTGACGCCGATGATGTTGCTCTCCGGCGTGTTCTTCCCCGTCGCGCAATTGCCGCCCATCGCGCAGCACGTCACCCAGCTACTGCCGCTCGCTCACGCCGTGGATCTGATTCGCCCCGCCATGCTCGGGCGGCCCATCGACCATGCGCTCCTTCACGTGGCCGTGCTGGTCGCCTATATCGTGGTGCCGTTCTGCATTTCCGCGGTGCTGTTCCGGCGTCGCATGATGCGCTAGGCGCAGGCCCGACGCAGGTCGAGCGCGGGTGCAGAAAGTGGCGGCGCGGGACGCCGCCTGCGCTTCAGTCTTCGTCGTCGGTCCAGGGAATGTCGACGTCCGAAATGAACGCCACGGTGGCGAACGGGCCGCCTTCCTGCCGGCCGATCTTGCCGTCAGCGCGCTGCCATTCCACCCGGAACAGCGTGCCTGGATCGTCGGCGATCAGTCGCACGGTGCGTACT
This sequence comes from Paraburkholderia sp. DHOC27, assembly GCF_003429005.1. Lineage (GTDB taxonomy): Bacteria > Pseudomonadota > Gammaproteobacteria > Burkholderiales > Burkholderiaceae > Paraburkholderia. The sequence continues at coordinate 394,604 of NZ_QVQV01000002.1, forward strand.
TCGTCGGAATCGGTCTCTTCCACGGGGCCATCGAGCGAGACCAGCAATTCCTGGGGCCACAAGCCATCGGCGGGATCGTAGATGCGATCGCCGTCGGGAATCAGGGTAAAGGCTTCCACGCCGATGGTCGCGGAAGCATCGATGATCATCTTGCCCAGCGCGCGCAGCAGCGCGGTTGCACGCGCCGAGTTGGCCTGACGGATCGCGAGGTCCCCGCGGGTGAGCGCCTGTTCAAGTTTCGGATTTGTTTTTTGTTGCGCCATTCGATGTCCTGAGTCCGTTCTCTCTCGAGGGTGTGTGGTCGTCGCCGGGGCGCTCATCGACGCGCAGGCCGCCTGCGCAGCCACCGGCTGTGTTTTTTTCGGGCTGAATCCTACCACTGGAGGACGCTGCGGCGTAGCCGGCACAAGCACCGCGTTACGCCGCCCTCAGTTCCCCAGTGTAGGTCGTGATTCAACAACTGCCATCGAGAATTCGCGGTGAATGCGGCCGATGCCACGCATCCGTCCCCGGATCGGCGCGCCTCGGCACCCCGGCGCGCCTCAGAACCCCAACGCCACCGCAAGTCCGCCGGCCACCACGCCAAACCCGACGACGGCAACCGCCACGACCGTCAGGAGACGCGGCCGGAACGACCGCGCCAGCATGGCCAGCGACGGCACGCTGATAGGCGGCAGGGTCATCAGCAACGCGCCGGCCGGGCCCACGCCCATGCCGAGCGACAGCATGGCCTGGATGATCGGCACTTCACCCGCCGTGGGGATGACAAACAGCATGCCCGCCACCGCCAGCGCCACGATCCAGCCAATCTGGTTGCCGATCTCCGGACCGACGTGCGGGAAAATCCACGCACGCGCCGCGCCTAGCAACAGGATCAGCACGATGTATTCGGGAATCAGCCGTACCGCCATCCGGACGAACAGACTCAGCCAGCGGACGAAGCGATTGCCGCGTGCTTCGTCCTGCTGCGCGGCGAGCTGGCTCAACTGGGTGCTCGCCATCTCGGCCTCCTGCGGCGTGACCAGGCGGTTCACCAGATACCCGAGCCCAAACACCATCAGCACACCCAGCACGAGGCGCAATGCCGCCCAGTTCCAGCCGAGCACGAAGCCCATAAAGACGAGGGTTGCCGGATTGAGCACGGAATTGCCGAGCCAGAATGCGATGGCTCCGCCCGGCGACGCCTGGCGCTGCCGCAGACCGACCACCACCGGCGCCGCGCAGCAGGTGCACATCATGCCGGGGATGGCCAGCAGCCCGCCGGCCGCGACGCTGCCGAAGCTGGTCTTGCCGAGCACACGCGCGATCCATTGCACGGGCAGCAGCACCTGCACCGCGGAGCCGAGCAGCAGCCCCAATACCATCGCCTGCCAGATCGCCTTGCCGTAGGCCACCGCGTAACTCAAGGCGGCCGCGAGCGACGGCGCCGGCGGGCTGGCATCGGTGCCCATCAGGATCGACTTGCCGATCGAATGCGTCGAGGCAGCGGTGAAAGCGCGGTGATAGTACGGAAACCACTTCACGTAGAAAAGTCCGACCACGGCGAGCAGCAGGAAGATCAGCCATCCGGAAGCGGGAAAGGCCTGGGGTTGGGTTTGGCGTGTTGTATTCATCGTTCTATGGTTGGAATGGCCGCGCGGTCCGACGCGCCCTTTGTCAAATCCGTGTCGCGCACGAGCGTGCGCGGGTCCAGCGACGCCAGTTGGGCCAGCAATGCCTCGGCCTGGCCCACACTGTCGGCGGCGGTGGGTCTGAACTCGAAATGTAGCGCATCGGCAAGACGGCTGAAATGTTGCCGGCTGCTGCGCTGATACGCGGGGTCGTAATGCCGGTCGATCAACTGGGCGAACAGTTCACTGCGGGCGCCAGCATCGCCCCCGCCTGAATCGTCCCCGCCTGAATCGTCCCCGCCTGCACCGTCCCGACTGGCGGCGTCGATCAACGCATGCCAGTGCTTCACCTGCTCGCGGCTATGCAGGCCGATCAGGCGCTGGAGCTGATGCTTGAACCGCTCCGGATGGTCGAACAGATGCGCGTAGTCCTGCAGCAGAAACGCGACGCGCTCGTCGTGAGCCGTGTCCACTTCCACGCAGAGACCCTGATGAAAGCGTTCGAGCAACGCGTCGGGCAACGTGATCGAACCGATCCGGCGGCTCTCCGATTCGACGAATACCGGACGCCGTGCGTCGAAGCCTGACAGGACCTCGACGAGCGCGGTATCGAAGGCTTTCTGCGCCGGCTGCGCCTGATCCGGCAAGGCGCCGAGCAACGAGCCGCGATGCCGGGCCAGGGCTTCGAGGTCCAGCACCTGCGCGCCCGCCTGACGCAACGCCTGCAATAAACGCGTCTTGCCGCTACCCGTATGGCCGATCAGCGCGACATAGTCGAACTGTCCGGGCAGGCTCGCGAGGGTATCGAGCACCGAACGCCGGTACACCTTGTAGCCGCCGTCGAGTTGCCGCGCCTGCCAGCCGATCAGATTGAACCACGTCGTCATCGACCCCGAGCGCTTGCCGCCCCGCCAGCAATAGATCAGCGGGCGCCAGTTACGCGGCCGGTCGGCGAAGGTGGTTTCCAGATGCTGGGCGATATTGCGCGCCACCATTGCGGCGCCGACGCGCGTGGCCTCGAACGGCGAGACCTGCGCGTACATCGTGCCGACGATCACCCGCTCCTCGTTGCTCAGCACCGGCGCGTTAAGGGCACCGGGGATGTGGTCTTCGGCAAACTCGAGCGGCGTGCGTACATCCACGATTTCATCGAATCGTGATAGCTGGTCGAGGGGCACAAGCAGATTTTTCAATTGGACGACGCGTCGAGAATGCCGGGGCCGCGATGAAGCGGCCGGGTGTTGGATGGGGAATGCGCAATTATCGCATGCGGCCCCTGTGGCCCCCGTGGCCCATGTGCCTCATGCCGTGCTTCGACGTGCGCCGCCAGGGCCGCGCCCACGCGATAGCTGCCGCGCGGCTAAAATGCGTAGCCGGCGCGCGTCAGGCTTCGAGATCGCTTCTCCATGCATCGCGCCGCCTTGATGAACCTGCTGAACAATCCGGAGCGTGGTGTCGATGTCCGATTCGTCTTCCGATTCATGTTCCTCTGCCACGTCCGAGGGCGCATCCCAAAGCGGGTCGTTGATCGTGACGCTGGTCGCCGCGGCGTTCTTCATGGAGAACCTCGACGGCACGATCATCGCGACCGCGTTGCCGCAAATGGCCCGCTCGTTTCACATCCACCCCGTGGACCTGAGCATCGGCATCACCTCGTATCTGCTGACACTCGCGGTGTTCATTCCGATCAGCGGCTGGGTCGCGGACCGCTTCGGTGTGCGCACCGTGTTTACCGGCGCGCTTGCTGTCTTCACGGCGGCATCCGTGCTCTGCGGCATGACCAACGGGCTGGTGGAATTCACTGCCGCACGCGTGTTGCAAGGCCTCGGCGGCGCGATGATGGTGCCGGTGGGACGGCTCGCCGTGCTGCGCGTCACCTCCAAGGACAACCTGATGCGCGCGATCTCGGTCATCACCTGGCCCGGTCTCGTCGCGCCCGTCATCGGACCGCCGCTCGGCGGTTTGATCACCACCTATTCGTCGTGGCGCTGGATTTTCTACCTGAACCTGCCGCTCGGTCTGATCGGTATGGTGCTCGCCTGGCGCTTCATCAGCGCGGCCGGCGAGACCGAAAAGCGTCCGTTCGACGCGCTCGGCTTCGTGTTATGCGGAGTCGCCGGCACGGCGGTCATGTATGCGATGGAGTTGATCGGACGTGCCGGCGCGTCATGGGGCGCGGCCCTGGCCTTCCTCGCCGTGGGTCTGGCTGCCGGTGCGGCGGCATGCGTACATCTGCAGCGCGCGGCGCATCCGGTGATGGATCTGTCTGCGTTTCGCATCAAGACCTTTGCCGTGGCGACGGGTGGCGGCTCGCTGTTTCGCATTTCGATCAGCGCCGTACCGTTCCTCGTGCCATTGATGTTCCAGCTCGGCTTCGGCATGAACGCATTTCGTTCCGGCCTGCTGACGCTGGCGATCTTCGCGGGCAACCTCTCGATGAAGCTCGTCACCACGCCCACGATGAAACGCTTTGGCTTTCGCACGGTGCTGCTGGTGAACGGCACACTGGCTGCGCTTTCGCTCGGCGCGATCAGCCTGCTCACACCCACGACGCCTTATGTCTGGATTCTCGTCGTGCTGTTCGTGAGCGGACTGGCACGCTCGCTGCAGTTCACAGCCATCAACACACTCAGCTTCGCCGACGTGCCCAAGCCGCAGATGAGCGGGGCGTCCACCCTCTCGAGCACACTCGGTCAGATGACGATGGGCATGGGCGTGGCGGCCGGCGCGATCGCCTTGCGCGCGTCGGCGTGGTTGCACGGACATGCTGCGCAATCCGTCACGCCCGCGGACTTCAGCCTCGCCTTCGTGCTGGTGGCCGCATTGAGTGTGATTGCCATCGTCGACGTGTTCGGGCTCGATCCCCGCGCGGGTGCGCATGTCAGCGGACATCAACGGCGTGAAGCGTGAGGCCCACCTGCTTACGCTGACTTACACCCATCAGCCTGCTTCACTTCGATCATTGCGATGAACCCGGAACACCTCGAATTACTCGTCACGCGCGTGATGCCTTACGGCAAATATAAAGGCCGTCTGATTGCCGATTTGCCAGGCCACTATCTGAACTGGTTCGCGAGTCAGGGATTTCCACCCGGCGAAATCGGACGGCTATTGGCGTTAATGCACGAGATCGACCACAACGGACTTTCGTCATTAATAGAACCTCTGCGAAAACGCTGATGACAGCGTGGCGATGAAGCGCAGTTCAAGGCTCCAAGGCTTGACTGGCTTTCAGTCTGGCTAAACTCAGACAACAGCCGCATCACGAATGCAATACAAAGTGAAAGCAAGCGAGCGTGCTATTTTTTCTGTAAAAAACACTAACGTTTTTCTCCTTGACCCTCGTAGATGCATCGGCTTTAATCCAGCACGACCTGCCGAGATTTTTCACGCGTCTTCCTGCATGTCTCTATGCACAACCTCACCTTGATCAATCTGCTCGACTTCATTGGCCATGACGTGTCGCCTGTGAGCGCGGTCATTGCATTCTTCATGTTGGGCTACCTGCTGGTTGGCCTGCCGGTGCACTTCCGCCAGGGCGCGGCATCGCGCGATGTGTGGGGCACCGCTGCGGGTGTCACGATGGCCGCGCTATACGGCGCGTTCCTCGTCGGCGTGTATCCGCTCGTACATCACGGGCTCGTGCATCTGCCGCTCGCTATTGCAGGACATTGAGCCGTTGTTTTGAGCGCTTGCGAAAAGCGCCTGCGATAAGCGCCTGCTCTGAGTCCCTGCATTGCCCCTTGTTTGAGCCCCTCCTGCTTTGAGCCCTAGCTTTTTCGCCCGCTAATAAAGCACTTTTCCGCTCGTTTTGCCGGGCTGTTTTTCCTGATTGCTCTGCCCGTTCAGTACCTCGTTTGCTCGGTCCGTTCACGGTCGCGCGCAGCGCTTGCGGCTGCCCCAAAAGCCATCAGCCAGGCAGTGACCGATTCAATCCATATAATTGAGTCTTTGGATGCGCCCCGACGAGCAGGCGGGCGCCTCCCTCATTCGTGGTTAAGTCATTGGACAACGCTGGAGAGACGCATATGCAGGACATCATCGAGGGCTTTCTGAAGTTTCAGCGCGAGGTATTCCCCGCCCGTTCCGCGCTCTTCAAACGGCTCGCCACCAGCCAGAACCCAGGCGTGCTGTTCGTCACGTGTTCGGATAGCCGCGTGGTGCCCGAACTGCTCACGCAACGCGAACCGGGCGACATGTTTGTGATCCGCAACGCGGGCAACATCGTGCCGTCTTACGGACCCGAGCCAGGCGGCGTATCGGCCACGGTGGAATACGCGGTGGCCGTGCTGGGCGTGACGGACATCGTCATCTGCGGACACTCGGATTGCGGCGCGATGACGGCGATCTCGACCTGCATGTGTCTCGATCATCTGCCCGCCGTGGCGGCCTGGTTGCGTCACGCCGATGCGGCACGCGCCATCAATGCCGCGCGCGAATTTCCGACGCCGCATGCGCGGCTCAATTCGCTGGTACGCGAAAACGTCATCGCCCAACTTGCCAACATCCGGACGCATCCGTCCGTGGCCGTCGCGCTGGCCCAGGGACGACTGAATCTGCACGGCTGGGTCTACGACATCGAGAAAGGCGCCATCGACGCGCTCGACGGCAGCACGCATCCGCACCGCTTCGTCTCGCTCGCCGAGCATCCCGAAGCGTGTGCCGTGAATACGCAAGGCGTGCAGGCGGACTAACGCGCGGGCGGCGCTGTGTGCTGTATCGCGTGCGGTGAAAAGCGCGGCGAAATGCGCGGCGAGGTTAGCGAACAAATGCGCGGCGCCGTGCTCACGACACCGCGCGGTTGCACGCTCAACGCCAGGTGGCGGCGTCGTTCTGGTCGGCGTCGATGGCCTGAGCGAGCAGCGAGGGCACTTGCGCAAACACGCCCGTGAACGCCGCATCAATACCGTAATGCTCCACTAGCATGGCCGCCGGCTCCAGGTAGTCCACCTGCACCGCGCCCTCCGGCGCTTGCCAGACTACCAGCTTCAACGGCAATTCCAGCGCGGCGTGCGGATTCGCTTCCATCACCGGGGTGCCGCCTTTGGGGTTGCCGAACAGCAGCAGGCGCGTGGGACGCAAGCTGGTCGACGCCGCCACGGCTGCGGCAGCCTGATCGATGTCGGCGAAGATCGTCATGCCACGCGAAGTCAACGCCTGCTTCAGGCGGCTCAGTGTCGCCTCGAAGTCGAAGCCGCTCTTCATCGTGATCACGGAAGACGGCGCGCGTGCAGCGGAAGTCATGGGGGGCATCGTTTCAGGTCTCCTGACTGGCGAAAATCGAGGGGCGTTGCTTGGGTCCGATGTGCTGCCTTCAGTTCGTCCTTCTGCGTCTTTCTTCGTCCTTCTGCGTCTTTGATTACGCTCGCTACGCTGGTTTCGCGAAACGCGAAGGGCGTGGCGCGCTGCAAGTGCGCGCGGCGAGTCTACCCAGGCTATCCGGTAGGGTGAATCGAACAGCTAGCGGCGCCCCACTCCGACGGCACTCACGTCGCGCGCTTCCAGCTTACGCTCCCGTGGCCGCTATGCAACCTACCGTGCGATGCTGCCCGTCGTGGCCATCGAACTTCTCGCGCCACTTGACCGATGGTCCCATCATCCCACCGCCTTCGGCAACTGCCAGCCGCGTGTCACCGCGACCATGCGCAGCACGAAACACGCGAGTCCTCCGAGCATTGCGGCCCAGCCCGGCGGCACACCCGCACGGCGCGCCACGACCACCACCAACGCGCCGACGAAGGCCGCGCTCGCGTAGACGTCGGCGCGCAAAACCAGCGGCACGCGTGTCAGCAGGATGTCACGGATCACACCCCCACCCACACCGGTGATGGTGCCCATCAGCATCGCCACGAACGGCCGGATCTTGTAGAGCAGCGCCTTCTCGACACCGGCGACCGCAAACAGCGCGAGTCCTGCGGCATCGAGTACGGTCATCAGTCCGGGCGGAAACGACTGCACGAGCGCATGACACAGGAAGGCGAACAGGCCGGCCGCGAAGGTCAGCGCGGGATAGCGCCAGTCGCTGATCGCGCTGGGCGGCGTGGCGCCGATCAGCAGATCGCGGATCACGCCGCCGCCAAGCGCCGCCACGAACGCCACGACCATCACGCCCAACAGATCGAGGCCGCCGCGCATGGCGGTCACCGCGCCTTCGACCGCGAACACGAAGGTGCCGGCCAGATCGGCGACCCAGATCAGCGTTTCGATGCCCACCCGGGTTTTGCTGGTCGATAAGGTCTGCATCGCGCCGTTGCCCTTCCTTCAGTTGAGTGGTGGAAAAGGTATCGTGCGAACGGCCCGACGGGGAAATTTTTTACGCGCTCCTCAGGCGAAATCCTTAGGCGCGCTCGTTGGCCAGCTCCGGTCCCAGCGCATCGTAAAGCGGTTGCAGCAGCGGCGCCGCGGGACGCCAGCGCGCCAGCGAAGTGCGATAGATAGGTTGACGTACCTGCGAGGCACTCGCGGTGTTGACCTGCCGTTGGGTCTGATGAAACGCCAGACAGCGTGCGTCCCAGTCGAGCCCGCAATGGGCCAGCATGCGCCGCGCCGTGCCTTCGAGATCGTCGACCAGTTCCTCGTACTGCACTTCGAGCATCACGCCCGGCGGCAACGCCTGCCGCCAGTGCGCCATCAACGCATCGTAGGCGCGGTAATAGCGGCCGAGTTCAGCGAGATCGTAGCTGAACGGCACGTCGTGAAAGATGCGCGAGAAAATCGACAGACAGGTTTCCACCGCGCCGCGGCGGCTGTGGATGATGCGCGCGTTCGGCAACGCCAGATGGATCAGCCCAACGTTGATGAAGTTGAAGGGGTACTTGTCCGTAATGCGCTTGAAGGGGTCGTCCTCGCCTGCGTCGCGCAACGCGCGCAACTCAGGCAGTTCGTCGCGGATCCGGCGTTGATAATCGGCGCCGAGCGCCGTGAGTTGCGCCGCTGACGCTTGGCGAATCGCGTCCAGATGAAGCTTGTCGTCCTCGTCCGGTTTGCGCGCAAGCGCGCTGACCAGCGCCTTGCCGAAATCGGGACGCTCGCCCGCGCCATAAACCGCGGGATGGCTCGCGAGAATCTGCTCGATCAGCGTGGACCCGGAACGCGGCATGCCGACGATGAACACCGGCGCCTCGGATGGGTCGCCCAAACCGCCCTTCGCCCGCAGAACATCGGCGCTCAGCAACTGCGGCAACTGGCTGAAGAGACCGAGCGTCAACGCCTCGTTGTAGTCGACGTTACCGCGATACATCGCGTTCGCCTTCAGCAGATGATCGAACGACGCATCGTTCTGTTTCATCTCGCCCAATGCGTGGCCGAGCGCGAAATGCAATTGCGCGCGATTGTCCGGCGTGAGCGAATCGCCGCGCTGCAGGAGCGCCTGCATGGCGATGAAATACGGATCGTCGGGCGTCATGCGCTTCGACTGCACGTAGTTGCGGTAGTAGAGCCCGCTTTGCGGCGCGATGTCGATGGCGCGCCGATACGCTTCATGCGCCTCGTCGAAGCGCCCGAGCGCCTGCAGACAGTTCGCGAGATTGTTGTACGAACCGTCGATCAGCGTGCCGGTTTGCGCCGCCATCCGGTAGCTCTTCACGGCTTCCTCCAGACGATGCATCTGCTCGTACACCCAGCCCAGATTGTGATGGATGTCCGTGGTGCCCGGATCCAGCGCCAACGCATCCAGGTAGCGCTGCAGCGCTTCCGGATAACGCTCCAGTGCTACGTAAATGGAGCCGAGATTGTTGTGCACCGACGCATCGTTGGGTTGCCGCAAACGCGCCATTTCGAGCGCGTCGAGCGCACCCGGTAGATCGCCGCGCTGCATGCAGGCGTTGCCGCGGGCGATCAGATCGTCCGCGCTTTCCTGCTGTGTAGGGTGCGTCATGAGTAGTCGGGAATCGTGCCGAACTGCTGTGGGGAAAAGCGTGCGCCGCGCTTGCCGGATGGATCGAGTGCGAGCTTAGCAAAACTGCGACGAAACGGAATTTCCAAATTTCACCGAGTATTACCGGGGGATTACGCTTTGTAAGAGCCGGTGCGAAACGCTTGCGGCGAGCGAGTCTGGACGGCTGCACGTGCACCGCTGCGCGACGCGAAGTGGTCGAAACTGGCGGGGAGAAAGTGCTACGATAAATCGCGCATGACGACGGAGGCGGCCATGTCGAAGTCATTGAGTCCGGAAGCCATTGAGGCGCTGCGGCGCCTGAACGAGGTGGGCATCGGGCAAGTCACGCCCGCGCTTGCGCCGGGCGTGGCCGGCGAGTTGCTCGGCATGGGACTGGTCGTCGAAAGCGCCGGTGGCGAGGTGGAGATCACCTGCGCGGGTCGCCAATACCTGTCCGGCGATTGCGACTGACGCGGGAGACGCAGATGGAGCCTAAAGGCATCGACATGGGCGACTATCAGGAGCCCTACGGCGACTATGAGATCGAGGTCGCGGTCGAGCAGGTGCTCACCGGCGTCAAGGCGCATTTCCGGATCTTGCGCGCTGGCGCAGTGGTCGCCGACTGGCATCTGGTGCACATCACCCGGCTCTGGCCCACCGAGCACGCGGCGGCCGAGGCAGGCTTTCAGGCGGCACGCGAGATGATCGACAGCGGCAATTTCCGCAGTTAGGTACGCTCGCACTCCGCGTGTCTCGTGTCCAATTTACGCGGACGAACGCCGAATCTGCGCAAGATGGGCGCGCCAAATACAAACGCCGGATGATCCGGGCATTAGCCCACATCATCCGGCGTGTCAGGATGCCGCCCGGGCGTTCGTCATGAACGCCCGGCGCTACCCGGTATTACTGGTACTGGTTGTTCGTTTGCTGACGAGCGCCCGACTGGGTCGACGCAGCCTTCACACCGCCGTAGGCGTTGTTGTCGGCGTTAGCGCGTTCAGCGGCAACGGTTTGCTCGCTTTGGCCTTGTTGCGAAGCCGGAGCGCCAACCGACGGACGGTAGAACGGTGCCGGGCCGTAGCCGCTAGCAAAAGCGGGAGCGGCGAGCGTAGCGGAAGCAGCAACCAGAACGGCGGCGATGAGCTTGGTCTTCATGAGATGACTCCAATAATGTTTCGGATTTCGGTTCAGGAAGGCGTCGCGACAGGGGCCAAGTGGTTGCCTGCAACACCGATGGAATAAGTGTATTCCCTTACTATCAAATATTTGTACCGATAATCCGAAATTACTATTCTTGAGACTGAAATAATCCCGCTAGCCCTTTTCTGGCATGCCAAACAATGGGGTCGGAAGGTCTCGTCGCCGGACCCGTCTTATCTTCCTTCTGGCCCTTCATATCTTGTTAATGTTGGCTGAGCGAGCGGCTCGCCACACGCCGTGCTTCGCGCCGGCACCACTCCACGCGTGAACCGATAGCTGGACTTCGCGCGTGACGCTCCCAAGGTGGAGGCGCGCGCTTGCTGTAAAATCGCGGTTTGATTCATGTTGCCGGCCGTCGCCATGTCCCTCGCTCTTCCTGCTAACCCCCGCCGCATTTCGGTCGCTCCGATGATGGACTGGACCGATCGCCACTGCCGCTCGCTGCATCGCATGCTGTCGCGCCATACGTGGCTCTACACCGAGATGGTGACGACGGGCGCGCTGCTGCATGGCGACGTTGCGCGTCATCTTGCCTTCACGCCCAGCGAAGCGCCCGTCGCGCTGCAACTCGGCGGCAGCGAGCCCGACGACCTCGCCCGCTCGGCAAAGCTCGGCGAGCAATGGGGTTATGACGAGATCAATCTGAATTGCGGCTGCCCGTCCGAGCGCGTGCAACGCGGTGCCTTCGGCGCCTGTCTGATGAACGAGCCGCAACTCGTCGCGGACGGCGTGAAGGCCATGCGTGACGCGGTTTCGATACCCGTGACGGTGAAGCACCGCATTGGTGTCGATGCGGTGGAGGAATACAGCTACGTGCGCGATTTCGTCGGCACGATCGCGGAGGCGGGTTGCGAAGTGTTCATCGTGCACGCGCGCAATGCGATTCTGAAAGGCCTCAGCCCGAAGGAAAACCGCGAGATTCCGCCGCTCAAATACGACTACGCCTATCAGTTGAAGCGGGATTTTCCGCAGCTGGAAATCATCATCAACGGTGGCATCAAGACGCTCGACGAAGTGGAACTGCATCTGCAGCACGTGGACGGTGTGATGCTGGGGCGTGAGGCGTATCACAACCCGTTCGTGCTCGCGGAGGTGGACAGCCGTTTCTACGGCGCCACTGCCGCACCGCGCACGCGTGAAGAAGTCGAAGCCGAGCTGATCGAATACTGCGCGAGCGAACTGGCGCGCGGCACCTTTCTGGGTGCGATTACGCGTCACGCGCTGGGACTTTATCGCGGCGTCGCGGGCGCGCGTGGATGGCGACGCGTCCTTTCGGACAACAAGAAACTGGCCGCGCGCGACCTGGCCATTTTCGACGAAGCGAGACAGCATCTGCGTGAGCCCGCCGAAATGTTTGAATAAAGGGCTAGGCAAACGCAGATCGTGTTTGTATAATCTCGCTTCTTGATCGGCAAGCCATTTCTCGGCAAGCCAAACAGATGTCCCAGTGGTGGCTGTAGCTCAGTTGGTAGAGTCCAGGATTGTGATTCCTGTCGTCGTGGGTTCGAGTCCCATCAGCCACCCCATCTCCCCTTCAGTCGTTCCGCAGCATCTCCTGTCATATTCTTGTCCACGACAAAATCCCTCGCTTACTCCAGGCCCTACCAGTTCCGTCCACGAATAAACTGCGCGACGCGTTGTGCCACGATCTTGTAGCCCTCGGCCGTCAGATGCTCTTCGTCGACGCGTAGCGAGGTCGGCACGATGTCAGCGGCGCGGTCCAGTTGATCGGTCGCGGTGTCGTTGGAACGAGTCACGAGTTCGCTCCGCACGTCGATGAAGTTATTCGGAAAGCGGGCCGCGAGCTGACGGTTGAGGCCAATCACCGTGTCGTATTTTTCGGTGCCACTCCCCTCGCCCTCCCCATTCAAAATGGACAGGATGATGAAGCGTCCGTGCGCCACTCGCGCCGCCATTTGCTCGATGTTGCTGACGGTCGCACTGGTCTCGCCACTCTCCACATCCTTGCGCCCCGCCCAGATCACGTTGACGTCTTTGGTGTAGTCGTCAACGAGGAACGGGCTGTCCGGCGGCACATGTGCCGGCGCGCCTTGTGCATCGCGAACGAAGACCTGATGGTAGTCGGGCGTGGACGCGAGCTTGCCGGGCATGCCATCCAGCGTGCCGTGGACACCCGCAATGCCCGCACCTGGAATCGACACACCGTTGGTGATGGTGACCGGGATCGGCCCGGCAGCCGGCACCTGATCGCCGACCACCGACACATGCGCCTGCAGCGCGCCCTGACGCGCCGCAATCGCATCGGAGGTCTGGTCCGCGACGCCGAAATTGCGTACCAGACGTCCATCGAGCAGCACGGACAATTGATACGGCCAGCTGCCGTGTGCGCCGCCACTGTCGGCCGTGCCGTAGGTGAGGGAGTCGCCCCAGGCGTCGATGGGAAGATTGGCCGCGGCGTTTTGCGCGAGTGCATTCGAAACGGGCACCAGCATGGCGAGCGTCAGGACGAGACAGCACGTGCGTCTTGCGCTCATTGCGCTACCTCGACCCATTGATGCCGCGTGTCGCTGCAACCTCGACGTTTGTGCCGCTCGACGCGTTGCGGGCGAGCGATCCACCGCAACGCATGCTGGTTCACACAGCAAGGGTGTAGTCCACATAGATCGAGGCGGTGACCAACACGATTGAAATAATCAGGAATGCAACGTAATGAAACTTCGCGCCGCTGTGAATGGCGTCGGCCTGTGCGTGCCGCTCGTAAGCACATTCGCCGCGAAGTGTCGGCACGAGGATGGAACGAAGCTACGGCATCTTCTGGAGGTGTCATAGGCCGACGGCCATCGCGCTATCCATGCGGATGACTCGCGCCATTCGGACCTGCCGGCACGCGAAGTCGTTGCGCTGCGTCGCCAATGCCGCGCTCGCCCCTGACGCGGCCCGGTCTTCGTCATCACGGCTATCCCGCCTCATCCACCCTCCTGACCATCAGCGAACGCGCGACCAGGCCACGCATTGCAGGCAGAAGAGGATTATTTTCAAATTCCGGCGGCGGCTCTGTGGGCTAACCAACGATGGGCGGCGGTTTGCGCGCCGCTCCTGTCCGTCACGGTGCATGAGAGCGGGGCACGCGGCAGGCCCTATGCGTTGCGAACGCCAAGGGGGAGACGCCATGCTGCGCGATCTCCCCCTTATGCCTATCCAGCGTGTGACATCAAACGGCGACGCTTCCTCGCCTAGTTGTGATGCTCCTCATGACCGCCGCCTCCGCCACCGCCATGCCCACCCTGCGGCGGGCCACCGTGACCACCTTGAGGCGGCCCACCATGACCACCCTGCGGCGGACCACCGTGACCACCTTGTGGCGGACCACCATGACCACCCTGCGGCGGTCCACCATGTCCGGGCGGCGGCCCCCCGTGCTGCGCAGGCGGAGGACCACCATGTCCCGGTGGCGGACCACCGTGCCCCGGCGGCGGACCGCCATGTCCCGGGGGAGGACCGCCATGTCCAGGCGGCGGACCTCCATGTCCAGGCGGCGGACCGCCATGCCCCGGTGGCGGACCTCCATGCCCCGGTGGCGGACCACCATGCCCCGGTGGCGGACCACCATGCCCCGGCGGCGGACCAGGCGGCGGATGGTGCGCCCAATGCGCCTGATTGCCATACCAGGGGCGTCCGCGGTAATAGCTGCCCCAGTACGCGCCAATCGAGAACGTCACGACGGGCAAGCCGATGGCCGTGCCATATGTCAGCAGAGGGACGTTGTTACCCTGATAGGGATAGTTCAGATAGCCGGCATAGACCCAGCCGCGTTGATCCTGCAAAGCCACGTCACACCACGTGTACCCCGCCACGCAGCCAAACACTGCAACCGGCGCGCCGCCTGGCAACTGCGAAACCACCGGGTAATCCTGCGCGGGCCCCGCGTATAGATTCACTGGGCTATTGGTGTACGCCTGGGATTGCGCCGACGCCAGGCCAGGCAGCATCAACAGCCCGACAGCGCCAGCCAGCAATCCGCTGACTACTTTTTTTTGCATTTTTCCTCCAGTGTGGTCGAGCCTTCTTCATGTTCTGTGCTGCACGGGAGTCACTAGTAGCGGCGGACTCCTGCTGACCCTCAGCAAAATATGTTCCTGACGCAGGAAAGCACGACAAACGCGCTTTCCCCACAGGGAAAAGGCCAAAACAAGCGCCGGCATTTGATCAGCAATCCTGTGCATTCAGCATGCAGCCCACGGCGTCGATATTTCGTTTGCATCCAGACCACTTCAGCACGCATCAGGAACGACGCACCGGGTTCACGAGGTTAGGCGCAGTAAGGCATGTAAGCGGATTTGAAATCCAATTCGAAGCTCGAACCTCTACACTAGCGACTCCTCTTCCCCTGAGAGGAAAGCGCTAAACACTCGTCGCCCACCTCCCCAGGTGGGCTTTTTTTTGCCGACGCGTCAGCTTCTCCGCGTCCAACCAGCTGATGGTCGCGCAACCAGACAGGAACCCCCTTCCCGCTGGCAAACCGCCGACTGTCCTACAATAGCGGGCTACACGATACGGCAAGAGGAAGCAACAATGCGGTTCCGGATTCAGACCATTGCGCTCGCGCTGAGCGCAGCATGTTTCACGCTGCACGCCAACGCAGAAATGACAGCGGCCCAATACAAGCAATGGGCGCACGTGGACAACAACTCGGTCTATGCGGCCTACATTACCGGCGCGCTCAACGAACTCGGCTGGGCCAACGGTGACCTGATCTCGAAGAAGCGCGCTCCGCTATTCTGCCCGCCCGAACAGTTGCCGATCGGTCCACAAACCGTGTACCCCCTGCTCGACGAGTTTTTCACCAACCACCCGGGTCTGTCGGATGATTTTCCGGTGGGTCTTGCCATCCTGCGTTCGATGCAGGCTGCGTTCCCCTGTCCGAAGTCCAAATAGGCGGCTTTCTTCAGGTGGCAACTTGAGTGGGCCGGCGCCGGCGGTGCAACAGCGGCGCAGACAAATTGCAACGCGCAGCGAATTTCCTGCTTGCGATCGGGTCTACGAGGGAATGAGGCGTGGTCCGGACGGACCCGGTACGGATAGGGAGGCTTGCATGAGACGCATCGAATCCGCAGCGCCGGCAACAGCCTGGGTGCTGGCTGCCGTGATCGCATCAGCCGTGTTCGCCACCGTCGGTGGCACTGCCCACGCGCAGACGCCGCCTGGCGACGCAGGCGCTTCGATGGTGAAGCCGCCCGCGGCCTCCGGCACGGCCAATCCCGCTAATCCGGATCACATGCCGGTCAAGAAGCCGCCCAAGCCGACCAACGACAAGATGACCCACACGCCGCCCGCGAGCGCCGCCAACGCAAAGTAATGCGTGGCGCGCGGGCGGTGGGTCGTGCTTCGGCGTGCTTCGCGGTGGGTGGCGTGTGTTGCGTGTGAGGAAGGCCTCCTCACAGCCGCGCGATGGATACCTCCGTGGACTTCACCAGCGCGACGACTTCCGCGCCGACCTTGAGTTCGAGTTCGTCGACCGAGCGGGTCGTGATGACCGAGGTGACAATGCCGAACGGTGTATCGACATCGACTTCGGAAACGACCGGTCCGCGGATGATTTCCTTGACCTTGCCTTTGAATTGATTACGGACGTTGATTGCGGAAATGCTCATATCGAGTGACTCCAGTGGATCGATAAAGTAATGCTCAAGCAGGAAATGTCATACGGTCATACAGCCCAGCGGACTTCGGTGGGCCGCACGTGGGGCTCATCGTGATAGTGCGCGCCTGGGCGATACGCCAGCGCGTCGTCATTCGGCGCGGTTTTGAGCACGCGTTGCAGCACATGGTCTTCGAGCGCGGCGAATCCCGCTGACGCGCGGGCACGTGGCCGCTCCAGCGCCACCGGCTGGTCCAGCGCGATGCGCCCTTCTTCGATCAGCAGAATGCGGTCACCGAGCGCGACGGCTTCGTGCACGTCGTGCGTCACCAGCAGCGCCGTGAAACGATGCTCACGCCACAGCCGCTCGATCAGCGCATGCATTTCGATGCGGGTGAGCGCATCGAGCGCGCCAAGCGGTTCGTCGAGCAGCAGCAATTGCGGACGATGCACCAGCGCCCGGGCCAGCGCCACCCGTTGCCGCTGACCGCCGGACAATTGCGCCGGCCAGTCGTTGGCCCGTTCGAGCAGCCCCACTTCAGCGAGCACGGCGCGGGCATCCTCGCGCGCGCCGCGTCCGAGGCCGAGCATCACGTTTTGCAGGACACTCTTCCACGGCAGCAGCCGGGCGTCCTGAAACATGATGCGGGTGTCCAGTGCGCGGCCATCCTGCGCACGCTTTTCCAGCACACCGGCCGTGGGTGCTTCCAGTCCCGCCACGAGGCGCAGCAAGGTGGATTTGCCGCAACCGCTGCGTCCGACGATCGCAACGAAACTGCCACGCTCGATGGACAGATCGAAGTCCTTCAGCACCGAACGCTCGCCATACTGCTTGCCCACGCCGCGCAGTTCGACCGCGTGATCGCTGCTACCACTGCGGGCGCTATCCCGGCTGTCGCCGCCAGCGCCGCCGTCACGCGTCACACTGCGCGCCAGTGCTGCGCCATCCAGCGCCTCCGCCTCGGCGGCTGCCACGACTTCGTGATCCGTGGTGCGTGCCTGCGCCAGTTCGGCCTCCAGATCGCCGCCCGCAATACCGCCGAAGCTGCTCGAGAATGCCGTCGCGTTCATGCTTTCGCTCCTCGTTGATAAGCCGGATGCCAGCGCAGCGTCACGCGCTCGAGGCCCTTCGCCAGCATGTCGGCGAGCTTGCCGAGACCTGCGTACAGCAGAATGCCCACCACCACGACATCGGTTTGCAGGAACTCACGCGCGTTCATCGTCATGTAGCCAATGCCCGATTGCGCGGAAATGGTTTCCGCCACGATCAACGTGACCCACATCAGCCCGAACGCGAAGCGCACGCCCACCAGAATGGAGGGCAGCGCGCCCGGCAAAATGACATCCCAGTACAGACGGAAGCCGCGCACGCCGTAACTGCGCGCCATTTCCACGAGATTCGCATCCACGGAACGAATGCCGTGAAAGGTGTTGACGTAGATCGGGAAGAACACGCCGAGCGCGACCAGAAACACCTTCGCTTCTTCCTCGATACCGAACCACAGGATGACGAGCGGGATCATCGCCAGCGCGGGAATGTTGCGGACCATCTGGATGGTCGAGTCGAGCACGACCTCGGCCGGTTTGAAGAGACCCGTGGCGAGACCCAGCGCCAGGCCGATACTGCCGCCCACCGCGAAACCGGAAACCGCGCGCCACGTGCTTACCTTGACGTCGGCCCACATCTCGCCTGACTGGATCAGCGACCACGCCGCCTTCACGACGGCGAGCGGCTCGGGCAAGACGCGCGTCGAGAGGATGCCGCTGCGCGCGGCCACTTCCCACGCGAGCAGAATCACCAGCGGCGCAATCCACGGCGCCAGACGGCTGCTCCAGCGTCGCACTCCATTTGCAGATCCCAATGCTCGGGCCATCTTCGCTTACTCCAGGTAATGCACGTATCGCACGTACGAGCGTAATGCACGTTTTGCGCGCGTTGCCGTTAGCGGCGCCACGCTGACCGCGCGGCGCCCGCTGCCGTCAGCTCTGGCTGACCTTGGGCAAATAGTTGTTGCCGACAATCTCGCCAAACGGTCCCGACAACGGACCGCTTGCGCTCGTGCGCTCGCGGCCGGGCAGCAGCGGGAACACCAGTTCGGCAAAGCGGTACGACTCCTCCAGATGCGGATAGCCGGACAGAATGAACGTGTCGATGCCAAGCTCGCTGTATTCCTTCATGCGCCCGGCCACCTGCTCAGGACTCCCGACCAGTGCCGTGCCCGCCCCGCCGCGTACGAGACCAACCCCGGCCCACACGTTCGGATACACCTCGAGTTGCTCGCGGCTACCACGCTTGCCGCCGTGCAGTGCGGCCATGCGGCGCTGTCCTTCCGAATCCATCTTCGCGAACGAAGCTTGCGCCCGCGAGATCGTGTCGTCGTCGAGCTTGCTGATCAGCTTGTCGGCGGCGGCCCACGCTTCCTCTTCGGTCTCGCGCACGATCACGTGAAAGCGAATGCCGAATTTGATCTTGCGGCCACGCGCCTCGGCGCGCGCGCGAATGTCGGCGATCTTCTGCGCGACTGCGGCAGGCGGCTCGCCCCACGTGAGATAGGTGTCGATGTGCTCGCCGGCCATCTCGTGCGCGGCCGGCGACGAGCCGCCGAACCACAGCGGCGGATGCGGCTTCTGCACCGGCGGATACAGCAGCTTGCCGCCCTTCGACTGCAGATGCTTGCCGTCGAACTCGATCGCTTCGTTGGTATGCGCGGCCGTCAACTGCTGACGCCAGATGTGCAGGAATTCGTCGGTGATTTCGTAGCGCGTATCGTGCGAGACGAATACGCCGTCGCCTTCCAGTTCCGCGGCATCGCCACCCGTCACCACGTTGATCAGCAGACGCCCGCCCGAGAGGCGATCGAAGGTCGACGCCATGCGCGCGGCCAGACCCGGCGAGGTGATGCCCGGGCGGATCGCGACGAGGAATTTCAGCCGGCGCGTAGCCGGGATCAGGCTCGATGCCACCACCCACGCGTCCTCGCATGAGCGGCCGGTCGGCAGCAGTACGCCGTCGTAGCCGAGCGTATCGGCGGCCACGGCGATCTGGCGAAAGTAATCGTAATCGGCTGCGCGTGCGCCTTGGGACGTTCCGAGGTAGCGGCTGTCGCCGTGAGTCGGGATGAACCAGAACACATTCATTTGCTGCTCCTGCTTGATCGAGACGGGATGGGATGGCGCAATGGCGAGACCGGCGCGCGCAGACACGGGCACTGGCCACACAGCACGACGTCCGGCGCAATATCTCGCGCCGCGTTTGGCCAGCCGTGAAAATAGCGACGGCGGCAGCGCCGTCTACATGGAGAAACAGTCTATGGATGGGGCCCAGGCTTTTGAACGATTTTTTTTAGCTTAGGTTTTCCACTTTCGTGATTAGCCCGACGCTTTAGCATACAAGCAGGGGCTGAAATCCCCCGGGCGCTCTATATAATGACGCGACTTTCGATAATCCAGCCCGGATCACGCGCATGGGCGCGACCGGCACCCCTGGCGTCGCATTGCATGCAAAAAATCATTCTGCCGTTCGTGTCGGGTTTTCTGGCTTCGCTGTTTTTTCATGAATCGACGCTCGCGCTGCTTCATGCAGCGGGCGTGATCGATCCGGCGGGTTTCTCCACCGCGCCGTTTTTACCGCTGGGCTTGCCCGAATTCATCGCCAATGCGATCTGGAGCGCGGTCTGGGCGGTATTGATGGCGTGGCTCTTGCGCGTCTCACCCGAGCGGCGCGCGCCCTGGGTGCAGGCTTTCGTGTTCGGCGGGATCGTGCTGACGGCGGCGAGCGTGTTCGTCGTCGATCCGATTCGCGGCATCTGGCCGAGCGGCAACATGCTGCCGCGCCTCGCCATGGGCTTCGCGGCTAACGCCATGTGGGGCTGGGGCGCGCTCGTTTTCATGCGCGCTTTCATGGCGTTCGGGGACGACGAATAGCGAAGGCTTGAGCGTCGGACCGATGGGGCACAGCGCGGGTCACAGCGCTTGCCTCATAGCGCTTGCTTCACAGCGTTTTTCTTCATAGCGCTTTCTTCGCAGACCGTTTTCCGGGGGCGGCATCTCTGCCGCTCCGCCCTCGTTCAGTCAGTCAATCATTCATCAGACGCTTAGCCCTGCAGATCACGCAACGGATGTTCCGCTGCCGACCACGGGCTTTCGAACATCCGCGCCACATCGTCGGCGCGCACGTCTTCGATCTGCGCAAAGCGCCAACGCGGCGCGTTGTCCTTGTCGATGATGCGCGCCCGGATCCCCTCCACCACGTCGCCGTGCGCAAAGCTCGAGCGCGTCAGATCGAGATCGCGGCGCAGACACTCCGCCATCGTGCCCTCGGCACGCGACACGACTTCGAGCGATACGCTCATTGAGAGCGGTGAACGCTCACGCAGCACCCCGATGATCTGTTCGGCCCATTCGGCTGCCTCGCCGCCGCTTTCCGCTTGCAGCGAAGCAAGAATGCGCGCGACGTTCGGCAAGGCGAAATGCCGGTCGATAAACGCGCGCGTGTTCGCCAGCGTCGAAGCATCGGGTGCCGGCGCGACCTTGTACGCGGCGCATTCGCGCTGGATCGCCGCCACCACCTCCGAGCCATGCGCGAAGGTTTCCCGTTGCAGCGTCTCCACCAGTGCGGGCAGCGCCGCCTCGTCGATATAGACATCAGCGAGACCGGCATAGAGCGCATCGGCCGCGCCGATCGTCTCGCCCGTCACGGCCAGAAAGCGGCCGAGCGCCCCCGGCGTGCGCGCGAGGAACCAGCCCGCGCCGACATCGGGAAAGAGACCGATACGTGTCTCGGGCATGGCCATGCGGGTCGACCCGGTCACCACCCGCAAGCCGCCCGTGCGATGCGCGCCTTGCGAGATGCCCATGCCGCCGCCCATCACCACGCCGTTGAGCAGCGCAATGTAGGGCTTCGGATACGTGAAGATGGCGTGATTGAGCTGGTATTCCTCGGTGAAGAAGGTGTCCCGCGCCGCCAGATCGTCGCGCTGAAACGATTCGTAGAGAAAGCGGATATCCCCGCCTGCGCAAAACGCGCGCGGATGGTTGCTGCGCACCACCACCGCCAGCACCTCCGGGTCCTCGCGCCAACGCTCGAGCGCGGCGTGCATGGCGCGGATCATGCCCGTTGACAGGGCATTCAGCGCCTTGGGGCGCTCCAGTTCGATGAAGCCAATCTGATTGACCACATGGGCGACGAGTTCGTCGCAGACAACCGGTGATGCGGGTGTAGACATGGTGGAACGAGTCGTTAGAGAGGATGAATGGGAAGCCGAAACGTGGGAAGCGAAACGTTATCACGCAGCGCCGGATTTCGGTTTGCGGGGCGTGCGCCGCTCGCCCGCCGCCGGAGTGCCGACTGGCGCGGGGTCGATTGACGCCGGCACGGCAGCTCGTGCCGGGGCAGAGTCGCCGAACCATGCGGTCAGCGTGACATCCACCACGGTGTCGAGCGGCGCGCCTGGAAACACCGGGCACGTGAGATGCAGCGCGACGATCCCATGCAGCGACGCCCAGAACGCTTCGGCGAGGACCGCGCCGTCCGCGGATGCCCTCAGGCGGCCGGTTGCTTTCAGCTCGTTGAGGGCGTCCACCATCAGGCGCATCGCGGCGTCACCGGATGCGTGGCCGGCGGCGGGGTTGATCTGCGTGGCGGCGGCACTGGGGGATGCGGCGGCGATGGATTGTTCGCTGGATTGTTCGATGGGGTGTTTATCGACCGCGTCGTCGGGTTGACCACTGTCCTGCTTCGTGATTGCCGAGTGGGATCCGGCTGGCTGGCCTGCATCCGGATTTGCCGTCGCGGCCCCTTCTCCGCTCGCCTTGTCAGCGCCCGGATGCCCCCCGTCTTTGACGGAAGCCGAAGGACCACCCAGCGCCGCGCCGGTATAGCTGGCGTCCTCCATGAAGATCAGCCGATAGGTTTCGGGATGCGTCACACCGAACGCAATGTAAGCGCGTGCCAGCGCACCCAGCCGCTCGGCGGCGTCCGCGATCTGCGCGAGCGGCTCGAAGCTGCTCAGGAGCTGGGCGTATCCCTCGGCACACAGCGCGCGCGCAATCTCATCGCGGCTTTCGAAGTGCAGATACAGGGTGGCGGGCGAATATTCGATGGCGTCCGCAATCTTGCGCATGGAGAGCGCAGCGAACCCCTCGCGCACCACGATGCGCCGTGCGGCATCGAGGATGCGCTCGCGGAGCGCCTGCTTCTGGCGGGTTTTTCGTTCAGTGATTCCCATGACATGCATTCTGTGGTTGACAAACTGAAAAGTCAAATTAAACTGAACACTGTTTACTGAACATCGTTCATAATATTTTCATGCATCAATCGGGGCGCGAACGCGTACCGGTCACTCAAAGGAGTTGTCATGGAAACCAGCGGAAAAACAGGCTTGTTCGGCGCCGCGGGCGCGATCGGTCAAAGCATTGCCAATGCGCTGCGCGCGGCCGGGCGGGACTATCGCGTCATTGGGCGTTCGCGGGCGCCGCTGGAGGCGATGTTCGGCCACGATCCGCACGCTGAAATCGCCGTCTGGAACCCGGACGACCCTGCTTCCATCGCAGCAGCAGCCAGCGGGTTGCAAACGGCGATCTATCTCGTGGGCGTGCCCTACAACCAGTTCGCGTCCCATCCGCCCTTGATGGAGAGAACCCTGGCCGGTTTGCGGGCTGCGGGCGTCGAACGGTTGATCCTGATCGGCACGGTCTATCCGTATGGCCGGGCGCGCCACGATCTGGCCGGCAACGCTGCAGCAGGCGGCGCCGCGCGCAACGGCCAACTGCCGGCCGTTCCTCTGCTGACCGAAGATCACCCGCGCGAGCCGCATACCTTCAAAGGCAAGATGCGGCTTGCCCAGGAAAATCTGGTACTGGATGCCCACGGTCGCAACGGCTTGTCCACGCTGGTGCTACGTTTGCCGGACTTCTATGGTCCGCGCATCGAGCGCAGTCTGATCAACGGCGTGTTCGAAGGCGCGGCGCGCGGCACCCGTGCGCAAATGATCGGGCCGATCGACCTGCCGCATGAATTCGTGTTCGTGCCGGACGTGGGGCCGGTGGTGGAAAAGCTCACGCGCACACCCGAGGCATACGGCCGCTGGCTGCATCTGGCAGGCGTGGGCACCATCACGCAGCGCGAAATAGCGAAACAGGCGTACGCGCTTGCCGGACGCGAGCCGACGCTGATGGTGGCGGGCAAGACGATGCTAAGGATGCTGGGCCTCTTCAACCCGATCATCCGCGAAACGGTGGAGATGAATTACCTGATGACCGAGCCGCTGGTGCTCGACGACAGCGCGCTGCGCGCACTCATCGGTCCGGTTCACAAGACGCCTTACGAAGAAGGCATTCGGCTGTCATTCGAAGCGGCCAAAAACGCTATGAGAGCCGGGGCGTGATGGTTGTTCTTGGTTTGCCTTCGCTCGTTGTCTGTTGAAGCTGTGATCGTTGGTTGACCACCTCAGTTGACAACATTCCCCGGCGGAAAGTGGCCGCTTTTGAGCAGCACGGGTGAGCCGTGGCTGATCTCGAGATGCTCGCGCGCCACCGCTTCGATGCGGCCGCGTCCGGCGTCGAAGGCACGCATCCAGCCTTCGCGATCCGCTGGCGGTGCGCCGAAATGATCTTCGAGCGCTTCGACCGAAATCGCACATGGGACTTGCTGTCCGTCAACCAGCGCCGCGAACACCACCGTCAGGTTAGAACCCCGGTAAGCGGGAGCGTCGGCGGGAAACACGATGTTCATATTGGGATCCTCGAAAATGCGTGCAGGAAACGCCATTCTATCCGCGCCGCCGGCGTCGTCGAATGTGCGCGCGGGCGTGCTGCCGATGCGCGCCGACGTATTGCTGGCCCACACTTATGTTAGCCCGTGGCGTGCTGAAATGCAGCGCGCCTTGCGTGGCGAACACCCGAGGCGAACCAGCGCGCCTGTCGAAGCCTGCCTGTGCCTGTCAGCAAAAAGAAGGCAACACGCAAGCATGTTTTGATGTCGCAGAGCGCGTGCTGGTATGTTTCGCACTTGCGCCCACTTCCGCCCACTTGCGAGCAACCATACGAGCGATACGCTCCAACCTGTAAAATCGGCGTCGGGATGTTCACCCCGAAGGCATCAGGTCTTCAGCACACGGTCGAACCAGCGTCCCGAGCCCCTTCCAACATGAGGAAATCAGCATGAAGTCTTTCGAGCAGCGCGATCTGCCTGCCCTCTTCGGCGCCGTGGCGCGTATTGCCACCATGTCGGCAACTGTGGCGCTCGCTGCATCGCTTGCCGCGTGCGCTTCGTCGAACACAACTTCACTGATTCACCTGCCCAATGGCGAAACCGGCTTTGCCGTGAACTGCAGCGGCGCGGATGCGGGATCGAGCTGGGCATCCTGCTACGTCCAGGCCGGCCAGGCATGCGGCGCAACCGGTTACGACATCGTCTCCAAAGACAACGACGAAGGCGGCGCCACAGGTGGCGGCGTGACCAATGTCGTGTCGGCCAACGTTAAAAACCGCTCGATGATCATCCGTTGCAAATGACGTGACCTCAGTGCGCCTGCATCTTCGAGAACAGATTCAGCACGACGACGCCCGAGACGATCAAGCCGAGTCCCAGGATGGCTGGCAGATCGGGCACTTGCCGGTATAACACGAGCGCAACCATGCTGATCAATACGATGCCGGCGCCCGACCAGATGGCGTACACGATGCCGACCGGAATGCTTTTGAGCGTCAGCGACAGACAATAGAACGCGAGGCCATAGCCCGCCACCACGATCACGCTGGGCACCCAGCGCGAGAATCCCTCCGACGCCCGCAACGCGGACGTCGCGATGACTTCAGCAACGATCGCAATGGCAAGCAGTGCGTAGGGCGGCACACGCATCGCGTCAGACCTTCGCCAGCGCGAGCTGGCCATAGTCATGACCAAGGTGCGCACACAGGGCCTCCACGACGAGTTCGTGATCGGCGCGTTGCGGCAGCCCCGACACCGTCGCAGAACCGATCACCCCCACGCCCGCCACCGTCAGCGGAAACGCGCCACCGTGCGATGCGTAGTCGGCGTGCGGCAACGCATGTTTTTCGGTCAGCGTGCCGCCACCCTGCTGCAGGCGCAGACCGATCGCATACGAACTGCGATGAAAATGTGCCACCGTATTTCCCTTGCGACGCGCCCACTCGACGTTGTCGGGTGTCGCACCGGCAAGTGAACTGAAGAACAGGGGCTGGTTGAAGGTGCGTACGTCGATGGCAAGCGCAAGGCCGCGCGCTTTGGCAAGCTCGTGCAGATACGCACCGAGTTGCCATGCCTCATCGGCATCGAAGCGTGGAAACACGAGGGCGTGCTCCTGAGCGAGAATCTGCTGCTGATCGTGAACGATGTCCATGAGCGAAAGAAACCCAGAGAGAGTGTGTGAGATGACGGCGCCGGAATGCAGCGATGAAACGCAGCCATAAGACATAGCCATAACCCCGGCTATAAGCACGGCGCGGCGATGATGATGCAGCTGGCAACGACAGCGCGAATGGAAACCGGATTCTAGCGCAGCGACCATGACACGCATCGCTGCGTGGACGTAACGCGTGGACGCAAGCACCGCAGCGAGACACGTCGAGCCGATAAGCGCTACAGTGCAAATCTACGAGAAGCGGATGCACAACCACAAGCACACCCGCACGCTTTCTCGCATGTACCCCACGCGCTGTTGAAGCCGATTCTTAAAAAGCTATTGCACGCCGATCCGATCTGTCCTATAATCTTTTCTTCGACGGACGCGGGGTGGAGCAGTCTGGCAGCTCGTCGGGCTCATAACCCGAAGGTCGTAGGTTCAAATCCTACCCCCGCAACCAAGTATCACTTGCATAGCAAGATCAAGCGTCGAAACCAACATCAAAGGCTTGCCACACCGGCAGGCCTTTTTTGTTTTCGACGCGTTGATTTGCTGCATGCGATTTGCGCATGCGTTATGCCCATGCAGCATTCAACGCCTGCAGCGGTTACGTTGCGCCACTCGCATCAGCGCGCAAAGCTCAGCGCGCCTACACCGCAATCACCAGATTGGTGTACTTCGACAGATGCCTGTCCGACGTGACTAACCACAATGGCTCCGCGAGCGCCTGCGCCACCAGCAACCGGTCGAACGGATCGCGGTGAAAGTCGGGCAGATCGCGCACCATCGCAGCGTGCGACGCCCGCACCGGCAATTCGATGAAGCCGCTGCTCTCGATCTCCGACATCAGAAAGTCGACGTGGGCGTCGAGCTTGCCCAGGCCTGCCTTGATGGACGCCTCCCAGATACTTGCGCTACTCGCGAACACATCATCCGCCTCGAGGATGAGTTCGCGAGCTGCCCGCGTGAGCTTGCGGTCGTCCGTCACCGCCCAGATGTAGACGTGCGTGTCGAGCATCGGGCAGTGGCGCGTCGAAGTCGTCGGCCATGCGCACTTTGCCCTTCAACCTGCCGAAGGTGCGCGGCACCTTCGCGCGCTGTGTTGCGGCCAGCAAGACCGCTGGATTGGTGACCGGACCCGTTGCGCCAACACCTGTTTCGAGCAACCGTGAAAGCCGGCTTTTGGCCAGAAAAACTTTTGAGTGGATCTGCATGATGGACTGCTACTCCTTGCTTCAACAACCGGGCATGACGCCCCAAAAAATAGAGTAGTAATCCTAACGCAATTACCCATCCATTGCTAAGCGATTCCGCAAACCTGGCCATCCGGCCGAGGGCGCAACGTCATCCAGCGTGCGCAACCTGTGTCGACTTCACGCACGGCATCTTGAAAAGCTGCCCCGGTGATAAACTGCTATCACCATTCTTCGTCCCCATCCTATGAAATTCTGTTCTGTCTGCGGCCACGAAGTCAGCCTGAGCATTCCGCCGGGCGACAATCGCGAGCGCTTCGTCTGCGCCAGTTGCGGCACCGTGCACTATCAGAATCCGCGCAACGTGGTCGGCACCGTGCCGGTCTGGGATGACAAGGTGCTGCTGTGCCGGCGCGCCATCGAACCGCGCTACGGCTACTGGACGCTGCCGGCAGGTTTCATGGAAATGGGTGAGACCACCTCGGAAGCCGCCTCCCGCGAAACGCTCGAGGAAGCCGGCGCGCGCGTCGAAGTGCAGAGCCTGTTTTCGCTGCTCAACGTGCCGCATGTGCATCAGGTGCATCTGTTTTATCTGGCGCGTCTGCTGGACCTCGACATCGAGGCCGGCGAAGAGAGTCTCGAAGTGAAGCTCTTCGAAGAACATGAGATTCCGTGGGACGACATCGCGTTTCCTACGGTCGGACAGACACTGCGCTTTTTCTTCGCTGACCGTCAGTCCGGCAGCTACGGTTTGCACACCGGCGATATTTTCCGCTCGTTGCGCGAAGGCTGAGCGGCGCACGCATGGTTCCCTGGCTCGGACCCGACGATCCGTTTCCCTCCGTTGAGCGCGCGCTCGGCCCCGCCAGCGGCGCACCGGGCCTGCTCGCGGCGAGCGCCGACCTGTTGCCCGGGCGCCTGATCGACGCGTACCGGCGCGGCATCTTCCCGTGGTATTCCGACGGTCAGCCGGTGCTGTGGTGGAGTCCCGATCCGCGCATGATCCTGCGCCCCGCCGAGTTCAAGCTTTCGCCCTCGTTACGCAAAACGCTCAAACGCGTCCTGCGTGACGACGCATGGGAAATCCGTGTGGATCACGATTTTGCCGGTGTGATGCGCGCCTGCGCGCAGGCACCGCGCCGTGGCCAGCGCGGCACGTGGATCACTGCGGACGTGGTCGAGGCCTACGCGTCGCTGCATCGCGTGGGCGACGCTCACAGCATCGAAACCTGGCATGAAGGCGAACGCGTGGGTGGGCTTTACGGCGTCTCGTTCGGCCACATGTTCTTCGGCGAATCGATGTTCGCCGAGGTGACGGACGCATCGAAAATCGCCCTCTCCGCGCTGATCGCGCACTTGCGACGTCACAAAATAGAAATGATAGACTGCCAGCAGAACACGTCGCATCTGGCGTCGCTGGGCGGTCGCGAGATAGCGCGCAAGGCGTTCATCGCGCATGTCCGCGCGTCTGTCGATGCCGCGCCCATCCCCTGGCGCTTCGACAAGACGGTCCTGCTCGATGTCGTCGCGCCTGCGGCGTAACGGGCAGTTCCGGGCCCGTCGTTTAACGAACCGGGTTTGCCATACCCCGAATACGCTTCGAGAGCTGCCAACGTGACGCACCCCAACGAGTTGCCGCTGTCACCTCTTTCCGCGCTGCAATTCTATGCAACGGCGCCGTATCCCTGCAGTTATCTGGAGGGGCGCGTGGCGCGCTCGCAGGTCGCCACGCCCAGCCATCTGATCAACTCCGACGTCTACACCGATCTCGTCAAGGCGGGCTTCCGGCGCTCGGGCGTGTTCACCTACCGCCCCTATTGCGACGGCTGCCGCGCGTGCGTGCCAGTGCGCGTGCCGGTGGACCGTTTCGAGCCCAACCGCACGCAACGCAAGGTGTGGAAGAAGCACGGCGGTCTCGTCGCCACGGTCGCGCCGCTGCATTACGACGAAGAACACTACGCGCTCTACATGCGCTACCAGTCGGCGCGGCACGCGGGCGGCGGCATGGACCGCGACAGCCGCGACCAGTACGAACAGTTCCTGCTGCAAAGCCGGATCAACTCGCGGCTGGTCGAATTCCGCGAGCCCCTGCCCGGTCATCCGGACGCGCCCGGCATTCTGCGCATGATCAGCATGATCGACATCCTCGGCGACGGGCTCTCGTCGGTCTACACGTTCTTCGAACCGCATCAGCCGCACAGCAGCTTCGGCACCTACAACATCTACTGGCAGATCGAGCAGGCGCGCAGCCTTCGGTTACCTTACGTCTACCTCGGCTACTGGATCCGCGAAAGCCAGAAGATGGCCTACAAGGCGAACTTCCGTCCGCTCGAAGGGCTCGTCGACGGCAACTGGAAAACGCTGGATCCGCACAGCCTCGAACTGCCGCCGGTGGATGCCGCCATCCACGGCCGGCGCGGCGGCGGCCCTTACCGCTGATTCGCGGATCCGCGAGCCGCTGATCCGCAAGCCACGGAGCAGCCGGTAATCTTTGCGCCTCAAGCGCCGCCCTGCCATCTCCTTAAAGCCGCTAAAATAACGGGTTCTCATTTTTAGCCGCCCGGCTCCGCCCCGTGTTCAGTTCACTCTACCCGCTCGTTCGCGCGCAACTCTTTCGCATGGACGCGGAAGACGCTCACCACCTGACCTTGCGCCTGCTCGGCGCGGCGGGCCGTACCGGTCTCGCGGGGGCGCTGGCGCCGCGCGTGCCCGATGCGCCGCGCACCGTGATGGGTCTCACCTTCCGCAATCCGGTCGGCCTCGCGGCGGGGCTGGACAAGGACGGCGCGTGCATCGACGGACTGGCGGCGCTCGGCTTCGGCTTCATCGAAGTGGGCACCGTGACGCCGCGTCCGCAGCCGGGCAATCCGCGCCCGCGCATGTTCCGTCTGCCGCAGGCGAACGCCGTCATCAATCGCATGGGTTTTAACAACGCGGGCGTCGACCAGTTCGTCAAGAACGTGCAGGCCGCGCGCTATCGCGGCACGTTGGGCCTGAACATCGGCAAGAACGCCGATACGCCGATCGAACGCGCGGCCGAAGACTACCTGTACTGTCTCGAACGCGTGTATCCGTTCGCGAGCTACGTGACGGTCAACATCTCCTCGCCCAACACCAAAAACCTGCGCCAGTTGCAAGGTGCCGACGCACTCGACGCCCTGCTCGCCGCGCTCAAGGACAAGCAGCAGCGCCTCGCGGACCTGCACGGCAAACTGGTGCCGCTCGCCTTGAAGATCGCGCCGGACCTCGACGACGAGCAGATCAAGTCGATCGCGGACACCCTGCTGCGGCACGGTTTCGAAGGCGTGATCGCCACTAACACGACGCTCGCACGCAGCGCTGTCAGCGGAATGCCGCATGCGGAAGAAGCCGGCGGCCTGTCGGGCAAGCCGGTGTTCGACGCGTCCAATGAGGTCATCCGCAAACTGCGCGCGGAAGTGGGCGACACGGTGCCGATTATCGGCGTGGGCGGCATTTTCTCCGGCGAGGACGCGCGCGCGAAGCTCGCGGCGGGCGCCGCGCTGGTGCAGTTGTACACTGGCTTCATTTATCGCGGACCGGCGCTGGTCGGCGAATGCGTGCAGGCGCTGGCCGGAGGCCGCGCGGTCTGAGCGCACGGCAGGCGGCAGCCAGTCACCGCTACCGTCGCGGCGGGCGGCCGAGTATATAGATATAAACAAACAGTAGTTCAGTCTCAATAGTCTGGTTTGCTATGCTTGCCGCCAGTTCAAAACCGCCCGTCATGGGCATCAAAGCACGAAGAAGGCAAACGATGAAATTTGGCTCGCTGAAAACCCTCCTCGTCGCCGGTCTGATCGGCGCCTCGTTCACCGCGCTCACCGCCCACGCGGACGACCTGCTCGATCAGGTCAAGCAACGCGGCACGCTGCGCGTCGGGCTGGAAGGCACGTTCCCCCCGTTCGACTCCAAGGCGCCCAACGGTGAACTGGTCGGCTTCGACGTGGACATCGCCAAAGCCGTAGCCGCGAAGCTCGGCGTGAAGCCGGAGTTCGTCACCACGGAATGGAGCGGCATCATCGCCGGTCTGCAGGCCGGCAAGTTCGACGTGATCGTCAACCAGGTCGGCATTACCGATGCGCGCAAGCAGACGCTCGATTTTTCGCCTGGCTACACGTTCTCGGCCGCCCAACTGATCCAGCGTAAGGACGACTCGCGCCAGTTCAAGTCGCTCGACGACCTGAAGGGCAAGAAGCTGGGTGTCGGCCTCGGCACGAACTACATGGACATGGCCAAGTCGGTGCCGGGCATCGACGTCAAGACCTATCCGGGTGCGCCTGAATACCTGGCCGACCTGGCCGCCGGCCGTCTGGACGCCGCGCTCAACGACCGTCTGATGCTTGCCTATCTGCTGAAGACCTCGCCGCTGCCGCTGCGCACGGGCGCGTTGGTGGGCTCGGCGAGCCCCTCGGGCATTCCGTTCCGCAAGGGTAATCCGAAGTTCGCCAAGGCGATCGACGACGCGATGACCCAGCTCGAAGCCGACGGCACCTTCGCGAAGATTTCGGACAAATGGTTCGGCATCGACGTGACCAAGCCGATCTCCAACTGATCTAAGCGGCGGCGTAACGCGGCCGGCGGCCGTTCAACGCCGCCGCGATAAACGCCATTGCCAAAGCCAGGGCGGCATCTCGACGATGCCGCCTTTTTCTTTGCCGGCACCGAACGCAGCATGCGTGCCCTCACGCTGTTACGATCACGCTTCCGGACCTCTTTATGATGTGCGCCCGCCTCGCGCACGATACTCACCGCCCATGTCCACCACCACCCTGCTCGTCCAATCGCTCCCGGTCCTCGCACAAGGCGCCCTGCTGACGATCAAGTTTGCGGTTCTGTCGATGGTCTTCGGCCTGCTTGCCGCCAGCTTGCTGGCCATCATGGGGATCAGTCACAACCAGGCGCTGAACTGGATTGCTCGCGTCTACGTGAGCCTGATGCGCGGCACGCCGCTGCTGGTCCAGATCTTCGTGATCTATTACGGCTTGCCGAGCATCGGCATCTCGCTCGATCCAACACCTGCCGGTGTGATCGCGCTATCCGCGAACGTCGCGGCGTATTTGTCGGAGAGCATGCGCGGCGCGATTCTCGGCATTCATCGCGGCCAATGGCTGGCTGCCTACAGCCTCGGACTGTCGCGGCGTCAGACGCTGCGCTACGTGATCGCGCCGCAGGCATTGCGCATCGCCGTGCCGAGTCTGTCGAACAGTCTGATCAGCCTGATCAAGGACACCTCGCTGGTCTCGGTGATTACGGTGACGGAACTGCTGCGCAGTGCGCAGGAAGTGATCGCGGCCACTTTCCAGCCGCTGCCGCTCTATCTCGCGGCGGCTGCGGTCTACTGGGTGCTGTGTCAGGTGCTCGAATGGCTGCAGCACTGGTACGAGCGACGGCTCGCGCTGCCCACGCGGAATTGAGAAAAAGCCGCAGGGCGACCCGCGCCCGAAGCACCCCATACGCCTAGCGCACCGCCAGCGGTATATCGAGCTTCGCGCCGAAGCGATTGAAGCGCGGTTCGTAGAAGTGGTCGGGGTCGAGCGAGAACGCCACGCGGCGCGTGCGCCCCATCAGCTCTTTACGCGGGAAGAAGCCGAAGTAGCGCGAGTCGGCGCTGTCGTCGCGATTGTCACCCAGCATCAGATACTCGTCCGGCGGCACGATCACCGGCCCAAAGGAATTGCGCGGGCTCGGCGCCTCGGGCGACAGCCGCACCACATGCACGACCCCGTCGAAACGCTCGGCCAGATAGTCGCCCTTCGAGGCAGCATCGCCCGGCAGCGGCGCCATCTTGAGCGGCTGATAGTCCGCACGCACGCCGTTCACGTACAGCACGTTGTCGCGCATTGCCACGCTGTCGCCCGGCAGGCCGATCAGGCGCTTGACGATCAGCTCATGCGCCGCCGACGAATCAATCGTGACGATGTCACCGCGTTGCGGATCGTGCAGATGCGCAATGGCGATGTGCGTGAGCGGCACGCGCAGATCGTAGGCCATCTTGTCGACCAGAATGCGATCGCCCTCGCGGATGGTGGGCAGCATCGAGCCGCTCGGCACGATATTCCAGTCCGCAATCGCACTGCGGAACAGCACCATCAGGAACAGAAACGCGACGAGGCTTTTGTTGTCGCGCCACAACTTGGCAAGCATGCGCATCGGACACAGCTCCAGCGGAAGGTAATCGAAAGCGAGGGCTCGCCGCCTCGGCGAGCCCGGCCAAATCGTACCACCGTCGGGCAGTCGAGGATTTTGCCGCTGCGCCGCGCGTGCTACTCGCCTGCGAACCGCAAGCCCAACGCAGCCCGCGCCGCGTCCGTCATGGCGATCATCTGCAAGGATTTGGCATGCGGCATCAGCGGACTTTCGAGCTGGCCCGCGCGGATCAGCTCGCAAAAGTGCGCGGTCTCGTAGTTGAGCCCGCCGCCTTCGAAGGGCACGTCGAGTTCGACCACGCGGCCATCCGTGTAGCGAATCGTGGCGCGCACCGGGTTCCACCAGTTTTCGTGGATCGTCACGTGACCGCCCGGCGCGAGCAGCAGCGCGTCACCCTTGCCGTGCAGATCGAGCCCGCAAAACAGTTGCGAGATGCCGCGTTCGTGCTGGCTGTTCAGACTTGCAAAGGTATCGACGCCGGTCGGTCCCAGCCGCCCGAGCGTCTGCACCTCCTGCGGTGCGCCGAGCCAGTCGACCGCGAGAAACATCTCGTAGATGCCGATGTCGAGCAGCGCCCCACCGGCATGCTCGAACGAAAACGACGGATGATCGGGCGGCACGTTCGCCGCCGAACAGCCGGCGCGCACCAGACCCACCTCGCCGATCGGATCGCGCGCCAGGTGTTCGCGCAAGGCACGATAGAGCGGATAAAACGGCGGCTTCATCGCTTCCATGAACAACCGCTGCGCGCCGCGTGCGGCTGCGAGCACGCGTTCGAGTTGCGCGGCATTGATGGTGGCCGGCTTTTCGCACAGCACGTGCAGGCCCGCTTCGAGCGCGGCAATCGCGTAGTCGACGTGACTGTCCTGCAAGGTGGCGATGTAGACCGCGTCTATGTTGCTCGCCAGCAGCGCGTCGAAGCTCGCACACGCCTCGCCGCCGAACTCCGCGGCAAAGGCCGCCACCGGTTCCGCGCGACGCGACCACAGCGCACCCAGTTCGGCAGCCGGCACGTGCGCGAGCCCTTGCGCGAAGCGGCGCGCAATGCGGCCAGTGCCGACGATACCCCAGCGAATCACGCGCTCGTCGTTCATGGTTGCTTCTCTCCAGTCTGTCTCCGCCGCATCGTACGCATCGACGCAAATTCAAAGCGTGATCAACGCGTGATCGACGCGTGATCAACACGCACGGCGGAGCATCAAATCAAAAGAGAAGGACGATATCACGCAGGGCGCGTGATGGGCCGCTCACACGCGCGTGTTTTCCACCGCGCCGAGCGTGCGCCAGCGCCACGATCCGAGTGCGCGCAGCATGGGCCGCTCCACGCGCAGATGAAACACAACGGCGAGCGCCACCGCTGCGACTGTCGCCGTCGCGAGGGCCACGTAGGCACCGCTCGAACCATGCAGACCGACATGCGTCATCACTTTCATCACGAGGCTGACGAGCGGATAGTGCAAAAGATAGAGCACGTAGGATGCACCGCCCAGCAGTTGCCAGTAACGGCCACCGCCGTACACGACACCCCGGTCTTCGGATTTGGCCGCGCCGAAAATCAGCAGCGCGCTGGCGATGCCATAGCAGGCCACGGCAACGGCCTGCTGCGCGCGGCTGAGATCTTCGGAACCAGTGGCCTGCCAGGCGGCTGCGCTCACCAGCAGCAGCAACCCCAGCAGCAACGCGAGCCGCTCGACCCACGGCGCCAGCTTCACAGCGCGTGCTCGCGCCAGTGCAACCGGCGTCGCGACGGCCACCGCGTTAGTCACACCCGAGCCCGTCACACGACACAACCACGCGGTTGCACCGCCGAGCGCGAACAGCAGCACCCGGTCGTCCGCGAGAAAGCTGAGCGGGAAACTGCATCCACCGAGGCACGTCGAGAAGTTCAGGGCCCACAGCCCCGCTACCAGCAACGACGCGAACGGCGCGAGAATCGCCAGCGCCACGAACGCGTAAAACAGGATCTCGTACTGCAGCGACCATGCCACCGTCAGCACGGGCGCGCCGGTGGTCGTCACGCCTGGTGTAGACGGATCCATCGGGATCAACAGCAGTCCCTTGAGGATGGTCCACGGATCGGTCGGCATGCTTTGCCGCAATGCAGGCAGGGCCAGCGACGCGCACAGCACCGCCGCGAAAATGATCCAGTAGGTGGGATAGATGCGGATCGCACGCCTCGCCAGGTAACCGCCGAGACGCTGCGGTTCACCGATATCCTTGCCGTGAATCCAGAAGATGATGAAGCCGCTCAGCACGAAGAAAAAATCGACGCCTGCCGAGCCGCCAAAAATGAAAATCCTGTCGAGCGCGAAGTGGCCGAAGTATTTCGGCTGGATGATCGCGCCGCGCGCGTGATAGAACACCACCAGCAAAGCGGCCAGTCCTCGACAGGCCTGAAGTGATCGGTACATGGCGGACTCCGCGCAAAAGCCTCACGACACTGTGCGTGATGCGTCACGCGGGGTCTGTACGCGGCGCCACACTGACGCTGCGCACCGTCCCGCTCATTCAGGCCGCAAGGTCTCGATCGACAGTGCCTTGCCTATTTCATCGGCGGTGAAATCGATCATCGCCGTCGAGGCGGCTTCGGCCTCTTCAGGATCACGCCGCTCGATCGCTTCGACCACGCGTTTGTGATTCTGGATGACCTCTTCCCAGCCACCCGGACGGTTCGTCACGATCGGATTGATCGCCGTCAGCGCGCCGCGGATGATCGCGACCATCTGCTGGAAGAACTGGTTGCCGCTCGCGAGCACGATGCGCGTATGCAGCAGCTCGTCCGCCGTCTGATAGCCTTCGTCGCCTGGCCGCACCGAGCTGAACAGATCGAAGGCTTCGCGGATGCCGGCAATCTCGGCAGCCGTGCCGCGTACCGCTGCCTGCGCGCAGGCACGCGGCTCGATCAGCGCGCGAAATTCGATGACGTCGCGCAGGAACGTCTGATCCGGCTTCGCACGGAAGCGCCAGCTCACCACGTCCTCGTCGATCATCCGCCAGTTCTGCATGGGCCGGATGCGCGTGCCGATCTTCGGCCGCACGTCCAGCATGTCGCGCGCGAGCAGCATCGAAAGCGCCTCACGCATGACCGTGCGACTCACATCGAACTCTTTGGACAACACATCCTGCGGTGGCAGTACGGCACCATATTTTTCTTCGACGATGCCTTCGACCAGCCCGTCCATGACTTTGCTGACCAGCGAGCGATCTTTATTTCCCTGCTCCATGACACTCTCCCCGATGCGGGTGCTTCCCCGCGTAGCCTGATTACAAGCGGCCCTCTCGTGTGTCTTTTGATATGTTGTAGTTGTGTCAGTCGATACGTTGCTAGGTTAAATACGGATGCGCCAGTCGGGAAACCTCCTGACAGGGTTATCCCTCTGAAGAATTGTTTCGTCCATGTAACGCGCTGGGCAAAACGAGGCTTCAACCTTGCGTGATAAGCGTGCGGGATATGTGAAATTTGCATCGTGCGACGACGCACCAAAACGCATCAATTGGCAAATTCACAACAGTGCGCGCAACAACGGCACTCATGCAGTACGAGCCCGCCAACAGTACGGTGCGCGAATCGCCGCGAGCCATCGAGACGTGCGGTGTTCAACGGCGGCTCGTGTCGACCGAGCCGTACTGGCCGCCAAAAAACACCAGCGGCGCATGCTCGTCGAGCGAGAACACCAGCACCTCGCCAATGAAGAGCGTGTGATCGCCGCAGGGATGACGGTCCACGATACGCGCCGCGAAGCGAGCCAGCGCGTGCTCGAGCAACACCACACCGGGCAGGCCCTCGACCGGCGCGAAACGCGGCGCCAGTGAAGCCTGCTCATCGCCGCCGAAGTGCCGGCTATGCGATTCCTGTTCAGCCGAGAGCACGCTCACGCCAAACAGATGATTGGTCATGAGCCGTTCGTGCATGCGCGCACGGTGCCCCACCGAGACGACGATCAACGGCGGCCGCAGCGATCCCGACATGAACGCGTTGGCGGTCATGGCGTGCATGTGTTCGCCGCAGCCGGTGGAGATCACCACCACGCCGGTGGCGAAGCGCCCCAGGGCACGCCGGAAGCAGCGCTCGTCGAACTCGACGGACGGCGCCGGCGGGCTGGCGAGCGACGCCGCGACGTCATTGACCGGAAATGCCCTGGCGTTCATGGCTGCCCCCTTCGCTGCGCCCATATTGATCGTCGAACCGCACGATATCGTCCTCGCCGAGATAGCTGCCGGACTGCACCTCGATCATCTCGAGCGGCGTCTTGCCCGGATTTTCGAGTCGATGCAGCACGCCAAGCGGAATGTAGGTGGATTGATTCTCGGACAGCAGGAACGTCTCTTCGCCACGCGTGACACGCGCCGTGCCGCACACCACGATCCAGTGTTCGGCGCGATGGTGATGCATCTGCAGCGACAGACGGCCGCCCGGCTTCACGACGATGCGCTTCACCTGGAAGCGTTCGCCGCGATCGATCGAATCGTAGAAGCCCCACGGCCGCATGACCTTGCGATGCTCTTCCACTTCCGTGCCGCGCTCGGCCTTCAGACGACCGACGATGGCACGCACGTCCTGCACGCGGTCCTTCGCAGCCACCAGCACGGCGTCGGCCGTTTCGACCACCACCACGCCGGTGAGACCCACGCACGCCACCAGCCGGCCATCGGAATGCGCGAAGCTGTCGGTCGAGCCTTCGAACATCACGCGGCCGCGCGCCACATTGCCGCTCGCGTCCTTGCCGCACACGTCCCACACGGCATCCCACGCGCCGACATCGGACCAGCCGGCCGCTAGCGGCACCACGACACCGGGCACGCGTGCGTCGGCCGCGATGTGCTCCATCACGGCGTAGTCGATCGAGTCAGAAGGGCAAGCGGCAAAGGCCGCGCGGCCGAGATGGAGCGCACCGTCCGCGTTGGTCACGGCTGTGGCGAAGGCGTCCGCGCACGCAGCGGCAATGGCCGGCCGGTAGTGCGCAATGGCCGCGAGCCATACCGAGGCGCGCACCACGAACATGCCGCTGTTCCACCAGTACTCGCCGGATGCGACATAGTGCTGGGCGAGTTCCTGATCCGGCTTTTCGACAAAACCGGCAATCTCACGTGCGCCCTGCTCGTCGCGTGCCGCGCCGGTGCGGATATAACCGTAGCCGGTTTCGGCATGCAGCGGCGGCACACCCAGGGTGACGATCGCCCCTTGCGCCGCGTGCGCCACGGCACGTTCCAGCGCCGTCGCGAAAGCCGCACTGTCTTCGATCAGATGGTCGGCCGGCAACACCACCAGCACCGGGTCGTCCGCATCGCTCGCTGCCGACTCCGCCACCAGCGCCGCCACCGTCAGCGCCGGCGCAGTGTTGCGCGGCACCGGTTCGAGCAGCATGCGCACGCTTCCGCCTGCGCGCGTGAGTTGCTCGGCGGTCTGCAAACGCAGTTCCTCGCAGCACACCACCAGTGCGGGCTTCTGCAACAGGGCCACACCACCCTCAGCGCGCGCTGCCGTCGTGAACACACCGTCGAGCCGGTGCAGCGTGGCGGCGAGCAACGACTCGTCGCCGACCAGGTCGATCAACTGCTTCGGATAGCGCTCGCGCGAGAGCGGCCACAGACGCGTGCCCGAGCCCCCCGCAAGAACGACCGGTTGTACGGTGACGGAGCTGCTGCGCACGACACCCTGCGCTGCGCTCACAGCCTGGACTTCTGCATCGTTCATATTTTGTTGTTCTCCGGATTTTTTAATAACGTCGAGGCATGAAACCAGCGCTGAAGTGGACGTGAGCCGCATTCAGCGCAGGCTTCAGGCCTGATCCCCGCGTAAAGGCTTGCGTGCGACAAAGTGAAACCACCACGTGTCGCTCGTGTCTTCGGTTTCGGTGATACGCCGGCCATCGAGGCTGCCGAACACCGCTTCCATGTCGAAACCAATTTCAGCTAACTGGCGTTTCTGCTCGGCGATGGTGGTGTAGATGATCACGATCGCAAAGTAATGCGCGGCCGCGTTCATCACCGAATAGCCTTCGAAACGCTGGTTGAAGCGCGAGTTGCGCACGTAGTTGTAGCTGGCGAGCGGCAGCACGCGCAGCGTGCGCAAGGTGCGCCATGCCATCTTGATGGGGTTCAGCGAAAGGCGCGGCATCAGGCGCCAGATCGTCTCGCCGCATCCCGGGCCGTCCTGGTTGTGCGAAGAGAACACGATGAACCCGCCGGGCTTCAACACACGGTACATCTCACGCAGAATCTTCACGCGGTCCACGTAGTTCACGCAGTCGATACCATTGAAACTGAAGGTGACGAGGTTGAACGATTCGTCCGCGAACTCATGCATGTCGCGTGCATCCATCCAGCGCAGATCGTCATTCGGATATTTGCTTTTGGCGATGTTGAGCAGCTTCTCGGTGTAGTCCACGCCAATGTAGCGATTGCTGACTTGCTTCAGCAACGGCACGGTTCTGCCCGCACCAATACCGATGTCGAGAATCGGTTCACCCACCACACGAGGACGCACCCATTCGATGGCAGCGCGTTCTCCGGCGTCGGTCCAGTCATCGAGTTTTCCCAGGCTGCTGGTGGCATCCGCCGAATTCCAGGCTGCCCGGTTAATACGATCAAAATCCTGACGTACGTCCATAGCATTCCCCAAAAAGAAGAAAGACATGCTTGAGGGGTAGCCGCGACAACGTCGAGATGAAAAGCCGATGCCGCCAGCCCTCACTCGAACTGCCTTGCCACCCATGGGTGTAGCGTATGGCTCTGCTTCGTATAGTTAAGGGCAGCTAAGTTCCAAACAGGACGGCGTCAACCTTCCTTATGTTGGACTGCGCACACCGGGGACATTGAACGCCTCTCCGGGCGTCCGTTCTGTTCGCGCGCACACAGTGTTGGGCGTGTAAGCGCCTGCCGCAGAATCAGCGGCGAAATCAGTGTCACGCAGCAGTTCGCTGCGCAATTCAGTTTGCAACACAGGTGTCACGATAGCCGGCACTGGCACGCTCGCTGCAACGGAATACGTGCCGGAAACAACCGCGCCAGGCAACACTTCGACGGCTTGTGACACAGGCGTGGCAACTGTCCTCGTTATTTCGCCGAAACGCGTGTCTGTCCCCACGAAATGCTCGAAGAACCAGCGCTGTGCATCGGCCATCGACACCTCGCGTGACGCGCAGGTGAACAACGCGTGATCGAGTTTCGGCAAGGTCCCCGCATGCACGCGCGCAAAACGGCGCAGTCCGTTCAGACGCGAACCGAACTGGATTTTCAGCTCTTCGAGACCAAGGTCGTATTCGCCATACACGAGCCGCAGATGTACGCCTTTTGCGTCGATCCGCTGCAACAGTTGCCGCGCTTCGTTGGGCACGAGCGAGATGCCGGTCAAGCGGTCGATCAGTTCCACCGAGCGCATCGCGAGCTTCTGCCCCACGCGGCGCGACAGTCCACGCAACGTGTACACGAGCGACGACTCGCCGCGCAGCACGCGCCGCCACTTCTCGAGACTCACAACCGATTTGCGCAGGACGCGGGTCGAGGCGAGTCCATCCGTGCCGGGCGTGCGCTCCGCGCCATCCCAGATGAATTTCTGCAGATTCACCGCGAAGCAGCCGACAATGGCCGGATGCACCGCGCACGCATGCAGGCCGACGAAGGCCCCGCCGCACACGCCAAACACGACCACGCGCTGATGGCCGCGCGCGACCAGCAGATCCGCTCCGGCGCGTGCATCGGCGCCGGCCTGGTCGGCGTAGATGGTGTCCAGCGTGATGGCCGCGTTGGTCGGCACGCTGTCGCCGACACCGCCCACGTCCATTCGTAACGAAGCAATGCCCTGCGCCGCGAGCGCCCGCGCGAACAGCACGAAAATGCGGCCGTCGCCGATATGGTGGCTCGCGCCCGTGTTGACGAACAGCACGGCGGGCGCATCGGCGCGCAACGAGGCCGGCTCGCAGTACATGCCGAAATACGCGCCGAACAGCAACGGACGCTCGACACCACTGCCATTTGCAAGTGGCAACGTTAGTGAATCGAGTGGATCATTCCCAACCGGCTTCGCGGTTGAGGCGATTCCGTCATCCGCGAAACGCGCATACGTTTGCCCGTTTTGCTGAATAACACGCGTCCGCTCGACACCCGCCGAGCCCACGAGCCATTGCACGACGCGCGAAAACGCTTCCACCGGCTCTTCGCTAAAGAGTGCTTCGAGCATGAAGCGGTCGGCTTCGTCGAACGAGTGGCGCTCCACTTGCGCCCCATTGGCGCGATATCGTTCGAGCAGGGCCGTGCCTCGCGTACGGTCGTTCGCGTCGAGCAGCAGCACCCTTTTCGCGGGCGCGTGAGTATCGTTCTGCAGATTGACCGCGCCGAGCGTGGTGATGTCATCGCCATGCAGGCCAAAGCC
This sequence comes from Paraburkholderia sp. DHOC27, assembly GCF_003429005.1. Classification (GTDB taxonomy): domain Bacteria; phylum Pseudomonadota; class Gammaproteobacteria; order Burkholderiales; family Burkholderiaceae; genus Paraburkholderia. Next base: position 435,983 of record NZ_QVQV01000002.1, read on the forward strand.
GAACGCTTCGACGTACGCGGCGGTATCGGGAATCGGATCGGCGTTCATGCCGGCGGTCGTGCTCAACCAGCTTTGCCGATGCGCCCGCAATTCGCGCAGATAATTGCGCCCCGACAGCACAGGCGAGAGCAGCACGAGGCCGTCCACGTCGCCGAGGCGCTCGGCCGCGAGTGCGGCAAGCGTGGCGCCGAGCCGCAAGCCACATAAGGTGATCGTGGTGACCCCCGTCTCGTGACGGAGATGATTGACAGCGGCAACGATGCTGCCGATCCAGCGCTCCACGCAGCCGGGATCCTCTTCATTGCCGAGCGAATCGCCGGCGCCCGGATAGTCGAAGCGCAACACCGGCAGCCCTGCGGCAGCGATGCGTTCCGCGAGCCGACGCCAGCCGCGATGCGTGCATAGCGCGTCGTATCCGAAGGGGTTGCATAACACCACCCCCTCGCGCCCGGCGGCAGGATGCAGCCAGCCGAAGCATCCCTCGAACACTACAGGTCTCATTTTGACATCCTCATACTGCGGCAAACGGGATGCGTTATACGGTCTATCTGCGTCTGCAATGCGAGCCATTTCGGTCTTACCCCGCGGGCGTGCGCCGCTTCGTTATCACGCTCCTTCACGTTCAACAGAACGAAGGAGGTCTGGTATTTGTAAGGATTAGACCATTGGGCGGTCGGCAAATCTGTTAGCTCGCCCACACACCTTCTTGCTGCAAAGCGGTAAAGTCGCCTCAACAATCACGCCCTGTCCGGTGGTGATTTCGCGCCATGCCGCGCCATGCGTACGGCACACCGCGAACCTCTGCATTCTGTTAGCACTTCCAACCATTCAGGTGCGGGGCACCGGCTGGAACGAACGGCAGAGTGGACCTCATTGACTTCAATGCGGACATCAATGCGGACACCAATGCGGACAACAACGCGGCACTCCATTGCGGGCGAGCACACCATCGAGGAAACGGGAAATGGGATGGAAGGGATCATTGATAGAGCTGCCCGTGTGGGCAGCCGGCCGCCTCAACCCGGCCCGTGTCGATCCGACCCGCACTGAACCACGCGAGATTCTGGTTCTGCGGCCGAACGATTTCGGTGACCTGCTCACCACCACACCGCTTTTTCAGGCCTTGCGGCTGCGCTTTCCGTCGACCCGTCTGATTGCGGGCGTGGGCCGCTGGGGCCGTCCCGTGCTGGAGAACAATCCGTTCGTCGACGAAGTGGTCGAAATCGACGCGCCCTGGAACAACAAGGTCGTGCGTGATCAGTCGCTCGGCGCCGTGGCCCGCTTTATCTGGAAGTCGGATCAGGTCGCCGCATTGCGTGCGCGTGATGGCTTCGACGTCGGCATCGACGTGCTCGGCAGTCACATTGGCCTCGCGCTGATGTTGCGCGCCGGCGTGCGCTACCGGGTCGGCGTGCGCGGCTACCGCGGCGGCTGGAGCGGTTGCCAGTCGTACATCAACTTCGCCACCGACGTGCACGTCTCGCGCGCGGCGCTCGCCCAGGCTGAACTGCTCGGCGCGACCGTGCTGCCCGAGCCGCGCCCGCAGCTCTATCTCACCGAGGCCGAACGCAGGCAGGCCGAGCAGCTCTGGCGCAATGGCGCGGCAGCGGAGTCGAAACCGCTGCGTCTGCTGGTTGGCAGCGCCGCCGGCATTCCCGAGAAAAGCTGGTCCGCCCAGGCGCTTGGCGCGGCGCTCCGGCAAATCGCCTTGACCCTCGAACGCGCCGACGAAAAGATCGACATCGTGATCGTCGGCAGTCCGGCGGACGAAGCCAAGGCTGCGCAGATCGTCGCCGCCAGCGGCCTGACAGCGGGCATCCGCTCGCTCGCCGGACAGACATCCCTGCGCATCACCTTTGCGCTCGCCGAAGTGGCCGATATCGTGCTGACCAATCCTTCGATGCTGCTGCACGTGGCGGCGGCGTTCCGCCGTCCCACGGTCGCGGTGCTCGGTGGCACCTTCCCCGATGCGCAGGCGCACGACACCGTGTGGGGCTATCCACCGCCCTACCGCAGCGTTGGCCCGACCACCATCATGCCGGGCGGCCCGGCCGCCAACTGGCCGACCGTCGAGCAGGTGGTGCACGCGGTGCTCCTCACCGCTGGCGAGCGCGTGAAGAGCCGCAGCGCGGTCGGCTAGGCGCCACGCGCCGGTTTCCTCATGTCTTGCGGTGCTGTTGGGGTGGCAGTACCCACGTGCCGCTTACCCAGACATGGCGTCAAGCGTTGCGCTGGATTGTTCGCCTCGCCACAGACGCGCAACGTCGTGCACGCGCACTATGGGCAGGACATTGGCCATCCTGAACAGCTAACCCGGTCCACCATGAATCCCAAGCCCAGCCTCAAGCGCAACGCGATCGCCAATTTCCTGGGGAGCGCGTTGCCCATGCTCGTTTCGCTGGTCACGGTGCCGCTCTATCTTCAGCACATTGGCGCCGCACGCTACGGCATGCTGGCCATCGTGTGGATGTTGCAGGGTTACTTTGGCTACTTCGACCTCGGCCTCTCGGCCGCCACCTCGAACCTGATTGCGCGCCTCTCGGACCGCTCCCCGGCCGAGCGCGAATCGGTGCTGTGGACCGCCCTCGTCCTCAACGCCGGTTTCGGCATACTCGGCGGCCTGATTCTTTTTGCAGTGGGCCGCATCCTGCTGATGCAGTTCCACGTCGCGCCCGAGATCAACGCGGAAGTGCTCGTCGCGCTGCCGTGGATTGCCTGCTCGGTGCCGCTCGCCACCATCTCCGGCGTGTTCGCCGGCGCGCTCACCGGACGCGAACAGTTCGCCTCGCTCAATGCGGTGCAGTTCTTCGGCACGCTGACCTTCCAGGTGGCACCGCTCGCCGCGGCCATCCTGTTGCATCCCACGCTGCAATACGTGATTGCCGCCGCGATTCTCGGCAGCGCCGCGTCGCTGCTGGTCATGATCGTGGTGGTGTTCCGCATGTTCCCGCTGCGCCTCGCCGCCGGTCCGCGCCGCGAATTCGTCAAGCCGCTGTTTTCGTATGGCGCGTGGGTGACGGTCACCAATCTCGCCAGTCCGCTGCTCGAAACCGCGGACCGCCTGTTGATTGGCGGCATGCTCGGCCCGCAGGCCGTGGCCTGGTATCAGGTGCCGTTCAATCTCGCGGTGCGCGTGCGCATCCTGCCGGGCGTGTTGTCGCGCACGCTGTTCCCGCGGCTTTCCGCGCTCGGCACGCAGGACGCCACCGAACTCGCCACGCGTTCCGTGCGCGGACTCGCAGCCGTGATGACGCCGATGATCGTGTTCGGCATCTTCCTGATGCAACCGTTTCTCAACGTCTGGACCGGGCATGCGTTTGCGGCAAATGCGATGTCGGTGGGCGAAGCGATTCTCGCGGGCGTGTGGATCAATTCGCTCGCGGCGATTCCGTACAGCCACCTGCAGGCGATCGGACGTCCGGATCTGGTGGCGCGGTTTCACGCACTCGAGCTGCTGCCGTTCGTCGGCTTGCTGTGGTGGGCGCTGCACAGTTTTGGCTTGATGGGCGCGGCATTGGCGTGGAGCGCGCGCTGCGCCGTCGACGCCCTGCTGCTGTTCTGGGCCGCGCGTTTTGGCCGGCAACTCACGCTCGATCTGCTGGCCCCGGCCGCGCTCGTGCTGGTTGCGTTTGCCGCCACCGCGCTATTTCCGTGGCCGTCCGCCACGGGCATTGCCGCCTGGGTGATCCTGACCGGCGCGTCGCTCATCTGGGCGCTGCGCGCTGAGCCGGAGTGGAGCGCCCGCGCATGGCGCGCGCTTGCTGCCATGCGTGAGCACCGCTGGCGGCGCGCCTGATTCCGCAGTATCTAGCCGAACCGCCGAACCGATCTTTCTCTGGATAGACTGTCATGCGAATCTCCGTTGCAATGGCCACCTACAATGGCGCGCTGTACATCCGGCAGCAACTCGACAGCCTCGCGGATCAGACCGTGTTGCCGCACGAACTCGTGGTGACCGACGACGGCTCGACCGACGATACGCTAGCCGTCGTCGAGGCGTTTGCGAAACACGCACCGTTTCCGGTGCGCATTCATCGCAACCCGGAGCGGCTCAATCACGCGGAGAATTTCCTGCGTGCCGCCTCGCTCTGCCGGGGTGACTGGATTGCGTATTGCGATCAGGACGACGTGTGGCTGAAGCACAAGATCGAAGAGGTCGTGCATCTGGCGAGCCGGCCTGGCGTATCCATGGTCGTGCACGCGTTCCAGACCGTCGATGCGGACCTGCATGCGATTCGCGGTTCCGCCGGACAAAGCCGCGTGAAGCGCGGCTCGGGTCCGAACCGTTTCCCGCCGCTCGGTTATTTTCCGGGCCTGTGCATCACCTTCGATGCCGCGCTGCTGCCGCTGCTGCTCAGCAAGCCGCGTTTTCCCGACGCGCACAATCTGCGCTATCCGGCCGGTCACGACAAGTGGACCTCGTCGGTCGCGGATGCGGTCGGCACGGTGAGATACGCGCGCAAAACGCTCCTGCTGTATCGTCAGCACGGCGCGAATACCTGCGGTGCGTCGGACGACAGCATGGGGCATCAATGGCGGCAATCTTCCGCGACCGGCGCGTCGAGCTACCGGGCGGGCGCTGCACTCGCCGCGCAGTACAGCGAGACCTTCGAGCGCCTCGCCGCTTCAGAGGCCGGGGCACGCTGGCAGGAGCGTCTCTACAAGGCGGCCAACCGCTACCAGCGCACCCGCCGTTATCTGCTGGCACGCGCCGCGCTTTACGAAGCAGGCAATCTGCCGGCACGGCTCGCACTCTTTGCGAAGCTGAGCCTGACGGGCTCGTATCGCTTCAATCCATTGCGGCAACCGCTGCATGCGTTCGCCAAGGATCTTTACTTCGTGGTGTCGCATCCGTTTGGACGCCGAAACGATGATCCGACGGCCGGTTCTTCAATCGACCGCGATACGGCGCCGCTCGAACATAAATCCTGAGATGCATTAGAAGGCTGCGGTGATGGCACGCAGCCTGTAAATTGACTTGCAGAGCTGCGCGCGAACTTGCCGTGCGTCTATGGCGCTGAGCGACTGCCTTGCTGACTGCGCTTTCCAAACCCATCACGCGAATTGACCGTCGGCCTGTTTGCGGCAGACTGGTCGAGCCTGGCGTGGTCGCCGCCCGAATGTAGCCCGAATGCGGCCCGACCCTTATCCGCTAGCCGTTACCGGTTTACGTTCAAACGCTCACGGCGTGGTCGAGTTGTGCACGCCATGCACGGCCTTGCGCGCACCGTGCACGGACTGGCTCTGCTCGATGGTCTGCTCATAGAGCGACAGATACGCATCGCACACATGCTTGACGTGGAACGTTTCGAGTCCGCGGCGCGCCTGCGCTACGAGTTCGGCGCGTGCCGGTGCATCGGTCAGCAGGCGTTCGATCGCCCGCGCCAGTGCATCAGGTGAAGCGGGCGGAACCAGCAATCCCGCGTTGCCGTCGTCGAGCATTTCCGGATTGCCGTCCACGCCGGTGGCCACGATCGCGCAACCTGCTTCGCGCGCTTCGCACAGCACGAGGCCGCCTGGCTCCTTGTGCGAGGCCAGCACGAACACGTCGGCTTCTGCGAGATGCGCACGCGGGTTGGCGACGAAGCCTGTGAAGTGCGTACGTGCGGTGACGCCGAGTTCCTGCGCAAGCGCCTCCATCATCTGGCGATCAGGACCGTCACCCACCAGATACAGCGCGGCAGTCGGGAAGCGCTCATACAGTTGCGCGAAGGCCCGCAGCAGATCCTGAATGCCCTTACGCTCGTACATGCCTGCCACCGTGACGATGGCAGGATGATCCAGTCGTGCGGCAGCAGCAGGCTCGGCCGGCGTGAAGCGCGGCGTACCGATCGTGCCGTTGCGCACCACCGAAAGACGCTCCGCGGGCACACCGCGCGCAGCCATCGACGCCGCCACCGCGCGGCTCACGGCCACCACCCGATCGCCAAAGCGCATCAGCGAAGCGCTCTTCTGGAACTCGTTGTGCACCGTCGTGATCAGCACATAGCGGCGCCGCAACACGCCGAAGCGGGCAATCAGCGCGCCGGTCATCATATGTGCGTGCACGACGTCCGGATCGCATTGCCGCAGCATGCGGTTAAACCCTGCCAGCATGGCCGGCAGACGCCACGGTTCACGCGACTGCGGCAGATGCACATGACGCACGCCATGCCGTTCGAGCAGCGCTTCGAAACCACCACCGGAGGTCGCGACGGTCACCTCGTGGCCCGCGCGCGCCTGCATGCAGGCCAGATCGACCATCATGTTGACGATGCCGTTGCCCACGTTCTGCGCATGGTTCGCGAGATGGACGATTTTCATGGTTGCCTGCGCCAGTTCAATGGATAGAGGAAGATGCCTGCGCCAGCGGACGCGCCGGCGGCATGAAGCGATACATCAACGCCTTGCCGTGCGCGTCTTCTTCGACGAACACGAGGTACTCGCCCGTGGCGAGACGATGCGCGGTGACGGGCATCGACACATCTGCCCAGCCACTCGTCTCGCCCACCTCGGGCCCCGGCTTCAACAGCCCGACTTCGTCGCCGGTGCCGCGATCGAACACGCGCACGAAAGCCGTATGCGTTTCCACCGCGAAAATGTAGTCACCCGCTACCGCAAAACCATTCAACGACGCGGGCGCCGGTGGCGCGCGATCCGGCAAATCTATCTTGTAGCGCAGCTCCGGCTTGCCGCTCGACCAGTGGTCGTAGCGTGCGAGCGTCGAGCCCATGCCGTTCCAGTTGTATCCAACGAACGGCCGTTCATGCGTCGAGCCGGAAATGAACATCGTGTCGCTCGCGGGAAAATAATTCACGCGGGCAATCCGCTCGAAACCTTCCGGCATCGGATAACTGCGCATGCTTGCATGCGTGTACACCGGATTGCCGGTTCGATCGAAGCCTTGCAGCGGAAAGCGCCGGATGCCTTGCTCCTGGCTCGCCCACCACACGTCCCCTTTGCTGTCCACCCAGTAGCCGGACATGGGCGGTGCATCGGCGCCCGTCGCGCTCTGGTCGAAGTCACCCGGTGCAAAGCGGCCGTGACCGGCCGTGTCGCGCCAGATCCACTCGCCATGCGCCGGCTGATTCGGCGGCCACGCGCCGTCCACATGCACCGGCACGATCAGCCCGGACGGAATCGCCGTTTCGCGGTCCGCCGCAAAGCGGTAAATGCGCAGATACATCGACGTCTGATCAATCGTGTACAACAGACGGTGTCCATCCACATCGCGCACGAGCGGCGTGCCGCGCTGCCCCTGCTTCAGGTTGAACAACGGATCGTACGGATAGCGAAAGCGGTCGGCGGTGAAGCCCGCATACGACCACTCCTCGCCCGCTCCGCGCGACAGATCCATCGCGAATCGTTTAGTACCGCTATACACAGAAGGCGGCTCGCCATCGGCGAACTGCGCACCGTCCACGAACAGCAGCGCCTGCAGACTGAAGCGGCGCTGGCCTGCCGGCGTATAGCTCTCGATCAGGGTGCCGTCGCAATTGCACGGACCGCCGTCGAAGCCGCGCGGTCCTGCACCGTTCATCGACACGTACACGTTACCGGCCCGATCGACCCCGACACCCGTGAGCCCGTTGAAGCGCAGCGGACCCACCGCACCCGCCCGGCCGGCGTAAATGCCGCCTGCTTCGCCGAGGGTGCCAGAAAGCTGCATCGAGTTGTCCTTATCGTTTGCAACCTGCGAGGAACTGCCAGGCTGCGCCGATCCGGCCGATCCGGCAAATCCCGCAGCTGGCGCGGAGAAAATCAGGATCTGCTGACGCGCGCTGTTATCCGCGATCAGCAAGCGGCCCTGCGTATCGAGCGTGAGATCGACCGGGATCGTGCCCGGCGGCAACCTCAGGCTGCCGAGCAACGCCCCACTAAGGGCATGATGCGTGACACGCCGCTGACTGTCTGTGCGGCTGCGCTCTATGATCCACAGCGTGCCGTCGGGCGCGACTGCGAGCTTGCCGGGTTCGCGCACGGCAAAGCCGCCCGTGCGCTGCATCGAGCGTGCATCGAAGATGTCGATCCGGTTATCGGCCATGTTGGAGACGAACAGATGCGTCGCGTCCGCAGCGAGGCCGCGTATGGCCAGATCCTGAGACGTCGGGCTCTGCGCGATGCGCAAGAAGGACAGTGGCGTGTTGGGCCAGTCCATCTGCCCATCGAACGGAATGCTCTCGCGAAAGTCGGCCCGGCTGCGGCGCGTCACGCCATACCAGAGCACGCCCTCGGGCGGCATATGCTTGAGCGCCGCAACCTGATTGCCGAGACTTTCCACCGCCTGGGCCACGAACACATAGTCGTTGTTGACCGCGATCGCATCGCCGCCGCCGAGTCCCCAGCCGTGCGAGAGTCCCGCATAGCCGAGCAACTGTCCATCGCGATAGTGGCCGATCTCGCCGCCGCCTTCGTCCCACGGCGCATTGGTGAACACGTCGCCCTCGGGCGTGACGGCCAGCGCCTGCACGTCGATCTGCACCCAGCGTTGCTGGGCGTAGCCCCAGGTGTTGCCCACCCACGAGGTGCGGTACACCAGCGGCGCGTGGTCCGCTGCCGGCGTGCGAACGGGCGTCGGCGCCGTGGCCGTGACACTGCTATCCGGTACCGGCGCGGCGCGTGCTGACGCAACGGGCGCGGCCGTCGCCGCAACGCCTGCAATTCCAGCAATACCCGTCCTCACGCCGTCCGGGTTGCGTGCCGCGAGAAACGCCAGCAGTGGCAATGCCAGCACGCCGACGCATACGAGCCGCTCGAAGATGCGCCGCGAGCCCGAACCCATGACAGCCGCACAGGATCAGAAGGCGTCTATCGCTTCGCGATAGACGTGAGCCACCTGCGCGGCGACGACCGGATTCGCGAAGTGCGTGCGGGCGTACTCGCGGCACGCTGCGGCACCAGGCAGCGCCCGCACGCCGAGCAACGCATCGGCCATGCCGCTGCCGAGCGCGTGAAAGCCCGTTGACGGCAGCACCAGATCCGGGGACAGCGGCGCCACCGCTTCCGGCAAACCGCCGATGGGCGTCACCAGCACCGGCGTGCCCGCCGCGAGCGATTCGATCGTGGTCAGCCCGAACCCTTCGAGGGCCACCGTCGGCACGACGGTGATATCGGCGGCGGTGTACCACAGCGGCAAATCCGCATCCGGGACGAAGCCCGCAAGGCGCACGTGCCGCTCAAGGCCACGCGCAATGATGCGCCCTTGCAGCAGCGGCTCCAGTGGCCCCTTGCCCGCAATCGTCAGCAGAACGTCCGGAACCGACTGCTTGACCACGAACATCGCGTCGATCAGATCTTCGAGACCCATGCGCGAGACCAGCCGCCGCACGCAAAAGATCTGCGGACGATCCTGCGGCAAGTCCAGCCGCTCGCGCGCCTGACGCCGCGTGAGGCCGGTATCGAAGCGTTCGACATCCACGCATCCACGTACCACGCGAATGCGGTCCTCACGCACGCCGTATTCCGTGTGCAGGATGCGGCCAAATGCTTCGGATAACACAATATGGCGTGTGCCGCCCCGATAGACCATACGCTCCAGGGCGTGACGCGCGGCGCGCGACAGCGAGCCCCGCCCTTCCGCGCCGGACTCGGAGGCCCAAGGGCCATGAAAGTGCACGACGCGCGGCACGCCGCGAAACACCCCGACCGTGGGCGCCGTGTACAGCGCGAAGTGCGCCGCGATGACATCGGGCATGCGCGCCCGCTTCAACTGGCTCGAATGCGTACGGGCTCGCCATAGCCGCGAGCCGAGCCCGGCCTGGGCCTGCGCGAAGGGATGCACGAGACCGCCGGACGATTCCAGCACGCCCGGTGTACCCGCCACCAGACCGCGCACGTTGACGCCCTGTTCCGGCAACGACTCGATCAGCGCCTTGAACATGCGGTCGAGGCCACCTGGTCGCTCGGCAAACCAGTGCATGCCGATCTGCAACGAATCTATCGGTGTGCTCATGATTCCACCGAAATCGCCGCGTGCGCGACCGTCGAAGCCGCAGGCGCCCGACGCGCAGCAAGCCGCTCGTACAGCGACAGATAGCGCGCCGCCATTGCCTGCCAGCCAAGCCGCGTGGCCTGCTCGCGCGCGGCCAGTCCCATTTGCCGCGCGTGCTCGCGATCTTCCGCAATGCGCATGATGGCTGCCGCGAGCGCCACTTCGTCCTCGGGATGATCGAGCACGATGCCGCTGTCGGCCGAAATGACTTCCGCGCCGCCCGCCGTGCGCACCGTCACCACCGGCAACGCTGCCGCCAGCGCTTCGAGCAGCACCAGACCCATCGGTTCATAGCGCGACGGAAACACGAACGCATCCACCGAGCGCATCAGCGCCGGCATGTCCTTGACGAGATCGACGAAATGCACGCGCCCGGCGACGCCAAGCGAAGCCGCCAGCGCCGGATACGGGCTGTTGCGCAAAATGCCCGCCACCACCAGATGCACGTGCTCAGGAGTGGCAACCAGCGCGCGCAGCACTGTGTCGAGATTCTTGCGCGACATCCGCAGATCGCCGGCGAACAGCAGCATGAACGGCGCCTGCGGCAAACCGAAGCGCTCGCGCTGCGACTCGCCCGGCGCGAACTCCGTGGTATCGACGCCGTTATGGATCACTTCGAGCCGGCCCGCGTCGATGCCGAGCGCGCGCACTTCGTCGCCCACCTTCTGCGACACCGGCACGATGACCTCGGCATGCCGGAACGCCCACTTCTCGCACCATGCGTTGAGCCGCGTATACAGCACCTGATACGCCTGATACGCGCCGCCGAAAAAGCGAAACGGATAGAAGCCGCAGCGATACCAGCCGTCATGCACGAAGTGCACGGCATTGACGTCGGCCCGTGCCCACGAAATGAAGCCGTTCACATGGACCACGTCGAACTCACGGCGATGCGCGCGAATCCACGCACCGGTACGCCATGCGAAGAGCTGATACTGCAGCAGCCGCGTCGGCAAACGGCTCACGCCGATGGTCACGCTGCGTGCCCGCGGATGATTCGCCAGTTCAGGCGCGATCTGCGAAGCCAGCAATGTGACTTCGTGACCGGCCTCCAGCGCGGCGAGCGCGATCTCGTAGTTGACCCGCCCCTGGCCATCGTTCTTCGTCACCTGGTGCGTGACGAACAGGATCCGCATAGGCTTCGCGCTCATAGCAGCCCCTTTTCGGGCGCGGGCGTCGTATGCCCTTCGCGCGCATAGCGCAGCGCGATCACCGGCAGGATCACGCCCATAAAAAAGAACATGCCGGGAAAGCCCGTCAACGTGTTGACGAAAATCATCATGGCGAACATGCCGAGTGCCACGCCCACACCGCAGATCGCAAAGCGATCCTTGTTGCGCAGACGGCTCGCGCAAAACGCCCGCCAGATCAGCGTCAACACACCGGTCGCATACAGCAGCGTGCCGGGCCAGCCCATCACATACGGCACTTCCATCAGGCCGCTATCGAACACCACGCTCGCCTGGGTCGAATCGTCAGCGGAGAGCTTGGTGCCCTGGCCGGTCGTGCCGAGCCCCTGCCCCGCGATATCCGTCAAGGCCACGGAGAGGAACGTCTTGTAGAACTCCTCGCGCACCTGATAGCTGTTGTCCTGGCTGATGTTGCCGATGGTGCTGAAGCGCGTGGCGATATTGTCGGACACCTGATCGATCATCGCGAGCGGCGCGCACAGCATGGCGAAACCGAGCGCGCCACCGATCAACCGAAACCGGCTGCGGCTGTCGAGCATGGCAAGCGGGTAGATGAGACCGAGGATCAGCCCGCCCCACGCGCTGCGCACCGCCGTGAACAGCAACGCGGCGAAGCCGAAGAAGCCGGTGGCGACCCGCATCTTGCCGCGCGCCGCAAGCGACATCAGCAGCACCGACATGATGGTCACCGCGAACGGGCCCGAGGAATTCATCGTACTGCCAATACGCATGCCGAACGGCACCGGGTGGCCGTCCGTATCCATGTGCGCGGAGATCATCCAGAACACGTCCCACGGCGGCGGCGACACGTATTCGATCACGCCGTAGATACCCATCACAGCACCGCCGTAGACGAAGGTCTTGAGCAGCACGCGATGGTAGACCGGGTACTCCTGCCAGGTCACGACGAGCTGAAACGCAATCAGCACGGGAAACAGCCAGTTGACCAGCGTGTAGACCGCTGCCGCCGGACCGACCTGCGCCATGCCGACGATAAACGAATAGAACAGCGCCAGCACGATCATCACGAGCGGCAACGCGCGGCGCTGGCCGAGCGCCTTGACGTGCTTGATCAGGGTGATTCCCGAGAGCGCGACCGCCAGCATGGGTGCCACCATGATGGGACTTTGCGGATTGAACGTACCGCTAACGAAATCCGCGAGGCGCCGCACTTCCGGCGAGAGGAAGAACAACCAGCAGACGAATCCGAGGTACAGGGCCGGCGAACGGCGGTAGTAGTTCACCGCGATCACGAACGCGGCACCGGGGTAAAACACCTCGACGATGCGCCCTTGATGCAGGACCACTAACAAAAGCGTCACCGCGAACATCGCGAGCGGCGCGAACAGCGGCCGGCGCATCGCGCGCGTTGCACGGGTCGTGGTGGAGACGCGTGGCCGTTCGGCAAACGCGGTCTCGTCTGCCTCACGTGGGTCACGTGGGTCACGCGGCGTGGAGAGTGACGCGGATGGCACGCCGGCCGGCGGCCGGAACGAAGTCGACAGCGCGCTCATGACAGGTGCGCGGACACGTGCGCGCCAAAAGCAAGTGCCGGTGCGGCGCGAGCCGCCGCGGTCCATGCGGTCGCGTTGAATGAAGCAAGCAGGATTGTCACCATCGCCCCCCGGCGTGTGCGCATCGTTGGCGCGATCACAGCAATTCGAATGTATTGACGACGGTGAGCCCTTCGCGTTGCCGGCGCAGACTGCCACTCAACGGTTTGGCGCTGCGCGGCGAACGCGTCAGACCAATGAACGGAACACCATGTTCGAGAAACGGTCCTTCGGTCTTACGAAAGCTGAACTGCTCGTAAAAGCCGCGCAGTCCCACCGGTGCCGCCACGCGAATGGCACGCCCCGGCCAGCGTTCGGCGCTCGCCTGAAGAACCCGCTCGATCAGCAGCTCCGCCGTGCCGTCACCGCGCCGTGCGGGACTCGTCAGCACCTTGTCGATCACCACTTCCGGGTCTTCCGCGTCGCCCGGCTGAACGCGTGCATAGGCGAGGATCGGCATGGGCCGCGACATGTCCTCGGCGGCGAAGATGTGCAGCGCCGTTTCATCGCGCCCATCTGCGTCGAGATAGACGTGCGACTGTTCGACGATAAACACCGCGCTGCGCGCTCGCAGGATCAAATACAACTCGCGCGCAGTGAGTTGCTCGAATTCCAGCGTTTTCCAGTTCATCAAGACTCCCAGCGATTCGTTTTGCACGGCCACAGAGACCCAGCCGGGTGCGTCCCGGCGCCATGACCAAACGTTACGTCCAGGACCCGTTAATTTCCGTGCGGCATCGCACTGACGATAGTGCATTGCAATTCGTTTAATACGAACAAACCGGCGCGGGGGCCGCTCACTGCCAGGCAATGCCTGGCGTGTCCCGCTTCCGGATGTGTCAGCACACGCAGGCGGATTTCCATTCCGCCCGTGCGCCGGCACTAATCGAAGCGGCCACGGGGTTCTCGGGATAATTCACAAGAGGGGCAGTTCTCCATGAAAACAGCACTTAGGCGCATCCTTTCCGAATCAGCCCGTCTCGACGTGCCGCCGGACACGCTCGCAGACGACGCAGACCTGTATGCAGCAGGTCTGTCATCGCTCGCGACCGTGCATCTGATGCTCGCGATCGAAGACGAGTTCGGGATCGAGATTCCGGACCGCATGCTTACGCGCCGGCTCTTCTCGAGCATCGATTCGCTGGCCGCAGCGGTCAACGAATTGCAACAGGCAAAGGCCTCAGCATGAACGCCCCGCTGCTGCATGACGCCGTCGCGCGCGACGGCAGCGTGGCGCCGGCCGCCGACGCATCGGCCGCCCATGCACCCGCCGCGCTCGCCGCGGTCGATCCAGAGCCAGGCTGGCGCGCCGCTGCCCAGCGCGCAGCCGCAATCGCCGCACAATACGCGGATTCGGTGGACCGCGAAGCGCGCTTCCCCACGGAAGCCTTCGACGCCTTGCGCCGGGAACGCCTGCTGTCGGCGCTGGTGCCTGCCGAGTACGGCGGCCCGGGCCTGACGCTGGTCGAAGTCGGCGCGATCTGCGAAACGCTGGCGCAGGCCTGTGCATCGACCGCAATGGTCTACGCCATGCATCAGATCCAGGTGGCCTGCATCGAGAAGCACGGCAACGGCGCCGCGTGGCACCGCGCCCTGCTCGGCCAGCTCGTCGAGCATCAATGGCTGCTGGCTTCCGCTACGTCTGAAGAAAACATTGGCGGCAGCATGCGCACCAGCGCGTGCGCAGTGGAGATCGACGGCGCAGCTTTTCGGATCGAAAAGCTCGCCCCGACGATTTCCTACGGCGCTTACTCCGACGGCATCCTCGTCACGGCGCGCCGCACGGCCGAGTCCACCGCCGCGGACCAGGTGCTGATCGTCGCGCTGAAGGCGGACACGCAGCTCGAAAAGCGCGGCAGCTGGGATTCGATGGGCATGCGCGGCACCTGTAGCGAAGGCTTTCGCCTCGTCGCCACCGGCCTCGCGGAACAGATCCTGCCCACGCCGTTTGCCGAGATCGCCGACCAGACCATGCTGCCGGTCTCGCACACGCTGTGGGCCTCGGTATGGACCGGCATTGCCAGCGACGCGGTGAACCGCGCCAGCAGCTTCTTCCGCGCCCAGGCGCGTTCGAAGCCCGGCACCATGCCGCCGGCCGGACCGCGGCTCGCGCAGGCCGTGGGCATGCTGCACATGATGCAGGCGCGCCTCTCGGTGGGGCTGGAAGCCGCCCAGGTGGCCCAGCAGGCGGTGGACGGAGCCTGCCAGGCCGACACACCGCTGTCGGCCATGCTCGGCTTCGCCTCCGACATGAACACGCTGAAAACCAGCATTTCCACCACGGCGCTGCAGGTCGTGCAGGAAGTGCTGATGGTGGTCGGCATGGCGGGTTACAAGAACGGCACTGAATACAGCGTGGGGCGCCATTTGCGCGACCTTTATTCGGCACCGCTAATGATCAACAACGACCGGATCGCGCAAAACACCGCGAGCCTGCTGCTTGCCCAGCGTCCGGCCGCACCGGGGAGAGCCTGACATGAACACGATTACGGATACCGCCGCCGCTCAGGCCACCGCCACGGCTGCTGCCGCTGCTGCAGCGCCGCGCGGCGCCGAAGCCGCCGGCTTTCGCGACGAACTGCTCGCCGCGGGCATCCTGATCGACACCGGCGAAAACGGCCTGTATGGCCGCAGCCAGGTGTTCGAGGATGTGGTGGAGCGTCTGAACGTGGCCATCACGCATCTCGGCGCGGACCAGCAGCCAGAAGTGCTGCGTTTTCCGCCGGCCATGCGCCGCACCGACTTCGAAGATAGCGAATATCTGAAGAGCTTCCCAGATCTGGCGGGCACCATCCATTCGTTCTGCGGCAATGATTCGGGCCATCAGCGCCTGTTGCGCGCGCTCGATAACGCGATGGCGGAAAGCGACGACGATCGCAGCGAAGAATGGATGTCGCAGCAGAAGCCCACTCGCCTCGTGCTGACGCCGGCGGCCTGCTATCCGATCTATCCGGTGATCGCGCGACGCGGCCCGCTGCCGGCCAACGGCCGCACGGTCGACGTGCTGTCGTACTGCTTCCGCCACGAACCGTCGCTGGATCCGGCGCGCATGCAGATGTTCCGTCAGCGCGAATACGTGCGCCTCGGCAGCCCCGAGCAGGTTATGGCATTCCGTCAGATGTGGATCGAACGCGGCTCGGCGCTCGTGTCCCTGCTCGATCTGCCGGTCGACGTGGACCTCGCCAACGACCCGTTCTTCGGCCGCGGCGGCAAGATCATCGCAGACAGCCAGCGCGCCCAGGCGCTCAAGTTCGAACTGCTGATTCCGGTCGCCAACCCGAACGGCAAGACCGCGTGCCTGTCGTTCAACTATCACATGGAACATTTCGGCGAGATCTGGAAGATCGAGTGCGAAGACGGCTCGGTCGCCCATACGGGTTGCGTGGGCTTCGGCATGGAGCGCATCACGCTCGCCCTGTTCCGTCATCACGGTCTGGATGTCAACCTGTGGCCCGACGAGGTGCGCGCGCTGTTGTGGGGCGACACGCATGCCCGTATCGCGCATGCCCTTGCGGGAGACAGCGCATGACTCCGTTGCCGTCCAGCCTCCTCGCCGGCATGACGAACGCCTTCCCTCCTCCGTCCAGCGGCGCCGCGCCGCTGCGCCAGCACGAGTCGCATGCGCTGCACCAGGGCGAGCGCGTCTGGAAAGAAACCAATTGCTACGTCGATCTGTGGATCGAACTGCTGCATGGTTTCGGGCTGGACCCGCGCGCCGCATTCGGCTTCACGGTGACCCAGGACTTCGAAGGCGATCAGTTCACCTTCTTCAAGTTTCCGCTCGAGGACCTGGAGCGGCTGTACGGCACCCAGGTGCAGGAACTGGCGATCTACGACTCGCTGGAAGACCGCGTGCTCGCGCAGACGCAGCGCGGCCATACGGTGCTGGTCGAGGTGGATGGCTTTTATCTGCCGAATACGCGCGCCACGTCGTATCAGCGCGAGCATCCGAAGACCACCATCGGGGTCGACTTCATCGATCCGGTAGCGCGCCGCCTTGGCTATTTCCACAACACGGGCTATCACCTGCTCGAGGGCGAGGATTACGACGGCGTGTTCCGCAAGCTGCCGCAGTTCTCTCAGCAGCCGGACCTGCTGTTCCCGTATGTGGAGTTCGCCAAACAGGTACGGCCCGCGCTGGAAGGCGTGGCGCTGGCGGAGATGTCCGCTGAACTGCTGTGCGAGCATCTGCGGCGGCGTCCGCTGCATAACCCGATCTCGCAGTGGCGCGTGGCGTTCCCCGAGCATCTGGAGCGGCTGCTCGAACGCGGCGAGGCGTACTTCCACCCGTATTCGTTCAACCTGATGCGGCAACTCGGCGCCAACTTCGAATTCCTCTCCAAGTACCTGCAATGGCTGAAGGTGCAGGGCTTCGAGATGCCGGATTCGATTCCGAACGCGGCCCAGACTATTGCCTCGGAAGCGATGGTGATGCAGTTCCGCCTCGTGCGGGCCATCACCCGCAAGCGCCGCGACCTGTGCGACGACTGCTTCGACGTGCTGGAAAGCGCCTACGAAAAGACCCTGCCGCCGCTCGCCGGGCTTGCGCTGTGACGCGGCCATTGACCCGGAGCCGCCGTGCGCCATCCGTCCGCCGATCTGCTTGAACGCTTGCCGGAACGGGTTGCGCCCGGCGTATCGGAGGAAGGGGGCACGGCCCTGTGGCCAAGCCGCCTCGAACATGGCTGGCAGTGCCTCAGCACGGCCGCAGGGGCTTGCGTATCGCCCGCCAGCTGGCCTGCCGATGGCTGGCTGAGCGCGCAGGTGCCAGGCACCGTCGCAGGGGCGCTACGCGCCGCTGGACGCTTCGACCCGAACCATCCCCCGGCTCTTGCCTTCGACGACCACTGGTATCGCCTCACGCTGACCGGGCACGGTCCGCAGCGACTACGCCTGCATGGCCTCGCCACGCTCGCCGAAGTCTGGCTGGACGGCCACAAACTGCTCGAATCCGATTCGATGTTCGTCGCGCACGATCTGGATCTCGAACTGGCCGGCAGCGCCACGCTCGCGCTGTGCTTCCGTTCGCTCGCGCCGGCGCTGGCCGCGCGCCGCTCGCGGGCGCGCTGGCGGCCGCGCCTCGCCTCGCCGCCCACCCTGCGTAACGTGCGGACCACCCTGCTCGGCCATATGCCGGGCTGGTGTCCGACGGTGCAGGCGGTCGGTCCGTGGCGGCCGGTGGACTTGCTGAGCGACGCGACTGATGCGATCGACACACTCGATCTGCGCACTCACGTCGAGCAGGCCGATGGCGTGGTCTCCTTGACGTTGCGCTTCGTCCATCCTCACGATGACGCGCCGCCCGCCTGGCTGAGCGCGGGTGGCGATGCCAGCGCCGCAAGCGTCAGCGCATCCTTGACGTGGCGCGACGCCTACACCCTCACCGGCACCTTGCGCCTGCCGCAAGCCGAACTCTGGTGGCCGCATACGCATGGCAAGCCTGCCCTGCATGCGCTGTCTTTGCAGATGCACAGCCGCGCCGCAGCGCATCTGCCGCTAGGCAACGTTGGCTTTCGTACCATCAAGGTGGACCACGGCACCGATGGCGCCGGCTTCGCATTACGCGTGAACGGTACGCCGATCTTTTGCCGCGGCGCCTGCTGGACCAGTGCCGATCTCGTGACCCTGACTGGCACGACGCATCAACTGGAACATGCGTTCGGTCTTGCGGTCGCCGCTGGCATGAACATGCTGCGGGTGGGCGGCACGATGGTGTACGAGTCCGATACGTTCTATAAGCTGGCGGATAAACACGGCATTCTCATCTGGCAGGACTTCGCCTTCGCGAACTTCGATTACCCGAACGACGAGGTCTTTCTCACCGCCGCGAAAACGGAAGCCGGCCAGTTTCTCGCGCGCACGCGGCGCCATGCATCGCTCGCGGTGCTGTGCGGCGGCAGCGAGATCGACCAGCAGGCCGCGATGATCGGCTTGCCGCCTTCGATGCGCGCGCAACCGCTTTTCACCGAACATCTGCCGGACATCGTGCAACGCGAACGGCCCGACGTGCCCTATGTGGCGCATTCGCCGACCGGTGGCACCTTGCCGTTTTCGACCCGCACGGGCGTCACCCACTATTACGGCGTCGGCGCCTATCAGCGGCCGCTCGAAGATGTGCGGCGCGCCGGGGTCCGCTTCGCCGCCGAATGTCTCGCCTTCGCCAACGTGCCCGACGACGTCACGCTGCACGACGCGCTCGGTACCATCCACGCACACGATCCGCGCTGGAAAGCCGCGGTGCCGCGCGATCAGGGTTCCGGCTGGGACTTCGACGACGTGCGCGACCATTACCTGCAAAGCCTCTATGGCGTCGAGCCGGGCCGGCTGCGTTACGACGATCCGCAGCGCTACCTGGATCTGTCACGCGCGGTCGTTGCCGAGCTGATGAGCGACGTGTTCGCGGAGTGGCGCCGTCATGGTTCGTCGTGCGCCGGTGCGCTCGTCTGGCAGTTCCAGGACTTGCGGCCAGGCGCGGGCTGGGGTGTCGTCGATGCAACAGGACGGCCCAAGAGCGCCTGGCATGCCCTCGCGCAGACGTTGCAACCGTTGCAACTCGTGATGACCGACGAAGGCCTGAATGGCCTCGACCTTCATCTGATCAATGAGGGCAGCGAACCGCTGCAGTTGCAGCTCGAACTGATGAGCCTGCGTAACGGCGCGGTGAAAGTGGCGAGCGCCCAGCGCCTCGTCGAGCTCGCGCCGCGCAGTACGCAAACCCACAACTCGGCGGACCTGCTCGGCCAGTTCTTCGATTTTACGCATGCCTACCGATTCGGCCCGCGCTCGCACGACGTCACCATCGCAACCCTGCGCGATTCAGTGAGCGGGTTAGTTCGCGCTGAAGCGTTCCACCTGCCGGAGCGCCGTGTACATGAGCGCAACGAACTCGGCTTGAGCATCAAAACTGAACGCACCGACGATGGCTGGCAGCTCGTCATCGAAGCGCAACGCTTTGCACGCTTCGTTCATATCGCGGATTCGAATTACCGCGCTGAACACGACTGGTTTCATCTCGCGCCGAACCGTCCGAAGACCGTGCGCCTGCTGCCAGTCCTGCAACGAAACGCGCATGACGTATGTAACGCTCTCGTGAACGATACACAAGCCGCGCCCAGCGGCGAGGTGCGTGCCATCAACGGCAATGCACCGGTGTTCTATCCATAACCGCCTGGTATCCCGCAAGACGCCCTTCTGCACGGCATGGCAGCGTGCGAAGGGCGTCGCGCGCCGCCAATTGTTATGCATGACGGATTAATTTGGCGACGGTTTCAAGACAATAAAAAGACCGTTGGTGCGTCAGCGAACGCAATTGAAGGAACACATCTGAATCAAATTCGACACATCCGGGGCGGCGGGCTGAAACAGGCTAACCGCAAGTGAAACACGGTTTCAGAGAACTTACAGCGGCGGGGTAAAAATAAGACAATACGGTGCAGGATCAAGCGTTTACACACGCTTTTCTCGGAACCGGATGAGGTTGGGCCCTTCGGCACCCCTTGTACAAAACTGAAACAAATTCTCACATCCGGCTTCACCAGACCCCTCCATGTGTTTCGCTGCGCCGCACCAGTGCTTGCTTTACAGCCACCTGGCACGGTCCTCGCTAAAGGAGAAGCGCAACACAAAGCGCGATCGCAAATAAACCAACAACGTGATCACGCTAAGGCCATTACGGGGCCGGCACTGTTCGTCCATCGTCGCTCGCCAGGCGGCAATTCAATAGTGGATACGGTGTCCGGATCAAAAACAATGAAGTCGCGTAATGCGTGACTTCGCGCGAGGACCGATCATGTTGACCCTTCAATCTGACTTGCATGGAAATCATCTGCTTGGTGCCCTTCCTTCGCATGAATGGCAGGCGCTAGCTCCCCATCTCGAACTGGTTCATTTGCGCAACGAGCAACTGTTGTGCGATTCCGGTCAACGTATCCATCACGTTTATTTCCCCACCACCGCGATCATCTCGATGCTCTCGACGATGGAAGACGGCAGCTCCGTCGAAATCGCCGCAGTGGGCCGCGAAGGCATGACGGGCGTGCCCGTGCTGACGGGCGGCGAAACCATGCCGAACCGGGTGCAGGTGCAATGCGCGGGCTTCGCGTATCGCATGACTTCGCAATGTCTGAAGCAGCAGTTCGCGCGCTCCGATTTTCTGCGCCGCCTGATGATGCTTTACATGCACGCACTGCTCACGCAGGTCGCACAGACCGCTGCCTGCAATCGCCATCACTCGCTCAACAAGCAACTGTGCCGCTGGCTGCTGATCGAAGTGGACCGCGTCGCCTCCAACGAGTTGACGGTGACCCAGCAACTGATCGCAGACATGCTCGGCGTGCGCCGCGAAGGCATCACGGAAGCAGCCGGCAAGCTGCATAACGACGGCCTGATTCATCACAGCCGCGGCCATATCAAGGTGCTCGACCGTACTGCACTGGAAGCACGCGCCTGCGAATGCTATGGCCTCGTGAAGCGCGAGTTCGACCGCTTGCTGCCGCGCTTGCGCCAGGCAGAGTCGGTCGCCTGACGGACCTCGTAACTGCTGGCAGACCCATCATGTTCAGGAATACTGCGCGCTGCCTGGACGCAATTTTCGTGATTGCGGGCGCGTTGATCGCTCACTGGATGCGTTTTTCGACACCGATTGCGCTTTCAGACACTCAACGCCTCTTGATCGCCTTCAACTGCGTTCTGGTACTGCTGCTTTTCCCCGCTTTTGGCGTGTATGAAACGTGGCGCGGCAAATCGCTGCCGGCCATGCTGGCACGCGTGGCAACCGCATGGCTGGTGGTGGTCGCTACTGGTCTGATACTGGTATTCACGCTGCACCGCATGGACGCGGTCTCGCGTCTCTGGTTCGGCTATTCGACCTTGATTTCCGGTGCGCTGATCATCGCCACCAAGTGCCTCGTGCATCTGTGCCTGCGCAACGCACGGCGGCGTGGTTTGAATCATCGCACGGTGGCGATCGTCGGCGCGCCTGGCTTCGCACGCACCCTGCTCGCGCATCTGCAGAACGCGCCCGAGGCTGGCTTCATGCCGGTGGCCGTGTTCGACACCAGCGCCGAACTGCAAGGGGCACCGCGCGCACGCATGGGCCGCCTGCCCGTGCTGACCGATCTCGACAGCTTCGCTTCCACGGTACGCAGCGAACATATCGACGAAGTGTGGCTCGCGTTGCCGCTCTCCGAAGAGCATGCCATCTATCGCTTCACGCGCACCTTCCGCGACGACTTCGTGAACCTGCGTTTCATTCCCGATGTACGCAGTCTGACGTTTTTCAATCACGCGATGGTCGACGTGGTCGGCCTGCCCACCATCAGTCTGAGCGCGACACCGGTGCCGCCGCCGCAGATGTGGCCGAAGCTGCTGTTCGACCGGCTCTTCGCGCTGGCTGCGTTGATCGCGCTGGCGCCGCTGTTCGTGGTTTTGGCCGCGGCCATCAAGTTCACCTCGCCCGGTCCCGTGTTCTTCACGCAGATGCGCAAGGGCGCGGACGGCCGCCCCTTCGCGATCTACAAGTTCCGCTCGATGAGCGTGCATCACGAAGCCTCCGGCCAGGTGACGCAGGCCGCGCGCGGCGACGCCCGCGTGACGAAACTCGGCGCCTTCCTGCGCCGCACGAGTCTCGACGAGCTGCCGCAATTCTTCAACGTGCTGCTTGGACAGATGTCCGTGGTCGGGCCACGCCCGCATGCCATTGCGCACGACGATCTCTACAAGGATCTGGTGTACGGCTACATGTCACGTTATCGCATCAAACCCGGCATTACCGGCTGGGCCCAGGTGAACGGCTACCGGGGCGCCACCAACAAAATCGAGAAGATGGAAGCGCGCGTCAAGTTCGATCTGTTCTATATGCAGAACTGGACCTTCTGGTTCGACATGCGGATCGTCGTCGCCACCATCTTCAAGGGATTCGTGGGTCGTAATGCCTATTGATCAGGATTACCTGGAAACGCTCGTGAAAGTCTCCGTCATCGTGCCGACGTACCGACGTATCGCCGATCTGGCGCGCTGCCTCGCCGCGCTCGAGGCGCAGGAGTGGCACGCCAACGAAATCGTCGTGATTGCGCGTCACGACGACCGCGCCACGCTCGACTGGCTGCGCGAACTCGACGCGACCCGGCCCGATGCGCGCCGCAAACTCGCACTGGTGCAGGTGACGGGCGTGGTGGCCGCGTACAACCTCGGCATCGAAACGGCGACCGGCGACATTGTCTGCTTCACCGACGACGACGCCGCGCCGCATCCCGACTGGATCGCGCGCATCGTACAGACCTTCCAGGCCGATCCGACGCTGGGCGGTCTGGGTGGCCGCGACATCGTGCACGACCGCGGCGGCATTCTCAAAGGCCAGCAGGAAGTGGTGGGGCTGGTGCGCTGGTATGGACGCCCGATCGGCAATCATCACATCGGCTACGGGCCGCCGCGTGCCGTGCAGGTGCTCAAGGGTGTGAACATGGCGTTTCGCCGCGACGCGATCGGTGGATTGCGTTTCGACAAGCGTCTACGGGGAAGCGGTGCGCAGGTGCATTGTGAAATGGCGTTCAGCCTGGATATCGAACGCCGCGGCTGGACCTTGATTTACGACCCGTCGTTGCTGGTCGAGCACTATCCGGCCCAACGCAGCGACGAGGATCAACGACATAAGTTTAATGACGCGGCGTTTTATAACGCGTCGTATAACCTCCGACTCATCATGTGTGAATACCTGTCGCCTTTTGGCCGATGGGCATTCCTCGCTTATTCGACGTTGATCGGCAATCGCGCGGACCCGGGGCTCTTGCGCGCATTGTTACTGGCGTTCGGCAGCGACGGAATGGCGCTCGCTTTTCACAAATGGTGGGTGGGGCTGCGCGCCATGCGCGGAGCCTGGCAGGAGGCGGGGCGCTGAAGGCAATCAGCGTGTTTGATCACGCGAGGGACCATTAATATGAACAGCAAAATAATCGCCGTGTGCGTTGCGGCCACTACGTTATGCGCCTGCACGCTGGCGCCGGGACCATACCTCGACTCGAAGCGGCTGCAACCGCCGGCGCCAGCGCAGCAAACCGCCGACACCTATCCGGTGCAGATGATCGACGTCGGCTATTTCCGCAAGGTACGCGCGGCTGCCGTGCCCGCGGTGTGCCCGCTTAGCTGCGTCACGCCGCAGGGCCGCCGGAACTACCAGTACGACGTGGGCATCAACGATCAACTGACGATCATCGTCTGGGACCATCCTGAACTGACGGGCGGCGGCACGGGTGTCGCCATGCCGCCGTTGCCGGCCACCGGCACCGGCACGGGTCCTTCGCCGGGCCCGACGCAAACCCAGGGCGCCACGCCCATTACGAACGGCGGCGGCTCCGAGAGCGGCCTGACGATTCGCGTGGCAAACGACGGCACGATCTTTTTTCCGCGCGTGGGCCGCGTCAAGGTGCAGGGCCTGACCGCCGAGCAGATCCAGAAAGTGCTCACCAAAGGCCTGGCGAAGACGATTCGCGATCCGCAGATCGACGTACGGGTGTCCGGTTTCAACAGCCAGTCCGTGCAGGTGACGGGCAACGTGCGCAGCCCGTCTTCTGAAGCCATCACCGAAGCGCCGCTGTCGGTGCTCGATGCGATCAATCGCGCGGGCGGTGCGCTGCCCGACGCGGACCTGCAGGACGTGGGCGTGACCCGTGACGGCAAGCGTTATCGCGTCGATGTCGCGGCGCTGCTCGAAACCGGCGACCCGCAGCAGAACGTGCTGCTGGCGGATGGCGACATCATCGACATTCCGGATCGTTCGAACAGCCGCGTGTTCGTGCTCGGCGAAGTCGCCAAGCCGACCTCGCTGCCGATGAACCGCGGCAAGCTCACGCTGGCCGACGCACTCACCGGTGCAGGCAGCCTCGATATCGCCACGGGCGACCCGCACTTCGTCTACGTGATTCGCGGCGCGGACAAGACGCTCACGCCGGACGTCTACCAGCTCGACATGACGCAGGTGGACGCGCTGATGCTGATGACCAAATTCGATTTGCAGCCCAAGGACGTGGTGTACGTCCAGGTCTCGAGTGCCGCCCGCTTCAACCGCGCGCTGGCCCAGATCACACCGACGCTGCAAACCCTCTTCTATACGTGGCAACTGTCTAAATGAGCCGCGCCCTGCACGGAGTCGAACAATGAGTACCTATGACATGCTGGACCACTCTCCCGCGCCCGGCAGCGACGACGAAGCGGTGATGAAGGATCTGATCCGGATGATCGTCGATCAGATCTGGTGGGTGATCGGCATTGCCGGGGCGATCATTCTCGCCTCGGTGGTGTACGCCAAGCTCGCCACGCCCATTTATTCGGCTGACGCGCTGATCCAGGTGGAGTCCACGCCGCCCTCGGGCAATTCCGGCTCGCAGCAGGTGCTGGCTTCGCTGGTGCCGTCGGCCGGCGCGATGCACACCGACGCCGAGATGGAAATCATCAAGAGCCGTGCGGTGGTCGAACCGGTCGTCGAGCAGTTCAAGCTGAACTTCAGCGCATGGCCCAAGACGATGCCGGTGCTCGGCAAGGCGACCGCGTTTCTTGCCCACCCTGGCCACCCGCTCGGCGCGCTGTTCGGACTCAAGAGCTACGCCTGGGGAGGCGAGCAGTTCGCGCTCGACTCGATCGCCGTGCCGCCTTCGCTGGAAGGCAGTCAGTTGACGCTGCGCTCGCTCGGCAGCGGCCGCTATGAATTGTGCGACATGTATGGCCAGGTGCTGCTGACCGGCGTCGCAGGCGTGCAGGCACACGGCAGCGGTGTGACGATGCTCGTCACCACGCTGGTGGCGCGCCCCGGCACCGAATTCTACGTGCTGCGGTTCAATCAGCTGGACGCCGTGGCGGGTATCGCCTCCGGTCTGCAAGTGTCCGAAAAGGGCCGCGAAACCGGCGTCGTGCAGCTTTCGTACATGGGCACCAACCCGCACGCGATCACCGCGATCACGAATGCGGTGGCGGCGTCGTATCTGAAGCAACGCACCGAACGCGCGCAGGAAGAAGCGAGCCGCATGCTCACGTTCCTGAACAGCGAACTGCCGCGTCTGCGTGCCGAAGTGCTGCGCTCGGAAACGGCCTTGTCGGCCTATCAGGCGCGCGTCGGTTCATTCCAGCCGACTCAGGAAGCTGGTCTGTACCTGACGGGCGGTCTGGAGTACGAGAAGCAGATCGCGGCGTTGCGGATTGCGCGCGCCCAGCTATTGCAGCGCTTCACGGCGGACAGCCCGGAACTGCAGACCGTCGATGCGCAACTGGCCGCGCTCACGCGTGAAAAAGGCAGCTTCGAGGATCACTTCAAGACGCTGCCGGGTTCGGAACGCGAAGCGATGTCGCTGCAACGCGATGCCAAAGTAGCCGAAGAAATTTATGTGGCGCTCCTGAACAAAACCCAGGAACTGTCCATTTCGCGCGCGGGGACGATCAGCAACGTGCATATCGTCGATGAAGCGTTGCTGCCCTCCTCGCCCGTGCGTCCGAAGGCTGCGCTGATCATCTCGGCGGGCACGGTGCTGGGCGTGATCGCCGGCATTCTGTTCGCGTTCTGCCGCCGCACCTATTTCATGGGCGTTGCCGATCCGGAGTTCGTCGAGCGCCGCTTCCAGCTGCCGATCTTCGGTTCGATTCCAATCAGCCTCGAGCAGACGCGCAGCGACAAGCTCATCAGCGCCAACCACGGTTCGCGCGTGGGCGCGCCGATCGAGGCCGTGGCAAAGACCGCGTTGCCGTCCGCGATCGCCAATCTCATCGGTCCGCGTATCAAGCCTGCGACGACCGTGCCGGCGCCCGTCGCAACCGGCACGCAGACGGTGCTGCGTTCGCCGCACGTGCCGCTGCGTGCGTTGCTGGCCAAGACCCATCCGTTCGATACCTCGGTGGAAGGTCTGCGCGGCCTGCGCGCCACCCTGCAATTCGGCCTGATCGATGCACCGAATCGCGTGGTCTGCTTCACGAGCCCGGCGCCGGCGGACGGCAAGAGCTTCATGTGCGCCAATCTCGCCGCCCTGCTCGCGGAATCCGGCAAGCGCGTGCTGCTGATCGACGCCGATCTGCGGCGCGGCCGTCTCGCGCAATATCTCGGCCGCTCGCCGGTAGGCGGCCTGACCGAGCTGCTGACAGGCCAGGTGGATCTCGAAGTCGCTGCACGTCCCACCGGCGTGGCGGGACTGCACTTCATCGCCGCGGGGGCCTATCCGCCGAACCCGTCGGAAATCCTGACGTCGTCGCGCTTCAGCGAGATCCTGCGCCGCTTCGAAGAACAGTTCGATCTGGTGATCGTCGATACACCGCCGCTGCTGGCCGTGGCGGACGCCGCGATCATCGCGAACATGGCGGGCTCCACGGTGCTCGTGATGCGCGCCGGCGCGCACACCGAGCGCAATATCAAGGAGTCGCTTAAGAAGCTGCGCCGCGCACGCGCACGCGTGATTGGCGGTGTGATGAATGCCGTGCCGCTGAAGAGCGGTGGCCGCTATGGCACGTATGATTACGCGTATGCGTACACCTACATGCCGAACGATCCGCTGAACAGCGATCCGAATCGTTAAGCGGGTTTGATCGTTAGACCGGCCTCGACGGGCCGGTCTTTTGATTCTTCGCAGAGACGTCCACCCTCGCAACGAGCTTCAAAGTAAAAAAGCCGCCCGGTGTAAAAACCGGGCGGCTTTTTATCTGGCTCTCGTTTAGTTCAGATCGCGTCTGACTCGAACTGACTCAAACTGCTTTGCGCAAATGCGACCTGCTGCGGGCGTCATGACGGAATAGCGTTATAACCGCGTGAGAGCGATCACGCGGCTGCGGTTAGATCAACGCCCAGGCAACGCGAATCAGCGCGTCTGCAACCCGCAGACGCGCTCGCAAACTTACAGAAACACGCTGACGTCAGCGTGAAAACGCGCGGCCAGTGCCTTCGCGACATTCTTGCTGATCGCGCGGCGGCCGGCGAGGATATCGCTCACCACGGTCGGCGAGGCAATGTCCGCCAGGTCTTTCTGTTTGAGCCCATTCGTTTCCAGCAGATGGCGCAGCACTTCGCGCGGCTCCACTTTCGGCAGCGATATGTGGCGCGTCTCCCAGGCCTGGATCAGATCCCCGACGATCCCGAACAGATCGGTCAAGGGCCCTTCTCCTTGCCCATCGAGATGCCTGGACAGTTCGTTGGAAAGTTCGACCATGCTCTGATAGTCGTTCTCGTTGCGAATGGGCTTGAGTGCCACCTGATGTTGCAAGGTGGCCCAAGTCTCGGCGAGTTCGGGGAGCTTCCCCGATAGGCGGTCAGCGTTCATGTCGTTCTATTCATCCTTTGTCCAAAAGGTCGCATTGCATACGTCACGGTTGACCTGACGCGCAGCGACTGCTTGTTTTTGATGGAGCGCCGTCCAGAAGCGAAGCGGCTATTGCCCAATCGCGCACTGCGTACTGCGGAGTGCATCGACGCCAGAAAACCTGCTCCCGGACTCAAGAACTCGATACCCTCCCCCCAAAACCGGCCGCCCGCTGCCCACCTTCCTCTGCGTGCGCGGCCGAACCGTACGGCGCGTCAGAAGGCGTTCACAACCCGGCTATTCATAAGCATTGCAAAACACTTCTTCATTCGTGATTCGTCAGCTCATACGTAAAACAGGGTTCTGCGTCATACGAATTTGACCCCGAAAGCGACCGGGAAATCTGTGCGCTATGCCACTCATTCGACGCATCTTGCGGGGCGAATCTTTCCCGATCTTTCCAGACCTTTCAGGGTTTCTCCTGGAACACCGGATCCGGGTTCGAGACCGGCCTCAGCGCCCCCAGATATTGCCCTGCGCCTTGTCCTGCGGCCACACCAGATCCTCAGGTGTCCGCTCAGAGCGCTGACGGGCGGCCGAGGCGGCTACCGTACGCGTTACTTCGATCATGAAAGCATGCCGGAAGGTTGCCGCCGAAAAACGCTCGGCGTTCGCACGGCAGGCCGCGGGCGTGATCAGGATGCGTTGGCGGTCGAAGCGCTCGATTGCATCCTGCAGGGCCGGCACGGTTTGCTGTGAGAAATGCACGCCGGTGGGCCGCGCCTCGCCGATGGGGATGACCGTCTCGAGCGCACCACCCTTGCCGAATGCAATCACGGGTGTACCGCATGCCTGGGCTTCGAGCACGACGATGCCGAAGTCTTCTTCAGCGGCGAACACGAAAGCACGCGCACGCTGCATGTAGTCCTTCAGTACCGCAAACGGCTGATAGCCGAGAATCGTCACGTTGGGACCCGCGCTTGCGCGGATCGCATCCATGTCCGGTCCATCGCCGATCACCACGAGACGACGATGCGGTGTTGCATTGAACGCTTCGACGATCAGATCAATACGCTTGTACGGAACGAGCCGCGATGCAGTCAGATAGAAGTCGTCTTTCTGCGCGCACACCTGGAACTTGTGAACATCGACCGGGGGAGGAATGACGGCAGCATCGCGTCGATAGGTTTTCATCACGCGTCGCGCAACGAATTGCGAATTCGCAATCAGACGATCCACGCCATTCGCAGAACGGGAATCCCAGCCGCGCAGATAGTGAAGCAACGCACGCGCAGCCCACGAACGTGGTCCACGTGTGAGCTTCGCTTCGCGCAGATATTGATGCTGCAGATCCCACGCGTAACGCATGGGTGAGTGCACGTAACTCACATGCGTTTGATCGGGGCCAACCAGCACGCCTTTAGCAACCGCATAGGAACTCGTAATGATCAGGTCATAGCTCGCCAGATCGAATTGCTCAACGGCAAGCGGCATCAAAGGCAAATAAGCGCGATAGCGTTTGCGAGCCAATGGCAGATGCTGAATGAACGAAGTCGTCACCTCTTTATTGCACACCGGCGAACGGTCTTCGAGAAAGTCGACAAGGCTGAACAGGTCAGCATCAGGGAAGCACTGGATGATCTGCTCCAGTACTTTCTCTGCGCCCCCCGGTGCGACGAGCCAGTCGTGCACGATCGCCACTTTCATAATATCGCTACCTGTAGTCGGCCCTCGGCCATCGAAAACAGTGTACGGGGAGCATTACTCGCCGTGCGTGCGCGCGACCACATTGAAAGCACGACGGGCCGCGAATAATGACAGCACAGCGCGGTCCGCTTCATGTGGACCGATACATGTCACTCCATTCGTTTCCCCACGCGCCTGACGATGAACTCAACTGAACTCACCCACGCGTTCCCGCTCACCGAGTCGAATCTGGACGATGCGGTCGAACACGAAACCGCTGCTGCACCGACTGTGCTGTTCGTCGATCAGAGTGGGCAACTCGGCGGCGCTGAGTTTTCCTTACTGCCCCTTGCCACGAAGTTTCGCGCCCGTGGCGAAGTGGTATTGCTCTCTGAAGGCCCGTTCCGTACACGACTCGAAGATGCCGGCGTGCACGTGAAGATGATCAGCGACACACACGTCTCCGACATCGACCGGCAGGCCGTTGGTTTGAACTGGCTACGTGCGCTACCCGGCATTGTTCGTTCAATGCGTGAGATCGCAAAACAGGCGCGACGCTTCGACGTGCTGTTCCTCAATACGCAGAAAGCGATGGTGCTGGGCGCGCTAGGCAAGCCGCTGCATCGCAGACCTGTGATCTGGCATCTGCACGACATCCTCACGCGCGAACACTTCGGCCGTGTGCAGTTGACCATTGTTAAATGGCTCGTTCGGTATGCTATCGATCACGTGGTGGCAAACTCGCGCGCCACAGCGGATTCTCTTGTAGCGCTGACTGGCAAGCCGGCTGCGGAGATTCCGGTGGTGCACAACGGTATCGACGTAAGCGAGTTCAGTCAGGTGAGCGTCGACGACATGCAGGCATTGCGACGCCGCCTGGGACTGCCGGAACACGCCTGGCTTGCAGGCCTGTTTGGGCGGCTCGCGCCGTGGAAAGGTCAGCACATTGCGATCGCCGCAGTCGCGCGCCTTCCGGACGTGCACCTCGTGCTGGTGGGCGCCGACCTGTTCGGCGAACACGCGTATGCCACCGGCTTGCGCCAACTCGTGCAGCAGCTCGGCATTGCCGACCGCGTGCATTTCGCCGGCTTTCGCGACGACATGCCCACGTGGATGAAAGCGATGGACGTGATCCTGCACACCTCCACTGAACCCGAGCCGTTTGGTCGCGTGATCGTCGAAGGTATGGCGGCGGCGCGGCCTGTGATCGCAGCGGCTGCGGGCGGCGTCACGGAAATTCTGCGGCATCGCAAGAATGGCTGGCTCGTCACACCAGGTGACGTGACAGCTTTCGTCGACGCCATCGAAACCTTGCGCGCGGCACCGGAACTGGCGGAGCGTATCGCGAGCCAGGCCTTCGCCGACGCGCAGCGCGACTTCTCGCTGGAAGGCTATCTGGCGCACATGACGAAAGCGATCACGCACACCAATGCGCGCGGATCGCGGCATCGCGCTGTGGCGGCGCATGCCGCTGGCAATGCCACAGCGGCCACCACCGCGGGCAATCCAGGCGCGCAACAGCATTAGTCGCAAGTAGCAGTCTGGCGATATCTACGCATCGTGCCCGTCGATTCACCCACGACCGGCAAGATGCCATGGAATGCTAACCGGTGACGAACGAGCACCGGTAGCAACACGCATGCAGCGTAGCGGCCCACCAGCCGCTCGCAGCGTTACGCGTGACGTACTAGCAGCATGGAAGGGGCAACACCAAAACCAACCAAGGGCGGTGCCGATGCGCGTTCTCGCGGCGCGTCGGACCTCGCTCGGCCACAACAAAAACAGAAGATCTGAATTGGAGACGGACGCGAAATGGCTTACATCACCCCCAATAGCCGGCGTGCACTTTCAACCACGAAAGCAGCGGTATTCATCTTTTTTCTGAGCTTTTTCATTCTCGTTTCGAGCGGACGAATCGGCAGCGCCAATACGAATCTGCAAACCGTTACTTCTGCGCCGGATCTGCAAACGGCCAGCGGAAACGCCCATGACGCCCACGCGAAACCGTGGATGCGCCTGCCCGACGGACATTATTTCCAGCCGCACGACATGGGCGCGGTCCTGCTGGTATGGCCGGGCACCTGGCTTGGCGCCAGGGTCGAACAGTCGGCGCTTGCCACCATGCTGCCCGATCCTTCCATCGTTGCGCGGCTCGCCGTCTCGTTGACCTATATCGTTGTGAGCGCAATCGGTTGCCTCTACCTGTTCCTGCTCTTCAACGAGTTCTATTCCGACAAGCAGGCCTTCGTCGTCGCGCTGGCCTTTGCCGCAGGCAGCCTTTATTTACCTTACGCCAAGATGATATGGGACGAAGCGCCGTGCGCCGCGGCAATGTGCGCATTACTGTTCTACACCCAGGCATTGCTGCGTCCCGCTGCCGGCACACGTGCCTTTGCCGCTGCGGGGGCTGCGCTCGCGCTGGTTTGTCTCCTGCATCATTCCATTGCGCCACCGCTGTTCGTCGCCATGCTGATTCTCGCGGTGTACACGCGTGGCCCGCTGCTGCGCTATCTGGTTCTAGCCGGCGTGTTCGCGGCGATCGTTGCGCCGATGTGGGCCTTCGACGTGGCCTATACGCGCTCCATGTTTCGGCCGTTTCTCGAACTCGCCAGCTTCGTTCACGGCGCTGTAACGAACAGTACAGCTAACGATGCAGCAGGCAGCGTCATGCACGGCGACATGCTGCAAGGGCTCGGCACGCTGCTCTTCAGCGCGAATCGCGGGCTCGTGGTGTTTTCGCCGATCGTGCTGACGTCGCTGTTCCTGCCGTGGACCTGGCCGCGTCTGTCGTCGCCTCAGCGTGCCTTGCTGGTGGCCATGCTGTTTGGGCTGTCGCTGTATGTCGGCATGGTCATCCGTATGCAACAGTGGGGTGCGATTGGATGGGGGCCGCGTTGCCTGCTGCCCTGCCTGCCCATCGTGTTTCTGATGGTGGGACCGTGCCTGCTGGAAATTGCCCGTCGTTCAAACCGCACCGCGACGCTCATCGTGATTGCCGCGATTGGCTTCAACGTGGCGCCGACCTTGATCGACTGGCATGCAATGGCATCCGGATACGCGGGTACGCAGTTGCAGGACGCAAACTCGCCGCACGTGATCGAAGATATCTGGAGCGGCTTTTTCAAGGGCATGCGCGGTGAGCCGCTCGGGCTCGCTCACAGCAGCACGGCGTTGACGCAACACGACGACGCTGGCCGCTTCCCTGACGTGTGGACGGCGCAGATGATGAAAGGCTCCAGCGCTGGACGTATGGCCGGCTGGAGCATCCTGTGCATGCTGTTGCTCGGCATGACGATGATGTGGGGCAAAATCTTCGCGGCACGCCGGCAGCGCGACGGTCTGACGGAGGCCACCATGCGGGCCATCATGCAGCAGTCGGAGACCGCCCGGCGCTGGGACGGGCGATAGCGTAAAGCCTCTATACCTCTACGCCGCCGGGTACTCGATCGTCTCGACACCCGTGTCGGTACCCAGCAGGCAGAGGCTCGCGCCGTGGCCCGCAAAGAGACCGACGGTGACCACACCGGGCCACGCGTTGACCTGCGCTTCGAGCGCGCGTGGGTCGGTGATCTTCAGACCCTTCACGTCGAGGATTTCGTTGCCGTTGTCGGTGATGAACGGCGTGCCGTCTT
This sequence comes from Paraburkholderia sp. DHOC27, assembly GCF_003429005.1. Classification (GTDB taxonomy): domain Bacteria; phylum Pseudomonadota; class Gammaproteobacteria; order Burkholderiales; family Burkholderiaceae; genus Paraburkholderia. Next base: position 469,277 of record NZ_QVQV01000002.1, read on the forward strand.
TGGTCACGCGCACCACTGGCACACCGCCCAAAGCCGTCACGCGACGGCCAATGGCGGTGCGCGCCATCGGCACCACTTCGATGGGCAGCGGGAAGTGTCCGAGCACGTCGACGCGCTTGCTGGCGTCCGCGATGCACACGAACACGTCCGACACCGACGCGACGATCTTCTCGCGCGTCAGCGCGCCGCCGCCGCCCTTGATCATCGCACCGCTGTGGTCGATTTCATCGGCGCCGTCCACGTAGACCGGCAACGCATCGATCTCGTTCAGATCGAGCACCTTGAAGCCATGCGACTCCAGCCGCGCGGTGGTTGCCAGCGAGCTGGACACCGCGCCGCGATAGCGCTGCTTCGTGGCGGCCAGCGCGTCGATAAAACAGTTAGCGGTGGAGCCGGTACCGACACCGATCACGGCGCCTTCGGGCACATGGGCGTTGACATAATCGGCGGCGGCCTGACCGACCAGTTGCTTGAGTTCGTCTTGAGTCATGGGATTGGGGCAGAAGCTGCTGAAGTAGCGGGAAAACCGCAAGTTTACCGAAGTAGCATGCGCCAACGGCACTTATCCGGCAAGCGGGTTGGAGAAACCCGCTGCGCGCCTTCGCGGCGTCCCGCGTAGGGGACGGGAGGCGCCGCGCTTTGCCGGCCGGCCATGCGTTGTCACAAGGCCAGACCGTTAATTTCGCGGGCTTGCGCCCCGCTCAGGCCTTCACTTTCACCGAGCGCTGCCGCACCGCTTCGAACAGGCACACGCCGCTCGCCACGGAAACGTTCAGGCTTTCGACGCTGCCCGCCATCGGAATCTGCATCACCTCATCGCAGGTATCACGCGTGAGACGGCGCATGCCCTCGCCTTCCGCGCCCATTACGAGCGCCACCGGGCCGTCCAGTTTGGTGTCGTACAGGCTGGCCGTGGCCTCGCCCGCCGTACCCACCACCCACACGCCCGCGTCTTTCAGTTCGCGCAGCGCCCGCGCCAGATTCGTCACGGTGATGTAAGGCACGGTATCCGCTGCGCCGCTGGCCACCTTCGCCGCCGTCGCGTTCAGACCCACGGCGCGATCGCGCGGCGCGATCACCGCATGCGCGCCGGCCGCGTCGGCCACGCGCAGACATGCGCCAAGGTTGTGCGGATCCGTCACGCCGTCCAGCACCAGAATCAGCGGCGCGCCGTTGATGCCATCCAGCAGTTCGGCGAGATTCTGCGCGAGCGGCAGGTCGCCCGCACGTGCCACCACGCCCTGATGGCGCTCGGTATGGGCGAGGCCCCACAGACGCGTTTCGTCGGCTGCAATCAGACGCACGCCCGCTTCTTTCGCCGTATGCAGGAACTCCGTCATGCGACGGTCCTTGCGCGTGGCGTCGTAGTAAACCTCTTCCACTGTCGACGCGTCGTGGCGCAGACGCGCGGTCACTGCGTGGAAACCGTATAGAACCTTGAGACGTGACATGACTGAAACAACCTTTGATTGAGCGCGCCGCGAACGGGACGCGCTACTGAAATGAATACGAGTGAAATGCGAGACCGCGCGCAATGGGGCACTGAACGGGGTTGAGTGCCCCTTCAGTACCCCATTGCGCGCGGCAAAACTTCAGGCACACGGCGTCGTACGACGTTAGCGCTTCTTGCGGGTCTGCGCCTTGGACGAAGCGGCGGATTTCGCCGACGCGTTCTTGCGGGCCGCGCCGCGTGCCGCGCGCGCTTCCTTGACCGCCAGCGAAGGTGCGGGCGCCGCTTTCTTGCGACGACCACCCGGCGCGCCTTCCACGGGGGGCAACGCGCGCACGCGGGCGCCGCCGGTTTCGGCCGCGGCGTCGTCGGCGAGCGCCGTGCGCGTACCAGGCGACTTGATCGGCGTATCACGCACCAGACGGAAATCGATCTTGCGTGCGTCCAGATCGACGCGGCTCACCTGTACGCGCACCCGGTCCGACAGACGGTAACGGATACCCGTGCGCTCGCCGCGCAGTTCGTTCTTGATCTCGTCGTACTGGAAGTAGTCGGAGCCGAGTTCGGTGACATGCACGAGGCCTTCGACGAACAGCGCATCGAGCTGCACGAAAATCCCGAACGAGGTCACGCCGCTCACCATGCCGCCGTACTCTTCACCGAGCTTGTCGCGCATGAAATAGCACTTGAGCCACGCTTCGACGTCGCGCGAGGCTTCGTCCGCGCGGCGCTCGTTGGCCGAACAATGCAAGCCGAGTTCTTCCCAGATCGCCGTGTTCGAACGGTTGCGGCTGCGCTTCTCGTCATCGGCCTGCTGCATCGCGCGGGCACGCGGCGAGAGCGCCGTGTTCAGCTCCACGCCATGCGGCGCTTCCGGCGTGTACTTGCGGCCTTGCAGGATCGCGTAGATTGCGCGGTGCGTGAGCAGGTCGGGATAGCGGCGAATCGGGCTCGTGAAGTGCGCATACGCCTCATACGCGAGACCGAAGTGGCCGATGTTGTCCGGGCTGTAGACCGCCTGCTGCATCGAACGCAGCAACATGGTCTGCAGCATCTGCGCGTCGGGCCGGTCGCGGATGTGCGCCATCAACGCGGCGTAGTCGCTGGCATGCGGTGTCTCGCCACCGCCGAGCGTGAGGCCCATGCCGCGCAGGAAGGTGCGCAGGTTCTCGAGCTTCTCAGCCGTGGGGCCCGCGTGCACCCGGTACAGGCCCGGATGTTTGTTGCGCTTCATGAAGTCGGCGGCGCAGACGTTGGCCGCCAGCATGCACTCTTCGATCAGCTTGTGCGCGTCGTTGCGGGTACGCGGGATGATCTGCTCGATCTTGCCCTGCGCATTGCAGACGATATAGGTCTCGGTGGTGTCGAAGTCGATCGCGCCGCGTTTTTGCCGCGCCGCGAACAGCGACTTGTACACGCCGTAGAGATTTTGCAGTTGCGGCAGCAACGCCGCGCGCCGCGCCGCTTCGGGACCCTTGGTGTTCTTCAGGACCGCAGCGACTTCGGTATACGTGAGACGCGCCGCCGAGTGCATCACGCCGGGGTAAAACTGATAGGCCTTGATCTCGCCGCGCGCGGTGATGACCATGTCGCACACCAGTACGCAACGATCCACGTGCGGGTTCAGCGAACACAGACCGTTGGAGAGCTTCTCCGGCAGCATGGGAATCACGCGGCGTGGGAAGTAGACCGAAGTGCTGCGTTCGATCGCATCCACGTCGAGACCGCTGCCGGGATGCACGTAGTGCGACACGTCGGCAATTGCGACGATCAGGCGGAAGCCCTCGCCCTTGCCGACTGCAACCGGCTCGCAATACACCGCGTCGTCGAAGTCGCGCGCGTCTTCACCGTCGATGGTGACGAGCGGCACGTCGCGCAGGTCGACGCGATGACGGACATCGGCGGGGCGAACCTCGTCGGGCAGGCGCGCGGCGTCATCGAGCGCGGCCTGGCTGAACTCGTGCGGCACGCCATACTTGCGCACCGCGATTTCGATTTCCATGCCGGGGTCGTCGATATCGCCCAGCACCTCGACCACGCGGCCGAGCGGCTGCGAGTGGCGGCTCGGAAAATCCGTCAGCTCGACCACCACCACCTGGCCGACCTTGGCCTTCTTGGTGTTCTGCGTGATCAGGATGTCGTGGCCAATGCGCTTGTCTTCAGGCGCCACGATCAGCGCGCCATTCTCGTTGAGCAGCCGGCCGATCACCCGCTTGTTGGCGCGATCCGTGACTTCGACGATATGGCCTTCGGGCCGTCCGCGCCGGTCGTAGCCCACGATCCGCGCGAGCACGCGGTCGTTGTGCATGACCTTTTGCATTTCACCGGTGGGCAGGAACAGATCGTCCTGGCCGTCGTCGCGCACCAGAAAGCCGTAGCCGTCGCGGTGGCCCTGCACGCGTCCGCCGACGAAATTCGACGGGTGCGTGAGTTGATAGTGATTGCGCTGATCCAGCCGGATCTGACCGTCCCGCTCCATGGCCGCGAGACGCTTGAAAAATCCTTCGCGCTCCTGGCGCTTGATCGACAATGCTTCGGCGATGTCATTCGCTGCAAGCGGTGCTTCGCTCGTGCGGAGCACGCCGAGAATTTCTTCGCGGCTTGGGATCGGATACGGGTATTTGCTCAAGGGCTTGTCGATGATTTTTTCTCGTTGCATGGACGTCGGTCGGCGTTGTGACGCGCCTCAGTTGCACCTGCGATTGACTGCTCGGGTCTGGCTCGTTCAAGGCTGAGTCCGACGGGCTTGTGCACCGTGCCAACGAACTACTGCGAGGCATTCTAACACCCGTATTGGGTGCCACAGCGCGTGTCAATAGTTGCCAGGGGGCGCAAACGGCGGGGCATCGCGGGCGTTCTCAAAATGCTTGACAGCCCCGGATCTATCGCTATAATTGCGGTCTCTGCTGTACAGACACCTGCCCAGGTGGCGAAATTGGTAGACGCACTAGGTTCAGGTCCTAGCGGTGGCAACACTGTGGAGGTTCGAGTCCTCTCTTGGGCACCAAAAGCTGTTTTGGCGAAAGCCGCAGAAGTTCGAGAAACCCCGTAAGATCATCGTCTTACGGGGTTTTTTGTTTTCTGCCGCGGCGGCTCTACGGCAGCCTGATCAATGTGAAAAGCGCGGTGAAAGCGCGCCGCCCTTTTCGATTCATATTCGAAATATGGATATGAAGCCGGGTTATGACGAAGCCAGTCCTGACCGGCGCCGCTACCCGCAAAGCTTTATCCCGTGGGCTTCTCCAGCCCGTGACACGAAACGCACCAACCTTGCCGTCAAGACGCCTCGCGCCCGCTAGGGCAGCGGTCGCGCCGTGTTATTTCGATATACTTACAGACCTTTCCTAACCCATTTTTGCGGCCCTTCCCGCGCGGCGAACGCTGGTCTTTCGCGGCGTGTCGCCTGTGTGCGACGGGTGCGTCCGCCTCTGCTCACCATGTCCGATTTATCCACGTCGTTCGTCGACAAGCCGCGCGCGCTCGTCCAGCTCAATCCGAAGCCGCTCGCCATCGCGCTCGTGCTCATCGTGCTGGGCGCGATCTATCTGGCGCAGACCGTCAGCGGCAAGCAGGCCGCGTTGTACGTGCTCGGCGCGCTGCTCGGTCTCACGCTCTATCACGCCGCTTTCGGCTTCACCTCGGCGTGGCGCGTGTTCATCGCCGACGGCCGCGGTGCAGGACTGCGCGCGCAGATGTTGATGCTCGCGGTCGGCGTGCTGTTGTTCTTCCCGGCGCTGTCGGCGGGTACGCTGTTCGGTCATGCGGTAGTCGGCGAGGTGTCGCCGGTCGGCACCTCGGTGCTGGTCGGCGCGTTCATCTTCGGCATTGGCATGCAGCTCGGCGGCGGCTGCGCGTCCGGCACCTTGTATACAGTGGGCGGCGGCAGCACACGCATGGTGGTCACGCTGATTGCATTCGTGGCCGGCTCGGTGGTCGGCACCGCGCACATGCCGTTCTGGTCGGCGCTGCCGCATCTGCCGCCCATCTCGCTCGTCAAATCGCTCGGCGTCGGACCGGCGATCGCGCTGAATCTCGTGGTGTTCGCGGCCATCGCCGCGTTGACCGTGCGGATCGAAAAGCGCCGTCACGGTCATCTCGTGAACGAGGCCGCTGCGCATGCCTCATCGTCGTGGCTGCGTGGCCCGTGGCCGCTGCTGGTTGGCGGCGTCGTGCTTGCGGTTCTCAACTTCGTGACGCTCGCCCTCTCGGGGCATCCGTGGGGTATCACCTCGGCCTTCGCGCTGTGGGGCGCCAAGGCGTTTTCCGCGCTCGGCGTCGACGTTGCAAGCTGGCCGGTGTGGAGCGCGGGCCCGAACGCGGCCGCGCTCGCTGCTCCGATCAGCCATGACGTGAAGTCGGTGATGGATATCGGCATCGTGATCGGCGCGATGGTCGGCGCTTCGCTCGCCGGACGCTACGCGCCGGTGTGGCGTCTGCCGCTGCGCTCGCTGATCGCGGCGATCATCGGCGGCCTGCTGCTCGGCTACGGCGCACGGCTCGCGTATGGCTGCAACATCGGCGCGTACTTCAGCGGCATCGTGTCGGGCAGCCTGCACGGCTGGCTGTGGCTCGTCGCGGCATTCTTCGGCAACGTGGTGGGCACGAAACTGCGTCCGGCGTTCGGGCTCGCCGTCGAGCGCGTGCAGCAGACGGGTTGCTGAGCTTACGAACCGCGGCTAGCTCTTTCGACACGCACTGACGGACGATCTCGCGGGGCGCGTTTTCGTCCGTTTTCGTCGCCTCACCTGCAACATGCATTTCCGATCCGCACCGTCCCCTCGGGTCGCGTCGCATCTCCCGCCGCTCACGCCACCCTCGCCCCGTCCTACTCTCCACCCGTCCCCGCTCGCACCGCCGCCTTCCATCCCCCAGGCACAATCGTTGCACCCACATTGCACGAACCCAGGCGCGCGCAACACCACCCCCTCCCCACAAACCGCACCTTCACGGAGTAAAACCATGCATTGGATCGACCCGGAATGCCTGCCAGAGACACGCGGCACAGTGACTCAATTCCTGTTGAATCCGCACGGCGAAGTGGACGGCTTCATCCTCGGCCGCGACCAGCAAGTCCATTTCCCGCCTCACCTGTCCCGCGCGGTCACGAAAGCCATCCACCCTGGCGACAAGGTACGCGTGCGTGGCGTCAAACCGCGCGGCGTCGCTATGGTCGCCGCCGTTCAGTTGACCGCCGCGACGGGCGTGACGATTCTCGACGAAGGCCCCCACGCGGGCGGTGCGAAACACGAGAAGCCACACGTCGAAAAACGCCCCATGCGTGCCAGCGGCGAGGTCAAGCTCTCACTGTACGGGCCGAAGGGCGAACTGCGCGGCGCGCTGTTGATGGATGGCACCTCGGTCCGCATGCCCCCGCACGCGGCCGAAGAACTGGCCGCTTACCTCACGCCGCGGGTCCATATCCAGGTGTGGGGCCACGGCGTGAAGAACCGGTTTGGCCGGACCATCGAAGTCGATGACATCGCCGAACTCGTCGATGCCGGCACGTCGGCAGCGCTCGCGGAACTCGCGGAACTGGCGGAGTGACGAATGCGACCGGCTTCTGACCGACGCCACGCGAGACCACATCGTTTCTGTGGCATCCCCGTGTAGCCGTTCCTGCACCCAACCCTGACCCGAGCGGAGCGACGGTGAACCCGCAACCCGTTGAGGCGCAAGTGGACGAACAAGCACCGTCCCCGCAAAGCCTGCGTGGTCTGGACGGGCTTAACTTCCTGATGGCGGATGTGCGGGACGGGCTCGGCCCGTTCCTCTCCGTCTACCTCAAAGGCACACAGCACTGGAGCTCAGGCAACATCGGCCTCGTGATGGCTGCGAGCGGCATGGCGGCGGCTATCTGCCAGATTCCCGCCGGGTTGCTGGTTGACGCGGCGCGTGCGAAGCGCCTGCTCATCGCCATTTCCGGTCTGCTGGTGGCGACCGGGTGCCTGTTGATTGCGATTTTCCCGAGCCTGCCCGTCGTGCTCGCAGCGCAATTCACGCTCGGCGCCGCGTCGGCCATCATTGCGCCGTGCCTCGCGGCGTTGAGCCTTGGCATCGTCGGGCATCGGCTGCTGCCCGCCCGCATCAGCCGCAACGAGACCTTCAACCACGCGGGTAATTTTGTGTCCGCAGTGCTGGCCGGTGGCCTTGGACAGTATGTCGGGGCGATCTGGCTGTTCTATCTCGTGTGCGGCTTCGCGGTGGCGAGCGCGCTGGTGGTGCTGCTGATCAAGCCACAGGAGATCGACCACGAACTCGCCCGTGGCGCGGAGAGCATCGCGGACGACGCAGGACAGCACCGTGCGGCCACCTTCCGCGAACTATGGCGACGGCGTGACCTCAAGGTGTTTCTGGTCTCCGTCGTCCTGTTTCACTTCGGCAATGCAGCCATGTTGCCGCTCGCGGGCCAGGTGATCGCAAAGTTTCATCCCGGCGCGGACGTGGTTGCGCTGAGCGCCTGCATCATTTCGGCGCAGCTCGTGATGGTGGTCGTCGCTGCCACGGTCGGGCATGCCATGCGTAAAGGCGTGGGACGCAAAAGAATCTTTCTGGTGGCGCTCGCCGTGCTGCCCGTGCGCGGCATTCTCTTTTCCATGACCACGAGTCCTTACGCGGTGGTGGCGATCCAGTTGCTCGACGGGGTGGCGGCGGGCATTTTCGGCGTGGTCGCGGTCGTCATCGCGGCTGATCTGATGCGTGGCAGCGGCCGTTTCAATCTTGCCCAGGGACTCATGGCGCTGGCGGTTGGCACTGGGGCGGCGTTGAGTCAGGTGACTGGCGGATACGTGGTCGAGAAGTTCGGCTTTGCCACCGGGTTTGGCACGCTGGCTGGCATCAGCGCACTGGCCTTGTTGTTCTTCGCGGTGTTCATGCCGGAAACCCGACCCGACGCAGACAGCACGGAGGAAGGAGAATTCCGCCGGGCGACGTGATTCCCCTCCTCCGTGGCATGCATGTCTGCATGACTAGTCCATCAGCTTGTCCAGCGTGATGGGAAGATCGCGGATGCGCTTGCCCGTGGCGTTGAACACCGCGTTCGCGACAGCCGCGCCCACCCCCGTGATGCCAATTTCGCCCACACCGCGCGCGCCCATCGGCGTATGCGGGTCCGCTTCGTCGTTCCAGATGATGTCGATATGCGGCACGTCCAGATGAACCGGCACGTGATAGTCGGCAAGCGATGGATTCATCACACGCCCCGTCCTCTCGTCGAACTGCGTCTCCTCCATGAGCGCGAGGCCGAGGCCCATGATGATGCCGCCACGGAACTGACTGGCGGCGGTCTTCGCATTGATGATGCGGCCGCAGTCGAACGAGCCGAGGAAGCGGCTCACGCGAACCTCGCCGGTAATGACATTGACACGCACCTCGCAAAAGAGCGCGCTGTGGCTGTGCATCGACCAGTGCTGCAACTCGAACGGCATCGGCGCTTCCGCTTCCACCGCGAGTTCCATTCGCTCCGCACGGCTGAGGATGGCGCCATAGCTCTCGAACCGCGCGTCATCCTCCAGTGCATACAGACCGCCGTCCCTGGCACCGACCTCATCCACGGACAGACCGGACAGCGGCGAGCGATCGCCCGCCAGCCGCAGCAGTTCCTTGACGAGTGCCTGCTGGGCCGCACTCACCGCAGCGCCAATGGCTGCCGTCTGTTGCGAACCGCCGGCGAGCACGGTGCCGGGCAACCTCGAATCGGCGTATTCGAAGTCGATGTCCTGCATCCTCAGGCCCAGCCGCTCGGCCGCCACCTGGGACTGCGCGGTGGAGGTGCCCATGCCCATTTCGTGCGCGGCGATGCTGATGGTGGCGCGGCCGTCGACGGTCAAGGTGATGCGCGCCGCGCCGCCCGGCATCCGGTAGTACGGGTAAGTGCCCGTGGCGCAACCCATGCCGACGAGCCAGTCGCCCTCGCACCGCGCACCGGGTTTGCCGCGCGCATGCCAGCCGAAGCGCTCGCGGCCGGCCTGCCACGCGTCGACAATGCCACGCTGGGAAAACGGTAATCCCGTGGTTGGATCTTTTTCCGGCTCATTCCTGATCCGCAATTCGACGGGGTCCATGTTCATGGCTGAGGCAAGCTCGTCCATGCCGCATTCCAGCCCGAACGTACCCACGGCTTCGCCCGGTGCCCGCATGAAGGTGTTGGCCGTCATGTTCATCTTGACCGTCTCGACGTCGAGCAGAAAACTGCGCGCGGCGTACGCACTCTTCGCAGGCAGGATGAACGGTTCCGGCATGTTGTTGTGCGACGTCATGGCAACGAGGCCGGTGTGAATCAGCGCGTCCAGCGAGCCATCGGCCTGCGCACCGAGCGCCACGCGCTGTTCGGTGAGCGTGCGGCCGCCGACGACGCGGTACACCCCTTCGCGCGACAACATGATCCGCACCGGACGCTGCGCCAGTTTCGCCGCTGCCGCGGCAAGCAGTTGATGCTGCCACACCGTCTTCGAACCGAAACCGCCGCCGACGAACGGCGAGGTCACGTGGACGTTTTTCTCGTCGATGCCGAACACCTGCGCGATCGTCCACGCCTCATGGGCGACCGCCTGCACGGTATCGTGGATGCGCAGCGTCTCGCCCTGCCAGACGAGCGTCGCCGCGTGCAACTCGATCGGATTATGGTTGTGACGCGGCGTCGTGTAGCGTACGTCGATGCTATGCGGTGCCTGCGCCAGCATCGCCTCGGCATCCTCGATCGCGAGCTTCAGCGGCTCGCCCTGGAACACGCCGGGCTCGCTACCGTTTGCCTTGGCCTCGGCGAGCGCGGTCACACCATCGCTGCCTGCCTCATACGTCACGTTGATCAGCGACTGCGCGTGGTCCGCCTGCTCCTGCGTCGCGGCCAGCACGAGAGCGACCGGCTGACCATTCCAGTGCACCTGATCGTCCTGCATGATCGGCAGGTTGTCACCTCCGGCCGCCTTGGGCTGCGTCATGAACGCGGGCATGGGTTTGAGGCGCGGCGCGTTTTGGTACGTCATCACCAGCACGACGCCCAAGGCCGCCTCGGCGGCAGCGGTGTCAATTGCGACGATACGCCCACGCGCCACGGTGGAATACTTCAGGGCCGCGTAGGTCACGCCTTCCAGCGGGAATTCCGCGGCGAAGGTGGCCCGACCGCACACCTTCAACGGCCCGTCGATCCGGTTGATCGGCGCACCGATCAGGCTGTCTTTATGGCGAATCAGTTCATCCGGCTCGCCGCCGGGAATGAAACGGTCGGGGGCAAGCGCAATGGCTTTCTTCATCACCGCCTGCACGGTGTCCTTGACGATACTCATGAGCGGTTCTCCTGAAGCGCGGTCAACTTGAGCAGCGTGTCGATCATCACGCGCTGGCTCAGCTCGATCTTGAAGGCGTTATCGCGAAGCGCTCGGGCGGGCGCGAGTTCCGCCTGCGCCGCCGCACGATACGCCGCCTCGCTGGCAGGACCGCCCATCAGGGCGGCCTCGGCCGCTCTGGCACGCCACGGTTTGTGTGCAACGCCGCCGAGTGCGAGCCGCACTTCTTTCACCACACCGTCCTGCACGTCGAGAGCCGCTGCCACCGAAATCAGGGCGAACGCGTACGAAGCGCGATCGCGCACCTTGCGATAAACCGAGCGGCACGTTAGCGCAGGCGGCAGCGTCACGGCGGTGATCAGGTCGCCGGCTTCGAGCACGGTTTCGGTTTGCGGCGTGTCGCCAGGCAGCACGTGGAAATCCACCAGCGGGATATCGCGTAGGCCGTTGCGGCCCTCGACCGTCACCACCGCGTCCAGCGCGGCGAGCGCCACGGCCATATCCGAAGGGTGCGTGGCGACGCAGGCAGCGGAGGCGCCAAGAATGGCGTGCATGCGATTGAAGCCGTCGACGGCGTCGCAACCCGAACCCGGTGCGCGCTTGTTGCAACGCGCGGCGTCGTCGTAGAAATAGCCACAGCGCGTGCGTTGCAGAAGGTTGCCGCCCACTGTCGCCATGTTGCGGATCTGCGCCGAGGCCCCTGCCAGAATCGCTTCGGCTAGCAACGGATAGCGCTCGCGAACACGCCGGTCGGCGGCGACAGCCGTGTTCTTCACGCCCGCGCCGATGCGCAGGCCGCCGTCATCGGTTTCTTCGATTGCGCAGGAAAGTCCGGTGATATCGACCAGCATCACAGGATGCTCGATGGTCTCGCGCATCAGGTCGACCAGGTTGGTGCCACCGCCCAGATATTTGGCGCCCGAGCGGGCACCGAGTCTCAACGCCGCTTGCGGGTCCGAAGCCCGTTCATAAGTGAAGGGGTTCATCAGGCCACCTCGCGCGCGGTGGATGCCGATTCGGATGCGGATTCAGCCTCGCGTTCAGCTTCGAAGGCAACCGCGGACTGGTCCGTACCGAAGGTCTCCTGAATCGCATCGACGATACCGTTGTAGGCACCGCAGCGGCACAGATTGCCGCTCATGCGTTCGCGCAACTCCGCGTCCGTCAGCGCAAAGCCTCGCGCTGCCACGTCTTCGCTGACATGGCTTGGCACGCCGCACTGCAACTCGCGCGCCATACCGATGGCCGAGCAGATCTGACCGGGCGTACAGTAGCCGCACTGAAACCCGTCGTGTTCGACGAACGTCGCCTGGAGCGGGTGAAGCTTGCCCGGCGAGCCAAGCCCTTCGATGGTGGTGATCTCACGGTCCTGATACTGCACGGCCAACGCGAGGCAACTGTTGATGCGCGTTCCGTCCACCAGCACGGTACAGGCGCCGCACGCGCCCTGGTTACAGCCCTTTTTGGCGCCGAATAGATGTCGCTGCTCGCGAAGCAGATCGAGCAGCGAAGTCCTGAGGTCGAAATCGAGGTCAGCCTCGATACCGTTGATGACGAAGTGCATGATTGCTCCCGTTCGACAGTGGTCTACAGCCTGCGAACGCAGCAATTCCCGGACCGCGTATGGCGCGTGGGCCAGTGGTACACGTGCCGGATCACGGTGAAGTCACGATGGCGCAGACGACGCCGCCCGGCCAGAGAGGGAGAAGCCTGGCAGTGACGGTGGGCGCGTCGCGTGTAAAAACGGATCCCGGCGCCCGGTCTTTACGTGGCCAGCCCTTCGTCCCCTTTAAGCTTGGTGGTGGGCCCGCACCTGTGCACGTGCGACGTTTCAGCCTGCGCAACGTCAGCGGATTTTCCCGCCGCCGTCGATCCCCGCACCTTTGCGCCAAACCTCCTTGCCTTCCTCGGATAGCTCGCCGCTGCTGCGCGTTGCATTCGGCTCTGTCCCTGCAATCGCCTTCGAGCCGCCCGGCTGTTCCTGGGCTTTCTGCTTTTCCTGCTTGCGCGCGGCGACCCGCTCGTCGTGTGAACGACCTGCATGATGGTTCATTGCATCCTCCTTTGTTTGGCACAGTGGCCAGGTCTCTTTCTGGCCCGCACGCTCTGTGCCCAGCTTCAGGTGGGCAGCCCTGCTATTCAGCGCCGGCATACATCAGACCTTTGCCTGACGCGGCAAATCAGCGAAATGAGGCCAAAATAAAGGCCTATTCGTGATGCAGACGCACGCGCGCGAGCCCTAGAATTTCGTTACGCACCGTCACGTCTCCGACACCAGTCGGAACGCTTTCTCGCCACGGATCTCCGGTTAATTCAGCATGACACGGCTTGCACGGCACTACGTTCCAGAACAACCGCAGCACGTTATCTTGCAGGGGCTCACGGGGCCCGCCTTCCTCGACGAAGGAGATTACCTGTACTTTCTCACCTGCCTCGCGGACGCGGCGCGCGTCGCCAGCCTGGCGGTGCATGCGTGGGTGCTCATGCCCGAGGCAGTGCAGTTTCTCGTCACGCCGGCCTATGAATCGAGTGTGGCGATGGCCATGCAGGCCGTCTGCCGCCGCTACGTCGAGACCTTCAACCGCCGCCATGCGCGCCGCGGTATGGTCTGGCGCGGCGGCTACTGCGCAACCGTGATCGAGCCCGATCGCTATTTCCTGCTCGCAAGCCAGGTCATCGATCACGCGCCGGTGCGCAACCGCCTCGCCGCGGAGCCGTCACATTACCCGTGGTCCAGCTACACGCATCACGTCGGATTGCGTCAAGATCGCTTCATCAAGGACCACCCGCTCTACCGCACGCTCGGCGATACGCCGCCGGAGCGCCACCAGGCTTACCGCGACCTGAGCGCCCGCCCCCTCGACGAACTCGAGGTCGACAACCTGATGCAATCGACGCTCAACGGCTGGGTGCTCGGTAGCGCCGCGTATTGCGAGTGGGCGGCACAGACCGCGACCCGGCGTCTGATGCCCCTGCTGCTGCGCGATCGTCCGCAGAAGAAGGTTCGAACCGCCGCCACCCTCGCACACGCGGGCTGATCGACAGTCAAACCGTCAAGGAATCCTGACTGATCCACAGTGTGCTGTGTCGGCCCACAATGCTTCAAGGACCGTGGAGCAGGTACAGCCAGGCAATCAAGGTGACGATGGAAATGAGCGTCGACATGGAAATGACCGCGCCTACCGTGGTTTTTTCAACGTCGTACTCGGTGGCGAGAATGTAGGCGCTCTTTGCGGTGGGCACCGCAGCGCAGACCACCGCCGCAACCGTCGCCGCCTGCCCGAGACCGCTCGCAAGACACAACGCGTACACCACGAGCGGCGTAATCACCAGCTTGACGGCCGTGACGAGCGCGTAAAACGACAGGCGCTGTCGAAACTCGCTGAGCGTCAGTTCGAGCCCAATGGCGAACAGGGCACAGGGTGTGAGCGCGTCGCCGAGAACGGTGAGAAAAGACTCGAGCGGTGCGGGCATGCCAAAACCGGATAGCGACCACGCCACGCCGAAGACCGTCGCAAGAATCACGGGATTGGTCGCGATCTGGCGGATCAGCGGCGCCATACGGATTTTTCGTGAGGTATCGAAACGGCTGATTTCGAGCAGCACCACCAGCAACGGGAACATAAACGCGCCGATGAAGACCGTTGCGACCGCCGCCGCGAGTACGCCCGGCTTGCCGTAAAGCGTCTTGAGGATAGGCAGCGCGACAAACGCCGTATTGGTCATCGACGCTGCCGCGCCAAGCATCGTGCCCGAACCCAGTGTTGCACCGCCACGCAAGCGTGCAATCGCCATCACGACCACAAAGCAGATCAACGATCCGCCGCCGAACGCGGCCAGAAAACGCCAGTCGAGCAGCGCGTGCAGCCGTTCATCGCTGATGGTCAGGAACACGAGCGCGGGCATCGCCACGTAATAGGCGAAGCGCGTCAGCGAGCCTCCGAGGGCACGCGGCACATAGCCGGTGACGCCCGCGAGCCACCCTGCCACGACGATTGCGAAGATCGGGAATATCGTACCGACGAGATGCATGGCGCAGTCCAGTAAGAACCGACAGTGTGCCTGCCGATAATTAGCCGAGATTTACGCCTCACGCGAGCGGTTGCTGGGGTGCGCCTTGGAGCCCGCTTAAAACCCGCGCTAGAGCCCGCTTTAGAGCCCGCTTCAGGCTTGCATACAAGAGCGCCCGGTCAAAGCTCCACGTCGCCCGTTTTCGCGCGCACTGCGTGCTATCGTTTCGCTGTCGATTTTCCGCCGCGTCATTCGTCGTGGCAGTGGAGGCACTCGATGCCTCCGAATCCAGATCGTTTTTTGACAGGAGAATGGCAATGCGTGTGATGGTTCTGGTAAAGGCCACGCCTGAGTCGGAAGCGGGACAAATGCCCAGCATGGAACTCATCGCGGCGATGGGCAAGTTCAACGAAGAGCTCGTGAACGCCGGCATCATGCAAGGCGGAGACGGCCTGAAACCGAGTTCGGCAGGCGTACGCGTGAGGTTTTCCGGTGCGGACCGAACCGTCGTCGACGGCCCGTTTGCGGAGACCAAGGAACTGGTCGCCGGTTACTGGCTCTGGCAGGTCGAGTCAATGGAAGAAGCCATTGCGTGGGTGAAGCGCTGCCCGAATCCAATGGTAAGCGATTCGGACATCGAAATCCGCCCGTTCTACGAGCCGGCGGATTTCGCCGCCGCCTTCACGCCCGAGCTTCAGGAGGCGGACCAGCGCCTGCGTCAGCAAATCGACGAACAGCAGCGCGATCAACAGAAGCGTTGAGCGCGACGCACGTTCACCGTGAGATCGGCCCTGCGCGGGCCGATTCCATCATGGGCAGGTCGGATTCACTCCGGGTGTACCCAGGCCGAATCCTGATTCATCGCAGCATCAATAGAACGACGCCTCGCCCGGCGGACGGGTCTTGAAGCGCTTGTGGACCCAGTAGTACTGCTCGGGCATCAGGCGAATCTGTTCTTCCAGGTAGGCATTCATGCGACGCGCGTCGATCGCATCATCGCCGCTCGGATAGTCCTGCCACGGCTTGAAGACCTTCAACCGATAGCCTTTGTAATTCGGCAGCACCTCGCCAATAAACGGCAACACCTGCGCCTGGCCGGTTTTGGCAAGCCGCCCTACGGCGGTCAGCGTGCAGGTCTGAATGCCGAAGAATGGCACGAACATGGAATTGCGCAGTCCGTAGTCCATATCCGCGCCGAGCATCACCGGCTTTTTGTCGCGCAGCCAGCGCAACACGATGCGGGCGCTGTCGGCGCGACTCGCCATGTCGGAGCCGAAACGGCCGCGCTGGGTGCGCGCCACGGCATCCAGCGTCTTGTTCGACATGGGCTGATACAACGCGCCGCATTGCCGGCCGAGCGCGTAGTTGATGAATACCGAGCCCGCCTCGATGCCGACGAAGTGCGCGCCGAGCAGCACGGTGGGCGGCATATCCGGGTCTGATAAATCCACCTCGCTGTCGACGATCACCAGCTTCTTCAACTTTTCCGCCGAACCAAACCACTGGACGCTGCGCTCCACGTAGCTGCGGATCACATGACGAAAATGCAGTTGCGCCACGCTTTCGACCCGCGCGGCATCCCAGTCGGGAAAGCACAGCCGCAGGTTCACGTGCACGACGCGCTTGCGCCGGCTCGGCAATTGATAGAGCAGCCAGCCCAAAGCATCGCCGAAGCGGGCGGTCAGTCCATAGGGGAGGATGGCGAGAAACTTCAGTAGCGCGAGAGCGGCCGCCACGCCGACGCGGCCTAGCAACCGGCGCCCGGCAGGCCGCGGTTTTCAGCAAGAACGGGGACAGCAG
Organism: Paraburkholderia sp. DHOC27; assembly: GCF_003429005.1. GTDB lineage: Bacteria > Pseudomonadota > Gammaproteobacteria > Burkholderiales > Burkholderiaceae > Paraburkholderia. The sequence goes on from NZ_QVQV01000002.1 coordinate 485,819, forward strand.
AGAGCAAAGACAAGCGTTCGGCACCTTTTATGATTGACGGGATGCTCGAGCGCTTCTGATCAACGAGCCACTATCGCAAACGTGGACAGGATACTCGCACGGCTGACCGGGAAAAGCGACAGAAAAGATGAGGGGGTATCCCCTCACCTTCGATTGCAATTCAAACCGTCAGAAGGACGGGCGAACCACGGAAAGCGAGTAACGGCCGAGGTTCACTTCAGTGATCTGGCGTGCCGGCACCCATTTCTGGCGCGCATCGTTTAGCGCAGCCTGCGATTGATCGGCGGAGTCCGTGTAGCGGTAGGTGCTCTGGTCTTGGGCGATTTGCGTTCTCACATCGTCGTTCCACGAAGGAGGCGACGATTGCGCGAACGACGAAACAGCGGGGATGGCGAGCGCAGCAGCAACGATAAATTGAGCAACTTTCACGGCGTTTTCTCCAGAAGATGTCCCGCGTACGGTCTTGTCTGAATGCAGTGAAGTCAGTGTAAAACGATGCCCGCCCGGCAACGAGCGCCACGGCCGAATTCACTGTTGGCGATTTCCGCATAAAGCTGCGCGGTTCGCCTGCGCCGGCCTTGTGCGCGGGCCCTCAGCCGCTTCGGGCATCACGCGGGGATCAGGCGGCATCACGCGGTGATCACGCGGCGCGCCGGAAGCCATTCATCGCCGGACGCTCCGCTGCGGGCGGAAACACGTTCCATGAGCCGTCGTCATGGCGGAAAAACACCAGCGAGAGCACGCCGCCCGGCCGTGCCGTCTCGACGCACACCACCCTTGCCCGGCGCGAACCGATCCGGCTCATGCGGGTAACGCGTGCTGGGGTAGCGGGCGTCGGCGCGAGCCACTTGTCGACGATCCAGTGCAAGGATTTTTCGGCGCTGTACATGTCATGCTCCTTCGAAACTCCAGTTGATACCCTGATTCGGATTCCTGATTTTCAGCCGGCGTATTCAGGCGGCCACTCGAACGCCTGCATATACGCCCTTCAATTCCGTCGCCACGAGCGCCTTGAACAGACTCATCAGCACCTGCATGCCGGCGCGGGGGTGCGTGAGGCACGTTTCGACCTGCTGACTACGGCTTTCGCCGGACAGGCACCACGTACAAAAGTGCTCGCAGTTGTTCGTCAATAACCGGTAGCGGTTCTCGCCCAGACGTGAGCGAGCGCGCAGCACCGCTTCGGTGCCCACGAAGCGGGCATCGGTGTGCAGACGAATCACGATCGCGTTACCGGCGGCAAAGCTGTCCAGTGTGACTTCGAGCACGGGGCCACGGCAGCGGCCCGCAGCAAAGCCGGCATAGTGGACCACCCTGCCCGCGCCCACATAAATGCCGTGATGCTCGTAGCCACCCCGACGCGTCACGAGATGCGTGCCGGGTGTCAGGTCGTGGCCGTCGCAAAGCGGAATATCCGCACAGACGCTGGCCGCACCGCGCATGGCGTGCCGTGGTTCGCTACGGACTGCGGGTTGATTGCTGTTCATGACTCGCCTCGATTTTCGCTTGGGGCCGGTGATGCCTGCCTCGACCCAACACTGTTGCGAGGTCTTTTGCATCATCCGGGCCAGCAGCCTCGAACCGTTGATTTTCCGGGCGAGTCAGCGAAAATGAGGCCGTGGTGGAGCGGACGAATGTCTGCGCCTGACAAACGCTTTTCGTGCTGAACTGTTGGATGCATTCCGCCAGCACGGTGCGTGTGAATGCGGTGTGAAGAGATCGCGCAATGTGTTGGGTTGACGGCGCGAGCCCGGCCACGAGTGTTGGGCAAGACCGTACATTCCTTCGCGTCCGCGACCGTGCCGCACCGGCGCATCGGCGTGTAACGCCCGCCAGTCTAGGCATGCGAGACAAACGACCAGAACGCGGCAACGCTAGCACGCTATTTGCAACGTATCGGCCATCCACATGGCTTGTTGCAGCCGCACCTTCATTGCCGCATCGGAGACACATCATGGCGACCATCCGGATTCACGATCTTCCCGACAGCTTCGCGCTCGACCACAAGGCCATGAGCATGATTCGCGGCGGGGACGGCGCGCCCTGGCTGTACGGCTGGATGCAGCCCTATACGCCCACCACCTCGGGCACGGGGGCCGTCGGCAACCTCTATCAGATCACCAACAACTTTTACGCCGGGCAGATGATCAACCAGTTCCAGTCGGTCAACGTCAACAACACCGGCAACAACGCGAACCTCAGCGTGTCGCCCGACGCCATCAGCAAGAACCACGCGGCGTAACGACCGTGACCTGTGCCAGTCAATTCAGATGGGTGTCGTCCGCACGCTCGGACGCGGGCCGCGTGCGCGAGGACAACGAGGACGCCTGCCTCCAGCAGCCCGAACGCGCGTGCTGGGCTGTCGCCGATGGCATGGGCGGCCATGCGGTGGGCGACCTCGCCAGCGGTCTGATCGTCGACGCGCTGAGCGGCCTGTCCGCGCCCGAGAGCATCGCCCACTACCTCGCGGAAGCGAGCGAACGTCTGCTGTCCGTGAATCAGCGGCTCAGGGACGAGGCCGCGCGTCGGCAGGTGTCCGTGATCGGCAGCACGGTGGTCGCCCTCTTCGCCTGCGACGCCTACTGCGGCTATCTGTGGGCCGGCGACAGCCGGCTGTATCTATGCCGCCAGGGTCATCTACGGCAGTTGACGCGCGACCATAGCCAGGTGGAAGAACTTAAGGCGCTCGGCCATATCACGGAAGAGGAAGCCATCAATCATCCCGCCCAGCACCTGATCACGCGCGCCGTGGGCGCAACGGACCGTCTGGAACTCGACGCCAGCACGATGGCCGTGGCTGACGGCGACACGTTTCTGCTGTGCAGCGACGGCTTGAGCAATGAACTCAGCGCGCAGGAAATGCAGGCCGCGCTGACGGTGGCGGATTGCGACGTGGCCTGCGATGCGCTGATCGAAGCGGCGCTCGCACGCGGGGGGCGCGACAACATCACGGCTGTGGTGGTGCGCGCCGAGGACACTTACGCGTCCGACAAAACGCTCCTCAATCCGTCACCCTAGGTAGTCGATCCCGCATCATCCCCCGCCCGGCTCCTTGTCGTTTTGCTGAGCGTTGCGATGACGGAAGTCTTTCGAATGCAGACCGTGTTTCTTCAGCAGCATTTGCAAGTGCGAGCGGTTCATATCGACCCGCCGCGCCAGTTCGGCGACGGTGCCGCCCACCTCCTGAAGCCCGCGCTCCAGAAAGACTTTCTCGGCTTCATCACTGGCCGCCCTTTTGGCGTCCCCCAGCGACATCAGATTCGCCACCACGCTCACCGTGGCGGCAGCAGGCGATGCCGCGCCCGGCCGCACATCGACCGGCAGATGTTCCACGTCACCCGTGTCGCCCGCGAGACACGAGATCCGGTAGATGATGTTACGCAACTCGCGGATGTTGCCAGGGTAGCCATAGCGCAGCAGAAAATCGCGCAGGCGCGGCGTCATTCGCACAGGACGGCGCTTCAGTGCGCCCGCCGCCTCGTCGCTGAAATACGCGAGCAACAGCGGTATTTCATCGCGCCGTTCTCGCAGCGGCGGCAACGTAATGTGAATCACGCTGAGCCGGTAAAACAGGTCCTCGCGAAAACTGCCCTGCTCGCTCTGGCGCCGCAGATTGCGATTGGTCGCGGCCACGATGCGCGTATCCACCGGAATGGGTTCGTCGGAACCCACGCGCTGGATTTCGTGCGCTTCGAGCACGCGCAGCAGTTTGACCTGTCCCGCCAGCGGCAATTCGCCGATTTCGTCGAGGAAAATCGTGCCCGTATGGGCGCTTTCGAACTTGCCTTTACGATCGCCCGAGGCGCCGGTAAAGGCGCCCTTTCTATGGCCAAACAATTCGGATTCCAGAAGATTATCGGGAATCGCCCCGCAATTGACCGAGATGAACGGTTTGTCGGCCCGGCTGCCGTTGGCGTGAATCACCTTCGCCATCAGCTCCTTGCCCGTGCCGCTCTCGCCGTCGATCAACACCGGCAATTCGGTGGGGGCCGCCTTTTCCGCAATTTCCAGTGCTTCGAGCAAGGACGGATTGTCGCCGAACGTACCCTCGAAAATGAAGCTGCGCGCGAGCAGCGCCGCGCGTCGCGCGCCGCGTGACTGCTCGACACGAAGTGGCTCCGCGGCCGCCTGCACGAAACGCTCCTTGTGCGACAACTGCATGACCTCGTCGCGCAGTGCGCTCGCCTGCCTGAGTACGCGTTCGATGTCGGCGCGTTCGAGCTTCGAGGCCCAGCGCAACATGGAGCGCAGGATCTCGATCTTTTCGATCAAGCCGGCGTACGAAACGGCGGGACTCGCGTCCTCGGTCTGGTCAAGTATTTTCATCCGGCACTCAACTGTTTCTGGACGAGCTGGTAGTACATTCCCTTGCGCTGCACCAGTTCCTCGTGGCGGCCTTGCTCGACAATGGCGCCTTCGTACAGCACGAGAATCTTGTCGGCCCGCATGATCGTGCTCAGCCGGTGCGCGATGATCACCGCAGTGCGGCCTTTCAGAATGTCGTGCATATTGCCGAGAATATTGCTCTCGGACTGGGTATCCAGCGCTGAAGTCGCTTCGTCGAACACCAGCAGCTTCGGATCGTGATACAGGGCGCGCGCAATACACAGGCGCTGGATCTGGCCACCGGAGAGTCCAAGGCCGCGCTCGCCCACCACCTGCTCATAGCCGAGCGGCATCTTGCTGATGAACGCGTGCGCGTCGGCCATCTTCGCGACCTCTTCGATGCGCCGCCGGTCGGGCGCATCGTCCCCGCTCGCGATATTGTCGGCAATCGTGCCGGAAAACAGCAGATTGGTTTGCATCACGTAGCCGATCTGCCCGCGATAACAACCCTTGTCGATACTGTTGAGATCGTAGCCATCCACGGTCATCTTGCCTTCGCTTGGCATATAAAAACCGACCAGCAGCTTGGCGAGCGTGGTCTTGCCCGAACCGCTGCGACCCACGATGGCCACCAGTTCACCGGGCTTGATATCGAAGCTGATGTTCTCCAGCACATATTCGCTCTCACCGGCGCTGTAGCGGAAATACACTCCGTTCAGACTGATATCGCCTTGCAGATCGGGCAGGATGACGCGCGCGGCCAGGTCTTCCGGCTTTTGTTCGGGCTCGATGTCGAGCACATCGCCAAGGCGCTCCATTGCCACGCCCGCATCATTGAGCATGCTCCAGAGATTGACGAGACCCATCAGCGGTCCCAGCACACTCCCCATGAATGCATTGAAGGCGATCAACTGGCCGATGGTCAACTCACGCGCCAGCACCAGATTCGCGCCCACCCACAGAATGGCGATGGTGGTTGCCGCATTCAACAGCTGGCTGCCCATGCCCACGAGAATGTTGAAGGCCTGGGCGCGGTATTGCACCTCGAGCGCCTTCGCGTATTTCTTCTCCCATCGCATGCGCACCGGACGTTCGATGCCCATGCCCTTGATCGTCTCGACTCCGGCGAGCGCTTCCATCAAAAACGCCTTGGAATCCGTGGATGCCGTGAACACCTCGCGTGCGTAGCGCTTGATTTTTGGCGTGGCAAGCGCGGTGAGCAGCACGATCGGAATGACGAAGGCGATCAGCACCAGCGTCATCTTCACGTTGTAGAAGAACATGATGCTGAAGTAGATGAACACCATCAGCAGATTCAGCGCGGTCGTCACGGTCGATTCGGTGAGGAACGCACGAATGGTCTGATTTTCCTGGAAACGCGCAAAAATGTCGCCCGTCTTGCGGCTGGCGAAAAACGAGAACGGCAGCGACATGGTGTGCTTGAAGAACTGCGACATCATGGCGAAATCCATGTTGCGCACCATGAAATTCGCCAGATAGGCGCGCACGGTGGACATCAATTGCGAAAAAACATTCGCCACGATCAGCCCGGTAATCAGCAGTTCGAGAAGGCTGACGTTCTGATGCACGATGACGCCGTCAAGAATGTTCTGGATGATGAGCGGTGGAATTACGCCGAGCACCTGAATCACGAACGTGGCGAGAAACAGGTGCGCGAGTATCTTGCGGTACGGCGTGAGGTATCCGGCGAAGCGGATCCACGGTGAGCGTGAGGCCGCCATCTGCACCATGTTCGGGCCCGACGTAAACAGCAGGCATGTACCGCTCCAGCCGCGTTCGAAGTCCTCCACGCTCAGCTTTCTGAAGCCGAGCGCCGGGTCCGCAATCCACACCCAGTCCTTCGACGTGCCATACACGATGATGTAGTGGTAGCCCTCCCAATGCACGATGAAAGGCAGATCGAAGCCGCGCAACGACTCATAGACGCACTGCACGCCGCGCGTCGTGAAGCCGAGCGATTCGCCGGCGCGGGCGAGGCTATCGAGCGTCGCACCCATCGTCGTGACATTGGCAAGATCGCGCAGCTTGCCCAACGTCATGCCGATGCCGTAGTGCCGGCAGATCATCGCGAGGCAGGCGGCACCGCAATCCATCTCCTCGGCCTGCTCGACGAGCGGAAATCGCCGGAGCACTTTTTCGCCGAACTCGGGCCGCGTGTGCAGGTCGAGTACGACGGGATGCTTGCGCCGTTGCTCGACACGCTTCTGCCTTTCCAGTTCGCGTTCGGCAAAACGGATGCGTTCTTCGAGCGCCTCGCGCAACTTCGGGTTGCGCTCCAGGATGAAGTGCACCGTCTTCTCGGGGATCACGAGCAGGCGCGTCTCGGTGTTAGCGACTACCGAGACCATCTGCTCCTGGCGCAGCAAGCACGCTTTCTCGCCGAAGATCTCGCCTTGCCTGAGCGTGGCCAGCACGTAATCGCTGCCCTCGTCGTGCCGCACGATACGCACTTCGCCCTGCCGGACCACATACAGCCGTCGATCTTCGCGCGTGCCCTGCTTGAGAATTTCCTTGTCCGCGCTCACGCGTTTTGCACCGACACTGCGCACGCATTCTTCGAGTTCCGCTTTATTCAGCTTGCTGCGCAGATCGAATAGCTGCGTCACGAAGCCGCCAGCCGAACTGATCGCCACGTAGCTCGCCACGAACGCAAGCGCATCCGGGTTGCCGCCGATCACAGGCTCGATGGCGCTGCGCGGAATGAACAGCAACTCCGTTTTCGCCGAGGCGCGTACCGACGACTCGTGCACATACTGACGCAGCATCGCGATGTCGGCGAAGATCTCGCCCGTCTTGCGCACCCCCATGCTGATCTCTTTGCCGCGTTCCTCGGTAAAGATGCGCACCGTACCGGACTTGATCACAAACAGCCCGTCCGCCGCTTCGCCCGCATTGCACACGGTCTCGCCAAATGCGAAATGCCGGGACTCGGCGTGCGCGGCCAACCGTTCGAGTTCATCGCGCGAGAACGGCGAGAGAATCTCGACCGTCGCAAGGAAGTCGGCGGTTGGCGAAGCGGTTTGTGGTGCATCCATATGTTGGTGAACCTCGGTATATGAACCGTCAGTGGGCCTAACGGGCCTAACGCACTTCGATCACATGCTCCTGCGCGCGGGCGAGCAGCCACTCTTCGCGCAGACGCCGGCGAATTTCGCTCTCGACGTCCTCGTCGAGAGCGGCCGGATACTTCGCCGTCACCGCGAAAATCTCGTAGCAGGAACCGTCGGACGAGGGAAACGGCCCCAGCAGATCGCCAGCGTCGGCATTGAAAATCTTCGCCTCGATATCAGGCTTGAGCGAACCGCGCAGCACCTTGCCAATCACGCCACCGCGCTCGCGCGTTTCGGCGATTGAATGTTCGCGTGCCATCTCGGCGAAGCTGTCCGGATCGTCGTCCAGCACCGACATCATTTCGCGCGCCTTTCCTTCGCTATCCAGCACCATGTGGCTCACTTCGATTGCGTCGAACTTCGGCGAATTCAACGAAAAGTACTCTTCGACTTCCGCCGGGTCACCGATATTCGACAGCATCTTTTCCTGGTACAGACCGTCGGTAATGAAGCGCTCGAACTCATCGAGGCTCACGCCGAGCGCATCGAGGAAATGATTCATGTCGGCCGCGCGATGCAGGCCGCGCACCCGGCGAAACTGATCGGCGCGCTGCTGGATTTCATCCTCGGACAACTGCACGCCGTGCTTTTTCGCGGCGTGCACCGTGAGCTTGTCGCGCACCACCTGCTCGATCAAACTCTCGAACTGTCCGGTCAGTTTCAGCAGACGTATGAATTCGGCCACGTCCACGACTTCATCGTCGATTCGCACTATCGCGGTCATCTGTTCCGCTCCTTGAATTGAGGCCTGCGCTGGCCGCGCGTCATCCCGCCACCTGTCTGAACGGGTCGAGGCCGAGATCGATCAGACGCCGCTCGCGTACGACGATTTCGGCGCTGGCAGTCATTCCGTAACGCAATGCATAGCGGTTGCCCGCCACTTGGTAGTAGTTCCGTTCAAGGGCCACGCGTCCTTCGTAGACGGGCTGCTTGTCCTGCGCGGAGGGTTTGGTGGCCGGCGAGATGTATTCGAGGGTGCCGTTGATCAAGCCGTACCGCTGATAGGGAAACGCGTTGAATTTCAGCTTCACGGCCTGGCCTTCGTGCAGGAAAGCCCGGTCACGCTCCGCAATTTCGATCTTCAGCACCGAGCGCGCGTTCTGTGGCGCAATGGCCCCGAGCGGCGTATTGGCCTGCACCTTGTCGCCGGGTTGCGTCGAGGTCACGTCCGTCACGACGCCCGAAACCGGCGCCACGATCAGCAGGAAATTGTCCTTGTCGATATTCTCGAAACGGATGCGCGCGGCGGCGTCTGCCTGGAGGCGGGCGCTTTCCAGTTGCAGCCGCACGGTGTCCTGCGCGGTGGCGATATCGCGCACTGCAGAATCGTATTGAATCTGCAGGTTGGTGGCTTCCTCGCCGCTCGTCGCGAGTTGCGCGTTGGCCTGCGCATATTCGTGACTCAACTGGAAGTCCAGTTCAGAGAGCTTCGATTGGGCCACACGGTATGCGTTTTCTGCTTCCTGGTAGGCGTTTTTCTTCGCGTCGACCTGGAGTTCCGCTACGCCCCCGCCGCCCGGTTGCGCAAACAGGCGCACATATTTGTCCTGTTCGTCGCGCGCGGAATCCCGCGCACGCCGTGCGTTGTCGAGGTTGCTGCGGGCCTCGTCGAGCAACGCGCGTTGCCCCTCGGCGAGCTTGGTCGTGCCCTCCGACATGCGGTTCTGGTGCAGGTTCGACTCCACTTCCATCTGTTCCTTGAGCGCGGCTGCCTTGCGTTCCATCAGCGCCTTCTTCGCGGGAAACTCGCGCCACTCCCGCTCGGCATCGTCAAGCTTGAGTTGCGCCTGCAAGGCGTTGCTCGCCGCTTCGATCGCGCCACGCGCATTCAGCCGCGCCAGCACATCGCCCTTCGAAACGGGCTGCCCTTCGGCCACGTACAGATCCACCAGTTCGCCGTCGATGGGTGCATAGAAGCGCCGCACTTCCGACACGGGCGCGAGTGTGCCCTGTGCACTCACGATCACGTCCGCGTGTCCGAAGAACGACCACAGCAACCCGGCCACTACCAGCGCGACCATCAGCAGCACCAGCGCACGTGCCAGCCGCACCGGCTCCGCCGTGAGAATTGCGATGCCTTCGGCGCTGTGATCTTCGAGCGCCTCGGCAAGCGGCTTAAGATGCAGTTCCCGCTTCACTGGCAGCGCCTCCGATCAGCGTGAGCTTGGCCCGCAACAGCTCGGGGTCGAGTACCATGCGCAGCTCCTGCAGTGAACGGCGTTGCAGGTCGACTTCGGCGTTGATCGCGTTGAGCAGCGTGTCCGAGTCGCCGGGATGATCGGCACGCAATTGCGTATAGATGCGCATGCCCTGTTGCGCGACGCTTTGCGCTTCCGAGAGCAATCTGGCCTGACTGCGGAATTGCGGCGAGATGCCGGATTCGAGTCGCTCAGCCCCGCCTATCGCACCATTCTCACGATACTGATGCCACAGTGCCTGCGCGTGCGTGAGCCAGTCCTGCGCCCGCACCAGCGCTTTCTCGCGAATCGCCGCCACGTCGTTGCCGATGGCCTGCACGAACCACGTGTCGGCGACGGGATCGAGCGCACCGTAGAAGGTCAGCAATTGATCGTCGTAGCCTTTCGTACCGCGCGCCTTTTGCAGCGCACTGTATTGATCCAGCACGGACTGCTTGCGGGCCCGCTCCTGCGCGAGCACGTCGGACCACGGCGAAGCGGGCATGGACTGCAAGCCGGCTAGTGCCTGCTGTGCGTCGCCGCGTTGCCACGCCGCAGCGGCGCGCTGATACTGCTGCATCACCGCGCTTGAGGGCAGTTGCGTCGCGGCGAACTGCTGATACTGCTGCTGAAACTGCGGGGTCGCGAAGTGCGCGGATTTCATCAGCGCCAGTAATGCGCCGAGCTGGCGCGCCCGGGCCGCGTCCGCCAGCGCGACGTATTGCCGGAGGTCCGTGCGTAGTTGCTCCAGACCCGCCAGACGCGGATACTTTTCGGCGTACTCGCTCAACATCGCTCGCAGTGCGTCGAAGTCGCCGCGCGGCAGGTCGCTTTTGAGCGCCGCATTCAATCGCGCAATGGCCGGCAAATACACGGAGTTGTCGCTCTGTAGCGCACGCAAATGGCTCATCGCCTGCGCATAGGGCTCAGCGAAATCGGGCACGTATGAGGAAATGCGATCTAGCGCGTGCTGGTGCGCCTGGGGGTCCGCGTTCCAGCGCGCGAGCAGATTCGTGATGACGTCTTCGTCGGCGTTCATGTGAATCGGCGCCTGGGTACCGCCCCTGCCCACTACGAATCGCTCCAGATCGCCCACCCATGCGAGTTCAGCCACCAGCGGTCGCGCATCGGGATTGGGCGCGGCCAATGCCGTGGCACGCGCGTTCACCGCGGCGGCCCGCGCGAAGTTGCCCCGCCGCAAGGCAGAAAGCCAATCCGGCACGACGGACTTCAGCAAGGCTTCGCTCGCGAGAGCCTGCATGGGTGTATCCGCAGGATGACGGGCCAGGTTCTCGTTGGCCAAGGTGGTGGCTTGCCCATAGTCGCCGTCCGCCAGCAGCGTTTTCACCTCGCGTTGCGCGGCGCCGCGCATATACAGCGCAACGGACACTGCCAGCACCAGCATGAGGCCCGCAACACCCCATAGCGCGCCGCGCCGGAGCGCCGTGCGGTCGTCGCCGGAAAAGGCCCGCAGCAATTCGGCCGCGAACACCTGCCAGCGGCGCCGTGCCGGGGCGTGCTCCGTGTCGCGTTCCGCTGCGGGCGTCGCGTGTGCGACGGACTCGTTGACCTCGTCGTCGCGCTGCGTGACCTGGTCGATGCAGAAGATCTCGAGAAACGAATGCGCGGCGCCGACGAATGCGGTCTTGTCGGTGTCAAACACTTCGACTTTCACAGGGTCGGAAGCAGGGATCGTCGTCACGGTGGCCTCGAGGTCGCACGCTTTATGCAGGTGCACCTTGTAGACGAAGTGGTCGCCGCCGAATGCAAGGACGTCGCCGTCTTTCAGGGAAACCGCGGATTCTTCGAGCCGCTTGCCGGCAACGAACGTGCCGTTCGTGCTGCCCAGGTCTTCGATAGACGGCACGCCATCCTGCAGAAAAATATGTGCGTGACGCCGCGAGATGTAATTCACCTGATGAGGAAAGGCCGCCCTGTAGCGCGAAAACAATTCATCAGTCTTGCTGACGAGAAATGGAAAGCTCAGTATCTCGATGGGCTGAAGTCCAAGATCCTCGCGTTCCGGCACGAGCGTCAACGTCACCGTCTGTATCGGGCGGCCCACGTCATGTGCACGAGGTTCGATGCCCACGCGATAGCAGAGCGCGCCGCCAAAACACAGTTCATCTCCGACACGCAGACGATGTGGCGTTTGCCGCACGCTCACGCCGTTGACCGACGTGCCGTTCTTGCTGCCCAGATCGGCGACATACGCGGCGCCGTGTTCGATGAAAACCCTGGCATGTCTGCGCGATAACGCAGAAACGGATTCTTGCGGAAAACTCGCAAACGGCGGCTCACCGCGACCGACCGCAAACAGCGTGTTGCCAATGCGGATTGCGCCTAGCTCCGGCTGTGAGACAGGCAAGAGCACCACATCGAACGCCTGTTCGTGGGTCACCCTCAACTCTGCAATGGGAGCCTCGCCGGGATTCATTTGTCTTCATCACGAAGTTGATCCGCAACCACGAAGGGTTGAGCGAAGAGCCGGTGCGACGCGCAATGCCAGGCGATGGGCGCGAGGGAACACCGTACAGGCGATGACAATCGAATTGTAAGACACGCACGGCGGGAGTCAATTATCGCGGCAGCCTGAACGTGCCTCACGTTTTCCCCGAGTATCGCGCTGCTTTTCACTTAGTACTCCCTTAGTTTTCCTTGACGTCGGCCTGCACATCGACCGGACCCCAGCCGCCGCCCAACGCCTTGTAGAGCAGCACGGTGTCCGAGAGAATCTGCTGATGATTGGCGAGCAAGGCGAGCTGTGCTTCGAGCAGCGTGCGCTCCGTCTCGAACACTTCCAGTTGCGACACCACCCCTTCCTTCAGTTGCGCTTCGATCTGGTCGGCCACGAGGCGCAGGCGCGTCACTTCCTGCTGCAACTCCACCCGCTGTTGGCGATGCGAGTCGAGATTGACGAGTGCGTTCTCCACTTCCTCGAACGCCCCCATCACGGTGCGGCGATACTGCTCTTCGGCGAGTTCGCCTTGCGCCTTGGTGGTTTTCACATGCGCGCGCACACCGGGATCGAAGATCGGAAAGTCGATGCTGGGCATCAGTCCATACGTGAACGCCTTGAGCAGCGAGGACAGCGCAAAGCTCGCCGTGCCGGCATGTCCCGTCAAACTGATGGTGGGCAGTTGTGCGAGCTTCGCCTGACCGACGAGGTCATAGGCTTCGAGCACGCGAAATTCCGCAGCCACCACATCGGGCCGGCGCGCGAGCAACTGCGAGGGCAACCCGGCGGGAACCGGCGGCAATTGCACGCGTTGCTGCAAATGCCCATCCGGCAGGTGAAAATCGCCAGCCGGCACACCGGTCAGCGTCGCCAGTGCGTTGTTCGCGAGATCACGCGAGCGGTGCAATTCCAGCAGTTCGTTGGTCAAGCGGTTGATCTCCGCCTGCTGACGTACCACCTGGGTCTGAGGCACGAGGCCGTTGCGGCTTTGCCCTTCGTAGATGGCAAGAATCTGGCGGTTGGTGGCGAGCGTTTTCTCCTGTTGTTCGATCTGGTCGTCGTACTGGAGAATCTGGAAATAGGTGATGGAGACGTTGGACACCAGTTCGAGGTAGCCCGCGCGCCAGTCCGCTTCGGTGGCGTGAAATTCCGCCTTCTGCGCCTGCACGCCCTTCTCGACCTTGCCCCAGATGTCGATGTCCCAGTTGACCTGGGTGCCTAGCATGTACTGCTGCTGAAACGGCACGCCAGTGCTTTTCTGGAAGCTCGCGCCCGCGCCCGCGTCGAGGGTAGGCAGCGCGCCCGCCTGCGCCTCGTTGATCTCGGAGCCCGCCACCTGAATCCGTGCGGCCAGAATCTTGATGTCGAAGTTGCCGTCGATGGCTTTGCCGATCAACGAGTCCAGAAACGGGTCCTGAAAGCTCTTCCACCAGTCGGGCTCGATCGTGGCAGCGGCCGAAACCGCAGCGCCCTGCTTCGACCAGGTTTCCTTGGCGGGTGTCGCGGGACGTTGATACGCGGGCATGCTGACGTCGACGCAACCGCTCAACGCCAATCCGCACAGCGCGATGACGCAAACCATCCAGCGGGTCGTGCAAACCAGCTCGCGATGAGCACCCGCCAGTCCGGACAAGGCAGACACGATTCTCTCCAGCCGCTCAGAGCAGCGTGATGCTGTTATTGGCGGACTGATGCGGCGTGACGGTCGAACGCATGCCGGTCGCGAACGCGGTATCCATCCCCACCACGTTGTCGATATTCAGGCCTTGATTAATCAGTTGCGACGCGCCGATCGTCACGCCATCGCCGAACTTGAACTGGCCAAACGAAGGAAACTGCGGCATCGCGAAGCCGGTCATCTGGCCGCCGCGCATGGCACGCATGGCCTCGCGGTCGAGTTCTTCGGTGACATCCAGGTCTGAGACGATGAGCGAGTTCATTGCGGTTCTCCAGTGGGCACTTGGACCTATTGCCGGCACTTGGCGTGTGTCGGCTCGTACCCAGCTAATGCACAGGCCGTGCCAATCTCGCATGCATGCTGTGGCAGACGGCTTGCAGGCACGATTAAACGGGGTATTCAGGAGTACCGAGCCGTTTCGTGGCATACCGGCATGCGCTGAAAAACGAAGAAGTGATGGCCGTCATCCAACATCCATGCTGTGCGGCGTTGGTGTCGCGCCAACAGGCTCAGATGGCGCAACCTGCACGCACGCGCACCCCGCGCCCTGCACCGCTTGCGTCACTTGACGTAGACCGTGATCTTCTTCGAGTAGACCGGCGGCGTGTGCGGCATATGCATGTAGTCGCCCATCAACAGTTGCAGCGTGTGCTTGCCGGGCGGCAGCACCAAGGTGGTTTCGGTTTCTCCCGCGCCGAAATGCAGGTGACTGCGATCGGAGGGAATCTCCTTGTCGAGCGGCGGTAGATCCGTATCGATCAGCAGATGGTGGTGACCCGTGTTCGGAAAGTTGACACCTTTAGGCGCCACGCCCATGTTGCGCAGACCGAACCAGACACGGAACGGCTTGTTGGCGGGAAGGGTTTGACCGTCGTTCGGATAGCCGATGTAGCAAATGGCATCGGCAGGCGCGGGCGTGGCCAATGCGATGGCGGAATTGAGCCACATTATGGCGGCCAACGACGCTAGAGCGATTACCTTGTTCATCGTGCGACTCCCCGTCCTTGCAGACCGGCACTTGCCGTGTGGTCCTAACGTACGTAGATGGTGATTTTCTTCGAATAGACCGGAGGAACCTGCGGCACGTGGTTCTCGTCGCCTAGCAGAAGCTGTAGCGTGTGCGGCCCTGGCGCCAGTTCGACGCGTGCATCGGTTTCGCCAGCACCGTAGTGCAGATGATTGCGGTCCGAAGGAATCGGTTTGTCGAGCGGCGGTAGGTCCGTGTCGATCAGCAGATGATGGTGCCCGGTGTTGGGCACGTTGACGCCCTTCGGGCAAATCCCCATGCCGCGCAAGCCCATGCGCACCCACAGTTTGCCGCCGTGAATCACAGTGCCGTCTGCAGGCCAGATGATGTATTCCTCCGCGCCCGGCGGCGACGGATTCTGTTGCAGGTCGGGCGTCGCCGCCGTCAACAACAGCATGGCGAGAACACTAAGCGCTGTTCTTGCTGGCATGTTGCGCCTCCTTCGAAAATGACCTGTTCGTGCGCTGTGGCTTTTGCGCTTATCTGCTGCGCTCGTCTGTTGCACTCATCTGTCGCGCTCGTCTGCTGCATTCATCGCAGCTTCGAAGCGCCACGCACCACCGCGCGTCATGGCAAACGGCGAACCGCGCTGCCAATCCAGGCCCCGCATCTGGCCTTTAACTTAGGACGTAGCTTAGGTCGCAAATTTATAAAATGAAACGGGCAATCGTTAACCTTGTGACGCACGTAACGCATGCTATGGTTGTTTACGACCGTCGCGAAACTGCCAACACCCTGTACACCTGTGGGCTCATGCAGTGCGTCGCCTGATCCGCTGACGGAGTGTCCGTCAACGGATAGATGGTTCGGTCCGAACAAACAGGATTTGAATATGTGGCGAACATTCCTGCTCATGTGCATTGCCGGGGCCCTACACATGCCGTGGATGGACGCCTGCGCCGCTACGTCCAGTGGCGACCGCACGATTCTTCGTACGACAAACTTATCGGGCAACGCAGGCGGCGAGCGGCGCGTGGCGCTCGTGATTGGCAGCAGCGACGGGCGCAGCGATCTTCCCGCGCTCACACTGCGCAATCCGGCTAACGACGCGCGCAGCATGGGCGCACTGCTGACTTCACTCGGCTTCGAGGTGAGCGTACTCACCGACGCCACGCCGCAACAGATGCGGCAGGCGCTCGCTGCGTTCCGTCTGCATCTGGCGGACGGCGGCACAGGTCTCTTCTATTTCGCGGGACACGGTGCGCAGATCGACGGCGAAACGATCCTCATGCCGCAAGCGGTGGATGCGCGCTCACGCACCTCGCTTCACAGCGACGGAATCGATCTCTCCAGCGTGCTCGCGGCCATGTCGGCACCACGTGCTGGCAAAACCAATCTGGTGATTCTCGACACCTGTCTGCAAAGCGCTAACGTCAGCGACGATTTTTCATCACATGTTTTGCCGCACGCCGAGTCAGTGTCGCCTGCAAGCGTTCCTGCGCAGACGTTGATCGCCTACGCCACGGCACCCGGTGGCTTCGCGGCCGATGGCATGGCGCACGGCGTCTATACGCGTGCGCTTTTACGGGCGTTGGCCACTGATCCGCAGCGCGAGATCGACGCAATCATGCGGGATGCGGCGAAAACCGTGCGTGTTGAAACGCGCGATCAGCAACGCCCCTGGACGGTGTCGTCGCTGGCCGGCGCGTTTCGCTTCGCGCACGCGCCCAGCTTTGCAGGTGATGCAGGCGCAGCGCTCGCCAGCACGTCGGTGGTCGCCATGCGCAGTCGCGGCATCATGCCGAAAGACAGCAACGAGCAATACGAACTGACGTTCTGGGACTCCATCAAGAACAGTAACTACGCGAGCGACTATGAGGCGTATCTGAAGGCGTATCCCAACGGCCGCTTCGCCACGCTCGCGAAGGCGCGCATCGAGCGTTTGCAGAGTGCGGCGTCGGCGCCGCCTGCTGCGTCGAAAGCACCCGCGCCTGCTCCGCAACCGGCACAAGCGGCTGCACCGGCTCCCGCTGCCACTGAGCATCAGCACGCCGCTTCGGCGATGCAGGCCACGCCTGCGCCTGCGCCTGCACCCGCGCCTGCTGCCCATGTCGCTAACGCCACGCCTGCACCTTCAAATGCGACCGTGCCCGCACCCGCAGCCACACCGGCGGCTGCCGCAGTGGCACTCAAAACCTTGCCACCTAAAGCAACATCAGCAACATCAGCAACACCGCCCACAGCAGCCACCGCATCGAACGCCGAAAGCAAGGACTGCGCAGCATGCCCCGCGATGATTTCGCTGCCCGCCGGTTCCTTCACGATGGGCAGCACCGCCGGTGACATCTCGGAGCGGCCGCCGCATCGCGTCACGATCGGCGCACCGTTCGCCATTGGCAAGTACGGCGTAACGGTCGAGCAATGGAATGCGTGCGTCGCCGCCAGTGCCTGTCCGAAACTGTCGAGTGAAAATGCCACCGCTGCGAATAGTCCCGCTCGCGATGTCAGTTGGGATGAGGCCCAGCAGTACGTCAAATGGCTCAGCAAGGTGACGGGCAAACCGTACCGTCTGCCTACCGAAGCCGAGTGGGAATACGCGGCACGCGGCGGCACCGCGACGCCCTACTGGTGGGGCGAACAGATGCGCAAAGGCAATGCGAACTGCAAGGGCTGCGGCGATCCGTGGCATGAGGACGGCCCCGAAAACGTCGGCACGTTCGCCGCCAATCCGTATGGTCTGTACGACATGGGCGGCAATCTCTGGCAATGGGTCAGCGATTGCTGGCACAGTTCGTACAAGGACGCCCCCGTGGATGACCGCGCGTGGGATGCCTCGGCCTGCGATACACGGGTGATCCGCGGCGGCTCGTGGCGTGAAGGTGCCGACTACATGCTCGCGTCGACCCGCTTCAAGTACAGCGGCAGCGTGCGTCAATCGCAAAACGGCTTCCGGGTGGTCAAGGATCTCAAGTGATGCGCTGGGCCGCACACATTGCGTGCGGCCTCGTATTCAATCACGGCCGCAACGCACGCTTCAATGTTTGCGGGCCCGGCTGTTGAGTTCAGCCACATCGGCCATGATGCGATCCGGACCGTACTTGCCGGCCATCTGTTTGAGACCGGCATCGAGCGCACGCAGATAATCCGCACGTGCCTCGCTTTCCGGTCGCGGCGCGCTGAAGAGCGGCGCCGGAGTGATTAGCAGTACGACCAGTTCGGTTCCGAATGGCCGCGCCACCACCCAGTCTCCAGCGCTGCCCACGGTGGCCGCATAATTCGCCGGCGCCTGGTTATCTGGCGCGCGCGGACCTGGCACCATATGCACGACGCTGCCGTCCAACTGGTAGTAGTCGATATTGACGTACGAATCGAAACCCGGCGTCGTCAAGCTGACCACTAGTGGATCGCCCTCGACCAGTTGTCCGTCAGGCGCCTTTACCTTCAGGACCGCCGGATGACCGGCTTGCCAATTGCGGGTCCAGTACGGCGCGTAAAACTGGATGACGTCACACTTGTCCGCGCCGAGCGGTTTCACGTCCACATCCAATGCACTGCCGCCCGACAAGGTGCTCAGGCGTTCCTTGAGCGTCGCAACGCCGTCCGGCTGCGGGACGAATCCGTGCACTTTCATCGTACGCCCCTGCCCCGACGCAGCGAGCGCCGAACACGGCAATTGCGCGAGCAATGCGGCAAGTGACGCCGGAGTCAATGGCGCCTGTGCCGATGCGGGTGCGGATGCGGGTGCGGATGCGGGTGCCGGAACGGCGGCGGTCGCTACCGGTGAAGCCGCATGCAGCGCCGGTGGTTCGACGCGATCACTCAATTGTGGTGCGGGCGTGGGCGTGGGAGTAGCAATAGGCGCGGCGGCAATCTGCGGCGTGGACGAAGTGGATGGCGCTTCCGCCGCACTGCCGGGCGCGCGGAACCACACGATGCTGAGAGCAGCGAGGCCCACTCCTGCGAGCGCGACGCCTCCTGCAATCAGCATGCGTGGATGCGTGACGCGCGGTTGCGCCGCGAATTCTTCGACGAAGCGGTTGACAGTCGGCGTGCGAGCGTCGCGATCGAATGACAGCGCGGCGCGCAACGCGCGCCACGGGCGCGTCCCCAGGCCTTCTGGACGCTGCGGCTTGAGATCGGCGCTGCGCGCCTGCGTGGCCGAAAGCCGGTTGAACGGGTGGCGTCCCGTCAACAGCTCATACACGATGCAGCCCAGCGCGTACACGTCGTCACGTGGGTCGGGCTCACGATGTTCGAGCATCTCAGGACTGGCGTACGCGGGTGTCAACGCGCCGAGCGCGCCTGGATCGAACACGGTGGCGTCGCTCTCTTCCTCGGGGCGCTGAAAAACCCGCGCAATACCGAAGTCGATCACCTTCACTTCGCCCTTGTCCGTCAGCAGCACGTTGCCTGGTTTGAAATCGCAGTGAACGAAACCGTGCTCGTGTGCATAGGCGAGTGCGTTTGCCATGCCTCTGACGATTGGCAATGCCTCGTCATACGGCATGCCCTTGAACGTCTTGTTACGCAACAGATGGCTAAGCGGCTTGCCGGACAGATACTCCATTGTCAGATAGACGATCGCGCCGTCCCGGTCGAAGTCATACACCGCGACGATATTCCGGTGCGCAAGCACCTGTGCTTTTCGGGCCTCGCGTTGCAACGCAATCAGGGATTGCGGATTGCCGCGGAACTGCACATTGAGGACCTTGATGGCCACGTAGGGCTTGCGGTCGGATGCTTCGAGCTTGCGCAGATCGAGCGCCTTGTACACGGTGCCCATACCGCCCACGCCCAGGCATTCCTCCAGCACGAAGCGGTTATTCAGCGTGTCGCCCACGCCTTTGACCTGTTCGGAGCCGTTAGTTGATTGAGCACTGATGGCGGAGAGATGGTGGCTATTGCCACTCGAGCGCAGCGTGGTCTGCAAGCGGGTTTCGCCACCGAACTGGGTCAGGTTCGTGCTGCCCATCTGCTCGATCCGGCGCTGCACTTCCGCATACACTTCCGGAGGCAGCGGCATCTGCGTGTGCGCTTCACCGAGTATTTCGAGCAGCCGCGCCGAGCCCACGCTGTCTTTTGTCAGCGTACTGTCGAGCTGCGCAATGAACTCATCTTGCGACAACCCGCCACTCTGGAATTCGCTAATCGCGTCCGCAAGGTTCGCCATTTGTGTAAAGCCACGCAGCTCCTGATAAGCTGAAAAAGCCCTGTCGTAAGAAGTTAATGCGCACGAGCGATACTAGCCCGCAGGCATGTCTTTCGCAATTCAGGATTGCCCAGCAATCCTCTTCAAAGTGTGTGGTTCGACATGCAAGTGTTGTACTGCGCATGACAGCATCGAAGAAGAGTGTTGGTTTGAACCCGTCACTTCTACGATGCATGCTTCGTTGCCTCGTTTTTTCTTCAAGGCTCCGTTGATGGGTCTCCTCAGCGCGTGCGGCTAGACGTTGCAACGCTGCGTTGTCCGCCGCGCTTTCCGACGCGTTGTCCGCTGCATTACCTATACTGGTCAAATCCAATCACTGATTCCCTTAGTTCGAAGAGAGACATCATGGCGACCATTGCAATCAAGGATCTTCCCGACAGTATCGAACTCGATCGCGAGGCCATGACGGCTGTCGTGGGCGGCGCGCGACACGGTGTGCGCTACGGTTCGCTCCTCTTCGCAGCCACGCAACCCGCTCACCTGTTCGACTATCCCCTGGGCTTCACGTCCACGCGACCCTTTGCGTCTGCCGCCAACACGGGCTCGGCCCTAAAGCGCAAATGACGACGCGCCAGGCTGGCTGGCGAGCGCCCATCAATAGAAGAACGCATACGCCTGCCTGTATTTCAAATGTTTTGCCTGCATCGCTACCCCGTCGCAAGCGATCAAGCTGAACTGCTCCGCCGCCGTCGAGCGGCGTACGCCGGATTAGTGGCGCACGCCGCCTGGTTTATGGCGGAAGGCGCGTGTGGTTTTTAGCGGTTCTAGTGCGGCTTGCAATGAGCATCTCAATGCAACGCCGCGTTCACTCAGGCTTCTCGTGCCGCTCACTGCTTCAGCGCACCAAGCTGATAGCCGCCGAAATTCTGAATGGTCGGAATGCTCACGTTGAGGTGCTGGCTCGCGTCCGTGGTCGTGACGATGGGGCCAACCTGCACGCCGATAGTGGGACTCGCAAATCCGCCACCGCCGAACACGCTGCCGTAATTGCCGCCTACGCCCGCGAATGCGCTGCCGCCGCGAATCGCGATCATGCCGTCATGTTCGAGCGATTCGGCAATGGGCAAATCCTTGATGATGAGGTTCGATTTCATGTCTGACTCCAGGAGAAAAGTGAACGGGTGCCACCCTCCACGAGGGTGGCACGCACGCCTGTTACAGCAGTCCGCCTTGCAAGCCGCCGAAGTTCTGGACGGTGGGGATGCTCAGTTTCAGATGCGAGCTGGCGTCCGTCGTGTTGACAGTCGGGCCGACCTGCATGCCCATCGTCGGGCTGGCAAAACCGCCACCGCCCACGACGCATTGTGAATTGCCGCCCACCAGCGAGACGGCGCTGCCGCCGCGAACTGCTGCCATTGCCTTGCTGTCCAGGTCTGCGGCGACGGACAGGTCTTTGATCTTGAGGTTCGAGTACATGATGAATTCCTTGAAAAGAGAGAGTCGAAGTGGCCACCCGTCGTGAGGTGGCATACACCTTGTTTAGATCGCCAACTGCTCGCCGCCGTAGTTCTGGATCGTCGGGATCGAGAGCTTGAGGTGCGAGCTGGCATCCAGCGTGTTGACGGTCGGGCCCATCTGCATGCCGGTCGTGGGGCTGGCGAAGCCGCCGCCGCCGAGCACGCTCTGCGAATTGCCGCCGACGATGGAGGTGGCGCTGCCGCCGCGTACTGCAGCCATTGCCTTGCTGTCGAGTTCTGCGGCGATGGACAGGTCTTTGATCATCAGAGTCGAGGTCATGATAAATACTCCTAAGTGGTGATACGGGTTTGGGTAAGTGAGCTTTGTGTCGCGCTCACACCATCTAATGCATAGGGTGTGCCAGGCGAGCGCGTAATGGCTGAAAATTGCCTCGAGCCCCTGCTGCATGGGGATTGCGACTTTGTGCCCGCGATGACACGCAGCGCATGGGATGCAGAAGGTGTTGTGTTTAGCCAGACAGAGCGGCGATTAGCGTTTGTCGATCACAAACACCTGGACGTGGTGACGAAATGCGGTACGTCATGAGGCGGCGTAGGCGGACCAATGTGACCGAATCGCCGCGTTTTTTTTCACGACTGGTGCGGTCGTCGCAGATTGGCTCGAGCCAGCGTGACTGCTCCAGCACGGGCGAGTCGTATGCAGGGTGTTGATAAACAGGACTACCTGGCAATGTCCACCGTGCATTTAAGCACGACGGACATTGCCCGGATTCACCAGGGCACGACACGTCCGAGATAATCGAGGTAATGCAGTCCCTTGCGGCCTGCATAGGCCTCGATAGTATTCACCAGGTTCGGAATGCTTTCGTCGATGCTCAGCC
Organism: Paraburkholderia sp. DHOC27; assembly: GCF_003429005.1. Lineage (GTDB taxonomy): Bacteria > Pseudomonadota > Gammaproteobacteria > Burkholderiales > Burkholderiaceae > Paraburkholderia. The sequence goes on from NZ_QVQV01000002.1 coordinate 508,064, forward strand.
GGGCATCGGGGCCGCCCATCTCGGTTCGCACCCAGCCAGGCGCCATCAATAGCAGCGTTTTGGTGTCGTCGGCATGGCGTGCCGCGAAGCTGCGCATGAACATGTTCAGCGCCGCCTTGCTGCCCCGGTACACCTCGTAATTGCCGTTGACGTTGTTGGTGACGCTGCCCTGCCCCGACGACATCACGCCGATCGTGCCGTTGGGCTCCACGAGGTCCTGTAACGTCTCGATGACTCGCATCGGGCTGAGGGAGTTCGTCACCATGACGCGTACGAACTCTTCTGTCGAGACATCCGCGATGGTTTCGCGGTCGTCGTTCTTGACGCCAGCGTTGACGAACAGCAGATCGATTTTGCGGCCTTCGAGCCGGGCGCGTAGCGCGGCGACCTGCACGGGCTGCGTGATGTCGACGGATTCGATTTCGAGTGCGCCATCGAGCTGTCCGAGCGTCTCTGACGCGTCGGTGCGCGCGGTGGCAATCACGCGCCAGCCGCGCTTGAGATACTCGGCGGTCATCGCCAGGCCGAGACCGCGCGATGCGCCGACAAGAAGAACCGTTTTCTGCGAGGCTGAAGTTTGCATGTGAGGTTTCCCTGTGAATGAGGCGGGTCGTCGATAGTACGGTAAGTCATTGAGCAAATAGCTTTCCCGACCACTCGCTGGCCGAACGACGCAACTTTGAATGAAGCAAATGCCTGACACCCATTGACACGCTACGTCATCCCGCTAAAATAGCGTTCTAGCTTGCAGACGTGCCCAGGTGGCGGAATTGGTAGACGCACTAGGTTCAGGTCCTAGCGGTGGCAACATCGTGGAGGTTCGAGTCCTCTCCTGGGCACCATAAGTAGTTCTGGCGCAAGCAAGAAGTCGTTTGTTGAAGTTCGAGAAACCCCGTAAGACACATGTTTTACGGGGTTTTTTGTTGCCCGCAGTTTTTCCTCCCCCCCTTTTGCTCACCCCTTTTCCTCACCCCTGCCCCGCACCTCCAGCCGATACCGGCTCGGACTTTGCCCGAACATCCTCTTGAACGTCGCGCTAAAGGTCGTCTCCGACGCGTAGCCGACCGCGGCGGCGATGCCAGCAAGCGTGTCGTTGCCCGTCTTCAACGCATCGCGCGCGAGGGTCATGCGCCAGCCGATCAGATACTCCAGCGGCGGCAAACCCACCAGGTCCTTGAAGCGTTCGATAAACGCGGTGCGCGACATGCCCACCTTCGACGCAAGTTCCTCCACTTTCCAGCGCCGCGCGATTTCCGCGTGCACCATTCTCAGCGCGGCGCCGATTCGCGGGTCCGACAACGCACCTAGCCAGCCGGTGGATGTCGGATGAGCGGCCAGATGGCCGCGCAGGATGTTCACCAGCACGATATTCGCAATGCTGCCTGCCATCGCTGCCGCGCCTGGCCGGATCGCGTCGGTCTCTGCCCTGATCAATTCGAGCGCCGCGCTCAACGCGCGCGCATTCGGCGAATCCGCCGCCACGTGCACTAGCGGCGGCAACAAATTCAGCAACAGGCTGCTCGTGTCGTCGTCGAATTCGAACCGGCCGCCCACGCTGACCGAATCGGCTTCACCCTGTCCCAGGTGAACAATGCCGTCGCTCTCGAGATGACTGAGCATCACTGCGTCGCCGTCTTGCGCTGTGACGCCGGGATCGCTCGCGAAGCAGTACGGCGCGCCGTTCGTGAGGAGACAGAAGTCGCCTGGCTGCAACTTCACAGGTGCCGTGACGCCCTCGATCCACACCCACCTGTCACCCTTGACGACACCGACGAATTTCACGTGCCGATACGCAGCAAAGCGCAACGCCCAAGGTTCGACGGCCTCGAAGCGCGCCGACAGCACGCTCCTGACCTTCAGCAGGGAAAAGACATCGGACAGCGGATCCATGAGAAAAATGTACGATCCAATAGAAAATTAGACCAATGCATTATGGATTGAACGGATTCTTTGAGCAAGAATGGCGGCATCACAGGAAATTCAGGTGCCTCGCAACATGTCTCAAACCGCCATCATCTCCAGTCACGACGAACTCGTCGCCCGTTTGCTGCCGTTTCTCGACGAGATCAAGGACAAGACCCCAGGCCCCGCTTTCGAGCAATGGCTCAACACGAAGTACGGCGTGGCAAGCGCCTTGTACCAAGACCTCGCGCGGCTCATCACGCTGGGTGTGCAGGAAGGCTGGGCAGCGGACGCGGAAATCGCCGGCCCGCGCTATCGTCGCTCACGGCTGATGGCGCCCAGTGCCGAGACGTTCTTTTTCAGCGCGACCGCCGTGCTGCTGGACAGCACGGATAACACCCAGCGCAACCCGGAAGGCAGCTTGCGCGCGGGCTTTCATCTGCACCCGTACGGCGAGATCAATCTGGTGGTGCCGCTCGATCCAGGTGCCGCGCTCGCGGGCCCGAACGGCTGGTGTACCGGCGGCTGGACGGCGCCCGAACCGGGCAGTCAGCACTTCCCGGAAGTCAAAGGCGGCGCGGTGATCTCGCTCACCTTGCTGCCTGCCGGGAGGATTGCCTTCGACATCCAGCCGCCGCAGGAGTGAAGCGCCATCACCCGCGTTCAATGATCCCCGGCGGATTCGACGAGCGCCGCGGGCTGCGCCTTCGTCACCGGCTCGCCCCGCGCGGTCCTGAACAGGTACGCGAGATTGCCGCTCGCCAGCAGCTTGAAGGTGGAGACCGAGCCCGCTACGGCCAGCAGGATGGGAATCAGGAAGTCGTGGCTCACGCGCGTGAACTCGAGAATCAGCACGGTCGCAGTGAGCGGCATCTGCATCGAAGCAGACAGGAACGCGGCCGCGCCGACAATTGCAAACGCGCCCGTCGCGGTGCCCGGCCAGAAAAGATTCCACACGCCGCCCAGCACGATGGCGAGCAGCGCACCGTTGGCCAGACCCGGCGTGAGCAGGCCGCCTTCGGCGCCCGCGCGCAGACTGCCGGCCGTGATCAGGACCTTCAGCACCAGCAGGATGGCGGCAAGACCGATCGTCACGTTGCTGTCGAAGGCGAGACTGGCCGGCCCCTTGCCATTACCCGGCAACTGCGGGAAGTAAATCACCAGCAGGCCGATGATCGCGAAGTTGATGAGTGAGAACACCGGCAGCCGCCAGTCCTTCGGTGCCTGCGCGCGCGCTCGTGTCATGAGCTGAGCGAAGCCAAACGCCGCCAATCCAAACAGCGGACCGCACACCGCCGACCACACCGCCAGCGGCGTGGTCAGAACGAGCGGCGAGACCTGATACTGGTGCTCGTTGCCGAGACCGATCCACGCCACCGCCGCGCCGATCGCCGAAGTGGCCACGGCGGGCACCAGCGCCGCCCAGCCAAACGTCCCCAGCAACACTTCGAGCACGAACACCGCGCCGCCGAGGGGCACGTTATACACCGCCGCGAGACCCGCGCCCGCGCCGCACGCCACCATGATGCGGCGCTCGGCAACCGTCAATCCGGCGCGATGCGCGAGCCAGCCGGCCCACACCGAGCCGATCTCACGCGGCGCCACTTCACGCCCGAGCGGCGAGCCGAGCGCCACGGTGACGATCTGCAAGACGGCATGCACGACCGTAGTGACGATCGGCATACGTGGGTCGTCCGACTTGACTGCCTTCTTGATGCTGACGAGCGGTCGCCCGAACCGGTACAGCGTCCACCAGCCAAGCCCCGCCACCAGTCCGCACAACACCAGCACGGCGAAGCGGCGCGCCGGCGCAGCCGCGCTGACACCCTGCAGAAAACTCTCCGCACTGATGACGTGTGCCTCGCTGTAGCCAAACGCCAGGTGCTGGATGGCATGCAGCAGCAACGCCAGCGACATGCCGCCCAACCCGGCGCCGACGCCGGTCAACACGGTCACGGCGACGAGCATGGTGAACGGGCTGCGTTCAGCGGCAGATGCAGAAGGCGGGTTTGGTTGAGTCGACACGATTGGCAACGACCATCAATTCTGGGATGGCGCCATCGTATGCCGCGCCGCCTTATGAGACAAATGGATTTTTCGCCGCCACTAATGACCCTGACGCATGAATATTTTTATATCTGTTCGCCTGGATATTCATGGCCGGGTGGGCATCGCTATTGCTCATTTATACAACCCAACTGAATAAGCGCAACGCGGAATTCATTACATCAAGCTGACAATAGAAAGCAGCAAATGCGGCCGAATACCCGCACTCGATTAGGGACTATCACTGAGAAAATGCATTTCTGGCATGCAGACGCTTAATGGTCAGCGTACACTCCCGCCAAGCCCGCACCACGGGGCGTGCGGGTCGCTAGCGGGTCACTGCGCGGCTCGCCGTAAGGCACGGGTAGTTCGGAGACTTGGAGAAAAAACACATGAGTTGGACGCGGGAGCAGAAAAACGTCACGATCGCCGCCTATCTGGGCTGGACGCTCGATGCATTCGATTTCTTTCTAATGGTCTTCATTTTGAAAGATATCGCGAGCGACTTTGGTACTGATGTCAAGACCGTCGCTTTTGGCATTACCCTGAGTCTCATGATGCGGCCAGTCGGCGCGCTCATCTTCGGCTGGCTCGCCGACAAATTCGGCCGCCGTCCCACGCTGATGGTCAACATCGCGTGCTATTCGCTCATCGAACTGCTGTCCGGCTTCTCGCCCAACCTCACCACCCTGCTCGTGCTGCGCGCCCTGTTCGGCATTGCGATGGGCGGCGAATGGGGCGTGGGTGGCGCGCTGACCATGGAAACCGTGCCGACCAAGTCGCGCGGCATGGTCTCCGGCATCCTGCAAGCGGGCTACCCGAGCGGCTATCTGCTGGCTTCGGTAGTGTTCGGCCTGCTGTTCCAGTTCATCGGCTGGCGCGGCATGTTCATGGTGGGCGTGCTGCCGGCGCTGCTGGTGCTCTATATTCGCGCGCACGTGCCCGAGTCGCCGGCCTTCCAGACACTCGAAAAACGCGCCCGCCCCGGCCTGCTCGCCACACTGAAGAAGAACGTCGCGCTGTCGCTCTACGCGATCATCCTGATGACGGCCTTCAACTTCTTCTCGCACGGCTCGCAAGACCTGTATCCGACCTTCCTGCGCATCCAGCACGGCTTCGACGCGCATACGGTCTCGCTCATCACCATCGTGCTGAATATCGGCGCCATCGTCGGCGGTCTGTTCTTTGGCTTCATGTCGGAGAAGATCGGCCGCAAGCGCGCCATCTTCATCGCTGCGTTGATTGCCCTGCCGGTACTGCCGCTGTGGGCCTTCTCGACCACGCCGGTGCTGCTGGCGGTGGGCGCGTTCCTCATGCAGATCTCGGTGCAAGGCGCATGGGGTGTGATCCCGGTGCATCTGAACGAAATCTCGCCGGATGAGATTCGCGCCACCTTCCCGGGCCTCGTGTATCAGCTCGGCAACCTGCTCGCCTCGGTCAACGCACCGCTGCAAGCCGGCCTTGCTGAACAGCACGGCAACAACTACGGCCTCGTGATGGGCGTGGTGATCGGCATCGTGGCCGTGGTAATTGCGATACTGATTCCGTTTAGTCGTGAACGCCGCGGCATAGATATGACACAATCAGCGAAAGAGGTGGCGACAGCGTAATTCGAACGCCACTGCAGCAAAGCTCATGTAGCACCCGTAGCACATATAAAGGCAGCCACAGGCTGCCGCGCCAGGAAGCAATGCGAGGCCGTCCCGATTCAATCGGGACGGCCTTTTTTATTCCCGCGCCGCCTGCGTTTTGATGCATTGCAGCGTCGCCTGTTTAGAGGAGAGCACCCACGACGAGACCTTGCCACCTGAACCCTATCCTTTTTATCCTGAAAAAAACGGTCGTTTCAAATACGCATTTGAATCGCTTGTTTGCGGCTGGGAGACCAGCAATGGGAGACGCAACATGGCAGTTCGTTCGACAGGCCGGCATGCCGGCGATACCAAGTCCCGCATCCTCGACGCCGCTGAAACCTTGTTCATTGAATGCGGTTATGAGGCCATGTCGTTGCGGCAGATCACCTCGCGCGCCGAGGTCAATCTCGCAGCGGTCAACTATCACTTTGGCAGCAAGGAGGCGCTGATCCACGCGATGCTCTCGCGCCGTCTCGATCGTCTGAATCTGGAGCGGGTCAAACTGCTCGATCGCTTCGACGCAATGCTCGGCGCGCGTCTCACCTGCGAGCATGTGCTCGGCGCAATGTTCATTCCGGCGTTGCGCCTGTCGCGCGAACCGCAGGTGGGCGGCAAGGCGTTCCTGCGGCTGCTCGGGCGCGCGTACACCGATCCGTCGTCGTTCATTCGCGACTTTCTGAATGGGCATTACGCATCGGTTGCCGAGCGCTTCTTCGAGGCATTCCAGCGTGCTTTGCCGCATCTGCCGCGTGAGGAACTCGGCTGGCGTCTGCACTTTGCGATCGGCGCGTTGTCCGGTGTGCTGGCCGGCACCGACACCGACAGCCTGATCTCGGAGTTCTCGCAGGGCAAGTCGATGAACGACCTGCAACTGATCGCCCGCCTCGCCTCGCTGATGGTGGCTGCGCTCAAGGCGCCGCTGCCCGATGCCAGCCAGCTGGCGAACTTCGCCGCCGTGCTGGGCGATGCTGCGGACAACACGCAGGACGGCCGCGCGGATAGCGATGCCGATGGCAACCCCGCCGCCCCGGCGCGCGAGCTGGCCGAAGCCGGCGGGCCCGGCGTGAAAGCGGGCGCGACGGAGCGCCTGGGCAGCATGGCCGGTACCGCCGGTCCGTTGCGGCATGCCGCGCACGGTGCAGTTTGAAGCAGGACTGAAGCCGCATGGGTGTGGGGTCGAGAAACTCCGCGGTCGAGGAGTCGCCTTGAGAAGTTGCTTCTGAGCGGTCGTATCCGCGACCGTTCAGAAGCCATTCGGGAATGAGGCGCCCCACCCGGCATGCTTCGCTGATGAAGAGCGGTGCACCAGGCACCGTATCTGCTGTCGAACGTATAACGAAACGGGCGTGACACGGTCACGGACGTAGCGAACGCGAGCCGCGCGGCATCGCGCGCCGGCGGCTGCACATCCGGACGCGCAGTGCGATGCCCCGTCTCCGACGTGCCACGCGTACACGCGTACACGCCCGCATATCAAAGCACCATCGAACGGGAGGAAACATCATGCTGTGGTTCTTCGTTGTGCTGGTCATCGCCGCTGCGGCGCTTGTCTATGTCGAGGCCCGAGCTTCCTGGTGGCTCGCGTTCCTCGTCGTCTGGGTGGCTGCCGCGCATCTGGGCGGCGCCGCGGGTCCGGTTGCAACGACGGTGCTTGCCATCGTGTTCGTGCTGCCTGCACTGGTGCTCACGATAAAGCCGTTGCGGCGCGCGTTGATCTCGCAGCGTGTGCTCGGCATCTTCCGCAAGATCCTGCCAGAGATGTCGCCTACTGAGCGCGACGCCATCGAAGCCGGCACGGTCTGGTGGGACGCCGCCCTGTTCTCCGGCCGCCCGCACTGGGACACGCTGCTAGGGCATGGTCCCGCCACGCTCACGGCGGAAGAACAGTCGTTTCTCGACGTCGAATGCCAGCACCTGTGCGATCTGGCCAATGACTGGGAAACCACCACGGTGTGGCAAGACCTGTCGCCGCAGACCTGGCAATACATCAAGGAACGCGGCTTTCTCGGCATGATCATTCCGAAGCAATACGGCGGCAAGCAGTTCTCGGCGTATGCGCATTCGCAGGTCATCATGAAGCTGTCGACGCGCTGCTCGGCCGCCGCCGTCTCGGTGATGGTGCCGAACTCGCTCGGCCCGGCCGAACTGCTGATGCACTACGGCACCGAAGAACAGAAGAACCATTACCTGCCGCGTCTGGCGCGCGGCATCGAGATTCCCTGCTTTGCCTTGACGAGCCCATATGCGGGCTCGGACGCGGCCGCCATTCCTGACGTTGGCATCGTCTGCAAGGGCAGCTTCGAAGGCCGTGAGACGCTCGGCTTTCGCGTGACGTGGGACAAGCGCTACATCACGCTCGGGCCGATCGCCACAGTGCTGGGCCTCGCGTTTCGCGCGCTCGATCCGGACCATCTGCTCGGCGGTGGCGACGAACCCGGCATCACCTGCGCGCTGATCCCCACTTCGCATCCGGGCGTGAAAATTGGCCGCCGTCACTGGCCGTTGAACGCCGTGTTCCAGAACGGCCCAAACTCCGGCAAGGACGTGTTCATTCCGATTGACTGGGTGATCGGCGGACGCGCCCAGGTGGGCAACGGCTGGCGCATGCTGATGGAATGTCTGGCTGCCGGGCGTGCCATTTCGCTGCCGTCGTCGAACGTGGGGATGGCGAAAATCGCCGTGCGCGGCACCGGCGCCTACGCCGCCGTGCGCCGCCAGTTCCGCACCCCGGTGGGCAAGTTCGAAGGTGTGCAGGAAGCACTTGGGCGCATGGGCGGCAATCTCTACGTGATGGACGCGGCGCGGCGCCTCTCCGCGCATGCCGTGGATCTCGGCGAGAAGCCCTCGGTGATTTCCGCCATCGCGAAGTATCACATCACCGAACGCGCCCGCAAGGTCATCAACGACGGCATGGATGTGACAGCCGGCAAAGGCATCTGCATGGGACCGTCGAATTTCCTCGCGCGGGCCTATCAACAAGTGCCCATTTCGATCACCGTGGAGGGCGCGAACATCCTGACGCGCTGTCTGATCATCTTCGGTCAAGGCGCGATTCGCTGCCACCCGTACGTGCTGAAGGAAATGACCGCGACGCGCGACGACGATCACGGCAGGGCCTTGCATGAATTCGACGCCGCTTTCTTTGGACACCTGAACTTCACGCTCTCGAACGTGGTGCGCAGTTTCGTGTATGGCATCACGGCCGGTGCGTTGATCGGCAAGCCGCAGCGCGCCCACGCGCCGCTCGTGCCGTACTATCGCGCAGCCACGCGTATGTCGACCGTGTTCGCGCTGCTCGCGGATGTGTCGATGTTCGTGCTCGGTGGCGATCTGAAGCGTCGCGAGCGCATTTCCGCGCGGCTTGGCGACGTGCTCTCGCAGCTTTATCTGATCTCGGCCACGCTCAAGCGCTTCGAGGACGAAGGCCGCCAGGAAAGCGATCTGCCGCTGGTGCGCTGGGGTGTGGAGGACGCGTTGCATCAGGCGCAGGAAGCCATCGACGGTGTGCTCGTCAACTATCCGAACCGCTTCGCGGCGGGGCTCGTGCGGCTGCTGGCGTTCCCGTTCGGCTTGCCGCATCGCGCGCCGTCCGATGCGTTGAGCGGTGCGATTGCCGAACTGATGCAGACGCCCGGTGCCGCCCGCGAGCGGCTGGTGGCCGACTCTTACGTGCCGAATCCGGATGTCGATCCGCTCGGCTTCGGTGAACTGCTGTTCGCGCTGAATCCGCGCATCACCGTGATCGACCAGAAGCTGCGCGAGGCCGTCAAGCAAGGCTTGCTCGAACCGATGCCGCAAAGCCTCGCCCATCTCGGTGCCTGGAATGCCACCGCACATCAACAGGGGCTGATCGACGCGGAAGAACGCCAGGTGCTCGACGATTACGTGCGCTACGGCGCCGAACTGGTGAAGGTCGACGACTTCGAGCCGGACTTCGGCATGCTGGAGAGCCTGCAACAGCGCAAGGAAGCGCTGGAAAAGGCGCTGGAAGAACTCGCGGCATAAGCGGGTGCGAGGCAACTAAGTCCAACTACGAAACAGTGATGCTCACGCTACACATGGAGATCGAACCTACGCGTGAGCAGACACCCCGACTGGCCAGCGGAGCACTAAAACATGAACGACACCTACCTGAACTTCGTCAACTCGCCGTTCGGCGCGCGCCTCGTGCGCTCGCTCGGTTTGCCGAAGCCCGAGGTATTGCGCCGCTATCGCGCGGACCGTCCTGAGTTCGACGGATTGCTTGCAGTGGGTGCGGGACGCGAGCCGCATCTGCTCGATACGCTCGCCGGCGTGATCGCGCGCACCGGCTTCACCAGCGTCGCGCACGAAAGCGCAGGACTGTGGGTGCCGCTCGCGACGCGCCACGGTCTGATGACGGGCCGCTTCGAACCCGTCGAAGGCGGTGCGCCGGGACGCGTGGCCGCACTCGTGTTCGATGCGAGCGGGATCGAAAACAACGCGCAGCTCGACAGCGCGTATGGCTTCTTTCATGACTCGCTGCGTTCGCTGGAAAAATGCGGACGGATCGTCGTGCTCGGCAGGCCGCCAGAAGCGTGCGCCACGCCACGTCAATGGACGGCGCAGCGCGCGCTCGAAGGTCTCACGCGTTCGCTCGGCAAGGAAGCGCGGCGCGGCATCACGGCCAATCTGCTGTACGTCGCGCCAGGCGCTGAAGATGCGCTGGAAGCGAGCCTGCGGTTTTTTCTGTCGCCCCGCTCGGCGTATGTGTCGGGACAGGTGGTACGGATTGCTGCAGCAAAACCATCGACCACGGCAGCGCCCTTCGCGTGGACCCAGCCGCTCGCCGGCAAGCGGGCGGTCGTGACCGGCGCGGCGCGCGGCATCGGCGCAGCGATTGCCGAGGCGCTCGCTGCCGAAGGCGCGCATGTGATCGGCGTCGATATCCCGTCCGCCCACGCCGCGCTCGACACCACCATGCAGCACTTATCGGGCAACTGCGCGGGCAACGGCGCGGGCAACGGCACGGGCAGCGGCAGCGGCACCGCCCTCGCCTTCGATATCGCCGCGCCCGAAGCGCCCGCGCAGATTGCAGCGGCGCTCGATGAACTGGGCGTGGACATCATCGTGCACAACGCCGGCATCACACGCGACAAGACCATCGCACGCATGAGCGAAGCCGCCTGGCACAGCGTGATCGATATCAACCTCTCCGCGCAGGAACGCATCGACGAGGCGCTGCTCGCCGCCGGCATTCTGCGCGACGGCGGCCGGATCGTCTGCGTGTCGTCGATCAGCGGCATTGCCGGCAACCTCGGGCAAACCAACTATGCGACCTCGAAGGCGGGCGTGATTGGCCGCGTCGAAAGCATGGCGCCGTTGCTGCGCGAGCGCGGCATTACGATCAACGCGGTGGCGCCAGGCTTCATCGAAACGCAGATGACCGCGAAAATTCCGCTCGCCCTGCGCGAAGCCGGACGCCGCATGAATTCGATGAGCCAGGGTGGTCAGCCCGCCGATGTGGCCCAGGCTATTGCATGGCTCGCGCACCCGGGCTCGGCGGGCGTGACGGGCCAGGTGGTGCGCGTGTGCGGCCAGAGCCTGATCGGCGCATGATGCGGAACATGCGCAGAACATGAGCGGAGCACCAGTATGAGCGAGCCATCGAGGATCGGTCACGCCACGGCGCGTCCGCGCACGGTCGTCATCGAGACGTTGCCAGCCCCGGCCAAACTCTATGGACGCGCGTTGGCGGGCGTGATGAAGCGTGGCCGCGCGGCGCAGTTGCCCGCGCTGCGGCTCGTGCGCCCCGCCGCTCCGCTGGAAGCCGACGCCATTCAGCGTTATGCGCGTGTGTGCGGCTTCATTCCCGACCAGGGCGTGCCGCTCACCTTTCCGCACCTGCTCGCCTTTCCATTGCATCTGCTGATGCTGACCGACCCGGCCTTTCCGTGGTCCGCGCTCGGGCTCGTGCATCTGGCCAATCACGTGCGTCTGCGCCGTCCGCTGGCACTGAACGACGTGCTGCGCGTGGAAGTCGAATTCGGCGCGTTGCTGCGGCATGACAAGGGCCAGGCGTTCGTGTTGCACACGCGTCTGTATCGACGCGGCGAAGCGGTCTGGGATGGCGACAGCGTCTATCTGAAACGTGACGTCAGTGCGTACGGCGAGACGGCGGGCGGCACACCGCTCGCCCCGCTCGAGATTCAACGCGATGCCTTGCAACGCAACTCACGCTGGCAGCTTCCCGCGCAACTCGGGCGCGACTACGCGCAGGCCTCGGGCGACTACAACCCGATTCATCTGAGCGCGCTATCGGCCAAGGCGTTCGGGTTTCCGCGTGCCATTGCGCACGGCATGTGGACCCTGGCGCGCGCCGTCAGCGTGCTGCAACCGCCCCGGCCACTCGTCGAAGCCGCTGTTAGCGCGGAGTTCAAACTGCCGATGCTGTTGCCGGGGGAAGTGTCGTTGTGGACCGCCAGGCCGTCGCCCGGTCTGCACGAAATCGAGGTACGCGACATGGCGGGCGACAAACCGCATCTGCGTGGCCGGTTTCATTTGATCTCGTCATGAGTGCAGTGGCCACACGCTGATTGCACGATCTATAGAAACATTGAAAGGAGACCTGCATGTCCAACCCGCTACCCGCCGTGCGTCGTGTCGCCATTCTCGGTGGCAACCGGATTCCGTTCGCGCGCTCCAATACCGCTTACGCGGAGGCCTCGAATCAGGACATGCTCACCTTCGCGCTGCAGGGCCTCGTGGACCGCTTCAACCTGCACGGCGAACGGCTCGGTGAAGTGGCCGCGGGCGCGGTCATCAAGCATTCGCGCGATTTCAACCTGACGCGCGAGTCGGTCCTCTCCACCACGCTCGCGAAGGAAACGCCCGCCTACGACGTCCAGCAGGCCTGCGGCACCGGTCTCGAAGCGACCATTCTGGTGGCCAACAAGATCGCCCTTGGACAGATCGAGGTGGGCATTGCGGGCGGCGTGGATAGCACCTCGGACGCACCAATCGGCGTCAACGAGCGCATGCGCAAGATCCTGCTCGAAGCGAATCGCGGCAAAACGCCAGGGCAGCGCGTGGGTGCGCTCACCAAGCTGCGCCCGGCCATGTTCTTCAAGCCGCTGTTGCCGCGTAACGGCGAGCCGCGGACGCGTCTTTCGATGGGCGAGCACTGCGAACTGATGGCCAAGCGCTGGGCGATTTCACGCGAAGCGCAGGATCAGCTCGCCTACGAGAGTCATCACAAGCTGGTCGCCGCGTATGCGCGCGGCTTTCTCAACGATCTGATGACGCCGTATCGCGGCCTCGCCCGCGACAACAACCTGCGCGCCGACCTGACGCTCGAAAAACTCGCGAGCCTCACGCCCGTGTTCGACCGTGATGCCGGCACGCTCACGGCCGGCAATTCCACACCGTTGACCGATGGCGCTTCCGCCGTGCTGCTCGCCAGCGAAGAATGGGCCGCGGCGCATGGCTTGCCGGTGCTCGCCTATCTGAGCTGGTCGGAGACCGCTGCCGTGGATTTCTTCGACAAAAAAGAAGGCCTGCTGATGGCGCCCGTGTACGCCGTGCCGCGCATGCTGGCGCGCGCCGGACTCACGTTGCAGGACTTCGATTTTTACGAGATTCACGAAGCGTTCGCCGCCCAGGTACTCTGCACGCTCACGGCATGGCAGGATGACGACTATTGCCGCACGCAACTCGGGCTCGAGCACGCATTGGGGCAGATTGACCGGACGAAGCTGAATGTGAACGGCAGTTCGCTCGCCACGGGGCATCCGTTTGCGGCAACCGGCGCGCGGATCGTCGCCGGCCTGGCAAAAATGCTGGCGCAGCTCGACAAACCAGCGGGGACGGCGCGCGGCCTGATTTCGATCTGCGCGGCAGGTGGCCAGGGGGTCGTGGCGATCCTCGAACGCTGATGCATGCGACACGTCGCGAGCGCGAACACGCGGGACACATCTCGAGCGCGAACGCGCGGGACACATAATAGACAGCAAGGAGACAGGAGACACATCATGAACCAGCCCACCCAGACGACGCCCACCGCCGCGTCCGCCGCGCCGGGCATGCCGGCGGCATCGCACACGGCGCACTCCACGTCGCACGCCACCTCGCAACCCGCGCCGAACACCGACGGTATCTGGTACGCCTCGTACCCGCCCGGCGTGCCGCATGAGATCGACGTCAACCAGTACGAATCGATCCCGCAGTTCTTCGATGAATGTACCGCGAAGTTTCGCGAGCGCGTGGCGTATGTGAGCGTGGGCGCGAGCCTCACCTATGGCGAACTGGCGCGCAAGGCCACTGCGTTTGCGGCGTATCTGCAGACCATTGGTGTGAAGCCCGGCGAGCGCGTGGCGATCATGTTGCCCAACACGTTCCAGTATCCCGTGGCGCTGTTCGGCGCCCTCAAGGCGGGCGCCGTCGTGGTCAACGTGAATCCGCTCTACACCGTGCGTGAACTGGCGCATCAGCTGAAGGACAGCGGCGCGCAAACCATCGTCGTGTTCGAGAATTTCGCCAAGACGCTCGAAGACGCGCTGCCCGGTACGCGCGTACAGAACGTCATTGTCACGGGGCTCGGCGATCTGCTTGCCGACGGCCTGAATCTGAAGGGACGCCTGCTCAACTTCATGCTGCGTCACGTGAAGAAGATGGTGCCCGCCTATCGCCTGCCGCAGGCAGTGCGTCTGCTCGATGCGCTCGCAAGCGGCTATCGGCAACCGCTGACGCCCGTGCCCCCGAACCATGCCGACATCGCGTTCCTGCAATACACCGGCGGCACAACCGGCGTCGCCAAGGGCGCGATGCTCACGCACCGCAATATCATCGCCAATCTGCTGCAGGCCAAGGTGTGGTCCGAGAGCCAGTTGGGCGGCGATATCGAAACGGTACTCACACCGTTGCCGCTTTATCACATCTATTCGCTCACCGTGAATGCGCTGATTTTCATGGGACTGGGCGGGCGCAACATCCTGATCGCCAATCCGCGCGACATGAAGCGCGTCATGATGATCATCCGTCACGAGAAATTCACCGGCATCACGGCGGTCAACACGCTGTACAACGCGTTCCTCGAAAACGAGGAATTCAGGCGGCGCGATTTTTCGGATCTGAAACTGGCGATGGCCGGCGGCATGGCCACGCAAAAAGCCGTGGCCGAACGCTTCAAGGCGGTGACGGGCAAGCCGATCGTCGAAGGCTACGGGCTGACCGAATGTTCGCCCATCGTCTCGATGAATCCGGTGGACCTGCAAAACATGCGCGATTTCGAAGGCTCGATTGGTCTGCCCGCGCCCTCGACGCAGGTGCGCTTCAAGAAGGAAGACGGTCACTGGGCCAACATAGGCGAAGCGGGCGAATTGTGCGTCAAGGGTCCGCAGGTGATGAAGGGCTACTGGAATCGCCCCGACGAAACCGCCAAGGTATTCGACGACGACGGCTGGCTCGCCACCGGCGACATTGGCGTGATGGATTCGCGCGGCTTCATGCGGCTCATCGACCGCAAGAAGGACATGATCCTGGTGTCCGGCTTCAACGTGTATCCGAACGAAATCGAAGACGTGGTGGCCATGCACCCCGATGTGCGCGAAGTGGCGGCGATCGGCATTCCCGATGCCGTGCAAGGCGAGCGCGTGAAGATTTTCGTGGTGGCGCGCAACCCGTCGCTCACGGCCGAGCAGTTGATCGACTATTGCCGCAAGCATCTCACCGGCTACAAGGTGCCGAAGCTGGTGGAGTTCCGCGACGAGTTGCCGCAAACCAATGTGGGCAAGATTCTGCGGCGCGCGCTGCGGGATGAGGAACTCGCGAAGCAATCGCGTGCCTGACAGGCAGTGTGTTTGCAACAGGCGCACGGGCTCGATGTTTGCGTCAATGATGCGGAAGGCGTTGTGTACGCCGGTTTGCCGCGCGGTCGCTGGACGTTTTGACGTGTCCATCGCGGCAGACGAATTTTTTACAGACGCTGACCACCCGGAGGGAGGGACATGAAGCTGCTTTACATGGCACGCATAGGGTCGCTCGGCGCCGCGCTCGCCCTTGCCGGTGTTTCTGCTGCGGCGGTGGCGCAAAGCGCTGCGCAGACTGATCCGGGAACGGGCATCGCGATCAACCCCGATAGTAAAGGTGGGAATGGCGCCGGAAATAATGCGGAAAACAGCGCGGAAATCGGCACCGGAACTGGCGTAACAGCCCCTGCGCCTGCCGCGTCCACCACCTCCACCGCGAGCGAAACGCAGACAACCGCAGTGACGGCAACTGTTCCCTCGGTGCCCGCTTCGCAGGCGGGCAAGCTGACGCTCGATCAACAGGTGCGCTGGTTGCGTCAGGCGGCGCAAAGCGGCGCGCTGGAAAAGCTCGACGATGCACAACTGGTCGCCCTGTTTCAGTCGCTCGATCCACTGACGCTGTCGCGCTACATTCAGGAAGGCCCGAACGGCTACCCGTCGTATGAGTTCATCATGCTGCGCTGGGAGCGCATCAAGGGCTCGTGGCCGGAGCAGCCCGATCACATGCTGGTGCGCCTCGCGCACGACCCGCTGCGCATCTACGCAAAGTGGCTCCCCGATGGCGTCCACGCAGGCCAGGAAATCATCTATGACGAAACGAAGCGCGCCGATGAAATGTACGGCCACCTGGGCGGCATGCTCGGCGTGGTGCCCATCTGGACCTCGACCACCGGCACGCTGGCCCACGCGCAGTCCAATCACGAAGTGCGCGATCTGGGCACGGGTTTCATCACGCGGCAGTTTCTGACCGAAGGCAAGAAGTATGTCGAAGCCGGCGTGCCGCGCACCACGCAGATCGCCGTGCAGACCATCAATGGCGTACGTGTGGTCGCGTTTACGTACGAGACGGCCGTCGGTCAGCCGCAGTTCTATGCGAAGAAGGAAACGCTCGGGCTGGATCTGCGTCACCCGTATTTCCGCACCGTGGAGTCCTACGCTAACGACGGCAAGATCTTCGAGAAGATCGTCTTCGAATCCATCACACCGAAGCCGTTCGACGACACGGCATTCGATCCGAAGAATCCGGAGTACAAGTTCTGAGCGCAGCCTGGATCACAGCAGGCGTCACGTCACAGGTTCGATGAGGAAGGTGATCGCCGCATCGAAAGCGTGGTCTGGGTGGCGCGTCTGTTGAATCACACGATGCGTGCGGGCCGCGAGCTGGCTCAGTACGAAATGATCCGAGGCACGGGTGAATCCAATCAACGCAACGGGCGCTGCGGCGAGGCGCGGGGCAAGCGTCGTGTACCACAGCGCGCCGATATCAGCGCCGGTTTCGAAGCATGGCAGGTCTCGCTGCAGCACATAGTCCGCGAAGGCGCGATGCGAAGCGAGAGACGTGTCGATGACGGCGATCGTGGTGCGCGCTTCAAGCGCGTGCGAGATCCCTGGCAGCAAAAAACCGCCCGCTGACAGGCATGCACCGCTCGCTACGAAGGTCTGCACGAAAGTGCGCCGGTCCATGATCTGAATTCCTGTCTCGATGCCTGCCTTGTGTGAATCACGTTGCCAAAGCGTAGCAACACCACGGCATCACGCCACGCGGATGCGGCATCGACCCGCGCCGCCTGCCACCCACGCCACCTCTACGTATAACCACGCCGCGTACGCCACGCAGTGGGCCACACGCCCTGCTTGCCCGGCGAGAGAATTCCGTTGGGATCGAGCGCGTCCTTGATCGTCTCCGCGAGACGCAACGACGCGCCATCGTTGAAACTGTACTGCGCGGCGGCGAAGTCCATATACGCGAGATGCGTTCGATACTCACCGTAGCCCGCCGCCCGCGCATCGCTCATCAGCACGCGCAGTAGTTGCCCGGCCAGCTCCGTTTGTTGTGCGTCGTCACGGTCGAAAATCGCCGCGAAAATATGATGCAGATGACGCGCGCCGGCCGTAAAGCCACCGTAGTAATCGAAGCCGTATTCCGCTGCGCGCGCCTTCACCATCGTGTACTGACGCATCGCATCGCGCCCGGTTGCCGGGACGACCGGCGAGAAATCCACATGCGCGCCCGCGCCGCCGCGCCAGTCGAGCATGCGGAAGGCGCTCATGGCCGGAATGCCGGCGAGATTGCGGTCGCCGCCATCCACGGGTTGCGCGGTTCCGTCATAGCGCCGCGTCAACATTTTCGCTTGCGGCACGCGGGCAAAGGCCCGCTGCACGATGTCGTATTGCGCGTCGATCAGCGCCGGCGTGCCGTACAACGCGAAGTGCAGATTCCATCGGCCCACCTGCAAGTGATCGAGCATCGCGGCAATCGCGGACTCGGGCATCGGCCCCGTGCCCTGGTACCACTGCGCGCGCGATGAGAGACCCGCGGCGCGCCGCACGCCGCCTTCGATCACGGCCTGATTGCGGATCGTCTCGTCGAGCCGCAGCGGCCGCAGTATCTCGACGATCGCCTCCAGATCCTCCTCGTGGCGAAACTGGATCTCGCCCAGCAAACAGGACGGCGGCGCGGGCATCAGCCACACGCCCATCTTCGTCACCACGCCATAGTTGGACTGCATGAACATCGCATCGAACGATGGTCCGTAGCCCGCCTTGAAGGTCTGCCACGACGTGCCGATGTCGATGCCGCCCATGCCGGTACGCAGCACGTCACCGTTGGCCAGCACCACTTCCATGCCGCACTGGTGCGCGGCGTGATCGCCATAGGGCGTATAGCCGAAGCCGCGTTCGAGCGTGTTGCCGATCACGCTGCCCCAGCCGGCGGCCGGCGGATCGACCCAGAGCTTGAGGCCGTGCGTGCGCAGATACGCGTCCAGGTCGAAGTAGCTGACGCCGGGTTCGACCAGCGCATAGGCCAACGTTTCGTTGACCTCAATGATGCGGTTCATACGCTGCAGATCGAGCACGACCGAGCCGGACAGACGCGGCGCCGCACCGCCATACGCGAAGTTGCGGCCGGTCGACACGGTCCACAGAGGAATGCGGTACTGGTTCGCCACGCGCAGAATCGCGCGGACCTCCTCCACCGAGGCAGGCCGCAGCGCCGCGGAAGCCGCGAATACGGCTTCACCCGGCGCGAACGGATCGCGATACGCCGCGAGTTCCGCCGCCGACGACGACACCATGTTCGGCGCGCCGACGATTTCCCCCCATGCGACGAGCGCACGGTCGAACTGCGCCTCTGAAACATCGGGCGGCAACAAGCGCGTCAAGAAGTCTCCTCGTGTTTGGTCCGATACCCCTCTAGCGGTGGCCACCGCCTCCGCCGCCATGTCCAAAGCCACCCATGCCACCCGCGCCACCCCAAACGCCGCCCCGCCCGCCGCCCCAGCCGCCATGCACGGCACCCTGCGCGTGCCAGCCGTGCACGCCGTATCCGACGCGGCTGAAGTACACATGATGCAGCGGGTAGCGATGATGAAAGCGGTCGAAGAAAACAAACGACCCGCCCACCACCGTCACGAAGCCGCCCCAGTACCACGGATCGTAATAAGCATAGGGCGGATAAAAGGCCACCGCGCTGTTGTCGCCCTGCACGAACTGCCAGCTGCCGTCCGGCTGCTGGCACGCGAGGCCGGTGACCTGCTGCAGCGTCCCGTCGATCTCGGCCTGACCCACGATGTTCTGACACGGCGGCGCGGCGGCCGTCGCGCCATCCGGCAGGGTTTGCGCCGCCGCCGGCACCGCGGTAGCCACGGCCACCATCCAGGTCAGACCCAGCGCCATACTTCGCGCCAACCCCGGCGCCCTGTGGCGCCCTTGCATGTTAAGCATGATGTCGTCTCGCCCGACGCTCCGGCGTTGCGATCCGCACGGGCGGACCGGCACCGTAAAGACCCCGTCGCTTTGCCTTGCAGGGTTTGCGCTGGCCTCGCTTCAGCCTCGGCTTGGGCGGCAGCAGCACGCGCCTGCAATGAATAAACGACCAGCGGGAAGAGGCTATTCCGCTTACGCGGACGCGGGGTGAGGCGTCTCTATTACGCGATGTTTCGACGCTACTGCCACGACTCCGGACGGCCGCCCAACGAGCTGCAGACGTCGATGGCGATTTCGCGCAGTTTGCCTTCGGCGATCGGGCCAGAGATGGCGTAGCCCATGTGGTCGCTCACCCAGTAGAAGGTGCGGCGGTTGCCGTCGCGGAACAGGCGGAAAGCGGTTTCGTCACGTCCAATGCCCGTCACGTATAGCGTGAGGCGCGCGCCGCTGGCGTTCTCGTACATGAACTGCGCGGCAGGCCCCGCTTCACCCGGCAAGAGGCGCCCGCCCACCAGCGAATAGCCGTACTCCTGCAACGACGGAATGGAAAGCGGCCGGTTCAGGCGCTTCGAGAGCCAGTTGATCAGATGCTCTTCCTGGGTCGCGGCCACCTCGACGGGATGGCGCTGTTCGGGCGTGTACACCGCGTAGGCGATGTCGGCGCGCCGCGCGAAACTCATCGGATCGCCGCCGGCCATGCCGCCCACGTAGCGCGCGGCGAAAGGCCCGAGCGCCGTCGCCACGCCCGCACCCACCACGAGCCAGCAGGCCGCGAGCC
Source organism: Paraburkholderia sp. DHOC27 (assembly GCF_003429005.1). Lineage (GTDB taxonomy): Bacteria > Pseudomonadota > Gammaproteobacteria > Burkholderiales > Burkholderiaceae > Paraburkholderia. The sequence goes on from NZ_QVQV01000002.1 coordinate 528,115, forward strand.
CGGCTCGCCGCCACCACGGTGCGGGCGCGCGCACCACGATGAAGGCCGGCTCGTCGTTTGCCCGCGAGCGGCCGTCACTCGCCGTGTCCGCAGCGCCGCACAAGGCCTGCAAGGCGGACTTCTGGGCCCGCCAGTGCGCGACCTGCGCCGCCGCGTGCGGGTCACGCGCCAGCTGTTCGAGCACGGCCTCGCGCTCGCCCGCCGGCAGCTCGCCATCGACGAACGCCGACAGCGCGCGCAGATCGGGCGCGCCGGACGGCGGGGGCGTAGCAGGATCGTGGTCGTCGTGGCTCATCACGGGTTTCTCACAACTTTGAGCGGAGCGCCGGTACGCGCCGGTCCATCGCCCAGCAGATCGCGCAGATGTTCGCGCGCACGCGAGAGGCGCGACATCACCGTGCCAATCGGTACGCTCAGGGCAACTGAGGCTTCCTGATAGGTCAGCTCCTCGACGCAGACCAGCAGCAGGACTTCACGTTGTTCGAGCGGCAGGCGGTACAGCGCGCGTTGCAGGTCGCGCAGCACCAGCCCGTCCACTTCGCCAGGCGGCGCCTCCAGATTACGCCACGGCGCGCTTTCGTCATCAACCGCAATTTCCCGCCGCGCACGCAACTGGTCGATATACAGGTGCCGCAGAATCGTCAGCAGCCAGGCCCGCAGATTACTGTTCGGACGAAACGCCGTCCAGCGCGCGAGCGCCCGCTCCGCCGTATCCTGAACCAGATCGTCGGCCCATGCGAAGTCCCCCGTCAGCGCGCGCGCATAGCGGCGCAACTGCGGGAGCCAGCCAATCACCTCGGCTTCGAAATTCACGCGGCGAACGCGGTGGGCGAATGCTTAATAACCGCCGCTGCTGCCACCCGAGCTGGAGGACGTGCTGCTGGAACCGGAGTCGCCGGCGGTGCTGCAACCCGAGGCTGCGAGAGATGCGAGTAACAACGCCAACACCATGCATACGCCTGAAAAAGTACGGGAAGCCTTCATATGCTGTCTCCTGACGGGATGGATGGACGTCTGTGTGCGGTGGCGCACTCACGGCCGGGGTGCCGCACGTCCATACGGGCATAAACGCTGTCAGCGGCGGCTTTATTCCATTCATCAGCGAGAAATTGCCATGCGGCAGCCGCCAACTCCTCGTCCAGATTGGTAACGCAACGTTACATGCGCCAGTTATCAGGTGCTTCTATGTGCGCAAGCCGTTATAGTGGACGGAACGCCTGACCCGCTTGCTTCTCTGAAAAGGGTAGAATCGCGTCGAGCAACTGTCCTTCTTACCTGACTTGTCCATGCCATCCGCAGAATCGCATCCGCAAAACGACTTCATGAACGCAGCGCGCAAGGAAAGAAAGCGCGTCGAGATCTATCTCGTCAACGGCATTCGCCTGACGGGCTGCATCGAGTCGTTCGATCAGTATCTGGTGATGCTGCGCACGCCGGTCGGCTTGCAAGGCATCTACAAGCGCGCCATCTCGACCATCCAGCTCGACACCGGAACCCGTCCGGCGCCTCGTGCCGGCCGTCCTTCGCACGGCGAGCACACCACGCGTGGACCGCATGGCTCGCGCGAGCCGCGTGAACATCGCGAACCGCGGGAACCCCGTGAACCGCGCGAGTCGTACGGCGCGCAGTCACCCTCCGAGCGCAGTCCGTCCGAGCGCGCGCCGTCGGATCGTCCGGCGGACGGCCCGGTGGTCGTCACGCGCCGCCGCCGGCTGTTCGGCACGGGCGGTGGCGACGGCGGCGGCAACAACGGCAGCCACGAATAGGTTCACCTGGCCGCGGTAGCCTCGTCTGCTGCCTCCGTCCTGGGCGGCCTAGTCTGCCGCCTCCGTCTTGTTCAGCCGCAGCAGGATCTGTTCGATACGCAAGCGTTGCTGGTGGGTCAGTTCAAAGCCACACTTGACCGCCAGCACGCGACGCCGCCAGTAGCCCGCGTCGAACATCTGCACCACGGGCTGCCGCGTCGCCCACTCCAGGTGTTCCAGTTCCGCCTCCACGACATGTAAAGCGTTAAAGCGCTGTGCCGGCTTTCGCCTGTCTGCATTCATGTGTGCGCTACCCCGTCAATGTGCCGCTCGGGCTCCGTCCCGCGACACACCCAAGACGAAATAACCCAGTTGCAATTTGAAGCAAGGTTTGACGACCTGTAGCGGGTGTGGCTCGCCTGCGATGCAAACATGGGGCTGGGCGCGCGTGGCCCTCGTCACGGTCGCATCACGTGATGCGTGGCCGGCGCGTTTCGTTACGGAAAGGCCCGATGCCACGCAATGGCCAACCGGCCAGGTGGCCGATGCACGCCGCTTTGCGCTATGCTCAAAGCTCGCTACCTCTGCGGAGTACGACATGTCCAAGCCGAAGCCTCACGCGCCGGAACCCGTTGAAACGGCGGACGATCGCCTCGACGAGGCGCTCGACGAAACCTTCCCGGCCAGCGATCCCATCGCCATCGACGCTGACGAACCACGCAGGTCCGCTCCCGCGAAGACCCGCCCACACGCGCCAGCTAAAGAGAAGAAGTAGCGTTTTTATTTGCGATCCGGCAGGTATGCGCAAACGGTGAGGCAAGCACCGGGCATGGGTTAGCGCAGCGGCATGCCACGCACGCATTGGCGTGGACTGCTGGGTGGCCAGGCGCTCGCCATTTGCTGCCCATTGTTCGTGGTGTGCGCGTCGTGCGGTCGCTATGTGGTCGCCGTGCGGTCGCCGTGCGGTCGCGATCAGCCGCGATAAAGCCGCAATACGACCGCTACACAGCCGCGCAGTAGCGCGAACACGGCGGCGCAACCAGGCAACGACCCAGCCACCCAACAGCGCGCGAAAGCAAAACCGCGCGCCCACACTGCCCGCTCCCGCAGAAGGAACGACAGCATGTCCATTGAGACCACTAGCCCTGCCCGCTTCCTGCGCGAGCGCGATGGCCACGAAGCGCGTGTTACGTATGTCGAACTGTTTTTCGACCTGATCTACGCGTTTGCCGTCACGCAGCTTTCACATCGCCTCGTCCACGACCTGAGCGCGGTGAGCGCGCTGCAAACCCTGATCCTCTGGTTCGCGGTGTGGCTGGGCTGGCAGTACACCTGCTGGGTCACCAACTGGTTCGACCCGGAGCGCATCCAGGTGCGCCTGCTGCTGTTTGCGGTGATGCTGATCGGCATGGTGATGGCCGCCAGTCTGCCACTGGCGTGGGGCGAACGCGGCCTCGTGTTCGCGATCAGTTACGTGGCGATCCAGGTGGGCCGCAGTCTCGTGGTGCTGGGCTTTCTCGGCTCGCGTCACGCGCTTACCGCGAACTTCCGGCGCATCTGCGGGTGGCTCGTCATCTCAGGCATTGCGTGGATCGCCGGCGGTCTGCTCGACGGTACACCGCGCTTTGCGTGCTGGGCGGTGGCCGTGCTGTGCGAATACGTGTCGCCGATGTTCGGCTTCCCGCTGCCCATACTCGGCCGCTCCAGCGCCGCAGACTGGCGCACCACGGAGGGCGGCCACATCGCCGAACGCTGCCAGGCCTTCGTGATCCTCGCGCTCGGCGAATCGGTGCTGGTCACGGGCGGCACGCTGTCGGACCTGGCGGCATGGAGCGCGCCGGCCATCATCGCGTTTCTGGTGTGCTTCGCGGGCAGCGTGGCGATGTGGTGGGTCTACTTCGATACCAGCAGCAGCGCCGGCAGCCACGCCATCTCGCGCGCGAGCGAGCCTGGCCAGATGGCAGCGTACTTTCATTACGTGCACGTGGTGCTGATTGCGGGCGTGATCGTGTCGGCGGCGGCGGATGACCTCGTCATCCTGCATCCACCCGAGCACATCAGCGGATCGACGGCGTGGCTGCTGCTCGGCGGTCCGGCCATCTACGTGGTGGGCAACGGGCTATACAAGCGCGTGGTGTACGGCTCGTTCCCGTTGTCGCACTGGATAGGGCTGGCGCTGCTCGCGCTCGTCGTGCCGTTTGCGTTCCACACCGACTTGCTGATGACGGGCGGTCTGACGACCGCCGTGATGATCGTCGTGGCTGCGTGGGAGAGCATCTCGCGCCGCAGTTCGGCGCGCGGTGTGGAGGCGGTCAGCGCGGAATAGCCTGAAGGGCCGGACACGGGTTTGGTTTTGGCTCTGCGGGTTTGCGGTTGGACTTCGCCCCCCCCTTTAACCTGCTTTTACAACCGGCTTTTTACTCGAATTTCCACCTCATTTCCTGCCAGTCTCATGCCGTTTCCTTGCGCATTTCTATTCGATTTTTTCCCGCTTTCGCTTAAAAGAATCACCCAAAAGAAAAAACCTCGTGCGGCGTCCCGTACGAGGTTTTTTGTCCATCTGACTGCCACATGTTTCGTGACAGCGGTCGGGCCAGGCAATCAGCTTCCGGCCGGTTACCTGCTTCAGCGCGCCATAGTAGGCAAACCCGAATCGAGCTGACGCTGCAGATCCTGCACCTGCTTCTGCGCCGCGCGCAACTCGCTCTGGGCCTGCGCCTTCTGCTGCGCAAGCGCGGTGGCTTCCGCCTGGGTCTGTTGCTGCTGGCTGTTGACCAGCGTCTGTTGCTGATGCGCCACTTCGAGGTCTGCCTGCAGACGGTTGGCGCGGTCCTGCGACAACGCGATCATCCGCTCCGTGAAAGCCTTCTGTGCCGCCAGGCGGATGCGGCGGATTTCCACCTCGGACAACTGCACCGTTTGCCGCACGAAGTCCTTGTAGATGAGTTCCGCGCGCGTGTCGTCATCGGTCTTGATGACGCGCCAGAAGGTTTTCTGCTGGAACAACGCGACGTAGTACGTCATCTCTTTCGCGTTATAGAGCAGGCTCGCACCGTAGCTACCGTTGTAGGTGGTGCGCAGTTCTGTCAGATCCGTACCGCGGATCAACTGCTGCAATTCCGCCACGTTACCGGCGGCGGATTGCTTTGCTTCATCAGGCGTCAACGCAGTGGTCTGCCCCGACTCGGCCGGAGTCGTGGCGGGCAATGCGCTCGTGGTTGCATCCTGGGGTACGACGGCAGCACTTGCTGCGCTGTTCGGCAAAGCCTGAGCGAAGACACCCTGCGCTGCCCCCAACGCGACCAGAGCGCCTAAGGCGATCTGCCGAAGTTTCGACTTATGGTCCATGTAATTCCTGCTCGAACAGTTTTTGTTTTATTGCAAAACGTCTCATTATTACTCAGTTTCGCGGCTCTCGGGCTCTTCGTCGAAAATTTGATACTTGCGCATTTTCTCCCATAAGACTTTGCGGCTAATCCCCAGCGTTCCCGCCGTATCCTGGCGGCGCCAACCATTCGCGTCGAGCGCCGCCAGCACGCGGTTGCGCTCGTTCATATCCCATTTGCTGCGATCCACCAGCACTTCCGCGGCGCTCTCGGCGGGCACCGGCTGGTTGCTGCGCGCCTGCGCCAACAACCGCTGCAGACGCGCGGCATCCCAGGCGCCGACCTGGCGCACCGTCACGCCGATCCGCTCCGCCAGGTTGCGCAGTTCGCGCACGTTGCCGGGGAAATACGTGTCGGCCACCGCGTCGGCCAGCCAGTACGGCAGGTCCGGCAACGCATCGAGCCGTTCCGCGCCCACCACCGACGCAATGAACGACTTGAAGATGGCGATCTTGTCGACCGCGCCGCGCTCCTCCAGCGACGGAATTTTAAGTTCGATCACGGCCAGCCGGTAGAACAGGTCGGCGCGAAACGTGCCGTCCTTGACGAGTTGCGGCAGATGCTTGTGACTCGCCGCCACCAGCCGGAAATCGAGCTTCACCGGCGTGGCCGAGCCGATCCGCGTGACCGCACTGTCCTCCAGCACGCGCAGCAGCTTGACCTGCTGGTAAAGCGGCAGATCGCCGATTTCATCGAGGAACAGCGTGCCGCCGTCGGCCTGCTCGAAATAGCCTTTGTGGGCCACCACTGCGCCCGTGAACGAGCCCTTCGAGTGGCCGAAGAAGAGCGACTCGAACAGACCATCCGGAATCGCGCCGCAGTTCACCGGCACGAACGGGCCCTGCCCGTAGCGGCGGTGCTTTTCATGCAGCAGTTGGGCGATGCGTTCCTTGCCGACGCCGGTCTCGCCGTGCACCAGCACCGGCGTGTCGCAGTCGGCGAAGGTGTCCACTTCGTGCAGCAGCGCCTGCATGCATTCCGAGTTCGCCACCAGCGCGCTCGACTCGAGCGTCCTGGCGCTGTGCGCGCGCATCTGCAACACCAGCTTGGTGACCATGCCGCGCAGTTCGGCACAGGTGAAATCGAGCGGCAGGACGTGCGAATACTCGGACGGGTACATCGTCGGATCGTGATCGCGGGGCGCCGCGCCCACCCACACCACCGGCATGCCGTGAGCGGCCTGCCAGTCGCGCAGGATCAGCGCGCCGCTGTCGATCACCGACACGCTGATGATGGCGAGCGCCGGCCGCGCGGCGGTCCGTTCGGGCGAGATCGCGATGTCGTCCGCGCGGATCACCTCGACATCGAAGCTCGCCATGCAGCGGGCGACCCGGTCGACGATGTCGGCCTTGCCTTCCCAGACGTAGATATCGAGTTCGTCGATTTTGGCGGTGGTTCTCATGGGCAAAGAATCAGTAAACCAGTTGTGCCTGACCGCAGGTCAGTCCGAGATCGTGAACTGTCACGACACCGATCTGGACACCCAGCAGTTGGAGTAAAGGAACCAGCAACGCGTCGAGCGAGTTGAGGATGGGCGTGAGCAGATTGACCAGAGCGTTGAGCAGCCCCACTACCGCGTTGTAGACGAGACCATTTGTCAACGGAACGCCCGCAAACACCGCGTAGACGGAACTGGACAGTGCCGAGACAACCTGGGTCAGCACGCCGCTGGTGGCCGAACCCAGGGCATTGGTGTTGGTGGATTGGTAGTCGTCACTATCACCCACAATGCCGTTGAACGTCATCGTCGCCGGCTGGGCCTGCTGGAGATTCAGGAGCAGCCCGGTCGGCGTAGGCTTGGCAGTGGGGTTACCCACATACAGGCTAAGCGCGTCCACCCCTAACACGGTCAGACTCGTCACCGGCACGGGCGTATTGCAGGCCATCAATGTTTTATAGTTGGTCAGATTGCTGGCGGCGTCCATGCCGACACAGAGCGATGCAACACCCGCCTGTGCCGAGATCACGCTCTGACTGGCCGCCTTCGATGTCGTGCATTGCGTGCTCTGCAAGCCTGCCGTGCCTGACGCCACATCGATCGAAACGGGCAGATTCAACGCGCTCATCTGCACAATGCCGAGGAGATTCACATTGAGCAACTGAACGTTGAGATAGAGCCGCACCGCCGCCGAATGTGCGCTGGTACGTGGCGTGCCGTCCGCGTTGAAACCCGCCTCGCCCACCGCGATCACCGGCGGCTCGAGCAACCGCGCCTGCGCCGTGACGTTCGCCAGAGCGCCGAGATTCAGCGCCGTGCCCAGATTGATCGCGGACTGTCCGTTGCCGATCTCGGCGGCCACCATCAACGCGTCGAGCACGTTCACCGTTGCGGTCGCCGCCGCCTGCGGATCACCCAGCGCCACGGCAAGTAATCCGTTGGTGCCTGCGCTGTTGCCCAAGGCAATCTGCTGCCCACCCGGAATCGACGCGGCAATCGTTCCCAAATCCGTGATGACGGTCGCGCTCGCGGTCGTGCTCTGACTGACCGCCGTTGCCATCGCCCTGACCAGTTGCGCCAGCGTGACCTGGGTATTGAGCAACTGGCTCATCGAACCCACGCCCAGCGCGGTCGCCAGATCGCCCAGTTTAATCTGCGCCGAAGCGAGCCCCTGATACGAGGCCACGCTCAGATTCAGATTGCCGCCCAGCAGGCCATTCAGCAGTCCGTTGAGCAAGCCGCCCGAGAGACTCGCTACCGCCGTCGTTACGGAGAACGAACGGACGTTGGTGCTCTGTGCGGTGGCAGTGGCCTGCAGCGTGCGCGCCGGTCCCATGAAGAAGTACGGCACGGTCTGCTGGACCGTTACCTGCACCGCATTCATCGGCGTGCCCGTGAGTGCGAAATACGATTGCCCTGCGTTGACGGACGGATCCCAGCGTCCACACACCACCGTGACGGTGGCGTTCGGCATGTTGTTGCCGGTCTGCGCATTCTGCTGCGCGGAGGCGGTGGCCGCGGCGCAATCGCCCGCCGTGCTGGTCGCGCTGCCAATGGTTTGCGCGCCTGCGGCAGCGGCCAGATCGGCCGTGCGTTGCAGATCGCGGCGCATGAAATAAAAGTTGCCGACGTCGATCGCACCCAGCGCGGCGAGCGCGATGGCGAGGCACAGGGCCGCCACCAGCAGCGTCGAGCCACGCTGACGACGCCGCGTCACCGCGCGCACCCTTGCCATGCGCTCGCTATCACGGCGAACGTGCAGCGCGGCCGGCGATTCGCCAGACCGTTGCGTGCGCACGAAAGATGGGAAGCGTCTCGGCATATCAGTTCTGCGGCAGTCCGCCCGACGGCGAGCCGCCGCTGCCGCCCTGACCCATCATGGAGCCGTACGATTCCGGAATCTTCGACGTGAACGACGTCAGATAGCGTTGATATGCGAGTCCGGCTTCCGCGCCGAGCATCGGTTGCGCGGGCGCGGCGGCGGTGTTGCTGCGCTGGAGCGCGAGCCACGCATTTGTCGCGTGGTCCACTTCGCTCGGCGGCGCGCTCGCCTCACCGGCATCGCCCTGCGCCCAGCACGGCGCCGCGCAGCCGAGCGACGTCAGCATCAGCAGCGCGGTCAACGCGCGCAGCACACGCGCCTGCTGCGACGCTTGTGTTGTACGTGCCTTCGCCCTCGCCTTCCCGTTCACCGCCACGCACCGCGCGGCGGCGTGCTGAATGACCACCGCGGCCGCAGAGGCCGCAGTGGACTCACCACGCGCATCGTCATTGATCTTGTTCATCTTTCCCCCCAAACTTTTTATTGTGCGAACCGTTGCAACAGACGCGGCGCCGCATCGAACGTCTGGCCGCTCATCGCCACCGGCGCGGCCATCGGCGGCGCAGCGCGTGGGTCTTGCTGACTCTGCTGACTCTGCTGAAGCTGCTGCATCTGCGCTGCGTGTTGATACGTGTGCCCCGCCACCGTGACCTTGTGCGCATCGCCGCGAATCGCGGCCCGCACATCGGGCGTGAACTTCTGCTGCTCCATCAACGCCGCAGCGGGTTTCTCTTCGCCGCTCGCGAGCAGGTAAAGCGCGATATTGCTGATGATCTTCGGATTGCTTTGATCGAGCTCCGCCGCCTTCATCAACGGCACGCGGGCACCGGCTATGTTGCCCTCGCGCAGGCGCGCGTAGCCGAGATCGGACAGCGTGAGCGCGTCGGTCGGCGCGAGTTGCGCAGCCTGCTGCAACTCGTCGGCGGCGCGCGCAAAGTCACCCGCAGCGCCCGCGATCAAACCGAGGCCACGATGACCGCGTGCAGCCAGCGGCGTTTGCAGCAGCTTCGTATAACTCTGCGCCGCGGCCGCCGGTTGCTGCGTCATCCGCAACGCGTCGGCGCGCAGCACGATGGTGTCCGGCGTCACACCGTACTGTTTCTCGTAGGCGTCGATATGCGCGAGCGACGCGTAATACAGCCCTTGCGCCTGCATGCGGTTGATCAGGTCCAGGTAAGTGCCGGGCGCGTCCGGCGCCGGGTCACGCGTGGCCTGCTGAATCTCCGCGGCACGTTCCGCCTGTGCACCGACGCCATAGCCCGACGGCATCGCACAGGCGCCCAGCGTGGCCAGCATCAGCAGCACCCCGGCGCGTTGCATGGTGCGCACGGCGGGGCGCGCAGTGCGCAACGCAGGCGGTTGAAAAAATACGTCGTACGTCATGGCCATACCTACCGTTTCATGGACTTCAGCGAATGCGTCACCGCCAGCACGCCGGGGCCGGCCGTGACGATCATCAGCGCGGGCAGCAACGTCATGATCATCACGCCCGTCATCTTCACGGACATGCGGCCGATGCGGTCGCGCAACATGGCGCGGCGCGTTTCGCGCAGCCGTTCGCCGAACTGCTTGAGCGGTTCCTGCACTGCGCCGCCGTGCCGGTCCACCTGGATCAGCAGACGCACGACCGCGCGCATGTCTTCGTTGTCGTAACTCGACGCGAGCCGCTGCAACGACTGCTCGCGCGTGCGGCCTGCCGCGAATTGGCGCTGGGCGATTTCGAGTTCGCCGGAGAGGATGGGCAGCACGCCTTTGAAATCGCTGACCATCACCTGCAGGCTTTGATCGAGCGAGAGCCCCACGCCCTGCAACAGACGCAGCAGGTCGACCAGCATCGGCAGTTCGTCGACCACCCCGAGCCGGCGGTTGGACGCGCGGCGCTGGATGTAGATTTTCGGAGCGAGAAAGCCGACGATTACCATGCCGACCACCAGCGCGAGATAGCGCCGGTTCTCGAGATGGCCGCTCGCCAGCACGCTGGCGATCAGCGGCAGAACGATCGCGCCGGCGATGCGCGTCATCAGGAAGAGCCCACGGGTGCGCGTGTCGATGAAGCCGCACTGTTCGAGAAAGCGCCGGTCCTCATCGGCCACCATCTTGCGGCCGAGCGGCGTGTCGAGCCAGCGGATGCCGGCCAGCGCGAGACTGTCCAGCAGTCCCTTGAAGCCCTTGCGCGGCCCGGTCTTGCCATCGGCGCCGCTGTTCGCTGCGTTGTTGGCGGGCTTCGTCGCACCGTCCTTGCCGGCTGCCGCATTTGCGGCGACACGCGCCGCGCTTTGCTGCGCCCGTTGATCCAGCGCATGCACGAGCGTGCGTTCGCTGCGCCGCGAGGCGGCGATTCTCGCCAGCACGAGCCCGGCAATCAACAGCAACGCCAGTGCGGCGACAGCGAGCGCAATGGCGGCTATCTGGTTCGCGTCCATCATGACCTCTTCAGGCGCGTCAGGCGATGCAGCAGCCAGGCGCCAACCAGTTGCAATGCGAAAGCCAGATAGACCAGCTTGCGCCCGTTCGGATCGAACCACATCGCGCCGAAATAACGCGGATTCGTCAGGATCAGAAAGCCGCCTATGCCCACCGGCAACAGGGCCAGCACCACTGCCGACATGCGCGTCTCCGCGGACATCGCGGACAGCTCACGCTCGGCCTGTTCGAGATCGCGCATGAAGGTGGACATGCGGTCGAGCATCACATCGGCGCGGCCGCCGTACTTGACCGACAGGCGCAACACCGCGCCCACCAGTTCGAGTTCGTTGGCGCCATACAGCATGGCGGCCTGCGACAGCGCGCGGTCGATTTCGACGCCGCTGCGCAACAGTCGGGACACCTGATCGAGGCAGGTGCGCAGCGGGGCTTCGGTGGTCTGCAAGGCGCCCTGGAATGCTGCCGGCACGCTATTGCCGAGCACGATCAGCCGCACGATGCCGTCCAGAAACGAAGGCAATTGCCGCACGATCATCATGCGGCGCTTGTTGGTGCGGGTGGACAGCACGAAGTAGACCGTGCAGGCGCACGCCAGCAGCGTCACGCCCGCCGCCGGCCAGCCACCCTCGCGGCCCGCCCACAGGCACAGCACGGCCGTGAAGCCGCCTGCGATGGCGACCAGCGTGCGCGCGTTGGTGATGCCCGCGCGGTTCATGATGTGATCGAGCGCGAGGAAGCAGCGTGCTACCTGATAGCGGGCCAGCTCGCGCCAGCTGGCGCCCGCTTGCGGCGCCTGCACGGAGGTTTGCAACTGCGCGGCAGGCGCACGCGCGCCGGCGGTCTGACGTGTGCCGCCCGCTGCGTTGCCGGCGGCCCCACCTGCTGCGCCACTGCCGCCAGCGGCTCCGCCAAAGGCGAGACCCGCCGTGCGCGCCGCCGTGTGGCCTCCCCCATGAGCCGCCGCATTGCCGCCAAACGCTCCGCGCGCGCCGTCGAGACCCGCGGCCACGGCCGGTGCCATGCGGCTGTCGATGAAACGCGCGGTGCTCGCCTGTTCCTTGCGTTGCGCGCCGCGTTGCAGGATCAGCAACGCACCGGCCGCACACAGCAGCGCGAGCGCCGCAAAGATCAGCACGAAGCTAGACATTGAAGCCTCCATCGAACCCGCCGCCGCCAATGCCGCTGAACCGGCCGTGCACGTCCGGCACGCCGCCGAGCGCCTGACGGAAGCGCGCGAGCTTCGGCGAATGCGGATGGATGCCGAGCGAGGTCCACTGGTCGAGTTCTTCGCCGTCCTGAGTGGTCACGGGCTCGTAGCGATACAGCTCCTGGGTCGCGATGATGTTGTCGGCGAGACCCGTGACTTCGGTGATGGACAGAATGCGCCGCCGTCCATTCGACAGCCGCCCAATCTGCACGATGAAGTCGATCGCGTTGGCGATCTGCCGGCGCAGGCTCGACTCGGTGCCCTGGAAGCCCGCGAAGCCCGCCAGCATTTCGAGCCGGTACAGACATTCGCGCGGCGAACTGGCGTGCACGGTACCCATCGAACCGTCGTGGCCCGTGTTCATGGCCTGCAGCATTTCCAGCACTTCACCGCCGCGCACTTCGCCGACGATGATGCGGTCCGGGCGCATCCGCAGCGTGTTGCGCAACAGGTCGCGAATGGTCACGACACCGGCGCCGTCGAAGCCGCCGGGACGGCTTTCGAGCCGCACCACATGCGGGTGATTCAGCGAGAGTTCGGCGGTGTCCTCGATCGTCACCACCCGTTCCGGTTCGGGAATGTGAAACGCCAGCGCATTCAGCAACGAGGTTTTGCCCGAACTCGTGCCGCCCGACACCAGCACGTTGCAGCGCGCCGCCACCGCCGCTTCCAGCAGCGCGCCGATTTCCGGGCTGTAGGTGCCGTTGGCGAGCAGATCGTCGGGGCGCAGCGGGTCCTTGCGGAACTTGCGGATCGAGACGATCGGCCCGTCGATGGAGAGCGGCTCGATCACCACGTTCACGCGCCCGCCGTTCGGCAGACGCGCATCGACCATCGGGTTCGACTCGTCGAGGCGTCGCCCGATTGGCGCGAGAATGCGCCGCACGATCCGCAGCAGATGCGCGTTGTCGGCAAAGCGCACCGGAATCTTGGTGAGCATGCCGTGACGCGACACGTACACGTCGTTGTAGCCGTTGATCAGGATGTCTTCGACCGCCGCGTCGTTGAGCAGGTCTTCGATCGGACCGAAGCCCGCCAGCTCCTTGGTGAGCGCCTCGGCAATCAGACGCACTTCGCTCTCGTTGATCGGAATGCGGCGCAGCCTCACGAAGCTGTCCATCTCCAGATCGACGAACTGATTGATCGCGTTACGCGACCAGCGGCCGAACTCCGCGCCGAGTTCCTCGATGCGCGTGAGCAGATGTTCGTGCGCCGCGTTCTTGATGTCCTGGAACTGCTGGCTATGCGCGAACGCAGGTGCGTCGTCGGCGAATTCGATGTCTTTAGCCATCGTCTATGACCGCTTGGTGGGGGTTGGAATGAAGCGCTTGAGCGCACTGAGCGCCGACTTGCCGTGCGCGTGCGCTGCTGCGCCAGCCGCGCCACCCAGCTTTTCGACGAGCGGCTCGAGCGCGCGTACATAGGGGTCGCGCGGCGCCGTGTCGCTCAACAACTGTCCCTGATTGACTGCCTGTCCCAAGGGCACGCGCCGCTCCGGCAAGGTGGCGAGCAGCGGGATATCCAGACGCTGCGCGATCTGCGCGGCGGTGAGACCAAGATCCGGTTCGAACTTGTTGACGATCAGACCGACGCTGGCGGTGTCCACGCCCTCTTCACGCAGGCCGTCCAGCACGCCCACCGCCGAGACGATCGAGGCCACGCCCTGATCGCACAGCAGCCAGGTTTCGTCAGCGGAGCGCGCCACGTGCGCGATGAACTCACTGTTGCTGAAGCCGCCGAGGTCGATGATCTGCTGGTCGAAAAACGCACGCAGACGGTTCAGCAGGCTCACCGAACTGGAGTACGAGACCTCGCGCATGTCGGCGAGATTCGGCGGCAGGCTGCTCAGCGCGAGGCCGCTCGCATGACGCGACAGCGCGGTATGCACGAAGGTCTGATCGAAGCGGCGCAGATTGCGCACCGCTTCGACGAAGTTGAATTCACTGCGGGTGTTGAGCAGCAGCGAGCCGTCGCCGGCCGGCAAGCCGAGATCGAACAGCAGGCTGCGCCTGCCTTGCGACGCGTCGCGCCGGTGCAGCATGGCCGACAGGTTGGCGGCAAGCGTGCTCACCCCCATGCCGACCCGCGCGCCCAGCAGCACGGTGACCTTGCCATGCCGGCTGACCGGCTCGACGAGATTGTCGATCACCTGACGCGTGATGCGCAGGGCGTCGTCCGCCGGCGCGGCCAGATCGATGAAGTCACGCACGCCGGCCCGCAGCGCGGCGAGCGCGCTTTCCGGCTCGCCCACGCTGCCGACCGCGACGATCTGCAGGCCCGGATAAGCGGCGCGTGCGGCCGCGGCGGCGGCGCTCGCAGCGGCCGCACGGCCACCGGAGAAGTCGACGAAGACCAGCGACGGATTGAGCGCCGCAATGCGCTGCGTGAGCATGGTCGGATCGAGCGAGACCGGCTCGAGCGCCCCTACTCCGATCAGTGTATCGGCCAACCAGTGCACGTGCTCGTCGGCGAGCGACGCGAACACGAAGTGATCGGTGATCGCGCGTTCAGTCAACGATTGCGTTCTCGCGTTCATGATGGACATCCTTTGACGGCCACGACTGCCGGCCCGTCGATTTGTGTTGCGCACTGCTGGCGGCGCGCCTGCGCGCACCGTTCTGCCTGCCCTGTTCGTCCTCCTCACGATGCGCCGGTGCCGGTGCGCGGCATGCGCGACACCACAGCGGCGAAATCGTGAACAGGTCGAGGTTCATTTTGAAAATCCCGGCGCCGCATCCGGCGCCATCACACCACCCAGCAGCGAACGCCACACCGGCCCGTCACGCTGCTCCGAGAGTTCACCCGGCGTCGACGGCAGCGCCGCGCCCTTCGCGATCGGCGACACCAGATGCGGCGTCACGATGATCACCAGCTCCTTGTCGTTCTGCGAGTAGCTCAGGTTCTTGAAGAACGCGCCGATAATCGGCAGGTCGCCGAGCACCGGCACCTTCGACACGTTCGAAATGGTTTCGCGATCGATCAGGCCGCCAATCACGAAGCTTTCGCCGTCACCCAGTTCAACCGTCGTGTCCGCGCGGCGCGTCGTAATGGCCGGCACGGAGACGCCGTTGATCGTCACCGCGTTGGTGAAGTCGAGTTCGCTCGCTTCCGGCGCCACTTTCAGGGCGATCCGTTCGGGACTCAGCACGGTCGGCGTCAAGGTCAGGCCCACCCCATACGGCTTGAATTCAATCGAGGTCGTGCCGAGACCCTGCGGCACCGGCACCGGAATTTCGCCACCGGCCAGGAAGCTTGCGGTCTGGCCGGACAACGCCACGAGTGTCGGCTCGGCCAGCACGCGTGCGAGGTTGTTGCTCTCCATCAGGCTCAGATTCGCGCTGATGCCGTGCGTGACCGAGTTGAACACCAGGTTGAACGCGGACGAAATCGGCGAGGTCGAGGTGAACGACGGGTTCGCACCGAAGGTCGCCGAGCTCAGCGAGGCCGGCGCGAACGAGCCGAAGGTGAAGCCGTTGTTCTGCTTGAGCAGATTCAGCCCGACCTCTTTCAACACCGAACGGCTGAACTCGACTACCCGCACATCCACCTGCACCACGGAGCGCGTCGCGACCGTGGAGGCATCCACGACGAGGCCCGTCGTGCCTGCCGCATTACCCGAACCCGCTGAACCAGTTGAACCCGCCGCGCCTGCGCCGCCATGACTACTGCTCGCCGCGCCCGTGCCGCTGCCGGCACCCGCACCGTTGTCCTGTCCCGCCGCACTGTGCGCACGGGCCTCACCTTCGGCGACATCCACGGCGCGCTGATGCTGCTCCATGTTCACCGCCGAGCCGGAAATCAGCGCCGTGTCGCCCATCGTCTGCACCGAAGGGGTGCCCGGCCCCAGCAACGCACGCGAGGCCGCGGTCCCCACGTTCACCGTGTAGGAGAGCGGCGCGTCGCGATCACGTGCCCACACCATCACGTTCGTGGTGCCCGGTGACTTGCCGATCAGCAGCACGCCGCCATGCTTGTCGCCGCGAATGATGAGCACGTCCGCGACTGACGGATCGCCCACGGCGATCCGCGTCAAGGTATGGCCACTCGCGAGCGACTGTTGCGAGCCGACCGTGATGTTGACTGCCTGCGGGGCATCCGCTGCGTCGCTGGCCGGCGCGACCACGAGCGTTGCCAGGCACAGCCAGGCTGCGAAACCGCATCCGATAATCCGTTTTTTCATATTGTGTGGGCGCATCGACCGGCCGCCCGCTCCCCAGAACCCTTCAACGGGCGACCGTTTCGGTACGCCCACCCCGTATGACTTCAATTCCTTCTGTGCTGCCGCTTGCACGCGCTGCGACGCGTGCGACAGGCGCGGCGGCATGCGGGCTGGCCACGGCCCGCGTCACATTCGCCGTCTCGCCGGTACTGCCGGAGAGTTCGTTGAGCGCGAGGCCTGCTGCGGCGCGCGTCGAGTCCTGCGACGCCACGCCGGCAGGCGCGCTCGCCGCAATCTTCAACACGCCTGCAGGCATCGCAAACGCAGACGCTTCCATTACTTCGGCATCCTTTGGATTGCGCAGCGCGAATACCAGACGTCCCGCACCTTCAGCGAGCGTCAGCTTGTCGATATCGGCAACGGGTACGGCGAGCACGGCGGTGCGCACCATGCCGGTGGCGTCGTTGGCCGTGTCGGCGCTCGGCGTCGCGGTGCCGAATGCCAGCACCCGCACCTTCGACAACAGCAGGCGCGCCTGGCTGCGATCGATTTCCGCGCCGTTGTTGATACCGCCGTTGCTGTCGCGTTTTAGCGTGAAGAACACGTCGACAAAATTGCCTGGACGCAGCCGGTTGCCCACCGCGTTGCTTTCGTCGACGCGTACGGCAATCGCACGTTCACCCTGTTCGACACCTTCGGCGAGTCCCGACGACAGTTGCCCTTCCAGCACCGGCGACTGCACACCGATATCGCTGACAGGTACACGTCCTGCCAGTTGCGACGGATCGGCAAAGGCGCCATTCGGATTGATGGGCAGCGATTCGACGCGCAGTGCGTCGACGGTAATCGGTTTGCCTGCCGGCAACGCGCGCGCCGCGACCACCACGGGAAAGGTGGCTTGCGCGACGGTGGTTTGCGGCTGCACCGCCGGCTTGCGTGAGAGCGACCACGCGAACACGCCGAGCAGGACCGCGAGTACGATCAGCGCGCCTGCTGCGATACGGGTCAGATTCGGCATGACGGCTCACCTCGTAATCTGAGCGCGGGCCGATTGAAGGCGTGCGCAGGCGTCCAGGAGAGTGCTTGCATGCAAGGAGCGAGCGGGGCCATCACAGTATGTTTCCGGGGTTGAGTTGAACCATCGCGCTGCTGACGAGCGCACTGGGCATGGCCATGTTCATGAGCGGCAAATTCGGAATCAGCGGATTGCTGGCGTAGTTGTAGGTGAGCGTGACGTTCACGCAATCCATCGAAGCGTTGTAGTTGCAGGTGGTGGGTGTTGCCACGCAGGTCGCCGTGTTGACCATCGTCGCGATCATGTTGGTCGCCGCGCTGCACGCTGCGTTGGCGCGCGCCGTGAGTGCCGCGCTGACGCTCGTGGCCTGCTGGTAGTTGAGCGCCGCACGTGCGCCCTCTTCCGCTGCGAGCGTGAGACTCTGCTGCGCGACGAACACGAGGCTGAACGTGACGATGCCGTACATCACGACGAAAAACAGCGGGAACACCAGCGCGAATTCGACCGCGGCCACGCCGCGCTGACGCAGGCTCGAGGTACGCCTGCCTTGCGCACGCATGCCTTGCGTACGCCTGCCTTGCGCACGCTGGCATGAGATGCGTTTGCCGGCGACGCGTTGTGTGCATGCGTTCATCGCACACTCCCCGCTACGCCATGCAACACCAGCAACGCGACCGCGGCAGCAGTGAGACACGCCGCATACGGCGTGGCGCGCTTCTCACCCACCGCGAACGTAGGACCCCGTTGCCGCCCGAGCGAAGCGAGCCGCGTGCGGGTCGACAGCAGCACCCACACGGCATGCATGCCGCCGAGAATGCTCGCCGCCACCCACAGTCCGAACAGCGCGTGCACACCACACCACGCGCCGAGCACGGCGAACACCTTGACGTCGGCTGCGCCCATCACGCCGAGCACGAAGAGCGGCAACAGCACGACGAGACCGATCGCGAAACCGAGCGCGGCCTGGCCCATCGAAACATCAAAAGGATTGCGTTGCAGGAATGCAACGGCGAATGCCGCGACCAGTCCGGCCACGACAAGTGAATTGGGAATACGTCGACTGCGACAGTCGCACAACGCGACCGCCGCAGCCCACGCTACTAGCAGAAAATCAGCTACTGGCACATTCATAGAGCACTCGACGAGCGCAACGACCCGGTGCGGACCGCGGCAGCAGCCCGCACACCTTATTAGCCAACACTCTCGACAGGCGAGCTAAAGCACCGGCCTGCAAAGGCCGTTATTTTTCGTTCGCTATGACAGGAGTCGCCGCCTTGATTTCGACTAGCCGCCAGAAGTGGTGGGTAGTTTGCCAGCGACAGTGGTGAACACGCTGCTCAGGTCTGTGCCCAACGTGGTGACGGATGCAGCAATCGCTACTGCGATCAGTCCGGCAATCAGGCCATACTCAAGCGCCGTCACGCCTTTGGTTTCTCTCAGGAATTTGATAGTCAGGTTTTTCATTTTCGCCCTCGGAACTTCATCTATTCATTTGATATTCATATCTGCACACGACGCGGGTGTTTTCAGTGTCACAAACGATGATTCTCTCGTTCATCGCCTGTGGGTCTCGTACACTGCACACCACTTTCATCGCGGCCGCAAACTGCTACGCATTACGTTTGGCCGTCTGTCCGATATCGCACCTCCCTCGTCAAACTGTGATGCTTCCGGCTTTTATAGCGCATCAATCTTATTAAAGCAATTGTCTCAAGCCGTTTTCGAACTAATGCTTTTGAAGCTTTGCGTATACATAGATTAACGGCAATGCGTGCGGTGCAGCACATAGTATTAACACTGAGTTAGATTCGCTCCACTAAGTATCTGTTTGAACCGCTCGTTTCAAGCAAAACGGCAGCGTGACGTTACGCGGCGTACCGTAACGCGCACGCTGGGTCGTTACGTTACGCACACTGCGAATCGGCCTCGCCACGATCCGTTTCGCATCGCCAGCGCGCTTCGCGCCATCTCCTCGTTCACCTCGCAGAACCGCGCCAGATATGGCGCGCAGCCCGTTCGCCAAAAATACTTCGCGATTCTCCAGTTGAAATGGCACACCTGTTGCAAATAAAGGCACGCAGCAACACCCAACAACACAATGCGATGCGAGGGCGACATGAAGATTCAAACAAACCACCACATGGTACGTATCACTCTGCTTGCGGCGACGGTCGCCACGATGCTCTCTTTGAGCGCTTGCGGAGGCTCGGGGACCTTGAGCACGGGGACGGGATCAAGCGGTAGCGGCAGTGGCAGCGGCGCACTTTCGACGACCAGCGGCAGCGGTTCGACGGGTGCAAGCGGTACGGGTACGACCACGGGATCGACCGGTGCGGGCGGCACGTCGGGCACGGGCGGCGGCTCGACCACGACGACGACGGGCAGCACGCCGGTCGCCAACGCGCTCGGCACCGTGGCAGGCAACGCAGGCAACGTGGTCAGCAACGCCGGTTCGACGGTCTCGAGCATCGGCTCCACGATCGCGTCGCAATCGCTGCCGGGCGTCAGCTCGCAAACCACCCAGGCTGCGGGCGGCATCGTCGAAAACGTCGGCGCAGCGGTCTCCACGCTGGGCAACGGTGTAACGGCGGGCCTCGGTCAACTGGGTACGGGCAACAACGCGGTCGGTACCACGGTGTCGAGCGTGGGCGGTGTGGTGGGCAACGTCGGCGGCGCGGTCACGAGCACGGGCAACCTCGTGACAAGCCTCGGCAGCGGTCCGCTGGCGCCGCTCGGTGCACTCACCACGCCGCTCGGCGGCGCGATCGACACGCTGGGCGCAGCGGTGACGAATGGCGGCAGCACCTTGACGACGGCACTCTCGACGGGTCCGGTGCAGCAGGTCACGCAGACGCTCAGCACGGCCATCACGCCGATCACGTCGATGGTCGCCTCGACCACGCAGACGGTCGGTTCGGCAACGGGGCTCGGCGCACCGGTGAGTGGACTGCTCTCGACGGTGGGCGGCGGTCTCGGCAAGGCGGGCAGCCTGCTCTCGTCGACGGGCGGCAATCCGATTACGGCGGATCTCGGCAAGGTGGTGAGCAGCACCGGCACGACGGTGACCTCGGTGGGCGGTCTGCTGACCGGCGGTTCGTCGAATCCGCTGGCACCGGTAACCGGTCTGCTCGGCGGTCTGACTTCGGTGGGCGGCACGGGTAGTGGTAATCCGCTCGCTCCGGTGACGGGTCTGCTTGGCGGTCTGACTTCCGCAACCGGCGGCGCGGGCAGCGCGGGTAGCAGCCCGCTTGCGCCGGTCACGGGTCTGCTGAGTTCGGTGACGGGCAGCTTGAGCGGCGCGACCGGTGGCAGCACCGGCCCGCTGGCGCCGGTGACGGGCCTGCTCTCGACGGTGACGGGCACGGTCGGCGCGGCCACCACGACCACCACGACGACGGTGGCCTCGACCACGACGTCCACCACCACGGGTGGCCTGACGGGCACGAGCGGCAGCGGCGCAGCGGGCAGCCTGCTCTCGCCAGTGACCTCGCTGGTGGGTGGCCTGCTCGGCGGTCTCGGCGGCCTCGGCAAGAAGTAAGCGTAGCAAGGCGTAAAAGCCGCCGCACAGAAGCAGGCGTGTGAACCGGGAGGCGCTCTGCGCAGCCTCCCGGTTCACGTGACCTGAGCGGCGTCGCGCAACGGCAGTCCGGGGTGACTGCCGTCGGGCACGCGGTGATCTCGTCGCAGCAACAGCACGATGAGCACGTTTTAGCAGTGGGTGATGACGCGGTTCATGAGAGTCGACCGCGTCGTCACCGAAACGAAATGGCAGTCCAGTCATGCAGGCGCGCGGAGACCATCCATCAAAACACCCAGAAGAGACCGAGGAGCACCCATGTCCTACTCACGTTTTTTTACTCCCCTTGCGGCCGGCGCGGCAGTCTCGACGTTGCGCGCCCCGCTCTCCGCGCTTGCTCTCGCCTGCCTGCTCGCCGCGTGCGGCGGCAACGGCGTTACCGCACCACCGAGTGCCTCTGGCGGCGGCGGTAGCGGTGCGGGATCGAGCGGTGGCACCACCACCACGACGGCTTCGACCGGCACCTCGGGCGTCGTCACCGACGCGGCCAAGACCGCCAGCGATCTGGGCAGCACGATCGCCGCGCAGAGCATTCCGGGCCTGAGTCCGCAGGTCACGCAAGGTCTCGGCAACACCGTCTCGGCAACGAGCGGCACGCTTACCTCGCTCGCCAATGCGGTCAGCAGCGGCCTCGGTCAGACCGGTTCGACGACGAACCCCGTCGGCACCACGGTCGCCGGTCTCGGCTCGGTGGTCAGTTCGACGAGCGGTGTCGCGCAAGGCTTGAGCACCACCGTGGGTGGGCTCGGTAGCGGCAATCTCTCTGCCCTTTCACCGCTCACCACGCCGCTCGCCGGCGCGCTCAGCACAGCGGCCAACGCGCTCAATGCAGGGGGCGTGACGCTCGGCAATTCGCTTTCGTCAGGACCGGTGCAACAGATCACGCAACCGCTCAGCACGACGATCACGCCGCTCGTGCAGAGCGCAGGCGTGCTCACGCAGACGGTCGGCACCACCACCGGGCTCGCCTCGCCGGTCTCGGGTGCGCTCGCGCAGGTCGGCGGCGCGCTGAAAACGGCTGCGACAACGGTGGGCTCGTCGACCAACAATCCGTTGGGCGCTGACGTCGGCAACCTGGTCGGCTCGCTCGGCAACACCGTCACCAATGCCGGTGGCCTCGTCAATCCGAACGGCGCGAATGGGGCTGCCCCGATTCCTGGCTTGATCGTGAGTCTGGTGGGCAGCTCGAACGTGGTGGTGGCCAACGGCCCGCCCACCGGCGCCGCCGCCAATGGCCCGCTCGGACCGTTGAACGCCGCGCTGGCGAGCCTCGGTCTCGGCGCAAGCCCGCTCGGTTCGCTGACCTCGGTGCTGGGCGGCACGCCGCTCTCTGCGCTGTCTTCCGCGACCGCGGGCACACCGCTCGCCTCACTGACTTCCGCGCTGGGCAGCACGCCGCTGGGTTCACTCACCTCGACCCTGAGCAGCGCGGCTGGCAGTTCGAATCCGCTCTCCCCGGTGACGGGGCTGCTTGGCGGCGCAACCAGCACCTCCGGCAGCTCCGGTGCGGGCGCCTTGCTGGCACCGGTAACGGGTCTCGTGGTGCAGGTGACCGGCACGCTGACCGCCGCCGCAGGAACCGCAGGATCTTCCGGCACGGCAGGCGGTTTGACGTCGCTGGTGGATGGTTTGATTCCGGCCAGCCATAAGTAATCCGTAGCGACGGTCGTTAACAACTGTAGATGGACTCACGGATAGCACGTAGCATGCAGCACGGAACTACGTGACAAAAACCGTAGCCGATGAGAGCACCCCGTCCTCCGCAACGCACGGAGTTCGGGGTGAGCAGCAAGCGCAAAGCACGACGACGTGCGCGCGATGTCAGTAAAGCGTTCGTGAAAAGCCAGGCCGGGCAATCACGGACGAACGATAAAAAGCCAAACGAGGGAACATCCGATGAAACTCGGGTACGGTAGTTGGACGCTCCTGCTGGCGACGCTCGCCGCAGGCGTAGTACAGGCGCAAACGCGCCCGGTAGTGGGGGGAAACCCCGTTGGGGGTAACCCGCTGGATTCGCTGCCTCAAGTGAATGCACCCAGCAAAGGACCGAACGTCACACTTCAGGTACAGCCGCAGGCGCCGCAACTGCAGACGCTGCTCGCCACGCATCTGACGCCGAGCAAATTTCAGGTCGAGGGCGTCAAGTCGATTCCATTCAACGATGTCGCTGAGCGCTTCACGCCGCTCGTCGGCAAGGACATCACCATCGCCGATCTCATCAAGGTCGCCGACGGCGTCACACAGCTCTACCAGTCGCGCGGTTATGCGCTGTCGTTCGCATTCGTGCCGGCGCAGAATTTCGAAAACGGCGTGGTGCGCGTGACGGTGGTGGAAGGCTTCGTGTCGGAGGTGAAGATCACCGGCAATCCCGGCAGGGAGGAAGACAAGATTCGCGCGATCGCCGAGCACATCCGTGCCGACCGGCCGCTGCGGCGCGCAACCTTTGAACGCTATATCAACGTGCTGGGCATTCTGCCTGGCATCAAGGTGGCCGCCAACGTGCCGCCGCCGACCAACACCGATGGCGCCACCACGCTCGAACTCAAGGTGGATCACAAGGCCATTAACGTGAGCGCGGGGCTCAGTACCAACCAGCCCGGCGTACAAGGGCTGCTGACCGCGACCGAGAACGGTCTCACTTCACTTGGCGAGCAGTTGAGCGTCTCCGCGCTGCTGCCCAAGGGCCCGGATAACGTCACGTACCTCGCCGCGCACGGCGCGGTGCCGATTGGCAGCGACGGACTGGTGGCGAAGGTCGATGCCACGCACTACCGTGGTAATCCGACGGATAACCCTGGCTTGCCGGGTTATGTCGAGCGGACCGTGATCAACGACAAGCTGAGCGGTTCGCTCTCCTATCCGCTGCTGCTGAACAACACGCAGAGCGTGATCGGCTCGGTGACGGCCTACGCATCGCACGATGAGGACACGTATCACAACACCATCAACGGCGCGCAGATCGGTTTGCGCTCGCAGGTGCGTGTGGTGCAACTGCAGGCCGATTACGCGAGCGTGGATGCGAACCAGGTGCGCAAGGCGAGCGTGAATGTCGCGCAGGCGTTCAACGTGCTGGGCGCATCGAAGTCCGGCGATTCGAATATCCCGGGTGTGATCGAGACCAACCCTGCGTCTATCACGTTCACGCGCACGGGCGCGAGTTTCTCGCAGACCAATCAATGGCCGCTGAAGATCGGCACCGCGATCGCCATGACGGGCCAGTACAGCCCCGATTCGTTGCCCACGTCCGAGCAGATTTCGTTCGGCGCGCAGCACTTTGCACAGGGGTACGAGCCAGGTGAGGCGTCGGGCGATTCGGGCTGGGGCGCATCGGTGGAAGTGAATCGCGCCTTCGCGCCGGGCTTTACCTATCTGCAGACCATCACGCCCTACATCTCGTTCGATATGGCGCGCGTGTATCTGCATGCGGGCACGCCGTCACCGTCGAAGCTCTCTTCGATTTCGTTTGGCTTCCGCATTTCGGATGCGAAGTATTACTCGCTCGATCTCTCGG
Source organism: Paraburkholderia sp. DHOC27 (assembly GCF_003429005.1). Lineage (GTDB taxonomy): Bacteria > Pseudomonadota > Gammaproteobacteria > Burkholderiales > Burkholderiaceae > Paraburkholderia. The sequence goes on from NZ_QVQV01000002.1 coordinate 552,399, forward strand.
TGGGCAAGGCGGTGGGCGATGCGCCGGTGGAAAGCGCATCACGCAGTCCACGGGTCAACGCGACGTTCTCGTATTCGTTGAACTGAATGTCAGGATGTCACGATGCGGGCCGATGCTGCACGATATGCAAGTCGGCTTGCGTGATGACGCGGGCTGCCGTGCCTGCCTGGTCAGGTTTGATTAGAGGGTCCACTATCAAACCTGGCGCCCAGTTTCACGTATTCTGCGCTGACAATGACGGCTCAGCATGCCGGACCCGGCGCAAAGCGCGCAGCCAATGCGTAACCCACTGCGCACTCGTTGTGCACTCGTTGTGCACTCGTTGTATGCGCGTTTCGCACCATTGCGCGCCGCCCGTCTGGCACGCCGCCCATAACACCACGCGACCATGATCGCGCCGATTTTCAATCAAGGAGGAAGACGATGACCCAAGCTCGATCCACTCACACGGCAATCACCCTGCGCGGCCGCGCGATCCTGTCACGTACCGCCCGTCAGGCAGCACTCGCCGGCGTGCTGCTCGTCAGCGCCGCGACCGTCATGGCGCAAACCGACAGCCCCGTTGGCACGTGGCAAACCATCGACGACAGCACAGGCCAGCCAAAGGCGCTCGTGCAGATCAGCCAGGACGGCGACGCGCTCGACGGCAAGGTCATCAAGGGGCTCGGCGCGAACGATCAGCCGGACCGTCGTTGCACGGCCTGCACGGACGATCGCAAGAACCAGTTGATCCTCGGCATGACGATCATCCACGACATGAAGAAGGACGGCGAAGGCTGGGACGGCGGCAACATTCTCGACCCGGAAAACGGCAAGGTCTACAAGTGCAAGATGCGTCTGGAAGACGGTGGGCAGAAGCTGGTGGTGCGAGGCTATATTGGCGTCTCGCTGCTGGGGCGCTCGCAAACGTGGATTCGCCAGCAGTGAGCGCGCATGGCAATGACGGGCACGATGAGATGCGCTGAAAAGCGCGTGGTGCTGCGCGTCTGATGCGTGCGTGCAGAACGACACCAGCGCAAAAAAAACCGGCCGACGATTCACCTCGTTCGGCCGGTTTTTATTGGATTGCGCAGATTCAATTCATTGGACTCGTCACGCAGCGCGCTTGTAGAAAGCCGCGTAGCTGAACACAGAAGGCACCGCTGGAGGCGTGGACGGGGACGTGGACGAGGAGCCGTAGTTCGCGGGCTTTTTCGTCGAACTGGACGCTTCGGCGCGCGCTGCCTTTTCTTCCGCGCTCACGTGAATGCGCATGCGCGCTTCCATCATGCTGCACAACTCAGTGCTGGCTTCGCCGAACAACTCGTCCATGACGCGTTTGAGCACACCGGATTCGTGCCAGGCCTTGAAGCGGCGATGGCAGGTTTGATACGACGGATATTTGCGCGGCATGGCCGACCACGTAGCGCCGCTATACATCACCCACAGCACGCCATTGAGCACGGAACGCGTGTTGGCCAGCGGGCGGCCGCGCAGTTCGGAGCGCGGACGCAGTTCAGGAAGCAGCGGAGCGATGCGCTGCCATTCTTCGTCATTGATATCACGGTACGGGGTCATGGCTTTCTCCTTCGTCAAGAACCATGACTAGAAGATATCGACTCCCCCCAGGACCGAATATAAGACCAATCCGAATCTTGAAAATGCGACGCCGACCGCCAGTGATCGGCGGCCGGGCTCTGATCTATCGCAAAAGAATAGCCGCGCGGTCTGAACCGGGGCGCGCGCAGGCGGTCGGCTCAGGTGAGCGACGTGTCGACGATGCGGCGCGGCGCGTCGAGATACTCCTTCGACTGCATCTCCACGATGCGCGACACCGTGCGGGAGAATTCGTTGGCCATCGGGCCGTCGGTGTAGAGCAATTCCGGCGTCACCGCTGCGGACATCAGCAGCTTGACCTTGTGGTCGTAGAAGACGTCGATCAGCCACGTGAAGCGGCGCGCTTCCGACGCCATCCGCGCGCTCATCTGCGGCACACCGGATAGCACCACCGCGTGAAAACGGCTCGCCAGTTCCAGATAGTCGTTCTGCGAGCGCGGGCCGCCGCACAACGTCGCGAAGTCGAACCAGACCACGCCGTCTGCCTTGCGCAGCGCCTTCAGCTCGCGCTTTTCGATGCGCAGGATCGGGCTTTCGTCGGGCACCGCGGCAAGGCGCGCAAAGGCGTCGCGCAGCGCCTTGTCGGCGGCCGCGCCGAGCGGCGTGTGATACACCTCGACCTGGGCCAGCGTGCGCTGCCGGTAATCGACGCCGGCATCCACGTTGATCACGTCCAGCTTCGCCTTGATCAGCTCGATGGCCGGCAGCACGCGGTCGCGATGCAGGCCGTCCGGATAGAGCGTGTCCGGGTCGTAGTTGGAGGTCATCACGAACTGCACGCCGTTCTCGAAGAGCTTGTCGAGCAGACGGTACAGGATCATCGCGTCCGCAATATCCGAGACGTGGAATTCGTCGAAACAGATCAGACGGTAGCGCTTGGCGACACGGCGCGCGAGTTCATCGAGCGGATCGGCCTGGCCTTTCAGGTCTTCGAGTTCGCGGTGCACTTCACGCATGAACTCGTGGAAATGCAGACGCGTCTTGCGCTGCACCGGCACGACCGTGAAGAAGCTGTCCATCAGAAAGCTCTTGCCGCGCCCTACTCCGCCCCACATGTAGACGCCGCGCGGCAGGTCTGGATGAATGATGAGTTTCTTGAAGGCATTCGAGCGGCGCGATTTGTATTCGACCCACTCTTCGTAGCACCGCTGCAGACGGTCCACGGCCGCGCGTTGCGCCGGGTCCGATTGATAACCCCGCGTCTGCAGTTCGTTTTCGTAGTATTCGGTGACGTTCATTTGGTGGCTGCAAAAAAGAAGGCGGGAGGGAGTGAACCCGCCCGCCTTCGTCGTAAAGCTAAGCTGCTGCGATCAGTCAGGCGTGCGCGTAATTACATGTTCAGCGCGCGCTTGTCCACGGCGAGCGCCGCTTCGCGCATCACTTCGGACAACGACGGGTGCGGATGGCAGATACGGCCAATGTCTTCCGACGCCGCCTTGAATTCCATCGCCACCACGGCTTCCGCGATCAGATCCGATGCGTTGGCCGAGATGATGTGCACGCCGAGCAGTTCGTCGGTTTTCGCGTCGGCGATCATCTTGACGAAACCATCCGCCTTGTTGATGCCGAGCGCGCGGCCATTCGCCATGAACGGGAACTGACCCGTCTTGACTTCGCGGCCTTCCGCCTTCAGTTGCTGCTCCGTCTTGCCGACCCATGCGATTTCCGGTTCGGTGTAGATCACCCACGGAATGCAGTTGTAGTCGATATGCGGCTTCTGGCCGTCGATGATCTCGGCCACCAGCACGCCTTCGTCTTCGGCCTTGTGCGCGAGCATCGGGCCACGCACCACGTCGCCGATCGCGTACACGTTCGGCACCGACGTCGCGCAGTGCTCGTCCACGTCGATGAAGCCGCGTTCGTTGGCCTTCAGGCCGATGGCTTCGAGACCGAGGTTGTCGGTATTCGGCACGCGGCCGATCGACACGATCAGGCGGTCCGCTTCCAGCTTCTGCGCGTTGCCGTCCTTGTCCGTGTAGTTCAGCGTGACGCTGTCGTCGGTCGTCGTGACTTCGCCGACCTTCACGCCCACGTGAATATCGAGGCCCTGCTTCTTGAACTGCTTGGCCGCTTCTTTGGCCAGTGCCTGGTCAGCCGCGCCGAGGAATTCCGGCAGCGCTTCGAGCACCGTCACTTCTGCGCCGAGACGACGCCACACCGAGCCCAGCTCCAGACCGATCACGCCGGCGCCGATCACGGCCAGCTTCTTCGGCACGGAGTCGAAGCTCAACGCGCCTTCGTTGTCGGCGACGATCTTGTTGTCCACCGGAATGTTCGGCAGATGACGCGCCTTCGAACCCGTGGCGATGATCACGTTCTTCGCCGTTACGGTTTCGGTTTCGCCTTCACCGCTGACTTCGATCTGCACGCCGGCGTCCGTCTTGCCGGTGAACTTGCCGTGGCCCTTCAGCCAGGTGATCTTGTTCTTGCGGAACAGGAATTCGATACCCTTGGTCATCTTCTCGACGATGCCTTCCTTGCGGGCCAGCATCTTCGCGATATCCACCGAGACGTTTTCCACGCTGATGCCGTGGTCCGCGAGGTGATGCGATGCGTTTTCGAATTCTTCCGACGACGCCAGCAGCGCCTTGGACGGAATGCAGCCCACGTTCAGGCAGGTGCCGCCGAGCTTCAGCGCGCCGGCCGGGTTCTTCCACTTCTCGATACAGGCCACGCTCTTGCCGAGCTGCGCAGCGCGAATGGCTGCGATATAGCCGCCGGGACCGGCACCGATCACGACGACGTCGAATTCTTTGGACATGACAATCCTTTTGATGGCGGGACGACGCGCGCGCACGCTGCGCGGCGCGCGTCGTTCCAATGCTGCAGGGCGCTAGTTGCGTGCTGCCTGCTTGTTGCTTGCCAGTTGCTTGCTGATTAACCGCGTGCTCTGTCTATATGGCGCCGGTTTGCGCAATGGCAAGCCGACGCCAGCAGACTTGACGCTGTGCTGCGCTTACAGGTCGAGCAGCAGACGCGCCGGATCTTCCAGCGCATCCTTCATGGCGACCAGCGACAGCACCGCTTCGCGACCGTCGATGATCCGGTGGTCGTACGACAGCGCCAGATAGTTCATCGGGCGGATCACGATCTGGCCGTTTTCGACCACTGCGCGTTCCTTGGTGGCGTGCACGCCGAGAATCGCGGATTGCGGCGGGTTGATGATCGGCGTCGACAGCATCGAACCAAACACTCCGCCGTTCGAGATCGAGAACGTACCGCCGGTCATTTCTTCGATGGACAGCTTGCCGTCCTTCGCCTTCTGGCCGAATTCAGCGATCTTCTTTTCGATGTCGGCGAGGCTCAGCTGATCTGCGTTGCGCAGGATCGGCACCACCAGGCCACGCGGCGAACCGACCGCGATACCGATGTCGAAGTAACCGTGATAGACGATGTCGTTGCCGTCGATCGACGCATTCACCAGCGGGAACTTCTTCAGTGCATGCACCGCTGCCTTGACGAAGAACGACATGAAGCCGAGCTTCACGCCATGTTCCTTCTCGAAGCGGTCCTTGTACTTGTTGCGCAGGTCCATCACCGGCGCCATGTTCACTTCGTTGAACGTCGTGAGGATGGCGTTGGTTTGCTGCGACTCGAGCAGACGCTCGGCGATACGCGCACGCAGACGCGACATCGGCACGCGCTGTTCCGGACGGTCCTTCAGCGAGGCGTCGGCAGAGACCGGTGCCTTGACGTCCGGCAGCGACGGCTTGGCCGCCTTCGGTGCGGCAGCCGGTGCCGGTGCTGCGGCCTTGGCAGCCGGAGCGCCTGCGGTCAGCACGTCACCCTTGGTGATGCGGCCGTCGCGGCCGGTGCCCGACACGTCGCCTGCGCCGAGGCCCTTCTCGGCCATCAGCTTGCCGGCGGCGGGCGAAGCTGCGGTGTTCGCACCCGTTGCGGATGCGGCTTGTGCAGCGGCAGGAGCCGGTGCGGCAGCGGGTGCCGGCGCGGCTTCCGGAGCCGGCTTCACTTCGGCTTCGACAGCAGCGGCGCCAGCCTTGCCTTCGGTGTCGATCTTGGCGATCACCTGATCGGCCGTGACGGTGTCGCCGTCGTTCGCGATCACTTGAGCCAGCACGCCGGCTGAGGGAGCCGGCACTTCCAGCACGACCTTGTCGGTCTCGATTTCGATGAGGATCTCGTCTTGCGCGACAGCCTCGCCGGGTTTCTTCTTCCACTGCAGCATGGTGGCTTCCGAAACCGACTCCGAAAGCTGCGGGACCTTGACTTCAACAATAGACATTGTGATTTTTCCTGAATACGTATCTGGTGACAACGAACCGTCTGCGAACCGTGGATGAACCGTCACTCGCGGTCGGGGAAAGCGCGCTGCGCTTTCCCGGTTCGCTTGTTGTGGTTATTTGGCGATCGACGAGCTCTTCAGACGGCCGAACGCACCTTCGACCAGCGCCTTCTGCTGTTCGTAATGCTTCGCGTAGTAGCCGACTGCAGGCGATGCCGAGGCCGGACGGCCGCTGTATGCCAGCTTCTGTCCATCCTTCATGCCGTCCTTCAGGTGGTGCTCGATGTAGAACCACGGGCCTTGATTCTGCGGCTCGTCCTGCACCCACACCACTTCGGTGGCATTGTCGTACTTCTTCATTTCCGCTTCGAACTGCTTGTGCGCGAACGGATAGAGCTGTTCGATACGGATGATCGCGACGTCGTTGGCCTTCGCTTCGCGGCGATGGGCCACCAGGTCGTAATACACGCGGCCCGAGCAGGCGATCACGCGCTTGACCTTCTTCGCTTCGATGGCTTCGTCCACTTCGCCGAGGATCGGCTGGAACGCGCCCTTCGCCAGTTCGGACAGGTCCGACACGGCTTCCTTGTGACGCAGCAGCGACTTCGGCGTGAAGACGATGAGCGGCTTGCGGAACAGGCGGATCATCTGACGGCGCAGCAGGTGGAACATCTGTGCCGGCGTGGTGGGCTGAACGACCTGCATGTTGTGGTCTGCGCACAGTTGCAGGAAACGCTCGATACGCGCCGACGAGTGCTCCGGACCCTGACCTTCGTAGCCGTGCGGCAGCAGCATCGTGAGACCCGACACGCGGCCCCACTTCACTTCGCCCGACGAGATGAACTGGTCGATCACGACCTGCGCGCCGTTCACGAAGTCGCCGAACTGCGCTTCCCACGCGACGAACGTGTTCGGCTCAGCGGTCGAGTAACCGTATTCGAAGCCAAGCACGGCTTCTTCCGACAGCACCGAGTCGATCACCGAGAACTTCGCCTGACCTTCGGCGATGTTCTGCAGCGGCACGTACGTGCCGTCGTTCCAGCGCTCGCGGTTCTGGTCGTGCAGCACCGCGTGACGGTGCGTGAACGTGCCGCGGCCCGAGTCCTGACCGGTCAGGCGCACGGCGTAGCCGGAAGCGACCAGCGACGCGAACGCCAGATGTTCGCCCATGCCCCAGTCGAGCTTCGCTTCACCACGGCCCATGGCACGGCGGTCGTTGATGACGCGCTCGACGAGCGGGTGCACCTTGAAGTTTTCCGGGATCGTGGTGATGCGTTCGGCGAGGCGCTTGAGTTCGGCGAGCGGCACGGCCGTATCAGCCGCGTCGGTCCACTTGCGGTTCAGGAACGGCACCCAGTCCACTGCGTACTTGCTCTTGTAGTTCGAGAGCACCGGGTCGACGGTGTGATGGCCTTCGTCCATCGCCTTGCGGTAGGCCTTGACGAATTCGTCGCCTTCTTCCGCGGTGATCACGCCTTGCTGCACCAGCTTTTCAGCGTACAGCGCGCGCGTGCCCGGATGCTTGGCAATCGTCTTGTACATCAGCGGCTGCGTGACCGCCGGCGTGTCCTGCTCGTTGTGGCCCAGCTTGCGGAAGCAGACGATGTCGACCACGACGTCCTTGTGGAACTGCATGCGGAAGTCGATGGCGATCTGCGTAGCCAGCACCACGGCTTCGGGATCGTCGCCGTTCACGTGCAGCACCGGTGCTTCGATCATCTTGACGACGTCCGAGCAGTACAGCGTCGAGCGCGAGTCGCGCGGGTCCGACGTGGTGAAGCCGATCTGGTTGTTGATGACGATGTGCAGCGTGCCGTGTGTGCCGTAACCGCGCGTTTGCGCGAGGTTCAGCGTTTCCATCACGACGCCCTGGCCAGCGAAGGCCGCGTCGCCGTGGATCTGCACCGGCAGCACCTGCAGACCGCTGTCGTCGCCGCGACGGTCCATGCGAGCCTTGGCCGAGCCTTCGACCACCGGGTTGACGATTTCGAGGTGCGACGGGTTGAACGCGAGCGACAGGTGCACCGGGCCGCCTTCGGTCGAAACGTCCGACGAGAAGCCCTTGTGGTATTTCACGTCGCCAGCCGGCAGATCGTCGACGTGCTTGCCTTCGAACTCGGCGAACAGGTCAGCCGGCATCTTGCCGAGCGTATTGACCAGCACGTTCAGACGGCCACGGTGAGCCATGCCGATGACGATTTCCTGCACGCCGCGGGCACCGCCGTGACGCACGACTTCGTCCATCGAGGCGATGAAGCTCTCGCCGCCTTCCAGCGAGAAGCGCTTCTGGCCGACGTACTTGGTATGCAGGAAACGCTCGAGGCCTTCAGCGGCCGTCAGGCGGTTCAGGATGTGCTTCTTCTTGTCGTTCGAGAAGTTCGGCGTGGAACGGATCGATTCGAGCTTCTCTTTCCACCAGCGCTTCTGTTCCGGATCGCTGAGGTACATGTACTCGGCGCCGATCGTGCCGCAATACGTGTCGCGCAACGCCTTGACGATATCCCGCAACGAAGCCTGTTCGAAACCGAAGTACAGGTTGTTCGTGTTGAACGTCTGGTCCATGTCGGCTTCAGTGAAGTCGTAGAACGCAGGTTCGAGTTCGGGGATAGCGGGACGTTCGCGGCGCTTCAGGGGATCGAGATTGGCCCATTGCGAGCCGAGGAAGCGATACGCGCCGATGAGGGACTGCACGTAGACCTGCTTGCGAGCGGTGGCGAGATCTTCGCCGCCAGCGGCAGTGCGCGGGATGAAGGCGTTGGCCTTGGCCCGTTGAGCAAATGATTCGACGATCGGGCCGTGGGCCACGTCGTTGGCATTGCTGCCATCCGATGCAGGAACGTTCTGCAACGCGTCGAAATACACACGCCAGTTCTCGGGCACTGACGCCGGATTGTCGAGATACGCTTCGTACATTTCTTCAACGTACGGAGCATTGCCGCCGAACAGATAGGAGTTCGACTGGAATTGCTTCATCATTTTTACGCTCACCTTTCTTCGAGTTTCTCGAGAAATAGCGGGTTACCGAAACCTTCCGCGACACGGCCTGACCGTTTGGCGGATTGCGCGAATCAAGTCTTGCTTGGAAGGACCTTAACTTGCATCCGCGCAAGCATAGCACAGAACGAATAGTCCAGATAGCTGACATAGCGCCGCGAACCCTTTACCGGCGGGCTTTTGCGCACCTTTTTGAGTCTCACAATAGTGTGCTGCGAGGAATGGCAAGTACTCACAACAATCAGTTTGGGCCAGAAACGGCAAAAGCCACCCGGAGGTGGCTTTTGCACTGCATCACGCATTGCGTCATTTACGCGTGACCTTGCGTTAAAGCCGCTTTAAATCAGCTTTGGACCGCATGGGCTACCGCGTAAGCGTGGACCTTAATCCACCGCGCCCTTGCGGCTCGCGCTGCGACGCTCGTGTTCCTTCAGATAGCGCTTGCGCAGACGGATGGATTGCGGCGTGACCTCGACCAGTTCGTCGTCGTCGATGAATTCGACGGCGTATTCCAGCGACATCTGGATAGGCGGCACGAGACGCACGGCTTCGTCAGTACCCGACGAACGCACGTTGGTGAGCTGTTTGCCCTTGATCGGGTTCACGACGAGGTCGTTGTCGCGGCTGTGAATGCCGATGATCATGCCTTCATACAGCGGCTCGCCCGGCGACACGAACATACGGCCGCGATCCTGCAGCTTCCACAGTGCGTAGGCCACGGCCGCGCCGTCGTCCTGCGAAATCAGCACGCCGTTGCGACGCTCGCCCACCGCGCCTTCCTTGACCGGCTGATACGAGTCGAACGTGTGGCTCATCAGGCCCGTGCCGCGCGTGAGCGTAAGGAATTCCGACTGGAAGCCGATCAGGCCACGCGCCGAAATACGATACTCGAGACGCGTACGGCCACGGCCGTCCGATGCCATGTCGAGCATTTCGCCCTTGCGGCGACCGAGTTCTTCCATCACGCCACCCTGATGGCCGTCTTCCATGTCGACCGTCAGGTTTTCATACGGCTCGTGCTTCACGCCGTCCACTTCCTGCATCACCACGCGCGGACGCGACACGGCCAGCTCGTAGCCTTCGCGACGCATGTTTTCCACCAGAATGGTCAGGTGCAGTTCGCCGCGGCCTGCCACTTCGAAGGTGGTTTCGTCGCCGGTTTCCTTCACGCGCAACGCCACATTGTGGTTCAGTTCCTTGAACAGGCGGTCGCGGATCTGACGGCTCGTCACGAACTTGCCTTCACGGCCGGCGAGCGGCGACGAATTCACGAGGAAGTTCATCGTGAGGGTCGGCTCGTCCACCGTGATCATGGGCAACGCGTCCGGTTGTTCCGGTGCGCAGATGGTCACGCCAATGCCGATTTCCTCGATACCGTTGATCAGCACGATGTCGCCGGCTTCAGCGGAATCCACCTGAACGCGTTCGAGGCCCTTGAACGACAGCACCTGATTGATCTTGCGGTTCAGGATCGCGCCGTCGGGACCCGAGCGCACGGCGACAGCCATGCCCGGCTTGATGCGGCCACGCGTGATGCGGCCCACGCCGATACGGCCCACGTACGACGAATAATCCAGCGAGGTGATCTGCAGCTGCAGCGGTGCTTCCGGATCTGCCGGGCGGACCGGCACGTGTTCCAGCACGGCTTCGAACAGCGGACGCATATCGCCTTCGCGCACGTCCGGCGTCAGGCCTGCATAGCCATTGAGACCCGAAGCGTAGACGATCGGGAAATCGAGCTGCTCGTCGGTTGCGCCCAGCTTGTCGAACAGGTCGAAGGTCTGGTTGATCACCCAGTCGATACGCGCGCCCGGACGGTCCACCTTGTTGATCACCACGATCGGCTTGAGGCCGAGCGCCAGCGCCTTCTTGGTCACGAAGCGCGTTTGCGGCATCGGGCCTTCCACGGCGTCCACCAGCAGCAGCACCGAGTCGACCATCGACAGCACGCGCTCCACCTCACCGCCGAAGTCGGCGTGGCCCGGCGTGTCGACGATGTTGATGTGGGTGCCTTCGTACTCGACCGCGCAGTTCTTCGAGAGGATCGTGATGCCACGTTCCTTTTCGATGTCGTTCGAGTCCATCACGCGCTCGGCAACCTGCTGGTTGTCGCGGAACGTGGCGGTCTGGCGGAGGAGCTGGTCGACGAGCGTGGTCTTGCCGTGGTCGACGTGAGCAATAATGGCAATGTTGCGTAGGGCGCGGGTCATAGGAACCTGGAGACAGTTGAGTGCGCCTGCAGCAGCATTGTGTACAAAAGCTAACAAAGCCCAAAGCGCACTTTTGGGAACCCAAAATTATAGCACGTGAACGTTAAGTTCTCTGGTTTTCCCTTAGTGCAGCGCCTTTTGGCGTCGCTTTTGCGCTCGCAGCAACCTCCACCGCACTTCCATTTCCCCGACTTTCGGTATCTCATTGGCTTACATCGCCTTTCGCGAAGAGCTGACAGAATTCCCGCGCGCCGTACCGCTTCAACAGCGCCCGCAAGGCCCTGACGGGCAATCCAATTACCGCGTCGCTCCGAGAAAGTGCCTTTCCTGTCTTGCAATAACGCTTGCCGCGTCAAGTAAGCAACCACTATAATCCTGCATAGTCAACCATTGCAGTCGCACAAGAATCATGACGGATCAGACACAATCGCCGCCGCCCGAAATCAGTGCCTACCAGCTCGGCGAGAGCGTCGGCTATCTGATTTCCCGCGTCAGATCGACGATGGCGAATGAGATTACCCAGCGCACCATGACCGAGGTGGGCATCACCAGTCAGCAGGCCAGCATCCTGTTCATGGTGGCGAGCGGCAAGTGCCTGCTGGCAGCGGAACTGGCCCGCGAGTACGGCATCGACGCAAGCGCGGTCACACGTCTCGTGGACCGGCTCGAGAAACGCGGGCTGCTGACCCGGGTGCGCAGCAGCGAAGACCGCCGCGTCGTGCGCCTCGCCCTCACCCCCGAAGGCCAGAGCATTGCCGCCCGCATGCCGGCCATTTTCAACGGCGTGGTGGACAACCTCCTTGCCGGCTTCACCGCCGAGGAAGTCGGCTTCCTGAAGAGCATGCTGCGGCGAGTCCTGATCAATAGCGGCTGCGATCTATCCGGCATAACCCGTGACGTAGCAAGCAATTCCTGACGCCCGGCTGCCTTTATCTCGTTGCGCTGTCCACCATTACAAATATTGACCTTCATAGAGTCGAGCGATGAAATCTCTTTCTCTGTCGGCGCCCAGGGTGTCGTGCCGGGCCGCTGTCACCGCAGCGGTGGCGGCGCTAGCCCTCACGGGGTGCGCGAACTACATCGGTATCAAAAGCGACAAGCAGATGTCGGCGCCGACCCAGTACGAATCCAGCCAGAGCATGCCCTCTCAGGGCGGCCAGTGGCCGTCGCTCGACTGGGCCAACCAGTTCGGCGACCCGCAGTTGCCGCAACTGATCGCGGAAGCGCTGGATGGCAACCCGTCGATCGCCCAGGCACAGGCGCGGCTCGCCAAGGCGTCGTCGTATATCGAAAGCACGCGCTCGGCGCTCTATCCGAAGGTCAACGGCAGCTACTCGTGGAACCGCGAGATTTTCTCCGCCAACTCGATCTACCCGCCGCCCTATGGCGGCACCTGGTACAGCGAGAACAACGTGCTGGCGAGCGCCTCCTGGGACCTGGATCTGTGGGGCAAGAACCGCCAGCGCCTCGGCCAGGCGGTCTCGCAGGAGAAAGCCGCTGAAGCCGATGTGCAGCAGGCGCGCGTGACGCTCGCCGCTTCCGTGGGGAGTACGTACAACCAGCTTGCCCAGCTCTACGCACTGCGCGACATCGCAGCGCGCGAAATCGCCAACCGCCAGGACATTGGCCGGATTACCAATGGCCGCGTGCTGGCCGGTCTCGATACCAACGTCGAGCGGCAGACCGCCAACGGCAACATTGCCACCAGCCAGACCAACCTGAGCGATCTGGACGGCCAGATCACCGTGGTGCGCTATCAACTGGGCGCCCTGCTTGGCAAGGGCCCCGATCGCGGCCTGCAGATCGCGAAGCCGGTGTTGACCGCCGGCAACGCCGTAGTGCTGCCGGATAACGTGCCGGCCGATCTGGTGTCGCGCCGTCCCGATGTGGTCGCCGCGCGCTGGCAGGTCGAAGCCGAGATGCACGACGTGAAGGAAGCCAAGGCGGAATTCTTCCCGGACGTGAATCTCTCGGCCGGGTTCGGTTTCGATGCCTTCGGCTGGGGCAAATTCCTGACAGCGTCGAGCCGCAACATGCAGTTGGGACCGGCCATTCACCTGCCGATCTTCGACGCCGGTGCGTTGCGCTCGCAGTTGAAGGGCCGCTACGCCGACTTCGACCTCGACGTGGCCAACTACAACCAGACGCTGATCAACGCGCTCTCGGACGTCGCCACGCAGATCTCGACGATCCGCTCGATCGACCAGCAGTCCGGCGATGCGCAGCGCGCGCTCGACGCCTCGACCAAGGCGTACCAGCTCGCGGTGATCCGCTACAAGGCGGGTCTGTCGGAGCAGTTGCAGGTGCTGAACGCCGACCAGAACCGCCTCGCCGCCGAGCAGACGGTGACCAACCTGACGATGCGCCGCCGCGACATGCAGATCGGCCTCATCAAGGCGCTGGGCGGCGGTTTCGATGCGACCCAGACCGGTCTGATCGTACCCACCGATGCCCCGGCCGCCGCATCCGATGCAACGGCCACCTCGGCCGTATCGGCCCCAGCGACGCCAGCGACCACGCCGAACACACAAGCCGCCGCGGCAGCGAACTGAAGCTGAATGCCCGCCCAGATAAACGACGCAGATTGAAAGAATACGGAGCATATCAATGAGCACCCCCCAGCAACCCCCTGCCCCCGCGCAACCGGCGAACAACAGCAAACGCAAGCGCATGATGGCGCTGCTCGTCATCGTGATCCTGATTGCCGCGATCGCGTACGGGCTGTACTACTTCCTCGTGGCCCGCTTCCACGAGTCCACTGACGACGCATACGTGAACGGCAACGTGGTGCAGATCACACCGCAGGTCACTGGCACCGTGATCGCCGTCAACGCCGACGACACCCAGACAGTCAAGGCCGGCGACCCGGTCGTCGTACTCGATCCGGCCGACGCCCGCGTCGCGCTGCAACAGTCGGAAGCGAATCTCGGCCAGGTGGTGCGCCAGGTGCGCGGCCTGTTCGCGGATGACAACCAGTACCAGGCACAAGTCGAAGTGCGCGAGGCCGATCTGTCACGCGCCCAGGACGACCTGCGCCGCCGCATGATGGTCGCGCAGACCGGCGCCGTCTCGCAGGAAGAAATCTCGCACGCCCGCGACGCCGTGAAGAGCGCCCAGGCCGCACTCGACGCCGCGAAGCAGCAACTGGCCTCGAACCGCGCCTTGACCTCCAACACCACGATCGCGGATCACCCGAATGTGGAAGCGGCTGCCGCCAAGGTGCGCGACGCGTATCTGGCGAACGCCCGCAACACGCTGCCCGCGCCGGTCACGGGTTATGTCGCGAAGCGCTCGGTGCAGGTCGGCCAGCGCGTCTCGCCGGGCAATCCGCTGATGGCGATCGTGCCGCTGAATGGCGTGTGGGTCGACGCGAACTTCAAGGAAGTGCAGCTGAAGCACATGCGCATCGGCCAGCCGGTCGAGCTGACGGCTGACGTGTACGGTTCGTCGGTGATCTTCCACGGCAAGGTGGTGGGCTTCTCGGCAGGTACGGGCTCGGCTTTCTCGCTGCTGCCGGCGCAGAACGCCACGGGTAACTGGATCAAGGTGGTGCAGCGCCTGCCGGTGCGTATCGAACTCGATCCGAACGAACTCGAAAAGCATCCGTTGCGGATCGGCCTGTCGATGGACGTCGACGTGAGCATCAAGGACGAAAACGGCGGTCAACTCGGTGACGCCAAGAACACGGTCTATCAGACCAGCGTGTTCGACAAGTACGGCGACGAAGCCGACGCCGAAATCGCCCGCATCATCGCCCAGAATGCCGGCCCGAATGCCGACAAGACGAGCGGCGGCACGCAAAAGTCCGCCGACCGCGGCAGCAAGCCGGCCGCCAAGGCCATGTAAGGACGTCCAGTTCAGGAAAGGTTGTTAATCAATGGCTCAGCCTCAAGCGCAAGTCCCTCATCCGCCGCTGGAGGGTGCGCAACTGGTGATCGGCACCATTGCGGTGTCGCTCGCCGTGTTCATGAATGTGCTCGACACGTCGATTGCGAACGTGTCGATTCCGTCCATCTCCGGTGACCTCGGCGTTTCATCCGATCAGGGCACCTGGGTCATCACCTCGTTCGCGGTGGCGAACGCGATCTCCGTGCCGCTGACCGGCTGGCTCACGGACCGTATCGGCCAGGTGCGGCTCTTCATGGCGTCGATCGTGTTGTTCGTGATCTCGTCGTGGATGTGCGGGCTTGCGCCCACGCTGCCCTTCCTGCTCGCCTCGCGCGTGCTACAAGGCGCGGTGGCCGGTCCGATGATCCCGCTTTCGCAAACGCTGCTGCTCGCCAGTTACCCACGTGCGAAGGCGCCCATGGCGCTCTCCATGTGGGCCATGACGACCCTGGTCGCCCCCGTGGCAGGGCCAATTCTCGGCGGCTGGATTTCAGACAACATCTCGTGGCCGTGGATCTTCTACGTCAACATTCCGGTCGGCACCGTGGCCGCCATTGCGACGTGGACGATCTTCCGCAATCGCGATTCGGTGATCCGCAAGGCGCCTATCGACGGTGTGGGGCTCGCACTGCTGATCATCTGGGTCGGCTCGTTGCAGGTCATGCTCGACAAGGGCAAGGACCTCGACTGGTTCTCGTCCACCACCGTCGTCGTGCTGGCGCTGACCGCCGTGATTGCGCTCGCGTTCTTCATTGTCTGGGAGCTGACCGCGGAGCATCCGGTGGTCGACCTGTCGCTCTTCAGCAAGCGCAATTTCACGGGCGGCACGGTCGCGCTTTCGATCGGCTATGGGCTTTATTTCGGCAATCTGGTGCTGTTGCCGTTGTGGCTGCAAACGGACCTCGGCTACACCGCCACGGACGCGGGTCTCGTGATGGCGCCGGTGGGTCTGTTCGCGGTGCTGCTCTCGCCGCTGACCGGCAAGATCCTGCCGCGCACCGATCCGCGATATATCGCGACGCTCTCGTTCCTCGTGTTCGCGCTGGTGTTCTGGATGCGCTCGCGCTACACGACCGGCGTCGACGAGTTTTCGTTGCTGCTGCCCACGCTGATTCAGGGCATCGGCATGGCGGGCTTCTTCATTCCGCTCGTGTCGATCACCTTGTCGGGTTTGCCGGGCAACCGGATTCCAGCGGCGTCGGGTCTGTCGAACTTCGTGCGGATCATGTGCGGCGGTATCGGCACGTCGATCTTCCAGACCGCGTGGGACCATCGCACGATCCTCCATCACGCACGTCTGAGCACGCAGGCCAATGCCTACAACCCGGTGTTCGATCAGTCGATCCAGCAAATGGGGGCGGCCGGTTTTAGCCAGCCGCAGGCGTATGGGCTCTTCAACAACATGGTCACGCAGCAGGCGGCGCAGTTGGGCGTGAACGATCTGTTCTACGTCTCGGCGGGGATTTTTATCGCGCTGATTGCGTTGATCTGGATTACCAAGCCGGAACGCGCGGGTGGTGATGCGGGGGCAGCGGCGGCTGCGGCGCATTGAAGTAGCTGGCTGCCCGGCGCGAAGCAAAGAAAAAGGCGGTGCCGCAAATTGCGGTACCGCCCTTTTTGTCTTCGCTCGATGCGAATGATGCCTGACGCGCCGTGCAGGCGTGGTTTGGCTAATCAGTTCGTGGCAGCCGACACCACCAGGCGCTCGGGCGCGAGCACGCCCTCGCCCACTTTCGCCACGCCGAGCAACTTGCGTTCGTCGCTCGAATACACCCGCACGCGCTCAGCAGCGGCCGCTTCGTCGCTCAGGGCGAGTTGCGTCAATGGCAGACGTTGACCGTGCAGAAAGCGGCGCGTCGCCTCCGTGTCGAGCTGCACCGTGGGGAAGGTGGACAGCAGTGCATCCACCGGTTGCAGCCACGCATCGCGCTCGCCTTCTGCGGCGTTCGAAAGCGCCTCGAGCGTCACCGCATTCTCCAGCGTCAACGCGCCCACGCCCGTGCGCCGTAGCGCCACCAGATGCGCGCCGCAGCCGAGCGCCTCGCCGATATCCTCGGCCAGCGTCCGCACATACGTGCCCTTGCTGCAGGTCACACGAAACGTCACGTCGGGAAGCGCACACGCCAGCAGTTCGAGCGCGTGAATCGTCACCTGACGCCCCTCCCGCTCCACGACCTGACCGGCCCGCGCGTATTCGTATAGCGGCTTGCCGTCGCGCTTGAGCGCCGAGTACATGGGCGGCACCTGGACGATCTCGCCGCGAAAGCGGGTCAGCGCGGCAAGCACCGCCGCCTGATCGCAGGTCACGTCACGCGTCTCGACGGCTTCGCCTTCCGCATCACCGGTGGTGGTGCGAATGCCGAGGCGCATGGTTGCTTCATACGTCTTGTCCGCTTCGAGCAGGTCTTGCGAGAACTTCGTCGCCTCGCCGAAGCAAAGCGGCAACAGACCCGAGGCGAGCGGATCGAGCGTGCCGGTATGCCCCGCCTTTTTCGCCAGATAGAGACGCTTGGCGCGAATCAACGCGTCATTGCTCGACAGGCCAATGGGCTTGTCGAGCAACAGAACGCCGTCGAGCGCGCGGCGCGGCACTTTGGGCCGCTTGTTGGCCGACTCAGCCGCGCTTGAATCTACTCGTGAGGATGCAGTCATGTGAGAACAGTCAGCGAACGAAAACCCGATGAGGCAAAAGCCGCGTGCGATCGACCGCGATCAATCGTCTTTTGCGCGGCTCGCGTTCGCCTCGTCGATCAGGCGCGACATTTCGACGGCCCGTTCGATGGTCTTGTCGTAATGGAAATGCAGCGTCGGCACCGTATGGATATGCAGGCGCCGGAACAGCTGATTGTGCAGATGACCCGCGGCGTGCGTCAGCGCTTCGAGCGTCTGCTGCGGGTCGCCCGTCAGCGTCGTGAAATACACCTTGGCGTGTGCGTAATCCGGCGTCAGCTCGACGCTCTGGATCGTCACGATGCCGATACGCGGGTCTTTGATTTCGCGCAGCAGCTCGGACAGATCGCGCTGGATCTGATCGGCGATCTGCACGTTGCGGTTAGGGGAAGAACGTTTCTTGGGCATGGTGAATCCGTAATCCGCTCTGGCGGATAGCAATGAGGTTCGCGTCCGGGCGGTTCAAGTGCAGGGACACGGGGCCCGCCATGCGCACACACATGCATGCGCGGCAGGCACAAAAACAAGGGGCGGAGCAAGGCGCCAAGCGCCCGCCCCGCCCCTTCAGCGTTGCGCCTGAATTACAGCGTACGCGCGACTTCCGTGACTTCGAAGACTTCGAACTGGTCGCCTTCGATGATGTCGTTGAAGTTCTTGATCGACATACCGCACTCGAAGCCCTGACGCACTTCCTTGACGTCGTCCTTGAAGCGCTTGAGCGAATCGAGCTCGCCCGTGTGGATCACGACGTTGTTGCGCAGCACGCGCACCGACGACGAGCGCTTGACGAAGCCGTCCGTGACCATACAACCGGCCACCGCGCCGACCTTCGGCACCTTGAAGACCTGACGCACTTCGACCATACCGGTGACGATCTCGCGCTTCTCCGGTGCCAGCATGCCCGACATCGCGGCCTTCACTTCATCCACAGCGTCATAGATGATGTTGTAGTAGCGAATGTCGATACCGTTGGCTTCCGCCAGCTTGCGCGCCTGTGCGTCCGCACGGGTGTTGAAGCCGATGATGACGGCCTTCGAAGCCGTGGCCAGGTTGACGTCGTTTTCGCTGATGCCACCCACTGCGCCGTGCACGATCTGCACGCGCACTTCGTCCGTGGAAAGCTTTTGCAGCGACTGCACCAGCGCTTCCTGCGAACCTTGCACGTCGGCCTTGACGATGAGCGGCAGGTACTGCACTTCGCCTTCGCCCATCTGTTCCAGCATGTTCTCGAGCTTCGCGGCCTGTTGCTTGGCCAGCTTGACGTCGCGGAACTTGCCTTGACGGAACAGCGCGACTTCACGCGCCTTGCGGTCGTCCGGCATGACGATGACTTCTTCGCCCGCCTGCGGCACTTCCGACAGACCCTGGATTTCCACCGGGATCGACGGACCCGCCGACTTGGTCGGCTTGCCGGTTTCGTCGAGCATGGCGCGCACGCGGCCATAGGCGCTACCGGCCAGCACGACGTCACCACGGTTCAACGTACCCGACTGCACCAGGATCGTTGCCACCGGACCCTTACCCTTATCGAGCTTCGCTTCGATGACGAGACCCTTGGCCGGTGCTTCGACCGGTGCCTTCAGTTCCAGCACTTCAGCCTGCAGCAACACGTTTTCGAGCAGATCGTCGATGCCCGAGCCAGTCTTGGCCGACACCGGCACGAACGGCGAATCGCCACCGTACTCTTCCGGCACGACGCCTTCCGCGACGAGTTCCTGCTTGACGCGCTCCGGATTCGCTTCCGGCTTGTCGATCTTGTTGATGGCGACGACGAGCGGCACGCCGCCAGCCTTCGCGTGGGCGATGGCTTCCTTCGTCTGCGGCATCACGCCGTCGTCAGCCGCCACCACCAGAATCACGATGTCCGTTGCCTTGGCACCGCGGGCACGCATGGCCGTAAAGGCCTCGTGACCCGGCGTGTCGAGGAACGTGATGACGCCACGCGGCGTTTCGACGTGATACGCGCCGATGTGCTGCGTAATCCCGCCCGCTTCACCTGCCGCCACCTTGGCGCGGCGGATGTAGTCGAGCAGCGAGGTCTTGCCGTGGTCGACGTGACCCATGACCGTGACGACCGGCGGACGCGGCAGCAATTCCGCGTCGGAGATTTCGCCTTCGACGAGCATCGCTTCCGGATCGTCCAGCTTGGCCGCAACCGCGTGGTGACCCAGTTCCTCGACGATGATCATCGCCGTTTCCTGGTCCAGCATCTGGTTGATCGTGACCATCTGGCCGAGCTTCATCATCGACTTGATGACTTCCGATGCCTTCACGGCCATCTTGTGCGCCAGATCGGCCACGGTGATGGTTTCCGGCACGTGTACTTCGCGCACGATCGGTTCGGTCGGCGCCTGGAACGTGGTGTTCTGTTCCTGATGCTTGCCGCGCCCCTTGGGGCCGCCGCGCCAGCCGCGATCCACACCGCCGCTGGTGTCGCCACGCGTCTTGATGCCACGGCGCTTGGCCGCGTCGTCCTGCCAGCCGCCCTTGCCCGCGCCCGGCTTCTTCTTGTCGCCCGCCGACGGTGCCGTCGTCGCAGCCGGAGCCGCCGCTGCCGGCTTCTTCGCTGCCGGACGTGCCGCTGCTGCGCCTTCCGGACGTGCCGGCTTGTGCAGCGTGCCCTTGGCTTCGGCTGCCTTCGCCGGTTCAGCCGGCTTGGCCGGTGCCGGTTCCGGCGCCTTGACCTGGGCCTTGCGCGGCGTGTTCATCATCTCGCGAATCGCGCGTGCTTCAGCCTCGGCGGCTGCACGGCGCTTGCTGACTTCTTCCTGCTCGGCACGCGTTTTCTCAGCGGCCTGACGCGCTGCGTCTTCCGCCTTCTTCGCTGCTTCGCGTTGCGCGGCCCGTTCGGCTGCCGCGCGTTCGTCGTCCTGCTCGGTCGTCGCTGCTGCCGGCGCTTCAGCCTGCACCGCTGCTTCGGCCTTCTTCTGCGCCGCCGCTTCAGCCGCAACCGCAGCGCGCTTCTTCGCCGCTTCTTCTTCAGCGCGACGACGCTCGGCTTCGGCCGCCTGTTCGCGTGCCTGACGCTCGGCTTCTTCGCGCTCCAGCTGCTCCTGACGCGCCTTCAGTTCCTGCGCCTGCTTTTCGAGCAACTCGGCTTCGTGACGCGCTTCTTCCTCGCGACGCTGAAGTTCGAGATCGTCCGTCTCGTTCTCGGCCTCGGCCACATGATTCGATGCATCGCCGCCTTCGCCACCGGTCTCATCACGGCGGACGAACGTGCGCTTCTTGCGCACCTCGACCTGAATGGTACGAGCCTTACCCGTCGCGTCGGACTGCTTGATTTCCGACGTATGCCGTTTCGTCAGCGTGATCTTGCGCTTGTCCGCATCAGTCGAGCCGTGAGACTTGCGCAAGTGGTCGAGCAGACGCGCCTTGTCCGTTTCGGACAAGGTGTCGTCTTCGCTCGCTTTGGTGACGCCTGCCGCCTGCAGCTGCTCAAGCAGCACGCCTGCAGGCATTTTCAGTTCCGCGGCAAATTGGGCTACGTTGTTACTCGCCATTCATTCCTCTTAATGCAAGGACCGATTCCTTGCGGTTAGCATCGGGTCATGCGGCCTGACGGCCGCTTCAATTTAGTGCGCCATGGTCATTTCTCACTGGAACCAATGTTCACGTGCTTTCATGATCAACGCCTTAGCGGCATCCTCTTCCATTCCGGTCATCTCGACCAATTCGTCTACCGCCAGCTCGGCCAGTTCGTCACGCGTGTGAATCTGGTGTTCTGCCAGCTTTGCGAGCAGGTCGGCGTCGATGCCGTCCAGGCTCTTCAGGTCGAGCGCTACGTTCTCGACCTTTTCTTCATTCGCGATGGCCATCGTCAACAACGCATCGCGTGAGCGATTGCGCAGTTCGTGAACGGTGTCTTCGTCGAACGCTTCGATTTCAAGCATCTCGTTGAGCGGCACATAAGCGATCTCTTCGAGGCTGGTGAAGCCTTCGTCGATCAGGATGTCGGCGACTTCTTCGTCGACATCGAGACGCGCCATGAACAGGTCACGCAGTACACCGCGTTCCTGATTCTGCTTTTGCGCAGATTCGTCCGGCGTCATGATATTGATCTGCCAGCCGGTGAGTTCGCTGGCAAGACGCACGTTCTGGCCGCTACGGCCGATTGCGACCGCCAGTTCGTTCTCGTCGACGACAACGTCCATCGAATGCTTTTCTTCATCGACGACGATTGACTGCACGGCTGCCGGCGCGAGCGCGCCGATCACAAACTGGGCGGGGTCTTCCGACCATAGCACGATGTCGACGTTTTCGCCACCGAGCTCATTACGCACCGCCTGCACGCGCGAACCGCGAATGCCGACGCAGGTACCGATCGGATCGATGCGCTTGTCGTAAGCCACCACGCCGATCTTGGCGCGCACGCCCGGATCACGCGCCGCAGCCTTGATTTCGAGCAGACCCTGCTCGATTTCCGGCACTTCCATCTCGAACAGCTTCATCAGGAACTCGGGCGCCGTACGCGACAGTTCGATCTGCGGACCGCGAGCGGTGCGATCGACCTTGGCGATGTAGGCACGCACGCGGTCGCCCACGCGCAGGTTTTCCTTCGGAATCAACTGGTCACGGCGCAGCAGCGCTTCGACACGGCCCGATTCGACGATGAAATTGCCCTTGTCGAGGCGCTTGACCGTACCGGTCATGATGTTTTCGCCGCGCTCGAGGAAATCGTTGAGGATCTGCTCGCGCTCTGCGTCGCGCACCTTCTGCAGGATCACCTGCTTGGCGGCCTGCGCGCCGATACGGCCAAATTCGATGGACGGCACCGGCTCTTCGATGAACTCGTCGAGCTGGATCTCGGGCTTTTGCTCGCGTGCTTCGAACAGCAGGATTTCCTGATCCGGTTCTTGCAGACCGGCTTCGTCCGGCACGACTTTCCAACGGCGAAACGTTTCGTGCTCGCCGCTTTCACGGTCGATCTGGACGCGGATGTCCGCGTCTTCTTCGAAGAGTTTCTTGGAGGCCGAAGCGAGCGCCGCTTCGAGCGCGGCAAATACCACGTCTTTGTCGACGTTCTTCTCGCGTGCCAGCGCATCCACCAGCATCAACACTTCGCGACTCATTGTTTGCGGCTCCTAAAGTCAACTTTCGGAACGAGGCGTGCTTTATCCATGTCCGCGAGCGTGAAATCGAGCATCGCAGCGCCTTCCTTCCCTTCAAATTCCAGACCGATCGTTTCGCCTTGCGGAGCATGCAGGATGCCCCGGTACGATTTCCGTCCGTCCAATGGCTTTTTCAATGTGATCACCACTTCGCTGCCCGCGAAGCGTTCAAAATCCGCCAGTTTCTTCAGCGGGCGGTCGAGACCGGGCGACGACACTTCGAGCCGCTCGTAATCGATATTTTCGACCGTAAGAACGTGCTGGAGCTGACGTGTGACTTTCTCGCAATCTTCGATCGCAATGCCGGCCGGCTGGTCGATGTAGATGCACAACATGCCGCGCCCGGTGCGCTCGAGATCGACGAGCTCGTAGCCGAGTCCCACGACCGTGGTTTCAATCAGTTCCGTCAGTTGCACAGTGCCCTCTTAGATGTTCGCGCAGCGAGCCTGCCGCCTGTTTTGCAAACAACCAATGCGGGCCGCGCGCCAAGCTGGCGCACGTTCGTGCTACCCGAGATGCCGAACCACAAACTAAAGCGGCAAAAAAAAATGGGCGAAACGCCCATCATTTTATTGCCGGTGGTCGCACCTGAGCCGCACATAAAAAGCCGCACGCCCAGCGACTCTGCGATTGTAGCCATTTTTCAGGACAAACGCAAACCGCCGGGGGCCGCGAGACGCGCATTTCCGCTTGATTTCACGGGAATCTTTGCGCTAGATGGGGGCGTTTGGCGCCTTAAGCAAGGTCGTGGCCGGGAAAGCCCCTGAATTCAGGGGCATGATCGCGTTCGCCATGGCCCGACGACCTGTTGCAGCGCCTGGGATTGGCTATGCGAGGCCGGGTATCGAGGCTGCGCGCCCTGCTTGTTTGCAGAAAGCGCGCATCGACGCCGACGCGATCTAGCGGCCGCGCGAACGGCCACGCGGACCCGCGCCACCGCGATTGGCACCCGGATTGGCATTGCCGCCGCCCGAGCGGTTGGCGTTGCCACCGCGATTGCCGCCCGCCGGGCCGCGGCCACCGCCGTTGCCCGGCGCGCCACCGTTCGCACCTGCGCGCTTGCCGCCGCCTGCCGCACGATTGCCGTTACCCGAAGGTGCGCGGTTGCCGTCGACATCACGACCGCCGCGCGGCATGCCCGCGCCACCGCCGCTGCTCATGGGGCCCGCGAAACCGCCACCGCTGGCGCCGCGGCCAGCACCGCGTCCGTAGCCGCCGCCAAAACCGGAGCCCGAACCTGCGCCGCCGCCAAAGCCACCGCCGGCCGCGCCGCGCCGTTGACCGCCGCCGCGTTGCGGCTGCTGATCGAAGCGGCCATGCGACATCAAGACCGGCTCGCGGTTGATGAAGCCCATCGACGTCTGCATCGGATCCGGCTGTTTGCGTTCCGGCGCCGCGCTGCGGCCGCCCTTTTCTTCGCTGGTCGCCTTCAGCCCGACCGACGCCATCAGGCTGCGCACCTGATTGTCTTCGAGCTCTTCCCAGCGGCCGCGCTTCAGCCCCTTGGGCAGCGAGATCGGACCATGACGCGTACGGATCAGGCGGCTCACCATCAGGCCGGCCGCTTCGAACATACGGCGCACTTCGCGGTTACGTCCTTCGGCGAGCGCAACGTGATACCAGTGATTGGTGCCTTCGCCGCCGCCATCACGGATGCGCAGGAAGTTGGCCGGGCCGTCTTCCAGTTCCACGCCATGCAGCAGCTTTTGACGCATGCCTTCCGCGAGTTCGCCAACCACGCGCACCGCGTATTCACGCTCGACGCTGTAGCGGGGATGCATGAAGCGGTTGGCCAGATCGCCCGAGGTGGTCAGCATCAGCAGACCTTCGGTGTTGAAGTCCAGACGCCCGACGGCGAGCCACTTGGCCGTTTTCATGGGCGGCAGCTTGTCGAACACGGAAGGACGGCCTTCCGGGTCCGCGTGACTGACGATTTCGCCGGTCGGCTTGTGATACAGCAGCACCCGTGGCGGCTTGTTCTGCAGCTTGCGCTTGACCGGCTTGCCGTTGATGCGGACCTGGTCGGTCGGCATGATGCGCTGGCCAATGTGCGCCGGCTCGCCATTCACCGACACACGGCCGGCGATAATCAGCTCTTCCATGTCGCGGCGCGAGCCCATGCCGGCTTCGGCGAGCACCTTGTGCAGCTTCGGTGCGTCGTCGTCCGGCGACAGCACGCGCTTTGGCGCGGCCGGCTTGCCACGGCGCAGCATCGGTGCGCGCACGCCGCCGGTGGTGCTGTTATCGGCGTCGAACGCGGGCGAGGTCACATAAGAAAACAGATCGTCCTGGGTGGCATCCGGCGTGGCCGCTGCCGCCGGCGCTTCGCCGCGACGATTCTGCCGGCCGCGGCCGCCTTCGCGCGGCTGACCGCCTTGCGACTGGCCATCCTGCTGGCCGCCACGCTGACCACCTTGTTTAGCACCTGCATTGCGGCGCGGACCTTGCCCCTTCGAACCCGGCTCCTTGCGCGGCATGCGCACCTGCGCGACCACCTCGCCGTCCGGCGGCGCCTCGGTCACGACCGGTTCCGGCGCGCCTTCCGCACCCTTCGCCTTGGCCCCCGCGCGACGCCGCGCGATCAGACTGCGCGGCCCGCGGCGCAGGCCGCGGCGCGGACGCTCCTCACCTTCCGCGCCCTGTGCCTCGGCCGGGCGCTCGCTGGTGCCTGCCGACGTCTGCGAAGTACGCGTGTCGTCGGCGCGCACGGCGTGCACGGCGCGCTCGGATTCGGACGAATCGGTGTCGTGGGTATCTGTCAAAACAACCTCAAAATGTCAGGTCGCGCGCGCCCATTGCGGGCGCGGCAAAAGTTCGGTTACGTCAGGCGCTGCGCGACGCGTTTTCGTCGTCGGTCAGTACGCCCGCGTCCTGTGCAGCATCGCGGCGGATTTCTTGATCGCCGTGCTCCACACGTGTCGGGTTCGGCTCGACGGCGTACTCCGTACTGCGAAGTTCGCCCGAGTCGTGCGCGGGTGTTGCCGGATCGGCCTGGGAGACCGGATCCTGATCTTTTGCAGCCTCGGCGGCGCTTTCGGCGGCTTCGGCATGCGCATGCGGTTCAGCTATTTCCGTTCCCGCCGACGCCACTACGTCTTGCTGGGCGGGCTCGGTGCGGGCAAATTCGTCCGCTTCGGGATGTTCTTGCGGCATTTCGCTGCTCGCCGGATGGTCTGCTTCCGGCTGACCAACGACGGGCTGCGCGCTTTCATGGGCGCTGTTCAATGCAGCCGCCAGCGGGTCATCGACATGCGCGGTTTCTTGCGAATCTGCCGCGTCGTCAGCGACTTCGGGCTGCGCGTCATGGGCGAGCGACTCGGCATCTGCTCCGACCTCGGCTCCGACCTCTGCCCCATCCACCGGCGACGCATCATCTTCCCCGACCGCTTCCCCGTCAGACTCGCTGCCAGTCGCGACCGCATCCGGAAACTCGATGGCATGCTGACCGAGCAGGTCCGCGTTGAGTTGCGCCGACGGGTCCGCAAGCGGCGGCAGCTCGTCCAGCGCCTTCAGTCCGAGGTCGTCGAGAAACTGCCGCGTCGTCGCGTACAACGCGGGACGGCCCGGCACATCGCGATGACCGATGACCTCGATCCAGCCGCGGTCTTCGAGTTGCTTCACGACCTGGGTATTCACGGTCACGCCGCGAATCTCTTCGATATCGCCCCGTGTGACCGGTTGCCGGTACGCAATAATCGCCAGCGTCTCGAGAACGGCGCGCGAATATTTTGGCGGCTTCTCGGGATGCAGCCGATCCAGATACGAACGCATCGCGGGCTTGCTTTGAAAGCGCCAGCCCGACGCCAGCCCGACCAGCTCGACGCCACGCCCGGACCAATCCTGCTTCAGGTCTTCGAGCAACGTGCGAACCGTATCTGCCGACACGCCGTCGGCAAAGAGCTTACGCAGCTCTCCGAGCTTCAATGGCTCCTGCGCACAGATCAAGGCAGTCTCGAGGACGATCTTCGCCTCTTGGGTATTCATGCAGCTAGGTCAGACCCTGTGGTCAAAGAACCGGATCAAACAGACGATGTGGAACTGAAGACGCGCTCGCCCGATTCTGATCGGTCATATTGATGGGAGCACGCACCGGGGGGAGGCGAAACAGGCAATCGAGCCAAACCCAGCCGGACGGAGCAGCGATATTCCTGAAAGGAATCGCGTGACTGAACGCCATATTACGCAAAAACAATCGGTGCGTAAAGACGAAATCCCCCTGATTCGGGCTTCCCGGGCATGACGATGCTAAATGCGGGCAAAACCCGCACGACGCGCACCCCGCATTGACTGTATTTGCTGCATTTGCTTTGAAAATTAATACGGCGTATTTGAAATGCGCCTAATCTGCCGCGTGGCGTTCCAGATATCCCTTGAGCCGCGCAATACCTTCGTCGAGCCGCGCGGTATCGCACGCGTAGCACCAGCGGACAAATCCTTCGCCCTCGGGACCAAACGCGCTGCCTGGCGCCAGGCCAAGTCCGACCTCACGCACCAGCGACTTGCACAACGCGAGGCTGTTGGCCGCGCCGGGCAGCGCGAAAAACAGGTACATCGCCCCTTGCGGCGCCTTGACGTCCACGCCCGGCAACGCCGACAGCGCCTGCATTAGATGATTGCGCGACGCCTTCAGATCACTCACCAGTTCGCGCGTGAACGGCTCCCCCTGCTCCACTGCCGCGATGCCCGCCTGCTGCACGAAGGCTGGCGCGCACGAGGTGTTGTATTCGACCAGCTTGCTCAGGTCGTCCATCAAGGCAGCGGGCGCGACGATCCAGCCGAGCCGCCACCCCGTCATCAGCCATGCTTTGGAAAACGAGTTCACGCAGATAACGCGCTCGTCGCGCGCAGCCAGATCCAGAAACGAAGGCGCCTGGCCGGCGGCGCCCGGCGGGGCGGCTGGGGCTGCGATTTGACCTGCGGGCTGACTCCCGATTGCGCCGTCCGGGTAATAGAGCCGCTCGTAGACCTCGTCGGCCACGATCCAGATGCCGTGACGGCGGCAATGCTCCAGCACGGTGCGCTGCTGCTCGCGCGTCATCACCCAGCCGGTCGGATTGTTCGGCGAATTGATCAGCAGCAGCCGCGTATCGGGCGTCAGCGCCGCCAGAAGCTGGTCGAGATCGAGCGTCCAGCCTTGCGTTCCATAGCCCAAAGCGACGGTTTCAACCGTCGCCCCGAGAATCTTCGGAATCTCGACCAGATTGGGCCAGAGCGGCGTCACGGCCACCACCCGGTCGCCCGCACCCACCACGAGCTGCGCGGCCAGCATCAATGCGTTGACGCCTGCACTCGTCACGGCAACATGCTCCACTGCGGTCGCGCCGTGCAGACGCGTGACGTACGCAGCGAGCGCGGCGCGCAGCGGTGCGATGCCCAGGTTATGTGTGTAGAAGGTCGCGCCGGCAGCGAGCGCACTGCTCGCCGCCGTACGGATGAACTCCGGCGTAACGCGATCAGACTCGCCGAACCAGAACGGCAGCACATTCTCGACGCCGAAACCGGCGTTGGCGACTTCGCGGATCTGCGAAGGCCGCAGGGCGCGCACGGCATCGCGCGCATTCGGCAAGAGGGGAAACGACAGATCCAGTTCGCTCATCAGGGCGTCCATGCAGGTAGTTCGAGGTTGGTTCGGCGTTGCTTGGGCGCTATTGCGCCGCTATTGCGCCAGAGATTTTGGGCAGACCGGCAGTGTAGCGCGGCGTGCCGTATGGCTGACGCGACGCGGGGTGCTCGCCGCGGTGCCCGCCTCCAGCCACCGTCAGCCGCCATCAGCGCAGATCCTCGGCCCGCGCAGGCAGCGTCTGGATCAAGCCCCACACGGCCTGCGCGGCGGGCGAGAGCGAGCGGTCGCGCCGCCGCACCAGTTCGACCGTGCGCTCGGCACGCGGCACCAGCGGCCGCGCCACCAGCGAGGTGTCCGCCGGCAACGGCAAGGCCAGCCACGGCAACACGCTGACGCCGATGCCCGCCTCCACCAGCCCGAACACTGTCGCCGAGTGCCCCAGTTCCTGCACCACGGTGGCGCTCACCCCCTGTTCCAGCATGACGGCGTCGATGATCGGCCGGCTGCCCGACGCGTGGTCGAGCATCACGAGTTGCTGCCCTTCGAGTTCGCTCCACGCCACCTGCTGACGGTCCGCCAATGGATGGTCGGCCCGTGACACGAGACAGAACGAGTCAGTCATCAAGGGCTCGCCCAGCAGATCGTCCGCGATGAACGGCCCGATGACCACGCCGAAATCGACCTCACCCGATTTGACCTTGCGCACTACGTCGCTCTGGACATCGTCGCGCAGTCCCAAGGTGATGAACGGGAACTGCTGCATGCAGGCGGCCACCACCTGCGGCATCAGCCGGCACGCCACGGTGGGGCTCGCGGCCACCACCACCCGTCCACGCCGCTGCTCGCCGATCTCGCGAATTTCGCGCAAGGCGTCGTCGAGATCGGTCAAGAGGCGCGAGACGCTCGACACCAGGTTGCCGCCCACATCCGTCAACTGCACCTCGCGCGTGGTTCGGTCGATCAGCTTCAGGCCGATCTCCGACTCCAGTTCGCGCACGCAGCGGCTTACCGCCGACTGCGTGAGGCCAATTTCGTCGCCCGCCCGGCTAAAGCTCTGCAGACGCGCGACTTCGATGAAAACCCTGAGTTGACGCAGCGTCACATTCATCCACAACCCTCATTAATCCCACATGTTCATGAGCATTCTATTGTTTCTTTTCACGCATCGCACCTCTTCCAATGTTTCGCTGCGATGCAGCAATAAGGCGCAGACGCACGCCAGGCGGGCTTGATTGCACAAGATTGGTGATTGTCCCGATTTGCGAGACCGTCATTTTGGATTCTTATACGCCCCTGACTAACGCCCGCGCTGGCCCGCAATGACGGGGCTTCGAGGTAGTTTTTTAATAGATGGCACGCTTCGTGCATTTGGATGCGCACTGGGTCGGCGTCATGGATCTGACTGGATCAGCAGAGCATGACAAGCCCGACCCCGCCTGGCACTCGCGATTGAGTGCATGCAGAGTGCGCGGCGCGGGGCAGCGCACCGGAGTTAGCTTCGCTGAGGTGAGACATGATGCTGTTCGACGATTTGAGAGACAACGAGTGGGCGCTGGTCGAGGCGTTGTTCTGTGCGGAGCCTGCACGGAGCGAACGACGCGGTCGGCCACGTGTGGAAGCGCGCGCGGTTGTCAATGCGGTTCTTTGGGTACTGTCGACGGGAGAAGGCTGGTCCAAGCTTCCCGGCCGCTACCCTTCGCCGCCGACCTGCCGCCGCCGCTTCGACGAGTGGCAAGCCGATGGTACCCTCGCCGAAATAGTTAAACGACTGGGCACGAGCGGACGCGAAATTTCTTTGCGCGGCCGGATCGGCGCCACCGCTGCCAAACCGCCGGCACCGCCGAGCCGCGACCGCCTGCGCGGCGCGTTCTGGACCAATCCGGAATCGTGGCGCGCTCCGGTCAAGATGGCCTGAGCATCCTGAGGTTTTCGCGTTGGGCGCCGGCAAGGCGCCCAACGTGTATCTGGGGTCGGCGCACTGGATTTTGCGTGGACGTCTCCAGACCCGCTCACCTGTGCACGCGAGCCGTGAAGCCGTCGCTAAAGCGCAGCGCCAATACACGGCACTGAAGCACGGCGCTAAGGGACTGCACTGAGGCACTGCACTAAAGCACTGCACTGGCACATAGACGGAAGGATCGCCCGCCGGCCCTTCCGTCGCCACCACTGCATCGAATCCCTGCGATTCATTACCTTGTAGTCATTCACCGTGCCCGACGCGGCGCGTTGAAACATCCATTTACTATTACTTACAGCGCGCTTTCGCTCCTCAGCATACCGTATGACTATGCACACGAGCCTGCCACGTCAGGTTTGAAGGGAGCCCAGCATGAAACCAATGTCACTGCTTCTGTGCGGCATTGTCGTTTCATCATTCGCCGCACCGGTCTTAGCACAACAAAAACCCCAGGGATGGAACTGGCGGCCGGACCGAGCCGCTTCCCTGGAAGCATGGCAGCAGGACGAACGCCCGCGCGACTTCACGCCGCCCGCGCCGCGGGGCGATCTGCGCGGCGATATCGCGAGCAACGTGCGCGAGCGGCCCGACCCGTCGCGTGGCGGAGGGCCGCGTCATCGCTAAGCAATCTGAGGAAATAAGCGTGATGCGAACGGGTATACCCCGGCGCCAGATTGGCCAATCGAGGGGAACCAGGCGGTCATGCGCCAGTCTCAATTCATGCCATTAGCACAGCGTGGCAGAAGTAATTCCGGTACGCCCGTATCCTCGCGATACGGGCTTTTTTTTGCCTTGAATTGTGCAGCTTAAGGTGCACGCGAAGCGCGTTCGGGTGCATTAGCCCGCGCAGAGTGGCCGATGCATGTAAGGGTGTGTTACCGAAGCAAGGTCGAAATCACGCTACGCGTGAAATCGCTCAGCGTTAACCATGCATTGAGGCTGCATTGCGGCAGCGTTGAGGCGCAATGCGCCGCTGGCGCATTCCTGCGCCAGATGACCGGAAAAACCGCGACGAACCGGACGAAGCCCTATGGGCGCACTTCCAGATCAACCGTGCGGGTTTCCGCGGCGACGGCGACGTAGTCGTTCAACTTGCGCGCGGTCCAGCTGAGCGATCGTTCATCGCGCTCGAGCCGGGTAAATTCAGCCCGGCCGCGCTCGGTGAGGACGGCGATATCGACTGGTGCGTGAAACCCCGGAGCGGGTGCAACTGTGCGTTGCCTGACCGTCTCCATCAAGCCAAGGGCGCGCAGATATTCGAATACTCCGGGACGTCTGGCCCAGGGGACCTGGCGGTATTGCGCCCGCCGCAGCGCTTCAAGAACTACTTCGTTGGAATACGTTGTCATCTCACTTCTTTCTTAAAGTGCAGCCATGACACATCTTCGTGCAGCCCGTCACCGCGCCACCAGTGACGCGCGTAGCACCCACTCGTGGCGGAAGCTTCCATCGCAATGCGCGAAGTCACCGTCTTCCGCCAGGCGCTGCCTGTCATTCCTCTATTCGGGACCCCCGATCCGAACCCATGATAGCGTTCGGTCCACGTGCCTGCGATGCAACCCGAGCGGTGCGATAGCAGCAGCGTGAATGCCCTGAAAACCATACGTTACCCCATTTAAATTGATTCTATTCATTTTATTGACGCTTTTTTTCGCAGCAATTCTGCTAATGCGCAAGGCGCGCATCGTGGTTGCGGTGACGGGTGTCATCTTCTTCTGGCTGCTGGCGGCGGGCTGGCTCGCGGCCCCGCTGCTCGACTGGGCTCAACGGCCGCCCACTCCCGCTGCGCCGACGCCGCTGACCTATGGGGCACGCACCATGATCGTCATGCTCGGCACCGGCACCGAATATGACGCGGACCACAAACTGGTGCCGAAGAAAGACGCCTTTGCCCGCATCGGCACGAGTGCGGCGATTTACGATGCCTGCAAACACAGCGGCGCCATGTGCAAAGTCATCATCGCGGGTGGCAATCCGCAGAAGCACGAAGCGTCGGAGGCCGATAATTACCTTCCCTATCTTCTCGCGAAACAGGTGCCCCGGGCGGACGTCATCCTCGAGAACCGCAGCCGCACCACCTACGAAAACGCGCGCAACGTCGCTGCGATTTTGCGCGACACGCCCTACGACGGACTGATTCTGGTCACCTCCGCCTACCAGATGCCGCGCGCGCTGCTCGATTTTCATCGCTTCGGATTGCAGCCCGAACCGCTGGTCTCGAATACGCGCCATGTACAACCGGGCGTATTGCCGCGCTTCGACAATCTGATGGCCGCAGACCTTGCGATGCATGAGTTGATCGGTATCGCCCAGTTTTATGTTTATCGCCTGCTTGGCTGGTTCTAGGCCACCGTTTCAAATTGATCAGGTATGCCAACTAATTGAGCCAACGCCACGTGTGATATCTGGCATCTGGTGTGTCACCAAAGCTTGCGTAATTTGCCAAGACGGCGAGGCGTGCGGCGCGAGCGCGGCGCATACTGTTTTTCCTGTCCTTCGTTCTGCTGACCGCACTCCGGTAATCATTACACCTTCACAGAGCCTCGCCCGACAGATCCAAGCTGACAAGCGCTTTCACAGTCGTAACTAAATGTAACTATCTGTCATATCTGTTACAAAGGGTCTGTTGGAGCGGATATTGCTGGCTAGAATGCAGTGTCCTTACGACCGGACAGACTGTCCGTGGCCACAACCACTCTACGGAGGTAAAGATGAAGAAAGTGTCCCTGGCAATCCTCGTTTCTCTTTCGGCCCTGACGGGCGCCGCTTACGCGCAGGACAACGGCGTCACGATGAGCACCGATCCGGCCAAGGCAGCCGACGTCGAGCAGCGCGCTCAGGCACTGCAAGACCAGCAGCAAAGCATGCACACCGACATGCCGATGAAACACCACAAGGCGCCCATGCACCACAAGAAGGCTGCTAGCCAATAACCGCTGCTGAGCGGTTGGCTGCCCTGCTCTTCCTCGCAGCAGCGTTGTAAATGTGAAAAAGCCGAAGCCGGCATTACCGGCTTCGGCTTTTTTGCGTCGTGGCGCCTCGCGACGGTATGCTAAAGTCGCGCACCGAACTACCCCCAACCCGTGCGCACCCTGGTGCGGAGGACAGAATGAGCAACATCCAGCTGGACATCGAATGGACCGAAGCGGCATCGCGCAAGATCGAAAAGCTGATGCCGCGCGGCGGTCAGGAAGCCTTTCTCGCGCTGCCCCCGGTTGAGTGCCTGCCTATGGAAGGCGATGTGCTGTTTCTCGGCCCCGATGGCAAGCAACAGCCGTTTATCGTCGCGGAGCGTCAGTATCATCACGACGGCGATGCGGACTGGACCATCATCCTGATTCTCGACGTCCCACAGTCGACTCATTGATGCCGCAGCGGGCGTAGGCGTAATGCAAACGTGACGCCGACGTGATGCCTGCGCCCTGGGTCGACACTCTGTCAGACGAAACGCTCTGACGAGCACGAACCGAGACGTCTGTAAAAAGTCGGGACACGATTGCCTCGTCCCGATTCTTGCAGCCGGGCCAACAAACCAGGCCAGCGCGGTGGTGCATTTCCCTATGACGCGAGCGTTGCCTTCCGGCGTGCGAGCACTGCGATTTCCGCCATTCCAGGTTGCCGCGAACCAACCCGCATCGCATTCACCGCCCTCCCAATCTGCGCGCAATAGAAGCGCTGGCTTACCTCCGGGCAAGCGCACGGCCGGCATCGGCCTACCCTTTTCGGACAAGCGGCGAACCTGGAGTTTGGCGTGTATATGCCGGGCGCCCGTGCTAGCGTATTCTTAAATTCGTGCGCGTTGGACAGTGTGTGATTCCGCGTACATTCACACCGAGTCCAACTTGCTAGACTGTTTTTCGACCACTCTGTCGGGGGCCAGCATGGCTGGTATTGATCTGCGCATCTCCAGTAAGCGTGCGGACTGCCCTGCCAGCGCCGTTGCCCCGTGCATGTTCAATGCATCGCGCAGCGGTCTCCGTCTCTCACTGTTCAACCTGCCTGGCAGCGCATCGTCATGCCTTCCGTCGAAGAACTGACACTCAGCGGCCTGCTGCCCCATCTGGTGCGCGATGAAAGCGGCTGGACCGCGACATGGCGCGCCCTCACGCTGCACAGCGTATTTCAGCCAGTGCTGTCGATCACGCATCAGCGGATCGTCGGCTACGAAGCGCTGTTGCGCGCCTTCGATCCGGTCGGTCTGCCGGTGTCGCCCGATGTCCTTTTCTCCGGCACGCGCTCCGCGAACGAAGCCCGCGAACTCGACCGCATTGCACGCTGCCTGCATGTCGCCAACTTCATGGAACAGAACGTCCCGGTTGGCTGGCTGTTCCTCAATACGCGGCCGCAGGTGTTCGAAACCGGCTGGCCGCAACGCGCGTTCATCGACGAACTATCCGCGCATTTCGGACTGCCGCAGGACCGCATCGTGATCGAGGTACTCGAACAGCCGGCCGACGACGAATCCGCGGTTGCCAGCATGTTGACCGCTTCGCAACCGCGAGACTTCCTGATCGCCATCGACGACTTCGGCACGGGCTTCTCCAATTTCGACCGCGTGTGGCGCTTTCGTCCCGACATCGTCAAGCTCGACCGTTCGCTGGTGGCGCGAGCCGGCAAGCGCCAGGGCGACGAATCGCTGATTGGGCACCTGATCGCCATGCTGCATCAATCCGGCACGCTGGTGCTCGCTGAAGGCGTCGAGACCGACGATGAACTGATGATCCTGATGCAAGCCGACGTCGACTTCGTGCAGGGTTTCTGGCTCGGTCAACCGAAGGGTTCGGTACAGGCGGCATGCGCGAAGGTGCCGGCGCTGATCGAATCCATGTGGCGCAAATTTGCCGATTACGAGCGCAAACATGCCCGTCATCAGCGCCTGGGTTTCGAGGGGTTCGCCGAAGCCGTGCTGGCGGCCGCGCGCAGCTTCGCCGGCAGTGGCGACCTCGCGCAGGCAGCCCAGGAAGTCTTTCACATTCCCGAGGCACGCCGGGTGTTCGTTACGGATGCACAAGGCGAGCAGAAGCGTCCCTCGGTCTGCGCGCCCTCTGTTCCGCCACCACCGCAGCGCCTCGCACCGCTCCTCGCGACCACCCGCAGCAACTGGTCACGGCGCGCCTATTTCAAGCACGCGCTGGCCGCGCCAGGCCGGGTCGCGATGATGGGCCCGCATTACTCGCTGATCGACGGCGAAGATTGTTATACCGCGGCCGTGACGCTCGAACGCGATGGTGAAACGGCGATTCTGTGCGTCGATTTCATACCCGGCGTGTCGGGAAAATCCCGGCGATAAACGCGCTCCGCGGCTAGTTCAATCACGTGTGTCGTCACACGCAGTTGCGCGCAGTCATGCCCGCAGTAATGCGCGCCGTTGCGGCTGCGTCTCACGCACTCAACTACGCATTCAATCGCGCCTTCAGCGACCACTCGCACGAGCGCGGACCGGCCAATCGGCTTCAGTCATCCACGCGGGCGCGTCCGGATTTGATCTCGCTGCGCTTCGCCTTGCCGTCCAGCCGACGCCGAATGGATGCGCGCGTTGGTCGCGTCGCCACGCGCGGCGTGCGGGTGATGCTGACGCTCTGGATCAGCTCGTCGAGACGCGCCAGCGCGGCGGCACGGTTCATCTCCTGAGTGCGATGTTCCTGCGATTTGATGATGACCACGCCATCGCGCGTGAGGCGGCGGTCCGACAATGCCAGCAGCCGCATCTTGAGCACCTCGGGCAGCGACGACGCGCGCACGTCGAAGCGCAGGTGAATCGCACTTGAAACCTTGTTGACGTTCTGCCCGCCCGCCCCTTGTGCGCGCACAGCAGTGAGTTCAATTTCGTCGGGCGGGATCGGATAGCGGGAAGTCATGGCCGGGTATAGAACAACGAAGCGCAAGTGTACACAGGGAAAGCGGCGCCCATCCTAAAGCAGTTGCCCGTCATCGGCGCCTCGCGGATACTGCACCCATCGCTTACAACGTCAGTCAACATGAAACTGCGTCCTGCTTTCGTGCTGGAACTCGTCGTCAATTTCCTCCTGCCGTGGCTCGCCTACAAGTTCGCCGCGCCGCGCTGGGGAGAAGCCGGTGGCCTGATCGCCTCAGCCGTGCCCCCGGTGCTATGGAGCATCGTCGAGCTGGCGCGTTTTCGCCGCGTCGACGCGCTCAGCCTGATCGTGCTGCTCGGCATCGCGCTCTCGATCGGCGCAATGGCGCTGGGCGGCAGTCCGCGCATGTTGCTGCTGCGCGAATCGCTGGTGTCCGGCGCCGTGGGCGTGGCCTTTCTGCTCTCACTGCCCATGCGCCGACCGCTGATTTTTTACCTGGCCCGCGCCACCATTGCGCGCGAAGTAGCCGGCGGGGCCGCGCGTCTGGATGCACTGTGGCACGACAGCCCCGCGTTTGCCGTATCAATGCGCCTGATGACCGCGGTCTGGGGCGTTGGCCTGACCTGCGAAACCACCGTGCGTTCGTGGATGGCCTGGACCTGGCCAATCGAGCGCTTCCTCGTGGTCTCCCCGCTGGTGGGCTACGGCATCTACGGCGTACTGCTGGCATGGACGCTGTGGTACCGCAAGACCCTGCAACGCCGCGCGAACCAGGACGGCCAACCGGACAGCATCCTCGGCTAGCGCGCCACCGTGGCGTTCATTGATCACGATTCTGTGCAGCGTTTCGCGCATCTGCAACCGAGCCGCCAACGAGCCGGTCCAATCCTGCATTGCGCGGCCCATTGAAGCGACGGCCACCAGCATAGCAACATCAATAACACAACGAAACCTGGCCGAATGGCCGAGGTCAGAAGCCCCATAAAATCAGTTAGACTCAGTCACGGTTTTGGGGCCGTCCCTACAATCCTTTTTGGCGTGGTACGAAAACCAGGCAGTCGATGCGCTATTCGGTAGAGATCAAAAAATTCCTCTATAGCCAGTACTTTTATGGCGGGCTGCGGATCGCAGTGGGCGTCTCTTTACCGCCCGTGCTTTGTCTGCTGCTGTTCCACCAGCGCGACCTCGGCTTTACCATCGCCACCGGCGCACTGGGCGCATGCGTGGTCGACATGCCGGGTCCGCTCAAGTACAAGCACAACGAAATGCTTGCGTGCAGCGTCATCGGCTTTCTGTCGGCGCTCGCTACCGGGCTCGCCACGGTCAACGCGGTGGCGCTCTGGTGCACTGTCGTACCGCTCACGTTCGTGCTGTCGTTGATCGTGGTGTACGGCAACCGCTGGCCGCAGATCAGCTTTGCCACGCTCTTCATGATGATCATGACGCTTGAAGAGCACTTCACGCCGCTGCAGGCGCTCGTCAACGCTTCGTGGATTCTCGCGGGCGGCCTCTTCTACACGTACTGGTCCACCTTCGTGAGCCGCTGGCAAATGCATCGCATCGAACAGCAGGCGCTTGCTGAAAGCGTGTTTGCGTGCGCGGATTATCTGCTCGCGCGCGCGGATTTCTACGATCTGGACAACGATCTCGACGACTGTTACCGCAACCTCGTCGCGCGGCAGATCGCGGCAGTGGAACGTCAGGACGCGGCCCGTGACATCGTGCTGCGCAATCTGCCCAAGCTGAAAATGGGCAAGCTCGAGCCACGCCGTGCCATGCTGTTCAATCTGTTCATCAACACGGTGGACCTGCACGAGCTGTTCGTGGGTGCGCATACCGATTACCCGATGGTGCGCAACACGTTCGGCGGCTCGGACATGCTGACGTTCTACCGCGACCTGATTCGCAAGGCCGCGGCCGATCTCGAGGAAATTGGCCTGGCGGTGCTGCAGAACCATCCCCCGCGCAGCCGCGTCAACGTCAAGGCTGAATTGCGCGCCATCGAGTTCGAGATCGAGCTGATGCGCAAGCAGGATCTGCCGGTGAAAAATCCGGAGGCGTATTCGGCGGTGTCGGCTACCTTCCGGCGCCTGTGGAGCGCCACGCGCCTGATCGACAAGATGCGTCAGAGTCTTTCGAGTGAGGCGCGTACCACCGAAACGGAGCTGCGTCTCGACCAGGCGTTGACGCGTTTCGTGTCGAGCCGCCGTGTGCCGTTCGGGCAGATTTTCTCGAACCTGACCATGGCGTCGCCGAGCTTTCGGCACGCGTTGCGCGTGACCATCGCGGTGGCGGTCGGCTTCTGGCTCGGGCGCCTGCTGCCGCTCACCAACGCCTACTGGATCGTGATGACCACGGTCATCATTCTGAAGCCCGGTTATTCGCTCACGAAACAGCGCAACGGGCAGCGGATCGTCGGCACGCTGATTGGCTGCGCGGCGAGCATCGCGCTCATCGTGTTCGTCAAGCAGCCCGCGGTGCTGCTCGTCGTGATGTTCGCGTGCATGGTGATGAGCTACAGCCTGCTGTTGTTCAATTACGCGGCGAGCGTGGTGTTCACCTCGTCCTACGTGCTGCTGATGTTCCATCTGCTGGCGCCGGGCAGCATGCGGATCATTGGCGAGCGCGCCATCGACACGCTGGTTGGCTGCGCCATCGCGATTGCCGCGAGCCATCTGTTCCCATACTGGGAGTACCGGCTGATGGGCAAACTCGTCAACAGCATGATTGCCGCGACGCGGCAATACCTTGAGGCGAGTTGGTGGTGGGGCGGCAAACCGGAACCGGTGGCCGCCGAGGTCGTCACCGAGTCTGGCGCACGGGTGCCAGCCGTGGCAATGGCGAACCCCAGCGTGAGTTTCGCCGCCGCCAGAAGCGGCGTGGCGCCTTCCGTGGTGGGTGTGAACGCAAAGGCGGGGGCGTCGAACGAAGGTCGGTCCATCGGCGCCGAGGCAGCGGCAATGCAAGAGATCCCGGCCGAAACGGTCGAATCAGCAGCTATGGCAATGGCGACGCTCGAACAGGACCGCGCGGTTCAGAACGTTGCGGCGATAACGAGTGCGGATGCGGGCAGCGTGCCTCTGCAAACCGCGACGGTATCGTCGCCTGCGGGCGCTTCTGCTATCGCTGCTTCTGCGGCTTCTGCTGCCGCTTCTGCTTCAAGCACGTCTACCCATCCCCAGCCTTCCGCCAATAACGCCGCCTCAGCCGCCGCGCTGGCCCTCGAACGCGACTATCGCTACCGCCTCGCGCGCAAGAATGTCCATGTGGCCTTTGCCAATCTCGGTCAGGCGTTCCAGCGCATGATGCTGGAGCCAAAAGCTGCGCAGAAGTTTGTCCCGGAACTCAATGATCTGCTGGTGCGCAGCCACGTGCTGGCATCGCAGATCACCGCAGCGGCGCCGCTCTTGCGCATCTCGGCGCAGCAACCGGAGAGCGTGTCCCTGCAACCCTTGCAACGAGTGCTGAGCGTAGTGCGCGACAACCTTACGGAGGCCGAGGCTGGCAGCGCACCGCCGCCCGATCAGGCGGAGATGACGAAGCAGCTGGCGCGGGAACTCGACACGATGGTGGTGGAGGCGGAGAAGTCGCCCGACTACTCAGCGGACGCAGTGCACGAGTTGAAGCTGCTCGCTCACCAATGCAAACAGATGCTCACCGCAGCCAACCTGATCCGCCGGGACGCGAGTGTGATCCGTTTGCCGGACGCATGACAGGACGCATGAGAGGGCGCCTGAGATGACGCCTGAGGGGCCGCATGAGCGAATGCTTGAGGGACGCCTGAGAGGACGCTCAGAGAGACGCCCAAGGCGACGCTCGAAGGTTCAGCGCGGAAGCGTTGGCCGCACCCGCTTCACTGCGATGCGCCCTTCGCTCCCACTGCCGCCGCGGCTGTCGATGCCACCGAAGGCGGGCTGACATTGTCCCGGTCGAACTCGCGCTTGCCACTGATCGCGTTGTAGAGAAGCGTCGCAATGACCAGCAGCACCGCGACCACGATAAAGATGGCGATACCGAAGGTGGGATTCTTCTTGCGCGGTTCGTTCATGGGGCAACTCGGCTCATGGGTAAAGTCCAGGAAGGGTGGCATTCTACGCCCACCTGCCTTCCACATGCCTTGCAGCCGCATATTCCAGGCCCGCTCGCGGCCCTTTCCGGCACGCCTCGACCCTCGCGCTTTGCGACACTCTCACCGCCGTCCGACTAGCGCCCTTCCGCCACCGCGGACGGCCGTACCGGCAAGGCCGTCGAGTATTTGATCTGCTCCATCGCGAAGCTCGAACTGACGTCGTAGAGCGGCACGGCGCCAATCAATTGCTTGTAGACACGGTCGTAATCGTCGATGTCGGAGACGACGACACGCAGCAGGTAATCGGTCTCGCCGCTCATCCGATACACCTCCACCACCTCGGGAATATCCCGCACGGCGCGTGTAAAAGTCGCCGCCCATTCTTCCGTGTGCTGATTCGTGCGCACCGCGACGAACACCGTCGTCCCGACCCCGAGCTTGCGCGCATCGCATAGCGCCACCTGGGCGCGAATTACGCCTGCGTCCTTGAGCCGTTGCAGGCGTTTCCAGCACGGCGTCTGCGAGAGATTCACGCGCTGCGCCAGTTCGGCCACAGGCATGGTGGCGTCTTCCTGAAGCAGTTCGAGCAGCTTTCGATCAATGATATCCATTCCCATGACGGCCCTTGTCTAGAAAATTATTCTACTTTTTCAGGATGTGAGGGAATTATATGGAAACTATTTCTCGGTGCAAACCGGTATAAATATTCCTGTCCGCTCATCACACAACAAGGCACCAGCCCATCATCCCCGCCGGCCATGAACCACGACACCTACTCTCCTCTTGCACGCTCCCGCGTTGAGGTCAGCACGAACGCCATTGGCATGGCCGGTGCGTTTTCGACCTCAGCGGTAGAGTCCGCGGCAGCGTGTTCGACGTGCGCACCGGAGCCGCTCAAGCGGCTGTGCGCGGCGCTCGATGCGGCTTTCGAGCAATCCGCCGACGCCGTGGATCCATCGCAACGTGCCGCGTTCGCATCGGGCGTGCGTGCGGCGCTGGCCGAAGCCGCCGCGGATTGCGCGTGGCTGAGTGCCGCTCAACGCGAGGGGGCCACCGACACCTACCGTCGCCACCTGCTGGCAGCCGACCCGCTCGGTCGATACGCGATTGCCGCGCTGGTCTGGGCGCCGGGGCAGGCCAGCCCGATTCATGCACATCAAACGTGGTGTGGATATGTGGTGTTGGATGGCGGATTG
Organism: Paraburkholderia sp. DHOC27; assembly: GCF_003429005.1. Classification (GTDB taxonomy): domain Bacteria; phylum Pseudomonadota; class Gammaproteobacteria; order Burkholderiales; family Burkholderiaceae; genus Paraburkholderia. Next base: position 593,712 of record NZ_QVQV01000002.1, read on the forward strand.
TCGGAGACGGTCTACAGTTGGTGCGACGCGCAGAAGTGCGCCAGTGAAACGCGCACGCATCCACGGGAGCGTGGTGCGGTCTCGTTTGTACGCGCCGGGCGCGGCGGGATTCATCGGCTCGGCAATGCAAGCGACGCACTGGCCGTCTCGTTGCATATCTACGGCGTGGAAGGTGCGCAGATCGCCACGCACGTGAACGATCTGCTCGAAGATTCGCACGCGGCGGAAAACGCGCTGGTCTAAGTGGCGGTCAGGCGGTAGTAAGGGCTAGCAGTCTTGAGCCGCTGAACTCGTGGGCCCTTGTAGGCCCTTCGCCCTTCGCACCTTCAGCCGCCTCAGCCATCGCAGCTTCTTCGGCCATTTCAGCTTCTTCGGCCCTTAAGCCTCTCCGGCCCCTCTCGCATCTCCCGCCTCACCCAGCAGCGAAACGCCGCGCTCCGCTATTCCCCCCACTAACAACGTAGCCCTTCCCACCGTCACCTGCCGTCGGAATCTGTGGCGGCGTCGGTGTAGTGTCACCCGTCGCAGGCGGCGCGGGCCTCGCCGCATTCCGCTATTCCCCACTCACAACCTAGCCCTTCCCCCCGTCACCTGCCGTCGGAATCTGCGGCGGCGTCGGTGCAGTGTCACCCGTCGCAGGCGGCGCGGGCCTCGGCTCGTGCGACACATCACGCGCCCCCGCGACTTTCAGTCCGCCGGCGCGCATCGCACCCGGCTCGACATGCGCCGCGTGGTGCGGCTCGACGTGACCCCGCTGAAGCACTTCTTCGCCGGACATCACTTGACCTTCTTCGTCCTTGGCCGAGGTGTAGATCCGCATCTGCGGCACCGGGATCTCGATGCCCGCCTCGTCCATCTTGCGCTTCAGACGCAGATTGAAGGCGCGTGCCACGCTCCATTGCTGCAACGGCCGCGTCTTGATCTGCCCTTTTACGACCATCCAGTTCGGGTCGAAGCGGTCGAGTCCCCAGACCTCGATCGGGCCCAGCATCTCACGGCGGTAACGGAAATCAGCCATCAGATCTGCCCCGACCTCACGAATCAGTTGGGTGACCTGATCGACGTTGGCGGAAAATCCCATCCGTACCTCGAAGACCGCGTAGGCATAGTCGCGCGAAAGATTCTTCACGATCTTGATCTGCGAAAACGGGATGGCGTGAATGGCGCCCTGGCCGTCGCGCAGCCGCACGGTACGGATGGACAGATGCTCCACCGTGCCCGCATGGCCACCGTCCACGTCGATCCAGTCGCCCACCGAAATGGTGTCCTCGACGAGAATGAACAGGCCGGTGATCAGATCGGTGACGAGCGACTGCGCGCCAAAGCCGATCGCGAGGCCGATTACCCCCGCACCCGCGAGCAGCGGTGTGACGTTGATGCCGAGATTCGCTGCCGTCACGATGCCGGCGATCGTCACGATGGTCACCAGCAGCGCGTTGCGGATCAGCGGCAGCATGGTCCGCGCACGTGTGCTGGCATTGCGTGACTTGTTGCGCGGACCGCCAGGACTCAATGCCTCGGTGATGGCCGTGTCGACCAGGATCCACAGCAGCCACGCAATGAACAAGGTGGCGAGAATCGCCATCACCGCGTGCGCGATGCCACGCGCCGCGACGTTTTCCTCGATCACGCTCGCGAGCGACACGCCCCACAAACGCGCCGCCAGTTCCAGAAACACTAGCCAGATAAACAGCGTCACGAGCGTTCCGACAAAGCGCAGCAGCCGTGTCAGATAAGGCGAACGACGCCGCCGCCGGGGATCATGCGGACGCGTCATGCGTAGCACGATGGCCGACAGGAAGAAGGCCAGCACCAGCAACAGGGCCGTCACAACCGAAATCTGCAGCACGTTCTCGTCTGAACCGGAACCCGCGACCGTGGCAATGATCGACGCGCTCGCGAGCAGCAGCACCGGTATGTGCCACAGCGAAGCGAGCACGTCGAAAGCATCCGTCGCGGCGCGATGATCGTGACGCGGCTCGTACGCGCGATTGCGGATCAAATGCGCGATCGGGCGCCGGAACGCCAGCGCGAAATAGCCGGTGAGCACAGCGGCCGTCATGTTGGCCACAGTGGATATCAACTCCGCGAGGTTGGTGCCGATCTCGTGCGCGACGTCGTAGTTCACGGCCGCATCGCCCAACGCTCCGCACACGCCAATCACGAACAGGAGGCGCCGCGCATGTTCGAGCAGCACACGCACCGCCACGCGCCGATGGCCCGAGCCGAACAGCGAGAACATGATCAGACAGATCGCGGAAAACACAGCGCCCGCGACGATGGCGTACGTCACCACCATGCCGAGCGTGCGGCCAAGCGCGTCCGGCATGGCGCGCGCGAACATCAGCGCGGCGAGAAACGCCACGATCCACGGGCCGACGCGGCGCAACGCGAAGATCAGCAGTTCGCGTGTGGTCGGATTGGGTTTGAGGCCGTAGACCACGTTGAAGCGTGCATACAGCCTGCGCTGCACGTAGATCAAACCCCACGCGCACGCGCCCCAGCCGGCCAGCATCGAAGCCATGTCGAGCAGGATCTTGCCGAGACTCTCGTGGCCCTGGCTGGAGACGATGGTGTACAACTCGTTGCCGGCGGCATTGAAGCGGCCCGCCCAGTAACGCAGCGGCGTAACCCCTTGATGGACCCCGGATTCGAACGTGGCGATGCCCGAGGCGATCGCGCCCAGCAAGCCGGGGCTCGGTTGCGCGGGCGCGGGCGGCGCGACCGTGCGGCTGACTTCGCGCAGCTTCTTGAGTTGGGCGACGAGCGCGGTGCGTTGGCGGTCGTTGTCGAGGGTTGCGATCACACTGTCGAGCGATTGCGCGAGTTCCGCCTGGCTCGCCGGCGATGGCGCGGACGCAGCGTCAGCCGCCGACGCCGCCGAGGCAGGTGTCGCCGTGGCGCTATTGATCAGGCTCTGCAGCGCCGGAATCACGGGGGTGCCGGCCGCTTGCGCGGCGACGGGCCCGCAAGCGAGGCAGACGAATAAAGCAAGTGCCGGAGCGAGCCGCCACGCGCTCAGTGGCGCAGCGCGCGCCACGGCACGACGCGCGCCGTAGCGCTGGGCGTCTGGGCGCGAGAACTGGCAAAACAGCTGAAAAACCAGCCGTATAAGCAGCGTGGACAGTCCAAAGAGACTAACGGCGTGAGCAGCCGGGGACCCGCCTGGGAACGGCGCAGCCCCGGATTCACGCCGCGGCGGGCATGACTTCATGGCAATTCGCACCAAAACGGGAGACGCCAAGTTTAGCCGCAGTTGCCTCAAGCGGGCATCTGCATGCGTAACCGAATGTTTCGCCCCTCCCACATGGGAACTGCCTATAATGCTTGATACCCTTGCCTAGCGCGGCTTTTAGAGGCTTTGTGGTATCCCACAGTGTTACGCGTCTGTACCACGTGGGACGGGGGCGTAAGGAAAATATGGAACACCTAACTCGCAGAGACGCACGATACTACTATCGCCGCAGGGTACCTACAGCCCTTGTAGATGTCCTTGGCGGCAAGACCGAAATAACCCGTGCGCTTGGTACCTCCGACCCCGCCGAGGCCCGCCTACGCGCCCGCAAGGTGGATGTTGAAGTTGATGAAATGTTCGCGCTTGCGCGGCGCTCCCTAAGTCAACCTCAACCGGCTACACAACCCACCATAAACGCTCCGGCAACTCGCCCATCTGCCGAAGACGAGGAGTACTTCCGCCAGCGAGATGAGTATGAGGAACAGCAACACATAGCAACGAGAGAGTTGCTACACGAGCAGGAGGCGTCCTGGCTCGAAATTGAAGCTCGCCAAGCTCGCCAAGAGCGACGTCTGGAGCGACGCCAAGAGTTTTTGAACGACACAATGACCAAGATACTGTCTAGGGTCATCGGAGCCGCTCCGGCGCGTTTCCCCCAGGCTACGCCGCTCAACGATTCCCCTGTGGTTGCTGGCTACGCGCGCACAGCGACAGCACCCGGCAAGACGCTCGTAGATGCTCTCGCCACATGGCAACGCCGCCGCAACCCCACCTTGGCATCCGTCAATATGATGGAGCGCGTTATTGAACTGGCTCGTAGGTCAGGTATGCCGCTGTCACTCACGGCTATTACCAAACAACACGTAACCACGTTCCTTGATTCCCTCAACGAGCACTCCAGATCAACCCAACGGTCCTATTTGTCTCTGCTGAAAGCCCTATTCTCAGCGTGTGTGTCGGATGACCTTCTAGCGTCCAATCCGGCTACCGCTGTAAAGCTGGACGCCACGAAGCAACGCAGCGTGAAGGCGCGCGTACCGTTTTCGGTTGATGACCTAAACGCGATCTTGCCCACCCTCAGAAAAAATGACGTCAAGCCCTCCAGATATTGGCTACCCTTAGTTTCAATATTCACGGGAATGCGCATGATGGAGATTGGCCAATTACGTGCTAACGATATAAAGACCGAGCATTACACGGACGCAACCGGCAAACGGCATAGCGTTGAAGTAATCTATGCTACTGACGAGGGAGACGAGCAAGCCCTAAAGAGTCAGTCCAGCAAGAGGCGCATTCCCGTGCACCCGGAGCTAGTAACGTTGGGCTTCGTGGAATACGCACGTAGCCTCTCGAACGACGCGCGGTTATTTCCGGAACTAAAAATGAACAAGCTTGGGCGCATTACTGCTCAATACTCACATGCGTTCAGTAAGCATTTGCGCAACGTATGCAAAATCACAGACCCGCGCAAGACATTCCACAGCTTCCGACATGGGTTCAAGAATGCCCTCCGGGAGGGAGGAGTTGTTGAGGACGTGAGCGACGCGTTGACCGGCCATAGCACAGGCAGCGTAGCGCGGAGCTATGGAGATGACTACTGGCCGCTCCGGCCGCTTGCAGAGGCTATTGAACGCGTCAGGTATCACGGATTGCAACTACCTAACTAGCTTCGAAAGAGGATGCTCCGACCAATTTACAGCCGCCTGGATACGCTCCTGTAGCACGTTCCTTGAACGGGCCGGGCTAATAACACCGCCTTTATCGTCCAAAGTGGCCGGATACTCTCCGGGAATGTAGATTGACTCCCACATATCCGAGTACGACCACGCCCATATAAAGTACCTAAGCGCCGTAATTGGTGGATCGACGTTGTGACGGCCAGCGCTTCCGACCGAATAACCATTCGGCCCCTTGAGGTTTGCGTAGACCTTTTTACCGTCAGCGCTCTTGCGGTGGAACACCTCCACACGGAACGCCTTACCCAGGAGTTGGGCCATATGCGTGAACTGTCCGCCATGCGCTTGATTCATCATCGTAAAGAGCTTGAAGAAATTGGCGCGGTCACTAAAACTCAGCGTCTCTTGTACGGTGACCCGGTGCGGAATCAACGTACCGTCATCCATCTTTCGCGGTTGGTGGTTCGGTCCCGACAGTTCAAAGATGAGATCAACCTTGTCACGGAGAACCATCTTTTGTTGCATGTTCTCCTCCTCATGCTTACCAAGCTCAAAGTACCCAACGAGGCGCGCGTAAGCTTCTCCAATCCCGGGAGGCACATACGTTGATTGACCAACATAGACCGTGACGGGTAGATGGCTGAGCTTGTGTAGACGGGGCCAATAATCCTTATCCATTGCGCTACCTCTCAGTCAAGTTACCGACTAAGTGTAAGGACCCGTTGCGTATAACTCAACAGTTTGAATCGGAGTACATACTAGGTGTCACTCGGCTCGTAAAAGTATTGACAAAGGTCATGCTTAAAAAATAGGCAACGAAGCGTACACAAACTTATACACACCCTGCAAACCCGCGCCAGGGCTTGACCATTTTTTAGGCAACGAAGCCGAACAGCCCGCAAACCCTTGTCGCGCCTAGGTCCCCTTATAGCTCCCGTAGCAGAACCATATAAACTCATAGGTAAAGACTGGTTACCCCTCGTAGACGGCTATCCATAAGACCAAGAGGCTTGCGCCAGCGGGCCGGTTTGGTCGCATGGCGGTACGCGTTAGCGGACCGATCTAATAAGGAATACTATCTTGTGAACAGCTATCAATATCCATAAGCACGTACCGAGGATCAAGACTCATCGTAGAAACGTGTTTGATTACATTACCTATGTGCCTTGCTCGCTTAGCTTTCGCTAGCTCGCTTGTCAGTAGACCACGAGCATACACATGAATACTCTCATAGAGACTGTCAGACATACCAAATGGGATACTATCTTTATCACCATCATGGCTTTCTATCTTAGAGATAATTTCTAGTTCTTTACAGGTTATCTCATTATTCTCGGCAAAGTCTATCTTGTTACTGGCGACATAACTACTACACATCTTGACCACAAGATACGGTTTAACGTCAAACTCTCGGATAGCCTGACCTAACGAGATGTTATGGAATCTTGCTCTAGCTCGAATCTGTTTATCCTTAGTTAGATCATAGTCTCCGTAACCTAGGGCTTTGCTCGCTGTCGCTCGCTGCCCTGGTCTACGTCTAGCGCGTCCGGTCATGTGACGGTACAGCGATTCTTTACAAGCCTATATGGTCTATCTCTCATTCTCGTATGTGGTCTACATTCATAAAACCAGTCCGCTATTTCCTTAGCAGATTTCCTACTAGCGAAAACCTGTGTACTGAGCATTGCACTACTGCACCGAATTTTCCATCCTGTTAGATTCGTTATTTTCATCTGTAACGTGTCTCAGTTTTACTAATAGAGTGCCTACCAACTTCCGTCCAGTGGCATACCATCTGGTCCGAACGCTCGCCTAACTTTGTGTCCCAAGTCATTTGCAGTCTTAACCTTATGACAATCGACACAGAGGTATTGCAAGTTGATCGGATCATCCGTACCACCGTTATCAATCGCTTTGATGTGGTCTACCTGACCTGAGGTTGTGGCGATGCCGCACTTGGCACAACAATAGCAAGCCGCTTCTTTTACCTTTAGGTTGCGCGATTGCAAGGCTCTACCAGTAAGGCGTAAATGTGCGTTGCCGCTAGTTCTACTGCGTGTAGTTCTCAATAGTTACCTCAATAGTGAACGGTTGGGGCCGCGGGAGTTCTACAGACGGCGCACCCGCGCCTTTTGGGGCGGGGTGGTGCAATTGTGGAGTTCAACAGCGTGGAATCCGACAGGTTCCCTTTGAAACAACGCTAAGTCCAAATATTTACCCGAAAACGCACCTTAGCTCTTAATCCCGGTCAGTTACGGCTAGTCCTCAGCGTTGTGGGCGCGCACGTGAGGCTAGAAGCCTCTGGGAGGCCCTCAGGCTACCTATCCATTGCCTCAGGTCCGCCAACGGCTCCTTGGTACAAACCGAGTGGCAAATTGAACGCACTGGTAACCCATAAACCCCGCCGGTTCTTCACCATACCGGCCCGTGTCATCTCATCAGGGGTCTTGCAACGCCTGTTGGCGGGTTCATAGGTCCCGTCGTCCCTGCGCTCACCAAAGCTCCCCGTGCGGTGCACCTCAAACCCCCGTGAGGAGCGGAAACGCTCCCCACAGGACGGACACACATTGTTATCGTTAGATTGTCGCAACGTTATTGCCCTGGTCAGTAACCGCGAATACCTTTAGCTGGTTCAGCAAACCCTCAATAGCCTCAAGCTCTAACTCTCGGGCCGTTACAGGGTCCATCTTGGCTAGCTTCTGGATAGACCTATTAACATCATATGCAGCAATACTAGCCTTACGCATAGCTTCGCCCAACTCAAACAACTTACTCGCTTTTTTCATAGTAGTCCTATTTTATTTGTCGATATTTTTACTGATAAACCTAGCCAATCAAACGCTTAAATTACGGAGCCGCTTGCACAGTAGCGACCGCTGATTGGTACGCGGCAAGCGCCGTAGCTAGCTCCGTCTCCGCTGCGGCAAGTTGGGTTTGCAGAGTTGGAATGTACGCGGTCGCAGCCGCCGCGATAGCGGCGCTAAAACGTTGCGCAGGGCCTTGAAGCTCACCAATCTGATACTGCAGGGTCTGAAATTCGCTCTGAGCCGCTTGCAAAATGGCAAGAGCCGCAAGCACGGAAGCATTCTGGCCGGTTGGATTGGGGCCGCTGTACCACTGCATAGGTGTCGTAGTGTTGCTCATAGTGTTCCTTAGATATTGAATGAGTAAGTTAAATGACTAAATCTGTCCGTAGCGCTGTTGATAGGCGTAGCCGCCCTGACCGCGCATTTTTTGATCCATGCGTTTATCAACAAGAGCCTGGAACACGGGGAGCAACTCCTTAGCGTCCTGTGCGTTTAGGCCACTACGCCCGCTACCGTCTAAGTGAAAGTGCAGGTCACCACCGGACCCCGCGCTACCTCCAGCGGAGCTATCTGCCGTACCAACGTAGCCGCCGGTTGCGAAGTGGGCCGCTTGTCCCGTGTTGATGCTTTCCAGCAAACCGCGAAACTTAGACGTAGACGCAGCATTGACAACAAACTCACCGTTTGAGAGCATGGCCGGGATACTGTCACTCGTAGCGGAACCAGCACCCATAACGTGGCCACCGTCCGCAAAGTGCATTGCGCCGGTACCTACACCACCTAGAGAGCCGGAGAGGCTCGTCCCTAGTGCGCTAAAAATTTGCGTCATAGCCATACGCTCAGCAATTTGCGCAAGGTTCATCAAGATACTTGACGTGAACTGAGCAAAGTTGAACTTACCCGTTTCAACGAATCGAGCCAGGGCGGAGTTAGCCGTGTCATAGACAGAGGTAAACGCCTCACCTACCGCTTGCGCGCCGGTCTTTTGTTGCGCTGAGATAGTGTTGGTTGCAAGTTGCACCTGTGCGCTATAGCTGTTGCGCAACTCTTGTTCGCGCTGTAGGTGTTGCTCCAACAGTTCCTCTTGCTGGTTGTAACTTTGTGACAGAACTTGCAACCGCTCTTGATAGCTATCTTGGTCTAGCTTTCCGCCAGCGAACTCCTTCTTTAGAGAATCCATCTGTCGTAGATACGCCTCGTATTGCTTGAGGCGCTCGCCGTAGTCACTCTGTTGCTGGTGGGGCATCAAACTGACAAGGTCTTGGTCCCGGTAAGATTGCATTTGTTGCCGGGTTGCCTCCGTCTGCTGCTCCAAGTATTCCCGGTTGGCCTCAGTCCGCTTTTGCCACTCTTTACCCAGGTCGTCACTAAACTTGGTCTCAGCCTGGAGACGCTCCGAATTGAGGCGGTCAAGCTCTTGTTGCGCCGTCTGTTGTGCAGCTAGGTTTTTCTTTTGCTTGGCAAGCTCAAGACGTTTCTCTTGTACTGCAACCTCTTTGTTGTAGTAGTCCTCCGTGGCTGCGATTGATTGGACGTAGTAATTCTTATAGTCAATCAATCCTTTATCAAGGTCGGACTTGAGGCCGTCAAGGGTCTCCTTGCGGGACTCATCCAAGCTCTTGATTTGGGTGTTAAGCTCAGCAATCTGGCTATTAAGCCCGCTCTCGTCCGCCTTGGGAGCTTTCTCACTCTTGGCGTAATGGATTTGCTTGTTACCCGTTGGGCCAATTTGCGGAGTAGGGACGCTATTTAGGTCTGACCATAGCTTTTTAGTGAACTCAACGTAGCCGTTGCCCTCCGCTTTTAGCCGGTCGTAGCCCGCCTTTGCGTCCGTTGCCATGTCGCCAAACTTGGCGTCCCAAAAGTCCTTAGCCTCAGCACCTAGCGTACCGATAACCGTAGCCATTTGCTCAATGCCAACCACCACGGTAGACGCCGCTGTAGCAACCACACGAAACGTTCCGAGGACGCCCGCGTAAAAGTCGTCAACAATCGGACCCATAGCCGCGTTATCGGAGAACGCACCCGTTACCGCCTCAATAGCGGGGATGAGTTGCGCCTTAGCATGCATGGTCATCTCATCCCAACGAGCGGACGCGGCCTGTGTATTGTCTTTGAGTGCCGCAAGCTGTTTAATCGTACCGTCCGAGAGCACGCCACCGAGGCGGTTAGCCTCCTCAGCGTATCCGAAGATACCGGAGCGCCCCTTATCGAGCAAGGGGATTAGTTTCTCTCCGGCTGCACCGAACAATTCTTGAGCAACCGCAGCCTTAGCCGCGCTATCCTGGGACTGTTGGAACGCGTCAGCCACCTCAAGGAGCATGTCATGGGGAGACTGAGACTTAACCTGTTGTAGGCTGATGCCGAGAGCCTGGAACGCATTAATCGCGCTCTTGTTGCCCTCTGAGGCTTTGTTCTGAGCCTCACCAAGGGCCACGATAGCTTGCGTCGCCTCCTTACTATCCGCACCCACGGACATAGCCGCGTAAGACCATTCCTGAATCTCTTTTGTGGATTCGCCTGTGCGCTGTGATAGTTGCTGTACGTTCTCAGCGTAGTTCTCAAGCTCTACAGCCGCCTTGTGCACTGCCTCAACGGAGATACCCGCCACAGCAGCCACAGCACCGATACCGAGCACCAACGGATTGAACAACATACCCATTGCGCCGGAGCGATTAGCCAGCACCGTAAGCGAACCAAAGAAACGCTTAAAGTTGCCCTGTGACAACTCGTGACCGAGGACGAGCAACTCTCGTTGCGCGCCAGCGTTAGCCAGTGAAAAACTATGCGTACTCTTTGTGGCGTCCTCAATGTCCTTTACGTAGGACTTCATTGAGTTAGAGATACCGAGGCTCTCCGCGCGCAGCCCTGCTAGCTCCGCTTGGGTTTTACCCGCAGTAGCCGCCATGCGGTCCATTTGCATAACCGCTTTTGCAATCTGCGCAACTTGCCTTGCCGTACTAGCGCCGGACTCCTCTAGCGCCTCTTGGAAGTTGTCCAGGACCGCTTTAGCGCGCCCCGTACTGGCTGCGTATGCGGAGATGCGCTGACTAGCGCTGTCTACCGCAGCAGTAAAGCCGGAGGAGTCGGCTGTAAACTTGGTGTTGACTTCGTTATTGCTTGCCAATTACGGGCGTCTCCTTATGCTGGTCAATATGCGCCGTAGAACAAGATACCTTCTACGTAAGTGTTAAATGTGGTCCCGTTTTGAGCCGGGTATGTCCAACTAAGTACGTCACCGTTGACGCTAAACACAGGATCAATGACCCCATGATTCAGATAGCCCTCTCCCGCGCTCTTGTCTCCCTGGAAACAAACAAAGCAACCTTGAGATAGGCGCGAGTCCGTAACACTTCCTGGGCTTCCTCCGAACACCTGAGCGGACCCGATAATCCGGAGGACACGGTACGTTGCGTCCAAAATGGTGTTGCCGTTTTGGTCAAATATTTGGAGACCCCCGCTCATTGAACCTCCATCGGGTAGTAACTCAACACCATCTCACCAATGGCTTGCTTTGGAATTCCGTAGCGGGCCGCTGTAATCACAAGTCCCGCGTACAACTCGGGTGGCATCTCCACGGACAGAACACAGATCATGTCGTCACCGGCCACCTCAAAACAAGGTTTGCGCTCGCGCGTTAGGAGGGACGCAAGGCGCTTGAACTCGTTATATTGTGTCTCGCCTGTCTCGTCACGGAGTTGGCGCAATCTCAGTTTCGCGGAGAGACTAGTACTAAACCGGTATTTCACAGAGGACCACCCTCGGTCAGGGATCGCATGAGTTGATTAAGCTCAGTCTGGGCAGCGTCAGCAGCCTCTACACGCTGCAATTCAATTTGCAAGCGGCGGCGCTCTGCGTTGTGTGTGCTATGGCGACTCCGGGTCAACTCTGCAGTAGAAAGATCACTACGGGCGACCGCGTTTGTGTAAGCCTGGTATGACTCGTTCTGCGCCACCGTAATTGCAGCAATGGATTTCCGGAGCTTGTCTTTAGCGGATAGCCCTCTACCCGTTTCAATGATTGCGTTGAGTCGTACTTTTTCTTGGTCAATTGCTGCGAGAGCATCAGCGAGCGCTGGGAGTGCTTTGGGCTGACGATGCCGGTCACTAGCAAAATAGACCTGGATTTTCGCCCCCGTGGGGAGCGGCTCAGGGGTACGTGGTTTAAAGATTTTCACTTTGGATTCCTTACTATAGATAGGATATTGAGGCCGATTTCGCGTAACCGCTTAACCGAGTGTCACGAGTTGAGTTTGATGCAACGGCAATACATCCGCATATTTGGTGATACGCATAGCAATTTGCCCGGTTTGGAATGTAAATACAGGAGGTGTCGCGCTACCGTTCGGCTCGGTATCAGGTACAACCGTGGCCTCATCGGCCCGCATAACTTCCTCAAATCCATCATAGACGGCTGTGCGTTGGGTATCCACCAACAGCAACTTACCTTGGGGCACTGCAAGTGACGCCAGGGCGGGCAACTTCATAAATTCACCTCCGCGCGTGCCAACGTCTTGCTCAGCGGCGGAGCGCAAACTAGCAAGCGTCGCAGGTGCACCAATCCATACAGCCGTTCGCGGATCGGCCTCAAACGCGTTAAGCGCAGCTTGGGCGGTCGTAGCCGCCGCAGCGTTAGCGGTGAGCGTCGCGTAAGCGTAAGCATCCGTAGCAAGGTTGGTCGCAAACTCAAGCTGTTGTTGCATGTACGAAACCACGTTCTCACTATCACCTTGCATAGCCAGCATTTCTCGGCTGAACAGCAGGATCAAACCGAACTTACGATTGTCCGTCAGGCTAAACTCAATGTTGGGTGCCGCCGCCGGGTAGCCCGAACCCTCTGTAATTTCGCTCGCTTGCAAGAGTTGCGATTGAGTGAGAATGCGGATGTTAGGCTTGGGCTGCATTGCACCAAATTGAGTCAACGCGGTTACAAGAGGCGTGGTAGCGGGAGGCAACACAATGCCAGCTTGTTGAACAGGATAGTAGAGTGAGCCTGTATTCGCACTTGTCAATGTGCTAGGCAAGACCGCTGTCTTGTTCGTGATGCCAAGCCCCTTAAGCCGCTCGGTTTCGGCGCTTTTCACTTGCTCACGGCCCATCTCAGCAATGCGAGCGACCTGCTCCGGCTTCATTGTAGTTGCGCTGCGCTGCGCCATGTTTTTGATCGTCACGAAGCTACCACCGAATTTCTCAGTTACCTTATCTTCGGACATATCCATAGCCAATGCAAGGCGAATCTGATCCGTAACACTCAGATTCTTCAGAATGTGCTCGCTAGTTTTTTGTTCGTCGAAGTAATGCATAGTTATCCTTATTGAATGTTATAAAGTTGACCGATTATCTATCGGCTAGGCCAGTGGTCAGCGTCGGCCCGCCTACGTCTTATGATTCAATCCCGCTTTATATCGGTAAGGAACTGGATATGTTCACTGTCCATCGGGTGCGGCTTGGGGCACTCCTTGAAGCGAAACGCGTACGTAAGCCCGTCAATCTCCACGTGGTAGATATCAGGCTTCTCCGTGGGTCGCCGCTTACGTCGCAGCCATTTGTAAAGGCGCTTCATCGTACGAGCTTACTCGTGGTTTTCGCCGCCGTGAGGTGTTCGGCGTATTCGCGGAGAATGGATGAGACTGTACAACCCTGCTCTACCGCCAAAAAACGCATGGCTTTATACGTGGGTTCGTCTACGGCAACCGAGATTGTTTTGACGGCTTGGAGGCCGCTCGCTGTCTCAATCGGACGCATGGTTTCCTTTATCGAAGTTATCTGTTGAAAAACTAGCACCGCTCTATGGCATGGCGGCGGTGTGGTTGGGTTCGCTTCTTTCTACGTATGCTGACCAACATGTGGAGGGTGGTCAGGAGCGCATCCTCTCTCTACGTATATGCACCAACATTTTGAGAGTGGGGTTTTCGCCTTATCTCTAGGTATGCTGACCAACAATTTCCGGCGGCAACAGACGAGAAAAAGCCCGTGGGTCTTTCGACCAACACGGGCGTCTTGTGGGCTGTGTCGGATTATTGGAACAGGTTGCCTACCCCAACCCCTACCCTCGTCCCCATCGGCAACACACGAGCGATAAGCTTGGCCGCTTGCTCGTGATCGTCAGCACAGTGACGGGCCAACACCTTGACTTGCGCCACGTTCCGGCTTTGCTTCGTGGACACGCGGGTTACTCGGAATCCATAGTGAGTCAAGGCTCCGATTACTTGCCGGTGTGCTGTGTGGCTGTTGGTGCCGGGAATGTCGATGTATAGCGTTTTGTACATTTGGTCCGCCTCGTTGCGATATCTCAATGTAGCCGTGTGCGGCCAGTGACCGTCCCCCGATCACGCCAGCGTTTGGGCATCTGTTCGCGAACTCGTGTGCTCCGCGAGTAGTCACATATTAAACGTAACCTTGACTATGTTTATTAGCGAAGTCAGACAGAAAAGTTATGAATTTATTCATCGTCATAACTATGAAAATTAGCGATCAAACGCTACAATCCCGCCAGCACTACAACGGAGGGAGGTAACTATGCCGAGAGGTAGGCCGGAGAAAGCCCCTGCTAGGTCGCTCAACGTTCGGGTTGAGGTATCGGACCTGGACAAGCTAGCGCTCCTACAGACGATCACAGGAACGTCTACGGCGGAGGTAGTACGCTCCGCTCTCAAGGAGTACATCAAAACGAATGAGGGTAGGCTACGAGAGGCCGGGGAAAAGCTAGCGAAGGGTGAATTTTGGACGGGCGATACACCCCGAACGTAGTCCGTGGGAGGAACGTGTGGTACAGTCACTTGTACGGACCACACGCCCGTAAGTGTTTGATTTTATTGATAGTTACCTAACCGAATGTTAGGACACTTGCGCGTCTTCCCGGATGATGCCGCCCGCGTGCGGCGATGTTTTCCTTGCGATCCGCTTCTACGCCCTCCGCTTCTCTATCCTCGCTTCTCTATCCTCAATAGGCCGCCGTGGCGATCTTGCGGATAAAGCGGCCCTGCTCCAGTTCGTCGACGAACGCGATGGCGTAATCTTCCGCGGAAATGCGGCTGTTGCCTTGCGCGTCGGCGATCAGCGTATCCGCGCCGGTACGGAAGCTGCCCGTGCGCTCGCCCGGCGCGATCATGGCTGCGGGCGCGAAAAAGGTCCAGTCGAGATCGTCGACGGTGCGGTAGAAGGCAAAGGTATCGCGCGCTGCCAGTGCAATCGCCTTGTAGATCTCGGGAAAGCCTTCGGCGTCCACGAGCTGTTTGCCAGGCGCGACTTCCAGCGAGCCCGCGCCGCCCACCACCACCAGCCGCTTCACGCCCGCCGCGCGAACCCCTTCCACCAGCGCGCGATTCGCTTGCACAATGACGCCGGCGTCGTCACGGGGCGGCGCATACGCACTCGCCACCACGTCGTGCCCGCGTGCGGCCCCGGCGACACTGGCTGGGTCAAGCATATCCGCCTGTGCAGCCCGCAGATTTGCGACGCCGCCCGGCACGCGCGCCGGATCGCGTGCGAGCGCCGTCACCTGATGGCCACGGCGCGTCGCTTCGGCGG
Source organism: Paraburkholderia sp. DHOC27 (assembly GCF_003429005.1). GTDB lineage: Bacteria > Pseudomonadota > Gammaproteobacteria > Burkholderiales > Burkholderiaceae > Paraburkholderia. Next base: position 608,959 of record NZ_QVQV01000002.1, read on the forward strand.
CAATCCGCGAACCGATCATGCCGGTCGCGCCAAAAAGTGCAATCTTCAATGCTTTGCTCATTCGATGCTCCTGTAGTTGGCTTATATGTAATCATTGTAGTTACATATACTGCCGAAAAAAGAGGGGCAAGCCCCCGGTGTGATACTCATGTACTACGTCTTGATCAGGCTACGAAGCCTCGTTTTTCCAACAGCGAACACGCCGCGCGTTGCTGTTTCGTCCTGCGGCCCATCCCTGCACGCTATGCCGTGGAGCGTCGCTTACGCTCACGCGCCCGCTCGGCCTTGACGACATCCGCGCTCGCGTCAGCCAGCGTACGCGCCGCCAGCGACGCCTCCATCGCCTGCTGCGCTTCATCAATGATGCCGCGCAACACCACCTGAATATTGCGGCCCACCATGCACGCCGGGTTCGGCTCTTCGCGATGCATGGCGAAGAGCTGCGCATCGTCGACCGCGCGATAAATTTCAAGCAGCGTGATTTCCTGCGCCGGACGGGCCAGCAACGCGCCACCACCCGCGCCGAGCTGCGAGCTGGTGAGCCCCGCCTCGGCGAGCATGCTCAGGAGGCGCCGGATCAGCGCCGGATTCGTGTTGACGCTGCCCGCAATCATCTCCGAGGAGAGCGGCACCCCCTGCTGCAACGACAGCAGCGCGAGCACATGCACCGCAAAGGCAAAACGGCTACTCGTATTCACAACGTATCTGCCCCGCCACAATATGTAACCACTGTAATTACATTTAGACGCTGTGTCAAACCCTGTGTCAAACCCTGTGTCAAACCCGGTATCAAACCGCGCGTGACGTCTGGTTGATACCGGCTGCACGCACAGCACGCCATCCGGTGCGTGAGCGCACTCACTTGTCCATCTGCTTTTGCGCGTCGCTGCTGTCGCTATCGCTGGATGCAGCCGTAGCGGAAGCCGCCGTGGTGTCGTTCGACCACTGCTGCAGTTTGCGCCCGGCGTTCTCCAGACCGGCGCCGGTCATCGAGGCCGCTTTGGCAAGCCCGGCGTCGGTCGCGCTGGCGGCGCCTTGCAGATTGGCCTGCGCGGTCGAGGCGAGCGCGGAGGGATCGATGGTGATGGTGGGCGCGGAGCCGGCCGATTCGATGTTCTGCTTGGCCGTATCGACCTGCTGTCCGACGTAGCTCGCCGCCTGATCGAGCGACTGCGCCGCCTGTTGTGTCGCGCTATCCACCTTGCCGGCAATCTGCCCGGCGGACGCGTCGTTTTTCTGGCACGCCGCGAGCGCGCCCAGCATGGCAACCGCAAAGGCCGCACGGCGGACCACGGGGTGACGGGTGAAACGGTGAGTCGATGATTTCATTGTGTTCTGTGCGCCGCAGCATGCGGCTTCTTCATACGAGACGCGCTAATGATACGCCCTGGCGCGTGGCGCTCACGTGATGCGCCTCGTGCTTTCTTCTTTGCGCCTGCATGTCGACGCTTCGCCACTTCGACGCGTGCGTCGCGTTACTGTCAAACACGTTGGAGTAGACTCCCCGAGGATTCCCTGTGTTCCACCATTCGACTGGAGGCATGCAATGGCAGCAAAGAAGATCCTCTTCCTCACCGGCGATTTCGCCGAGGATTACGAAACAATGGTGCCGTTCCAGGCACTGCAGGCCGTGGGCCACGAAGTCGATGCCGTGTGTCCGGGCAAGTCGGCCGGCGAGCGCATCAAGACCGCCATCCACGATTTCGAAGGCGACCAGACCTATACCGAGAAACCTGGCCATCAGTTCACGCTGAACGCCTCCTTCGACGACGCCGTGCCCACTCATTACGACGCACTGGCCATCGCGGGCGGCCGTGCGCCTGAATATCTGCGGCTCAATCCGAAGGTGATCGAGATCGTTCGTCAGTTCGCGGAACAGCACAAGCCGATCGCTGCGATCTGCCACGCAGCGCAACTGCTCGCGGCCGCCGACGTGATCCGCGGCAAGCGCATCTCGGCCTATCCGGCCTGCGCCCCGGAAGTGAAGCTCGCCGGCGGCGAATTCGCCGACATCCCGGTCGATGCCGCCATCACTGACGCAAACTTCGTCACCGCACCTGCATGGCCGGCACATCCGGAATGGCTGCGGCAGTTCCTGGTGCTGCTCGGCACACGTATCGAACTCTGACGGCAGGCAATGCGTCGCGGCTTGGCCAACGCAAACCGCGGTTGAAGAAAACACAGCACGCGCAGACGGTCTTAAGCGGCCATCTGCGCGTGTTGTCATTTGGCGCCGTCCACGCATAGCACGCATAGCGCACCGCTCGCCTTCACCGTTTGGCAATGTATTTGAGACTCGTCTGATGGGCCGAAGAGAGAGGCTTTCCTATAGTCGCAGGTTGACTTGGGAGCCTTTTTCGATGGAACTGACAGACTGGATCGTCATTCTTGCAATCGTCCTCATGGCGATCGCCTTCTTTTGCAGCCGCACGCCGGCTGGCTGGTCGCTGGAAAATCGCGCGCGCCGCTTCACGGGTGCACGTCTGCTGGTGCAGGCGGCCCTCGCGCTGTGGGGTGCGGTGCTGATGCTGGTGCGCGGACTGTTCGTGCTGGATGGTCTGCTCGGCATGCGCCTCGCGCCGCACACCATCCTGCTCGGGGTCGCGGTGCTGACCGTATGCGGCTTCTATTGGTCGATTCGCGGCAGCAAGCTGCTGAAACCCCGCCGCCTCTTCACCGCGTACTGACTGCGCGCTCCAACTACCGCGTAGTGACGCCGGGCAACGCCGGCGCGCCGGCGATCCGCGCGCCGGCTTCGCGACGTGGCGTGCGCGAATCTGCTTCGGGCAACGAAACATAAAACGTCGTGCCCGCGCCCTCCTCCGATTCCGCCCAGACGCGGCCACCATGCCGCTCCACCACCCGCCGCACCAGCGCGAGGCCAATGCCCTCGCCGGCAACCACGTTGCCGTGCAGGCGCTGAAACGCGCTGAACAGGCGCGGCAAGGCGATCGCCGGAATCCCCAGGCCGTTGTCCTTCACGTAGAAGATGCGCAGCGACTGCACGCCGGGTGGCGCAGGTGTCGTGCCGATTTCGATGCGCCCTTCGCGCTGCGGGTCGAGATAGTTGACCGCATTGCCGATCAGATTGGCGAACACCTGCTCGAGTGCGGTCGGGTCGCCCCACACCGACGGCAGATCGCGCACCACGACGCGCGCATGGCGTTCGCGGATCGACGCCTGCATCGCGTCGATCACCCGCTGCACGATATCGCGCACCTGGACCTGCTGACGCCGATATTCGACGTGTCCCACACGCGAGAGCCGCAACAGCGCGTCGATGATATGCGACGCCCGCAGCACGGCCGTCTGCAGGTAATGCAGCGCCTCGCCGATATCTTCGTCCACCACCCGCTCGATATGCTGACGCCCCGCCGGTGCCAGCGACGACTCGCGCACCGCCAGCCGCAGGTCGTCGCACGCGTGAATCAGCTCCTTCGAGAAACCTTGCAGATTGACGAGCGGCGCGCGCAGATCGTGCGACACGCTGTAAACGAACATTTCGTTTTCCTGAGTCTGCTGCCGCAAGGTCTCGTTGATGCGCGCAAGCTCGTCGGCGCGGCGCGCGAGGTCCGCATGAAAACGCGCCTGAATGCGCTCGGCTTCCAGCAGACGCCGGCTGGTTTCGTGCAAGGTCGAATCGAGCTGGGCGATTTCGTCGGAACCGGAATGAATGGGCGCGAGCGGTTCGTTGCTGGCGAGCCGCCGGGCATTGTCGGACAGCACCGCAAGGCGCCCGCGCACGCCGCGCGTAAAGAGCCACACGGCCAGTGCGACGAACACCAGTGAGCCAAGCAGCGCGGCGACCGTCAACATCTGCTGCTGATCGCGCGCGGCCTCGGCGGCGCTCGAACGCTGCGCGTCGAGACTGCGCTCCTCGGCCTGAAATGCAGCCACCTCGGCGCGGAAGTGATCGAGCACGTCAGCGCCCGCCAGTTCATTGAAGCGCGCGACGACGTCGCGCCGCCGCCCTGCCCGAAGCAAGTCCTGCACACGGTCCGACCACTGCCGGTAAGCCTGCACGGACTCGCGAATCTGCGCGGCGTGTTCGACCTGGGACGGGTTGTCCGCGACGAGTTCGGCCAGTTCGTCGATGCGCCGATCGACGTCCATCCACAGCGACACGGGCGTGGTGACACTGCTGTGGGCGTTGAGCACGGCGCCGCGCAGGCGCACTGAGTCCAGCAGAACCGGCTCGAGAATGGCCGTGCTAAGACGCAGCACGTCCTCGCTGTGCACCGCCCAGCGTTCAGCCTGCTCCGTATCCACCTGCGCCTTCACGAGCGCCGACAGAAGCGCCAGTTCGAACACCGCCGGAATCGCAATCAGCAACAGCCCTTTGGTCGTGAGTCTCATGTAGGCGTAGGAGTTCGGGAGCCGCGTTGGCGGGCGGGGACCGCCGCGCTGGGACGGCACATTATGTCGACCTTTAGCGTGGATGACAAAGCCGAGGATGCGCGCGCACCGTAGCACTCTGGCGTTGCGCCCTTGTTCTGCGTGCTGGCCGTGCCTCGTTCTGGCTGTCCCCAATCAGCGCACCGATGATAGACTTTCGCGCTGCAAAAGGCATTCACCCTGACCGCCCTCATAGCCGATGGGCCGATGATGCCTGCATCGCTCGGATGGGCATGGAACGCAGCGCGCCAGCCCCGTCCGGTTTGTCGAACGTGCGACCTTCTCAGGCACCTTTCATGTATCTGTCTATTCTGGCCGTGGGCATTGGCGGAGCTTTGGGCTCGCTGTTCCGCTGGTTCCTCGGGATCCGCCTGAACGGGCTGTTTCCGGCTCTGCCGCTCGGCACCCTCGCCGCCAATGTGATCGCGGGATACGTGATCGGTGTGGCCGTGGCGTTTTTCGCACGCCTGCCCGAACTGGCGCCCGAATGGCGACTGTTCGTGATTACCGGATTGATGGGCGGCCTGTCCACCTTTTCGACGTTCTCCGCCGAGGTGGTGCAGCGTCTGCAGGAAGGACGTTTTGGCTGGGCCGCGGGCGAGATCGCCATTCACGTGGCGGCCTCGGTGGTGATGACGATTCTGGGGATCGCGACGGTATCGCTCGTGGCGCGCTGAGTGCGGATGACACGCCGGCCACTTATCGGGAAGATGGAACGCACTTCCCCGATTTGACGCTGGTCGTCTATCGTTAGAGATAGTGCGCAAAAAAAAGGCGCCACGTTGCCGTGGCGCCTTAAAAAGTTCTAGCCATTCCGAGGGCCGTGCTAGAACCTGAGAGAGGGGATTCGAAAGCTGCGCCGCAACATCGCGACTGGGCAACCTCGGGCTGGCAGTAATGCCGGACCGGGCCTTGAAGCGTGCCGGGCGTGGCTGAGACTATGGTGCTTACACTGCACCGCAGCCTACCTTTCGAAATGAGATTCCATTTTTTATGGTTATGCTGACTAAGTCAAGAAAAATCTCTAGGCGTTCTAAGACAGGGTCAACGTCTTATATATCAAGGAATTGTCTTACAAAAGCGATGGTCGAGCCCCATCATGGTGCAGGTTCGGTAGTGCCGCGCCGGGTTCGGTCTGACGGACCAATCTGACAAATTGAAACGACGTTTCACAAAAACGATATGACCCAGCCTTCGACGTCTTCCCGTGGACCCGAATCCACCAAGGAAAAGGACGCTTCCGGTGACGAAGTCACGGCGCTCGCGCGTGGCCTGACCGTGCTCCGCTCCATCGCCGCCGCCGACGCTCCGCTCAGCAACCGCGAGCTCACCGAGCTTACCGGCATTCCCAAACCGACGGTGTCGCGCATCACAGCGACCCTGGTTGGCGCGGGGTTTTTGTTCCGCTTGCCGGACAGCGAACGCTTCGTGCTGACCTCCGCCGTGCTGGAACTCAGCAACGGCTTTCTGCGCAATTTCGATATCCGCGCGCGCTCGCGGCCGTTCCTGATCGAACTCGCCGAGCGCACCTCGTTGTCAGTCCACCTTGCCGTGCGCGACCGGCTCGACATGGTGGTCATCGACGCCATCAAGCCGCGCTCCGCCATTCTGGTGTCGCGTCTCGACGTCGGCTCGCGCATGAACCTGAGCCGTACGGCCGTGGGCCGCGCCTATCTGGCCGTGCTCGCGCCAGGCGAACGCGAGTCGCTGATGCTGGGTTTGCAGGCCGCCGAGGGTGACGACTGGGGCTATATCAGCGCCCGGCTCGAAAATGCGCTGCACGAAATTTCCGCGCAGGGCTTCGCCATCGCTACCGGCGAGTGGTACGACGGCCTGAATGCCATCGCCGCGGGCTTCATCGGACCATCCGGCGAGCGCTACGCCGTGAACTGCGGCGGTTCCAATAACCAGTGTCCACGTGAATGGTTGATTACGCGGGCCGCGCCGCTGTTGCTCGAATGCATCTCCAAGATCATCGTCGAGATCGGCGGAGCGCCGGGGCGGCGGCTCGACGACTAGCCTTGTCACGAACGCAACTCACACGACGTGTAACGGTCGTAACCAACCGAAAAATACCGCGCTGGACTGCGACGAAGGGTGGGACGTAGCATCATGCTTTCGCGCGGCTTGCGGTGAGCTTGCAGCCTGACTTTTGCCTGCATTGCTACGCGGCTTCGGGGTGCCGCCAGGGGACACCAAGGGACGCTACGGGACGCCATGACCAGACGTCGCTACCAGACGTCGCTCGCAACGCCTGTCGCCCGAAGCGGACCTCGCGCAGCTTCCTGTGCAACCCATCGCAAACCCGGCGCGGCGCGAGCGCACTCGCGCCGCTTCGCGCATGCCTGCCTAACTTCAAGCCAGCCACCTGATCGAATCGATGGACGAACAACAAAAGCAGTCAGAAGCTTCACGCACACCCGCTCAGGTCAACCCGCCCTCTGCCGGGACGACGCAGATCGCCGGGGGCGGCAACGGCGGTGGCAACCTTGACGGCAAAAAACATCGGGGCCGCACAATCGGGTTGATCATTGCCGCGTTGATCGTCGCGGGCATCGCGGTGTGGCGCTGGCATCCGTGGGGCGCTCCGGCAGGCAACGGCAATCCGCAAGGCAACGCCGGCGGCGGGCGGCATGGCCGCGGCGGTCCGGGCGCCTTCGGCAATCAGCCGCAACCGGTCCACGTCGCCACCGCCACCTCGGGCGACATGCCCGTCGTGTTGACGGCGCTCGGCACCGTCACACCGCTCGCCACGGTCACGGTGCAGACGCAGTTGAGCGGTATCCTCGAGACGGTCGCCTTCCAGGAAGGGCAGATGGTGAAAAAGGGCGACCTGCTCGCGCAGATCGATCCGCGGCCCTATCAGATCTCGCTCGAAAACGCCCAGGGCGCGCTGGTGCGCGACCAGGCCTTGTTGGCCACGGCGCGCCTCGATCTGAAGCGCTATCAAACGCTTCTCTCGCAGGACTCGATCGCCAGCCAGCAGGTCGACACCCAGGCGTCGCTCGTGCGGCAGTACGAAGGCACCGTCAAGTCGGACCAGGCCAATATCGACACCTACAAGCTCGACCTCGTCTATGCGCGCATCACGGCGCCGGTGTCGGGACGCGTGGGTCTGCGCCAGGTGGACGCGGGCAATTACGTCACGCCGAGCCTCGCCAACGGCATTGTCGTGATCACGCAATTGCAGCCTATCAGCGTGATCTTCACGACCTCCGAAGACAATCTGCCGCAAATCATGAAGCAGGTGCAAACCGGCGCGAAGCTGTCGGTCACCGCGTATGACCGCAGCAACAGCACCTCGCTGGAAGGCGGCGTGCTCGAAACGCTGGATAACCAGATCGACACCACGACCGGCACGCTGAAACTGCGCGCCACCTTCCAGAACGAAAACAACCTGCTGTTCCCGAATCAGTTCGTCAACGCGCGCCTGCTGGTGGACACCATCCACGACGCCGTGATCGTGCCCACCTCCGCGGTGCTGAACGGCTCGATGGGGCCGTTCGTGTACGTCGTGCAAGCCGACAACACCGTCACCGTGCGCCCGGTCAAGTTGGGCCCGGTAGACGGCGAGCGCACCAGCATCGCGTCCGGCCTGCAGACGGGCGAGCGCGTCGTGATCGACGGTTCGGACCGGCTCAAGGAAGGCGCGAAGATCACCATTCCGGCGGACCATCCGCGCGGCGCCTCGGGCGCGCGCGGGGCATCCGGTGCACATGGCGCCTCGGCGCCGTGGGGCGCGTCGGGCGCGCACGGGCATCACCACAAACACGCGGCGCAAGCTTCGGAATAAAGGCTGACTGAACCCGCATGAATCCATCCCGCGCCTTTATCCTGCGCCCGGTCGGCACCGCCCTGCTGATGGCGGCGATCATGCTGGTCGGGCTCGTCGCGCTGCGCTTCCTGCCGCTCTCGGCACTGCCCGAGGTCGACTATCCGACCATCCAGGTGCAAACCTTTTATCCGGGCGCGAGCCCGGACGTGATGACCTCGTCGGTCACTGCGCCGCTCGAACGGCAGTTCGGGCAAATGCCGTCGTTGAACCAGATGTCGTCGCAAAGTTCGGCGGGATCATCCGTGATCACGCTTCAGTTCAGCCTCGATCTGCCGCTCGATATCGCCGAACAGGAAGTCCAGGCCGCCATCAACGCGGCGGGCAACCTGCTGCCGTCCGACCTGCCGGCGCCGCCGATCTACGCCAAGGTCAACCCGGCCGACGCGCCCATCATCACGCTCGCGCTCACGTCGAACACCATGCCGCTCACCGACGTGCAGGACATCGCCGACACGCGGCTCGCGCAGAAGATTTCCCAGGTGGCAGGCGTGGGTCTGGTCAGCCTGTCGGGCGGCCAGCGTCCGGCGGTGCGGATTCAGGCCAATCCACGCGCGCTGGCCGCGTACGGGCTGAATCTGGACGACCTGCGCACCACCATCTCGAATCTGAACGTCAACACACCGAAGGGCAACTTCGACGGCCCCACGCGCGCCTACACGATCAACGCGAATGACCAGTTGACCGACGCCAATGCCTACAAGACCGCGGTGATCGCCTACAAGAACGGCCGCCCGGTGATGCTCACCGACGTCGCCACCATCCAGCAAGGCGCGGAGAACACCAAGCTCGGCGCGTGGGTGGATTCGACGCCCGCCATCATCCTGAACGTGCAGCGCCAGCCGGGCGCCAACGTGATCCAGGTGGTAGACAGCGTCAAGGCGTTGCTGCCGCAGTTGCAGCAGTCGCTGCCGGCTTCGCTCGACGTGCGCATCGTCACCGACCGCACCACCACGATCCGCGCCTCGGTGCGCGACGTGCAGTTCGAGCTGCTCATGTCCGTGGTGCTGGTGGTGCTGGTGATGTATCTGTTCCTCGCCAATTTCTACGCCACCATCATTCCGAGCCTGTCGGTGCCGCTCTCGCTGATCGGCACCCTCGCCGTGATGTACCTGTGCGGTTTCTCGCTGGACAACCTGTCGCTGATGGCGCTGACCATCGCCACCGGTTTCGTGGTCGACGACGCCATCGTGATGATCGAGAACATTGCGCGCTACGTCGAAGAGGGCGACAGCGGTCTCGAAGCCGCGCTGAAGGGCTCGAAGCAGATCGGCTTCACCATCATTTCGCTGACGGTCTCGCTAATCGCCGTGCTGATCCCGTTGCTGTTCATGGGCGACGTCGTCGGGCGGCTGTTCCACGAATTCGCCATTACGCTTGCCGTCACCATCGTGATTTCGGCCATCGTCTCGCTCACACTCGTGCCAATGATGTGCGCGAAACTGCTGCGCCCCATGCCGCCGCACGAGAGCCATCGCTTCGAAGCCAAGGCGCACGCCGTGATCGACTACGTCATCGCCCGCTATGCGGTGGCCTTGACGTGGGTGCTGAACCGCCAGGGCGCCACGCTGGTGGTCGCCGTGCTTACGCTGGTGCTCACCGGCGTGCTGTATGTGTTCATTCCAAAGGGCTTCTTCCCGGTGCAGGACACCGGCGTGATCCAGGCCATCACGCAGGCGCCGCAGTCGGTGTCGTATCAGTCAATGGCCGAGCGTCAGCAGGAACTCGCCGCGCAGATCCTGAAGAATCCGGATGTGGAAAGCCTGACGTCGTTTATCGGCGTGGACGGCAACAACATCACGCTGAACAGCGGCCGGATGCTGATCAACCTGAAGCCGCGCGACGATCGCAGCAACACGGCGAGCGACGTGATCCGCCAGTTGCAGCGTGACGTCGCGCACATTCCGGGCGCGGCGCTGTTCATGCAGCCGGTGCAGGATCTGACCATCGACGCCACGGTGAGCCCCACGCAATATCAGTTCATGCTGACCGATCCGAACATCAGCGAGTTCGCGACCTGGGTGCCAAAGCTGATGGAGCGCCTGAAGCAGGCACCGGAACTCGCCGACGTCGCCACGGACCTGCAGGAGAACGGTCAATCCGTGTTCGTGCAGATCGACCGCGCCACGGCCTCGCGTTACGGCATTACGCCGGCCACCGTGGACAACGCGCTGTACGACGCGTTCGGCCAGCGCATCGTCTCGACCATCTTCACGCAGTCGAACCAGTACCGCGTGATTCTCGAAGCCACGCCGGATGTGCAGCACTACACCGAGTCGCTGAACGGCATCTACCTGCCCTCCTCCACCTCCACCGGCGGGCAGGTGCCGCTGTCGTCCATCGCGAAGTTCATCGAGCAGCCGGCGCCGTTGCTGGTCACGCACCTGAGCCAGTTCCCGGCCACCACCGTGTCGTTCAACCTGGCGCCCGGCGCCTCGCTCGGCGCGGCGGTGAAGGCGATCAATCAGGCCGAGCAGGACATCGGTTTGCCGGCGTCGTTCCAGACGCGCTTCCAGGGCGCGGCGCTGGCCTTCCAGGCGTCGCTTGCCAATGAGCTGTTCCTGATCCTCGCCGCCATCGTCACCATGTACATCGTGCTCGGCGTGCTGTACGAGAGCTTCATCCACCCCATCACGATTCTTTCGACGCTGCCTTCGGCGGGCGTCGGCGCGCTGCTGGCACTGCTGGTCACGGGGCACGATCTCGACATCATCGGCATCATCGGCATCGTGCTGCTGATCGGTATCGTGAAGAAGAACGCCATCATGATGATCGACTTCGCGCTCGAAGCGGAGCGCGAACAGGGCAAGGCGCCGCGCGAGGCCATTTACCAGGCCTGTCTGCTGCGTTTCCGTCCCATTCTGATGACCACCTTGGCCGCCCTGCTCGGTGCACTACCGTTGATGCTCGGCACGGGCGCCGGTTCCGAATTGCGGCGCCCGCTCGGCATTGCGATTGCGGGCGGCTTGATCGTGAGCCAGCTATTGACGCTGTTCACCACGCCGGTGATCTATCTGGCCTTCGATTCGCTGGCGCGGCGCGTGCGCGAACGCTTTCATCGCGGCGACGCAGGCCACGGCACGCCGCCCCCGGCCACCGACGCGGGGAACTGAGCGATGAATCTGTCGCGCCCGTTTATTGCCCGGCCCGTGGCGACCACGCTGCTGGCCATCGGCATTGCGCTGTCGGGCGTGTTCGCCTTCACGAAGCTGCCGGTGGCGCCGTTGCCGCAGGTGGACTTCCCGACCATCTCCGTGCAGGCCAGCTTGCCCGGTGCCAGCCCGGACACGGTGGCCACCAGCGTGGCGAGTCCGCTCGAACGGCACCTGGGCTCGATTGCGGACGTCACCGAAATGACCTCGCAAAGCTCGGTGGGCTCTGCGCGCATCACGCTGCAATTCGGCCTGAACCGCGACATCGACGGCGCCGCGCGCGACGTGCAGGCCGCCATCAACGCCGCGCGCGCCGACCTGCCCGCCAGTCTGCGCAGCAACCCGACCTATCACAAGGTCAATCCGGCGGACGCGCCGATCCTGATTCTTGCGCTCACCTCCGACACGCTCACCGCCGGCCAGTTATACGACTCCGCCGCCACGGTGCTGCAACAGTCGCTCTCGCAGGTGGACGGCGTGGGCGAAGTGGACGTGAGCGGCTCGGCCAACCCGGCCGTGCGCGTCGAACTCGAACCGCAGATGCTGTTTCACTACGGCATCGGGCTCGAAGACGTGCGCGCTGCGCTTGCCGCCGCGAATGCGAACAGCCCGAAGGGCTCGATCGAGTTCGGCGCCAATCATGTGCAGATTTACACCAACGATCAGGCGAGCAAGGCCTCGCAGTATCGCGATCTGATCATCGCCTACCGCAACGGCGCGGCGGTGCATCTGTCGGACGTCGCGGAGATCGTCGATTCCGTGGAGGACCTGCGCAACCTCGGTCTCGCCAACGGCAAGCGTTCGGTGCTCGTGCTGCTGTACCGCCAGCCCGGTGCGAACATCATCGACACCGTCGACCGCGTCGTGGCCATGCTGCCGCAACTGAAAGCGTCGCTGCCGGCGGACGTCGAAGTGATGCCCACCGTAGACCGCTCCACCACCATTCGCGCTTCGCTGAAGGACACCGAGCACACCTTGATCATTGCGGTGGCGCTGGTCGTGATGGTGGTGTTCCTGTTCCTGCGCAACTGGCGCGCCACGCTGATTCCGAGCGTGGCGGTGCCGATTTCCATCATCGGCACGTTCGGCGCAATGTATCTGATGGGCTTTTCGATCGACAACCTCTCGCTAATGGCGTTGACGATTGCCACCGGCTTCGTCGTCGACGACGCAATCGTGGTGCTGGAAAACATCTCGCGGCATATCGAGGCCGGCGTGCCGCGCATGCAGGCCGCCTACCTCGGCGCGCGCGAAGTCGGCTTCACGGTGGTCTCGATCAGCATCTCGCTGGTGGCGGTGTTCCTGCCCATTCTGCTGATGGGCGGCATCATCGGACGGCTGTTCCGTGAATTCGCGCTGACGCTCTCGCTCGCCATTGGCGTGTCGCTGCTGGTGTCGCTCACGCTCACGCCCATGATGTGTTCGCGCCTGCTGAACGAGCCGCATCAACGGAAAGAAGAAGGACGCTTTTCGCGCTGGCTGGAGCGCGGCTTTCAGTGGATGCAACGCGGCTACGAACACACGCTGGGCTGGTCGCTGCGCCGTCCCCTGCTGATCCTGCTGGTGCTGATCGCCACGATTGGCCTGAACGTGTGGCTCTACGTGATCATCCCGAAGGGCTTCTTTCCGCAACAGGATACCGGGCGTCTGGTGGGCGGCATCCAGGCCGACCAGTCCACCTCGTTCCAGGCCATGAAGGGCAAGTTCACGGAGATGATGAAGATCGTCGGCCAGAACCCGGGCGTGGATAGCGTGGTCGGTTTCACGGGCGGCCGGGCGACCAATTCCGGCTTCATGTTCGTGCAACTGAAATCGAAGCCGGGACGCAAGCTGTCAGCAGACCAGATCATCGCCCAACTGCGCGTGCCGCTCGCAGACGTGGCCGGCGCGCGAACGTTTCTGCAGGCCGTGCAGGACATCCGCGTGGGCGGCCGCCAATCCAATGCGCAATACCAGTTCACGCTGCTGGCCGATTCCACGACTGACCTGTACAAATGGGGGCCGCTGCTGACCGAAGCGTTGCAGGCGCGGCCCGAACTGGCCGACGTCAATTCCGACCAGCAACAGGGCGGCCTTGAATCGATGGTGACGATCGACCGGGCGAGCGCGGCGCGCCTGAACATCGAGCCGGCGCAGATCGACAACACGCTGTACGACGCGTTCGGACAGCGCCAGGTATCGACGATCTACAACCCGCTCAACCAGTACCACGTCGTGATGGAAGTCGCGCCGAAATACTGGCAGAGCCCGGACATGCTGAAGCAGATCTACGTCAGCACGTCGGGCGGCAGTGCGAGCGGCGCGCAAACCACCAATGCAACCGCGGGCACCGTGACGCCGCCGGTGTCCAACACCAGCAGCACCAGCACCAGCACGAGCGCCGCGACCGGCGGCACGGCCGGCACCACGGCGACGAGCGCAGCGGCGATTGCCGACGATTCGGCGCGCAACCTCGCGATCAACTCGATTGCGGCGAGCGGCAAGTCGAGCGCGTCGTCGGGGGCGGCGGTTTCGACGTCTCGGGAGACGATGATTCCGTTGTCGGCGATTGCGAGCTTTGGGCCGGGCAACACGCCGTTGTCGGTGAATCACCAGAGCCAGTTCGTGGCGTCGACGATCTCGTTCAATCTGCCGCCGGGCAAGTCCTTGTCGGATGCCACCAAAGCCATCTACGACACGATGGCCGAGCTTGGCATGCCAGGCACGATCCACGGCAGCTTCCAGGGCACGGCGCAGGCGTTCCAGCAATCGCTATCGGACATGCCGCTGCTGATCCTGGCGGCGCTGGCGGCGGTGTATATCGTGCTGGGTGTGTTGTACGAGAGCTATATCCACCCGTTGACGATTCTCTCGACGCTGCCATCGGCGGGTGTGGGGGCGTTGCTGGCGCTGCTGCTGTTTCAGACCGAGTTCAGCATCATCGCGTTGATCGCGGTGATTTTGCTGATCGGGATTGTGAAGAAGAACGCGATCATGATGATCGATTTCGCGATCGAGGCATCGCGGCAGGGCATGTCTTCTTATGATGCGATTCATCAGGCGTGTTTGCTGCGGTTTCGGCCGATCATGATGACTACGTTTGCCGCGCTGCTGGGGGCGTTGCCGTTGGCGTTCGGGAATGGCGATGGGGCCGAATTGCGGGCGCCGTTGGGGATTGCAATTGTGGGTGGGTTGATTGTTAGTCAGATGTTGACGCTCTATACCACGCCGGTTGTTTATCTTTATATGGATCGGATTCGGATATGGAATGTGAATAGGCCCCGCAGGGGGCGGGTTGTTGAGGGTTAATGGTCGGCCGTTCCTGGTTTTTTGGCCTTTCCTGGTTTTTTGGCCTTTCCTTGTTTTCTTATTGGTTTGCTTGCGTCGCCCCTGTGCGGGGCAGCAGTCACTTTTCTTTGCCGGCCGCAAAGAAAAGTAACCAAAAGAAAGCGGGCTCACACCGCTAGCCAGTAGGTGTCCACCTCGCCGCTCTCGCGGCATTGGTCCGAGACAAGACGGTCTCTCGCGCCACCCACGTTCGTGACACAGCACTCATCCATCCCACTCCGCACTTCGTGCGTCGCGGCGGGGTATGCGACGGAATGCGGCGCGGCGATTTGCAGGTGCCTTGGTTGATTTTCGATCATATAGTTAGTATGCCGAATAATCATGGTCGGGCTTTCGCGGGTTTGGAACGTCACCACGACGCGAGTATCGAGAGCTGCACAGCTGAGGTTATGCCCGACGACGGAGCGCGCAGCGCGACGCGGAGCGGATGACTGCCTGGTCACGGGGGGTAGCGATGCGAGAGACCGTCTCGTCTCGGACCACTCCCGAATCACAGCCAGTGGTGGACACCTACAAGCTGGCGGTGTGAGCCCGCTTTCTTTGCTTACTTTCTTTGCGGCGGCAAAGAAAGTGAGTGCCGCCCCGCACAGG
>NZ_QVQV01000002.1:624265-655689 GCF_003429005.1 Paraburkholderia sp. DHOC27
AAATAGACCGATAAGAAAACAAGGAAAGGCAACAGACCAGGGAACACCAACAAAAAAAGCGAGGCGCCGCAGGCAAAAAACCAACCCTTATAACTTCTGCTGCACCGCCAGCCCAAACATCCTCTGCCATTGGGCAGCCTGCCCCTTATCCCGCATGGGCACCTCCCACACCGGATGCTTCGTATCCCTCACCTTCACGGTGAGCTTCCACTGCTCGCCAACCGGCGTCGCTTCCGCCCCTTGCAGGTCGGCAAAAATATACGCCCCCTGCTCACCCGCCACCCGAATCTCACACAGCCGCTTGCCAGCGGCGAGCCGGATCATCCCCCACTCGCCCTTCACTTCATGCGTCCAGTCACCATCGTGAATATTGGGCGCCACCTCGCGCCGGCGGCGCAGCCAGTACAGCACAGCCGCCACGATCAGCGCCGCCACCACCACCGCGACACCCACCGCGACGCCCATCCCGAAGTGCGTATCTAACGCATCGAATGACCACACCGCGCCGTAGATGAGCGCGGCCAGTACCGCCAGTCCCACGACGATAGGCATCTGAAATCACCCCGCAAAGGAAAAAAACGGCCTTCAGCGTAGCACGCCAAACCGGCTGATCCCGTCCCAGGCGGCCGCAACAGTCCATTGCGCCGTTCAGGCTCCGCGCCGCTCGGCCCTCACGGCTGCGTCACCACGCGTCACCGCGCGTCACTGCAACGCCACCGCTACGTCACTGCTGCTTGTGTGTCGCCGCCCATTGCTTGACGGCCTCCAGCGTGTTCTCCACGTGCTTGTCCGGCGACAGGCTGGTGTATTCGTAGATCACCTTGCCGTCCGGCGCGATCACGTACGAGACGCGGTTGGCCATCGAGTCGTGCATCGGCAGGCCCGCGTCGTACAGGCCAATCACCTTGGCATCGGCGTCGGCTGCAACCGGGAACTTGCTGCGGCATTCGCTCACGGAGAATTTCGTCAACGTGTCGATGTTGTCGTGCGACACGCCGATTACCGTCGCGCCGTACTTCTTGTATTCATCAACGGCATCGGCGAACTCGTGCGCTTCGATCGTGCAGCCCTTGGTGAACGCGGCCGGGTAGAAATACAGCACCACCGGCCCCTTCTTCAACTCATCGGCCAGCGAATACGTATAGGTCTTGCCTCCAAGCGAGGCCTGGGTGGTGAAATCCGGCGCCGGGTCGCCCGGCTTGAGCGTCGCGGACGCTGTCAGTGAATACGCCGCACACCCCATCGACACCACTGCCGCCAGCAATACCGGCATGAACTTTCGTTTCATCTCAAGCCCCTCGAATCGTGGACGCACGTTGCGCGTGCAATGATCGAGGCCCGCGCTCCATGCGCCGCAAGAACGCGGGACAGAACGTGCCTCAGCCGCTATTGGACCACGTCCGGACAAAGCTCGCAGCGCTGTCTATGAACCCGCCATTCAGCGCAACATCAATGCAACGCTCAAAGCATGCCGCCAGGCGGCGGCATGCATGACAGCATGGCAAAGCCTTACTCCATGCCCGCGTGCGCGCCGAACCACGCGGCCGCAGACAGGTTCAGCTCCGCCAGCACCGCCGGCGTAAGCGCCGCGAAGCCCGGCGGCGCATCGGCGGCCGCGGCGATCGAGGCGGCATCCACCGTGCCCTGGGTGCGTTCGTCGGCCGCTTCGGCGATCCGCAGCAGCGTCCCCATTGGTCCGCTGTGCTCGACGATTGCATCGCGGATCTCGCGCGCAAGGCCGAGTTTGTCGAGCGTCTCGCCGGGCGCCGTACCGAGCACCACGTGCACCAGCGAAAAGATGCCGGTCATAAAGGCGGCATCGGCGAATTCCTCATCCGAGGGGTGCAGCCATTGCGCGGCCAGTTCCATGAAGCGCGAGCGGGTGCCGGCCAGTTGCACCAGCGGATCGGAGCGCCACGGCAGATCGCCGCCGTCCGCATACAGCAGCAGTTGCGCCCAGCGCGCAATCTGCCGCGTGCCGGTTGCGATGATGGCTTCGCGCAGCGAGGCGATCTTGCGCCCCAGCCCGAATGCGCTCGAATTGACGAGGCGCAGCAGTTGCACCACCACATTCGGATTGCGCTTCAATTCCGCTTCGAGTTCGACGATCTCCGCATCCCGCGACAGCAAGGCCAGCAGGCGCAGCAGCGCGGTGCGCGACGAATGGTTGCGCGGTGCCGTCAGGACCTGCGGCCGCGCGAAGAAATAACCCTGGAACAGGTCGAAGCCCAACTGGCTCGCGAGCGCGAAGTCTTCGCGCGTCTCGACCTTCTCGGCAATCAGCGTCTTGCCCGCGGCCCGCACCGCCGCGGCAAGCGCCGGCAGCGCCTCCCGCGAGGTCACCAGAAAGTCGATCTTGACCATGTCGGTGTGCGGCAGGACGGCCAGCAGACCGTCCGAAAGCTCGCTCACGTCGTCGAGTGCCACCTGGAAGCCCGCGCGGCGCAACTCGGCGAGGCGCCGGGCAAGCTGGGCGTCGAAAGCGACGGTTTCGAGGATTTCCAGC
The DNA here is from genome assembly GCF_003429005.1 of Paraburkholderia sp. DHOC27. Classification (GTDB taxonomy): domain Bacteria; phylum Pseudomonadota; class Gammaproteobacteria; order Burkholderiales; family Burkholderiaceae; genus Paraburkholderia. Next base: position 626,772 of record NZ_QVQV01000002.1, read on the forward strand.
ACGAAGCGGTCGGGCGCCATCAAATGAACGATGTCGTCGAACAACAGGTCGCGCCCGATGTTCACGAAGCCCCGATGATGGCCGAGCACCGCCGACACGCCAATCCCGCCAATGGTGCGCGCCACCACCTGGGCCGTGGCCTGGGCGTCGTCGCTTACTTCGGCGTAGTTGTGCGAGCCCGCCCGGAACAGCAGCTCGTAGGCATGCAGGGCCCCGTTGCGATCGAGGATAGGTTGCCGCCCCAGGTACACAAAGGCGGGCTCGGCTGGCGTCTGCTCGCCCTGGGCGGGCGTCTCAGGCGCCCCGACGGACCCGGCGCCTGAAGCCGGGCCGGCACTGACAGAGTACGGTTCAGACATGGCGCATCGATGCATCGATTCGGAAAGCTGCGTAGCGGAGAAAACGCGTGGCCCTTGTGGGGAACGCCCCGCCCGCGTGCGTGGCGACAACAGGCATCCCCTCAATAACGGACAGGAACCGGCGCCACTTTAACTGAATCTGCGGGGCGGGGGTGCATGCGCTGCCGCAAAGCGCATTACGGGCGGTTTTTTACCGCCTGCACTAAAGATTTCGGCTTTGGGGTCGTTATCTCGTTCTGATAGGCGGCTTCATTACTTCGTACCGACCTTGCATGGGGCGGTGCGAGGCGGGCCGCCAGCAGACGAAAAACGGGTTGCCAGCGAGAAACATGGAAGCGAACAGGATCACCGCGCCCCGCCGGGGCTCCTTGCGCACGGTCATCGACCGGGTTCGTGCGTTTGGACGGCGCGCGCAGGGCACACCCAAGACCAGCCACAGCAACGGCACGCAACTCGAGCATGCCGCCGGGGCGGTGGATCTGCTCGCCCACGTGGATCGCGAACTGCATTTCCTCTACGTGTCGGACGCGAGCCTGCGCTTCATCGGCTACCACCGCGAGTACCTCCAGACCATCACCCTGCACGACATCGTCGCGCCTGCTGACATTGGGCGGCTCGACGCGCTGCTGGCCCGCGCCTCGGCCACCGGTTCGGTGGAAAAGGCCACGCTCGGCCTGATCAAGTCGCTGACTTACCCGATTACCGTCGAGCTGCGCGTGGTGCGCAACAGCCACGACGGCGTGGAGGGCTTTGCGATTGCCGGCTTCGACGTGTCGGCGTGGCGCGCCACCGAAGAGCGTCTCACGCACGCGCTGCATCACGACCGCCTGACGGGCCTTGCCAACCAGTCCGCGCTGATTCCCGCGCTGCTGGACGCCCAGGAGCAGGCCGACCTGCACGGCACGCCCGCTGCCCTGCTGCTGCTCGATATCGACGACTACCAGCGCGTCAACCGCGCACTCGGCTACGACGCCGGCGACGACATGCTGCGCGACACGGCGCGGCGTCTGCAGAACATCGCGACGCAGGGCGAGCGGATTGCCCGGGTGGCGAGCGACGAATTCGCGATTCTGATCTCGGCCTCCGCCACCCGCACCGACGCGGCCGTCACCGCCGAAGCGCTGGCGCGCCGCATGCTCACCGCGATCCAGCAACCGTATGTGTTCAATGGCCAGCAGGTGCATCTGTCGGCAAGCATCGGCATTGCGCTCTACCCGGACGTGCAGCACGCCAACGACACCGGCACGCGCGACAACCATCTGCTGCGCTGGGCCGATCACGCGCTGCTGCAAGCCAAGGCGGCGGGCGGCAACACCCTCGCCTTCTACGTACCGGACGACGACCCCGCCGACGCCGAGCGTCTGAAACTGGAGGCCGACCTCTACGACGCTGTGCGCAACGGCGAGTTCTCGCTACACTTCCAGCCCATCACCAGCAGCCACAGTCATGGCGTGGTGGGCGTCGAAGCGCTGATCCGCTGGCTGCATCCCGTGCACGGGCTGGTGCCGCCGTCCATGTTCATCCCGCTCGCCGAATCGGTGGGGCTCATCAATTATCTCGGCAACTGGGTCCTCAAGGTCGCCTGCATGCAGCTGATCCAGTGGGACGCCAAGGGCATCGAGCTGCAATACGTGGCGGTCAACGTGTCGCCGCAGCAGTTCCGCGACCCGCGTTTCAAGGAAAGCGTGCGCGAGGCCATCACGCTGACAGGCATCGATCCGCGCCGGCTCGTGTTCGAGATTACCGAGAGCCTGCTGATGCACGACCCGGCGCATGCCAAGGAACTGCTCGAAGAACTGACGGCGATCGGCATCCGCTTCGCCGTGGATGACTTCGGCACCGGTTACTCGAGTCTTGCGTATCTGCAACGCTTCCCGCTCGCCAAGCTGAAGATCGACCGGAGCTTCGTCGAGAATCTGCTAACCTCGCGCAACGATCAGGCAATCGTTAGCGCGGTGGTGGGTCTCGCGCAGACGCTCGATCTCGAACTGGTAGCCGAGGGCGTCGAGACGGAAGCGCAACGCACGTTGTTGACCGAGATGGGATGCGATCATATTCAAGGCTGGCTCGTCTGCAAGGCACTGCCTTCCGACGAACTGGCCGAGCGCTTCGAAGCGCGAACGCTGCATCTGCACGCACGGATCTGAGGTGCGCGCGCCACGGCACACGGGCGCGCTCCGGACACCGGCTTTGTACCGGCCGCCATGCGGCCCGTTACTCACTGGAACAAGTATGGCTTTAGCGGGAATCACATGGTAAAGGCAGCGGTGCTCGACCGGCTCTGGTCGCGAATGAGCGAGCGCGGCGATTTCCCTATGCTGTCGCAATCGCTGCGCACGACTATGGCAGCGATGACCAATGACGACCTCGATTTCACCGCGCTCGTGCAGGTCGTGCTGTCGGATTTCGCGCTCACCCAGAAGGTGCTGCGCCTCGCCAACTCGGCCATGTACATGGCCTTCGGCGGCAATATCACGACCGTGTCGCGCGCCTTGATGGTGCTCGGCATGGACGCGGTCGGCCATCTCGTGGTCGGGCTGAAGATCGTCGATCACTTCCATCACAGCGTGCCGCGCCGCATCGACGCCAAGCTCGAACTGAACCGCACCATGCTGTCGGGCTGCGTCGCGCGCAAGCTGACCGAGCGCGGCGATCTGCGCGCCGGCGAAGAAGCGGTGGTCTGCACGCTGATGCGGCAGATCGGCAAGTTGCTGGTGGTGTTCTATCTCGACGCCGAGTGGGACCAGATTCGCCGTCAGATCGAAACCGATATCGACGAAACCGAAGCGTGTACCGCGGTGCTCGGTGTGACCTTCGACGAGATCGGCAACGAGGCCGCGATTCGCTGGCGTCTGCCGGACATGATCCGTCACGGGATGGGCGAGTTCGATCCGCAGGACACGGAAGAGCCGCGCCAGGTGCAATGGCTGCGCGCCATCACCAACTATTCGACGGATGTGGCCAGTGTGCTGACCACACCGAACATGCCCGACTGGCAGCGCGAGGCGCGCATTGCCGAACTCGCGCACCGCTATGGCCGCGCGCTCAACACCGACCCCGACGTGCTGATGGAAATGAGCGTCGCGCTCGCCCGTGAAGAAGACGGCGAAGGTGTGATGCGCGAGATCGTCGAGCTGCGCGCCGACGCCGATGCGATTGCGCGTGAAGGGCTCAATCCCGAAGCGCGGATTGGCGCCGGTGTCGAAGATCTGCGCGCGCTGCAATCCGACAGCGCGCTCGGCCCGGCACTCGCCCTCGCCGCCGAAACCGTGCATGCGGGCCTCGGCTTCGAGCGTACCGTGATGTTCGTGCGGCACGGCAGCGGCATGTTCAAGGCGCGGCTCGGCTTCGGACCGAAGATCGACGACGCGCTGCCTACCCTGTCGTTCAATACCGCGTTCGAGCCGGATGTGTTTCATCTGGCCATCGCCAACTCGGTGGGTATCTTCATCGAGAACGCGCGCGATCCGAAGATGCTCGCGCGTCTGCCGGAATGGTTCCGCCGCAGCTTCCGCGATACGCGCTCGTTCGTCCTGCTGCCCGTGGTGGACGAGAACCACGCCACGGTCGCCCTGCTCTACGGCGACTGGGTGCAGACCAATGAGCCACGGCGGATTTCGCAGGGCGAGATGGCGGCGCTGAATGAACTGGCGCGGGAACTCGGCCGTTTTTTTTCCGAAGCGCCGATGCGGGAAATGGAATTGTTGTGAGGTGGTAGGCGGTGTCCTGCCTGCCGCTGGCAGGCAAGACGCCGAAACCGTCTGCGCATGCATTCATGCGCAGACGGTTCAACCCCTCAGTCTTCGATACGTTCCAAACCTCTTGCCTCGGCGCTGCGATCCGCCGCCCCGGCCCACGCTGCCGCCGTCAAACCGAGTTCCGCCACCTCAGCCACCGTAAGCGGCGTGAGCCACTCGCACAAGGCTTCGATCTCGGCAAACGCACCGCGCTCCAACGCATCTACCGCTGACAGCAACGTTCCCAGCACCCCTTCGCGATTCAGGATCGCCGCCTGAATTGGCTTCGACAAGGTCAGCACGTTGAGGGTGTGATCGAGCGGGCCGCCGAACACCGCGTCCACGAACGAAAACACGCCGGTCAGGAAGGCCGCGTCGGCTTCGTCGCGCCCCGCCGATGGCAGCCGCAGCACCGCCAGTTCCATGAACCGCGCCCGCGACGCCGCCAGTTGCAGCAGCGGATCGTCTTCGAGCGCGACCTTGCGGCCGTCCGCGTACAGCAGCAGTTGCGTCCAGCGCGCGATGCGATTGGTGCCGGTGGCGTTGATGGCGTCGCGCAGCGTCGTCACTCGGTGACCCGCAGCGAGTCCGCTCGAATTGGCGAGCTTCATCAGATGCATGACGAGCACCGGGTTCAGCTTGAGTTCGGCTTCGAGTTGCGCCACCGTTGGGTCGCCCGCCAGCAGTTGCAGCAGGTTCAGCAACGCGTGACGCGGCGCGCTCACCTTGCGCAGACTCGGCGTATGCGGCCGCGCAAAAGAATAGCCCTGGAACTTGTCGAAGCCGAGATTGTGGGCGGTCTCGAAGTCCGCCTGAGTGTCGACGCCCATCGCGATCAGCAGCTTGCCGGCTGACTTCAGCACGCTCGAGAGCTTCGGCAGCAATGCTCGGGAGATGGCCGACACATCGATCTTCACGCCTTCCACGTACGGCAGCAGGCGCGCGAACGTCTCGTTGGGGACCACCACGCCATCCAGTACGAAGCGATAGCGGCGGCCGTGCAGTTCGATCAGACGCGCGATCAAGGCGTCGTCCACGGCGATGTCGAGCGGCAGCTCGAACATGACCGGCTCGGGCAGCAACTGCTCCAGCGCGGGATCGAACAGCAGTTCGCGGCTGACATCGAGGTAAGCGGGATGCTTGGCCAGCGCACCTTGTACGGCGGCCTCGGACAGCGCCTCGACGAACGCCTGCGCAAATGTGACCGGAGGTGTACCGGCTTCGGCCGGGGTTTGCGGATCGGGCTCGCCGCTCGCTGCAGCCGTCTCAACGGTGGCGGCCGCCGCGTCACCCTCGCCTGCTGGCGAGACAGCGTCCACGTGCACCTTGAGTTCGAAACCGCAGAGCATGCCGTCGCGGTTGAGGATGGGCTGGCGGGCGAAGCAGAAATTGAACGGTGAGAAATTCAACGGCACGGTTGCGTTGGCGGACGATGCGGCAGAATTTGCCAACCCCGCTTGCAGATCCGTTGCTGCGGCGCCTGCCGCCCCCGCTAATGCTGCACCCGGCACTGCCTCCCGCGCTTCGCCGGTCCGGCCTGGATCGACGAGTTCGATGCTGGTCATTGCACTCCCCCGATTAAGCGCCCGCGCGCTTTTATGCTGTTTTCTGGTTATGTCTTTAGCCGTGACTGCAGTCTGGAAACGGGCTAGACATTTGTTCCGTGGATCCCTCTGCAAATCCGGCTAGAAGCGCCGCCTGGCACCGCTCCACGGCATTTGCCGATTTTAGCGCAACCGTTTGCGCGCTGACACCGACGGCACCCTCAATTCTGGAAAATATTCATTCCCGCCAGCGATTACCTCGGTGTCACGCGAATGAACGATACTGTCGTTGTGCAGTGCAGAAGCGTTCCAACCCCGCGTTTTAACCACCAAGGAAAAAACCATGGACGTCAAAAGCGTGCTAGAAAAAGCCTTCGCCATGCCGATCACGGCGCCGGCGTTTCCGATCGGGCCGTACCGGTTTATCAACCGCGAATTCCTGATCATCTCCTACCGCACCGACCCGGATAAACTGCGCGCCGTCGTGCCGGAGCCGCTCGAAGTCGGCGACCCGATCGTGCATTACGAATTCATTCGCATGCCGGATTCGACGGGCTTTGGCGACTACACCGAAAGCGGTCAGGTGATTCCCGTGTCGTATCAGGGGGTGGCAGGCAGCTACACGCTCGCGATGTATCTCGACGACCATCCGCCCATTGCCGGCGGCCGCGAACTGTGGGGGTTTCCGAAGAAGCTGGCCAAGCCGGTGCTCGAAGTGCACACCGATACGCTGGTCGGCACGCTCGATTACGGTCCGGTGCGCATCGCCACCGGCACGATGGGCTACAAGCATCTGCAACTCGATCTGGCGCAGCAAAAGAAGCGTCTCGAAGCGCCGAACTTCCTGCTGAAAGTGATTCCGCACGTGGACGGCACGCCGCGCATCTGCGAACTGGTGCGCTATTACCTGAAGGACATCGACCTGAAAGGCGCGTGGACCGGCCCCGCTGCGCTGCAACTGGCGCCGCACGCGCTTGCGCCGGTGGCGGAGCTGCCCGTGCTGGAGATCGTCGAAGCGCGCCACCTGCTGGCCGATCTGACGCTGGGTCTCGGCGAAGTGGCGTTTGATTATCTGAAGTAGCCAGCTGACGTGGCATGCGTGGACCGGGGCGTGCGAAGACCGAAGGCCGCATGTGCATGCTCATCTGCGTGCCGCCGTGCTGGAGTGGAGACTCAAGCCAGCGCGGCCAGCGTCTCCCCGGTCGTTTCCACCACCAGCAAACCTGCCCGCAACCCCGGCTTCACCGTGGGGTTCGGGAACACGATACGTTCTTCAGGATGACTGACCGTGTAGCGATACTCGCCATCACGCGCGAGTAAGGTGCCTTGTTCGAACGGCGTGAAATTCGGCACATCCGCTGCGACCAGCAATTCGAACGCATCGCTTTGCTTCGTGATCTGGCCGATCACGGTGAACACGCGCGGCAACGATGGCTGCGCTGCCGCGTGCGTGCCCGCCAGCAGGCGACGCAAACCATGATCCGCTCCGGCGAAACGCGCGAGATCGTTCTGGCCAAACGGCCGCACCTTGCCGAGTTCCAGCGTGCACGCTTCAGCGCCGCACGCCTCGGCGGTAAAGTGGGAATAGGTGTTGCCTTTGGTCGTATGCAGCAGCACCGCGGCGATGCGCGCCTCGCCGAGCCATTCGAACATGTCGCGCGAGAGCGGCGCGTCGGTATGCGGTAGCAACGCAAACTGCTCGAATGCGGACGCGCGAATCGCGGTGTGCATATCGACATGCCAGCGCGTGCCGCGGGAACGAGGACCAGCGGCTACATCGGCGAAGAAGCGCAGCGCTGCGTTCTCCAGCGCGGCGGCGCGCGGCGCTTCCTGACTGTGCGGCACCTGGGCATGACGACCGCTGAAGAGCCGGTTCAGATCGTCGTCGATGTAGCGGCACCCGCCGCGCATCGCCTCCACATTGCCGAGGATCACCAGCAGCCGGCAGGTCAAGGCGGCGCGCCCCAGCGCGATATCGCGCACCAGCAACGACAGCAATTCGATCGGCGCGGTCTCGTCGCCATGCACGCCCGCTGATGCCAGCACGCTGCGAACGCCGGTGAGGCTCGCGCCCTCAGGCGGATTCGACACGGCCGCAGGTTCGAGTTGCAGCACACCGTCGTCGAGCCACTGCCAGCGCACGTCGTTGGCGCAGACACCTTGCGCGTCGTCCGGTGCCGGACGCGAGCCCGCCAGCGTATAAGCAAGAAAATCGTCCAGCAGTGCGGGCATGCTCGATTCAGCGCTGGAAGTCATACAGCGATCCAAGGCCAAGAATCTGCGTTAGTTCATCCAGTGCCGTGCGTGATTCGATCAACAGACTCGGATCGGCCAGGTCAGCGGGGGCCAGACGATCGCGATAGTGCTTTTCGATCCACGCATCGAGCCTTCCAAACAGGCTGTCGTTGATCCACACACCCGGCGTGACCGCTGCGCGCTCCGCCTCGTTCAGCACGACGCGCAAACGCAGGCATGCAGGACCGCCGCCGTTCTTCATGCTCTCGCGCAGATCGAACACTAGCACGTCGTCAATCGGACCGCCATGCGACGCCAGTTCGTCCAGATACGCGGCCACCCGCTCGTTCTCGCGACATTCCTGCGGCACCACGAGCACCTGCTTGCCGTCAGGGCGCGTCAGCAACTGGCTGTTGAACAGATACGAGGTCACCGCATCCGACACGCTGACCTGCGCATCCGGCACTTCGATCACGTCGAACGTTGCATCGAGCTTGCCGAGTTTCTCGCGCAGGTCGTCGTACACCGCGCGCTGCTCGACAAATGCAAGTTCGTGGCAGAACAGCGTGTGACGATTGCCGACCGCGATCACGTCGTTATGAAACACGCCCGCGTCGATCACATCCGGGTTTTGTTGCGCGTACGCCGTAGCCGCTTCTTCGAGGCCATGACGATGCGCGACCGCGCGGCTCGCCTCGAAGGTCTGACGCGCCGGATAGCGCTTCGGCTCCGGTCCGCGGCGATACTCGCTACGTCCATAAACGAAGAATTCGACCCCACGTACCCCATATTCCGCACAGAAGCGCGTGTGATTCGCCGCGCCTTCGTCGCCCAGCGCCGGGGTGCCGGGCAGCGCATCGTGCACCGCGAAATGGGCACGGTCCGCGAAGATGGCGCGCAAGGTACGCCGCGTCGATTCGTGTTCGATCGCGCGATGCAGCTTGCTGGTCAGATTGGCCGGCGTGAAATGCACGCGGCTGTCGTGGGTATCCGCAGAGGGGCTCACGGTGGCGGCGTTCGCGGTCCACATCGCCGAGGCCGAACTCGCGGCGGCCAGCAGCTCGGGCGCATTTTGCGCCACACGCGCGATCACGGTGGCGTCGTCGCCGGAGAAGCCGAGTTCGCGCAACAGCCGCATCGACGGCCGCTCCTGCGGCGGCAGTACGCCCTGGTGAAAGCCGAGGTCCGCGAGCTGCTGCATCTTGCGCAAGCCCTGCTTCGCGGCCGCCTTGGGATTGGCCACCGACTTCTCATTGTTTTGCGACGCCACGTTGCCGAACGACAGTCCGGCGTAGTTGTGGGTCGGGCCGACGAGCCCGTCGAAATTGGCTTCAGTGGCTTGCATCGTCGATCCTCAGAAATGAAGGCCCGGCGACACGCTCGCGGGCATTTGCAGTTGCGCGCTTTCGACCGATGCCATCGGATAAGCGCAATAGTCGGCGGCGTAATACGCACTCGGACGGTTGTTGCCCGAGCGTCCCGGACCGCCGAACGGCGCACCGGAAGACGCCCCGTTGGTGGGCCGGTTCCAGTTGACGATGCCCGCGCGAATGGTGCGCTGGAAATGCGTCCACAAGGCTTCGTCGTCGGCGAGCAGTCCGGCGGACAGACCGTACTGCGTATCGTTGGCGCCTTCGATGGCGTCGTCAAAGTTCGCATACCGAATGATCTGCGCCAGCGGCCCGAAGTGTTCCTCGTCGGGCAGATCGCGCACTTCGGTTACATCGAGAATGGCCGGGGTGACGAAGCCCAGTTGCGGATCGCGTTGCATCATCTCGAGCAACGGATTCGCACCGCGTGCGATCAATTGCGTCTGTGCCTGCACGAGCCGCTGCGCGGCGCGCGCCGAAATCACCGCACCCATGAACGGCTGCGGCTCGGCGTCGTATTCACCCACCGTGATACGCGCGGTGACGTCCGTGAGACGTTTGACAAAGCGGTCCCCCGCCGCGTCGTCCGGCACGAAGATGCGCCGCGCACACGTACAGCGCTGTCCCGCCGAGAGAAACGCCGACTGAATGGTGTGATGCACGGCCGCGTCGATGTCCGCCACCGGGCCGATCACCAGCGGATTATTGCCGCCCATCTCCAGCGCCAGCACGATCTCCGGACGACCGCCGAACTGCTTGTGCAGCAGCGTGCCAGTGTCCGAACTGCCGGTGAAAAAGAGTCCGTCGATTTGCCGGTGATTGGCGAGCGCAATGCCCGCATCCTTTTCGCCTTGCACGAGATTCATCACGCCCGCCGGCAAGCCGGCATCGTGCCACGCCTGCACGGTTGCCTCGGCGACACCCGGCGCGAGTTCCGACGGCTTGAACACCACGGCGTTACCCGCAATCAACGCCGGTACGATGTGGCCGTTCGGCAGATGCCCAGGAAAGTTGTACGGCCCGAACACCGCCACCACACCATGCGGACGATGCCGCAGCACCGCCGTGCCGTCGGCCATCGGCGTGCGCTTTTCGCCAGTACGTTCGTGGTACGCCTGAATCGAAATCTCGACCTTCGCCGCCATCGACGTCACTTCCGTGCGTGCTTCCCACAGCGGCTTGCCGGTTTCGCGGCCAATCGCAGCGGCGAGCGCTTCCTTGCGCTCCGTGACGAGCGCCGCGAAACGGCGCACGATGCCGCAGCGCTCGTCGAGACTCAACGCGGACCACGCGGGAAACGCCCGGCGCGCGCTGCGCACGGCGCGTTCCACGTCGTCCGCCGAGGCGCTGTGGCCTTCCCAAACCGTCGCGCCCGTGCCCGGATTGCGCGAGGTGAAGACGGGCCCGGTGCCGGCGACCCATTCGCCGTCGATGAATAGCTTGCTCATGATCATCCCTGTTTCTGTTTCAGCGGCAGCACCCGTACGAGGTCGCCTGCCTTGACGTCGAGTGCGGCGGCTTCGTCGCTCGTGAGGCGGAATACGCCTTCATGCGGCACGCCGGCTGCCACGCCCACGCGGAAATCGCCCAGCGACGTGTTCGACACCAGCGACTTCGGCCCATCCTGCGGCGCGGGCGAAGCGCCCAGCGCGACGATTTCCACCGGCACGCGCACGCTTTCACGCACCGTGCGCAAGTCGGCGATATGACATTCGAGCACCGGCCCCGCGTCGAAAATATCCACGTGATTCTCGTAGCGCAGCCCTTCCGCTTCGAGCATGCGCCGCGCGGGAATCGTGTCGTTGTGCGTGAGCCCGACGCACTCCTGCGCTTGCTGCGGCAACAGCTCCACATAGACCGGAAAACGCGGCATCAACTCCGCGAGGAACGCCTTGCGGCCATGCGAGCTGAGATAGTCCGCCGCGTTGAAATCGATCTGGTAGAAGTGCGAACCCACCGCGCGCCAGAACGGCGAACTGCCTTCCGCGTCGAAATGGCCGCGCAGTTCCGCGCAGATGCGTTGCGGAAAGCGCTCGCGAAACTGCGCGAGAAACATGAAGCGCGAGCGCGACAGCAAACCGCCCACGCCGCTGGCACGATAACGCGGGCTCAGGAACAGCGAGCACAGTTCGGCGTATCCGGTGAGGTCGTGCGAGATGTTGAGTGCCCGCATGCGGGTCCAGATGCCGAGGTCCTGGCTCGCATGCACCACCGTGCTCACGCGGTAGTTGTAAAACGGCTGCTGCAGGCCGACCGCCGTTTCGATGCCGCAGACGCCCGCCACGTCGCCAGTAGCGGTGTCTTCCATCACGAAGAAATAGCCGGCCTCGTGCGGCTCGGCGCGATCTTCCATCGTGCGGCGCGAGCGTGCGACGCGCGCCGCCAGTGCATCGCGATCCGGCTTGAAGGTGGTGAGACCGGGACCGGTCTCCTGAGCGAGCGCCATCAGCGCGTCCACATCGCCCGTTTGCACGACGCGAACCACGATCATGATGCGTCTCCCAGTCGTTCGTCAGCGGAGGTCTGGTCTTGCTGATGCAGCGGTACACAACGCACCGCGTCGCCCACCTGCACGCCGAGCGCGTTGCGGACCGCCGGCGGCAGCGGCGCGTCGGCCTGACGGTTGGTAGGCAGATCGGCCGGCAGATTGGCCAGCACACAGCGGAACTCGTCCGCGCGATTGCTCGCGATCAGCCAGCTTGCAGCGCCCTCGCTCGCGTCCGTGTCGAGCACCGTGCGGGTCTGGTTGAGCTTGACGCAGGCGCTGCGATCGATCTGCGCGGTAAGTACCGGCCCCGCATCGAAGATATCGACGAAGCGGTCGGTCTCGAAGCCTTCCTCGAGGTGGATGTCATAGGCGAGCAGCGCCTTTTCATCCGGCTCGCCCAGCACGCGCTGCGCCGCTTCCGGCAGCAGCGGCACGTAGACTGGATAGCTCGGCATCACTTCGGCGATAAAGGTGCGGCTGCGGCCGCCCGATTCGATTTCGATGTCCGCGAAGTTGCGGCCGAAGAACTTGCGACCCACCGCTTCCCAGAATGGCGACACGCCGTTGTCGTCCGTCACGCCCAGCAGCAGCGAGAACACCTCGGACGTGAAGCGCTTGCGGTTGGCCGCGATATACATCATGCGTGCGCGTGACATCAGATGCGCGGCTGCATCGCCACGCAGCGCGGGATCGATATAGAACCCCGCCAGCCGGCTTTTGCCGGTCAGCTCGTGCGACATGGTCAGCGCGTGGATCTTGCGGTTCACATGCAGTTCGCGCGACGCATGAATCAGGGCGTCGTTACGGAACGCGTAGAACGGTTCCGAGTAGCCGGCGGCTGCGACGATACTCGCCGTGCCCGATAGCTTGCCGGTCTCGCTGTCTTCGAGCACGAACAGATAGAACTCCTCGCCCGGAAAATCCACTTCCGCGCGAAACGAATCCTCGGACAGCGCGACGCGCGCTTCGAGCGCACGGCGGTCATGCGGCAGCGAGTGCAGCACGGGTTGAGCCGTGCGCGCCATGTGTTCGAGCGCGTCGAGATCGGCAAGACGGCCAGGGCGTACGAAGAGCATCGTCGTTCCAGTGGTGAGAGGGATGCCGGGTTCAACAGCGAAGTGCGTGGTGCGCGTGCGAGGTTTGCCCGGGAAACGCGCCGCATGCATCTGATGCGGCGCGGGGCCCGAACGGCAGCGGATCAGCGCGTCGGTGCAGCAGCCGTCGCGCCCACCGCTTCCTCAAACGCTTTCGCAAGCCGCGTGAAGCCTTCCTGCATGTCGTCGAGCGGCATGATCAGCGACGGCACGAAACGCAGCACATCAGGACCTGCCATCAGCATGATGACGCCATGCTTGCCGGCTGCCGTGACGAAATCTTTTGCGCGGCCCTTGAATGCGCCGGTCAGTTCCGCGCCGATCAGCAGACCCTTGCCGCGCACTTCCGTTAAGAGACCAAAGCGTTCGTTGAGCTTCGCCAGATGGCCCTTGAGTTCGGCACTGCGCGAGCGCACCCCTTCGAGCAGCGCGGGATTGCTGATCAGTTCGACCACCTTCTCCGCAATCGCGGCGCCGAGCGGATTGCCACCGTACGTGGTGCCATGCACGCCCACCTTGAAATGCGCGGCGAGCGCCTCGGTGGTCAGCATCGCGCCAATCGGGAAGCCGTTGCCGAGCGCTTTGGCCGTGGTCAGGATGTCCGGCGTCACACCCGTGTCCTGATACGCGTAGAAGTATCCGCTGCGGCCCACCCCGGTTTGTACCTCGTCAAAAATCAGCAGGGCATCGTGGGCGTCGCAGGCTTCGCGCAACGCCTTCAGGAATGCCGGATCCGCTGGAATCACACCGCCTTCGCCCTGGATCGGCTCGACGATCACCGCGCAGGTGTTCGCGCCAATTGCCTTGCGCGCCGCTTCGATGTCGTTGTACGGCAGATGCACGATGCCCTGCGGTACCGGACCGAAGCCTTCCGAATACTTCGGCTGACCGCCCACGCTGACGGTAAAGAAGGTGCGGCCATGAAACGACTGCGTGAACGAAATGATCTGGTCTTTTGCTGCGCCGTGACGATCGAACGCCACGCGGCGCGCCAGTTTCAGCGCGGCTTCATTGGCTTCGGCGCCGGAATTGGCGAAAAACGCCCGGTCGGCGAAGGTCAGTGCTTCGAGACGTTTGGCGAGGCGCAGCACCGGTTCATTGGTGTAACCGTTGCCAATGTGCCAGAGCTTGCCGCCCTGCTCGGCCAGCACCTTGAGCAGTTCCGGATGCGCATGACCGAGCGCCGTGACGGCAATACCGCCCGCGAAGTCGATGTAGTCGCGGCCTTCGGTGTCCCATACGCGCGACCCGAGCCCACGGTCCGGCACGAAGGCGGCGGGCGCGAACACCGGCACCATCACTTCGTCGAAAGTCTGGCGTGTCACTGGCAGGTCGTTCATGGCAAGTCCTCGGTACGCTATTGACGGTATGACGTAGTTTAGGAAACCTCGGACGAAACGTCTTGCGCATACGCGACGTGTTCTTTCGGGTTGCTGTGGCTAGCCTGCCACTTTGCCGGGATGTGGCCGGGGGACGTGCTTTGGGGTGCGCTTTGGGGTGCGCTTTGGGGTGCGCATTGGGGTGAACTTCTACGTGCCGCGGGGCAGTACTGCGTAATGCGGGCTACGCTTCGTCCGCGGCCGTGCCGCTCGCGGACGCCGCGCCGGTCTGCCTGTCGAGCCAGTTGCGACGATCTTCGCGCGGTGTCACGCCAAAGTGGTCACGATAAGCATTCGAAAAGTGCGCGGCGGACGAAAACCCGCAGGCGAGGCTGATCTGCACCACGGATTTGCTGGTGCGCTGCAATTGCGTGCGCGCCTTCGACAGACGCAGGCCCATGTAGTACTTCGACGGCATCGCGCCGAGATACTGGCGAAACAACCGCTCCAGTTGCCGCCGCGACACGCCGACGAGTCCGGCGATCTCGTCGCCCGTCAACGGGTCTTCGATATTCGCTTCCATCAGCGAGAGCGCATCGTTCAGGCGCGGATGGCGCTCGCCAGGCGCCGTCACGAACGGAATGCGCTGGCGCTCTTCGGCGGCGCGCAGCACGCCCACCCCGAGCGTATCGGCGATCCGCTCGGCCAGTTCGGGGCCGTGCTCGCGGGCGATCATCGCCAGCATGAAATCGACGCTCGCCTGGCCGCCCGCGCAGGTGGCGCGATCACGGTCGATTTCGAAAATCTGCTGCGTGACGATGGCACGCTCGAACTGTTCGGAGAATTGCTGATAGGACTCCCAGTTGACGCTCACGCGGTAGCCGGAGAGTTGTCCGGCCGTAGCAAGCCACCAGACACCGTGATGAATGCCCGTGACGAGCGGCGTGCGTTGCCCGACGCGCGCGAGACTGGCCACGAACTGCCGGTCGCCGGTAAAGGACTGGAAGCGCTCGCTGACCACGATCAGCCAGTCGCACGTCAACGCTTCGCCAAACGCGCCATCCACCGGCCACTGCGCGCCGCCCGACAGCGGCACCGCGCGGCCATCCGATGAAAACACCTGGCAGCGATAGAGCGCGCGGCCGTCGATCTCGTTGGCGAGATTCAGCGCGTCGACGATTGGACCCACGCCCGACATGGAGACGGGCGGCAAGGCGACGATCGCCACCTGGGTGGTACGGGCGGACGGGGACGGCGTGCGCGGCATCAAGCGTAGGGGGCGGTGAAGGCTGTGAAGGCGTAAAGCTCGTGCAATTCGAACCGCGCGCGTTACTTGAGACTGCCGGACAAAAACTGCTTGAGGCGTTCGCTGCGCGGCGCGGCCAGCACTTCGGCCGGCACGCCCTCTTCCTCGGTGCGTCCTTGATGCAGGAACATCACGTGATTCGACACGTTGCGCGCAAAGCCCATTTCGTGTGTGACGACGATCATCGTGCGGCCTTCCTCGGCCAGCTTCTGCATCACCTTCAGCACCTCGCCGACCAGTTCGGGGTCGAGCGCCGAGGTGGGCTCGTCGAACAGCATCACGTCCGGATTCATGGCGAGCGCACGCGCAATTGCCACGCGCTGCTGCTGACCGCCCGACAGATGCGACGGATACTGTTTTTCCAGGCGGGGCGCGAGGCCCACTTTCTCCAGATACTCGCGCGCCCGTTCTTCGGCTTCGCGACGCGGCAAACCCAGCACGTGGATCGGCGCCTCGACGATGTTCTCCATGACGTTCATGTGCGCCCACAAATTGAAGTGCTGGAACACCATCGCCAGCTTGGTACGGATGCGCTGCAACTGCTTGTGGTCGGCCACTTCCAGGTTGCCGCTGCGATCGGGTTTGGTCCGCACGGCTTCGCCATCCACCACGATCTGTCCGGCGTTGGGGCGCTCGAGGAAGTTGATGCAGCGCAGGAAGGTGCTCTTGCCCGACCCGCTCGCGCCGATGATGCTGATGACGTCGCCCTTGTTGGCGTTCATCGACACGCCCTTGAGCACTTCGTTGTCGCCATAGCGCTTGTGCACGTCCTGCACGGCGAGCTTGCAGGCTTCGGTTTGGCTGGTGTGGAGCAAGGTGCTCTCCTGGATAAATGCAGATGACCAGCGCGAACGATACCGCAAGATCGCCCCACCCCGGAACTCCCACTGCTGGGCAGCGTGATATTGCGTCGCAGCAACCCAAGGGCAACCCTCACGTGCCGCGCGAAGCTCGTTACACTGCTGGGGTTGCGGGTGCTGCCGCGCCCGCTCGCACAGGATGGCCGCGCATGAACTCACGTTTCGATTCCGCCACGCTGAACGCCTACTCGCAGGATGCCGCGCGTTATAGCCAGCAATGGCTCGACCAGCCGCCACCGAACGACCTCTACGCGTTACTGGAAACGCACCTGGTGCCCGAGGGCAAGACCGCCGAGATCGGCTGCGGCAACGGTCGCGACGCCGCGTGGCTGGCCGCGCATGGCTACGACGTGACCGGCTTCGACGCCGCCACAGGTCTGCTCGCAGAAGCACGCCGTCTGCATCCACACATCACGTTTCGCGAAGCCAGCCTGCCGTCACTGACGGAGATCGACGAGGACTTCGATAACGTCGTCTGCGAAACGGTGATCATGCACTTGCCGGCTGAAGCGATTCCGTTGGCCGTCGACAATCTGCGGCGCATCCTGCGACGCAATGGCATGTTGTATCTGTCTTGGCGCGTCACCGAGGAGCAGGACGAGCGGCTGCCCGATGGGCGGCTTTACACCGCGTTCGAACCGTCCATCGTGGTGGATGCGTTGGTGGATTGCGCCGTCCTGCTGTTCGAGGACGGCGTGAGCGAGAGCTCGGGCAAGCGCGTTTGCCGTCTGATTGCGACCAAGAATATCGACGAGAGCTGAAGGCAGAATCGTCACCTCGCACCACTTCGCGCTACTTCGCAACCGCCCGCGCCTCGCAGCGTCACTCCATCCCCAGCCGCGCACGAATGGCCGGCAACATCTGCACGACGGCGGCACGCCCTTCTTCGATGGCCGGCGCCGCGCGGTGGAAATCGAAAATCCCCATGCCCCCCAGGCGCGGCTGAATCAGGATGTCGGCCGGTTCACCCGCCAGACGGCTGCGCGTGATCCGCACCTGCATGATGTCGATGCTCTGCGCAACCGAACTCAGCATGGACGGCACGCGCGCACTCGGTGGCGGAGCGACGCGCACATCGCTACTGCCCGCCTGGTCGCCGGGTGCGAGCCAGCGCGGCCACGGCTTGCCGTTCTTGCGCAACGATCCGGGCGGGGGCACCTCGGGGTCGATGATTTCCGTGGCCACCGTTACGCCGCCAAAGTCGCGGCCATTCAGGATGTCGCTGTTCAGATCGACCGCGATGACGCAGTCCGAACGCATGCCGCGCGCCACCGAAACCGGCACCGGGTTGCTGAGGCCGCCATCCACCAGCCAGACGCCGTTTTGCCACACCGGCGTGAAGATGCCGGGAATCGCAATCGACGCGCGTACGGCGTCCACCACACTGCCGTCCTGTATCCAGGTTTCGCGGCCGGAGTCGAGTTCAGTCGCCACCGCCGCGAACGGCATGCGCAGATCGGCGATCGCGCAGCCGTTGAACTGGTTGGCAAACACCTGGATCACCTTGCGCCCACCCAGCAGGCCGCCGGAGATGCGCAGATCGAGCAGGCGCACGACCGTCTGCCAGGTGAGGCGCGAGACCCATTCTTCGAGCCAGTCGAGATCGCCGTTTGCATACACCGCGCCGACCAGCGCGCCAATCGAGGTGCCGCACACCACATCGGGCTTGATGCCGGCTTCGTGCAATGCGCGGATCGCGCCAATATGGGCCCAGCCCCGCGCAGCGCCACCGCCCAGCACGAGCCCAATCCGCGAATGGGGACGCCGTCGCAGCATGTTTTTTCTCCTTATCGTCCGCGAATCACATCCGAGCGCGATGTCGTATAGACCTTGTGAAACTGGTCGAAATGTACGTTGAAAAAGGCCTCTTCAGTCACGCCGCCTTCGCGCCACTTCCAGCTCCAGACCGTCTCCGGTTTGAGCGGGAACACCGCTATCTGACCTGGCTTGCCGAGCAGCCGCCGCACTTCGTCCTCCGTCATGCCGGGCCGGATCTTGCCGAAATTCTCCGCCGTCAGCACCTGGGTGATGGCCTGCAGTTTGCCGTCCCGGTCGATGTCGACCATGTACGTGTTGAGCCCTTGCGGGCCGCGCGGATATTCGAGGCGCTTCGAACCGTCGGTATACACGCGTTCGGTTTCCGGCTTGCCCATCTGGTTGCGCACCTGCTCCTCCGTCGAGATGCCGGGGGTGAGGTCCTTCAGCAGCAGCGCGTCGGGTTTGACGGCGTTGAACAGATCCTTGAGTTTTTGCACAGCGCGTTGGCCCTGTTGGTCGTCGCAACCTGCCAGCGCCAGCGAGGCAGCCAGCACGGCAACGGAAATCAGTCTGAAGCTCGAAGCCATTGTTCGGAGTGGGATGCGAACATCCTTTGAATGATGTACTACAGGATAACAAAATGATCGAAGCAAGCGCACGTTGGCGGCCATAGCAAGGGCCATGCGTTGCGAAGCGGCATGTCACGCCGTGCGCGGTGCGCGATGAATTGACAGGTGGAGGGTGGCGACGGGATGACGACGGAGGGCGAGCAAATCTGCCGGCCAAGACTGATGGTGACACCGACACTGACGCGGAACGACGACCTGCAGCGGCCTGCATCGTGCGAAGCAACCAGTTTGCAATCTTCGACTGCGGGCCGCTCCCGGCCACTGGTTTTGATGCTTTCGTCCGGCGCCTGCCGCTGCTCCCTGGCCGTCTGGTCCCTCGGCTATTTTGCCCAGGTGGTCAGTAATTTAGACGCAATATCTGTGTTAGGCGAGAGCGCGTTTACACCGATTCGCGTGCCCCTCGAATGCGCGCGTCTGGTCTGCCTGACAGCGTGCGCACGCGACGCATTTTGGCTCTTCAAGGCAACGGGAAACTGCGATCGAAACTTGCGCGCACATCGAGGTGTGCAGGGATCACGTTGGCGCTGGTGTAGGTATCGGCGGTGCGCTGCTGCGCCGTGACGACGCTATCGTCGATGGCGACCGGATGCACCTGACCACGCTGATACACCGTCTTCAGCACATCGGGCGGCAAGCCGGTCACGCGCGACTGCATCGCCGCCACTTCGTCCGGATGCGACAGCGCCCAGCGCTGCCCAATGGCTACCCGCCGCAGGAAATCCGCGAGTTGCGCGTGCTTGTCCGTAATCGCGTGTTCGGTGGCGACCTGATAGCTGAGCCCTTCCGAGAGCCCTACGCCGGTCGCGATGATGCGGTCGTGATCGCGCGCTTCGCTGAGCGCCGTGTACGGATCCCACACCGACCATGCATCGACGCTGCCCGCCGCAAGCGCCGCTTTCGCGTCAGCCGGCGCGAGGAACACGAGTGTCACGTCGGAGATCGGGATGTTGGCTTTTTTGAGCGCTGCCAGCGCGAGAAAGTGGCCAATCGAGCCACGTGTGGTGGCAATCCGTTTGCCGCGCAATCCGTCTACGTTGGTGAGCGGCGAATGCGCGGGCACGACGATGGCGAGATCCACCGGTTGCGAACGCGTGGCCGCCACGGCACGCACGCGGGCGCCAGCGGCGAGTGCAAACACCAGCGGTGCATCGCCGAGACCACCCACATCCACGGCTCCCGCATTCAATGCCTCACCCAACGGTTGCGCCGCCGGAAAGTTGAACCATTCGATCCGGTACGGCAGGTCCTTCAGTTGACCGGATGCTTCGAGAATGCCGCGCGTCTGCAACGACTGGTCGCCTACCTTGAGCACCGTGAGGTCGTCGGCGAACGAGGCGTTTGCTAACGCTGCGAGGGCGAACGTAACGAGCAGGCGCGCGCAATGGCGCATCCGTTGAAGCAACGCATGCCGTGCAGAAGAACCAGAACGCGCACGATGGACGCCATGAAGCGAGCGGGCAAACAAAGATGTCGTCATATCCTGAGTAGCGAAGCGCACACCGCTTACGGGCCGCAGCGGGGCCACAGCGCGCGCATGGATTGCAGAACTGAGAATGACGATAAGGGACGCGTTTGCAGAACACAAACGCCGAATTCTTCTAAGCAAATCAGCGGAAGATGCGCGCGTCAGCTTTGCCGCGCGCTTTGAGCGAGACGCGTTTTCGCCGCGCGGCGCGCAGCATTCGCGGGATGCCCGATGCGGCACCCCGCTCCCACGCCACGCTGCGCGTCAGATCACATGAAAGCCGTGCGTACCGTCACGCGCGAGTTGCGCCACGAGTCCGTATTCCCACTCGAGGTACGCATTCATCGCTTCACGCGCGTTGTCCGTGCCTTCATAGGGACGCCGGTAACGGTCGATGCGCGGCGAGGCCAGATGCGTTGCACCGCTTTCAACCGGCAAGCCCGCCGCGATCCATGCGCTGGTGCCACCCGTCAACACCTGCACCGGCTTGCCCGTGAGCGCCGCCAGTTCAGGCGCCGCAAAACGCGCCAATGCACTGGTGCCGCACGTGACCACATAGCGCTCCGCTGCGGGCAGCTTCGGCAATGCGTCCGCGAGTTGTGCACGCAATGCCCACCACGCGCCAGGGATGTGCTGCTTGACGAAATTGGCGCTGGCGGTGAAATCGACCACCACGGTGCCCGTGGCTTTCAGCAAGGCCGCCAGTTCCTGCGGCGAGATTTCATCGGCGTCCGGCGCCGTGACCGCGTTGCGCACCACCGGCGTGGCGCCCTCCTCGGTGAAATCGGCGGCGGTCAAACCGTCGATCACGTAGACCTCGACATTCATCTGCGCGAGCCACGACGCGGTCATGTTGGCGCGCACGCCATCGCTGTCCGCGAGAATCACGCGGGCGCCCCGCACCGGCGCGAACATGTCGGTTTCCTGCACCAGTTGACCGCCGGGCGCGCTGCGAAAACCCGGTACGTGGCTCGCCGCGTATTCCTGCGGCGTGCGCACGTCGAAGCGATAGATCGTGCGCACCGCTTCATCGGCCCAGCGACGCGCTTCGTCGCGCGTGGTGCGGCCCACTTCAGCGCGATCGGCAACGGCACGCGCGTCGGCCGCTGCCGCGACGCGCAACGCGCCGTCGCTGACAGGATCGAAACGGCGTGAACTGCCGTGATCCAGCGCCTGGCCTGCCAGCGTCCAGCCAATCGTGCCATTACGCAACGCGGCGACCGGATTGGGCACACCCGCGTTGATCAGCGATTGCGTACCAATGATGCTGCGCGTGCGACCCGCGCAGTTGATGATGATCTGCGTGGTGGGATCGGGCGCGAGCTGGCGCGCGCGCAGCACCAGTTCTGCACCGGGCACGCTGACGCTGCCCGGGATATTCATGGTTTGAAATTCGTCGTAGCGGCGCGCGTCGAACACCA
The DNA here is from genome assembly GCF_003429005.1 of Paraburkholderia sp. DHOC27. Classification (GTDB taxonomy): domain Bacteria; phylum Pseudomonadota; class Gammaproteobacteria; order Burkholderiales; family Burkholderiaceae; genus Paraburkholderia. The sequence goes on from NZ_QVQV01000002.1 coordinate 648,357, forward strand.
CGACATTCGCGTTGGCATCGAGCAGAGCCTTCACATGCGCCGCTTCCATTGACGGCGTATGGCGTTCGCTTTCCACCAGTTCGCCAAATGCCTTGCTCGGCACATTGACGTCCCGGAACAGTTCACCGCCCGCCTCGGCCCAGCCACGCAGGCCGCCGGCAAGCAGCGAGACATCGGTATAACCCAATTCGATGAAGCGGCGCGCGGCCCGCTCGGCAAGCCCTTCGCCATCGTCGAAAACGACAATCGGCACGGAGCGGCGCGGCAAACGCAACGGTACGTCGAGTTCCAGCTTCGATAAAGGCAGATTGGCAGCGAACAACGGATGGTTCTGCGCGTGTGGATCTTCCTCGCGTACGTCGAGCAAGGCGATTTCGCGGCGTTCGAACAAGGCACGGCGTACGTCTTCAAAAGCACGGGTACGGAATTCAGCCTCAAGCGTCATATGAGAACACTCTCCTTCGATACGTTCCAGATATTCGGCAACACATCGTTAGCGTAGCCGGAGATAAATCTTTTGCGGCGTCAGTCGAGCGTATAAGTGGAGCGCGGCACGGCGCCGATATTTGCACCATAAACATGAATGCTGATCGAAACGCGGTCATTGAATGCATTGCTCACGCGGTGGATGTCGCCGAGATCCGGCGAAACAGCGTCTACACTCCCCGCATCGAGCCGTTTCATCTCACAGTTAGCAATCAACGTGCCGCCCTCGTGTGGAGCATTGTTTAGACTATACCCCTGCACAATTTCGGCGCCACGCAACACGCCGATCAAACCCCAGACGGTGTGATCGTGTATCGGCGTGGCCTGTCCGGGCCCCCAGACAAAACTCACGACGGAGACCCCGTCCACGCGAATCCGCGTGCAGGAGGTACTGCTGATAACGCGCGGGATCAGGACGCGCGAATGCGTCCGACAGCCAGTCGTCGTGCGCAATCAACTCGCGCAGACTGGCCGCGCCGGTTTCCAGCAGATGGGCTTCGGGCACGGCAGCATCGAGCAGCGCGGCAATGCGTTCCACCAGCGTGCGCAAGCGGTCAAGCCGCAAAGGTTGGCTCATGAAAGGACTCAGTCAAGGACACACGTGCGGGTGCGGAAACGACCGATGTGGCGACACTTACATCGCATGTAAAAGCGTGGCATCGAAGCGATGAGGAAAGCGCGGGGGCGCAGGTTCTTCAGATGAAACGGCACGCGCTTCAGGACGTGCCTGCGCGCGCCTTGCAAACTCCGTAGCGCGTTGCCGTGGATTGCCATGCGCATCGTGTTTGTCTGACTACCCCGTGTCTGTCATGTTGTTGCTGTCACAATCAAATGTGACGAACGATCTCTGTACACGTCGCGAATTGACTGCCTGAGTTTTCTAGTCGAATACGTCCGGTTCCGCCGCGACGAGTCCTTCTTCGAGGCTGCGAAACGCGAACAGCGCGCCGCCTACGCGGCCCACCTGCTCATGCGTCAAGCTGGCGATGTCGTGCGCGATGGGTTGCGGCTTGCCCGCGGCTTCCGCGAGCAATTGAGCGTGACAGGCGTTGTCGAGCGCGATGTACCACCATGCAGCCGCTTCGACGGTGGGGCCCGCGGTCAGAATGCCGTGATTCCTGAGGATGACCGCCTTGTGCGAGGCGAGCGCCGCGGCAATCCGCGCACCTTCCTGCGTATCCAGCACCACGCCGCGAAAATCGTCGAACAGCGCGTGATCCTGATAGAAAGCGCACGCGTCTTGCGTGAGCGGATCGAGCGTACGGCCGAGCGACGACCAGGCCTTGCCATAGAGAGAATGCGTATGGGCCGCCGCGACGACATCGGGACGCGCTTCGTGAATGGCCGCGTGAATGGCGAAAGCCGCCTGATTCACGGGCCCCTCGCCCACCACGATCTCGCCTTCGGCGTTGACGAGCAGCAAATCCGACACGCGCATGCGGCCGAAATGCTTGCCGAACGGATTGACCCAGAAGTGATCGGGAAACTCGGGGTCACGCGCGGTGATGTGGCCGGCGAGACCCTGATCGAAGCCATATCGTGCGAAGAGGCGAAACGCCACGGCGAGCCGCTCCTGACGATGACGCCGTTCGTCAGCGATACTTGCGCGCGGCGGTATCTCGTCGAACCAGTATTTGCGCAGTGGCGCGTGACGTTGCAGCGAAGCGGTATCGGCTGTGCTGGTGACGTGGGAGGTCACCACGGCGAGATCGGTCATCGTGTCTCCATCAGGCTGCCGCGCGCTCGGTGCGCGCGATGCGCTCGCGGGTAGCGGGGATCAACGTACGACCGTATTCGATTGCGTCTTCCAGTGGATCGAAACCGCGGATCAAAAAGGTCGTCACACCCAACGCATGATACTCCGCAAGCGTGTCGGCCACCTGGTCCGGTGTGCCGACGAGCGCCGTCGAATTCGAGCGGCCGCCGATCTCTTTGGCGACTGCCGTCCACAGCCGCTCGTCCGCACGATCGGTGCTGCCCGATGTCGCCAGCAGACGGCGCGCGCCTTCGCTTTGCGCGGGACCGCCCACCCCGAGCCCCGACAATGCACGCAGCCGTTTGGTCTCGGCGAGAATCCGCTCCGCGCGCTCCCACGCCGCGGATTCCGTCTGCGCAAGGATGGGCCGGAACGACACCGAGAAGCGCACCGAGCGACCGTGTTTGGCGGCTTCGGCACGCACACGCGTCACCTGCTCGCGCACCTGGGCCTTCGATTCGCCCCATAGCGCGTAGACATCCGCGTGACGGCCGGCAATTTCGAGCGCGGGCGCCGATGCACCGCCGAAGTAGATCGGGATGTGGGGTTGCTGAACGGGTTTGACTTCAGAGAAGCCTTGTTCGAAGCGATAGTATTCGCCGGCGTGATCGAAGGGTTTGTCCTCGGTCCAGATGCGGCGCAGGATGGACACGTATTCATTGGTGCGGGCATAGCGCTCGTCGTGCGAGAGGAAATCGCCGTCGCGGCGCTGCTCGGCGTCATCGCCACCGGAGATGATGTGCACCGCGAGGCGGCCACCCGAATAGTGATCGAGCGTGGCGAGCTGGCGCGCGGCGAGCGTGGGCGCGACGAAACCGGGGCGATGCGCGAGCATGAAATGCACATGCTGGGTGACGCTGGCCGCGTGAGCGACGGTGAGGAGCGCATCGGGGCTAGTGGAATGATGCGGCACGAGGACACGGTCAAAGCCGGCGGCGTCGTGAGCCTGCGCGAAGTCCTTCACATATTGAAGATCGATGACCGGGCCATGCGGTGCGTGAGTTTCAGACACCTTGCGGGTCTGGATCATGCCGATGAATTCTACTGTCACAGTGCGGGTCCTGTTGAAAGTCTGGCTTTCAAGGTAGCACTGCGGGGGTGGGGTTGTTAAATATTGATCGTTGATAAGGATATGGGGTTCTTGCAGAAGGCTTTTTTTGGTGGCCCCTCTCGCGGGGCGGCGCTTACTCTTTTTTGCCGCTGCTGCTGTTTTGGGCTTTTTTTGTTTTCTTGTTGGTCTGTTTGTGTTGCCCTTTGTGTGTTGCCCTTTGGGCCGGTGGTATTTACTTTTTTTTGCCGCCGCTGTGTTTTGGCCTTTCCTTGTTTTCTTGGTGGTCTATTTGCGTTGCCCCTGTGCGGGGCGGCACCTACTTTTCTTTGCCGGCCGCAAAGAAAAGTAGGCAAAAGAAAGCGGGCTCACACCGCCAGCCTGTAGGTGTCCACCACTAACTGTGATTCCGGAGTGGTCCGAGACGAGTTGATCCCTCGCCTCGCTACCCCCCCGTGACCAGGCAGTCATCCGCTCCGCGTCGCGCTGCGCGCTCCGTCGTTCGGCATAACCTCAACTGTGCTGTTCTCGATACCTCGCGTCGTGGTGACGCTCCAAACCCGCGAAAGCGTGATTTGTTTAGACATGCTAAGTGCCATGCTGGAAATGCAGCGCAAAGCACACCGGCAAATCGCCGCCCATGCTTTCCAGCGCAGACCCAACCGCGACGCACGAAGTGCGGAGTGGGATGGATGAGTGCTTTGTCACGGGCGCGAAATGTGCGAGGGGAGGTCTCGTCTCGGACCAATGCCGCGAGAGCGGCGAGGGAGACATCTACGGGCTAGCGGTGTGAGCCCGCTTTCTTTTGGTTACTTTTCTTTGCGGCCGGCAAAGAAAAGTGACTGCTGCCCCGCACAGGGGCGACGCAAGCAAACCAAAAAGAAAACAAGGAAAGGCCAACGCCGCATGGCAAACAAACGCAAGTGCCGCGCCGCACAGGGGCAACACAATGGAGAGTCCAGCGCCGCAGGCAAAAAAACCTCAAACCCTTTCAACAACCCCACCTTTAGGCCAAAAAACCTCAACAACCTGCCACGAAACCAAAGCCAGACACCCAAACACAATCTCCCGCATCCGCTTGACCAGCGCAAGAGAAAACGCCACCTCCCGATCCACGCCAAAAATCTGCGCCAGCAACACCACCGCGGCATCCTGCACCCCCAGCCCCGCTGGGATAAAAAACGCGGCATGCCGCACCGCCTGGGTCAGCGCCTCGATGGCCAGCGCCCCGCCTACTGAAACCGGATGCCCCAGTAACTCCAGCGCCCAGTACGTCTCCAGCGCCCCCAGCATGTATCCGCCCAGTTGCCATAAAAACGCCCGCAACAACAAGCCCGTGCGCGACATCAACGCGTCGATGTCCGCGTCGAGTCGCTTGCCATCCACGCCTTGCAACAAGGCATGCGATGCACCCAGCAAATGCGCGGCCCAACGCTCGATGGCATGGAACACCCCGCCACGTCGCACCAGCACGACTGCCAGCACCGGCAATGGCAGTGACAACAACAACGCGAGACCAATGGTCCGCAATGCATCGGCCTGATGCGTCCACGCCACGATCAACACCAGCCCAAGCGCGGAAAACGCGTATTGCACGGCCATCGTCACCATCACTTCCACGATCACCGTGGCGCTCACGAAGCTCACGTCCGTTACCCGCCAGCGCGCGAGTCGAATGCCGACAATCTCCCCGCCGATCCCCGCCGCCGGCAGCAAGCGGTTCACCGCTTCGCGCACCGTGGCGATCCACCAGAGGAACAGCAGCGAAGTGCGCTTGCCCAGCAACACATGCCATGCGTAGGCATCGAGCAGCAGCGGCAACGCGTGGAACGGCACCAGCCATAGCAAGACCCAGCCGGCCTGGCTGATCGCCTGCACCAGGCCGCCTACGCCCTCGTGCAGCACCAGCGCAATCAGGATCGTGACGCCTATCGGCAAACCCAGCCATTGCAGCCACTTCATAGCGCCTGTGCTCCCCGGTCGCGGGCACCGTCACTCTGGATGCCGTGGCCGAAAACGTCGGTAAAGCCGCCGCGCGTCGCACCGGCTGCTTCAATCGCCGCCGCCACGCGTGGCGAGAGCAATGCCTTCAGTTCGTCCGCATGCCGGTAGCTGCGCATGCCGTGCGACAACGCGCCCTCTCCCACCACGGCCGGATGGCAGTAAATCTCGCCTACGCCATGCGGCAAACTCGCGAGCGCATCCAGCAAGACCGCCTCGTCCATCTGCCCCGTGCTCGCAATGCCCACCACGTAATCGTTATGCGCCACACCCGCGTGATCGAGCCGCGCCCGCACCAGGGCAATCCACGGTTTCAGCCACACCGGTTCGCTGGATTCGCTCGGCAAACGCATCGCGCGCATGCCGTACTCGCGGCCAATCTCGAGGATCAGCGCGAGCACGGTGGGATGCAGATGAAAGTGCTTGTGCGTGTTGACGTGATCGAGCGGCAGCCCGGTCTTGGCAAACGCTTCGAATTGCGCGCGAATTTCCAGTGCCAGCTGTTTGCGCACATGCGGCAAACAGAAAAAGCGCACGCCGTCGCGCACCATGTTGTCGCCGAAGCGTCCGTCTGCATCCACCAGGGCCGGGATCGCTTCGCGCGGCAAATAAGCCGCGCCGTCTGCGAGCACCAGATGCAGGCCAACCCGCAAATCGGGTAGCCGCCGCGCCCGTGCTATGGCGTCGTGTGCAGCGGGTGCGGCCACCATCAGACTCGCCGCCGTCAGAACACCGTGCACGTGCGCCTGTTCGACGGCCTCGTTGACGCGTTCGTGCAGACCGAAGTCGTCTGCGGTGAAGATCAGCGTACGTTGCGCCAGCCGAGCCTCATGCGACATCACGCTTCGTGCGCGCGCAGGAAGCGGAAGAATTCCACGCCTTCGCGCAGACGCCGCTTCATCATGTCCCAGCTCATCAGCATTTCGCGCACGATCTCCCAGATCTTCGACGGGCGGAAATAGAAGCGCTTGTAGAAGCTCTCGACGTGGTGATAAATCTCCTCACGCGACAGATGCGGATAACCGATCGCCGCCAGTTGCACGCCTTCCTTGCTGACGAGGTTGATGACCTTGTTCTCCTGCAGCCAGCCGTTTTCCACGGCCTGGTTATAGAGCGTGGTACCCGGATACGGCGCCGCCAGCGAAACCTGGATGGTGTGCGGATTGATTTCCTTCGCGTATTCGATGGTCTTTTCGATGGTTTCCTGGGTCTCGCCCGGCAGCCCCAGAATGAATGTGCCGTGAATCTTGATGCCGAGCTTGCGGCAGTCTTCGCTGAAACGGCGCGCAATGTCGGTACGCAAACCCTTCTTGATGTTCAGCAGGATCTGGTCGTCACCCGACTCGTAGCCCACCAGCAGCAGACGCAGACCGTTTTCCTTCATGATCTTCAGCGTCGCGTACGGCACGTTCGCCTTCGCGTTGCAGGACCATGTCACGCCGAGCTTGCCGAGACCGCGTGCAATCTCTTCGACGCGTGGTTTGAAATCGGTGAAGGTGTCGTCGTCGAACATGATCTCCTGCACTTCAGGCATGTTGTCGCGAATCCACTTCACTTCTTCCAGCACGTTTTCCACCGAGCGCGTGCGGTAACGGTGGCCGCCCACCGTCTGCGGCCACAGGCAGAAGGTGCAGCGTGAACGGCAGCCACGCCCCGTGTAGATCGACACATACGGATGCTTCAGATAACCGATGAAGTAGTTGTCGATCTTCAGGTCGCGCTTGTACACGGGTGCGACGAACGGCAACTGGTCCATGTCTTCGAGAATGGGACGCGCGGCGTTGTGTTCGATCGAACCGTCTGCTGCGCGGTAGCTCAGCCCCTGAATCTGCTCGAACGGCGTGCCTGCTGCCACTTCCTGGCAGGTAAAGTCGAATTCCTCGCGGCAGACAAAGTCGATGGCTTCGCTTGCAGTCAGCGAGTTGTGCGGATCGACCGCCACCTTTGCGCCCACCATGCCGATCAGCACCGAAGGCGCGCGCTTCTTCAGGTCCTCTGCGAACATCGCGTCAGTAGGAAACGAGGGCGTGCTGGTGTGGATG